>NZ_KQ089848.1:2237113-2459613 GCF_001037575.1 Citrobacter sp. BIDMC107 | reverse complement strand
CCCGTCACACCATGGGAGTGGGTTGCAAAAGAAGTAGGTAGCTTAACCTTCGGGAGGGCGCTTACCACTTTGTGATTCATGACTGGGGTGAAGTCGTAACAAGGTAACCGTAGGGGAACCTGCGGTTGGATCACCTCCTTACCTTAAAGAAACGTTCTTTGTAGTGCTCACACAGATTGTCTGATGAAAAATTAGCAGTAAGAAAATCTCTGCAGGCTTGTAGCTCAGGTGGTTAGAGCGCACCCCTGATAAGGGTGAGGTCGGTGGTTCAAGTCCACTCAGGCCTACCAAATTCTTTCTGATACCGCGTTGTGAAACGACTCGCATACTTCAGTATGCTTCGCCGCTCCACGCCTTGTCTCAGCAGGAATTAAGGTGAATGAGATAACTACGATGGGGCTATAGCTCAGCTGGGAGAGCGCCTGCCTTGCACGCAGGAGGTCTGCGGTTCGATCCCGCATAGCTCCACCATCTTTACTGCAAAAACACAAGAAAACTTCAGAGTGTACCTGAAAAGGTTCACTGCGAAGTTTTGCTCTTTAAAAATCTGGATCAAGCTGAAAATTGAAACGACACACTGTTTCATTTCTCCGTAATAAGAAATGAAAAGCGGTGTGTTCGAGTCTCTCAAATTTTTGCAAGTCGATGATGAATCGAAAGAAACATCTTCGGGTTGTGAGGTTAAGCGACTAAGCGTACACGGTGGATGCCCTGGCAGTCAGAGGCGATGAAGGACGTGCTAATCTGCGATAAGCGTCGGTAAGGTGATATGAACCGTTATAACCGGCGATTTCCGAATGGGGAAACCCAGTGTGTTTCGACACACTATCATTACGTGAATACATAGCGTAATGAAGCGAACCGGGGGAACTGAAACATCTAAGTACCCCGAGGAAAAGAAATCAACCGAGATTCCCCCAGTAGCGGCGAGCGAACGGGGAGCAGCCCAGAGTCTGAATCAGCTTGTGTGTTAGTGGAACGGTCTGGAAAGTCCGACGGTACAGGGTGATAGTCCCGTACACCAAAATGCACAGGTTGTGAACTCGAAGAGTAGGGCGGGACACGTGGTATCCTGTCTGAATATGGGGGGACCATCCTCCAAGGCTAAATACTCCTGACTGACCGATAGTGAACCAGTACCGTGAGGGAAAGGCGAAAAGAACCCCGGCGAGGGGAGTGAAAAAGAACCTGAAACCGTGTACGTACAAGCAGTGGGAGCCTCTTTATGGGGTGACTGCGTACCTTTTGTATAATGGGTCAGCGACTTATATTCTGTAGCAAGGTTAACCGTATAGGGGAGCCGAAGGGAAACCGAGTCTTAACTGGGCGTTAAGTTGCAGGGTATAGACCCGAAACCCGGTGATCTAGCCATGGGCAGGTTGAAGGTTGGGTAACACTAACTGGAGGACCGAACCGACTAATGTTGAAAAATTAGCGGATGACTTGTGGCTGGGGGTGAAAGGCCAATCAAACCGGGAGATAGCTGGTTCTCCCCGAAAGCTATTTAGGTAGCGCCTCGTGAATTCATCTTCGGGGGTAGAGCACTGTTTCGGCTAGGGGGTCATCCCGACTTACCAACCCGATGCAAACTGCGAATACCGAAGAATGTTATCACGGGAGACACACGGCGGGTGCTAACGTCCGTCGTGAAGAGGGAAACAACCCAGACCGCCAGCTAAGGTCCCAAAGTCATGGTTAAGTGGGAAACGATGTGGGAAGGCACAGACAGCCAGGATGTTGGCTTAGAAGCAGCCATCATTTAAAGAAAGCGTAATAGCTCACTGGTCGAGTCGGCCTGCGCGGAAGATGTAACGGGGCTAAACCATGCACCGAAGCTGCGGCAGCGACACTATGTGTTGTTGGGTAGGGGAGCGTTCTGTAAGCCGTTGAAGGTGGCCTGTGAGGGTTGCTGGAGGTATCAGAAGTGCGAATGCTGACATAAGTAACGATAATGCGGGTGAAAAACCCGCACGCCGGAAGACCAAGGGTTCCTGTCCAACGTTAATCGGGGCAGGGTGAGTCGACCCCTAAGGCGAGGCCGAAAGGCGTAGTCGATGGGAAACAGGTTAATATTCCTGTACTTGGTGTTACTGCGAAGGGGGGACGGAGAAGGCTATGTTAGCCGGGCGACGGTTGTCCCGGTTTAAGCATGTAGGCGGAGGTTCCAGGTAAATCCGGTACCTTTTTAACGCTGAGGTGTGATGACGAGGCACTACGGTGCTGAAGTAACAAATGCCCTGCTTCCAGGAAAAGCCTCTAAGCATCAGGTAACACGAAATCGTACCCCAAACCGACACAGGTGGTCAGGTAGAGAATACCAAGGCGCTTGAGAGAACTCGGGTGAAGGAACTAGGCAAAATGGTGCCGTAACTTCGGGAGAAGGCACGCTGATATGTAGGTGAAGTGGTTTACCCATGGAGCTGAAATCAGTCGAAGATACCAGCTGGCTGCAACTGTTTATTAAAAACACAGCACTGTGCAAACACGAAAGTGGACGTATACGGTGTGACGCCTGCCCGGTGCCGGAAGGTTAATTGATGGGGTTATCCGTAAGGAGAAGCTCTTGATCGAAGCCCCGGTAAACGGCGGCCGTAACTATAACGGTCCTAAGGTAGCGAAATTCCTTGTCGGGTAAGTTCCGACCTGCACGAATGGCGTAATGATGGCCAGGCTGTCTCCACCCGAGACTCAGTGAAATTGAACTCGCTGTGAAGATGCAGTGTACCCGCGGCAAGACGGAAAGACCCCGTGAACCTTTACTATAGCTTGACACTGAACACTGGTCCTTGATGTGTAGGATAGGTGGGAGGCTTTGAAGTGTGGACGCCAGTCTGCATGGAGCCATCCTTGAAATACCACCCTTTAATGGCTGGTGTTCTAACGTGGACCCGTAATCCGGGTTGCGGACAGTGTCTGGTGGGTAGTTTGACTGGGGCGGTCTCCTCCTAAAGAGTAACGGAGGAGCACGAAGGTTAGCTAATCCTGGTCGGACATCAGGAGGTTAGTGCAAAGGCATAAGCTAGCTTGACTGCGAGAGTGACGGCTCGAGCAGGTGCGAAAGCAGGTCTTAGTGATCCGGTGGTTCTGAATGGAAGGGCCATCGCTCAACGGATAAAAGGTACTCCGGGGATAACAGGCTGATACCGCCCAAGAGTTCATATCGACGGCGGTGTTTGGCACCTCGATGTCGGCTCATCACATCCTGGGGCTGAAGTAGGTCCCAAGGGTATGGCTGTTCGCCATTTAAAGTGGTACGCGAGCTGGGTTTAGAACGTCGTGAGACAGTTCGGTCCCTATCTGCCGTGGGCGCTGGAGAATTGAGGGGGGCTGCTCCTAGTACGAGAGGACCGGAGTGGACGCATCACTGGTGTTCGGGTTGTCATGCCAATGGCATTGCCCGGTAGCTAAATGCGGAAGAGATAAGTGCTGAAAGCATCTAAGCACGAAACTTGCCCCGAGATGAGTTCTCCCTGAGACTATAAGTCTCCTGAAGGAACGTTAAAGACGATGACGTTGATAGGTCGGGTGTGTAAGTGTAGCGATACATTGAGCTAACCGATACTAATGAACCGTGAGGCTTAACCTTACAACGCCGAAGATGTTTTGGCGAAGAGACGACATTCAGCTTGAAACAGATTACATTAACCGGCGAGAAGCGGGTTAATAACAGAATTTGCCTGGCGGCTGTAGCGCGGTGGTCCCACCTGACCCCATGCCGAACTCAGAAGTGAAACGCCGTAGCGCCGATGGTAGTGTGGGGTCTCCCCATGCGAGAGTAGGGAACTGCCAGGCATCAAATTGCAGTAAACCGGGATGAAGAATCCGGGTAGTGACAAAGAAATTCGGTGGAGCGGTAGTTCAGTTGGTTAGAATACCTGCCTGTCACGCAGGGGGTCGCGGGTTCGAGTCCCGTCCGTTCCGCCACTTATTAGAAAATTAAGCCTGCTACTAAGCAGGCTTAATGATAAAAAAATTTAGGGGCGTAGCTCAGTTGGTAGAGCACCGGTCTCCAAAACCGGGTGTCGCGAGTTCGAGTCTCTCCGCCCCTGCCAGAAACAATCCTTAGCATTCTTGCTAAGGATTTTTTTTATCTGCAATTTGCACTGTGCCTTCCAGTTGTTTTATTCCCGGCATCCTTGCCCGTATTTTCTTTAATCTTCCAGAATATTCGTTCTCAGCAAGTCGCAAATCAGTGCATGTTTATCGCTGTTTTGCAGCCAAACTGCATATAACGGGCGCGAAAGGTTTGTACTGTCAGTAACCGTATGGAGATCGCTTTTACCTTTAGCCCAACTGACCGGAAGCCAGCTAAAGCCTCTAAGGACTGAAAGTTGCTGCCTGGCCAATTCTGCCGAACTGGTGGTGAGTACCGGCACTTCATCTCCTGCAATCAATCCCGCTTCGTGTTGCTGAAAGTCAGGTCCCCATTCCAGACGCAGATAATTCAGTTCATCCTTGGTTTGCGAAGGAGAACTGCAATAGAGCGCCAGCGTGAAATATCCCAACAGTTGGCTGCTAAATTCGTCCATTTTGGGCGTTTCGGTAGTAATCAGTAGATCAAGCTGTCGTTCATGGAGCTGTTTTACTAACGACTGTCGCTGAGCGATCCTCGCTTCAAACTGCAGGCTGGATTGCGGCTCCTGGGATTGGTACAAACGCCCCAGCCAGCCATTAAGCATGCATTCCCAGAGGGATGCGCTGGCACCAATAGAAAACTCGTTATGCCGCGAGGTATTCGCAACCTCCTTACGTGCGGCTTGCCACGTATTCATCAGCGTTTCAGCGTAAGGCAGTAATTTTTCACCTGCAGCGGTTAAACGGATATTGTTTCTGTGTCGGGTGAACAGGTTTACACCCAATTGATTTTCCAGTTGTCTGATCCGGAAACTAACCGCTGATTGGGTCAGATAGAGCGCTTCAGCAGCTCTGCCAAAGTGGCGTGTCCGGCTAACTTCCAGGAAAGTTTTTAACAATTCCGTATCCACAACTCGCTCCATAAAATTATTTGTCGTTATGATTTAAATCTTTTGTTTGACGCTCTGTCAAGCGTAACTAATACTCCGCGCCATAAATAGCTCGGCCAAAGAATTAGGAGCGTGCAGGATGGCGGAAAGCTTTACGACGACTAATCGATATTTCGATAATAAATATTATCCCCGCGGATTCTCCCGTCATGGTGATTTCACCATTAAAGAAGCACAACTGCTTGAGCGTCACGGTTATGCTTTCAACGAGCTGGATCTGGGCAAGCGTGAGCCGGTAACGGAAGAAGAAAAACTGTTTGTTGCGGTATGCCGTGGTGAGCGCGAACCGGTTACCGAAGCTGAACGTGTGTGGTCCAAATACATGACGCGCATTAAGCGTCCAAAACGCTTCCACACGCTGTCAGGCGGGAAACCTCAGGTGGAAGGTGCGGAAGACTACACCGAATCTGATGATTAATAAAAAAAGGGCGAAAGCCCTTTTTTTATGCCAGTAGTTTCTGCAAATGAATGAGTAATCTGTCTATCGCCCGATACCCAACAGCCTCCTGTAAGTGCTGGCGAGAGATATGGTCAGATTGCTCTATATCCGCGATCGTTCGAGCGACCTTTATCAGGCGTAACCAGGCGCGGATGGATAATCCGAGATGCGCGAGCGTTTCTTCAAGCCACTGTGCATCGTCGCTGCGCAGTGGACAGTATTTATGGATATCCTGACTGTCCAGATGCGCGTTTAACTTATTTTGTCGTCGATACTGACGATCTCGCGCTGCCATAACACGTTGCTTCACCGTTGCGCTATCTTCCCCTTTTACCTGGTTCTGGCTGAGTATCCCGGGCGGTGGCAAAGGGATTTCGAGAGAGAGATCGAAGCGGTCAAGAAATGGACCGGATAATCGATTGAGGTAGCGTAGCGTCTGCTCTGGGGTACAGCGGTTATGGTTCCCCTGATAATGGCCTGTTGGGCTGGGATTCATGGCGGCTATGAGTTGAAAGCGAGCGGGATAGGTGATTTTTGCTCTGGTGCGGGATAGATGTATCTGTCCGGACTCAATGGGTTCGCGCAGTGCATCCAGCGTGCGTCGCTCAAACTCGGGTAGTTCATCCAGAAATAGTATGCCGTTATGCGCCAGAGAGATCTCGCCAGGCGCAGGAATAGAGCCTCCACCGACCATGGCGGTTAAAGAAGCACTGTGATGCGGAGAGCGAAAAGGGCGTTTTTTCCACTGTTTCTGTAGCGTGTCGGAATTGACCAGACTAAGAATCGCGGCGCTTTCCAGTGCCTCATCGTTACTCAGTGGCGGAAGCAATCCTCTCAGGCGACTGGCCAGCATGGTCTTACCCGTACCCGGAGGGCCGATGAGTAAGAGGTTATGACCGCCAGCTGCGGTAAGCTCCAGCCCGCGTTTACCCTGTTCCTGGCCGATAACATCGCTCAGATCATCTGCTAATGCGCAGGGGGTAAAATCTGCCGATGATGGTTTGTCTAAATCATGCTTACCTTCGAGGAATGCGCATACTGCCTGTAGATGATCGGCTATCAGGCACCCTTCACCCTGTATTAGTCCAACTTCAGCTGCATTCTCTTTTGCGACAATAATTCTCCTGCCTGCGCGAATGGCTTCGGTTGCACTTGATATCGCACCGGGAACGCCGCGTAACGCGCCTGTAAGCGCTAATTCGCCTACCAGCTCATATGTATCGAGATTATGGGTAGTAAGCTGCTCAGAAGCGGCCAGAAGCGCAACTGCGATAGGTAAATCGTATCGTCCCCCTTCTTTTGGGAGATCGGCTGGAGCGAGGTTTATGGTTATCTTCTTTGCCGGGAATTCATAACCGCTATTAATTACCGCACTGCGAACCCGATCGCGAGCCTCTTTTACCGTTGTTTCGGGTAATCCCACCATGGTTAAACCAGGCAAACCATTGCTGATATGTACCTCGATGGTAATGGCTGGCGCATTCACGCCCAACGCAGCGCGTGTGTGAACAATCGATAGTGACATAAGCCCTCCTGATGAAAGCATTATGTCGCAATACATCGCGGCAAGATTTCACATAATTACGGTTTTTAGAGGCTTATTCCCGTGTTTTATGTAGCTCAACACTGATTGCATAAAGTCTGGAATAGCGCTCGCAAACGCTTTTGAATGGCGTTTTTAGTAGGGAATGGTTGCCGAGAATCACCTGAAACGTGAAATATTTTCACCTTTGATTTTTTGTTTAAAAAACAACGATATTTATCTAAACCGTTAACGTCGTCAGAAAAACGAATAAAAAAATATCTTGTGTCATTTGCAAATTCTATGGTAACTCTTTAGGTATTCCTTCGAACAAGATGCAAGAAAATACAAAAATGACAGCCCTTCTACGAGTGATTAGCCTGGTCGTGATTAGCGTGGTGGTGATTATTATCCCACCGTGCGGGGCTGCACTTGGACGAGGAAAGGCTTAGAAAACAAGCCTTAACGAACTAAGACCCCCGCACCGAAAGGTTCGGGGGTTTTTTTTGACCTTAAAAACATACACGAGGAGCAGAAAGTGAACGGTAGCATAAAATTCTGTTTCTCAAGATTTCCGGCGGGGATGTAACTATGAATGGGGCACAGTGGGTGGTACATGCGTTGCGTGCACAAGGGGTTCAAACCGTCTTTGGTTATCCTGGTGGCGCAATTATGCCGGTTTACGATGCGTTATATGACGGCGGCGTAGAACACCTGTTGTGCCGACACGAGCAGGGCGCGGCAATGGCAGCAATTGGCTATGCCCGTGCGACCGGTAAAACCGGCGTGTGTATCGCCACTTCCGGGCCTGGTGCTACCAACCTGATCACGGGCCTTGCCGATGCGCTGTTAGATTCAGTTCCTGTGGTGGCGATCACCGGCCAGGTGGCATCACCTTTCATCGGAACGGATGCGTTCCAGGAAGTGGACGTTCTGGGTATGTCTCTGTCCTGCACCAAACACAGTTTCCTGGTGCAGTCACTGGAAGAGCTGCCGCGCATCATGGCTGAAGCTTTCGCTGTAGCGAATTCCGGTCGTCCGGGGCCGGTTCTGGTTGATATCCCGAAAGACATCCAATTGGCCAGCGGTACGCTGGAGCCGTATTTTACGACAGTCAAAAACGTAGAGGTTTTCCCGCACGCTGACGTTGAGCAGGCGCGTAAAATGCTGGCACATGCGCAGAAACCTATCCTGTACGTAGGTGGCGGCGTTGGTATGGCGCAGGCGGTCCCGGCCCTGCGTGAATTTATCGCGGTAACCCAAATGCCGGTCGCTTGCACGTTGAAGGGGCTGGGCGCAGTAGAGGCTGACTACCCATACTATTTGGGTATGTTGGGAATGCACGGCACTAAAGCGGCAAATTTCGCGGTGCAAGAATGTGATTTACTGATTGCAGTGGGCGCGCGTTTTGATGACCGGGTGACCGGCAAGCTGAATACCTTCGCACCAAACGCCAGCGTGATCCACATGGATATCGACCCTGCGGAAATGAACAAGCTGCGCCAGGCGCACGTAGCATTGCAGGGTGATTTAAATTCTCTGCTGCCGGCATTGCAGCAATCGCTGAAGATTGACGCATGGCGTCAGCATAGTGCTGAACTGCGCACAGAGCATACCTGGCGCTATGATCATCCCGGTGAGGCTATCTACGCACCACTGTTGTTGAAGCAGTTGTCCGATCGCAAACCCGTGGACAGCGTAGTGACAACGGATGTTGGCCAGCATCAGATGTGGTCGGCGCAGCATATGACCTACACCCGCCCGGAAAATTTTATCACCTCGAGCGGCCTGGGTACGATGGGCTTTGGCTTGCCAGCAGCGGTTGGCGCGCAGGTTGCTCGCCCGAACGATACGGTAATCTGTATCTCCGGTGACGGTTCCTTCATGATGAATGTACAGGAGCTCGGCACCGTAAAACGCAAGCAGTTGCCGCTGAAGATAGTTTTACTCGACAACCAGCGGTTAGGCATGGTGCGACAATGGCAGCAGCTGTTTTTCCAGGAACGTTATAGCGAAACCACCCTTACCGATAACCCCGATTTCCTCATGTTGGCCAGCGCCTTCGGCATACCAGGTCAACACATCACCCGTAAAGACCAGGTTGAAGCGGCACTCGACACCATGCTGAACAGCGAGGGGCCATACCTGCTTCATGTCTCAATCGACGAACTTGAGAATGTCTGGCCTCTGGTACCGCCAGGTGCCAGTAACTCAGAAATGCTGGAGAAATTATCATGATGCAACATCAGGTCGCCGTTGAGGCTCGGTTCAATCCGGAAACGTTAGAACGTGTTTTACGCGTGGTACGCCATCGCGGTTTTCAGGTGTGCTCCATGAATATGGAAGCCGCTAGCGATGCGCAGAATATAAATATCGAATTGACCGTTGCCAGCCCCCGGTCGGTCGACTTACTGTTTAGTCAGTTAAGTAAACTGGTAGACGTTGCACATGTTGCTATCTGCCAGAGCACAACCACATCACAACAAATCCGCGCCTGAGCGCAAAAGGAAGAAAAATGACGACGAAAAAAGCTGATTACATTTGGTCTAATGGCGAGATGATTCGTTGGGAAGACGCTAAGGTTCACGTGATGTCCCACGCGCTGCACTACGGTACTTCTGTATTTGAAGGCATCCGTTGCTACGATTCTCACAAAGGGCCGGTGGTGTTCCGTCATCGCGAACATATGCAGCGTCTGCGTGATTCAGCCAAGATCTATCGTTTTCCGGTTTCTCAGAGCGTTGATGAGCTGATGGAAGCTTGCCGTGAGGTGATTCGTAAAAACAATCTGACCAGCGCCTATATCCGTCCGCTGGTGTTTGTTGGCGACGTGGGGATGGGCGTTA
Source organism: Citrobacter sp. BIDMC107 (assembly GCF_001037575.1). NCBI lineage: Bacteria > Pseudomonadati > Pseudomonadota > Gammaproteobacteria > Enterobacterales > Enterobacteriaceae > Citrobacter > Citrobacter sp. BIDMC107. The sequence continues at coordinate 2,449,782 of NZ_KQ089848.1, read as the reverse complement.
ACCCGCCAGCGGGATACACCACTGACGTGATCATCGCTGCGTTCCCGTGGGGCGCTTACCTTGGTGCTGAAGCGCTGGAACAGGGGATCGACGCGATGGTTTCTTCCTGGAACCGCGTTGCGCCGAACACCATCCCTACAGCGGCTAAAGCGGGCGGTAACTATCTGTCTTCGCTGCTGGTGGGTAGTGAAGCGCGTCGTCATGGCTATCAGGAAGGCATTGCCCTGGATGTGAATGGTTACATCTCTGAAGGCGCGGGTGAAAACCTGTTTGAAGTAAAAGACGGCATTCTGTTTACCCCGCCGTTTACCTCTTCTGCACTGCCGGGTATCACCCGTGACGCGATCATTAAGCTGGCGAAAGATCTCGATATCGAAGTGCGTGAGCAGGTGCTGTCCCGTGAATCGCTGTACCTGGCCGACGAAGTGTTCATGTCCGGTACCGCGGCCGAAATCACCCCAGTACGCAGCGTCGATGGTATCCAGGTGGGCGAAGGCCGCTGCGGTCCGGTCACCAAACGCATCCAGCAGGCCTTCTTTGGCCTCTTCACTGGTGAAACGGAAGATAAATACGGCTGGTTGGATCAGGTTAATCAATAAACATAAATTTGGGACGGCACGCACCGTCCCAATTATTAGACAGACGGGAGTTAATCAAGCATGCCTAAGTATCGTTCTGCTACCACCACCCACGGCCGCAATATGGCGGGTGCCCGCGCACTGTGGCGCGCCACCGGGATGACCGATGATGATTTCGGTAAACCGATTATCGCTGTGGTGAACTCTTTTACCCAGTTTGTGCCGGGTCACGTCCACCTGCGCGATCTCGGTAAACTGGTTGCCGAACAAATCGAAGCCTCAGGCGGCGTGGCGAAAGAGTTCAACACCATTGCTGTGGATGATGGTATCGCCATGGGGCACGGTGGCATGCTGTATTCACTGCCGTCGCGCGAGCTGATTGCTGACTCCGTTGAGTACATGGTTAACGCCCACTGCGCCGATGCGATGGTCTGTATCTCTAACTGCGACAAAATCACCCCTGGGATGTTAATGGCCTCTTTGCGCCTGAATATTCCGGTGATCTTTGTTTCCGGCGGTCCGATGGAAGCCGGGAAAACCAAGCTCTCTGACCAAATCATCAAGCTCGACCTGGTTGATGCGATGATTCAGGGTGCTGACCCGAAAGTCTCCGACTCACAAAGCGAGCAGGTTGAACGTTCCGCCTGTCCAACCTGCGGCTCCTGCTCCGGCATGTTCACCGCCAACTCGATGAACTGCCTGACCGAAGCGCTGGGCCTGTCGCAGCCGGGTAACGGTTCGCTGTTGGCGACTCACGCCGACCGTAAAACGCTGTTCCTTAACGCGGGTAAACGCATCGTCGAGCTGACCAAACGCTATTACGAGCAGGATGATGCCTCCGCCCTGCCGCGCAACATTGCCAGTAAAGCGGCGTTTGAGAACGCCATGACGCTGGATATCGCCATGGGCGGCTCCACCAACACCGTTCTGCACCTGCTGGCGGCCGCACAGGAAGCGGAAATCGACTTCACCATGAGTGATATCGACAAGCTGTCCCGCAAAGTCCCACAGCTGTGTAAAGTGGCGCCGAGCACGCAGAAATACCATATGGAAGACGTGCACCGCGCAGGCGGCGTACTGGGTATTTTAGGCGAACTGGATCGTGCCGGACTGCTGAACCGCGACGTGAAAAACGTGCTGGGTCTGACTCTGCCGCAAACGCTTGATCGGTATGACGTGATGTTGACCAAAGACGACGCGGTGAAAAAAATGTTCCGCGCCGGACCGGCGGGCATCCGTACCACCCAGGCGTTCTCGCAGGACTGCCGTTGGGATACGCTGGATGACGACCGCGCTGAAGGCTGCATCCGCTCGCTGGAACATGCTTACAGCAAAGACGGCGGTCTTGCAGTCCTGTACGGTAACTTTGCGGAAAACGGCTGTATCGTAAAAACTGCAGGCGTGGATGACAGTATCCTGAAATTCACCGGCCCGGCAAAAGTGTATGAAAGCCAGGACGATGCGGTTGAAGCAATCCTCGGCGGTAAAGTGGTGGCTGGCGACGTGGTTGTCATTCGCTACGAAGGGCCGAAAGGCGGGCCAGGCATGCAGGAAATGCTCTACCCAACCACCTTCCTGAAATCGATGGGCCTCGGCAAGGCTTGTGCGCTGATTACCGATGGTCGTTTCTCCGGCGGTACTTCGGGGCTTTCCATCGGTCACGTTTCTCCGGAAGCCGCCAGCGGCGGTAATATCGCGATTATCGAAGATGGTGACATGATTGCCATTGATATCCCGAATCGTGGTATTCAACTGCAACTGAGTGATGCGGAAATCGCTGCGCGCCGTGAAGCGCAGGAAGCTCGCGGTGACAAAGCCTGGACGCCAAAAGATCGTCAACGTCAGGTCTCCTTTGCACTGCGCGCCTATGCCAGCCTGGCAACCAGTGCCGACAAAGGTGCGGTGCGCGATAAGTCGAAGCTCGGGGGATAATGACCATGGCGGATTCACAACCTCTATCCGGTGCTCCTGAGGGCGCTGAGTATCTCAGAGCGGTACTGCGTGCGCCGGTATACGAAGCGGCACAGGTAACGCCGCTACAGAAAATGGAAAAGCTCTCTTCGCGCCTCGATAACGTCATTCTGGTGAAGCGCGAAGACCGTCAACCCGTTCACAGCTTCAAGCTACGCGGTGCCTATGCCATGATGGCGGGCTTGACCGAAGAGCAAAAAGCGCATGGGGTCATCACCGCATCGGCGGGTAATCATGCTCAGGGTGTCGCGTTCTCTTCTGCGCGATTAGGCGTGAAGGCGCTGATTGTCATGCCAACGGCTACCGCCGATATCAAAGTCGATGCCGTTCGCGGCTTCGGCGGAGAAGTGCTGCTGCACGGCGCGAATTTTGATGAAGCCAAAGCCAAAGCGATTGAACTGTCACAGCAGCAGGGTTTTACCTGGGTTCCACCGTTTGATCATCCGATGGTGATTGCCGGGCAGGGCACGCTGGCGCTGGAGCTGCTCCAGCAGGACGCTCATCTCGATCGCGTATTCGTGCCTGTTGGTGGTGGCGGATTAGCGGCAGGTGTTGCGGTGCTGATTAAACAGCTGATGCCGCAAATCAAAGTGATTGCCGTGGAAGCGGAAGATTCGGCCTGCCTGAAAGCAGCGCTGGATGCTGGTCATCCGGTGGATCTGCCGCGTGTGGGTCTCTTTGCCGAAGGCGTAGCGGTGAAACGTATTGGCGATGAAACCTTCCGTCTGTGCCAGGAATATCTCGACGATATTATCACTGTCGATAGCGATGCTATTTGTGCGGCAATGAAAGACCTGTTCGAGGATGTACGTGCGGTGGCTGAGCCTTCCGGGGCGCTGGCGCTGGCGGGGATGAAAAAATACATCGCCCAGCACAATATTCGCGGTGAACGTCTGGCGCATGTTCTTTCCGGCGCTAACGTTAACTTCCACGGCCTGCGCTACGTTTCCGAACGTTGCGAGCTGGGCGAACAGCGTGAAGCGTTGCTGGCGGTGACGATTCCGGAAGAGAAGGGCAGCTTCCTGAAGTTCTGCCAGCTGCTGGGCGGGCGTTCGGTGACCGAGTTCAATTATCGCTTTGCTGACGCCAAAGATGCCTGCATCTTCGTGGGCGTGCGGCTGAGCCGCGGCGTTGAGGAGCGTAAGGAAATCCTTAGCCTACTCAAAGATGGCGGTTACAGCGTGGTGGATCTGTCAGACGATGAAATGGCCAAGTTGCATGTGCGCTATATGGTCGGTGGCCGTCCTTCTAAGCCGTTGCAAGAGCGCCTTTATAGCTTTGAGTTCCCGGAATCGCCGGGCGCGCTGCTGAAGTTCCTCTACACCCTGGGAACGCACTGGAATATCTCGCTATTCCACTACCGTAGCCACGGTACCGACTACGGCCGTGTACTGGCGGCGTTTGAGCTGGGCGATAACGAACCGGACTTCGAAACCCGGCTCAATGAACTGGGCTATGAGTGCCACGACGAGACCCATAACCCGGCGTTCAGGTTCTTCCTGGCGGGTTAACAACAGCCATTAAAAAAGGGTTCATGTAAAAACATGAACCCTTTTTGCTACTGTATCAGCAGATTACAGCGTGATAACGTCGAATTCGACTTCGGTATTCACGTCAGCGTCGTAGTCCACGCCGTCGAGGCCAAAACCGAACAGGTTCAGGAATTCTTGCTTGTAGCCTGCATAATCGGTTTCTTGCGCCAGGTTTTCGGTGGTGATCAGCGGCCACAGGTCGCGACATGCCTGCTGAATGTCATCACGCAGTTCCCAGTCATCCATACGGATACGCTGGTTGTCATCAAGCGCCACTTTGTCACCGTACAGGCTGGTGGTCATCAGACGGTTGATTTGCTCGATACAACCTTCATGAATCCCCTGTGCTTTCATCAGCTTGAAGACCATGGAGATGTACAGCGGCATCACTGGAATGGCGGAAGACGCCTGGGTGATTACGGATTTCAGTACGGCAACGTTCGCAGAGCCGTGCAGCGGAGCCAGCTGGTTACGCAGTTCGCCCGCGGCGCGATCGAGATCTTCTTTCGCTTTGCCCAGCGCGCCGTGCCAGTAGATTGGCCAGGTCAGGTCGGTACCGATGTAGGAGTAGGCTACGGTTTTCACGCCGTCAGCCAGCACGCCAGCTTCGTTCAGCGCGCCCATCCACAGTTCCCAGTCTTCGCCGCCCATGACGGTGACGGTGTTCTGCACTTCTTCTTCGGTTGCCGGCTCAATGCTGGCGGTGATGATCTGATCTTTGTTGGTATCGATCGCTTTAGAGGTGTAAACCTCACCGATTGGCTTCAGCGCAGAACGGACGATTTCACCGGTTTTCGGCATTTTACGCACTGGGGAAGCCAGTGAGTAAACCACCAGGTCAATCTGACCCAGGTCTTCTTTTATCAGTTTGATCACTTCATCACGGCATTCGTCAGAGAACGCATCGCCGTTGATGCTTTTGGAGTACAGACCTTCACGCTTAGCTGCTTCATCGAAAGCGGCAGAGTTATACCAGCCTGCGGAACCCGGTTTGGTATCCGTGCCCGGTTTTTCGAAAAATACGCCGATAGTGGCGGCTCCGCTGCCAAAGGCGGCAGAAATTCTGGAAGCCAGACCGTAACCGGTGGAAGCACCGATCACCAGCACGCGGGACGGGCCGTTCTCGATTTTCCCGTTCTGCTTAACATACTCGATCTGCTTTTCCACGTTGACTTTGCAGCCAGTCGGATGGGTCGTTGTACAGATGAATCCACGAATTTTTGGTTTGATTATCATAATGATGGCTAATTAAGTTTGTATTTTCGCTGTCAAGTGCGCAATGACACCGTCTGTTCTGGCCTGCTTAACGCGATGGTTAACAAGCCCCCCACTACAATGGATCACGACATTATACAGAAAAGGAGCGCCAATACTGAATCTACCACTGATTTTAGGCCTGACGCTGGAGCTAGTCGGCAGATTTACGTTCCAGAACAATCTTCCAGAACGCGTCGATCAGCGGTTCATGCAGCCGCTTTTTCGGCGCGCAGACGCCCAGTTCGAACGGCGTTTTCTCGTCGCTGCGTTCTAAAATCATCACGCGGTTACGTACCGGCTCCGGGCTGTTTTCCAGCACCACTTCCGGCAGCAGCGCCACGCCGCAGCCCAGCGCCACCATTGAGACCATCGCTTCATGACCGCCTACCGTAGCGTAAATCGATGGGTTGCTGATTTTGTGACGGCGGAACCACAGCTCAATGCGGCGGCGGACCGGCCCCTGGTCGGCCATGATAAACGGCACCGTCGACCAGTCGGGTTTCTCGACGGAAACCTGATTACGCACCGGGCAGGGCAGCGCCGGGGCGATCAGCACCACCGTCAGATTCTCCAGCATCGAGAAAGCTACCGCGCCGGGTAGTGTCTCGGGCTTACCGGCAATCGCCAGATCGGCTTCACCAGTGACCACTTTGTCCATCGCATCGGCGGCGTCGCCGGTGGTGAGCTTAATTTCCACCGATGGATGCTCGGCGCGGAAACGATCGAGAATGGGTGGCAGATGGCTGTATGCCGCAGTTACCGAACAGAAAATATGCAGTTCGCCTGACAGCGACGGCCCTTGTTGATCGAGGGTGTGGCGCAGTTGCTGGTATTGCAGCAGCGTCTGTTGGGCGAATACGCGCAGCTCTTCGCCCGCTTCGGTCAGCGTGACCGTGCGGTTATCGCGCACAAACAGCGGCTGGCCGAGATCTTCTTCCAGGCGCTGAATCTGGCGCGAAAGCGTGGAGGGGCTGACGTGCATTGCCCGTGCGCTGCGGCCAAAGTGGCGACTTTCAGCCAAATGCAGGAACATTTTCAGATCGCGTAAATCCACAGACGAGCCTCCGATTTTCTACGTTGCATAAATTGCAATGTGACGTTGTGAATATATCAATTTCCGCAATAAATTTCCTGTTGTAATGTGGATTCAATCTCGCAAATACAAATCTGCGAACCGAATAATAAGCACCACAACACAACATCACGGAGTACACCATCATGGCTAACTACTTTAATACACTGAACCTGCGCCAGCAGCTGGCACAGCTGGGTAAATGTCGCTTTATGGGCCGCGACGAATTCGCCGATGGTGCGAGCTACCTTCAGGGTAAAAAAGTGGTCATCGTCGGCTGTGGCGCTCAGGGTCTGAACCAGGGCCTGAACATGCGTGACTCCGGTCTGGATATCTCCTACGCACTGCGTAAAGAAGCCATTGCTGAGAAGCGTGCTTCCTGGCGTAAAGCGACCGAAAACGGCTTCAAAGTGGGTACCTACGAAGAGCTGATCCCGCAGGCGGACCTGGTCGTTAACCTGACCCCGGACAAACAGCACTCCGACGTGGTGCGCTCCGTACAGCCGCTGATGAAAGATGGCGCGGCGCTGGGCTACTCCCACGGCTTCAACATCGTCGAAGTGGGCGAGCAGATCCGTAAAGACATCACCGTTGTGATGGTGGCACCGAAGTGCCCGGGTACTGAAGTTCGTGAAGAGTACAAACGTGGCTTCGGTGTACCGACCCTGATCGCCGTTCACCCGGAAAACGATCCGAAAGGAGAAGGCATGGCGATTGCTAAAGCCTGGGCTGCGGCCACCGGTGGTCACCGTGCGGGCGTGCTGGAGTCCTCCTTCGTTGCGGAAGTGAAATCTGATCTGATGGGTGAGCAGACTATCCTGTGCGGTATGCTGCAGGCAGGTTCTCTGCTGTGCTTCGATAAGCTGGTGGAAGAAGGTACTGACCCGGCATATGCTGAAAAACTGATTCAGTTCGGCTGGGAAACCATCACCGAAGCGCTGAAGCAGGGCGGCATCACCCTGATGATGGACCGTCTGTCTAACCCGGCGAAACTGCGTGCTTATGCGCTGTCCGAACAGCTGAAAGAGATTATGGCGCCGCTGTTCCAGAAACACATGGACGACATCATTTCCGGCGAATTCTCTTCCGGCATGATGGCTGACTGGGCTAACGACGATAAGAAACTGCTGACCTGGCGTGAAGAGACCGGTAAAACCGCGTTCGAAACCGCTCCGCAGTTTGAAGGTAAAATCGGTGAGCAGGAGTACTTCGATAAAGGCGTTCTGATGATTGCGATGGTGAAAGCGGGCGTTGAACTGGCGTTCGAAACCATGGTTGATTCCGGCATCATCGAAGAATCTGCGTACTACGAATCACTGCACGAGCTGCCGCTGATCGCGAATACCATCGCCCGTAAGCGTCTGTACGAAATGAACGTGGTTATCTCCGATACCGCAGAATACGGCAACTACCTGTTCTCTTACGCTTGCGTACCGCTGCTGAAAGAGTTCATGACCACCCTGCAGACCGGCGACCTGGGCAAAGCGATTGCCGAAGGTGCGGTAGACAACGCGCAGCTGCGCGACGTGAACGAAGCAATCCGTAGCCACGCTATCGAGCAGGTTGGTAAGAAACTGCGCGGTTACATGACCGATATGAAACGCATTGCCGTTGCTGGCTAAATAGGATGTCGGGTGGCGCTTGCGCTTACCCGACCTACGCACAGCAGATGTAAGCCGGATAAGGCGTAGCCGCCATCCGGCAAAAAAATCCCGGTGCCTGAACGCTCCGGGATTTTTTATTAGTTACGGTACAGTACTTTAATGATGTGGTAACCAAACTGAGTGTGCAGCGGGCCGGTTGGCTCCAGCACTGGGCAGGAAAAGACCACTTTGTCGAACGCCGGAACCATCTGGCCCTGACGGAATTCACCTAAATCACCGCCGCGTTTGCCTGATGGGCAGATAGAGTGTTTCTTCGCCAGTTTGCCGAAGTCTGCGCCGTTTTTAATCTGTTCCAGAAGATCCAGTGCCAGTTTCTCTTCTTTAACAAGGATATGCACTGCTGCTGCTGTTTTTGCCATGATCGTGCCTTGAGTGGGGTGGTTAAGGCTGGCTATACTACCACGCTGTTATTCTCCCCTCCCGACTTTCATGAGTGACCCTTTATGCGTTTGAACCCCGGACAACAACAAGCCGTCGAATTCGTCACCGGACCTTGCCTGGTGCTGGCGGGAGCGGGTTCCGGCAAGACGCGTGTTATCACCAACAAAATCGCCCATCTGATCCGTGAATGTGGTTATCAGGCACGCCATATTGCAGCCGTGACCTTTACCAATAAGGCTGCGCGCGAGATGAAAGAGCGCGTGGCGCAAACGCTGGGTCGTAAAGAGGCGCGTGGGTTGATGATCTCCACCTTCCACACCCTGGGACTGGATATCATTAAGCGTGAATATGCGGCGCTGGGGATGAAGTCTAACTTCTCGTTGTTTGACGATACTGACCAGGTGGCCTTGCTCAAGGAACTGACCGAAGGGCTAATCGAAGACGATAAGCTTATCCTCCAGCAGTTGATCTCGACGATCTCCAACTGGAAAAACGATCTGATGACTCCGGCACAGGCGGCAGCCAGCGCCAAGGGCGAGCGCGATCGTATTTTTGCCCACTGCTATGGTCTGTATGACGCGCATATGAAGGCGTGTAACGTCCTCGATTTTGACGATCTGATCCTGCTTCCCACGCTGCTGCTACAGCGCAATGAAGAAGTGCGTGAGTGCTGGCAAAACAGAATCCGCTACCTGCTGGTGGATGAATATCAGGATACCAACACCAGCCAGTACGAGCTGGTGAAGTTGCTGGTAGGTAAACGCGCGCGCTTTACCGTCGTGGGCGATGACGATCAGTCGATCTACTCCTGGCGCGGCGCCCGTCCACAGAACCTGGTACTGTTAAGCAAAGATTTTCCGGCTTTGCAGGTGGTGAAGCTGGAGCAAAACTACCGTTCATCAGGTCGCATCCTGAAGGCGGCGAACATCCTTATTGCGAACAATCCACACGTCTTTGAAAAGCGACTCTTTTCCGAGTTGGGTTACGGTGCTGAACTGAAGGTACTGAGTGCCAATAATGAAGAGCACGAAGCGGAACGCGTGACCGGGGAATTAATTGCCCATCATTTTGTGAACAAGACGCAGTATAAAGACTACGCCATCCTGTATCGCGGTAATCATCAGTCGCGCGTGTTCGAAAAGTTTCTAATGCAGAACCGTATCCCGTACAAAATTTCCGGCGGAACGTCGTTCTTCTCGCGTCCGGAGATTAAAGATCTGCTGGCTTATCTGCGCGTGCTGAGCAACCCGGATGACGATAGCGCATTTTTGCGGATCGTAAACACGCCAAAACGTGAAATCGGCCCGGCCACGCTGCAAAAGTTGGGGGAATGGGCGATGACACGTAATAAAAGCCTGTTTACCGCCAGCTTTGATATGGGGCTTAGCCAGACACTAACCGGGCGCGGGTATGATTCTCTGACTCGCTTTACGCACTGGCTGGGGGAAATTCAGCGTCTGGCGGAGCGTGAGCCGGTTGCCGCTGTGCGCGATCTTATCCACGGTATTGATTACGAATCCTGGCTGTATGAAACCTCGCCGAGTCCGAAAGCGGCTGAAATGCGTATGAAAAACGTCAATACGCTGTTCAGTTGGATGACGGAGATGCTGGAAGGCAGTGAGCTGGAAGAGCCAATGACCCTGACCCAGGTTGTTACCCGCTTTACCCTACGCGACATGATGGAACGTGGAGAGAGTGAAGAAGAGCTGGATCAGGTGCAATTAATGACACTGCATGCCTCAAAAGGGCTGGAGTTCCCATACGTGTTTATGGTGGGAATGGAAGAAGGATTTTTGCCGCACCAGAGCAGTATCGATGAAGACAATATCGACGAAGAACGTCGTCTGGCTTATGTAGGGATTACGCGTGCACAAAAAGAGCTCATCTTCACGCTATGTAAAGAGCGTCGTCAGTATGGTGAGCTGGTGCGTCCGGAACCGAGTCGTTTCCTTCTGGAGCTGCCACAGGATGACGTTATCTGGGAGCAAGAGCGAAAAGTGGTGAGCGCAGAGGAGCGGATGCAAAAAGGGCAGGCCAGCATCGCTAATATTCGGGCAATGATGGCGAAAGCTAAAGCGAAGTAGGTATTTTATGGGCCGGATATGTGTAAGCACTATCCGGCAACCAACATCTAATGAACGTCCAGCGGCCAGTGGACATAGCTTTGCCACTGGCTTTCCTGATCGATTAACTCTTTACCCAGCGGATGATGTTCCAGCCAGCCTTCTGGTAGAGTGACCGTCAGGTGCTCGTTTCTTGCATCCAATTGAATTTCCGGCACAAGATCGTCACGGCGACGACTGGCGAAGATGATCGCCAGGCGTAGCAAACGACAAAGATGCTCCGCGATGCGCGGCGGCACTGCGTTTTGCTGGTGGAGCGAAGAGAGATCGACGGGATTGGTCTGGTTGAGTAACAGCGTCGCTAGCAGTTTCTTTTGCGCAGGGGTAAAACCCGGGAGATCGAGATTGCGCACCAGATAAGCGGCATGCTGTGGTGCCTGTTTAAAATCAACGCTTAGGCCAATTTCATGCAGCTGACAGGCACTAATCAGTAATTCGCGGCTAATCGGTTCAAGATGCCACTTTTTTTCTACCTGATCGAGAAATTTAGTCGCCAAATTGGCAACGCGATGTGCTTGCTCTGTATCGACCATAAAGCGACGCTGGATATTGCGTAATGTGCGGCTACGAATATCCTGATCCACCGCCAGATGCAGCATACCGTAGACCAGACCTTCACGTAATGCGCCGCCGGCCAGGGTCATGCATTGAATGTTCAGTTCGGTGAAAATAGCAATCAAAATGGCCAGCCCGCTGGGGAAAACCAGCGCACGTTCCAGCGTTAACCCTTCGATCTCTAGCTCTTCCAGACGACCGCAGTGAATGGCGCGCTGCTTAAGCTGCTGAAGTTTGGCCAGCGTAATGCGCTCATCCATGCCCTGCGCCATCATGATTTCCTGCAACGCCTGGACGGTGCCAGAGGCACCAACGCAAACTTTCCAGCCATGAAAACGCAGTTTGTCGGCGACCGGGCGCAGAACTTCGCGAGCCGCTTTCTCGGCCTCGTCAAAGTTTTCCTGTGCCAGATTACGATCGGTAAAATAGCGTTCGAGCCAGGTGACGCAGCCCATTGACAGGCTGAACAGGGAAGTGGTTTGCGCGCCAGAACCGGTAACCAACTCTGTGCTGGCCCCGCCAATGTCGACGACCAGACGCTGATCTGCGCCGCCGGTAGTGTGGGCCACACCTTGATAAATCAGGCGCGCTTCTTCTTCACCGCTAATCACCTGGACAGGGCAGCCGAGGATCTCTTGCGCTTTAGCAATAAACACATCGGCATTTACGGCGATGCGTAATGTTGCCGTGGCGACCACGCGGATTTGTGGATGCGGAATATCCTGCAGACGTTCTGCAAACAGGCGCAAACATTGCCAGCCGCGCTCCATCGCTTCAACAGAGAGCTCGTTGTCACCGTTGAGTCCAGCAGCCAGACGCACTTTGCGTTTGATACGAGTGAGCGTCTGGATGCTTCCTGCCACCTCACGTACAACCAGCATATGAAAACTATTTGATCCGAGATCGATTGCCGCATACAGCGAAGTAGAATTCATACACTTCATCCTTCAACCTGTATCTGTGTTGGCTGCGTTCTCTCACCCGAATCACTTACTAAAGTAGGTTCATCAGGATTCGTTTTCTTGCCGCCTTGATACAGGCTGAATGATTTTGTGTATGGCATAACTTTTCTTAACCTGAACGACGACGATTACGCGGAGCACCACCGGTACGGCGTGGGCCATTGCCTGTGCGCGGGCGCGTTAAGCGCAAAGGCTTCGGCAGATCGGTCATCAGCGCATCCGGGTTATATTTGCTGACCGGAATCGAGTGGCCGATATAGGTCTCAATTGCGGGTAAATTCAGCGCGTACTCTTCACAAGCGAGGCTGATAGAGTGACCGCTTGCACCAGCACGACCGGTACGACCAATACGGTGAACGTAATCTTCACAGTCATCCGGCAGGTCATAGTTAAATACGTGCGTTACGGCTGGGATATGCAGACCACGTGCAGCAACATCCGTCGCAACGAGAATGTCGATATCGCCACGGGTGAATTCATCGAGGATTCGCAGACGTTTTTTCTGCGCCACGTCACCGGTCAGCAGACCGACACGATGGCCGTCTGCAGCAAGGCTGCCCCAGATATCTTCACAACGATGCTTGGTGTTAGCAAAAACAATGGCGCGATCTGGCCACTCTTCTTCAATCAGCGTTTGCAGTAAACGCATTTTCTCTTCGTTGGAGGGGTAGAAGAGCTCTTCTTTAATGCGATGGCCAGTTTTCTGTTCCGGTTCGACTTCAACGTACTCAGCGTTATTCATTTGTTCGAACGCCAGTTCGCGAACGCGGTAAGAGAGGGTTGCAGAAAACAGCATATTCAGACGTTGGGTGGTTGGCGGCATACGACGGAACAGCCAACGGATATCTTTAATAAAGCCCAGATCGTACATACGATCGGCTTCATCCAGCACCACGACCTGAATCGCGCCCAGATTAATGTGGTTCTGTTTTGCATAGTCGATGAGACGACCGGTCGTGCCGATAAGAATATCGACGCCGCTTTCCAGCACTTTCAGCTGCTTATCGTAACCGTCGCCGCCATACGCCAGGCCTAATTTCAGACCAGTGGTCTGTGCCAGCGGCTCGGCATCGGCGTGGATCTGCACGGCTAACTCACGCGTTGGCGCCATAATTAACGCACGCGGTTGGTTCACCTTGCGATCGGCAATCGCGGGATGAGAGAGAAGATAATGAAACGTTGACGTCAGGAACGCCATCGTTTTTCCGGTACCGGTTTGCGCCTGCCCGGCAACATCACGACCAGCCAGCGTTAGCGGCAGCGCGAGGGCCTGAATGGGCGTACAGTTATGAAAGCCTTTTTTTTCAAGGGCTTCTATCACCTTTGGGTGCAGGGCGAAGTCGGAAAACTTCTGTTCTGTTAAATGTGTTTTGCTCATAGTGTGGTAGAATATCAGCTTACTATTGCTTTACGAAAGCGTATCCGGTGAAATAAAGTCAACCTTTAGTTGGTTAATGCTACATCAACACGTCGTTGATTAATGCTACACCAATGCACCAGGCTTATTCCTGTGGAGTTATTATGAGCGATAAAATTATTCACCTGACTGACGACAGTTTTGACACGGATGTACTCAAAGCGGACGGAGCAATCCTCGTTGATTTCTGGGCAGAGTGGTGCGGTCCGTGCAAAATGATCGCTCCGATTCTGGATGAAATCGCTGACGAATATCAGGGCAAACTGACGGTTGCTAAATTGAACATTGACCAAAACCCAGGCACCGCGCCGAAGTATGGTATCCGTGGCATCCCGACCCTGTTGCTGTTTAAAAACGGCGAAGTTGCGGCGACAAAAGTCGGCGCGCTGTCCAAAGGTCAGTTGAAAGAATTCCTCGACGCTAATTTAGCGTAAGGAAGTCTCATGATCGGGCGACCATACTTCGAAATGATTCGGATGACTGGACGCCCGACTTGAGTCGTGCTAAGTTAGTGTTGACTTCGTATTAAACATACCTTATTAAGTTTGAATCTAGTTATATCCAATACTTCCCGTTGTTTCTCGCGCGAGAAGTGGACAGATTCCTGGCTTGTCACTCAATCCGTCTTGTCGTTTCAGTTCTGCGTACTTTCCTGTGACCAGACAGCGAACAGACATGAGTTGATGGCCGTAAACAGGCATGGATGACCCTGCCATACCATTCACAACATTAAGTTCGAGATTTACCCCAAGTTTAAGAACTCACACCATTATGAATCTTACCGAATTAAAGAATACGCCGGTTTCTGAGCTGATCACTCTCGGCGAAAATATGGGCCTTGAAAACCTGGCTCGTATGCGCAAGCAGGACATTATTTTTGCCATCCTGAAGCAGCACGCAAAGAGTGGCGAAGATATCTTTGGTGACGGTGTGCTGGAGATATTGCAGGATGGATTTGGTTTCCTCCGCTCTGCAGACAGCTCCTACCTCGCCGGTCCTGATGACATCTACGTTTCTCCCAGCCAAATCCGCCGTTTCAACCTCCGCACTGGTGATACCATTTCTGGTAAGATTCGCCCGCCGAAAGAAGGTGAACGCTACTTTGCGCTGTTGAAAGTTAACGAAGTTAACTACGACAAACCAGAAAACGCCCGTAACAAAATCCTCTTTGAGAACTTAACGCCGCTGCACGCAAACTCTCGTCTGCGTATGGAACGTGGTAACGGTTCTACTGAAGATTTAACGGCGCGTGTACTGGATCTGGCATCGCCGATCGGTCGTGGCCAACGTGGTCTGATTGTTGCTCCGCCGAAAGCGGGTAAAACCATGCTGCTGCAGAACATCGCGCAGAGCATTGCATACAATCATCCTGACTGCGTGTTGATGGTGCTGCTGATTGACGAACGTCCGGAAGAAGTTACCGAGATGCAGCGTCTGGTGAAAGGTGAAGTGGTTGCGTCTACCTTTGACGAACCAGCCTCCCGCCACGTTCAGGTTGCGGAAATGGTTATCGAGAAGGCGAAACGTCTGGTTGAACACAAGAAAGACGTTATCATTCTGCTTGACTCCATCACCCGTCTGGCACGTGCATATAACACCGTGGTTCCTGCTTCCGGTAAAGTACTGACCGGTGGTGTGGACGCCAACGCCCTGCATCGTCCGAAGCGTTTCTTTGGTGCTGCACGTAACGTGGAAGAGGGCGGTAGCCTGACCATCATCGCGACTGCGCTGATTGATACCGGCTCTAAAATGGATGAAGTTATCTATGAAGAGTTTAAAGGTACCGGCAACATGGAACTGCACCTCTCTCGTAAGATTGCTGAAAAACGCGTCTTCCCGGCTATCGACTACAACCGTTCCGGTACCCGTAAAGAAGAGTTGCTCACCACCCAGGAAGAGCTGCAGAAAATGTGGATCCTGCGTAAAATCATCCATCCGATGGGTGAAATCGACGCCATGGAGTTCCTCATTAACAAGCTGGCGATGACCAAGACCAATGACGACTTCTTCGATATGATGAAGCGTTCCTGATTCGGGCATCATCTGAAAACGCCACGTTTTTACGTGGCGTTTTGCTTTTACGATTCATCCTAATGTTTGGTCAGATAAAATTGTCATTATTATCGGCGTCATGGATTGTCACAATGTGCGGCATGACCGACAAGAGGTAGGAAGTGTAATGTTTTAGCTGCTCTCTTCAAGGGGGCGTCTTAACGCATTATACTTTAAGGAAATGATATATGCTGAGAACACATACACTGTGAATCTACTCGCTGCTTTCTCTGAGCTAGTTAGTATTTTTTTATTCACAACCATTTTTATTTTTTTGGCACGAAAAGTAGCCATAAAAATAGGTTTAGTGGATAAGCCAAACTTCCGCAAACGTCACCAAGGGATTATTCCGTTAGTGGGCGGGATTTCTGTGTTTGCCGGAATCAATTTCATGTTTGGCCTTTCGGATTATTACATTCCCCATGCCTCTTTATACCTCTTCTGTGCAGGTGTGCTGGTGTTTGTTGGCGCGCTTGACGATCGTTTTGACATCAGCGTAAAAATACGAGCAGTCGTTCAGGCGGCGATTGCTATTGTGATGATGGTAAAAGGTGAGCTTTATCTAAGTAGCCTGGGATATATTTTTGGCCCGTGGGAGTTGTTGTTGGGTCCCTTTGGTTATTTTCTCACCCTTTTTGCCGTCTGGGCGGCGATTAACGCCTTTAATATGGTTGATGGCATTGATGGCTTGTTAGGCGGGCTATCCAGCGTCTCATTCGCAGCGATGGGGTTTATCCTGTGGTTCGATGGCCAGACAAGCCTGGCAATCTGGTGTTTTGCCATGATCGCCGCCATTCTGCCTTACATCCTACTGAACCTGGGGATTCTCGGACGCCGCTATAAAGTCTTTATGGGCGATGCGGGGAGTACGCTGATTGGCTTTACGGTAATCTGGATCCTGCTGGAGACCACTCAAGGTAAAACGCATCCTATTAGCCCGGTCACGGCTCTGTGGATTATCGCCATTCCGTTAATGGATATGGTGGCGATCATGTATCGTCGTTTACGTAAAGGCATGAGTCCTTTCTCTGCAGATCGCCAGCATATTCATCATTTAGTGATGCGCGCCGGGTTTACTTCCAGACAGGCATTTGTTCTGATCACGTTGGCTGCAGCGATTCTGGCCTCTATCGGTGCACTGGCTGAATATTTTCGTTTAGTCCCTGAATGGGCCATGTTGGTGCTCTTTTTACTGGCATTCGGTCTTTACGGTTACTGTATTAAGCGAGCATGGAAGGTGGCGAGATTTATTAAGCGAGTTAAGCGCAGACTACGAAGGCACCGCGAAGGCAAACCAAACTTAACCAAGTAAATTGAGGATGCGATGACACAACCATTACCGGGGGAACACGCCGTGAGCGCAGAAAATGAACTGGATATCCGTGGGTTGTTTCGTGCCTTATGGGCAGGGAAAGTGTGGATTGTCGGTATGGCTCTCGCCTTCGCGTTAGTCGCTCTCGCCTATACGTTCTTTGCTCGTCAGGAGTGGAGTGCGACGGCGATTTCAGACAGGCCCACGGTCAATATGTTGGGCGGTTATTACTCTCAGCAGCAATTCTTGCGTAACCTGGACATCAAGGCCAGTCTTGCATCAGCGGATCAACCGTCAGTGATGGATGAAGCCTATAAAGAATTTATTATGCAGCTTGCCTCATGGGATACGCGCCGTGAATTCTGGCAGCAGACTGATTACTACAAGCAACGTATGGTGGGTAACAGCAAAGCCGATGCGGCGATGCTGGATGAACTGATCAATAACATTCAGTTTATGCCTGGCGATGCGGTTCGTAATACCAATGACAGCGTGAAGCTGATTGCCGAGACGGCACCCGATGCCAACAATCTGTTGCGTCAGTATGTTGCGTTTGCCAGTCAGCGTGCTGCGCGTCATCTGAACGACGAGTTAAAGGGAGCCTGGGCTGCGCGCACCGTGCAGATGAAGGCACAGGTAAAACGCCAGGAAGAAGTGGCGAAATCGATTTTCTCTCGCCGAGTCCACAACATTGAGCAGGCACTCAAAATTGCTGAACAGCATAATATTTCGCGTACTTCCACTGACGTTCCGGCTGAAGAATTACCTGATTCAGAACTGTTTTTGCTTGGACGCCCTATGCTGCAGGCGCGACTCGAAAACCTGCAATCTGTTGGTCCCGATTTCGATCTGGACTACTTCCAAAACCGAGCCATGCTTAACACACTGAACGTTGGGCCAACTCTGGATCCGCGTTTTCAGACCTATCGTTATTTGCGTACGCCGGAGGAACCGGTAAAACGTGACAGCCCTCGTCGTGCCTTCCTGATGATTATGTGGGGCATCGTTGGGGCTCTGATCGGTGCTGGTGTCGCGTTAACCCGTCGCCGCACGATTTAGCAATATCGTTGCAGTGAGGGGCTGGGCCCTCACTGCCAATCCGAAGAGAATCGATGTGAAAGTACTGACTGTATTTGGCACGCGACCGGAGGCCATAAAAATGGCACCTCTGGTTCATGCGTTGGCAAAAGATCCTGATTTTGAGGCAAAAGTTTGCGTCACGGCGCAGCATCGCGAGATGCTCGATCAGGTGTTGAACCTTTTTTCCATTGTACCTGACTACGATCTCAATATTATGCAGCCAGGTCAGGGACTAACAGAAATTACCTGCCGAATACTGGAAGGATTAAAGCCTATTCTGGCTGACTTTAAACCCGACGTTGTGTTGGTTCACGGCGATACCACGACCACCATTGCCACTAGCCTGGCCGCGTTCTATCAGCGTATTCCGGTAGGGCATGTGGAGGCGGGTTTACGTACAGGCGATCTCTACTCTCCCTGGCCGGAAGAGGCGAACCGTACGCTGACAGGGCATTTGGCGATGTATCATTTTGCGCCAACAGAAAACTCGCGCCAAAACCTGCTACGGGAAAATATTTCTGATAGCCGTATCTTCGTTACAGGTAATACGGTTATTGATTCGTTGATCTGGGTTCGTGACCGTGTACTGGGAAATGAGGTGCTGCGTACCGATCTGGCAGAACGTTATCCTTTCCTGGCTGTTGATAAAAAGATGATACTGGTGACCGGTCATCGTCGTGAAAGCTTCGGTCGCGGTTTTGAACGCATATGCCACGCGCTGGCGGAAATTGCTGCGGCCAATCAGAACGTACAGATTGTCTATCCGGTGCACCTGAATCCTAACGTTAGCGAACCGGTGAATCGCATTCTGGGTCACGTTGAAAACGTCATCCTGATTGAACCGCAGGATTACATGCCGTTTGTCTGGCTGATGAATCATGCCTGGCTGATCCTGACCGACTCCGGTGGGATTCAGGAAGAAGCCCCATCTTTGGGGAAACCGGTACTGGTGATGCGCGAAACGACGGAACGTCCGGAAGCGATTACTGCAGGTACAGTACGTCTGGTAGGGACAGACCCGCAGCGTATTGTCGAAGAAGTCACGCGTTTGCTGCATGACGATAATGAATATCAGACCATGAGCCGCGCCCATAATCCATATGGTGACGGGCAGGCATGTGGCCGCATTTTACACGCGTTAAAAAATAATCGGATATCGCTATGAGTTTTACGACCATTTCTGTCATTGGGCTGGGTTATATCGGACTGCCGACGGCGGCTGCCTTTGCTTCCCGTCAAAAGCATGTGATTGGCGTAGATGTAAATCAACACGCGGTGGATACCATTAATCGCGGTGAAATTCATATCGTTGAGCCAGATTTGGGCGCCGTGGTGAAAACGGCGGTCGAAAATGGATTTCTGCGTGCGACCACAACCCCTGTAGATGCGGATGCCTTTCTGATTGCTGTGCCTACTCCGTTTAAGGGGGAGCACGAACCCGATATGGTTTATGTGGAAGCCGCAACCAAGTCTCTTGCTCCGGTGCTGAAAAAAGGCGCGTTGGTGATCCTTGAATCGACGTCGCCTGTCGGGGCTACCGAACAGATGGCCACATGGCTGGCTGAAATGCGTCCTGATTTGACTTTCCCGCAGCAGGTCGGTGAACAGGCTGACGTTAACATTGCTTATTGTCCAGAACGCGTGCTGCCGGGCCAGGTGATGGTTGAACTGATTAAAAACGACCGCGTGATTGGGGGAATGACCTCCGTCTGTTCCGCGCGTGCTAGCGAACTGTACAACATTTTCCTTGAGGGTGAATGTGTCGTGACCAACGCGCGCACTGCGGAAATGTGCAAGCTGACTGAAAATAGCTTCCGCGACGTCAATATCGCCTTCGCTAATGAGTTGTCGCTGATTTGCGCCGATCAGGGGATCAACGTCTGGGAACTGATTCGCCTGGCAAATCGCCATCCGCGCGTGAATATTTTGCAGCCGGGTCCGGGTGTTGGCGGGCACTGTATCGCAGTTGATCCGTGGTTTATCGTGGCGCAGAACCCGCAGCAGGCGAAATTGATTCGCACCGCGCGTGAGGTAAACGACGGTAAGCCTCATTGGGTGGTCGATCGGGTAAAAGCAGCCGTGGCCGACTGTCTGGCGGATACCAATAAACGGGCCAGCGAAGTGAAAATTGCCTGTTTTGGTCTGGCATTTAAACCGAATATCGATGATTTACGTGAAAGCCCGGCGATGGGAATTGCGCAAAGTATCGCGCATTGGCACAAAGGCGAAACATTGGTGGTGGAACCGAATATCCATCAACTGCCGAAAAAACTGGACGGTCTGTGCCAACTGGCAACGCTGGACGATGCCCTGGGAAGTGCCGATGTACTGGTCTTGCTTGTCGACCACAATGAATTTAAAGCCATTGAAGGCGATGCGGTTCACCAGCAATATGTCGTTGATACCAAAGGGGTCTGGCGGTGAAAATCCGCGCCAGTATTGAGCCGCTTAGCTGGGAAAATACGTTCTTTGGCGTGCATAGCGCTATTGTGCGTTTTGACCAACACGCGTCGGTTCTGACTGCGGATGCGTTGCAGCCCTGGTCGCGGGTACAGGCAAAAATACCTGCCGCCAATACCCAAGCATTAGATGCCCTGCAACAAATGGGCTTCTCACTGGTTGAAGGTGAAGTGGATTTTGTGCTGCCAGTGACGTGTGCGCATGGTGACCCCGGTGCGCAGGTCGCACAAACTACGGATATCCCTGCATTACGCCATCTGGCAGGACAGGCGTTCGCGCAAAGTCGTTTTCGCGCCCCGTGGTATGCCGCAGATGCCAGCGCGCGTTTTTATGCGCAGTGGATTGAAAACGCGGTGCTGGGGACGTTCGATCATCAATGCCTCGTTTTTCGTACACCAACAGGTGAGATTCGTGGCTATGTCTCGCTGCGTGAACTGAATGCGACCGAGGCGCGAATTGGCCTGCTAGCCGGGCGTGGGGCGGGAGCAGAACTGATGCAGGCCGCGCTTTGCTGGGCGCAGGCTCACGGTAAAACAGCACTGCGTGTGGCGACCCAAATGGGCAATACCGCCGCGCTTAAACGTTATATACACAGTGGTGCGAATGTGGAAAGCACCGCGTATTGGTTATACAGGTGACACGATGATTCCATTTAACGCACCGCCGGTGGTGGGCACTGAACTCGATTACATGCAGTCTGCGATGAACAGCGGCAAACTGTGTGGCGATGGCGGTTTTACCCGTCGCTGCCAGCAGTGGCTGGAACAGCATTTTGGCAGCGAGAAAGTATTGCTGACGCCTTCCTGCACCGCATCGCTTGAGATGGCGGCATTGCTGCTGGATATCCAGCCTGGCGACGAAGTCATTATGCCAAGCTATACGTTTGTATCCACGGCCAATGCTTTCGTGCTGCGAGGCGCGAAAATTGTCTTTGTTGATATCCGCCCGGATACCATGAACATTGACGAAACGCTGATTGAAGCGGCGATCACCGACAAAACCCGCGCGATTGTGCCGGTGCATTACGCGGGTGTGGCCTGCGAAATGGATACTATTATGGCGCTGGCGACCAAACATAACCTGTTTGTGGTGGAAGATGCGGCCCAGGGCGTTATGTCGACTTACAAAGGTCGGGCGCTGGGGACGATTGGTCACATCGGTTGCTTTAGCTTTCATGAGACCAAAAACTATACCGCAGGTGGTGAAGGCGGTGCGACGCTGATTAATGATAAAAAATTAGTCGAACGTGCAGAGATCATCCGTGAAAAAGGGACAAACCGCAGCCAGTTTTTCCGTGGCCAGGTAGATAAATATACCTGGCGTGATATCGGCTCCAGCTATTTGATGTCCGATCTACAGGCCGCCTATCTGTGGGCGCAGCTGGAAGCAGCGGACCGCATTAACCAGCAGCGTCTGACTCTGTGGCAGAACTACTATGATGCTCTTGAACCGCTGGCGCGTACCGGACGTATCGAGCTGCCTTCTGTACCGGACGACTGCGTGCAAAACGCCCATATGTTTTACATCAAGCTGCGCGATATCGACGATCGCACGGCGTTGATTAACTTCCTGAAAGAAGCTGAAATTATGGCGGTGTTCCACTATATCCCGCTGCATGATTGCCCGGCTGGCGACAAATTCGGCGTATTTGCCGGTGTTGATCGTTACACCACCAAAGAGAGCGAGCGTTTGCTGCGTTTACCGTTGTTCTACAACCTGTCGCCGGTCAACCAGCGAACGGTAATTTCGACCTTACTCAACTACTTCGCCTGAAATGTCGCTTGCTAAAGCGTCCTTATGGACGGCAGCCAGTACGCTGGTAAAAATTGGTGCGGGTTTGCTGGTCGTGAAGCTGCTGGCGGTGTCGTTTGGCCCGGCAGGCGTGGGGCAGGCGGGTAACTTCCGCCAGATGGTCACCGTGCTTGGTGTCCTGGCGGGGGCCGGCATTTTCAACGGCGTCACGAAATATGTTGCGCAGCACCATGACGATCCGAACCAGCTCCGCAAGGTCGTCGGTACATCTTCCGCGATGGTGCTGGGATTCTCTACGCTGATGGCGGTGATTTTTCTGCTGGCGGCCGCACCAATCAGTCAGGGATTGTTTGGTCATACTCATTATCAGGGGCTGGTAAGACTGGTTGCGCTGGTGCAGATGGGCATTGCCTGGGCGAATCTGCTGCTGGCGTTGATGAAGGGGTTTCGCGATGCGGCGGGTAACGCGCTGTCGCTGATTGTGGGTAGTCTGGTGGGCGTAGTGGCTTATTATGGCTGTTATCGCCTGGGAGGGTATGAAGGCGCTTTGCTGGGTCTGGCGTTAGTGCCCGCGTTGGTCGTTATCCCCGCCGCTATTATGCTGATTAAGCGTGGGGCGATTCCGCTGCATTACCTGAAACCCTCGTGGGATAACGGTCTGGCTGGACAGCTAAGCAAGTTTACGCTGATGGCGCTGATTACCTCCGTAACGTTGCCTGTGGCATACGTGATGATGCGAAACCTGCTGGCGGCGCAGTACAGTTGGGATGATGTGGGGATTTGGCAGGGGGTAAGCAGTATCTCTGATGCTTATCTGCAATTCATTACCGCTTCATTCAGCGTTTACTTGCTGCCGACGTTGTCGCGACTGACTGAAAAGCGCGACATTACGCGCGAGGTGGTTAAGTCGCTGAAGTTCGTGTTACCAGCAGTTGCCGCCGCGAGCTTTACCGTTTGGCTACTGCGTGACTTTGCTATCTGGCTGCTTTTCTCCGCAAAATTCACCGCCATGCGCGATCTGTTTGCCTGGCAACTGGTTGGCGATGTACTAAAAGTTGGGGCGTATGTCTTTGGGTATCTGGTGATCGCGAAAGCATCACTGCGGTTTTATATTTTGGCTGAAATTAGCCAGTTCATGTTATTGACGATGTTTGCTCACTGGCTGATCCCTGTACATGGTGCGCTGGGAGCGGCACAGGCTTATATGGCAACGTACATCGTCTATTTTTCACTTTGTTGTGGCGTGTTTTTACTCTGGCGTAGGCGGGCATGACTGTACTGATTCACGTTCTGGGATCGGATATCCCTCACCATAACCAAACCGTGTTGCGGTTTTTCAACGACTCGCTTGCCGCGACGAGCGAGCACGCGCGCACGTTTATGGTTGCCGGTCAGGATGCGGGATTCAGTGAGAGCTGCCCGGCGTTATCGCTGAGTTTTTACAGCGGGAAAAAAGCGTTAGCCGAAGCAGTTATCGCGAAAGCAAAAGCGAATCGCCAACAGCGATTCTTCTTCCACGGTCAGTTCAACACCAGCCTGTGGTTGGCGCTGCTGGGCGGGGGAATTAAACCGACGCAGTTTTACTGGCATATCTGGGGTGCTGATTTATACGAAGTCTCCAGTGGGCTGAAATTCCGCCTGTTTTACCCGATTCGCCGCATGGCGCAGAATCGCGTGGGCTGCGTGTTTGCCACACGGGGCGATTTACGTTATTTCGCCGAGCAACATCCGCATGTACGGGGTGAGTTGCTCTATTTCCCAACGCGAATGGATTCTTCACTCAATAACATGAGCAATGATTGTCAGCGCAGCGGCAAGATGACGGTGCTGGTTGGCAACTCTGGCGATCGCAGCAATGAGCATGTTGCCGCGCTGCGTGCTGTCCATCAGCAGTTCGGCGACACGGTGAACGTGATTGTGCCGATGGGTTATCCCGCCAATAATGAGGCCTATATCGACGAGGTTCGCCAGGCCGGTATGGCATTATTTAGCGCTGATAATCTGCAAATTTTAAGTGAAAAGCTGGAATTTGATGCCTATCTAACATTATTGCGGCAATGCGATTTGGGTTACTTTATTTTTGCCCGACAGCAGGGGATCGGTACCCTGTGTTTGCTGATCCAGGCGGGTATCCCGTGCGTGCTCAACCGTGAAAATCCCTTCTGGCAGGATATGGTGGAACAGAATCTTCCGGTGTTATTTACCACGGATGATCTCAATGAAGGCGTCGTACGTGAAGCGCAGCGCCAGTTGGCATCGGTAGATAAAAACACGATTACCTTCTTTAGCCCGAATTATCTGCAGCCGTGGTATAACGCGCTGCGCATTGCTTCAGGAGAAACCGTATGAGCCTGATGCAATTCAGCGGTCTGCTGGTAGTCTGGCTGCTCTCTACCTTATTTATCGCCACGCTGACCTGGTTTGAGTTCCGCCGCGTACGTTTTAACTTCAATGTTTTCTTCTCATTGTTGTTCTTGCTGACGTTCTTCTTCGGATTCCCGTTAACCAGCATCCTGGTGTTCCGCTTTGATGTGGCAGTGGCTCCGCCGGAGATCCTGCTGCAGGCCTTGCTGTCAGCAGCCTGTTTCTATGCCGTCTACTACGTGACGTATAAAACGCGATTGCGTAAGCGAGTAGAGGGTAAGCCGCGCAGGCCGCTGTTTACCATCAATCGCGTTGAAGCCCATTTGACCTGGGTTATCCTGATGGCGATTGCGCTGGTGAGCGTGGGCGTCTTCTTTATGCACAACGGATTCCTGCTGTTCAGACTGCAATCCTATAGCCAGATTTTTTCCAGCGAAGTCTCTGGGGTCGCTCTGAAGCGTTTCTTCTACTTCTTCATTCCGGCCATGCTGGTGGTTTATTTCCTGCGTCAGGACAGCAAAGCGTGGTTGTTCTTCCTGGTGAGCACCGTCGCGTTTGGTTTGCTGACCTATATGATTGTGGGCGGGACACGCGCCAATATCATAATCGCGTTTGCCATCTTCTTGTTTATCGGCATTATTCGCGGCTGGATTTCGCTGTGGATGTTGGTCGCCGCAGGCGTGCTGGGTATTGTCGGGATGTTCTGGCTGGCCTTGAAGCGCTACGGAATGAGCGTTAGCGGCGATGAGGCGTTCTATACGTTCCTGTACCTTACGCGCGACACTTTCTCGCCGTGGGAGAACCTGGCGCTGTTGCTGCAGAATTACCACAATATTGAGTTCCAGGGGCTGGCGCCGATTGTCCGTGACTTCTACGTCTTTATTCCTTCCTGGCTGTGGCCTGGGCGGCCGAGTATTGTACTCAACTCAGCGAACTACTTTACCTGGGAAGTGTTGAACAACCACTCAGGACTGGCGATTTCGCCGACGTTAATTGGTTCACTGGTGGTGATGGGCGGGGCGCTTTTTATACCATTAGGCGCGATTGTCGTTGGACTCATTATCAAGTGGTTCGACTGGCTGTATGAGCTAGGTAACCGCGAAACTAATCGCTATAAAGCGGCGATTCTGCACAGTTTCTGTTTTGGCGCCATTTTCAATATGATCGTGTTGGCACGTGAAGGGCTGGATTCGTTTGTCTCGCGAGTGGTCTTTTTCCTCGTGATTTTTGGCGTTTGCCTACTGATGGCAAAACTGCTGTTTTGGCTATTCGATAGCGCAGGACTCATCCATAAGCGAATCAAGTCGCTGCCCCGGACACAAATTGAAGGATCGTAATGACAGATAACATAACTGCGCCGCTGTATTCGCTGCGCGGATTACAACTGATTGGCTGGCGCGATATGCAACATGCGCTGAATTACCTGTTTGCCGAAGGACACCTCAGGTCAGGAACGCTGGTGGCTATCAACGCTGAGAAAATGCTGACAGCAGAAGATAATCCTGAAGTGAGGGAGCTGATCAACGCCGCGGAGTTCAAATATGCGGATGGGATTAGCGTGGTGCGTTCGGTGCGCAAAAAATTCCCACAGGCGCAGGTTTCACGTGTGGCCGGTGC
This sequence comes from Citrobacter sp. BIDMC107, assembly GCF_001037575.1. NCBI lineage: Bacteria > Pseudomonadati > Pseudomonadota > Gammaproteobacteria > Enterobacterales > Enterobacteriaceae > Citrobacter > Citrobacter sp. BIDMC107. Next base: position 2,423,633 of record NZ_KQ089848.1, on the reverse strand, counting down.
TGACCTTTGGGAAGCGCTGATGGCGCGAGCCGGGCAAAACGGAACGCCTGTTTTCCTGGTTGGTGGCAAGCCTGAAGTTCTGGCGCAAACAGAGGCAAAACTACGTGCACAGTGGCGTGTGAACATTGTGGGTAGCCAGGATGGTTATTTTACCTCAGAGCAGCGTCAGGCGTTATTTGAGCGTATTCACGCCAGCGGCGCGCAAATTGTGACGGTGGCGATGGGTTCGCCGAAACAAGAGATCTTTATGCGTGATTGCCGCAAGACTCACCCTGACGCGCTGTATATGGGCGTGGGTGGCACCTACGACGTCTTTACCGGTCACGTTAAGCGTGCGCCTAAAATCTGGCAAAATCTGGGACTGGAGTGGCTGTATCGCTTATTGTCGCAACCGAGCCGTATTACTCGACAACTTCGCTTATTACGCTATCTACGCTGGCACTATACCGGCAACCTCTGACGCCCTCTCTCCTCTGATAAGTAGCGTGATCTGCTAATTACGCTACTTATTCACAACATAATCGCTGCTTTCTCGCACAATATATTCATTTTTTGAATGCTTTAATTGCCATTTAAGCGATTTTAGGAAACCATTCGCAACAATCATTTCAGTGCCGTGGAGTTTTGACGCCAACTGCTAAGCGGTCGGTGTCGTATAGCCTGTTATGACATAACAAGATGTACCCATAACGAGAACCGGTAATACCGGACAGCATGCAAACACAACAAGAGGATTTATGGCCGAGAACAAACCTGAGCTACAGCGTGGGCTGGAGGCTCGTCACATCGAATTAATTGCCCTCGGGGGCACTATTGGCGTCGGGCTGTTTATGGGGGCCGCCAGTACCCTGAAATGGGCGGGACCTTCGGTTCTGCTGGCGTATATCGTCGCCGGGCTGTTCGTATTTTTCATTATGCGTTCTATGGGGGAGATGTTATTCCTCGAGCCGGTTGCCGGTTCATTCGCTGTTTACGCTCACCGTTATATGAGCCCCTTCTTTGGCTATCTCACCGCCTGGTCATACTGGTTTATGTGGATGGCGGTGGGGATCTCAGAGATTACCGCCATCGGGGTGTACGTCCAGTTCTGGTTCCCGGAAATGGCGCAATGGATACCCGCACTGATCGCGGTCGGATTGGTTGCATTGGCGAACCTCGCCGCAGTTCGCTTGTATGGTGAAATTGAGTTCTGGTTTGCCATGATCAAAGTGACCACCATCATTGTGATGATCGTCATTGGGTTAGGGGTGATTTTCTTCGGTTTTGGTAATGGCGGTCAGGCGATCGGCTTTGGCAACCTGACCGAACACGGCGGTTTCTTTGCTGGTGGTTGGAAGGGCTTCCTGACGGCATTGTGTATTGTCGTGGCTTCTTACCAGGGCGTGGAGCTGATCGGCATTACTGCAGGTGAAGCGAAGAACCCACAGGTCACGCTGCGTAGCGCGGTAGGTAAAGTGCTGTGGCGTATCCTGATTTTCTACGTTGGCGCAATTTTTGTTATTGTCACTATTTTCCCGTGGAACGAGATTGGCAGCAACGGCAGTCCGTTTGTTCTCACCTTTGCCAAGATTGGTATTACCGCCGCGGCGGGGATTATTAACTTTGTGGTCCTGACGGCGGCGCTGTCTGGCTGTAACAGCGGCATGTACAGCTGTGGGCGTATGCTCTACGCGCTGGCCAAGAATCGCCAGCTCCCCGCCGCTGTTGGGAAAGTTTCTCGCCATGGCGTACCGGTTGCCGGCGTGGCCATTTCTATCGCGATCCTGCTGATTGGTTCGTGCCTGAACTACATCATTCCCAATCCGCAGCGCGTGTTTGTTTATGTCTATAGCGCCAGCGTGTTGCCGGGGATGGTGCCGTGGTTTGTGATCCTGATAAGCCAGCTGCGTTTCCGTCAGGCGCATAAAGCGGCGATTGCCAGTCATCCATTCCGCTCCATTCTGTTCCCGTGGGCGAATTATTTGACGATGGCGTTCCTGATTTGCGTATTAATTGGCATGTACTTTAATGAAGATACCCGAATGTCGCTTTTTGTTGGCATGGGTTTCTTGTTGGCCGTGACGTTCATTTATAAGGTTTTTGGTCTGAATCGTCATGGCACAGCCCATAAATTGCGGGAATAAGCGACAAAACGCACAAACCATGACCAAACGATAATTTATTTTAAAAAAGCACTAGACAGAAGACCGAGACCTCCGTAATATCCAGCCCCGCAACGGCGCTAAGCGCCCGTAGCTCAGCTGGATAGAGCGCTGCCCTCCGGAGGCAGAGGTCTCAGGTTCGAATCCTGTCGGGCGCACCATTTAGTAGGGTGCCAGAGCTGCGGTGGTTTTAATACCGCGTAAAAGATTTGCAGTGGTGGCTATAGCTCAGTTGGTAGAGCCCTGGATTGTGATTCCAGTTGTCGTGGGTTCGAATCCCATTAGCCACCCCATTAATTTAAAGTTGTGAAATGCGAAGGTGGCGGAATTGGTAGACGCGCTAGCTTCAGGTGTTAGTGTCCTTAGGATGTGGGGGTTCGAGTCCCCCCCCTCGCACCACGACTTAAAGAATTGAACTAAAAATTCAAAAAGCAGTAAAACGGCGAGTAGCGCAGCTTGGTAGCGCAACTGGTTTGGGACCAGTGGGTCGGAGGTTCGAATCCTCTCTCGCCGACCAATTTTGAACCCCGCTTCGGCGGGGTTTTTTGTTTTCTGATTTTCCCTTCTCAGCCTTTATTCCCGCGAATTACCTGATGTCTTAAAAAGTCCGAATACCTGGTTTTTGCAGTGCAATCGTGGCATGCCTTGTGCAATAATATGCGGGTAGATGCTCATTCCATCTCTTATGTTCGCCCTCTGGCCTCATAAACTCAGGAATGATGCAGAGCCATTTACGGTGCTTATCGTCCACAGACAGATGTCGCGTAGCCTCATCAAACACCATGGACATAACGTTGAGTGAAGCACCCATTTATGTTGTCATACAGACCTGTTTAACGCCTGCTCCTTACCGAGCGGGCGTTTTTTTATGCATACACAAAATCCTTCGAGCTGCTTCTCGAATGATTTTGTGTATACGAGATGAAAAATATGTAGGCCCGGTAAGCGAAAGCGCCACCGGGCATTCAGGAGTTACTGCGGGGGATTGTTGTTCTGCAACGTCAACATCAGGCCATCACGACGCATGGTGGCGGCTTCTTCCGGTTGATGCAGTCTGTCCAGCGCGTCAGCAAGCCAGGCGTAGTCATAGGCATCCGGGCGCTGTTTGAGAGCGGCACGGAAGGCGAGCGTGGCTTCCTGCCATTCCCCATGCTTCATTAACGACTGACCCAGCGTACTCCACAGCAACGGGCGATCGCCCACGGCTTTAATCTGCTGGCGCAACACTTTTTCTATCTGTTCCGGATTATTGGTTTTCAGACGCGGGATCGGCAGCACCAGACGGTCATCGTACTGACGTTTCAAACCATCAATGATGACCTGCTGCGCCGTATCGTGATCGTCACACTCAATCAGATGTTCAGCCATTGCTACCTGCAAAGCAACCTGATGACGAGTTTTACGGTTCTGGTTTTTCCACCATGCACGCAGCCCCTCGCTGCCCTGATCGGCGCGGACCTGATCCATCAAGCCAACCCATGCCTGTTGTTCCAGCATGGCGCGGTGCTCGTCATCACCCACATGCGCTTTTGCCATGGATGGGATGATATCCAGCAAGGAACTCCATGCGCCGGTGCGAATGTAGGCCTGCTCAGCCAGACGCAGCACTTCCGGATGACGTGGCGTTACTTCCAGCAGTTTGTCTATGCTGTGGCGTGCGGCGTGATTTTCATTACGCGCCAGTTGTAGGCGAACGCGAGCGATTTCTACCGGGATCGTATCATTTCCCGCCAGTTCGGTAGCACGCTCAAGGTGTTGGTTGGCGCGAGCTTCGTCACCGCGCTGCTGAGCCGCTTCTGCCGCCAGCAGGTAATTCACTACTGGCTGTTCTGCATGATCGGCATTTTTCGACATCAGCTTCTCAACCTGCTGATAGTCACCTTCTGCCAGTTTGAGCAGCGCCTGTTCGGTCTGCTTACGGGCGCGACGACGTTTACGACCCACAAACCACCCACGGGTATGTGCGCCGGTGCGGAAAATTCGGCGCAACAGCCATTCAATCGCAAACAGGACGACCATGGCGACGATCAGGATGATCACCAGGCCCGTCACGCTGGTTTCGATATTGTAGTTATCCGTCTGGATCAGCACATAGCCCTGATGACCGGCTATCATCGGACCGACGACGATCCCGGCGATCAACAGCACAAAGAGCAACAATACTTTTAGCATCATTATTCTCCTTGCGGCGCGGTTGCCGGAGCGTCTGTCGAAGGCGCTGGCGCTGCTGCTACCGGTGCTGTGGCAGGTTGCGCCAGTAAATTACGTACGCGGGTCTGCATTAACTTGTCGAGAATAGCCTGACTCTGCAGCGTTTCCGGGACATCCATACTGATGCTTTGCTGGCTCAGTTGGTCTACTTCTTCAAGGAACGCTTTGGTCGCTGCATCGTCGGTGTCGTAGTAAGCACGCACCCATGTGGAGACATTTTCCAGCGCCTGGCGGTATGTCTCTTCCTGATGACGCGGCACGGCCTGTGCAGCTACTAACAGGCGGGAACGGATATTTTCACGTAAGTAAACGTCCTGGTTCGGTGCCAGCAGCGGTACGGCAGTTTCATCACGACGGCGCACGGTGATAAAGCTGTCCATAAAGTTCTGCCAGCTTTTTTGCAGATTGACGCGCCATTCGCTAATCGAGCTGGAAAGCTCGCTGCTGTCCGAGTCCATCGGTGAATCGTCGGTGTCGTTGTCGGCCAAACGCAGGTTATCGATCTGATTAGAGAGTTGATTCACTTTCAGGATAATGCCGTCATAGTCGACCTGAGTCACCGCGGAGAGGCTCGCGATATCGTCAGTAATCGCACGTCGCGCGGTAATTAAGCTCGGGTCGTTCATATCTGCCAGACTGGCATCGGCGCTTTTCAGCAGCGCCGCGGCGGTAGTGACGTCCTGATCGCTCCATAATTTGCGACCAGCCAGTTTCACCAGGAAATCAGCCTGCGCCAGCAGCCATGTTCCAGCATCGCTGCCGGAGATGGCGGCGACTTTTTGCTGGACTTCATCAAGCTGTTTGACCAGCGCGGCCTGCTGGCGAGTGGCTTCATCCAGCTGCGTTGCCTGCTGTTTAATAATACCTTCCAGTTCAGCTTTCTGGCTTTCCTGCGCTTTTTGCAGTGCCGTCAGCTGGTTCGCCAGCGCATCGCTGGTTGCCGTTTGTGTTGTTGCCTGTTGTTTCCCCCAGCCGTACAGCCCAACGCCTGCTGCCAGCGCAATAGCAATTGCCACAGCGCTCAGAATCAGCGCCGTGCTGTTCTTACTCTTTTTTTCAGTATTAACTGGCTGTGACGTGGTTTCCACGGCCTCCCTGGTCTCTTCAACCACGGCGGAGGATTTTTCTTGTTCCGTCATTATGGCATCCCATTATGAGAGTTATTGTAATGCGCGTAGAAGCGCATCGTTGTCGGCGTTATCAGCGACCTTAATATCTTGCCAGCCCAGTTCCCGGGCGAGGTGCGCCAGACGCTCACTGACGACCAGCAGCCGACAGCGTAGTAACCAGTGCTCACGATACCACTGTGGAATAAGCGTCCAGAGCTGTTGTAGCATCTCTCCGCTAGTGACGACCACCGTGGTTACGCCACGGGATTGCCAGCGCATCGCTTCTTCTGCACCATCGTAATATTTTGCACTGCGTTGATAACATTCACAAAAATCGACATCGGCTCCGCGTGCCGTCAGGGTTTCACCTATCAGCTCACGGCCACCGTTGCCGCGTAATATAAGCGCGCGTTTTCCCGCAATATTTTGTAATTCAGGTAATTGTAGCAAGACTTCGCTAATTTCCCGATCCAGAGGGTAGTGAATATTGAAGCCACTAACAGTATGCAGCGCCAGCGCCGTTGTACGGCCAATGGCAAAATATTGCGGAAGGGATGGCCAGCTTTTCTCTTGCTGCTGAAGCTCGGCATCTGCAAAGGTAACGGCGTGCTGCGAGAGGGCGAAGACCAGATCGTTCTCCGTCAGCGCCGACAGTCGGGAAGCAAGCGTTGCCAGTTCCCGACCAGGTGAAAACTCGATGAGCGGAAAACTCCAGGCCACCTGCCCCAGTGTGCGCAGACGGCTCACTAACTCTTCCCCTGCGGGAGACGGGCGGGTGACCAGAATACTCATGCGGGTGCTTCTCCGTTATAAACTTCAGCCAGAATGGCGCGCGCACCATTCTCCAGCAGTTCTTCTGCCAGAGAGATGCCCATCTGTTCGGCATCCTGTGTGGCGCCGCGACGTTCTCCGCATACCATCTGTGAACCGTCTGGCGCGCCGACCAGCGCACGTAGCCAAATTTCACCGTCGATGATTTCGGCATAGCTACCAATAGGTACCTGACATCCCCCTTCCAGGCGGGTGTTCATGGCGCGTTCTGCTTTGACGCGTAGCGCGGTTTCTTCATGGTTGAGCGGCGCTAACAGCGCCTGAGTGCGCATATCATCCAGTCGACATTCTATGCCTACTGCGCCTTGTCCGACAGCGGGCAGGGAGACTTCCGGCGGCAGAGCGGTACGGACTCGCGACTCAAGACCTAAACGTTTTAATCCAGCGACCGCCAGAATAATGGCGTCATAATCGCCGTTATCCAGTTTGCTGAGGCGCGTGCCTACGTTGCCGCGCAGCGAACGGATGACGAGATCCGGGCGACGCTTCGCCAACTGGCACTGGCGACGCAAACTGGATGTCCCAACGATGCTGCCTGCGGGGAGTTCATCCAGCGTGTTGTACTTATTTGAGACGAAAGCATCACGCGGATCCTCTCGCTCGCAAATGGTGACCAGTCCAAGACCGTCAGGGAATTCAACCGGCACATCCTTCATGGAATGCACGGCGATATCGGCGCGTTTTTCCAGCAGCGCGACTTCCAGCTCTTTAACAAACAACCCTTTCCCTCCGACTTTCGCCAGCGGGGTATCAAGGATCACATCGCCACGGGTTACCATAGGAACCAGTTCCACGATCAGACCTGGGTGGTTTGCCATTAAGGCGTCTTTGACATAATGTGCCTGCCAGAGCGCAAGGGGGCTTTGGCGTGTGGCAATTCTCAAAACATTGTCTAACATGCTTGTTACCGTCATTATCAATCATTGACCATCCTAACATCCTTATCAAAGGGATGTCAGCGTTACGCTCAAACGTAAGTGAGAGGAAAGGCGCTGCATCATCACTGTCAGTGAATAATGACGAGAAAAACCTCCCGACCGTATGAAGGAATTTACACGTAACGAACGGTGCTACACTGGTATGTAGCGCATCTTTCTTTACGGTCAATGAGCAAGGTGTTAAATTGATCACGTTTTAGACCATTTTTTCATCTGTAACTAATAAAAGTGCAGGGGAAAAAGGTAACGGTTATTTTTGACATACGGTTTATCCGGACTGATGACGAGGGTGGTGAGCGTTTGCGCCGCTGCTATCGACGCCATGACGGATGCAACATCAGGCGATACGTCTTGTACCTCTATATTGAGACTCTGAAACAGAGACTGGATGCCATAAATCAACTGCGTGTGGATCGCGCGCTTGCTGCCATGGGACCTGCTTTCCAGCAGGTATACAGTCTGCTGCCGACATTATTGCACTACCACCATCCGCTGATGCCGGGTTACCTTGATGGTAACGTTCCCAAGGGCATATGCCTTTACACGCCTGATGAAACCCAACGCCACTACCTGAACGAGCTGGAACTGTACCGCGGTATGTCGCCGCAGGACCCGCCGAAGGGCGAACTGCCGATCACCGGCGTTTACTCAATGGGCAGTACCTCTTCGGTAGGGCAAAGCTGTTCGTCTGACCTTGATATCTGGGTCTGCCATCAATCCTGGCTGGATAGCGAAGAGCGCCAGCTGCTGCAGCGAAAATGTAGCCTGCTGGAAAGCTGGGCGGCCTCGCTGGGTGTGGAAGTCAGTTTCTTCCTGATTGATGAAAACCGTTTCCGTCACAATGAAAGCGGCAGTCTGGGTGGTGAAGACTGTGGTTCGACGCAGCATATCCTGTTGCTGGATGAATTCTATCGCACCGCTGTGCGCCTCGCGGGTAAACGTATTCTGTGGAATATGGTGCCGGGCGACGAAGAAGAGCACTACGACGATTACGTCATGACGCTCTACGCACAGGGGGTGTTAACGCCAAATGAATGGCTGGATCTCGGCGGACTCAGTTCGCTTTCCGCCGAAGAGTACTTTGGCGCCAGCCTCTGGCAGTTGTACAAGAGTATCGACTCCCCGTACAAAGCGGTACTGAAAACGCTGTTGCTGGAAGCCTATTCCTGGGAATATCCCAACCCACGACTGTTGGCGAAAGACATTAAACAGCGCTTGCATGACGGCGAGATCGTCTCTTTTGGTCTCGACCCTTACTGCATGATGCTGGAGCGCGTTACCGAGTACCTCACGGCGATCGAAGATCCGACGCGCCTGGATTTAGTACGTCGATGTTTCTACTTAAAAGTGTGCGAGAAACTGAGCCGTGAGCGCGCCTGCGTGGGCTGGCGTCGTGAAGTATTAAGTCAGTTAGTGAAAGAGTGGGGCTGGGATGACACCCGTCTGACCATGCTGGATAACCGCGCTAACTGGAAGATTGACCAGGTACGTGAAGCGCATAACGAACTGCTCGATGCGATGATGCAGAGCTATCGTAACCTGATCCGCTTTGCGCGGCGCAATAACCTCAGCGTCAGCGCCAGTCCGCAGGATATCGGCGTGCTGACCCGTAAGCTGTATGCTGCGTTTGAAGCGTTGCCGGGTAAGGTCACGCTGGTGAACCCGCAGATATCTCCGGATCTCTCGGAACCGAATCTGACCTTTATCCATGTACCGCCGGGTCGTGCCAACCGTTCGGGTTGGTATCTCTACAACCGCGCGCCTAACATGGACTCGATCATCAGCCATCAGCCGCTGGAATATAACCGCTATCTCAACAAGCTGGTGGCGTGGGCATGGTTCAATGGCCTGCTGACCTCGCGTACGCATTTGTTTATTAAGGGCAACGGCATTGTTGATTTGCCGAAGCTGCAGGAAATGGTCGCCGACGTGTCGCACCACTTCCCGCTGCGACTGCCTGCGCCAACGCCGAAAGCGCTCTATAGCCCATGCGAAATTCGCCATCTGGCGATTATCGTTAACCTCGAATATGACCCGACGGCAGCGTTTCGCAATCAGGTGGTGCATTTTGATTTCCGTAAGCTGGACGTCTTCAGTTTTGGTGAAGAGCAAAAATGCCTGGTGGGTAGCGTAGACCTGCTGTACCGCAACTCGTGGAATGAAGTGCGTACGCTGCACTTCAACGGCGAGCAGGCGATGATTGAAGCGTTAAAAACGATTCTGGGCAAAATGCACCAGGATGCCGCGCCGCCAGATAGCGTCGAGGTCTTCTGCTATAGCCAGCATCTGCGCGGTTTAATTCGCACCCGCGTTCAGCAACTGGTGTCTGAGTGCATCGAATTACGTCTGTCCAGCACCCGTCAGGAAACCGGACGTTTCAAAGCGCTGCGTGTTTCCGGCCAGACGTGGGGATTGTTCTTCGAGCGCCTGAACGTCTCGGTGCAGAAGCTGGAAAACGCGATTGAATTCTATGGCGCGATTTCACATAACAAACTGCACGGGCTTTCGGTCCAGGTTGAGACCAACCATGTGAAACTGCCGTCGGTGGTAGACGGTTTTGCCAGTGAAGGGATTATTCAGTTCTTTTTCGAAGAAACGGGTGATGAGCAGGGCTTTAATATCTACATTCTGGACGAAAGCAATCGGGCTGAGGTGTATCACCACTGCGAAGGTAGTAAAGAGGAACTGGTACGCGACGTCAGCCGTTTCTACTCATCGTCGCACGATCGTTTTACCTACGGCTCCAGCTTCATCAACTTTAACCTGCCGCAGTTCTATCAGATTGTGAAAACCGACGGGCGCGCGCAGGTGATTCCGTTCCGCACCCAGCCGATTAGCGCTGTTCCGCCCGTCAATCAGGACAACGACGCGCCGCAGTTGCAGCAGTACTTCTCTTAAGCATAGTGCCGGATGGCGGTGTAAACACCTTATCCGGCCTCCAAATGCGCGAGATACCCAGGCAGGATAAGCGAAGCGCATCCGGCAATCACACTTAGTGGAAGCTCACCTCTTCACCTGCCTGCTGCGTTGCCGCCTGTTCCAGCAGATCCCAGAACGTTTCGCCGCTTCGGTCGCAGATCCACTCGTCGCCTTTCAGGTCAAAATGGTAGCCGCCCTGTTTGGTCGCCAGCCATACCTGGTGCAGCGGCTCCTGACGGTTAATGATAATTTTGCTGCCGTTTTCGAAACTGATGGTCAGAACGCCGCCGTTGATCTCACAATCAATATCGCTGTCGCCATCCCAGTCATCCAGACGTTCTTCAATGGTCATCCACAGGGTGTCAGCAAGGCGATGAAATTCACTGTCGTTCATTTTCTTATCCTATTTTTCGTGATGCCCGCAGTATAACGTGGAATAAATCGCGATGCAGTTTTTAGCCAAACTCTTGCTTTTACGCCTTCTCCTGCGATGATAGAAAGCAGAAAGCATGAACTTTACAGGCCATCAATAATGAAAAACGTGTTAAAGCCACTCGCTGTCATTTTTACTCTGTTCAGCCTGACGGGCTGTGGGCTAAAAGGCCCGCTCTATTTCCCACCAGCTGATAAAACCGCGCCGCCTCCGACCAAGAGCGTTCAGCCGCAATCGCAATCCACCACGCCTGAGAAAAACGATCGTGGGATTAGTGATGGGCCTTCTCAGGTGAATTACTAACGGCAGGAATAGATTTTACATTTCTGTACCCGCGTGAACGGAGTGAATGATGCAATTCTCTAAAATGCATGGCCTTGGCAACGATTTTATGGTCGTCGACGCGGTAACGCAGAATGTCTTTTTCTCACCAGAGCTGATCCGCCGCCTGGCCGACAGACATCTCGGCGTTGGATTTGATCAACTGCTGGTGGTTGAACCTCCGTATGATCCGGAGCTGGATTTCCACTACCGTATTTTTAATGCCGACGGCAGTGAAGTGTCACAGTGCGGCAATGGCGCCCGCTGTTTTGCCCGTTTTGTTCGCCTGAAAGGGCTGACCAATAAGCGCGATATTCGCGTCAGTACCGCGAATGGTCGTATGGTATTAACCGTAACCGACGACGAGCTGGTGCGGGTGAATATGGGCGAACCCAATTTTGAACCCTCGCAGGTTCCTTTTCGCGCTAATAAAGCAGAGAAGACCTATATTATGCGCGTGGCCGAACAGACAGTATTGTGCGGCGTGGTTTCAATGGGGAATCCGCACTGCGTGATTCAGGTTGATGATGTTGATACGGCCACGGTAGAAACACTGGGACCGGTTCTGGAAAGCCATGAACGCTTCCCTGAACGCGCCAACATCGGATTTATGCAGGTGGTAAAACGCGAGCATATCCGACTGCGCGTCTATGAGCGCGGTGCGGGTGAAACGCAGGCCTGCGGCAGCGGTGCATGCGCCGCCGTTGCAGTCGGTATCCAGCAGGGGCTGCTGGCAGAAGAAGTGAGGGTGGAATTACCGGGCGGTCGACTTGATATCGCCTGGAAAGGTCCGGGTCATCCGCTGTATATGACTGGCCCGGCGGCACATGTCTACGACGGATTTATTCACTTATGAAGCAACCAGGGGAAGAACTACAGGAAACGCTCATGGAGCTCGACGATCGGGCGGTCGTCGATTATCTGCAACGTAATCCTGAGTTTTTTATCCGTAATGCCCAGGCTGTTGAAGCGATGCGAGTTCCGCACCCAGTGCGGGGCACGGTCTCTTTAGTGGAATGGCATATGGCGCGGGCGCGTAATCATATTAACGTGCTGGAAGAGAACATGGCGCTGTTGATGGAACAGGCCAACGCCAATGAAAGCCTGTTCTATCGTCTGTTAAATCTGCAAGGACGTCTGGTGGCGGCCAGCAGCCTTGACGATATGCTGATGCGATTTCATCGCTGGGCGCGTGAGTTAGGGCTGGCAGGAGCGACGGTTCGTCTGTTCCCGGATCGCTGGCGACTAGGCGCGCCCTCAAAATTCACCCATCTGGCATTAAGCCGTCAGGCTTTTGAACCGTTGCGTATCCAGCGTTTGGGCCAGTCGCAGCACTATCTTGGGCCGCTCAATGGTCCTGAATTGCTGGTCATGATGCCGGAGGCGAAAGCCATAGGCTCAGTCGCGATGTCGATGCTCGGGCAGGATGGATCCCTTGGCGTGATGCTGTTTAGCAGTCGTGATGTTAATCATTACCAGCAGGGGCAAGGCACGCAATTGCTGCAGGAAATCTCGCTGATGTTGCCGGAGCTGCTGGAGCGCTGGATTGAACGCGTATGACCGATTCACCCCTTTCTCAGGATGTGGCGCGCTTTTTGCGCTATCTGGGCGTTGAGCGTCAGCTTAGCCCGATCACCTTGCTTAATTATCAGCGTCAGCTTGATGCCATCATTGCGTTAGCTGGAGAGACCGGTCTGCAAAGCTGGCAACAATGTGATGCGCTCATGGTCCGCAGTTTTGCTGTTCGCAGCCGTCGTAAAGGATTGGGGCCGGCGAGTCTGGCGCTGCGTCTCTCCGCGTTACGCAGTTTCTTCGACTGGCTGGTTAATCAGGGCGAACTGAAAGCCAATCCGGCAAAAAGCGTTTCCGCGCCGAAAGCACCGCGTCATCTGCCTAAAAATATCGATGTCGACGACGTTAATCGTCTGCTGGATATCGATCTCAACGACCCCCTTGCCGTGCGTGATAGAGCGATGCTGGAAGTGATGTACGGCGCGGGTCTGCGTTTATCTGAACTGGTTGGGCTGGATATTAAACATCTCGATCTCGACACCGGCGAAGTGTGGGTGATGGGTAAGGGCAGTAAAGAGCGTCGCCTGCCGATTGGCCGCAATGCGGTGGCGTGGATTGAGCACTGGCTGGATCTGCGCGGACTCTTTGGCTGCGATGACGATGCGCTATTTCTGTCCAAACTGGGCAAACGCATCTCGGCGCGTAACGTGCAGAAACGCTTTGCTGAATGGGGTATCAAGCAGGGGCTGAACAGCCACGTACATCCCCACAAATTACGCCACTCCTTTGCGACGCATATGCTGGAGTCGAGCGGCGATCTGCGCGGAGTGCAGGAGTTATTGGGTCATGCCAATCTCTCCACAACTCAAATCTATACCCATCTTGATTTTCAACACCTGGCTTCAGTGTACGATGCGGCGCATCCGCGCGCCAAACGGGGGAAATAATGCGTTTTTACCGGCCTTTGGGGCGCATTTCTGCGCTCACCTTTGACCTTGATGACACCCTTTACGATAACCGTCCCGTTATCACACGCACCGAGCAGGAAGCGCTCGCGTTTGTACAGAATTACCATCCGGCGTTGAATTCGCTGCAAAATAGCGACCTACAGCGCTTGCGTCAGGCCGTTCGTGACGCCGAGCCGGAAATCTATCACGATGTTACCCAATGGCGTCACCGGGCCGTAGAACGCGCTATGCTGGAGGCGGGTTTGTCAGCGGCAGAAGCCAGAATGGGGGCGAATGCGGCGATGATGAATTTTGCCAAATGGCGTAGCCGCATTGAAGTCCCACAGACGACGCATGACACGCTGAAAGCGCTGGCTCGCAAATGGCCGCTGGTGGCGATCACCAACGGTAACGCGCAGCCGGAACTGTTTGGCCTGGGTGATTACTTTGAATTTGTGCTGCGCGCCGGTCCCGACGGACGATCAAAACCGTTCAGCGACATGTACACGCTGGCGGCGGAAAAACTGAAAATGCCTGTAGGTGAGATCCTGCATGTGGGTGATGACCTGACGACAGACGTCGCGGGCGCTATCCGTTGTGGTATGCAGGCCTGCTGGATCAAACCGGAAAATGCCGACCTGATGCACACCGCTGACAGCCGTTTGCTGCCGCATATCGAAATTTCACAGTTGGCATCTCTGACCTCGCTGATATAATCACCAACAACTCTGTATAAATTCCCAGGGGTCCGGCTGGGCCCTGTTGATTCCGGCGGTGCCAATGGACGTTTCTTACCTGCTCGATAGCCTCAATGACGAACAGCGCCAGGCTGTGGCCGCGCCACGCAGCAACATGTTGGTTCTGGCAGGTGCGGGGAGTGGTAAAACGCGCGTGCTGGTGCACCGTATCGCCTGGTTACTGACGGTAGAGAACAACTCGCCGTATTCGATTATGGCGGTAACCTTTACCAACAAAGCGGCAGCGGAAATGCGCCACCGTATTGGTCAGATCATGGGAACCAGCCAGGGCGGTATGTGGGTGGGGACGTTCCACGGTCTGGCGCACCGTCTGCTGCGCGCGCACCATATGGATGCCAACCTGCCGCAGGATTTCCAGATCCTCGACAGCGAAGACCAACTGCGTCTGCTCAAGCGCCTGATCAAGGCGATGAACCTGGATGAGAAGCAGTGGCCGCCGCGTCAGGCGATGTGGTTTATCAATAGTCAGAAAGACGAAGGGCTGCGCCCGCACCATCTGCAGAGCTATGGCAACCCGGTTGAGCAAACCTGGCAGAAAGTGTATCAGGCTTACCAGGAAGCGTGTGATCGCGCCGGGCTGGTGGATTTCGCCGAGCTGCTACTGCGCGCCCATGAACTGTGGCTCAACAAGCCGCATATCCTGCAGCACTATCGCGAACGCTTTACCAATATCCTGGTGGACGAATTTCAGGATACCAACAACATTCAATACGCCTGGATCCGCCTGCTGGCGGGCGATACCGGTAAAGTGATGATCGTGGGTGATGACGACCAGTCGATCTACGGCTGGCGCGGGGCGCAGGTGGAAAACATCCAGCGCTTCCTAACCGATTTCCCGGGCGCAGAAACCATTCGTCTGGAGCAGAATTACCGCTCGACCAACAATATCCTCAGCGCAGCTAACGCCCTGATTGAGAACAACAACGGGCGTCTGGGTAAAAAGCTGTGGACCGACGGTGTCGACGGTGAACCGATCTCGCTTTACTGCGCGTTCAACGAACTTGATGAAGCGCGTTTTGTGGTTAACCGCATCAAGACCTGGCAGGACAACGGTGGCGCGCTTGAACAATGCGCTATTCTGTACCGCAGCAACGCCCAGTCGCGCGTACTGGAAGAGGCGTTGTTACAGGCCAGCATGCCGTATCGGATTTATGGCGGGATGCGCTTCTTCGAACGCCAGGAAATCAAAGATGCGCTCTCTTACCTGCGCCTGATCGCTAATCGCAATGACGACGCCGCATTTGAGCGCGTGGTGAATACACCGACCCGCGGGATTGGCGATCGTACTTTAGATGTGGTGCGTCAGACCTCCCGTGACCGCCAGCTAACGTTGTGGCAGGCTTGTCGTGAGCTGTTGCAGGAAAAAGCCCTCGCGGGGCGCGCTGCCAGCGCCTTACAGCGTTTTATGGAGCTGATTGACGCACTGGCCCAGGAGACCGCCGATATGCCGCTGCACGTGCAAACTGACCGGGTGATTAAAGACTCCGGCCTGCGCATGATGTACGAGCAGGAAAAAGGCGAGAAGGGCCAGACGCGTATCGAAAACTTAGACGAACTGGTGACGGCAACGCGCCAGTTTAGCTACAACGAGGAAGATGAAGACTTAATGCCGTTGCAGGCGTTCCTGTCTCACGCCGCGCTGGAGGCGGGCGAAGGGCAGGCGGATACCTGGCAGGATGCGGTTCAGCTGATGACCCTGCACTCGGCGAAAGGTCTGGAGTTCCCGCAGGTGTTTATCGTCGGCATGGAAGAAGGCATGTTCCCCAGCCAGATGTCGCTGGACGAAGGCGGACGTCTCGAAGAGGAACGCCGCCTGGCCTACGTCGGCGTGACCCGCGCGATGCAAAAGCTGACGCTGACCTACGCCGAAACGCGTCGTCTGTACGGTAAAGAGGTTTACCATCGCCCGTCGCGCTTTATTGGTGAACTGCCGGAAGCGTGTGTTGAAGAGGTACGTCTGCGCGCCACGGTCAGCCGCCCGGTAAGCCATCAGCGAATGGGCACGCCAATGGCGGAAAACGATACCGGCTATAAGCTTGGCCAGCGCGTACGCCATGCCAAGTTTGGCGAGGGCACCATTGTCAATCTGGAAGGCAGCGGCGAGCACAGTCGTTTGCAGGTCGCGTTCCAGGGGCAGGGGATCAAATGGCTGGTGGCGGCCTATGCCCGACTGGAAACGGTATAACTTTCAGAAAAATATCATTATTTTGTAACGATCTGCTAGCCTTACTGATGAGCAGGTAATTTATCCAGGCTAGCGTTTCGTTGCGTGTTGACGTCAAAATTTTGCTGGCGTAACATGCGCGCACGATTACGCTAAGAGGACATTCGCCTTGGACACACCCAGTAGATACTGGCTCATTATCCTGTCATCCAGGATCAACTCCTAAGGCTATCCCTTTTTGCTGATAGCCTTCGCGGTTGTCAGCGACCTTCTGTTTTTCCCGTCGCGCTGAGTCAGGCTGTTTAATGGTCTGAAACCCAATTTGTTTCTGTGTGCCCTCCGAACTGTCCGATAATTTTTTGCATTGGGAGTCCCGGTCATGCTGAGCGCATTTCAACTGGAAAACAATCGTTTAACTCGCCTTGAGGCAGACGAGATCGAGCACCTGGCCAGTTCGGTTTGGGTCGATTTAGTCGAGCCGGATGACGAAGAACGAAACCGTGTGCAAAAGGACTTGGGCCAGAATCTGGCTACGCGCCCTGAACTGGAAGACATCGAAGCATCCGCGCGTTTTTTTGAAGACGAAGACGGTCTGCACATTCACTCTTTCTTCTTTTATGAAGATGCCGACGATCACGCGGGTAACTCAACCGTCGCATTTACTATTCGCGAAGGCCGTCTGTTTACCCTGCGTGAGCGCGAATTGCCGGCCTTTCGCCTGTACCGCATGCGTGCGCGTAACCAGGCTATGGTGGATGGCAATGCCTACGAGCTGTTGCTCGACCTGTTCGAAACCAAAATTGAACAGCTGGCGGATGAGATCGAAAACATCTACAGCGACCTGGAAAAACTCAGCCGTGTGATCATGGAAGGGCGTCAGGGCGATGAATATGACGAAGCGCTGTCGACGCTGGCGGAACTGGAAGATATCGGCTGGAAGGTACGCTTGTGTCTGATGGATACCCAACGTGCACTGAACTTCCTGGTGCGTAAAGCGCGGTTGCCGGGCAGTCAGCTGGAGCAGGCGCGTGAGATCCTGCGCGATATCGAATCTCTGCTGCCGCACAATGAATCGCTGTTCCAGAAGGTTAACTTCCTGATGCAGGCGGCGATGGGTTTTATCAACATCGAGCAGAACCGCATCATCAAGATCTTCTCGGTGGTTTCTGTGGTGTTCCTGCCGCCGACGCTGGTGGCGTCCAGCTATGGGATGAACTTTGAGTTCATGCCGGAACTGCACTGGAGCTTTGGTTATCCTGGGGCGATTGTCTTTATGATGCTCGCCGGTCTGGCGCCGTATCTGTACTTTAAGCGCAAGAACTGGCTGTAATGGCGGTGACTTATCCGGCCTACGGTGATGTGCTTTTGTAGGCCGGATAAGCGAAGCGCCATCCGGCAATCCCCTAGCTCCGACGAATCCGTCGTTGCGTATAAATCGCATCCATCACGAAAATCGCCAGCGCGACCCAGATAAACGCGAAAGTGACCATCTTGTCCGCACCCGGTACTTCACCGTAGAACGTTACCGCCAGCAGGAACATCAGCGTAGGGCCAATGTACTGGAAAAAACCCAGCGTCGACAGACGCAGGCGGGTTGCCGCGCCGGTAAAGCACAGCAGCGGAATGGTGGTCACGACACCCGCAGCAATCAGCAGCAAATTGAGCGACATCGGGTTTTGCCCCATATGGCTGGTTGGGCTGTCGGCAATGCCAAACAGATAGATGGCTGCAACGGGTAAAAGCCACAGGGTTTCGATCAGCATGCCGGTTTGTGCTTCGACCGCAATCTTCTTGCGCACCAGGCCATAGAACGCAAAGCTGAACGCCAGTCCCAGCGCGATGATTGGCAGCGATCCGAAGGTCCACAGCTGTACCAGCACGCCGCATGCGGCTAACAGTACCGCCAGCCACTGCATGCGACGAAAGCGTTCGCCGAGGAAAAGCATTCCCAGCACAATATTCACCAGCGGGTTAATAAAATAGCCGAGGCTGGCTTCCAGCATATGGTGATTATTGACCGCCCAAATGAACAGCAGCCAGTTTCCGCCGATGAGCACCGCCGAGAGCGCCAGCAGGAAGATCTTCTTTGGCGTTTGGAGCAGCGTTTTGACACCCGACCATTGGCGGCTGATGCTCATCAGCACCACCATGAAGAAAAATGACCAGATGACACGGTGCGTCAGGATCTCATCCGCCGGGACATAGTAAATCAGCTTGAAGTAGGCAGGTGCGATACCCCAAATAAAATAAGCAGCAAGAGCGAGTAACACGCCCTGCCGCGTTTGTTTAGCATCCATCGGGAAAACTCATTGCAGAAATGTAACAGCAGTTTACCTTTTTTTGGCTGCTTACCCCACCATATAAGTGGCGGTTGCGCTGGCAATATAAAGCTGTTCTTCGTTATGCAGTTCCACGCGTGCCACGGCGACTTTATTACCCGCCCGCAGCAGGCTGCTGGTGGCGGTAAAGCGATTCCCTCTCCCTGGGCGCAGGTAATCAACGCGCAAATCGATGGTTCCCATGCGTGACATCCGCTGACGCAGTTCGTCCTCACTGATCGTCTCATGGCGGGTTAGCGTACTGCCAACGCACACCAGTCCGGCGGCGACGTCCAGCGCCGAGGCGATCACGCCGCCATGCAAAATGCTTTGCGCCCAGTTGCCGACCATCATCGGTTGATTATTAAAGGCTAATTGAGCAAATTCTTTCTCATAGCGTTCAAGCTCAAGTCCCAGCGCCCGGTTAAACGGCATATGATAGACAAACATTTCACCCACTAACTTCAGCGCTTCCTCAGCAGTAAGTACGGCAGACATATGATCCCTACATCTTAATGGTTAATTAAATGTTGATATTATGCTTATTATTTGTTGTTTTCTACTTTAGGACGGGATAACTAACGAGGAACTCGCTAAGTATGTAGAATACTTGCCAGATAATTATACAATTCATCAATATTTTGGTTCAGGAGAACAGTACCGATGCGGGCGATTTTGGGATGGTTACTACCAGCAGTCATGCTGCCGTTGACCGCGTATGCGCAGGAAGCGACAGTGAAAGAGATTCATGATGCACCGGCGGTTCGTGGCAGTATTATCGCCAACATGCTGCAGGAACATGACAACCCTTTCACGCTTTATCCTTATGACACTAACTATCTTATCTACACCAATACCAGCGACATGAACAAAGAGGCGATCAGCAGCTATAGCTGGTCCGAAAATGCGCGCAAAGATGAGGTTAAGTTTCAGCTAAGCCTGGCGTTTCCGCTGTGGCGCGGGATATTAGGCCCAAATTCGGTACTCGGCGGCTCCTATACCCAGAAATCCTGGTGGCAGCTTTCTAACAGTGAAGAGTCTTCACCGTTTCGCGAAACCAACTACGAACCGCAATTGTTCCTCGGTTTCGCCACCGACTACCGCTTTGCCGGTTGGACGCTTCGTGATGTCGAAATGGGTTATAACCATGACTCTAACGGCCGCTCCGATCCCACTTCACGTAGCTGGAACCGTCTTTATACTCGCCTGATGGCTGAAAACGGTAACTGGCTGGTGGAAGTTAAGCCGTGGTACGTCATCGGCAGCACTGATGATAACCCGGATATCACAAAATATATGGGCTACTATCAGCTCAAACTGGGTTATCACCTCGGTGACGCCGTCTTAAGTGCGAAAGGTCAGTACAACTGGAATACCGGTTACGGTGGCGCTGAGTTGGGTGTCAGTTACCCCATTACGAAGCATGTGCGTCTTTACACCCAGGTTTACAGCGGTTACGGCGAATCGCTGATTGACTATAACTTCAATCAGACCCGTGTTGGTGTGGGCGTGATGCTCAACGATATCTTCTGATAAGTATTGAGAGTATTTTAATCGTTGCAGTTTCTCTCTCAGGCGCTGAAAATAGCGCCTGTTTTTATTTCAGGCTAATGGGGTTAATGTGGCGCAGGCGGAAGTGTTGAATCTGGAAATGGGCGCTAAACAGGTTTTGCAAGAAACCTTTGGCTACCAACAGTTTCGCCCTGGTCAGGAAGAAATCATTGATACCGTGCTCTCTGGTCGCGACTGCCTGGTCGTTATGCCGACCGGCGGCGGTAAATCCCTGTGCTATCAAATTCCCGCATTATTGCTAAACGGACTCACCGTTGTTGTTTCTCCGCTGATTTCCTTGATGAAGGATCAGGTCGATCAACTGCTGGCCAACGGCGTGGCGGCGGCGTGCCTTAACTCTACTCAAAGTCGTGAGCAGCAGCTTGAGGTGATGGCAGGCTGTCGTACAGGACAGATTCGCTTACTGTACATTGCGCCCGAACGTCTGATGCTGGATAACTTCCTTGAGCATCTGGCGCACTGGAATCCGATGCTGCTGGCGGTTGATGAAGCGCACTGTATTTCGCAGTGGGGGCATGATTTCCGCCCCGAATACGCGGCGCTGGGACAGTTGCGCCAACGTTTCCCAACCCTGCCGTTTGTGGCGCTGACCGCGACCGCGGATGAGACAACCCGGCTGGATATTGTGCGTCTGCTGGGACTCAACGACCCGTTAATTCAGATCAGCAGCTTTGACCGCCCGAACATTCGCTACATGTTGATGGAGAAGTTTAAGCCGCTCGATCAGCTGATGCGCTACGTGCAAGAGCAGCGCGGTAAGTCTGGCATTATCTACTGTAACAGTCGCGCTAAAGTCGAGGACACCGCCGCGCGTCTGCAAAGCCGTGGCATCAGCGCCGGGGCTTATCATGCCGGGCTGGAAAATGCCGTACGCGCCGAGGTGCAGGAGAAATTCCAGCGCGACGACCTGCAAATCGTGGTGGCGACCGTGGCGTTCGGTATGGGGATCAACAAACCTAACGTACGCTTCGTGGTGCATTTCGACATTCCGCGCAATATCGAATCCTATTACCAGGAAACCGGCCGCGCCGGGCGTGATGGTCTACCGGCGGAAGCGATGCTGTTTTACGATCCAGCTGATATGGCATGGCTACGCCGTTGCCTCGAAGAGAAACCCGCTGGGCAACTGCTGGATATCGAACGGCATAAGCTCAATGCGATGGGGGCGTTTGCCGAGGCACAAACCTGTCGTCGCCTGGTGCTGCTGAATTATTTTGGCGAAGGGCGTCAGGAGCCGTGTGGTAACTGCGACATCTGCCTCGATCCGCCAAAGCAGTACGACGGACTCATGGATGCGCGTAAAGCGCTGTCGACGATTTACCGTGTTAACCAACGCTTCGGCATGGGGTACGTCGTGGAAGTGCTGCGCGGAGCGAATAACCAGCGTATTCGCGAACTGGCTCATGACAAACTGCCGGTCTATGGCATTGGTCGCGAGCAAAGCCACGAACACTGGGTGAGCGTTATTCGCCAGCTTATTCACCTGGGCCTGGTGACGCAGAATATTGCTCATCACTCCGCGTTACAGTTAACCGAAGCCGCGCGTCCGGTGCTGCGCGGTGAAGTTCCACTACAGCTTGCCGTGCCGCGTATTGTGGCGCTGAAACCGCGCGCGATGCAGAAATCCTTCGGCGGCAACTATGACCGCAAACTATTCGCCAAATTGCGTAAGCTGCGTAAAGCCATTGCTGATGAAGAGAACATCCCGCCGTACGTGGTGTTCAACGACGCTACGTTGATTGAAATGGCCGAACAAATGCCGGTTTCACCGAGTGAAATGCTGAGCGTCAACGGCGTGGGAATGCGTAAACTTGAACGTTTTGGCAAAGAGTTTATGGCGCTTATCCGCGCACACGTTGATGGTGACGACGAAGAGTAGTCAGCCGGGCAAAAAAGTGCCAGGATGGTGACTCACTGAACTATTCCCCCGCGAGTCATTTTTATGTTAACGCTATTTTTCACCGTTGCGTTGGTGCATATCGTTGCGCTGATGAGCCCCGGTCCCGATTTCTTTTTTGTTTCTCAAACTGCGGTTAGCCGTTCGCGCAAAGAAGCGATGATGGGCGTGCTGGGTATTACCTGCGGCGTCATGGTCTGGGCTGGCGTGGCGCTGCTCGGCCTGCATCTGATTATCGAAAAAATGGCCTGGCTGCACACCATTATTATGGTAGGTGGGGGGCTGTATCTGTGCTGGATGGGTTACCAGATGCTGCGCGGCGCATTTAAAAAACAGGATGTTGCAGCTCCCACTCCGCAGGTTGAGCTGGCGCAGAGCGGACGCAGCTTCTTGAAAGGCCTGCTGACCAATCTGGCGAACCCTAAAGCCATTATCTATTTTGGCTCCGTCTTCTCGTTATTTGTTGGCGACAACGTCGGAACGGGAGCGCGTTGGGGGATTTTTGCCCTGATTATTGTGGAAACGCTGGCGTGGTTTACCGTGGTTGCCAGCCTGTTTGCGCTGCCGAAGATGCGTCGTGGCTATCAGCGCCTGGCGAAGTGGATTGACGGTTTTGCCGGGGCGCTGTTCGCGGGTTTCGGCATCCACCTGATTATTTCGCGCTAAGTTTGTTACCCGCCTGGGAGTCCCAGGCGGAGTACGGTTTATTGCGCAAGCTTCTGTAATTCATCCTTCGAAAGGCCGGTCATTTCCATAATCGCATCGGTATCAAGACCTCGCTTGAGCATTGCTTTTGCTACATCAGTGAGGGCAATGCGTTTGCCCTCTTCACGGCCTATCTGCTTTAGTTGATCCGCCATTGTCATCAGTTTGTCTCCATGCTGCGGCACACGCTGTGCCAGCTTATACAGTAATGTCTGAACATCTTGTGTATTCCCTGCTTGCACCATGTAGTTTACCAGCACGGTTATTTGTTGTCCGCTCATCTTCTCCAGCATAAACAGGCGGGTAAGTTTATCCAGCAGCTGTGCCATGTCGCGCTGGCGAATATGCTTTTGCACTAATGTCAGCGCCGCCATACTGCGATGCTGCATGATTTCATCATCTGGAATAACCGTCACATCCACCAACGGAAACGGTGTGCTGTAAAGTTGAAGGGCGGTTCCCGAATCCTCAAAGTGATCCAGCCAGTTCATTGAGCCTTGCCATGGGCTTTGCTTGCCATGGTAAAAGAGCACTGGAATCACCAGCGGTAGAGTGTCGTTTCCAGCCTCAAGATGACGTTGCATCGCGGCGATAGCGTAGCGCATCAGGCGAAATGACATATGCTTGTCAGGTGAGCTTTGATGCTCGATGAGCACATGTACATAGCCATGCCCGCTGGTGGTTTCCAGTGAGTAGAGAATATCGCTGAAATAGGGGCGCAGATCGTCCTCCACAAAACTGCCTGATTCCAGACGGAGCGTTTCCAGTTTGCAGATTTTGATTAACGAAGGAGGAAGATGAAGTTCGATAAAGTCCCGCGCGGTTTCCACGCGGGAGAGGAAGGTCTTAAATACTGCGTCATGGGGTGTCGTTGCTTCCGCCATCGTCCATCATCCGTGAGAAGTGAGAGTGGCGGCATTCTTACTCTGGTATTCAACACCTAACAGCACAGAATAAAAGACTTTTCCTCCTTTGCGGCTAAGTACGGAAAGTCATATTCAGACGCTCATACTGTTAGCATTTCTTTGCGAGTGCCGTTCCATTGGCTAGGCATGCCTTGCCGATGCCAGCAGGGCGCCTATCAGCATAAACAGCGAGCCGAACACTTTGTTCAGCGCCTTCATTTGCTTTGGCCCTTTAATCCAGCCAGCAATGCGTGTGGCCAGCGTCGCGTAACCGATCATCACAATGATATCGACCACGATGGTCGTAACGCCAAGCACCACGTACTGCATCAGTTGCGGTTCCTGCGGCAGGATAAACTGCGGGAACAGGGCGGCAAGAAAAACAATGCTCTTGGGGTTGGTCAGATTCACAAAGACCGCGCGTTTGAACAGGCGACTGCGTGATTGTGTATTCGCCATGGTGTTCAGATCGATAGCGCCCGCAGCCCGCCATTGTTGAATACCCAGCCAAATCAGATAGGCCGCTCCCGCCCACTTCAGCACCTCAAATGCGATCACCGAACGTGAAAATAGCGTTCCTAGCCCCACGCCTACCAAAACGATATGAATGCCCAGCCCGGTCTGTAAACCTGCAATCGACGCGCTGGCACCGCGATAACCATGGCTGATGGCAGTGGTCATAGTGTTGATTGCGCCAGAGCCTGGAGACAAGCTCAAAATAATAGAGGTCAGCAGGTAGGCGAACCACCATTCAAAGGTCATGAGAAACTCCCGGATTGTCTATTTTTATGCCACAATACGCTACTGCCGTTAGGTTGTATCAGCGACGGCGAAAAAAACGATTTTACTTGGTCAGCGAGGCTGGATACCCGATGTTTCAGCAGCAAAAGGACTGGGAAACAAGAGAAAACGCGTTTGCTGCTTTTTCCATGGGGCCACTGACAGATTTCTGGCGTCAGCGGGAAGAAGCGGAATTTACGGGTGTGGATGATATCCCCGTACATTTTGTGCGTTTTCATGCAGAAAAAAACGATCGCGTCATCGTCGTCTGTCCTGGACGCATTGAAAGCTATGTGAAATACGCTGAACTGGCGTATGACCTGTTTCATTCTGGTTTTGACGTGCTCATTATCGATCACCGTGGTCAGGGGCGTTCCGGGCGAATGCTTTCGGATCCACATCGCGGTCATGTCGATAACTTTAATGACTATGTCGACGATCTAACCGCCTTCTGGCAGCAGGAGGTGCTACCCGGCCCGTGGAGAAAACGCTATATCCTGGCGCATTCAATGGGCGGGGCGATTGCCACGTTATTCCTGCAGCGCCACCCGAATCAGTGTGATGCCATCGCGCTTTGTGCACCGATGTTTGGTATTGTGATGCGCTTTCCCGACTGGATGGTGCGCCACATTCTGGACTGGGCTGAAGGGCACCCGCGGATCCGCGAAGGCTATGCGATGGGAACCGGGCGCTGGCGGGCGCTGCCGTTCGGTATGAATGCGTTAACCCATAGTCGACAGCGCTATCGGCGCAATCTACGCTTCTATGCTGATGAGCCGCGGTTGCGCGTTGGCGGTCCCACCTATCACTGGGTACGCGAAGGGATTCTGGCTGGTGAACAGGTTTTGGCTGGCGCTGGGGATGATGCGACGCCGACGCTGCTGATTCAGGCTGAAGAAGAACGTGTAGTGGATAACCGCATGCACGATCGTTTTTGTGAACTCCGCGCCGCAGCGGGCCATCCTGTAGAAGGAGGTCAGCCGCTTGTCATAAAAGGCGCGTACCATGAGATCCTTTTTGAAAAGGACGCCATGCGCTCAGTCGCGCTTAACGCTATTGTCGAATTTTTCGACAAACATAACTCATCCAGCGGAACCCGCTTTGCCTAGAGGTTTAATTTTCTTATGTATCAGGTTGTTGCGTCTGATTTAGACGGTACGCTGCTTTCCCCCGACCATACTCTGTCCCCCTATGCCAAAGAGACGCTGAAGTTATTGACCGCTCGCGGCGTTAACTTCGTGTTTGCGACTGGCCGTCATCATGTTGATGTGGGGCAAATTCGCGATAACCTCGGCATTAAAACCTACATGATCACGTCCAACGGCGCGCGGGTGCATGATTCTGACGGGAATCTGGTTTTTTCCCATAACCTGGATCGCGACATTGCCAGCGATCTGTTTGGCGTAGTGAATGCAAATCCGGACATCGTGACCAACGTTTATCGCGATGATGAATGGTTTATGAATCGCCATCGTCCGGACGAAATGCGCTTTTTCAAAGAAGCAGTGTTTAACTATTCCCTGTTTGAACCTGCATTACTGGAGCCTGAAGGTGTCAGCAAAGTGTTCTTCACCACCGACTCTCACGAAAGACTGCTACCGCTGGAGCAGGCGATTAACGCCCGCTGGGGCGATCGCGTCAACGTCAGCTTCTCTACGCTTACCTGTCTGGAAGTCATGGCGGGCGGCGTGTCGAAAGGTCATGCGCTGGAAGCGGTAGCGAAAGCGATGGGCTACAGCCTGAAAGACTGCATCGCTTTTGGCGATGGGATGAACGATGCGGAAATGCTCTCCATGGCGGGCAAAGGCTGCATCATGGGCAATGCCCACCAGCGCCTGAAGGATCTGCATCCGGAGCTGGAAGTCATCGGACTCAACGCCGACGATGCCGTGCCGCACTACCTGCGCGATCTCTTTTTAAAGTAATTGTTCTTTAGTTGACCAGTTGTCAACTAAACTCTCCGCTACAATGGATGTTCCCTGTTCTAAGAGACATCCATTGTGGCGCTACTCATCATTACCACTATTTTGTGGGCCTTTTCCTTCAGCCTGTTTGGCGAGTACCTTGCTGGTCATGTCGATAGCTATTTTGCGGTGCTGGTGCGCGTTGGACTCGCGGCGCTGGTGTTCCTGCCGTTCTTACGTACCCGCGGGCACAGCGTAAAAACGATCGCGCTATATATGCTGGTGGGGGCCATGCAGCTTGGCATTATGTATATGCTGAGTTTTCACGCCTACCTGTACCTGACGGTTTCAGAGCTGTTGCTTTTCACCGTGCTGACGCCGCTCTACATCACGCTGATTTATGACCTGATGAGCGGGCGCCGTTTGCGTTGGAGCTACGCTTTCAGTGCGTTACTGGCGGTGATTGGCGCGGGGATTATTCGTTACGATCAGGTAACCAGCCACTTCTGGACTGGCCTGCTGCTGGTGCAGCTTTCCAACATTAGTTTTGCCATCGGTATGGTGGGCTACAAGCGTCTGATGGAAACCCGCCCAATGCCACAGCATAACGCTTTTGCCTGGTTTTATATGGGGGCCTTTATGGTGGCTGTCGTGGCCTGGTTCATGCTGGGCAATGCGCAGAAAATGCCTACCACTACGCTACAGTGGGGTATCCTGGTCTTTCTTGGCGTGGCAGCGTCCGGCATTGGTTACTTTATGTGGAACTACGGCGCGACCCAGGTGGATGCCGGTACGCTGGGCATCATGAACAATATGCATGTGCCGGCCGGGCTGTTGGTCAACCTGGCTATCTGGCATCAACAGCCTCACTGGCCAAGCTTCATCATTGGCGCGGCTGTGATAGTGGCCTCACTGTGGGTACATCGAAAGTGGGTCGTTCCGCACTCCGCACAAACGGCAGATGATCGCAGGCGTGATTCCGCGCTGAGCGAATAAACGCTTCAGTGACCGGCTGTCGCTGCTCGCCATCACGCACGGCGGCGTACAGTCGGCTCCACAATCCATCACCTAGGGTTTTAGTCACTACTAAACCCTGGCGTTCAAAACTCTCCACCACCCAGTGCGGTAACGCCGCGATACCCATTCTGGCTGCAACCATCTGAATCAGCAGCAGGGTGTTATCCACGCTCTTCAGCGACGGGCTCACGCCCGCAGGCTGCAGGAAATGCCGCCATACATCCAGTCGACTCCGTTGCACTGGGTAAATGAGCAGCGTCTCGCTGGCCAAATCTTCCGGCGTGATTTGCGTTTTGCTGGCCAACGGATGGTCAGGCGCCAGTACCAGGCGGACTTCAAAATCAAACATCGGTGAGTAGTGCAATCCGCTGCGCGGCAGAATGTCGGAGGTTAACACCAGATCCAGCTCATCCTGCTGTAGCGCTGGTTGTGGATCGAACGTCACGCCGGATTTAAAGTCCATCTCCACCTGTGGCCAGTTGGCACGAAAATTCTCCAGCGCGGGCGCCAGCCATTGAATACAACTGTGACATTCAATTGCGATTCGCAGCCGGGTTTGCTGCGGTTCGTTGCAAGCCTGCAGCGCACGACCAATTTGCGGCAACACCTGATTAGCTAACTGCAGCAGGATTTCTCCCTGCGGCGTAAAGCGCAGAGGCTGGCTTTTACGGATAAAAAGTCGAAAGCCAAGGCGCTGCTCCAGATCGCTGAACTGGTGAGAAAGAGCGGATTGGGTCTGATGCAACGTCGCCGCGGCGGCTGCCAGCGAACCGCTATTCCGCAACGCCTGGAGCGTTTTCAGGTGTTTAATCTCGATCATGAAAGTCCTTCACTTCGGCATGAACAAATTGCGCTTGAGGAATATACAGTAACCGCCAATTATGGATGTGTAAACATCTGGACGGCTAAAATCCTTCGTCTTTTAAATTTATGGTGCGTTGGCTTAGTTTCCCCACCCCAGTCACTTACTTCAGTAAGCTCCTGGGGATGAGTAAACTTGCCGCCTTCCCTAAATTCAAAATCCATAGGATTTACATATAATTAGAGGAAGAAAAATGACAATATTGAATCACACCCTCGGTTTCCCTCGCGTTGGCCTGCGTCGCGAGTTGAAGAAAGCGCAAGAAAGCTACTGGGCGGGAAATTCCTCCCGTGAAGAATTGCTGGCCGTTGGCCGCGAGCTGCGTGCCCGCCATTGGGAGCAGCAGAAGCAGGCGGGTGTTGACCTGCTGCCGGTAGGTGATTTTGCCTGGTACGATCACGTGCTGACTACCAGCCTGCTGCTCGGCAACGTTCCGGCTCGTCATCAGAATAAAGACGGCTCGGTCGATATCGATACCTTATTCCGTATTGGCCGTGGCCGCGCACCGACCGGTGAGCCAGCGGCGGCGGCAGAAATGACCAAATGGTTTAATACCAACTATCACTACATGGTGCCAGAGTTCACCAAAGGTCAGCAGTTCAAACTGACCTGGACGCAACTGCTGGATGAAGTAGACGAAGCGCTGGCGCTCGGGCACAAGGTGAAACCTGTGCTGCTGGGGCCGGTAACTTACCTGTGGCTGGGGAAAGTGAAGGGCGAACAGTTTGACCGCCTGAGTCTGTTGAACGACATTCTGCCGGTTTACCAGCAGGTGTTGTCTGAGCTGGCAAAACGGGGTATTGAGTGGGTGCAGATTGACGAACCTGCTCTGGTGCTGGAATTACCGCAAGCGTGGCTGGACGCTTTCAAACCAGCTTATGATGCCTTGCGGGGCCAGGTGAAGCTGTTACTGACCACCTACTTCGAAGGCGTAACGCCAAACCTGGATACCATTACCGCGCTGCCGGTGCAGGGACTGCACGTTGACTTCGTGCACGGTAAAGATGATGTCGCCGAGCTGCACAAACGTCTGCCTGCCGACTGGCTGCTGTCAGCGGGCCTGGTGAACGGGCGCAACGTCTGGCGCGCCGATCTCAGCGAAAAATACGCGCAAATTAAAGATATCGTCGGGAAACGTGACCTGTGGGTGGCTTCTTCCTGCTCCCTGCTGCACAGCCCCATCGATCTCAGCGTGGAAACCCGCCTTGATGCAGAGGTGAAGAGCTGGTTTGCCTTCGCCCTGCAAAAATGCGGCGAGCTGGCGCTGCTGCGTGATGCGTTGAACAGCGGTGATACGGCGGCAATTGTCGAATGGAGCGCACCGATTCAGGCTCGTCGTCACTCTACTCGTGTCCACAACGCCGCAGTGGAAAAACGTCTGGCGGCAATCACCGCCCAGGACAGCCAGCGCGCCAACGCTTATCCGGTTCGTGCCGAGGCGCAACGTGCCCGCTTTAATCTGCCGGCATGGCCGACCACGACTATCGGCTCATTCCCGCAAACCACCGAAATTCGCGGTCTGCGTCTGGACTTCAAAAAGGGCAACCTGGATGCCGGTAACTACCGCACCGGTATTGCGGAACATATCAAACAGGCGATCGCCGAACAGGAGCGTCTGGGGCTCGACGTGCTGGTACACGGTGAAGCCGAACGTAACGACATGGTGGAATACTTTGGTGAGCATCTGGACGGGTTCGTCTTTACCCAGAACGGTTGGGTGCAGAGCTATGGCTCCCGTTGCGTGAAGCCACCGGTAGTCATTGGCGACGTCAGCCGCCCGGAAGCGATCACCGTGGAGTGGGCGAAGTATGCCCAGTCACTGACCGACAAACCGGTAAAAGGTATGCTGACCGGTCCGGTGACCATTCTTTGCTGGTCATTCCCGCGTGAAGACGTGACGCGTGAAACCATCGCGAAGCAGATTGCGCTGGCGTTGCGTGATGAAGTTGCGGATCTGGAAGCAGCGGGGATCGGCATTATCCAGATTGATGAGCCGGCACTGCGTGAAGGTTTACCGCTGCGTCGCAGCGACTGGGCGGCATATCTGGAATGGGGCGTGGAGGCTTTCCGCATTAACGCGGCGGTGGCGAAGGATGAAACCCAGATCCACACCCACATGTGTTACTGCGAGTTCAACGACATCATGGACTCCATTGCGGCGCTGGACGCAGACGTGATCACTATTGAGACTTCACGTTCTGATATGGAGCTGCTGGAGTCGTTCGAAGAGTTCGACTATCCGAACGAAATAGGGCCGGGCGTCTACGACATTCACTCGCCGAACGTCCCGAGCGTGGAGTGGATTGAAGCTCTGCTGAAGAAAGCCGAGCAGCGTATTCCGGCTGAGCGTCTGTGGGTGAACCCGGACTGCGGTCTGAAAACGCGCGGTTGGCCGGAAACCCGTGCCGCGCTGGCAAACATGGTTAAAGCGGCGCAGAATCTGCGTCAGGCGTAAAAACAAAACGGAGGCTGATGCCTCCGTTTTGTTTATTGGTTTGCCTGGCGGGAATTATTTCTTCCCACCGTATTGCGCGAACCACTCCAGCATTCTCTGCCAGCCGTCTTTCGCGGACTCTTCGTGATAGCTCTGGCGATAATCGGCGTTGAAGGCATGTCCGGCATCGGGATAGACCACGATTTCCGCTTTCGCATTGGCGGCGCGTAGCGCCTGACGCATTGTTTCAACGGTATCTTGCGGAATGCTGGTATCCTGGGCGCCATAAAGTCCCAAAACGGGGGCGTTAAGATCGGTTGCGATATCAACGGGATGTTTCGGCGAGTTGAGGGTTTTATCACCCACCAGTTTGCCATACCACGCCACCGCCGCTTTTAACTGCGGATTATGTGCGGCATACAGCCAGGTGATGCGTCCACCCCAGCAAAATCCGGTGATCATCAGTTGGTGCGCATCTCCCCCGTTGCGGGAGGCCCAACTGGCGACGTGGTCCAGATCGGCCAGTACCTGAGAGTCAGGCACTTTGGCGACAAGGCCGCTGAGCAACGTGGGGATATCGGCAAAGTCATTGGGATCGCCTTCGCGAAAATAGAGTTCTGGTGCGATAGCCAGATACCCTTCCAGAGCCAGACGGCGGCAAACGTCACGAATGTGCTCATGAATACCAAAAATCTCCTGCACGACAATGACCACGGGAAGCAGTCCATCGGTTTGTTTTGGTCGTGCGTGATACGCTGGCATATCATCGCCTTGTGAAGGTATGGACGTTACACCGGCGATAATTTCGTTATCCGGAGTGTGAACCGTGGTAGACGTCGGTGGAGATACAGCAGGTGCAAAGCCAGATTGTCGTGTTGTCATGGTATTCTCCGTACCCTTAAATATTCAGCCAAAAAGCGCATTGTTAACTATAGACACATGCAACGAACCACATTGCCTTAAACGGGCTATCTTTTGTGCAGGGCTTCCTTACATCGCATCATTTATGTGATACGCATCACTTTTTGATGGTAATTGAATGCAATTGATTTACATCATAGTGATGACTGTCACGAAAATATGTTCATGCCTTCGGTAAAGTGTGTTTTTGCTTCTTCTGACAAAACCGATTCACAGAGGAGTTTTTATGTCTAAGTCTGATGTTTTTCATCTCGGCCTCACTAAGAGCGACTTACAAGGGGCTACGCTTGCTATCGTCCCTGGCGACCCGGAGCGTGTGGAAAAGATCGCCGCGCTGATGGATAAGCCGGTTAAGCTGGCATCTCATCGCGAGTTCACTACCTGGCGTGCTGAGCTGGATGGTAAAGCCGTGATCGTTTGCTCTACCGGTATCGGCGGCCCGTCAACCTCTATTGCCGTTGAAGAACTGGCACAACTGGGCATTCGTACCTTCCTGCGTATCGGTACGACTGGCGCTATCCAGCCGCATATCAATGTAGGTGATGTCCTGGTCACCACGGCGTCTGTCCGTCTGGACGGCGCAAGCCTGCACTTCGCGCCAATGGAGTTCCCGGCCGTTGCGGACTTCGAGTGCACCACTGCGCTGGTGGAAGCGGCGAAATCTATCGGCGCCACTACCCACGTGGGCGTTACTGCATCTTCTGACACCTTCTACCCGGGCCAGGAACGTTACGACACCTTCTCTGGTCGCGTCGTGAGCCGTTTCAAAGGCTCGATGGAAGAGTGGCAGTCTATGGGCGTTATGAACTACGAAATGGAATCTGCCACGCTACTGACCATGTGCGCAAGCCAGGGTCTGCGTGCCGGTATGGTCGCAGGTGTTATCGTGAACCGTACTCAGCAAGAGATCCCTAATGCGGAAACGATGAAACAAACAGAAAGCCATGCGGTAAAAATCGTGGTGGAAGCTGCGCGTCGTTTACTGTAATTCTCCCGTCTATTCAAAAAGGCCGACGCGTTCGGCCTTTTTATTTTGCGTAGTACCTCGCAGGAAATTCCTTTTAAACTGGACGTTTATACAGCACAATTCTATTTTGTGCGGGTAAGTCGTTGCTGTAAGGGGGCGTTGTGGATATTTCAATTATGATGAGTGCCGTGCTGGCGTTAGCCGCAGGGCTGCTGGTTGGGTGGCTGGCAACAAAAGCGCACGCCGACAGGATCCGTGCCGATCTCATCGAAGAACGACGTGAACTGGATATCGCGCTAAGTGCCGCCCGGCAACAACTCTCACAGGAAGCCCACTGGCGTGATGAGTGCGAACTGCTTAATAACGAATTGCGCAGCCTGCACAGTATCAACACCTCTCTGGAAGCTGATCTCCGGGAAGTCACCACCCGGCTGGAAGCAACGCAACAGCATGCGGAAGATAAGATTCGTCAGATGATCAACAGCGAACAGCGCCTGAGCGAGCAGTTTGAAAATCTGGCGAACCGTATATTCGAGCACAGCAATCGCCGCGTAGATGAGCAAAATCGCCAAAGCCTGAACAGCCTGCTGGCACCGCTTCGCGAACAACTGGACGGTTTTCGACGCCAGGTTCAGGATAGCTTTGGTAAAGAGGCACAGGAACGTCATACTCTGGCGCACGAAATTCGTAATCTCCAGCAACTGAATGCGCAGATGGCACAGGAAGCGGTAAACCTGACGCGGGCATTAAAAGGCGATAACAAAACGCAGGGTAACTGGGGCGAGGTCGTACTCACGCGGGTGCTTGAGGCTTCCGGTCTGCGCGAAGGCTATGAATATGAAACCCAGGTCAGCATCGAAAACGACGCCCGTTCGCGGATGCAGCCAGATGTTATTGTCCGATTACCGCAGGGCAAAGATGTGGTGATTGATGCGAAAATGACGCTGGTCGCCTATGAACGCTATTTTAACGCTGAAGATGAATTCACCCGCGAGAGCGCGTTGCAGGAGCACATCGCCTCGGTGCGCAACCACATTCGTCTGCTGGGCCGCAAAGACTATCAGCAGCTTCCGGGGCTGCGTACGCTTGACTATGTGCTGATGTTTATCCCCGTTGAGCCCGCTTTTTTGCTGGCGTTAGACAGACAGCCCGAACTGATTACCGAAGCGCTTAGAAATAACATTATGCTGGTGAGCCCTACCACGCTGTTGGTGGCATTGCGCACGATTGCCAACCTGTGGCGCTACGAGCATCAGAGTCGTAATGCGCAACAAATTGCCGATCGGGCCAGCAAACTTTATGACAAGATGCGGTTGTTTGTGGATGATATGTCGGCAATAGGTCAAAGCCTGGACAAAGCCCAGGATAATTACCGACAGGCGATGAAAAAACTCTCTTCCGGTCGTGGAAACGTCCTGTCGCAGGCAGAAGCGTTTCGCAGTTTAGGTGTAGAAATTAAGCGCGAGATTAATCCTGAGCTGGCTGAGCAAGCCACTACGCAGGATGAAGAATACCGCTTGCGCTCGGTCCCTGAGACGCAACAAGATGCATCTTGCCCCGATGGTGAAGCGGTAAATCAGCAATCAAACTAGTCCATTTGGGGTAGTTGAACCCGGCAGAAGGGTAGGGCAAATTGGCCCAATCTGTTACACTTCTCGAACATTTTTTGGATGAGCAGGCACTGAGATGGTGGATAATTCACAAGAAACGACGCACTTTGGCTTTCAGACCGTCGCTAAAGAGCAGAAAGCTGACATGGTGGCCCACGTTTTTCATTCTGTGGCCTCTAAATATGACGTTATGAATGACTTAATGTCATTCGGCATTCATCGTTTGTGGAAGCGCTTCACCATTGACTGCAGTGGCGTGCGTCGCGGGCAAACCGTTCTCGATTTAGCAGGCGGTACCGGCGATCTGACGGCGAAATTCTCTCGCATGGTAGGCGAAACCGGCAAAGTTGTGCTGGCGGATATCAATGACTCAATGCTCAAAATGGGTCGCGAAAAGCTGCGCAATATTGGTGTGGTGGGTAACGTTGAGTACGTTCAGGCGAATGCGGAAGCACTACCTTTCCCTGACAACACGTTTGACTGCATCACCATCTCTTTCGGTCTGCGCAACGTTACGGATAAAGACAAAGCATTACGCTCCATGTACCGCGTATTGAAGCCGGGCGGACGTCTACTGGTGCTGGAATTCTCCAAGCCGATTATCGAACCGTTGAGCAAAGCCTACGACGCGTACTCTTTCCATGTTCTGCCGCGTATAGGTTCAATGGTAGCAAGCGATGCGGACAGCTATCGCTATCTGGCGGAATCCATCCGCATGCATCCCGATCAGGACACCTTAAAAGCAATGATGCAAGATGCCGGGTTCGAAAGCGTTGATTACTACAACCTGACAGCAGGTGTCGTTGCGCTGCATCGTGGATACAAGTTCTGACAGGAGAGTGGGGATGCCTTTAAAACCCTTAGTGACCGCAGGCGTTGAAAATCTGCTCAACACCTTTCTGTACCGCTCTCCTGCGCTCAAGTCAGCCAGAACGCGTTTACAGGGCAAAGTGCTACGTGTTGATCTCAAAGGATTTTCAACATCGTTAGTCCTGGTGTTTAGTGAGCGCCAGGTCGATGTGCTGGGGGCGTGGGAAGGCGAAGCCGATTGCACCGTAATCACATATGCCAGTGTGTTACCGAAATTGCGTGACAGACAGCAACTCACCACGCTTATCCGCAGCGGTGAACTGGAAGTCCAGGGTGATATCCAGGTAGTACAGAACTTTGTTGCGCTTGCCGATCTGGCCGAGTTGGATCCTGCAGAACTGTTAGCACCCTATACTGGCGATATCGTCGCGGAAGGGGTCAGCAAAGTCTTGCGTGGTGGAGCGAAGTTCCTGTGCCATAACTTTCAGCGCCAGCAGCGCTATGTCGCCGAAGCGATCACCGAAGAGTGGCGCATGGCTCCTGGCCCACTAGAGGTTGCATGGTTTGCTGAAGAAACGGCAGCCGTTGAGCGCGCGGTTGAATCTCTGGCCAAACGGCTGGAAAAACTGGAGGCCAAATGACGCCAGGTGAAGTACGGCGCCTTTATTTCATCATTCGCACTTTTTTAAGCTACGGTCTTGATGAACTCATCCCCAAAATGCGAATCACGCTGCCGCTTAGGTTGTGGCGATACTCGTTGTTCTGGATGCCCAACCGACATAAAGACAAACCGCTGGGAGAAAGGCTGAGACTGGCTTTACAGGAACTCGGCCCGGTGTGGATCAAGTTTGGGCAGATGCTCTCCACCCGTCGTGACCTTTTCCCTCCGCACATCGCCGATCAGCTTGCGCTATTGCAGGATCGTGTTGCCCCGTTTGATGGGCTTAGAGCGAAAAAACAAATCGAAGAGGCCATGGGCGGGCTGCCCGTCGAGGAATGGTTTGATGATTTTGAAATCACGCCGCTGGCATCTGCGTCTGTTGCTCAGGTTCACACTGCGCGATTGAAATCGAATGGCAAAGAGGTGGTGATCAAAGTTATTCGCCCGGACATACTGCCGGTCATCAAAGCGGATTTAAAACTGATCTACCGCCTGGCTCGTTGGGTTCCTCGTCTGCTGCCAGATGGGCGTCGCCTGCGACCAACAGAAGTCGTCCGTGAATATGAAAAAACGTTGATTGATGAGCTAAATCTGCTGCGCGAATCGGCGAACGCCATTCAGCTACGACGTAATTTTGAAGATAGCCCGATGCTGTACATCCCGGAAGTGTATTCCGACTATTGCAGTCAGAACATGATGGTGATGGAGCGCATTTACGGTATCCCGGTTTCAGATGTCACCACGCTTGAGAAGAACGGCACCAATATGAAGTTGCTGGCTGAACGTGGTGTTCAGGTCTTCTTTACTCAGGTATTCCGCGACAGCTTTTTCCATGCGGATATGCACCCTGGGAACATTTTTGTCAGTTATGAGCACCCTGAAAACCCGAAATACATTGGTATTGATTGTGGGATTGTGGGCTCTTTAAACAAAGAAGATAAACGTTACCTGGCTGAAAACTTCATTGCGTTCTTTAACCGCGATTACCGCAAAGTTGCTGAACTGCACGTGGATTCTGGTTGGGTTCCACCGGATACCAACGTTGAAGAGTTTGAATTTGCCATTCGTACCGTGTGCGAGCCGATTTTTGAAAAACCGCTGGCGGAGATTTCCTTTGGTCATGTGCTGTTGAATTTGTTCAACACTGCGCGCCGCTTCAATATGGAAGTCCAGCCTCAACTGGTATTGCTACAGAAGACGCTGCTGTACGTTGAGGGGGTCGGACGACAGCTCTACCCGCAGTTAGATTTGTGGAAAACGGCTAAGCCATTCCTCGAATCCTGGATTAAAGATCAGGTCGGTATTCCGGCGCTCGTTAGGGCATTTAAAGAAAAAGCACCGTTCTGGGTCGAAAAAATGCCAGAAATACCTGAACTGGTGTATGACAGTTTGCGCCAGGGCAAATATTTACAGCACAGTGTTGATAAGATTGCCCGCGAGCTTCACGCGAATCATGTACGCCAGGGACAATCCCGTTATTTATTGGGCATTGGCGCAACATTGTTGCTAAGTGGAACATTCCTGCTGGTAAGCCGCCCTGAGTGGGGGCTTATGCCGGGCTGGTTGATGGCAGGCGGTGTCTTAGCCTGGTTAATCGGCTGGCGCAAAATGCGCTGAATTTTTCATCGCCCAAGGCAGGCCGTGTAACGTATACTACGGCCTTATTAATTCATCATCTATGACAGAGGAACATGTATGGGTGGTATCAGTATTTGGCAGTTGTTGATCATTGCCGTCATCGTTGTACTGCTATTTGGCACCAAGAAACTCGGCTCCATCGGTTCCGATCTTGGCGCATCGATTAAAGGCTTCAAAAAAGCGATGGGTGATGATGAGCCTAAGCAAGATAAAACCAGCCAGGACGCTGATTTTACAGCTAAATCCATCACCGATAAGCAGGGCGAAGTGAAAAAGGAAGACGCCAAAAGCCAAGATAAAGAGCAGGTATAATCCGTGTTTGATATCGGTTTTAGCGAACTGTTATTGGTGTTCGTGATCGGCCTCATTGTCCTGGGGCCGCAACGATTACCCGTAGCGGTAAAAACGGTTGCTGGCTGGGTGCGTGCTTTACGTTCCCTGGCAACTACTGTTCAGAATGAACTGACCCAGGAGCTTAAGCTTCAGGAGTTTCAGGACAGCCTGAAGAAAGTAGAGAAAGCGAGCCTGACAAATCTGACCCCGGAGCTGAAAGCGTCAATGGATGAGCTGCGTGAAGCGGCGGAATCGATGAAGCGTTCTTACAGCGTGCACGATCCTGAGAAAGCGAGCGATGAAGCGCACACTATCCATAATCCGGTGGTGAAAGAAGGTGAAGCGCAGCGAGAAGGGGTCACCCCTGCCGCCGCTGAAAATCAGGCCAGTTCGCCGGAGCAAAAACCGGAATCCACGGGTGCTAAAACGCCAGAGCCGACGGAAAACACTTCCGCTACGTTGATGGATGCAGAAAAGAAAGCTGCCGCACCTGTTGTCGAATCCTCACCCTCGTCGAGTGATAAACCGTAAACATGTCTGTAGAAGATACCCAACCGCTCATCACGCATCTTATTGAGCTGCGTAAGCGACTCCTGAACTGCATTATTGCGGTAATCGTGATCTTTCTGGCGTTGGTTTATTTTGCCAACGACATTTACCATATGGTTGCAGCGCCTCTGATTAAACAGATGCCGCAGGGTGCAACGATGATCGCCACCGATGTGGCTTCGCCGTTCTTTACGCCAATCAAGTTGACCTTCATGGTGTCGCTGATCCTGTCAGCGCCAGTGATCCTCTACCAGGTATGGGCATTCATTGCGCCTGCTTTGTACAAACATGAACGTCGCCTGATTGTGCCGCTGCTGGTCTCCAGTTCGTTGCTGTTCTACATCGGCATGGCATTCGCCTATTTTGTTGTCTTCCCGTTGGCGTTTGGTTTTCTGGCTAACACGGCTCCGCAAGGCGTACAGGTATCAACGGACATTGCCAGCTATCTCAGTTTCGTCATGGCGCTGTTTATGGCTTTCGGGGTCTCTTTTGAGGTCCCTGTCGCCATTGTGCTGCTATGCTGGATGGGCATTACGACGCCAGACGATTTACGCAAGAAGCGTCCTTACGTTGTGGTTGGGGCATTTGTCGTCGGGATGTTACTGACCCCGCCAGATGTCTTCTCGCAAACGTTGTTGGCGATACCGATGTACTGCCTGTTTGAAGTGGGCGTTTTCTTCTCTCGTTTCTATGTCGGCAAGCGACGTACGCGAGATGAGGACAACGAGGCCGAAGAAGCAAAAGAAGCCGAAGCCACCGAGAAAACAGAAGAGTAAATTCAACCGCCCGTCAGGGCGGTTGTCATATGGGAGGTAGCATGTTTGACATTGGCGTTAATTTAACCAGTTCACAATTTGCAAAAGACAGGGATGATGTTGTGGCGCGCGCCTTTGCTGCGGGCGTAAACGGTATGCTTCTGACCGGAACAAACCTGCACGAAAGCCAGCAGGCGCTAAAGTTGGCACAGCATTATCCGCATTGCTGGTCCACGGCTGGCGTGCACCCGCATGACAGCAGCCAATGGCAATCCTCAACGGAAGACGAGATTATCGCGCTGGCAAACCAGTCTGAGGTGGTCGCTATTGGCGAGTGCGGTCTGGATTTCAATCGCAATTTCTCCACGCCGCAGGAGCAGGAACGTGCTTTTGAGGCGCAACTGCGCATTGCTGCTGAACTGCAGATGCCGATTTTCATGCATTGTCGGGATGCCCATGAGCGTTTTCTGACGTTGCTGGAGCCGTGGCTGGATAGCCTCCCAGGCGCGGTGCTGCACTGTTTTACCGGAACGCGGCAGGAGATGCAGGACTGCGTGGACCGGGGACTCTATATCGGTATCACCGGCTGGGTCTGTGATGAGCGCCGGGGGATGGAACTGCGGGAATTGCTGCCGTTTATTCCGGTGGAAAGGCTGCTGATTGAAACCGATGCGCCTTACCTACTCCCTCGCGACTTAACGCCTAAACCGACGTCACGGCGCAATGAACCGGCGCACCTGCCACATATTCTTGAGCGTATTGCCCACTGGCGCGGGGAAAATCCTCAATGGCTGTCAGCAACCATTGATGCTAACGTCCGAACACTGTTCGAAGTGACCTTCTAAACGGCTTAAATTTTTCGAAAGCCGGTATTTTTCACACTCTGCTTAACCTCTTTATTCAACAGGTTAAGCAGTAGCATGGAACGTGCTTCGCCATCCGGTTCGGTGAAGATCGCTTTTAGCCCCTCAAACGCCCCTTCAGTAATAATCACGCTGTCCCCTGGCTGAGGAGTTTGCGGGTCAACAATTCCTTCAGGCTTGTAGATAGAAAGCTGGTGAATAACGGGAGAAGGAACTGTCGCAGGCGTCGCGCCAAAACGGACGAAATGGCTGACACCACGCGTGGCATTGATAGTGGTGGTGTGGATCACTTCCGGGTCGAACTCGACAAACATGTAATTAGGGAATAGTGGTTCACTGACTGTGGTACGTTTACCGCGCACTATTTTTTCCAGGGTGATCATAGGCGTCAGGCAGTTCACCGCCTGCCTTTCCAGGTGTTCCTGGGCTCGCTGAAGTTGCCCACGTTTGCAGTACAGTAAATACCAGGATTGCATAATAACTCTTATCCGCTTGTTCTGAGCGCCAGCATAGCAAAAGCCATGCGTTAAGTTAATTATACCCGCCTCAACGCAGGCTGAAACCCAATGGGTATATACTCCCAAGGCTTATATGTATCGCCAGAGTTCACGCTAATTTAACAAAAATACAGCATCACAATGATGAACGCCGTATAATGAAGCGCTTACGAAGAGGCCACAATGGACGCCATGAAATATCACGATTTACGCGACTTCCTGACGCTGCTTGAACAGCAGGGTGAGCTCAAACGCATTTCGCTTGAGGTGGATCCCCACCTGGAAATTACTGAAATTGCCGATCGCACTCTGCGTGCCGGTGGGCCTGCCTTACTGTTTGAGAATCCGAAAGGCTATTCAATGCCGGTGCTGTGTAACCTGTTTGGCACACCAAAGCGTGTTGCGATGGGGATGGGACAAGAAGATGTCTCGGCGCTACGAGAAGTCGGTAAACTGTTGGCGTTTTTGAAAGAGCCAGAGCCACCGAAAGGATTCCGCGATCTGTTTGATAAGCTGCCGCAGTTTAAGCAGGTGTTGAACATGCCGACTAAGCGGTTGCGTGGTGCGCCTTGTCAGCAAAAAATCTACTCAGGCGATGACGTTGATTTAAACCGCATTCCGATTATGACCTGCTGGCCGGAAGATGCCGCGCCGCTGATTACCTGGGGACTCACCGTCACGCGTGGTCCGCATAAAGAGCGGCAGAATCTGGGCATCTATCGCCAGCAGCTGATTGGTAAAAACAAGCTTATTATGCGCTGGTTGTCCCATCGCGGCGGCGCGCTTGATTATCAGGAGTGGTGCGCGGCGCATCCTGGTGAACGTTTCCCGGTTTCAGTGGCGTTGGGGGCAGATCCTGCGACCATTCTGGGGGCTGTGACACCCGTTCCTGATACATTATCCGAGTACGCATTTGCCGGGCTGTTGCGCGGTACCAAGACCGAAGTGGTCAAATGTATTTCCAACGACCTGGAAGTGCCTGCCAGCGCAGAAATCGTACTGGAAGGGTACATCGAACCGGGCGAGCTGGCTCCAGAAGGGCCCTATGGCGATCATACCGGCTACTACAACGAAGTAGATAATTTCCCGGTCTTTACCGTCACCCACATTACCCAGCGTGAAGATGCTATTTATCACTCTACCTATACCGGACGTCCGCCTGATGAGCCAGCAGTGCTCGGCGTGGCGCTGAACGAAGTATTCGTTCCTATTCTGCAAAAGCAGTTCCCGGAAATCGTCGATTTTTACCTGCCTCCGGAAGGCTGTTCATATCGTCTGGCCGTGGTGACGATGAAAAAACAGTACGCAGGCCATGCCAAACGCGTCATGATGGGTGTTTGGTCGTTTTTGCGTCAGTTCATGTACACCAAATTTGTTATTGTCTGCGATGATGACGTTAACGCGCGCGACTGGAATGATGTAATTTGGGCTATTACTACCCGTATGGACCCCGCCCGGGATACGGTACTGGTAGAGAATACGCCAATTGATTACCTGGACTTTGCCTCGCCGGTTTCCGGCCTTGGTTCAAAAATGGGGCTGGATGCCACAAATAAATGGCCGGGCGAAACCCAACGCGAATGGGGACGTCCGATTAAAAAAGATCCTGAAGTGATTGCGCGTATTGACGCAATTTGGGATGAACTGGCCATCTTTAATGACGGCAAAAGCGCCTGAGGCGCGATCGTTTTGCCTATTGATCCGACAGAGAGAGCGCATGACAACCTTAAGCTGTAAAGTGACCTCGGTAGAAGCTATAACTGACACCGTATATCGCGTTCGTTTAGTGCCAGACGCGGCGTTTTCCTTTCGTGCTGGCCAGTATTTAATGGTCGTGATGGACGAAAGGGATAAGCGTCCGTTCTCCATGGCATCAACGCCGGACGAGCAAGGATTCATTGAGCTGCACGTTGGCGCCTCTGAGCTAAATCTTTACGCCATGGCCGTGATGGACCGTATTCTGAAAGACCGGGAAATCAAGGTCGATATTCCGCATGGCGAAGCCTGGCTGCGTGATGAAGACGAGCGCCCGCTGATCCTGATTGCCGGAGGTACAGGGTTCTCTTACGTGCGTTCTATTCTGCTTACCGCGCTGGCGCGCAATCCCAACCGCGATATCACTATTTACTGGGGCGGGCGCGAAGAGAAGCATCTCTATGATCTCTCAGAGCTGGAAGCATTGTCGGTGAATCACCCGAACCTGCGTGTTGAGCCGGTGGTAGAGCAGCCTGAAGACGGCTGGCGTGGTCGTACGGGAACCGTGTTAACGGCAGTATTGCAGGATTACGGTACTCTGGCGGAACACGATATCTACATTGCCGGTCGTTTTGAGATGGCAAAAATCGCGCGCGACCTGTTCTGTAATGAGCGTCAGGCACGTGAAGATCGCCTGTTTGGCGACGCGTTCGCGTTCATTTAAGCGCTGTGCGCCGGAGTCCTTCCGGCGCATCCATCACCAACCTTACTTCTTCTAACAGGGTGCAAGCCCGGTCTCACTGCTCCTCTTTTCAGAAAATTTTTAGTAAACATGTTTTTCCTATCTATTAACCATAAAACTGATTTTTTGTGACGGGTCTCATTTTGTTTAGTAAACAAAATAGGCAAGCTGTATCGCATCACATTGCTGGACATCAACGAGGGAAAACCATGAGGCTCGGACTGGATATCGGCGGGACTAAAATTGAAGCGGTGGTGATTGATAACGCGGGTGAAATTGTTTACCGCGAGCGATGTGCGACACCAAAGCAGAGTTACGGTGATTTTTTCCAGGCCGTGACGGAGATGATTTCTAAGGCCAGACTGGCCGTTAATCAGTCTTTATCGGTTGGTGTTGGAGTGCCTGGCGCGGTGGATAGCGAAGGTTTGATTAAGAATTCGAACATCCTGGTGTTGAATCAGCAGGCCTTTGCTCAAGACCTTGAGCGAGCGTTAGGAATACCTGTGCCTGTTACTAATGATGCCAACTGCTTTACCCTGTCGGAAGCGATGGACGGTAGCGGACACGGGCATAGCGTGGTATTTGGCGTGATCCTCGGTACCGGTTGCGGCGGTGGACTATGCATCGATAACCGTTTGATCTCTGGGCCTAACGCCTGTGCAGGAGAGTGGGGACATAATGCATTGCCGCGCTACCACGAATCTCGGGATGGGGCTGAAGTGACATGCTATTGCGGACAGGTGAACTGTATTGAGAGCTTTATTTCCGGCAGCGGCCTGGAGCGTCAGTATATGAATCACACCGCGCAACATGCAGGTGTGCCACATATTATGCAGCGGGTAGAATCGGGTGATGCAGATGCCTGTTTGTTATGGGAACGCTATTGCGATCAGCTGGCGCGCGCGTTGGCGGGGGTGGTGAATACGCTCGATCCCGATGTTATCGTGC
This sequence comes from Citrobacter sp. BIDMC107, assembly GCF_001037575.1. NCBI lineage: Bacteria > Pseudomonadati > Pseudomonadota > Gammaproteobacteria > Enterobacterales > Enterobacteriaceae > Citrobacter > Citrobacter sp. BIDMC107. The sequence continues at coordinate 2,379,966 of NZ_KQ089848.1, read as the reverse complement.
TGGGCGGTGGGGTATCCAATATCACTTTACTGTACTCAGGCTTGCAGGCGCGAGTGGCGCAGTACGTATTTGGTAAACAGTGCCGTACGCCGATCGTTCAGGCCCGACACGGTGACAGCAGCGGCGTACGCGGCGCGGCCTGGCTGGGGGCGCAAAAGGCCAGCGTAAATCAATGAGAGTGACATGACGAAACCTGTACGTATCAGGGACATTGCCGAAGCTTGTGGTGTCTCGGTTGGCGCGGTTTCCCGCGCCCTGAAAGGGCAGCCAGGGCTACGTGAAGATACCCGGCTGCGCATTATTTCTGTGGCGCAGCAGCAGGGTTATGATTTTTCTCGCCTGCGTGCAGACAAGATCAAACGCGTCCTGTTTTTGCTGCACCGCCAGCACAATATCAGCCGGGCATTGCCGTTTTATTCTCAACTGCTGCTGGGGATAGAAGATAACTGTCGTGACCATGGTATTGCGCTGAGCTTTCTCTCCATTGGTCCAGGCGATGCAGTGAGTGAGCAGGTGATGTTGCACCAGCCTGATGCGCTGATCTGCGCGGGATTTTTTGAGCCTGAATTACTTGGCTTGCTGCAACAGATGAAACTGCCGTTGGTGCTGGTGGATCTCTGGGCGCCGGGCCTGCCTTGCGTGAACCCGGACAATACCCAGGGCGGTTATCTGGCCACGCAACATCTGATTGCGCAAGGGCGCAGCCGTATCGCTTTTCTTGCCAGTTCGCTTGCGCACTACAGCATCCGTCAGCGCGAGAAGGGCTACCGTCAGGCATTGTATGAAGCCCGTTTGCTGATGCCGCCAGAGTATGAAGCCATTGCGCCGCCACTGCTGGATACCGAGCAATCTTTGGTGGAGGCGATTAATGAATTGCTCAGCCTGCCAGAGCCGCCCGACGCTATTTTTGCCTATAACGACGCGGCAGCGCTGGTTGTTCAACGGGTGTGTGCGCAGCAGGGTATACGTATCCCGGAAGATCTTGCGTTGGTGGGGTTTGATGATATTGATGCTGCGGCCTGGTCACATCCACCACTCACCACCATTGCGGTTGATAAACAACAATTGGGGCGTGAAGCGCTGCGTTTATTGCTGGAAGAAAATCAGGAAGAGAATCTGCTGTTGCCGGTGCAGTTAGTGGTGCGTGGTAGTTCAGGGAAATAAAAAACCCGCCCCTGACAGGCGGGAAGAACGGCAACTAAACCTTTCCCCGTCATAATTCACTCTGCCTCTTTGTTGGCTGCCTTTGCTCACCCCGGTCACATAGTTATCTATGCTCCCGGGGATTCGCTCAGTTGCCGCCGCGATGCAGCGCGAATTATTTAGGGGAATTTATCTTTGATTAAACTCGCTCAAATACCGTTGCGATGCCCTGGCCTAACCCGATACACATCGTCGCCAGGCCAAACTGTACGTCTTTGCGTTCCATCAGGTTGAGCAGGGTGGTGCTGATACGTGCCCCGGAGCATCCCAGTGGGTGGCCCAGAGCGATCGCGCCGCCGTTGAGGTTGATCTTCTCGTCTATCTGCTCCATCAGTCCCAGATCTTTAATGCACGGCAGGATCTGAGCGGCAAAGGCTTCGTTCATCTCAAACAAGCCGATGTCGCTGGTGGAGAGTCCCGCTTTTTTCAGCGCCAGCTTTGAGGCCGGAACCGGACCGTAACCCATGATTGACGGGTCGCAGCCAACAACAGCCATCGAACGAATACGGGCTCGCGGCGTCAGACCCAGCTCACGGGCGCGACTTTCACTCATGACCAGCATCGCCGCTGCGCCGTCGGAGAGCGCGGAGGATGTACCGGCAGTGACCGTTCCACTAACCGGATCGAACGCAGGGCGCAGGGTGGAGAGCGCTTCAACGGTTGTCTCCGGGCGGATAACCTCATCGTAGTTAAACTGCTTCAGCACGCCGTCGGCATCATGACCGCCGGTCGGGATGATTTCGTTTTTAAATGCGCCAGACTGTGTTGCAGCCCAGGCGCGAGCATGTGAACGTGCGGCGAAAGCATCCTGCATTTCACGGCTGATGCCGTGCATGCGGGACAGCATTTCTGCGGTCAGACCCATCATCCCCGCCGCTTTTGCTACGTTGCGGCTCATGCCCGGATGGAAATCAACGCCGTGGCTCATTGGTACATGGCCCATATGCTCCACGCCACCAATCAGGCACGCCTGAGCATCGCCGGTCATGATCATACGTGCCGCGTCGTGCAGCGCCTGCATTGATGAACCGCACAGGCGGTTCACGGTGACCGCCGGAACGGAGTGCGGGATTTCCGCCAGCAGCGCGGCGTTACGGGCGATGTTGAAACCCTGCTCAAGCGTTTGCTGCACACAGCCCCAGTAAATGTCATCCAGCGCGGTTGGATCCAGCGCCGGATTACGCGCCAGCAGGCTACGCATTAAGTGTGCGGAGAGATCTTCTGCCCGCACGTTACGAAACGCCCCCCCTTTTGAACGGCCCATCGGGGTACGGATCGCATCAACAATTACAACCTGTTCCATTGTGACTCCTTAAGCCGTTTTCAGGCTGCCAACCGGGCGGGCAGGCTCAACCTGGGGATAATACGGTTCGTTATGGCGCGCCTTATCACGCAGACCAGCCGGAACTTCATACAGCGCTCCGAGGTGCTGATATTGCTGGGCCATATCGAGATACTTCGCGCTGCCGAGCGTATCCAGCCAGCGGAACGCGCCGCCGTGGAACGGAGGGAAGCCCAGGCCATACACCAGTGCCATATCGGCTTCTGCCGGGCTGGCTATAATGCCTTCTTCCAGGCACCGTACCACTTCGTTGACCATCGGGATCATCATGCGAGCGATAATCTCTTCATCACTGAATTCGCGTTTCGGCTGGCTGACTTCTGCCAGCAGATCATCAACGGTGGCATCCTCTTCTTTTTTCGGCTTGCCCTTGTTGTCTTCTTTATAACGCCAGAATCCAAGACCGTTTTTCTGTCCGAAACGGTTAGCATCAAACAGGGCGTCTATCGCGTCGCGATAATCTTTCTGCATACGCTGAGGGAAGCCTGCGGACATCACTGCCTGCGCGTGATGTGCGGTATCAATTCCCACCACGTCCAGCAGATAAGCCGGGCCCATCGGCCAGCCAAACTGTTTTTCCATGACTTTGTCGACTTTGCGGAAATCCGCCCCATCGCGCAGCAGCTGGCTAAAACCGGCAAAATACGGGAACAGCACGCGGTTCACGAAGAAACCGGGGCAGTCGTTGACCACAATTGGCGTTTTGCCCATCTGGCTTGCCCATGCGACAACTTTGGCGATGGTTTCATCCGAGCTTTTCTCGCCGCGAATGATCTCAACCAGTGGCATGCGGTGTACTGGGTTAAAGAAGTGCATCCCACAGAAGTTTTCCGGGCGCTTGAGCGCGCTAGCCAGCTCGTTGATTGGGATGGTAGAGGTATTCGACGCCAGTACGGTGTCCGGGCGTACCTGATCTTCGGTTTCCGCCAGTACCGCTTTTTTCACTTTCGGGTTTTCCACGACCGCTTCAACCACCACGTCCACACGCTCAAAACCGCTATAGTCGAGGGTTGGATGAATAGTGGAAATCACGCCCGCCATTTTCAGACCGTCAATTTTGCCGCGCTCAAGCTGTTTGTTCAGCAGTTTGGCCGCTTCGGTCATGCCCAGCGTTAATGATTTGTCGTTGATATCTTTCATGACAACCGGCACGCCTTTCCAGGCTGACTGGTAAGCGATGCCGCCGCCCATAATGCCTGCACCCAGCACTGCCGCTTGCTTTGGTGCTTCAATATTTTTGGTGAGCTTTTTGGCTTTGGCTTTCACGAACTGATCGTTAAGGAAGATCCCAACCAGCGCGCGAGCTTCACTGGTGTGCGCCAGTGGCACAAAGCTTTTATTTTCCAGATTCAGCGCTTCTTCACGGCCAAAACGAGCCGCTGCTTCAATGGTTTTTACCGCGGTAATCGGTGCGGGATAATGCTTACCTGCCGTCTGCGCCACCATGCCTTTGGCGATGGTAAAGCTCATAGCCGCTTCAATTTTGCTGAGTTTCAACGGCTCCAGCTTAGGCTGACGTTTGGCTTTCCAGTCGAGGTCGCCGTTAATCGCCTGACGTAATACCGCGATCGCGCCATCAAGCAGTTTGTCTTGCTTCACTACGCCATCGACCAGACCGATTTTTAGCGCCTGCTCAGCACCAACGTCTTTACCTGCCGCAATAATTTCCAGCGCGCTGTCCGCACCCAGCATACGTGGCATACGCACAGAGCCGCCAAAGCCCGGCATAATGCCCAGCTTGGTTTCCGGCAGACCAATGCGCAGGTCCGGTGTTGCCAGACGATAATCAGTTGCCAGGACACACTCGCAGCCACCGCCCAACGCATAGCCATTTACCGCTGAGAGGGTCGGAACAGGTAGATCTTCGAGGCGGTTAAAGACGCTGTTGGCAAAATGCAGCCACTGGCTCAGTTGCTCTTCAGGCACGAGGAACAGTGAAAGGAATTCGGTGATATCGGCACCAACAATAAAGGCTGCTTTGTTAGAGCGCAGCAGCAGCCCTTTTAAATTCGGTTGTTTTTCCAGCACATCAAGCGCATGGCCCAGGCTGGCAACGGTGGCCGTGTCGAGTTTATTGACCGAACCAGGGGCATCGAACACCAGTTCGGCGATGCCATCTTCCAGCCAGTCGAGGTACAGGGTGTCGCCTTTGTAAAGCATGTCAGTCTCCTGAATCCGCAAGGTGATCTGGTCATACCAGATGAATCGAAGTGTGTGTTTTATGTTAATAAAATGCAAACGAATGATTAAAGAAATGACGATTCGATCACGCTCGGCAGAAATCACGCACTCACAAAGCGATGTGCTAAGATGCGGAGACTTGAGGTCAAAAAAACAGAAGGGTAGAAAATGGAATCACTGGCCGCACTCTATAAAAATCATATCGTTACCTTACAAGAACGGACGCGCGACGCGCTGGAGCGCTTCAAGCTGGATGCGTTACTTATTCACTCAGGCGAACTTGTTAACGTCTTTCTCGACGATCATCCGTATCCGTTTAAGGTCAATCCGCAATTCAAAGCCTGGGTGCCTGTCACGCAGGTTCCTAACTGCTGGTTGCTGGTGGATGGCGTAAACAAGCCGAAACTGTGGTTCTACCTGCCGGTCGATTACTGGCACAACGTTGAGCCGCTGCCTACCTCTTTCTGGACGGAAGAAATCGAGATCATCGCGCTGCCGAAAGCGGATGGTATCGGTAGCCAACTGCCTGCTGCTCGCGGCAATATCGGTTACATTGGCCCGGTTCCGGAACGTGCCCTGCAACTGGACATCGCGGCCAGCAACATCAACCCGAAAGGGGTGATCGACTACCTGCATTATTACCGTGCCTATAAAACGGACTACGAACTGGCCTGTATGCGCGAAGCGCAGAAAATGGCAGTAAATGGACACCGTGCAGCAGAAGAAGCGTTCCGTTCCGGAATGAGCGAGTTTGATATCAACCTCGCTTACCTGACTGCCACCGGTCACCGCGACACCGACGTGCCATACAGCAACATCGTGGCGCTTAACGAGCATGCTTCGGTTCTTCATTACACCAAGCTGGATCATCAGGCGCCGTCTGAAATCCGCAGCTTCCTGCTCGACGCTGGCGCGGAATACAACGGCTATGCGGCAGACCTGACGCGTACCTGGTCGGCGAAAAACGACAACGACTATGCGCATCTGGTGAAAGACGTTAACGACGAAGAGCTGGCGCTGATTGCCACCATGAAAGCAGGTGCCAGCTACGTGGATTACCACATTCAGTTCCATCAGCGCATCGCGAAGCTGCTGCGTAAGCATCAAATCATCACCGATATGAGTGAAGAGGCGATGGTAGAAAACGATCTTACTGGGCCGTTTATGCCACACGGCATTGGTCACCAGTTGGGCCTGCAGGTACATGATGTCGCTGGCTTTATGCAGGATGACAGTGGTACCCATCTGGCCGCGCCGTCGAAGTATCCTTACCTGCGTTGCACCCGCGTATTGCAACCGGGCATGGTTCTGACCATCGAACCGGGCATTTACTTCATTGAATCTCTGCTGGCGCCGTGGCGTGAAGGGCAGTTCAGCAAACACTTCAACTGGCAGAAAATTGAAGCCCTGAAACCGTTCGGCGGTATTCGTATTGAAGACAACGTGGTGGTCCACGAAAACAATATCGAAAACATGACGCGGGATTTGAAACTGGCGTAATGGACAGTTGGTTAATCCCTGCGGGGCCGGTTAGCGTCGTCGAAGAGATCAAAAAAAGCCGCTTCATTACGCTGCTCGCCCATACGGACGGCGTAGAAGCGGCAAAAGCGTTTGTTGAATCAGTCAAAGCGGAACACCCGGACGCCCGCCACCATTGCGTGGCGTGGGTGGCGGGTGCGCCCAATGACTCGCAGCAGCTAGGATTTTCAGACGATGGCGAACCGGCGGGTACGGCAGGTAAACCGATGCTCGCACAGCTGATGGGGAGCGGTGTCGGTGAGATTACCGCTGTAGTCGTGCGCTACTACGGCGGTATCCTTCTCGGTACTGGAGGATTGGTAAAAGCCTACGGCGGCGGTGTGAATCAGGCGTTGCGCCAGTTAACGACACAGCGCAAGACGCCATTAACCGAATATACTTTGCAGTGTGAGTACGGTCAGCTGGCAGGCATTGAAGCCTTGCTGGGGCAGTTTGACGGTAAAGTCGTTGCCAGTGATTACCAGGCTTTTGTTCGACTCAGGGTGGCGCTTCCTTTTGCCAAAGTGGATGAGTTTTCGGCAAAACTGGCGGATTTTAGTCGTGGTTCATTGCAATTGTTAGCGATTGAAGAATAATCCCCACCTCATTTTAAAGAACTAAGGAAGCGGCAGAGATGCATTTTCGCGCCATCACCCGAATCGTTGGACTACTGGTCATCTTATTCTCGGGGACAATGATTATCCCTGGACTGGTAGCGCTCATATACCGTGACGGGGCAGGGCGTGCATTCACCCAAACTTTCTTCGTTGCTTTGGCGATCGGCTCCATGCTGTGGTGGCCAAACCGTAAAGAGAAGGGCGAGCTGAAATCGCGCGAAGGATTTCTGATTGTCGTTTTGTTCTGGACCGTTCTGGGCAGCGTGGGTGCGCTACCGTTCATCTTTGCGGAAAGCCCAAACCTGACGATAACCGACGCTTTTTTTGAATCCTTTTCCGGATTGACCACCACCGGTGCAACGACGCTGGTGGGGCTGGATTCATTGCCACACGCGATTCTCTTTTATCGCCAGATGCTGCAATGGTTCGGCGGGATGGGGATCATCGTGCTGGCGGTGGCTATCCTGCCTATTCTTGGCGTGGGTGGGATGCAGCTTTATCGGGCAGAAATGCCGGGGCCGCTGAAAGATAATAAGATGCGCCCGCGTATTGCCGAAACGGCGAAAACGCTGTGGCTTATCTATGTATTACTGACGGTGGCGTGCGCGCTGGCGCTATGGTTTGCCGGGATGCCCGCGTTTGACGCCATTGGGCACAGTTTTGCCACGATTGCCATCGGTGGTTTTTCCACACACGATGCCAGCGTGGGGTATTTCGACAGTCCCACGATTAATACGATTATTGCTATCTTCTTGCTGATCTCCGGTTGTAACTACGGTCTGCACTTCTCTTTATTAAGCGGGCGTAGTCTGAAGGTTTACTGGCGCGATCCGGAATTCCGCATGTTCATCGGCGTGCAGTTGACGCTGGTGGCTGTCTGTACGTTGGTGCTGTGGATACACAATACCTATGGCTCGGCGCTCACGACGATTAACCAGGCCTTTTTCCAGGTGGTATCGATGGCGACGACTGCCGGATTTACCACGGACAGTATTGCCCGCTGGCCGCTGTTCCTGCCGGTGCTGTTGCTGTGTTCTGCTTTTATCGGCGGCTGTGCCGGGTCGACGGGGGGGGGCTTGAAGGTGATTCGTATCCTGCTGCTGTTTAAGCAAGGCAACCGCGAATTGAAACGACTGGTTCATCCGAATGCGGTTTACAGTATCAAACTGGGTAACCGTGCGTTGCCGGAGCGAATTCTTGAAGCCGTATGGGGATTCTTCTCTGCCTATGCGTTGGTCTTTATTATCAGTATGCTGGCGATTATTGCGACCGGCGTTGATGACTTCTCCGCGTTTGCCTCTGTTGTGGCAACGTTGAATAACCTGGGGCCTGGACTGGGGGTTGTTGCCGACAACTTTGCCAGTATGAACCCTGTGGCGAAGTGGATCCTGATTGCCAATATGCTGTTTGGTCGTCTGGAGGTCTTTACTCTGCTGGTGCTCTTTACCCCTACCTTCTGGCGTGAATAATGGAGTAACACGTGAAAACACTGATTCTTTTTTCTTCCCGGGACGGACAAACGCGTGAAATCGCTGAATATCTGGCTTCTGAACTCAAAGAGCTGGGCGTTTGGGCAGATGTTGTTAATTTGCATCGTACCGCGGAGCCGGACTGGCAAAATTATGACAGCGTGGTGATTGGCGCCTCGATTCGCTATGGTCATTACCATGCTGCTTTTCAGGAGTTTGTGAAAAAGCATGCCACACGGCTGAATTCGATGCCGAGTGCGTTCTACTCTGTAAACCTCGTTGCCCGTAAACCGGAGAAACGTACGCCGCAAACCAACAGCTATGCGCGTAAGTTCCTGATGAGTTCGCCGTGGCGACCAGATCACAGTGCAGTCATTGCGGGTGCTTTGCTGTATCCCCGCTATCGCTGGTATGACCGCGTTATGATCCAACTGATAATGAAGATGTCAGGCGGTGAAACGGATACGAATAAAGAAGTGGTGTATACCGATTGGGAACAGGTTGCGAGATTCGCGCGGGAAATAGCCCAATTAACCAACAAAACGTCGTTAAAATAAACGTAAAGAATAAAAAATACGCACTCGGAAGATTATTTTAAATTTCCCCTTGTCAGCCTGAAATAACTCCCTATAATGCGCCTCCACTGACACGGAACAACGGATTACAAGCCGCCGGGTCAGCGGGGTTCCACTGAGAACTCCGGCGAAGAAAGCGAAATTAAATGCTTGACTTCGTGGCGGGATGGCGTAATATGCACACCCCGCGCCGCTGAGAAAAAGCGAAGCGGCACTGCTCTTTAACAATTTATCAGACAATCTGTGTGGGCACTCGAAGATACGGATTCTTAACGTCGCAAGACGAAAAATGAATACCAAGTCTCTGAGTGAACATACGTAATTCATTACGAAGTTTAATTCACGAGCATCAAACTTAAATTGAAGAGTTTGATCATGGCTCAGATTGAACGCTGGCGGCAGGCCTAACACATGCAAGTCGAACGGTAGCACAGAGGAGCTTGCTCCTTGGGTGACGAGTGGCGGACGGGTGAGTAATGTCTGGGAAACTGCCCGATGGAGGGGGATAACTACTGGAAACGGTAGCTAATACCGCATAACGTCGCAAGACCAAAGAGGGGGACCTTCGGGCCTCTTGCCATCGGATGTGCCCAGATGGGATTAGCTAGTAGGTGGGGTAACGGCTCACCTAGGCGACGATCCCTAGCTGGTCTGAGAGGATGACCAGCCACACTGGAACTGAGACACGGTCCAGACTCCTACGGGAGGCAGCAGTGGGGAATATTGCACAATGGGCGCAAGCCTGATGCAGCCATGCCGCGTGTATGAAGAAGGCCTTCGGGTTGTAAAGTACTTTCAGCGAGGAGGAAGGCATTAAGGTTAATAACCTTAGTGATTGACGTTACTCGCAGAAGAAGCACCGGCTAACTCCGTGCCAGCAGCCGCGGTAATACGGAGGGTGCAAGCGTTAATCGGAATTACTGGGCGTAAAGCGCACGCAGGCGGTCTGTCAAGTCGGATGTGAAATCCCCGGGCTCAACCTGGGAACTGCATCCGAAACTGGCAGGCTAGAGTCTTGTAGAGGGGGGTAGAATTCCAGGTGTAGCGGTGAAATGCGTAGAGATCTGGAGGAATACCGGTGGCGAAGGCGGCCCCCTGGACAAAGACTGACGCTCAGGTGCGAAAGCGTGGGGAGCAAACAGGATTAGATACCCTGGTAGTCCACGCCGTAAACGATGTCGACTTGGAGGTTGTGCCCTTGAGGCGTGGCTTCCGGAGCTAACGCGTTAAGTCGACCGCCTGGGGAGTACGGCCGCAAGGTTAAAACTCAAATGAATTGACGGGGGCCCGCACAAGCGGTGGAGCATGTGGTTTAATTCGATGCAACGCGAAGAACCTTACCTACTCTTGACATCCAGAGAACTTAGCAGAGATGCTTTGGTGCCTTCGGGAACTCTGAGACAGGTGCTGCATGGCTGTCGTCAGCTCGTGTTGTGAAATGTTGGGTTAAGTCCCGCAACGAGCGCAACCCTTATCCTTTGTTGCCAGCGGTCCGGCCGGGAACTCAAAGGAGACTGCCAGTGATAAACTGGAGGAAGGTGGGGATGACGTCAAGTCATCATGGCCCTTACGAGTAGGGCTACACACGTGCTACAATGGCATATACAAAGAGAAGCGACCTCGCGAGAGCAAGCGGACCTCATAAAGTATGTCGTAGTCCGGATTGGAGTCTGCAACTCGACTCCATGAAGTCGGAATCGCTAGTAATCGTGGATCAGAATGCCACGGTGAATACGTTCCCGGGCCTTGTACACACCGCCCGTCACACCATGGGAGTGGGTTGCAAAAGAAGTAGGTAGCTTAACCTTCGGGAGGGCGCTTACCACTTTGTGATTCATGACTGGGGTGAAGTCGTAACAAGGTAACCGTAGGGGAACCTGCGGTTGGATCACCTCCTTACCTTAAAGAAACGTTCTTTGTAGTGCTCACACAGATTGTCTGATGAAAAATTAGCAGTAAGAAAATCTCTGCAGGCTTGTAGCTCAGGTGGTTAGAGCGCACCCCTGATAAGGGTGAGGTCGGTGGTTCAAGTCCACTCAGGCCTACCAAATTCTTTCTGATACCGCGTTGTGAAACGACTCGCATACTTCAGTATGCTTCGCCGCTCCACGCCTTGTCTCAGCAGGAATTAAGGTGAATGAGATAACTACGATGGGGCTATAGCTCAGCTGGGAGAGCGCCTGCCTTGCACGCAGGAGGTCTGCGGTTCGATCCCGCATAGCTCCACCATCTTTACTGCAAAAACACAAGAAAACTTCAGAGTGTACCTGAAAAGGTTCACTGCGAAGTTTTGCTCTTTAAAAATCTGGATCAAGCTGAAAATTGAAACGACACACTGTTTCATTTCTCCGTAATAAGAAATGAAAAGCGGTGTGTTCGAGTCTCTCAAATTTTTGCAAGTCGATGATGAATCGAAAGAAACATCTTCGGGTTGTGAGGTTAAGCGACTAAGCGTACACGGTGGATGCCCTGGCAGTCAGAGGCGATGAAGGACGTGCTAATCTGCGATAAGCGTCGGTAAGGTGATATGAACCGTTATAACCGGCGATTTCCGAATGGGGAAACCCAGTGTGATTCGTCACACTATCATTACGTGAATACATAGCGTAATGAAGCGAACCGGGGGAACTGAAACATCTAAGTACCCCGAGGAAAAGAAATCAACCGAGATTCCCCCAGTAGCGGCGAGCGAACGGGGAGCAGCCCAGAGTCTGAATCAGCTTGTGTGTTAGTGGAACGGTCTGGAAAGTCCGACGGTACAGGGTGATAGTCCCGTACACCAAAATGCACAGGTTGTGAACTCGAAGAGTAGGGCGGGACACGTGGTATCCTGTCTGAATATGGGGGGACCATCCTCCAAGGCTAAATACTCCTGACTGACCGATAGTGAACCAGTACCGTGAGGGAAAGGCGAAAAGAACCCCGGCGAGGGGAGTGAAAAAGAACCTGAAACCGTGTACGTACAAGCAGTGGGAGCCTCTTTATGGGGTGACTGCGTACCTTTTGTATAATGGGTCAGCGACTTATATTCTGTAGCAAGGTTAACCGTATAGGGGAGCCGAAGGGAAACCGAGTCTTAACTGGGCGTTAAGTTGCAGGGTATAGACCCGAAACCCGGTGATCTAGCCATGGGCAGGTTGAAGGTTGGGTAACACTAACTGGAGGACCGAACCGACTAATGTTGAAAAATTAGCGGATGACTTGTGGCTGGGGGTGAAAGGCCAATCAAACCGGGAGATAGCTGGTTCTCCCCGAAAGCTATTTAGGTAGCGCCTCGTGAATTCATCTTCGGGGGTAGAGCACTGTTTCGGCTAGGGGGTCATCCCGACTTACCAACCCGATGCAAACTGCGAATACCGAAGAATGTTATCACGGGAGACACACGGCGGGTGCTAACGTCCGTCGTGAAGAGGGAAACAACCCAGACCGCCAGCTAAGGTCCCAAAGTCATGGTTAAGTGGGAAACGATGTGGGAAGGCACAGACAGCCAGGATGTTGGCTTAGAAGCAGCCATCATTTAAAGAAAGCGTAATAGCTCACTGGTCGAGTCGGCCTGCGCGGAAGATGTAACGGGGCTAAACCATGCACCGAAGCTGCGGCAGCGACACTATGTGTTGTTGGGTAGGGGAGCGTTCTGTAAGCCGTTGAAGGTGGCCTGTGAGGGTTGCTGGAGGTATCAGAAGTGCGAATGCTGACATAAGTAACGATAATGCGGGTGAAAAACCCGCACGCCGGAAGACCAAGGGTTCCTGTCCAACGTTAATCGGGGCAGGGTGAGTCGACCCCTAAGGCGAGGCCGAAAGGCGTAGTCGATGGGAAACAGGTTAATATTCCTGTACTTGGTGTTACTGCGAAGGGGGGACGGAGAAGGCTATGTTAGCCGGGCGACGGTTGTCCCGGTTTAAGCATGTAGGCGGAGGTTCCAGGTAAATCCGGTACCTTTTTAACGCTGAGGTGTGATGACGAGGCACTACGGTGCTGAAGTAACAAATGCCCTGCTTCCAGGAAAAGCCTCTAAGCATCAGGTAACACGAAATCGTACCCCAAACCGACACAGGTGGTCAGGTAGAGAATACCAAGGCGCTTGAGAGAACTCGGGTGAAGGAACTAGGCAAAATGGTGCCGTAACTTCGGGAGAAGGCACGCTGATATGTAGGTGAAGTGGTTTACCCATGGAGCTGAAATCAGTCGAAGATACCAGCTGGCTGCAACTGTTTATTAAAAACACAGCACTGTGCAAACACGAAAGTGGACGTATACGGTGTGACGCCTGCCCGGTGCCGGAAGGTTAATTGATGGGGTTATCCGTAAGGAGAAGCTCTTGATCGAAGCCCCGGTAAACGGCGGCCGTAACTATAACGGTCCTAAGGTAGCGAAATTCCTTGTCGGGTAAGTTCCGACCTGCACGAATGGCGTAATGATGGCCAGGCTGTCTCCACCCGAGACTCAGTGAAATTGAACTCGCTGTGAAGATGCAGTGTACCCGCGGCAAGACGGAAAGACCCCGTGAACCTTTACTATAGCTTGACACTGAACACTGGTCCTTGATGTGTAGGATAGGTGGGAGGCTTTGAAGTGTGGACGCCAGTCTGCATGGAGCCATCCTTGAAATACCACCCTTTAATGGCTGGTGTTCTAACGTGGACCCGTAATCCGGGTTGCGGACAGTGTCTGGTGGGTAGTTTGACTGGGGCGGTCTCCTCCTAAAGAGTAACGGAGGAGCACGAAGGTTAGCTAATCCTGGTCGGACATCAGGAGGTTAGTGCAAAGGCATAAGCTAGCTTGACTGCGAGAGTGACGGCTCGAGCAGGTGCGAAAGCAGGTCTTAGTGATCCGGTGGTTCTGAATGGAAGGGCCATCGCTCAACGGATAAAAGGTACTCCGGGGATAACAGGCTGATACCGCCCAAGAGTTCATATCGACGGCGGTGTTTGGCACCTCGATGTCGGCTCATCACATCCTGGGGCTGAAGTAGGTCCCAAGGGTATGGCTGTTCGCCATTTAAAGTGGTACGCGAGCTGGGTTTAGAACGTCGTGAGACAGTTCGGTCCCTATCTGCCGTGGGCGCTGGAGAATTGAGGGGGGCTGCTCCTAGTACGAGAGGACCGGAGTGGACGCATCACTGGTGTTCGGGTTGTCATGCCAATGGCATTGCCCGGTAGCTAAATGCGGAAGAGATAAGTGCTGAAAGCATCTAAGCACGAAACTTGCCCCGAGATGAGTTCTCCCTGAGACTATAAGTCTCCTGAAGGAACGTTAAAGACGATGACGTTGATAGGTCGGGTGTGTAAGTGTAGCGATACATTGAGCTAACCGATACTAATGAACCGTGAGGCTTAACCTTACAACGCCGAAGATGTTTTGGCGAAGAGACGACATTCAGCTTGAAACAGATTACATTAACCGGCGAGAAGCGGGTTAATAACAGAATTTGCCTGGCGGCTGTAGCGCGGTGGTCCCACCTGACCCCATGCCGAACTCAGAAGTGAAACGCCGTAGCGCCGATGGTAGTGTGGGGTCTCCCCATGCGAGAGTAGGGAACTGCCAGGCATCAAATAAAAGCGAAAGGCCCGGTCGAAAGACCGGGCCTTTTGTTTTATCTGTGGTCTGTCGGTGAGCGCTCTCCTGAGGAGGACAAATCCGCCGGGAGCGGATTTGAACGTTGCGCAGCAACGGCCCGGAGGGTGGCGGGCAGGACGCCCGCCATAAACTGCCAGGCATCAAATAAAGTGAAGAAGCCCATCCTGACGGATGGGCTTTTTTGCGTGTGTACGGGGTAAAAACCGCCGGGCTGAACGTATTGTGCAGGCCTGATAAGCGCAGCGCATCAGGCACATCACGACACCGCAGTTATCTTCTGGCCCATTGCGTAACAAAATCAGCTACTTGCTGTATGTTGTTGATATCTAACAATGGAACATCCACCGCCAGCGGAACGTCACTGGCAACCGCTATAACATAGTCATCCATCACCAATTCCTCAGGACTATGCCCGCAGCCTTCGCGGAAAAGTAGGATCTTAGCGACAGGTTCATGCTTAAATCCCTCAACCAACACCATATCCAACGTTGAAGCGTCCATCCGGCTTACCAGATACGCTAAATCCAGTTCGGGCTCTTCCGGTGTTTCTACCATTAATGCCCAACGTTGCTGGCTGGCGACCAGAGTTTGTGCTGCACCAGCTTTGCGTAACTCATAGCTATCTTTACCGGGCTTGTCGACATCCATCTTGTGATGAGTATGCTTAATCAATCCGGGACGTATACCTCTGGCACGTAGTTCCGGGATCAACTTTTTGAGCAGCGTGGTTTTTCCCGTGCCGCTCCATGCCGCAATGGCGAGTAATGGGATCATGATTTTTCCTGCCATTTTGCGAGCTCTTCGGGGGTGTTCACGTTTACGAACGCATCTTTATGATCGCTGAAATCGACAGCATGACCGCCAGCCAGACGCATAAAGACCATAACGCGTCGTTCACCGGACTGAAGATAATCCTGCAGTAAAGGCTGCATAGAGCGGTGCATCAGCGCAATGGTTGGGTGATCTCTTTCACCATCATGCACCCAGACAACCGGTGCTGCTTTGCGCTGCTCTTTTAAACGAGCGACCAGATCGTGAGGAATATAGGGCATATCGCACGGGCAGAACAAAAACCATTCCCCCGTTTGCTGCAGGAATACCGATAGCATCCCGGCCAGTGGGCCAGGGAAATCGGCCAATGAATCGGGAATAACTTTCAGGCCGCTTTGCTGGTATATATCCCTGTGGCGATTGGCATTAACCACCACGGTTTCGACCTGCAAAGCGAGAATGTCGGCCACATGTCGCCAAAGAGGTTTACCGTCCAGCTCAAGCAGACCTTTATCGGTTCCGCCCATCCGTCTGGCCTTACCGCCAGCCAGCACAACCCCTGTTATTGCACTATCCAGAATCACTGATATCGCCTCTTTTAATGTGGGATTGACCCTGCTAACGTATCTGTATTGAGCCTAAGGAGCACAACCATGAAATGTAAACGTCTGAATGAAGTTATTGAACTCCTCCAGCCTGCCTGGCAGAAGGAACCCGATCTTAACCTGATGCAATTTTTACAGAAACTGGCGCAAGAGTCAGGTTTTGACGGCGAACTGGCGGATTTAACTGATGACATTCTGATCTATCACCTGAAAATGCGTGACTCGGCGAAAGATGCGGTCATTCCAGGTATTCAGAAAGATTATGAAGAAGATTTTAAAACTGCACTACTCCGCGCACGTGGCGTAATTAAAGAGTAAAAGCTTGTAATCGCCGCCACCGAAAGCGCTGCGAAATGATATCCTGAATCATTCGTAGTATTTTCCGGATGATGGGATGAACGACAACGCTTTTAATTTCCAGACGCTACACCCGGATACCATCATGGATGCACTGTTTGAGCAGGGGATCCGGGTGGACTCCGGGCTTACCCCGCTTAACAGTTATGAAAACCGTGTCTATCAATTCCAGGACGAAGACCGTCGACGCTTTGTCGTTAAGTTTTATCGCCCTGAACGTTGGTCTGTCGATCAGATCCAGGAAGAGCACCAGTTTGCTCTGGAACTGGTAAACGATGAAGTCCCGGTAGCTGCTCCGCTGGAATTCAGCGGTCAAACGCTATTAAGCCATCAGGGTTTCCATTATGCGATCTTTCCCAGCGTCGGTGGACGTCAGTTTGAAGCCGACAACATCGATCAGATGGAGGCGGTGGGGCGCTATCTCGGGCGTATGCACCAGACCGGATGCAAGCGTACTTTTGCCTTCCGCCCAACGATCGGCCTTGAAGAATACCTGACTGAGCCGCGTAAAGTTTTTGAACACGCACAGCTAATCCCATCAGGGCAAAAAGCGGCCTTCCTGAAGGCAACGGATGCGCTTATCGCGATCGTTACTGAACGCTGGCATACGCGTTTAACCACGTTACGCCTGCACGGTGATTGTCATGCCGGTAATATTCTGTGGCGCGATGGCCCGATGTTTGTCGATTTAGATGATGCCCGCAACGGTCCGGCTATTCAGGATTTATGGATGCTCCTCAATGGCGATAAAGCTGAACAACGTATGCAGCTTGAAACCATTATCGAGGCTTATGAAGAGTTTAGTGAGTTCGACATCTCTGAAATCGGACTGATAGAACCTTTACGCGCTATGCGTTTAGTTTATTATCTTGCCTGGCTAATTCGACGTTGGGCTGACCCTGCATTTCCAAAAAACTTCCCGTGGTTAACCGGGGAAGATTACTGGCATCGTCAGACCGCGACCTTTATTGAGCAGGCAAAAATTCTGCAAGAGCCCCCCTTACAATTAACGCCAATGTATTAATCGGAGAAACTTGAACATGAAAAAAATATGGCTGGCGCTGGCTGGTATGGTCTTAGCTTTTAGCGCATCTGCAGCGCAGTTCCAGGATGGCAAACAATACATCACTCTGGAAAAGCCAGTTGCGGGTGAACCGCAAGTGTTGGAGTTCTTCTCCTTCTACTGCCCGCACTGCTACCAGTTTGAAGAAGTGCTTCACGTATCTGATAATGTGAAGAAAAAGCTGCCGGAAGGCACCAAGATGACCAAATACCACGTCGAGTTTCTCGGGCCTTTGGGTAAAGATCTGACGCAGGCATGGGCGGTTGCAATGGCGCTGGGTGTTGAAGATCAGGTCACCGTTCCGCTGTTTGAAGGCGTTCAGAAAACCCAGACCGTTCAGTCTGTTGCTGATATCCGTAAAGTGTTTGTCGACGCAGGTATTAAAGGCGAAGATTATGATGCGGCATGGAATAGCTTCGTGGTGAAATCACTCGTGGCACAGCAGGAAAAAGCGGCGGCTGATTTACAGCTGCAGGGTGTTCCGGCGATGTTCGTGAATGGCAAATATCAGGTCAACCCACAGGGCATGGATACCAGCAGCATGGATATCTTCGTACAACAGTATGCGGATACCGTGAAGTACCTGGTTGGTCAGAAATAAAAGCAAAAGCCGGTCACTGACCGGCTTTTTTATTTGAGGCTTTAATCGCGTCGAGCTGCGCGTCTTTCTCACTCCATAGCGTATTTAGCCAGAGCTGAAACCGACGCTTGAATCCCTTATCGTTCACGTAATCACCGTGCAACTCTTCATGAATTGGCTCCAGATTCACCCGCACGACAATCCGCGTTAACTTACCGCTCAGCATGTCGTAGAACGGTCGACTACTGTTTTCCGGATAGCACAACGTGACGTTCAACATTTTATCGAACTGTGAACCCAGTACATTCAATGCCATTGCAATACCGGCCGCCTTAGGAGGGAGCAGGTTTTGATAGGGCGAGCGGGTTTGCTCACGTTTATCTTTGGTAAAGCGCGAACCTTCGACAAAATTCACAATGGTTGTCGGGTGTACGCGAAATTTCTCGCAGGAACGACGCGTTGTTTCGACATCTTTACCACGGCGTTCCGGATGGCGAAGCAGATAGCCACGTGAATAGCGTTTCATAAACGGCATATCCAGCGCCCAGCAGGCCAGGCCAATAAAGGGTACCCAGGCCAACTGCTGCTTGAGGAAATATTTATTCATCGGGATGTGCTTACGGAACAGAACGCAAAGCACAACGATATCAGCCCAGCTGTAATGATTACAAATGAGCAGATACCAGTTTTTCTTGCTAAGACCTTCCAGTCCTTCAACATCCCACTTTAGCCGTGGATTAAGGTGCAGCAGTAGCGCCAGACCTTCACACCAGCAGTACATCATGAAATTACAGAAGACAGAAACCTTGCGCCAGACGACAGGAATAGGCAAAAGGAGTTTCACAACTCCCGCAAGGATGATCGGCACAGAACAAAAAATCGTGACCAATATGGTCAATACGATACTCAGCAACAGCGTTATCGCAGCGAGTATTCTCGTCATAATTAAATTATTCAAAAGGTTAGCCATAGACAGTGCGCGAAAGAGGCGCAAGGGGCTGATTTTATCAGAAAACGAACCAAATGATGGATCTTCCCTCAATAGAAAAAAGAGGAATATCTATCCACATCAGGATATAAGCTGTAAAAATGGAATAAAATGCTGTGTATTTATTTAATTCATTGAAATACATATAAAAATATTATGAGGCAATAATTGCCTTGTTATATTTAAAGAGCTGTAAATTATTTATTCACAAAGTTATCCACAGCTGTCTTTGCGAGCAAAGCAGAAGATCTACAAAAGTTTTTCGACAAATGCGGCGAAAAACTCATGTTTTCATCCTGTCTGTGGCATCCTTTACCCATAATCTGATAAACAGGCACGGACATTATGGTTCAGATCCCAGAAAACCCACTTATCCTTGTAGATGGCTCATCTTACCTGTATCGCGCATACCACGCGTTCCCACCGCTGACTAACAGTGCAGGAGAACCTACGGGTGCGATGTACGGTGTCCTCAACATGCTGCGTAGCTTGATTTTGCAATATCAGCCGACCCACGCGGCGGTGGTATTCGACGCCAAGGGTAAAACCTTCCGTGATGAGTTATTCGAACACTATAAGTCGCACCGCCCACCCATGCCGGACGATCTGCGTGCGCAGATTGAACCTCTGCATGCGATGGTAAAAGCGATGGGGCTGCCACTGTTGGCGGTTTCTGGCGTGGAGGCGGATGATGTCATCGGTACGCTGGCGCGGGAAGCAGAGAAGGTGGGTCGTCCGGTGCTGATTAGCACTGGTGATAAAGATATGGCTCAGTTGGTGACGCCGAATATCACCCTTATCAACACCATGACCAATACGATCCTCGGCCCGGATGAGGTGGTAAATAAATACGGTGTCCCGCCGGAACTGATCATCGATTTCCTGGCGCTGATGGGGGATTCCTCAGATAACATCCCTGGCGTTCCAGGCGTAGGTGAAAAAACTGCGCAGGCTCTGCTGCAGGGGCTGGGTGGGCTGGATACTCTCTATGCTGAATCAGACAAAATTGCAGGGCTGACATTCCGTGGTGCGAAAACCATGGCGGGCAAACTTGAGCAGAATAAAGAGGTGGCGTACCTCTCTTATCAATTGGCTACTATCAAAACGGATGTTGAGCTGGAGTTGACCTGCGAGCAGCTGGAAGTCCGTCAACCGGCAGCGGAAGAACTGCTTGGCCTGTTTAAACAGTATGAATTCAAACGTTGGGTTACTGACGTTGAAGCGGGTAAATGGCTACAGGCGAAAGGGACGAAGCCGGCGGCAAAACCGCAAGAAACTATTGTCGTCGATGAAACGCCTGAGGAGCCGGCTACGGTTCTTTCGTATGATAACTATGTGACGATTCTGGACGAAGCGACGCTGGAAGAGTGGATCGCGAAGCTGAAAAAAGCACCTGTCTTTGCCTTCGATACTGAAACTGACAGCCTGGACAATATTTCCGCGAATCTGGTTGGCCTGTCTTTTGCCATTGAACCGGGTGTGGCGGCATATGTTCCTGTTGCCCACGATTACCTGGATGCCCCCGATCAAATAGCTCGCGATCGCGCGCTGCAGCTGCTGAAGCCGCTGCTGGAAGATGAGAACGCGCACAAAGTCGGGCAGAACCTGAAGTACGATCGTGGTATCCTGGCGAACTATGGCATCGAGCTGCGCGGCATCACCTTTGACACCATGCTTGAATCCTACATTCTTAACAGCGTCGCTGGCCGACACGATATGGACAGCCTGTCGGACCGCTGGCTTAAACATAAAACCATCACCTTTGAAGAGATCGCTGGAAAAGGCAAAAACCAGCTGACCTTTAACCAGATAGCATTGGAAGAAGCCGGGCGTTACGCTGCGGAAGACGCCGACGTTACGCTACAGCTGCATCTGAAAATGTGGCCAGAATTACAGCAGCATAAAGGGCCACTGAACGTCTTTGAAAATATCGATATGCCGCTGGTGCCAGTTTTGTCTCGTGTTGAGCGCAACGGTGTGAAAATCGATCCGGCTGTTCTGCACAAGCATTCAGAAGAACTGACGCTGCGTTTGAACGAGCTGGAGCAAAAAGCACACGAGATCGCCGGAGAAGCGTTTAACCTCTCTTCCACCAAGCAACTGCAAACCATCCTGTTTGAAAAGCAGGGTATTAAGCCGCTGAAGAAAACCCCTGGTGGCGCACCATCAACGTCAGAAGAGGTGCTGGAAGAGCTCGCGCTGGATTATCCGTTGCCGAAAGTTATCCTGGAATATCGTGGGTTAGCAAAACTGAAGTCGACCTATACGGATAAGCTTCCGTTGATGATTAACAAGAAGACCGGGCGCGTGCACACTTCCTATCATCAGGCAGTTACCGCAACGGGTCGCTTGTCTTCAACGGATCCGAACCTGCAAAACATCCCGGTACGTAATGACGAAGGTCGTCGTATTCGTCAGGCGTTCATTGCGCCAGAAGACTACGTGATTGTCTCTGCGGACTACTCACAGATTGAACTGCGTATCATGGCGCACCTTTCACGTGATAAAGGTCTGCTTACCGCGTTTGCCGAAGGGAAAGATATTCACCGCGCAACGGCGGCAGAAGTCTTTGGTTTACCGCTTGATTCTGTGACCAGCGAGCAACGCCGCAGCGCGAAAGCCATCAACTTCGGTTTGATCTACGGGATGAGCGCTTTTGGTCTGGCGCGCCAGTTGAATATTCCGCGTAAAGAAGCACAGAAGTACATGGATCTCTACTTCGAACGCTACCCAGGCGTGTTGGAATATATGGAACGCACCCGCGCGCAGGCGAAAGAGCAGGGTTATGTAGAAACGCTGGAAGGTCGCCGTCTCTATTTACCGGATATTAAATCCAGTAATGGTGCTCGTCGTGCAGGTGCAGAACGCGCGGCAATTAACGCCCCGATGCAGGGTACTGCCGCAGACATTATCAAACGAGCGATGATTGCGGTGGACAGATGGCTGCAAACCGAGCAACCGCGTGTGCGTATGATCATGCAGGTACACGATGAACTGGTGTTTGAGGTGCATAAAGATGACCTCGAAAGCGTCTCTAAAAAGATCCACCAACTGATGGAAAACGAGACCCAGATTGACGTGCCGTTGCTGGTGGAAGTCGGTAGTGGCGAAAACTGGGATCAGGCGCACTAAGGGTTTACTGAATAACGGCTCTTTTTCGTAACTAAGCAACATAAGAGAGAGCTTTTTGTGATGTCCATTAGAATTCCCTATGTAAGGAATGAAAAAAAATTACAAAAAGTGCTTTCTGAGCTGCTCAAAAAAGAGTAAAGTTATTCTCGTAGGGTACAGAGGTAAGATGTTCTATCTTTCAGACCTTTTACTTCACGTAATCGGATTTGGCTGAATATTTTAGCCGCCCCAGTCAGTAATGACTGGGGCGTTTTTTATTGTGCGAAAGAAAAGTTTTGTACATGCTGTAGGCCGGATAAGACGCGCAGCGGCGCCATCCGGCAATACGGTGGGTTATTCCCCGTCCTGCATCTCTTCAACCGGTGCCAGTTCACTAAACCAGCTATCCAGTTTTTGCCGCAGTTTGTCCACACCCAGCTTTTTCAGCGATGAAAATGCTTCTACCTGCACATCACCGTTAAATGCCAGTACGGCTTCGCGTACCATATTCAACTGCGCTTTGCGTGCACCGCTGGCCAGCTTATCTGCTTTAGTCAGCAGTACCAGAACCTGAACGTTGCTCTCAACCGCCCACAGGATCATCTGTTGATCGAGATCTTTTAACGGGTGACGAATATCCATCAGTACCACCAGACCTTGCAGGCTCTGACGTTTTTCCAGATATTCAGCCAGCGCGCGCTGCCATTTACGCTTCATCTCTTCTGGAACTTCGGCATAACCGTATCCTGGCAAATCGACCAGGCGTTTGCCGTCAACGACTTCAAACAGGTTGATGAGCTGAGTACGACCTGGCGTTTTAGATGTACGCGCCAGACCCTTTTGATTCGTCAGGGTATTTAGCGCACTGGATTTGCCTGCGTTGGAACGGCCAGCAAAAGCCACTTCTATACCCGTGTCGGAAGGTAAGTGGCGAATATCAGGCGCACTCATCACAAAGTGCGTCTGTTGATAATTCAAGTTAGTCAAAGCAGTCCTCTCCATCAATCAGGGCTTTGCAGCGATTATACCTGAACCCCAGCAAAAGGCTGGTTTTTCGACGAGTGGGCTGTGTGAGTAAAAACCACGCGCTTTGTGAGACATTGCCGACAGTTTCTATACGAGATGACAGAGTAAAAAATGACAGAAATAAAATAAATCATAGAGTTACATTTGGGCGCTATTCTTAAAATCAGAAATTGTTACCCAGGTTACTTGTACGTTTAAACCAAAACGGTAAAGTAGCATCCATAGCGAGGAAGCTGACAGGATAGACGACTCAGGATGAGGGTCAGGAGCGCCAGGAGGCGAAGACACAGGATTGTCAGGAAGACAAACGTCCGGAGACGTTAGTAAAAGGAAATGGAAACAACACGGAATGTTAGAGGCTAAGGGAAAAACAGGGTGTGTTGATAGCCAACAGGGATTGTAGAGCCCGTAAGGGTTGAGAGTCAGGAAAAAAGGCGACAGATTACTCTGTCGCCTTTTTTCTTTATTTCTGCTAGATTCCGGCGCAATTATATACTGAATAAAACAGCCAAAGACGAATCATGATGAAACCAACTTCTACACCACGCGGTAAAGGTCCTGCAAAAGCGCGTCGTAAAACACGCGAAGAAATTAACCAGGAAGCTCGCGACCGTAAGCGCCAGAAAAAACACCGTGGTCATGCGGCAGGTAGCCGTGCGTCCGGTAGCGAAGGCGCATCTGGTGGCGGAAACCAAAATAAGCAAAAAGATCCTCGTATTGGCAGCAAAACCCCCATTCCATTGGGCGTGACCGAAAAAGTCACCAAACAGCACAAACCGAAGAGTGAGAAACCTATGCTTTCACCACAGGCTGAGTTGGATTTACTGGAAACGGATGAGCGCCTGGATGCGCTGCTGGAGCGTCTTGAAGCAGGAGAGACCCTGAGCGCGGAAGATCAGTCCTGGGTTGATGCCAAGCTGGACCGCATTGATGAGCTGATGCAAAAGCTGGGTCTTTCTTACGATGACGAGGAAGAAGAGGAAGAAGAAGAAGAAAAGCAGGAAGACATGATGCGCCTGCTGAAAGGCGGTAACTAACGGTTTTACACCGTGGGTCTTCCCGTCCTGCTTATAACCCTTCCGGTTATATGTTATCTGGTGTGGTTATTCGTTAAACTACAGCGGTTGTCGCGGCGACAGAAGTGGCTGCGCAACCGACTTATCACCCGTACTGGGGTTAAGTCGGTACGCCGTACCCGCCAGAGACGCCATCGGAAGGAGTGAGCATGTCAGAGCAGTTAATAGACTGGGACCTGGCCCTGATCCAGAAATATAACTATTCCGGGCCACGATATACCTCGTACCCGACCGCGCTGGAGTTTTCTGAAGACTACGGCACTGAAGCATTTCTAAAGGCCGTGGCGCGTTATCCTGAGCGTCCTCTCTCGCTGTACGTTCACATCCCGTTCTGCCACAAGCTGTGTTATTTCTGTGGCTGTAACAAGGTCGTGACTCGCCAGCAGCATAAAGCCGATCAATACCTCGATGTCTTAGAACAAGAAATTATTCATCGCGCACCGCTGTTTGCCGGACGTCATGTCAGTCAGTTGCACTGGGGCGGCGGCACGCCAACGTATCTGAATAAAGCGCAAATCAGCCGTTTGATGTCGCTGCTGCGTGGCAACTTTAACTTTAACGACGACGCCGAAATCTCGATCGAAGTGGATCCGCGTGAAATTGAGCTGGATGTGCTCGATCATTTACGCGCTGAAGGTTTTAACCGCCTGAGCATGGGGGTGCAGGACTTCAATAAAGAAGTTCAGCGCCTGGTGAACCGTGAGCAGGATGAGGAGTTTATCTTTGCGCTGCTGAATCATGCGCGTGAGATTGGCTTTACCTCAACGAATATCGATCTGATTTATGGTTTGCCAAAACAGACGCCGGAAAGTTTCGCCTTTACCCTGAAACGCGTTGCTGAGCTGAATCCAGACCGACTGAGCGTCTTCAACTACGCGCACCTGCCGACGCTGTTTGCCGCTCAGCGCAAGATTAAAGACGCCGACCTGCCCAGCGCGCAGCAGAAGCTGGATATCCTGCAGGAAACCATTTCTTCACTGACCGAAACCGGTTATCAGTTCATTGGTATGGATCACTTTGCTCGGCCGGATGATGAGCTGGCGATTGCTCAACGCAAGGGTGTGCTGCATCGTAATTTCCAGGGTTATACCACCCAGGGTGATACAGATCTGCTGGGAATGGGCGTGTCAGCCATTAGTATGATTGGTGACAACTATGCGCAGAACCAGAAAGAGCTGAAGCGCTATTATCAGCAGGTAGACGAGCAGGGGGACGCACTGTGGCGCGGAATTGCCCTGACCCGCGATGACTGCATTCGTCGTGATGTTATTAAGCTCCTGATCTGTAACTTCCGCCTCGACTATGCCGCTGTGGAACAGCAATGGGCTCTGAACTTCGCTGACTATTTTGCCGAAGACCTGAAACTGCTGGCACCGCTGGCGAAAGATGGGCTGGTGGATGTGGATGAGAAGGGGATTCAGGTTACGCCGAAGGGGCGCCTGTTGATCCGTAATATTTGCATGTGCTTTGATGCCTATCTGCGGCAGAAAGCACGCATGCAGCAGTTCTCCCGCGTCATTTAACCGGGTTACCCGGTGGCGCTACGCTTACCGGGCCTACACGTCGCAATAATCTGTAGGCCGGATAAGCGTTAGCGCCATCCGGCGCGCCTTCAGCTGAACAGCCCAACCAGCGCCGCACACAGCACTGCGGCAACCGCAGTTTGTGGCGTATGGCTTTCGACCGCACCGCTCGACAGTAGATTAATCATTGATTCCAGCATGATGACTTCCCCCGTTTGCCGGGCACGATCATACTTAACTCATCGGAACAGTAAAGCGCAAAATAGCAGCAATTTGCGCTCAATTATCAATCTTTACACAGTGACGAATCGTCACTCCATTCCGAGTTCTTTTAACTTACGCGTCAAGGTATTACGGCCCCAGCCAAGCAGGCGTGCGGCTTCCTGTTTGTGCCCCTGGGTATGACGTAGCGCGGTGGTCAACAGCGTGCGCTCCATTTCCGGTTGAGCCTCAGAAAGCAGGTTTTGATGACCGGAACGCAAGGCCCGGTCTGCCCACTGTGCCAACAGGGTTGCCCAGCTGTCTGGCTGCATATGGGACGGTGCGTCAGGCACGGTGGTTTCAAACAGCTCGGCTGGTAAGTCCTGAATCAGTACTTCCTGCCCGGCCGCCATGACGGTTAACCAGCGGCAGGTGTTCTCAAGCTGACGCACGTTACCCGGCCAGGCCAAACGGGTCAGCGCCGCCTCGGTCTCCGGGTGTAATTGTTTGGCTTCAACCCCCAGTTCGTGCGCGGCCTCCTGCAGGAAATGGCGCGCCAGACGTGGGATATCTTCCCGACGTTCACGCAGTGGCGGCAAATGCACGCGGATGACGTTCAGACGATGGAATAAGTCCTCGCGGAATTTGCCTTCCTGTACGCGTAGTTCCAGATTCTGGTGCGTGGCGGCGATAATACGTACGTCCACCTTCACGGGCGCATAGCCGCCAACGCGGTAAAACTGTCCATCGGCTAATACGCGCAATAAACGCGTTTGCACGTCCAGCGGCATATCGCCAATTTCATCGAGGAACAGCGTACCGCCGTCAGCCTGTTCAAAGCGCCCCTGACGAATGGTATTCGCCCCGGTAAACGCGCCTTTCTCGTGACCAAACAGCTCAGATTCGATCAAATCTTTTGGGATTGCCGCCATGTTCAGGGCGATAAACGGCGCTTTGACGCGCGGGCTATGACGGTGCAGCGCATGGGCGACCAGCTCTTTACCGGTCCCGGACTCCCCGTTAATCAATACGCTGATTGACGATCGGGACAGGCGGCCAATAATGCGAAAGACGTCCTGCATTGCCGGCGCTTCGCCGATGATGTCGGTTGTTGGGCCGTTGATCTGAACATTGCGCGGCTGCTGCTGTTCCTGATAATGGCTGATGGCACGTTCGACCAGCGCCACGGCTTCATCAATATCAAAAGGTTTGGGCAGATAATCAAACGCCCCTTGCTGATAGGCGCTGACGGCAGCATCCAGATCGGAGTGCGCGGTCATTATGATGACCGGAAGCATCGGATGCCGCTGTTTAATCTGTTTTAACAGCGTCAGACCGTCCATGCCCGGCATGCGAATATCCGACAACAGTACGTCAGGCGTTTTGCTGGCCAGCGCGTCCAGCACCTCTTTACCACTTTCAAATGTGGTACAGCTTAGCCCTGCCCCTGCGAGCGCACGTTCAAGCACCCAACGGATGGAACTATCGTCATCAACGACCCAGACTATTCCTCGTTGCATAAACGTCACCTTATTTCCTGATAGGCAGGTAAACCGAGAACTCGGTATGACCCGGCCAACTGGTAAATTCAATTTTGCCGGAATGTTGATCAATTAAATTGCGGGCGATGGATAATCCAAGCCCGGTACCGCCTTCGCGACCGCTGACCATTGGGTAGAACAGCGTGTCCTGCAAATGCGAGGGAATACCCGGACCGTTGTCCTCAACATCAATCCGTGCCGCCAGGCGATAACGTACGCCGTGCAGCGTGAGCTGAAACGCGGTGCGGGTACGCAGAATGATCTCACCGCCTTCCGCTCCCAGCGCCTGCAAAGCATTGCGCACGATGTTTAACAGAACCTGCTCGATCTGGTCCGGATCGTGCAGTAGTTCGGGCAGACTCGGGTCGTAATCACGAATCAGCGTGACGTTTTCCGGGAGCTCCATTGAGACCAGCGCCACCACGCGCTCCGCCACCTTGTGAATACTTTCAGTGACATGCATGCCAGGTTGTTGTGGTCCCAGCAGACGGTCGACCAGATTACGCAGGCGGTCGGCCTGCTCAATAATGACTTTGGTATATTCGGTCAGCGCCGGGTCCGGAAGCGCTTTGCTGAGTAGCTGCGCTGCGCCGCGTAATCCACCTAAAGGGTTCTTGATTTCGTGCGCCAGACCGCGCACCAGATCGCGGGCGGCAATCTGCTGGGCGTGCTGGAGCTGCTCCTGACTCAGACGGCGCTGGTTATCCATTGGCGCCATCTCCAGCAGGATAAGGCCATCAGGCAGCCTCTGAGCGGTCACTGAGAGGATATGTGAGTGGCTGTCTATCACCAGCGTCACTTCGTTATCCGTAAAGCCCTGGCCTGCTTCCAGGCTCTCTCGCATCAGTCCGATGTTTAAGGAGAAATAACTCAACAGATCGGGAAGCGGTGTACCAAACAGTTTGCGGGAGCTTTGGGCGAGCAGCTGCTGTGCCGCCGGGTTGGCGTAATGTACCGCCAGCTCATCGTCGACGAGCAAAATGCTGTTGATTAAAGAATTGAGGATCTGCCCAGCATCGGGCAGCGTGCCGGTTGCCATTCAGCAGTCTCCTGAAAAGTGTTGCACCAATTTAGTGCATTATAGCTTTTTACATCAAAAAAGCGCGAGAAAGCAGGTTGTTAGTGGAGAAAAAAGCCCATCCTGGGATGGGCTACAGATGACTGGCAAACGCAGATGCCGGATGGCGGCTTTGCTTTATCCGGCCTACAAGGTGATGTTACCGGTAGGCCTGATAAGCTTGCGCCATCAGGCGTCCTATCATTCGCCATCGATCTCAAGCCTGCCTGAGCAGGCTAAAAGTTCCACGGCAACTCAAACGATTAAACGCTGTAGTACAGCTCAAACTCTACCGGGTGCGGAGTCATACGCACACGGTCATCTTCTT
Source organism: Citrobacter sp. BIDMC107 (assembly GCF_001037575.1). Lineage (NCBI taxonomy): Bacteria > Pseudomonadati > Pseudomonadota > Gammaproteobacteria > Enterobacterales > Enterobacteriaceae > Citrobacter > Citrobacter sp. BIDMC107. The sequence goes on along the minus strand of NZ_KQ089848.1, from coordinate 2,351,254 downwards.
CGCGACGCAGCGTAATGTACGCATCGATCGCTTCATTGGTGAACACGCCGCCTGCAGTCAGGAACTCACGGTCCAGATCCAGTTCTTTCAGTGCTTCTTCCAGAGAACCAGCAACCTGTGGGATCTCTTTCGCTTCTTCCGGCGGCAGGTCGTACAGGTTTTTGTCCATGGCTTCGCCCGGGTGGATCTTGTTCTTGATGCCGTCAAGACCAGCCATCAGCAGTGCTGCGAAGCACAGGTACGGGTTAGCAGCCGGGTCCGGGAAACGCACTTCAATACGACGCGCTTTCGGAGAAGCAACAACCGGAATACGGATAGAAGCAGAACGGTTACGGGCAGAGTAAGCCAGCATTACCGGCGCTTCGTAGCCTGGGACCAGACGCTTATAGGAGTTGGTGGTCGGGTTAGCCAGGGCGTTGATCGCTTTAGCGTGCTTGATTACACCGCCGATGTAGAACAGCGCCTGCTCAGACAGACCCGCATATTTGTCGCCAGAGAACAGGTTTACGCCGTTCTTGGACAGGGACATGTGGCAGTGCATACCGGAACCGTTATCACCGAACATCGGTTTTGGCATAAAGGTCGCGGTTTTACCGAAACGGTGCGCAACGTTGTGCACGACGTATTTGTAGATCTGAATTTCGTCCGCTTTTTTGGTCATGGTGTTAAAGCGGGTCGCGATTTCGTTCTGGCCAGCGGTCGCCACTTCGTGGTGATGCGCTTCAACAACCAGGCCCATCTCTTCCATGATCAGACACATGGTAGAACGGATGTCCTGAGAAGAATCTACCGGAGGAACCGGGAAGTAACCGCCTTTCACACCAGGACGGTGACCTTTGTTACCACCTTCGTATTTGGTGGAGGAGTTCCATGCGCCTTCGATGTCATCGATTGCCACGTGGGAACCGGAAATAGACGCGCCGAAACGGATGTCGTCAAACAGGAAGAATTCTGGCTCTGGCCCGAACAGAACGGTGTCTGCGATGCCGGTAGAACGCAGATACTCTTCAGCGCGTTTTGCGATGGAGCGCGGGTCGCGGTCATAGCCCTGCAGTGTACCAGGTTCCAGGATATCGCAACGGATGATCAGGGTGGACTCTTCATAGAACGGGTCGATGAGTGCAGTAGACGCATCTGGCATCAGAACCATGTCTGATTCGTTAATGCCTTTCCAGCCACCGATTGAGGAGCCGTCAAACATTTTGCCTTCTTCAAAGAATTCGGCATTTACCTGATGAGCAGGAATAGTGACGTGCTGTTCTTTACCTTTGGTATCAGTGAAGCGCAAATCAACAAACTTCACTTCGTGTTCGTTCAGCATCGTCAAAACGTGTTCAGCGGACATACTTACTCTCCCGGATTGGTCATGGTCGTCGTGGTAACGAAGTCTTCAATTCTGCAAAAAATTGGCCGTGTCGCCGTAAAAAATATAAAGCGAAATCTGTGCCAACTTTTAAATTGCCCCTAAAAGGCGTTATCATGCGCACTATCGTGCAAAGGGGCTGCACCATGAAGGTTGTATTGCACCATTATAGTGCTTTAATGTGAACATTAAGCACCATATTGGTGCAAAGCATGTCAGATTACCCCTTTTAACGCTCCGTGAATGTGATCACAAAGAAACTCTGCAATACTTGTTTGCGGAGGATGTTTGTGATCCTGTTTTGTACTGCGATTAATCCGTGTACAATAACGCGCTATTTCTAAAATGCCTGAGGCAAAGTTGTGATCGAAAATTTGCGTAACATCGCCATCATCGCGCACGTAGACCATGGTAAAACGACCCTGGTAGACAAGCTGCTCCAACAATCCGGTACGTTCGATGCACGTGCTGAAACCCAAGAGCGCGTGATGGACTCCAACGATTTGGAGAAAGAGCGTGGGATTACCATCCTCGCTAAAAACACCGCTATCAAATGGAATGACTACCGCATCAACATCGTTGATACCCCGGGGCACGCCGACTTCGGTGGTGAAGTTGAACGTGTAATGTCCATGGTCGACTCCGTGCTGCTGGTGGTGGATGCAATGGATGGTCCGATGCCGCAGACGCGCTTCGTGACCAAAAAAGCCTTTGCCCATGGCCTTAAGCCAATTGTTGTTATCAACAAAGTTGACCGTCCTGGCGCGCGTCCTGACTGGGTTGTTGATCAGGTATTCGACCTGTTCGTTAACCTCGACGCTACCGACGAACAGCTGGACTTCCCGATCGTTTACGCTTCCGCGCTGAACGGTATCGCAGGTCTGGATCACGAAGATATGGCTGAAGACATGACTCCGCTGTATCAGACTATCGTTGATCGTGTACCGGCTCCGAACGTAGATCTTGATGGCCCGCTGCAGATGCAAATCTCTCAGCTGGACTACAACAACTACGTTGGCGTAATCGGTATCGGCCGCATTAAACGCGGTAAAGTTAAACCTAACCAGCAGATCACTATCATTGATAGCGAAGGCAAAACCCGTAACGGTAAAGTCGGTAAAGTTCTGACTCATCTGGGTCTGGAACGTATCGAGAGCGATATTGCCGAAGCCGGCGATATCATCGCGATCACCGGTCTGGGCGAACTGAACATCTCCGACACCATCTGCGATCCGCAGAACGTCGAAGCGCTGCCGGCTCTGTCCGTTGATGAACCGACCGTAACCATGTTCTTCTGCGTAAACACCTCTCCGTTCTGTGGTAAAGAAGGTAAATATGTTACCTCTCGTCAGATCCTTGACCGCCTGAACAAAGAGCTGGTGCACAACGTTGCGCTGCGCGTTGAAGAAACCGAAGATGCGGATGCGTTCCGCGTATCCGGTCGTGGTGAGCTGCACCTGTCTGTTCTGATTGAAAACATGCGTCGTGAAGGTTTCGAAATGGCGGTTTCCCGTCCGAAAGTTATCTTCCGCGAAATCGATGGCCGTAAACAAGAGCCGTTCGAAAACGTAACGCTGGACGTCGAAGAGCAGCATCAGGGTTCTGTCATGCAGGCTCTGGGTGAGCGTAAAGGCGACCTGAAAAACATGAATCCAGATGGCAAAGGCCGCGTACGTCTTGACTACGTGATCCCAAGCCGTGGTCTGATCGGCTTCCGTTCAGAATTCATGACCATGACTTCCGGTACCGGTCTGCTGTACTCCACCTTCAGCCACTACGACGATGTTCGTGCGGGTGATGTGGGTCAGCGTCAGAACGGCGTACTGATCTCCAACGGCCAGGGTAAAGCAGTTGCGTTCGCACTGTTCAGCCTGCAGGACCGCGGTAAGCTGTTCCTGGGTCACGGTGCTGAAGTTTACGAAGGCCAAATCATCGGTATTCACAGCCGCTCTAACGACCTGACTGTAAACTGCCTGACCGGTAAGAAACTGACCAACATGCGTGCGTCCGGTACTGACGAAGCAACGGTTCTGGTTCCGCCGGTTAAGATGACTCTGGAGCAGGCTCTGGAATTCATCGATGACGACGAACTGGTAGAAGTTACTCCAACCTCTATCCGTATTCGTAAGCGTCACCTGACTGAAAACGATCGTCGCCGTGCAATGCGTGGCGCGAAAGAAGAGTAATTAACGCTCTTTCTCAGGTAAGCATAAAAAAGCCGCTGATTATCAGCGGCTTTTTTTATCATCAGCAGTATCAGAAGAAATACTTTGCCCCAACACGAATCTGGTTTTGTTCGCGATGATAGGGTTCAACATTGCGATCTAACCAGCGTAATTCCAGGTAGGGCAACCAGTGTTCATTGATCCGATATTTAAAGGTATTGGTAATTTCCCAGTGATGATCTTTTCCGTTGCTGCTATTGAAGTCATTGACTCGCATAAAATAGTGCGGTTCAAAGGTATAGGAAAATTTATCAGTAATGGCAAAGTTCCAGTAGTTACCTATTTCATAGGTATCATTATTATCCAGGTCACCGTTCAGGTCGGTTGAACTGTAGTTATTATGATTATATCGATTACGCACGGTAAGATTAAACCATGGTGTAAATTTATAGTTAACATCCAGATAAACAGCGCCGCCAGAACCAATACTCTTATCGTTTATTAGCCCGCCAGGTTGGATTGTTAATTTATCTGTTGGTTTAAATAACGGATACCAGCCCTCTATTTCGTTATAGCCGTGTTTTAGCTCATCCTTGCGTTGCATCGTGTAGGTGTTGGTGAGCATGATGCCCGCACCCATATCAGAGTTATAGCCGACGCGCATCATGACCTCTATTTGATCGGACGCCAGGTTATATGCTTCGCGGTTTTCTACATAGGCTCCAGCGAAAGCAGAGGTTGATACCACAGAGGATAAGAAAATTATTGTCGTTAATTTTTTCATGATAAATCCATTTTTTAAGCGTAGGGAGGCCGCCATCCATTTGGATGGAATAGGCGGCTATTATTTTTATACGTTTACAGCAGAGGTATTCTTTTTATTGGTAATAGGGTCCGGTTGGATGTTGTTTTTCTTCCGTTGGCTGATTTCCTCAATAATAAAAGCAAAACGTGTTTCGTTGAGTTTATAAAAGAAGCCCATTGTGAGTGCTGCAATAATTGCAAGTCCGCAAGGCCAGAGAAAGATGAGTTGACGCAAACCGAGCAGGGTAGCATCGCTCTGGGCTATGTTGGGGATATAACCGATTTGTGTCAGCATAATCCCAGGCAGGAAGCCTGCGAGCGCCGCGGAAATTTTGCGCGAAAAGGTATAACCCGTATATACCGAGCCTTCCGCACGGATCCCCGTCTTCCATTCGCCATAATCGACCGTATCCGGAACCAGCGCCCAGTTCAGGCTGTTAACAAAAGCGGTTCCGAAGAAGGCCATGCAAGAAAACATCACGAATAAAAATGACGTGCTGCCCCAGAAAAAGTTCAGCACATCGCCGATTGCCCATAGCGCCAGACCGCCGAGGTAAACCTGTTTTTTACCGAAGCGTTTTACAGCTGTGGGAACCAGCAGTACCCCAACCAGAATGCATCCCATGCTGAAGAAACCCATCCACGACAGCAGATGTATATCGTTCAGCACGTACTGGGTGTAATACACCTGAATTGCCAGCTTAATGTTGAATGCCGCCAGCGTGCACAAGTTGGCAACACATAGCACCAGTAGTGGAGGGTTACGGAAAATGGCGCAGAACGATTTGAGAATACTGGGTTTATGGTGATCCGGCACGATTTCGATATAGCGTTCCTTCACACCGCTAAAGCACCACCACATACTGAACAATCCGCAGACAGAGAAGAGCAGTGCGGCAATCAGATACCCCAGCGAAGGCGAACTGACAAATAGCGCCTGAATCGGCATAAAGCCAACGGTACACAGTAACAGGCCTACGGTAGCGCCGCCCTGACGCCAGGCGGCGAGCTGAGCGCGTTCATGTGGATTTTTAGTAATTGCAGGCACCATCGCGCCGTAGGAACAGTTCATCAGGCTATAGAACAGGCCGAACAGCATGAACAACACCGTTGCCAGCCCCGTTTTCACTGTTAGCGTAAATCCTGTCGCTAAAAACTGTGCGCTGGCGACGACGGCGACAGGAAATGACGCATACAAAATAAAGGGTCTGAATTTCCCCTTTGCGCCAATATTACGCCTTGAGTCCAGCAACACGCCGGTCAGAATATCGGTGAAGGCGGTGAAGAACTTCGCCACCAAAAAGATAATCCCACCGTACCAGGCCGGCATCCCTAGTTCATCGGTATAAAATTTAAGCAGATACAGTGTGCCGATACACAGCATCAAATTTGAGCCGAAGTCACCCACTCCGTAGGCGAATTTTTCACGCAGGCTCAGTTTTAGCGTTAGCGGATCATGAAAAGACATAATCGCTCCTCAATAGCGCCCCGTAGAGCGCTATTCATTATTATTATCAAACGGTTTGTTTACGCGCTTCTATCTCTTCAACGATGCGGACATACATCTTCTCATTAAGGTTGTAGAAACAGCCCATAGCTACAATGGTGATCACCGCCAACGCGCAGGGATAAATAAAGATCAGCTGACGCAACCCTTCGATCGTACTGGCAGATTGCACCACGTTGGGGACGTAGCCGATTTGCGTCAGCATCCAGCCGGGGAAGAATCCTGCCAGCGCTTGTGACACTTTACGAAAGAAGGTGAAGCCGGTGTATACCGTTCCTTCCGAACGTACGCCGGTACGCCATTCGCCATATTCCACCGTGTCGGAGACCAGCGCCCAGTTCAGGCTGTTGACGAATGCTGAGCCGAAGAACGCCAGGCACGAGAAAGCGACAAAGCTGACGGAACCGCCGCCAAAGAAGTAGTTCAGCAGATCGCCCGCGACCCAAATCAACAAACCGCCGATGTAGACCTTTTTCTTGCCGAAACGTCTGACCATTCCCGGCATCAAGAAGACGCCGATGAAGATACAGCCCATGCTGAAAAAGCCCATCCAGGAAAGGAGGATCGGGTCGTTCAGTACGTACTGGGTGTAATAGACCTGAATCGCCAGCTTGACGTTAAACGCGCCAAGTGTGCAAAGGTTGGCAACGCACAGAATAAACAGCGGGCGATTACCTGCGATGGCGCGGAAGGATTGCAGCAATCCCGGTTTTTGCGCGGCATCAACGGGTTTCACCTCCACGTAGCGTTCTTTAACCCCGGCATAGCACAGCCACATAAACAGCAAGCCGAACAGAGAGAATAAGGTGGCAGCGAAGATATAGCCCAACTGTGAGTTGCCTTCGATCAGGTTCATTACTGGCACAAAACCGACGGTGCACAGCAGCAGGCCAAGAGTGGCTCCGCCCTGTCGCCAGGCAGCCAGCGAGGCGCGTTCGTCCGGGTTTTTGGTGATCGCGGGGACCATCGCACCGTAAGAGCAGTTCATCATACTGAAGAACAGTCCGTACAGCATAAACAGTACCGTTGCCATCACCGTTTTACCGGTGACTTCAAATGGTGTACCGACAAAGTTCGCAATCGCCAGCAGCGTCACTGGAAATGCGGCATACAGAACGAACGGGCGGAATTTGCCTTTCGGGCCGATTTTGCGGCGCGAGTCGAGCATAATCCCAGTCCCCATATCGGTAAACGCGGTAAAAAACTTGGCGATAAGGAAAATGATACCGCCATAAGTTCCAGGTAAACCAAGAACATCGGTATAAAACTTGAGTAAATAGAGCGTACCTATGTCCAGCAGGATATTGGAACCTAAATCACCCATCCCATAGGCGAGTTTTTCTTTGAACGGCAAGCGTAGGGTTGCCGGATTAGAAGAAGTCTGACTCATTATTATTCTCCATGTGCCCGTGAGTCTCCCCACGGGCGAGCCGTATTAGATGTTGCGTAAAGTGGCAAACAGTGACGCCCATTCACTCTTCGCGCGATAAAACACCGGAGGCTTGCCAATCGGCGCATCCACGGTAATTTCACCGCCCTGATAGGTTTCCCCGGTCCAGACATTTATCCAGCTATCTTCCGGCAGATACAGGGTCCAGTCGGACTTGCCTTGCTCGTGAACCGGCGCGACCAAAAGATCTTGTCCCAGCAGATACTGATATTTCAGGGTATAGGTACGCGCATCGTCTTCGTAATGCAGGAACAGCGGGCGCATCACCGGCAGACCGGTAGCGCTGTTTTGCGCGACGGCCTGTTTGAGATACGGTTTCAGGGTGGTAAACACGGCGGTCATTCGTGCAAAGTGGGCGATGGTTTCAGCATCACCATCAAACTGCCAGTTATCGCCTGGGCGGTTACCCTCGTGGGTACGCATCATCGGCGTGAAGGCGCTGAAGTCACACCAGCGCAGCAGCAGTTCTTTGCTGCGTTTCATGTCAAACAGGGTGGTGTAGCCGCCGATATCGCTGTGGTGCAGACCGTGACCGGTCATCGCCAGCGACAGCGCTGCAGGAACGACGGAAGCCAGACCGTCGTCAAGGCTCCAGTCCACGTTCTGATCGCCCGCCCACATCATGGTGGAGTATTTCTGGCTGCCGGTGTAACCCGCACGCATAAAGAACAGGATCTCGCCGAGTTTGCCGGTCTCCTGTAGCGCTTCGTAGTTACATTTCGCCCACAGTGCGGGCCAGGCGTTGTGCATGATCTCGGCGCTGACGCCGTTGTGCAGATACGTATCTGTCGGCAGGTATTCGCCAAAATCTGCCATCCAGCCGCCGCAGCCCAGTTCGATCATGTTTTTCTTGATGACCTCTTTGAACCAGTCGTAGGCTTCCGGGTTGGTCAGATCGACCACGCCGCCGTAAAACTCGCCAAACTCTACGAGGTAATCGCCGCCGGATGCATCTTTCGCCAGATAACCGTGTTTGGCCGCTTCGGCACAGAGATCTTTATCGCTGGCAACATACGGGTTGATGTAGGAGAGGAACTGCACGCCTTCTTCTTTCCATTGCTTAATACGGCTATCCAACTGCGGATAATTGTCGCTGTTCCACTTCCAGTTCCACATCACGCGCTTGCCAAAGGAGGTCATGCGGATCCCGGACCAGTCCTGCGCCCAGATGCCGTTTACTTTCACGCCTGCGTTACGCATGGTGTCCAGTTTGCTCTGGCAAACCTCAGTACCGCCCTGAATACCGAGCGTGACGCCATCGTAGATCCAGTCCGGCAGCTCCGGCTGGCGTCCTAACAGCGCAGTCAGTTTTTCCAGCAGAGAGATGTAGGTATCAGCGCACTCAAAGCGCAGGGTGGTTTTGTCCTCCCACAGCGCCAGTTCGTGATACTCCGGCGCGCTGAAGTCGAAATTCATATAGCAACTGTTATCAACGTGGCAGTAGTACTTCTGCGTGCTGACGAAGGTCGGCTGTGGGAAGAAGGTCCAGTAGTAGTCGCCACCGGCGTTCTCTTTACAGTCGGCTTGCCAGGTGACATAGCTGTTTTTGTTTCGGCCCACGCCCTGTTCACTGGTCCACAGCGGGAACGGCTTACCGCGTAAGTCGAAATAAGAGAACTGTTCGCCGCAGCCGTAAATATGATCGTCCGCCCTGGCGGCCAGACGCAGCCAGATGCGGTTATGGTTGAGATCGCCGTTGTGCAGATCCAGCTTCAGGCGACCCTGTTCATCGGTGGAAATATGCAGCGTGGCGTTGATGGTATCACCGCGGCTGAAATGCACCCGCCAGCCGTCTGGGGACTCGCTTACCGTGGCGCCAGTCAGAGCAATCTTCTCATTGAGCCTGTCTTTAATGCTGAAGTTGCCGCGAAACATGTCAATGTCGGCAACGCCAGCGCCGACCCACAGGCAGGGCGTTTCTGTGCTGTGGCGTAAAATCAGGCGCTGGTGGTACGTTAAAGCAAATCCATCAGGTAATGATGTGAGTTCTATGGCGGTTGACCGTTGTTGTAGCGAATTCATTGTCGTCTCCGTAAAAATAGGGTAATTCGGTAATTTGTCGGAAATCTGTTATTCACTGCCGATTAAAAAATGCATCTGATGTTGTTCTCCGGGCGCGAGATGAATCAGGCTAATTCCGGAGTTAAAGGCGTCTGGCGGGCAGGTCATCGGTTCAACCGCCAGGCCACGCCGTGCTAATTTTTCGCCGGTATACACTTGCAACCAGGGCTGGTGGCTGCGTAAAAAAGTGGACATGTTTTGCGATGGGCTGGTCATCCTGACTTCCCACTCAGCGTCAGGTGGCATAGTCCTGAACGTATGATCGATAGCGGTCTGCGCAATGCGTTGCGGCGTGGTGAAATATCGTTCATCACATGTTTCTTCAATCACCGGGAGTGTTAATTCACAGTCATCAATGGGTTGCAGATTGCAGGTCAAATAGGGATGTGCTCCCGCGCCATACGGCGCGATTTCATCACCCACATTCTGTGTGCGGATAAAAACGTGCAGTCCACGGGTTGCCTCCAGTCGGTAAATCACCTCTGAAACCAGCGCGAAGGGATAACCATAAGAAGACGGCAGAAAAATCGTCAGCGACACTTCCGATGCCGACTGCTGGTTAATCTGCCAGTCCCGCCAGGCCAGTAACCCATGAATGGCGGTATGTGAAACCGAGTCGTTAACGGCAAGCTGGTAATCCTTGCCGTTATAGTGATAGCTGCCGTCTACAACGCGGTTTGGCCAGGGGATTAACACTTTCCCCAAGTGTGCCAGTGGCATTTCTTCCGGTTTGTGGGGAATAACGATATGACGCCCACGGTGCGTCAATTCTGCTAGCCCAGCGCCAACCGTGACGATTTTCGCCTGGTAGTGTCCGGCCTGAAGATGAATGGTTTTTCCACCGCTATGCATGGCAGCCCACCTTGTTACTTATTTAGCGTTGATATCCAGCAGACCGGCGGCAACAGCCGGAGCAAGGCCCGGAGCCAGCGGCAGACGTGGGATCACCAGGCAGTGCAGCAGGTGATAAATATCCTGCTTGCCGTCCCAGACTTTGGTGGTCACCTTGTTATCGGTGTCCAGCTCCTGCCACCATGAACCGGTCTCGTAATCCATCAGGTAGGTGATGCAGTAATCCCACCATTTCTGGTACCAGGCTTCGTACTGGCTGTCGCCTGTGAGGGTGTACAGGGCGTAGGCGGTACCCATCGCTTCGACTATCGGCCAGCGCACTCTTTCGCGAACGATCGGTTTGCCGTCCCAATCCACCGAATAGACAAAACCGTCTGCGCCGTCCGGTGCCCAGGCGTCGCGGATAGTGGCGTGGAAAAGTCCTTTTGCATCTTCCAGCAGCCAGGCAGGAGGCGTTTCAAAGCGAGCTTCCAGCGCAGCATGCAGATGCAGCATCAGGCGGCCCCACTCGATCCAGTGACCCGGCGTGCCACCGTAGGCGCGGAAACGGTGAGCTGGGTTGTCCTTGTTGTAATCGCGGATTGGGTTCCACTGTGAATCGAAGTGTTCATTGACGCGGTACTCCCCGCTACGGGCCACGTCGTGAATAATCACCGAAGAGATACGCAGTGCGCGATCGAGCCATTTACGGTCATGAGTAACGTCATACACGATCAGGAAAGCCTCGACCGCGTGCATGTTAGCGTTGCCGCCGCGATAATCTTCTGTCTGGCTGAAGGCTTCGTCCCAGGACTCCAGGCACATTTGTTCGTCTTCGCTCCAGAAGTACTTCTCAATCACCTCGATGGCGTCATCCAGCAATTTTCTGGCCTGTGGATGACCGGTAGTGACCGCGCTTGCCGCGCCAAGTAAAACGAAGAAATGCTGATAACCCTGCTTGGAGGCATCCATCACGCCTTCGTCATTGACGCAGGCGTACCAACCGCCGTAGCGTGTGTCGCGTAGCGCGCCGTTCAGCGCCTTAATGCCGTGGTCTACGAGTTGATATGCACCTGGGCGACCCATGGAGGCGGCAACGGAATAGACGTGCAGCATGCGGGCGGTGATCCACAGATGCGTTCCCATATCCGCTCTGACCTGACCACTGTTTCCTAACCAACCAAACCCGGTGGGCACCGCCGCGTTCTTACCAAAGTTAAAGATGCGATCGGTTTCTTGTTCCAGCCAGCGGTTGTGGCTTAAGGTGTTAAACCATTTCATGCTTTGATCCTCTATTAGCGGCGGGCCATCATTTCGTCGACGATATCGCCCAGACGCTGCAACTTCGGTGCGGAAACATCACGCAGCATCAGTTCGGTATCCGGCAGACCCACGACGGATGACCAGACCGCACGCCCGGCCAGGAAGCCGGATGCGCCTGCGGTCATTGCTACGCTGACCGCGCGTGGGAACAGTTTTTCATCCACACCAGAGGAGAGAATGACCCACGGCATGTTGATGTTTTCATTCAGGCGCTGAGAGGCGCTAAGCAATTCCTGTTGGGTTCCTTTGCCGTACAGCGGCATTTCGACCTTGTAGAGATCGGCACCGCTGTCGCCCAGCTCTTTCGCGGCATCGATGATGGCCTGTTCACGGCAGAACTTATCGCCACGACGCGGTGGGCGAACAACCGGCTCGATGATGCTCAGCAGTCCATTGGAATGGCATAACTCATTAAATTCTTTCACCATATCAAGACGCTGTTGGGCATCTTCATCGCTACGCCACAGCACCAGCAATTTGAGAGCCTTGGCGCCATCTTGCTTCACAGCCTGCGGGTTGATTTTTTTATCAATCACTACGCTATCGACCGGAATTCCGTTACCCGGAATAAACTCATCAGCGGCCACAATCATGGCGCAGTTTTTGGCTACCGCGTTTTGCTCTACAACCTGGCGGTAGCAGAACTGCTGATCGACCAGAATGGCGGAGGCATAGGGGGACAGGATCTTTGCCGCATTGACTTTGAAATCGGTCAGCACGCTGTCATTGACCGGGGATTTTGCACCCGCAGCGGCAAACATTAAGCGCATGGCTTCGCGCTGATCGACCGCCAGCATGGCAAAACCGCCGGAAGCTCGGGTGATATCTTTCAGGGTGTACTTCGTCATTGTTCAGTCCTTACTTATCTGTGTGTTTATTTAGCCCGGCGGATGCGCGAACCTGTTCAAGAATGGCCGTCCAGTCTTCCCGGCCACGGCCAGCGGCGCGTGCCTGGTTATAGACTTCGCGGGAGGCGGCACCGAGCGGCATCGGCACATGTAGTTGGTTGGCAACGTCCAGCGCGATGCCAAGATCCTTGTGAGCTAAATCGATCATAAAAGCCGGGGAAAGATCGCCTTTCAGCACTTTGTTCGGCCAGGAGGTAGTGAAGTGGCCTTTCCCGGCGGGAGTGCCGCTCATGACTTGCAAGGCCACATCGAAGGAGAGGCCGAGCGCTTCGCACAACACGGCGGCTTCAGCAGACAAGGCGTTTAACGCGATGCTCATGTAGTTGTTGATGAGCTTGACGCGAATGCCCATACCGGGGCCGCCTGCGTTGATCAATTCATTACCCATCGCCATCAGAACCGGTGTGGCGCGTTCTACCTGCTGTGCCGTTCCACCTGCCAGCAGCAACAGCGTTCCTGCGATAGCGTGATCGGAGGTACGTCCAACCGGGCAATCCATCATGTCGAAGCCTTTGTCACGCATATCGGCGATCAGTTTGTCGGTTTGCAGTGGGTGAATAGTCGACATATCAATCACTAATGCCTGCGGGGAGAGGTTTTCGCAGATACCCTGCTCACCGAACAGTACGCTGCGCACCAGATCGCCGTTTGGCAGCATTGTGATGACAAATTCTGCCCCTTTTACTGCCTGAGCCGGGCTACTGGCAGGTTGAGCTCCTTTTTCCACCAGGCGCTGAACGGCATCCGGGTTAACGTCAAAGACGCTGAGTTGATGACCCTGCTTCAGCAAGTTGCTCGCCATGGGTGAACCCATCTGACCTAATCCGATAAATGCTATAACTGCCATAACGTTCTCCTGAGACGTGGATGTCATTTTTTGTCATTTAAGGTCGTTTGTTTTTGTCTGTTTTTGATCGTATTTGTAATTTATGGTCAAAAAATTGACAGCCGTCACTTTTTAAACATTTTGTGAAATTAAAATGATCCCATCTTGAAACGCCTAAGGAATGACCATGATTCGTATTGCTTGTGTAGGTATTGCCGTGATGGATCGCATCTATTACGTGGAAGGTTTACCGACCGAAGGAGGTAAGTATGTGGCGAAGCGTTATACGGAAGTGGGCGGCGGGCCTGCTGCAACGGCCGCAGTGGCTGCAGCGAAGCTGGGCGCGCAGGTGGACTTTGTTGGCCGTGTGGGCGATGACGACACCGGAAATAGCCTGCTGGCGGAGCTGGAATCCCTGGGGGTAAACACCCGTTACACCCGGCGCTATGCGGGGGCAAAGTCTTCGCAATCGGCAATTATGGTTGATGCGCAAGGAGAACGGATTATCGTTAACTATCCCAGCCCGGATTTACTGCCGGATGCTGCCTGGCTGAATGAGATCGATTTTTCCCAGTGGGATGTGGTGTTGGCGGATGTTCGCTGGCACGAAGGCGCCAGGCAGGCGTTCACGCTGGCGCGTCGGGCGGGAGTGATGACGGTACTGGATGGTGACGTCACGCCACAAGATATCAGTGAGCTGGTGGCGTTGAGCGATCATGCGGCGTTCTCTGAACCGGGTCTGGCGCGTTTAACCGGGATAAATGATTCTGAAGCTGGACTTAAACAAGCAAAAACGCTCACAAATGGTCATGTCTATGTGACACGAGGGAGCGAAGGCTGTGACTGGATAAAAAATAATACGTTGCAGCATCAATCTGGATTTAAAGTCGATGTTGTGGATACTACGGGAGCTGGGGATGTTTTCCACGGTGCGCTCGCATTCAGCCTGGCGGGTGGCGATGCTCCAGAAGAGGCCGTCAGGTTTGCCAGTGGGGTTGCTGCGTTAAAATGCACTCGCCCGGGAGGAAGGGCCGGAATCCCTGACTGTGATCAAACCCGATCTTTTCTGTCACTTTTTGTATAAAATGCCAGGGCAATGGTTTTTCGAGGAAATTTCATGAGTCTTACCGAACTGACCGGTAACCCGCGGCACGATCAGCTGTTGATGCTGATCAGCGAGCGCGGTTATATGAATATCGACGAGCTGGCGAGCCTGCTGGACGTGTCCACGCAAACTGTGCGTCGTGATATTCGTAAACTCAGCGAGCAGGGATTAATTACGCGTCATCATGGTGGCGCGGGCAGAGCCTCCAGCGTGGTGAATACGGCGTTTGAGCAGCGTGAAGTTTCCTGGACGGAAGAGAAGAAGGCCATCGCGGAAGCGGTGGCTGACTACATTCCCGATGGATCAACGGTGTTTATTACCATTGGCACCACCGTTGAGCAGGTGGCCCGCGCGCTGTTAAACCATAATCATTTGCGCATTATTACCAACAGCCTACGCGTGGCGCACATTCTGTATAACAACCCACGTTTTGAAGTTATGGTACCAGGTGGAACGTTACGCCCGCACAACAGCGGCATCATTGGCCCTTCTGCTTCAGCATTTGTGGCTGATTTTCGGGCCGACTACCTGGTTACCAGCGTTGGTGCGATCGAAAGTGATGGCGCACTGCTGGAGTTTGATGTCAATGAAGCCAGCGTAGTGAAAACGATGATGTCCCATTCAAGACACATTCTGCTGGCAGCGGATCATACGAAATATACGGCTTCTGCCGCGGTAGAAATTGGTAACGTGTCTCAGGTGACTGCGCTGTTTACTGATGAATACCCAGGTCCGGCATTGCACAATTTACTCCAGTCACAGCAGGTTGAAATTGTGCAGGTGAGTCCTTCACAGGATGATGCTCTGGCCGTGTAATTCTTCCCAATGATGGCCCGATAACTTCGCAGCCATCACTCTCGCATAGTCAAACTTCTCCTTTCCCGCTACAGTTATTCATCCACGGCGAATAAGGAGAAGGGCATGCTCTATATCTTTGATTTGGGTAATGTGATTGTCGATATTGACTTCAACCGCGTGTTGGGCACATGGAGCGATCTAAGTCGTGTACCGTTGGCTTCGCTAAAGCAAAGTTTCACCATGGGGGAGGCTTTTCACCAGCACGAGCGAGGTGAAATAACGGATGAAGCCTTTGCCGAGGCGCTATGTCATGAGATGGCGCTGCCGCTAAGTTACGAGCAGTTCTCTCACGGCTGGCAGGCCGTTTTTGTCGCCTTGCGCCCTGAGGTCATCGACATCATGCAAAAGCTGCGTGAGCAGGGGCATCGGGTGGTCGTCTTGTCGAATACCAACCGCCTGCACACCACGTTTTGGCCGGATGAATATCCCGAGATCCGTCAGGCTGCTGACCATATTTACCTTTCCCAGGAACTGGGCATGCGTAAACCGGAAGCGCGGATTTACCAGCACGTCCTGCAGTCTGAAGGTTTTTCTGCGCACGATGCGGTCTTTTTTGACGATAACGCCGATAATATTGAAGGGGCTAACCGGTTAGGGATCACCAGTATCCAGGTCGTCGATAAAAAGACCATTCCTGACTATTTCGCGACGTTGTTATGCTAAAAAATGTTCAGCAGCAAGCCAGGCATCATACGCGTCCTGTACGAGACTGGCTGAAGCTATTATGGCAGCGGATTGATGAGGACAACATGACGACGCTGGCAGGGAATCTTGCCTATGTTTCATTGCTCTCATTAGTGCCGCTTATTGCCGTCGTATTTGCGCTTTTCGCCGCATTTCCGATGTTTTCCGACGTCAGTGTCCAGTTACGTCATTTTATTTTCGCAAACTTTATCCCGGCGACGGGAGACGTCATTCAGCGTTATATCGAACAGTTTGTCGCCAACTCGAACAAAATGACGGCCGTTGGGGCATGCGGGCTGATTGTCACAGCGTTATTGTTGATGTACGCCATCGATAATGCGTTGAATACTATCTGGCGCAGTAAGCGTACTCGCCCTAAAGTTTACTCTTTCGCCGTCTACTGGATGATTTTAACGCTGGGGCCGCTGTTGGCGGGGGCCAGTCTGGCGATCAGCTCTTATCTGTTGTCATTGCGCTGGGCCAGCGATCTCAACACGGTGATTGATAACGTCCTGCGTATTTTCCCGCTGGTGCTTTCCTGGCTCTCGTTCTGGCTGCTTTACAGCATCGTACCGACTACGCGTGTACCCAACCGTGATGCGGTTATTGGTGCCTTTGTGGCTGCTGTGTTGTTCGAAGCCGGAAAGAAAGGATTTGCGCTCTATATCACGATGTTTCCGTCTTATCAGCTCATTTACGGTGTTCTGGCGGTGATCCCTATTTTATTTGTCTGGGTATACTGGACCTGGTGTATCGTCTTGCTAGGCGCGGAAATAACTGTCACTCTCGGGGAATACCGCAAACTTAAACAAGCCGCAAAAGAAGAAGAAGCAGAGCAACCATGATTGCATTAATTCAGCGCGTAACCCGTGCCAGCGTCACCGTGGAGGGTGAGGTGACGGGTGAAATTGGCCCAGGACTTTTGGTCCTGTTAGGTGTCGAAAGGGATGATGACGAACAGAAAGCGAATCGCCTGTGCGAGCGTGTACTCGGTTATCGAATCTTTAGCGATGCCGAAGGCAAAATGAACCTTAATGTGCAGCAATCAGGGGGGAGTGTACTGGTGGTTTCACAGTTTACGCTGGCGGCAGATACCGAGCGTGGCATGCGCCCGGGGTTTTCGAAAGGCGCAGCGCCCGAGCGTGCAGAAGCGCTGTATGAGTACTTTGTTGAGCGTTGCCGCCAACAGGAAATGAATACGCAAACTGGTCGATTCGCTGCGGATATGCAGGTTTCACTGGTTAATGATGGCCCGGTGACGTTCTGGTTACAAGTATGAACCAGCTACCGGTATGGCCGCGGACAACAAGAGAGAATACGACTATGTATCACCTTCGAGTACCGCAAACAGAAGAAGAATTGGAGCGCTACTACCAGTTTCGCTGGGAGATGCTGCGTAAACCATTGCACCAGCCAAAAGGCTCCGAACGGGATGCATGGGACGCGATGGCGCATCACCAGATGGTGGTGGACGAAGAGGGGAATCTGGTTGCGGTAGGGCGTCTGTATATCAATGCGGATAACGAAGCTTCCATACGCTTTATGGCCGTAGACCCCTCCGTGCAAGAGAAAGGGTTGGGCACGCTGATGGCGATGACTCTGGAGTCTGTGGCGCGTCAGGAAGGGGTCAAACGCGTAACCTGTAGTGCCCGTGAAGATGCGGTCGAATTTTTCGCCAAGCTCGGTTTTGTGAGCCAGGGAGAAATCACCACGCCGCAAACCACGCCGGTGCGCCACTTTTTGATGATTAAGCCCATTGCGACGCTGGACGATATTCTCCATCGCGGGGACTGGTGCGGACAGCTACAACAAGCCTGGTACGAACATATTCCATTGAGTGAGAAAATGGGCGTACGCATTCAGCAGTACACTGGGCAGAAATTTATCACCACGATGCCCGAGACAGGCAATCAGAATCCGCACCATACCCTGTTTGCCGGTAGCCTGTTTTCACTGGCTACGCTAACGGGCTGGGGACTTATCTGGCTGATGCTGCGCGAGCGTCATCTGGGTGGGACAATAATCCTGGCCGACGCGCATATCCGATACAGCAGGCCGATCACCGGGAAACCAACTGCTATTGCCGATCTGGGGTCGTTGAGCGGTGACCTCGACCGCCTGGCAAGAGGTCGCAAGGCGCGAGTTCAGATGCAGGTCGGGGTGTTTGGCGATGACACACCGGGCGTCGTGTTTGAAGGTACTTACATTGTGCTACCTGCGAAACCGTTTGGCGCATATGAAGAAGGCGGTAACGAGGAAGAGTAGGTCCTCTGGCTAAAATGTAATGTTGGGTTCATTTGCTGATGTAAAATGCGGATTATGAAAATGCCATAATCCGCATTTTGATAAAAATCGCATGCTGTCGATGATTGTATTGACGGGTATCTTCCTTAATTTCAGAACTCATGAACATCCTTATTGGCCAAGCCGCCAGGCCACATCTCGCATCACATTTCGTGCCGCCGGGCTCACCCCTGCCAACTGGAAAAAACCGTGGATAACGCCGAGATAGCGTTGGCAAGAGCACTCCACGCCTTGCTCCAGGAACCGTTGATACAGGGCTTCACCCTCATCTCGCAGTGGGTCGAATTCGGCAGTAATGATGTGCGTGGGCGGTAAACCGTTGAAGTCTTTGCGCCAGAGTGGGCTGACTTCGGGATGTAATGGATCGGTTTTCGGCATATACATTTCGTAGCCCGAAAGCAGTGTATCGCGGGTGATAATGTAATCCCGTCCATTATGGTCATAGCTCGCAAAGCTGGCAGTTGCGTCCAGCATCGGGTAGATCAGCATAAGCTGTGCAGGTTGCCATTGCCTGACAGCTTTCAGGCGTAGTGCGGTGACCAGCGCCAGGTGTCCACCTGCGCTGTCGCCAGCAAGCGTAATGTTGTCCCGGTCTACTCCCAGTTTCTGGGCATACTTCCAGATGATATTGGCCCCGGTTTCAGCATCGTTATGTGCTGCCGGGAAGGTATGCTCTGGTGCGAGGCGATACTGCACCGCAATGATCCGACAGCCGCTGTACCTGGCGAGTTGCCTTAGCTGGTTATCATGTGTGGCAAATCCACCGCTGACAAAGCAGCCGCCGTGATAATAGATAACGCAGGGGAGATTTCCCGTGCTGCCCCGCGGCGAAATAACGCGAAATGCCATGGCATCGAGTTCAATATCTTCAGCCTGTACGCGGGTTTCAGTTTCTCCGGCCAGCGCCGTACTGGCAATATAGGCCGCTCTCCGGTCATCAATATTCTGCTCACGGGAAGAAGGGCGTCCCGCCGCGATAAATGCCTCAACTAACTGCGCAATCCCGCTTTCCAGTGCCATTTTTAAATACTCTTATCTGTATGGATATACAGGTTTATAACCTGGATTACTAAGAATGAAAATGGGAAAAATAGGGGTGGGTATGATTCTGGAAAGCGGCTCGCAAAAGTAAAAATCGTTCGCGTGGAGGCTATTTTCTCGCTTTTTTCAGGTGTATGTTGTGTGGAAATTAATCGCTGATGATATACTTGAGGTATATATGAGTATGATGGCTGGGATGGATATGGGCAGAATTTTACTCGATTTATCAGATGAAGTGATTAAACGTCTTGATGATCTCAAGGTGCAGCGCAACCTGCCGCGAGCAGAACTTTTACGGGAGGCCGTTGAACAGTATCTTGAGAGGCAGGATCAGGCTGAAACCACAATTTCACGTGCTCTTGGGCTGTGGCAAGGCTGTGAGGAAGATGGTGTTGAATACCAGCGTAAACTCCGTGAGGAATGGTAATGGTCAAAGGATCCGCGCTTTTTGATACCAACATCCTCATCGATCTGTTTAGTGGGAGAAATGAAGCAAAACTAGCGATAGAAACATGGCCGCCGCAGAATGCAATCAGCCTCATTACATGGATGGAGGTGATGGTGGGTGCAAAAAAATACCATCAGGAAGCCCGTACTCGTGTTGCGCTAGGTGCTTTTAACGTGATCGGCGTTTCACAGGATATTGCTGAACGAAGCGTGAGTATCAGACAGGAATATGGGATGAAATTGCCGGATGCCATTATTTTGGCAACAGCACAGATTCATCGTCTTACGCTGGTTACGCGAAATACTAAGGATTTTGCAGGCCTATCCGGTGTGGTCACACCGTATACATTATAACCCGGGCGACTTACGCCGCCCGGTAGTGCGAAGAACTTACTCCCCTTCACCCGGGAACAGGAATGGGTTGATGGAGCTGCGGGCAAAGCCCTCTTGCTCCATATGCGCGTCCAGCATCAGTGAGGCGAGATCGTCGGCCACGGCTTCGACTTTCGGGTCTTTTTCCTGATAGAGAATCTTCAGGTAAGTCCCGCAGTCGCCGCAGCTTTCAGCTTTGATTGCCGCCTGTTCGTTATCCAGTGACCAGTAGTTCAAATCACGGCTCTGTTCGCAGTTGCTGCACTTCACGCGCACCACGTGCCACTCGGTTTCGCACAGGTTGCAATGCAGATAACGCAGACCCTGGGTGGTACCGATTTGCACCATGCTGGAGACCGGCATTGAACCACACACCGGGCAGTACTGACGCTGTTCACCGTATTCCGCACGGGCTTTGCCGGGGATCAGGCTTGCCATCTGCGCCCAGTAGAGCGACAGGGCAGCCCATATGAACGGTGCTTTGTCGCTGCTGACGGAGGCAAAATCAGAGGCAAACAGCGCGCTGGCCATTAGCTCCAGTTCCTGCTCTGAGGCTTTTTCCAGATTCTCGATCACCGCTAACGCGGGACCGCTCATCTCTGGCTTCAGCTCAGCAATCAACGACTGCAGCAGCTTTTGCCAGTGCTTGTCGCGTGGCAGGACGTGGATATCCAGCGGCGGTTTACCCTGATCGTTCGCTTCTTTGATGCGCGCGGTCAGATCCATCTGCAGCGGATGGTCGTACAGCACCACTTCCTGCGCGTGGGCGATCAGCGCGGCAAAGCGCAGGTAGTCGCCCAGCGGGTTGTTCTCGGCCAGCTCGCGCAGGCGCTCAGCGCGGCGGTTATACAAATTTTTGAGTCTGGGGAATAATAACGGCGGAATCATATCCGCCGTGCGTTTCTCGCTCTTCTCCAGCTCATCTTGCGGGATTATGCGAATACTCATTCAGATGACTTTTCCTGTTTCTGGCGGACTTCACGGTACCAGCGCGGGTGATGTTTCTTCGCCCATGAGCTGGTAACCCATCCTTCCACCATCGCGGTAATGGTGCCTTTCACCCAAAGGGCGGCGTAAATGTGCACCATGATAACCACAATTAGCGCTACTGCGGCAAATGAATGCAGCATTAACGCGAATCGGATCACCGGGATTGAGAAAGCAGGCGCAAAATACGGACGCCAGATGACCACTCCGCTCACCAGCAACAGGACCAGGAAGATAATCGCCGCCCAGAATACGCATTTCTGGCCGAAGTTATAACGTCCCGTGTCACCTACTTCCTCGTTGACGACAATCTTACGAATATTCTTCGCCCAAAAGATATCATCCCGATTGATTAGATTGTGGTGCCAGTAACGGAAAAACATGATGATAAACGAGGCAAACATGATCACGCCGACAAACGGGTGCACAATTCGCGCCAGTTGCGGAGTGCCCATGATGTGCATCAGCCAGTTAAAAGACGGGAAGAGAAAGCCCATCCCGCTCACTGCCGCCAGAATGAAGCAGAAGGCGGTGATCCAGTGGTTGATGCGTTCCGGCGCCGTGTAGCGCACGATGGTGTCACGTCGTTTCATTTGCGCACCTCGTCTTTTTCTTCATGCAGGTTGTCTTCTTCCTCTTCCGTGCGGTTTGGGCCTACACCGACGTAGTGGAAGATACTGGCCGCAAATGTCGCTGCAAAGCCGACGGCTGCGAGAGGTTTCCAGATGCCTTTCCAGAATTTCACGGTGGCGCTGATTTCCGGGTTCTCCGGCAGGCCGTGATACAGATTCGGCTTGTCAGCATGGTGCAATACGTACATGACGTGCGTACCGCCAACGCCTGCCGGATCGTACAGACCCGCGTTTTCGTAACCACGCGTTTTCAGCTCCGCCACACGCTCGCCTGCCAGCGTTTTCATCGACTCTTTAGTACCGAAATGAATCGCGCCGGTTGGGCAGGTTTTCACGCAGGCCGGTTCTTGCCCGACCACGACACGGTCAACGCACAGCGTACATTTGTAGACGCGGTTGTCTTCCGGGTTGAGGCGCGGCACGTCGAACGGACAGCCTGCGATACAGTAGCCACAGCCGATACACTGCTCGGACTGGAAGTCGACGATACCGTTGGCATACTGAATGATTGCACCTTCAGCCGGACACGCCTTCAGGCAGCCCGGATCGGCACAGTGCATACAGCCATCCTTGCGGATAAGCCACTCCAGTTTGTCGTTTTGTTCCACTTCTGAGAAGCGCATTACCGTCCAGGATTTAGCGGTCAAATCAGCTGGGTTGTCGTACACCCCAACGTTGTTGCCCACTTCATCACGGATGTCGTTCCATTCTGAACACGCCACCTGACACGCTTTACAGCCGATACAGGTGGTGACGTCGATAAGCTTCGCCACCTCTTCCTGATGGTCCCGCGCCTGAGGCGCGGGGGTGAAACCGTTAGTGGCGGAACGACGAATGATGTCTTGCGATTGATAAGCCATAGGTCGTCTCCGTTACACCTTTTCCACGTTCACGAGGAAGGACTTAAATTCCGGCGTCTGCGTGTTCGCATCACCGACGAATGGCGTTAACGTGTTAGCGATAAAGCCTTTTTTCGCCACACCTTCGTAGCCCCAGTGAATCGGAATACCGATGGTGTCGATATCCTGACCGTTGGCCTTCAGCGTGCGAATACGTTTAGTCACCACTGCTTTGGCTTTAATGTAGCCGCGGTTAGAGGAGACTTTGACGGTATCGCCATGAGAGATACCGAGCTTATTCGCCAGCTTCTCGCCAATTTCCACAAACTGTTCCGGCTGTGCGATGGCATTGAGCAGCGCATGCTTGGTCCAGTAGTGGAAGTGCTCGGTCAGACGATAGGTCGTACCGACGTACGGGAATTTATCTGCTTTACCCAGTGCTTCCGCGTCACCTTTAAAGATGCGCGCGGCAGGGTTAGAGATAACGTTCGGGTGCAGCGGGTTAGTCCCCAGCGGCGTTTCAAACGGCTCGTAGTGTTCCGGGAACGGACCTTCCGCCATCTTATCGATAGCAAACAGGCGTCCCATCCCTTCCGGCTGCATGATGAACGGACCAACGTTGCTGCCAGGTGCGGCGGCGCTGTAGTCCGGAATATCCATCCCGCTCCATTTCGCCCCATCCCATTTCAGGATCTGACGTTTTGGATCCCACGGATTCCCCTGCGGATCAGCGGAAGCGCGGTTATACAGAATGCGTCGGTTGAGCGGCCACGCCCATGCCCAGCCCAGCGTGTTGCCAAGGCCTGATGGGTCGGCGTTATCGCGACGTGCCATCTGGTTGCCTTCCGGCGTCCAGCTACCGGCAAAAATCCAACAGCCGCTGGAAGTGGTGCCGTCGTCACGCAGTTGGGCGAACGAGCTAAGCTGTTGGCCTTTCTTAACGATGACTGCACCTGTTGCCGGGTCGATAATGTCGGCCAACGCTTTACCGTTGCTCTCCATCGCCACTTCTTCCGAAGCCGGTTCGTGTGGTGTGGAGTAGTTCCAGGTCATGCTCAGCACCTGTTCCGGGTTCGCGCCACCCTGCTCGGCATACATCTTGCGCATGCGCAGGAAGATACCGGCGAGGATTTCACCATCGGTAACGGCAATCCCCGGGGCATCCGCGCCTTTCCAGTGCCACTGCAGCCAGCGACCGGAGTTAACGATAGAACCGTTCTCTTCGGCGAAGCAGGTGGACGGCAGACGGAATACTTCGGTCTGGATTTTCGACGGGTCAACATCGTTCGACTCACCGTGGTTCTGCCAGAAGGTAGACGTTTCGGTGTTGAGCGGGTCGATGGTGACCAGGAATTTCAGTTTGGACAGTGAAGCCACGACCTTGTTTTTATTCGGGAATGACGCGACTGGGTTAAAGCCCTGGCAGATATAGCCATTCACTTTGCCCTGGTTCATCATCTCGAAGTACTGCAGCACGTCGTACCCTTTATCCCACTTCGGCAGCAAGTCGAAGCCCCAGCTGTTTTCCGCTGTCGCTTTATCGCCAAAGAAGGCTTTCATCATTGAGACGAAGAATTTCGGGTAGTTGCCCCAGTAGTTCACCTGACCTTCCAGCAACGGTTTTGGCGTGTTGGCGGCAAGGTAGGTTTGCAGGTCAGTCTGTTTTTCGCTCGGCAGCGTCATATAGCCCGGCAGGCTTTGTGACAGCAGGCCTAAGTCGGTCAGACCCTGAATGTTGGAGTGACCGCGCAGGGCGTTAACACCGCCGCCGGCCATCCCCATGTTGCCAAGCAGCAACTGGATCATCGCCATGGTACGGATGTTCTGCGCACCTACGGAGTGTTGTGTCCAGCCAAGGGCGTACAGGAACGACGCGGTTTTATCTTTGGCACTGGTTTCTGCGATGTACTCACAGACCTTCAGGAAGTCAGCCTTTGGCGTACCGCAGATATTTTCTACAACATCCGGCGTGTAGCGGGAGACGTGCTGTTTCAGCAGGTTCCACACGCAGCGCGGGTGTTGCAGGGTGACATCGCGTTTGGCGAAGCCTTTTTCATCCAGCTCGTAGTTCCAGCTGGTTTTGTCATACTTGCGTTTGTCCGCGTCGTAGCCAGTGAACAGGCCATCTTCGAAACCGTAATCCTCACGCACGATCAGGCTGGCGTTGGTATAGGCCTCAGTGTATTCGCGGTTGAATTTTTCGTTGTTCAGCAGGTACAGCAAGACGCCTGACAGGAAAGCAATGTCAGTACCGGAACGAATCGGCGCATAGAAATCAGCCACCGCTGCGGTTCGCGTAAAGCGCGGATCGATCACAATCAGCTTCGCGCCGTTGTGAATTTTAGCTTCCATCGCCCAGCGGAATCCGACCGGGTGGGCTTCAGCGGCGTTACCGCCCATCACCACAACGAGGTTGGCGTTTTTAATGTCGACCCAGTGGTTGGTCATCGCACCGCGACCAAATGTTGGAGCAAGACTTGCTACCGTTGGTCCGTGTCAGACGCGTGCCTGGTTGTCGACCGCGAGCATACCGAGCGCGCGGGAGAATTTTTGCGTTAAATAGCCGGTTTCGTTACTGGAAGCGGAAGCACACAGCATCCCAGTGGAAAGCCAGCGGTTAACGGTTACGCCTTCGGCGTTTTGTGCAACGTAGTTTGCGTCGCGGTCTTCTTTCATCAGCTTAGCGATGCGGTCAAATGCCTCATCCCAGCTAATCTGTTGCCACTTATCAGAGCCTGGTGCGCGGTATTCCGGGAATTTCAGGCGACTTTCGGAGTGGATGAAGTCCACAAGTCCTGCCCCTTTCGGGCACAACGCGCCACGGTTCACCGGGTGATCCGGGTCCCCTTCGATATGGAAGATGGATGCTTTGGCGTTTTTTGCTCCGTCACCGAGACTGTACATTAACAGTCCACAGCCAACGGAACAGTAAGTGCAGGTGTTACGGGTTTCGCGGGTACGCAGCAGTTTATATTGCCGTGTTTCCGCGAGCGCTACGCCGGGTGCAAAACCCAGTGCCGCTGCCGTGGTGCCTGCCATACCGCCAGCGCAGATCTTAAAGAACTGCCTTCTGCTGACCTGCATGGTTTGCTCCTTTTTCGACATTGTCACGTTCCCTCACTTTTCCGTTACTCGAGCGTGAGGGAAGTGGTTGTTATTTTTCTTTGCGGACGGGACCGCAAAGGTCCAGAATTGGGTGAATTTCCCTCCGTCCAGGAGGGGTTTGTAAAGAATACCACAATGTTGGTATGCGTGTTCCAATATGGTTAAAAGAAAGTGAATAAGATTATTCGAGAAAACATCAAAAATGTGACGACTTTGACAGGATCGCGCCAGTTGACCCTCTGGAAACGCGAGGATTTGCAACATCCTCAGCCGGATGTCGTCGCTGAAGAAGTACCGGTTGCGCTGGTTTACAACGGGATTTCGCACGTGGTAATGATGGCGTCACCGAAAGATCTTGAGCACTTTGCGATGGGCTTTTCACTTTCTGAAGGCATTATTGAGCGCCCGCAGGATATCTACGCAATGGAAGTGGTTCCTTCCTGTAACGGATTAGAAGTGCAGGTTGAGCTGTCCAGTCGTCGATTTATGGGGCTGAAGGAGCGTCGTCGCGCGCTGGCCGGTCGCACCGGTTGCGGCGTTTGTGGCGTGGAGCAGCTCAATGACATTGGCAAGCCAGTCCAGCCGCTGCCGTTTACCCAGACATTCGATCTGACGAATCTCGATCACGCTTTACGCCATCTCAATGATTTTCAACCCGTGGGGCAACTGACAGGCTGCACGCACGCGGCTGCCTGGGTACAGCCGTCAGGTCATCTGGCGGGCGGGCATGAAGATGTTGGGCGTCATGTTGCGCTGGATAAACTGCTGGGGCGACGCGCAATCGAAGGGGAAACCTGGCAACAGGGCGCGGTAATAGTCTCCAGCCGCGCCAGCTACGAGATGGTGCAGAAGTCGGCGATGTGCGGCGTGGAGGTCCTGTTTGCTGTTTCTGCGGCGACAACGCTGGCGGTAGAAGTTGCCGAGCGCTGCAACCTGACGCTGGTGGGCTTTTGCAAACCGGGCAGGGCGACGATTTATACGCATCCACAGCGTCTGGTCGCGCAGTGACGCCACCAGGCGGCCATAATACTGCCTGAAAATGCTAGTTCCATGATTACGGCAACCGGCGAGCCAACAATCACATTGTTCAGTAGCCAACACAGGCTTCCGCACAATGTGTATCCCCGTAATTTTCCGCTGCGTTTTTGAAACGACGCAAAAGTCATCAACAGGCTTCCCATCAGCGGCAAAATACTCGACAGATTTTGCCAAAGATAAATGCTACACAGCAGCGATCCCAGCATATATCCCCACATCACCCAGCGGTGAAACGTGATGATGGCCGTCGCATAGCGGCAAGCGGCAATGATCATTAGCCCAGCCGCAGCGTGTTGATCCAAAAGATAGAAATGGATAGCTAACAGGGAAGTAGAGCCGGTGAGCAGCGTTAAAGTGATAGCCCGGCGTTGAAAATGAAAAGCGGAAATATCCAGTAAGAAGCTGATGCCAGCCAGCATCTGAGAGAGAAGAAATGCGTTCATTGTGGTCGCCATCGATTAAAGAGTGACGGGACAATAATCGACGCATCAACGTAAGGCGTTAACCTTTGTTAAGACGCTGGCGAATACGGGACAGGCTAACGGGGGTAATGCCGATATAGTTGGCGAGATCACGCTGAGTGAGCTGCGACTCCCAGTCCGGGAAGTGTGTTTGTACGTACTGGTAGCGTTGCTCTGGGGTATTGAGCAGCAGCATTTGCTCTTTTTTCTCTTTGTAGATCAATTGCTGGATCAGTAGCTGGGTCTTAATCTCCTGATTTTCCGGTGCATTCAGCAACGCCAAGGGGATTTCAGTGGTTTCTCCAGCGGCGATCATTTGCAGACTGTAATCGGCAGGCGTGTTAGTTAGCCAGTTCAGGTACAGAAAGCAGTATTCTCCGGCAAAGTAGAATTCTTTAACCCTTTCAATGCCGTTGTCCGCGTGATAAACCGCACGAGCAACACCATGATGCAAAAGATGAATTTTACTTTGTGGTTCACCTTGACGAAGTAACCAACTACCTGCCGGTTGCGTTTTTCTACGGCTGCCAGCAAGCCATTGTGATTCCTGATTACGTGACACTTTATCTCTCAAATAATTTGAATAAGACTGGCAAATCCTTCCGCTTTTAGTTGTGCGATGTGAGGGCTATTATTTATCACATCAAGGCACGGTGCCTTACTCAAACAACTAAGTTAAAGGGTTTATATCATGAAAAGCATCAAAACTTTTGTCGCAGTTATCGCTCTGGCTACTTCTTTCGGTTCTTTCGCTGCTCAGACAGTTACTGCAACCGGTTCTACGCTGGAAAGTGCTGAAGCAAAAATTGCCGCCCAGGCTGAACGTGCAGGCGCCAGCGATTATAAAATCACTCAGGCTTACACCGGTAACCGCGTGCACATGACTGCTGAACTGCTGAAATAAGATACCTCAGTACTGTCGAAAGAGCGCCCTTGAGGCGCTTTTTTCATTTCTGATATTACTGCCTGAGCAATGCAATAAACGCTTCATATCCGGTCAATCCCGCAATAGTATCAGCCTGATGGCTGCTCAGTACGCTGGATAAATAACTGAAGATTTTTAGTTCATGCCGCGCCTCGGCGGCGGCACAGGCGATCAGGACATGACTGACGGGTTCGTTATTCACCAAAATGGGCTGTGCGAGGGTGATAAAGAAACCGCGGAAACGACGCTCCTGTTCGCTCCAGCAATGAGGAATCGCCAGGCGATTCACTATCAAGTTTTCACCTTCATGCTCCCGGGCGCAAATGCGTAGCGCTTCGTCCTCAGTGATATGGCCCTGGGCCACAAGCTGGCCGCAGATCCGACCGATGATGCTCTGCCAGCTTTCGGCCTTCATATTGGCGTAATGGAAGCAGCCCTGCTGTAAAAAGAAACGTTCGGGCTGCTGGCGGATAAAGGCCGTCGCAAGGAAGTGTTTGATCTGCTCGGTACCCGCTGCGGTGATAATATTCTTGATGGTTAAGGTGTTTTTTAGAGATTCATCAAGCAGATAGTGACTATTGTTGACGATTAACAGCGGGGTGACTTCTTCGCTGATGGCGCTGACTTCACTTGTATTTCGCGCAATGATCACCCGACAATTCAGGACATCCCGCTCAATAGCCTGTTGGTTGATGGTGGCGATAGCATTCTGGTCGGATAATAAAATGACCGGCTGACGCTCGTTTTGATGCCGCTCCAGCGCACAGGCGAAGTAAAGCCCGATGAGATCGCTATCGAACAACGGGATATCCAGTTTTTCGCGCAACAGGGCGATAAAACGCAAACTCAAATCGAAAGCGGCAGGCCAGGTAGACTTCAGGTTATGCATACTGCTCTGGCGATGCTCCGGTACCCAAACCGGGGCAGAGACGCATCTCAACAGGTGGCCAGTAATATTTTCAACCAGTTGGGCATCGATAACGTTCAACGCGGCAATGCCGGGAACGCTTTTTAACAAGCAGGTCACCGCATCGGCCGAGATGGTCATTGCCTGACGTTGCCTGATTTCCAGAAGACCGATCAGGGTTCTGAAAGCGTTTTCGCCAAGGTAGACTCCTCCTTGTTCCACCGCATTTTTCAGTGATATATACCGACACTCCGGCCACGATCCGGTGAGCTGATTACGCAGGGCGTAGACTGCCAGCACCAGACTTGCCAGGTACTCTCCCGAGATGAACGGGAATTCATCAAGTTTTTCACATGCAGTGTTGAGCCTGTCGATGTTGTCTCGGGTAATACCTGGCAGTGGAATTAAGAGTGGATCTTTTTTAAGCAGATTTGCCAGCAGGATTATGCGTTTTTCTTCTGGTTCATCAATGAAATGACCGACGCCCGGGCGGCTGGCAAGACAAAAGGCGCGCTCATAGCGCTGTTTCAAACGCGGGAGACGATCTGCCACCCAGGTTTCAGGTAAATTGAGTGCTGAAGCCAGCTGTACGCGGGGTGTAAAGGTATTAAGCAGAAGAAAGGCCAGCAACCGGTCATCATTATCATGGCGTTGCAGAAGCTGAAAATAACCGCGTCTGTCGACGATATCCAGTTGATAACCCGCGTTGCCGCCAGGCTGAATACGAGCCTTACCGCTGAGGGTAAAATTGAGGTAATCAATATCACGCAGGATGGTTCGACTCGAAACGCCAGTTTGTCGCGCCAGCTCGCCCAACGGACACGGCTGCTGTTCAAGAATATCCACAATTTTTAACTGGCGTTCCGATAACATTAATTCACCTGGAGAAAGTCGGTGAAGGATTTCACTTTTTCTGCCGTCAGCGAGCTCAGCAGCTCGCGCACCAGCGTAAACAGCGCGTCGTAATCTGCTGCGGAAATCATGCCGCTGTTGGCGTGGAGATAGCGTGTCGGCAGGCAGAGTGCCGCCACCGGACGACCCCCTCCCATAACGTTATAGCGTCCGCCGTCCGTCGCCCCGGTTTTCATGGTGCAGAACTGCAAAGGCGCATCGCTGTTTTTGGCACACGCTTTTAACGCGGCGACCAGCTGTTGATTGGGAAAATAGCGCTTATCGAACAGCATCAGGCCAGGGCCATCGCCAAGCTTGAGCGGGTATTTGATGGCGTCGATTCCGGGCACATCGCCCGCAACTGCGGTATCCAGCACTATCACCACGTCGGGCTTGATATGCTCGGCCGAGGTTTGCGCTCCGCGCAGCCCGACCTCTTCTTCCACGCTGCCCACGCCGTACAGGGTAATGTCAGGGTTATCGACGGTTTGTAACAGCTCAGCCATCAGCGCGCAGCCGACGCGGTTATCCAACGCTTTACCGACGATCTTATCTTCGCCCCAGCGAGCGAAATTGGCTTCCGGGCTAATGAAGTCACCGATCGCAATCCCGTATTTTTCTACTTCTTCGTGGCTGTTAGCGCCAATATCGATAAACATCTCGTCAAAGGTCAGCGGCTGCTGTTTCTGCTTTTCCGTCAACGCGTGCGGAGCGACGGAGCCGATAATACCAGGGATTTTAAATCCCTTGCGTGTGCGAATGGTGACCCGGTGGTTCAGCATCGACTGGCTCCACCAACCACCAATGGTGGTGAAGCGCAAAAATCCGCTCTCGTCGATATGCGTGACCATAAAGCCGACTTCATCCATATGGCCGACAACCGCCACCTTCGGCCCGCGGTTGCCTTTGCGGGCGACAAAGCTACCGAGGCCGTCGAAGGTGATTTCATCGACGCTGGATTCCAGCGCGTTAATGAGAAGAGTACGAACTTCCTGTTCATCGCCGCTGACGGCGCTGGCTTCGCATAACTGCTGAAGTAACTCAATGTTCATGGGCAAGCTCCTGCTGCGCGGCTTTACGTTTCAGCCACAACCCTTTCAGGATAATAATTAACGAAATGTTCAGTGCCAGACCGATAGCCAGCACCAGGTAAAATGATCCCGCCGGAGACATCAGGCCAATCAGCGGATCAAAGATACCTAAACCCGGCGCGAGGCGTTTGATTCCAAAGGCGATAACCAGCATGCCGGTAACGCCACCGGAGAGCGTATTGGCGGTAATCATCGGCAGCGGCGCGGCCAGTGCGTAGGGGATGGCCGGCTCGGTAGCGACGGTGGCGCCGACGACAATCGCACTGCTGGCGGCGGCCTTCTCCTGTTGCGTAAACAGTTTAGGCGCTAAATAGGTAGCGATTCCCGCCGCGACGGGCGGCATCAGCGCCACCACGCCGACGATGGCGTACCAGTCATAGATATGTTTTTCCAGCAGTGAGAAGCAGAAGAACCAGGCCGTTTTATTGATTGGCCCGCCCATATCAAATGCCAGCATCGCACCAACGAGGAAGGCCGCGCCCATTTTCATGGATGGAGGAATGGTGTTCAGGAAGTGCAGCAGACCGCCCATGATGTCGGACATCACCGGGCCGATGACGTAGTAAGTCAGTACGCCGAACACCAGTAAAGTGACAAACGGGATCAGCATAGAACCAAGCAGTGGCTGTAGCGCTTTGCCGAGGCGAACCTTGCGAAACCAAAGGACAAAGTAGCCAATTGCCAGCCCGAGTACGACCGCGCCGAGAAATCCTGCGCCGGACTGCGTACCCAGCAGGCCTTTATCGTTCGCCAGATAACACACCAGAAATGCTGGGGCAAAAGCGGGTTTATCGGCAATCGACCAGGCAATATATGCCCCCATAATCGGGATCATAAAGGTAAAGCCCAGATAGCCGATCGATTCAACAATCCAGGTGAACGACGGCGCGCCTTTCGACATATCGGTATAGGGCAAACCGAACTGCACCAGCATATTGGCGATGGCGACCAGAATACCGCCGCCGATAACAAACGGCAGCGCGGCGGAAACGCCCGCCATCAGGTGGCTCATTACGCTACCGTGCTGGACCTCCTGTTTTCCCAGTTTCACGCTGCTATCGGCGGCGAAAAGTTGGGAATGCGTCGGTAACTGCGTAAAAATCAGGTCGATATTTTTTAGCGCCTGGGAAATGGCGATTTCATAGACTTTTTTCCCGGCAAAACGTGCCCGGTCTTCGCCGCTCAGGCCGCGACCGGTGGCCAGAATGACATAATCGGCAGCGGCAATCTCTTCATTGCTCAGGCGGTTTTCGACGCCGCTTGAGCCCTGGGTTTCGACTTTAATCGTGTGGCCGAGCGAGCGCGCTTTTTGCTCCAGCGCCTCTGCCACCATATAAGTGTGGGCGATCCCCGCCGGACAGTTGGTGATCGCCACTAAACGTAAGGATGACTCCATAGCCGCGTCCTTATGAGGTTAAGGTCTGATTAAGCAGGGCGAGCACCTGGCTGGCGTCACCTTGCTTCAGTTGATCGATGAAATCCTGATGAATGATTTTGCGGCACAGGGTGCCGATGATTTTGACCTGATCGTCCTCGCCGGTTTGTGGCACGCCGAGGCAGATCCAGCAGTTGACGTCCTCGCCGTCGCTGGCTTTCCAGTCCACGTTTTCTGACTTGCGCGCGAACAACACAAAGGGCTGCCTGATGCAGGCGCTCTTACCGTGCGGGACGGCAATACCCGAGCCAAAGCCGGTGGAATGCAGCTTTTCGCGCAGCAATAGCGTTTGCAGGAAAATGCTGCGATCGGAGACATAGCCATTCTGAAACGCCATATCTGCCAGTTGCTTGAGGATGGCATACACGCTATTCCCCTGAATATTCAGGTCAATGCAGTTAGCTGTAAGGGTTGTCATGTGGGGGGCTCCGTTAAAACTATTTGATTTGATTCTAACGGCGAGATGGCGAAGAGATGAGCGGCAATATGTCAGCGTGGAATGACAATTTGGGGCCGAGTTAGCGCGTGGTTTTGTGGGGTAAAACACACAACGCTACAGGCGATTACCCTGATGAATATTTCGCCAGGGTAATTATTTTTTTAGTGTATTCCCGCCATCCTTAACAATGCGGTCACCACCGCGGCGGCAACGATCACCACGATTAGCGGCAGCTTGCGCCAGGCGAGAAATACCGCGAAGCCAACCCCAAGAACCCGCGCCATACCGGCAAAGTGTTCGCCTTCGTAAAAGGTGGTCGCCAGCGCAACGGAGAACAGTAGTACCGTTGCGGCGTCGGAAAGCAGCGCCTGCGAGCGTTCCGAGAACGCTAAACGACTCCCAAGCTTCGCTCCGCCTAAACGCATTAAATAGGTTCCCAGAGATAAGATGGCGATACCGACGATAAACAGCGTCATGTTGCCCATTATTTTTTCCTCGTCAGTAAGCCAAACAGTGAGAGCAAAACCGGTAAACCGACCGGCGCAAAGGGGATGGCGGCAAGCGACAACCCGGCACCGCTACAGGCGCGAATCAGTGTGGTGCGGTTTTTAAAGGCCGGGACCACTAAGGCCAATAAAATTGCAGGGAAGACGGCATCCAGACCGATGGTTTCCGGGGCGGGGAGCAGTTTGCCGACGCCCGCGCCGATCAGTGTGCCAACAGGCCAGAAAATAGCGACGCCCAGACCGCACAGCCAATAGGCTGCTTTACGTTGTTCGGGTGTTTTTTGCGACAGGCCGAATACTACGCTTTCGTCGTTCATGATATGACAGCCGAGGAAACTCGCAGCCCGGGAGCCCACAAGATCGCGCACCGTGACGCCAAACGGGATGTGTCGGGCGTTGACCAGTAAACCGGCAGCCGCAGCCGCCAGTGGGTTACCGCCGCTGGCGACGATGCCGATAAACATAAACTCGGATGCACCCGCCAGCACGGTAATAGAGAGCACAAACGGTACCCACAGCGGGAAGCCGTAGGCCATTGCCAGCGAGCCGTATGACATGCCGACTACGCCGACGGCCAGACAGACTAAAAATATTGCTTTTATTGTGTCGCCTTTGAGACTGGAAAAATAATGTTTCATACCATTTTAGCCATATCGAACGAATTTCCATTATAATGAACGCGACCAGTTAATATTACAAGTCGAACGATTCGTTCGATATAAAGAACATGGAGTCGTGAATGACCCAGCCCATCAGTATGATCGCGAAAAGCCTGGTGCGTGAACGTCAGCGCACCGGTTTGTCATTGGCAGAGATTGCCCGTCGCGCAGGGATTGCAAAATCGACACTCTCGCAATTGGAAGCGGGCAATGGCAATCCTAGCCTGGAAACGCTCTGGTCGCTGTGTGTGGCGTTGGATATTCCCTTTGCGCGCCTGCTGGAGCCGCAGGAACAAAAAACGCAGGTGATTCGCCGCGGCGAAGGAACAAAAGTTGTGGCTGAGCAGGCCCACTATCAGGCCATTTTACTGGCCGCCTGCCCACCGGGGGCACGGCGGGATATCTATCTGCTGCTGACGCAGCCGGGTGCGGATCGGATTTCACAGCCGCATCCGCCGGGATCGGTTGAACACATCATCGTGACGCAGGGTAAGGCGATGGTGGGATTGACGGAAGCACCGGAGGAGTTAGGCGAGGGCGACTATATTTGTTACCCCGCTGACCAGGCGCATATCTTTAAAGCGCTGGAGCCTGACACCCAGGCGATTCTGGTTTCTGAGCAGAACTAACTGTTATGTTGCGTTGTGCCGGATGCGGCGCGTTAGCGCCATATCCGGCCTACAAGACTACTGCAAATAAAACACTTCTTTTAGCTCTGCGCTGACCGGGCTGTTGTCTGGGTTGGCCGGCATTACGTCGCGCATATGCTTCCACCAACGTTGGCAAACGTCGGTGCTGGCAATGGCATTCCAGCGTTCTTCGGACTCAATCTCAACGGTGGCGAACAGCAGATTGCGCGCCTGATCGAGATAAATCGCGTAGTGATGGGCGCCGTGTGCTTTCAGCACCGCTTCCAGTTCTGGCCAGATGGGATTGTGCCGACGCTGGTACTCAACGTGCGCGTCGGCATTCACCTGCATTATAAAGGCCTTGCGAATCATAACGCCTCCAGATACAGCTCGCGGACCTCGTCGCGGCTGGCGGTGCGCGGGTTGCACGGCGCACACGGATCGGCCAACGCTTTATCCAGCCAGCCCTCAATATCCTCTTTCGTCACGCCAAGTGAACTAAAGCCCGCAGGAATACCGACACGCTTGCTGAGTGCACGAATCGCGTTGATGGCCTCCATACTTGCCGCTTCATCGCTCATGTCACGGGTATCGACGCCCATCGCCTGCGCTACGCGGGCAAAGCGCGCCACGGCGTTTGGACGGTTAAAGTTTTCGATTACCGGCAGCAGGATGGCGTTGCAGACGCCGTGTGGCAGATTATGGGTTGCGCCCGGCTGGTGCGCCAGCGCATGCACCAGACCGAGACCAGCGCTGTTAAAGGCCATCCCCGCCAGATACTGACCAAACGCCATTTGCTCACGAGCGTCGAGATTATGACCGTCGTCGACCGCTTTTGGTAGCCACAGGTTGATCAGGCGAATCGCTTCCAGCGCGTTAGCGTCGGTGAGCGGATGCGCACCAACGGAAACATAGGCTTCCACCGCGTGGGTTAAGGCGTCCATACCGGTTGCGGCGGTGACGGATGCCGGGATGTCCAGCATGACGCTGGCGTCATCCACGGCGATATCCGGGATGATATTCGGGTCGATGATCACCTCTTTGACCTTACGGGCAGAGTCGATAATGACCGCGTTGCTGGTCATCTCTGCTGCCGTACCGGCGGTGGTATTGATGGCGACCAGCGGTACACCCGCATTTTTCACTTTGCCTACGCCGGAGTAAGCAGTAGAAGGGCCGGGGTTGGCGGTCAGGATCTTCACCGCTTTAGCCGTATCGATCGGGCTACCGCCACCGAAGGCAATAATGTAGTCACATTTGGCGTCCTGATACGCCGCGAAACCTTTCTGCACCAGCTCTTCCGTCGGGTTTGGAAACACCTCATCAAACAGGTGGTAAGACATCTGATGTTCATCCAGCGCGGCAAACAGGCTATCCAGCAGGCCCAGCTTTACCAGTTGACCATCGGTGACGATCAGCGCTTTGCCCCATTGTTTATTCGCCACGAGGTTCGCCATATCGGCAATCGCGCCGGCGCCATGCAGGCTAATTTTTGGCAGTGCCAACATAAAGCTCATCACTATTCTCCTTAAAAAAATTCCCTGGTGCCCGATGGCGCTACGCTTATCGGGCCTACGGTGAAATGCGCACCGTCATGTAGGCCGGATAAGGCGAAGCTGCATCCGGCGTTGAGTGGGGAGGTATCAGTACAGCTCTATGGCGCTGGCCAGCGGCGTCACGCCGAAGCGTTTGCCAAGTGCGATCAGCTCTTCACGCGTAATGGTCTGCTTCATACCGCCCATCGAGTAAATCTTGACCAGAACCTCAGCGGATTTCTCTGCGGTATCGATCAAACCGAACGCTTCGTCGAGGGTGGGTCCACTGCCGAACACGCCGTGGAATGGCCACAGTACCAGCGAGTGTTTCTGCATTTCCTCGGCGGTCGCCTGACCAATTTCATCTGTACCTGGCACCATCCACGGCAGAA
Organism: Citrobacter sp. BIDMC107; assembly: GCF_001037575.1. NCBI lineage: Bacteria > Pseudomonadati > Pseudomonadota > Gammaproteobacteria > Enterobacterales > Enterobacteriaceae > Citrobacter > Citrobacter sp. BIDMC107. The sequence goes on along the minus strand of NZ_KQ089848.1, from coordinate 2,314,734 downwards.
TACCAACGCCATCCGGGAACACCACCAGGCACTCGGTGCTGCCTTCCCACAGCTTGCGGGTAATCAGCGCGGTGTTGTTTTCCAGCACGTAGGTCAGAGCGATCAGGTTGGTGGCATGGCAGTGCATGATCACGCGGTCTTTACCGTTCGTCGCTTTAATGCGTTCGCAGTGAGAGAGGAAGTGAGCCGGCAGTTCAGAGGTCGGTACAGCCTCGTGAGTCAGGCCCCAGAGGATGTGGTAGCCCGCACCGTCGCTGTCGATTTTCACCACGCCCAAATTGGCTGCTGGATCGAGCTGGACGTTGCGGAAAAATTTCCCCGAACCGGTGACGATAAACGGCGTATTCGCCAGCAGCGGCATCGGCTGACTCAGCGCGATATAGCGTGGTTTTTCGTGGAAATCGGCGCTAAATGGCGCGATATCTGCTTCATCAAGACGCAGCGTCAGGTTACCGCCGTTACGCTCGTCCCAGCCTTTCAGCCACGCATCAGAAGTGGCTTTTATCATCCCCTGGACGAACCAGGAAGTAGTAATGTTTTGCATGTTCGGTGTTCCTGTTTATTGCCCGAACGTTATCGGGCCTACAAGCCTGGTGTCACGGTTAGCTACGTTTGCTCAAAATCTCTTTTTCATAAGTGCGCACGCTGTCCAGCCACTGGCTGCCCGCTGGCGTGTCGTGACGCTGGCAATACATCTCCCAGACGGCCTGCCACGGCAGCGATTTTTGCTCTTCCAGCAGGGCCAGGCGTGCGGTGTAGTCGCCGCTGGCTTCGAGCTGGCGCAGTTGCTCGGTCGGTTCTAACAGCGCGCGCAGCAGGGCTTTTTTCATATTGCGGGTACCGATCACCCACGCGGCGATGCGGTTAATGGAGGCGTCGAAGAAGTCGAGGCCGATGTGTACGCGGTCAAACAGGTTGTGGCGCACGATCTCGCTGGCAATCGCCTGCGTTTCATCATCCAGCAGCACCACGTGATCGCTGTCCCAACGCACTGGACGGCTGACATGCAGCAGCAGGCGCGGCACGTACAGCATGGCGGCGGAGATTTTGTCGGAAATCACTTCGGTCGGATGGAAATGACCCGCATCCAGACACAGCGCCGTCTGGCGACTGGTGGCGTAACCCATGTAGAACTCGTTAGAGCCCACGGTGTAGCTTTCCGCACCGATGCCAAACAGCTTGCTTTCGACGGCATCGATATGGTGCGCCGGGTCGAGTTTCTCGCTGATCACTTCGTCCAGCGCGTCCAGCAGACGCTGGCGCGGCGCTAAACGATCAACAGTGATGTCTTTCATGCCATCCGGGATCCAGATGTTCATCACTGATGGCGTACCCAACTGCTCGCCAAAATACGCCGAGACGCGACGGCTGGCTTTGCAGTGATCGATCCAGAACTGGCGAATGGTGTCATCGGCGTGGGCCAGCGTGAAACCGTCGGCGCTCAGCGGGTGTGAGAAGCAGGATGGGTTGAAATCCAGTCCTAACTGGTTCGCTTTCGCCCACTCCACCCAGTTTTTAAAGTGCTCAGGTTTGATTTGATCGCGGGCAACCGGCGTATCAGATTCCAGATAGATCGCGTGCAAATTCAGACGTTTTGGACCCGGAATCAGGCTCAGCGCCTGCTCCAGATCGGCCCGCAGTTCGGTGGCGTTACGCGCTTTACCCGGATAGTTACCGGTAGCCTGAATACCGCCAGTGAGCGAACCTTCCGGATTTTCGAAACCGGCGACATCATCGCCCTGCCAGCAGTGCATGGAGATCGGCAGACGATCGAGCTGGCGTAAGGCCGCCTCGACATCAATGCCTACCGCGGCGAAACGCAGTTTTGCCAGTTCCCAGGCTTGTTCAAGTTGAGTGGTCATGCGCAAAGCTCCTTTGTCTGTCGTAGTGATTGAAACTGCGCCTGGTAGCGGGCAATTTCACTTTCAGGATTGGGAATGAAGGTGGTCAGTTCGTAGTTAGCGCGCACCACCTGACGGAAATCATCAACGTTGTTCAGCTCGTCCAGCGTCATCAGCTGGATGCCAATATTGCCGAGCGTGGAGGCCTCAATTGGCCCGGACATCACGCGAATACCGCAGGCATCCGCGCACAACTGGTTCAGTAAGGTGTTCTGGCAGCCGCCACCGACAATGTGCAGTTGGCTAAATGCTGCACCACGCAGTTGTGCCAGCTCTTGCAGGATGTCGGCGTACAGCAACGCCAGGCTGTCGAAGATACAGCGCGCCAGTTCGGCGTTTTGCAGGGGTACGGGTTGGCCTGATTCACGGCATGCTGCCTGAATTTCTGCACTCATATCGTCGGGGTTGATAAAGCGATCGTCGTTCGGGTTTATCAGGAATTGACAGGCCGGCAGCGCTTGCGTTTGGCTGATAAGCGTTGGCAGGTCGGAAATCTGGCGCTCTTTTAATACGCGCTGGAGCAGCCACAGCCCCATAATATTTTTCAGGACACGGTAGCGCCCTTCCGCGCCGCCTTCGTTGGTGATATTCGCCGCCAGTGCCGCATCGTTGGTATACGGCGTTCTGCTCTCAAAGCCCATCAGCGACCAGGTCCCGGAAGAGAGATAGGCGCTGTTTTTGTCGGCCAGCGGAGAAGCTATGACCGCGCTGGCCGTGTCGTGACTGGCGACGGCTACGACCGGAATTTGATTTTTCTGCGGGCAAATCCAGTGACCAATTACGTTCCCCGGATGTGTCGGACGACCAAACCAGGCTTTGTCTGCTCCGGTCCACGCCAGCAGAGTGTCATCCCAGTCGTCGGTATTAATATTGACTAACTGGGTGGTGGTGGCATTGGTGTATTCCCAGTTCATTTTGCCGGTCAGGCGAAAGCTGAAGTAGTCGGGGATCAGCAGGGCATGGGCCACCTGCGGGAGCAGTTCTGGCTGTTGTTCAACCAGCGCACGCAACTGATACAGGGTGTTAAAGGGCAGAAACTGAATGCCGCTACGGCGGTAAATTTCACCTTTACCCGGCTGCGCCATCGCTTGCGCCATAATGCCGGTCGTGCGGCTGTCACGGTAAGAGACCGGCAGACCGACACGTTGACCGACGTTATCGATCAGAACGTAATCCACGCCCCAGGTATCAATTCCGATGCTGTCTATCCGAATGCCTTCATCGCAGACTTTTTTCAGGCCAAGACGAATATCGTTTTCCAGGCTGTCGATGTCCCAGGTGTCAAAACCGTCTGTTTTTTGCAGGCAGTTCACGAAGCGGTGGATTTCACGCAGCGTCAGGGTGCGGTGTTCACTGTCGTAACGCGCCAGCATTACGCGCCCACTGGATGCGCCGAGATCGACTGCGACACAATGGCGAAAAGTCATAGCGAGGTCCTTCTGAGTTTTATTGCACTCAGTCTAAGAACCCCAGATAACGCGTACCTTCTTGACAGTGACAGCCACAATTAGCGGCTGGCAACATGGCAAAGGTGAACGTGATGCTGTTCACAATTTCTATTAAAAGGGTCGGTTTTAGCGGATGTGACGTCTTCCGCAATTCCCGATCTTTCCCGCCATTTCTTGAAGAATTGACCGTGTTTACGCACTTTGGCGTCAAAAATTTAAGGTGAGGGTGATAACCCTTAATTACTATTCAGCCATGTTCATTTGATCGGGAAGGATGTCATCATGACGATATTGCATTGCGTGGATTTTTTTCCGACAGGTAAAGCGCCAGTGGCTATTGAACCGCGGCTTCCTCAACCTGCGTTTCCAGAACATCATCATGATTTTCATGAAATTGTGGTGGTCGAACATGGAACGGGGATCCATGTGTTCAACGGACAGCCTTACACCATCAGCGGCGGTACGGTGTGTTTCGTTCGCGATCATGACCGGCATTTATATGAACATACTGACAATCTGTGCCTGACCAATGTGTTGTATCGCTCCCCGGATGCGTTTCAATTTCTGGCTGGGCTGAATCAGCTTTTACCTCAGGAACAGAATGGGCAGTATCCTTCGCACTGGCGGGTGAATCAGGGTGTGTTGCAGCAGGTTCGACAACTGGTGGGGCAGATGGAAGCGCTCGGTGAGGGGATGGATACACCAACGGCGGCAAATCGCGAGATCCTGTTTATGCAGTTGCTGGTGCTGCTGCGTAAAAGCAGCCTGATGGAAGCAGCGACCGATAACGACGCGCGGCTTAACCTCCTGATGGCGTGGCTGGAAGATAACTTTGCCGACGAGGTATGTTGGGAGGCGCTGGCCGAGAAGTTTTCCCTCTCTTTGCGTACTCTGCATCGCCAGCTCAAACAGCAAACCGGATTGACGCCGCAGCGCTACCTTAACCGCTTGCGGCTGATCAAGGCTCGGCATCTGCTTCGTCACAGTGATGATAGCGTGACAGACATCGCTTATCTCTGCGGATTCGGCGACAGTAACCACTTTTCGACGCTTTTTCGCCGTGAGTTCAAGTGGTCGCCACGCGATATTCGTCAGGGGCGCGATCTCGTTGTGGCAAGCAGCCTCCAGTAACGCGAAAGCTATCAACGTTTTTTATCGCCGAATCTCAGATAATCATGTTCCTTAACGCCGGATGGCGGCTACGCCTTATCCGGCCTACAGATTACGTGACACGTAGCCGCCACCCGGCAGGGAATATTGTGATGGCGAACCATCTGGTCCTTCTGAAATCAGACTTTTTTGCGCATGAGCAGCAGGCTGTCGCCGTAGCCGATCGTTATCCGCAGGATGTCTTTGCTGAGCATACCCATGAGTTTTGCGAGCTGGTTCTGGTCTGGCGCGGTAATGGCCTGCATGTCCTTAACGATCGCCCGTACCGGATAACCCGTGGCGATCTGTTTTACATTCGCGCCGAAGATAAACACTCCTACACTTCCGTTAACGACCTTGTGCTACAAAATATCATCTACTGCCCGGAGCGGTTGACGCTGAATGTTGACTGGCAAGGGGCGATCCCCGGATTTGATGGTGCGCCGAGGCACCCGCACTGGCGACTCGGTAGCGTTGGCATGAGCCAGGTCAGACAGGTGATAAGCCAGCTTGAGCATGAAAGTAATCAACGTGATGCGCAGGCTTTTACCATGGCTGAGCTGCTGTTCGGGCAACTGGTGACCCACCTTAAACGGCATCGTTATGCAACGGATACGCTCCCGGCAACGTCGAGCGAAACGCTGCTGGATAAACTGATCACCGCGTTAGCCGGTAGCCATGAGCATGCGTTCGAACTGAATAAGTTTTGCGAGCGCGAACGGTGCAGCGAGCGCGTTTTGCGCCAGCAGTTTCGCAGCCAGACCGGGATGACCATCAACCAGTATCTCCGCCAGGTGCGGGTTTGCCATGCGCAGTATCTGCTCAAACATAGTCGGTTGATGATTAGTGAGATTTCCATGCGCTGCGGCTTTGAGGACAGTAACTACTTTTCGGTGGTGTTCACGCGGGAAACCGGGATGACGCCCAGCCAGTGGCGTCATCTCAGCACCCAACATGATTAGCTGGCCATTCCCAGACCCACAATGTTTGCCGCGACAATGATCACCACGCAGCCAAGGCTTAGCACACTGACCGGACGGCGACCCGCGTTTTTCCACTCTTTCAGCACCAGCCCGACAATCCCGCCGCACAGAACATAGAAGCTCATGTGCAGCATCCAGCTTACATAATCATATTGAGCCGGAATACGCGCGTGGCCCCAGGCGTAGAAGAAGAATTGCAAATACCACATCAGGCCACCAAGCGCAGACAGCAGCACGTTGGTGATAATCAGTGGTTTGGCTAACGAGAAGTCGGCTTTTATCGACAAGTTTTTCACTTTTGCCAGACGAATGAAGCAAAAGCCCAGGTTGACTAACGCGCCGCCGCCCATGATAACCACGTAGCTGGGCAGGGCGACATACAATGGATCGACACCCAGCGCGGCGGCGGCATCGTGCATTGGTTTAGCGGCGTTCATCGCAAATGACATCCCGGCGGAGAAAATGCCGCACATGACCGCCAGAACCAGCCCTTTTTTCAGGTTGAACTCTTCCGCTTTGATGCCCATTTTGCGTTCTTTTAACTGACCGGCCCGAGTCACAATACCGACGCCAATCAGCGCGACCAGTACGCCAAGCAGCGTCATGCGTCCGCCGGAAGTATTGATCAGCACATCAAAGTTGCCGTTGATAATTGGGGTCATCAGCGTGCCGACAATCAACGTAATCCCAATTGCAATGCCGATCCCCATCGACATACCGAGATAGCGCATGGTCAGACCATAGTTGATATTGCCAATCCCCCACATTGCGCCGAACAGAAACACCGGCGCCAGCGTAGAGAGGCTGAAAGAACTGAAGTAGGCCCAGAAATTGGGAAGCAACATGGCGCTAATGGTCCATGGCAGGATAAGCCAAGAGACGATCCCGCCAACCGACCACATCGTTTCCCATGACCAATGTTTGACTTGTTTGAACGGGGCATAGAAACAGGCGGCACTGGCTGCGCCTATCAAATGCCAAAAGATACCCATCGTAATCGCGTTACTCATGACTTAATCCTCGTTATTTTTTATCGTCGGTAATGACCCCTCCGACCAAACGAGTTTAAAAATTACGCAGGGTGTTAACCTTTTAACGATTGCCGCCATTTTGCGCATGTTGGCAATCATCACGTTAACTGGGTGATTCGGTTCACATCTTTAGCAATCAACATGCGCTATTAAAACCTTGTAAAAAGTACGGCATTGATAATCATTTTCAATATCATTTAATTAACTATAATGACCCAACTGCTTACGCGGCGTTAACACAGGCCGCCCGACAATACTGGAGATGATTATGAGTTATACACTGCCATCCCTGCCGTACGCTTATGATGCCCTTGAACCGCACTTCGATAAGCAGACGATGGAAATCCACCATACCAAACACCACCAGGCTTACGTAAACAACGCGAACGCTGCGCTGGAAAGCCTGCCAGAATTCGCCAGCCTGTCCGCTGAAGAGCTGATCACCAAACTGGATCAACTGCCAGCAGACAAGAAAACCGTACTGCGTAACAACGCGGGCGGTCACGCTAACCACAGCCTGTTCTGGAAAGGCCTGAAAACCGGTACTACGCTGCAGGGTGACCTGAAAGCGGCTATCGAACGTGACTTTGGCTCCGTTGACAACTTCAAAGCTGAATTTGAAAAAGCAGCGGCAACCCGCTTTGGCTCCGGCTGGGCGTGGCTGGTGCTGAAAGGTGACAAACTGGCTGTTGTTTCCACCGCCAACCAGGATTCCCCGCTGATGGGTGAAGCTATCTCTGGCGCTTCCGGTTTCCCAATCGTGGGCCTGGATGTTTGGGAACACGCTTACTACCTGAAATTCCAGAACCGTCGCCCGGACTACATCAAAGAGTTCTGGAACGTCGTGAACTGGGACGAAGCTGCCGCGCGTTTCGCAGCAAAAAAATAAGTTCTATGCTTTAACGAAGCCCTGCAAGCGATGCTTGTGGGGTTTTTTTGTGATCAAACTCAATATAAAAACAATGATCCACTTAAATTGAAACAAGGTTTTATTATGCGAGTGGGATCACTTTTATAGTCTCTATGAATGTCTATCTTCTTTTCATCAAGACGGGCGCATCTCAAAGCAAGATGCAATCGCCCATAAAAATTGCCCCATTTTTATGTCTACAGGTGATGGAAATGCAGATCAAACGTACGATAGAGAAAATCCCAGGCGGTATGATGCTGGTGCCGCTTTTCCTGGGCGCGTTGTGTCACACCTTTTCCCCCGGCGCCGGGAAATACTTCGGCTCCTTTACCAACGGTATGATCACCGGTACGGTACCTATCCTGGCGGTCTGGTTCTTTTGCATGGGGGCGTCGATCAAGCTAAGCGCCACCGGCACCGTGCTGCGTAAATCAGGTACGTTAGTCATAACCAAGATTCTGGTGGCGTGGGTGGTTGCAGCGATTGCCTCACGCATTCTGCCAGAACATGGCGTAGAGGTCGGATTCTTCGCTGGGTTGTCTACGCTGGCGCTGGTGGCCGCGATGGATATGACCAACGGCGGGTTGTATGCCTCGATTATGCAGCAGTACGGCACCAAAGAAGAGGCTGGGGCGTTTGTCCTGATGTCGCTGGAGTCTGGCCCGCTGATGACCATGGTGATTCTGGGAACTGCCGGGATCGCGTCGTTTGAACTGCACGTATTTGTTGGCGCAGTATTGCCGTTCCTGATTGGTTTTGCGCTGGGTAATCTGGATCCTGAGCTGCGGGAATTCTTCAGTAAGGCCGTGCAGACGCTGATCCCGTTCTTTGCCTTCGCATTAGGTAACACCATTGATTTGAGCGTGATTGCTCAGACCGGCGTGCTGGGTATTCTGCTGGGCGTGGCAGTGATTATCATCACTGGTATTCCATTGATTATCGCCGATAAACTGATTGGTGGTGGCGATGGTACGGCGGGGATTGCGGCTTCCAGTTCTGCGGGGGCGGCGGTTGCTACGCCTGTGCTGATTGCTGAAATGGTTCCGGCATTTAAACCGATGGCACCGGCAGCAACTTCCCTGGTCGCCACGTCGGTGATTGTGACCTCCATTCTGGTGCCGATTATCACGTCTATCTGGTCAAAAAGGGCCAAAGCAAGGGCGGCAGAAATTGATCTTCGTGGCACCGTGAAGTAAGTCTCTTAAGCCGGATGGTCTGCACCATCCGGCTTAATTATTTACCCTTTGACGACAAACACCTCATCGATTGTTCTACACTCACTCTCGTTCAACTCTCCACCGGCATTACGTGACACGCCGGAGCAATAGCCAAACTTACGCGATACCACGGTTTTGATGGTGGTGACAAAATCTTCGCCGATGGCATAGATGGACATGTAGGTGCCAATCTGGTCCTGAATATCGCGAAGCGCTGCCAGGTCGCCCTGCTTAAACGCTTCCCGCGCGCTGACAAACAGTTCCGGCATGACGTTGTTCAACCCTGAAATAATCCCTGCGCCACCTGCCAACAGGTTGGGAATATAGTATTCGTCGTAGCCGGACAGCACGGCAAAATCCTCCCGCACGGCGCGGGTAGTCTGAATCATACTGCGAGTATGAGACTGGCAGTCGACGGTGTCTTTGATACCAGCGAAATTCGGGAACTCAGCGGCGAGGGAGGCAACCAGCTCGGGGGTTAAATCGCAGCCGGTGCGTGCCGGGAAGTTATAGGCAAACCATTTGCCGCTGAGTTTCTGCCCCAACTGACGGAAGTAGCTCAGCAGCTGTTTCGCCGTTTGTCCGTAGTAGTAGGGCGGCAGGATCATCACGGCATCGTAACCTGAGCGATACGCTTCCTGCGCCATCAACAATACATCATTCTGGCAGGTGGATGAGACGTTGGCGACCATCTTCAGCGAGCTCATGGCGCGGGCCTCGCGGATCAGCAATAGCCTTTCTTCGAGCGTAAAGGAAGCAAATTCCCCGATGCTGCCCATCAGCAAAATCACATCGATTTTGGCCTCGGTAAGGCGTTTGAGATGCTGGTTTAGACCGTTGAGATCGATCTTACCGTCATTGTCCATTGGCGTAATGGAAGGACACCAGACGCCAGCAAATTGCGATTGACCAGTCACGTTGTCGACTCCTTATTTGAAATGATGTTTCAAAACCAGCTTACATTGATAGCATGTGTCCCTAAGTTTCATGTGAACCGTGCTCTCATTTTGAGCGACTGGGGTAAAATAAATGTGGTGTAATGGGGGAAATTTATCGGGAGAGGGAACAGATGCGATATCCGGTCGATGTTTTTACGGGCAAAGTTCGGGACTACACGGGAAGCCGTCCCAGCGCGATTGCTAAAGTCCAGATTGACGGTGAGCTGATGCTGACCGAACTGGGGCTGACGGGAGATGAACAGGCGGAAGCGAAAATTCATGGCGGGCCGGATCGCGCGCTGTGTCACTATCCGCGTGAACACTATCAGCACTGGAGACAAGCGTTTCCGGAGCAGGCGGAGCTATTTGTCGCGCCCGCGTTTGGTGAGAACCTCTCTACTGAGGGGCTGACTGAAGAGAATGTGTATATTGGTGACATTTTCCAGTGGGGAGAGGCGTTGATTCAGGTCACGCAGCCGCGCTCGCCGTGCTTTAAGTTGAATTTCCATTTTGGCATCAGCGATATGGCCTGCCAGATGCAGGATGCAGGTAAGACGGGCTGGCTGTGCAGCGTCGTCGCGGCAGGGCTGGTATCTGCAGACGCGCCGTTGATCCTGGCGTCACGCGTGAGCGACGTCAGCGTGCGGGAGGCAATTGCTATCGCCTGGCATATGCCGTTTGATGATTCGCAATATCACCGTTTACTGTCGGCTGCCGGGTTATCAAAAAGTTGGACCAGAACGATGCAAAAGCGTCGTTTAAGCGGCAAGATCGAAGACAATTCCCGCCGTTTGTGGGGGAAATAATTCCCCCTGTCCGTGGAGGCCGGATGAGGCATTACGCCGCCATCCGGCAACACAGAGAGACTCAGGAACGCTTATACAACGGTAACCAAATTACCAGCCGTAAACCACCCAGCGGGCTGTCTTCGGCCTTCACCCAGCCACGATGCTGCTGGATTGCGGTTTCAACAATCGCCAGACCCAGACCTGTTCCGCCAGACTCGCGATCGCGCGCCTCATCGGTACGATAAAACGGACGGAAAATCTGTTCTCTGTCTTCAGGGCTTACACCTGGGCCATCGTCGTCCACGGTGATGGTAATCCCGTCGATATCCACCGCGAAGCCAACTTCAATCTTCGTATGTGAATAGCGCAGGGCATTGCGCACAATGTTTTCCAGCGCACTTTCCAACGCATTTGGGTTACCGTACAGCGGCCACGGACCCGGCGGGAAATTCACCGTGAACGATTTACCCATCTGCTCAGCTTCAAAGGCGGCGTTATCCAGCACTTCGCCCCACAGCTGATTAGCTTTCACCGTTTCACTGACCAGCGCGTTTTTCTGCTGATTACGTGACATCACCAGCAGGTCGTTGATCATGCTGTCTAGTCGGTGTGCTTCTGTTTCAATGCGCTCCAGCTCTTTGCTCTCACCGCTACGACGGCGCAGCAGAGCGGTACCCAGTTGCAGACGTGTTAGCGGTGTTCTCAGCTCGTGAGAGATGTCCGACAGCAGACGTTGCTGCGTGGTCATCATCCGTTCCAGCGCCGTCACCATCTGGTTAAAGCTGGCACCTGCCGCCAGAAACTCCTGCGGACCGGCTTCCAGCTCCGGATGTTGACGCAGGTTGCCCTGGGCCACTTCATCCGCCGCGTTTTTCAACTTACGCGCTGGTTTCGCCAGACTCCAGGCAAGCCAGAGCAATAGCGGAGAGCTGACTAACATGGTGACGATCAGCAATAACAGCGGTCGGTCAAACAGCAGGTTGATAAAGTCAGATTGTGAGCTGCTGGCTGGTCGAATGAGATACAGCTGGTAGTTATCTTCACCGTCTCTGACGGAGAAAGGCCCGACCATCTCAACGCGACCGTATTTTTTCTTTTGCGGATGGTCTGCGTTATCGGCCTGACCAATAAAGTTACGAATGATCTGCATTTCATTGCGTTCTGCGCCGATCACGCGTCCTTCCGTCGTAACAAGTAATAACCGCTGTCCTGGCGGCGCCCACTTGTCTATCGCCCGAAACAAGCGACGCCACCACATCAAATCGTTGGGTGGATCGTTCGCCAGTTCAGCTTCAACGTGTTGCTCAATCATTAACCCCTGGCGCTGCTCGCTGTCCAGTAGCTCGGTCATCTGGCGTGAGTCGAGCTTGGGTAACATCAGTACCAACATCAACACCAGTGCCAGCGTCAACCAGAAGATGGCAAAGATGCGCGCGGTTAAGCTCCCTATCATGAAGCGGAAACCATCAGGTAGCCGCGACCACGCAGGGTTTTAAACCACGGGTGTCCGTCTTTACGCTCTGGCAGCTTACGACGCAGGTTCGAGATATGCATATCGATAGCGCGATCGAAAGGCGTCAGGCGTTTACCCAGCACTTCCTGGCTCAGGTGCTCACGCGAAACCACCTGACCGAGATGCTGTGCCAGCAAATAAAGCAGGGTGAATTCGGTGCCGGTTAACTCCAGAATTTGCCCGTCAAAGCTGGCTTCCTGGCGACCCGGATTAAGGCTTAACGCATCTACTTCCAGAGTCGGCGAGCCGTTATCGCTGTTCTGCTGCTGTTCGCTCCAGTGTGAGCGACGCAGAATAGCGCGGATGCGCGCGACCAGTTCACGGTCGTTAAACGGTTTGGGTAAATAGTCGTCCGCGCCCAGCTCAAGGCCAAGTACGCGATCCAATTCGCTGCCGCGAGCGGTCAGCATGATTACGGGTGTCTGGTGTGTCTGACGAAGTGCTTTCAGCGTATCAATGCCGTTTTTCTTCGGCATCATGACGTCGAGCAAAAGTAAATCGATGCTGTCATCCAGAAGCTCAAGCGCCTGTTCCCCATCATAGGCAACCAGCACATCAAAACCTTCCATTTCGAGCAACTCCTTTAACAGGGAAGTCAGCTCTCGGTCATCATCAACTAACAGGATTTTATTCATTGTTTACGTACCTCCGAGGCAGAAATTACGTCATCAGGCGTCGCTAATCTATGACTTTACGTTGTTTTACACCCCCTGACGCATGTTTGCAGCCCGAATCGTAAACTGTCTCTCGTTGAATCGCGACAGAAAAGATTTTGGGAGCAAGTGATGGGCAAAGTTAGCGCTGCCGTCATGGCCTCAACGCTGGCACTCAGTACATTTAGCCATGCAGCTGAAGTCGTCACAGGCGATCACTGGCACCTGGGTGAAGGCTCATCGCAACGTAGCGTTCAGAGCCACATGTTTGACGGTATCAGTTTAACCGAACATCAACGTCAACAGATGCGAGATTTAATGCAGCAGGCAAGACACGAACAGCCTCCTGTTAATGTTAGCGAAATGGAGACAATGCATCGCCTTGTCACCGCAGAGAAATTTGATGAAAGCGCAGTGCGCGCTCAGGCAGAAAGAATGGCGCAAGAACAGGTTGCCCGCCAGGTTGAAATAGCCAGGATCCGCAACCAGATGTATCGCCTGTTAACGCCCGAGCAGCAAGCGGTTTTAAATGAGAAACATGAACAACGAATGGAGCAACTGCGCGACGTAGCGCACTGGAAAAAAAGCTCATCGTTGAATTTATTGAGTAGTAGCAACTCACGTTCCCAGTAGTAACCCTGTTTTCCTTGCCATAGACACCATCCCTGTCTTCCCCCACATGATGTGGGGGTTTTTTTTGCCCAAAATTTGTCACTCGGTTATTGCCTGACTGTTTTACTTCATCCGTTATACTAGCGGCATATTCTGGCTGGAGTGTTTATGAATCATACCTATGGGCGGCTGGTGAGCCGGGCGGCAATCGCGGCGACCGTGATGGCATCGCTGTTACTATTGATCAAAATTTTCGCGTGGTGGTACACCGGATCGGTCAGTATTCTGGCTGCACTGGTGGATTCTCTGGTGGACATTGCGGCGTCGTTAACCAACCTGTTGGTGGTGCGCTATTCGCTGCAACCGGCCGATGATGAACATACGTTCGGACACGGAAAAGCGGAATCACTGGCGGCGCTGGCGCAAAGCATGTTTATTTCCGGTTCGGCGCTGTTTTTATTCCTGACCGGGATTCAGCATCTCATCCAACCGACGCCGATGAAAGATCCCGGCGTTGGGGTGGTTGTCACCATCATTGCGTTAGTGTGTACAATCATTCTGGTCTCGTTTCAGCGCTGGGTAGTGAAGCGTACGCAAAGTCAGGCCGTTCGGGCAGATATGCTTCATTATCAGTCTGATGTTATGATGAACGGTGCGATTCTCATTGCGCTCGGGCTGGCATGGTACGGCTGGCATCGTGCGGATGCCTTGTTTGCGCTCGGGATTGGCATCTATATTTTATATAGCGCATTACGCATGGGGTATGAGGCAGTGCAATCTTTGCTGGATCGCGCTTTACCCGATGAGGAACGTCAGGAAATTATTGATATCGTGACGTCATGGCCTGGGGTCAGCGGCGCTCACGATCTTCGCACGCGGCAGTCAGGGCCGACCCGCTTTATTCAGATTCATTTGGAAATGGAAGATAATCTGCCGCTCGTTCAGGCGCATTTAGTGGCTGAACAGGTTGAGCAGGCAATTTTACGGCGTTTCCCGGGATCGGATGTCATCATTCATCAGGATCCCTGTTCAGTCGTACCCAAGGAAGGCAAGGTGTTTGAGCTTTCATAATTCGTTGTAAAAAGTGAACCGGGCCAGCATTTTGTGTATAAATTACCACCATTTGGCCTGACCTGAATCAATTCAGCAGGAAGTGATTGTTATACTATCTGCATATTCGTTGGATCGTTTCGATATGCGGAATCGACTTCCGGCAGCAGATTTCATTTTGCATTCCAAAGTTCAGAGGTAGTCATGATTAAGAAAATCGGTGTGTTGACAAGCGGCGGTGATGCGCCGGGCATGAACGCAGCAATCCGTGGTGTTGTACGTGCAGCGTTGACGGAAGGGCTGGAAGTCATGGGGATCCATGATGGCTACCTGGGTTTGTATGAAGACCGTATGGTCCAGCTTGACCGCTACAGCGTGTCCGACATGATCAACCGTGGCGGTACTTTCCTCGGTTCAGCTCGCTTCCCGGAATTCCGCGACGAAAACGTGCGTGCGGTGGCTATCGAAAACCTGAAAAAGCGTGGCATTGATGCGCTGGTTGTTATCGGCGGTGACGGTTCTTACATGGGTGCAAAACGCCTGACTGAAATGGGCTTCCCATGCATCGGTCTGCCGGGCACTATCGACAACGATATCAAGGGCACCGACTACACCATCGGTTACTTCACCGCTCTGGGTACTGTAGTAGAAGCGATTGACCGTCTGCGTGATACCTCTTCTTCTCACCAGCGTATTTCCATCGTTGAAGTGATGGGCCGCTACTGTGGCGATCTGACCCTGGCGGCTGCAATTGCCGGTGGTTGTGAGTTCGTAGTGGTTCCGGAAGTGGAATTCAGTCGCGACGATTTGGTTGCTGAAATCAAAGCGGGCATCGCGAAAGGTAAAAAACACGCAATCGTAGCGATCACTGAACACATGTGTGACGTTGACGAACTGGCGCATTACATCGAGAAGGAAACGGGCCGCGAAACGCGTTCGACCGTGTTGGGTCACATTCAGCGTGGTGGTTCCCCGGTTCCTTACGATCGTATCCTGGCATCACGTATGGGCGCATATGCTATTGAACTGCTGCTGGCAGGTCATGGCGGTCGCTGTGTCGGTATTCAGAACGAGCAACTGGTTCACCACGATATCATCGATGCTATCGAGAACATGAAGCGTCCATTCAAAGGTGACTGGCTGGACTGCGCGAAAAAACTGTACTGATTGTTTTTTGTTGCCCGGTGGCGCTTCGCTTACCGGGCCTACAGAGTGTACTCTTGTAGGCCGGATAAGGCGTAAGTCGTCATCCGGCACAACCTTCCTCATTTATTCCCCGAAGTTATAGCAAATCTTTTTTTATTCTTTAATGTTTGGATGCCTTTCTGGCACGCTTTGCTCATCACAACATCACATAAGGGAGCTGGGCGATGAACAAATGGGGCGTAGGGTTAACATTATTGCTGGCATCAACCAGCGTTCTGGCAAAGGATATTCAGTTACTTAACGTATCGTACGATCCAACACGTGAACTGTACGAGCAGTACAATAAAGCCTTCAGCGCGCACTGGAAGCAGGAAACGGGCGATAACGTCGTGATCCGCCAGTCGCACGGCGGCTCTGGTAAACAGGCGACCTCTGTCATCAACGGTATTGAAGCCGATGTGGTGACGTTGGCACTGGCATATGACGTGGATGCCATTGCTGAACGTGGTCGAATTGATAAAAACTGGATTAAGCGCTTGCCGGATAACTCTGCGCCTTACACCTCCACCATCGTGTTCCTGGTCCGCAAAGGCAACCCCAAACAAATTCATGACTGGAACGATTTGATCAAACCCGGCGTGTCAGTGATTACACCAAACCCGAAAAGCTCAGGCGGCGCACGCTGGAACTATCTGGCGGCATGGGGCTATGCCCTGCACCACAACAACAACGATCAGGCCAAGGCACAAGACTTTGTGAAGGCCCTGTATAAAAACGTTGAGGTGCTCGATTCTGGTGCACGTGGCTCAACCAATACTTTCGTTGAACGTGGTATCGGTGATGTGCTGATCGCCTGGGAAAACGAAGCGCTGCTGGCAACGAACGAGCTGGGTAAAGACAAATTTGAGATAGTGACGCCGAGTGAATCTATTCTCGCGGAGCCGACCGTTTCCGTGGTCGATAAAGTGGTGGAAAAGAAAGACACCAAAGCGGTGGCGGAAGCTTATCTGAAGTATCTCTACTCTCCGGAAGGCCAGGAAATTGCAGCGAAAAACTACTATCGTCCACGTGATACAGACGTTGCGAAGAAATACGAAAATGCATTTCCGCAGCTGAAGCTGTTCACCATCGACGAAGAGTTTGGCGGCTGGACAAAAGCGCAGAAAGAGCACTTCTCTAATGGCGGTACGTTCGACCAGATCAGCAAACGCTAAATAAGTCTGTGATTTACCGACCCGGTGGCCTAACGCGACCGGGTTTTTTATTTGTCATGGTTTTGCGTTACTCTTGCCCTTCAATGGGATACAGGAAACGCGTAATGAAAAAAGCAGGCTATCTTTTACTGGCGGTGATTGTGATCGCCGCCGCTGCAGGCATCGGGTACTGGAAATTCACCGGCAACCCGGACGCATTACGCCAGATCGTCCTTCAACAATGCTTACCGCACCAGTTGCAGCAGCAGGATCCTGCACCATGCGCAGAAGTGAAGACGGATGCCGGATATGTGGTGTTCAAAGACCGTAACGGCCCTTTGCAATATTTGTTGATGCCCACTTATCGCATTAACGGTACGGAAAGCCCACTGCTGTTGAAATCAGGCACGCCGAACTTTTTCTGGCTGGCCTGGCAGGCGCGTAGCTTTATGAGCCAAAAATACGGCCAGGAAATCCCTGACAAAGCAGTCTCTCTGACCATTAACTCACGTAGCGGGCGTACTCAAAATCACCTGCATATTCATATCTCCTGCCTGCGAACCGATGTCAGAAAACAGCTGGATGACAACCTGGCGAAAATCAGCACCCGCTGGCTACCTCTACCAGGTGGGCTGCGCGGTCATGAATATCTGGCGCGTCGCGTCACGGAAAATGAACTGGCACAACGCAGCCCATTTATGATGCTGGCAGAAGAGGTGCCGGATGCACGTGAGCATATGGGCAGCTATGCGTTGGCGATGGTGCGTCAGAGCGATGAATCCTTTGTTCTGCTGGCTACTCAGCGCAATCTGCTGGCGCTGAATCTCGCCTCCGCTGAGGAAATTCAGGATCATCAATGTGATATTCTGCGTTAACCCCACCTAATCTGGCGTTTACTCCGCATGCCTGTCCCCGTATTCTTGTTGAAAAAAACAACAGGAGACAGGCATGTCGCTCTGGCTTACACACCCTCTGTTTATCCCCTCTCTGGTGGTTGGCATCACCATTCTGCTCTGGGCTACGTCGCTGCTGCCGGAGTTTATAACGGCGCTGCTGTTCTTTGCCGTGGCGATGGTCGCCAAAATCGCGCCACCGGATGTGATCTTTGGCGGCTTTGCGTCCTCCGCATTCTGGTTGGTGTTTAGCGGCTTTGTGCTGGGTATCGCGATTCGTAAAACGGGGCTGGCGGACAGGGCGGCGAGGGCGCTGTCATCACGGTTGACCGACTCCTGGCCGTTAATGGTGGCGAGTGTGGTGCTGTTGAGTTACGCGCTGGCGTTTGTAATGCCATCCAACATGGGCCGCATTGCGCTGCTGATGCCGATTGTCGCAGCGATGGCGAAACGAGCTGGAATTAACGATGGTACGCGCGCCTGGTATGGTCTGGCACTGGCCGTTGGGTTTGGGACATTCCAGCTTTCTGCGACGATTTTACCCGCAAACGTACCGAATCTGGTGATGAGCGGCGCGGCGGAAGGCTCTTACGGCATCCACCTCAATTATCTTCCCTATTTGCTGCTGCATACGCCGGTTCTGGGTTGGCTTAAAGGCGCAGTTCTCATCGTGCTTATCTGCTGGCTGTTCCCTGGCAAGCCCCATGCGCCACGCGATCTCACGCCGTCGGAACCGATGAGTGGAGATGAAAAACGTCTGGCCTGGATGTTAGCGGTGGTGTTGCTTCTTTGGGTAAGCGAAAGCTGGCACGGCATTGGCCCCGCGTGGACCGGGCTGGCGGCGGCAGTTATCACATTGCTCCCACGGGTTGGCTTTATCAATGGCGACGAGTTTTCCACTGGGGTCAACATTCGTACCTGTATTTATGTGGCGGGTATTCTGGGGCTGGCGATCACCGTCACGCAGACAGGTATTGGTAGCGCCGTTGGCGAAGCGCTGTTACAGGTGATGCCGCTGGATGCGGAAAAGCCGTTTACCAGTTTCCTCGCGCTGACCGGTATTACCACGGCGCTTAATTTTATTATGACGGCGAACGGTGTTCCGGCGCTGTATACCACGTTGGCGCAAAGCTTTGCCGATGCGACGGGATTCCCGCTGCTGTCGGTGATTATGATCCAGGTGCTGGGTTATTCCACACCACTGTTGCCGTATCAGGCTTCACCGATCGTGGTGGCGATGGCGCTCGGGAAAGTACCTGCAAGGGCAGGGATGCTGCTGTGTATCGCACTGGCGGCGGCAACGTATTTGATTCTTCTGCCGCTGGATTACGCCTGGTTTACGGTGTTGGGAAAACTGTAGCTGTATCAAAATGTTAATTTTATGTTTTGTGAGTGAGTGAATTGTATTATGCGCGGCAATATCGGTTAATGCCTGAGCGCAGATTTGCGCACTGGAAACTCAAGGATTGATTCATGGACAGTTTGACCCCCATCCGCCGCTGGCCTGCCATCATCTCGCTTGTGATTACGCTGACCATCTGGTTTGTTATCCCGTGTCCTCCTGACGTAACCCCGCAAGCATGGCACCTGCTGGCACTGTTTATTGGTACGATCGCCGCGATTATCGGTAAAGCTATGCCCATTGGTGCAATTGCGATTGTGGCGATTATGCTGGTGGCGATGACAGGCGTTACTAACCCAGGCAAACCCTCCGCGGCATTGAACGATGCATTGAGTGGTTTTTCTAACCAGCTAATCTGGCTGATTGGTTTATCCATTATGCTGTCGCAAAGTCTGTTAAAGACCGGCCTGGGCGCGCGTATTGGCTACGGGTTTATTGCGCTCTTTGGTAAAAGAACGCTGGGTATTGCGTGGGCATTAACCCTTGCGGAAACGCTAATTGCACCCGTAACGCCAAGCAATACCGCGCGTGGTGGTGGCATTATCCACCCGGTAATGCGGGCGATTGCGGAGAGCCTCGGCTCGCAGCCAGGCCATGCCGAGAATGGCTCAACGGGCCGTTATCTCGCGCTGGTGAACTACAACATTAACCCGATCAGCTCGGCAATGTTCATCACCGCGACCGCACCTAATCCGTTAATCGTCAGTTTTTTGACAAAGGGGACGGATGGCGTGCTGAACATGACCTGGGGAATGTGGGCTATTGCGGCGCTTCTTCCCGCACTGGTATCACTGGTTGTCATGCCGATTGTAATCTGGTGGCTCTATCCGCCAGCTATCACGCGCACGCCAAATGCGCCGCAGTTTGCGCGGCAAAAACTGGATGCGCTGGGTCCACTTTCTTTGGCAGAGAAAATCACCCTGGGGGTGTTCATTTTGCTGCTCTGTCTATGGGCGGGTGTTCCAGCAATGCTGATGGGCAGTGCCTGGAGCGTAAACCCCACTAGCGCCGCGTTAATTGGATTGTCGATTCTATTGATGGCGGGTGTATTGAGCTGGGATGACATTCTTAAATGCCGCGGGGCATGGGATACGATAGTCTGGTTTGCCGCGCTGGTGATGATGGCGGATTTTCTCAGCAAACTGGGATTGGTAGGATGGCTGGCAACCAGCGTGGGTAGCGCAATCGACCATCTTGGCGTGCACTGGAGTGTTGCGACGCTGTTGTTGATCCTGCTTTACGTCTACTCGCACTACTTTTTCGCCAGCACAACTGCGCATATTACGGCTATGTTCGCTGCGTTCTTTGCCGCAGGCTTAGGCCTCGGCGCGCCGCCAGCGCTGCTTGGTTTAATGCTCGGTTTCTCCTCCTCCTTGATGATGTCGCTCACGCACTATGGCACGGGTACTGCGCCTATTATCTTTGGTTCGGGCTATGTCACGTTGGCGGAGTGGTGGAAAACGGGGCTGGTGATGAGTGTGATCAACCTGACCATTTGGGGTGTGACCGGCGCCTTCTGGTGGCACTGGTTGGGATACTGGTAGTTAATACAGCGGGAGGAGGGCTCCTCCCGCCTTAACAACTTAAGCCTGTTTAGCGGCTTCTGCTGCTTTAACGATGACTGCGAAGGCATCTGCTTTCAGAGAAGCACCACCAACCAGCGCACCGTCGATGTCCGGCTGAGCGAACAGTTCTGCCGCGTTAGCTGCGTTTACAGAACCGCCGTACTGGATGATAACTTGCTCAGCGATTTTCGCGTCAGCTTTAGCAATGTGGTCACGAATAAATTTGTGAACAGCCTGAGCCTGAGCAGGAGTTGCAGATTTGCCGGTACCAATAGCCCATACTGGTTCGTAAGCGATAACGACGCCTTCGAATGCTGCCGCGCCCTGAGTTTTCAGAACCGCGTCGATCTGACGTGCACAAACTTCTTCAGTTTTGCCCGCTTCGTTTTCTGCTTCGGTTTCACCGATGCACAGAACTGGAGTCAGACCCTGCTCTTTCAGCACGGCGAATTTTTTAGCGATCAGCTCGTCAGATTCTTTGTGGTAAGTACGACGCTCAGAGTGACCGATAATGATGTACTGCGCGCCGATGTCTTTCAGCATTTCAGCACTTGTTTCACCAGTGAATGCGCCAGACAGGTTCAGGTCAACGTTCTGCGCGCCCAGAATGATGTGGCTACCGGCAGCGGCGTGTTTCGCCAGGTCGATATACATTTCCGGTGGAGCAATCGCTACTGCACAGCCAGCAACGCCAGCCAGTTCTTTACGCAGGTTAGCAACCAGTTCGTTTACCATGTGGCGGCTGCCGTTCAGTTTCCAGTTACCCATCACTAAAGGATGTCGCATTTCATTTCTCCACGCTTGTCAGCGAATTAAGGAATATGGCCGCCCGTGAGGGCAGCATGGTCTGTGAAACAGTATAGAGATTCATCCCCTGAAAGGCTTTGCTTTTTGTCATCAATTCGCCTTCTCAAGACTTTCTGATAGTACCAGCTTAATCGGTTCAACAGCGAAGGTCAGTCCTTTTTCACCGTTGTCAGCAACAACATAGCGAATTGCGCCTTCTGTTTCAGCGTAATAGCGCTTACCTTTGCCTGCGGCGAGCAGTTTTTGCAGCTTTTTCTGGCTCTGTTCTTTCGTCAGCAGCGGCGCGACGGTGCGGATGACGGCGGTCATGTATTCCAGCGCTTTCGCTTTGGCTGCCTTTTGTTCTGGCCCCTGAATGGGTAACCAGGTTATCTGCATGCTTTTGATTTTAAGGGTGCCGCGTTCAAGAGCGGAAGACGCATACAGGTTTTCATTGATTTTACTGGCTGCGCGGGTGAGATTTGCTCGATCGCGACTGCTGTCGATGGCACGGAACTCATTCAGAATAAGCTTCGGATTCTGCGTATTAAAGTTTTCACGAAACTGGCTAATCGACAGGTCAAAGGTCGGCGCGCCCGCCAGTAAATAGGGGGCCGTGGTTGCCGTCGACGGCTCTTCCGCCAGTACCGCAGTGCTCGCGGTTAAGGCTGAAAACAATAATAAAAACAGTGTAAATCCTTGCTTCATCAATCGTACCTTTCATTCTCATTGCTCACGATTAAAACGGTAACCGTCGAGCTTGTCAAAAGGGTAAACTGTTCTGGAAGGTAATAATAAAGGAACTTACATGACCATACAGCAGTGGTTATTCTCATTTAAAGGGCGCATCGGGCGCCGTGATTTCTGGATTTGGATTGGCCTCTGGATCGTCAGCATGCTGGTTCTGTTTTCGCTGGCGAGCAAAGAATTACTCGATATTCAGACCGCGGCTTTTTGTCTGGTGTGTCTGCTATGGCCAACGGCGGCAGTGACGGTAAAACGTCTGCATGACCGGGGGCGCTCCGGAGCGTGGGCGCTGTTGATGATCCTGGCGTGGATGCTGCTGGCCGGAAATTGGGCGATTTTACCCGGCGTCTGGCAATGGGCGGTAGGCCGCTTTGTTCCAACGTTGATTCTGGTTGGTATGCTTATCGATCTGGGGGCGTTCATTGGCACCCAGGACGCGAATAAATATGGTAAGGATACGCAGGACGTAAAGTACAGAGCTGACTCGTAGGCCGGATAAGCGTAAGCGCCATCCGGCAAAATGCCCGGGTGTTTACCGGGCATTGAAACGTTCTTACCAGTAGTGCTCTGCGGTCATATGGCCCGGTCGACGGCGCAGGTGTTTGGTCATTTGCCGGGTCTCTTTCAGCAACTGCTGCGTGTCGCGTACCATTTGCGGGTTTCCGCACAGCATCACATGGCTGGTTTCTTTATCCATTGGCAACCCGACTGCTTTTTCTAGCTCACCGCTTTCAATCAACGCCGGTACACGTCCGGTCAGCGAATCTGCGGCTGTTTCACGGCTGACAACCGTCTGGATGCGTAATTTACCTTCGTAGCGTTTTTCCAACGACTGCATCAACGGTAGATAGCTCAAATCGGCGGCATAGCGCGCGGCGTGGACCAGCACCAGATTTTTAAAGCGATCCAGGTCCTTGCCTAACTGCAGAATCGACAAATATGGGCCGATAGCCGTGCCGGTCGCCAGCATCCATAGCGTTTCGCAATCGGGGACTTCATCCAGCACGAAGAAACCAGCAGCTTCACTCACCACCTGCACTTCATCGCCTGGCTTCAGTGCTGCCAGACGAGGGCTGAGTTTGCCGTCGGGAACCGTCACCAGATAAAACTCTAAATCGGGGTTATCAGGGGCATTTACGTAAGAATAGGCGCGCTGGACGCGTTCGCCGTCGATCTCAAGGCCAAGCTTAGTGAACTGACCTGCAGTGAAAGGAAGAACTGGAGCTCGCACGGTCAAACTAAACAGGGCATCGGTCCAGTTTTGCACCTTTGTGACTTTGCCTGTTACCCAATCTGCCATGGTTTTCTCCTGTCTGCTTTGATTGCCTTATCTTCGTTCGTTGGACGAAAGATTTCCAGCCCATATGGGCTGGAAGGCTCTATTGATCAAATCAATTACAGGATGTGCGCCTGCACATCGGGATCTTTACGATCGAGGTAGTGAATCGACTGAATGCGACGGATCGTACGTGATTTGCCGCGGATCAGCAGCGTTTCGGTGGTCGCGATATTACCTTTACGGCTAATCCCTTCCAGCAAATCGCCTTTGGTGATGCCGGTGGCGGAGAAAATGACGTTGTCGCTACGCGCCATTTCATCGAGGCGCAGCGCTTTGCCCGCTTCAATGCCCATGGCGGCGCAACGAGCCAGTTCTTGTTCGCCAATGCGACGGTTCTCTTCGCTGTCGCCTTTGACGTCATGACGCGCCAGCAAACGGCCCTGCATGTCGCCGTCCAGTGCGCGGATCACCGCTGCGGAAACCACACCTTCAGGTGCGCCGCCAATGCCGTACAGCACGTCAACTTCACTGTCTGGCATGCAGGTCAGAATGGAGGCCGCAACGTCGCCGTCTGGAATAGCGAAGACGCGCACGCCCAGTTTTTGCATTTCGGCGATCGTTTCATCATGGCGTGGTTTGGCCAGAATGGTTACGGTCAGCTCACTCAGCGGTTTATTGAGTGCAGCGGCAACGTTATGCAGGTTGGCTTCCAGCGACAGGTTCAGGTCGATAGACCCTTTTGCGCCTGGGCCGACAATCAGCTTTTCCATGTACATATCTGGCGCATTCAGGAAGCAGCCTTTATCGCCCACAGCCAGTACGGCCAGCGCGTTTGCCTGACCCATTGCCGTCATGCGTGTACCTTCGATAGGATCGACGGCGATGTCGACCGCATCACCAAGACCGGTCCCGACTTTTTCACCGATAAACAGCATCGGCGCTTCATCAATCTCACCCTCGCCAATCACGATGGTGCCGTCGATGTTGACCTGGTTGAGCATAATACGCATGGCGTTCACTGCCGCGCCGTCAGCGGTATTTTTATCGCCGCGGCCCAGCCATTTATAGCCAGCCAGCGCGGCCGCTTCGGTCACGCGTGAAAATTCAATGGCAAGTTCTCGTCTCATTGCAAACTCGTAGCTGAAAGGAATGGCGCGAAGTGTAGCACAGGGGAGGGGGCGAGATTATTGATGTGTGTGCGGGGTTGCCCCCGCACGAAGATTTTGCCGGATAAGCCAAAGTAGCCATCCGGCAATGACGTATTACTCGTCGTGATCTTCCCATGCCATGGCGCGTTTGACCGCTTTTTTCCAGCCGCTGTAACGGAAGTTACGCTCGGTGGTTTCGATGCCTGGACGGAATTCACGCTCGATGACCGCTTTCTCCTGCAACTCATCCAGATTCTGCCAGAAGCCTACTGCCAGGCCAGCCAGGTACGCTGCACCTAATGCGGTGACTTCGCGAACTTCCGGACACTCTACGCGGGTGCCCAGAATGTCAGACTGGAACTGCATCAGGAAGTTGTTGGCGACCGCACCGCCGTCAACGCGCAGGGCGTGCAGACGAATACCGGAGTCAGCCTGCATCGCTTCCAGAACATCACGCGTCTGATAAGCGATAGACTCAAGCGTTGCGCGGATGATGTGGTTGGAGTTTACGCCACGGGTCAGGCCGAAGATGGCGCCACGTGCATACGGGTCCCAGTACGGTGCACCCAGGCCAGTAAATGCCGGAACGACGTACACGCCGTTGGTGTCTTTCACTTTGGTGGCGAAATACTCAGAGTCGAATGCATCGCTGATGAGTTTCATTTCATCGCGCAGCCACTGAATGGATGCGCCAGCCATAAATACCGCACCTTCCAGCGCGTAGTTCACTTCCCCGGTCGGTCCGCAGGCGATGGTGGTCAGCAGTCCGTTTTCGGACTTAACGGCTTTCTCACCGGTATTCATCAGCATGAAGCAGCCGGTACCGTAAGTGTTTTTCGCCATCCCTTCCTTTACGCACAGCTGGCCAAACAGAGCTGCCTGCTGGTCACCGGCGATACCGGAGATAGGAATACGAATGCCGCCTTTACCACCAATGTTGGTCTGACCGTACACTTCAGAAGAGCGACGCACTTCTGGCAGCATGGCGCGCGGAATATCCAGCGCATCCAGCATCGTGTCATCCCAGTCCAGGGAGTGGATGTTGAACAGCATGGTACGTGAAGCGTTGGTGTAATCCGTGACGTGTACGCGTCCCTGCGTCATTTTCCAGATAAGCCAGGTGTCCACGGTACCAAACAGCAGTTCGCCGCGACGAGCGCGCTCACGCGAGCCTTCAACGTGGTCGAGGATCCATTTCACCTTGGTGCCAGAGAAGTACGGGTCAATCACCAGGCCGGTGTTGTTACGGATGTATTCTTCCATGCCATCGCGCTTAAGCTTTTCGCAGATATCTGCGGTACGACGACACTGCCACACAATGGCGTTGTAGATTGGTTTACCGGTCTCACGCTCCCAGACGATGGTGGTTTCACGCTGGTTGGTAATACCGATCGCTGCAATTTCATCGGAACTGATATCGGCTTTCGCCAGAACTTCAACCAGCGTAGAGCTTTGGGTTGCCCAAATTTCCATTGGGTCGTGTTCTACCCAACCTGCTTTCGGGTAGATTTGCTCGAATTCGCGCTGTGAAACGGCAACGATATTCGCATCGTGGTCCATTACGACCGCGCGGGAGCTGGTGGTGCCCTGGTCGAGCGCAACGATATATTTTTTTTCAGTCATAATTTTTGTCCCGTAGTCACATTACAGCGAAGCTTTTTGTTGAGTGTTGGCCGCCGCGTCTTTTTCTTCAATCACGCAGACATCGCACGGTAAATGGCGACCAATCAGTTTGCGATATGCCCATGCGCCCAAAATCGCGCCGGTAATCGGGCCAAATACCGGAACCAGGAAGTAAGGGATATCGCGACCACCTGTGAAGGCAATCTCACCCCATCCGGCCATCCAGGCGAAGAGTTTCGGTCCGAAGTCACGTGCCGGGTTCATCGCAAAACCTGTCAGCGGACCCATGGAAGCACCAATAACGGCAATTAATAAGCCAATCAGCAGTGGTGCCAGCGGACCACGAGGTACACCGTTACCATCGTCGGTCAGAGCCAGAATCAGCCCCATTAGAATAGCGGTAATGACCATTTCAACCGCGAAGGCCTGCACAAAATTGATATGCGGATTCGGATAGGTGGAGAAAGTACCCGCCAGACCCAGGCTTTCGGTAGTGCCACGCACGATATGGTTGGTTTGTTCAAAATCGATGAAAAGATTGTAATAAAGCCCGTAAACCAATGCCGCTGCGCAAAAGGCGCCGGCAATTTGCGAAATAATAAAAGGGACAACTTTGCGTTTATCAAAACAGGCGAACAGCCAGAGTGCGATGGTTACCGCGGGATTCAGGTGTGCACCAGAAACGCCTGCGGTCAGATAGATAGCCATTGCTACCCCCAGACCCCAGATGATACTGATTTCCCACTGACCAAAAGTAGCACCAGCTACTTTGAGTGCAGCGACACAGCCCACACCGAAGAAAATCAACAACCCGGTACCGAGGAATTCAGCAATGCACTGGCCTTTTAAGGTTGAGGTTTGACTCATAATCGGATCCTGAAGAGAGTTTAATGTTTATTGTGTGCGAGAAGGTCACTGACATCCCCGGAGCCGGTAGGCACACTGTTAATTTATCGTTAACGCTCAAAAACGAGAAATATCGAAATTAAAATGTGTGTACTGCATCAACAAAATGAGCGTTTTCGCGCCATTGTGCGGTATTTGTTATACAAAAATAGTGTGAGCTGAATCATTTCACTGATCAATCTGTTAACACTTAAGAGTTATGACAGTCATGTCACCAGGAGAAAGACTAAAAGTGTTGCAAACCGCAATCTGCGCGGGATGCCGCTGGACAGGGATGACGCGGCTTCATACAATCGGTGTTAAGTAGAGTGCGCTCGTTTTTATTAAGGCGTCGCCGGTTATCGGGACGAGGATTTTTATCCATCAACGCCTTGCAATTCAGGAGAGGTATGACGATGTCATTAGAAGTGTTTGAGAAACTGGAAGCAAAAGTACAGCAGGCGATTGATACCATCACGTTGTTACAGATGGAAATCGAAGAGCTGAAAGAAAAGAACAACTCACTGTCGCAGGAAGTTCAGACTGCACAGCAGCAGCGTGAAGAGCTGGAGCGTGAGAACAACAACCTGAAAGAACAGCAGAATGGCTGGCAGGATCGTCTGCATGCCCTGCTGGGTCGTATGGAAGAAGTCTAATTACGCTTCATCTTTCGTGCCGTAGCTGCGTTGGCTGCGCTCAGTTACCCCAGTCACGTAGTTTACTACGCTCCTGGGGATACCTTCGTTTGCCGCCTTGCTACAAGACGAAATCTATTGCGTAATCGTTCCTGTGTAGGCCGGATAAGGCGTAAGCCGTCATCCGGCAATACAATCGTTTTACCGCAACACAACGTTAATTTCAGGCATTCAAACCCCCATCTACGTCCAGACCGGTGCCGGAAATCTGCCCAGCCGCTGGGCTTGCCAGAAACGTCACCGCCGCTGCAACATCCTCCGGTGTTCCGTAATGCCCTGTAGCAATAAGCTGCCGTTGGGATTCTGCCTGCTCGCCATCTGCCGGGTTCATATCACTGTCAGTTGGGCCGGGATGGACAAGATTAACGGTAATACCCCGTGGGCCGAGATCGCGAGCCAGGCCACGGGTTAGCGAGTTGAGCGCTGATTTAGTCATCGCGTAGACGGCAATCCCCGGCTGGGCGACGCGGTTGGCAAGACAACTGCCAATATTGATGATTCGCCCACCTTCAGGGAGATGCGGTAGCGCGGCCTGTATGGCAACTACCACGCCACGGATGTTCACGTTAATCAATGCGTCGATGTCTTCCAGTGACAGCGACTCCAGCGGGCCGCCGCGTGCGATCCCTGCGTTGTTGACCAGGATATCCAGTCCTCCGAGTGACTGTACCGTGCGGTTTACGGCATTCTGAATCGCCTGAGCGTCTGCACTGTTTGCCTGAATCGCCTCACCATGGCGGCCAAGTGCTGTAATTTCATCGGCAACGGCCTAGGCTTTCTCCGCAGATTTTTCATAGGTTATAACAACATCAGCACCGGCTTTCGCCAGCGACAGTGCAATGGCGCGCCCTAATCCACGACTGGCTCCGGTGACCAGCGCTTTTTTACCTGTCAGATCGATATGCATGATGACCTCGTGATGAGAGTGATGAGATTCATCATTAGGTATAGAGAGAGTTTTTTCTTCGTCAATGCGCTGGATGGGGGAATCGGAAGGGTGGTGTGGCAAAAAAAAGCCAGTCAGTTGTTTAACCGACTGGCATCACACCGAATTGCGGTGTTTTCTTTACTCGATATCGAGCGGGTCTTCGGAGAGGATTATACCGGTGTTGTCGGCGTACAGGTGATCGCCAGAGAAGAACGTTACACCGCCAAAGTTGACGCGTACATCGCTTTCTCCAATACCTTCCCCTGCGGCACCGACCGGAATCGCGGCAATCGCCTGAATGCCGATATCCAGTTCTTCCAGATCGTCTACCTGACGGACTGAGCCGTAGATGACCAGACCTTCCCATTCATTCTGTACGGCCAGTCGAGCCAGTTCGGCATCGACCAGCGCACGACGGACAGAACCACCGCCATCGACCAGCAGAATGCGACCACGGCCGTTTTGTTCGAGCAGATCGTACAGCAACCCGTTGTCCTCGAAACATTTTACCGTGATGATTTGTCCGCCAAACGACGACCGTCCTCCAAAGTTAGAGAACAGTGGTTCCACGACGTTGACATCTTCCTGATAGATGTCACAAAGCTCGGATGTATCGTATTTCATAGGCTCAACGTTCAGTTGCTGCGAGAATTTTTAGTATATCGCGCTATGTGTACTGTTGGCAAAATCATCAATTGTTAATTGATATTTGTCAGTTAAAGAGACCACTGACTTAAGAAAATTCCAACGACAAACAGAAGGTTAGTTAACAATGCCGCTTTTACGGTGCGTTCCAGCATTGGGCGCATTGCCGCAGGATCCATCTCACGCATCACGTATCGCGCCTGTTTAATCAGCAGCGGAGCGGCGAGGATAAACAGCCATCCCCACAGGCTTTGCAGTGAGAACAGGTTAAACAGGGCCAGGCAGACCAGCGTGCCCATCAGCAGACAGGCGTGGTAGCGGCGGGCATTGACAGCGCCTAAACGTACGACCAGTGTGTTCTTGCCGTTCTCTCTGTCGCTGTTGATATCGCGCAGATTGTTGACGTTGAGCACGGCAGTTGCCAGCAGGCCGCAGGCGGTAGCAGGCAGAATGAGCGCCGGAATCAACGTATGCGCCTGCAGATACCAGCTTCCCATAACGCTCAGCCAGCCGAAGAACACCAGCACGGAAATATCGCCCAGACCGATATATCCGTAAGGGCGATTGCCTACGGTATAGGTGATTGCGGCGATGATCGACAGGCCGCCGAGCACCAGGAAGCCGACAAAATCTGCCAGCGTGTGACAGGCCACAGCAACCAGGGCCAGACCGGACAGGCAGATCAAGACCACGGTGACGATCAGCGCCCGCTTCATCTGCTGTTGGGTGATGACCCCTTTTTGCATACCGCGCAGCGGTCCTATGCGGTCGGGCTTGTCGCTGCCTTTGACGGCATCGCCATAGTCGTTAGCGAGATTGGACAGAATTTGCAGTAATCCCGCCGTAATCAATGCCAGCAGAGCAACCAGCGGATTGAAGTATCCTTGCCACCATGCTAATGCCGTACCGACGATGATCGCCGCGAAGGCGAGCGGTAAGGTCTTAGGTCGTAAACTTTCCAGCCAGGCTTGTGAGCGGCTAATTTGTTGTTGTTCAGTCATATTTAGCGCCAATAAAAATGGGGCTTTATCAGCCCCATCAACAGTGATGAAAATGCATTGAACGCGATTATAGGATAAAACGGCTCAGATCTTCATCTGCGACCAGCGCATCCAGATGTTTGCTCACATATTCGGCATCAATTGTGATGCTTTGGCCGTTCAAATCGCTCGCATCATAGGAAATATCTTCCATCAGACGTTCCAGAACGGTATGCAGACGACGTGCACCGATGTTTTCGGTGGTTTCGTTAACCTGCCAGGCCGCTTCGGCAATGCGTTTAATACCGGATTCAGTGAAGTTGATGTCCACACCTTCAGTCGCCATCAGCGCTTTGTACTGCACGGTGATGGAGGCATTCGGTTCAGTAAGGATACGCTCAAAATCGCTGGTGGTCAGCGCCTGCAGCTCGACACGAATCGGCAGACGACCCTGCAGTTCCGGGATCAGGTCGGACGGTTTCGCCACCTGGAATGCGCCAGAGGCGATAAACAGAATATGATCTGTTTTCACCATACCGTGCTTGGTGGACACCGTGCAGCCTTCAACCAGCGGCAGCAGGTCGCGCTGTACGCCTTCGCGGGACACGTCCGGGCCGGAGGATTCACCGCGTTTACAGATTTTGTCGATTTCGTCGATAAACACGATCCCGTGCTGCTCAACGGCGTCGATAGCTTCTTGTTTCAGCTCTTCCGGGTTCACCAGTTTGGCCGCTTCTTCTTCAATCAGCAGTTTCATCGCGTCTTTGATTTTCAGCTTACGCGGTTTTTGCTTCTGACCGCCCAGGTTCTGGAACATGGACTGCAGCTGGCTGGTCATCTCTTCCATTCCCGGAGGCGCCATAATTTCAACGCCCATCGGTGCGGCCGCGAGATCGATTTCGATCTCTTTATCATCCAGCTGGCCTTCACGCAGTTTTTTACGGAACGCCTGACGCGCTGCAGAAGGTTCCTGCGGCTGTTCAGACTGTCCCCAGTTATTTTTAGCCGGTGGGATCAGCACGTCGAGAATGCGCTCTTCCGCCATCTCTTCAGCGCGGAAGCGGTTTTTCTCGATTGCCTGAACGCGGACCATCTTAATGGCAGCATCGGTCAGATCGCGGATGATCGAGTCAACTTCTTTACCAACATAGCCAACTTCGGTGAATTTGGTTGCTTCAACTTTGATGAACGGCGCGTTGGCCAGTTTTGCCAGACGACGGGCGATTTCGGTTTTACCGACGCCGGTCGGGCCAATCATCAGAATGTTTTTCGGCGTGACTTCATGGCGCAACTCTTCGTTGAGCTGCATACGACGCCAGCGGTTACGCAGGGCAATCGCCACGGAACGCTTAGCGTTATCCTGGCCGATGATGTGTTTGTTCAGTTCGCTGACAATTTCGCGTGGGGTCATTTCAGACATGGGGGATCCTTACGCTTTGGAGTTCAATTCTTCGATGGTATGGAAGTGGTTGGTATAAATGCAGATATCCCCTGCAATATCCAACGCTTTCTCAGCAATCTCGCGTGCGCCAAGCTCGGTGTTTTCCAGCAGAGCGCGTGCAGCAGCCTGGGCGTAGGGACCGCCGGAGCCGATGGCAATCAGATCGTTTTCTGGCTGGATGACGTCGCCGTTACCGGTGATGATGAGCGATGCCGTTTCATCTGCGACGGCCAGCAGCGCTTCGAGTTTGCGCAGCATACGGTCTGTACGCCAGTCTTTTGCCAGTTCAACGGCAGCCTTCACCAGGTGGCCCTGGTGCATTTCCAGCTTGCGTTCAAACAGTTCAAACAGCGTGAATGCATCCGCAGTACCGCCCGCAAAGCCCGCGATGACTTTGTCGTTGTACAGACGGCGGACTTTCTTCACGTTGCCTTTCATTACGGTGTTACCCAGTGTGGCCTGACCATCACCGGCGATTACCACATGGCCGTTACGGCGTACGCTTACTATTGTTGTCACGAGCAGACCCCTTGGTTACAAATGCAATGTACAGGCCCCGCACAGTGTGCGGGGCGTAATGCAAGTATAGATGGGGGGGATTTTGGGGGTTTCAACCCCCAGTGGCGAGTCGAATGCAGTTTGTGTGACCAGCCACCTTCAGGCGGCTGATGGTGTTGTCGGCATTCTCTTTGCCTTTGACCGGACCAATGACCACGCGATTCCAGCCGTTATTGGTGGTAATACGCGAGTTGAACCCTTCAAAGGCCAGCTGCGCGCGCACGGTTTCCGCCTGCTCAGCGCCTTTAAATGACCCGCACTGAACCATCCAGCGGCGTTCATCTTTTTTCTCCGCCGTCTGTTTTGGCGGCTGCGTTTCATTCGTTATTGGCGCGGCCGGTTGCGTTTTCGGCTGAGCGGCGGTGGTATGCGCAGGCGTTTGCAGCAAATCCTGATACGGCTGTTGCGCCGCCGGTTTTGGCTGTGCTTTCGGCTGCTGTACCGGCGCGGTTTGCGCCGTACGCGTTTGCGGCTGCTGGTAAGGCTGTTCCGCTACCCGTGGTTGCGTGCGCGGCTGTTGAGCCTGCTGCTGCGTGTTGGCCCATTGCTGTTGCTGTACCTGACGCTGGCGCTGCAACGTTTGCTGACGCTGTTCAGGCGTTTGTTCGTTCCACGGCACTTCGTTGAGCTGCGTTGGCTGTTGACGCATATCAGCCTGCATCTGCGCCAATAGCTGGCGCTGCTCATTGGTTAGCTGATCGGCGTTCAGCACCTCGCCGCCGGCAGACGGTTCGGTAGGCGCACGTACGCCAGGCTGACGGCTTTCCAGCTCTTTAATGTATCGCCAGCGCTCTTCCGGTTTTGGCGGGATGCCATTACCGGTGACTTTCTGGTTTTGCAGCGTTTCGGACTCTTCTTTCTTGTGATGCGTAATGAAATACAGACCACCGATAAAGGTCACGAGTACGGCTGCAGCAATAGCAACCATTGCGGGCGATACCGCAGGCGTATTGCGTTGTTTTTTCCGTGATGTGCTCTTCTTGCGCCGCGAAGGTGCCGGTTGGCCGCGACGTACATAATCTCGTTGTGCCACTATCGTTTCGCTGTATTTATTCGTTCGTCAGCCCGCCATGTTACTTAAGCGGCGGGCCTTTGACCAGACAGGGGAGTCCGAAAGCACTTTACTTTACGTCAGTGCCCGGGTAGTACCCCGAATAATAAGCTCGCAGTCCAGTAAACGTGAGCCACTGCTGACGTTCTGTCCTTGTAATTGATCGAGCAGTAACAGCATAGCTTCACGTCCGATATCGAAACGCGGCTGTGCGACGGTTGTCAGGGGTGGATCACAAAATTCCGCGAGCGAAATGTTATCGAAGCCGATAATCGATAAATCGTCGGGCACCTTCAGGCCCTGACGTTTGGCGTAAGAGAGGGCACCTTCAGGCCCTGACGTTTGGCGTAAGAGAGGGCGCCAAGCGCCATGACATCGCTGTGACAAAAGACCGCGGTAGGCGGCTGTGGTAGCGCCAGGAGCTGTTTAAGCGCATTGGCTCCCGCTTCATAGGTAAAGTCACCGCGCGCGATGAAATGCGGATCGACAGTAATTCCGCTGCGACGTAGTGCCTGAACGTAACCTTGCAGACGGTAATGGCACAGCGGCATATCTTCGGGCCCGGCGATACAGCCAATGCGTTTATGCCCCAGTTCCAGCAGATAGTTCATCGCGTTGAAGGCGGCGGTGAGGTTATCAATGTGCACGGTGGGTAGTTCCAGCTCTGGCGCGAACTCGTTGGACATAACCATCGGTGGCAAGTTGCGTTGCTCTTCCACGCTGGCATCAAACGGCAGGCGCGAGCTGAGCAGCACCATGCCATCGATCTGCTTGGTAATTATGAGGTTGAGGAAGGTCTTTTCCTGCTGGTTCTGGTGCGCGCAATCGCCGATAAGCACCAGATATCCCTGTTCTGCGGCGGTGACTTCGATGCCACGAATCACTTCGCTAAAAAATGGATCGCAGATATCCGGCACAATCACCAGAATGGTACGCGATTCATTACGCTTAACGTTACGCCCCATTGATTGGGGTAAATATCCCACTTCAAGCGCTGCCTGCTCAACCTTGTTACGGGTTGACTGCGAGACTTTGTCTGGGTTCATTAATGCGCGGGATACGGTTGCCGTTGAGACTTTCGCCTTCAGAGCAACATCTTTCATCGTAGCGGCGGCAACCTGCTTATTCGGTTTCACTCTTTCTCCTCGCCAGAGAGCTGCTGGCACAGACTCGTCCTTGAATAGCCTTCATCTGAAACATTTTTATCAGATAGTGAATGGAAGCGGTTACAGAATTTTCATAAAAAGTGTGATGGATATTTAATTTTACGATCCGCCTCGCATCGTGAGGGATTATCCCTCGATGGGATCGACATCCAGCACCCATTTAACCTTACGTGCATCGGGTAACGTATTAATCAGCGCCAGCGTTCCGCTGACGATATGCTGCAGGCGAATTCGCGACGGGTGCTGCAACAAAATTTGCCAGCGATAGCGACCGCCACGTTTGGGCGCCAGGGCGGGAACTGGGCCTAACACCCACAGTTTTTCATCGGCCAGCGGACTGGCCTGAATCAGATTTCGTAACTGCTGTAAGAACATCGGCGCATGCTGGTTGTTGTGATCTTCTGCCCGCACGATCACATGGCTGGTCCATGGGGGAAGCTGGAGCGTTTGTCGCTCTGCCAGCGCCTGCTCGGCAAAGGCGTCATACCCTTTATACAGCAAGGTTTGCAGCAGCGGATGTTCAGGGTGGTGCGTTTGCAGTACCACTTCGCCCTGCTTCCCGGCGCGACCGGCACGCCCGGAAACCTGCGTGTAGAGCTGGGCGAAGCGTTCTGCCGACCGGAAATCTGCGGAGAACAGCGCGCCGTCAACGTCCAGCAGCGCCACCAGGGTGACGTCCGGGAAATGGTGGCCTTTCGCCAGCATTTGCGTGCCGATCAGGATTCGCGCGCCGCCGCGATGCACTTCTGCCAGATGTTGCTCCAGCGACCCTTTGCGGCTGGTAGTGTCGCGATCGATGCGTGAGATTGGCACGCCGGGGAAAAAAGGCGCCAGAGCCTGCTCAAGCTGTTCGGTGCCGAGTCCTACCGGAACCATGTGCGTTGAGCCGCAGGAAGGGCATTGACGCGGTATCGGACGCTGACTGTCGCAATGATGGCAGCGCAGATGGTGTTGCGCCTGATGCAGCGTGTAGTAGTGATCGCAGCGCGGGCATTCAGCAATCCAGCCACAGTCGTGGCACAGCAGGGCAGGCGCAAAACCCCGGCGGTTTAAAAACAGGATCACCTGGTTATCCGCTTGCAGATGCTGACGCATACGGGCGATAAGCGCAGGGGCGAGCCCGGCCTGTACCTGCTGACCCTTGAGATCCAGCACGTGCTGAGTGGCTGGGCGTGCATTCCCGGCACGGCGCGTCAGGCGCAACATGCGGTATTTTTTCTGCCGCACGTTGCACAGCGTTTCCAGCGCAGGGGTGGCTGAGCCGAGAATGATGGGAATTTGTTCGCTATGGGCGCGATAAACCGCGAGGTCGCGCGCATGATAACGCCAGCCTTCCTGCTGTTTATAAGAGCTGTCGTGCTCTTCGTCGATGACAATCACGCCCAGATTTTTAAACGGCGTAAACAGCGACGAGCGCGTGCCGATAACAATTGCCGCTTCACCATTTTTCGCCTTCAGCCATGCCGAAAGACGTTCACTGTCATTTAAACCCGAGTGCAGGACTTCGACCGGCGCATTGAAGCGTTCGCGAAAACGGGCAATAGTTTGCGGCGTCAGGCCAATCTCCGGCACCATTACCAGCGCCTGTTTGCCCTGGGCGAGCACATTTTCCAGTACGCTTAAATAGACCTCTGTTTTACCCGATCCCGTCACGCCCGCTAATAGCCAGGCGCTAAAACTGTCTGATGTGCTGTGGATCGCCCCGACGGCGGTGGCCTGTTCGGTATTCAGCCGCAGACGCTCACCGGAAACCGCGTAGTGCGTACGCCAGTCGCTAAAGCCTGGCGTTTCGCTCGCCAGGGAGCACAGCCCTTTTTTCCGCAGTGCCTGTAATGCGGCGTCATTAAATTCCAGTTCAGCCACCTGGTCGCGCCAGATTTTTCCCTGGCGTAGCGCAGCCAGCGCCTGTTGCTGCTTGGGAGAACGCTTCAGGCTGTTGAGGTCAATAACCTGGCCTTCTTCAGTGGCAAACCAGTACCACATGGGCGCGTTTGTCGCCGGACGTCCCTGGCGCAGTAAAATTGGCAGAGCGTGAAACAGTACGTCACCGATAGGATGATGATAATAATCCGCCGCCCACAACAGCAGACGCCAGACAGAGGTTGAGTAGACCGGTTCGCTGTCCAGCACTTCGAGAACGGCTTTCAATTCGCTCCGCGGTAGTTCACTGTGCTCGCTGACGGACAGGACGATACCCACGCGCTCCTGCTGCTTGCCAAAAGGCACGCGTACACGACACCCGGCTTTGGCGCTCAAGCCTTCCGGCAGGAGGTAGTCAAAGGTGCGAGGTAGCGGAACAGGTAAGGCAACGTGCGCAACGGGCATTGAATCATCCTGACTTGAAATCTGGCGGGTTAGTATACACATTAGTGGAGGGTAGAATGCGGATCAGTTTGCATGAGCAGGTTAATTTCTGTATGATTCGCCGCCTTTGATACAAATTTGTATCACTGACCTATACTATTAACATCGCGTGGTGTCTGGCGTTAGGGCTGGAAGAGCGACGCGGCCTTAAACCGAGGTTTTCCCATGAAAAAAGATATTCACCCGAAATACGAAGAAATTACTGCAAACTGCTCTTGCGGTAACGTCATTAAAATCCGCTCTACTGTCGGTCACGATCTGAACCTCGACGTGTGCAGCAAGTGCCACCCGTTCTATACTGGCAAGCAGCGTGATGTTGCTACCGGTGGCCGTGTTGATCGCTTCAACAAGCGTTTCAGCATCCCAGGCAGCAAGTAAGTTTCAGCTGTCAGAAAAAAAGCGCCTTATGGCGCTTTTTTTGTATCTGCGCTTGAAGACTAAAATTTATATTGATGTGTTGAATGATGTTTTTTGTTTAATAAATGAAACAGTGTTTTTATTTTTTGGGTAAAATGTTTCTAGTAGTGATCTGCGTCATTTTTATCTTCTGATTTCTGCCACTCATGCCAATTGTTGGCAAAATACCAAAGGTTTCTGCTTTCTTTCTAAAATACACTTTCGTGGAAATATAAAATTATTCTTAATCCTTCATCGTTTCCCATTAATGGACGGGACGAGATGGGGAATTTCCGTTGTTGAGTGTGAAGAGGGATTGTCATGAAATTTAAATCTGCGTTATTACTGATTCCATTATTCTCTGCGGCCGCACAAGCGGGTTATGTTGATTACCGGCATGAATATTATGACGATGGGCGTAATTACGATCGTGTTTATATGTCTCACCGTTTTGCGACTGGTTTTGGTGTCGCAGTCGAAGCCATTTCACGTTCCGAAGATACGCAATCTAATGATGCGTGGAATAATATGGAAAGTAATGGCAACGAGTATACTGCAAGCTACCAGTTTACCTGGCGGGATCTTATCTGGCAGCCAGGTATTGCGATCGAAACGGGCGATAACATCACGATTTATAAACCTTATATCCGCGTGCAGTACAACATTAACGACAGCTGGTGGACCGCGTTCCGCTATCGTCAGGAGTACATGCGCAGAAACACTGACGGCAAAGATGACCGCATGGTCTATCGTCCGGAAGCCTGGCTTGGTTATAACGTCAATGACTGGATGTTTGAGTTAAATGGTATTTATAAAATTGCCGATAGCGAAGATTTATATAACAACCGGAAAGATGATTATGAATATAACTTCCGCGTGGCGTATAAACTAGGCTCCTGGGTTCCATTTGTTGAGGTTGGTAACGTTTCCTCGGGTTATAACACAACAACGACAGACGATCGTCAGACCCGTTATCGTGTCGGTCTTGGTTATAACTTCTAACCGGTAATAGCTTTCATATCGACTGATTACATCGATAAGCATAGTTTGTGTGAATAATATGTCTAAGGAGTTGACATCATGTCTAATGATGGAACTATTATCGGAAATAATGAACCCACTGCCGTCAGACCTTTCGGAATTCGAGATAAAATTGGTTATTTATGTGGTGACCTCGGAACCTGTTTTATTCTTGGCTTGGTTAATAGTTTTCTAATGATTTATTACACTAACGTCCTCGGTATTTCCGGCGTTATTGTTGGCTCACTCTATTTTGTGACCAAACTCTTTGATGCGTTCGTTGATGTTGGTGTAGGGCGCTTATGCGATACCTCTAAATTGACGGTACATGGACGTTTTAACCCGTGGGTGCGTCGCATGAAGTATCCATTTTGCATCATTGCAGTTGTCCTGTTCCTGCCGTTTGTGAATGATTTTTCTTATACGGCGAAAATTATCTACATCTGTTGCTCCTATTTCATTTACGGTTCGCTGTTATCGACCGTGAGTATTCCGTACGGTGCTATGTCTGCGGCGATTAGCTCGAATCCGGATGATCGTGTCTCGCTGTCAACCTGGCGCAGCGTTGGGTCAGCTATCGGCGGTGGGGCAACCGGCTTTTTCATTCCGATCCTGATGTACACCACCCTGGTGGACGGAAGCCAGGTGATTTCCGGGCAACACTTCTTCTGGATTTCCATTGGTTGCGCAGTGCTGGGCTTTATCTTTTTATCCTTGACCTGTCAGTTAACGACCGAACGCGTGCGCGTGGAGAGAAAAGAGAGCATGCCCGTTTCGGTGTTGCTGAAGGGACTGGTACGCAATAAGGCGCTGATTGTTTTAGTGGTTGTGGATTTGCTGATTGTGATTAATCAGGGATTGTCCGGTACCAATATGACTTACCTGTTTAATGACTATTTCCACAATAAAGAGGCGATGTCAGTCGCGTTGCTGTTTACCTTTGGTTCCCTGGTTTTGCTGGCACCATCGGCATCCTGGCTCACAAAGCGGTTTGGTAAAAAAGAGGCCAGCGTCGGCGCGCTACTCTTTGCAGTAGCGATGTATTTGATTATGTACTTCATCCACATTACCGACGCGAAAGTCTATTTGGTTTTCCTGTTCCTGGCGACGTTGGGGGCTGGACTATTCAACCTGATGATTTGGGCGTTTATGACCGATGTGTGTGATTATCACCAGTATGTCACCGGCGATCGCGAGGATGGTACCGTCTATGGTGTGAACTTCTTTGCCCGCAAGGTTGGTCAGGCGTGTGCAGGAGCCATTGGCGGCTTTATGTTGGCCATCATTGGTTATCAATCATCGTCAACAGGTGGCGCTGTGCAAACCAGCATTGTGCAGGAAAACATCTATACGATGGCGAATCTTTTACCGGCGTTATGCCTGTTTTTGGCCGCGGTTATTCTGATTTATTTCTATCCATTGAACCGTAAAGAGACGCTCAAAATGGAAGAAACATTGAATAAACTTAATGGTATCAGTAAGTAACATAGCGAGAAGCGGCGGGAGCAATCCCGCCTTTTCTCATCTGTTCTAACAATCAGTATTCCCACGTTTCCGGGTTGATACCCAGTTCACGCATGATTACCTTTGCTTCTTCCGGGATTTCATCACTGCGTTCTTTACGCAGGTCTTCATCGTTGGGTAATGGTTGCCCGGTAAAAGCATGCAGAAACGCTTCACACAGCAGTTCGCTGTTGGTGGCGTGGCGCAGGTTGTTCACCTGACGACGCGTGCGTTCATCGGTAAGGATTTTTAACACCTTCAGAGGAATGGAAACCGTAATTTTTTTGACTTGCTCACTCTTCTTACCGTGCTCAGCGTATGGGCTGATATATTCGCCGCTCCATTCAGCCATGAGATACCTAATCCTCTTTGTCATTAATATTGAGGCCAGAACCTGAGCCCGGACCATAATTGTGCGTAGTTTATCGTAGTGGCGCGGCCCTGACACGAAGTAGCCGACGCAGATGTACGCTAATGCATATAATTTTAACGGCTATTTCCAGTTTGCTCAATCTATACGCAAAGAAGTTTAGATGTCCAGATGTATTGACGGCTATAGTAACAATGATTACTCTGGTGCCTGACTTTTCACCGACTCAGCCAGGATCTTCTCAATATGACGCGTAAACAGGCCACCATCGCAGTGCGTAGCGGGTTAAATGACGACGAACAGTACGGTTGCGTTGTCCCGCCGATTCACCTCTCCAGCACCTATAACTTTACCGGATTTAATGAACCCCGTGTTCATGACTATTCGCGTCGCGGCAACCCAACGCGTGATGTCGTTCAGCGTGCGCTGGCGGAACTGGAAGGTGGTGCAGGTGCTGTACTGACCAATACTGGCATGTCGGCGATTCATTTGGTGACCACTGTCTTCCTTAAGCCTGGCGATCTGCTGGTTGCACCGCACGACTGCTACGGCGGGAGCTACCGACTGTTTGACAGTCTGGCAAAACGTGGCTGTTATCGCGTACTGTTTGTCGATCAAGGCGATGAACAGGCGTTGCAGGCGGCGCTGGCAGAAAAACCGAAGCTGGTGCTGGTAGAAAGCCCAAGCAACCCGCTGCTGCGCGTGGTGGATATTGCGAAAATCTGCCGGCTGGCGCGCGACGCTGGCGCGGTCAGCGTGGTGGACAACACTTTTTTAAGCCCGGCACTGCAAAATCCACTGGCATTAGGCGCCGATCTGGTGTTGCATTCATGCACGAAATATTTAAACGGTCACTCAGACGTGGTGGCTGGTGTGGTTATAGCCAAAGATCCGGAAACGGTCACTGAACTGGCATGGTGGGCGAATAATATTGGTGTGACCGGCGGCGCGTTTGATAGTTATCTGCTGTTGCGCGGCCTGCGTACTTTGTCTCCTCGTATGGAGGTGGCGCAACGTAATGCTCAGGCGATAGTCGATTATCTGCAAACTCAGCCGCTGGTGAAAAAATTGTATCACCCGTCATTGCCGGATAATCAGGGCCATGAGATTGCTGCGCGTCAGCAAAAAGGCTTTGGCGCGATGTTAAGTTTTGAACTGGATGGCGATGAGCAAACGCTGCGCCGTTTCCTCGGCGGGTTGTCATTGTTTACGCTGGCGGAATCGTTAGGGGGCGTTGAAAGTCTGATCTCCCACGCCGCAACTATGACACACGCGGGCATGGCACCAGAAGCGCGTGCTGCTGCCGGAATTTCCGAAACGCTGCTGCGTATCTCCACCGGTATTGAAGATGGCGAAGATTTAATTGCCGACCTGGAAAATGGCTTCCGGGCTGCAAACAAGGGGTAAACATGAGTGTGATTGCGCAGGCAGGGGCGAAGGGTCGTCAACTGCACAAAT
This sequence comes from Citrobacter sp. BIDMC107, assembly GCF_001037575.1. Lineage (NCBI taxonomy): Bacteria > Pseudomonadati > Pseudomonadota > Gammaproteobacteria > Enterobacterales > Enterobacteriaceae > Citrobacter > Citrobacter sp. BIDMC107. The sequence goes on along the minus strand of NZ_KQ089848.1, from coordinate 2,273,299 downwards.
TTGGTGGTAGTAGTCTGGCAGACGTGAAATGTTATCTGCGTGTCGCAGGCATTATGGCGGATTACTCGCAGCCTGATGACATGATGGTTGTTTCAGCCGCAGGCAGTACCACTAACCAGTTGATTAGCTGGCTGAAATTAAGCCAGACCGATCGCCTTTCTGCGCATCAGGTTCAACAGGCGTTACGTCGCTATCAAAGTGAGCTTATCAGCGGTTTGTTACCTCCCGAGGTGGCGGATGGACTGATTGGCGCGTTTATTCACGATCTGGAACGCCTGGCCGGGTTACTCGACAGCGGCGTGAACGATGCCGTCTATGCTGAGGTTGTTGGGCATGGTGAGGTATGGTCCGCGCGTTTGATGTCTGCCGTCCTTAATCAACAGGGGCTGGAGTCGGCCTGGCTGGATGCGCGCGATTTTTTACGTGCTGAACGCGGTGCCCAGCCGCAGGTAGATGAAGGTCTTTCTTACCCATTACTGCAGCAACTGTTGGCGCAGCATCCGGGTAAACGCCTGGTGGTTACCGGCTTTATTAGCCGCAGCAATGCCGGTGAAACAGTGCTACTGGGGCGTAACGGTTCTGACTACTCGGCGACGCAGGTTGGTGCGCTGGCGGGCGTTTCCCGAGTAACTATCTGGAGCGATGTCGCTGGGGTTTACAGCGCGGATCCGCGTAAAGTAAAAGACGCCTGTTTGCTGCCGCTGCTGCGTCTGGATGAAGCCAGCGAGCTGGCGCGTCTGGCGGCACCGGTTCTCCATGCCCGTACCTTACAGCCGGTTTCCGGTAGCGATATCGATCTCCAGTTGCGTTGTAGCTATACCCCAGAGCAGGGTTCAACGCGTATTGAGCGAGTACTGGCCTCCGGTACCGGGGCGCGTATTGTGACCAGTCATGATGACGTCTGCCTGATCGAGTTTCTGGTTCCGACTGGCCAGGATTTTAAGCTGGCTTATAAAGAGATTGACCAGGTTTTAAAACGTAGCCAGGTGCGTCCGCTGGCAGTGGGCGTGCATCCTGACCGCCAGCTATTGCAATTTTGCTACACCTCCGAAGTCGCTGACAGCGCGCTGAAAATTCTGGATGAAGCTGGCCTGCCAGGCGAGCTGCGTCTGCGCCAGGGGCTGGCGCTGGTGGCGATGGTCGGGGCGGGCGTCACCCGTAATCCGCTGCACTGCCACCGTTTCTGGCAACAGTTGAAAGGTCAGCCGGTTGAATTCACCTGGCAGTCGGAAGAGGGCATCAGCCTGGTCGCGGTACTGCGTACTGGGCCAACGGAGAGCCTGATTCAGGGTCTGCATCAGTCAATCTTCCGTGCTGAAAAACGCATTGGTCTGGTGTTGTTCGGCAAAGGTAACATTGGGTCGCGCTGGCTGGAGCTGTTCGCTCGCGAGCAGAGCACGCTCTCGGCGCGTACCGGATTAGAGTTTGTGCTGGCGGGTGTGGTTGATAGCCGTCGTAGCCTGCTGAATTACGAAGGGCTGGATGCCAGCCGCGCGTTAGCTTTCTTTGATGACGAGGCGGTAGAGCAGGATGAAGAGTCTCTATTCCTGTGGATGCGTGCTCACCCGTATGATGATTTAGTGGTGCTGGATGTGACCGCGAGCGAGCAACTGGCGGATCAGTATCTGGATTTTGCCAGCCATGGTTTCCACGTCATCAGCGCCAACAAACTGGCCGGGGCGAGCAGCAGTAATAATTACCGCCAGATTCATGACGCTTTCGAAAAAACGGGTCGCCACTGGTTATATAACGCCACCGTGGGTGCAGGTTTGCCGATCAACCATACCGTGCGCGATCTGATTGATAGTGGCGATACTATTTTGTCGATCAGCGGGATCTTCTCCGGCACGTTGTCGTGGTTGTTCCTGCAATTTGATGGCACGGTCCCATTCACCGATCTGGTGGATCAGGCATGGCAACAGGGTCTGACTGAACCCGATCCGCGCGTAGATCTTTCCGGCAAAGATGTGATGCGTAAGCTGGTGATTCTGGCGCGTGAAGCGGGTTACGACATCGAACCGGACCAGGTTCGCGTGGAATCGCTGGTGCCTGCGCATTGTGAAGAAGGCTCTATTGACCATTTCTTTGAGAATGGCGATGAGCTGAACGAGCAGATGGTGCAGCGTCTGGAAGCGGCGCGTGAAATGGGGCTGGTGCTGCGCTATGTGGCGCGTTTTGATGCTAACGGCAAAGCTCGCGTTGGTGTTGAAGCGGTTCGCCCTGAACACCCGCTGGCGGCGCTGTTGCCGTGCGATAACGTATTCGCCATAGAGAGCCGCTGGTATCGCGATAACCCGCTGGTGATACGTGGACCGGGCGCGGGCCGTGACGTCACCGCTGGGGCGATTCAGTCTGACATCAACCGTTTAGCGCAGTTGCTGTAGTTTGTGTTGCCGGATAGCGCTTACGCTTATCCGGCTTACATATGGCATGAACCGTAGGCCCGGTAAGCGGCAGCGCCACCGGGCAAATCGCGCTGGGTGATCAGGGTGTTGTATTGCTCCGCCAGCGTCCTTATCGTCTGAAACACCGAATGAGCCGAGTAACGGGCGCTATCCCGAAACTCCGCCTGCTGCTGTAACCAGACGAGAAAATGGTGGCCTGCCGCCAGTGTGATTGACGCCCCTTTTTCAACCTGACCCTCCGTTAACAGACACACCATTTTGCGTGTGTCGCCTTGTTGCCAAATTTGCCACTGGTTTCGCCACCACCCCTGCCAGGTTTTACCCAGTAATCGCCAGGGCAGTGTGCACTTATCGCTATTGATCTCTTCATCAATAAACCAAAGCGAAGCGTGATGATCGCGATATTGCTGCGCCCATGCGGTAATCGCCGCGCCGCGCAGAAAACATTCGTGGGCAATAATGTGCGTTTTTACCTCAGGCCAGAGATGGCTCAGTATGCGGAAATGTCCGTGCGCGGTAATGACCGGGCGTAAAACTGCGCCATTGGCATTTCGTTTGAGCATGGCACTGCCGTACTGGATTTCATCAAACTGGCTGCGGCGTAAAAACAGGGTTTCCCTCTGTCTTACTCGTTCAACGATATCGTCATGAATGACCGCGGGTTCAACGTTGTTACGCCAGCGGTATCGTAATGTATCCCCTACGAGATGGGGCGTGAAATTACTGGAAATATGCAAAATATTGCCGCGAATAGCGTCAAAACTGAGTAATACATAAAGTTTCTGGTCGGTGCAGGCTCCCTGAAAAGGGACGATTAAGGGAACCGTCGCTATTTGTTCTGGTGGAACAATGGTGGTGAGCGGCTGCTGCTTTGGTGTCCAGACATGTTTGCAGCTCCGGCACTGAACGCGTTGGCTGCCCTGAGGATTATGCCCATAGAGGATGGTTTCCCGCTGATAACATAGTGGGCAAAAATGACCGCTTTGGGCGGCAAAATCCGTTAAATATGCTGACAACCACCCACCAAACTGTTCCTCATTAAACAGCGGGGGATAGCTGCCGCATGCCCGGCAATGCAGCGCAGCATAACCCAACCGATACTCGGGCCAGCTGTAATCTGGTGAGCTCGCCAGCCCCAGATTTTTACAGCCGAAGGACTTACAGCAATTGATGGTGAACAGTGACGTCATCGTATTACCAACGATTTTTAATGGTCGTTGATTTTGACCCGCGACTATCACCAGTGGATGTGAGTTTTCTCACATAAAAAAACCTTTCAGAACGTAACGTAGCGATTCTTTATATGACTGAAAGGGATTGATTATGAAGTTAAAAATGCTTGCTGTTGGTGTTCTGGTATCGTTGCCGCTTTGGGCGAGTGCCAAAGATGTCACGATTATCTATACCAACGATCTTCACGCCCACGTTGAACCTTATAAAGTCCCATGGATTGCTAATGGCACGCGTGATATTGGTGGTTGGGCTAATATCACGACGATGGTGAAGCAGGAAAAAACGAAAAATAGCGCCACCTGGTTTTTTGATGCCGGTGATTATTTTACCGGGCCGTATATCAGCAGCCTGACCAAGGGTAAGGCGATTATCGATATCATGAACACCATGAATTTTGATGCTGTCACCATGGGTAATCATGAATTCGATCACGGTTGGGATAACACGCTACTACAACTGAGTCAGGCGAAATTCCCCATCGTGCAGGGTAATATCTTTTATCAGAACAGCAGCAAAATGTTCTGGGATAAGCCTTACACCATTATTGAAAAAGATGGCGTGAAGATTGGTGTGATTGGCCTGCACGGCGTGTTTGCTTTTGATGATACGGTTTCTGCTGCGACACGTGTCGGTATTGAAGCGCGGGATGAAGTGAAGTGGTTGCAACGCTATATCGATGAGCTTAAAGGTAAAGTCGATCTCACTGTGGCGCTGATCCATGAAGGTACGCCAGCGCGTCAGTCTAGTCAGGGAAGTACAGATGTGCGCCGTGCATTGGATAAAGACATCCAGACCGCAGGTCAGGTAAAGGGGCTGGATATCCTGATTACCGGCCATGCGCATGTGGGCACGCCGGAGCCGATTAAAGTCGGTAACACTCTGATTCTTTCTACCGACAGCGGCGGTATTGATGTGGGTAAACTGGTGCTGGATTATCAGCAGAAACCGCATCAATTTACCGTGAAGAACTTCGAGCTGAAGACCATTTATGCTGATGAGTGGCAGCCAGACCCGCAGACGAAACAGGTCATTGATGGCTGGAATAAAAAGCTTGATAAGGTGGTACAACAGACGGTTGCAAACTCTCCGGTTGAGCTGACGCGTGCTTACGGTGAATCTTCTTCGTTGGGCAATCTGGCGGCAGATGCGTTGCTGGTGGCGGCAGGTAAAGATACTCAATTAGCGCTCACTAATTCGGGCGGTATCCGTAATGAAATCCCAGCAGGTGCTATCACGATGGGTGCAGTCATTAGCACCTTCCCGTTCCCCAACGAGCTGGCAACAATGGATCTCACCGGTAAACAGTTGCGTAGCCTGATGGAGCACGGCGCGGGTTTAAGCAACGGTGTATTGCAGGTGTCCAAAGGACTGGAGATGAAGTATGACAGCAGTAAACCAGTCGGTCAGCGCGTCACCGTACTAACGTTAAACGGTAAACCGATTGAGGATGCCACGGTTTATCACATTGCCACCAATAGCTTCCTGGCAGACGGCGGTGATGGCTTTACGGCATTTACCGAAGGAAAAACGCGAAATACCTCCGGAGGTTACTATGTCTCTAATGCTGTCGTTGACTATTTCAAGGCGGGAAATACGCTGACGGATGAGCAGCTTAAAGGCATGCGTGTGGCAGATGTGAAACCATAGTGAGCTCAGGCCAGCAGACAATCCGCTGGCCTGTTGTTTTAGCCTCTGTGAGAGGCAAACACCTCTTTCGCGGCGAACAAACCATTGAGTGCGGCAGGGAAGCCGGCATATACGGCCATCTGCATAATCACTTCAACGATCTCATCCTGCGTTAAACCAACGTGTAATGCCGCGCCAATATGCACTTTCAACTGCGGGGCGGCATTGCCCATTGCCGTTAAAGCGGCGACAGTGGCAATTTCCCGGCTGCGCAGGTCCAGACCTGGACGTGCATAGATGTCGCCAAACGGAAATTCCAGCAGGTAGCGGGCAAAATCCGGCGCGATATCCTTCAGGCTCTCAACGACGGCCTCTCCCCCTTTACCATCTACCTGTTGCAGCATTTTCTGGCCGGTAATAAAACGTTCTGATTCCATGATTTTTCCCTCGTAGGTGTGGCGTATGGCGAGAGAATAGGGGGCGTAGAATGATTTGGATAATACCGTTTCCGTGATACCTTTTCGGTATGACAACATCGCCATTACACTCTCTGGATATTCGTCTACTGCGCTACTTTTCCGTAGTAGCGGAAGAGAACAATATGAGCCGGGCTGCGCAGCGCTTGTTTATGTCGCAACCACCGTTGAGCCGCCACATTCGCCAGCTTGAAGATCGCCTGGGGGTCACGCTGTTTGTCCGTCATACCCGTGGATTAACGCTGACGGAGGACGGCCAGCGCGTACTTGAAATGGTACGCCCGCTGCTTGATCTTCAGGACAAAACCTACGCTGCGTTGAGTCAATTAACGCAAGTCGGGGAGCCATCTCTGCGCTTAGGGTTAAGCACGGCGTTTGAACAGGGCGTTTTTGCTGCGCTTGAGTCACAGCTGACTACGCATGCGCAGAAGCGACATATTGTCCGTCATGGTTCGCCTGAACTCGCGCGTATGGTGCGTCGTGGAAAGCTGGATGCCGCGCTGGTGGCGTTACCGCTTGAGACTTCGGGGCTTAGCGTCACGCCGCTCGGCTGGCAAGAATCGATGATCGTCGCCTTACCCGCGCTCTGGCCAGAGGCGGCGCTGTCGTCACTCTCATTAAAGTCGCTGAGCCACCGACCGCTGTTCTGGTTCAAACGTGAACGTAACCCTGCCTTTTTTGATTACACCCGACATATTTTTAGTCATGCTGGTTACTCTCCTGCCTGTATTGAAGAACCGCTGGAACATGATGTGTTGTTGGCGCGGATCGCGCAGGGTGAAGGTCTGAGTCTGCTTCCGGCCTCTTTTTCCGCTATCCAACGTCGGGGGGTGATATTCCTGCCGCTTACCGATACCGAATTGCGTATTAGCACGGGGCTGCTGATGCTGCCTGAAAACGTAAAGAAATTAGAGTGGCTGCAGACGGTCATGGCGCAATCCCTCATCAATTCAGACTGATGTGAATTTTTTTCACGTTGACTGAGTATTCCTCACCTTTAGCGATGATTTTTGTGTTGACGCCAGCATGCTTTTCCGTCATTTTTACATCTAGACGTCTAAACGTATAGCAGTTCACAACACAACATATAACGACAAAAGATTGATGAGGTAAGGTATGAGCTTTTTTCACGCCAACCAGCGGGAAGCCCTGAATCAGAGCCTGGCAGAAGTTGCCGGTCAGATTAACGTTTCATTTGAGTTTTTCCCGCCGCGCACCAGTGAAATGGAGCAAACCCTGTGGAACTCCATCGATCGCCTGAGCAGCCTGAAGCCGAAGTTTGTTTCAGTCACTTACGGTGCAAACTCTGGTGAGCGCGACCGTACGCACAGCATTATTAAAGGCATTAAGGATCGCACGGGTCTTGAAGCAGCGCCGCACCTGACCTGTATTGATGCGACCCGTGATGAGCTGCGTACCATTGCTCAGGACTACTGGAACAACGGTATTCGTCATATTGTTGCCCTGCGCGGTGATTTGCCGCCGGGAAGCGGTAAACCGGATATGTATGCTTCTGACCTGGTGACGCTACTGAAAGACGTTGCAGACTTTGATATCTCCGTTGCGGCTTACCCGGAAGTGCACCCGGAAGCGAAGAGCGCTCAGGCTGATTTGCTGAACCTGAAGCGTAAGGTTGATGCCGGTGCGAACCGGGCGATCACCCAGTTTTTCTTCGATGTAGAAAGCTATCTGCGTTTTCGCGATCGCTGCGTGTCTGCGGGTATCGATGTGGAAATTATTCCGGGTATCCTGCCAGTCTCCAACTTTAAGCAGGCGAAAAAATTTGCCGACATGACCAACGTCCGCATTCCGGCGTGGATGTCGACCATGTTTGATGGTCTGGATGATGACGCGGAAACCCGCAAGCTGGTGGGCGCTAATATCGCCATGGACATGGTGAAGATTCTCAGCCGCGAAGGGGTGAAGGATTTTCACTTCTATACCCTTAATCGTGCCGAGATGAGCTACGCTATTTGTCACACACTGGGTGTAAGACCGAACTAAACAGATCCCAGCCCTCTACGGAGGGCTTTTTGTTGATCATTTTGATCTACATCTCTGTAACGTAAAATATAAAAGGAATTAGCTATCGAATCTGTGGGTTATTTCGACTATATCTTATCACTGGTGGTGTATATCGTAGTCAGAACACTGTAAAGGGAGCATATAGATGAGCATGTCCGACGATAGCCAGAACACATCAACTGCCGGTAAGTGTCCTTTTCATCAGGGCGGTCACGACCAGAGCGCGGGAGCAGGAACGAACAACCGCGACTGGTGGCCAAATCAACTGCGCGTTGATCTTTTAAACCAACATTCCAACCGTTCTAACCCGCTGGGTGAGGACTTCGACTACCGCAAAGAGTTTAGCAAACTCGACTACTCTGCCCTGAAAGGGGATCTCAGAGCCCTTCTGTCCGAATCTCAACCGTGGTGGCCCGCTGACTGGGGAACCTATGCTGGATTGTTTATCCGCATGGCATGGCACGGTGCAGGGACCTATCGCTCCATCGATGGACGCGGTGGCGCGGGTCGCGGACAGCAGCGTTTTGCACCACTGAACTCCTGGCCGGACAACGTAAGCCTTGATAAAGCGCGTCGTCTGCTGTGGCCAATCAAGCAGAAATATGGCCAGAAAATTTCCTGGGCCGACCTGTTTATCCTCGCGGGTAACGTGGCGCTGGAAAACTCAGGCTTCCGCACCTTCGGCTTTGGTGCTGGTCGTGAAGATGTCTGGGAACCGGATCTCGACGTAAACTGGGGTGATGAAAAAGCCTGGCTGACTCACCGTCACCCGGAAGAACTGGCCAAAGCGCCGTTGGGCGCAACCGAAATGGGCCTTATCTATGTGAACCCGGAAGGGCCGGACCATAGCGGCGAACCGCTTTCAGCGGCAGCAGCTATTCGCGCGACCTTCGGTAATATGGGTATGAACGACGAAGAAACCGTGGCGCTGATTGGCGGTGGTCATACGTTGGGCAAAACCCACGGAGCTGCACCGGCTTCGCACGTAGGCGCCGATCCTGAATCCGCACCGATTGAAGCACAAGGCCTGGGCTGGGCGAGCAGCTACGGCAGCGGCGCGGGCGCGGATGCCATTACATCCGGTCTGGAAGTGGTCTGGACGCAGACGCCAACCCAATGGAGCAACTATTTCTTCGAGAACCTGTTCAAATACGAGTGGGTACAAACCCGCAGTCCGGCAGGCGCTATTCAGTTTGAAGCGGTTGACGCGCCAGAAATTATTCCTGATCCGTTTGATCCATCGAAAAAACGTAAGCCGACGATGCTGGTTACCGACCTGACGCTGCGTTTCGATCCTGAGTTCGAGAAAATCTCCCGCCGTTTCCTGAACGATCCGCAGGCGTTCAACGAAGCGTTTGCTCGTGCGTGGTTTAAACTGACGCACCGTGATATGGGGCCAAAAGCGCGTTACATCGGACCGGAAGTGCCAAAAGAAGATTTGATTTGGCAAGACCCGCTGCCACATGCGTTCTTCAACCCAAGCGAAGAAGATATCCTGAAACTGAAAGCGACCATTGCCGCTTCCGGGCTGTCCGTGGGCGAACTGGTATCAGTAGCATGGGCGTCGGCATCGACTTTCCGCGGTGGGGATAAACGTGGCGGCGCTAACGGTGCGCGTCTGGCGCTGGATCCACAGCGCAGCTGGGATGTGAATGCCACCGCAGCACGCGTTCTGCCTGTGCTGGAAGGGATTTATAAGTCTGCCCATACCGCCTCGTTGGCCGATATTATCGTGCTGGCCGGGGTTGTTGGTATCGAGCAGGCGGCAAGTGCTGCGGGCGTCAGCATTAAGGTACCTTTTGCGCCGGGCCGCGTGGATGCGCGCCAGGATCAAACGGATATTGAGATGTTTGAACTGCTTGAGCCGATCGCCGATGGCTTCCGTAACTACCGCGCCCGTCCTGACGTATCGACCACCGAGTCGCTGCTGATCGATAAAGCACAGCAGCTGACGCTAACCGCACCGGAAATGACCGTGCTGGTGGGCGGTATGCGCGTACTGGGCACCAACTTTGATGGTAGCCAGCACGGTGTCTTTACCGATCGTCCAGGCGTACTCAGCACTGACTTCTTCGTCAATCTGCTGGATATGCGCCATGAGTGGAAGGCGGTTGATGAGTCACAAGAGCTTTTTGAAGGTCGTGACCGTCTGAGCGGCGAAGTAAAATACACCGCAACCCGCGCCGATCTGGTATTTGGTTCTAACTCTGTATTGCGCGCAGTGGCTGAAGTTTATGCCTGCAGCGATGCCCACGAGAAGTTCGTGAGAGATTTCGTGGCCGCATGGGTGAAAGTGATGAACCTGGATCGTTTCGATCTGCTGTAACAGACGATGCCGGATGCCGCTTGCGCGGATCCGGCATGGTAGGAATAAAAAAATCCCCGCATTTGCGGGGATTTTCTATTTGCAGGTTATTCCCACTCTTGCAGGTAACGTTGACCGTACTGGTCAGCCACAAGCAGGGCGGCATACACCTGGTCCGGCGTTGCGCCGCCAGGCATGTTGTGGATGGTTTCGCCTTCGGCACAGGCTGCCTCAGCCACAATGCGCATTTTCGCCTGAATATCCTGTTTGATATCCAGTTGCGCCAGGGTAATCGGCAAGCCAACGGAATGGCACAGCGCGGCAACGGTTTCTATTTCATCGACTGGCGCGTTTTCCAGCACCAACTGCGTCAGCGTACCGAAAGCCACTTTCTCGCCGTGGTAATAATGATGTGCATCCGGGATTGCGGTCAGACCGTTATGAATGGCGTGAGCCGCTGCCAGACCACCGCTTTCAAAACCGACGCCACTCAGATAGGTGTTGGCTTCAATAATGCGCTCCAGTGCTGGTGTAACCACGTGCTGCTCTGCAGCCAGCATCGCTTTTTCACCTTCTTCGATCAGCGTATTGAAGCACAGCTCCGCCAGCGCCAGTGCGGCCTGAGTGCATTGACCACCCGCCATGGTTGTTGCGCCGCTGCGTGAGCAGGCGCGTGCTTCAAACCAGGTTGCCAGCGCATCGCCGATACCTGCTGCCAGCAGACGCGCCGGTGCGCCCGCGACAATTTTGGTATCAACAATGACCCTGTCCGGGTTGTTCGGCAGCAGCAGATAGCGGTCAAATTCACCGGCATCAGTGTAAATGACGGACAGTGCGCTACACGGTGCATCGGTGGAGGCGATGGTTGGCGCAATGGCGACCGGTACACCCATAAAGTGCGCCAGCGCTTTGGCGGTATCCAGCGTTTTACCGCCGCCGATACCGAGCACGGCCCCGCATTGCGCTTTTTCTGCCACGCCACGCAGGCGGTCGATTTCGTTTTGCGAACATTCGCCGCCAAATGGTGCAATTTCCAGCGCCAATCCGGCGTCATGGAAGCTTTTTTCCAGCGCAGGTTGGGCAAAGCCTAAGACAAACTTGTCCCCAACGACCAGCCAGCGCTCTGCCAGTGGTTTGAGGTAGCTGCCAAGACGGGTAATAACATCAGCACCCTGGATGTACTTACCAGGTGATTGAATAATGCGATCCATACTTTATTTCCCTCACAGGTTGATGTGACCAAATGCGTTGTTCCAGTCCTGCTCAAACTTCTCTATCGCTGACTCTACCGCAGGGGTATTGAGCATTTGTTGCGCTACGTCTAATGGCAGGGTGATTGCTTCACATCCTGCCAGCAAGCAATCCAGCGCCTGGCGCGGAGTTTTAAAGCTGGCCGCCAACACCATGCTGTTCGGTGTATGCAGTTCCAGTAACGTTTGCAGTTCCTGTACCGTGCGAATTCCGTCGCCGCCCTGCGCGTCGATACGGTTAACGTAAGGCGCGATATATTTCGCTCCTGCCAGCGCAGCCAGTAGCCCCTGAGAAGCACTGTAAACGGCGGTTCCCAGCGTGGTGATACCCTCTTTTTTCAGCATCTTGATCGCGGCCAGACCTTCGGATGTCACCGGGATTTTCACTACCAGACCGGGCACCGCATTGCTCAGGCGTTTAGCTTCTTCCACCATGCCCTGCGCATCCCGGCTCATGGTCTGGGCAAACAGAATGCCCTCTTTGCCAATGGCGTTCTGCAGGCGTGGCAGCACATCCCAGATGGATTCTGTGCTTGCTGCCACAATGCTTGGGTTGGTGGTGACGCCCGCGATAGGGAAGATGCGGGCCAGACGTTCGACTTCCGCGACGTTGGCGGTATCAAGATAAAGTTCCATACAAAAACACCCTCTACGTTTTCCGTTAGCTGCCCGTTGCCGGGTTGCTTTGCTATGCACAGAATAAGAGTGTTTCGTCACGCGGTGCTATCTGACAAATCTGTCAAAAGCTGGATAAATGTAATATGTCTATAAAAGTGAGAGATACCTCACATGTAAGTGATATGTGATGGTATATGTTTTTTGATAATACAAAAATCCAGTAAATATTACCTTTGTCTCCGTTTTCTGTCCCAGTATGCGATTATTACTGGTCAGTTTTTTTCTCCGTCAACTGGCTGTGATACTGCCGACGATACTCTGACGGCGAACGTTCAGTATTCTTGCGAAACAGGCGGCAGAAGTAGTTGCTGTCAATAAACCCACAGGTGTGCGCCACGTCTTTGATCTTCAGCTCGTAACCCTTTAACAGCGTTTTTGCGTGTTCCAGTCGCGTGTGGTTCAGGTATTCGTTAAAACCGATAGCGCCCGTTTTTTGAAACAGGTGGGAGAGGTAATTGGGTGAAATGTAAAACGCCTGTGCGACGGATTCACGGGTGAGCGGTGAAGCGTAGCGTTCGTCAATATAGCCGCGAATGGCGTCGAAAAGCGCCTGACTACGTGATGCGGTTTGGATCTGGCTGCCGAGCAGATCGCGACAGTGGCTCAGCAAGCTCGCAACGATTAGCCTGGCCGTTTGCTGCTCCTGCGGCTGCATTTGCATCTCATGGAGCGTTTGCAGCAGAAAAGAGCCAATACGCGGCCCACGCCGAGCGACGTTCTGGTGGGTAAGGTTTTGATATTGCTTGCCGTCCCATTGGACGACGCTGAAACCCAGTTGCTGTTTGCCGAACAGAATGCTGAGTGTCGTGACCGGTGTGGCCCACTGCGGAATATTCCAGCCGCCAGCCGGAACAAACAAGACATCGCCGGGGGTAAGCACCTTATCGATGCCAGAATCCGCAAATTCACCTTCCAGCACAATTTCCAGCCGGGGAAAATCGACCTGATACGCCAGTTCCGGCGTTGTGCTATTGGTGCTGGCGAAATAAATCTGCCGCAGCGGCGTGGGGCCGTTAATCAGGCGGGAGAGAAGATGGCTGACGTCGTGATACATGTTAATCCCTTGCAGGCAGCAGACAGGGAAACAGTAACGTTGAAAACAATCGCCCTCAAGTGATTATTGCCGGATGGCGGCTAATGCCATATCCGGCCTACAAGTCTTTGCGAGCTGTAGGCCGGATAAGCGTAGCGCATCCGGCAGACGGTTATTGATTACCGATTTGATCGCCGTAAGGCAGGGAATCGTAATCTATCAGGGCATTTTTCTTGTACGGATTGCCAATCCAGCGGGTTGTCTCTTTGAACTGCGGATTGGTAATGGCGCGAGTTGGATCGAAGCCATCGTAGGTGAAGCCCGCTAAGTCAGACCATGTGTGGATAAGCTCTGAGCTGCTGTATTTACGATTCACATCCTGTGAGAAGTCACGCGGGTGCGCGGCCTGCCATTTTTCCGAAGTCCACAACAGGAACGGCACCGTGTACATATGGCGCGTTGGGTTGTCTTCATTACGACCCTGCGTTTTGTGCGGTGGCGTATCGTAAACCTCTTCGCCATGATCGGAGAAGTACAGCAGGAAGCCGTTCGGATCGGTCGCTTTATAGTCTTTGATCAGGCTGGCAATAATATGATCGTTGTAAACATTCGCGCTGTCGTAATCGTTGTAGGCTTCCAACTCATCGTTACTCAGACCTGCGGGAACATGGTCGATATTATTGTCAAACTTACCCTGGCCATCCGGATAGCGGAATTTGTACTTAATATGCGTACCCAGCAGATGCACGATGATGAACTTTTTCGGTGCCGGGTCGGCCAGTACTTCTTTAAATGGCGCCAGCACGTTGCTGTCATATTCGCGCGCACTTTGCGTACGCTGCTGGTTCATATAGAACTGTTTATCCGTCTGCTTAGAGAACACCGTCAGCATGGTGTTGCGGGCGGTCATCGTCTGCTGATTAGTGATCCAGAAGGTTTTATAACCCGCCTGTTTCATCATGTTCATCAGGGACGGCTGAGTCAGATACAGATCCGGGTTCTTCTCGTTAGCGAAGGTCAGCGCCTGCTGCAGGATTTCAATGGTGTACGGACGGGAAGTCACGACATTATTGAATACGGTGAAGTTAGGATCGGATTTATGCAGCGCATCCAGTTCTGGCGTCGTTTCACGCGGATAGCCATACAGGCTCATGCGGCCACGTTGCGTTGACTCACCAATCACCAGTACCAGCGTACGCGGTGCGTCACCTGAACTGTCTTTAAAGTTGGCCAGCGGCGGCAGGGCATTGTTCTCATTCAGCAGGCTATTGAGCGAGGTCAACTGCTGACGATACTGATAATACCCGGAGATGAATTGCCACGGCGCGGCGGGCTCCATACGTGAAGCAAGGCCATCCAACGTTTTTTCAAACGGCTTATGTTTGATAAATGTGTTCACTGTCATCGGATGCAGAATCAATCCGTATAACAGTGCAAACGACACCAGATAGCGCCAGGGTGATGGAATATGTACCGGACGCAGACGTGTCCATAGCAGAATTGCCATTGCTGTATATGCCAGCGCAATTAAGACGATCTTCAGGCTGAAGTATTGACTCAGGTACTCGCTGGCTTCGTTCGCATTGGTTTCAAACATTACGTACAGAACGCTTTGCGAGAACTCTTGCCCGTAAATGACGTAATAGCTCAGAGCTGCCAGCGAGGCCGCCCATAGAATTACGCCAATGACGGCAGCAATAATGCGGATACGGTTTGGAAATAAGAATACCGGGATCAACCACAGCGAGCTGAACAGCAGGGAGTCGCGTAGGCCGGTAGATCCGCTATAGCCGCTAAAATAGATAACGGCCTGCAGTAATGAGGAAAAAAACCAAAAATAGAGGAGCGCCCAACCCAGGGCTTTCCAGCTAAAGGCGGGTTTAGACTGGAGTTGTAAGGATTGCATAATGTGAGCCTGTCTTTAATCGTAGCGCCAAGAGTAGCGACTAAACATTAAGAGGAACTGAAGCATCACGATCTCAGGATCGTGTTTTGCTGTTGTAATATTCACGTAGTGAATATGTTCAGGCGGGAATATATTGAAAATGAAGTGGTTGTAACAGCTGTTTTTACAGTCGCCTTCGTACAATAGCACGAAGGCGACAGCGGGAGGGGGCGTTAGCCTGTATTGCGCATACCGGCTGCAACACCAGCGATAGTCACCATCAGCGCTTGTTCAACGCGTGGATCCGGTTCATGGCCTTGCTCTTCGGCCTGGCGTGAGCGGTGTAACAATTCTGCCTGTAAGACGTTCAGCGGGTCAGTATAAACATTCCTTAACTGAATGGACTCGGCAATCCACGGCAGGTCGGCCATCAAATGTGAGTCGTTGGCAATCGCCAGTACGACATCGATATCTGCTGCCAGGCGTTGGCGTAGCTCTTCACCCAGCGGCCACAGCTCTTTTTTGACCAGGCGCTGATCGTAATACTCTGCCAGCCACAGGTCTGCTTTCGCGAAAACCATTTCCAGCATGCCAAGGCGTGTGGAGAAGAATGGCCAGTCGCGGCACATCGCTTCGAGTTCGCTTTGCTTACCATCTTCAACCACTTTTTGCAGCGCGGTACCAGCACCAAGCCAGGCCGGGAGCATCAGACGGTTCTGCGTCCAGGCAAAGATCCACGGTATAGCACGCAGAGACTCAACGCCGCCGGTCGGACGGCGTTTTGCCGGACGTGAACCGAGCGGCAATTTACCCAGTTCCTGCTCCGGTGTAGCTGAGCGGAAATAAGGGACGAAGTCTTTGTTTTCACGAACATATCCACGGTATAGCTCGCAGGAAATATCGGAAAGCTCATCCATGATATGACGCCAGTTATCCTTCGGTTCTGGCGGTGGTAACAGGTTGGCCTCCAGAATTGCTCCGGTATACAGCGACAGGCTGCTGATGGTCACTTCCGGCAGGCCGTACTTAAAGCGGATCATCTCCCCTTGTTCTGTCACGCGCAGACCGCCTTTCAGACTGCCTGGCGGTTGAGAGAGCAGCGCCGCATGCGCAGGCGCGCCGCCGCGACCAATGGATCCGCCGCGACCGTGGAACAGCGTCAGTTCGATACCGGCTTTTTCGCAGGTTTTGATCAGCGCGTCCTGAGCCTGGTATTGCGCCCAGGACGCCGCCATCACGCCCGCGTCTTTTGCGGAATCAGAGTAGCCGATCATGACCATCTGTTTGCCCTGAATAAAGCCGCGGTACCAGTCGATATTCAGAAGCTGGGACATGACGTCATCGGCATTGTTGAGGTCGTCCAGCGTTTCAAATAGCGGAGCGACCGGCATAGCAAAACCAATTCCGGCTTCTTTCAGCAGCAGATGCACGGCCAGCACATCCGACGGCGTTTTCGCCATCGAGATAACATAGGCGGCAATGGAGCCATACGGGGCTTCGGCAATGACCTGACAGGTGTCGAGCACTTCACGGGTGTCATTGCTCGGCTCCCAGTTACGCGGCAGGAGCGGACGCTTGGAATTCAGTTCGCGGATCAGGAAAGCCTGTTTATCAGCTTCCGACCAGTTTTCGTAGTCGCCAATGCCCAGATAACGAGTCAGTTCGCCCAAGGCTTCAGTATGACGGGTGCTTTCCTGACGAATATCAATACGCACCAGCGGTACGCCGAAACACTTCACGCGGCGCAGGGTGTCGAGCAATTCGCCATTGGCGATGATGCCCATACCACAGGCCTGTAGAGACTGGTAGCACGCGTAAAGCGGGTCCCAGAGCTGTTCGTTTTGGGTGAGAAGTCCCGCAGGTTTCGGCAATTTCTCGCCTTTCAGACGAGCTTCAAGCCAGGCCTGGGTCGCCATCAGACGAGAACGCAGGGTTTTCATCAGATAGCGGTAAGGTTCCGCTGCGCCTTCTTCACCTACCAGCGCCATCAGCTCCGGTGTAGCATCCACCATCGACAGCTCAGAAATCAGAAACTGGATGTCTTTCAGGAACAGGTCTGTCGCTTTCCAGCGGCTGAGCAATAGCACGTGACGGGTGATATCCGCCGTTACGTTCGGGTTGCCGTCACGGTCGCCGCCCATCCAGGAGGTAAATCGAACCGGGACAAAATCAACTGGCAGCTTATATCCAAGATGCTCTTCCAGTTGCTCATTCAGCTCGCGCAGGTAGTTCGGCACACCTTCCCACAGGCTGTTTTCAACAACCGCGAATCCCCATTTGGCTTCATCAACCGGGCTTGGGCGCAGTTTGCGGATTTCATCCGTATGCCAGGACTGAGCAATGAGCTGACGCAGACGGCGCATCAGTTGGTTGCGTTCATAATCGACGAGGTCTTTGTTATCAAGCTGCTTGAGGCAGGCGTTCACTTCACCCATTTTATGGATCAGCGTACGACGAGTGATCTCGGTCGGGTGGGCGGTGAGTACCAGCTCCAGAGAGAGTGATTCTACGGCTTTCTTGATGGTGGCGTCATTGAGGTTGGGCTGCTCTTTCAGTTTACGCAGAGTGCGAGCAATCACTTCCGGGTTGCTGGCTGCTTCGCCTTTTGGCGAAATGCTGTGGTGCTGCTCGGCGGTGTTGGCCAGGTTCAGGAACTGGCTAAATGCGCGGGCAACCGGCAGCAGCTCGTCGTTAGACAGATTTTGCAGTGTGGTGAGCAATTCCTGGCGATTAATTTCATTGCCAGCGCGAGATGATTTGGACAGCTTTCGAATTGTTTCTACGCGATCAAGAATGTTCTCTCCCAACGCATCCTTGATGGTCTCTCCCAGCACTTTGCCGAGCATACTGACATTACTACGCAACGCGGAATATTGTTCGTTCATATTAACCCAGACACCCCATCTATTTTGAATATGTCCTGTATCTTTCGCGCCTGACTATCACGCAAAATCTTGCGGACTTAACTTTTTAGCCGTCTTTTATAAAGCCACGTAAAACACGTGACGTCAATTGCTGCGAAATCGGTTCAGCAAACGAATAAATGCCGTGAATTTACGTTATTTAATTCACATCCAATCAAATAAGCGTTGCTTATGGAAATGTTAAAAAATCGCCCCGCTTAACACTAAAGGATTAGCGGGGTGACAAGCAGTTAATGCCAGCAGAAATGGTGCACAACCTGGGTGATTAATTCGCGGGTTGGCTTAATAAAGCGCGTTTCCAGATACTCATCCGGCTGATGCGCCTGATTAATGGAGCCTGGACCCAATACCAGCGTTGGGCAAAGCGTCTGGATAAACGGCGCTTCGGTGCAATAGTTCACCACTTCAGTCTGTGCGCCCAGCAGTTTCTCAACCACCTCTACCAGTTGATGGTCAGGTGGGCACTCATAGCCGGGAATCGGCGGATGCAGTTCCGATACGGTCAGGCGACCCGGCCAACGTTCGCTGACAGGGGCCAGCGCTTCGTTAAGTAACCCATTGAGATCGTTTAGCGTCATACCCGGTAGCGGGCGAATATCCATATGCAATTCGCAGCAGGCGCAGATTCGGTTGGCGGCGTCACCGCCGTGGATGTGGCCCAAATTTAACGTTGGATACGGGACGGTAAAGGCATCATGGTGATAGCGCGCTTTCAGGTCATCGCGCAGATGCATGATATGGCCGATGGCATCATGCATCAGTTCAATCGCATTAACGCCACGCGCCGGATCGCTTGAATGACCCGACTGTCCCAGAATGCGTATCGCATTAGAGATATGGCCTTTGTGTGCGCGCACCGGTTGCAGGGATGTGGGTTCGCCAATGATCGCGCAGTCCGGGCGCAGAGCGGTAGTTTCAGAGAAGTAGCGAGCTCCCGCCATGCTGGTCTCTTCGTCAGCAGTGGCCAGAATGTACAGGGGTTTTTTCAGTTTCGTGACGTCGACATCACGCAACGCGTCGAGGATAAAGGCGAAGAAGCCTTTCATATCCGCCGTACCCAAACCATACAGCTTATTGTCATGCTCGGTTAGAGTGAACGGATCGCGGGTCCAGCGTCCGTCGTCAAAGGGTACGGTATCGGTATGGCCCGCCAACAACAGGCCGCCAGCGCCCTGTCCAATGCTCGCCAGCATATTGAATTTATTTCGCGTATCGGGAACCGGTTGGACCTCCACATTGAAGCCTAAATCTTTAAACCAGCCCGCCAGCAGAGTGATTAAACCTGCATTGCTTTGATCGAGCGCTTCTTCGGTGGCACTGATCGATGGCGTGGCAATCAGAGCGCGGTAAATCTCGATAAATGGCGGTAAATTGTTTTTCATTGTTGACACACCTCGGGTCATGATAGTATCAATATTAATGCAGTATTTGTGAATAAAAATACATTAACGTTGAGCGTAATAAAACCCACCAAGTGTAAGGTGAGGTGATAAAGGCTTATACCTGGCAACAGAATCTAAGAAGGTGAGCTGCCCCGATGTTGAATACGCTGATTGTGGGCGCCAGTGGCTATGCCGGCGCAGAGCTTGTGGCCTATGTAAATCGCCATCCTGATATGACCATAACCGCTTTGACCGTCTCAGCGCAAAGCAATGATGCAGGAAAATTAATCTCCGATTTGCATCCGCAGTTGAAAGGCATTGTCGATTTACCGTTGCAGCCAATGTCAGATATCAGCGAGTTTAGCGCAGGGGTGGATGTTGTGTTCCTCGCAACGGCTCATGAGGTGAGTCATGACCTGGCTCCGCAGTTTTTGCAGGCCGGTTGCGTGGTGTTTGACCTTTCGGGCGCGTTTCGCGTAAACGACGGCACGTTCTATGAAAAATATTATGGCTTTACGCATCAGCATCCTGAGCTGCTGGAGCAGGCCGTTTATGGGCTGGCGGAGTGGAACGCGGACAAACTGAAAGAAGCGAATCTGATTGCTGTGCCAGGTTGTTACCCGACGGCGGCGCAGCTTTCGCTGAAACCGTTGATTGATGCCGGGCTGCTGGATCTCAGCCAGTGGCCGGTAATTAATGCGACCAGCGGCGTGAGCGGTGCGGGGCGTAAAGCGGCTATCTCCAACAGCTTTTGTGAGGTGAGCCTGCAGCCGTATGGCGTGTTTACCCATCGTCATCAGCCGGAAATCGCCACTCATCTGGGGACAGAAGTGATTTTCACCCCGCATCTGGGTAACTTCCCGCGCGGAATTCTGGAAACTATCACTTGCCGCCTTAAGGCGGGCGTAACCCATGCTCAGGTGGCTCAGGCGCTGCAACAGGCGTATGGCGATAAACCGCTGGTGCGTCTGTATGACAAAGGGGTTCCGGCGCTGAAGAATGTGGTTGGATTACCGTTCTGCGATATCGGGTTTGCCGTACAGGGTGAACACCTGATCGTCGTGGCGACGGAAGACAACTTATTGAAAGGCGCGGCGGCACAGGCGATGCAGTGCGCAAATATTCGTTTTGGCTTTGCCCAAACGCAGTCTCTTATTTAGGGTGCAACAATGAATCCATTAATTATCAAGTTGGGCGGCGTTTTACTGGATAGCGAAGAGGCGCTGGAGCGCTTGTTTACCGCACTGGTGAATTATCGTGAGTCGCACCAGCGTCCGCTGGTCATTGTGCACGGTGGCGGCTGCGTGGTCGACGAGCTGATGAAGCAGCTGAATCTGCCGGTGAAAAAGAAAAATGGTCTGCGCGTCACGCCTGCCGATCAAATTGACATTATTACCGGTGCCCTGGCGGGAACGGCGAATAAAACCTTGCTGGCTTGGGCGAAAAAGCATCACATCGCGTCTGTGGGTCTGTATCTTGGCGATGGCGACAGCGTAAAAGTGACGCCGCTCGATAAAGAACTGGGTCATGTTGGACTGGCGCAGCCGGGTTCGCCTAAGCTGATTAACACGCTGCTGGAAAGCGGTTTTCTGCCGGTAGTGAGCTCTATTGGCGTCACTGATGATGGGCTGCTGATGAACGTGAATGCCGATCAGGCGGCAACGGCGCTGGCGGCAACGCTGGGTGCGGATCTGATCCTGCTCTCTGATGTAAGCGGTATTCTGGATGGCAAAGGCCAGCGTATTGCCGAAATGACTGCAGCGAAAGCGGAACAGCTGATTGAACAGGGCATTATTACCGATGGCATGATCGTGAAGGTGAATGCGGCGCTGGATGCCGCGCGTACGCTGGGTCGTCCGGTGGATATCGCCTCCTGGCGTCATGCAGAGCAACTCCCGGCGCTGTTTAACGGCACGCCAATTGGTACGCGTATTCTGGCTTAACTACTAATGTGCCGGATGGCGGCTTCGCCTTATCCGGCCTACGTGGGTTTTGTAGGCCCGGTAAGCGCAGCGCCACCGGGCAAAAATATCATATTAAGGAAATTCGTTATGGCACTTTGGGGTGGGCGTTTTACACAGGCAGCAGATCAGCGGTTCAAACAGTTCAACGACTCGTTGCGTTTTGACTACCGCCTGGCAGAACAGGATATTGTTGGCTCTGTGGCCTGGTCCAAAGCGTTGGTAACGGTCGGTGTACTGACTGCTGATGAACAGCTGCGGTTGGAAGAAGCGCTGAATAATCTGCTGGAAGAGGTTCGCGCGAATCCTCAGCAGATTCTGCAAAGCGATGCCGAAGATATTCACAGTTGGGTGGAAGGTAAGCTGATTGATAAAGTCGGCCAGCTTGGTAAAAAACTGCATACCGGACGTAGCCGTAACGACCAGGTCGCGACCGATCTCAAGCTGTGGTGCAAAGACACGGTTATCGAATTACTATCGGCCAATCGTCAGTTACAAACTGCGCTGGTGGTGACGGCGGAGAATAACCAGGACGCCGTCATGCCGGGTTACACCCACCTGCAACGTGCGCAGCCGGTGACGTTTGCTCACTGGTGTCTGGCCTATGTTGAAATGTTGGCGCGTGACGAGAGCCGCCTGCAGGATGCGCTCAAACGCCTTGACGTCAGTCCGTTAGGCTGCGGCGCGCTGGCGGGTACGGCGTATGAAATCGATCGCGAGCAGCTGGCGGGTTGGTTGGGCTTTGCCTCGGCTACGCGCAACAGTCTGGACAGCGTTTCTGACCGTGACCACGTGCTGGAGTTACTCTCAGACGCCTCTATCGGCATGGTACACCTGTCGCGTTTTGCTGAAGACCTGATTTTCTTTAACACCGGCGAAGCGGGCTTTGTCGAGCTGTCTGATCGTGTGACTTCGGGTTCATCTCTGATGCCGCAGAAGAAAAATCCGGATGCGCTGGAGCTGATCCGTGGCAAATGCGGTCGCGTGCAGGGTGCGTTGACCGGCATGATGATGACGTTAAAAGGCCTCCCGCTGGCATACAACAAAGATATGCAGGAAGACAAAGAAGGGCTGTTCGACGCGCTCGACACCTGGCTGGACTGTCTGCATATGGCCGCGCTGGTGCTGGATGGTATCCAGGTGAAACGTCCGCGTTGTCAGGAAGCGGCGCAGCAGGGCTATGCTAACGCCACTGAACTGGCGGATTATCTGGTGGCGAAAGGTGTCCCGTTCCGCGAAGCGCACCATATCGTAGGTGAAACGGTGGTCGAGGCGATTCGACAGGGCAAACCGCTGGAGGCGCTGTCGCTTGCTGACTTACAAAAGTTTAGCCAGGTGATTGGCGATGACGTTTACCCGATCCTCTCGTTGCAATCGTGCCTGGACAAGCGTGCGGCGAAAGGCGGCGTGTCACCCCAGCAGGTTGCACAGGCGATCGACTACGCGAAGGCGCGTCTGGCATAAATTGATGGGTAATCATTCGAGCCTGGCGTCACGCCGGGCTTTTTTATGCAAAAAAAATGCGGACACAAGGTCCGCAAAAGTTCACGTTGGCTTTAGTTATTTCGAGTATGAGAGAAACTCTCAAAACGGACAGTAGCTTCAAGGGTTAAAGGGGTACCGTTCCGTTTCTGTGGTGCATTATTAAACAGAAAGCTTGATAGGGATAATCGTTCGTTGCTATGCTACCTATCGCTACGAACTATCGTGGCGATGGAGGATGAATAATGAATATTCGTGATCTTGAATACCTGGTAGCGCTAGCCGAACATCGTCACTTCCGACGAGCGGCAGACTCCTGTCACGTTAGCCAACCAGCGCTGAGCGGGCAGATCCGCAAGCTGGAAGATGAGCTTGGCGTCATGTTGTTGGAGCGTACGAGTCGCAAGGTGCTGTTCACCCAGGCTGGTTTGCTGCTGGTGGATCAGGCGCGCACCGTGCTGCGCGAGGTCAAAGTGCTCAAGGAGATGGCAAGCCAACAAGGCGAGACAATGTCTGGCCCGCTGCATATTGGTTTGATCCCAACGGTGGGGCCATACCTGCTGCCGCATATTATTCCGATGTTGCACCAGACCTTCCCAAAACTGGAAATGTATCTCCATGAAGCGCAGACACATCAGCTGTTAGCGCAACTGGATAGCGGCAAGCTCGACTGCGTCATTCTGGCGCTGGTGAAAGAGAGTGAGGCGTTCATCGAAGTACCGCTATTTGATGAGCCAATGCTGCTGGCGATCTATGAAGATCATCCGTGGGCAAACCGTGACTGTGTACCGATGTCCGACTTGGCGGGTGAAAAACTGCTGATGCTGGAAGATGGCCACTGCCTGCGCGATCAGGCAATGGGCTTCTGCTTTGAAGCGGGTGCTGATGAAGATACCCATTTTCGGGCAACCAGTCTGGAAACGCTGCGTAACATGGTGGCGGCAGGAAGCGGTATTACCTTACTGCCTGCGCTGGCTGTTCCGCCGGAGCGTAAGCGTGATGGTGTCGTTTATCTGCCATGCATTAAACCCGAACCGCGTCGTACGATTGGTCTGGTGTACCGTCCTGGTTCGCCGCTGCGCAGCCGTTATGAACAGTTGGCAGAGGCCATCCGTGGATCAATGGATGGCCATTTCGACAGTGCGTTAAAACAGGCGGTTTAAGCCATTTAGCGCTGCTACCCGATAGGCTTCTGCCATGGTTGGGTAGTTAAAGGTGGTGTTAACGAAGTACTCGATAGTGTTACCACCACCTTTTTGCTCCATTATCGCTTGCCCGATGTGAATAATTTCGGCCGCGCGCTCCCCAAAGCAGTGGATCCCCAGAATCTCTTTGGTTTCGCGATGGAACAGGATCTTCAGCGTTCCGACACTCATACCCACGATTTGCGCACGTGCCAGATGCTTAAACTGGGCGCGGCCAACCTCGTATGGAACTTTCATTGCCGTGAGTTGCTGTTCGGTTTTACCAACGGAGCTGATTTCTGGAATGGTATAAATCCCGGTCGGGATATCTTCAATCAGATGCGCGGTGGCTTCGCCTTTTACCAACGCCTGGGCGGCAATGCGTCCCTGGTCGTAGGCCGCGGATGCCAGGCTCGGATAACCGATCACATCCCCTACGGCATACACATGCGGCAGCGCCGTCTGGTACATGCTATTCACTTTGAGCTGCCCACGGCTGTCGGTTTTCAGACCAATGTTTTCCAGCGCCAGCGAATCGGTATTACCGGTACGGCCATTGGCGTACAACAGGCAGTCTGCCTTCAGTTTCTTACCGGATTTCAGGTGCATGATGACGCCGTCATCGCAGCCTTCAATCTTCTCATACTCTTCGTTGTGGCGAATGACCACACCGCTGTTCCAGAAGTGGTAAGAGAGGGAGTCGGACATCTCTTGATCGAGGAATGCCAGCAGACGATCGCGGGTGTTGATTAAATCAACTTTGACGTCCATTCCACGGAAGATCGACGCATATTCACAGCCAATGACCCCCGCGCCATAAATCAGCACATGGCGGGGTTCGTGGTGCAGGCTCAGGATAGAGTCGCTGTCGTAAACCCGGGGATGCGAAAAGTCGACATCAACAGGGCGATAAGGACGCGAACCGCAGGCAATAACAAACTTATCCGCAGTCAGTGTTTCCACCGTACCGTCGTGACATTCCAGGGCGATCGTGTGTTCATCAACAAAACGGGCATTCCCCTGCAAAATTTCGCAGTGATTGCGCTCGTAAAATCCTTGCCGCATACGCGTTTGCTGATTAATAACGTTATCAGCGTGGTTGAGAATATCGGCAAAAGAAGAACGAAGGAGTCGGGAGTGGTCGCTGTACAGTGGGTTCTGATTGAATTCAATAATGCGGCTGACGGCGTGGCGGAGGGCTTTCGACGGGATGGTGCCCCAGTGGGTACAGCCTCCGCCGACGTTATGATAGCGCTCAATCACCGCGACGCGCGCTCCTTGCTTAACCAGACCCATTGCAGCGCCTTCGCCGCCGGGACCGGAACCTATTACTATTGCATCGTAATCGTAGGAATGTGACATGGTCAGGCTTACCTGTTCTTATACATAAAAGCAACAGAATAGTAACATCGTTGTCAGGATAACCCAATTATCGTTGTGCTTTTTTGCGAAGTCGAAGCACAAACTGCGCGTAAACAATCATTCACAAAGCCATGCCAACCGCCTAATCTCTGGTATAGTGCCAGCAAGGTATGTGGAAGGATTCAGACATCGTGATGGGCGTTAGAGCGCAACAAAAAGAAAAAACCCGGCGTTCGCTGGTAGAAGCCGCATTTAGTCAACTGAGCGCTGAGCGTAGTTTTGCCAGCCTCAGTTTACGCGAAGTTGCTCGTGAAGCGGGCATTGCGCCAACCTCGTTTTATCGCCATTTCCGCGATGTGGATGAACTCGGCCTGACGATGGTGGACGAAAGCGGTCTGATGCTGCGTCAATTGATGCGCCAGGCGCGCCAGCGTATCGCGAAGGGCGGGAGTGTGATCCGCACCTCGGTCTCAACATTTATGGAGTTCATCGGCAACAATCCCAACGCCTTCCGTTTATTATTGCGCGAGCGTTCGGGGACATCCGCAGCGTTTCGTGCAGCGGTCGCACGTGAAATTCAGCATTTCATTGCGGAACTTGCGGACTATCTGGAACTCGAAAACCATATGCCTCGTGCGTTTACTGAAGCGCAAGCCGAAGCCATGGTAACCATTGTTTTCAGCGCCGGGGCAGAAGCACTGGATGTTGGCGCTGAACAGCGTCGACAGCTAGAAGAGCGGCTGGTATTGCAACTGCGCATGATCGCGAAAGGCGCATTTTATTGGTACCGCCGTGAACAAGAGAAGATGACGCACCACTCCGAGTAACGAGAAGGACAAGCAATGAAACAGTCAGGTCAAGATAAAGGTACGCTGCTGCTGGCGCTGGTTGCTGGCTTATCGATCAATGGTACATTTGCGGCGCTGTTTAGCTCCATTGTGCCATTCTCCGTATTCCCGATTATTTCGCTGGTGCTGACGGTTTATTGTTTGCATCAACGCTATCAGAACCGCACCATGCCTGTGGGATTGCCGGGCCTGGCCGCCGCCTGTTTTATTCTCGGTGTTCTGCTGTACAGCACCGTGGTACGCGCTGAATATCCGGATATTGGCTCTAACTTCTTCCCGGCGGTGCTGTCGGTGATTCTGGTGTTCTGGATCGGCTTTAAAGTGCGTAACCGTAAACAGGAAATTGTGGAGTAATAGTTGTCGCTGTAGGCCGGATAAGGCAAAGCCGCTATCCGGCAATCTGAACCGGTAGTGCTTATCCGGCTTCCGTTCAGTCTTACTTCTTCGTTAACAGTACTCCGCACTCCATATGGTGCGTATACGGGAACTGATCGAATAGCGCCAGACGTGAAACATTGTGCGTCTGGCTTAACGTTTCCAGGTTCTTACACAGCGTCTCCGGATTGCAGGAGATGTACAGAATGCGCGGATACGCCTGCACCATTTTCTCCGTTTCGCTGTCCAGACCGCTGCGCGGTGGGTCAACGAAGATAGTTTCACACTGGTAACTCTTCAGATCGATTCCCTGCAAACGGTTGAACTCGCGAACGCCGTTCATCGCCTGAGTAAACTCTTCGGCCGCCATGCGGATAATTTGTACGTTATCAATATGGTTAGCCGCGATGTTGTACTGTGCAGCAGCCACGGACGGTTTGGCGATTTCAGTGGCCAGTACGCGGTTGAAGTTTTGCGCCAGGGCTAACGAGAAATTGCCATTGCCGCAATACAGCTCCAGCAGGTCACCTTTTGAGCCCCTGGTGACATCAATCGCCCACTCTAACATCTGAATATTCATGGCGGCGTTTGGCTGGGTGAAGCTGTTCTCAACCTGGCGGTAGATAATCTCTTTACCTGCAACCGGCAAGCGTTCGTCAATGTAGTCCTGGTCCAGCTCAATTTTGGTTTTGGTAGCCCGACCAATCAAATGCACGTTCAGGTTTTGCGCCCGCAGCGCATCTCGCAGCGCTTCGGCTTCCTTACGCCATTCATCATCCAGCTTTTTATGGTACAGCATCGAAACCACCGCCTGATCGCTCAGGGTTGTGAGGTAATCAATCTGAAACAGTTTGTGGCGCAGGACGTGGTTGTTGCGAACGCCGTCGATCATTGCCGTCATTAGCGTGTTGATGAGATCGCTGGCAGCCGGGAAGCTGTCGACGCGAATACGGTTTTTGGTCTGGCTGTCGAACATGATGTGGTACAGGTCATCACCGTCATGCCACAGGCGGAATTCGGCGCGCATACGGTAATGGCTGACCGGTGAGCGAAACACTTCCGGAGCCTGTGCATAAAATGGCGTCATTAAGCTCTGCAGACGCACTACTTTCTCAGCTAACTGGGCGTCGTACTGTTCTGTCGGAAGGTGTTCGGGGGTCATGATGCGTCCTGAAAAATAAAAGTACGCGGGGATTGTAGGGATTGCTCAACAGATGTCCAGTCATTGATGATTTCCGATAATGTGATACGCAGTCTGGACACCAGGTTGTAACAAACTGTAGCATCCGTTTTCCGGTCCTGTGAGTTAAAAGGGAATCCAGTGTAAATCTGGAGCTGACGCGCAGCGGTAAGGAAGGTAAGAGATGAGCGCACCTGGTGCAGACACTGCGGATTGCCGCGGGAAGTCATCCTCTCTTTAAGTCGCCTCCAAGCCCGAAGACCTGCCGGCTAACGTCGCATCTGGTTTTCATCATCGCGTACTATCGGTGGGACCTGCGGCATCCTTCTTAAATTGTGGATGCTTTACAATGATCAAAAAATCATTGCTGTGCACGGCGCTGTCCGTCACGGCATTTTCTGGTTGGGCACAGGACACTCGCCCGGATACTCTCGTCGTCACTGCCAACCGTTTTCAGCAGCCTCGTAGCGCAGTACTCGCTCCTATTACCGTTGTTACGCGTCAGGATATCGATCGCTGGCAATCTACCTCCGTGAATGATGTGCTTCGTCGTCTGCCTGGCGTCGATATCGCTCAATACGGTGGTATGGGACAAAACTCGTCTATCTCTATTCGCGGCACCAACGCCAGCCATGTTCTGGTGCTGATTGACGGCGTGCGCCTGAACCTGGCAGGGGTTAGCGGCGCAGCCGATCTCAGCCAGTTCCCGGTCTCGTTAGTGCAGCGTATCGAATACATTCGAGGGCCGCGTTCGGCGGTTTATGGTTCTGATGCGATTGGCGGCGTGGTGAATATCATTACCACGCGCGAAAAGCCGGGGACGGAACTGACAGCCGGTGTGGGTAGCAATGGCTACCAGAATTACGATGTCTCAACCCAACAACAGCTCGGCGAAAATACGCGCGTCACGCTGATGGGCGATTATGCCTATACCAAAGGCTTTGATGTTGTAGCATACGGCAGCACCGGCTCTCAGGCTCAGCCCGACAAAGACGGCTTCTTAAGTAAGACGCTGTATGGCGCGCTGGAACACAACTTTTCCGATACATGGAGCGGGTTTGTTCGCGGTTATGGTTATGATAACCGCACGAATTACGACTCATATTACTCTCCTGGCTCGCCGCTCCTCGATACCCGAAAACTCTACAGCCAAAGCTGGGATGCCGGACTGCGTTTTAATGGCGAGCTTATCCAGTCGCAGCTGGTTTCGAGCTATAGCCATAGCAAAGACTACAACTATGATCCGGATTATGGTCGCTATGACTCCTCGGCCACACTGGATGAGATGAAGCAATATAATGTGCAGTGGTCAAACAGCATAGTGGTTGGTCATGGTAATGTGGGCGCTGGTGTCGACTGGCAAAAGCAAACTACGGAGCCTGGCACCGGGTATGTCACGGACGGTTACGACCAGCGAAATACCGGCCTCTACTTGACGGGATTACAGCAACTGGGTGATTTCACTTTCGAAGGTGCTGCGCGCAGTGATGATAACTCCGAGTTTGGACGTCATGGCACATGGCAAACCAGCGCCGGATGGGAGTTTATTGAAGGCTATCGCTTTATTGCGTCCTACGGTACATCTTACAAAGCACCTAATCTCGGGCAGTTGCATGGTTATTACGGCAATTCGAACCTGGATCCTGAACAAAGTAAGCAATGGGAAGGGGCGTTTGAAGGCTTAACGGCGGGTGTGAACTGGCGAGTTTCAGGGTATCGTAACGATATCGATGACATGATCGATTATGACCCACATACCGAGAAATACTTTAACGAAGGTAAAGTACGCATTAAAGGCGTTGAAGCGACCGCAAACTTTGATACCGGACCGCTGGCACATACGTTGAGCTACGATTATGTCGATTCGCGCAATGCAATTACGGACAAGCCCCTCGCACGACGTTCTAAACAGCAGGTGAAATACCAGCTTGACTGGCAGGTCTATGATTTTGACTGGGGCCTGACGTATCACTACCTGGGAACGCGTTATGACACGGACTACGTAACCTACCAGCCGGTAAAAATGGGAGGAGTTAGCCTGTGGGATCTTGCCGTGTCATATCCAATCACCTCACAGCTGACAGTTCGTGGTAAAATCGCCAACCTGTTCGATAAAGATTACGAGACAGTTTATGGCTACGCAACTGCAGGACGGGAATACACCTTGTCTGGCAGCTACACCTTCTGATCCCCGTCCCACCGTGCTGGTGTTTGATTCCGGCGTCGGTGGGTTGTCGGTCTATGACGAGATCCGGCGTCTTTTGCCGGATCTCCACTATATCTACGCTTTCGACAACGTCGCCTTTCCTTATGGAGAGAAGAGCGAGGAGTTTATCGTCGAGCGTGTTGTTGAGATTGTGACTGCTGTCCAGCAGCGCTATCCCCTTTCTCTTGCGGTCATCGCATGTAATACAGCAAGCACGGTGTCGCTTCCTGCGTTACGTGAGAAGTTTGCCTTCCCGGTTGTGGGCGTGGTGCCTGCGATTAAACCGGCGGCGCGACTCACGGCGAATGGCGTAGTGGGGCTGCTGGCTACGCGTGCAACGGTGAAGCGCTCGTATACCCATGAGCTGATTGCGCGGTTTGCTAACGAATGCCAAATTGCAATGTTGGGTTCTGCTGAGCTGGTGGAACTGGCGGAAGCGAAGCTGCACGGTGAAACAGTTTCTCTGGAAGAGCTGCGGCGTATTCTGCGTCCGTGGCTGCGGATGTCGGAACCACCCGATACGGTAGTGCTCGGGTGCACTCATTTCCCTCTATTACAGGAAGAGCTTTTACAGGTCCTGCCCGAGGGGACGCGGCTGGTGGATTCTGGTGCCGCGATTGCGCGCCGCACCGCCTGGTTATTAGAACATGAAGCGCCAGATGCGAAATCAACCGATGAGAACGTTGCATTTTGTATGGCAATGACGACAGAAGCCGAACAACTATTGCCAGTGCTACAGCGCTATGGCTTTAAAACGCTCGAAAAACTGTCAGTTTAAGTGGTTTTGATGAAAAAACACGCACTCGGAAGATTATTTTAAATTTCCCCTTGTCAGCCTGAAATAACTCCCTATAATGCGCCTCCACTGACACGGAACAACGGATTACAAGCCGCCGGGTCAGCGGGGTTCTCCAGAGAATCTCGTAGAGAAAAGCAAAAATAAATGCTTGACTCTGAATGAGGAAAACGTAATATACGGGACCTCGCGACAGAGCGCTAAAGCGCGTCGCAACTGCTCTTTAACAATTTATCAGACAATCTGTGTGGGCACTCGAAGATACGGATTCTTAACGTCGCAAGACGAAAAATGAATACCAAGTCTCTGAGTGAACATACGTAATTCATTACGAAGTTTAATTCACGAGCATCAAACTTAAATTGAAGAGTTTGATCATGGCTCAGATTGAACGCTGGCGGCAGGCCTAACACATGCAAGTCGAACGGTAGCACAGAGGAGCTTGCTCCTTGGGTGACGAGTGGCGGACGGGTGAGTAATGTCTGGGAAACTGCCCGATGGAGGGGGATAACTACTGGAAACGGTAGCTAATACCGCATAACGTCGCAAGACCAAAGAGGGGGACCTTCGGGCCTCTTGCCATCGGATGTGCCCAGATGGGATTAGCTAGTAGGTGGGGTAACGGCTCACCTAGGCGACGATCCCTAGCTGGTCTGAGAGGATGACCAGCCACACTGGAACTGAGACACGGTCCAGACTCCTACGGGAGGCAGCAGTGGGGAATATTGCACAATGGGCGCAAGCCTGATGCAGCCATGCCGCGTGTATGAAGAAGGCCTTCGGGTTGTAAAGTACTTTCAGCGAGGAGGAAGGTGTTGTGGTTAATAACCGCAGCAATTGACGTTACTCGCAGAAGAAGCACCGGCTAACTCCGTGCCAGCAGCCGCGGTAATACGGAGGGTGCAAGCGTTAATCGGAATTACTGGGCGTAAAGCGCACGCAGGCGGTCTGTCAAGTCGGATGTGAAATCCCCGGGCTCAACCTGGGAACTGCATCCGAAACTGGCAGGCTAGAGTCTTGTAGAGGGGGGTAGAATTCCAGGTGTAGCGGTGAAATGCGTAGAGATCTGGAGGAATACCGGTGGCGAAGGCGGCCCCCTGGACAAAGACTGACGCTCAGGTGCGAAAGCGTGGGGAGCAAACAGGATTAGATACCCTGGTAGTCCACGCCGTAAACGATGTCGACTTGGAGGTTGTGCCCTTGAGGCGTGGCTTCCGGAGCTAACGCGTTAAGTCGACCGCCTGGGGAGTACGGCCGCAAGGTTAAAACTCAAATGAATTGACGGGGGCCCGCACAAGCGGTGGAGCATGTGGTTTAATTCGATGCAACGCGAAGAACCTTACCTACTCTTGACATCCAGAGAACTTAGCAGAGATGCTTTGGTGCCTTCGGGAACTCTGAGACAGGTGCTGCATGGCTGTCGTCAGCTCGTGTTGTGAAATGTTGGGTTAAGTCCCGCAACGAGCGCAACCCTTATCCTTTGTTGCCAGCGGTCCGGCCGGGAACTCAAAGGAGACTGCCAGTGATAAACTGGAGGAAGGTGGGGATGACGTCAAGTCATCATGGCCCTTACGAGTAGGGCTACACACGTGCTACAATGGCATATACAAAGAGAAGCGACCTCGCGAGAGCAAGCGGACCTCATAAAGTATGTCGTAGTCCGGATTGGAGTCTGCAACTCGACTCCATGAAGTCGGAATCGCTAGTAATCGTGGATCAGAATGCCACGGTGAATACGTTCCCGGGCCTTGTACACACCGCCCGTCACACCATGGGAGTGGGTTGCAAAAGAAGTAGGTAGCTTAACCTTCGGGAGGGCGCTTACCACTTTGTGATTCATGACTGGGGTGAAGTCGTAACAAGGTAACCGTAGGGGAACCTGCGGTTGGATCACCTCCTTACCTTAAAGAAGCGTTCTTTGTAGTGCTCACACAGATTGTCTGATGAAAAATTAGCAGTAAGAAAATCTCTGCAGGCTTGTAGCTCAGGTGGTTAGAGCGCACCCCTGATAAGGGTGAGGTCGGTGGTTCAAGTCCACTCAGGCCTACCAAATTCGCTTCCGTGCTGTGTTACGGCGATGCTCGCATACTTTAGTATGCTTCGCACCACCGCGCCTTGCCCGGAAACGAATTAGGGTACAGAGATTAGCATTTACGATGGGGTTATAGCTCAGCTGGGAGAGCGCCTGCCTTGCACGCAGGAGGTCTGCGGTTCGATCCCGCATAGCTCCACCATCTTTACTGCAAAAACACAAGAAAACTTCAGAGTGTACCTGAAAAGGTTCACTGCGAAGTTTTGCTCTTTAAAAATCTGGATCAAGCTGAAAATTGAAACGACACACTGTTTCATTTCTCCGTAATAAGAAATGAAAAATGGTGTGTTCGAGTCTCTCAAATTTTCGCAATCAGAAGTGAAACATCTTCGGGTTGTGAGGTTAAGCGACTAAGCGTACACGGTGGATGCCCTGGCAGTCAGAGGCGATGAAGGACGTGCTAATCTGCGATAAGCGTCGGTAAGGTGATATGAACCGTTATAACCGGCGATTTCCGAATGGGGAAACCCAGTGTGTTTCGACACACTATCATTACGTGAATACATAGCGTAATGAAGCGAACCGGGGGAACTGAAACATCTAAGTACCCCGAGGAAAAGAAATCAACCGAGATTCCCCCAGTAGCGGCGAGCGAACGGGGAGCAGCCCAGAGTCTGAATCAGCTTGTGTGTTAGTGGAACGGTCTGGAAAGTCCGACGGTACAGGGTGATAGTCCCGTACACCAAAATGCACAGGTTGTGAACTCGAAGAGTAGGGCGGGACACGTGGTATCCTGTCTGAATATGGGGGGACCATCCTCCAAGGCTAAATACTCCTGACTGACCGATAGTGAACCAGTACCGTGAGGGAAAGGCGAAAAGAACCCCGGCGAGGGGAGTGAAAAAGAACCTGAAACCGTGTACGTACAAGCAGTGGGAGCCTCTTTATGGGGTGACTGCGTACCTTTTGTATAATGGGTCAGCGACTTATATTCTGTAGCAAGGTTAACCGTATAGGGGAGCCGAAGGGAAACCGAGTCTTAACTGGGCGTTAAGTTGCAGGGTATAGACCCGAAACCCGGTGATCTAGCCATGGGCAGGTTGAAGGTTGGGTAACACTAACTGGAGGACCGAACCGACTAATGTTGAAAAATTAGCGGATGACTTGTGGCTGGGGGTGAAAGGCCAATCAAACCGGGAGATAGCTGGTTCTCCCCGAAAGCTATTTAGGTAGCGCCTCGTGAACTCATCTTCGGGGGTAGAGCACTGTTTCGGCTAGGGGGTCATCCCGACTTACCAACCCGATGCAAACTGCGAATACCGAAGAATGTTATCACGGGAGACACACGGCGGGTGCTAACGTCCGTCGTGAAGAGGGAAACAACCCAGACCGCCAGCTAAGGTCCCAAAGTCATGGTTAAGTGGGAAACGATGTGGGAAGGCACAGACAGCCAGGATGTTGGCTTAGAAGCAGCCATCATTTAAAGAAAGCGTAATAGCTCACTGGTCGAGTCGGCCTGCGCGGAAGATGTAACGGGGCTAAACCATGCACCGAAGCTGCGGCAGCGACACTATGTGTTGTTGGGTAGGGGAGCGTTCTGTAAGCCGTTGAAGGTGGCCTGTGAGGGTTGCTGGAGGTATCAGAAGTGCGAATGCTGACATAAGTAACGATAATGCGGGTGAAAAACCCGCACGCCGGAAGACCAAGGGTTCCTGTCCAACGTTAATCGGGGCAGGGTGAGTCGACCCCTAAGGCGAGGCCGAAAGGCGTAGTCGATGGGAAACAGGTTAATATTCCTGTACTTGGTGTTACTGCGAAGGGGGGACGGAGAAGGCTATGTTAGCCGGGCGACGGTTGTCCCGGTTTAAGCATGTAGGCGGAGGTTCCAGGTAAATCCGGTACCTTTTAACGCTGAGGTGTGATGACGAGGCACTACGGTGCTGAAGTAACAAATGCCCTGCTTCCAGGAAAAGCCTCTAAGCATCAGGTAACACGAAATCGTACCCCAAACCGACACAGGTGGTCAGGTAGAGAATACCAAGGCGCTTGAGAGAACTCGGGTGAAGGAACTAGGCAAAATGGTGCCGTAACTTCGGGAGAAGGCACGCTGATATGTAGGTGAAGTGATTTACTCATGGAGCTGAAATCAGTCGAAGATACCAGCTGGCTGCAACTGTTTATTAAAAACACAGCACTGTGCAAACACGAAAGTGGACGTATACGGTGTGACGCCTGCCCGGTGCCGGAAGGTTAATTGATGGGGTTATCCGTAAGGAGAAGCTCTTGATCGAAGCCCCGGTAAACGGCGGCCGTAACTATAACGGTCCTAAGGTAGCGAAATTCCTTGTCGGGTAAGTTCCGACCTGCACGAATGGCGTAATGATGGCCAGGCTGTCTCCACCCGAGACTCAGTGAAATTGAACTCGCTGTGAAGATGCAGTGTACCCGCGGCAAGACGGAAAGACCCCGTGAACCTTTACTATAGCTTGACACTGAACACTGGTCCTTGATGTGTAGGATAGGTGGGAGGCTTTGAAGTGTGGACGCCAGTCTGCATGGAGCCATCCTTGAAATACCACCCTTTAATGGCTGGTGTTCTAACGTGGACCCGTAATCCGGGTTGCGGACAGTGTCTGGTGGGTAGTTTGACTGGGGCGGTCTCCTCCTAAAGAGTAACGGAGGAGCACGAAGGTTAGCTAATCCTGGTCGGACATCAGGAGGTTAGTGCAAAGGCATAAGCTAGCTTGACTGCGAGAGTGACGGCTCGAGCAGGTGCGAAAGCAGGTCTTAGTGATCCGGTGGTTCTGAATGGAAGGGCCATCGCTCAACGGATAAAAGGTACTCCGGGGATAACAGGCTGATACCGCCCAAGAGTTCATATCGACGGCGGTGTTTGGCACCTCGATGTCGGCTCATCACATCCTGGGGCTGAAGTAGGTCCCAAGGGTATGGCTGTTCGCCATTTAAAGTGGTACGCGAGCTGGGTTTAGAACGTCGTGAGACAGTTCGGTCCCTATCTGCCGTGGGCGCTGGAGAATTGAGGGGGGCTGCTCCTAGTACGAGAGGACCGGAGTGGACGCATCACTGGTGTTCGGGTTGTCATGCCAATGGCATTGCCCGGTAGCTAAATGCGGAAGAGATAAGTGCTGAAAGCATCTAAGCACGAAACTTGCCCCGAGATGAGTTCTCCCTGAGACTATAAGTCTCCTGAAGGAACGTTAAAGACGATGACGTTGATAGGTCGGGTGTGTAAGTGTAGCGATACATTGAGCTAACCGATACTAATGAACCGTGAGGCTTAACCTTACAACGCCGAAGATGTTTTGGCGAAGAGACGACATTCAGCTTGAAACAGATTACATTAACCGGCGAGAAGCGGGTTAATAACAGAATTTGCCTGGCGGCTGTAGCGCGGTGGTCCCACCTGACCCCATGCCGAACTCAGAAGTGAAACGCCGTAGCGCCGATGGTAGTGTGGGGTCTCCCCATGCGAGAGTAGGGAACTGCCAGGCATCAAATTTAGTGTGCTGATATGGCT
>NZ_KQ089848.1:2017620-2236477 GCF_001037575.1 Citrobacter sp. BIDMC107 | reverse complement strand
CTCCTGAAGGAACGTTAAAGACGATGACGTTGATAGGTCGGGTGTGTAAGTGTAGCGATACATTGAGCTAACCGATACTAATGAACCGTGAGGCTTAACCTTACAACGCCGAAGATGTTTTGGCGAAGAGACGACATTCAGCTTGAAACAGATTACATTAACCGGCGAGAAGCGGGTTAATAACAGAATTTGCCTGGCGGCTGTAGCGCGGTGGTCCCACCTGACCCCATGCCGAACTCAGAAGTGAAACGCCGTAGCGCCGATGGTAGTGTGGGGTCTCCCCATGCGAGAGTAGGGAACTGCCAGGCATCAAATAAAAGCGAAAGGCCCGGTCGAAAGACCGGGCCTTTTGTTTTATCTGTGGTCTGTCGGTGAGCGCTCTCCTGAGGAGGACAAATCCGCCGGGAGCGGATTTGAACGTTGCGCAGCAACGGCCCGGAGGGTGGCGGGCAGGACGCCCGCCATAAACTGCCAGGCATCAAATAAAGTGAAGAAGCCCATCCTGACGGATGGGCTTTTTTGCGTGTGTGCGGGGTAAAAACCGCCGGGCTGAACGTATTGTGCAGGCCTGATAAGCGCAGCGCATCACGCACATCGCAGCACCATCGGGTGCAAAGCAATATCCTGAGCCTCCATAACACAAGCCATCCTGCGGTATATGCGGTAAACTAGGCGCGATTTTGCATCAGGAAAGCGTCTATGAATCACTCCCTTAAAGCCTGGAACACCTTCGGTATCGATCAGCAAACGAATGAACTTGTCTGCGCCGAAAATGAACAACAATTACTGAATGCCTGGCAATTAGCCAATGCATCGCATCATCCAGTACTGATTCTGGGCGAAGGGAGTAACGTCCTGTTTCTTGATACCTTCCAGGGTACGGTGATCGTCAATCGTATTAAGGGTATTGAGATTACAGAGCAACCTGATGCGTGGCATTTGCACGTAGGCGCGGGTGAAAACTGGCATCAGTTGGTGTGCTATGCGCTGGAGCACAACATGCCTGGCCTGGAAAATCTGGCACTTATTCCGGGCTGTGTCGGCTCATCGCCAATCCAGAACATTGGTGCTTATGGTGTGGAACTTCAGCGTGTTTGCGAATATGTGGACTGCATTGAACTGGCGACCGGCAAACATCTGCGCGTCAGTGCTACAGAATGCCGTTTTGGTTACCGTGACAGCATCTTCAAGCATGAATACCAGGATCGTTTCGCAATTGTAGCCGTTGGTCTGCGCTTACCTAAACAGTGGCAGCCCGTTTTGACTTACGGTGACCTGACGCGCCTGGATCCTACAACAGTTACACCTCAGCAGGTTTTTGATTCAGTCTGCCATATGCGCACGACAAAACTGCCCGATCCGAAAGTAAACGGTAATGCGGGTAGCTTCTTTAAAAACCCAGTTGTCACTGGGAATATTGCGCAGGAGCTCCTGGCTAAATTCCCAACAGCACCTCATTACCCGCAGGCTGATGGTTCTGTGAAACTGGCAGCAGGCTGGCTTATCGATCAGTGCCAGCTAAAAGGTATGCGCATTGGTGGCGCGGCGGTACATCAGCAGCAGGCACTGGTGCTGATCAATGCAGATAATGCGACGAGTCAGGATGTAGTGCAACTTGCACACCATGTGCGCCAAAAAGTCGGTGAGAAATTTAATGTCTGGCTCGAACCAGAGGTCCGGTTTATTGGTCCGCAGGGTGAAATGAATGCTGTGGAGATCATTGCATGAAGGATAATACCGTCCCTCTGACGCTTATTTCATTATTGGCCGATGGAGAATTTCATTCCGGTGAGCAGCTCGGTGAAACGTTGGGAATGAGCCGTGCCGCAATCAATAAGCATGTCCAGACGTTGCGCGACTGGGGGGTTGATGTCTTTACTGTTCCAGGTAAAGGATACAGCTTACCGGAGCCTATCCAACTATTAGATGCCTCACTTATTCATTCTCAACTGGATGGTGGAAATATCACTGTCCTGCCGGTTATCGACTCAACCAATCAGTACCTGATGGACCGAATAGGTCAGCTGGAGTCAGGGGATGCCTGCGTCGCTGAATATCAGCAGGCCGGGCGCGGCCGCCGTGGTCGGAAATGGTTTTCACCGTTTGGTGCCAACCTTTACCTCTCAATGTTCTGGCGGCTGGAACAAGGACCGGCCGCCGCGATTGGCCTGAGTCTGGTTATTGGTATCGTCATGGCTGAGGTTTTGCGCGATCTGGGTGCGGATAAAGTCCGTGTAAAATGGCCCAACGACCTCTATTTACTCGACCGTAAACTGGCAGGGATCCTGGTTGAACTGACCGGTAAGACAGGTGATGCCGCGCAAATTGTTATCGGCGCAGGTATTAATATGTCCATGCGCCGGGTTGAGGAAAATGTGGTTAATCAAGGCTGGATTAACCTACAGGAAGCGGGCATTAACATTGACCGCAATACCCTTGCTGCCCGACTGATACGTGAGTTGCGCGCTGCGTTGGTGCTCTTTGAGCACGAAGGATTAGCACCGTATCTGTCTCGCTGGAAGAAACTGGATAACTTTATCGACCGCCCGGTAAAACTTATTATTGGTGATAAAGAAATATTTGGTATCTCTCGTGGAATAGACGCGCAAGGTGCATTATTGCTTGAACAAAATGGCGAGATCAAACCCTGGATGGGTGGAGAAATATCGCTGAGAAGTGCTGAATAATAAAAAGGGGAGCTGAGGCTCCCCTTTTTTATTTATTTACGTAGCCTGACTTGCTCAACGGCATGATTGGCGCTTTTAGTCATAATCAAGCTGGCTCTTTCACGTGTTGGTAAAATGTTTTGCTTTAAATTCAGCCAGTTAATCTCTTTCCATAGCGATGTGGCAGTATTGATAGCCTCATCTTCTGATAATTTTGCATAGTTATGGAAATAAGAGTCCGGGTTGGTAAACGCCCCTTCACGGAATTTCAGAAAGCGGTTGATATACCACGTCTGGAGTAATTCTTCTGGCGCATCAACATAAATAGAAAAGTCGACAAAGTCAGAAACAAATACATGATGTGGATCGTGAGGATAGTCCATCCCGCTTTGTAATACATTTAACCCTTCGAGTATTAATATGTCGGGCTGGGCAACGGTTTTGTCGCCATCAGGGATCACATCATAGATGAGATGGGAATAGACCGGTGCCGTGACGTTAGGTACGCCTGATTTCAGATCGGAAACGAATTTAACCAAGCGATGCATATCATAGGACTGGGGGAAGCCTTTCTTCTTCATTAGTCCACGATCTTTCAATACCTGGTTAGGGTGGAGAAAGCCATCGGTAGTAATCAATTCAACCTTACGATGCTCTGGCCAGCGACTGAGCAAGGCCTGCAAAACACGCGCTGTCGTACTTTTACCGACGGCAACGCTGCCAGCAATACTAATAATATAAGGAATACGCTCGCCATTCGTGCCTAAAAATTGCTCCAGCACTGCCTGACGTCGCAGGTTTGAACTGATGTAAAAGTTTAGCAAACGCGAGAGAGGCAAATAAATCTCGGCAACTTCTTCCAGCGATAAGTCTTCGTTAATGCCTTTAAGACGAGCAATCTCTTCCTCGGTCAGGGTCATCGGCACGGAATCACGAAGCGCAGCCCACTGGTTGCGATCAAACTGTAGGTAAGGCGACGTTAACGCTTGCTCTTTTATACTCATACGCATGGTCTGGCTGTCATTGCTATATCAGGTCTGCGGTAAAAAACGAAATCATCCCCGGTACGCAATGGCACGCACATTTCAGTTAATTTGGACAATGGGCAGGAGGGTAACACCAGATGGAGGGGAATAATAAGAAAAAATCATCCTCTGAAATGCAATGTGACGGGTATTCCAGATGTATAAAGATGTGCTTTCTCTCTATCAACGCGTGCATGCCGGAGCAAAATTCCTCCCTGAGGTGGCACCTGGCGTTGGAAATTTGTCCAATCCAAAGAAGAAATAGATTATTTATCGGTCGCATAGTGCAAAATGTGAGCGATAGAACATTTTATGCAATTTTTTAGTTGCATGAGTGCGCATGTCTCCATAAAATGCGCGCTACTTGATGCCGACTTAGCTCAGTAGGTAGAGCAACTGACTTGTAATCAGTAGGTCACCAGTTCGATTCCGGTAGTCGGCACCATCAAGTCCGGTGGGGTTCCCGAGCGGCCAAAGGGAGCAGACTGTAAATCTGCCGTCACAGACTTCGAAGGTTCGAATCCTTCCCCCACCACCACTTTCTGGCAGCGTTATCGCCGCCTGAGTTGATTAAAAAATTAATCAGCTCGAACAGAAAAGAGAGAAATCTCTTTTTTGTTACAGAAAGAACTGGGTAGCCGAGTTTCAGGATGCGGGCATCGTATAATGGCTATTACCTCAGCCTTCCAAGCTGATGATGCGGGTTCGATTCCCGCTGCCCGCTCCAGACGTGCTGATATGGCTCAGTTGGTAGAGCGCACCCTTGGTAAGGGTGAGGTCCCCAGTTCGACTCTGGGTATCAGCACCACTTCACTTCTCCTTCCCGTTTCTCTCTGTTTACTTTTAAAAGCATTCAACAGCTCAGGTATATTGCCTGGTTGATGTGGTGATATCACCGATTTATCCGTGTCTTAGAGGGACAATCGATGTCTAAAGAAAAATTTGAACGTACTAAACCGCACGTTAACGTCGGTACTATCGGCCACGTTGACCATGGTAAAACAACGCTGACCGCTGCAATCACTACCGTTCTGGCTAAAACCTACGGCGGTGCTGCTCGCGCATTCGATCAGATCGATAACGCGCCGGAAG
Organism: Citrobacter sp. BIDMC107; assembly: GCF_001037575.1. NCBI lineage: Bacteria > Pseudomonadati > Pseudomonadota > Gammaproteobacteria > Enterobacterales > Enterobacteriaceae > Citrobacter > Citrobacter sp. BIDMC107. The sequence continues at coordinate 2,231,694 of NZ_KQ089848.1, read as the reverse complement.
AAAAAGCACGTGGTATCACCATCAACACTTCTCACGTTGAATATGACACCCCGACTCGCCACTACGCACACGTAGACTGCCCGGGCCACGCCGACTATGTTAAAAACATGATCACCGGTGCTGCGCAGATGGACGGCGCGATCCTGGTTGTTGCTGCGACTGACGGCCCGATGCCGCAGACTCGTGAGCACATCCTGCTGGGTCGTCAGGTAGGCGTTCCGTACATCATCGTGTTCCTGAACAAATGCGACATGGTTGATGACGAAGAGCTGCTGGAACTGGTAGAAATGGAAGTTCGTGAACTTCTGTCTCAGTACGATTTCCCGGGCGACGACACGCCGATCGTTCGTGGTTCTGCTCTGAAAGCGCTGGAAGGCGAAGCAGAGTGGGAAGCGAAAATCATCGAACTGGCTGGCTTCCTGGATTCTTACATCCCAGAACCAGAGCGTGCGATTGACAAGCCGTTCCTGCTGCCTATCGAAGACGTATTCTCCATCTCCGGTCGTGGTACCGTTGTTACCGGTCGTGTAGAGCGCGGTATCATCAAAGTTGGTGAAGAAGTTGAAATCGTTGGTATCAAAGAGACCGCTAAGTCTACCTGTACTGGCGTTGAAATGTTCCGCAAACTGCTGGACGAAGGCCGTGCTGGTGAGAACGTTGGTGTTCTGCTGCGTGGTATCAAACGTGAAGAAATCGAACGTGGTCAGGTACTGGCTAAGCCGGGCTCTATCAAGCCGCACACCAAGTTCGAATCTGAAGTGTACATTCTGTCCAAAGACGAAGGCGGCCGTCATACTCCGTTCTTCAAAGGCTACCGTCCGCAGTTCTACTTCCGTACTACTGACGTGACTGGTACCATTGAACTGCCGGAAGGCGTAGAGATGGTAATGCCGGGCGACAACATCAAAATGGTTGTTACCCTGATCCACCCGATCGCGATGGACGACGGTCTGCGTTTCGCAATCCGTGAAGGCGGCCGTACTGTTGGTGCGGGCGTTGTTGCCAAAGTAATGAGCTAATTGCCGAATAACATTTGACGCAATGCGCAATAAAAGGGCATCATTTGATGCCCTTTTTGCACGCTTTCACACCAGAACCTGGCTCATCAGTGATTTTTTTTGTCATAATCATTGCTGAGACAGGCTCTGAAGAGGGCGTTTAGTCCGAAACGCACCAGAGCATTTCGGTTTGGATCGCCTCGCTTACGCGGGGTGAAAATGTTTGTAGAATACTTCTGACAGGTTGGTTTATGAGTGCGAATACCGAAGCTCAAGGAAGCGGGCGCGGCCTGGAAGCGATGAAGTGGGTTGTTGTCGCTGTATTGCTGCTTGTAGCTATCGTTGGCAACTACCTCTATCGTGACATGATGCTGCCGCTGCGTGCGCTGGCCGTAGTGATTCTGATTGCCGCAGCGGGTGGTGTCGCGCTGTTGACAACAAAAGGTAAAGCGACCGTTGCTTTTGCCCGTGAAGCGAGAACCGAAGTCCGTAAGGTCATTTGGCCAACTCGCCAGGAAACATTGCACACCACATTAATTGTGGCTGCGGTTACCGCAGTAATGTCACTGATCCTGTGGGGACTGGATGGTATTCTGGTTCGCCTGGTATCCTTTATCACTGGCCTGAGGTTCTAAGATGTCTGAAGCCCCTAAAAAGCGCTGGTACGTCGTTCAGGCGTTTTCCGGTTTTGAAGGCCGCGTAGCCACGTCGCTGCGCGAATATATCAAGTTACAAAATATGGAAGAGCTGTTTGGCGAAGTCATGGTGCCGACCGAAGAAGTGGTCGAAATCCGTGGTGGCCAGCGTCGCAAGAGCGAACGTAAATTCTTCCCGGGCTATGTACTGGTCCAGATGGTGATGAATGACGCAAGCTGGCACCTGGTGCGTAGCGTGCCGCGTGTGATGGGCTTTATCGGCGGTACATCTGACCGTCCGGCGCCGATCAGCGACAAAGAAGTTGATGCGATCATGAACCGTCTGCAGCAGGTTGGTGATAAACCGCGTCCGAAAACGATGTTTGAGCCAGGTGAAATGGTTCGCGTTAGTGACGGCCCGTTTGCTGACTTTAACGGCGTGGTTGAAGAAGTGGACTACGAGAAGTCCCGCCTGAAAGTCTCTGTTTCTATCTTTGGTCGTGCGACCCCGGTAGAACTGGACTTTGCCCAGGTAGAAAAAGCCTAAACAGCGATCAAAAAAGCGGCGATTTAATCGTTGCACAAGGCGCGAGATTGGAATACAATTTCGCGCCTTTTGTTTTTATGGACCCTGTCCGTAAAACGAATTTAATCACGGGGAGCCTCCTTGAGGCGCTATAACCCAACTAGAGGAATTTAGAATGGCTAAGAAAGTCCAGGCCTATGTCAAGCTGCAAGTTGCAGCTGGTATGGCTAACCCGAGTCCGCCGGTAGGTCCAGCACTGGGTCAACAAGGCGTGAACATCATGGAATTCTGCAAAGCGTTCAACGCAAAAACTGATTCCATGGAAAAAGGTCTGCCGATCCCGGTTGTTATCACCGTTTACGCTGACCGTTCTTTCACTTTCGTTACCAAAACGCCTCCGGCAGCAGTTCTGCTGAAGAAAGCGGCTGGTATCAAGTCTGGTTCCGGTAAACCGAACAAAGACAAAGTGGGTAAAATTTCCCGCGCTCAGCTGCAGGAAATCGCGCAGACCAAAGCTGCCGACATGACTGGTTCCGACATTGAAGCGATGACTCGCTCCATTGAAGGTACTGCACGTTCCATGGGCCTGGTAGTGGAGGACTAAGAAATGGCTAAACTGACCAAGCGTATGCGCGTGATCCGTGACAAAGTTGATGCAACTAAACAGTACGACATCAACGAAGCTATTGCTCTGCTGAAAGAGCTGGCCACTGCTAAATTCGTAGAAAGCGTAGACGTTGCCGTTAACCTCGGTATCGATGCTCGTAAATCTGACCAGAACGTACGTGGTGCAACTGTACTGCCGCACGGTACTGGCCGTTCCGTTCGCGTAGCCGTATTTGCCCAAGGCGCAAACGCTGAAGCTGCTAAAGCTGCAGGCGCTGAGCTGGTAGGTATGGAAGATCTGGCTGACCAGATCAAGAAAGGCGAAATGAACTTTGACGTTGTTATTGCTTCCCCGGATGCAATGCGCGTTGTTGGCCAGCTGGGTCAGGTTCTGGGTCCGCGCGGCCTGATGCCAAACCCGAAAGTTGGTACTGTAACCCCTAACGTTGCTGAAGCGGTTAAGAACGCTAAAGCAGGTCAGGTTCGTTACCGTAACGACAAAAACGGCATCATTCACACTACCATCGGTAAAGTGGATTTTGACGCTGACAAACTGAAAGAAAACCTGGAATCTCTGCTGGTTGCGCTGAAAAAAGCGAAACCGACTCAGGCTAAAGGCGTGTACATCAAGAAAGTTAGCATCTCCACCACCATGGGTGCTGGTGTTGCCGTTGATCAGTCCGGTCTGACTGCGACTGTGGCGAACTAATATTCGCCTTTACGTGGGCGGTGATTTTGTCTACAATCTTACCCCCACGTTTCTGCTAATTGCAGACGTATATCCGAGATATTCAGGCTGTGGCAAGGCGACAACTGAGTGAATCGCCAGAAGCATAGTTAACTATGTGACTGGTGTGAACGAAGGCAGTCAACGCCGGCACAGATTGAATAGCGACAGATAGACAAGATTTGTTCGTTGGAGCCTGGCCTATCCAGGCCTCCGTCGAAGACCGCAGGTGTTTCGTAAGAAACTTAATGCCCTGCGTAGACGGTGACAGAACGCTAAGATTATTTCTGATACTCTGGCTTGTTTCTGCTCACCGTATTTAGACGCTCTCTCCGTTGGTGAGAGTGAAGTGAGTTCCGGAACATGAGTTCCGGCAAACATCCAGGAGCAAAGCTAATGGCTTTAAATCTTCAAGACAAACAAGCGATTGTTGCTGAAGTCAGCGAAGTAGCCAAAGGCGCGCTGTCTGCAGTAGTTGCGGATTCCCGTGGCGTAACTGTAGATAAAATGACTGAACTGCGTAAAGCAGGTCGTGAAGCTGGCGTATACATGCGTGTTGTTCGTAACACCCTGCTGCGCCGCGTCGTTGAAGGTACTCAGTTCGAGTGCCTGAAAGACACGTTTGTTGGTCCGACCCTGATTGCATACTCTATGGAACACCCGGGCGCTGCTGCTCGTCTGTTCAAAGAGTTCGCGAAAGCGAATGCAAAATTTGAGGTCAAAGCCGCAGCCTTTGAAGGTGAATTGATCCCGGCATCGCAAATCGATCGCCTGGCAACTCTGCCGACCTACGAAGAAGCAATTGCACGCCTGATGGCAACCATGAAAGAAGCTTCGGCTGGCAAACTGGTTCGTACTCTGGCTGCTGTACGCGATGCGAAAGAAGCTGCTTAATCGCAGTTATCTTTCTCAAGCATCTGCTTACGTATAAACTTATTCTGATTTTCAGGAACAATTTAAATGTCTATCACTAAAGATCAAATCATTGAAGCAGTATCCGCTATGTCCGTAATGGACGTTGTAGAACTGATCTCTGCAATGGAAGAAAAATTCGGTGTTTCCGCTGCTGCTGCTGTAGCTGTAGCTGCTGGCCCGGCTGAAGCTGCTGAAGAAAAAACTGAATTCGACGTAATTCTGAAAGCTGCTGGCGCTAACAAAGTTGCTGTTATCAAAGCAGTACGTGGCGCAACTGGCCTGGGTCTGAAAGAAGCTAAAGACCTGGTAGAATCTGCTCCGGCTGCCCTGAAAGAAGGCATCAGCAAAGACGACGCAGAAGCACTGAAAAAATCTCTGGAAGAAGCTGGCGCTGAAGTTGAAGTTAAATAAGCCAACTTTTCTGGTTGCAGCCTAAGAAATTAGGCTGATGGCTGGTGACTTTTTAGTCACCAGCCTTTTTGCGCTGTAAGGCGCCAGTAGCATTTCACACTGTTTGACTACTGCTGTGCCTTTCAATGCTTGTTTCTATCGACGTCTTAATATACTGCGACAGAGCATCAGTTCTGTGTAAATCGCAATGAAATGGTTTAAGCGTGATAGCAACAGGCATTGCGGAAAGTATTCGATTTTCCGGTCAACAAAATAGTGTTGCACAAACTGTCCCTTCGTCGGACAGATGGGTCGACTTGTCAGCGAGCTGAGGAACCCTAATGGTTTACTCCTATACCGAGAAAAAACGTATTCGTAAGGATTTTGGTAAACGTCCACAAGTGTTGGACATACCTTATCTCCTTTCTATCCAGCTTGACTCGTTTCAGAAGTTCATCGAGCAAGATCCTGAAGGGCAGTATGGTCTGGAAGCAGCTTTCCGTTCCGTTTTCCCGATTCAGAGCTACAGCGGTAATTCCGAGCTGCAATACGTCAGCTACCGCCTTGGCGAACCGGTGTTTGACGTTCAGGAATGTCAGATCCGTGGCGTGACCTATTCCGCACCGCTGCGCGTAAAACTGCGTCTGGTGATCTACGAGCGCGAAGCGCCGGAAGGCACCGTAAAAGACATTAAAGAACAAGAAGTCTACATGGGCGAAATTCCGCTCATGACTGACAACGGTACCTTTGTAATCAATGGTACTGAGCGTGTTATCGTTTCTCAGCTGCACCGTAGTCCTGGCGTCTTCTTTGACTCCGACAAAGGTAAAACCCACTCTTCGGGTAAAGTGCTGTATAACGCGCGCATCATCCCTTACCGTGGTTCCTGGCTGGACTTCGAATTCGATCCGAAGGACAACCTGTTCGTACGTATTGACCGTCGCCGTAAACTGCCTGCGACCATTATTCTGCGTGCACTGAACTACACCACTGAGCAGATCCTTGACCTGTTCTTTGAAAAAGTTGTTTTCGAAATTCGCGACAACAAGCTGCAGATGGAACTGGTGCCGGAACGCCTGCGTGGTGAAACCGCCTCCTTTGACATTGAAGCTAACGGCAAAGTCTACGTCGAAAAAGGCCGTCGCATCACTGCGCGCCACATTCGCCAACTGGAAAAAGACGATATCAAACATATCGAAGTTCCGGTTGAATACATTGCTGGTAAAGTTGCGGCTAAAGACTACGTTGACGAATCTACTGGCGAGTTGATCTGCGCAGCTAACATGGAGCTGAGCCTGGATCTGCTGGCTAAGCTGAGCCAGTCTGGTCACAAGCGTATCGAAACGCTGTTCACTAACGATCTGGACCACGGTCCGTACATTTCTGAAACTGTACGCGTCGACCCAACCAACGATCGTCTGAGCGCACTGGTAGAAATCTACCGCATGATGCGTCCTGGTGAGCCGCCGACTCGTGAAGCTGCTGAAAGCCTGTTCGAGAACCTGTTCTTCTCCGAAGACCGCTATGACCTGTCTGCGGTCGGTCGTATGAAGTTCAACCGTTCTCTGCTGCGCGACGAAATCGAAGGTTCCGGTATCCTGAGCAAAGACGACATCATCGAAGTGATGAAGAAGCTCATCGATATCCGTAACGGTAAAGGCGAAGTCGATGATATCGACCACCTCGGCAACCGTCGTATCCGTTCCGTAGGCGAAATGGCGGAAAACCAGTTCCGCGTTGGCCTGGTACGTGTTGAGCGTGCGGTGAAAGAGCGTCTGTCTCTGGGCGATCTGGATACCCTGATGCCTCAGGATATGATCAACGCCAAGCCGATTTCTGCAGCAGTGAAAGAGTTCTTTGGTTCCAGCCAGCTGTCTCAGTTTATGGACCAGAACAACCCGCTGTCTGAGATTACGCACAAACGTCGTATCTCTGCACTCGGCCCAGGCGGTCTGACCCGTGAACGCGCAGGCTTCGAAGTTCGAGACGTACACCCGACTCACTACGGTCGCGTATGTCCAATCGAAACGCCTGAAGGTCCGAACATCGGTCTGATCAACTCCCTGTCCGTGTATGCACAGACTAACGAATACGGCTTCCTCGAGACTCCGTACCGTAAAGTGACCGACGGTGTTGTAACTGACGAAATTCATTACCTGTCTGCTATCGAAGAAGGCAACTACGTTATCGCTCAGGCGAACTCCAACTTGGATGACGAAGGCCACTTTGTAGAAGATCTGGTTACCTGCCGTAGCAAAGGCGAATCCAGCTTGTTCAGCCGTGATCAGGTTGACTACATGGACGTATCCACCCAGCAGGTGGTATCCGTCGGTGCGTCCCTGATCCCGTTCCTGGAACACGATGACGCCAACCGTGCATTGATGGGTGCGAACATGCAACGTCAGGCGGTTCCGACTCTGCGCGCTGATAAGCCGCTGGTTGGTACCGGTATGGAACGTGCTGTTGCCGTTGACTCCGGTGTTACTGCAGTTGCTAAACGTGGCGGTACTGTTCAGTACGTGGATGCTTCCCGTATCGTTATCAAAGTTAACGAAGACGAGATGTACCCGGGCGAAGCAGGTATCGACATTTATAACCTGACCAAATACACCCGTTCTAACCAGAACACCTGTATCAACCAGATGCCTTGCGTATCTCTGGGCGAGCCGGTTGAACGTGGTGATGTGCTGGCTGACGGTCCGTCCACCGACCTCGGTGAACTGGCGCTGGGCCAGAACATGCGCGTGGCATTCATGCCATGGAATGGTTACAACTTCGAAGACTCCATCCTCGTATCCGAGCGTGTTGTTCAGGAAGACCGTTTCACCACCATCCACATTCAGGAACTGGCATGTGTGTCCCGTGACACCAAGCTGGGGCCAGAAGAGATCACCGCTGACATCCCGAACGTGGGTGAAGCTGCGCTCTCCAAACTGGATGAATCCGGTATCGTTTATATCGGTGCGGAAGTGACCGGTGGCGACATTCTGGTTGGTAAGGTAACGCCGAAAGGTGAAACCCAACTGACGCCAGAAGAGAAGCTGCTGCGTGCGATCTTCGGTGAGAAAGCGTCTGACGTTAAAGACTCTTCTCTGCGCGTGCCAAACGGTGTTTCCGGTACGATTATCGACGTTCAGGTCTTTACTCGCGATGGCGTAGAAAAAGACAAACGTGCGCTGGAAATCGAAGAGATGCAGCTGAAGCAGGCGAAAAAAGACCTGTCTGAAGAACTGCAGATCCTCGAAGCTGGCCTGTTCAGCCGTATCTACGCTGTGCTGGTTTCCGGTGGTGTTGAAGCTGAGAAGCTCGACAAACTGCCACGCGACCGCTGGTTAGAACTCGGCCTGACCGACGAAGAAAAACAGAATCAGCTGGAACAACTGGCTGAGCAGTACGACGAACTGAAACACGAATTCGAGAAAAAACTCGAAGCGAAACGCCGTAAAATTACTCAGGGCGACGATCTGGCACCGGGCGTGCTGAAGATTGTTAAGGTTTATCTGGCGGTTAAACGTCGGATCCAGCCTGGTGATAAGATGGCAGGTCGTCACGGTAACAAGGGTGTAATCTCTAAGATCAACCCGATCGAAGATATGCCACACGATGCTAACGGTACGCCGGTAGATATCGTACTGAACCCGCTGGGCGTACCATCGCGTATGAACATCGGTCAGATCCTTGAAACCCACCTGGGTATGGCTGCAAAAGGTATCGGCGATAAGATCAACGCCATGCTGAAACAACAGCAGGAAGTCGCGAAACTGCGCGAATTCATCCAGCGTGCTTACGATCTGGGTTCAGATGTTCGTCAGAAAGTTGACCTGAATACCTTCAGTGATGAAGAAGTTCTGCGTCTGGCTGAAAACCTGAAAAAAGGTATGCCGATCGCAACGCCGGTATTCGACGGTGCGAAAGAGTCTGAAATCAAGGAACTGTTACAGCTGGGTGGCCTGCCGACTTCCGGTCAGATCACACTGTTCGACGGCCGTACCGGTGAGCAGTTCGAGCGCCAGGTTACCGTTGGCTACATGTACATGCTGAAACTGAACCACCTGGTTGATGACAAGATGCATGCGCGTTCTACCGGTTCTTACAGCCTGGTTACTCAGCAGCCGCTGGGTGGTAAGGCGCAGTTCGGTGGTCAGCGCTTCGGGGAGATGGAAGTGTGGGCGCTGGAAGCATATGGCGCAGCATACACCCTGCAGGAAATGCTCACCGTTAAGTCTGATGACGTGAACGGTCGTACTAAGATGTATAAAAACATCGTGGACGGCAACCATCAGATGGAACCAGGCATGCCGGAATCCTTCAACGTACTGTTGAAAGAGATTCGTTCGCTGGGTATCAACATCGAGCTGGAAGACGAGTAACTCTCGATCAAACAGGTCACTGGTGCTGGCGTAACAGCCAGCGCCAGATTGTGCTAACTCCGACGGGAGCAAATCCGTGAAAGATTTATTAAAGTTTCTGAAAGCGCAGACTAAAACCGAAGAGTTTGATGCGATCAAAATTGCTCTGGCCTCGCCAGACATGATCCGTTCATGGTCTTTCGGTGAAGTTAAGAAGCCGGAAACCATCAACTACCGTACGTTCAAACCTGAACGTGACGGCCTTTTCTGCGCCCGTATCTTTGGGCCGGTAAAAGACTACGAGTGCCTGTGCGGTAAGTACAAGCGCCTGAAACACCGTGGTGTGATCTGTGAGAAGTGCGGCGTTGAAGTGACCCAGACTAAAGTACGCCGTGAGCGTATGGGCCACATCGAGCTGGCGTCTCCGACTGCTCACATCTGGTTCCTGAAATCTCTGCCGTCCCGTATCGGTTTGCTGCTTGATATGCCGCTGCGTGATATCGAACGCGTACTGTACTTCGAATCTTATGTGGTTATCGAAGGCGGTATGACTAACCTGGAACGTCAACAGATCCTGACTGAAGAGCAGTATCTGGACGCGCTGGAAGAGTTCGGTGACGAATTTGACGCGAAGATGGGTGCGGAAGCAATCCAGGCCCTGCTGAAGAGCATGGATCTGGAGCAAGAGTGTGAAACTCTGCGCGAAGAGCTGAACGAAACCAACTCCGAAACCAAGCGTAAGAAGCTGACCAAGCGTATCAAACTGCTGGAAGCCTTCGTACAGTCTGGCAACAAGCCAGAGTGGATGATCCTGACCGTTCTGCCGGTTCTGCCGCCAGATCTGCGTCCGCTGGTTCCGCTGGATGGTGGTCGTTTCGCAACGTCGGATCTGAACGATCTGTATCGTCGCGTTATCAACCGTAACAACCGTCTGAAGCGTTTGCTGGATCTGGCTGCGCCGGACATCATCGTACGCAACGAAAAACGTATGCTGCAGGAAGCGGTTGACGCCCTGCTGGATAACGGTCGTCGCGGTCGTGCGATCACCGGTTCTAACAAACGTCCTCTGAAATCTTTGGCCGACATGATCAAAGGTAAACAGGGTCGTTTCCGTCAGAACCTGCTCGGTAAGCGTGTTGACTACTCCGGTCGTTCTGTAATCACCGTAGGTCCATACCTGCGTCTGCATCAGTGCGGTCTGCCGAAGAAAATGGCACTGGAACTGTTCAAACCGTTCATCTACGGTAAGCTGGAACTGCGTGGCCTCGCCACCACCATCAAAGCCGCTAAGAAAATGGTTGAGCGTGAAGAAGCTGTCGTTTGGGATATCCTGGACGAAGTTATCCGCGAACACCCGGTACTGCTGAACCGTGCACCAACACTGCACCGTCTGGGTATCCAGGCATTTGAACCTGTACTGATCGAAGGTAAAGCTATCCAGCTTCACCCGCTGGTTTGTGCGGCATATAACGCCGACTTCGATGGTGACCAGATGGCTGTTCACGTACCGCTGACGCTGGAAGCCCAGCTCGAAGCGCGTGCGCTGATGATGTCTACCAACAACATCCTGTCTCCGGCGAACGGCGAACCTATCATCGTTCCGTCTCAGGACGTTGTATTGGGTCTGTACTACATGACCCGTGACTGTGTTAACGCCAAAGGCGAAGGCATGGTGCTGACTGGCCCGAAAGAAGCTGAGCGTATCTATCGCGCAGGTCTGGCCTCTCTGCATGCGCGCGTTAAAGTGCGTATCACTGAATACGAAAAAGATGAAAACGGCGAATTCGTTGCGCACACCAGTCTGAAAGACACGACCGTTGGTCGCGCCATTCTGTGGATGATCGTACCGAAAGGTCTGCCTTTCTCCATCGTCAACCAGGCGCTGGGCAAGAAAGCTATCTCCAAAATGCTGAACACCTGTTACCGCATTCTGGGCCTGAAGCCGACTGTTATCTTCGCTGACCAGACAATGTACACCGGCTTTGCTTATGCAGCGCGTTCAGGTGCATCTGTTGGTATTGATGACATGGTCATCCCGGAGAAGAAACACGAGATTATCTCTGAAGCGGAAGCTGAAGTTGCTGAGATCCAGGAGCAGTTCCAGTCTGGTCTGGTAACCGCGGGCGAACGCTATAACAAAGTTATCGATATCTGGGCTGCGGCGAACGATCGTGTATCCAAAGCGATGATGGATAACCTGCAAACCGAAACCGTTATTAACCGTGACGGCGTAGAAGAGCAGCAGGTTTCCTTCAACAGCATCTACATGATGGCCGACTCCGGTGCGCGTGGTTCTGCAGCACAGATTCGTCAGCTGGCCGGTATGCGTGGTCTGATGGCGAAGCCAGATGGCTCCATCATCGAAACGCCAATCACCGCGAACTTCCGTGAAGGTCTGAACGTACTCCAGTACTTCATCTCTACTCACGGTGCGCGTAAAGGTCTGGCGGATACCGCACTGAAAACAGCGAACTCCGGTTATCTGACTCGTCGTCTGGTCGACGTTGCGCAGGACCTGGTTGTTACTGAAGACGATTGCGGCACTCTGGAAGGCATCACCATGACCCCGGTTATCGAGGGTGGTGACGTTAAAGAGCCGCTGCGCGATCGCGTTCTGGGTCGTGTGACTGCTGAAGACGTTCTGAAGCCGGGTACGGCGGATATTCTGGTTCCACGCAACACGCTGCTGCACGAACAGTGGTGTGACCTGCTGGAAGAGAACTCCGTTGACTCCGTCAAAGTCCGTTCTGTTGTATCTTGTGACACCGACTTTGGTGTATGTGCGCACTGCTACGGTCGTGACCTGGCGCGTGGCCACATCATCAACAAAGGTGAAGCAATCGGCGTTATCGCGGCACAGTCCATCGGTGAACCGGGTACACAGCTGACGATGCGTACGTTCCACATCGGTGGTGCGGCATCTCGTGCGGCTGCTGAATCCAGCATTCAGGTGAAAAACAAAGGTAGCATCCGTCTGAGCAATGCGAAGTCGGTTGTGAACTCCAGCGGCAAACTGGTTATCACCTCACGTAACACCGAACTGAAACTGATCGACGAATTCGGCCGTACCAAAGAAAGCTATAAAGTGCCTTACGGCTCCGTTATGGCGAAAGGTGATGGCGAACAGGTTGCTGGCGGCGAAACCGTAGCAAACTGGGATCCGCACACCATGCCGGTTATCACCGAAGTGAGTGGTTTTGTCCGCTTCACTGACATGATCGACGGCCAGACCATTACTCGTCAGACCGACGAGCTGACCGGTCTGTCTTCTCTGGTGGTTCTGGATTCTGCAGAGCGTACTGCGGGTGGTAAAGACCTGCGTCCGGCACTGAAAATTGTTGATGCTCAGGGCAACGACGTTCTGATCCCAGGCACCGATATGCCTGCTCAGTACTTCCTGCCGGGTAAAGCGATTGTTCAGCTGGAAGATGGCGTACAGATCAGTTCTGGTGACACCCTGGCGCGTGTTCCGCAGGAATCCGGCGGTACCAAGGATATCACCGGTGGTCTGCCGCGCGTTGCTGACCTGTTCGAAGCACGTCGTCCGAAAGAGCCGGCAATCCTGGCTGAAATCAGCGGCATCATTTCCTTCGGTAAAGAAACCAAAGGTAAACGTCGTCTGGTTATCACCCCGGTAGACGGTAGCGAGCCGTACGAAGAGATGATCCCGAAATGGCGTCAGCTCAACGTGTTCGAAGGTGAACGTGTAGAACGTGGTGACGTGGTTTCCGACGGTCCGGAAGCGCCGCACGACATCCTGCGTCTGCGTGGTGTGCATGCTGTAACTCGTTACATTGTTAACGAAGTTCAGGACGTATACCGTCTGCAGGGTGTTAAGATTAACGATAAACACATCGAAGTTATCGTTCGTCAGATGCTGCGTAAAGCCACCATCGAAAGCGCTGGTAGCTCCGACTTCCTGGAAGGCGAGCAGGTTGAATACTCCCGCGTCAAGATCGCTAACCGCGAGCTGGAAGCGAACGGCAAAGTGGGTGCAACGTTCTCCCGCGATCTGCTGGGTATCACCAAAGCGTCTCTGGCAACCGAGTCCTTCATCTCTGCAGCATCGTTCCAGGAAACCACGCGTGTCCTGACCGAAGCCGCTGTTGCAGGTAAACGTGATGAACTGCGCGGTCTGAAAGAGAACGTAATCGTGGGTCGTCTGATCCCGGCAGGTACCGGTTACGCGTACCACCAGGATCGTATGCGCCGTCGCGCAGCGGGCGAACTGCCAGCTGCACCGCAGGTGACTGCTGAAGATGCGTCTGCCAGCCTGGCAGAACTGCTGAACGCAGGCCTGGGCGGTTCTGACAACGATTAATCGTTGCCGACCATAATAAAAAACCCGCTTCGGCGGGTTTTTTTATGTCCAGGTTTATTTCTGATGACGCTTATCAGGTCTACGAGGCTACGAAGCCATCCGGCAGTGTCATTAATTTACCGGCGGTAACCGCCGATAAAGCTCAATCATATCTCCCGCCAAATCCTGAATCACCATCGCGTTCATCAGGTGATCCTGCGAATGGACGGTGATGAGATTAACCGGTAGCTTGCCGGTTCCTTCGTCAATTCCGATCAGCTGGGTCTGGATTTTATGCGCTTGTTTAACGTACTCGCGTGATTCCGTCATCGCTTGTTCTGCACCGGAGAAATCACCTTTACGCGCCAGTTGCAATGCCGTCAGGGCCTGGCTGCGTGCAGCACCAGCGTTTACCAATAACTCCATGATGATCGTTTCTAACTCTTCCATACCATCACTCCAGTAGTTTCAGCGCCTTGTCCAGTACCGCATCGCCTTTCATCATGCCGTAATCCATCATGTCGATAACGGCGACCTTTTTGCCTAGTGGGTCGGCGATCGCCTGTAGCTTGGCCTGTTCATACTTAACCTGTGGACCGAGCAAAACGATATCCGCTGTAGCGATATTCTCTTCAAACTCGGCCACCGGGACGGCTTTGATAGTGACGTCGACGCCTTTTTTCTGGGCGGCATCTTTCATCCTTTGCACCAGCATGCTGGTGGACATTCCGGCGGCACAGCATAAAACGATGTTTTTCATAAGCAGTCTCGATCAACATGTGTGAGTTGATAATTATCGCGAGCCAGCTATAGCAACAACTGCTTTGCAACGATTGTGTGCAAGGCATCACAAAGAAAGCTGCTTTTTCTGAAACCGGTTACAAAAAGGGGCCAAACCCTGCGATCTGGACCGGGACCAGCGGCTTTTTGACTCGCTTATCACATGCTGGAATATATAATTACTGTCAATAAAGACATGTTATAAAAAACAGTATTGACAGCGTTTTTTAAACCCGTATGTTAATACTTAACAGCGGAGAAATTGTAGTTTGCTGTTAACGTAGTCAGTGTTAGTAGAGCTTGATTGGGGTTTGCGATAAAGGCCACGAAGTATTTTTTGTATGGGATAGTCGATGCTGAAAACGCTATTTTTTCACCTCGACAATGCTTTCAGGCCACGTAGTTGATATATCTAATCGCAAAAAATCAGTAAAACGCGACGATGTAACGCCATGATTTAATAGTAATTGTTCGTGATTTCTGCTTTTTGGTTATCACGAGGGAAATAAGGCAACGCATCAAAGAGTATATGTCGCGAGGGGAAGTGTACTTGTTTAGGTCACCAGCCTTGAGTTCTATTATCAAGCGGGTGGAATGTGTTTAACGGTAAATAGAGGAAAGCTTTAGTTAGTATCAAAATCCAATATTATCTGTAGTAAACGTGTACATTTTAAAGTAGTACCATCAGCAGTATTAAATCGTTAAGTTTATTAATGTTAAATTTGAAGTGTGTAGTAACGTAAAGCCCTGACTGCAATAGTCGGGGCTTTTGTTCATTGTAGATCAAGCTGTTATCCATGATGCTTAGCCGCGTTGGTTCAACATTGCATCACTCAGTGGGTATTAAAAAAATTAATGCTTGCTTAATGATTAGAAGTAGGTCTACTATAGCGGCATCGGTTTGGAACACAGACCTTATGCAAGCAGTTTTAGTAAAGCAGTTCTCAGTTCAAGCGTTATCCTCAGATACTCTTCTTCATGAGCCTCCTCCCTAAGTGCCCCATAAGTTAATTTCTGCAAAACAGGCCATCTTCGCTGCATAAGCGGCTCAAAAACATGAAAGGAAGTATCTATGTCTAACAAAATGACTGGTTTAGTAAAATGGTTTAACTCTGATAAAGGCTTCGGCTTTATCACTCCTCAGGACGGTAGCAAGGATGTGTTTGTGCATTTTTCCGCTATCCAGAGTAACGATTTTAAAACGTTAGACGAAGGTCAAAAGGTGGAGTTCTCCGTGGAGAATGGCGCTAAAGGCCCGTCTGCTGTTAACGTTGTCGCGCTGTAAACGCCGATAATTTCACGAAGGCTTACGATAGCGATGAAGGCCAGAGCCCGAGCAGTTAAGCACCAGTGAAGAAAAAACCCGCGAAAGCGGGTTTTTTTGTTTATGCGATAGCGTTGGGCTTAGGGCATCTGTGCCGCGCGTCCCAGATAGCTGTCCCAGTCTTTCCACACGGGCTGTAATCCCTGCGCCATCAGTGCTTCAGCAACGGCTTCCGGGCGACGATCGTCGTGCGGGGAGAACTGTTCCAGTTCGGGGTGGTTATCGGCATAACCACCGGGCTGGGTTTTTGAGAAGGCGCTGACGTTGTTGATCGCCAACGGGATCACATGGTCACGAAACCATGGCGATTCGCGGGTGGAGAGCGACAGCTCAATTTCTGGTGCCAGTAAACGAAACGCGCAAATGGTCTGGACCAACTGTCGCTCATCCATGATCGATGCAGGCTCAACGCCTCCGGTGCATGGGCGCAGGCGAGGGAAGGAGATAGAGTAGCGGCTCTGCCAGTAATGCTGCTGCATCCACAGCAGATGTTCAGCTACCATATAGCAGTCAACCCGCCAGCTGTCGGACAAACCAATCAACGCGCCAAGACCGATTTTGTCGATCCCTGCACGGCCCAGCCGGTCCGGCGTTTCCAGTCGCCAGAAGAAATCCTGCTTTTTCCCCTTCAGATGGTGGCGGGCGTAAATCGCCTCATGATAGCTCTCCTGATACACCATCACGCCATCCAGCCCCAGCGTCTTCAGCTCCGCATATTCAGCCTCTGACAGCGGCTGTACTTCCATCTGTAAAGAGGCAAACTGGCGGCGAATGGCAGGCAAATGGCGACGAAAGTAATCCATCCCCACTTTGGCCTGATGTTCACCGGTGACCAGTAGCAGATGCTCAAAGCCCAGCTCACGGATAGCCGCACACTCACGTTGTATCTCATCTTCGTCCAGCGTTTTGCGTTTGATACGGTTGCTCATCGAAAAACCGCAGTAGGTGCAGTCGTTGGCACAAAGGTTGGAGAGATACAACGGCACGTAAAAGCTCACCGTGTTGCCAAAACGCTGGCGGGTGAGCTTCTGCGCCCGCTGTGCCAGCGGCTCCAGATAGTCGGCGGCGGCAGGCGAGAGCAGCGCCATCAAATCATCGCGGCTAAGCTGCGAAGCGTTGAGGGCGCGTTCCACGTCAGCGGCGGTTTTACCGTTGATGCGCAGGCGGATGTCGTCCCAGTCCAGCTGTCGCCAGCGGTCGCTGAAGGTATTCATGCCAGTGCCTCCAGAAATCCCGTCAACGGGCTGGTGGCCTGCGCGAGCGAGCTTTTGCTGCCGGGGACGGCCTGGCGCGCCAGAAGGCCCGCTTCAACCGCCAGACGGAAAGCGGTGGCCATCATCACCGGATCGTCCGCCACGGCAATCGCCGTGTTGACCAACACCGCGTCAGCGCCCATTTCCAGCGCCTGCGTCGCATGGCTGGGCACGCCGATCCCGGCGTCGACCACCACTGGCACAGTGGCCTGTTGGATAATAATCTCCAGCATCGCTTTGGTTTCCAGCCCCTGGTTAGAGCCGATAGGTGCGCCGAGCGGCATCACCGCCGCGCAGCCCACGTCTTCCAGCCGCTTGCACAGTACCGGGTCCGCACCGCAGTAGGGCAGCACCACAAAGCCCTGTTTCACCAGCGCTTCGGCAGCTTTTAGTGTTTCAATCGGATCCGGCAATAGCCAGCGGGCATCTGGGTGGATTTCTAATTTCAGCCAGTTTGTGCCCAACGCTTCACGCGCCAGTTGGGCGGCGAAAATCGCCTCTTCAGCGGTTTTCGCTCCGGAGGTGTTAGGCAGCAGCGTCACGCCCGCGTCGATAAGCGGGGCCAGAATGGCATCGTTATGCTGGCGCAAATCCACGCGCTTCATGGCCAGCGTGACCAGCTGGCTGCCGGAGGCGCGAATCGCCTCGACCATCAGCTGCGATGAGGCAAATTTTCCGGTACCGGTGAACAGATGTGAACCAAACGTTTTGTCGGCAATACGTAACATATCAACCCCCTGCAATAACCTGAAAAAGCAGGATCTGGTCGCCTTCCTGCACGATTTGCTGCTGCCACTGCTCGCGCGGCAGGATCTGCTGATTGAGCGCCAGCGCCGCGCCCGGTTTAAGCTGATTAAGCTCGGTGAGCAGCCCGCTGACGGTTTGTCCCTCGGCGCACTGCATCGGCTCATCATTGAACTGAATCTGCATGTTGCCCTCCACATACCGGGCAGCCATTGGCCCGACGCAGCGCAAGGCTGCGCCACTGGCTGGTTTTACCGTCAAACAGGCGTAACTCGCCGCTGGGCGTCGCAATGCCGCTAAGCAGTTTGATGGCTTCCAGCGCCTGCAAGGTGCCCATCACGCCGACAACCGGGCCGACGATACCGGCGGTACGGCAGTTGCGTTCAGGCTCTACATCATCCGGCCACAGGCAGCGGTAACAACCTTGCTCCCACGGTGGCGTGAGCACCATCAACTGGCCGCCGAAACCGACGGCGCTGGCGGTAACCAAAGGTGTATTCAGCGACACGCAGGCGGCGTTAATTTCCTGACGCGTGGCCATGTTGTCGGTACAGTCGAGCACCACGTCGGCACGCGCTACCGCATGCCGGAGCGCATCGCCTTTCAGTCGCTGCTGGAGCGATACCAGTTCGATATCTGGGTTGAGCCGCGTCAGGCGCTGCTGGGCAATCTGCGATTTTGAACGCGCGATATCATCAGTGGTAAACAGGATCTGGCGCTGCAGATTGCTCAAATGAATGTCGTCATCGTCTACCAGCGTCAGTTTGCCGATACCTGCTCCCGCCAGATACAGCGCGGCAGGCGAACCTAACCCGCCTAAACCGATAATCAGCACATGGCTGTCGAGCAGCTTTTGTTGGCCCTCAATAGCGATATCGCCGAGCAGGATCTGCCGGCTGTAACGCATAAAGTCGCGGTCATTCATCGCCGACTCCCGCTATGTCGAGCAGCTGCGCCGTGGCTGCCTGCCAGTCAGCCGCCTGGGTAATGGCGCTGACCACGGCAATGCTGCCGACGCCGGTTGCCAGCACCGCGGGCGCACGTTCCAGGCTGATGCCGCCAATGGCGACGGTCGGGTAATCGGCCAGTCGTTCAATATGACTTGCCAGCTGCGTCAGCCCCTGCGGAGCGGAAGGCATCTGCTTGGTTTGCGTGGGGAAAACGTGGCCGAGTGCGATATAAGAAGGCTTAGCAGCGAGCGCGACATCAATCTCCATATCATCGTGAGTGGAAACCCCCAGGCGTAAGCCCGCCGCCTGAATCGCCTTCAGGTCGGTGGTTTCGAGGTCTTCCTGGCCCAGATGCACGCCGTAGGCGTTGTGCTTAATCGCCAGCCGCCAGTAATCGTTAATAAACAGGCGGGCGTCATAGCGACGCCCCAGCGCGATGGCGGCGATAACGTCGGCTTCCACCTCTTCATCGCGTTTATCTTTGATACGCAGCTGGATTGTGCGTACGCCCGCCTCCAGCAGACGTTCAATCCATGCAACGCTGTTCACTACCGGGTAAAGTCCGAGTCGGAACGGTACGGTTGGGAAATCAGGCTGATACATCAGGCTTCCTCCCGTTTGAGGTAAATTTCGCCGCCTTTGGCGCGGAAGTTTTCCGACATATCCGCCATCCCCACTTCAATGGTTTGCGCAGCGGCGTAGTCGCGTACTTCCTGGCTGATTTTCATTGAGCAGAATTTCGGCCCGCACATGGAACAGAAGTGGGCGACCTTGCCGGACTCTTGCGGCAGGGTTTCATCGTGATAGGCACGGGCGGTAAACGGGTCGAGCGCGAGGTTAAACTGATCTTCCCAGCGGAATTCGAAGCGCGCTTTCGACATGGCGTTATCGCGGATCTGCGCGCCCGGATGCCCTTTGGCTAAATCCGCGGCGTGGGCGGCGATTTTGTAGGTGATCAGCCCCTGCTTCACATCTTCTTTGTTCGGCAGGCCGAGGTGCTCTTTCGGCGTCACGTAGCACAGCATCGCACAGCCGAACCAGCCGATCATTGCCGCGCCAATGCCGGAGGTGAAGTGGTCATAGCCCGGTGCGATATCGGTGGTCAACGGCCCTAAGGTGTAGAACGGTGCCTCGTGGCAGCTCTCCAGCTCTTCGGTCATGTTGCGCTGAATCATATGCATCGGCACGTGGCCCGGGCCTTCAATCATCACCTGTACGTCGTATTCCCAGGCGATTTTGGTCAGCTCGCCCAGCGTATGCAGCTCGGCGAACTGCGCTTCGTCGTTGGCATCCTGAATCGAGCCAGGGCGTAGACCGTCGCCCAGTGACAGGGAAACGTCGTAGGCGGCACAGATTTCGCAGATCTCGCGGAAATGTTCGAACAGAAAGTTCTCTTTGTGATGTGAGAGGCACCATTTCGCCATAATTGAACCGCCGCGTGAGACAATTCCGGTCAGGCGTTTAGCGGTCATCGGCACGTAGCGCAGCAGCACGCCAGCATGAATGGTGAAGTAGTCGACGCCCTGTTCGGCCTGTTCCAGCAACGTATCGCGGAACGCTTCCCAGGTGAGATCTTCGGCGATCCCGTTGACCTTCTCCAACGCCTGGTAGATCGGTACGGTGCCGATCGGCACCGGGCTGTTACGCAGGATCCACTCGCGGGTTTCGTGAATATAGCGACCGGTGGAGAGGTCCATCACCGTATCTGCGCCCCAGCGGGTCGACCACACCAGTTTTTCTACCTCTTCTTCGATAGAGGAAGTGACCGCCGAGTTACCGATGTTGGCATTCACCTTCACCAGGAAGTTGCGGCCGATGATCATCGGCTCGGATTCCGGGTGGTTGATGTTGGCGGGAATAATCGCCCGGCCCGCAGCGACTTCATCACGCACGAATTCCGGGGTGATATTTTCCGGCAGACGAGCGCCAAAGTTCATCCCCGGATGCTGGTGGCGCAGCACTTCACTACGAATACGCTCGCGGCCCATATTTTCACGGATGGCGATAAACTCCATCTCCGGCGTGACGATCCCCTGACGGGCGTAGTGCAGCTGGGTCACGCGCTTACCGGCTTTGGCGCGCTTTGGCGTCAGCAGGCCGCTGAAACGCAGCTCGTCCAGGCCATCGTCGGCCAGGCGCTCTTTGGTGTAAGCGGAGCTGCGGTCGTCTAATTCTTCGCTGTCGTTACGCGCCGCAATCCACGGCTGGCGCAGTTTCGCCAGACCCTGCTGGACGTTAATCGCCACGTCAGGATCGCCATACGGCCCGGAGGTGTCGTACACCGGCACGGCTTCGTTGTCTTCAAATTGCGGGTTGTCTTTGCTGCCGCCAATCAGCGTCGGGCTAAGCTGGATTTCGCGCATCGGAATGCGGATATCCGGCTGCGAACCGGTAATATAAATGCGTTTTGAGTTAGGGAAGGCGGTCCCTTCCAGGGTATCGATAAAGTGTTGGGCTTGCGCGCGCTGTTCGCGGCGTGATGGTTTAGTAGTGGCAGACATAGCTCATTCCAAAAAAGTAAGGACGTGGCTTGTCAGACGACGGATGAAGCAAGAGAGGCGATCGCCCAAAGGCGAACGGTTGTAGATTGACTCTTGTTCCCTTCGCAGGTCTTAACCTGATCAGGTTCCGCGGATCCCGAATTAACGGTCTCAGCCTTTTCCACTCATGCTGTTGTGGAAAATAAGCACTCCGACAAGAAGTAACCTCTATCTTAGAGGTAATGAATGTAAACTACGCGTTAATGCGACAAATCTCAAGCAGGACGTTTGAGAGTGCCACTCTCGTGCATCGCATCAAATACCAGCATGATCAGCTTATCTTCGAGCACGAACCGGGCTTCCAGCGCTTCGCCGAGATCCGATAAAACCTTTTGAAACTCAAGGAAGTTATCATGATCAATCGCAGTTTCCAGGCTGGAGTCATAGTAGTCCATGATCAGCTGCGTATTAGCTTCCAGCAGCGGCCAAATTTTTGTGGCTTTTAAAAGCTGCCCGTTCCCTTCCAATTTATGGAGAATACGTTCATAAATACTGAAGTGTCCGGTGGAGAGGTAATCGACCAGGCTCTGACAAAAATCATCCAGCGCCTTTTCATTAAGTCGCATGTACGATTCTTTGCCAGGCTTAATGCCAACCAGATTGTAGTAAGCCACGAGCAGGTGCTTACGTACATGTAGCCAGCGATCAACCAGTTTATTACTTCCTCCGACGTGCTCCGTCAGGCTTTCCAGCTGGTTTAGCATGATTGACTCCGCAAGATGGTGTTTAGGAACTGCTCACCCGTAAATGTAAAAATAATGTAAACAACATGCCTGTGAAGCAAAGGTTGCGCAAGAGATATGGATCGTATAATTGAAAAATTAGATAGCGGCTGGTGGATTGTCAGTCATGAGCAAAAGTTATGGTTACCTCATGGCGAGCTACCTTATGGCGACGCAGCCCGTTTTGATCTGATTGGTCAGCGCGCGCTGCCAATAGGCGAGTGGGAAGGGGAAACTGTCTGGCTGGTGCAGCAGCAGCGTCGACACGATATGGGGTCGGTGCGCCAGGTCATTGACCAGGACGTTGGCCTGTTTCAACTGGCCGGACGAGGCGTACAGCTGGCAGAGTTTTACCGCTCGCATAAATTCTGCGGTTACTGCGGCCATCCCATGCACCCGAGTAAAACGGAGTGGGCGATGCTCTGTAGTCACTGCCGTGAACGTTATTACCCTCAAATTGCTCCCTGCATAATCGTCGCTATTCGCCGAGATGATTCCATCCTGCTCGCCCAACATGTTCGCCATCGCAACGGCGTGCATACCGTGCTGGCAGGTTTTGTCGAAGTGGGCGAAACCCTCGAGCAGGCGGTGGCGCGTGAAGTCATGGAAGAGAGCGGCATTAAGGTGAAAAACCTGCGCTATGTCACTTCTCAGCCGTGGCCGTTCCCACAGTCTTTGATGACCGCATTTATGGCGGAGTATGATAGCGGCGAAATCGTCATCGACCCGAAAGAGCTGCTGGAAGCGAACTGGTATCGCTATGACGATTTACCGCTCTTGCCCCCGCCGGGTACTGTCGCGCGTCGATTGATTGAAGATACTGTGGCAATGTGTCGGGCTGAGTACGAGTAAAGAGCGAGTGGTGATACACTGATGGACTGACGCAATAAGGAACTGCAAAAATGACCGAACTGAAGAACGATCGTTATCTGCGTGCGCTGCTGCGCCAGCCCGTTGATGTCACTCCGGTATGGATGATGCGCCAGGCAGGCCGTTATCTACCGGAATACAAAGCTACCCGTGCCGAAGCGGGCGATTTTATGGCGCTGTGCAAAAATGCCGAGCTGGCCTGCGAAGTTACGCTGCAGCCGCTGCGTCGCTATAAACTTGATGCCGCGATCCTCTTCTCCGATATCCTGACGATCCCGGATGCGATCGGACTCGGGCTGTATTTTGAAGCAGGAGAAGGTCCACGCTTCACCTCCCCGATTACCAGCAAGGCTGACGTCGACAAACTGCCGATCCCGGACCCGGAAGATGGGCTTGGATACGTGATGAACGCGGTGCGCACTATCCGCCGTGAACTGAAAGGCGAAGTGCCGCTGATCGGCTTCTCCGGTAGCCCGTGGACGCTGGCGACCTACATGGTTGAAGGCGGCAGCAGCAAAGCCTTCACCGTGATTAAAAAGATGATGTATGCCGACTCTAAAGCGCTGCATCTGCTGCTTGATAAGCTGGCGAAGAGCGTCACGCTGTACCTGAACGCGCAGATCAAAGCGGGCGCGCAGTCGGTGATGATTTTCGATACCTGGGGCGGTGTGCTGACCGGTCGCGACTATCAGCAGTTCTCCCTGTACTACATGCACAAAATCGTCGATGGCCTGCTACGCGAGAACGAAGGTCGTCGCGTACCTGTGACCCTGTTTACCAAAGGTGGTGGTCAGTGGCTGGAAGCGATGGCGGAAACCGGCTGTGATGCGTTAGGTCTCGACTGGACCACTGACATTGCCGATGCGCGTCGTCGTGTAGGTCATAAAGTGGCGCTACAGGGCAATATGGATCCGTCCATGCTGTATGCACCGCCAGCCCGCATCGAAGAAGAGGTGGCGACAATTCTGGCCGGATTCGGTCAGGGCGAAGGGCATGTCTTTAACCTGGGCCACGGCATTCATCAGGACGTCCCGCCAGAACATGCGGGTGTCTTTGTGGAGGCGGTACATCGGTTGTCCGAACAGTACCACCGCTAAGGAGTCATTATGGATCTCGCGTCATTACGCGCGCAGCAGCTTGAACTGGCCTCTTCATTGATCCGCGAGGATCGTCTGAAGAACGATCCGCCGGATCTGATCGGCGGGGCGGACGTTGGGTTTGAGCAGGGTGGCGAAGTGACGCGAGCCGCGATGGTCTTACTGAAGTATCCCACGCTTGAACTGGTTGAATACAAGGTGGCGCGTATCGCCACTACCATGCCTTACATTCCCGGTTTTCTCTCCTTTCGTGAAACCCCCGCGCTGATGGCCGCCTGGCAACTGCTCTCGCACAAGCCAGATCTGCTGTTCGTTGACGGGCACGGCATTTCGCACCCGCGCCGTCTGGGCGTGGCCAGCCATTTTGGCCTGCTGGTGGACGTCCCAACGATTGGTGTGGCGAAAAAACGGCTGTGTGGCAAGTTTGAACCGCTCGCTGCTGAACCCGGTGCGCTAGTGCCATTGCTGGATAAAGGCGAACAGCTGGCATGGGTCTGGCGCAGCAAAGCGCGCTGTAACCCGTTGTTTATCTCTACGGGCCACCGCGTGAGTATGGACAGCGCACTGGCGTGGGTACAACGCTGTATGAACGGCTATCGTCTGCCGGAACCAACGCGCTGGGCAGATGCGGTGGCATCCGAACGCCCGGCTTTTACGCGGCTTGCAGCAAAAGCGCCCCATATCGGGTAAACTGCGGCTAATTTCCGTATTTGAGAACTCATCATGTTACAAAATCCGATTCACCTGCGTCTGGAGAAGCTGGAAAGCTGGCAGCACGTCACATTTATGGCCTGTCTGTGCGAACGCATGTACCCGAATTACGCCATGTTCTGCAAGCAAACTGAATTTGGCGATGGACAGATTTACCGCCGAATTCTGGATCTGATTTGGGAAGCGCTGACGGTTAAAGACGCGAAAATCAATTTCGACAGCCAGCTGGAAAAGTTTGAAGAGGCCATTCCTTCTGCAGACGATTACGATCTGTACGGCGTTTATCCAGCGATTGATGCCTGTGTGGCATTAAGCGAACTGATGCATTCACGTCTTAGCGGTGAAACGCTGGAGCATGCAATTGAAGTTAGTAAAGCTTCGATTACGACGGTAGCGATGCTGGAAATGACCCAGGCTGGTCGCGAAATGACCGATGAGGAGCTCAAAGAGAACCCTGCCGTTGAGCAAGAATGGGATATTCAGTGGGAAATTTTCCGACTTTTAGCCGACTGTGAAGAACGCGATATTGAGCTGATAAAAGGGCTGCGTGCAGACCTGCGCGAGGCTGGCGAGAGCAATATTGGTATAAATTTTCAGCAATGACACCACAAAACGTGATTTAACGCCTGATTTGTCGTGCCTGAAGGCTTCCCATCCGCCCCCGGTCTGGTCTACATTTGGGGGGCGAAAAAAAGTGGCTATCGGTGCGTGTATGCAGGAGAGTGCTTTTCTGGCATTTCCGTCGCACTCGATGCTTAGCAAGCGATAAACACATTGTAAGGATAACTTATGAACAAGACTCAACTGATTGATGTAATTGCAGACAAAGCAGAACTGTCTAAAACACAGGCTAAAGCTGCTCTGGAATCCACTCTGGCTGCTATTACTGAGTCTCTGAAAGAAGGCGATGCTGTACAACTGGTTGGTTTCGGTACCTTCAAAGTGAACCACCGTGCTGAGCGCACTGGCCGCAACCCGCAGACCGGTAAAGAAATCAAAATTGCCGCAGCTAACGTACCGGCATTTGTTTCTGGTAAAGCACTGAAAGACGCGGTTAAGTAATTCGCGTGGCAGTGAACAGTTTTAACGAAGGGGCGGTTTCGCCCCTTTTGTCCATCTGGCGTCATACGCTTCGGCTTTCAGGTGTTCTGTTACTGTCTGCCTGCGGTAGCCATTCTGAGCTTCCTCCGTTCACGGCCAGCGGCTATGTTGGCGATCAGGGGGCGGTACGCATTTGGCGTAAAGACTCCGGTGACGATGTTCACTTGCTCTCGGTATTTAGTCCGTGGCGAAAAGGCGAAACCACTACCAGTGAATACCGCTGGCAGGGTGATTCGCTCTCTCTGATAGAACTCAACGTTTACAGTAAACCGGCTGAACATGTCCGTATACGCTTCGATGACCGGGGCGAACTGAGCTTCATGCAGCGTGAAGTCGACGGGCAAAAGCAGCAGCTTTCCAGCGATCAAATCGCGCTTTACCGCTATCGCGCCGATCAAATTCGCCAGACCAGCGATGCGCTGCGTCAGGGACGGGTGATATTGCGTCAGGGACGTTGGCATGCGGATAACACGGTCACAACCTGTGAAGGTGAAACGCTGAAGCCAGACCTGGAGTCGTGGGCGATAAACCATATCGAGCGCCGCCAGAAACATTCATCCGTAGAGGTGAGTGTGGCATGGCTGGAAGCGCCCGAAGGGTCGCAGATACTGCTAGTCGCCAATGAAGATTTTTGTCACTGGCAGCCTACAGCCAAAACTTTCTGAAAACCTGAAGACAGGTAGTCAGCAGGCCTGAACCGTATGGCGTCATCAGGCATCAAGTCTTTTACCAGTGACCCATTCCCATATGGCCGCCGCCGCGATGGTTACCGCCACCGCCGCATCCGCCGTAGCCCATTCCCGCGCCACGTGGCACGCCAGCCTGCGCCATTGCGACATCGCGTTTAACACGCTGCTCGTCCAGAGACTGATTCAACGCTTCCATCTCTTTTGCAACGGCATTAATTTTTGCCGTGTCCGGCGAACTGGCCGTTAATAGTGCATTGTACTCATAACGTTTGGATGTCAGCTGTTGGCGCAACGCGCTGGTCTGGGAGTAGTAATCATCATAGATTTTCTGCGCGGCAGCCTGCTGCTCAGCGGTCATTGGGGTACTGCCCCGTTGCTGCATTCCATCACCATATCCCCAGTGATTCTGCGCCAGTACCGGGGTGGAGCCCAGTGCGATAAGAGAAAGTGCAATCAGTGCCAGTTTGTTGTTCCGTTTCATCGTTCGTTCTCCTGTTGGTTAGCTTACATTCCCTTTTGCATCTTCCGTGCCAAAGCGGCAATCCCAGTCCTGCGGGCGTCGTACCCGCCGTCTTTGCAGGAAAACGAGTAAAAATGACTCGCCAGAACGTGCCAGCGAGTCATTTTTACCCGGTACTTTCAGCTGTTTGTGTCTGAGGGCAGGGTTATCAGGGGGAAAAAATGGCATGATTTCTGCTGTATACCTGCAACGATGAAAGGAACAAGTGGGGTAAAGGGAGAGCGTATGCGTCTTTATAAGGATACGGTGGCAAAGTGGTTGAGCCGACTCTTGCTGGCGGCAATCCTGATGTTAGTCGGCTGGTTTTCGATTATGACCATACGGGACTATGGTCGGGAAAGTGATGCCGCCCGACAAACGCTACTGGAAAAAGGCAGCGTGCTCATTCGCGCTCTGGAGTCTGGTACGCGTGTAGGCATGGGGATGCGCATGCATCATGCCCAGCAGCAGACGCTACTGGAGGAAATGGCCGTACAACCAGGCGTGCTATGGTTTGCCGTCGTCGATGAGCATGGTGTCATTATTACTCACAGCAATGCCGCGATGGTCGGAAAAACGCTCTATTCACCGGATGTCCTGCGACAGCTTAGTCCTGGGGAGCAAGAAAGCTGGCGGAATATTGAAATTCCAGCGAGGGATGGTGAAAAAACGCCGGCCCTGGAAATTTATCGCCAGTTTCAGCCGATGTATGGTCCAGGACGCCACGGCATGGCGCGCTGTGCCAGCAATGACGGGCAGCTTATCACCCCAGCGCAAACCATATTTATCGCCTTTGATGCCAGCGATCTGACAGCGACTCAGGCAAGAGAGTGGCGTAACACACTGATAGTCCTCTGTGCGCTGGCGGCTGTGTTGCTGGCCACCGTACTGACGTTCTTCTGGTATCAGCGCTATCAGCGCTCGTACAAAGAACTTCAGGATGCGATGAAGCGTAAAGAAAAACTGTTAGCGCTCGGGCATCTTGCGGCTGGAGTGGCGCATGAAATTCGTAACCCGCTTTCATCGATCAAAGGTCTGGCGAAGTATTTTGCCGAGCGAACCCCGGCAGGAGGCGAGTCGCATGAGCTGGCACAGGTGATGGCAAAAGAGGCGGATCGTTTAAATCGGGTGGTGAGCGAGCTGCTGGAGCTGGTGAAGCCTGCACATCTGACGCTGCAACAGGTGGATCTCAATGAGGTTATCACCCACTCATTACACCTGGTGGGTCAGGATGCGGCAAGCAGGGAAATCCAGCTCCGCTTTTCGGCCAATTCTACGCTGCCCGCTATCCAGGCCGATCCTGACCGACTGACTCAGGTTTTGTTGAATCTGTATCTGAACGCCATTCATGCGATTGGTCGTCAGGGCACGATCACGGTTGAAGCGAATGAAAGCAGCGGCGATCGCGTTAAAATTGTGGTTACCGATAGCGGGAAGGGAATTGCAGCGGAACAGCTGGAGGCCATTTTTACGCCTTACTTTACAACCAAAGCTGACGGAACCGGCCTCGGGCTGGCGGTGGTGCAGAACATTATCGAACAGCATGGTGGCACCATTCAGGTGGCAAGCGTTGAGGGCAAAGGTGCGACCTTTACTCTTTGGCTGCCGACCAAAGCGAAACAACAGGATTAACAAGGATGACGCGCGGAAAAATCAATATTCTGGTAGTAGATGACGATATCAGCCACTGCACCATTTTACAGGCGCTGCTGCGCGGCTGGGGTTATGAGGTCGCGCTGGCCTATAGCGGGCGAGCGGCGCTGGAACAGGTGCGCGAACGCGTATTTGATTTAGTGCTGTGTGATGTACGCATGGCGGAGATGGACGGTATCGCAACGCTGAAAGAGATTAAAGCGCTGAATCCGGCGATTCCGGTCTTGATCATGACGGCGTTCTCCAGCGTAGAGACCGCCGTTGAGGCGCTTAAAACCGGGGCGCTGGACTACTTAATCAAGCCGCTGGATTTTGACCGTCTGCAGGAGACGCTGGAAAAGGCGCTGGCGCATACGCGGGAAATGGGCGCTGAATTGCCGTCAGCGTCGGCTGCGCAGTTTGGCATGATTGGCAGCAGTCCGGCGATGCAGAAGTTGCTCAATGAAATCGCGATGGTTGCGCCCTCAGATGCGACAGTGCTCATTCACGGAGACTCCGGCACGGGGAAAGAGCTGGTGGCCCGGGCGCTGCATGCCAGCAGCGCCCGTCGCGATAAGCCGCTGGTGACGCTCAACTGCGCGGCGCTTAATGAATCGCTGCTGGAGTCCGAGCTGTTTGGTCACGAGAAAGGGGCGTTTACCGGGGCGGATAAACGCCGGGAAGGGCGCTTTGTGGAAGCCGATGGTGGCACGTTATTTCTTGATGAAATTGGCGATATCTCACCGCTGATGCAGGTGCGTTTGCTGCGGGCTATCCAGGAGCGAGAAGTACAGCGGGTTGGCAGCAACCAGACTATTGCGGTTGATGTCCGGCTGATAGCCGCTACGCATCGCGATCTAGCAGAGGAAGTCAGCGCCGGGCGCTTTCGTCAGGATCTCTACTATCGTCTGAACGTCGTCACCATTGAAATGCCAGCGCTGTGCCAGCGCCGGGAAGATATTCCGCTGTTAGCCGAACATTTTCTCCAGCGTTTTGCCGCGCGTAACCGTAAAGCGGTGAAAGGCTTTACTCCGCAGGCGATGGATCTGCTGATCCACTACGACTGGCCGGGCAATATCCGTGAGCTGGAAAATGCGATTGAGCGCTCGGTGGTGCTGCTGACGGGGGAATATATTTCCGAACGTGAACTGCCGATGGCGATTGCCGCGACGCCGATAAAAACGGAATTCAGTGGCGAGATCCAACCGCTGGTGGATGTCGAAAAGGAGGTGATTCTGGCGGCGCTTGAAAAAACGGGCGGCAATAAAACGGAAGCCGCCCGTCAGTTAGGCATTACGCGTAAAACGCTGCTGGCGAAAATTTCGCGTTAGCGTTGCTCGCGTTCAATGGCACGCCAGCCGATGTCGTTACGGCTGAAGCTGCCATCCCAGCGGATGTCGGTCATCAGGGCGTAAGCGCGTTTCTGCGCTTCAGCCACGGTGTTACCCAGCGCGGTGGCGCACAGCACGCGACCACCGTTGGTCAGCACGCGATCGTCTGCAGACAGTTTGGTACCCGCGTGGAACACTTTACCGTCAGCGACGTCTTCCAGCGGCAGACCGTGGATCTCATCGCCGGTATTGTAATTACCCGGATAACCTCCGGCGGCAATGACCACACCCAGCGAGGCGCGTTCGTCCCACTCGGAGGTTTTCTCATCCAGTTTGCCGTCACAGGCGGCGAGGCACAGTTCCACCAGATCGGACTTCATGCGCAGCATGATCGGCTGGGTTTCCGGATCGCCGAAGCGGCAGTTGAACTCGATAACCTTCGGGTTGCCCTGTTTGTCGATCATCAGACCCGCATAAAGGAAACCGGTGTAGGTGTTACCTTCCGCCGCCATGCCTTTTACGGTTGGCCAGATGATGCGTTCCATGGTGCGCTGGTGGACTTCGTCAGTTACTACCGGAGCAGGGGAGTAGGCACCCATCCCGCCGGTGTTCGGGCCGGTATCGCCATTGCCTACGCGTTTGTGGTCCTGGCTGGTGGCCATCGGCAGCACGTGCTCACCGTCGACCATGACAATAAAGCTCGCTTCTTCACCGTCGAGGAACTCTTCAATCACGATGCGGTGGCCCGCGTCGCCAAACGCGTTGCCGGCCAGCATGTCATGAACCGCGGCTTCGGCTTCCTCCAGCGTCATCGCCACGATAACGCCTTTCCCGGCAGCCAGGCCATCGGCTTTGATAACGATCGGCGCGCCTTTCTCGCGCAGGTAAGCCAGCGCAGGTTCGATTTCGGTGAAGTTCTGGTACTCCGCCGTTGGGATCTGGTGACGCGCGAGGAAATCTTTGGTGAAGGCTTTGGAGCCTTCCAGCTGCGCGGCACCTTCGGTTGGGCCGAAGATTTTCAGACCGGCGGCGCGGAAGGCATCAACCACGCCAATCACCAGCGGCGCTTCCGGGCCAACGATGGTCAGATCGATCTTCTCGTTCTGGGCAAAGTCCAGCAGCGCCGGGATATCGGTTACGCCGATGGCCACGTTTTGCAGCGTGGGTTCCAGCGCGGTGCCCGCATTGCCCGGGGCGACAAATACTGTTTCGACTTTTGTCGACTGCGCCGCTTTCCACGCCAGGGCGTGCTCGCGCCCGCCGTTGCCAATCACTAATACTTTCATCGTCTGCTCCGTGGATTAATGGCGGAAGTGGCGCATATCGGTAAATACCATCGCAATGCCGTGTTCATTGGCGGCGGCAATCACTTCGTCATCGCGAATAGAACCACCCGGCTGGATCACGCAGGTCACACCGGCGGCAGCAGCGGCATCAATCCCGTCGCGGAACGGGAAGAAAGCGTCAGAAGCCATTGCAGAACCTTTCACTTCCAGGCCTTCGTCGGCCGCTTTGATCCCGGCGATTTTCGCGGAGTACACGCGGCTCATCTGGCCTGCGCCTATGCCAATAGTCATGTTCTCTTTGGCATAAACAATGGCGTTGGATTTCACGAACTTCGCCACTTTCCAGCAGAACAGCGCATCGCGCAGTTCCTGCTCGGTCGGCTGGCGTTTGGTCACTACGCGCAGTTCACCTTCGGTCACCATACCCAGGTCACGGTCCTGAACCAGCAGGCCGCCGTTCACGCGCTTGAAGTCCAGACCCGGAACGCGCTGCGCCCATTGGCCGCAGACCAGCACGCGAACGTTCTGCTTGGCTGCGGTAATTTTCAGGGCTTCTTCGGTGGCGGATGGCGCGATGATCACTTCCACGAACTGGCGGGAGATGATCGCCTGCGCGGTTTCAGCATCCAGCTCGCGGTTAAAGGCGATGATGCCGCCGAACGCGGAGGTCGGGTCGGTTTTATAGGCGCGGTCATAAGCGTCAAGAATAGAGGTACTTACTGCTACACCACACGGGTTCGCGTGTTTGACGATCACACAGGCTGGCTCGTTGAATTCTTTCACGCACTCCAGCGCCGCATCGGTATCGGCGATGTTGTTGTAGGAAAGTGCTTTGCCCTGTACCTGCTGCGCGGTGGCAACGGAGGCTTCTTTAACATTCTCTTCTATATAGAAGGCAGCCTGCTGGTGGCTGTTCTCGCCGTAGCGCATATCCTGCTTCTTAATGAAGTTCAGGTTCAGCGTACGTGGGAAGCGACCGGCGGCTTCTTTGCTTTCGCCGTGGTAAGCCGGAACCATGCTGCCGAAGTAGTTGGCAATCATGCTGTCGTAAGCGGCGGTGTGTTCGAAGGCTTTAATCGCGAGATCGAAACGGGTGTCGAGGGTCAGAGAACCGTCGTTGGCATCCATCTCTTTAATAATGGCGTCGTAGTCGCTGCTCTTCACAACGATAGCTACATCTTTATGATTCTTCGCGGCGGAGCGCACCATGGTCGGGCCGCCGATATCAATGTTCTCTACCGCATCTTCCAGAGAACAGCCTTCGCGGGCGACGGTCTGGGCGAATGGATACAGGTTAACAACCACCATATCGATAGGAGCAATGTGGTGTTGTTCCATAATGGCATCATCCTGGCCGCGACG
This sequence comes from Citrobacter sp. BIDMC107, assembly GCF_001037575.1. Classification (NCBI taxonomy): domain Bacteria; kingdom Pseudomonadati; phylum Pseudomonadota; class Gammaproteobacteria; order Enterobacterales; family Enterobacteriaceae; genus Citrobacter; species Citrobacter sp. BIDMC107. The sequence continues at coordinate 2,199,357 of NZ_KQ089848.1, read as the reverse complement.
ACCGAGGATGCCGCCGTGGACCTTCGGATGCAGGGTCTTCACGCGTCCATCCATCATTTCCGGGAAGCCGGTGTAATCGGAAACTTCGGTCACTGGCAGACCTTTCTCCGCTAACAGGCGCGCAGTGCCACCTGTAGACAGCAGCTCCACACCACGTGCGGAAAGTGCCTGAGCGAATTCGATGATACCGGCCTTGTCAGAAACACTGAGCAGAGCGCGGCGGACTGGACGACGTTGTTGCATGGTAAATCCCCTGGATTTGACTATTACAGAGAGCGTTAGGTGAATTCTTGGCTAAAAACTCAGCTAACGCCCCTTACGGGGCATCCTTGTTGTGCGGGGGCATTGTAACGAAAACGTTTGCGCAACGCTCGCGAATTTTTAATTTTCGATTTTGACCTCTTCTTTTTCTGTTGAAAGAGGCTGATATAACGAGAGGATCATAGAAACGATCGTGTGGTTTGTGGATAACTCTGTGCGTAAATGGGTATAAGGCGGGGTTTTGCTGTGGAATGCAGCAGTCAGTCATTTTTCTGCAATTTAAGGGTTGCGGGCCACAGGAAACTCCCTATAATGCGCCTCCATCGACACGGCGGATGTGAATCACTTCACACAAACAGCCGGTTCGGTTGAAGAGAAAAACCTGAAAATGAGGGTTGACTCTGAAAGAGGAAAGCGTAATATACGCCACCTCGCGACAGAGCGCTAAAGCGCGTCGCAACTGCTCTTTAACAATTTATCAGACAATCTGTGTGGGCACTTGAAGATACGGATTCTTAACGTCGCAAGACGAAAAATGAATACCAAGTCTCTGAGTGAACATACGTAATTCATTACGAAGTTTAATTCACGAGCATCAAACTTAAATTGAAGAGTTTGATCATGGCTCAGATTGAACGCTGGCGGCAGGCCTAACACATGCAAGTCGAACGGTAGCACAGAGGAGCTTGCTCCTTGGGTGACGAGTGGCGGACGGGTGAGTAATGTCTGGGAAACTGCCCGATGGAGGGGGATAACTACTGGAAACGGTAGCTAATACCGCATAACGTCGCAAGACCAAAGAGGGGGACCTTCGGGCCTCTTGCCATCGGATGTGCCCAGATGGGATTAGCTAGTAGGTGGGGTAACGGCTCACCTAGGCGACGATCCCTAGCTGGTCTGAGAGGATGACCAGCCACACTGGAACTGAGACACGGTCCAGACTCCTACGGGAGGCAGCAGTGGGGAATATTGCACAATGGGCGCAAGCCTGATGCAGCCATGCCGCGTGTATGAAGAAGGCCTTCGGGTTGTAAAGTACTTTCAGCGAGGAGGAAGGTGTTGTGGTTAATAACCGCAGCAATTGACGTTACTCGCAGAAGAAGCACCGGCTAACTCCGTGCCAGCAGCCGCGGTAATACGGAGGGTGCAAGCGTTAATCGGAATTACTGGGCGTAAAGCGCACGCAGGCGGTCTGTCAAGTCGGATGTGAAATCCCCGGGCTCAACCTGGGAACTGCATCCGAAACTGGCAGGCTAGAGTCTTGTAGAGGGGGGTAGAATTCCAGGTGTAGCGGTGAAATGCGTAGAGATCTGGAGGAATACCGGTGGCGAAGGCGGCCCCCTGGACAAAGACTGACGCTCAGGTGCGAAAGCGTGGGGAGCAAACAGGATTAGATACCCTGGTAGTCCACGCCGTAAACGATGTCGACTTGGAGGTTGTGCCCTTGAGGCGTGGCTTCCGGAGCTAACGCGTTAAGTCGACCGCCTGGGGAGTACGGCCGCAAGGTTAAAACTCAAATGAATTGACGGGGGCCCGCACAAGCGGTGGAGCATGTGGTTTAATTCGATGCAACGCGAAGAACCTTACCTACTCTTGACATCCAGAGAACTTAGCAGAGATGCTTTGGTGCCTTCGGGAACTCTGAGACAGGTGCTGCATGGCTGTCGTCAGCTCGTGTTGTGAAATGTTGGGTTAAGTCCCGCAACGAGCGCAACCCTTATCCTTTGTTGCCAGCGGTCCGGCCGGGAACTCAAAGGAGACTGCCAGTGATAAACTGGAGGAAGGTGGGGATGACGTCAAGTCATCATGGCCCTTACGAGTAGGGCTACACACGTGCTACAATGGCATATACAAAGAGAAGCGACCTCGCGAGAGCAAGCGGACCTCATAAAGTATGTCGTAGTCCGGATTGGAGTCTGCAACTCGACTCCATGAAGTCGGAATCGCTAGTAATCGTGGATCAGAATGCCACGGTGAATACGTTCCCGGGCCTTGTACACACCGCCCGTCACACCATGGGAGTGGGTTGCAAAAGAAGTAGGTAGCTTAACCTTCGGGAGGGCGCTTACCACTTTGTGATTCATGACTGGGGTGAAGTCGTAACAAGGTAACCGTAGGGGAACCTGCGGTTGGATCACCTCCTTACCTTAAAGAAGCGTTCTTTGTAGTGCTCACACAGATTGTCTGATGAATGATGAACTTCTGAATGTACTTTCGAGTGCATTAAGAAGTTTTGCTCTTTAAAAATCTGGATCAAGCTGAAAATTGAAACGACACACTGTTTCATTTCTCCGTAATAAGAAATGAAAAATGGTGTGTTCGAGTCTCTCAAATTTTCGCAATCAGAAGTGAAACATCTTCGGGTTGTGAGGTTAAGCGACTAAGCGTACACGGTGGATGCCCTGGCAGTCAGAGGCGATGAAGGACGTGCTAATCTGCGATAAGCGTCGGTAAGGTGATATGAACCGTTATAACCGGCGATTTCCGAATGGGGAAACCCAGTGTGTTTCGACACACTATCATTACGTGAATACATAGCGTAATGAAGCGAACCGGGGGAACTGAAACATCTAAGTACCCCGAGGAAAAGAAATCAACCGAGATTCCCCCAGTAGCGGCGAGCGAACGGGGAGCAGCCCAGAGTCTGAATCAGCTTGTGTGTTAGTGGAACGGTCTGGAAAGTCCGACGGTACAGGGTGATAGTCCCGTACACCAAAATGCACAGGTTGTGAACTCGAAGAGTAGGGCGGGACACGTGGTATCCTGTCTGAATATGGGGGGACCATCCTCCAAGGCTAAATACTCCTGACTGACCGATAGTGAACCAGTACCGTGAGGGAAAGGCGAAAAGAACCCCGGCGAGGGGAGTGAAAAAGAACCTGAAACCGTGTACGTACAAGCAGTGGGAGCCTCTTTATGGGGTGACTGCGTACCTTTTGTATAATGGGTCAGCGACTTATATTCTGTAGCAAGGTTAACCGTATAGGGGAGCCGAAGGGAAACCGAGTCTTAACTGGGCGTTAAGTTGCAGGGTATAGACCCGAAACCCGGTGATCTAGCCATGGGCAGGTTGAAGGTTGGGTAACACTAACTGGAGGACCGAACCGACTAATGTTGAAAAATTAGCGGATGACTTGTGGCTGGGGGTGAAAGGCCAATCAAACCGGGAGATAGCTGGTTCTCCCCGAAAGCTATTTAGGTAGCGCCTCGTGAATTCATCTTCGGGGGTAGAGCACTGTTTCGGCTAGGGGGTCATCCCGACTTACCAACCCGATGCAAACTGCGAATACCGAAGAATGTTATCACGGGAGACACACGGCGGGTGCTAACGTCCGTCGTGAAGAGGGAAACAACCCAGACCGCCAGCTAAGGTCCCAAAGTCATGGTTAAGTGGGAAACGATGTGGGAAGGCACAGACAGCCAGGATGTTGGCTTAGAAGCAGCCATCATTTAAAGAAAGCGTAATAGCTCACTGGTCGAGTCGGCCTGCGCGGAAGATGTAACGGGGCTAAACCATGCACCGAAGCTGCGGCAGCGACACTATGTGTTGTTGGGTAGGGGAGCGTTCTGTAAGCCGTTGAAGGTGGCCTGTGAGGGTTGCTGGAGGTATCAGAAGTGCGAATGCTGACATAAGTAACGATAATGCGGGTGAAAACCCCGCACGCCGGAAGACCAAGGGTTCCTGTCCAACGTTAATCGGGGCAGGGTGAGTCGACCCCTAAGGCGAGGCCGAAAGGCGTAGTCGATGGGAAACAGGTTAATATTCCTGTACTTGGTGTTACTGCGAAGGGGGGACGGAGAAGGCTATGTTAGCCGGGCGACGGTTGTCCCGGTTTAAGCATGTAGGCGGAGGTTCCAGGTAAATCCGGTACCTTTTTAACGCTGAGGTGTGATGACGAGGCACTACGGTGCTGAAGTAACAAATGCCCTGCTTCCAGGAAAAGCCTCTAAGCATCAGGTAACACGAAATCGTACCCCAAACCGACACAGGTGGTCAGGTAGAGAATACCAAGGCGCTTGAGAGAACTCGGGTGAAGGAACTAGGCAAAATGGTGCCGTAACTTCGGGAGAAGGCACGCTGATATGTAGGTGAAGTGGTTTACCCATGGAGCTGAAATCAGTCGAAGATACCAGCTGGCTGCAACTGTTTATTAAAAACACAGCACTGTGCAAACACGAAAGTGGACGTATACGGTGTGACGCCTGCCCGGTGCCGGAAGGTTAATTGATGGGGTTATCCGTAAGGAGAAGCTCTTGATCGAAGCCCCGGTAAACGGCGGCCGTAACTATAACGGTCCTAAGGTAGCGAAATTCCTTGTCGGGTAAGTTCCGACCTGCACGAATGGCGTAATGATGGCCAGGCTGTCTCCACCCGAGACTCAGTGAAATTGAACTCGCTGTGAAGATGCAGTGTACCCGCGGCAAGACGGAAAGACCCCGTGAACCTTTACTATAGCTTGACACTGAACACTGGTCCTTGATGTGTAGGATAGGTGGGAGGCTTTGAAGTGTGGACGCCAGTCTGCATGGAGCCATCCTTGAAATACCACCCTTTAATGGCTGGTGTTCTAACGTGGACCCGTAATCCGGGTTGCGGACAGTGTCTGGTGGGTAGTTTGACTGGGGCGGTCTCCTCCTAAAGAGTAACGGAGGAGCACGAAGGTTAGCTAATCCTGGTCGGACATCAGGAGGTTAGTGCAAAGGCATAAGCTAGCTTGACTGCGAGAGTGACGGCTCGAGCAGGTGCGAAAGCAGGTCTTAGTGATCCGGTGGTTCTGAATGGAAGGGCCATCGCTCAACGGATAAAAGGTACTCCGGGGATAACAGGCTGATACCGCCCAAGAGTTCATATCGACGGCGGTGTTTGGCACCTCGATGTCGGCTCATCACATCCTGGGGCTGAAGTAGGTCCCAAGGGTATGGCTGTTCGCCATTTAAAGTGGTACGCGAGCTGGGTTTAGAACGTCGTGAGACAGTTCGGTCCCTATCTGCCGTGGGCGCTGGAGAATTGAGGGGGTCTGCTCCTAGTACGAGAGGACCGGAGTGGACGCATCACTGGTGTTCGGGTTGTCATGCCAATGGCATTGCCCGGTAGCTAAATGCGGAAGAGATAAGTGCTGAAAGCATCTAAGCACGAAACTTGCCCCGAGATGAGTTCTCCCTGAGACTTTAAGTCTCCTGAAGGAACGTTAAAGACGATGACGTTGATAGGTCGGGTGTGTAAGTGTAGCGATACATTGAGCTAACCGATACTAATGAACCGTGAGGCTTAACCTTACAACGCCGAAGATGTTTTGGCGAAGAGACGACATTCAGCTTGAAACAGATTACATTAACCGGCGAGAAGCGGGTTAATAACAGAATTTGCCTGGCGGCTGTAGCGCGGTGGTCCCACCTGACCCCATGCCGAACTCAGAAGTGAAACGCCGTAGCGCCGATGGTAGTGTGGGGTCTCCCCATGCGAGAGTAGGGAACTGCCAGGCATCAAATAAAGTGAAAAAGCCCATCCTGACGGATGGGCTTTTTTGCGTGTGTGCGGGGTAAAAAAACGCCGGATGCGGTGTGCGCCAGCAGTTATCCGGATACGGCTACCCGTGTACGAGGTTGAGTAACGGGTACGCTCGTCCGAGATCGTCCACTTCCGTCCGTCCCGTCACAGTAAATCCCATCTTCTTATAGAATCCAACTGCCTGCTCATTCTGTTCATTAACGTTGGTCGTTAGCGTTGAAACCATTGATAAAGCATGTTCAATCAGCAGTTTACCAACGCCACTACCACGCACATCCGGATCGACAAACAACGCATCCATATGCTGATCGGTCAAAAGCATAAAGGCGACAGGCTCATCTTGTTCTGTCACTGCAACCCATAGCGGAGCTTCTGGTAAAAATGAACTTACCAGCTCTTCCAGCTCAATCCGATAATCCGTAGAGAGGAAATGGTGCGTCGCATCGACAGAACGACACCAAATAGATATGAGCTTATCGCCTTCGTCCTTACGCGAACGACGAATGGTAAAGGGCATGGCATTCTCCTTTTATCTTTACTGCACTATTCTACAGCAAGGGCCGTGAAACTTTCTCAACTTGAGGATGCAGGCTCGACATTCGCATGATTCCTGGGTATCTTCAGCTATCTGGATGTCTAAACGTTTAAACGTATGTAGTGAGGTTATCAGGTTATGCCAATTCGCGTGCAGGACGAGCTACCCGCCGTCAATTTCTTGCGTGAGGAAAACGTCTTTGTGATGACGACATCCCGCGCTTCCGGTCAGGAAATTCGACCACTGAAGGTGCTCATCCTCAACCTGATGCCCAAGAAGATTGAAACGGAAAACCAGTTCCTGCGCTTACTGTCTAACTCACCGCTACAGGTAGATGTTCAGCTATTGCGCATCGATGCTCGCGAGTCACGTAACACCCCTACGGAGCATCTGAATAACTTTTACTGTAATTTCGAGGATATCTGCGATCAGAACTTTGACGGACTGATCGTGACCGGCGCGCCGTTGGGTCTGGTCGAATTTAATGACGTGGCTTACTGGCCGCAGATTCAACAAGTGCTTGAATGGGCGAAAGATCACGTTACCTCAACGCTATTTGTTTGTTGGGCGGTGCAGGCCGCGCTGAATATCCTGTACGGAATTCCTAAGCAAACCCGTACGGACAAACTCTCAGGCGTCTATGAGCACCATATTCTGCATCCTCATGCGCTGCTGACGCGTGGATTCGATGATGCGTTCCTGGCTCCGCATTCGCGCTATGCCGATTTTCCTGCTGCGCTTATTCGCGACTACACCGATCTCGAGATTTTTGCTGAAACCGAAGAGGGAGATGCCTACCTGTTTGCCAGCAAAGATAAACGAATTGCCTTTGTGACGGGCCATCCGGAATATGATGCCCATACGCTCGGCAGTGAGTATTTTCGTGACGTCGAAGCGGGCCTAACGCCGGAAGTGCCCTATAACTATTTCCCGAAAGATGACCCGCAAAACAAACCGCGGGCAACCTGGCGTAGCCACGGTAATCTGTTGTTTACCAACTGGCTCAACTATTACGTCTACCAGATCACGCCATATGATCTGCGTCACATGAATCCAACGCTGGATTAATCTTCTGTAGCAGACGATCCTTAAGCGTTTCAGCATATTGAATCAGGCACCTTCGGGTGCCTTTTTTATTTCCGAAATGCACCTCACGGTGTAATTAAATTTTATTTATATTGTTATCAATAGGTTAATTGATAATTAAATTAAAAATGGAAATTGTTTTTGATTTTGAAATTTAAATGAGTAGTCTTAGTTGTGCTGAACGAAAAGCGCACAACGATCCTTCGTTCGCATTGGGGATGTGTTTGGATCAATGACGAGGAACTACGCAATGAATCAACAGGCAACGACAACCGATGAACTGGTCTTCACCAGGCCGCGTGGCGAACAGGAGCAACAAATTCTGACCGCTGAAGCAGTAGAGTTTCTGACTGAACTGGTGACAAGATTTACGCCAAAACGCAATAAACTTCTGGCTGCACGTATCCAGCAGCAGCAGGATATTGATGACGGTAAGTTGCCTGATTTTATTTCGGAAACGGCTTCCATTCGAGAAGGTGACTGGAAAATTCGCGGAATTCCTGATGATTTACTGGATCGCCGCGTAGAGATAACTGGGCCTGTTGAGCGCAAGATGGTTATCAACGCGCTGAACGCGAACGTCAAAGTCTTTATGGCTGATTTTGAAGATTCGCTGGCTCCTGAGTGGAGCAAAGTTATCGACGGGCAGATAAACCTGCGTGATGCGGTCAATGGCACCATTAGCTATACCAACGAAGCGGGCAAAATTTACCAGCTCAAACCTAATCCGGCTCTGTTGGTATGCCGCGTTCGTGGTCTGCATCTGCCGGAAAAACACGTCACCTGGCGTGGCGAATCCATCCCGGGCAGCCTGTTCGATTTTGCCCTCTATTTCTTCCACAATTACAAAACGTTGCTGGCAAAAGGCAGCGGCCCTTACTTCTACCTGCCAAAAACGCAGGCATGGCAAGAAGCAGCATGGTGGAGCGAAGTGTTCAGCTATGCAGAAGATCGCTTTAATCTGCCACGCGGCACCATCAAAGCGACTCTGCTGATTGAAACGCTGCCGGCCGTCTTCCAGATGGACGAAATTCTGCACGCCCTGCGTGACCATATTGTCGGTCTGAACTGCGGTCGCTGGGACTACATATTCAGCTATATCAAAACGCTGAAGAACCATCCGGATCGCGTGCTGCCGGACCGTCAGGTGGTGACGATGGATAAGCCATTCCTCAGCGCCTATTCGCGTCTGCTGATTAAAACCTGTCATAAACGTGGCGCATTCGCGATGGGCGGCATGGCAGCTTTCATTCCCAGCAAAGATGCGGAACGTAACAACCAGGTTCTGACCAAGGTAAAAGCGGACAAAGCGCTGGAAGCAAATAACGGTCATGACGGCACATGGATTGCTCATCCGGGGCTGGCAGATACCGCTATGGCGGTGTTCAACGACGTACTCGGTGAAAACAAAAATCAGCTGTTCGTGACCCGTGAAGAAGATGCCCCGATTACCGCAGAGCAACTGTTGGCACCTTGTGAAGGTGAGCGTACTGAAGAAGGCATGCGCGCCAACATTCGTGTTGCGGTGCAGTACATCGAAGCGTGGATCTCCGGTAACGGCTGCGTACCGATTTACGGTCTGATGGAAGATGCGGCCACTGCCGAAATCTCCCGTACCTCCATCTGGCAGTGGATCCACCACCAGAAGACGCTCAGCAACGGCAAGCCGGTTACCAAACCGCTGTTCCGTCAGATGCTGGCCGAAGAGATGCTGGTGATTCAGGACGAGCTGGGCGAACACCGCTACAGCAGCGGACGTTTTGACGATGCCGCGCGCCTGATGGAGCAAATCACTACCTCTGATGAATTGATCGATTTCTTGACCCTGCCAGGCTACCGCCTGCTGGCGTAATCCACCACATAACAATATGGAGCATCTGCACATGAAAACCCGTACTCAACAAATCGAAGAATTACAGAAAGAATGGACTCAACCGCGCTGGGAAGGCATCACCCGTCCATATAGCGCGGAGGAAGTGGTGAAATTACGTGGCTCGGTCAACCTGGAATGCACGCTGGCTCAGCTTGGCGCGGCGAAAATGTGGCGTCTGCTGCACGGCGAATCGAAGAAAGGTTATATCAACAGCCTCGGCGCGCTGACTGGCGGTCAGGCGCTGCAGCAGGCGAAAGCCGGTATTGAAGCGGTCTACCTTTCAGGCTGGCAGGTGGCGGCAGATGCCAACCTGGCATCCAGCATGTACCCGGACCAATCGCTGTATCCGGCGAACTCCGTCCCGGCAGTGGTGGATCGGATCAACAACACATTCCGTCGCGCCGATCAGATCCAATGGTCAACCGGTATTGAACCGAACGATCCGCGCTATGTGGATTACTTCCTGCCGATCGTTGCCGATGCGGAAGCGGGTTTTGGCGGCGTACTGAACGCGTTTGAACTGATGAAATCGATGATTGAGGCTGGTGCAGCGGCCGTTCACTTCGAAGATCAGCTCGCATCGGTAAAAAAATGTGGTCACATGGGCGGCAAAGTTCTGGTGCCGACTCAGGAAGCTATCCAGAAACTGGTGGCCGCCCGTCTGGCAGCCGACGTCATGGGTGTTCCGACGCTGGTTATTGCGCGTACTGATGCTGACGCAGCCGATCTGATAACGTCTGACTGCGACCCATACGACAGCGAGTTCATCACCGGCGAACGTACCAGCGAAGGGTTCTACCGTACGCATGCGGGTATTGAGCAGGCGATCAGCCGTGGTCTGGCCTATGCACCTTATGCGGATCTGGTGTGGTGTGAAACCTCCACGCCGGATCTCGAACTGGCGAAGCGCTTTGCCGATGCGATTCACGCGAAATTCCCCGGCAAACTGCTGGCCTACAACTGTTCGCCGTCATTTAACTGGCAGAAAAACCTGGACGACAAAACTATTGCCAGCTTCCAGCAGCAACTGTCGGATATGGGTTACAAATACCAGTTCATTACCCTGGCGGGCATCCACAGCATGTGGTTCAACATGTTCGACCTCGCACACTCCTATGCGCAGGGTGAAGGCATGCGCCACTATGTTGAGAAGGTTCAGCAGCCAGAATTTGCGGCGGCTAAAGACGGTTACACCTTCGTGTCCCATCAGCAGGAAGTGGGTACAGGCTACTTCGACAAAGTAACTACTATCATTCAGGGCGGCGCTTCCTCGGTGACCGCGCTGACCGGCTCGACCGAAGAATCGCAGTTTTGATTAATGCCCGGTGGCGCTGTGCTTACCGGGCCTACGAAGGGATGTAGGCCGGATAAGCGAACGCGCCATCCGGCCTGACGTTGTGCCGGATGGGAGAAGTCGATGACGCGTGGCCTGGAATTACTGATTGCTCAGACGATTTTGCAAGGTTTCGACGCCCAGTACGGGCGTTTTCTGGAAGTCACCTCCGGCGCGCAGCAGCGTTTTGAACATGCCGACTGGCATGCGGTTCAGCAGGCGATGAAAAGCCGTATTCACCTTTACGATCATCACGTAGGTCTGGTGGTGGAGCAGTTGCGCTGCATTACAGACGGCAAAAGTACCGACGCGGATTTTTTACTTCGCGTGAAAGAGCATTACACCCGGCTACTGCCGGATTACCCGCGCTTCGAGATTGCGGAGAGCTTTTTTAACTCCGTTTACTGTCGGTTATTTGACCACCGCTCGCTGACTCCCGAGCGGCTGTTTATTTTCAGTTCTCAGCCAGAGCGTCGTTTCCGCACGATCCCACGCCCGTTGGCGAAAGACTTTTTTCCTGATACCGGCTGGGAGTGGCTGCTAACTCGCGTCCTTAGCGATCTTCCTCTACGTCTTCCATGGCAGAATAAACATCGTGATATCCACTACATCATCGAGCACCTGACCGAAACCTTGGGAGCGGATGTGTTGGCAGGCTGCCATTTACAGGTGGCGAATGAACTGTTTTATCGTAACAAGGCCGCCTGGCTGGTCGGGAAGCTGATTACCCCTTCCGGGACGCTGCCGTTTTTACTGCCAATCCACCGGACAGACGAAGGTGAGTTGTTTGTCGATACCTGCCTGACCACGACGGCGGAGGCGAGCATTGTGTTTGGCTTCGCCCGCTCCTACTTTATGGTGTATGCCCCGCTGCCCGCGGCACTGGTGGAGTGGTTGCGCGAGATCCTGCCCGGTAAAACCACCGCTGAATTGTATATGGCGATTGGCTGTCAGAAGCATGCAAAAACGGAAAGTTATCGGGAGTATCTGCTCTACTTGGCCAACTGTGATGAGCAGTTTATTGAAGCGCCGGGGATCCGCGGTATGGTGATGCTGGTGTTTACCCTGCCGGGCTTTGACCGGGTGTTTAAAATCATTAAAGACAAATTTGCGCCGCAAAAAGAGATGTCTGCCGCCCACGTCCGCGCCTGTTATCAACTGGTCAAAGAGCACGATCGTGTGGGGCGGATGGCTGACACCCAGGAGTTCGAGAATTTTGTGCTGGATAAACGGCAAATTGATCCGGCGCTGATGGCGCTGTTATTGCAGGAAGCCCCGGAAAAAATTACCGATCTTGGCGATCAGATTGTCATTCGCCATCTGTATATCGAACGACGGATGGTGCCGCTGAATATCTGGCTGGAGCAGGTCGAAGGTCAACAACTGCGCGATGCCATTGAAGAGTACGGCAACGCGATTCGTCAGCTGGCCGCCGCCAATATTTTCCCCGGCGATATGCTGTTTAAGAACTTCGGCGTCACCCGTCACGGGCGCGTGGTGTTCTACGATTACGATGAAATCTGCTACATGACGGAGGTTAATTTCCGTCATATCCCGCCGCCACGCTACCCGGAAGATGAGATGAGCGCTGAGCCGTGGTACAGCGTATCGCCTGGAGATGTCTTCCCGGAAGAGTTTCGCCACTGGCTATGTGCCGACCCGCGTATCGGGCCGCTATTTGAAGAGATGCACGCTGACTTGTTCAGCGCCGACTACTGGCGTGGTCTGCAAACGCGGATTAAAAACGGGCATGTGGAAGATGTTTACGCCTACCGACGCAAACAGCGTTTCAGCGTGCGTTATGAAACCGACCGTAGGCCGGGTAAGGCGTAACCGCCACCCGGCAACCCCATCTTAGCGAAATCCGCCGTACGCCAGCGTCACTTCTTTCGCCGCTTTGATCGCCATGGCGCCGAACTCGGTCACGCGATCGTCGGTAATGCGCGAAATGGGTCCGGAGATGGAAATCGCGGCGAACGGCTCGCGGTGCTCGTCATAAATGCACGACGCCACGCAGCGCAGACCCAGCGCATGTTCCTCATCATCAAAGGAATAGCCGCGCTTGCGCGTCTGAGCCAAATCCTCTTTCAGATGCACTGGCGACACCAGCGTGGCGTGGGTATAAGCGTGTAGTCCTTTGCGGTGCAGCAACCCTGTCACCTGTTCTTCGCTCAGTTGGGATAAAAACGCTTTGCCCGCGCCGGAAGCATGCATCGGCAGTTTGCCGCCGATAGGCGCGGACATGCGCATCAGTTGGGTGCACTGCACCTGGTCGATAATAATGGCCTGATGATCGCTTTGATCCAGCACGGCGAGGTTTACCGTCTCACCGGAGTCTTCCATCAGCTTGCGCAGGATCGGATGCACAATCGCCAGCAGATTACGGCTTTGCAAAAAGCTGCTGCCGACGATAAACGCATGTGCACCCACGGCCCAGTGCCCTAATTCACCGACCTGACGAACAAATCCCTGCTGCTGCATGGTGGTCAATAATCGGTGAGTCGTGGAGTTTGGCAGGCCGGCCTGCTGCGCCAGCTCGGTCAGCGCCACGCTGCCGTTGGATTCCGCAATCCACTCCAGTAGCTTCAGGCCGCGTGTCAGGGACTGAACCTGCCCGGTTGCGGGCGCAGTAGTAGCGGCGGGTTTTCTACCGCGTTTCGCGGGAACGGGGGCAACCATGGCAGACTCCTTTTCTGTATCGTGGAAATCATTTTCGTTTTATTCAATTATAATGCAAGAATTCCTGTACTGATCGGATGAGTGAAGCTGAACATGTCTCATGTTGGCCGTTGTTCTCTTTTCCGCCTTTCAGGTTTGTGCCAGTATGGCCTGTTGAGTTTTTTTCGGTCTGGTTGAGCGTTGTCGGGAGCGAGTGTGAGCAGCAAAGTAGAACAATTACGTCAGCAGTTAAATGAACGTATTCTGGTGCTGGACGGCGGTATGGGCACCATGATCCAGGGATATCGTCTGAGCGAAGAGGATTTCCGCGGCGAACGCTTTGCCGAATGGCCGTGCGATCTGAAAGGCAACAACGACCTGTTGGTGCTCAGCAAACCGGAGGTGATCGCCGCGATTCACAACGCCTACTTCGAGGCGGGCGCGGACATCATCGAAACCAACACCTTTAACTCCACGACTATCGCCATGGCGGATTACCAGATGGAATCCCTGTCGGCGGAAATCAACTTTGCGGCAGCCAAACTGGCGCGCGCGGCGGCAGACGAATGGACGGCGCGCACGCCAGACAAACCGCGCTACGTCGCGGGCGTGCTTGGCCCAACCAACCGTACGGCGTCTATCTCGCCCGACGTCAACGACCCGGCTTATCGTAATATTACCTTTGATCAGCTGGTGGCCGCCTACCGCGAATCCACCAAAGCGCTGGTGGAAGGCGGTAGCGACCTAATCCTGATTGAAACCGTTTTCGATACCCTCAACGCCAAAGCCGCTATTTTCGCGGTTAAAACTGAATTCGAAGCGCTGGGCGTTGAGCTGCCAATTATGCTCTCCGGCACCATCACCGACGCTTCCGGGCGTACGCTCTCCGGCCAGACCACTGAAGCATTCTACAACTCCCTGCGCCACGCCGATGCGCTGACTTTTGGTCTGAACTGTGCCTTAGGTCCGGACGAGCTGCGCCAGTACGTGCAGGAACTGTCGCGTATTGCCGAATGCTACGTTACCGCACACCCGAACGCCGGGCTGCCGAACGCCTTTGGTGAGTACGATCTCGATGCCGACACCATGGCGGCGCAAATCCGCGAATGGGCCGAGGCGGGCTTCCTGAATATTGTTGGCGGCTGCTGTGGCACCACGCCGGAACACATCGCTGCCATGAGCCGCGCGGTGGACGGACTGCCGCCACGCCGCTTGCCGAAAATCCCGGTTGCCTGCCGTCTGTCTGGCCTTGAGCCGCTGAACATCGGCGACGACAGCCTGTTTGTGAACGTCGGCGAGCGTACCAACGTTACCGGTTCGGCGAAGTTTAAGCGCCTGATCAAAGAAGAGAAATACAGCGAGGCGCTGGACGTCGCCCGCCAGCAGGTAGAAAGCGGCGCGCAGATCATCGATATCAACATGGATGAGGGGATGCTCGACGCCGAAGCGGCGATGGTTCGTTTCCTCAACCTGATTGCCGGTGAACCGGATATCGCCCGCGTGCCGATTATGATCGACTCCTCGAAATGGGAAGTAATCGAAAAAGGGTTGAAGTGCATTCAGGGTAAAGGCATCGTTAACTCCATCTCGATGAAAGAGGGGGTTGAGACCTTTATCCATCACGCGAAGCTGCTGCGTCGCTACGGTGCTGCAGTGGTGGTGATGGCCTTTGACGAGCAGGGCCAGGCCGACACCCGCGCGCGCAAAATTGAGATCTGCCGTCGGGCGTACAAGATTCTTACCAAAGAGGTGGGCTTCCCGCCGGAAGATATTATCTTTGACCCGAACATCTTTGCGGTGGCGACCGGGATTGATGAACACAACAACTACGCGCAGGACTTTATCGGGGCCTGTGAAGACATCAAACGCGAACTGCCGCATGCGCTGATCTCCGGCGGCGTTTCTAACGTTTCATTCTCGTTCCGTGGCAACGACCCAGTACGTGAAGCCATTCACGCGGTATTCCTCTACTACGCCATTCGCAACGGCATGGACATGGGGATCGTCAACGCCGGACAACTGGCAATTTACGACGACCTGCCCACCGAGCTGCGCGATGCGGTTGAAGATGTGATCCTCAACCGCCGTGACGATGGCACCGAACGACTGCTGGAGCTTGCTGAGAAGTATCGCGGCAGTAAAACCGACGACACGGCGAATGCCCAGATGGCGGAGTGGCGCAGTTGGGACGTGAAAAAGCGCCTCGAATACTCGCTGGTGAAAGGCATAACCGAGTTTATTGAGCTGGATACCGAAGAAGCTCGCCAGCAGGCCGCGCGCCCGATCGAGGTTATTGAAGGGCCGCTGATGGACGGCATGAACGTGGTTGGCGACCTGTTCGGTGAGGGCAAAATGTTCCTGCCGCAGGTGGTGAAATCCGCTCGCGTGATGAAGCAGGCGGTGGCATACCTTGAACCGTACATTGAGGCCAGCAAAGAGAAAGGTTCCAGCAACGGCAAAATGGTCATCGCAACCGTGAAGGGCGATGTGCACGATATCGGTAAAAATATCGTCGGCGTGGTGCTGCAATGTAACAATTACGAAATCGTCGATCTTGGCGTGATGGTGCCCGCGGAGAAAATCCTCAGAACGGCGCGTGAAGTGAATGCCGATCTGATTGGCCTTTCCGGGCTGATTACCCCATCGCTGGACGAAATGGTCAACGTGGCGAAAGAGATGGAGCGTCAGGGCTTCACTATTCCGCTGCTGATTGGCGGCGCGACCACCTCGAAAGCGCACACCGCAGTGAAAATTGAGCAGAACTACAGCGGCCCGACGGTGTACGTGCAGAACGCCTCGCGTACCGTTGGCGTCGTCGCTGCGCTGCTCTCTGACACCCAGCGTGATGACTTTGTCGCCCGTACGCGTAAAGAGTATGAAACCGTGCGTATCCAGCATGCGCGTAAGAAACCGCGTACTCCGCCCGTAACGTTACAGGCTGCCCGCGACAACGATCTGGCCTTTGACTGGGAAAACTACACCCCGCCGGTGGCGCACCGTCTGGGCGTACAGGAAGTGGAAGCCAGCATCGAAACCCTGCGCAACTACATCGACTGGACGCCGTTCTTTATGACCTGGTCGTTGGCCGGGAAATATCCGCGAATCCTCGAAGATGAAGTAGTGGGCGAAGAGGCGAAGCGCCTGTTCAAAGATGCCAACGACATGCTGGATAAACTCAGCGCTGAGAAGACGCTGAATCCGCGTGGCGTGGTGGGTTTATTCCCGGCCAACCGCGTGGGTGACGACATCGAGATTTACCGTGACGAGACGCGTACGCACGTCATCAACGTGAGTCATCACCTGCGCCAGCAGACGGAAAAAGTCGGTTTCGCCAACTACTGCTTGTCTGACTTTGTTGCGCCGAAACTGAGCGGTAAAGCGGATTATATCGGTGCTTTTGCGGTCACTGGTGGTCTGGAAGAAGACGCGCTGGCAGATGCTTTCGAAGCCCAGCATGACGACTACAACAAGATCATGGTGAAAGCGATCGCTGACCGTCTGGCGGAAGCGTTCGCAGAATATCTGCATGAGCGCGTACGTAAAGTCTACTGGGGCTATGCGGCGAATGAGAATCTCAGTAACGAGGAGCTGATCCGCGAAAACTACCAGGGGATTCGCCCGGCACCGGGCTATCCGGCGTGTCCGGAACACACCGAAAAAGCCACCATTTGGGAACTGCTGGACGTGGAGGCGCATACCGGGATGAAGCTCACCGAATCCTTCGCCATGTGGCCAGGTGCGTCGGTTTCCGGCTGGTATTTCAGTCATCCGGACAGCAAGTACTACGCTGTGGCGCAAATCCAGCGCGATCAGGTTGAAGATTATGCCTTTCGTAAAGGGATGAGCGTGGCAGAAGTGGAGCGCTGGTTAGCGCCGAACCTCGGCTACGACGCCGACTGATTCACAAACTGTCATCTTTCTTTACAACAAACAGGGCGCTCAATGAGTGCCCTGTCTCTTTATTACGTTTAAACCCTTATACTGAAAGAAGGTTCGCGAGCGCTGTTTGCCGGATGGCGGCGTAAACGCCTTATCCGGCCTACGAGGGACATTCTGTAGGCCTGATAAGCGCAGCGCCATCAGGCACGCTATCTGCGCCGAGCCCAGGAACATATAACGATAAGGAGTACCTGATTCCGTGTTAACTCTGTTACACCTGCTTTCTGCCGTCGCGATGCTGGTTTGGGGTACGCATATTGTGCGTACCGGCGTGATGCGCGTCTTCGGCGCCCGCTTGCGTACCGTGCTCAGCCGTAGCGTTGAAAAGAAGCCGCTCGCCTTTTGTGCGGGTATCGGCGTGACGGCGCTGGTGCAAAGCAGCAACGCCACCACCATGCTGGTGACCTCGTTTGTTGCACAAGATCTCGTGGCGCTCACCCCGGCGCTGGTGATTGTGCTCGGTGCCGACGTGGGGACCGCGCTGATGGCGCGTATCCTGACCTTCGATCTCTCCTGGCTGTCGCCACTGCTGATTTTTATCGGCGTGATCTTCTTTCTCGGCCGTAAGCAGTCCCGTGTGGGGCAACTGGGGCGGGTCGGTATTGGACTGGGGCTGATTTTACTGGCGCTGGAGCTGATTGTGCAGGCAGTAACGCCGATCACTCAGGCTAATGGCGTACAGGTTATTTTCGCCTCACTTACCGGCGATATCATGCTGGATGCGCTGATTGGCGCCATGTTTGCGATTATCAGTTACTCCAGCCTGGCGGCGGTACTGTTGACGGCAACGCTGACCGCGGCGGGCATTATCTCGTTCCCGGTAGCGTTGTGTCTGGTGATTGGCGCCAACCTCGGCTCTGGTCTGTTGGCGATGCTCAACAACAGTGCTGCGAATGCTGCTGCTCGTCGTGTGGCGCTCGGCAGCCTGCTGTTTAAGCTGGTGGGCAGCCTGATTATCCTGCCGTTTGTTCATCCGCTGGCCAATCTGATGGATGAACTGCCGCTGCCGAAATCTGAACTGGTTATCTACTTCCACGTCTTCTACAACCTGGTTCGCTGCGTGGCGATGGTGCCGTTCGCCGAACCGATGGCGCGTTTTTGTAAGCGCATCATCCGCGATGAGCCGGAGCTGGATGCACATCTGAAGCCCAAACATCTGGACGTCAGTGCGCTGGATACGCCGACGCTCGCTCTGGCTAATGCCGCCCGCGAAGCGCTGCGTATTGGCGACGCAATGGAGCAGATGATGGACGGGTTGAAGAAGGTGATGCACGGCGAGCCGCGCGAAGAGAAAGAGTTGCGCAGGATGGCGGATGACATCAACGTGCTGTACACGGCGATTAAGCTCTATCTGGCGCGGATGCCAAAGGATGAACTGGCGGAAGAGGAATCACGCCGTTGGGCGGAGATTATCGAAATGTCGCTCAACCTCGAACAGGCTTCCGATATCGTTGAACGTATGGGCAGCGAGATTGCCGATAAGTCGCTGGCCGCCCGTCGGGCATTCTCGGTAGAAGGGCTGAAAGAGCTGGATGCACTTTACGATCAGCTGCTCAGCAATCTGCAGCTGGCGATGTCGGTGTTCTTCTCGGGCGATGTGACCAGTGCCCGTCGTCTACGCCGCAGCAAGCACCGTTTCCGTATTCTCAACCGTCGTTATTCGCACGCGCACGTTGACCGTCTGCATCAGCAGAACGTGCAAAGCATCGAGACCAGCTCCTTGCACCTGGCACTGTTGGGTGATATGCAGCGTCTGAACTCGCTGTTTTGCTCCGTGGCCTACAGCGTGCTGGAACAGCCGGATGAAGACGATGAGCGGGATGATTATTGAGTGAGGTGAAGCGGTAGGCCGGATAAGGCATTTATGCCGCCATCCGGCATCAGACAACCAATCAACTAAAAGCAGTGGCCTGCTTCAACAGCAACCGCCTCTTCACCCGCTTTAAAGATATACGTGGTGTTCGGACCGCCGAGCACGGACTTACCGTTACTCACTTTGATCCAGTTACCTTCCGGCAAGCCAATCACCGTCAGCTCCGGTGCCACAACCAGCAGTTCGCGGATACGCTGTTCACGCGTTTCGCCTTTGTGGCCTTCCGGCAGCGCGTTGGTGAAATGTGGGTTAATCTGCAGCGGGAACAGACCCAGCGCATCAAAACCTTTGGGATCGACAATCGGCATGTCGTTGGTGGTGCGGATGGTCTGGCAGGCAAGGTTGGAACCCGCGCTCCAGCCGATGTACAGCGCACCGCGTTTGACGACATCCACGATCGGCGCCAGCAACCCGCGCTCACGACTCTCTTTCAGCAACTGGAAGGTATTCCCGCCGCCGACAATCACCAGCTCGGCGTTTTCAATGGCTGCAATTGGATCGGCAACGGTATGAATACCCGTAACATTGACGCCCATTGGCGCAAAGATGGCTGCCGTTTTCGCCGTGTACTCATCCCAGGTTTGCGTCACGCCGGCGAACGGAATAAACACCGCCGTACGGCGACCATTCAGTTGCTCTGCGATCAGCGGCAGCGCATGTTCCATCCAGCCTTTGCCCGGCAGCGTCGAGTTACTCAATAAAAGCAGTTCCATCATTTCTCCATGTAATCAGAAAATTACAAACCGCGGTCATGCTACCACTATCAGTCTAACGCCTCACTGATATGGCTCACGATGTTGGAAGTGAGGTTCTGGAAAGCGCCTCGCAGACTGGCGTTTTATTTCGACTGAAAGGGCGATTGTTGATTTATTCTTCTGGTGGGTAATGGCGTTTTATACCTAAATGGGTATAATTAAGGAGAAAGGATGACGAAACCACTTTACTGGGTTGGGCAGGCCAGAAAAGACTTGCTTGCAATGCCAGAACACGTTCGGGATACGTTTGGTTTTGCTCTTTGGCTTGCGCAGCAGGGTAAACAGCATTCACAGACTAAACCATTAAAAGGATTTGGTGGAGCAGGGGTTCTGGAGGTCGTTGAGGATTACCACGGTAGCGCCTGGCGGGCGGTTTACACCATCCAGTTGAAAAATGCGGTTTATGTTCTCCATGTTTTTCAGAAGAAATCCGTTTCCGGGAAGGCAACCCCGAAACCTGAAATTGACCTGATTTATCAGCGGCTCAAGGCTGCACAGCGCCATGCGCAGGAGAGTGGATATGTCACATGAAGTGGAAGCTAGTAGCGGTAATGTTTACGCCGATTTAGGCGCGTATGACGCAGAACAGATGCAGTTGAAAGCGCAACTGGCAATGGTGATTGGTGAGATTTTGCAACGCAAAGGGTTAACGCAGCAGCAGGCTGCGCAGCTACTGGGAATGACGCAGCCTAAACTTTCCAACCTGCTACGTGGTCAGTTTCGTGGTATCAGTGAAGCAAAGATGCTCGAATGCCTGGTGAGACTGGGCCGTGATGTAGAGATTGTTGTCGGGGAAGAGGGCAATATGTCAGGAAAGCTGAAAGTGAAATTTGGCTGATATCCAACTTTAAACCTTAACCGTCAATCCAATACCGAGCGCCTTCATCACTGCCAGCGTGGTTTTCAGCGTCGGGTTTCCTTTCTCACTAAACGAGCGGTAGAGGTGTTCTTCAGAAAACGATACATAATTCTGATCGCTAGACTTCGATCCCTTTCTGCTTCAGCTCTTTTCTAATCACACGTTTAATCCAGGCTGCCAACGATTCATCGCCATCCTGCCGCTGTGCTTCTTCCATCGCTTTGCGCAGTTCCGGATCCAGACGGAATTGAAACGGGGGATTGCCTCTTCTTTCGTTCATGTGTGTTGGCACCTTGATTATACGAGATGTGTGATGACACACTACTCTTACAAGCCAGAAATACCAACTTCTATACTTCAATCCCTTTCTGCTTCAGTTCTTTCCTAATAATTCGCTTAATCCATGCGGATATTGACGCGTCACCATCCATTGAAAGCGCTTTCTGGATCCCTGCTTCCAGTTCCGGCTCGACACGTAACGCGATTTGTTTGTTACCTTTCTTTTTGAATTCTACCGTTGACATGTGTCTGACACCTGATTTACATTGATGATCGTAAGACAAGTGTAAGTCAATTGTCTTACAGAAACAACGAAGCCCGGCAGTGCGCGAACACATACCGAGCTTCTAACCACAACATTATACGAGGTAATGCTATGGCTGATGCTAATAGTACCACTAACGCCTGTTTTGCGTCTTCTTCTCTCATACCGCAAGCTGACTTGCTTTATTTTCCACTCGCCGAGGCGTTCCGCCATCTTGATTGTCGCCATCTCACCACCGAAGAAAATCTGGCGCTATCGTTTGGTTGTGAAGAGGCGCTGGCAGGGTTGTACCATACGCTGAATTTTATGGGCGAGAGCCTGCTGACTATGTCAGGTGAAGGTCAGGAACATTTTGCCTATGAGAGCGTATGCCAGTTAGGACACAGTCTGGTAAACATCAGCCAGTTGATTCCCGCTTTGGCGCAGTTGGAAGCGAAAGCTGACCAGCAATTGTTTGCTGTTGCATAGTACCTAAAATAAACAGAGCGCCCATCCCTGGCGCTCTGTTCCTGCTTCGTTACCCCGCCCGCGCAAATTCTGCGGCTTCGGCAATCAGCGCGTCATCCGGGCGCATGCCGGTGTACATGGCGAATTGCTCTACAGCCTGTAAGGCAATCACCTCTGCACCGCTGATGGTCTTTTTACCCAACTGCTGTGCCAGCTTAATCACCGGTGTTTCTGGCGGCAGGGCGACGACGTCAAACACTACGCTGGCGGCAGCGACCATCGCTTCGCTGTAGGCCAGCTCATGGCTTTCTTTACCACCCGCCATGCCGACGGGCGTCACGTTGACCAGAATATCGCAGGCAATTCCATCCGACTGCGGCTGCCACTGGAAACCGTACTGTTTTGCCAGCGTCGGGCCGCTCTCGCGATTACGTGCGGCAATAATCACATTGCGAAAACCGGCATCGCGAAACGCGGCGATGACGGCTTTGCCCATGCCGCCGCTGCCGCGAATCATGACGCGAGCTCTGCTATCGAGCTGGTGGCTGGCAATCAGGCTTTTTACCGCAATATAGTCGGTGTTAAATCCTGTCAGCGTACCGTTGTCATTGACGATGGTATTGACGGAATCAATGACGCTTGCGGAAGGATCGATGGCATCCAGAAACGGCATGCAGCTCTCTTTAAACGGCATTGATACCGCGCAACCGCGGATACCCAGCGCGCGAACGCCTTTCACTGCGGCCTCAATATCCTGCGTGGTAAAGGCTTTGTAGATAAAATTTAACCCTAATTTTTCATACAGATAGTTGTGAAAGCGAGTGCCAAAGTTGCCGGGGCGACCGGCAAGCGACATGCACAACTGGGTGTCGCGGTTAATCATGTTAAATTTCCTCGGCGTGAGACAATATGTACTGTTCGGCTTCCTGCGACCAGACCCCCTGATGACGCTCCAGGATATCGCGCAAGGCTGGATCATCAATCTGCGTGAGCGCGGTTAATGGTAAGGCTTTGCCGGTATAAACCAGTTTTTTCCCGCCGCCGATTTTTGGCAGTTCCAGCGTTGTTTCACCTGCCGCATTTAACCCCAGAATGTGCGTCACCACTTTTGCCGCCTGGACTTTCTTCTCTTCGATCAGTTTTACCGCCGCGCGCATGTCGTCGGTATTGCCGCCAGACGTCCCAACATAATGGGTGAAGGCGTAGTGTACGTCGTAGAAGTTAATCGGCGCGCTAAACTGCTTATCCTGCGGACCAGCAAAGAAGTTCATGCAACCATCGGCAGCCAGCAGGGAAGAGGCCAGCGTAACCAGTTGTTCGTTGGGCACAAACACAAAGATGTCATCAAACCCGTGCCCGCCGCTCAGCGCCATCAAGGTGTCATAACTCGCATCCTGGGCGTGGAGATAATGGATCAACGTTTGTGGTTCTGATGGATAGTGCTTGCGGGCGTAGCTCAACTTGTCGTTATTGGTGTCGGTTACCACCAGCAGCGCCGGGTTAACCGGGCCATGCAGTGCATAGTCGATCGCCAGTAGTCCCATCGGACCGGTGCCGCCGAGTATCAGTGTATGTCCCTGCGGACGAATGCCCATCTTATGGTTATAAGAGCCTTCCTGCAGGTGATAGTTGGCGTTGAATGCGCCAATCACGCAGGATAGCGGCTCAACCAGCGAACCTTCAAAATAGGTTTCACCTTCGTAGGCCAACAGGCAGTCCTGCTCCATGACTTCATCAGGAATGATGACGTGCGTGGCTTCACCGCCCACCCACGGGAAGGAGTAGCCGGGACAGTCCGGGCGATCCGGCAGTTGCAGGTTAGCCTGAATGACATAGCGCTGGCCGGGCTGAAACTTATGCTGCCATTTTTTGCCTACGGCAATAATGTCGCCGCAAAACTCATGACCGATGATGATCGGGTTGGTGGCCACATCGTCCGGCACCTTTTTGTGGTTCTCGCCCTGGTTAGCCTCTTTCCAGGAAGAAAGGCACAGGCTGTCGGTTACGACTGAGGCCAGAATTTCGTCATCCCGCATTTCAGGAAGGTCGAAAGTTTCCAGGCGCAGATCGCGTTTACCATAAAGACGTAAAGCTGTTGTTGTTTGCATTGTTACCACCTCTTCCTCTTTCGAGGACTATTTGTTGAAGTTGCCCCGGCATTGCCGGAGCGAAAAATCAGGACAGGAAGCCCAGTGCGTTACCGATAATTCCCAGCGCAAACAGGGCGAAGATTAGCCATACCGGATTAATTTTCTTGTTGAGCAGACGCACCATCAGCAGCGTCAGACCCAACGCCAGCAGGCCGGGGCAGAGTTGGTCGAGAATGTTCTGCACGGTCATGGTGACGGTGGCGCCGTCTGCGCCAGGCGTTTGCGATACCACCAGCGGCACGTTGATGCTGGTCCATTTGGTGACCAATACTCCCATCACAAACAGGCCGAGAATCGATGCGCCTTCGGTCAGTTTCTGCAGCAGGTTGCCGCCCATGTCGCTGACGATGTTGACCCCTTTACGAAAGCCAAGCTGTAAGCCGTACCACTTCATTGCCAGACGTACTGCATTGAAAATAAAGAAGAACAATAGTGGGCCGAGAATGTTACCGGACAGCGCCAGCGATGCGCCGAGCGCGGCGGTAATCGGGCGCAGCGTTCCCCATACCAGCGGATCGCCGACGCCGGCCAGCGGACCCATCAGCCCAACTTTGATACCGTTGATGGCACCGTCGTCAATTTCCGCACCGTTGGCGCGAGCTTCTTCCATCGCGGCTGTCACGCCAATCACCGGGCCGCAAACGGCAGGTGTGGTATTGAAGAACACCAGGTGCCGTTTGAGTGCTGCAACCTGGTCTTCTTTCAGCGGATACAGGCGCTTGATGGCAGGGATCATGTCGTAGCAAAAGCCCAGCCCATGAATGCGTTCAAAGTTGAATGACGCCTGTTGCAGGTTGGAGCGAACGAACATGCTAAACAGGTCGGATTTGGTCAGTTTTTTCTGTTCCATGGCTGGCTCCATTAGTCATCAAGCTGATCGATAGCTTGAGAAGAGGCGGGTTGCGCCTGCGGTTCGGCTTTACGCCACTGTGGGTTCAACTGGATGTAGACCAGCGCGATAATCACGCCAACCCCACCGAAAGCCAGCAGGCTCAAATCGAGATAACCCCCAGCGATAAACCCGAGGAAGAAGAAGGGCATCAGGTATTTCACCCCCATCATGCGCAGCACCATGGCGTAGCCGACCACCACGATAAAGCCACCGGCAATCTGCAATCCGCGGGTGACGAATTCCGGAATGGCGTTGAGCATATTGCTGACCATATCGGCGCTGACAAACAGCGAGACGATTAATGCAGGAATGGCAACGCGCAGCGCCTGTACACCGAGAGCGGAAACGTGCAGCATGTCGATGGTACGAAAGCGGGCGTCTTCGGCGGCTTTATCCGCCGCGTGCTGGAACACCACGGTGATAGTACGGGCGAATACCGTCAGTACCTGGCCTGCCGCCGCCACCGGCAGGGCGATGGCGATACCGGTAGCAATGCTTTGCTGACCGACGATAACCAGAATGGCGGAGATAATACTGGCGAGCGCCGAATCGGGAGACTGGGCTGCGCCGACGTTCATCCAGCCAAGAGCGATTAACTCCAGCGTGCCGCCGAGCATAATCCCGGTTTTTAAATCACCGAGGATCAGGCCGATAACGGTACAAGCAATTAGCGGACGGTGGGTCTGGAACTCATCCAGCACGCTGCCCATTCCTGCAATACAGGAAAATAGAAATATGGCGATAATTTGTAGGGTACTTATTTCCATAATATGTCACCTTGTGAATGTGATCATCCCTGCCTGTTAAAGCATAAGTACACAGGCATTTTTATTTATTCAGCGAACGATTGTTCTTCTATTTTTTCGAGAATATTAATAGATGGATCGGATGCGACGACGCGTAAATCCAGCGTGACACCCAGTTTATCTAACTCACGAAACGCATGAATATCGTCGTTATCTAAAGAAACGGCTTTGGTTAATTGTTTTTTACCTGGTCGCCAGGCCATGCCGCCAATATTTAATGTGGTAATTTTTACCCCTTGTTTTACCATTGCTAATGCATCCTGCGGGCGGGTAAATAGATAAAAAACGGTTTCGTTCTGGTATTGCGGATTATGGTAAACTGCGACCGCCTTTTCGATATTAACAACGTTCACTTTCATTCCCGGCGGGGCGGCCTGACGTAATAATGTACGACGTACTTCATCGTTATAAACGTCGTCATTACAGATAATAATCCGTTGGGCATTTGCCACCTTCGACCAGACGGTGGTGACCTGACCGTGGATCAGGCGGTCATCAATACGAGCAAGGGTAATGTTCATCAGAAATCCTCTTCGGCCGTTTCCAGATGTTTCCAGACGACACAGGTTTGTTGAGCAATGGTCGTCAGGTGTTCGCACAGTTCATCCACATTCATACTGCTTTGGTTGTCTACCAGCTCCAGCGCCAACGGCAGTGATAACCCGCTAATGACCCGTATCGCCGGATTGTGCAACGCCAGCGTCGCGGCAGCATTCCAGGGACTGCCACACTGCAAATCGACGGCAATCAGCCATTCATCGACAGTGTGAATACTTACTAACTTTTTCAGCTTTTCCACGATGTCGCTGGCGTTCTCTCCGGGGACAAATGCCACGGCTTCAACGTTGGCATCACCGTAGACCATCTGTACCGATTCCAGCATGGCGCAGGCCAGTTTGCCGTGAGCACAGAAGATTGCATTGACCATAAAACCTCCTTAGCCGCGGGTTTTTCCGCCCGCAATGTTAGTGGTTACTCCGGTTATGTAACTGGCGCGCTCAGACAAAAGATAACAAACAAAATCAGCGACTTCGCTTAAGCGCCCTGAGCGACCAATTGGGATCGCGTTCTTGGTGTAGCCCTCGCGCAGCTGTTCGACGGTAATGTTGCGAGTCCAGGCCAGCGCTTCTTCATATTCGGGGGTCCGCAGTCCGGTTTTTTCCAGAATGCCAGGTGCAATGCCCACCACACGAATGCCGTGTTTGCCCAACTCTTTCGACCAGGAACGGGTAAAGCTATTCAATGCGGCTTTGGTGGCGGCATAGCAACTTTGGCCCTCTGAACCTTCCAGCCCGCTTTCTGAAGAGACATTCACAATCACGCCGTTACGCTGTTTTACCATTTGGCGTGCCGCTGCTTGCGACATTAAGAACACACCTTTTTGGTTGATATTCACCATTTTTTCAAAAGCGGCTTCGTTGAGTTCATATTGCCCGGCGGGTGCTTTTTCATCGACCAGCAGCCGCGGAAAATTAACGCCTGCGTTATTCACCAAACCATCGATACGCCCATAGCGGTGGATAATTTCGGTAACGGTATGATTAACTTCTTTGGCGCTGGAAATATCTGTCGGCCAGAAATGATATCCATTGTGGCCTTCATATTTACCGTCACCACCGTGAATATCCGCCATTTGCACATTAGCGCCCTGCGCTAATAACTCTTCAACAATCGCCAGCCCAATTCCGGATGCACCACCGGTAACAATAATGACTTTGCCCTGCAAGTTTAACCACGTTTGCATAATTAACTCCCGATTTCAGATAAGGGGATCCCACATAAAATTAATTATGGCAGGACCAATTAGAATTTATTTACTTCAACAATAATTCAGCGGTATGGCTGTTGGTGACTAAACAGTTAATATAATTCCCACGTAATGCGCCTAATATCCCACTGTATTTTTCTTCACCCATTGCAATGCCAATGGAGTAACGCGTCTGTTTTAATTTATTGGTTTCGATGGAGAGCGTCTTTTCACTCATATTGGTTTCTACGGTTGCACCGTTGATATCGTAAAAGCGCGAGCAAATGTCTCCGGCGACCTGGCGAGCATGCAGGTCATCACTCTCTTCACTGCCGTAAAAAGCGTGCCAGTTGGCGCCATCACGTATTGCCGGAGATCCAATCCCAACCAGCGCGATGTCCAGATTATCCCAATAAGCGGAAATCGATTTAAAATGTCGTGACTGCATGATCCCGTTACGGATCAGCGGGTTTTCCAGCAGTGCCGGGAAATCTGCCAGGTGTGATTCCCCTTTAAGCTTTGCCGCAGCGCCGTAGGTCAACGTATTGACGTGGTAACGGCTTTCAAGCTTGCCGGACGGTCCGCCGATAATCGGCACGCAGATCAGCTGGCGCGACTGGCTGGCAGGGGATAACCCTTCCACCAGTCCCCGCACCGCGCGGCCCCATGAGAACCCGATAATGTCCCCAGGTTCCAGTAAGCGTTCCAGCAACTGTGCACCGTGCACACCCATCATGGTGAGTTGTTCGTCTTCCTGTTCACTGTCGCAGGAGACCACCACCGCTTCTTTCAGGCCAAATTTCTGTTTTAGCTGCTGTTCCAGCCACAGATTTTCGTTGTAGTCGTAATTAATGGCGATGGTGACGATACCCTGCTCGCGTCCACGTTTTAGCAAACGGCTGATCGTGGTGCGGTAAATACCCAGCTCGCGGGCGATTTGCGCTTGTGTCATATCCTGTTCGTAATACAGCTGCGCTATCTTTACGATTAGGCGGATATCATCGCTGTTTTCCGTCGCCATTTTTGGACTCCTGCACATTTGTGCAAATCACGAAATTGTCTTCTTGATCTGATATAACCCCAACTGTTCTCCATCTCAAAGCTATTTTCACTTATTTCAGTGCCCTGTAATGACCGATTGTGTTGCACATTTGATGTGGTGATGGCGTGCTGTCGGCACATATGTGCTTGTCTCTCTAATGTATTGATTCTGCTTGTTTTCACCCAACAAAATTGCAGGGATGGATCGCTGACACTTTTGTGTCAAAAGGTGTGACGGATCACAAATAGCGCGTGGGCAGTCGAACACGATTATTTTTTATCGTCCGCAAGGTAGGGTATATTTCGCTTTTAATACACAAAAGTATTCAAGTTGTATCAAGGCGGCAAGGGAACGAATTCCTGGGAGCATAGATAACTATGTGACCAGGGTAAGTGAGGGCAGCCAACGCAGAGACGGCTTGAAGGATGAAGTGTATACAGGAGAAATTATGCTGCCCGACTCATCCATCCGATTAAATAAATACATCAGTGAAAGCGGAATCTGCTCGCGTCGCGAGGCGGATCGCTTTATCGAACAAGGGAATGTCTTCCTGAATGGTAAACGCGCCACCATCGGCGATCAGGTGATGCCTGGCGACGTCGTAAAAGTGAATGGTCGGTTGATTGAGCCGCGTGAAGCGGAAGATCTGGTTTTTATCGCGCTGAACAAGCCGGTAGGAATTGTCAGCACCACCGAAGACAGCGAACGCGACAACATTGTTGATTTCGTGAATCACAGCAAGCGCGTGTTCCCCATTGGCCGTCTGGATAAAGATTCCCAGGGGCTAATCTTTCTGACCAACCACGGCGACCTGGTGAATAAAATCCTGCGTGCCGGTAACGATCACGAAAAAGAGTATCTGGTGACGGTAGATAAGCCGGTCACTGATGACTTTATCCGTGGTATGGGGGCTGGTGTGCCAATCCTCGGTACCGTCACCAAGAAATGTAAGGTGAAGAAAGAAGCGCCGTTTGTGTTTCGCATCACGCTGATTCAGGGGCTGAACCGTCAGATCCGTCGTATGTGCGAACACTTTGGCTATGAAGTTACCAAACTTGAGCGTACGCGTATCATGAACGTTGGCTTGTCCGGCCTGCCGCTTGGTGAATGGCGCGACCTGACGGATGACGAACTGATCGATCTGTTCAAGTTGATTGAGAACTCGTCCTCAGAGGCCAAACCGAAGGCGAAAGCGAAGCCAAAAACCGCAGGCATTAAGCGCCCGGTAGTGAAAATTGAAAAATCGGCGGAGAAAGAGAAATCGCGCCCGGCGGCAAACGGCAAGCGTTTTATCTCACCGGGGCGTAAGAAGAAAGGACGTTAACGTCTGCCGCGCGTTGGTGTATTCGCCGACCAGGAAAATGACGCCTCTGAATCCGGTTTATAAGCCTGCTTTTTCTTCAATTGGCGGGCTTTTTTAGCTTCTGCTTCGCGCAAGGCCATCAGTTTATCGATGTACTCTTTCTTGATGCTGTTTGTTTCAGCGTTGGTCAGCAGGCGACCATGTGCAATGCGCGCGCGGTCAAGCAGCGTTTTCAGTTCACGCTGTTCGCGCTCGGTCATCTCTTTTTGGGTAATGCGGGGGAGTGCCATACGGGTGCCCTCTGTTAGCCGATATCCTCAGTGTACGGTAATTCGTGCAGAATAAAACTAATCCTGAAAGAGCCTCGCAAAATATAGCTTGTTGAAGTGACGGAATTTCTATTCTGATTTAGCGTAATGACAGGAAAACGTGTGGGTTACACATTTTATTGTTTGTATAAAATTTTATACAAGGATGTGTTATGCTTTCAATAAGGCGAGCCTTAAAGCCCATTGTCTGGATTGGCAGTTCATTTGATGATTTACGAAGCTTTCCTGAAGATATACGTAAAACCGCTGGTTTTCACATCGTTTACAGGCGGGATTAGAAGCTGCTGACTGGAAGCCGATGCCAGAGATAGGTCGCGGTGTTGAGGAGGTAAGGCTCAGGTATGAATCTGGCGCATACCGAATCATCTACATTGCTCGCTATGCTAACGCGGTCTATGTATTGCATTGCTTCAATAAAAAGACAAAACGTACTTCTGAGCACGATAACCACATTGCTAAAGTTAGATATCGAACGGCTTTGTAAGAAGACAGGAATCAGAAATGAACAATACCGTTGATAATAAGGTTCGCCATGTAACCTCTCCGGATGTCAATATTTTTGCCGAACTGGGATTTGCAGAAGCGGAAGCGAAGAGCCTAAAGCATGATGCTGAATGTGAGGTAGAACAACTCATTCTCCTGAAGCAGCAGTTGATGCAAGAAATTTCCGGATGGATTCATGAAAACCATCTGAAACAAGCGGAAGCTGCTGTGAAACTGAATATTTCCCGGCCCCGTGTTTCAGATGTTGTTAATCAGAAAACCAACAAATTTACCCTTGATGCGCTGGTCATGATGCTGGTGAAGTTAGGAAAACCAGTAACAGTTCAGATTGGGTAATATTAGATCTAGATATTGTTTCATTGTATCTGATCGCTGCGAGCGCTTTCCCAGCTTAGCCCGAAACGAGCGAGATATTTGCGCAGGCGGTCTGCATCGTTAGGATTGGCTTTTTTCTGCCGTGAGACGGCAAACAGTTCGCGTCCGGCTTCCGACAGCGACGCGCAGCGGCGGCACACTTCCAGTACCGTTTCTAACTGGCGGCGATCGAACAGGTCAATGTCCATATTCAGTTCAGGCTGCGGAGTTGCTATCTGCCAACTCTCCTTTAGCAGCGCAATCTCTTCTTCGACAAGGGATAAGGTGATGCGACCTTGTTCGGCAAGCGTCGCCATGCGCGCGATGGATGAACTGAGTTCGCGAAAGTTGCCGCGCCATTGCGCCTGTGGGGAGCAGGCAAATGCCAGATAGGAAGCGCGGGCTTCTTTATCGAAACGGATTTGCGTCTGTTTGCTGTTGGAGAAACGTTGCAGCTCATACTCGACGTTCGGCGCGATATCTTCCCGCCGCTGCGCCAGACCGGGCAGGGCGAAGCACCACATGTTGATACGCGCGTAGAGATCCTCGCGAAAACGGCCTTCAGCGACCCATTGCCGCATGTCGCGATGGGTGCCGGCAATCAGCTGAAAATCGCTGCGTACTTCTTTGTCTGACCCAAACGGGAAAAAGGTTTTTTCTTCAATTGCTTTGAGTAGCATGGCCTGCTCGTCCAGCCCTAATTCGGCTATCTCATCGAGAAACAGCACGCCGCCATCGGCCTCTCGCAGTAATCCGCTACGCGCCGTGAGCGCACCGGTAAACGCCCCTTTCACATGACCGAACAGCGTGGACATTGCATTATCGCCGCGCAAGGTCGCGCAGTTAACCGCCACCAGTTTTCCCGCCACCAGATGCCGCGACTGGCGTAGCTGAAAAATACGTTTCGCCAGGAAGGATTTACCCGCGCCGGTAGGGCCGGTGAGCAGGATCGGGTCGGTCGAACGCAGAGCGACCCGCTCAATGCGATCGATCAGTTTATTGAAGGTGGCGTTGTGCGTATCAATCCCGGCTTTCAGAAAAGAGACCGACTGCTGCTGTTCGCGCTGAAAACGACTGGTGAGCGTGGCGTAGCGGCTTAAATCGAGATCGATAACCGAGCAGACGCCAGCGGCGATGGCCTCATCTGATGAACCGCGTGGCGCGGGGCCGGTTTGCAGCAGGCTGGCGGGCAGGTAGCGCGCTTCTGTCAGCAAAAACCAGCAGATTTGTGCCACGTGAGTGCCGGTGGTGATGTGCACCAGATACTCTTCGTTTTCCGTATCAAATTCATAATGCGTGGCAAAGTCGAGAAACGCGGCGTAGACCTCTTCAAAGTCCCACGGATCGTTAATGGTGACGGCATGCGGGCGAACCTGGGTGTGCGGCGAAAGCAGCGCGACGTCTTCAATCAACCTTTGCGCCATGCTCTCATCGCGTGGTTGGTGGAGGAGTTCCAGCCTGTAGACAGGGAAATCGGGTTGTTGGCATAGCCCAACCGTGGGTCGCCACTTCTTAAACCGATTGGCCCGCTTGCCGCGCTTATCGAGCACCGTACCCAGTACGCCAATCACTACCCGTCGCTTTTTCATGGTTTATCCAAAAAGATAAATAAGAGAATAAAAGATAAAAAAATTAACCCGTCGAGACAACCGCCATTATTGGTGTTAATAATTAAAATAATAAAAATCAATTAATTAAAAATTAAATATGCCTGTTTTAATTCCTGGCACGCTTCTGGCAATAACACTTTCGTCAATCACGCTGAAAGCGCAGGGGGTTAAACCCCGCCGGCACGTCAGGAACGGCACAGGCTGTTTTCCGGGAGTGTTCCGTCAGCCGATGACACACAGTGGGTTCGATTCCCAATTTCATCCCCGAATGAAAACTGGTTGTTAATCATAGAAATAAAGCGGAGTGATGCGCAGTTAGCACGCTCCAGAACAGGCTGCCGGTAATGATGCCGTGTGACAGGCAAAAAGGAATTCCCCTGTCGCTTCGCCCCTGCACCCGCACCTGACTCACAATAAGGAATAAAAAATGATGAAAAAAATCACTATTCGTAAAGGCCAGCTTGGCCTGTTATCCCGACAGGGTGATTACTATCAGGTACTGAATGCAGGTGAGCACCGTTTGCCATGGTTTAACACTCCGGACGTTCTGGTAATCAATACCGATGGCAGCGAAATTCCGGAAGCGCTCGCGGAGTATTTACGTCGCTTCCAGCCTGCATGGGTGGAGCAGTACTGTGTGGTGGCTGATTTAACCGATACTGAAGCAGGTGCGCTGTATGTGAACGGCGTCTTGCAGGAAATTTTGCCACCGGCAACGCGCCGTCTGTACTGGCAGGCCGATGAAGCGCTGAAGCTGGTACGGATGGATACACGTCAGGTTTTGGTTCCTGTTGACGTGATGAACGCAGTATTACAGCCACGTCGCAGCGGTGCGGTGAAAGGTCGTGAAGCTATCTTAACGGTGCAGGTCCCGGCGTGGCACGTCGGTGTACTGAAAATTGATGGTGAAACTCAGGCGCTGTTGCTGCCGGGGTTAACCGCATACTGGAAGGTAAACCATCTGATTGAAGCGGAAGTGGTGGATACCCGTTTGCAGGTGCTGGAGGTTGGCGGCCAGGAGATACTGACCAAAGATAAGGCCAACCTGCGTTTAAACCTGGCGGCGAACTGGCGTTATAGCGATGTGTTGCTGGCATTTGGTCAACTGACTAAACCGCTGGATCACCTTTACCGTGAATTGCAGTTTGCGCTGCGTGAAGCGGTGGGAACGCGCACGCTGGACGAATTGCTGGAAGATAAGCAGGTGATCGATGAAGTGGTGAGCGCGCAGGTGAAAGCCCGTATGACGCCGTTTGGTATTGAGGTGGCTTCACTGGGGGTGAAGGATATTGTCCTGCCCGGCGATATGAAGGCTATTTTATCGCAACTGGTTGAAGCGGAAAAATCCGCCCAGGCCAACGTGATCCGACGTCGTGAAGAGACTGCCGCCACGCGATCGCTGTTAAATACGGCAAAAGTGATGGAAAACAACCCGGTAGCGCTGCGCTTAAAAGAACTGGAAACCCTCGAAAGAGTTGCTGAGCGTATCGATAAAATCTCGGTGTTCGGGGGCCTGGATCAGGTGCTGCACGGTCTTGTGAACATAAAAGGATAAGAATAATGAGCTACAACACAGTGGACGGCGCAATGCGTGAAAGGGTATTGCGCCAGCTAAAAGAGGTTGAGCAGCGCTATGGCGTCAGGGTGCTGTATGCCTGTGAATCCGGCAGCCGTGGCTGGGGATTTGCCTCGCCGGACAGCGACTACGACGTGCGATTTCTCTATGTTCATCCCCCTGAATGGTATCTGCGGGTCGAAGCGCCTCGCGATGTTATCGAGCTGCCGATAGATGATGAGCTGGACGTGTGCGGCTGGGAATGGCGCAAGGCGCTGGGGTTACTCAAAGGCGCAAACCCGACGCTTATCGAGTGGCTGGATTCGCCAGTTGTCTATCAGCAGGATGAAGTGACCGTTTCGGCGCTGAAAGCGTTGGTGCCCAAATGGTTTTCTCCGCTACGTGCCCGCTGGCACTACTACTCGATGGCGCGGAAAAACTTCCGTGGCTATCTGCAAGGTGACGACGTGCGATTGAAGAAGTACTTCTACGTTCTGCGACCCCTGTTGGCGGTGCGTTGGGTGGAAGCGGGCAAGGGCGTACCGCCGATGCGTTTTGCCGACCTGCTGGCGGGAAGTGAACTGGATGCGCCATTGCGTCAGGAAATCGACGAATTGCTGGCGCGCAAACAGCGGTCAGGTGAGGCTGAGTATGGTCCGCGTCGTCCATTGTTACATGCGTTTATCCGCGCCGAACTGGAGAGAGGAGAAATCCCGCCAACCTTACCAGACAGCCGGGAAGGGGATGTGAGGGAATTGGACAGGCTGCTATATGGCACGGTGATGCGGTGAAAATGCCCGATGGCCTAAGAACCATCGGGCGTTGACGTCTACTTATTCAAACAAATTATGGTGTAGCTTCTGTACCACCTGCTCGGCTTCAGTACCGGGTACCAGGAAGCACAGGTTATGGCTGGACGCGCCGTAGCAAATCATTCGAATGTTGAATGGCTCCAGTACGCCGAACACCTCTTTACCCACGCCACAGGCTTTGGACAGGTCATTGCCAATCAACGCCACCAGCGCCAGGCCTTCTTCCACTTCAACCCGACACAGGGCAGACAGTTCCATCAGCAGAGACTGTGTTAACAGTGTATCGCCGGTGGACGTTGAACCAGTGGTATCCAGCGTCAGCGCCACGCTGACTTCGGATGTGGTAATTAAATCGACCGAGATATTGTGGCGTGCCAGGATGCCGAACACTTCCGCCAAAAAGCCGCGAGAGTGCAGCATATTCAGGCTATGCAGTGTCAGCAGCGTCTGCTTACGGCGTAATGCCAGCGCCCGGAACAGCGGTGGATTCGCGGTTTTATTACATACCAGCGTACCGCCTGCTTTTGGATCCTTACTGGAGCCCACAAACACAGGAATATCGCTACGTACGGCTGGCAACAGGGTTGCCGGATGCAGCACTTTCGCGCCAAAGGTCGCCATTTCCGCGGCCTCTTCAAAGGCGATTTCATCAATACGCTGTGCAGCCGGAACTACGCGTGGATCGGTAGTGTAGATGCCGGGAACGTCGGTCCAGATATCAACGCGCGTTGCGTGTAGGGCTTCTGCCAGTAAGGCGGCGGTATAATCGCTGCCGCCACGTCCCAGCGTGGTGGTGCGGCCCTTGCCTTCACTGCCGATAAAGCCCTGAGTAATCACCAGACCTTCGCTCAGACGCGGGGCCAACTGGAGCGTTGCCAGTTCAGCCAGCGCCGTGACGTCGGGTTCTGCACGACCAAAACGATCGTTGGTGCGCATCACTTTACGCACGTCAAACCACTGCGCTTGCACGTTGCGTTCACGCAGGATCTCGACGAACAGCAGGGTAGACATCAGTTCACCGTGGCTGACCAGTTCGTCGGTCAGCGCGGTTGAGGTCGCCAGTGACGCCGCTTCTGCCAGTGTGGTGATGTTTTCCAGCAGACGTTCGATCTCTTCACGGATCACGTTTGGATAACGCAGGCGTTCCAGAATATTGAACTGAATTTGACGAATGGCATCGAGTTTTTCGAAGCGCGCGGTTGGCTCCAGCCCTTCAGCCAGTGCGACCAGCAGGTTGGTGATTCCCGCAGAAGCGGAAAGTACCACCACACGGACGTTAGCATCAGAAAGCACTACATCAGCGCTGCGATTCATGGCATCAAAATCCGCCACGCTGGTACCACCAAACTTGGAGACAACTACATCAGTCATAACTACCTCGTGTCAGGGAATGAATAGAGCGACCATGGCACATAAGGCAGAACGAAAACCGGTGCAGGCGCAAATGCAAATACCGTATTTATAAATAAAATGTGTAGCTTGCACTGTCAACGCTGGGATTATGCGGATTTTTCATGCTGCAACTGCGTTGAGTAACGGTACTAATAACAACGCTGATAACCGCTATACTTTTTAGCCACGTTTGGCGGATGCCCTGGCAATGGCATTAAAACAATCACACTTTTCTGTGACTGGCGTTACAATCGATCTCAGTCACAATTCTCAAAATCAGAAGAGTATTGCTAATGAAAAACATCAATCCAACGCAGACCTCAGCCTGGCAGGCACTACAAAAACACTTTGAAGAAATGAAAGACGTTACTATCGCGGATCTTTTCGCGAAAGATAGCGATCGTTTCACTAAGTTTTCCGCGACGTTTGACGATCTGATGCTGGTGGATTTCTCCAAAAACCGCATCACTGAAGAGACGCTGGCTAAACTGCAGGATCTGGCGAAAGAAACCGATTTGGCGGGTGCCATCAAGTCCATGTTCTCCGGTGAGAAAATCAACCGTACTGAAGACCGTGCCGTGCTGCACGTGGCGCTGCGTAACCGTAGCAATACGCCGATCATCGTTGACGGCAAAGATGTGATGCCGGAAGTGAATGCGGTACTGGAGAAGATGAAATCTTTCTCTGAAGCGATCATCTCCGGAAGCTGGAAAGGCTATACCGGCAAAGCCATCACTGATGTAGTAAACATCGGTATCGGCGGTTCTGACCTTGGCCCGTTCATGGTGACCGAAGCGCTGCGTCCGTATAAAAATCACCTGAACATGCACTTTGTGTCGAACGTCGATGGTACGCACATCGCCGAAGTGCTGAAAAAAGTGAACCCGGAAACCACGCTGTTCCTGGTCGCTTCCAAAACCTTCACCACCCAGGAAACCATGACCAACGCCCACAGCGCGCGCGACTGGTTCCTGGCGACCGCTGGCGACAACAAGCACGTAGCCAAACACTTCGCAGC
This sequence comes from Citrobacter sp. BIDMC107, assembly GCF_001037575.1. Taxonomy (NCBI): domain Bacteria; kingdom Pseudomonadati; phylum Pseudomonadota; class Gammaproteobacteria; order Enterobacterales; family Enterobacteriaceae; genus Citrobacter; species Citrobacter sp. BIDMC107. The sequence goes on along the minus strand of NZ_KQ089848.1, from coordinate 2,162,171 downwards.
GCTTTCCACTAACGGTAAAGCGGTTGGCGAGTTTGGTATTGATACAGCCAATATGTTCGAGTTCTGGGACTGGGTTGGCGGTCGTTACTCCCTGTGGTCTGCAATCGGCCTGTCCATCATCCTGTCCGTAGGCTTCGACAATTTTGTTGAGCTGCTCTCCGGCGCGCATGCGATGGACAAACACTTCTCCACCACCCCGGCTGAGAAAAACCTGCCGGTGCTGCTGGCGCTGATCGGTATCTGGTACAACAACTTCTTCGGTGCCGAAACCGAAGCGATTCTGCCGTATGACCAGTATATGCACCGTTTCGCGGCCTACTTCCAGCAGGGCAACATGGAATCCAACGGTAAATACGTTGACCGTAACGGCAATGCGGTGGATTACCAGACTGGCCCAATCATCTGGGGTGAGCCGGGTACTAACGGCCAGCATGCGTTCTACCAGCTGATCCACCAGGGTACCAAAATGGTGCCGTGCGATTTCATCGCGCCGGCAATCACCCACAATCCGCTGTCGGATCACCATCCGAAACTGCTGTCTAATTTCTTCGCGCAAACCGAAGCGCTGGCTTTTGGTAAATCTCGTGAAGTGGTTGAGCAGGAATATCGCGACCAGGGTAAAGATCCGGCTACGCTTGAGCACGTTGTGCCGTTCAAAGTGTTCGAAGGTAACCGTCCAACGAACTCCATTCTGCTGCGCGAAATCACGCCGTTCAGCCTGGGTGCGCTGATTGCGCTGTACGAACACAAAATCTTCACTCAGGGCGCGATCCTGAACATCTTCACCTTTGACCAGTGGGGCGTTGAGCTGGGCAAACAGCTGGCGAACCGCATTCTGCCAGAGCTGAACGATGATAAAACTGTTTCTTCCCATGATGTTTCTACTAATGGGTTGATTAACCGTTACAAAGCCTGGCGCGCCTGATGGCGCTGCGCTTATCCGGCCTACTGGCACATATCCTGTAGGCCGGATAATGCGTTTCGCCGCCATCCGGCATTAATGAAATAAAAAAGCCGATATTAATATCGGCTTTTTTATAAGATTACTCCAGGATATCTACGTTTTTACTTCACTCTTTAATTGAGCTTAATCCTAAAATAATTCAATCAACGTTATCCTGCCTCTGATATTTTCAGATTTACCGGGTATTGTGTTTTTATTATTATATTTTAACTCTTTGAATTAAGTTGTTTTTATTATTTGTTGTTAATCATATTTTCTCTCGTTATCTAATTATCCTAAATTCCCTCTCGATCTAATTTACAAACTTCGCTTGTGTATACTCGATCTCGCCCGAAATTCTTTTGGGTAAATCTCCATTCATACAATGAAGGGAATTTGTGATGAAAAAAGTTCTGTATGGCCTTTGGGCTATATCTGCGCTTGCGGCGACCTCTGTCTATGCCGCCCCCGTTCAGGTGGGTGAGGCTGCAGGGTCGGCTGCCGCGTCGGTTTCGGCAGGAAGTTCCTCCGCAACCAGCGTGAGCACCGTAAGTTCTGCGGTGGGGGTTGCCCTGGCGGCGACCGGCGGCGGCGATGGTTCTAATACCGGAACCACAACCACCACAACCACCAGTACCCAGTAATAAAGGTACGTTTAATTCTAACCACACTTCGGTGTGGTTATTTTGGAATTGCCAAAAGTCTGTGGGATTTGTAGGCCGGGTAAGCGTCGCGCCACCCGGCAATAATGCGGAGAAACGTCGTGAAGCGACCAGCGATCATAATGGTTTGCCTGCTACTGCAGGCGTGCTCAGCCACTACCGAAGGGCTGGGTCATTCGCTGTGGGATAGCGTGTTTGGTACTCCCGGCGTACAGATGACGGACGATGAAATTCAAAACATGCCTTACGCCAGCCAGTACATGCAGCTCAACGGCGGTCCCCAACTGTTTGTGGTACTCGCGTTTGCAGAAAACGGACAGCAGAAATGGGTGACTCAGGATCGGGCTATTCTCGTCACGCAGCATGGGCGCATTGTGAAAACGCACCTTGGCGGGGACAACCTAATCGAGGTGAATAATCTGGCGACAGACCCGCTCATCAAGCCAAATCAGATAGTCGACGGCACAACGTGGACCCGCACGATGGGCTGGACTGAACATCAGCAGGTACGCTATGCCACCGCGCGCTCGGTTTTCACATGGGATGGCGCAGACACCATCAAAGTCGGCAGCGATAACACGCCGGTACGGATCCTTGATGAAGAGGTCACCACCGATCAAACGCGCTGGCATAACCGCTACTGGGTAGACAGTGACGGCATGATTCGCCAGTCGGAACAGTATCTTGGCGCAGGTTTCTTCCCGGTGAAAACCACGCTGATTAAGGCGGCAAAACCATGATGAAACAAATGATTACTGCGCTGACATTCAGCCTGTGCGCGGCATCTGTTTTTGCTGCGGGCAGCGTAAAAGTGATTACGACAGGTAGCACAGAAGCAAAAATGCTGACCGGGGCTGAACATCTGCTCGACCTGGTTGGACAGCCGCGGTTAAGCAATAGCTGGTGGCCAGGCGCGGTTATCAGCGAAGAGCGGGCAACAACTGAGGCACAACGTCAGCAGCAGGCATTACTGGCTCGTCTGGCGACGTTGAGCGCTGAAGCAAGCGGTGAGGATGCTGGCGCTATCAACGCATTACGCCAGCAAATTCAGGCGCTGAAGGTGGCCGGTAGACAGACGATTAATCTCGACCCGGATGTAGTGCGTACCAGTGAGCCAGGCAACCCGCCGTTGCAGGGTAATTACACACTGTGGGTCGGACCGCAGCCCACGGATATCACGCTGTTGGGTTTGCTAAGCCACACAGGTAAACAGCCGTTTATACCCGGACGTGATGTTGCCAGCTATCTCGATGGGCAGCATCGGCTCAGCGGCGCGGATCGTAGCTACGCCTGGGTTGTCTATCCCGACGGACGCACACAAAAAGTACCGGTCGCCTACTGGAACAAACGTCACATTGAGCCGATGCCCGGCAGCATCATTTTTGTCGGGTTGTCGGACTCTGTCTGGAGCAGCACCCCGGATGAAATCAATGCCGACATTCTTCGCACCCTTACCCAGCGGATACCCGAATAATGAGAAAAACTTATCTGCTCAGCCTGTTGGCGCTGGGTATCAGTGCGGCCTGTCACGGTGAAACGTATCCTGCGCCGATTGGTCCTTCCCAGTCCGATTTTGGCGGCGTGGGGCTGCTGCAAACCCCAACCGCACGCATGGCGCGTGAGGGCGAAATGAGCCTTAACTACCGCGATAACGATCAGTACCGCTATTACTCTGCGTCGGTACAACTGTTCCCGTGGCTGGAAACCACGCTGCGCTACACCGATGTGCGTACTAAAAAATACAGCAGCGTCGAGTCGTTTTCTGGCGATCAGACATACAAGGATAAAGCTTTTGATCTCAAACTACGTCTGTGGGAAGAGAGCTACTGGATGCCGCAGGTGGCGGTAGGTGCGCGCGATATTGGCGGAACGGGCCTGTTCGATGCGGAGTATATTGTGGCAAACAAAGCCTGGGGACCGTTTGATTTCTCACTCGGTCTTGGCTGGGGATACCTCGGGACCAGCGGCAACGTCAGCAATCCGTTTTGCTCATACAGCGATAAATTCTGTCATCGCGATAACAGTTACAAGCAGGCGGGTTCCATTGACGGCAGCCAGATGTTCCACGGCCCGGCGTCGCTGTTTGGCGGCGTGGAATATCAGACACCCTGGCAGCCGCTGCGTCTGAAACTGGAGTATGAGGGTAATAATTACCAGCAGGATTTTGCGGGCAAGCTGGATCAGAAGAGCAAGTTTAACGTCGGCGCTATTTATCGCGTCACCGATTGGGCCGACGTTAACCTCAGCTATGAGCGCGGGAACACCTTTATGTTTGGGTTCACGCTGCGGACTAACTTCAACGATTTGCGACCAAACTATAACGATAACGCCCGTCCGAAGTATCAGCCGCAGCCGCAGGATGCGATCCTGCAACATTCGGTAGTGGCGAATCAGCTAACGCTGCTGAAATACAATGCCGGGCTGGTGGATCCTAAAATCCAGGTGCAGGGCGATACGCTGTATGTAACAGGCGAACAGGTGAAATACCGTGATTCGCGCGAGGGGATCGAGCGTGCCAACCGGATCGTGATGAACGATCTTCCTGACGGGATCCGCACGATCCGTATTACGGAAAATCGCCTTAACTTGCCGCAGGTGACGACCGAAACAGAGGTTTCCAGCCTCAAGCGCCATCTGGAAGGCGAGCCCTTGGGCCATGAGACTCAACTGGCGCAAAAACGCGTGGAGCCCATGGTGCCGAAAACGACCGAGCAGGGCTGGTATATTGATAAGTCGCGCTTCGATTTCCATATCGATCCGGTGCTAAACCAGTCGGTGGGTGGCCCGGAAAATTTCTATATGTATCAGTTGGGCGTGATGGGTACGGCGGATTGGTGGGTGACCGATCATCTGCTGACCACCGGGAGTTTGTTCGCCAACCTCGCCAATAACTATGACAAGTTTAACTACACCAACCCGCCGCAGGATTCGCATTTGCCGCGTGTGCGTACCCATGTACGTGATTACGTGCAAAACGATGTTTACGTGAATAACCTGCAGGCCAACTACTTCCAGTCACTCGGCAACGGCTTTTACGGACAGGTGTACGGCGGCTATCTGGAGACCATGTACGGCGGCGCGGGGGCAGAAGTGCTGTATCGTCCGCTGGACAGCAACTGGGCGTTTGGTGTTGATGCCAACTACGTGAAACAGCGTGACTGGCGTAGCGCGCAGGACATGATGAAATTCACCGACTACAGCGTGAAGACCGGGCATTTGACCGCGTACTGGAATCCTTCTTTCGCCCAGGATGTGCTGGTGAAAGCCAGCGTGGGTCAGTATCTGGCCGGGGATAAGGGCGGAACGTTGGAGATCGCCAAACGCTTCGACAGCGGTGTCGTGGTGGGTGGTTATGCGACTATCACTAACGCCTCGCCGGATGAGTATGGCGAGGGTGATTTTACTAAAGGGGTGTACGTTTCCGTGCCGCTGGATCTGTTCTCGTCTGGTCCGACCCGCAGCCGTGCGGCGATTGGCTGGACGCCGTTAACACGTGATGGCGGTCAGCAGCTTGGGCGTAAGTTTGGTCTGTACGATATGACCAGCGATCGCAGCGTGAATTTTCGGTAATCGAGCCGTTTGCCAGCCGGATGGCGCTACGCTTATCCGGCCTACAAAGAGCCTGTATTGCAGGCCGGATAAGGTATTTACGCCGTCATCAGGGAAGTTACAGGCGACGCAATAATTTTGCCGGGTTTCCCGCGTACACGCCTTTCTCGGTGATTGATTTGGTCACTACGCTTCCTGCGCCGATGACCGCGCCATCGCAGACAGTGACCGCCAGAATGGTCGCCCCGCTGCCGATCGAAACATCGTCGCCAATCGTAATTCTTCCCCAACTGTTGCGGTCGGCGTTGGGTTTTCCTTCGCGGAACATATCGTTGGCGAACATCACGCCATGCCCGATAAAACAGCGGGAACCGATGGTGACATATTCGCAGATGAAGGTGTGCGACTGAATTTTGCTGTCTGCGCCAATCTGCGTGCTGCCCTGGATTTCAACAAATGGTCCGACAAAAACGTTGTCTCCCAATGTGCAATCGTAGAGATTGGCAGGTTCATAAATCACCACGTTCTCACCGCAGGTAACGTTGCGGACAGCGGATTGTCTTAGCTGCATAATTCATCCTGTGAAATGTATCGTGGCATTCATCATTCTCCGTTGACCTTTCTTGCACAAAATATAAACAAAAAATGTAGATCTCTGTCACATTTTTGCGTTATACAGGAACCTCGCCACTGAGTAAGAGGTGCTGCTATGACGTCGCTATCTCGTCCGCGCGTGGAGTTTATCTCCACTATTTTACAGACCGTGTTGAATCTGGGACTGCTGAGTCTGGGCCTGATCCTGGTTGTATTCCTCGGGAAAGAAACGCTGCATCTGGCGGACGTGCTGTTCGCCCCGGAACAAACCAGCAAGTATGAGTTGGTGGAAGGGCTGGTGGTTTACTTCCTCTACTTTGAATTTATCGCGTTGATTGTGAAGTACTTTCAGTCAGGGTTTCACTTTCCGTTGCGCTACTTTGTCTATATCGGGATCACCGCGATTGTGCGGTTGATCATCGTCGATCATAAAGCGCCGATGGATGTGCTGATCTATTCTGCAGCGATCCTGCTGCTGGTGATCACCCTGTGGCTGTGTAATTCCAAACGGCTGAAGCGAGAGTAAAAGACAACACGCCGCAATCGGGCTGCGGCGTGTAGACGTAGTTAATTATTGGCAAATATCTTAATCAGGCTGGTACTACTTGCTTTCATTTGCTGCTTCCATCATGAGCTGTTGCTGCTTTTCTTTGGATAAGCGAGCAATGCCAAAACCAGTGAAACCCCATAACGTCGCAAAGAAAATGCCACTCCAGCAGAGAATCGCCCACGGAAGATAGCTTAATGTTGCAACACCAAGCGTACCTGCCATGTAGGCTCCCGCCGCAGTCCAGGGCAGAATCGGCTCGAATATGGTGGCAGAGTCTTCTACTGTCCTTGCCAGATTTTTTGGGTGTAGCCCACGCTCAATATAAGCGCTTCGTAGCATTTCAATCGGAATCAGGATTGAGATCTGACCATTACAGGTCACGCTAATCATTGTTAAACCACAGGCAATAGTCGCAAGAATCATGGTTCCTGTGGAATGAACTAGTTTAAGTAGGTTGTGGACAATGACTTCTAAAGCACCGCTCAGAGCCAATGTTCCCGCAAATGAAAGGGCGCAGAAACAAATCAGCAGCGTACTCATCATCGAGTTCATGCCACCACGGTTAAGCAAATTACCCAGTAGAGGATTAACATCTTTATCGGCAAGCATTGAAACGTTAAATCCGTCTACGGCGCTTTTTACAATATCGTGCAGAGTGAAACCCTGAATGACGCTGGCGTTGATCATGGCAACCAGTGCCGAAACTAACATAATTGGAATGGTTGGTTTCTTGGTAATCGAGCCGTACAGGACAATAGCAATGGGTAACAGTAACAACAAATTAAAATGGTAAATACCCTTTAATCCCTCTGTAATTAACTGAACTTTATCGGGAACGGTTGAGCCGCCGAGATCGCCATTCATACCATAGAGAGTCATGACAACAGCAGAAAGGATCAAGGAAGGAAGGGTTGTGTAAAGTAAATGAGCGATATGTTCATAGAGATCTATCTGGGCGGCCATCGCTGCCAGGTTTGTGTCACCAGAAAGGGGAGACAGTTTGTCCCCGAAGTAAGCTCCTGCCACAATAGCGCCAGCAGTTGCTGCCAGATTAGCCTCCATTCCGATGGCCACGCCCATAAACGCTACACCGACTGTGCCCGCTGAGCCCCAGGATGTTCCTGTGCACACAGAGACGACTGCAGTGACAAGCAGGGCTGTCACATAGATCATTGAAGGGTTTATCAGATTAAGGCCGTAATAAATCATCAGCGGAATAGTGCCGCCTATCATCCATGTCCCAATCAGTAGGCCCACGCTGATCAAAATTAAGAGAGCGGGCATCGTTTTGGCGATTTTCTGCGAAATTGATTCAAGGATTGCGTTGTAGCCGTACCCCAAACGCTTAACCAATAGTGCCGCAATGACGGTCGAAAGGACCATTAATGGCTCAGGTGGTAGATCGAAAGCCGCATAACCGACCCCCAGCAATAAGACCATCGCCAGTATCGGTAACATTGATTCCACCAGAGTTGGTGTTCTTGGAGTATTGTTATTATTCATGGAGGGAAACTCCTTTAGTGTAGGGTATGCTCTGATAAATCCGTTCAAATGCTTCTTTAAGAATGGTTCTCGGCGTGGCAATGTTCACACGGAAAAAACCAAGTCCTTCATCGCCAAAATCTGATCCCCAACTCATCTCAACACCTGCGAGCGAAACAAACCAATGGCGTAGCTGTTCTTCGCTGATGTTCATCGCTCGGTAGTCAATCCACAACATGTAAGTTCCGCCACCAGAGGCTAAAACCCAGTCTGGAAAATGAGTCTGGCAAAAGGATTGAACCCAGCTCCTGTTTTCGGCTAAATAATCTTTTAATGCTGCTAACCAAGAATCACCATGGCGGTAAGCACAGAGAAATGCAGGAACAGAGAAATAACCAGGATTATGGATACCTGCTGCAATAAGAGCTGATTTAAACTTTTCTCGACACTTATCATTAGCAATAACAATATTGGCGATTTCAAGTCCGGCCATATTGAATGTTTTTGCCGGAGATGTACAAATAAATGAGTTTTGTGCAACGTATGAACTTATCGAAGAAATTGTTTGATGTTGTTTTTTGATGAAATTGAAGTCTGCATGAACATCATCAGAAATAATAAAAACGTTGTATTTCTCTGCTAATGAAGCTATTTTTCTTAGATTATCTTCTGACCAGATTGTTCCTGTTGGATTATGCGGCGATATTAGAATGAAACAACAAGCCGTTTTAAACTTATCTTCGAGATCCGCAAAGTCTATTTCATAGGAGCGGTCACGATAAAGCAACGCACTTTCCAGCAATACTCTATGGTTGACTTCAACTGCATGGCTAATAGGATGATAGGCTGGTGCCAGGCTGACAATAGCATCTCCCGGTTGGGTAAAATTCTGGATATATAATGAAACGGCTTGTACCACTCGTGGGCAAAAAACAATGTGTTCAGGGTTGACCTTCCACGAGTAATGGCGTTGATACCACTGTGCTGTCACTTGCTGCCAGTCATCACTTAATAATGTATAACCGTAGATACCTTTCTGATTTGCGACTGATAATTCAGAAACCATAAAATCAGCTACCGGGATATCCATATCAGCTACAGATAGAGGGATGATTTCACGCCCCTTGTTATTATATTTAGCGCTATAGGTTCCGTCGCGTGAAATAACTTTATCAAAATTATATACTTTCATATTTGTTACTCGCCCGATTTCATCTTTAGAGTAATGTAATATTTCGAGGGTGGGAGTGTTATTCTGTATTTTGTTTTCGTCATTATGAAAATTTGCATATGTGATGCTTATCACAAAGATGTTAACTATCTGTCAATAAAAATAATCCGGCGAGTGTAAACGTTTTACATCGCTTAACCGCCTGTAATTTACATAAAAAAAGGGCGCTCCGTAGAGCGCCGAATAACAGTCACAGGTTGGGATAACATAAGTTGAGGGTTGCAGTGGCATTGCCCGTTGCCGGGCAGTTACTTCGGTAAAACTTAACCTTTCACACCACCTGCCGTCAGTCCGTTGACCAGCCAGCGCTGCGCCAGCAAGAACACCAGAGTGATCGGAATGGCTGAAAGTACAGCTGCGGCGGCAAAGTCGCCCCACAAATAGTTCTGTGGATTGAGGTACTGCTGCATACCTACCGCGAGGGTATAGCTGTTCACATCACGCAGCAGCAGTGACGCGACCGGTACTTCGGTAATAGCGGCAATGAAAGACAGAATAAACACGACCGCCAGAATCGGAACGGAAAGTGGTAGCAGCACCAGGCGGAATGCCTGCCACGGCGTTGCGCCATCCAGCGCGGCCGCTTCTTCCAGCGAACCGTCGATGGTTTCGAAATAACCCTTAATCGTCCATACATGCAGCGCAATACCGCCAAGATAGGCGAAGATCACGCCGCCGTGCGTGTTCAGGCCGATAAACGGAATGTACTGACCCAGGCGGTCAAACAAAGCATATAACGCGACCAGAGACAGCACCGCCGGGAACATCTGGAAAATCAGCATCCCTTTCAGCAGGGTTGCTTTGCCCGGGAAACGCATACGGGCAAAGGCGTAAGCACAGGTGGTGGAAAGCGTCACGATACCGATCGCGGTAATGCTGGCCACTTTCACAGAGTTCCACAGCCACAGCAGTACCGGGAACGGCGGCGGCGTCACACGGCCATCCGCGTGTTCAACGCTAAAGCCCAGTGCCAGTTTCCAGTGTTCCCAGGAGATGTTTTCCGGGATCAAACTGCCGGTGGCAAAGTTGCCTTCGCGCAGCGAGATAGCGATAACCATCAGCAACGGGAACATGATCGCCGCGATGAAAATCAGCAGCAGCAGGTGCGTTGTTAAGAGACGCAGTTTCTGAGATTTGGGTTGTACCATAGCCATGTTCGTTGTCTCCCTTAATCAAACTTCATACGTGTGGCTTTCAGGTTCACAATCGCCAGCGCACCCACCAGCAGGAAGATCAGCGTGGCAATCGCCGCCGCCAGACCGAAGTCCTGACCACCGCCGCCTTCAAAGGCAATACGGTAGGTGTAGCTCACGAGCAGGTCGGTATAACCGGCTGGCGTGGTGGTGCCGAGTCGGTCCGGGCCACCGTTGGTCAACAGCTGAATCAGCACGAAGTTGTTAAAGTTAAAGGCGAAGCTGGCGATCATCAGCGGTGTCAGCGGCTTAATCAGCAGCGGTAGCGTTATCTTAAAGAAGTTCTGGAACGGACCTGCACCATCCATCGCCGAGGCTTCATACAGATCGTCAGGAATCGCTTTCAGCAGACCCATGCACAGGATCATCATGTATGGATAACCGAGCCAGGTGTTGACGATAATAATCATCGAGCGTGCGGTGGTTGGGTCGCTGAACCAGGCCGGTTTGATACCAAACAGTGCGCTCAGCATCATGTTGATTTCACCAAAGCTCTGGTTGAATAAGCCCTTGAAAATCAGAATCGAGATAAACGACGGTACGGCATACGGAAGAATCAGCAGGACACGGTAAATCGCTTTGCCTTTGAGAGACTCCCACTGTACGAGACAGGCCAGCACCATCCCCACAGCAACGGTGAGGATCACCGTCAGAACGGAGAAGACCACCGTCCAGACAAAGATGGCGAAGAACGGTTTCTGGATGCCTTCGTCGGTAAACACGCGAGTGAAGTTATCCCAGCCGATGGCAACGGTATAGCCTGGACTGAGTTTTTCGCTACCCCAGCTACCGTCAGCGTTAATCGCCTGATAATAACCAATATCGTTATTGGCGCGGTATTTTACGCCGCTCTGGCTGTTGGTGAGCGTACCGTCATCAGCGAGCGTATAAAGTGGCTGCGTGCCGGAAAACTGGCGCAACGAGCTCATAATCACTTTGCTTTCATCCGGCAGGATGGCGGTCAATTGGGTTAATGCCTGGCGATTTTGCGTGATGATGCGCAGCGTTGCACGCTCGCCCGCTGGCAGCGCTTCGGCTTCTTTCAACTGCAGTTTCTGTTCGCCGCCAAATTTAAAGGCGTCGGAGAGATAATTCTTGCCGGTTTCACCGTCGGTGAGAGCCAGTTGCCACTCATCACCCGCCGGATACAGGCCAAAGTTGTAGGTTTTCCCAGCCTGATACGAACGATCCATCAGGACTTCCTGAGCACGTTCAAAGGTCAGCTGGTTGGTACTGCTGTAGTTGGTAAAGGCAATGGCGATCGTACAAATCAGCGGAAACAGGACAAACAGCCCCATACCGGCAACGCCCGGATAAACATAGCGCCAGGCATAGGCTTTACGGTTAGCGAAAATATACAGGCCAGCAGAGCTTAAAATCAGCGTCATGATGGCAAACAGGTACTCCCCCTGAGCGTACATCAAAACAACAAGGTAACCGACCAGCAGCCCAAGCAGACCCATCACTGACCATTTCAGCGTGTCGCTTTGCCACCAGTGTTTCTTTTTAATGACATCCATGGGGTTCAATCCTCAACAACAATGAAAACCTGTTGGTCAGCGTGCCTGATGGCGCTGCGCTTATCAGGCCTACGGTGTGTTGTAGGCCGGATAAGGCATTTATGCCGCCATCCGGCACGTGTGCTACAGCATTACTTGGTGATACGACCTTGTGCATCTTTCAGCGCGGCATCGACGGTCTGACGGCCGCTGGCTGCGTTGATCACTGCGGTACGAACGGCATACCAGAATGCGGACATCTGTGGGATGTTCGGCATGATTTCGCCTTTCTGGGCGTTATCCATGGTGGCGGCGATGCGTGGGTCTTTTGCTAACTGATCCTGGAAGGATTTCAGCGCAACGGCGCCCAGCGGCTTGTCCTTGTTCACTTCATCCAGACCCTGATCGGTCAGCAGGTAGTTTTCGAGGAACTCTTTCGCCAGTTCTTTGTTCGGGCTGGCGGCGTTGATACCGGCGCTCAGAACGCCAACAAATGGTTTAGACGCTTTGCCTTTGAAGGTTGGCAGCAGCGTGACGCCGTAGTTGATTTTGCTCTTGTCGATATTGGACCACGCCCACGGACCGTTGATGGTCATCGCGGTATCGCCCTTGTTAAAGGCCGCTTCGGCGATGGAGTAATCGGTATCCGCGTTCATGTGTTTGTTCTTGATCAGGTCAACCAGGAAGGTCAGGCCCGCTTTCGCGCCGGCGTTATCCACGCCCACGTCTTTCACATCGTACTTGCCGTTTTCAAACTTGAATGCGTAACCGCCGTCGGCGGCAATCAGCGGCCAGGTGAAGTACGGCTCTTGCAGGTTGAACATCAGCGCGGATTTACCTTTCGCCTTCAGCTCTTTATCCAGTGCAGGAATTTCTTCCCAGGTTTTCGGTGGGTTTGGCACGAGGTCTTTGTTGTAAATCAGCGACAGCGCTTCAACCGCGATCGGGTAGGCAATCAGTTTGCCGTTATAGCGTACGGCATCCCAGGTGAACGGATAGAGTTTGTCCTGGAACGCTTTGTCAGGCGTGATTTCAGCCAGCAGGCCAGACTGAGCGTAACCGCCAAAACGGTCATGAGCCCAGAAGATGATGTCCGGGCCGTCGCCGGTCGCGGCAACCTGCGGGAATTTCTCTTCCAGTTTGTCCGGGTGCTCAATAGTGACTTTGATCCCGGTGTCTTTCTCGAATTTTTTGCCCACTTCAGCGAGGCCGTTATAGCCTTTGTCGCCGTTAATCCAGATAACCAGCTTACCTTCTTCAATCTTGGCGAGAGCCGAGGCGGAAAACATCATCGTCGTTAATGCAGACAATGCGAGGATGCGTGCGCCAGTTTTGATTTTCATAGTTCCCATCCTGTTTGGTGATTTTGCAGAGGTGACTTAACGGTTACTAGTTTCTTTATACGACAACCTCTTTCCATCCTCCTTACCCCTACGCCCCACCCGCTCTTTATGTGATCTGTGTTACATAAATGTGAGTATTGCGTACTGGCGCACATAAAAACCCACCGATTTTTGCAGGCTGCATCACGAAATTCCTCTGAGGCGGGTAGCCCGGGTCTCAGACGCTGCTCTCTCATCCTCCCGCCTCCTCCCCCATAAAAAAGCCGGGGGGTGGAGGATTCACGCAGTCAAGTGATCGCGCATAGTCAGCCCATCATGAATGTTGCTGTCGATGACAGGTTGTAACGAAGGGAGAAGGGCATGGCGAGCGTACAGCTGCGAAATGTAACAAAAGCCTGGGGTGACGTGGTGGTATCGAAAGATATCAATCTCGACATTCACGAAGGGGAATTCGTGGTGTTTGTCGGACCGTCAGGCTGCGGTAAGTCGACCTTGCTGCGTATGATCGCCGGGCTTGAAACCATCACCAGTGGTGACTTGTTTATCGGGGAGACCCGGATGAACGACATTCCGCCCGCCGAACGCGGTGTGGGTATGGTCTTTCAGTCCTACGCGTTATATCCCCATTTATCTGTCGCGGAAAACATGTCATTCGGCCTCAAACTGGCCGGGGCGAAAAAAGAGGTGATGAACCAACGTGTGAACCAAGTTGCGGAAGTTCTGCAACTGGCACACCTGCTGGAGCGTAAACCAAAAGCGCTTTCCGGCGGACAACGTCAGCGTGTGGCGATTGGCCGTACGCTGGTCGCCGAACCGCGTGTATTCCTGCTGGACGAACCGCTGTCAAACCTCGACGCCGCGCTGCGCGTCCAGATGCGAATTGAAATCTCCCGCCTGCATAAACGTCTTGGTCGCACGATGATTTACGTCACCCACGATCAGGTCGAAGCGATGACCCTGGCTGACAAAATTGTGGTGCTGGATGCCGGTCGCGTAGCGCAGGTCGGTAAACCGCTGGAGCTATACCACTACCCGGCTGACCGCTTTGTTGCCGGGTTTATTGGCTCGCCGAAGATGAACTTCCTGCCGGTGAAAGTCACCGGGACGGCCATCGATCAGGTGCAGGTTGAACTGCCTAACCGCCAGCAAATATGGCTCCCGGTAGACAGCCATGCGGTGCAGGTTGGCGCCAACATGTCTTTAGGTATCCGCCCGGAACATCTGCTGCCCAGCGATATCGCCGATGTCACCCTCGAAGGTGAAGTGCAGGTGGTCGAGCAGCTTGGTCACGAAACACAAATTCATATCCAGATCCCCGCCATCCGTCAAAACCTGGTTTACCGCCAGAACGACGTGGTGTTGGTAGAAGAGGGTGCCACATTCGCTATCGGCCTGCCGCCAGAGCGTTGCCATCTGTTCCGTGAGGATGGCAGTGCATGTCGTCGGTTGCATCAAGAGCCGGGTGTTTAAGGTATCCCATTAAAAAAAAGCGCAAAACCGTCAAGGTGAAGCGTTTAAAGAAAAGCAATGATCTCAGGAGATAGAACGATGATTACTCTGCGCAAACTCCCTCTGGCGGTTGCTGTGGCGGCAGGCATTATGTCTGTTCAGGCAATGGCTGTGGATTTCCATGGCTATGCACGTTCCGGTATTGGCTGGACGGGTAGCGGCGGTGAACAACAGTGTTTCCAGGCAACCGGCGCCCAAAGTAAATACCGTCTTGGTAACGAATGTGAAACCTATGCGGAAATTAAATTAGGTCAGGAAGTGTGGAAAGAGGGCGATAAGAGCTTCTACTTCGACACTAACGTTGCCTATTCCGTCGCACAGCAGAATGACTGGGAAGGGACTGACCCGGCCTTCCGTGAAGCCAACGTGCAGGGTAAAAACCTGATTGAATGGCTGCCAGGCTCCACTATCTGGGCAGGTAAGCGCTTCTATCAGCGTCATGATGTTCACATGATCGACTTCTACTACTGGGATATTTCAGGTCCTGGTGCTGGTATTGAAAACATCGATCTGGGCTTCGGTAAACTGTCTCTGGCCGCGAGCCGTTCACAGGAAGCGGGTGGTTCATATGCTTTCAGCAGCCAGAATATCTATGATCGTACCAAAGACACCGCCAACGACGTATTTGACGTTCGTTTAGCACAGTTGGCAACTAACCCGGATGGGATGTTGGAACTGGGCGTTGACTATGGCCGTGCGAATACCACCGATGATTACCACCTGGCAGACGGCGCATCTAAAGATGGTTGGATGTTCACCGCTGAACATACCCAGAGCATGCTGAAGGGCTACAACAAGTTTGTTGTTCAGTACGCGACAGATTCTATGACCACTCAGGGTAAAGGTCTGAACCAAGGGTCTTACGGTTCATCCTCCTTCACCGTTACTAACCCAGACGGTAGTAAAACGAATTACGCCAATAACGTTATTAATAACAACGGTAGCCTGTTCCGCGTACTTGACCACGGTGCAATCTCCCTGGGCGACAAATGGGATCTGATGTACGTCGGTATGTACCAGAACCTCGATATGGATAACGACCTGGGGACCGAATGGTACACCGTCGGTATTCGTCCGATGTACAAATGGACACCGATCATGAGCACCCTGCTGGAAGTCGGTTACGACAACGTCAAATCTCAGCAAACTGGCGATCGCAACAGCCAGTACAAAATCACCCTGGCGCAACAGTGGCAGGCTGGTGACAGCATCTGGTCCCGCCCGGCAATTCGTGTCTTTGCAACCTATGCCAAATGGGATGAAGAGTGGGGCTACGTTAAAAATGGTAACGACGTAACCAAATACGCCGCTGCAACCAACTCTGGTATCAGCACAACCAGCCGTGGCGACAGCGATGAGTGGTCCTTCGGTGCCCAGATGGAAATCTGGTGGTAATTCAGCACTAACCTGACGTAAAGACCGAAAGAGGGGCGCCAGCCCCTCTTGATTACGGTTTAGCGCGCTATTGCCTGGCCACCGCTGAACCCATGCTATCTGAGGTGATAACAATGAAAATGAAGAAAAGTCTCGTTGCCCTTTGTTTATCTGCAGGGTTATTTGCCAGCGCGCCTGGCATCAGCCTGGCCGATGTAAATATTGTTCCGCAGAACACCACCGCGGCTCCAGCTATTCCCACTGCTGCGCTACAACAGTTAACCTGGACGCCGGTTGATCAATCCAAAACCCAGTCGACACAGCTAGCGACAGCGGGTCAGCGTCTTGATGTTGCTGGTATTACTGGCCCAGTCGCTGCGTACAGCGTACCCGCGAATATTGGTGAGTTAACCCTGACGCTGACCAGTGAAGTCAACAAACAAACCAGCGTATTTGCACCAAACGTTTTAATTCTTGATCAGAACATGACGCCATCTGCGTTCTTCCCCAGCAGCTATTTCACCTACCAGGAACCCGGCGTGATGAGTGCCGATCGTCTGGAAGGCGTAATGCGTCTGACGCCAGCGCTGGGCCAGCAAAAGCTCTATGTTCTGGTCTTTACCACAGATAAAGATCTCCAGCAGACCACCACCCTGCTTGACCCGGCAAAAGCCTATGCCAAAGGGGTGGGTAACGCTGTTCCGGATATTCCTGACCCGATCGCCCGTCATACCACCGACGGTCTGCTGAAGCTGAAAGTCAAAACCAGTTCCTCCTCCAGCGTGCTGGTAGGGCCGCTGTTTGGCTCATCCGGCCCTGGCCCTGTCACGGTGGGTAATACCGCAGCGCCTGCAGTTACTTATGCGGCTCCGGCGGCAGCCGTTGCTGCTCCAGCGCCACAACCGGTGAAGAAAAGTGAGCCGATGTTAAATGACACGGAAAGTTATTTTAACCAGGGCATTAAGGATGCCGTGGCGAAAGGCGATGTCGATAAAGCGCTGAAGCTGCTTGATGAAGCTGAACGTCTGGGATCCAAATCTGCCCGATCCACCTTTATCAGCAGTGTAAAAGGCAAGGGGTAAACGTCTCCCCGCAGTGCTGATTTTGCAACAACTGGTGCGTCTCCTGGCGCACCTTTTTTTATCCTTCGGTGCTAATTGTTACACTTATGTTGCTCTGACGATCACTTAATTGTGTTTGCTCACCCCGTAATGCATTTTCTGCGATACAATGCCTTCAGGTTATAAATCGGAGAGTAAGGCATGCCACACCCTGCGTTAACGCAACTGCGTGCGCTGCGTTATTTTGATGCGATCCCGGCGCTGGACCCCCAACTGCTCGACTGGTTGTTACTGGAAGATTCCATGACCAAACGTTTTGAGCAGCAGGGGAAAAAGGTCACCGTAACGTTGATTCGCGAAGAATTCGTTGGGCAAAATGAGGTGGCTGAAGAACTGACGCTGCTGCCTAAAGAGTCTCGCTATTGGTTACGTGAAATCCTGTTATGTGCGGATGGTGAACCCTGGCTTGCCGGACGGACCGTGGTGCCTGAATCAACCTTGTGCGGCCCTGAACTGGCCTTACAGAACCTGGGGAAAACCCCGCTCGGACGCTACCTGTTTACGTCATCGACATTGACCCGAGATTTTATTGAGATTGGCCGCGATGCAGCGCTATGGGGGCGTCGTTCCCGCCTACGGCTGAGCGGTAAGCCGCTGATGCTTACCGAGCTTTTTCTGCCTGCATCGCCGTTGTACTGAGAGGAAGATAAAGATGGAGTGGAGTCTGACGCAGAATAAGCTGCTGGCGTTTCACCGCTTGATGCGTACGGATAAGCCGATCGGCGCCTTACTGCTGCTCTGGCCAACGCTATGGGCATTGTGGGTGGCGACCCCAGGCATGCCGCAACTGTGGATCCTGGCGGTATTTGTCGCCGGCGTTTGGTTAATGCGCGCCGCTGGATGCGTGGTAAATGATTATGCTGACAGGAAATTTGACGGACACGTTAAACGCACCGCGAATCGACCGCTGCCGAGCGGTGCCGTCACCGAAAAAGAAGCCCGAACGCTGTTCGTCGTATTGGTGTTGCTGGCCTTCCTGCTGGTTTTGACGCTCAACACGATGACCATTTTGTTGTCCGTTGCGGCGCTAGCGCTGGCGTGGGTCTATCCCTTCATGAAACGCTACACGCATCTGCCGCAGGTGGTGCTGGGCGCGGCGTTTGGCTGGTCTATACCGATGGCGTTTGCCGCCGTGAGCGAGTCTGTACCACTGAGCTGCTGGCTGATGTTCCTCGCCAACATTCTCTGGGCGGTGGCCTATGACACACAGTATGCGATGGTTGATCGGGATGATGACCTGAAGATTGGTATTAAATCGACCGCAATTTTGTTCGGTCAAAACGACAAGCTGATCATTGGTATTCTGCAGGTCGGTGTACTGGTGCTGATGGCGCTGGTTGGGTGGCTGAACGGGCTGGGACCGGGCTATTACTGGTCTCTGCTGGTGGCGGGGGCGCTGTTTGTGTATCAGCAGAAGCTGATCGTTAATCGTGAGCGTGATGCCTGTTTTAAAGCGTTTATGAACAATAACTATGTAGGCCTGGTACTGTTCTTAGGACTGGCGATGAGCTACTGGCACTTTTGAGTTTGGCTTAGCCTGCAAAATAAAAACCGGTCATTTCGACCGGTTTTTTTATGCTTACTCGCCCTGTGTGGCACTCTCGATGGTCAGACGGACATCCGACGTCACCAGTTCGGCCAGCATCTGATAGATCTTCATCGTCTCTTCCGGCTCGGCATCCCCGGTGTCGCTGATGAATCCCTCGTCACGCAGCGTCAGCACCAGAGAGCTGAACACCGCTTTATCGAAGAATTCCGGCGCGTTAATGCCGTGCAGCACTGAGAGGCGTTGTGCCACGGTGCGGCTCTCTTTCTCCAGCGTGCCACGGTTGATCGACGGGTTGGCGCTCAGTAGCCAGAAGGTGATAGCGTAGCGTTGCAACGTCTCGCGAGCACCCGCAGCCAACAGCTGCAGCGTACGGGAGCGGGCAGGGTTAATATGCAGCTCGCCATCCTGTAGAGTAATCAGCCCCTGGCGCTGCATTTCGCTGGCCAGTTCGTCAATCACCCCGGCAAGCTCATCGCGCTCCCAGCGCAGGAACAACTCGGCTTTCAGCATCGGGTACAACGCATCAATATGCTGCTGTAGCGCGACGCGTGAAATACGACGATGCTGAGTCACAATGGCTGCCATCAACGAAGGCAGAACCAGCATATGCGCAATGTTATTGCGGTAGTACGTCATCAAGACCGCCTGCTCGCGCGGCAGAATAATGATGTCACCGATGGTGTCTTTCTCGACCTCAAACTTGTTCATCTGCAAGGCGTGGTCGATCAGTTCACTGGCACTTTGCGCAGGAACGGTTGAGTCCGCCGCGTACGGCACGTTGCGCAGCAGGCTCAGGTAGCAGTCGAGCTGCTCGGTTAACTGTTCACGGGTCAGAGAGCGCTGGCGGGAAGCCAACAGCGCGGTACAACACAGGTTCATGGCGTTGGCCGCGCCAGCGTTGTTAATGCGCACCATCAGATCGGCGGCAATGTTATTCACCGTCGGCGTCAGCCAGGCCGGACGGATAGACTCGATAGGATCGATAGATTCACGCCATTCTGGCACATGCTGGTTGAGGTAAGTCATCAATGGCATTGGTTCACCAAAGTTGACGTAGCCCTGACCCAGGTTGCGCAGCTTGCTTAAGCCACGCAGCATTTGTGGCAGACTTTCTTTCTCTTTCGTCGCGCCACGCAGCTCTTTGGCGTAGGTGCCCACTTCCATTACGTGCTCGTAGCCGATGTAGATCGGTACGAGAGTAATAGGACGCGTACCGCCGCGCAGCATCGCCTGAATAGTCATCGACAGGGTGCCGGTTTTCGGGTCGAGCAAACGACCAGTACGTGAACGTCCACCCTCGACAAAGTACTCAACCGAGTAGCCGCGGCTGAACAATTCGCCCAGGTATTCACGGAATACGGTGGAGTAGAGCTTGTTGCCCTTGAAGGTACGACGAATAAAGAATGCGCCCAGACGACGGAAAATCGGACCCGCTGGCCAGAAATTCAGGTTGATACCGGCTGCGATGTGCGGCGGAACCAGACCCTGGTGGTACAGAACGTACGACAGCAGCATATAGTCCATATGGCTGCGGTGGCACGGAACGTACACGATTTCATGCCCATCGTGCGCCAACTGGCGTACACGCTCCGCATTATGAACGTTAATCCCCTGATACAGACGGTTCCAGGTAAAGCCCAGGATACGGTCCGTCAAACGGATCATTTCGTAGGAGAAGTTGGCGGCAATCTCTTCCATCAGCGCAATGGCATTTTGCTGCGCTTTTTCGTGGGAGATTTTTTTACTGCGCGCTTCATCTTCTACCGCGCGAGCGATCGCTTTTGAAGCTAACAGTTTATTAAACAGATCCTGGCGGGCAGGGAGGCGCGGGCCGACAGCGGCCAGACGCTGGCGAGCAAAGTGCATACGCGCCACGCGTGCCAGCTTCTGGGCAATGATCTTATCCGTACCGTGTTCATCCGCCATACGACGCAGAGAGACCGACGGGGAGAAGCGGACAAAACTGTCGCGACCCAGCCATGAAACCGCAAAGAATTTCTGTACGCCGTTTAGCATACGTAACGGCGGATTAACTTCACCTTTTTCACGCCCTGGCGCACGGCCAAACATCACCGAAACCGGCACCATCTGCACATCCAGGTCTGGATTGCTGCGATGTAAGTCGAGATAGTTATGGAACAGCTTGATGGACTCTTCTTTTGGCGTGTAATAGGTGAACACACGCGGGCCGCCGTGAATAAACACGTAGCGCGGCAGTAAAGTCCCGTCTATCTCCAGCGGTTCCAGGGGATCGGGGAGATCGTGCACCAGACATTGGGCACGCAGCGTCAGCAAGTCTGCTTTTGAATTGTACGGTAGGACGTACATAATGGGACGAGACGTATCGAGTCCCAATTCCGGGGCAGGTTCTGCCGGAATAGACTTGCTTTTTACCAGGACGCTTAATGGTAAATTCAGTAATTTGTAGTAAATTCGTGGCCAGCCGGACATAAACGATGTAAAGCCTCTGGTTAATAATGCAAATGCGCTGCAAGGATATCAGAAAGTTTAGTGAATTTCTGTGGTATCCCGTCATACTTCGCGCTGCTTTGCCACACCCTGAAACAAACGGGGTAACGTTACAATGACATTGACGCTAATAATGTAAAAAGGTTCTTTTTGATGGCCAATAATACCACTGGATTCACCCGAATTATCAAAGCTGCAGGCTATTCCTGGAAAGGTTTTCGCGCCGCATGGATCAATGAGGCGGCATTCCGCCAGGAAAGCGTTGCCGTACTGCTGGGCGTAGCTATCGCCTGCTGGCTGGACGTCGATGCGATTACTCGCGTGCTGTTGATTGGTTCCGTGATGCTGGTGATGATCGTTGAAATCCTCAACAGTGCGATTGAGGCGGTAGTTGATCGTATAGGCTCTGAGTATCACGAACTTTCCGGCCGGGCGAAAGATATGGGGTCGGCGGCGGTATTGTTGTCTATTTTTGTCGCTCTGATTACCTGGGGCATCCTGTTGTGGTCGCATTTGCGATAAGGATTCCACATCTTCATAAATCTCCTGCTTTTTGTGCAGTTTGCGGTTCCAAAATCACCTTTAGCTGTATATACTCACAGCATAACTGTATATACACCCAGGGGGCGGAATGAAAGCGTTAACGGCCAGGCAGCAAGAGGTGTTTGATCTCATTAGAGATCACATCAGCCAGACAGGTATGCCACCGACGCGTGCGGAGATCGCGCAGCGTTTGGGGTTCCGTTCCCCAAATGCCGCTGAAGAACATCTGAAAGCGCTGGCGCGTAAAGGTGTGCTGGAAATTGTCTCCGGCGCATCGCGCGGTATTAGACTGCTGCAGGAAGAAGAAGAGGGATTACCGCTTGTCGGTCGTGTGGCGGCAGGCGAGCCACTTCTGGCGCAGCAGCACATCGAAGGCCATTATCAGGTCGATCCTTCACTGTTCAAACCGAACGCCGATTTTCTGCTGCGCGTCAGCGGTATGTCTATGAAAGATATTGGTATTATGGACGGTGATTTACTCGCTGTGCATAAAACTCAGGACGTGCGTAACGGTCAGGTTGTTGTTGCCCGTATTGATGACGAAGTTACGGTTAAACGCCTGAAAAAGCAGGGAAACAAGGTTGAACTTCTGCCAGAAAATAGCGAATTTAAACCTATCGTTGTCGACCTGCGTGAGCAAAGCTTCACCATTGAAGGGCTGGCGGTAGGTGTCATTCGTAACGGTGAATGGCTGTAATCATGTATTAATACTGTGGCGCATTCTGCGCCACAGTTAGTTTTCACTTCTTTTCATCAGGCTTTCCTGTATGCCTTTCTTTACCTCTTCTGATAAAGCACTCTGGCACCTCGCCTTACCGATGATCTTCTCCAATATCACCGTTCCCCTGCTGGGACTGGTGGACACCGCGGTGATTGGTCATCTGGATAGTCCGGTCTATCTTGGCGGTGTTGCGGTTGGTGCTACGGCAACCAGTTTTCTCTTTATGCTGCTGCTTTTCCTGCGCATGAGCACCACGGGTCTTACTGCCCAGGCATTTGGTGCGAAAAATCCACAGGCGCTGGCGCGCGCACTGGTGCAGCCGCTAATGCTGGCGCTGGGCGCGGGGTTGCTTATCGCACTGTTTCGTACGCCGATTATCGATGTAGCGCTGCATATTGTCGGGGGAAGTGAAGCGGTACTGGAACAAGCCCGGCGTTTCCTTGAAATCCGCTGGCTCAGCGCACCCGCCTCGCTGGCTAATCTGGTGCTGCTCGGCTGGCTGCTTGGCGTTCAGTATGCGCGTGCGCCGGTTATCCTGTTGATTGTTGGCAATATTCTTAACATTGTGCTCGATTTATGGCTGGTGATTGGCCTGCATATGAACGTGCAAGGTGCGGCACTGGCGACGGTGATTGCTGAATATGCCACCTTACTGATCGGCCTGATGATGGTGCGCAAAGTCCTGCATATGCGCGGAATATCGCTGGCAATGCTGAAGCAGGCGTGGCGTGGCAACTTCCGTCGTTTGCTGGCGCTTAATCGTGACATCATGTTGCGCTCGCTGCTGCTGCAGCTCTGTTTTGGCGCTATCACGGTGCTGGGTGCGCGTCTGGGAGGCGATATTATTGCGGTTAATGCCGTTCTGATGACCCTGCTAACCTTTACCGCCTACGCGCTGGATGGATTTGCCTATGCCGTGGAAGCGCATTCGGGCCAGGCCTATGGGGCGCGAGATGGTAGCCAGTTACTGGACGTCTGGCGGGCGGCCTGTCGGCAGTCCGGTATTGTGGCTATTCTGTTTTCGCTGGTTTATGCCCTGTTTGGCGAGCAGATTGTTGCGCTACTGACCTCGCTGCCGCAAATCCAACTACTGGCCGATCGCTATCTCTTCTGGCAGGTGGTGTTACCGCTGGTGGGTGTCTGGTGTTATCTGCTCGACGGAATGTTTATTGGCGCGACGCGGGCTGCAGAAATGCGCAACAGTATGGCCGTTGCCGCAGTGGGATTCGCCTTAACGCTCCTGACGTTGCCGTGGCTGGGAAATCATGGTTTGTGGCTGGCGTTAACCGTTTTCCTCGCGTTGCGCGGGCTGTCGCTGGCCTTTATCTGGCGGCGTCACTGGCGTAATGGAACCTGGTTTGCCTAATCTGGATGGTTAAAAATTCCGAATAATAAATAAAACCCAGAATCAGTGACTACACTTATTTTCACGTCCAGCAAAAACAGCATGTGTCTGGACATGGCACTCTCGCTATTCACAACCTAACGATGAGGACTTGATGATGAATAAAGACGAAGTCGGCGGCAACTGGAAGCAGTTTAAAGGTAAAGTGAAAGAGCAATGGGGCAAACTGACCGATGATGATATGACGGTCATTGAAGGTAAACGTGACCAACTGGTCGGTAAAGTCCAGGAGCGTTACGGTTACGCGAAAGATCAGGCGGAGAAAGAAGTTAACGATTGGGAAAAACGTAATGATTACCGCTGGTAATTAACCCCTCCCTCCTGAGAGTACAAGGATGTACGCTCTCCCGCTTACCTAGCGCCCCACTTTCTTCTTCACCTGAATCGTATGGTCATGCTGGCACTCGCCAGGATGGCGGCATGACTCAACTTCTACACAGGCCGGACACAGCCCGTGTGCTTCAATAACATTATGTCGCAGAGCAAAGCCCATTTTGGCCGCCAGCGTATGCATGATGTCTTCCACACCTTCTGCGCACTCTTCTTTTACCACACCACAGCGGTCACAAATGAACATCGCGGAACTGTGGGTTGGCTGATCGAACAGATGGCAAAGGACATAGCTGTTGGTGGATTCCACCTTATGCACAAACCCTTGTTCCAGCAGAAAATCGAGCGCACGATACACGGTTGGCGGCTTGGCCTGCGGCTCAGTTTCCCGCAACAGGTCGAGCAGGTCATAGGCGCTGATAGCCCCTTCCTGCAGGCTCATCAGGCGCAACACTTCGAGACGCTGTGGCGTAAGCCGCACGTTGCGTTGCGCACAGAGTTTTTCAGCTTGAGCCAATAACTCTTGCGTAGTGGTTTTGTCCATTTGGCGCCTCGATTTGCGTGGAAGGTTAATCCCTTACTTTAACATGTTCTGCTTAAAACGCCGAGATCCACCGCGGTGTGCTATACCTGACGCATCGCAATACTGGAAAATAACCATGAAAAGACCCGATTGTATTCGCCACTGGCGTGAGGTTGAGGGGGCTGATGACTCCACTTATCCCGACAGCGATGAGCTATTTGCTATTGGCGCGCCGCTTGCCCGCAAGTTGGGGTTAGGACGACTCGGCATTCATCATGAACGCCTGCCGCCGGGTCGGCGCACGTCGTACCCGCACGCTGAAAGCGATGAGGAAGAGTTTATCTATGTGCTGGAAGGTTATCCTGAGGCCTGGATTAACGGGTATTTATGGAAGCTAGAGCCGGGCGACAGCGTCGGTTTCCCGGCAGGTACAGGCGTGTGCCATACCTTTATCAATAACACCAGTGAAGAGGTGCGTCTGTTAGTCGTGGGTGAGGCGAACAAAAAATATAACCGCATTTATTATCCGCTTAACCCGGTCTATGCCGCTACACGTGAGGATCGCTGGGTCGACCATCCGCCGCAGTTTTTCGGATCACACGACGGAAAACCGGGGCGTAAATAGCGTTTGTTGATGGGCAGGGGGAGTGAGCCGCGAGGATGTGGCTCACTATCGTAACGGTCTATGCTATAGTAGCGCCCCTTTTTTAACCGGATGCTTGAATATTCGCCATGCTGCCTGAATCTCAGTCTACCGCTTTTCCCGCTCATCGTTTTTCTATCGCGCCGATGCTCGACTGGACGGACAGACACTGCCGCTACTTTTTGCGCTTACTGTCCAGCCAGACGTTGCTCTATACGGAGATGGTAACCACCGGCGCGATCATTCATGGTAAAGGCGATTATCTGGCGTATAGCGAAGAAGAACATCCGGTCGCATTGCAACTGGGCGGGAGCGATCCTGCGGCGCTGGCGCAGTGCGCGAAGCTCGCTGAACAGCGGGGTTATGACGAAATCAATCTCAACGTGGGTT
Organism: Citrobacter sp. BIDMC107; assembly: GCF_001037575.1. NCBI lineage: Bacteria > Pseudomonadati > Pseudomonadota > Gammaproteobacteria > Enterobacterales > Enterobacteriaceae > Citrobacter > Citrobacter sp. BIDMC107. The sequence continues at coordinate 2,136,548 of NZ_KQ089848.1, read as the reverse complement.
GTCCTTCCGACCGCGTGCAGAATGGCATGTTTGGCGCTTGCCTGATGGGGAATGCGCAACTGGTCGCCGATTGCGTCAAAGCAATGCGCGACGTGGTGTCGATTCCGGTAACGGTGAAAACGCGTATCGGCATTGATGACCAGGACAGTTACGAATTCCTGTGCGATTTCATCAACACGGTATCTGGCAACGGCGAATGTGAGATGTTTATCATTCACGCCCGCAAGGCCTGGCTGTCCGGGTTAAGCCCGAAAGAAAACCGCGAAATTCCACCGCTGGATTATGACCGTGTTTATCAGCTAAAGCGTGATTTCCCGCATCTGACGATGTCGATCAACGGCGGCATTAAATCGTTGGAAGAAGCGAAAATTCATCTGCAACATATGGATGGCGTGATGGTAGGGCGCGAAGCTTATCAAAACCCAGGAATTCTGGCGTCCGTTGACCGTGAGATTTTTGCAGCTACCACCGAAGATACAGATCCGGTTACCGTGGTGCGCGCCATGTACCCGTACATTGAGCGTGAACTGAGTAAGGGAACCTATTTGGGACATGTGACGCGCCATATGTTGGGGCTGTTTCAGGGGATCCCTGGGGCTCGTCAGTGGCGTCGCTATCTGAGCGAAAATGCGCATAAAGCCGGGGCAGATATTAACGTACTGGAGCACGCGCTGAAGCTGGTGGCAGACAAGCGTTAAGTTTTCACCAAAAGTTAGTTAATTTCACCACGCCCTGCGCTTTGTCGCGGGGCGTTTTCTTTATAAATCAATGCATTATTTTTGGCATGTTTCTTGTAAAGCAATGGAGGGAATTTCATTTCGGGAGAGAGCCATGCTGGAACTACTTTTTGTGATTGGATTTTTTATCATGCTGATGGTCACCGGCGTATCTTTGCTGGGCGTTCTGGCCGCATTGGTCGTAGCCACCGCAGTGATGTTTCTGGGCGGACTATTTGCCTTGATGATTAAACTGTTGCCCTGGCTGCTACTGGCTGTTGCCGTGGTGTGGGTTATCAAGGCGATAAAAGCGCCAAAAGTCCCACAGTATCAGCGCAATAACCGTCGATTTTACTAAGGTATTGAGCGGTGCGTCACAACCTGCAACATTGCCTTTAGAACCAAATAGGAATTGATTATCAAATCTGTCACTATTGCCAGGTTAACGAATTCATCGAGCTGTACCCTACATACAGCCGAACTAAAAAAAGAAAGGGCTTCCCACGGGAAGCCCTAATTCTTTACTTCCCCGTCATAATTCAAACCGCAGGTGTGTTGGCTGCTTTCATTCACCCCAGTCACTTACTCCAGTAAGCTCCTGGGGATTCATTCAATTGCCGCCTTCCTGCAATTTGAATTATTTAGGGGAAGTCGAAGCATTATGGGATTAGCAAACTCGATCCCTGCGTTGCCCGGCTTTCCAGTATTTCATGAGCACGCTGTGCATCGTGCAGTGCGAACGTCTGACCAGGCGCGACATCCACTTTGATTACTCCGCTGGCAATTAGCGAGAATAGCTCATTGCTGGCTTCGGTTAATTCGCGGTGATTGGTGATATACCCCTGGAGTGAAGGACGGGTCACGTACAGCGAACCTTTCTGGTTCAGAATACCTAAGTTCACGCCAGTCACCGGCCCGGAAGCATTACCAAAGCTGACCATTAGTCCCCGGCGCTGCAAACAATCCAGCGAGGCTTCCCAGGTATCTTTCCCCACCGAGTCATACACCACCCGTACTTTTTTTCCACCGGTTATCTCTTTCACTCGCTCAACTATGCTTTCTTCACGATAGTTAATGACCTGCCATGCGCCGGCCTGCAGCGCAATTTGCGCTTTTTGCGCACTGCCGACGGTACCAATCAGCTTCGCGCCCAATGCTTTTGCCCACTGGCAGGCAATCATCCCGACGCCGCCCGCAGCCGCATGGAACAAAAACGGCTCATCAGGCTGAATTTCATAGGTTTTACGCAGCAGATAAAAAACGGTTAACCCTTTCAGGAATGAGGCTGCGGCTTGTTCAAATGAGATAGCGTTGGGTAGGATGGCGGCTTTATCGGCCGGAACGTTATGCACTGAGCTGTAGGCACCAAGGGCAGACTGGGCGTACACCACGCGATCGCCAGCTTTAATGTGTGTCACTTTGCTGCCGACTTTGCTGACTACGCCGGCAGCTTCGGTACCCAGGCCGCTGGGCATAGATGGCGGCGGATAAAGACCACTGCGGATGTAGGTGTCGATATAGTTGATCCCAATAGCTTTGTTCTCGACCTGGATTTCGTTTTCCGCCGGGTCTACGGGGGTAAACTCCACCGCCTTGAGTACATCAGGGCCACCATGCTTGTGAAATTCAATACGTGTTGCCATGCTTCCTCCAAAAGAAATGTGGTAATCTTTCGACCCAATCATTATCTCGGTAACTCCATTCACTATGGCAGGAAATAAACCCTTCAACAAACAACAGACTGATGCTCGTGAGCGCGATCCCCAGGTCGCCGGGCTGAAAGTACCGCCGCACTCGATTGAAGCGGAACAGTCGGTGTTGGGCGGTTTAATGCTGGATAACGAACGCTGGGACGATGTCGCCGAGCGTGTGGTGGCGGAAGATTTTTATACCCGGCCGCACCGGCATATCTTCACGGAAATGCATCGCCTGCAGGAGATGGGGAAACCCATCGATCTGATTACGCTGGCAGAGTCGCTGGAGGTTCAGGGACAACTGGACAGCGTCGGCGGTTTTGCTTACCTGGCTGAGTTGTCTAAAAATACGCCAAGTGCGGCGAATATTAGCGCTTATGCGGATATCGTCCGCGAACGTGCCGTTGTTCGCGACATGATTTCGGTTGCGAACGAAATCGCGGAAGCCGGGTTTGATCCGCAAGGCCGTTCCAGTGAAGATCTGTTGGACCTTGCTGAATCCCGTGTCTTTAAAATCGCGGAAAGCCGCGCAAATAAAGACGAAGGGCCGAAAAATATTACTGATGTGCTCGACGCCACCGTCGCGCGTATCGAGCAGCTGTTCCAGCAGCCGCACGACGGCGTCACCGGGGTGAACACCGGTTATGACGACCTCAATAAAAAGACGGCGGGTTTGCAGCCGTCAGACTTAATTATCGTCGCCGCGCGTCCGTCGATGGGTAAAACAACATTTGCGATGAACCTCGTCGAAAATGCGGCGATGTTGCAGGATAAGCCGGTTCTTATCTTTAGTCTTGAAATGCCCTCGGAACAGATCATGATGCGTTCCCTGGCCTCGCTCTCACGCGTAGACCAAACCAAAATCCGTACCGGTCAACTGGATGATGAAGACTGGGCACGAATTTCCGGAACAATGGGTATTTTGCTGGAGAAACGAAACATCTATATTGATGACTCCTCCGGCCTGACGCCAACGGAAGTGCGCTCGCGTGCCCGTCGTATCGCCCGTGAACATGGTGGTATCGGACTTATCATGATCGACTACCTGCAGCTGATGCGCGTGCCGTCACTCTCCGACAACCGTACGCTGGAAATTGCAGAAATCTCCCGCTCGCTGAAAGCGTTAGCGAAAGAATTGCATGTGCCGGTGGTGGCGCTGTCGCAGCTTAACCGCTCTCTGGAACAACGCGCCGACAAGCGTCCGGTTAACTCGGATCTGCGTGAATCCGGCTCCATCGAACAGGATGCCGACTTAATCATGTTTATCTATCGTGATGAGGTTTATCACGAAAACAGTGACTTAAAAGGCATCGCCGAAATTATTATTGGTAAGCAGCGTAACGGTCCGATCGGTACGGTGCGCCTGACGTTTAACGGACAGTGGTCCCGCTTCGACAACTATGCCGGTCCTCAATATGATGATGAGTAATTTCTAAGGAATACAAATGCAAGCGGCAACTGTAGTCATTAACCGCCGCGCTCTGCGACACAACCTGCAACGTCTGCGTGAACTGGCCCCTGCCAGTAAACTGGTTGCGGTCGTGAAAGCGAACGCCTACGGCCATGGTCTGTTAGAGACCGCGCGAACGCTCCCCGATGCGGACGCTTTTGGTGTCGCTCGTCTTGAAGAAGCCCTGCGGTTGCGAGCGGGAGGGATCACGCAGCCCATCCTGCTGCTGGAGGGATTTTTTGATGCCTCCGATCTGCCGACTATTTCCGCGCAGCGTCTGCATACAGCCGTCCATAACCAGGAGCAGCTCGAAGCCCTGGAAGCAGCTAATCTGGTTGAACCCGTTACCGTCTGGATGAAGCTCGACACAGGTATGCACCGCCTGGGCGTACGCCCTGAGCAGGCCGAGGCGTTTTATCAGCGCCTAACGCAATGTGAAAATGTGCGCCAGCCGGTCAATATCGTCAGCCATTTTGCGCGCGCAGACGAACCTGAATGCGGCGCGACCGAAAAACAGCTCGATATCTTCAACAGCTTTTGCGAGGGCAAACCTGGGCAGCGTTCGATTGCCGCATCGGGCGGTATTCTGCTGTGGCCACAGTCTCACTTCGACTGGGCGCGTCCGGGACTGATTCTGTATGGTGTGTCGCCACTGGAAAACCACTCTATCGGTGCTGATTTTGGCTGCCAGTCGGTGATGTCGCTGACCTCCAGCCTGATTGCGGTGCGTGAGCACAAAGCGGGCGAGCCGGTTGGTTATGGTGGTACCTGGTTGAGCGAGCGCGACACGCGTCTGGGCGTGGTGGCAATGGGCTATGGTGATGGTTATCCGCGCGCGGCGCCGTCTGGGACGCCGGTACTGGTCAATGGCCGTGAAGTGCCGATCGTCGGTCGCGTTGCGATGGATATGATCTGCGTCGATTTAGGCCCCGAAGCGCAGGATAAAGCCGGCGATTCGGTGATTCTGTGGGGTGAGGGGCTGCCCGTTGAACGCATTGCTGAAATGACGAAAGTAAGTGCTTACGAACTTATTACGCGCCTGACCTCAAGGGTGGCGATGAAGTATATCGATTAGCAGAATGATGTGCTGGACAGGCGGTTACGCCGCCTTCCGGCAATATTACCCTCAACATCCTCTCGATCTTCTCCCGCTTCCGGTTTATTGTGTTCTTAACCCTTGCCTGTAAACCTGGAGAACCACACGTGTTTCAAAAAGTTGACGCCTACGCCGGCGACCCGATTTTATCGCTCATGGAGCGCTTCAAAGAAGATTCACGTAGCGACAAAGTGAACCTCAGCATCGGCCTGTATTACAACGAAGACGGAATTATTCCTCAGCTTAAAGCGGTGGCGGAAGCGGAAGCTCGACTTAATGCCAAACCGCATGGTGCTTCGCTGTATCTGCCGATGGAAGGTCTGAACACGTATCGTCATACTATTGCGCCGCTGCTGTTTGGCGCAGATCATCCGGTTCTCCAGCAGCAGCGCGTCGCAACTATTCAGACGCTGGGCGGCTCCGGTGCGTTAAAGGTTGGCGCAGACTTCCTGAAACGCTATTTCCCTGATTCTGGCGTATGGGTCAGCGATCCGACCTGGGAAAACCATATCGCGATTTTTGAGGGGGCTGGATTCGAAGTAAGCACTTACCCATGGTATGACGACACGACTAACGGCGTGCGTTTCAACGACCTGCTGGCAACGCTGAATACCTTACCGGCGCGCAGCATCGTGCTGCTGCATCCGTGCTGCCATAACCCGACGGGTGCGGATTTAACGCCTGCGCAGTGGGATAGCGTTATTGAGATCCTGAAAGCACGCGATTTGATTCCGTTCCTGGACATTGCTTACCAGGGTTTCGGTGGTGGAATAGAAGACGACGCCTATGCGATTCGCGCCATTGCCAGCGCCGGATTGCCCGCTCTGGTCAGTAACTCATTCTCGAAGATTTTCTCCTTGTACGGCGAGCGTGTCGGCGGACTGTCTGTAGTATGTGAAGATGGTGATACTGCCAGCCGCGTTCTGGGGCAGCTAAAAGCGACGGTGCGTCGTAACTACTCCAGCCCGCCAAACTTTGGTGCGCAGGTAGTTGCCGCGGTACTGGGTGATGACGCGCTGAAAGCCAGCTGGCTGGCAGAAGTCGAAGAGATGCGTACCCGCATTCTGGCGATGCGTCAGGAGCTGGTTAACGTATTGAATGCAGAGATCCCGGGCCGTAACTTTGACTACCTGTTGCAACAGCGCGGTATGTTCAGCTATACCGGGCTTAGCGCAGCCCAGGTTGATCGCCTGCGCGATGAGTTCGGTGTGTACCTGATCGCCAGCGGTCGCATGTGCGTAGCTGGGTTGAATCACGGTAACGTGCAGCGCGTGGCAAAGGCATTTGCCGCCGTCATGTAACCGGCTTTGAATGTTGCCGGATGGCGGCGAAATGCCTTATCCGGCCTACAAAGGTATATAGATTTTCGTTTGGAGGCCTGATAAGCGTCGTGCCATCAGGCACGTTTTCCTGTGTGATCGTGCTCCTTTTCCAGAGCAAAACCAGAGAAAATCCTTCCTTTCCCTCCCCCTAAGGGGTAAGGTCAGATAGTTTTTTGACCAGTTGTTAATAAAAAAATGATAACTAACTGACTACTTAGGGAAAAATATGCGCAAGTTTACGTTGGCACTGAGTGCCGTTTGTTTATTGTTCACGCTAAATCAGCCAGCCCAGGCACTCGTGTCTTCTCCCTCTCAGCTCAATCCAGGCACCAATGTTGCAAAGCTCGCTGAGCAGGCTCCCATTCACTGGGTCTCCGTGGCACAAATTGAAAACAGCCTGACCGGACGTCCGCCGATGGCGGTCGGGTTTGATATCGATGACACTGTCCTCTTTTCCAGCCCAGGCTTCTGGCGCGGTAAAAAAACGTATTCTCCGGACAGTGAGGATTACCTGAAGAATCCGGCCTTCTGGGAAAAAATGAATAACGGCTGGGACGAGTTCAGTATTCCAAAAGAAGTCGCGCGCCAGCTAATTGATATGCATGTGCGTCGTGGTGACAGCATCTTTTTCGTGACCGGGCGTAGCCAGACGAAGACTGAAACGGTGTCGAAAACGTTGTCTGATAACTTTCACATCCCGGCAGGCAATATGAATCCGGTCATTTTTGCCGGCGATAAGCCGGGCCAGAACACCAAAACGCAGTGGTTACAGGATAAAAATATCCGCATGTTTTACGGTGACTCCGATAATGACATCACTGCCGCTCGCGACGTGGGCATTCGTGGTATTCGCATTTTGCGCGCCTCTAACTCCACTTATAAGCCGCTGCCACAGGCCGGTGCGTTTGGTGAAGAGGTGATCGTCAACTCGGAATATTGAGGACACTGGCTGCGGGTTGCTGTTTTTTTAAACAAATTTACATTGCTGGCTTTTACCTTTTGCGGACTTGCTGCACACTGAATAAATGATGTTCTCATTAGGCAATATGCTGGTAAGGGGAATAAAGATGACGAATTCGGAGTTGCTGCAATACTGCATGGCAAAAATGGGCGCGGAGCAGAGCGTTCACAGTGACTGGAAGGCCACGCAAATCAAAGTCGAAGATGTGCTTTTTGCCATGGTAAAAGAGGTGGAAGAACGCCCGGCGGTGTCTCTGAAAACCAGCCCAGAACTGGCAGAGTTGTTGCGCCAGCAGCATAGCGATGTTCGGCCAAGCAGGCATCTCAATAAGGCGCACTGGAGTACGGTGTATCTGGACGGCTCGCTACCGGATTCACAGATTTATTATCTGGTTGACGCCTCTTATCAGCAGGCTGTGAACACGCTGCCTGCTGATAAACGGCGGATACTGACGCAGCCCTGAACGGTCTTGTTAAGCGTAGCGCCATCAGGTACAACCGTTGCCTGATGCGGCGCAAGCGCCTTATCAGGCCTACAAGCTTTACGCCTGTTCTGTGGGCCTGATAAGTGTTGCGTAATTACAACAGTGGTTTGAGGAAACGTGCCGTGTGTGAGGCTTCACACTCAGCGACTGTTTCTGGTGTGCCGGAGACAAGAATTTCGCCGCCGCCGCTGCCACCTTCCGGACCGAGATCGACAATCCAGTCAGCGGTCTTAATCACGTCCAGATTGTGCTCAATCACCACGATGGTGTTGCCCTGATCCCGGAGCTGATGCAGCACGTCCAACAGTTGCTGAATATCCGCAAAATGCAGACCGGTGGTCGGCTCATCGAGAATATACAGCGTTTGCCCGGTACCGCGTTTTGACAGTTCGCGCGCCAGCTTCACGCGCTGCGCCTCGCCGCCCGAGAGTGTGGTAGCGGACTGACCCAGTCGGATGTACGTCAGGCCAACGTCCATTAGTGTTTGCAGCTTACGCGCCAGCGCCGGAACGGCATCGAAGAACTCGCGTGCTTCTTCAATCGTCATATCCAACACTTCGTGGATAGTCTTGCCTTTGTACTTAATTTCCAGCGTTTCGCGGTTATAGCGTTTGCCTTTACATTGATCGCACGGCACGTAGATATCCGGCAGGAAGTGCATTTCGACTTTGATCACGCCGTCGCCCTGACAGGCTTCACAGCGTCCGCCGCGGACGTTAAAGCTGAAACGCCCCGGGGTGTAACCGCGTGCACGTGACTCCGGCACGCCGGCAAACAGTTCGCGCACTGGCGTAAACACGCCGGTGTAAGTTGCCGGGTTAGAACGCGGCGTACGGCCAATCGGGCTTTGGTCAATGTCGATCACTTTGTCGAAATGTTCCAGGCCCTGAACGTCGCGATACGGCGCAGGTTCAGCCAGCGTCGCACCGTTCAGCGCCGTCTGCGCAATCGGGAACAGCGTATCGTTAATCAGCGTCGATTTACCCGAACCGGAAACCCCGGTAATGCAGGTAAATAAACCTACCGGCAGCGTCAGGGTGACATCTTTCAGGTTGTTGCCGCGTGCGCCGGTGAGCTTCAGCACTTTCTCTGGGTCAGCCGCAACGCGCTGTTTAGGCACTTCAATCTTGCGCTTACCGCTCATGTACTGGCCGGTCAGCGACTCAGGCACTGCCATGATGTCGTCGAGCGTCCCTTCGGCGACGACCTGACCACCGTGAACACCCGCGCCGGGGCCGATATCGATAACGTGGTCAGCGGCGCGAATCGCATCTTCATCGTGCTCGACTACAATGACGGTATTACCCAGATTACGCAGGTGGATAAGCGTACCCAGCAGACGCTCGTTATCGCGCTGATGCAAACCGATAGACGGTTCATCCAGCACGTACATTACACCGACCAGACCCGCGCCGATCTGGCTTGCCAGACGAATACGCTGGGCCTCACCGCCGGATAGCGTTTCCGCCGACCGCGATAGCGTCAGGTAGTTGAGGCCGACGTTGACCAGGAACTTCAGACGATCGCCAATCTCTTTAAGAATTTTCTCGGCAATCTTCGCCCGCTGACCCGCAAGCTTCAGATTGTTGAAGAAATCCATTGCATGACCGATGCTCATGTCAGAAATTGCAGGCAGCGGCGTATTTTCAACAAATACGTGGCGGGCCTCGCGACGTAAACGCGTCCCTTCACAACTGGCGCACGGTCGGTTACTGATGAATTTGGCTAATTCTTCGCGTACCGCACTGGATTCCGTCTCTTTATAACGACGCTCCATATTGTGCAGCACACCTTCAAACGGGTGACGACGTACGGACGTATCGCCGCGATCGTTCATGTATTTGAATTCGATATTTTCTTTACCCGAACCGTACAGCACCACTTTATGCACGGTAGGGCTCAGGCTGGCCCATGGGGCTTCAACGTCGAATTTATAGTGTTCAGCCAGAGACTTAAGCATCTGGAAATAATAGAAGTTACGGCGATCCCAACCACGAATAGCACCACCGGCCAGCGACAGTTCCGGGTTTTGAATCACCCGGTCAGGATCGAAATACTGCTGTACGCCGAGACCGTCACAGGTTGGACACGCGCCCGCTGGGTTGTTAAACGAGAACAGCCGAGGTTCCAGTTCGCGCATGCTATAGCCGCAGATAGGGCAGGCGAAGTTAGCGGAGAACAGAAGCTCTTCCGCTTTCGGGTCGTCCATATCGGCGACCACCGCCGTACCACCGGACAGTTCCAGCGCGGTTTCAAAGGATTCAGCCAGTCGTTGGGTGAGATCGTCACGAACTTTAAAGCGGTCAATCACCACTTCAATAGTGTGTTTCTTTTGCAGCTCAAGCTTGGGCGGATCGGAAAGGTCACACACTTCGCCGTCGATACGGGCGCGGATATAGCCCTGGCCCGCCAGGTTTTCCAGCGTTTTGGTGTGCTCGCCTTTACGCTCCTTAATTACCGGTGCCAGCAGCATCAGACGTTTGCCTTCCGGCTGGGACAGGACGTTGTCCACCATCTGGCTAACGGTCTGCGCTGCCAGGGGAACGTCGTGATCCGGACAGCGCGGCTCGCCAACGCGGGCAAACAGCAGACGCAGATAGTCGTGAATTTCGGTAATTGTACCTACCGTGGATCGCGGGTTATGGGACGTCGATTTTTGTTCAATTGAGATGGCAGGAGAGAGCCCCTCAATGTGGTCGACGTCCGGTTTTTCCATCAGCGACAGAAATTGACGCGCGTACGCGGAAAGGGATTCAACGTAACGACGCTGCCCTTCGGCATATAAGGTGTCGAAAGCGAGCGAAGATTTGCCTGAGCCCGAAAGCCCGGTGACGACAATCAGCTTGTCGCGCGGGATGACGAGGTTGATGTTTTTGAGATTATGGGTGCGGGCGCCCCGAACTTCGATCTTATCCATTCATCTTTCCCGGATTAAACGCTTTTTTGCCTGGCTGCATGGTGCTACCGGCGATCACAAACGGTTAATTATGACACAACCTGACCTGAATGGATATACAGTATTGGAATGCAAAACGCATGTTCCTGTGCAACAATGTCTGGCGGGGGTTGTTTACTGGAATCAACTTCGCAACGTAGTAAAAGCGCTATTGGAAATGCTACAATCCCGCGCTTACACTTATTCAGTAACGTTTTTCAGGAGACACGATCATGGCCAGCAGAGGCGTAAACAAGGTGATTCTCGTCGGTAATCTGGGCCAGGACCCGGAAGTACGCTATATGCCGAATGGTGGCGCAGTTGCCAACATTACGCTGGCTACTTCCGAATCCTGGCGTGATAAAGCGACCGGTGAAATGAAAGAGCAGACTGAATGGCACCGCGTTGTGCTGTTTGGCAAACTGGCGGAAGTGGCCAGTGAATATCTGCGTAAAGGTTCCCAGGTCTATATCGAAGGTCAGCTGCGTACCCGCAAATGGACCGATCAGTCCGGCGTAGAAAAGTACACCACTGAAGTTGTTGTTAACGTTGGCGGCACCATGCAAATGCTGGGCGGTCGTCAGGGCGGTGGTGCTCCGGCAGGTGGTGGCCAGCAGCAGGGTGGTTGGGGTCAGCCTCAGCAGCCGCAGGGCGGCAATCAGTTCAGCGGCGGCGGGCAGTCTCGTCCGCAGCAGTCCGCTCCGGCAGCGCCGTCTAACGAACCGCCGATGGATTTCGACGACGATATTCCGTTCTAGAGTTGACCTGAGAGTTATTTGTAAAGAATAAATACACAGCCCCCTGTTAATTCAGGGGTTTTTTATTTATTGAGCTTGGAAAATCGTCAAGCATTAATTGACAATCTTTGGTGCATCGTTCACCTTGCAATTATGTAAAGTTTGTTGGTTGTGTGCGCATGAAGAAACTCTACGGGGTTACAAAATTTGTTATGGATAGTGGTGAGCGCTACTGCATGGTGGTGGATCGTTCTTCTGGCCTTCCCCTGTATTACCCCACTCTGTTTCTAACAACTCAAATCCGCAATAGAGGGGATGCTTTTTCAACGATGTTGGCGGCGGCTAGCAACCTTGTTATGTTGTTAAGCTTTGTAGAGAGTCGAGACATTGACCTTGAGCAGCGGTTTTTGACCAAGGACTTCTTCAGACCACATGAGCTGGACGATCTGCGAGATTTTGCTCAGTGCAAACAAGGAAAGAGGCCATTAATAGCGTCCTCTACCCCTTGGTTGGCAGATGTGATGACCGATACCGTTGATAACGGGACACAGCATTCCCGGCTGACAACGTTTGCCAACTATTTACACTGGTATGCGATGCATATCTTAAAGACGGCAGAACTGGAAGTTGTCGAACAGATCAATGCTATGGCGCAGCAAATAAAGACGCGCCGACCGTCTAAAAAGCACAGAAGCAGTGAGTTGCAAGACAGGTCATTGAGTGATGTTCAATTGGATTCGCTATTTGAAGTCATCCAGCCTGGATCGGAGTCAAATCCTTTCTCAATAGATGTGCAGCGCCGGAATCGGCTGATGATCTTGCTTCTGTTTTATCTTGGTATTCGAGGTGGTGAATTATTGAATATCAGAATACAGGATGTTGATTTTAGTACTAACAGGATCCGTATCGTTAGGCGAGCAGATGAGCGGGTTGACTCTAGAACCAATCAGCCTAATGCTAAAACCAGAGAACGGCTCTTACCGTTGGCTGAATCCTTAGTTCAAGAACTGCATAGTTATATCATTCAAGACCGCCGGAAAGTCCGAAATGCGAAGAAAAATGACTACCTGTTTGTGACTTACAAGCCAGGGCCAACTGTGGGAAATCCTATCTCCAAAGGGGGATACCACAAAATTTTTTCTGTGGTCAGGACTGTATCACCGCAGTTGTATGCAGCGACAGGGCACTCGCTCCGTCACACCTGGAATCGCAAGTTTTCAGAAAGAATGGATGCCATGGATGAGCAAGTCAGCGAGGAACGCCAAGAACAACTCCGTTCGTATTTAATGGGCTGGAGGGATGGCTCAGGAACCGCAGCGACTTACAACAAACGCTTCATTCGGCAAAAAGGTTTTGAGGCCGCTCTGGCATTACAAGAAGGTAGCGGCACCCGCTTGCCAGAGGACATGAAGAATGATGACGAATAACTCCTTATCTGCATTAGCATCCGAGCAAATCCGTGCTAGCGCCAATGGCTACTCTTTTCTGCTGTATGACACATCGTGGACATTGGATAGAAATATCACTATTAACCTTGCTGATATTCACTATTACTTGCCAGATGGGTCGCTAGATGGCTGCCTGCGGACACTGGCGTTTTATGCTTCCAATCGTTCTTCTTCTCATACAAAAAATATTTTTGAACGGTTTCAGCACATGCTGCGAAAGACTGGCGCGAGAGAAATTACTGATATTGTATTGATTAATTATCGGTCGATGCTGTCGCCTGCAACAGAATGGTATCTGGCAACTATCCGTGGCTTTCTTCGATCCTGGCACGAACTGGGCTATCCCGGCATCAGTAAGGAGGTGATCCGATTGCTAGATGGCTGGACGCTAAAGGGTAATCGTAAGGGGGATGCGGTTAAGCGCATGGATCCTCGAGAGGGGCCTCTGACGGATAATGAGCTGACAGCAGTTAATGAGGGGGCTATTCGGGCTTATGAAAAGAGCTTAATTACGATAGCTGAGTTGGCTATGACACTTTGTATCAGTCATACGGGACGTCGTCCCATCCAAATATCGTTACTTCGTGTGGTCGATGTCCTTTGTGGCAAAAATGGTAAAGGAGAACCCTTCTATGTGTTGAATGTGCCGCGAGCTAAACAGCGCAGCAGCACTTTCCGAACAAACTTCAAGCCCTTCGCGATATCACTTGAACTATGGGCTATCCTGAATGCTCAGGCAAGGAATGCAATTGCACTGGTTGAGAAGCGTCTGGGGTTTGAATTGCAGGAAGATGATCGGCAGCAAATTCCTCTGTTTCCGGATCTTAATGTGTTAGCTGCCGTCCAATCTCCTTATGAATTCCGCCAACTGCTTGCTACCGACAAACTCCACATCCCCGCAGCAGAGATAACTTACACACTTCAGTACATCGTAGAAAAGTCCGATATCCGGTCGGAACGAACCGGTGAGCTATTGCATATCAATGCTCGTCGTTTTCGTTATACCACGGGCACACGAGCTGCCCGGGAAGGCTTTGGCGAGTTGGTGATTGCGGAACTGCTTGACCATACGGACACCCAAAACGCAGGCGTTTACATTAAGAATATCCCCGAACATGTGAAAAAGCTTGATGAGGCGGTTGGCTTCCAGTTGGCACCATACGCTCAGGCCTTTGTCGGGGTACTTGTCGATTCAGAGAGGGACGCGCATCGAGGTAACGATCCTACCAGTCGTATTCGGACCGAGATGGGCCAGGGTGTTGGTACTTGTGGAGAACATGGCTTTTGTGGTGCCAATATTCCTATTCCTTGCTACACCTGCATGCATTTCCAGCCTTGGCTGGATGGCCCACATGAGGAGGTCTATGAGGGTCTGCTCAACGAGCGTGAACGGGTGAAAGAGATAACTGGCGACATACAGATTGCTGCCGTACTTGATCGCAGCATTATCGCTGTGGCAGATGTGATCATACGTTGTGTAAAACGTCGCGAAGAGCTTAGTCCACAGGGGGAAATAACCAATGGCTGAGCTTTTCCTGTTCAAGCCAAAGGCTACACTGGCAGCAGCAGAAAACCTTGAAGCATTCATATCCAAGTGCCGAGATCAATTGACTGTATTCGGTTCTGATCTAAATTGGGAAGATGCTGTTTGGCCAAACATAACTGTGTTTTCCAAGTTAGGTATTATTACGCGAAAGCCCATGCAGGGAGAGGTACAAAACCCTGAGTTCATTGATTTCGCCAAAGCCTATTTCCGTTACCAGCAGGGGCATCATCCCACGGGGACAAAGAATGAAAGTAAGGCTCTCCGTTCGGTCGAAGCGGCTTTGCTTCAAGTAAACGGGAACGCAAATATTGATGGCATATCGATTTCTGTCCTGGACGAAGCAGCTGAATTGGCAAGGCAGCACTACTCCGATGGTTCAGCATATCATTGCGGCCGTGAGATTGAGCGGCTGGCTAAGTTTTTAACTGAAAACCAGCTTGTATCAAGTGCTATGCAAAATTGGGTCAATCCAATTAAGCGTGTAGAGGACAAGAACAAAACAGGCCGAGAGGCGAAGAAAAATAGGGAAGAGAAACTTCCGAGTGATATTGCTCTTAATGCGTTGGCGGAAATTTTTGCCAATGACCCAATTCATGAGCGAGACATATTTACAACATCGGTTTTTGCCATGTTGATGTCAGCACCTTCACGCATTACTGAAGTGTTAGCTCTGCCTGTGGATTGCGAGGTGTGTGAAACGGATCGTGAAGGGATAGAACGCTATGGCTGGCGTTTTTTCTCAGGAAAAGGCTACGAGGGCGATATCAAATGGATACCAACGGTGATGGTCTCAGTTGCTAAAACAGCCATCGCCAGAGCGAAAAAGTTGTCAGAGGATGCCCGTCAGCTGGCCAAGTGGATTGAGAAACACCCGAATAAGTTTTACCGACATGCTAGCTGCCCCGATATCGCTGATGATGAGCCATTGACGATGGAGCAGGCTTGTATGGCGCTAGGTTTCGCACATGACTCAAAAAAGACGTGTAGGTCGTCTCTTGGTAATCGACGTTTAGCTAAAGAAGATTATGTACATACGTTAAACAGCCTGTGGCAGCATACTATGGCGCGTTTGCCTGTTGACTTTCCGTGGTTTGATAAAGACAAGGAAATTAAGTACAGCAATGCCTTGTTTGCACTAAATGCTAATCAGCTCCACGGAAACCGAGGATGCCTACCGGTTGAATTACATAAGCCAACCAATAACTTCTGCAACAATGATCTGGTGCCTCGTGAGGCTCTGGATGGAAAACATGCCAGCATCTTTGATCGCCATGGTTATCGTGCTGAAAACGGAGAACGGGTTAAAATGACCTCGCATCAGGCACGGCACCTGCTCAACACCATTGCCCAGCGCGGCGGACTGTCAAACCTGGAAATTGCCAAGTGGTCAGGGCGGGCCGATGTTAAGCAGAATCGAACTTACAACCACATGACCGAATACGAGCTGGTTGGTATGGCTGAACGCCTAGACCCCACAAAAGCGCTATTTGGGCCTGTCGGCGAGGTGGCAAAGCATTTGCCCGTGACTATGCAGGAATTCAATACATTAGAGCATTCCTCAGTCCATGTGACGGAGTATGGCTACTGTGTACATGACTACACCATGAGCCCCTGTGAGAAGTTCCGAGATTGCGTCAATTGTATTGAGCAGGTTTGTATCAAGGGCGATGATACAGAAAAATTAGATCGAATTAAAAGACGGCTGGTGAAGTCGGAACGATTGTTTTCGCTTGCCGAAACGGCTGTGGCAAGCGGCGAGATGGGGGCTGATCGCTGGTATCAGTACCACAAGAAAACCGTCACCAGACTTCGGGAGTTAGTCGCTATTTTAGAAGAGCCAGATATTGAAAATGGTGCGCAGATTAAGCTTCGGGGCAATGATTTCAGTCAGCTTCGGCGTGTTGCAGAAAAGAAGTCCATTGAGTCCATTGAGCAGAAAGGAAAAGCAAGCGAAGAAGCTGTGATGTTAGATGATTTGACAACTTTTCTAGGAGGTGGTTTTGGCTAAACATCTGAATAATAGAGATATTGATTCCATCGTGAACCTAATTCGAGGATGGCAAGAACCAAAATTGTCTTGGTTAGCAATCTGTGAGGCGGCAGAGCCATTGGTAGGAAAGTTACCATCAAGGCAATCCCTTAATGCACATGAGGCAATAGTGACTGCCTATCAAACAAAAAAAGAGGCGCTGAAAGGCAGGGGCCGCAAAAATCCGCGCCCAGCTAGTTTGAATATTGCAGCCGCCAGGATTGTGAATCTTGGAAGTGAAATCGAAGAGCTTAAAGAAGAAAACCGGAGGTACAAACAGCAGTTTGTAATCTGGCAATACAATGCATACAAACATGGAATGACAGAACATCAACTTAATGCATCGTTGACAAAGATTGACCGTGAGCGTACTGACGGAGAAAAAAGATAGTTATTGAGTTTGTAGTGGCCATAATTAGTTGACTACTACAACCGGACGATATTTAAAAGTGAGTCGTTCTATTTACAGTGCTATCTCTGGTACGGTCTGAGGTCGCTATTGCATCTGCATTAAAAGCGGCCCCTTTAGCGGGCAGAGCATTGCGCGCTGTGGTACATATGAAAAACAGAAGAACACTGTTTCTCTTCAAGTCAAGTATCAGCTATAAAATAAGGGCTAACAACTCTCCGGTCATCGATATATATATTCATGTGATTTTTAGCGCGCGAAAATGCAACGAACATTAATCTTTTTGCGATGCTTTCTGAGTATTCAGCACCCTTTTCAACCGCCGAAGAATGGGGAACAACTTGATCATGATATCCAATAGATATTACATAATCGTATTCTTCACCCTTACAACCATGTATTGTTGTCACTTTCACAACGTTAGCCTCTTTATTTATTATTTTTCGTATTGAAATTATGTCAGCCTTTACTGGAAAAGCTGAAAGATTGGACTGACAGATCAAATAATCAGAATTTATTTTTGGAGAATGAGGTAAAGCAGATAAAAGGAACTCATAAAAATCTTTTAACCAAAGAATAAAAACAGTTCGCTTTGTATTGAATTGCTTTACTGCTTTTTTCAAGTCACTACAAGATAAACCATCAAATTCAGGAAGTTTGTCTTTTATAGAAATGCATAACGCATGTCTGGCTCTGTAATTATTAACTGACACATCAAGCAACACAAGACGAACAAGATCATTATAAATGGTATCTTTCAATGTATACAAAGGATTGGTTGAAAAAAAATCAAATACAAACTCATTTGAACGTTCATAAATACTATTGATAAGATCATTTAAGTAATATCTATTCGGACCTATTATAGCCAAACTCTCAACACTACCTTTAGACTTATTATATGCCTCAATAAGATTCATCACCCTACCGGCCAAATCAGTTTGCAATGTGTGTCTAATAATAGGTGACTTACCTAAATCCTCACGGATAGATTCTATATTCGATTTCGAATAAGAATATTTTTTATAGTAATCTACTAATGATTTTGTAGATCTGTAACATCCCGTAAGTTGCCTTACCTCCAACTCATCGAGTTTGAGTATTTTCTTAATACTAACTTCATCTTTTATAGACACACCAAGATCTTGATATATAGCTTGATCATTATCACCCACAACAAGAACTATTGTTTTATTATATCTTGTAATAAATGAAAGAACTTCCAACTGGATATAACTAGTGTCCTGAGACTCATCCAAGTAAATATAACCTATAAGTTTCGATAAATACTCTGCGATCTTCTCGTTTTGAGTCAAAAATTCCAGGCTAAGAGTTAATATGTCGTTAAAATCTATGAGGCTTGCATCTATCTTATTTTTTTCATATTCCTCACACACTATTGCCTCGTTTTTTTGAGCATCAATTATTTTTTCAGGCTCATTTAATAAACAAAATGGCTCAACATGAGGATCACCATATTCATCCCATTTAAATTTTAATCTTGTACTGGGGAATTTTTCCTTCTCAATCTTACGTATTAAGTCACGATGTTCACGCTCAGATATTAACCTTACTCCATCTTTTGTTCTAGCCATTGCCCCCGCATATTTTCTTACCACCCACTCGAGTAAAAATGAATGTATTGTTCCACACCAAACTCTATCATTTAGAATGTTTTGGTTATCTAATCGTAAATTTATTTCATCGGCGGCAGCATTAGTATGTGTAAGAACTATATGCCACTTAAACCCTGAGTCACACCTAATATTATCGCCAAGCATACCCAAAAGAAACTTAGTTTTCCCTGCGCCTGGGCAAGCAGAGACAAAAAGATTTTTTTTGATCTTTAATAATTCTTTTTTTTCATCGTCCATTATTACGCCTCCATTAAAAGATGCACTAAAGGATCATTGCTATAGTGTCCTTTGAAAATATCCAAAACTGGTTCTATATTGTCAACAATATATTCAAGGCTATCATCTGAGAAAGCCACTTCGATTATATTATCACCTAAAGTTTTAGTGTAATAATCACACCTATATTTAATCACTCTTGCGAGAGTTAACTTATTAAAATCGCTGGTAAATCCAAGTGCTTTACACAAAGCCATAGGGATAGGGAAATTGTGGTCAAGTTTCTCAACAACTTTCATTGCAAACCAACCTTTCTTATGTTTATTTGCCAATTTTAAAGCAAAGGAACCAATTTTCGTATCGTCAGAAGATTGGAAAGCATCTAAGTAAGGAGTTAAATAAAAATCTTTTTCGAACGATTCTCGTGCTATTATCTCAAAATATTTTTTTGAACCGCTTAGAGCTAAGGAAGGTGCGAACAAGTTCCTGATATGAGATCATCATATTCATCCGGAGCGCATCCCAGAGGGACATCATGAGCCATCAACTCACCTTCGCCGATAGTGAATTCAGCACTAAGCGCCGTCAGACCCGAAAAGAGATTTTCCTCTCCCGCATGGAGCAGATTCTGCCATGGCAGAATATGACCGCTGTCATCGAGCCGTTTTATCCCAAGGCGGGCAATGGCCGACGGCCCTATCCGCTGGAGACCATGCTGCGTATTCACTGCATGCAGCATTGGTACAACCTGAGCGACGGTGCCATGGAAGATGCCCTGTACGAAATCGCCTCCATGCGCCTGTTTGCCCGATTATCCCTGGATAGCGCCCTGCCGGATCGCACCACCATCATGAATTTCCGCCACCTGCTCGAGCAGCATCAACTGGCCCGTCAATTGTTCAAGACCATCAATCGCTGGCTGGCCGAAGCAGGCGTCATGATGACCCAAGGCACTTTGGTGGATGCCACCATCATTGAGGCACCCAGCTCTACCAGGAACAAAGAGCAGCAACGCGATCCGGAGATGCATCAGACCAAGAAAGGCAATCAGTGGCACTTTGGCATGAAGGCCCACATTGGTGTCGATGCCAAAAGTGGCCTGACCCACAGCCTGGTCACCACCGCGGCCAACGAGCATGACCTCAATCAGCTGGGTAATCTGCTTCATGGAGAGGAGCAATTTGTCTCAGCCGATGCCGGCTACCAAGGAGCGCCACAGCGCGAGGAGCTGGCCGAGGTGGATGTGGACTGGCTGATCGCCGAGCGTCCCGGCAAGGTAAAAACCTTGAAGCAGCATCCGCGCAAGAACAAAACGGCCATCAACATCGAATACATGAAAGCCAGCATCCGTGCCAGGGTGGAGCACCCGTTTCGCATCATCAAGCGGCAGTTCGGCTTCGTGAAAGCCAGATACAAGGGGCTGCTGAAAAACGATAACCAACTGGCGATGTTATTCACCCTGGCCAACCTGTTTCGGGTGGACCAAATGATACGTCAGTGGGAGAGATCTCAGTAAAAACCGGAAATAACGCCAGAAATGGTGGAAAAAATAGCCTAAATAGGCTGATTCGATGTGTTTGCGGGAAAAAAATCGGCCCAGATCCGCGAAATTTTAATCAGCGAGTCAGCTTGGGAAGAAATGACCTGCTTATTCGCACCTTCCCTAAATCAATTTCAAAGGTATGTTTTGTAAAATATGCTTTGAGAAGATTATTATTTGCAGTTAATAACTTTAACGCCTCAACTCTCTCTTTCCCTGATTTTTCTGAGGAAATGGCATCATCATACATTACCTGAGTGATGTACTCCGGTTTATCTTCGTTATAGATATTAATATCATCATCCGTGAGTATTGCGCATTTTTTAGTTATTCTCGATGGATGAAAAAGCGATGAGAGTAATTCAAACCCGGTTCCTCTCACAGAAATAAGAGATACTCCTAACTCATCCAGTGTTACACCGAAAGAGTTTTTTACTAAATGAGGTATTAGAATTTCCTCTGCATCCCCCTCAATTAATATCACATTTTTAGCAAATAAAATATCTGTACGTATCGCATCAAGAAAACGCTCTATCTTATTGATCGTTGGTTCATCGAGGCCTGAGGAAGGAGAACAAGCTTGAGTGTATCCAAGTTTTTTCACCAAAACATTAGTTGATGATATATTAGAGACTGATGAGATGTGTGTTGAATGCGTGGAAATAAAAACTTGAGTTTTTTTGTTTTTTAAATTACTGAAAAGTGTTTTTTGAATATGAGTATGAATATGCGATTCAGGTTCTTCTATGATCAGGAAGTTTGACAATAGATTCTTACTCACCCCTTCTTCATACTCATACAATTTAAGAGCAAGATATATTAAATTAGCTCCACCCAAGCTCATTTCGGATAAATCAGCCGTGTACCCATCACTCAACGAATCTCCTGCTTTGAGCTGTAAAACCTTCACAAGATCTTTGACGTCACTAGGAAGTTCTGATGAAATATTTACTAAGGGGGAATAAGTAGAGCCGACAGCATTAGTAATGGATGTTAGAATACCTGTAGAAAGCTTTCTAACCTCTGATATTGTTGATATCTTATTATTTACGTCTATAATATTACTTGTGAGCTCTTCATCATTTGAAATATCTTTAGAGATGAAATCCAATAGTTTTTGGAATGGATTGAATCTATTATTTTTTAACTCACTAACAACATCCCTCAGCGCCCTTGCGTATGTGCAACTAATATGGTCTAGTAAATTATATCCACGCTGCCTATTTCCTAATAAATCTATATATTCTACAGAAGGATTTGGGAAAATGAAGTTTGAAAAATCACCAGCAATCCTGACATATTCATTTTCATCGGAGAAATCACAGGTTCCTTGATAAACAGTCCAGGCCTCGTAGGTCGTTTTATCAATAATATATTCCTTTAGCAACTTATCATATGCCTCTCTCCTTTTTTGCAAGTCTGCAATAGATGATAAATTAAAAAGTTTCTCTCTAATATGGAATTGAGGTCGATATATGTATGTTACTCGACCTGTACCACCCGCATCAACTGTCGTATTTAATTGACATAAAATTTCAGACTCCTCATCTCCAGAAATGTCACCTAACTCCAAACTGATTAATATCCATTGACCAAAAACCGGCAAACATCCTCTGTGAAAATCTCTTTCAGTAAGGAATCTTTTATAATATGGGAGAGAATCATCTAGTATTAATCTCATAGCCTCAAAAACATTTGTTTTACCTGATGAGTTCTCTCCAACTATCGTATTCACACATTCCTTCTTAAAGTTCAACTTCGTACTTTGAAAATTTCTAAAATTACGTATTGATAAGTTTTTAATATACATTTATTAATTCTTCTGGTTAATTTTATTCGAATGCCATTGCATTATATCTATTCGGCTTTCGATATAATTAGCATGGTTATATATTCTGCGGATACTATTTCTATCAACATGAGCAAACTGTAACTCTATCCAAATACGGTTGAACCCTGCTTCATGCAATACTGTTGAAAAAGTATGTCGAAACCCATGGCCGGTAGGTCGTCCACCATAACCTATTCGCTTGATTAGTTGATTAATGCTCGCTTCACTCATCGATTTGTTCGGATCATTCCGCCTCGGAAAAACATAACGATAGTTCCCTGCCATCATTTTGAGTTCATTGAGTAAATCTAACGCTTGAGTCGATAAAGGCACAAGGTGTAGCCTGCGCATTTTTATCCTTTCAGCAGGAAGCGTTACCTAGATCAAATTCCGACCATAATGCAGCACGTAATTCGATGGTTCTTACACCCGTAATCATCAGTAACCTTGGCTGTTCTGGCAACCATCTTTGACGCTTATTTTATACAAAGCTGACATCAATCAGACTGTAAGTACCCCGCTACAGCACATCAACGTCTGGTATTCAGTTTTAGTTAAAAATATATTTTAATCAATGATATGTGAGCATTATTGTACGGATGTGCTCAAGAGGGATCCTATATGACTTTTAGTCCAGTGATTCAGCTCACTGCTACACTTGCAGGATTATCGAAACTCTGTATGCGGATACCCATGAGGGGGCTATAATGGTTCTTATTATTGAAAAATGGAGGAGCAGCCCGATGGTTAGAGTCCCGGAGTTTGGTATGAAAAAATTTGGCTTAGGTGCAAATGATGTTATTGATATTAAAGACCAATATGGTTGCATCATCATTGGCCATACGGAACTGAAAATGTATTCCTTGGATACTCTCTTGGAAGGAATTTCCGCAGTTAATCTTCACCCAAAAATTGGCTTCGGTTTACCAACAGGTAAAGAGCAGCTCTGATTTTTTTTCACGCTGTTCCGAAAGGTTTTTATGTTCTTCCAACCTGCTGAAAATTTAGAAGGAGGGGCAGAGAATCCAGCGCTGAGTGTTGTCGGTGATTGTCATCATGCATTAATCATTTTATGTACAATAACATTGAACCGCGTTCATTCAGATATTCGTAGCGAAATCTTCGTTAAAGCTCTCAATATACATATTATGTGTTGGCTTACCGGGATGCTTATAATTTAATTAACTACTTTATCTGTAATGGTATTTTTCTCTCAAGACTCGATATTTTCCTTCTAATCTACAGCGGAAGTTTCTTGAAATACCTTGGTGTACGCTGGTTCATTCGAGACCCATTCTCGCTCACCTCGCGTAATGAAATCTGCGATAGCGGATTCAATGACGTCACGGCTCAAAACATCAACATCAACGATAATCTGCAAACCAATACCATTTGCATAGCCGGGTAGGATACGATAACCACTGTGAACTACTGGTGGGTTTTCTCGGGCTATTTCCTGTTCTCGCTTCTCAATATATTCCATCCATGTCAGCCCTGCGAATTCGGAGAGTGCTGGTTTATTGCACAAATCACAGAACCGTTCGCCATCATCCAGCATCGACCATGCTTCATTGAATGCGATTGATTCGACTCTATCACTAAATTCTACACTGGCCGTAATTATCTCCGCATTCCAGAAAACCGCAGAGTCTCTTCCCAAGAAAAGTATGTCGCTCCACTTCCAGTTTCCGCATGCAAATGCCTCATCTATATCGCACTCGTCATAGAATATACCACCACAGCGATGCCGTTCACGGTGGATAAGGTTTTTGATTTCTCGGGTTTTAGCGCGGCGTTTACGGCGCGAAAGGGAGGTGAATACTCTGTTTTTCCGCTTCATGTGTGCTAACTCCGCGTTTTTTCGCTGGAAAAAGCCCAGCCGGGTAGAATACATGTTTAATTAGGGCAACGGAAGTTTTATCCCGAAGAACGATTGCTTTATCTGTAAAAGGCAATTTATTCAATAAATTAATTGAGGCGGTGCTGTAATTATAGGCACTTTCTGTCCTCACGACGAGGTCTGCTCGAAGGGCCTTAGGCTGACACTACCGAGATGACTATCAAGACAAATCATGATTAATGTTAGTTAAAAAATAACACCTGATACCTGCACATAAAGCAAACAATTTTTCTATACACCGACAAATTTTATTGATATACAAATATCAAATATATTAATAATTGTAACGCGAGGTGTCTATGTCAGGCTCTGGTGGGGGTAGCTTTGGCGGCCAGTTCGGTCAGGATGATTTTGAAGTGACCTGTGAAAAACTTACGATTGATACTCAGCTAAGTTCGCCCGATCCGCAGGTCGTAGCGCAGCTGTCAGTCGGCGTGATTATGGGGATTATGCAAATCAATTCAAACGGAACTCTGCTAACGGTTGCTATGCACAACGGTTTGCAGGCTGGGGGTATCGCTTCTCCCTACATCCAGCGCCTCCGTGACTGTATGAGTAATGGTACAACCTACGTTGCCAAAGTAACCGCCATTAATGGTGGTCAGGTCAGGGTCAGTGTGTACGCGATATGAGCAACAGCAAAACGTTCAGTACGGAGATCATCACTATTGCAGGCGGTACATATCATGAAATTAGCCTTCATCCAGGAAATCACCAGGTTTACGGTTCAGCGGGAAGGGCGGCATCAGCACTGGCAACGCTCGGTGTAAACGTTGATTTGTACACCTACGCTGATGAAATAGTCAATTCGGTTCTTCGAGAACGCGCCTGTTTTGAAAACTTCACGCTTCATACGAATGAAGTACGTGAATCCGTCATATTCCATTATGAGCATGGGCTGGCGGAACCTCGAATTTTCAATTACCCGGACACCCCTTACCCGGTCATTACAGTGAAAGCGCCCTGTGTTCTACGCTATGGAATGCTGGAGGGATCCGCTGTAATAGACGCGGAATACGCAGTATATGACCCCCAGAATGTGACCAACCCGGAGCCATTCACAGCAAACGGATCCAGAGCAAAGCACCTCGCTTTGATCCTTAACCGCTATGAGGCGAAGTCCCTCAGTGGCCAGCGCGAATTATCCGACAGAGAGCATGCAGAGTTTCTTTACGAAAGCGGTCATGCCGAAGTCATCATTATCAAGCAGGGCCCAGCTGGTGCACTCATCTGCGATAAAGGTAACATATCCTATATCCCTGCCTATGAGACAAGTCGGGTCAACAAAATTGGCTCTGGTGACGCATTCGTAGCCTATTTTTCCCGTGAGTGGATGCTGAACAAAAAAACAGCCCACGATGCTGCGAATTACGCCTCACTTGCCACCGCATGTTACTGCGAAAGTGGGCTTTTTCCTTCAGCAGAAGGGCTGGCTGCTTTCAGTCCCAGCCCCATCAAGCTTTCTCAGGCGTTTATTGAGGGTGGCAACAGAAAAGTCTATCTGGCTGGCCCCTTCTTTACCTTGGCACAGCTCTGGCTTGTTGAGCAAGCGCGACGGAACCTGAGCGATCTTGGGCTGGACGTTTTTTCCCCCTATCACATGGTTGGACACGGACCCGCAGAAGAAGTAGTCGAAAAGGATCTTGATGCGATACGGCAGGCCGACATCGTTTTTGCAATAGGCGATGCGCTCGACTCCGGCACCATCTATGAAGTCGGTTACGCGCGGGCGCTAGGCACTCCGGTGGTGTTCTATGCCGAGAACGAATCGGAAGAGGATCAGAAAATGATGGAAGGATCAGGATGTATCTTGAGCAAAGATTACGTCACAGCAATTTATAAAACGCTCTGGGTGGCCGCTCAAAAATGAAAACCGCACTCTTACTTTCTGGCGGAATGGACTCCATTGCTATTGCCTGGTGGAAACGCCCGGATATAGCACTGACACTCGACTACGGTCAGCAAGCCGCCAATGCCGAAATTAAAGCTGCCACTGCCACCTGTGAGACCCTTGGAATTGAGCATCACATTATACGCATTGACTGCCGTTCGCTGGGATCAGGAGATATGGCTGGTACCGCTACGGATCCGAATGCACCATCGAGCGATTGGTGGCCGTATCGTAACCAGATGCTCATCTCTCTGGCGGCCATGAAGGCAATAACGCTTGGCGTCACGCACCTGTGGATCGGCACAGTGAAGTCAGATGAAACGCATCTAGATGGTACTATAGGCTTCATCAGCAGAATCAGTGAGCTTATGTCGTTTCAGGAAGGAGGCATGGTTGTCGAAGCTCCGGCAATTACGTTATCAACCTCTGAGCTGATCAGAATTTCAGATGTTACGCCAGGTGGCCTCGCTTGGGCCCATAGCTGCCATAAGGCAAACATCCCATGCGGCAACTGCCGGGGGTGCAATAAGTATTTTCAGGTTCTGGATGATGTCGGATATGACTTGGACCGTTCCCGCTAGTCCTGTTCCCCGTGAACAGCCACTCAGCTATCAACCCGTTAACTGGCCCGCCGGAGATCCGTTTTTTCTGCCGCCTCCTTCGGAGAATGCAGTGCTTCCCGGATTGAATGACGTGATCGAAACCCGTAGAACACAGCGAAACTTCAGCCACGTCAGTCAGGTCCAGCTATCTCACTGGCTATGGCTAACCGGCAGAGTGATGGCTGTGGGACATTCAGGCTATGGCTTTCCACTAACTCAACGCCCCGTGCCCTCCGCCGGGGCCATACATCCTATTCACATTGTTCTTTCCCTCCCTGAACGGGATGGGTGGCAGCTGTATCTGCCTGACATGCATGCGCTGGCACCGCTTCGGATCCCTGAGCAGACCCGATTCGAAATACGCGATGAGCTTTTGCCGGTAATTGATATCCAGAGCGGAATTATTGTCAGACTTATCGCTGAGCCAGGAAAAACGTCAGCAAAATATTCAGATGCTGATAGCCTTGTTTGGCGCGATTCCGGTGTTCTTGTAGGGCAGATGGCGCTTGTTGCCGAAGCGCTGGAATGCAATTTTTGCCCGCTGGGCATTACAGGCCATGACTGGTGCTCCGGATTAAAACTGGAAGGTCGTCTGGCTGGTACCGGACTGGCGGTTTTTGGCTCGCGATGAACGGGGGCGCAATTTCGCAAGAGGCTGGCCGCGCATGTTTTCGATAAGACTGAACACTGTACTGGAAGAGGCCTGCATTTCATACCAGATAAGCGCATCCAGCTCAGATGCTTTTACGCCCATAGCTTCACTGAACTTCAGAAAGATTTGTTCCAGCTTCAGGTAGTCACGTTCAACAGTAAGGTCTCCCGGGAAAAAACCTGCAAGTAGTCCCGCCCTCAGGATGTGAATGTCCAGAATAGCGACATCATCCGCACAGAGCCAGTTACGTGCTATCCATGATGCCGTTTTATGACCAATACCGGGAATGGAGGTCAGCCAGTCTCTGAGAGCACGGCCCGAATCCGTCGGCGGCATCTCTACATCCAGCCTGTTTAGCGCAACCGAGAGATAGCGCGATTTTTGCCGAGCGAAGCGGTAACGTACTGATTTTTTACCAGTTTTAATGGGCTCTGATAGCCATTCGTAAAGAGTGGCTTCAGATGGTGGCTGAGCATCAAACGCACCGCAATCCTTCAGCTTATTGAATGCGGCAAGGCCTATCGCAGCTGGTATGCCGTGTCCACCCAGCAGGCAGGCACCCACTTCCTCTTTGAGCGTTCGCCCAAGCTTGTAATTGACGGCGTTGACTTCCAGACGACGGGCGAGTATTTGATAGGCCCAGTACGCTGGCGATGGGAACGCCTCAATTCTTCCCCACTGAACACCCGGCAGGATATCCTGTTCCGGAGCCGGAAAGTCAAGATTGATAATTGTCGGTCCAATGAAGACCGCTCCGCGCTGTGTCATACAGCCTCCAGACCATAAGTTGCGTTCAGCCAGTTGATCAGTTCGTTGCGCTCTGCGGGTTCCATTCGTTCTATGCGGTCATAAAGCCGAGTGCGTCTGCGGGCCAGAGTCTGTCTTTCCCGATAACTGCTGCCCATGTATCGCGCGTCATGCAACCTGTCAGGAACATCAAAGTTCATCCATACGCATTCTTCACGCACGTTCGTATGAGTCTTGGCGTTAAATCGCTCGCAGCGCCATCCGCTGAGCATTTCGTCATAGATAGTATTTCCGTAACCGGATATCATGACCATGCAGGGCAACTTGGCAAGCACTTGCAGCAGCCGGCGATGATCGTCATCTGAATATTCATGACGATAGATTTTGCTACGTTTACGCGTGCTATGAACATAGGGTGGGTCGGCGTAAACTAGCTCACTACCCTGATACGGAAACGTACTGAGATACGCTATAGCGTCATCCTGAATGAGTTCGCAGGGAATATCCCCGCCGCGCCATACATCAATAACCTGTTGATCAATATCGATTCCAATATTACGGGCTGCGGGCCGTTTGTTGCGCATCACAGCTCCTCCACCAAGGTGGGTTTCAATATATGTCTCATGCACTGGCATCAGGTTGATGAGTCTCTGATAGCACTTGCCTTTACCACCGGGATATCTCATGCACTAATCATCGTCATTTCTGACGATGATGTCAATTTCAATCGATATTGGTGTTCGCGCTCCTTTACTACAAAGTACATAATCAATAACCTGATAGTTCGTTTTTTATAAACTCTATTGCAGAGCTGTTCACACTAACGCATAGCAACGTGATGATTTTAAAAAATAACTTTTCTCGTTACAGGAATAGATGTGATAGATAATTTATTCTGCTCAATGATGTATGCGACGGATGCATTTTCACTTCCAGAGTGCAGCACGGACGATCGCTCGCCCGGAACTCTTTAACGATGATAAAACCTGGGTAGTTTGCTGGCACAGAGGATTCATTCCGAATAACAGGGACGAAACTCAGCCCCGGGTTTACATTTCTCACGTCTGCACTTAAGCAGGCTGATTGCTATATCCTGCCCACAGGAGCCTGTATGACACACAGCAAAGAACAGATCTGGTCTGAACGCCAAGGGAGCAATACCCGTAGGCCAGATGAAATAAGGTCGGAATACGAACGCGATCTTTCCCGACTAATCCACTCTTCCGCGTTCAGGCGATTACAGTCGAAGACGCAGGTGCTGGGTCTGGGCGAGAGCGACTTCTACCGCACACGGCTGACTCACTCTATGGAGGTAGCGCAGATTGGCAGCGGCATCCTGTCGCAGCTGAATATACGCTATCCCGTTGGGATAGCGACTGAGGCGGAATTCCTGCCTCACCCAAGCCTTATGCAGGCTATCTGTCTTGCCCACGATATCGGCCATCCCCCCTTCGGTCATGGCGGTGAAGTTGCGCTTAACTACTGCATGAGAGCCTATGGAGGCTTTGAGGGTAACGGACAGACGCTGCGTATACTCACCCAACTGGATAAGTACACCGAGTCCAACGGGCTGGATCCCACGCGCAGGCTTATTCTAGGCGTGCTGAAATACCCGGCAAGCTACTCTGAGGTAGTCAACGAGAGCGCTTACGGCCAGCCACAGGCAGGAAGCCGTGAATGGCTGTTTAAATCCTCCGGCTTTAAGCCCCCGAAATGCTATCTGGACTCCGAAGCGGATACTGTCAGCTTCGCACTCCGACCTTTTGATGATGATGATGCGCTGTTATTCAGATCCGGAAGAAAGACCACCAAGCCGGTTGAGCACAGAAAAACGAAATATAAAGCGCTGGACACAACGATTATGGACTTAGCTGATGAGATTTCCTATTCACTCCATGATCTTGAGGACGCGATTTCGCTGAGAATGATCGACAAAAGCATGTGGATGGACTACTTCAGTGACAAGTCACACCTGTTTGAAGCATGCCAACGCAGCTCGTTTTACCTGACCGCTGAAGACGTAGCCGATAAGCTGTTCGGCAGAAGCTACCTTCGCAAGGAATGCATCGGAACGCTGGTCCACCTGATGATCACAAGCGTCACGCTTCAGGTGCAGCATCCTGATTTCAAGTGCGGAATGCTTCGCTATAAAGTGGCACTACCTGCCGAAGTCGAAGCCCTACGTGAGGCCATTTTCAGTCTGGTTGAGGACAAGGTGATCCGGCACGAAAACGTTCAGCTACTGGAGTTCAAAGGTCAGAAGCTGATTGTAGAACTGTTCAATGTGCTGGCAAGCGACCCCACACGTTTTCTCCCGGCTGAGACGTGCAAGAAGTATAGAGAAGCTGAAAAAGCTGACGATAAAAAAATGCGGGTCATCAGCGACTATGTTTCAGGTATGACGGACGAGTACGCGACTCGGCTGTATGAGAAAATCTTTGTTCCGCGCAAAGGATCAATCTTTGACAGACTCTGATGTTCCCTCTGCACATGGCAAACCGTGAGCACGATGAAATAGAAGTTGACCCTGGCCCTGTTTTCAGGGGGGCTCAATCCTTATCAGTATTGTCGGGTTTTATGGTTTTTTTGGATAGCATAAGCTCTATTGCTAACTCAGCATCCTGCGCGTCACTGGGCCGAAAGTCACGGTTACTGAATAAGTACCAGATACAAAAAAAGCGGGGGTAGCACCCCGCTTTGGTATTTTTGGTAAGTAGCAACCCGGAGGCGGGAAGCTTTGATTATCCTAACCTCAACTGCGCTATGTATACAAATTTTTGAGCCTGTCTGTAAGTTTGTGTAGATGTTCATTTGTTAAATGGTGATCGATCAGGAGGTTTCGGCACCGCAAGCCACTCCATTAAAAATCATTTTCCCACTACAGCACATCTGACTTTTTTCATCTGTTTTAACTTAAAATCATTTCTAATCAATTAGATACTATTTGGTTCGGACGATGTGCTGTAGCGGGATGTATCAATTATCTATTAATAAAAGATAGTTGAATTATTTTTACTAATACTGATTAGTGGAATGATGCGTACTAAATGGTTTGAAATCATGTGATATAAGTTGTTGATATATAAGTATAGTTATAGAAATGATGTGTGATGGTACTAGCGGGGGAGCTCCAATGATCCAGACAATTATTGAGAAATGCGGAGATAGCCCGGTATTCAAAATACCAGAAGCAATTATGGAAAAAGCTGGCTTCAGTATCGGCGATGCTATTGATATTGAAGTCAAAAATGGCTGTATCATTATTGGCCCAGCGGAACTGGTTAAATATTCCCTTGAAAATCTTATTGAGGGAATTTATGAGGTTAATCTTCACAACAGAGTTGACTTCAGGCTGCTAATAGGCAAAGAGTTGCTCTGATTCTCTTTTAGACTAATTCCAGAAAATTGGAATGATTGCGGTGAGCAACAGCCAAGAGAGGAAAGTAAAGTTTTTAGTCGTAATAAAGGCTATTTTTTACTAAAAACTTCACATAGTTAATAACTTATTATATAACAATATGAAATTATTATATTTTTTGTTTTATTTTCCACTATCAGGTAATTAGAACCTTTTTAAGATAGCTGAACGCATTAACGTTCTAATGTAAAAAAACCCCGTTGCGACGGGGTTTTTTTACATCTCTTATTCAGAATTAATTATTCGGTATTTTCTGGTTTATCATCGCAGCTTTATTATTCATTTAATACGAAATGATTTACGCTAATATTCGATAATATTTATTGATTGTTACAGGGAATGAAAATCAATGTAGGTATTACCGAATGATAACATTAAAAATGACGATAATAACTAATGGATTTATATTGCACTTTTGATTTTTTCAGTTTGAGATAGTTTTTGGAGAGCAATATTAAATTAATTTAAAGAAAAAAAATGTAATTTGCTGCGTGGTAAATATTGACAAATTAATGCATGGCTTTAAATAATGCTTTTAGCTTATCAATTCTTCATTGATGAAAATATATTTATTATTGGCTGCTTTTTATTGGTGGGGTGTTAATAAGTGCGTTGGTAAACTATTTGTTATGGAGCTTACTATGTATCACAGGAAGATAAACCCGAAAGCAATAATACCTTTTGCACTATCATTTACCGCAGCGCAGTTGGTTTGCGCCGGATTTGCGAGTGCAAAAAACTATGAACTAAATTATATAGATGTTAATGGTGGTCAGGAAGGGATCATCATTCAGGATACGATTGCAGATGATAAAAGCTATGATATCACGGTAAATATTGATAACCCTGTGCGAGGTGAAGGTAATGGCCTTGAGGTGAAGATTGGCAGTATCACCAAAGCCCAGGCGGGAGATTATCAAATTGGCAATTACAACGTGAATATTAGCGGAACTACGCAACAGGAACACCGCGCCGGTCTGGCCTTTTTTGGCTTATCCGCCGAAGGTCAGGACACCAACGTCACCGTCGATAACTTTAGCCTGAAAAACACTTTCTTAATTGGCTCTAAGTATACACATAACAATACTGCGTTGTATACGGGAAGCGGTGCGGATATCACTGTAAACGGTAATGTGTACATTCGTTCAGAGGTTGAACACAGCAACGAGGGGAAAGACGCCACGCTGGCAAATAATGGAGTCTATGCGCGCGGTGCAGGTTCAACTATTACAGCTAACGGTGGCGATGTTTACATTAATACATACGCCAGTAATTTCAAAGAACTGCTGGAGAACAATAGTGGTTATCCTGATGGCTCATCAAAAAGTGATGCAGTTAGTGCTAAAGATGGTGGTGTCGTAAATATTAATCAGTCAGGTGAGCACAAGGTTAATTTGTTAGGAAATATCGACTTCGGCGATAAAATATATGCTAATACCAGCCAGATGAATATTACTCTCAATGGTGCAGAGTCATTCTGGCATGGGCATGAAGCGAACTTCCTGGAAACTGCCAGCGGTAAATGGGCGGGAGATTTGAATCTGACGCTGATGAATAATGCTTACTGGATCCCGGATGGCAAAGACGCTCAGGTCAGCGCCATTACCTTGCAAGACGGCGGGACGATAAACCTGCATGGTTTTAACCTGCATACCAATCAGAGTATCAACGAAACCGTGAAGATTCACGATCTGAAAGGCAACAACGGTATTTTCCTGATTGATGTAAATACAAATAAAACCGATGAGCAGCGGCGTAATGGGAGCGACTTTATCGAGGTCGTTAAGAGTAGCACGGGGGGAACTCATGCCATTGAGGCGTTAAATATTAATAAGCTCAGCAATCTGCAAGAAGATATCTGGGTTGCCGATGCCGCCAGCAATGTGACGTTCGCAGCGTACGATAAAATCGATATCACTAACGAGTATGTATACGACTATAAACCGCTACTGCGTTCTGATATTCGGGAAGGCGATCCGGTAAGCCAGTATGGCACAAACTGGTATATCACGGGGGTTTCAACGAAAGCCAGTGCGGGTAGCAACACCGCAATTGCCAATACTGGGTTAAACTACGCGGCGGCCACCGCCCGTCTTGAAATCGACAGCCTGAATAAGCGTTTAGGGGAATTACGCCAGAACCAACAGCAAAATGGTCTGTGGATACGCTATAAAGGCGGCGAAATGGAAAGCGATAATGGCAGCTACTTCAAAAACCTGTACAGCTTCTGGCAACTTGGTTATGACAATAAAGAAGAAGGTGAACAATCAGTCTGGACGCGAGGCATTGCGGCGCATTACATGAGAGGTAACGCTGACTTTACTTATGGCACGGGTGATAACAAGAGCTACGGTGGTTCACTTTATGCTGCATGGAACCGTCCGGAGAAACAGGACTACCTGGATCTGGTGCTGAAATATAGCCGCCATGAGAGTGATTTTAACTACCGAAATGTGTACGGCAATATGGGGGTGGCGGATAGCAGTACGTGGTCAATTAGCGCCAGCGCAGAATACGGTCGTGAGTTTAGTCTGGGAGAATCCTCTTTCATCGAACCGCAAGCGCAGCTCGTGTATACCCGGTTGTATGAGGCTCGTTATACCACCAGCAGCGGACTACGGGTTCGTCAGAATGATATCGATAGCGTGATCGGTCGTGTCGGATTGCGAGGAGGTTATCGATTTGAAGAACGCCCGGACAGCGACATTTATGTGAAGCTGGATCTGCTGCATGAGTTTGCCGGCGATCGTGATGTCACTGTGTGGGGTAAAGACGCGTCCATGACGGTTCGCGAGGGAGGAAGTGACTCGTGGATTAACTACGGTATTGGTACCAATATCCACCTCACTCAGAACAATAACTCCCGACTGTATGTTGACCTGGAAAGATCGGCTGGAGGCGACATTGATATGAACTGGCAGGTGAACGCAGGGTTCCGTATGGAGTGGTAAACGGTTACCGGAACGTCAGTAGAATCGTTATTGCTTAAAACCGTGTCCGACCGGGTATATTCTGGTCGGACACACTGTTGTTATCAGTTCAACACCATCGGCCAGTCTGGCGGTGTGTGGCTCATCACATCAACCATCACGGTTTCAATGTTCTTCCAGATAGTAGACATATCCACCAGGGTTATGCCGAGCAATCCAGTCGCAAACCAGCAGGCAAAAACCAGCCCCAAACCGCTGCTAATGACGGCCAGGCCAATATAATCTGATTTACGAAAACGGATATTGAGCGTACTGGCTAAAAACATCAGCACTGAACTGAGTAATTGCCACCGCAGAAGAACCACGCCAGTTGTTATCGTTGCCATGAAAAACGTCCTCAGAAAGTCTGGATGCCCAGGACAGCGCGGGGGTGTTCACCGAGGGTGTAGTACTCTGGCTATCGACGGGCAATAACATGAATGAAACATTGTTTCTGTTACATGATTTTTGTGAACTATATCACAAGTGCTCGTTTGTTCACCAGTACTGGACGTTATTTTTACAGGATCATAACCACTCTTAATGTGTGGTTATATTCAAAAAGGCTTTTGACACTAAATAATCAATCTTAAAGGTGCATTTAGACCACCGGTTTAATTTATCCTAAATTTTGTGTTAAAAAAATTTAATGAATTTCTTAAATGCAACCAGGATAGTGCTCATAAAAAATTTACGTTTTAGGGATAATAACGTTGTGAAATAAGCGTAACTTTAAGTTTGCCTTACGGAAAAATAATATCATCATCAACTATTATCAGACTTTTACATAGAGACGTCTGTTGCTAATACTGATAGATTCATGCAAGTTAACTAGCTGGTGTTTATAGCATCCTGCCGTGACAGGTACTGGCATAGACAAAACAGGGACATAAGGCTGACATGAATCACAGTGCGCGACGCAAGCTGCTGAAGTTGCTGGGAACATTCATGGTGGTATTGCTCCCCGTGGTGCTGGCATTATGGTTTGCTCAAATTCGGGCTATGTCCGAAACCCGTAATCAACTTCGCTCATTTGCTCAACTGGTGTTAAATAAAACAGAATTGGTAATCCTGCAAGCCGATTTGGCGCGTGATATGGCCCAGTTGTATCAGGGTAAGATGTGTACCCCGGCACATCAGAAAAGTATGCTGAATATTATTCGCGGTCGTTTATATATCAGCGAGCTAATTTATGCGCAGGGCGATCATTTTTTGTGCTCTACGTCGATGGTGCCACCCGTTACCTATATTATGCCGACCGCAGACTATAAACGTACGCCGGATATCGCCATCTATTACTACCGCGATACCCCTTTTTTCGCTGGCTACAGAATGACGTACATGCAACGTGGGAACTACGTCGCAGTCATAAATCCATTATCCTACAGCGAAGTCATGTCAGATGATCCGGATCTGTCCTGGGGCGTATATGACACAGTAACAGATACGTTTTTCTCCGCCAGCGAAGCGGCAAATATTGCGCAATTCGCGCCTCTCGTACGCGGTGAAGCCTCGACCTTTCAACAAGACGATCGCTTTTACACCATCGTGCATTCAGAAAAACGCCCAATTGCGATCATTGTGTCGACCTCAGACAACCGCGTAAGTCAGATTTTTTATCACGAGGCGGCGTTAACCATTCCCTTCGGGATTATCTGCAGCATCCTGATACTGCTAATGTGGTGGCGCACGCGCCAGGAATACTTATCTCCCCGGCGCTTACTAAAACGCGCGATCAAAAAACGTCAGCTTTGCCTGCATTACCAGCCGATCATTGATATTAAGAATGGACAATGTGTTGGTGCTGAAGCTCTGCTGCGCTGGCCGGGTTGTAAAGGTGAGGTGATGAGCCCGACGGAGTTTATTCCGTTGGCTGAAAAAGAGGGAATGATTGAGCGGATCACGGATTATGTCGTTGAAGAGGTGTTCAACGATTTGGGGTATTTTCTTTCGGCGCATCCTCAGCTTTATATCTCGATTAACCTTTCCGCTTCTGACTTTCATTCATCCCGATTGATTGCTCTGATTAACGACAAAAATCGTGAGTACTCCGTGGCGGCCCAGCAAATTAAAGTCGAAGTGACGGAGCGGGGGTTCATAGATGTACATAAAATGACCCCAGTAATCCAGGCGTTCCGCAAGGCGGGTTATGAAGTGGCGTTTGATGATTTTGGCACGGGATATTCCAATCTGCATAATTTATCAGCGCTGAATGTCGATATCCTGAAGATCGACAAATCGTTTATTAGCACGTTGTCCACTAACAGCACCAGTCACTTGATTGCCGAACATATTATTGAGATGGCGCAAAGCTTACACCTGAAGACGATTGCGGAAGGGGTGGAAACGAAGGAACAAATCGAATGGCTGCTTGAACGCGGCGTACAGTATTGTCAGGGCTGGTATTTTGCGAAGGCGCTGCCGTCGCAGGAGTTCATGCACT
Source organism: Citrobacter sp. BIDMC107 (assembly GCF_001037575.1). Classification (NCBI taxonomy): domain Bacteria; kingdom Pseudomonadati; phylum Pseudomonadota; class Gammaproteobacteria; order Enterobacterales; family Enterobacteriaceae; genus Citrobacter; species Citrobacter sp. BIDMC107. The sequence continues at coordinate 2,099,875 of NZ_KQ089848.1, read as the reverse complement.
GGATACAACGGTCGCCCGCCATACTGACGCAGAGCGGGCAATAAGCTTACAGGCGGTGGCGGTAATCGCTGGGGGTACGATCAAACTCGCGGCGAAACACGCGCGAAAAGGTTTGTTGCGATACATAACCAAGATCCATCGCGATATCGAAAATAGGTCGTTCAGTCGTCCTCAGTTCAACCGCCGCCAGCAGAAGTCGTCGCTGGCGGATGTAGTCACCCAGCGTCTGGCGCGTCACCGTGCGGAACATTCTCTGTAAATACCACTTCGAGTAACCTGATTTTTTCGCAACCGCCTCAATGTTCAGCGGCTGATCGATATGTTCATCAATCCATTCAATAAGGGTCTGAATAATCTGCTGATGGGACATAGGGCTGCCTCTTTCTCAGTATTCGATTCGTCGTTTTGTCTGTGGGCGAGTATAATTCCTCAAGTTAACTTGAGGTAAAGCGATTTATGGAAAAGAAATTACCCCGAATAAAAGCGCTGCTCACGCCAGGTGAAGTTGCAAAGCGTAGCGGCGTGGCAGTTTCGACCCTGCATTTCTATGAAAGCAAAGGGTTAATCAGCAGCATGCGCAACAGCGGTAATCAGCGTCGCTACAAACGTGATGTGTTGCGTTACGTGGCGATTATCAAGATTGCTCAACGTATTGGGATCCCGCTGGCAACGATTGGCGACGCGCTGGGCGTATTACCTGAAGGACATTCACTTAGCGCTAAAGAGTGGAAACAGCTCTCTTCGCAATGGCGTGAAGAGCTGGACCGACGCATTCATACTTTGGTGTCGCTACGCGATGAGCTGGATGGATGTATTGGTTGCGGCTGCTTGTCGCGCAGCGATTGCCCGTTGCGTAACCCAGGCGATCAGTTGGGCGAGCAAGGAACCGGGGCGCGTCTGCTGGAAGATGATTGATTGGTTTAAATATATGACGGATATATACCCTAAATAATTCGCGTTGTGGGAAGGCGGCAAGAGCACGAATCCCGATGAGCTTAGTAAACTAAGTGATTCGGGTGAGTAAACGCAGCCAACACACCTGCAACGTGAAGTATGACGGGTATAAAACTAAAGCGCCACAGAGGGCGCTTTAGTTTGGTTCCGGTCTTTGTCTTTCACTCTATCCCGCTGGTTCACGGGAGGGTTTCCCCCGACATCAACACCCCTCAGTCGAGCACATTAGGGGAGGTTCCGGCCTGTGTTGATAATGTAAGTGTAAGCTACCTCCCTCCATTTGCCAGTGAAACGATGATTTTTTAGCCAAAAAATTTACCGCATCTTCACCGGTTTTCTTGCGCGAGTTTGCGCGAAAAATAAGAACGATTGTTGCGACAATCTGGCGAAATTTGTTACCAGATTGCGCATTGACGATAACGTTTGCGCATCGACTGGTTGTTTATTGTGCGTTATAAGAAGAAATGAGTAAAAAGCGGCAAAGTTCAGTTGAAAACCGGCGTATGATCGCTGGATAATCGTTTGCTTTTTTTTACCACCCGTTTTTTATGCGCGGAGCTAAACGTTTGCTTTTTTGCGACACCCCTAATGACGCAAACCTGGCACATGGAGAAAACGTTTAGCAGGCAGTGGATTGTCCAGCACGCATAATGACGAAAAAATAAACTCTCAGGGGATGTTTTCTATGTCTACGCCTTCAGCGCGTACCGGCGGTTCACTCGACGCCTGGTTTAAAATTTCGCTTCGCGGCAGTACCGTTCGTCAGGAAGTCGTTGCCGGATTAACGACGTTCCTCGCCATGGTTTACTCCGTTATTGTGGTTCCAGGGATGCTGGGTAAAGCCGGATTCCCGCCTGCCGCTGTATTTGTGGCAACCTGTCTGGTCGCGGGCATCGGTTCTATTGTGATGGGCCTGTGGGCAAATCTGCCTCTGGCGATTGGTTGCGCCATTTCTCTGACGGCGTTTACCGCATTCAGCCTGGTATTGGGGCAACATATCAGCGTGCCCGTTGCGCTGGGCGCGGTGTTCCTGATGGGCGTCCTGTTTACCATCATTTCCGCGACGGGTATTCGTAGCTGGATCCTGCGCAATCTGCCGCAGGGCGTTGCGCACGGTACGGGAATCGGTATCGGCCTGTTCCTGCTGCTGATTGCGGCAAACGGCGTTGGTCTGGTGATTAAGAATCCGCTGGACGGTCTGCCGGTTGCGCTGGGTGACTTCGATACCTTCCCGGTGATTATGTCGCTGGTTGGTCTGGCGGTGATTATTGGCCTCGAAAAACTGAAAGTACCGGGCGGCATCCTGCTGACTATTATCGGTATTTCCATTGTTGGCCTGATTTCCGACCCGGCCGTGCATTTCTCCGGTATTTTTGCCATGCCGTCTCTGAGCGACGAAAACGGCAACTCGCTGATCGGCAGCCTGGATATTATGGGCGCACTGAATCCTATCGTTCTGCCGAGCGTGCTGGCGCTTGTTATGACCGCCGTCTTCGATGCGACCGGCACCATTCGTGCCGTAGCCGGACAGGCGAATTTGCTGGATAAAGACGGACAGATTATCGACGGCGGCAAAGCGCTGACCACCGACTCCCTGAGCAGCGTGTTCTCTGGTCTGGTGGGCGCTGCTCCTGCGGCGGTATACATTGAATCCGCAGCGGGTACGGCGGCAGGCGGTAAAACTGGCCTGACGGCGATCACCGTTGGCGTCCTGTTCCTGCTGATCCTGTTCCTCTCTCCGCTCTCGTATCTTGTACCGGTATACGCAACGGCGCCTGCACTGATGTATGTGGGCCTGTTGATGCTGAGCAACGTTGCGAAAATCGACTTTGCTGACTTTGTTGACGCAATGGCTGGTCTGGTAACGGCCGTATTTATCGTGCTGACCTGTAACATCGTTACCGGCATTATGATTGGCTTTGCTACCCTGGTGATTGGCCGTCTTGTCTCTGGTGAATGGCGCAAGCTGAACATCGGCACGGTGGTTATCGCTATCGCGCTGGTGGCCTTCTACGCGGGCGGCTGGGCTATCTGATTTTTATTCGATAAAGATCCTCAAAACGGGTGGCTTTGGCCGCCCGTTTTTATTTTCAGAACACACTCGTTGTCTTTTGCGTTACTCTCAATTAGATAGAATTGAGGCACGACGCCTCTCATCACTAATCATAAGAAACATCGCAAACAGGGAACGCATGGAAATCTTTTTCACCATACTCATCATGACCCTTGTGGTCTCGCTGTCGGGGGTATTTACTCGCGTATTGCCCTTCCAACTCCCTTTACCCCTAATGCAGATCGCCATCGGCGCCTTGCTGGCGTGGCCGACGTTTGGTTTGCATGTGGAATTCGATCCTGAGCTGTTTTTGGTGCTGTTCATCCCGCCGCTGCTCTTTGCCGATGGCTGGAAGACGCCAACGCGTGAGTTTCTCGAGCATGGGCGAGAGATCTTCGGCCTTGCGCTGGCGCTGGTGCTGGTCACGGTGGTCGGCATTGGATTTATGATTTACTGGCTGGTGCCGGGGATACCGCTTATCCCAGCCTTTGCGCTGGCCGCCGTCCTTTCGCCAACCGATGCTGTTGCCCTTTCCGGCATTGTGGGGGAGGGGCGCATACCGAAGAAAATCATGGGCATCCTGCAGGGCGAAGCGTTGATGAACGACGCCTCCGGTCTGGTATCTCTGAAGTTTGCCGTCGCCGTGGCGATGGGGACGATGGTATTTACCGTTGGTGGCGCAACGCTTGAGTTCTTCAAAGTGGCGATTGGCGGCATCCTGGCTGGTTTTGTCGTCAGTTGGCTGTACGGGCGCTCCCTGCGCTTCCTCAGCCGCTGGGGCGGTGACGAGCCAGCAACGCAAATCGTCCTGCTGTTCCTGCTGCCGTTTGCGTCTTACCTGATTGCGGAACACATCGGCGTTTCCGGTATCCTCGCGGCGGTCGCTGCCGGGATGACGATCACCCGTTCCGGGGTGATGCGCCGCGCACCGCTGGCGATGCGTTTACGTGCTAACAGTACCTGGGCAATGCTGGAGTTTGTGTTTAACGGCATGGTCTTCTTGCTGTTAGGGCTACAGTTACCGGGGATTCTGGAGTCTTCCTTAGCGGCGGCAGAGGTCGATCCGAACGTTGAAATCTGGATGCTGTTTACCGATATCGTGCTGATTTACGTGGCGCTGATGTTGGTACGTTTTGGCTGGCTGTGGACGATGAAAAAATTCAGTCTGCGCTTCCTGAAGAAAAAACCAATGGAATTCGGCTCCTGGACAACGCGTGAAATCCTGATTGCCTCTTTTGCGGGCGTGCGCGGGGCAATTACCCTCGCCGGTGTGCTCTCCATTCCACTGTTGTTACCGGACGGTAGCGGATTCCCGGCGCGATATGAGCTGATCTTCCTTGCCGCAGGCGTGATTCTGTTCTCGCTGTTTGTTGGCGTGGTGATGTTGCCGATTCTGCTACAACATCTGGAAGTGGCAGACCACTCGCAGCAGCAGAAAGAGGAACGTATTGCTCGCGCTGCTACGGCAGAAGTGGCGATTGTCGCGATCCAGAAAATGGAGGAGCGACTGGCCGCGGACACCGAAGAGAACATCGATAACCAGTTACTCACCGAGGTGAGTTCCCGCGTGATTGGTAACCTGCGTCGTCGCGCCGACGGACGCAACGATGTGGAAAGCTCGATGCAGGAAGAAAACCTCGAGCGACGTTTCCGCCTGGCAGCGTTGCGTTCAGAACGCGCGGAGCTTTATCATCTGCGCGCGACGCGGGAAATCAGCAATGAAACGCTGCAAAAGCTGCTGCACGATCTGGACTTGCTGGAAGCGCTGTTGATCGAGAACCAATAAACGAGAGGGTCTGATGGCGCTGCGCTTATCAGGCCTACGGGGTAGCACGTTGTAGGCCGGATAAGGTGTTTGCGCCGCATCCGGCGAAAGATCTGCCTGATGGCGCTACGCTTATCAGGCCTACATAAAATATTCATCGTGTAATTTGCGAGCCGCTTTCCTGAACTGATCTGTTTGTCTTGTCTGTTCCCTCTTTTCTCCATACGGTTGAGGAAAGGGGGAAACATGTCCAACTATCGACGAAATTACATCAACGGAGGAACCTGGTTTTTTACGGTAAATCTGCAGGACCGTCGAAGCCAGCTTCTGATATCAAAAATTGATCGGTTACGTTGTGCTATTTCTGCGGTACAAAAAATGAAACCTTTTTATATCAATGCGTGGGTCGTATTACCTGAGCATATGCATTGCATCTGGACGTTGCCTGACAATGACGCTGATTTTTCATCCCGTTGGCGGGAAATTAAGAAGCATTTCACGCGATCGTTGTCTGCCCGACATATCTGGCAACCTCGCTTTTGGGAACATACCATCCGCGATGAGCACGATTATCGACAGCATGTTGATTATATTTACATTAACCCAGTGAAGCACGGGTGGGTAAAACAGGTACAGACATGGCCTTTTTCAACATTTCATCGCGACGTGAGGCGTGGTTTGTTCCCACAAAATTGGGCAGGTGAAATAATGGATTTTAATATGGGTGAACGTGCCTGATGGCGCTACGCTTATCAGGCCTACAAAACCGATGTAGGCCGGATAAGGCGTTTGCGCCGCATCCGGCATTTTACGACGCTTGCGGTAGCCAAAACCCTTCACAGCATTTGAGCCACGCCTGGGCGCTGTGCGACAGATACACGCCTTCGCGCCAAATCATGCCCAACTGCCAGCGTAAATCACTCTCCAGAGGGATCCAGCGCAATGTTTGCTTATCCAGGCGCTGGCAAATCGGCTCCGGCAAAATGGCAATCCCGACTCCGGCTTGTACCATCGCAGCCAGAAAATCCCACTGCCCGCTGCGTACCGCGATGCGGGGCTTGACGTTGTGTTGGCTAAACAGCTCAAGCAATTGGCGGCTCAACGCGAAATCTTCGTTGTAGATCAGTAGCGGATGTTCCGCCAGTGCCTCGGGGGAAATGGATTCGCATGTTGTCCACTGACCGGAGCGGGGGACCAGCACACAGAGCGGATGACTGAAAAGCGGTAAGGTCGCCAGACCACTCTCTTCTTCAACCGGCAGCGCGGTCATCGCGACATCCAGATCGCCGTTCATCACAGCCTGCTGGACGGTTAAGCCGCCAAATTCAGAGACCTTCAGCTCAACGCCGGGATAGCGCTGGCGAAACAGGCTGATAGGCCCGGCCATCAACATACCGACCATTGGCGGGATACCGAGGCGCAGCACACCCCTGTTGAGGTGATTAATGTCGCTAAGTTCGGCTTCAAGCTGGCGAAACTCAGCGAGGATCGCCAGGCCGCGTTCGAAAACGACCTGCCCGGTGTCGGTTAACAACAACCGCCGCCCGTCGCGGATGAGCAACGTGCAATTAAGCTCGTCTTCAAGGTTCTTCAACATCTTGCTGATGGTGGGCTGGGTGACAAAAAGCTTCTCCGCTGCGCGAGTAAAGCTCTGCTGACGAACCACCTCAACAAAATATCGCAGCGTTCTGATATCCATGATTATTCCTTAAGACTATGCCTGCAATGAGTTTAATTCATTTCAGTACTGGACGGGGGCTCTCTATACTGGCGCTCTCTATTTTTTAAGGACATACCCTCATGGCTGTGGCGATAAGCCGCGTGACGCCTGCTGTTATTCATCGACTCCAGATCCCCGTTCAGGTTCTGTTGTACGCAGGTCTCTTTGTATTTGCTCAATATCTTGTCTCCTGGCTGCATCTGCCGCTTCCTGCCAACCTGGTAGGGATGGTGCTGATGCTGGCGTTAATTGTCTGCCGGGTTATCCCGCTGAACTGGATTCGCGCAGGTGCTCGCTGGTTACTGGCTGAAATGCTGCTGTTTTTTGTCCCGGCGGTGGTCGCCGTTGTGAACTACACGCAGCTGTTGCTGGTTGATGGCTGGCGTATATTTGCCGTCATTGCGATCAGTACGCTGATGGTGCTCGGCGCCACGGCGTGGGTGGTGGATAAAGTGTATCGCTATGAAATGAGCAGGCTAAACCGTGAGTAATTTTCAGCTAAGCGTGCTGTGTCTGGTGATTACGCTGGGTATCTACTTTGCTAATAAGCGTTTGTATCGCCGTTTTCGTAAATTACCGCTGATGCCATTAGTTCTCACCCCAGCCCTGCTGGTGCTGATGCTAGTCTTCGGCCATATCTCCTGGCAAAACTATATTGGTGAATCGCACTGGTTGCTGTGGCTGTTAGGACCGGCGACCATCGCCTTTGCCGTTCCGGTGTATGACAACCTTGCGGTGATTAAGCGTCACTGGATGTCGCTGACGGCGGGCGTGGTAACGGCAACGCTGGTGGCCGTCACCAGTTCCGTGTGGCTGGCGCGTCTGTTTATGTTGCCTGATGAGATCCAACGCAGTCTGGCGGTGCGTTCCGTCACCACGCCATTTGCGCTGGCAGCGGCAGAGCCATTGGGCGGGCAGCCGGACCTGGTGGCCTTGTTCGTGGTGGTGACCGGCGTATTCGGCATGGCGGTCGGCGATGTGCTGTTTTTACGCCTTTCCATTCGTGAAGGAATGGCGAAAGGCGCAGGATTTGGCGCCGCATCGCACGGGGCAGGCACGGCGCGCTCTTATGAGCTTGGTCAGCAGGAGGGCGTGGTGGCCAGCCTGGTAATGATGCTTTCCGGTGTGGTGATGGTATTGGTGGCGCCGCTGGTCGCGAGGCTGATGTTCTAAGAAAGGATGTAATCCTCCGGCCTGAAAGCCGGAGGAGAGGGGAGGTTAGTGCGCGCGACCTTGTTCTACGCCGTACCCGGTCTGGGAGCGGATGAATTGAGCACGGAACTGCTCGCGTTCGCGGTTGCCTTCTTCTGAGTTGTCGGTAGCAGAGAAGAACCAGATCCCGAGGAACGCTATGCTGATGGAGAACAGCGCTGGATATTCATACGGGAAAATGGCTTTTTCGTGACCGAGGATCTGGACCCAAATGGTTGGGCCGAGAATCATCAATACTACCGCTGTTAACAGACCTAACCAGCCACCCAGCATTGCGCCACGGGTGGTCAGACGCGACCAGTACATGGAAAGCAGGATGATCGGGAAGTTGCAGCTGGCCGCGATGGCGAACGCCAGACCCACCATGAAGGCGATGTTCTGGTTCTCAAACAGCACGCCGAGCAGGATGGCTATCACACCCAGTACCAGTACGGTGATTTTTGACACCTTCAGCTCTTCACGTTCGGTTGCGCCTTTGCGGAATACGTTGGCGTACAGGTCGTGAGAAACTGCCGAAGCGCCAGCCAGCGTCAGCCCGGCAACCACCGCCAGGATGGTGGCAAACGCCACTGCAGAGATGAAGCCGAGGAACAGGTTACCGCCCACCGCATTCGCCAGGTGAACCGCCGCCATGTTGTTACCACCGATCAGTGCGCCTGCAGCATCTTTGTACTCTGGATTAGCACCTACCAGCATGATCGCGCCAAAGCCGATGATAAAGGTCAGGATGTAGAAATAACCCATAAAACCGGTGGCATAGAATACGCTCTTACGCGCTTCGCGGGCATCGCTGACCGTGAAGAAACGCATCAGAATATGCGGCAAACCTGCTGTACCGAACATCAATCCAAGACCTAACGACAGAGCGGATATCGGATCTTTTACCAGACCGCCCGGGCTCATAATCGCGGAGCCTTTCGGGTGTACTGCCATCGCTTCGGTGAACAGGTTGTTGAAGCTGAAGCCGACGTGCTTCATTACCATGAAGGCCATAAAGCTGGCGCCGAACAGCAGCAGAACAGCTTTAATGATCTGTACCCAGGTGGTTGCCAGCATGCCGCCAAACAGAACGTACATCATCATCAGTACGCCAACCAGCACGACGGCGATGTGATAGTTCAGACCAAACAGCAGCTCAATCAGTTTACCTGCGCCGACCATCTGGGCGATCAGATACAGCGCGACCACCACCAGGGAACCACAGGCCGACAGAATACGGATTGGACCCTGCTTCAGACGATAAGAAGCAACGTCAGCAAAGGTGTAACGACCGAGGTTACGCAAACGCTCAGCAATCAGGAACAGGATAATTGGCCAGCCGACCAGGAAGCCGAGTGAGTAAATCAGCCCGTCATAACCGGAGGTAAATACCAGCGCGGAAATTCCAAGGAACGATGCCGCCGACATATAGTCGCCCGCAATCGCCAGCCCGTTCTGGAAACCGGTGATGTTACCGCCGGCGGTGTAGTAGTCATTACGCGAACGTACGCGCTTAGACGCCCAGTAGGTAATGCCGAGCGTAAAGATGACGAAAATCAGGAACATGACAATCGCCTGCCAGTTGGTTGGCTGGCGTTGGACTGCACCGCTAATAGCATCCGCCGCGTTTGCGGCGAAGGGCAGCGTGGCGGCAAGCGCCGTCAGAACTCTCTTCATGATGCTTTAACCTCGTGCAGAACCGCATTGTTCAGGCGATCGAATTCACCGTTTGCCCGCCAGATGTAGATCCCGGTCAGGATGAAGGAGATGAGGATCACTCCGACCCCAATCGGAATACCGCGGGTGACGCTGGTTCCTGCGTGTAGCGGAGTACCCAGCCAGCCTGGCGCAAAGGCAATCAATAAAATAAAGCTGATATAAACTGCCAGCATGATGATGGACAGAATGGTGGCAAACCGTTGCCGTTTTTCTACTAACTCCCTGAAACGCGCACTGTCTTCTATCCGCTGATAAATTTGGTCATTCATCACAGAGTTCTCCAGAGGCCCCCTTCGTCTTTCACGCCGCAGGTGCGTTGGCCGCACTCGCCCACCCCAGTCACATAGTGAACTATGCTCCTGGGGATGTGCTCGCTTGCCGCCTTCCTGCAACGCGAAATCCTTTGGGGGAGGGTTTTTATATTTCCCTCCCGGTCAGGGGAGGGGTAGGGATAGGATTTGTAGGCGCGATAAGCTGCGCGCCATCGGGCATTTCACAGTTATGGTTATGATGGCATCGCGATGGCCTGCTTCTCTTCGAGCAGTTTCTCCACGACGCCAGGATCGGCGAGGGTCGAGGTATCGCCCAGATTGCTGGTATCGCCCGCCGCGATTTTACGCAGAATACGGCGCATAATTTTGCCGGAGCGGGTTTTCGGCAGTGAGTCGGTCCAGTGCAGCACGTCTGGCGTTGCCAGCGGGCCAATTTCTTTACGCACCCAGTTGCGAACCTCGGCGTACAACTCAGGTGACGGCTCTTCACCGTGATTCAGCGTGACGTAAGCGTAGATCGCCTGGCCTTTAATATTATGCGGAATCCCCACCACCGCGGCTTCGGCAATCTTCGGATGCGACACCAGCGCCGATTCGATTTCAGCCGTTCCCAGACGGTGGCCGGAGACGTTCAGCACATCGTCCACACGTCCGGTGATCCAGTAATAGCCATCTTCGTCACGGCGCGCGCCGTCGCCGCTGAAGTACATATTCTTGAAGGTAGAGAAGTAGGTTTGCTCAAAGCGTTCGTGATCGCCAAACAGCGTTCTCGCCTGGCCCGGCCACGAGTCGGTAATCACCAGATTGCCTTCGGTCGCGCCTTCCAGCGGATTACCTTCGTTATCGACAATCGCAGGCTGTACGCCAAAGAATGGACGGGTTGCAGAACCGGCTTTCAGTTCGGTGGCGCCCGGCAGCGGGGTGATCATGAATCCACCGGTTTCAGTCTGCCACCAGGTATCGACGACCGGGCATTTTTCGTTGCCGATCTTCTTCCAGTACCACTCCCATGCTTCCGGGTTGATCGGCTCGCCAACTGAACCCAGGATACGCAGCGACGAACGGTCAGTGCCTTCAATCGCTTTATCGCCTTCCGCCATCAGGGCGCGAATGGCGGTCGGTGCGGTATACAGAATATTGACCTGATGCTTGTCCACAACCTGCGACATACGCGCCGGGGTAGGCCAGTTTGGCACGCCTTCGAACATCAGCGTAGTTGCGCCACAGGCCAACGGACCGTACAGCAGGTAGCTGTGCCCGGTTACCCAGCCTACGTCAGCGGTACACCAATAGATATCGCCCTGATGGTAATCAAACACATACTTAAAGGTGGTTGCAGCGTAGACCAGATACCCGCCGGTAGTGTGCAGCACGCCTTTCGGCTTGCCGGTTGAGCCGGAGGTATACAGGATAAACAGCGGATCTTCCGCGTTCATCTCTTCCGGCTGGTGTTCTGAGCTGGCCTTCTCGATAAGATCGGACCACCACAGGTCGCGACCTTCCTGCCATTCCGTTTTTCCACCGGTACGTTTGAGAACGACCACATGTTCAACGGTTTTCACATTTGGATTTTTCAGCGCATCATCCACGTTCTTTTTCAGTGGGATAGCGCGCCCGGCGCGTACGCCTTCGTCGGCGGTGATCACCAGGCGTGAATTGGAGTCGATAATACGTCCGGCGACGGCTTCCGGTGAGAAACCACCGAAGATGACCGAATGCACCGCGCCAATACGGGCGCAGGCCAGCATGGCGACCGCAGCTTCCGGCACCATCGGCATATAAATGGCCACCACGTCACCTTTTTTAATGCCTAAATCCAGTAGCGTATTGGCGAAACGGCAGACATCGCGATGCAACTCGCGATAGGTAATGTTTTTGCTTTGGGTTGCGTCATCGCCTTCCCAGATGATGGCGGTACGATCGCCGTTTGCCTGCAGGTGGCGGTCAAGACAGTTTGCGGCCAGATTCAGGGTGCCGTCTTCGTACCATTTAATCGACACGTTGCCTGGTGCGAAGGAAGTGTTCTTCACCTGGCTGTACGGCTTGATCCAATCAAGAATTTTTCCCTGTTCGCCCCAAAATGTGTCGGGTTCGTTAACGGATTGCTGGTATTTCTCTGCGTACTGCTCCGGATTTATCAGGCAACGATCCGCAATGTTTGCGGGAATAGCGTGTTTATGTATTTGGCTCATGGCTTTTGTTCTCCTTGTAGGATGTTAATAATATGTCTCATAAACGTTAAATGTAGGGGCTTTGAGAGTTTTGTTTAGTATTTGCGCGGCAGATCACGCAATAAACGAATTGTGCAAATTAGCGACAAACTGAATTTTGAAGGGAGCTAGCAAAATTGACTAAATCTCGCGATAACATGTAGTTATCTAAAGGATTGTTGAAAAGGTGATCTGTATCTGAATTAGACAAAAGAGGGAGCAATCAAAGGGTGTTACTAACTCTAAAGTGGTATTTTACATACACTTACAATTGATTAAAGACAACATTTTCAGTGTGGTTTCTTGTTACAAATAGGGTGGGGCAATGTCATGACAGTATTCGTGTGGTTGCTGTTATGGAAAACAATAAAAGAACCGCCATTGCAGATAATGGCGTCATCTGGATGAGACCCCTATGGCAAGGATAAAATCACGCGTACGCCGTTTCTTCAGCCTGTTAGTACCTTTATTATTTATCACTGCAGTTCACGCTGAACAAACCCCCGTACCCGCAAAAACCGTCACCGTTGAAGCGAAGAATGAAGTCTTCGCCCCTCAGCATCCCGATCAATATCTCTCCTGGAAAGCCACGTCTGAGCAATCAGCCCGTGAAGATGCGCTGGCAGAAGATCCTCGTCTGGTGATCCTGTGGGCGGGATATCCCTTCTCGCGCGATTACAACAAACCGCGCGGGCACGCGTATGCAGTGACCGATGTTCGTGAAACCTTACGTACTGGCGCACCCAAAACGGCAGAAGATGGTCCATTGCCGATGGCCTGCTGGAGCTGTAAAAGCCCGGATGTGGCGCGTCTGATCCAGAAAGACGGTGAAGATGGCTACTTCCACGGTAAATGGGCGCGCGGCGGTCCTGAAATTGTTAATAATCTTGGCTGCGGCGATTGCCATAACACCGCGTCACCAGACTTTGCCAAAGGCAAGCCAGAACTGACGCTGTCGCGTCCTTATGCTGAACGCGCGATGGAAACCATCGGCAAACCGTTTGAGAAAGCCGGTCGCTTTGACCAGCAATCCATGGTCTGCGGCCAGTGCCACGTGGAATATTACTTCGACGGTAAAAACAAAGCCGTTAAGTTCCCGTGGGACGACGGCATGAAAGTCGAGAACATGGAGAAGTACTACGACACCATCGCCTTCTCTGACTGGACCAACTCCCTGTCTAAAACCCCGATGCTGAAAGCGCAGCACCCGGAGTATGAAACCTGGAGCGCAGGCATTCATGGCAAGAACAACGTGACCTGTATCGACTGCCACATGCCGAAAGTGCAGAACGCGGAAGGCAAGATTTACACCGACCATAAGATTGGTAATCCGTTCGATAACTTCGCTCAGACCTGTGCGAACTGCCACACCCAGGACAAAGCGTCCCTGCAAAAAGTGGTCGCCGAGCGTAAACAGGCCATTCATGACCTGAAAATCAAAGTTGAAGACCAGCTTGTTCGTGCGCACTTCGAAGCGAAAGCCGCATGGGATGCGGGTGCGACCGAAGCGGAAATGAAGCCGATTCTGGAAGATATCCGTCACGCGCAATGGCGTTGGGACCTGTCTATCGCCTCACACGGTATTCACATGCACGCCCCGGAAGAAGGTCTGCGGATGCTGGGTAGCGCAATGGATAAAGCCGCTGACGCACGTACCAAACTGGTCCGTCTGCTGGCGACCAAAGGCATCACGCATGAAATCCCGTTACCGGATATCTCTACCAAAGAGAAAGCCCAGGCGGCGATTGGTCTGAACATGCAGCAAATCAATGCTGAGAAGCAGGACTTCATCAAAACGGTGATTCCGCAGTGGGAAGATCAGGCGCGTAAAAACGGTCTGTTAAGCCAATAACCCCATTTCGCCCCGCAAGGGGCGGATAACTCAACGGAGTGAATATGAGCGTATTACGTTCGTTATTAACTGCTGGGGTGCTGGCGTCAGGCTTGTTATGGAGCCTGAGTGGAATCACTGCCACGCCAACGCCGCAGGAGTCGGATCAACGCTGGACGGTTACCCAACAGCGTAATCCGGATGCCGCCTGTCTGGACTGTCACAAGCCGGATACCGAAGGTATGCATGGTAAGCATGCGGAAGCCATCAACCCGAATAACAAACTGCCTGTCACCTGCACCAATTGTCACGGCCAGCCGTCACCGAACCACCGCGAAGGGGTGAAAGATGTGATGCGCTTTAATGAGCCGATGTACAACGTGGAGCAGCAGAACAGCGTCTGTATGTCCTGTCACCTGCCTGAGCAGTTGCAAAAAGCGTTCTGGCCGCACGATGTCCACGTAACCAAAGTGGCGTGTGCCAGCTGTCACTCACTGCATCCGAAGCAAGACACGATGCAGACGCTGAGCGATAAAGGACGGATCAAGATTTGCGTCGATTGCCACAGCGATCAGCGTAACAATCCGAACTTTAATCCGGCGTCGGTTCCGTTGCTTAAGGAGCATCCATGAGTTGCTCTCGTCGCCAGTTTATCACCGGCGTCGGCGCGCTGGTGGCAGTGAGCGGGACGGCGGGGCTCGTTGTGGCGAAGACGCTGAACATCAATGGCGTGCGTTACGGTATGGTTCATGATGAGTCTTTATGCATTGGCTGTACGGCCTGCATGGATGCTTGTCGGGAAGTTAACAACGTGCCGGAAGGCGTATCGCGTCTGACGATTATTCGCAGCGAGCCGCAAGGGACATTTCCTGATGTGAAGTATCGCTTCTTCCGTCACTCGTGCCAGCATTGCGACCACGCTCCCTGCGTTGACGTCTGCCCGACGGGGGCATCGTATCGCGATGCCGCCAGCGGCATTGTGGATGTGAACCCGGACCTTTGCGTTGGCTGCCAGTACTGTATCGCCGCGTGTCCTTATCGCGTGCGCTTTATCCATCCGGTGAGCAAAACGGCGGATAAATGCGATTTCTGCCGGAAAACCAACCTGAAAGCGGGCAAACAGCCTGCCTGCGTTGAGTCATGCCCGACGAAGGCGCTGACGTTTGGTAATCTGGACGATCCCAACAGCGATATATCCCGTTTGTTGCAGCAGAAAACTACCTACCGTTACAAACTGGCGTTGGGTACAAAACCGAAGGTCTACCGCGTTCCCTTTAAATTTGGGGAGGTGAGCCAATGACATCCGCTTCTGCATTTCATTTTGAATCACTGGTGTGGGACTGGCCCATTGCCATCTATCTGTTCCTGATAGGTATCTCTGCCGGACTGGTCACGTTGGCGATTCTGCTGCGTCGCTTCCATCCGGAGGCGGGCGGTTCAGACAGCACGCTGCTGCGCACCACGCTGGTGTTAGGGCCGGGGGCAATTATCCTCGGTTTGCTGATTCTGGTGTTCCACCTGACGCGTCCATGGACTTTCTGGAAACTGATGTTCCACTACAGCTTCACCTCGGTGATGTCGATGGGGGTCATGCTGTTCCAGTTGTACATGGTGGTGTTAGTGCTGTGGCTGGCAAAAATCTTTGAAAAAGAGGTGATTGCCCTGCAACAGCGGTTCGTGCCGCGACTGACGATTGTGTCAAAACTACTGACGCTAATCACGCCGTTCCATCGCGCGCTTGAGACGCTGATGCTGGTGCTGGCGGTTCTGCTCGGGGCGTATACCGGGTTCCTGCTGTCGGCGCTGAAATCCTACCCGTTCCTGAATAACCCGATCCTGCCGGTGCTGTTTCTGTTCTCCGGGATCTCCTCCGGTGCGGCGGTGGCACTGATCGCCATGGCGTTACGTCATCGTAGCAACCCGCACAGTACGGAAGCGCACTTTGTGCATCGCATGGAAGTCCCGGTGGTATGGCTGGAGATCTTCCTGCTGGCGGCGTTCTTCGTCGGCCTGGCGCTGGGCGATGACGGCAAAATGCGTGCGCTGGCGGCGGCACTGGGCGGCGGATTCTGGACCTGGTGGTTCTGGCTTGGCGTGGCCGGGCTTGGGTTGATACTGCCGATGCTGCTAAAACCCTGGGCCAACCGCAGTTCGACGTTTCATGGCGTGCTGGCAGTGTGCGGCGCCAGCCTGACCGGCGTACTGCTGCTGCGCTTTTTTATCCTCTATGCGGGTCAGCTAACCGTTGCGTAAGGTGATATCTGGACGTTCTCCTTCCTGAAGCCGGTTTTCTGGCGCTGTTATTAAGCCTCGGGGTCAACGTGTTGACCCCGCTTGCCGTGTTGGTAGGTGTCCGGCAGCGCTGGCAAGGGGTGATGCGCCTGGCAAGCGTGGGCGTGTGGACGCAATTTGCCCTGCTGCTGCTGGCCTTTGCCATTCTGGTATTCTGCTTTTTGACCAGCGATTTTTCGGTGGTCTACGTTGCCCAGCACAGCTACAGCCTGCTGCCGTGGGGATTAAAACTGGCGGCGGTGTGGGGCGGTCATGAAGGATCGCTGCTGCTGTGGGTGCTGTTTCTTTCCGCCTGGAGCGCGCTGTTTGCTCTTCGCTATCGGCGTGATACCAACGCGCTGTTTCCGCTGACGCTCAGCGTCCTTTCAATGATAACGGCCCTGCTGCTGCTGTTTGTGGTGGTATGGTCCGATCCGTTCGTGCGTATCTTTCCGCCAGCCATTGAAGGGCGCGACCTTAACCCGATGCTGCAACATCTTGGGTTAATCCTCCATCCACCGCTGCTGTACCTGGGTTACGGGGGGTTAATGGTGGCGGCTGGCGTGGCGCTGGCCTCGCTGCTGCGCGGTGACTTTAACGCACAAAGCGCCTGGGTGTGCTGGCGCTGGGCGCTGCCCGGCTGGTGCGCGCTGACGCTGGGGATTATCCTCGGCTCCTGGTGGGCCTACTGCGAGCTGGGCTGGGGAGGCTGGTGGTTCTGGGACCCGGTAGAAAACGCTTCCTTATTACCCTGGCTTTCCGCCAGCGCGCTGCTGCATAGCTTGTACATCACGCGCCAGCGCGGGATCTTCAGCCACTGGTCGCTGTTGCTGGCGATCGTCACGCTGATTTTATCGCTGCTGGGGACGCTGATTGTGCGTTCCGGCATTCTCGTTTCGGTGCATGCTTTCGCGCTGGATAACGTTCGTGCCGCGCCGCTGTTTGCGCTGTTTACCGTGTTGAGTCTGGCGTCGCTCGGGCTGTACGCCTGGCGGGGCCAGCAAGTCCGGCAGAATGCTCGTTTTGGCGGTTGGTCACGCGAGATGCTGATTCTGGTTGCGCTGCTGCTCTTTAGTGCAGTGCTGCTGATTGTGCTGATTGGCACGCTCTACCCGATGATTTACGGGCTGTTCGGCTGGGGGCGGCTTTCCGTGGGCGCACCGTACTTTAACCGCGCTACGCTGCCCTTTGGCCTACTGATGCTGCTGGTTATTGTGCTGGCAATGGTCAGAAGCCGCAAAGTGTCTTTCCGCATCCAACTTCCGGCACTGCTGGCGCATGCCGGAGTGCTGGTGTTTGCGGCGGGGATCGTCTTTTCCAGCGGGAGTCGTCAGGAGATAAGCCTGAACCTGAGCCCTGGGCAGCAGGTTGAACTGGCGGGTTACATTTAATGAGATGGTCACTCCCTCCTTCCCAGTACTATGCTGAGGACAGGCTTTCATTCGGAGAACCATCATGGAAAACATTGCGCTTATTGGTATCGATCTGGGTAAGAACTCTTTCCATATTCATTGTCAGGATCATCGTGGGAAGGCCGTTTACCGTAAAAAATTCACCCGACCAAAGCTAATCGAATTTCTGGCGACATGCCCGGCAACAACCATCGCGATGGAAGCCTGTGGCGGTTCTCACTTTATGGCACGCAAGCTGGCAGAGTTAGGGCATTTTCCAAAGCTGATATCACCGCAATTTGTCCGCCCATTCGTTAAAAGCAACAAAAATGACTTCGTTGATGCTGAAGCTATCTGTGAAGCAGCATCACGTCCATCTATGCGTTTCGTGCAGCCCAGAACCGAATCTCAGCAGGCAATGCGAGCTCTGCATCGTGTCCGTGAATCCCTGGTTCAGGATAAGGTGAAAACAACTAATCAGATGCATGCTTTTCTGCTGGAATTTGGTATCAGCGTTCCGCGAGGTGCTGCCGTTATTAGTCGACTGAGTACCCTTCTTGAGGACAGTAGTTTGCCTCTTTATCTCAGCCAGTTACTGCTGAAATTACAACAGCATTATCACTATCTTGTTGAGCAGATTAAAGATCTGGAATCTCAGTTGAAACGAAAGTTGGACGAAGATGAGGTTGGACAGCGCTTGCTGAGTATTCCCTGCGTTGGAACGCTGACTGCCAGTACTATTTCAACTGAGATTGGCGACGGGAAGCAGTACGCCAGCAGCCGTGACTTTGCGGCGGCAACAGGGCTGGTACCCCGACAGTACAGCACGGGAGGTCGGACGACATTGTTAGGGATTAGCAAGCGGGGCAACAAAAAGATCCGAACTTTGTTGGTTCAGTGTGCCAGGGTATTCATACAAAAACTGGAACACCAGTCTGGCAAGTTGGCCGACTGGGTCAGGGAGTTGTTGTGTCGGAAAAGCAACTTTGTCGTCACCTGTGCTCTGGCAAACAAGCTGGCCAGAATAGCCTGGGCACTGACGGCGCGACAGCAAACTTACGAAGCATAAAGGCAGAAATACACCAGTTTAAACAATCATTCATCTGGTTTTGCGAATACTGATATTGATGATACTAACGGCCCACCGGCCTGTTGAGGAACCTGTAAAACGGAAAGGCTCATTGAAGCCGTATATTTTCTGGAGGTTCATCAGGCGCGGAACTCATCGAGGCGCGGGAATAAAATCCCATTCAGACGCCGGATAGATTCAAGCAAGCCAACTTGTCGTCAAAATCGGTGTTGCAAAAACGGGAGTGACCATAGATTCCGTTTTGAGCGTCTCGACCTGGAAGCCAAAGGTAACTACACCAGTGAAAAAGCGCAGATCACGCTGTGGCACAATGAGAAACGCATTGGCAGCCTGCAACCTGAAAGGCGCTTCTATGCCGCGCGTCGTCAACAGATGATGGAGCCGGGGATCCGCTGGAACCTGATGCATGACTGGTATGCGGTAATGGGTGAAAGAACCGGACCAGACCGTTATGCCATGCGCTTGTACGTGCAGACCGGCGTGCGCTGGATTTGGGGTGGGGGACTATTAATGGTCTTTGGCGCGCTGCTGAGCGGATGGCGAGGAAGGAAGCGTGATGCGTAAATTAATCACAGCGTTGCCGGATGGCGGCGTAAACGCCTTATCCGGCCTACAAGGTGCGCAAACCGTAGGCCGGATAAGCGCAGCACCATCCGGCAGAAAGTTATTACTCCTAACGCTCGTCCTGTTTTTCATTACTTTCGCTACGCATGCCCAGGTTGTGGATACCTGGCGCTTTGAAAATCCGCAACAGCAGGAACAAGCGCTGTCTATTGCCAGCCAACTGCGTTGTCCACAGTGCCAAAACCAAAATTTGCTGGAATCCAATGCGCCGGTAGCGGTCAGTATGCGCCATCAGGTTTACAGCATGGTGGCGGAAGGGAAAAGTGAAGCCGAGATAACCACCTGGATGACCGAGCGTTACGGTGATTTCGTTCGTTATAATCCGCCGCTGAATGAGCAAACGCTGCTGCTGTGGGCGTTGCCGTGCCTGTTGTTGTTGCTGGTAGGTGTCGTGGTCTGGCGAGTGAGAAAACGTCAGCATACGGAGGAAGGTGAATAATGAGCCAGTGCGAGCCGCTGTTACGCCCAATGCCCGTGAAGCGGCTGACCGCTGCGGTGGTACTGATGGTTGTGGCCTGCATTGGAGGCTACCTGTTGACGCCAAAATGGCAGGCGGTTCGTCAGGAGCAGACGCGACTGGCGGACCCTTTACATGCTTTCTCTGATGAAAATATTCAGGAAAAACAGTTGCTTTTTCTGCAATCGCAGATTCGAGCCAATCCACGGGACGGCGTGAAATGGGCGCAACTCGGGGAGTACTATCTTTGGCAAAACGCGTATCATAATGCGCTGCTGGCCTACGAGCAGGCGCTGCGTGTCGGCGGTGAAAATGCTGAGATCTATTCAGCGATGGCAACGGTATTGTATTACCAGGCCGGACAACATATGGCGCCGCCCACTCGCGAGATGATTGATAAGGCCTTGGCGCTGGACCCGGCAGAGGTCACCGCGCTGATGTTGTTAGCCTCAGATGCGTTTATGCAGGCAGACTACGCCCAGGCTATTTCAGTTTGGCAAAAAGTTATGGATTTAAACTCGCCGAGGGTGAACCGGGCACAGCTCGTTGACTCTATTAATATGGCGAAGTTGTTGCAGAATCGGCAAAAATAAATTTGTTTTATTTGTGATTTGTATCATTTTGCCTGTTTAAAAAACAGGCAAACGAACAGGTGAGCGAAAAAAACTCACGCTATGACTTCTTCATTTTTGAACATATTAAAATTCTTTTATAACAAAAAGTTATTCATCAATACCGCGATAAAATTGCATTTTTATGCATAAATTCAGCCAAAAGCCCTGTTCTTAGAGGGTTGCGCGGAATGCCATGCAGATGATAATGATAATAAGCGTTAAAAAACTCCATAAACGAACGCAACACAATTCATACCCTTTCAGTATGTACTATTCCCACACACCGCATGTGGAATAGCGCTCCATCGAGGAAGTCCGTTGTTATGAAAAATTTGAAAGTCAGCCTGGCATGGCAGATTCTAATCGCCATGGTGCTGGGCATTCTGCTAGGGAGTTACCTGCATTACCATAGCGACAGCCGCGAATGGCTGGTGGTCAACCTGCTGTCTCCGGCGGGCGATATCTTTATCCATCTGATCAAAATGATCGTCGTGCCGATTGTTATCTCCACGCTGGTGGTTGGTATTGCCGGGGTGGGTGATGCAAAACAGCTGGGCCGTATTGGCGCCAAAACCATTCTCTATTTCGAAGTGATCACCACCGTAGCGATTATTCTTGGCATCACGCTGGCGAATGTTTTCCAGCCGGGTTCCGGGATTGATATGTCGCAACTGGCGACCGTGGATATTTCGAAATATCAAAATACGACCGCAGAAGTGCAGAGCCACGCGCATGGCCTGATGGGCACGATTGTGTCGCTGGTGCCGACTAATATCGTCGCGTCGATGGCGAAAGGCGATATGTTGCCGATTATCTTCTTCTCGGTGCTGTTTGGTTTAGGCTTGTCTTCCCTACCAGCAACCCACCGCGAGCCGCTGGTGACCGTGTTCCGCTCGATTTCAGAAACCATGTTTAAAGTGACCCACATGGTGATGCGTTATGCGCCAGTCGGTGTTTTTGCGCTGATTGCTGTGACCGTCGCGAACTTCGGTTTTGCCTCCCTGTGGCCGCTGGCGAAACTGGTGCTGTTGGTACATTTTGCCATCCTGTTCTTCGCGCTGGTGGTGCTGGGGATTGTGGCGCGTATCTGCGGTCTGAGCATCTGGATCCTGATCCGCATTTTGAAAGATGAGCTGATTCTGGCTTACTCTACCGCCAGTTCCGAGAGCGTACTGCCGCGTATTATCGAGAAGATGGAAGCCTATGGCGCACCGGCTTCAATCACCAGCTTTGTGGTGCCGACCGGCTACTCATTCAACCTTGATGGTTCAACGCTGTACCAGAGTATTGCCGCGATCTTTATTGCGCAGCTGTATGGTATCGACCTGTCGCTGTGGCAGGAAATCGTGCTGGTGTTGACGTTGATGGTGACCTCGAAAGGGATTGCGGGCGTGCCGGGCGTCTCCTTCGTGGTACTGCTGGCTACGCTTGGCAGCGTGGGGATCCCGCTGGAAGGCCTGGCGTTTATTGCCGGTGTTGACCGTATCCTCGACATGGCGCGTACCGCGCTGAATGTGGTGGGGAATGCGCTGGCGGTGCTGGTTATCGCCAAGTGGGAGCACAAATTTGACCGCAAGAAGGCGCTGGCTTACGAGCGCGAGATGCTGGGTAAATTTGATAAGACCGCTAATCATTAATTAATGAAAGATTGCCGGATGGCGCTGCGCTTATCCGGCCTACGGAAGACGGTGAACTGTAGGCCGGATAAGGCGTTTATGCCGCCATCCGGCAATGCAAACCATTACCCGTTTGTTAACTTTTCAAACTCTTCGCAGCCGGTATCGAACCCTTCCATACAGCTCAGATTCAGCCAGTGTAGCGCCTTCTGTTTATTCTTCACGATAAAACCCTGCTCGCCGTTTAAGAACATCATTCCGGCCCAGTACTCGGAATAACCGGTGCGGGAGATGGCGGAGCTGCGTTTGAAATACCATGTCGCTTTTTCATCGTCTGCGGGGATCCCCACGCCGTTGGCGTAAATCAGCCCGAGCAGCATTTGCGCGTCGACGGCGGAGTCATTTTCCAGATCTTCAGAGGCGTTTTGCAGCAAGGTAATGGCTTTGGGGTAATCTGTGTGTCCTGCCTGGGTGTTGACCAGAATCCGCGCCAGGGTGAGTTCTCCTGCTTTACTGCCCGCTTTGGCTGCCTTTTCCGCCAGCGTTTTGGCCTGGGGGTAATCCAGACTGACCGGATTCGTAATTTTGATTTGCGCCAGGAGCGCGCAGGCGTCGGCATCGCCATTGTCGGCGGCTTTTTGCGCCCAATACTCGGCTTTGCTCAAATCGCCCGAACTGAACCAGGTATCGGCAAGAAAGTACTGTGCGCGACGGTCCCCTGCCTCAGCGGCCTGTAAGTACTGGCTTCCTGGCTCAGTATCACTGGCATGGGCAAAGAATGTCATAAAGAACATCAATGCAATGAGTTGTTTCATTTTGAGTTTTATTTAGGGTACGGAATGAACAGTATAAAGAGATCGTATGGATAAAAAAACAGCCTCCGGGCGGAGGCTGTTGCAGAACAGGTACGTAAACGGACTAACCCATCGCGCTTTCGCGCAGACTGGCTTTCAGCTTGTTGTACTCATCAATAACATACTGCTCGGCAGCGCGCTGATCGGCAATGCGTTCAACGTTAACGGCACAGTACTTATACTCTGGCGTTTTGGTAATCGGGCTTAAGTTCTCGGTTACCAGCTCATTACATGCGCCAATCCACCACTGGTAGGTCATGTAAATCGCGCCTTTGTTTGGACGATCGCTGACTGCCGCACGGGTAATGACCCGACCTTTACGCGAGTTAACCCACACCAGTTCTTCGTCCTGGATGCCCAGGCGTTCTGCGTCGGCGGTGTTGATTTGGGCATAGCCCGGTTCATCCGCCAGCGCGGCCAGCGCCGCACAGTTACCGGTCATCGAACGGCAAGAGTAGTGGCCGACTTCACGCACCGTAGACAGTACCATTGGGTACTCTGGGGTGAGTTTGTCGATTGGCGCTACCCAGTCGCAGGTGAAGAACTGCGCCAGGCCGTTCGGGGTGTCGAACTTCTCTTTAAAGAGATAAGACGTCCCCTGATCGGCTTCTGAGGTGTCGCGGCAAGGCCACTGGATATAACCCAGTTCGCCCATTTTCTCGTAAGTGGCACCGTAGAAATCCGGGCACAGATGACGCAACTCGTCCCAGATTTCCTGGGTGTTGTTGTAGTGCATCGGATAGCCCATACGGGTGGCGATTTCACTGATAATCTGCCAGTCCGTTTTCAGATCCCACTTCGGCTCAACGGCTTTAAAGAAGCGCTGGAAGCCACGGTCAGCCGCGGAGAATACGCCTTCATGCTCACCCCATGACGTAGACGGTAAAATAACGTCTGCGGCAGCGGCGGTTTTGGTCATGAAGATATCCTGCACGATGACCAGTTCCAGATCCTCAAAGCCTTTGCGCACTGCGGAGAGTTCAGCATCGGTCTGTAATGGATCTTCACCCATGATGTACGCCGCGCGGACTTCGCCATGCGCAGCACGGTGCGGCAGTTCGCTGATGCGATAACCGGTATGTGCAGGAAGACTTTCCACGCCCCAGGCTTTAGCGAATTTCTCGCGGTTTTCCGGGAACTTAACGTACTGATAACCCGGATAGGTATCCGGCAGCGCGCCCATGTCGCATGCACCCTGAACGTTGTTCTGGCCACGAACCGGGTTAACGCCCACGCTTGGCTTACCGAGGTTGCCGGTCAGCATTGCGAGGCTGGTCAGTGAACGCACGGTTTCCACGCCCTGATAGAACTGGGTAACACCCATACCCCACAGGATAGCCGCGCTTTTTGCCGTGGCATACATACGTGCAGCCTGACGAATATCCTGCGCGCTAACGCCAGTGATATCTTCGACGGACTCCGGCGTGTAACCTTCGACAATCTTGCTGTACTCTTCGAATCCTTCCGTACGGGAGGCGACGAACGCCTGGTCGTACAGTTTTTCTTCGATGATGACATGACCCATGGCGTTGAGCAGCGCGATGTTCGAGCCGTTTTTCAACGCGATGTGCATGTCGGCAATACGCGCGGTTTCAATTTTGCGCGGATCGCAGACGATGATTTTCGCCCCGTTACGTTTAGCGTTAATCACGTGATTCGCCACGATCGGGTGGGAATCCGCCGGGTTGTACCCGAAGATGAACACTAAATCTGTGTTATCAATTTCATTGATAGCATTACTCATTGCGCCGTTACCGACCGATTGGTGCAGACCTGCAACCGATGGGCCGTGTCAGACGCGAGCGCAGCAGTCAACGTTATTGGTACCAATAACGGCGCGCGCGAATTTTTGCATTACATAGTTGGTTTCGTTACCCGTACCGCGAGATGAACCGGTCGTCTGAATAGCGTCCGGGCCATACTTCGCTTTGATGGCGCTCAGACGAGTGGCGACGTAATCAAGCGCTTCATCCCAGGAAACAGATTCCAGTTTGCCGCCACGCTGGCGACGGATCATTGGGGTTTTCAGACGAGGGGTCAGGATCTGGGTATCGTTGATAAAATCCCAGCCATAGTAGCCCTTCAGACACAGAGTACCCTGGTTGGTTTTCCCCTGCGCCGCTTCAGCCCGGACGATTTTGCCGTTATCGACCACCAGGTTGATTTTGCAACCTGATGCGCAATATGGGCAAACCGTGACGACTTTTTTCATCGGTCTCGCTCCAGTTAATCAAATCGCGCATACGCGCTTGTCGTTTTTGTTATGCATCTTTTATGCCATGTTTTTATCAGGGGCATTCATCGATATTACGGGCGAATTTTGCGCAAAACCCTGACGAAAAACAGGCTGTCGTCATATTTGACGTGACGAAAGAAAATGCCGCGTGACGGATATCACGCGGCGAGGTCGGAGAACGCTACTTCTTGTTAGCAGGGGCCTGATAACCTCCGCCAAGCGCTTTGATGAGTTGAATATTCTGCATGAGTCGTTGGGTATCTATGACCAGGAGCGACATATCTTCTGCGATCACGGGTAATTTGGCCTCTGTTGCCAGCAGGCGACTGCTCAGGCCTCGCTGGTAAGCTGCGTCTGCTGCTGCTTGCGTGTAATGCGTGGCATCTACGCGTTCCATCTGCATTACCCGTTGTTCATTGAGCGTTTGCAGACGTGTTCCGTTAATCGCGACATCGCGCACTGCATTGAGCACCGACTGGTTGTAGCGCTCTATCATCATATTGCTGGTTGCGCGGGCGCCTTCCAGATTGGCATTCAGACGACCCCCGTCAAACAGCGGTAAACGCAGGCCGGGGATGAAGTTGATCTGCCTGCTGGTGCTTTTGAACAGTTGATCGATATGGATAGCGTCTAAACCGAAGAAGACTTTGATATCAAAGCTCGGATAAAACAGGGCGCGAGCGGCCTCGACCTGGCTCAGCGAAGCCTGCACATACCAGCGCATAGCCTGCAAGTCCGGACGTCTGGCAAGCAGGTCGTAGGAGAGCGTTGCGGGTATTCCTGTATCGACTGTTGGCAGTGCGACCGGTTTGATTTCAGGCAGATCTTTTGCGCCGGCACCGATCAGCGCCCGGAGTGATTCCCGAGTTTCTTTGATTTGTCCTTCAACCGCGACGATTTGCTTGTCCACTGCCAGCAATTGCGCACGTGCGCCATGGTACGGTACTTTTGCTTCCAGCCCGTGAGCGACCTTACTCTGGTGGGCCTTCACGGCATAATCAATCACATCGTGGGTCTGCTGCAACAAATCAAGCATCTGGTAGCTGGCTTGCATACTGTAATACAGCTGCGCGACGCCGGTCGTCAGGGAGAGTTCCACTGCTGCGGTTTCGGCAATCACGGCATTTTGTGCGCCAATAGCTGCCGCGACAGCGGAACGATGCTCGCCCCACAGGTCGAGATCCAGTCCGGCGACCAGACCAATCGTCGCTTCAGTGTAGTAGGGGCCGTCCATCCCTAATCGTGGCGCATCCAGCGCGTAGGGGCCGAGGAAGCCGTTGGCAGACGCTCGCTGGCGGTTAATCATGCCCAGCGCTGCCATCTGGAGCTGAGAACGCCCTTCCAGCAGTTCAGTCTGCGACTGCGCTTTCTCTTCACGCAGCTTCACTTCGGCGAGGTTATGGGAGCCAGACAGCGTTGCTTCAATAAGCGAGTTTAGCTGTGGGTCGTTAAACTGCCGCCACCACTGTGCCTGTGGCCATCCTGAGCTTGCCAGATGAATGTCTTTAGCCAGTGAGATCTGCTCAGGCTGTAATTGCGGATGTGGTGCAGAATCTTTGCGGATCAGTGCACAGCCGGAAAGGACCGTTGCGCCGCTGAGTATGCCGCAGAAGAGTAATCGAGGGAGATATCGGTTCATTATTGGGAGGTTCCTTGCTCCTGCTCGCTTGCTGGTATTAGCGTCGGGTGAGTCCAGTCGGGTAAACAGGTTATCTGCTGTATGATGCAGCGCTCCTGTTTGGGTAACGTTGGTAAAATGTCTTGAGATGGGGACAGGTTTTCAATCGACGGCGGAAGGCTGGATGCTGTCGCCAGGTCGGCTGCGTATTTTTCCAGCGCATCGGCCAGGTGTGTTGCGCTCTCCAGCAATACCGCGTTATCCAGCGTCGGGGCGTCATTTCGGGTGGTATCCCAGGCATAGAGAATGTCACGGCCCAGGTGAATAACGCGCTGACTACGTTGAATAAGCGCCATGCGTTCATCGCCGGGGAGTTGGCGTTCCAGCGCGACCCTCTCGCACATTTCATCACAGGCGTTAAACGTCGCATGGAGACCAATACGCATCTGAAGATAAGTGCGCATGAGAACAGCATCCTGCTGACGTGGGATCCGCAGTAATTTGCTGAGCAGTCCCAGCGAGCTTGCCAGTTTTTGTGGCAGCGCTTTGGCTTCGCTTTCCGGCCAGACAAAGGTGTAGATCACCGCAGAAACAAGAGTGCCGATCAAAATGCCGAAGGCGCGATCGCGGATTTCCACCAGGTCGTAGGTTGGGCCAAAGACGTTTTCAAGCGTTGCCAGCGCGAAGGTGACGACCATTTGGGTTCCGATATAAGAGGAACGTTCTGAGCCGGTGGCAATCCAGGCACCCATCAGGAAAAGTGGCGCCAGCACCAGGAGAAGTTCGACGATATTGTCCAGCCAGGGCATGACAAAAATCGTCATCAGCAGGGCCAGAATTGCGCCGAAAAATGCGCCGCCGAAGCGCAGTGCCATCTTCTGGTATGACGAGCCGATACTGGGGTTCGCGACAATAATGCAGGTCAGCATGCAGGTGTGGATGCCTTCCCAGTCGGTACCGGAATAAAAGACATAGCAAATCAGACATGCCAGCAGTGTTTTTAATGCGTAGCGAATATAGCCTGGGTTGGTGAACGCGTCAGATACCATTGAGGGCGGTTTAGCGACAGGAGCTGGCGGCGTATTAGGGTCCATGTGACCAAGCTGTAGCAGGGTTTGGCACAGGGGCTCCAGGCCGCATTCGCGGGCCGTTGCGGCTTCTGCCTGACTGAGTTCCCATTCACTTTGCCAGGGCATACCTCGAGCAACCGCATCTTGCAGTGCGGTTATTTCACGGCACAGTTTCTGCTGGAGATCGCGGGTTGCCGGGTTATGTGCCGTGAAATCGTAGCGATTGAGAGTAGTGTACAGATAGGTGGTTGTGGCAACGCAAGCCTGCCACCAGGCACTTTTTTCTCGCCAGTCTGCGTCATCTGCCAGACAAAAGATGTTCAGCTTTTGCAGCGCCAGCACTTCTCGTTCGATGTATTTTTCCGCAAGCGGTGTTATCGGTGCCGTCAGGTAATTGAGGGCATCACCCAGCCTGGCACGCAGGGCTTCGCGCATTTGGTTGACAGCGCGGCTGGGAAACCACAAAACGGCGATCAGCGTCATCAGTAGCGTGGGGTACAGACCAACGACGATGCACCATAACGTCAGGCGAACGACGACCTCGGGGTAGTCGAGCATGCCGGGGAAAGATTGCCCGTATATTGCAACAATCGACACGGCAAAGAAAACCAGCCCCAGGCGATGGGTTCGCATCAGGAACATGCAGGCCAGAACGATCAGGCTGGCAATGATCAGACGGACCAGAGGGTAGCTATAAGACCATTTGTAGATCAGAAATAAACTACCTATCTCTAATGCTGTGGCGACGACGAAGAGAATCGCCACGAATTTGGTATAGAAAGCATTGGACTGGATACCATAAAAGAGTACGGCAAGCGAAAGCGCCAGGAAGGGGATCTCATAGGTCATCGAGATCAGTACCACCAGCAGGCAACCCGCCCAGAGCTGCATGATTTGTGGGAGTCTTCCGGGACGTTGTTCGCTTAATTCTTCGTGAAAAAACGCCAATAGCCTGACCAGTGGCAGAGGCAAACAGTTAAGTGCTTTCATTTCTGTGGCTCAAGGGTAGCAACCGCCGATGCGCCGATGCGAAACATCTCTTCATCCGGTTTATCTACCACGATTTTTACCGGGAAGCGTTGGGCAACGCGAACCCAGTTGATAGAGCGGGAAACACGCGGCAAACCGCCCAGCACCATACCGCCATCATCAGGTAATACACCGTAGCCGATTGAATCCACTTTACCGACAAACACTTTGCCGCTGTCGCTCATCAGGCGAACATTGGCTGGTGTGCCTGCATGGATATTTTTCAGCTCTGTTTCGCGAAAATTGGCGATTACGTACCAGTGACGGGTGTCAATCAGGGTAAAAATGGGTCGCATGGCGGAAGCAAACTGCCCGACGGAGGTTTTTAATGCCACCACGCGGCCATCGAAGGGTGCGCGTACTGTTGCCATTTCAAGATGCAGTTTGGTCAGGGCGATATCGGCTTCTACGGCGATGCGCTGAGCTACCAGGGCATCAACGCCACTCACCGCGCTGGCAGCCTGCTGCGCCTGTAATAACACCGCATTAAGATCTGCCGCTGAGGCGCGTTGTGCCGTTCTGGCGCGATCAACATCTTCCGCGGAGACAAAACCTTCCGTCAGTAGTGGTTCGGTACGGCGCAGAGTATCGCTGGCTTGCTTAGCGGCTGCTCGCGCTTTTTCTACCGTAGCCCGTACGGAGTCAGCACCATATTGTTGTGCATCTACGCTGCGCTGGGTCAGCATGATCTGTTTATCCAGAGCGGCGAGCGACGCTTGTGCTTTTGCCAGATTCGCTTCATAGATACGGGGATCGATACGAAACAGCACATCACCTTGCTTGACCTGCTGGTTATCGGAAACAGCCAGTTCGACAATGCGACCACTGACTTCTGGCACGACATCGATGGTGTCGGCTGAGGCGTAGGCGTCATTGGTCGCGGGTGAGCTATCCAGTTTCCAGATGACGAAGACCAAAATAACCAGCGCAAGTACCAACAGCATCAGCGCGGGAAGTTTGTTACGCGGAGCTTTTTTCGACGAGCTTTCCATAGGGGCGTCTCAAAATAAGTTAGAAAAATACCAGCCAGAACAGCATGGAGTAGAGGGCAAAAAGGGCGGTATAAATAATCCCGATAAAGGCCAATCCGCTATATTTATGCAGAATGAATTTTCGGGTTATGAGTGTCAGGATGACACCGCCAATAAGGCAGAACAGCCAGTCGGGATAGTAAGCACCGATGACCGGAATGGCGGGAGAGAAGTTGCATCCTGTTAATAATGGCAGCGAGAGAAACCAGCCTATTATTCTCAGCGGTATCACAATGCTGGAGTTAACCGTTTGCATAACAAAATACATCCTGTTTATCGCGAACAATATCATGAGTGAATATAAAAATATAAAGCGTCAGCAGTATGGCAATTTTTTAACGAGATAAAATATCTTTGCATGCCCACCGAGTTCATAATTCATTTATTTATTCTATTGTTTTTGCGATTGCACATTGTTGTGTGAATAAATATGCTTCCAGAGATTGAAAATATCTCTGGAAGCGGCTTGTTATTAATTGGGTGTAACGACATTAACCCACAAATCAAATTGATCCAGCATCGCTATCACTTCATCCAACTTCGCGGCTTTGCCAATCACTTTGACTTTCTTCGCGTGTACCAGATCGCTCATTTTCACCTGGCCTGTCAGCACGTCGTGCAGATCTGTACGGCTGATATAGAATGAGGTGTCGGCATCTGGTTGCAGGGTCTGACGATGATTGAGCACGCTGTTGTTGAGCGTCAGATTCAGGTTCTCGCCTTTGTCCAGGTTGAAGTTCAGGCTGATGTGTTTACCTGATGCTTTCTCACTGTCCAGACGAACGGCCATGTAATCGAGCAGCATTTCTACGCTCATTCCGTTGATGGTGTCCGGGGAATTGGTGGTGCCGTGTGTAAATTTACGCACGCCTTCACGCAGTTCTTTCGCGCCGGTGAGGTAGAAACCGCGCCAGGTGGCGGACTCGGCCTGATAGCCCAGCTGTTCAAACGCATTCGCTTGCAGATTCTTAGCCGCCTGGTTGTCTGGTTCAGCGGAAATCACGTGCTTGAGCAGTTCTGACGTCCAGCGATAATCACCCTTGTCATAGGCTTCCTGAGCCAGCTCAATGGTCTGTTTTGCACCACCCAACGCTTTGACGTAGCGTTTACCCATATCTGTCTGTCCGTAAGGATCCAGATTTGCCGGGTTGCCGTCGAAGTAGCCGAGGTAAAAGTTGTAGACCGCACGCGCGTCATGGCTGACCGAACCGTAGTAGCCACGACTGGCCCAGTTATTGGCGAGCGTTGGTGGTAGTTGAATCATGTTGCCAATCTCATTCATCGTATAGCCCTGGTTAGCCATATTCAGAGTTTGATCGTGGATATACTTGATGGTGTCGCGATATTTACCGATATAGTCGTTAATATGCTGATTACCCCAGACGGGCCAGGTATGCGGCATAAACAACACTTCTGCCTGGCTGCCCCACATATCAAGTGTTTCGTTCAGATACTCGGTCCATTTGCTGGTATCGCGTGTTTTTGCACCGCGTAGCGTATAGAAGTTATGCAGCGTGTGCGTCGTATTTTCTGCCGTACAGAGCGCTTTGAGCGCCGGAATATATAAGTGCATTTCGGAAGGCGCCTCGCTGCCTGGCGCCATCAGGAAATCGAACTCCAGGCCGTCGATGACTTTTTTCTCACCGGTTTTGATGATTGATTGGGTTGGGGCAATGATAGTCGGCAGACCTGTTGTCAGCGTGACGCCCAGACCGTTGCCGATATTTCCTTGTGGGTTACGAGGCAGAAGCAGACCGTAGGAGAACAGAGCACGGCGACTCATAATATTGCCCAGCAATACGTTTTCACTGATGGCTTCTTCCATAAAGCCTGCCGGGGCGATAATCTGCACTTTGCCAGATATCACGTCATTTTCAGAGACAATGCCTTTCACACCGCCATAGTGATCGGTATGGCTATGGGTATAAATAACGGCAACAATCGGTTTTTGCGGACGATGTTGATAGTAGAGGTCCAGGCTGGCTTTTGCTGCCCCAGCGGTAACCAATGGGTCGATAACGATAATACCTGTATCACCTTCGATAAAAGTGATATTGGAAATATCCTGGCCGCGTACCTGATACATCCGTTCAGTGACTTTAAACAAGCCCGAAATACCGTTGATCTGCGACTGTCGCCATAAGCTGGGGTTTACTGTTTCTGGTGCTGGGGCATTGATATCAAACTTATAATCTTCTGCGCGATAAAAGGGTTTTCCGTCGGCATTTTTAAGAATACCTTGGTTAGGCAGTGGTGCGATAAAACCACGCTGCGCATCGTCAAAATCCTGGCGATCGGCAAAAGGTAATGATGTTAAATAATGTTGATTCTGTTGCTTTGTATATTGTGACGCTGGTTGGGATGATTCACTGGCAAATACAGGACTAACTAATATTCCGGTAGTCGCGACCAATGCAATAAAAATCCTGCTCAGGCGGAACGGCTGAGATTTATTCATATGAATCTCCATTTATCATATGTACTGTGAATTTATTAAAATAGTAAATATCGCTGCTTTAATTTTGTCATTATCATAAGTTCGAATGGTTTATTTTAAAGAAAGGAAGTGTGATCTGCGTAGTTATTCTTATTAGGTATTTGTGCCCAAAGTGCTGAGCAGAGGAAAACCTATTATGTTTACTGAATAGTGTGACAAGGATTATATTTTTATCAGATAGATCATGTGTGCTCTTTCACTTCGCCTGATATTACTCACAATAAGATGATAACGAAGTGGACGGAGTCGAATGATGAAACCCGTTGTTCTGGTTGTGGATGATGACGTGGCAGTCTGCTCGCTTTTACAGGATGTGCTGAACGAACACGTCTTTGCGGTGACCGCTTGTCACACCGGGCAGGAGGCGTTGCGCTGCATTGAGACTCAGCCGGAGATCGCGCTGGTATTGCTGGATATGATGTTGCCCGACATCAACGGTCTGATGGTGCTGCAGCAGGTGCAAAAGATGAGGCCTGGATTACCGGTGGTGATGCTGACCGGGCTTGGTAGCGAGTCGGATGTGGTGGTCGGGCTGGAAATGGGCGCTGACGACTATATCGGTAAACCGTTCAATGCGCGGGTGCTGGTGGCTCGGGTAAAGGCGGTGCTCAGACGCGTTGGCGTGTTAACGGCAGAAAGCGGCGGCCCGCAGACCACGGGGCTTTCTTTCAATGGCTGGCATCTCGATACCGCCGGTTGCCAGCTTCGTAATCCTCAGCAATTGAAGGTGGACCTGACGCAGGGGGAATACAGCCTGCTGTTGGCGCTGGCCCAAAATGCCCGCCGGGTGCTGAGCCGGGAACAACTGCTGGAGCTGACGCGCAGCGACAGCGTTGAGGTGTTTGACCGCACTATTGACGTGTTAATCATGCGCTTGCGGCGAAAAATAGAGATTAACCCGCATCAACCGATGTTGATCAAAACCCTGCGCGGGTTGGGTTATGTGTTTGCCGCCGACGTGCAGCATCACGATAAGGCGGCGTGATCGTGTGCAGTTGCCGGATGCGGCGTAAACGTCTTATCCGGCCGACAAAAGCGACAACGATCCCGTAGGCCTGATAAGCGCAGCGCATCAGGCGTCAACCATTTCTGCTTTTAACTCTGCCAGCGTCTTCGCGCCGTCTATCGCATTGGCGCACAGCAAGCTTGCCCGCGCACAGGCGTGTGCCAACCTGACGCTGTCCGTCAGCGACCAGCGCTCATGACAGCCATACAAAAATCCGGCGCAAAACGCATCACCCGCCCCGACGCTGCCAACGATCTCCTCCTGCGCCAGGTACTGCGACGGGATCCAGGTGCCCGGCAGATCCGGCGCTTCACCCCAGGCACCTTCCGGACAGTGAATAACCACCCGCTGGCGTACGCCTGCATCCAATAATTCGCGCGCGGCGGTAGCGATATGCGGGATATGTAGCTCGCCGTTGGACTGGCGGATCTCCAGCCCGCTAAATTCTCCGGCTTCCAGCTCGTTAATTACCAGATAGTCGAGATGGCGCAAGGCTGGCATCACCAGTGGCTGGTAGCGCGGGTCGCCCTTGCGTGAGACCAGATCCAGCGATGTTTCAAAGCCGTTGTCGCGCATTTGCGCCAGCAGCCTTGCGCTACGCGTCCCGTACTCCTTATCCGGCATGTCCAGACTGTCGAGCAGCAGCAGATATCCCAGATGGAAGATTTTCATCGAGGTATCCAGTTGCTCAAAAGCGGGCAAATCCAGCAGTCTGTTGGCGCCCGGCGAGTGGAAAAAGGTGCGCTGACCGCTGGGATCGGTCATCACCTGCGACATTGACGTGGGCGCGAATGTCGTGCGCTGCACGTGTTGGCGATTAACGTGATACTGCTCCAGCATCGCCATGATGTAGTCGCCATCGCTATCCTGACCGATTAACCCCACCGCCTGCAACGGCAGCCCAGTGTGCATTTTTGCCAGCGTCAGCAGCACATTAAGCGGCGCACCGCCCGTGGCGCGTTCGCTACGGGTGATTTCCGCCAACCAGCCGCGTTCCGGCCACTGCACAATTTGATGCACATGATCGACCAGCATGTTGCCTGCGGCGATAACGCCTTTGCGTTCCATCAGACCCGCCCCGCGCTGCCAAAAATGCGCATCTGTTCTGAAACGGTATCGGTAATGGCTTCCTCAATGCCGAGCAGCAGTTCGGCGAATTCGTCATATAAGGGCTGACGATTCGCCATCCGCGTCTCCACTGCCGACAGCGCCGCCTGCGACATGCCGGTATAGAAGTTGATTTTGTGAATGCCGAGTTCAATTGCGCGCTTGAAATCGTCGTCGCTGATGCCGGAGCCACCGTGCAGTACCAGCGGGATTGCCGCCTGCTGGCGAATGGCGTCCAGACGCGGGAAGTCGAGCAGCGGTTCGCCTTTATATTTGCCGTGGGCATTGCCAATGGCGACCGCCAGCGCGTCAATCCCGGTTCTGTCAACGAAATCACGCGCCAGCATTGGGTCGGTAAACAGTGATTCGTCGGCATGACCGTACAGCGCACCGCCTTCATCGCCACCGACTGCGCCCAACTCAGCTTCCACCGACACGCCGACGGCGTGGCACATCTTCACCACTTCGCGGGTCTGACGGATATTTTCTTCGTACTCCAGCGTGGAGCCATCGAACATCACTGAGCTGAAACCTAAGCGTAACGCTCGCACCACCGACTCAAAGTGCAGGCCGTGGTCAAGATTCAGCACTACGGGAATGTCATGTCTGGCGGCTTCGAACTTGACCGCTTCGACCAGAGAATCCAGCGAGATATATTTAAAATGCACCTCGGCAATGTTGATAATAAACGGCGAACGTTCTTGCTTTGCCGCGGCAAACAACGCACGCAGGAAATGTGAATCCAGAACGTTAAACGCCCCTAAGGCATAGCGGTGCTCGCGGGCATGGGCAAGGCCATCAGCGAGTGAGATCAACGGCATAATGTGCTCC
Organism: Citrobacter sp. BIDMC107; assembly: GCF_001037575.1. Classification (NCBI taxonomy): domain Bacteria; kingdom Pseudomonadati; phylum Pseudomonadota; class Gammaproteobacteria; order Enterobacterales; family Enterobacteriaceae; genus Citrobacter; species Citrobacter sp. BIDMC107. Next base: position 2,064,818 of record NZ_KQ089848.1, on the reverse strand, counting down.
TTGGTTAGCGGAACAGGCGATATTCGTTACACAGTACCAGCAGCGCCGGTTCGTCTTCTTCAATGTCGTTGTAGCGGGAAATCGGTTGCAGAAAATGGTTGTCGTGGTCGTCGTCATTAACAGAAGAGACCTCGCCAACCAGCACGTCGCCAAAACCTTCTTCCGCCCAGAAGCTGTGATACAGGCCCGGCGGCAGGCAGATGCTTTCACCCGGCGTCAGGCGCAGTTGACTGCCTGCGGCATGGGTTTGCCGACAGCCGTCAATTACCACGCTAACGTCGCTGTCTTCCGTTTGCTCGCGGATACCGGCATTCCACAGTTCTACAATGAGATTGCCGCCGCCGCGATTGATAATGTCTTCGCGTTTGCGCCAGTGAAAATGCATCGGCGTGACCTGTGCATCGCGAACATGCATGATTTTCTCGGCGTAGCATTTCTCGTAAGGCATGCCTTTCGGCGAACCATTACGCAGGGTGAACAGCGTTAATCCTTGCGCGGCGAAATTGTTGCCGCCAAACGCGGTGACATCCCAGCCGAGCTTAAGGTCGAACACTTCGCTCCAGGCACTGGCATCAAGCTTGCGCCATTGGGTCGGGGGGAAGCTGGCAAAAGGGGGGAGATGCACGTCGTGCTGAGAGAAAAACTGGCGCGTGTGCCCAAGGATCTCGTTTATTGCGGAGCGTTTCATCGGCAGAATCCTCCTTAATATAATGCCGGATGGCGCCGCGCTTATCCGGCCTACAAATTCATAGCGATCTTGTAGACCGGATAAGGCATCTTTGCCGCCAACCGGCGTTGTTGTGGCGGGCTATTTAACCGTCCAACCCTTATAACTGCCGACGTTGTTTTTATCGATCATCGTCACTGGGATCAGCACGGGTTCTTTCGGGGCTGGTTTCCCCTGCAATATGTCATAGCCGATTTCAACCGCTTTGGCAGCCATCACCTGCGGATCTTGTGCCGGAGTCGCCACAAATAGTGAGTTTTCGCGCTTCAGCGCTTCTTCACCGTCTGGGGATCCATCTACGCCGACAATAAAGAATTCGCTACGCTGCGCCTGTTTTGCCGCCAGATCGGCGCCGATCGCCGTGGGATCGTTAATGGCGAATACGCCGTCGATCTTCGGATTCGCCGCCAGCAACGCGGTCATGATCTCCAGCCCGCCTTCGCGACTGCCTTTGGCGTTTTGGTTATGCGACAGCACCTTGATGTCCGGGTGGCGTTTAAACTCCGTCTGGCAGCCTTCCACGCGGTTCTGGACGGCGGAAACCGGCGGCCCGTTGATGATGACGACGTTGCCTTTCCCTTTCAGACGGTCGGTAATGTATTTACAGGCCATTTCGCCTGCCTGAGTGTTATCGGAAGTTATGGTCGCGTCTGCGCCTTCCGCCGCTACGTCAACGGCAACCACCACGATCCCGGCGTCTTTCGCGCGTTTAACCGCCGGGCCAATGCCTTTGGAGTCGGCGGCGTTAAGGATAATCATGTCGACTTTGGCGGCAATAAAGTTGTCGATTTGCGACACCTGTTGCCCCAGATCGTAGCCGCTGGAAACCAGCGTGACTTTAACGCTATCACCTGCCAGTTTGCGTGCTTCCAGCTCCGCGCCTTTGGTGATCTGCACGAAGAACGGGTTGGCCAGATCGCCCACCGTAACGCCGATGGATTTCAGTTCTTTTGCCTGCACAAATGGAGCTGCAGCAAGCAGGGCGCCAGCACAGAGCGCGGTCACTAATGGCTTCAAACGCATACTCGTTTCCTCACGTAGGGTATTGTTGTTATACGCCTGATGGCGCTGCGCTTATCAGGCCTACGAATGAGTAGGCCAGTAAGCTTGTCTATGCACTTTGATGGTGTCGGGTACGGTATTTGTCGATCAGCACCGCTATGATGATCACCGCCCCTTTGATCACCAATTGCCAGAAATAGGAGACGCCCATCAGCGTCATGCCGTTATTGAGCGTGGCAATGATCAACGCCCCCACCAGCGTGCCGGTGATGGTGCCGATCCCGCCAACAAAGCTGGTGCCGCCGAGGATCACCGCCGCGATGGCGTCCAGCTCGTAACCCATGCCTAAGTTGCCGTTGGCGCTGTACAGCCGCGAGGCGCTCATCACCCCGCCAAGACCTGAGAGCAAACCGCTCATGCCGTAGACGAACAGCAGCACCAGCCACACTTTGATACCGGTTAAGCGCGCGGCCTGCATATTGCCGCCAACCGCATAGATATGAACGCCGAGTGTGGTGCGCCTAAGAATGAACCAGCACACCACCACCACCGCCAGCGCAATGACCACCAGCCACGGAACCGGACCGAGATAGTTGTTACCGATCCACTCAAAGCTGATGTTGGAGTTAATCACCGTCGTGCCGTCGGCCAGCAGGTAAGCTGCGCCGCGCAGCGCCGTATAGGTTCCAAGCGTGACGATAAACGGCGGCAGGCCGGCAAAAGCGACCAGCGCGCCGTTAAACAACCCCAGCACCATGCCGAGCAACAGTGCAGCAGGGACTGACAGCATGGCAAACTCAGGAATGAGAGAAACCACCATGGCTGCGACGGCGGTGGTGCCGAGAATCGAACCAACCGAAAGATCGATGCCGCCGGTTAAAATAATGAAGGTCATGCCAGCGGCCAGCACGATGTTGATCGACGCCTGACGGGTAATATTCAGCAGGTTACTCTCGGTAAAAAAGTTAGGCGCGATAAAGCCAAACACCGCCACTATCAGGATGAGAATCGGTAAGATACCGACCGTTTGCATCAGATCGCTCATCAGCATTTTTTTTGCGGAGGCGGATTTCGCCACCTGCTGGGGAGTGGTTGGATTATTCATGGGGTACCGCCTGATGATGGGAGTCGTTCACGCCGGTTGCCAGCGTCATAATATTTTCCTGGGTAATACTTTGTCCGTTCAGCTCGCCGGCAATACTGCCTTCGCGCATGACGTACACGCGGTCGCTCATCCCGACCACTTCCGGCAGTTCGCTGGAGATCATTAGGATCGCCACGCCTTTGCGCGCCATATCGTTCATGATCCGGTAGATCTCGCTTTTGGCGCCGACGTCCACACCGCGCGTGGGTTCATCGAGGATCAAAATGCGTGGCCCGATCGCCACCCAGCGCGAAATCAGCAGCTTTTGCTGGTTGCCGCCGGACAAGCCGCCTGCGCGGACCTGGGCATGCGGGACGCGAATATTGAGCAATTTGATGGCGTCATCAGAAATCGCCTGCGCCTTTTTGCGATCGAGCATGCCCCAGTTCGCGTCACGTTCCAGCGTTGCCATGGTGATGTTTTCTGCCGCTGCCAGCTCTAAAAATAATCCCTGCTCTTTGCGGTTTTCCGTCAGAAAGCCAATGCCGTGGTCAATTGCTTCGCGCGGGGAGTGGATCACCACCGGTTCACCGTCCACTTCAATCATGCCGCCGATGGCTTTGCGCACGCCAAAAATCAGCTGCGCCAGTTCAGAACGCCCTGCGCCGACTAACCCGGCCAGGCCGACGATCTCCCCGGAGCGCACCAGCAAGCTGCACGGCTGGACTTTATGGCCGTCGGTAAGGTGATGGACGTTGAGGCGTGCTTTACCTAAGGGAATATCGCGCTCTTTGTTGAACAGATCGCTCAACGGACGGCCCACCATCATGCGCACCAGCTCCGAGGCGTTGAGCTTGTCGCGGGTCAGGCTGCCAACATATTGCCCGTCGCGCAGGACGCTGACGCGATCGGAGAGTTCGTACACTTCCGCCATGCGGTGGCTGATGTAGATAATCGCCATCCCCTCATCGCGCAGGCGCATGATCAGTTCAAACAGGCGGTGGGTTTCACGTGAGGAGAGGGCGGCGGTGGGTTCATCCATCACCAGAATGCGGCTGTTACGGTGCAGGGCACGGGCAATTTCAACCTGCTGCTGTTCGGCGATGGTCAACGTCATCACACGGTCGCTGGCCTTAAACTGGGCGCCGAGTCGATCGATGACTTTCTGTGACTGCATGACCATCTCTTTACGCTGGACCAGACCGCCGCGCGACAGCTCGCTGCCAAGAAAGATATTTTCTGCCACCGTCAGGTTCGGCGCGAGCTGCATCTCCTGATAAATCAGCGTGATGCCTGCGCTGAGTGCATCTTTGGGACCGCGAATGTGAAACGGCTGACCGTCAATCAGGATTTCACCGCTGGTGGCGGTATAGGCGCCCGCGAGGATCTTCATCAGGGTGCTTTTCCCCGCACCGTTCTCGCCCATCAGGGCATGAATCTCGCCCGGCCAGACCGTTAAATCGACCCCTTTCAGCGCGTAAAATTTGCCAAACGCTTTAGCAATGTTGCGCATCTCCAGAACCGGTGTCCTGCTCATGGCGGATCTCCTGTGGGGTGGCCGATATCAGCAGTCCATCACAGGAATGTAAATGCAAAATGTCAGAAGCCGTTCATATTTGTCATATTGCGATTTTTCTTCACGGAGCGTGATATGCCGCAACCGGGACGTCACTTTTTCGCCAGTGCGCGTGGACGATTGCTGTTCTTCAATCTGCTGGTGGTGGCGGTCACGCTGATGGTGAGCGGCGTGGCGGTGCTGGGGTTTCAGCACGCAAGCCAGATCCAGGAGCAGGTGCAGCAGCAAACCGTTGACGACATGACCGGCAGCATGAACCTGGCACGGGATACGGCGAACGTCGCGACAGCGGCGGTGCGGCTGTCGCAGGTAGTCGGGGCGCTGGAATACAAAGGGGAAGCGGAGCGGCTGCAGGAGACGCAAAGGGCGCTGAAGCAGTCGCTGGAACAACTGGCTACCGCGCCGCTGGCACAGCAGGAGCCGGTGCTGGTCGAGCGAATTATCCAGCGCAGCCAGGAGTTACAAAGCAGCGTAGAAGGTATGTTGCAGCGCGGTCAGCGGCGGCACCTGGAACGTAACGCGCTGCTCAGTTCGCTGTATCAGAATCAAAGCTATTTACGTCATCTGCAAAAGCTCACCGGCGCGCAGGACGATGTGCTGCTGGGGCAGATGGACCGCTTAATTGTTGCCGCCATCGACACGCCCACGCCGCGTTCGGTGGTGAAACAACTGGATGCAGTGATGCCCGCTCTTCCCTTGCTGCATGCCAATCCGCTGATTAGCGGTATCCTCAACGACTTCAACCAGGAGCTGCATAAGCTGGAGCCGCTCTCCTCCGCGCTGGAGCAAAGTGATTTGGCCATCAATTGGTATATGTTCCACATCAAAGCGTTGGTGGCGATCCTCAACAGCGATATCAACCAGTATGCCTCGCAGGTGGCGCTGATCTCAGAGCAGCGGGTGGCGCAAAACCATCAGGAACTGCAATCCGGCGCGTTGTTTATTTTAGTGTTTGCGCTGCTGGCGGTGGTGATCACCGGTTTTGCCGGGTGGTATATCTACCGTAATCTCGGCTCCAACCTAACGGCCATTTCGCGGGCGATGACCCGACTGGCGCACGGTGAATCAGACGTCAGTGTCCCGGCCCTGCAGCGGCGCGATGAGCTGGGCGAGCTGGCCCGCGCCTTTAGCGTCTTTGCCCGCAATACGGCATCGCTGGAGCACACCACTCGACTGCTAAAAGAAAAAACCAGCCAGATGGAAATCGATCGCACCGAGCGTCAGGGGCTGGAAGAAGCGCTGTTGCACAGCCAAAAGCTGAAGGCGGTTGGGCAACTGACGGGTGGATTAGCGCATGATTTCAATAACCTGCTGGCGGTGATTATTGGCAGTCTGGATTTGGTGAATCCGGAGTCGCCCGATGCGCCACGGGTCAATCGGGCGCTAAAAGCCGCCGAGCGCGGGGCGCTGCTTACCCAACGGCTGCTGGCCTTTTCGCGCAAACAGTCATTGCACCCTCATGCGGTGGAGCTGAAAACGCTGCTGGAAAACCTGGGCGAACTGATGCGCCACTCTCTTCCGGCCACGTTGACGCTGGAGATTGAAGCCCAGTCGCCTGCCTGGCCCGCGTGGATTGACGTCAGCCAACTGGAAAACGCCATTATCAATCTGGTGATGAACGCCCGTGACGCCATGGACGGGCAGGCGGGCACGATAAAAATCCGTACCTGGAATCAACGGGTTACGCGCAGCGATGGGCGTAAGCAGGACATGGTGATGCTGGAGGTAGCCGACCAGGGAAGTGGGATGTCGCAGGAAGTGAAAGCGCAGGTCTTCGAGCCATTTTTCACCACCAAACAGACCGGCAGCGGCAGTGGGCTTGGGCTGTCGATGGTTTACGGTTTTGTGCGCCAGTCCGGTGGCCGGGTGGAGATTGAAAGCGCCCCCGGGCAGGGAACGACTGTCCGGCTGCAACTGCCTCGCGCCGTTGTTCCGGTGCAGGCTCAAGTGGAAGCGGTAGCGCAACACACAACGACCAACGATGAAAAACTGGTGTTGGTGCTCGAGGATGAGGACGATGTACGCCAGACGTTGTGCGAGCAATTACACCTGCTGGGCTACCTGACGTTAGAGGCCGCCAACGGCGAACAGGCGATGCATATGCTGGCGGCTTCATCCGAGATTGATATTTTTATCAGCGACTTAATGCTGCCTGGTGGTTTAAGCGGCGTGGATGTGGTTAACCATGCCCAGGCACATTATCCGCAGGTGTCCATCTTGCTGATGAGCGGTCAGGATTTACGCCCGGCGCATAACCCGGCGCTGCCTGATGTGGCACTATTGCGTAAGCCTTTTACCCGGGGAGAGCTGGCGCAGGCGCTGCGGCATTCGCGTAATTGAGATTCCTCCGCTACCCGCGCAAATACGCTTTGGTTACCGTGGGGCGAGTTTCTTGATGAGGCTGGTTTTATGCAACGCTCCGCGACATTCCTTCTTTTTAGTTTGCTGATGCTGACCACCGTATCGGCGCAGGCGGATATTATCGATGACGCCATTGGTAATATTCAGCAGGCGATAAACGACGCATACAAACCGGACAACGGGCGGGATTATGATGATTCCCGTGATGAAAGCTGGCAGCGCCAGATGAGTGACGACCGGCGCAGGCAATATGACAATCGCCGCCGCCAGTTTGAAGATCGACGTCGCCAACTGGATGACCGTCAGCGCCAGCTTGATCAAGAACGGCGTCAGTTAGAAGACGAAGAACGCAGAATGGAAGAAGATTACGATCGTTAACTGTAACTATCTAAATGTAAGAATATTTTATCCCCTGTAAGGGATTTCGCTGTCAGCTCAACATCTCGCCATTTTATGTCAATGCATGCACTTGAGCACAGTGCATGTATGCATTGCAATCTCTCTATGCTTATGGAAAAGTCGCCTGGCTGTCGTCTTGTCGGCCGGATAAGATGTTTTCATCGCATCCGGCAAATTTCCTTACTCCAGCATAATCTCCATTCCGTCATATCCTGCCTCAAACCCTGCGGGAAGCTGGTTTTCCATTATCCACAGGTCGAACTGATGGCTGATATGCGTCAGGATCACCCGTGGACAGCGGATAATGTCGTTCAACGCGATAACGGTATTTAAATCACAGTGATTGCGCGGTGGCTCGGTGCGCGGGGCATGGCTGCAGTCGATGATAATCACCTGGGGTTGGTTATTGTGGAGAAACTTCAGCGTCTTGTCGGGAAGTCCGGCGGTATCGGAGAGCCACGCCACGCGGCTATGTGCGGTCTCCAGCAGATAACCAAACGTCAGCTTTGAATGGTTGAGCGGTAGCGGCGTGACCTGCAATCCTTGCAGGTCAAACACTACGAATGGCGCGACGGTATGGCTAAAATCGAGGATGCCGGGATGCTTAAACAGATCGTCGCAACCCTGTTCATCCGGCGGTCCGTACACCGGGATAGTCGCCCCTACGCCCCAGCGCAGCGGAAACAGCCCCTGCACGTGATCCATATGATAGTGGGTCAACAGAAACTGCTGGAAGCTGCCCGCTGGCCAGTCGTTCATCAGATGCGGGATCCCCGCGTCCAGCAGCGTCACCGCATTGTTGAATTTGACCACCCCGCTACAAGGGCGTCGACGATATTGCGCCTGTAAGCGTGCTCGTTGGCAGGCCGCACAGTCGCAGCCAAATGTCGGCACCAGCTGTGCGCCGCCCGTTCCCGTTAGCGTAATGGTCAGACTCATGGCTCCCCCTACAGCGGTTTGGTGAAGCGAAAATGGCTCATGGTATAGCCTTCGCGCTGGTAAAAACGGTGTGCGTCAAGGCGTTGGGTGCTGGTGGAAAGCTCGGTGACTTCTGCGCCCGCTTCGCGTGCGGCGGCTTCGGCCCAGGCCAGTAGCTGGCTGCCAACCCTTAACCCTCGCGCCTGCGGCATCACCACCAGTTCCTGGATTTCGCCAATCCAGTTGGCGTGGTGCAGATGAAACTGCAGGTGTAGACCGATCAAGCCGACGACCTGTCCGTCGATCAGTGCCAGCTGGTAGTGCATATTGGCATCTTGCAGATTAGCGGCGTAACCAGTGCTAAAAGCCTGCAGGTCAAATTGACCCTGCTTCAACTCGCAGATGAGCGCGTAAACCGCATCGGTATCGTAGAGCGTGGCGCGGCGTAATTCACAGACAGACATGTTTCTTCTCCTTGCGTCCCATCAGTGCGAGCAGTGTATCGACAGACTGTAGCAAACTACCATCGTTATTCAGGACGTGGCAGTCATACGGGGCGTAGCGGGCTGCGCGTTCAAGACGGGCGGCGATTTCCGTTTCGCTCTCCCGCCCACGAGCCTGCAGGCGCTGGCGGAGAATTGCCGGAGAAACCTGTAAGCAAATGGGAAGCAAAGAAGCGCCATAACGGGCCTGCGCCTGGGGCAGATGCGCACGCGAGCCGTTGACCACCACATCAAAACCAGCGTGCAGCCAGAGGTCTATCTCCACGCCGATGCCGTAGTAGAAGCCGTTGGCGTGCCAGCTCAGCGCCAGCAGATTCTGCCCGGCGCGGGTAAAAAACTCTGGTTCACTTAGCGCAATATGATTTTCATTCCCGGCGTTGGCGGCACGGGTGATGTAGCGATGCGCCACCAGCAGTTGCGCCGGTTCCTGCTGGCGCAATTCTGCCAGCAGACTGTCCTTACCGGAGCCGGACGGCCCCATCAGCCAGATCAGTTTACCCATAGTCAGAATACCCTTTTGCCCTGACGCCAGACGTGGTCGATATGGATGTTGCCGCCTTTGCGATGCGCCAGCACCAGATCCGCGCGTTTACCTTCGGCAATAACGCCGCGATCGTCGAGATTTAAGGCCCGCGCCGGATTGCGGGTCACCAGACGAATAGCCTGCGACAGCGTAAAGCGGTTAGCGTCGTCATCCGCTACGCGAAATGCCGCATCGAGCAGGCTGGCGGGGTAGTAGTCGGAGGAGAGAATATCCAGCAGCCCCAGCTCAGCCAGCCTATGTGCCGCCACGTTGCCGGAGTGAGAACCGCCGCGCACGATGTTAGGTGCGCCCATCAGCACGTTCATGCCATGCTGGCGTGAGGCATCGGCGGCTTCGAAAGTTGTGGGAAATTCGGCGATCACGCTGCCAAGTTGATGCGATTCCAGCACATGATCGCAGGTGGCATCGTCATGGCTTGCCAGCGCAATCTGGCGCTCACGGCACATCTGGGCAATCGCCGTGCGGTTGGGCTGTGACCAACGCGCAGCCAGCGCTAACTGTTCTTCTTCATAACGGGCCATCTGCTCGTCGGTGAGCGAATACTTGCCCTGATAATACTCGCGGTACTTCTCACGATTGGCGAACTGACGCTGGCCGGGGGAATGATCCATCAGCGACACCAGCGTCACCGGCTCACGACCGACCAGTTTTTCAAACAGCGGCAGGGTAGTGTGATGCGGCAGCTCGCAGCGCAGGTGCAAGCGGTGCTCGGCGCGATTGACCCCACGCTTTTGCGTCTCTTCCACCGCGTTGATCATCTTCTCCAGATTTTCCAGACGGTCACCACCGTCGCGCACATCGCCAATCGCCACTGCGTCCAGCACGGTGGTAATGCCGCTGGCGACCATTAGCGCGTCGTGGCTGCTCATCGCCGAGTGGGCAGGCCAGTCTACCTTCGGGCGCGGGGTAAAAAATTTGTCGAGATTATCGGTATGCAGCTCGATAAGCCCTGGCAGCAGCCAGCCGCCTTCGCCGTCCAGCGCCTCAGGTAGGCTGCTCGGACTTTCAGCAAAGGCGCGAATGACCCCGCCCTCGATTTCCAGCGATCCTTGCACCACGTCATCTTCCAGTACCAGCTTTACATTATTGATAATCATGCTGTTGTTCCCATCAGATGCAGACGATCCGCTACGCGGTCGCGCACGGTTTGATCGTGAAAAATACCGACAATTGCTGCGCCGCGGGCTTTTGCTTCTTCAATCAATGCGACGACGGCGGCGCTATTTTTGGCGTCCAGCGAGGCGGTGGGTTCATCGAGCAGCAGAATCGGGTAATCGACGATAAACCCGCGGGCGATGTTGACGCGCTGCTGTTCGCCACCGGAGAAGGTCGACGGTGCCAGGTGCCACAGCCGCTCCGGCACGTTCAGGCGGGTAAGCAGGTTAGCCGCTTTGGCTGCACACTCCTCACGGGAGACACCCAGATCCAGCAGCGGTTGCATCACCACATCCAGCGCGGAAATCCTGGGGATTACGCGCAGGAACTGGCTCACCCAGCCGATGGTTGAACGGCGAACTTCCAACACTTTGCGCGCTGGGGCCTGCACCAGATCGACCCACTCATCGCTGTGGCGAATGTGGATGTGTCCTTCATCCGGCAGATAGTTGGCGTACAGCGATCGCAGCAGCGTGGATTTGCCGCTACCCGAGTGACCGTGCAGCACCACGCATTCGCCGTTTTTCACTTCCAGCGTGGCGTTTTGCAGCACCGGCAGACGCACGCCGTTTTGCTGATGCAGGACAAAGGTTTTACTGACATTTTCAACGCGGATCATTTGAGCCTCATGGTTCTTATTGCCGGATGTTGCTGTGCTTATCCGGCCTACAAAAAGCGCCCCGTAAGCTGCCATCCGGCATCCGATGTTTAATTTTGCAAAACGGACGACACCAACAACTGGGTGTACGGATGGTGCGGGTCGTCGAGCACGCGGTCGGTTAATCCACTTTCCACCACCTGACCCTGCTTCATCACCAGCAAACGGTCTGCCAGCAGACGCGCCACACCCAAATCGTGGGTGACAATGACCACTGCAAGATCCAGTTCCACCACCAGGCCGCGCAGCAGGTCCAGCAGTTTGGCCTGTACCGAAACGTCCAGCCCACCGGTGGGTTCGTCCATAAACACCAGTTTGGGATGGGTGACGAGGTTGCGGGCGATCTGCAGGCGCTGTTGCATACCGCCGGAAAAGGTGGTTGGCAGGTCGTCGATACGCGAGGCAGGGATCTCCACCTCCTCCAGCCAGCGCTGCGCGGTGGCGCGGATATCGCCGTAGTGACGCGCGCCAGTGGCCATCAGGCGTTCGCCGATATTGCCGCCTGCGGAGACCTGACGGCGCAGGCCATCCAGCGGATGCTGATGCACCACGCCCCATTCGGTGCGCAGCAGACGGCGACGGTCGGCCTCGTTCATGCCGTACAGCGAACGGTTCTGATACAAAATCTCACCGCTCTGCGGCGTCAGCCGTGAAGAGATCGATTTCAGCAGCGTGGTTTTGCCAGAACCGGACTCGCCGACGATACCCAGCACTTCGCCTGGCCACAGGTCAAAAGAGACATCGCTGAAGCCCTTGCCCGGCGCGTAGAGATGGGTCAGGTTGTTGACTGAAAGCAGCGGTTGCGTCATTTGCTGAGGGCCTCGCTCTGTTGGCGGCAGTAATCGGTGTCGGAGCAGACAAACATGCGTTTGCCGCTGTCATCGAGCACCACTTCATCGAGATAGCTGTGGGTTGAGCCGCAGATGGCACAAGGTTCATCCCAGCTCTGCACGGTAAACGGGTGATCGTCGAAATCGAGACTTTCCACGCGGGTGTAAGGTGGAACGGCATAGATGCGTTTTTCGCGGCCTGCGCCAAACAGTTGCAGGGCTGGCATCATGTCCATCTTCGGATTGTCGAATTTCGGGATGGGCGACGGGTCCATGACGTAGCGGCCGTTGACCTTCACCGGATAGGCGTAAGTGGTGGCGATATGACCGAAGCGGGCGATATCTTCATACAGTTTCACCTGCATGATGCCGTACTCTTCCAGCGCGTGCATGGTGCGAGTTTCCGTTTCACGCGGTTCGATAAAGCGTAGCGGCTCGGGGATCGGTACCTGGAAGATGATTATTTGATCTTCCACCAGCGGCGTCTCCGGGATGCGGTGGCGGGTCTGGATCAGCGTCGCATCTTCCGTACGCTCAGTGGTATTCACTCCGGTCACACGCTTGAAGAAATTACGAATCGATACGGCGTTAGTGGTGTCGTCCGCACCCTGGTCAATCACTTTCAGCACGTCCGGCTCGCCAATCACGCTGGCGGTAAGTTGAATGCCGCCGGTTCCCCATCCGTATGGCATCGGCATTTCACGGCCGCCAAACGGTACCTGGTAACCGGGAATCGCTACCGCTTTCAGAATTGCGCGGCGGATCATGCGTTTGGTCTGCTCATCAAGATAGGCAAAGTTGTAGCCGGAGAGGTTAGTGGTCACAGGTGGCCTCCTGTTGCAGGCGTTTGAGCAGTTCCAGTTCGGCCTGGAAATCGACGTAATGGGGAAGTTTGAGGTGCGAAACAAAACCCGCCGCCTCGACGTTATCCGCATGCGCCAGCACGAACTCTTCGTCCTGCGCCGGTCCTGTGACCGTTTCATCGTATTCGGCTGCCTGTAGGGCGCGGTCCACCAGCGCCATCGCCATTGCTTTACGTTCGCTCATACCGAACACCAGCCCGTAGCCGCGGGTAAAATGGGGGGATTCATTTTCTGGCGCGACAAAACCGTTGACCATTTCACATTCAGTCATCAGCAGTTCGCCGACGTTCACCGCAAATCCCAGCTCTTCCGGTACGGTTTCCAGTGCCACATAGCCGCTACGGATTTCGGCGGCAAACGGGTGGTTGCGCCCGTAGCCGCGCTGGGTGGAGTAGGCCAGCGCCAGCAAATATCCCTCGTCACCGCGCATCAACTGTTGCAGACGTGAAGCGCGTGAGCAGGGGTAAACCGGCGGCGTGCGGGTGATGTCGTCGGGTGTCGCGCCATCATCCTCTTCACGTTTTGCCAGGCCCTGGTTCGCCAGCAGGGAAAAGACGTGCGGGGAGGCATCCTGCGCGCCGTCTGCGCTGCGCAGAGGCGGGGTTTCGCCATTGGCCAGTAAGGTAAAATCCAGCAGGCGATGGGTATAGTCATAGGTTGGACCCAACAGCTGCCCGCCGGGAATATCCTTGTAGACCGCGGAGATTCTGCGCTCAAGACGCATTTCTGCGCTGTTAACCGGTTCGCTGACAGCTACCTTTGCCAGTGTAGTGCGGTAGGCGCGGAGCAAAAAGATGGCCTCGACGTTATCGCCGCTGGCCTGTTTGAGCGCCAGTGCAGCCAGTTCGCGGTCAGCGATGCCACCTTCGGTCATCACCCGATCAACAGCCAGGTTCATCTGCTGTTCGATTTGCGCCACGCTCAGTTCAGCAATGGTCTCATCGCCCCGGCGTCGGTTTTCCTGCAGGGCGTGGGCGTTGGCTATCGCCTTTTCGCCCCCTTTGACGGCGACGTACATCAGCACACCTCCACATGGGTGGTTCGCGGAATAGCCAGCAGGCGTTCGCCACAGGTGAGGATCAGATCGACCCCCAGTGGGAACGGATGCGGGCGTTCGGTGAGTTCGTGAATCAGGCATTCCGGCAGCTGTGGCGCGATCATGCGCTCTTCGGCGATGCCCGCGCCGGTCAGACGCAGCATGCGTCCTCCGCTTAAGCCTGAGACTTGCACAATCAGCGTGGCGCTGGTTTCTGGTGCGACGGCTGAACCGGCGGAGAGGGCGTTAAGCTGTTCGCTGCTGATACGTTCGTCGGCGACGGCAAAGGCCGCCAACTGTGGTTGATCCACCAGCGGCGCGTTGGTGTGAAAACGCAGGTTCTGCCGGGCGATATCGTTATCCACCGACGGCGCCAGCCAGACCGGCGTGTCGCCATCGACCAGGGTCAGCAGCACGCTGGTGGTCGCCAGACCCAGCGGCTGCCAGCCGTGTTTCAGTTGATGCAGGGCGACGATTACGCCCGGTTCGCTCATGGCTTTCAGCAGGCGACGAAAGCTCTGCTGAGCATCCTGAACGGGTAAATTAAATGTGGTCTGTAAGGTCATGCGTTATCTCCGCGTACCAGCGTGAAGAAGTCGACCCGGCTGGCGTTAACTTCGGCACAGCGTGCGTTAATCAGCGCATCGCGTTCCGCTTCCAGCGGGGCAATTAAGGTTTCCATTAGGTTCTGGAAATGCGTTTGTTCCTGCAGTAGCGCGTCAATCACCGCGCACTGCTCGGCATGTTGTTTGTTGCGTCCCAGCAGGTAGCTGTAACCCAGCGTGCCGCTCTTCAGGCGTACCACTGCGCGGGTAAGCGTGGTGTCACCGGCAAAGAAGCGGTTACCGGTACCGCCCATACGGGCCTGGATCTGCATCAGTCCGCTTTCCGGTGCGCGGATAAGTTCATAGTCCGGCGTCAGTTTGAGCGCGTTGATACGGGCTTTCAGGGCATCGGCATTGCTGTAAGCCAGGGCGCGCATCCAGCGCTGGCGGGTGGCGGTATCGAAATGCATTCAGTGCTCCATAGTGAATTCGATCATGTCGGCGCGGGTCAGGCTGACGGAGTATTCCGCCGCGTGTTCTTCGCCTTCACGGTGGTTCAGGGTGCGCACGCACAGCAGCGGCGCCATATTGGGGATTTCCAGCACCTTGCTCTCTTTGGCCTGCGCGCGGCGGGCGCTGATGCGCGTTTGCGTGCGCAGCAGCGTCAGACCGGATTGTTGGCGCAGATAGTCGTGCAGTGAGCCGCTGTTGAAGCCTTGCAGCAGCGGCCACAGCGTGAGGTCGGAAAAATAGTGGTCGATCTGGCACAGTGCGATCCCGTTAACCCGGCGCAGGGTGCGCAGGTGAATCACGTTATCGCCCTCGTTTATGCTGAGCGCATCGGCAATGTGGCTGGAGGCCGGACGCAGCACCGCCAGCAGTTTTTCGCTGGTGGGGTGGCTGCCCTGGTCCAGCAGGTTCTGACTAAAGCGTGCCTGGGCATTAAGCGGGTAATCGAACGGGCGCATCAGCACCAGCACGCCGACTCCCTGGCGACGCTGAACCCAACCGCGTTCAACCAACTGGTCAATGGCGCGGCGCAGGGTGTGGCGGTTTACCTCGAAGCGCGCGGCAAGCTGATGCTCGGCGGGCAGATAGTCACCGCAGCGATAATGTTGACGTAGCTCCTGCTCAAGTCTCGCGGCAATTTCCTGATAACGCGTTGGATAACTGGTCGGATGTGTAGACAAGT
Source organism: Citrobacter sp. BIDMC107 (assembly GCF_001037575.1). Taxonomy (NCBI): domain Bacteria; kingdom Pseudomonadati; phylum Pseudomonadota; class Gammaproteobacteria; order Enterobacterales; family Enterobacteriaceae; genus Citrobacter; species Citrobacter sp. BIDMC107. The sequence continues at coordinate 2,049,425 of NZ_KQ089848.1, read as the reverse complement.
GCATAGCAATCAATGCCTCGCTAATCAGATAAAGTGCTTACGCAAACGCTGGGAAAGGAAATCCAGCAGGCTGACGGTGACGATGATTAACACCATCAGGGCGCAGGTTTGCTGGAACTGGAAGCCGCGAATCGCTTCCCATAAGGTCACGCCAATACCACCTGCGCCCACCATGCCGACTACCGTGGCTGAGCGAACATTGGATTCAAAGCGATACAGCGAGTAGGAGATAAGCAGCGGCATGACCTGTGGCAGAACGCCGTACAGAATCTCTTCAATTTTGTTGGCTCCGGTGGCGCGAATACCTTCTACCGGACCCGGCTCAATGGCTTCTACCGCCTCGGAAAGCAGCTTGGAGAGTACCCCGGTAGTGTGGATAAACAGCGCCATCACCCCGGCGAATGGCCCTAACCCGACGGCGACCACGAACAGCATCGCGAAGACCATTTCATTGATGGCGCGGCAGGCGTCCATCAGGCGGCGCATCGGCTGGTAAATCCACCACGGCACCAGGTTATCGGCGCACATCAGGCCGAAGGGAATCGATAGCACCACGGCGAGGGCAGTCCCCCAGACGGCAATTTGCAGGGTGACGGCCATTTCACCGAGATAGTCCTGCCACTGACTGAAGTCCGGTGGGAAGAAGTCGGCGGCGAAGGTTGCCATATTGCCGGAATCTTCGATCAGCGTGAGCGGAGCCATTTCGGCACCTTTCCACGAGACCACCAGTACGGCGAGCAGAATGGCCCAGCTCAGCAGCGAGAACCAGCTACGTTTGGGCGGGGCGACGGTGATGGTTTGCATGTTTAGCTCCGTGCATAGGTTATTGCCGGATGGCGGCGCAGGCGTCTTATCCGGCCTACAAAACACCGTAGGCCCGGTAAGCGAAGCGCCACCGGGCACCAGGGTTACTGCACCGCTTTGGTGACGCTGGTCATAGCGCCCAGTGCGGCGGTCAGACGGTCAAGGTCATCGAGCTGCGCTTTCAACGCCGAGGTTTTGCTGGTTTTCTCTTCCTCGTTCAGCCCTTTGTTGTCCTTCACACCCTGCATCTCTTTAAACAGTGCCAGCTGGCGAATCGGCACCAGTTGCAGATCGCTGGAGGCGCGGAACGGTGCCCATCCAAGGCGTTCCAGTACGGTTTTCTGTTCCGGCGTTTTGCCGTAATTCATAAAGAAGTCGTACACCTTGTCCTTGGTGGTTTCGGAGAGGTTTTTACGCCAGACGATCGGATCACCCGGGATCAGCGGTGACTTCCAGATCACCTTCAGCTCTTTCAGCTTTTCCGGCGCGGAAGTTTTCAGCTTGTCGAGGTTTTCGGTGTTGTTGGTGGCGACATCAACCTGCTTGTTGGCGACGGCCAGGGCGTTGGTTTCGTGTCCGGCGTTAACGGTGCGTTTGAAATCGCTCGCGGAGATGTTGTTTTTGGCAAAGACGTAGTAGCCGGGAACAAGGAAGCCTGACGTTGAGTTGGGATCGCCGTTGCCGAAGGTCAGATCCTTACGTTTGGCGATCAGATCGTTCAGGTTATTGATCGGACTGTCTTTGTTAACGATCAACACGCTCCAGTAACCTGGGGATCCGTCGGCGGCAACGGTTTGGGCAAACACTTGTCCGTTCGCGCGATCCACCGCTTCCATTGCCGAGAGGTTGCCGTACCAGGCGATATCCACTTTGTTAAAGCGCATGCCCTGGATGATCCCGGCGTAGTCCGGGGCGAAGAAGGCGTTCACTTTCACGCCCAGTGATTTTTCCATGTCCTTCAGGAACGGTTCCCACTGCGGCTTCAGGTTTTGCTGTGACTCGGTCGAAATAATGCCAAAGTTCAGCGCTTTTTCTTGCTCTTCGGCATGCGCCGGGCTTAACAAGGTACTGACGCTAAACATGCTGGTGAAGGCCAGCGCGGCAACTGTCTTATAGCTCATGTCGTTTCCTTAATTAGTCATTGTTCCAGGCTATTTCACTTGCCAGCCTGAATCCGGGCAGTGCTCAAAATCCTCACGTACTGCGTGTACGCTCCGGTTTTTCCGCGCTGGCCGTCTCCAGCCTGGCTGCGCCAATAACGCCTGGTTTTTTAGAACTATGCAGCCTGCGCGTTCTGTTCGACGCGGTTCATGCTGCGGTAAAGATGGTCAAAACGATCGTTATCAAAATGCTGGCTGCTGCCATCAAAGAAGACGTTGCCCTGGCGCAGCGCGACGATGCGTTCGCAGTAGCGCAGGGCGTAATCCACCTGATGCAGCGTGACGACCACGGTGATGCCGTCGGTCTGGTTGATGTCGCGTAGGGTGTCCATCACGATGCGTGCGGATTCCGGGTCCAGTGAAGCAATCGGCTCATCGGCAAGGATCACTTTGGCCTGCTGCATCAGCGCGCGGGCGATTGCGACGCGCTGCTGTTGTCCGCCCGAAAGCGTGGAAACACGCTGGTATGCAAAGTGCGCCATGCCAACGCGGGTTAACGCTTGTAATGCACGCTGTTTCTGCTCAGCGGTAAACCAGCTAAAACAGGTGCGCCAGAACGGCGTGCTGCCGAGCGCGCCAATCAGGACGTTCTCCAGCACTGTCAGGCGGTTCACCAGATTGAACTGCTGGAAGATGTAGCCGGTGTGGGCGCGGCTTTTGCGGATATCGCGCGCCAGGCGGCCTTCATGTTGAACGGTGCGGCCCAGCAGCTCGACGCGGCTACCGGGTGATTTATCACCGACGATCAAACCGCTTAAATGACGTAAAAGGGTGGATTTGCCGGAGCCGGACGGCCCAAGCAGAGCCACCATCTCACCGGAACAGATGTTCAGATCAACCGCATTGAGCGCCTGATGTTGATTGAAGGACTTGGAGAGTTTTTCGACGCGAATAATCGTTTGCATGCTGCGGCCTCCCTAAAAAAGTGGCCCCATCGTGGCGGATCAATGTGACGTTTTCGTTAAGGGATAGTTACTCGATGATGAAGAGTTGAGCGCTATTTGATGACAGTACGGGAGGGCTGGCCTCCCGTTGGATTACTCTGTAGGGGGTTGCTGTTGTTTGACGACGTTGATCATCCACGGCACGCCATACTGGTCGCTCACTTTACCGAAACCGTGGGCCCAGAAGGTTTCCTGCCAGTCCATTTCGATTTTTCCGTTTGCTGCCAGGTTATCAAACCAGCGTTTGCCTTCATCGACGTTTTGCGTGTCGAGCACCAGCGTAAAGCCAGAGTAGTGAGCATTTCCGTCCGGGGCGCTATCGCTCATCATGATGTCGCTGCCCGCAACGCGCAGGTTGGCGTGGGCGATGGCGGTGTCGGGGAATTTCATGCCTGAAGGGCAACCATCTTCACTATCCTGCGCCGATTTGGGCATTTCACCGAAGTTGATTTTGTAGAGCAGTTCAGCGCCTAACGTTTTTTGATAGTAGGCGATAGCGTCAGCGCAGTTGCCTGCAAAGGAGATATAGGGACTTAACGGCATAATCTTTACCTCAGGTAAAAGAAACCAGTTAAGTGTAGTTATCGTCTGCATAAATAAACCAGGCGGGAAGTATGAGCTTCCCGCCTGGCAGATGAGCTGGTGTAGACCTGATGAGCGTAGTGCCATCAGGCAATTTGCATCAGTTCTTTTTCACAAACTCAGATTTCAGCTTCATTGGGCCAAAGCCATCGATTTTGCAATCGATGTTGTGGTCACCTTCAACCAGCCGAATGTTTTTCACTTTGGTACCGATCTTCAGCATGGAAGAGCTACCTTTTACCTTCAGGTCTTTCACGACGGTAACGCTGTCGCCGTCGGCCAGCAGGTTGCCGTTGGCATCTTTAACGATCAGTTCGTCGCTGTCCTGTGCCGGTTCAGCATCGTTCCATTCGTGCGCGCATTCCGGGCAGATGAACATGCCGTTATCTTCGTAAGTGTATTCGGAGTTGCATTGTGGGCAGTGTGGTAATGACATGTGGATTTCCTCAAAAGTCAGCAGGGGCAAATGCGCCCAAAAAATGGCAGATTGCCGAAAAAGGCCGCAATTATACATAAAATCCCTGCTTTTGTCGGGACTACTGCGTGATTACGCAAATGATCTGCTGTAAAGACCCTTTGCTTTTACCTCAATGAAAGTATGGGGTAATATTTTTTAAGGGAAATTGCTACGTCAGGTTATTTAAGATAAGGTGAGGCGAAATATCTGATATTCATAGGTAACATCGCCTGCGGATGTCTAAGTCATTGTGATTGAATATCTCAATCCCCCTTAATTTTAGTAGGGGGATTAAGCTGGCATTTTTTAAAACTGAACTACGCTGTTTATCTTTCTTACTTATTAGATAAGTGAGAGGTTTCAGGCCAGCGGTTGTACGCCAAACTTATTTTAATAATATCAATTGGTTGTTTTGATTTTAATTATTTCCACACGTAATTATAAAAGCCAAAAAATCTATAAATAAAACGATTGGGCTAAATAAAAGCAATGCTATTTGCGTTAAGGAAAGATTTTCCATGCACACACAGACAATATATGAATTAAGTCAGGAAGCGGAACGCTTGCTGATGCTCTCGCTTGAACATCTCAGGCAATTGCAAAAATTGCCCATGACGTCGTTGGATGATGTCGCGCTAAAACAAGGAGAGCATAGCAGTCAGGTTGTTCAGCCCCTGCACTTCAGCGCGCGTGGCATGGATGTCCAGCAAGCAACGCTCAATAATGAGTTGCGCAAGATTACGCGTCTGGAAATGGTGCTGGCGATTGTTGGCACGATGAAAGCGGGAAAATCGACGACGATTAACGCGATTGTAGGGACAGAAGTTTTACCTAATCGTAATCGCCCCATGACGGCGTTACCAACGCTAATTCGTCATACGCCGGGGCAGAAAGAGCCAGTCCTGCATTTTTCACATGTCGCGCCGATTGATGCCTTAATGAAGGTTTTACAGCAGCGTGTGCGCGAGTGCGATCGCCAGCGTCTTACGCAGACCCTGGAAATTGACAAGGATATGAATGTCCTGCTGCAGCATATTGAAACCGGCGTGGCATTTGAACGGTATTATCTTGGCGCACAGCCTATTTTCCATTGCCTTAAAAGCCTGAACGACCTGGTGCGCCTGTCAAAAGCATTGGATGTTGATTTTCCTTTTGCTGCCTATGCCGCGATTGAGCATATTCCGGTTATTGAGGTTGAGTTTGTCCATTTGGCCGGACAAGCAAGCTACCCAGGGCAATTAACGTTGCTGGATACGCCGGGGCCGAACGAGGCGGGACAACCGCACTTACAAAAAATGCTTAATGAACAGCTGGTACGGGCCTCTGCGGTGCTGGCAGTGTTGGATTACACCCAATTGAAATCGATTTCTGATGAGGAAGTGCGTCAGGCGATTATGGCGGTTGGCAAGTCAGTACCGCTGTATGCGCTGGTGAACAAGTTCGATCAGAAAGACCGCAACAGTGACGATGAAGAGCAGGTGCGGGCGTTGATTTCTGGCACGTTGATGCAAGGTGGTATTGCCCCTGAGAGAATCTATCCGGTTTCCTCTATGTGGGGCTATCTGGCAAACAGGGCGCGTCATGAGCTGACGGCCCGTGGGCGACTGCCGGATCATCAGGTGCAACGTTGGGTGCAGGATTTTGCCGAAGCGGCGCTTGGCAGACGCTGGCGCACCACCGATCTTGAAGATACGGAGCATATCCGTCATGCCGCCGACCTGTTGTGGGAAGACTCGCTGTTTGAACAGCCTATCCAGAAAGTGATTCACGCCGCTTACGCCAATGCATCGCTGTATGCGCTACGCTCAGCGTCACATAAGTTATTGAACTATGCGCAAAGCGTGCACGAATATCTGGAGTTTCGTGCCCACGGGTTAACGGTCGCCTATGACGAACTACGGCTGAACATCACGCATATTGAAGAGGATATGCAGCAGTTAGAAGTGAGCCAGGGGCGGGTGAGCGATGAAGTCAGCCATGAAGTAGAACTGGCGCTGGAAGCTGCTGCAGCCTATCTCAGAGAGCAACAAACCGAGATTCTTTGCGGTATCAACACGTTCTTTGTCAAAGAAAACGTCCTGATGATGTCACAACATAGTCTGGGAACTGGCGTCTCCTCGGCAGAAATGGCCGGAGAAATGCTGGTGCTGCACGATGAAGGCCAGGCGAAAATTGTGTTAGATAAAATTCGCTCGTCCTGTGAGGGGGTATTGCTGGCGGCGCAGGAAAGCATCAGCCGTGACTTAGCCCTGCGTTTTGAACAGCTTGAGTCGACACTCTCCCGGGCGCTAAATGACGCGATGCGGCCAATTGAGCAAAGGGTGAAAGAGGAGCTAAACCACGCCGGTTTTCGTGCGCGGATCCGTTTTCCAGCGTTCCATACAGCGATGTTTAATTTCAATACCCGCCAATTGTTTAACGAGGCCATTGAGCAGGATATTCCGGCAGAAAATGCGCCGTCTACTGGTGGTGCGGTACGTGACACTTTCTCTCGTTGGCTAAATCAACCCAACTGGGGATGGAATGATTACGTCGAAACAAAAACGCGTTATCTCATTGATATGGGCGCTTTGCATAAGAACCTTGTGCAGTATGTCTCCCAGTTTTGCCAACAAATTCGTAAAGCTTTAGTTGCTCAGGTCGATATTTCCGTTACGGCAGGCATGGCCACGTTTTTTGCAGATTTTTCACTGTGTCTGGCGCAATTGCAGGCGAGCCTGAGTGAGAGTCTGACGCTACGCCAACAAAATGAATCCGCGGTGAATGCAATGAATGAGCAATTGCAGCAGCGCATTACGATTGCGGCATGGCTTTATGAAGATTCCCGTTTGCTGCGTGACGATATCAATACCCTTTTTGCAACCGAGCACACATGACTAACGTTTTACTGGAAGGCCCCGGGAGGACGCTGGAGTGTGTCTACCCGAAGTTTATGGTCGATCTGGTTCAGGGAGATGAAACCAAACGTTCCGGCGGTTTTCTGCAACAGCAGCAGCGGCTGCGCGCGCGTCTGACGCAGGAGGTGTTATCCCAGACACAACTACGGGCGTGGGTGATGGCGGGAGTATCCAGCGAGCATCTGGTGATGCGTCTTAAGCTGGTAGAGAAGTTGGCGGGCATGATCGACCCAGGCCATCTGGCGCTGGTGCGTATTGCCGAAGGGCTGAAGTTTTTACAACAAACCGAACACCCGCGTGGGCTTTCAACCCCCGGTCTTTTACAACAAATAAATTCACTGACTGACTGGTTTACCCAACGCGCTGCGTATAAAGAGAAGGCGCTGACCCAGCGTGGCCTGACGGTTCAGGCGGGCGAACACAGCGAACAAATTTTTACCCGCTGGCGGGCTGGCGCATATGACGGTTGGTCGTTACCTGGACGCTGTTTTGTTGCGCTGGAGGAGTTGCGCTGGGGAGCCTTCGGTGACGCCTGCCGGTTAGCGAATGCCGATGTGGTGTTAATGCTAAAAGACAACCTGCGAACCATGGCCGCTCAGGCGTTGGCGGACAGCGTGAATGCGGCGCCTGCTACGCGTCATTACTATCATCATTGGCTCAGCACGCCAGTTGTCGGCGGATCGGGCGAGTATAACGATATGCTGAGCTGGTTAGGCGACTGGTGCGATGCGCAGCGTCATCCGGTGAGCTGGTCGGTGACGCAGCGTTGGCAAAATGTGGCGTTAGGAATGCCGCGATTGTGTTCGGCGAAACGACTGGCTGATGCGATGGTTGAGGAGATTTTTGTACCGTCCCCACTCATCAATTGAGCAGGGACGGTCAGTGGGGCTAAGACAGAGTTAGTGGTGCAGAGAGTCTGCCGGGGTGGACACCGTCTCGTTGGCGACCAGGTTTTTATTAAAACGTTTGGCGTACAGCGCGGTGATAATCGGCACCAGAATGGCGGTGACAATTACGCTGGCGGCAACCAGCGCCGTAGCGGATGCGGCAACCGGTTCGAACGCCGGGTTAATCTGGGCGATAATCACCGGGTTTGCCACCGCAGCGCCTGCTGCTGAAGAGGCTGCCACGCCTGCCGTACCGTTCCCGCCACCAATAACACGGTCTGCAATAATCAGCGGGATACCGGTGATGACGATAACCGCGACACCCAGCAAGATACCCAGCAGACCGGTATCAACGATTACGCTCAGGTTAATGGTGTTACCCAATGCGAAGCCGAAGAACGGGATCAGCACCGGTGTGGCTTTGCTGAAGAAAGAACGCAGGTCATGATCCAGGTTGCCTAATGTAAAGCCAATCAGGAACGGTAATACCGCGCCGATAAAATGGTGTGGCTCGAAGGAGGCCAGACCCGCGGAGCCGAGGATGACCATGGTCATCAACGGGCCGGATTCCAGAGACATCAACACAAATGCGCCGGACTCTTCTTTGGTGCCGTACTGGTTCATCAGGCTGGCGTACAAACCACCGTTGGTCATGTCCATTGCGGAGACAATTGCCAAAACTGAGAGGCCTGCAAAGAACCCGGTTTGAATACCGGTATCAGGAATAAATGAAGCCGCAATCATTGCCACTACCCACGCCACGGCTATTTTGGTTATTACCAGCGTACCGGACTTGCGTAATACCGTGCCGGTTGCCCGTAAATCAATAGATGCGCCGATACAAAAAAACCACACTGCCAGAATCGGTACCGTTCCGCTGATCATTCCTTTGGTAAACGAACCGAAATACGCACCGGTATCCGGAGCTAACGTATTTAACACTGCGCCTAATAACAGAGGAATCAACATCATTCCGCCGGGGATGCGTTCAATCGTGGCTTTAATTTTCATAAACGTCCTCATGTCTTGTCGCCGCTAACACTAGCGCAAGAGGGTAAAAATTAATAAATTCAAATGGTTACTGGTTTCTCTTAACAAAGAAAATCGCTATCTCTTTGTTTTATAAAATCTAACGCGGCATACGTTGAGCGTGTTGCTGCTCCCAGGGATATTGCGTCTGGAATTAGTTTGCATTCATGGGAACGTTGATTCAATCAAAATAAAACGATGTTTTAGTTATCTTCATCACATATTCCGAGCAAAAGTTCCCGGTCGCTCTGATTATTAAAAAAGCTGTGATCTTTTTGTGAAGGGATTAGGTGTTTTTTTTGCTAGCAGAATAATAATGACCGCTGTGATTGTTGGTGCAATAAAGCGATTTATTCTTGTATTTAATTGTCAGTAAATCACAAGCGTTACATGTAAAAAAGATGACTAAGAATGACCTAATTTACGCATGTTGACGAAATGAAAAACTATATGTGAAGTTGATCACAAATTTAAACGCTGTTAGGGTAAAGAGGTCATTAACCGCCCAATCAGGCGTCAACAGGTTCGGTTGTACTGTGCGTTTCTCGTCAGTGTAAGTAAACCTGCTACGCTTGTTACAGGGAATGCGCCTGTGCGTTCCCCGCTCGGTGATGACCTTGACGCATGGGCGTTGGGGGACTCGAACTGGAGCGTGACAGGGCTAAGTCTATGAGGACGAGTATGCTAAAAAGGAAAAAAATAAAACCGATAACGCTGCGCGACGTTACCATCATTGATGACGGTAAATTGCGAAAAGCCATTACCGCAGCGTCGTTAGGTAATGCGATGGAATGGTTCGATTTTGGTGTTTATGGATTTGTTGCTTACGCATTAGGTAAAGTGTTCTTCCCGGGGGCTGACCCCAGCGTGCAGATGGTTGCTGCACTCGCTACCTTCTCTGTTCCCTTTCTGATTCGACCGCTTGGCGGATTGTTCTTCGGTATGCTCGGCGATAAATACGGTCGTCAGAAGATACTGGCTATCACCATTGTGATTATGTCGATAAGTACCTTCTGTATCGGTCTTATTCCCTCGTATGCCTCAATTGGTATCTGGGCGCCGATTCTGCTGCTGCTGTGTAAGATGGCACAGGGATTCTCGGTCGGAGGAGAGTACACCGGGGCGTCGATTTTTGTCGCGGAATATTCGCCGGACCGTAAGCGTGGATTTATGGGCAGTTGGCTGGACTTCGGCTCGATTGCCGGGTTTGTGCTGGGTGCGGGCGTGGTGGTTCTGATTTCAACCGTCGTCGGCGAGGAAAATTTCCTTGACTGGGGCTGGCGTATTCCGTTCTTCCTGGCGCTACCGTTAGGGCTGATTGGTCTGTACCTGCGTCATGCGCTGGAAGAGACGCCGGCGTTCCAGCAGCACGTGGATAAACTGGAGCAGGGCGATCGTCAGGGTCTACAGGAAGGTCCGAAGGTTTCGTTTAAAGAGATTGCGACTAAGCACTGGCGCAGCTTGTTGGCATGTGTTGGTCTGGTGATTGCTACCAACGTCACCTACTACATGCTGCTCACCTATATGCCGAGCTACCTGTCGCATAACCTGCATTACTCCGAAGACCACGGTGTGTTGATTATTATCGCCATCATGATTGGTATGCTGTTTGTGCAGCCGATTATGGGGTTGCTCAGCGACCGCTTCGGGCGCCGTCCGTTTGTGATCATGGGCAGTATTGCGCTGTTTGTGCTGGCGATTCCGGCATTTATCCTGATTAACAGTAATGTTATCGGTCTGATTTTCGCCGGGTTGCTGATGTTGGCGGTGATCCTCAACTGCTTTACCGGGGTGATGGCGTCAACGTTACCGGCGATGTTCCCGACGCATATTCGCTACAGTGCACTGGCCGCCGCGTTTAATATCTCGGTATTGATTGCTGGTTTGACTCCGACATTGGCCGCATGGCTGGTGGAAAGCTCGCAGAATCTGATGATGCCTGCTTATTATCTGATGGTGATTGCGGTGGTTGGTTTAATTACCGGCGTGACCATGAAAGAGACCGCCAATCAGCCGCTGAAAGGGGCCACGCCTGCCGCTTCGGATATTCAGGAAGCGAAAGAGATCCTCGGCGAACACTACGATAACATTGAACAGAAAATCGAAGATATCGATCAGGAAATTGCTGAACTACAGGTTAAGCGCACGCGTCTGGTGCAGCAGCATCCGCGTATTGATGAGTAATCGTGTCATTGCCTGATGGCACGCAGCTTTTAGGCCTACGGGTAGCATTGTACTTTGTAGGCCGGATAAGGCGTCAGCCGCCATCCGGCGCGTGGCCTTAAGGTTGGCTTAATATCCTTCAGGCAAACTCTCCTCCATAGTTTCGGAGGAGAGTGTCATGAAAACCCGTATTTATGAAAGTTTGACCACCGTGTGCAGTTTGCTGATCGTCAGCAGCTTTTTGTATGTATGGGTGAGCTCTTACTGAATTTTCGCCAATTCCACCCATGCGCGAGTGCCGTTGGCTCCCTGGCGATTTTGCAAATAGAAATGCCCTTGATGTAACTGGGTGATGCGACTGACAATGCTCAGCCCCAGTCCAATTCCGCCAAAGCGGCTGTCCATACGCACAAACGCTTTACTCAACTCCCCGCATTTACTTTCATCAATGCCCGGCCCTTCATCTTCAACGGCAAGGACGGCATCATGCTCTGTGTTCAGGCTAATCGTAATATGGGTGCCTTCCGGGCTGTAACGATGCGCGTTTTCCACCAGATTTCGTAGTAGCATCCGCAACAGCGTAACATCACCAGGCACGACAACGTCCGCCGCGCTTTGTGGCAGGAGCAGCGTCTGTTTACGTTGGTCCAGCATGGTGCTGAGTTCATCGTAGGAGGGCAGAATAACATCCTCCAGCAGCTTGACATGCTGGTAGCTCCCGGCCGAAAACGACTGTCCGACGCGGGCGAGTTGCAGCAGTTGCGATACGCTATCCATCATTTGATCTAGCCGGGCAATTAGCGGCGAAACGTCGACCTTATGGGTTTTGGATAATAATTCCAGATGCAGGCGCACGCCTGACAGCGGTGTGCGCAGTTCGTGAGCGACATCGGCGGTAAATAAGCGTTCGTTTTCAATCGTGCTGGTTAGCCGCGTTACCAGGTCGTTGAGCGCGGAGACAACCGCCTGGATCTCAATGGTTGAGCTGTGAATTTCAATCGGGGTCAGGTTATCGGCTGCCCGCGCCTCCAGCTCTTTTTGCAGATCTGCCAGCGGGCGAGTAATACGTCGCACTGCCTGGTAGCAAATCAGCAGTGCCAGGCTGACCATAAAGATGCCGGGGACGATCAGACTGGCGATGGCCTCGCGGATCTCATGCATGATGTGGCGATCGTTGTTGCGATTTTCGCGCAATGCCTGTTCGAATAACTGTATTTGCTCGGTACTTTCATGCCACAACCAGAAGGTGCTAATCAGCTGAAAGACCAGCAGAATAAGACCAATCGTCAGCATCAGGCGATGACGAAGCGGGAGCGGTTGTTTTAGATATTGCAGCAGCTTCACTTAGCTTTCCTCAGTGGCAACCAGCATATAGCCAAATCCCCTGACCGTGCGGATGCGAGATTTTCCGACTTTGTCGCGCAGGTTGTGAATGTGCACTTCCAGCGTATTGGTCGACGGTTCGTTATCCCAGCTGTAGATGTCGTTATACAAAATTTCCCGGTGTACCGGGCTGCCCGCTTTGAGCATCAGGCGCGACAGGAGTGCGTATTCTTTCGGCGTTAAGATAACCTCTTGCCCGTCCATCCACACCTGGCGCCGACCGATATTCAGCGTCAGATTGCTGACAATGAGTTCACTTTCACCCTGATTGTTATGCCGACGCAGCAGCGCCCGGATGCGGGCATGCAGTTCTTCCAGTGCGAACGGTTTGACCAGATAGTCATCAGCACCCACGTCCAGTCCGCTGACACGGTCTTTCACCGTGTCGCGGGCGGTGAGGATAAGTACCGGCACGGTGTATTTTTTCTGTCTGATTCTGTTCAGAAAGTGCAGGCCGTCTTCATCCGGTAAGCCCAGGTCGAGGACCACCAGACTGTAATGTCCGCTCTCCAGACACTGCTCCGCTGCGCGGGCCGTTGATACGCCGTCGCAGGCATAGCCTTCTGTTTGCGCGGCGAGTATCAGTCCCTGTAATAACAACGTATCGTCTTCAACAATCAGGATTTTCATTCGTTTAGCCTCCCCGGCAGGGTTGCAGAATATCATCCGCCGCCTGATATTTCTGTGTTTGTACGTTCGTTAATCCCAGCAGGGTTGAGAAGAGATTATCCTGTGAGAAATCTTCTGAGCTTGCCCGTTTTTGCAAACATGTCTGAGAGACCTGATAGCGTTGCTGATAATCCTCGGAGAGCCACAGCAGCATCGGCACATGTTTTTGCGTATCAGGTGCAATCGAATACGGCAGGCCGTGCAAATAGACGCCATTTTCTCCTAAGGATTCGCCGTGATCGGAAAGATAGACCAGGCTGGTGGTAAAATTATCCTGGTGCTCTTTCAGTATATTGATTGCTTTATCAACAATATAGTCAACGTAAAGAATAGTGTTGTCGTAAGTATTGACCAACTGTTGCTGTGAACAGGTCTGGATTTCATTGGTATCGCAGGTTGGCGTAAATTTCTTAAACTGCGCAGGATAGCGGTTGTAATAGGTCGGACCGTGGCTGCCGATGGTATGCAACACAATCACGCCGTCGCCTTTCAGGTTATTAATGTACTCTTCCAGCCCGTGGAACAGGACTTCATCGTAGCATTCACCGTCAATACACTGCCCCGGCAGGTTCAGCATAGTCATATTCTGGTGTGGAACCCGGTCGCAAGCCCCTTTGCAGCCGCCGTCGTTATCGTTCCACAGAACGTTAATTCCCGCCCGTTGAATAATGTCGAGCACGCCTTCCTGATGCTGCGCCAGTTCTTCGTCGTAGTGCGCGCGTGGCATATCCGAGAACATGCAGGGTACTGATACTGCCGTTGCCGTTCCGCAGGACGTTGTGCGGGGGAAATAGACCACATTATCTTTTTCCAGCAGTGGGTTGGTCTGGCGCGAATAGCCTGACAGCGAGAAGTTATCGCCACGTGAAGTCTCGCCGAGAACCACAATCGTCAGGTTCTTACGCTTTTCTTTCACCATCAACGGATTGCGGTGTGCATCTTCGCCAATGCGTACCAGCGGCAGGTGGGCCAGCCTCTGGTGTGAATACCAGGATGACGTCGCCACAATGCTGTTGGATGGACTGAGGGATTTCACCAGTTCTTTGTTGTTGCGAAACAGTGAAGCGTAATCTTTATATAAGAACGCAGCGACCAGCACGATCAGCAGTGCGGAAATCAGAATGTTCGCGCCACGAAACAGTATGCTGCGCATGACAGACGTGATCGGTTTGATTTTTACCCAGCAGGCAATAAGTGCGGCCAGAATGCCGCTCACTCCGAGCGTGATGAGCAGTTGTGGCGTCAGCAAAGCAAAGGTTTCGGCGGGGGTGGTGTCCATCATATTGGCGATCATTGAGCGGTCGATGATGATGCCGTAGGTCATGATGAAATATTGGGCCGATGCGCCAACCAAAATGAAAATGCACGCCACCAGGCGATTAAGCCACAGGAATGAGGCCAGTGTCAGCACAATGTTCATGACGCTGAACGCGACCACCGGCATTGATAAAAACACCAGCACGTTACGCACAGAGTTCAGAGGCAGGTCTTGCAGCACTTGTTTATAGAACGCAATGTTCAGGAAGGTCGCAAGATAAAATGAGATCAGCAGAAGCCAGCTGATTAGCCCGAGAGTGGGCCTTTTAAACAAGAGCTTTAACATTAAGGGGGTTCCATCGACTATGTGGCGCAAATCCTCTCAAAGTAAAATTAAGCCAACCTTAAGTTCTTAATGTTGATTTTTCGAAGAGCGGTGGGAGAACGTTGGCCCGATGAACTTACGCCATCGGGCCACGACGATTGTTGGTGTTAGTTATTGTTTACCGGGGCATCCAGTGGATACGGGTTTTTATGGATCCGGTTGTAGTTCAGTGCGTACAGCGCGGTGATGATCATCAACGTGACGAACGACCACATCACTTCTTTGGCTCCGGAACCGACAACCGCCCAGATGCAGTAGACAAAGGCGATAAAGGTCACCAGTAAGTACATCGGGCGTGCTTTACCAAAGTGACCATGGCCGAGCAGCAGCAGCGCGGCGCAGGTGTACAGATACGGCACCAGGGTGAAGATAACGGAGACCGAAGAGACCAGACCAAACTCTTTCGCTGCGTTTGGCGACATGCTGCTGAACTGGAAGATGGTCATCAGAATGCCGACGATAATTAACCCGGCCACTGGCGTACCGGCTTTGTTCACGCGGGCAAAAATCGGTGGGAACAGGCCGTCATCGGCTGCGGCTTTGGCGGTTTGCCCGGCAAGCAGCGTCCAGCCGCCCAGAGAACCAAGACACCCGGCCGCAGCACAGAAGGAGACAATTGCCCCTGCGGTGTCACCCAGCGCCATGCGTGCGGCATCACCGAACGGAGAGGCTGAAACACGTAGCGCCGCGTTAGGGATCATACCCATGATCGCGGTGGTGGAGAGCACGTAGCAAACCGCGGCAATCAGCACGCCGCCCATGGTGGCGATAGGTACGTTACGTTTGGGGTTTTTAACCACGCCAGCCGCGACGGAGGCGCTTTCTACCCCGATAAATGACCATAAGGTAACATTCAGAGTGCTTTGAATCGCGCCGAAGGTGTTCATGCCGCTGACGTTCCAGGCCGCCATATAGGTTTCACCGCGGAACCAGAACCAGCCGAAGACGGCAATCCCGACAATTGGTACCAGCGCCAGTACCGTTGCGACGGCCTGCACGCGGGTGATCATTTTCGGTCCGACAATGTTCAGTAATACGAAGATCCACAGCACGACGACACAGGTCAGCGTCAGGACCAGCGGATCTTTTAAGATGGGGAAGAAGTAGCTCAGGTAACCGACGCCAATGACCACCATGGCGATGTTACCAATCCAGCAGGCCAGCCAGTACAGCACGTTGGTCTGGTAGCCCAAAAAAGGACCGAAGCAGCGGCGGGCGTAAGCATAAGAACCACCGGGACTGGAGTCTAAGGACGACATTTTGGCGTACACCATCGACAGTGCCAGAGCACCGATAATCGTGACCAACCATCCGTAGATTGCAATCCCGCCAGTTGACGCAAGGTTTGCGGGTAGCAGGAATACACCGGAACCCATAATATTCCCCGACACCATAAGGGTGACGGGGATTAAGCCCACTTTGTGAGCATCAGCATCCGTCGACATATTTTCTAACTCCTGATAAGGATAAATGACGCCTTATCATACCTCGTCAAAAGTCTGTTTAATGATGACGGAGCTGGGGTATCGCTAATGCTGATATTATTATGGCTTATCGCTAACTGATTAAAAATCAGGCGGCGGATGGCTCCCTATGTTGACTAACATAATGCAGAGGTGTCATCCCATAGAACTCTTTGAATACGGAGATAAAGTATGAGGTACTGTTATATCCACACAGTTGAGAGACCTGGGAAATGTTTTTGCCGTCCATCAGTAATTGATTGACGGCATATCGCATGCGACAGGTGGTAATTATTTGGCTGTAACTTGTATTTTCACTTTTGAGCTTTTTCTTTAACAAACTGGGGCTCAGGCATAAGCAACTGGCAACCATGCTTAAATTCCAGTCTTTATGTATATCGCTCTCAATAATGTGATAAACGCTGTCGCTGATACAGTTGCGCAGCATATACATGAGCAAAGAGATAAACTTTTTGCTGTCGAGAAAGCGTGATAACACCGTGAACAGTAGCGAGCGCGTACGCTCTCTTTCAGCTTCGTTCACTGTGTCCATTACGCTATGTTGGGCAGCCACCCTGAAGACATCCGGCGTCAGACACGCTGAGGTCATTACTGGGCTGGCACTGCGTTGCCAGAGTGGGATCTGTGAAAGGTCTTTATTTAAAAAGCGCAGATAGTCTTTAATGATATCGCGGCTAATATGTACGACCAATGCGTTATTAAGTGATGAAAAATCGATAATATTATTATCGCATGCCACCAGTGCCATATGATTAGCTTTTAAACTGATGGCTTCTTTACCGTTAATCCTTAACCAAACATCCTTCTCCGTTAATACAACAACACAAGCTTCTTTGCTGCAAAGCTTCATACCCAACTCCAGGAATATGAAAAAACACCGTAGCTCAACATCAGATGAGCCAAATCGGCTAAATTGAAATTGTATGATGAAACCAGGACCGCAATAAAATAACGTGTCTGAAATTAATTACAATGTTTGGTGGGATTTTTCTTATGTACACATTTTTTTACGCAAGTGGAAAGATGCTATTTGCGTATAAAAAAGCGCGGGGTGGTCCCGCGCAAAAAGGTATGACAGTGTTATTGTTTTGCAGCAATACTCAGGAATTACTCAAGAATGACATGTCTACCTTAAACATCGGACTATCTAAAAAGAGACCTTATGCTTTCACGCACATAACGTGATAAACACCGTCAATAATTTCCGTTCCTTCGGTTTCATGTTCAAATCCAGGGAAGTGGTGGTCCCAGGACTGCAACGAACGCAGGTACCCAATTTGCGGGCTGTTGGCATCGCCAAAGTTTTCACCGGACAGCAGCATCGGAATTCCCGGTGGGTAAGGGATCACGGAGTTTGCCGCAATACGTCCCGCCAGATTTTCAATCGCCACCATCTCAACGTTGTCACTGACTATCGCGTTGTAAGCGTCACGCGGAGTAATATCCGCATCCGGCAGACCGGAGTAGGCTGCATTGAGACGGCTGCCTGGGTTGTTTTCTTTCAGCCAGGCGAACATGGTGTCGCCCAGATCGTGAATACCCATGTTGGCATAAGTGTCAGGATGTTCCTCAACCAGTTCTGGCATCACCTGTGCCAGCGGGGTATTGGCATCGTAATGGTGTTTGAAAGAGCACAGCGTGTTGATCAGTGTGCCCCATTTCCCGCGGGTAATCCCCATTGAGAACAGGAACATAATCTGGAAATCGGTGGTTCGGGTCGGCACGATGCCGTGGCGGCCAAGCCAGGCGGTAACCAGTGCAGCCGGTACGCCGTTCTCTTCCAGTTCGCCATCGTCGCCCATCCCCGGTGCCAGAATGCTGACTTTGATCGGGTCCAGCATGCTCCAGTTATCCGGCAGGTCTTTAAAGCCGTGCCAGGATTCGCCCGGACGCATCACCCAGCAGTTCTGATCGGTTGCCAGCAATGTGGCTGGCGCGTCGGCAAAGTCATAGGTTTTACCGGTCTGCGGATCGGTTACCACTTCTTTGTTCCACGGTTTGAAGAACCAGTCGCCTTCGGCGGTGAACTCTTTGTACAACCGTGCCATGGCCTGACGGAAATCGACTGCTTCGTCGATCACTTCCTGAGTGAGCGACAGGCCGCTGTTACCGTCCATCATGGAGACCGCCACGTCGTTTGAGGCGCAGATAGCATACAGCGGAGAGGTGGTGGCGTGCATCATGTACGCCTGGTTAAAGCGGGAGAAGTTCACGGCCCCACGCCCTTCACGAACGTGAATGTAAGATGCCTGAGAGAGCGCATTCAGCAGTTTGTGGGTCGAGTGGGTGGCAAAAACGGTAGGACCGTTATGATCGCCCGGCGCGCCACGCATGGCGTAGTGATCGGCATAAATTGGGTTGAAGCGAGCATAGCCGTACCAGGCTTCATCGAAGTGGATGCGATCGCTGGTTTGTGCGAGCAGATCCTGCGCCTCTTTGGCGTTGTAGCAAACACCGTCGTAGGTACAGTTGGTCACAACGCTGTAAGACGGTTTTTGCCCAGCTTTGCCTTTGGTCAGCGGGCTTTCGCTGATTTTTTTCTGTAAAGTTTCAGGCTGCATTTCTTGCGGGTAGATAGGCCCGATAATGCCGTACCGGTTGCGGCTTGGCACCATGTACACCGGTTTTGCCCCGGTGAGGATCAGCCCCTGTTCGATGGATTTATGGCAGTTACGATCCAGCACCACGACGTCGTTGTCGGTCATACAGGCCTGCATGATGGTGCGGTTAGAGCCGGAAGTGCCGACCACTACGGACCAGGAACGGTCGGCACCGAACACGCGGGCAGCATTTTTTTCACTTTCCCCAAATGCGCCTGTATGGTCGAGTAAAGAACCGAGATTGGTACGTTCAATCCCCATGTCGGTACGGAAGAGATTCTCACCGTAGTAGTCATGGTACAGTCGACCGGCAGGTGTTTTGGTGAAACCGACACCGCCCTGGTGACCCGGTGCAGCCCAGGAATACTCATGGACATTGCTGTATTTCATCAGGGCGTTGAACAGCGGTGGTAACAACTGCTGACGATAGCGAGTCATCGCTGCGATGGCACGGCCAGCGATAAAGTCAGCGCTGTCCTCCAGAATCCAGGCGAATTCATCGACAAGCTCCAGCAGGTCGCGATCCAGCGATGCGGTGGCTTTTTCGCGATCGCCCAGCAGGAATACGGGAACGTTTTGCTGGCGCTCGTGGAGCTTGCCGATCAATTGCCTGACGTTCAGGTGTTCATCTTGTTGTTCCATTTGATAGCTGAACATCAGGCAATCAATGGCTTCATTGGCGGCGAGGATTGCGTAGCCATCGTCGAATGAGGTGGACTTAATGACGGTAACATTTTGGCGGCTTAATGCGTCAGCCAGACGTTCGACAGCGCTACCGACCCAGGTGTCCTGATGCAGAAACTCACTTTCAACAATTAATACTTTCATCATCTTTTACCCGGTTGTGGAAAGGTTGCAATCTATGAATTGCAGACACACCGTATGAATGTGACGCAGGCAAGTATTATCCTGTCAAAACGGGCTGTAAAGCGGGTGAAAAATAGTCTGATTTATGTTTAATTTGTTTTTAAACATATAGTTACGTTTGCTTGTTGGCGGTTTTTCACCACCGTTTATCGACAGGGAGAATATTTTTTTGGCTGATACTGATATGGCCGAATGATATCAACCAGCCATTGTTTGCCGATGCTGCTGGCTTAGTTTGCGGTACTGCTGCGGCGACATGCCGACAAACTTGCTGAAGGTGTCATAAAAACGGCTGCTGGAACGGAATCCGGCGGTCAACGCAACGTCGAGAATGGTTTTATCGGTATCGCTAAGCAATGCGCGGACGTGATTGATCCGCATTGCCGTGATGTACTGCTTCAGGGTGAGTTGCATCACGCGTTGGAAAATCCCCATCGCGTAGTTGGCGTTGAGCTTCACGTGTTCCGCGACGTCGTTGATGGTGAGCGCCTGATCGTAGTTATCGGCAATAAAGCTCAGCATTTGGCTGACGTAAAACTGGGCGTGCCGAGACACGCTGTTTTTGTGGGTCCGCGAGGTTTTATTGACGAGTATAGGCTGCCAGCCGGAAAGGCTAAACCGCTTGAGCATCAGACCAATTTCATCAATGGCGAGCTGGCGAATTTGTTCGTTCGGGTTGTTCAGTTCCTGTTGCCAGCGCTGAACTTCAAAGGTGCTCAACTGCTGCGACGCCAGCGATTTGATGACCATTCCATGGGTAACATGGTTGATCAACTCGCGATCCAGCGGCCAGGAGAGGAAAAGGTGCATCGGTAAATTGAAGATAGCCATACTTTGGCAACTGCCCGGACGCGTGAGTTGATGCGGTGTGCAGGCCCAGAATAGCGTGATGTGTCCCTGTTTTATCTGTACGACTTCGTTGTTGATCAGATACTCGACGTCACCATCAAACGGCACATTGATCTCCACCTGCCCATGCCAATGGCTGGCTGGCATAGCATGCGGTGAGCGCAACTCGATATCCATCCGTTGATATTCTGAGTACAGCGATAGCGGGCTGCGGGTTTGTTCTTCATCGCTACTGCACATGTGCGGATCGGGAGGAAGAGGCGATGTCGGTAATGTGCTCATGGTTGCTCCATTTCCTGAATTATCAGAATCATGTCATTTAACACGTATTAAGGCTGAGAATCAGGACACAAATTGGACCGTTACCATTGAGCATAGCGACATTTTGCGGCCACATACTCTGCTTTTTGGGTAATTTTGTCCCATAAACTCAGATCCAATAGGGTGCAGAGTGATGATCTGAGTTTATGGGAATGCTCAGCAGAGAAGTCGGAAGTTTTCAGCTATACGCTGTGCCACCATGACTGTGTTCACTAATGTTCTGGAGAGTCATGATGTCTGCACCCAAAATTACCTTTATCGGCGCCGGTTCCACGATTTTCGTCAAAAATATTCTTGGGGACGTCTTTCACCGCGATGCGCTTAAATCTGCGCATATCGCCTTGATGGATCTCGATCCTACGCGTCTGGAAGAGTCACACGTTGTTGTGCGCAAGTTGATGGATTCTGCGGGCGCGTCTGGACGAATCACCTGCTATACCGATCAAAAAGCAGCATTACAGGATGCTGATTTTGTGGTGGTCGCTTTCCAGATCGGCGGCTATGAACCCTGTACCGTCACCGATTTTACGGTGTGTAAACGCCATGGTCTGGAGCAGACGATTGCCGACACGCTGGGGCCGGGCGGCATTATGCGCGCGCTGCGCACCATTCCGCATTTATGGCAGATTTGTGAGGATATGACCGAAGTCTGTCCGCAGGCCACAATGCTTAACTACGTTAACCCGATGGCGATGAACACCTGGGCAATGTATGCGCGCTATCCGCATATTAAGCAGGTTGGGCTGTGTCATTCGGTGCAGGGGACGGCGGAGGAGTTGGCCCGCGATCTGAACATTGACCCTGCCTCTTTGCGCTATCGCAGTGCCGGGATCAACCATATGGCGTTTTATCTGGAGCTGGAGCGCAAAACGGCGGACGGCGCCTATGTGAATCTCTACCCGGAGCTGCTGGCGGCCTATCAATCCGGTCAGGCGCCGAAACCGAATATTCACGGAAATACCCGTTGCCAGAACATTGTGCGCTATGAAATGTTCAAAAAACTGGGGTACTTCGTCACCGAATCGTCGGAGCACTTCGCCGAATATACGCCGTGGTTTATCAAACCGGGGCGTGAAGATCTGATTGAACGCTATAAGGTGCCATTGGATGAATATCCGAAACGTTGTGTGGAACAGTTGGCGAACTGGAAAAAAGAGCTGGAAGAGTACAAAACGGCTGAGCGGATCGACATTAAACCGTCGCGCGAATATGCCAGCACTATCATGAACGCTATCTGGACCGGTGAACCAAGCGTCGTCTATGGCAATGTTCGCAATGACAGTCTGATCGATAACCTGCCGCAAGGTTGCTGTGTTGAAGTCGCTTGTCTGGTTGATGCGAATGGTATTCAGCCAACGAAAGTCGGTGCTCTCCCGTCACATTTGGCGGCGATGATGCAAACCAATATCAATGTTCAGACTCTGCTAACGGAAGCCATCCTGACGGAGAACCGCGATCGTGTTTATCACGCGACGATGATGGATCCGCATACCGCCGCGGTACTGGGGATTGAAGAGATTTATGCGCTGGTGGACGACCTGATCGCGTCTCACGGCGACTGGCTGCCGGCCTGGCTGCACCGTTAATACACAATCACGCCGGGCAGAGCATCCGGCGTTTAACCTCTGACGTTTCCTCTTACAGAAGGCGGGCGCTGGTAACAGCGACCCGATACCCTATGAGCATCTCTCTGACAACAAAACTCAGTTACGGATTTGGAGCGTTCGGTAAGGATTTCGCTATCGGTATTGTGTACATGTATCTGATGTATTACTACACCGACGTGGTGGGATTATCGGTGGGCGTCGTCGGAACCTTGTTCCTGGTGGCAAAAATATGGAACGCGTTTAACGATCCGGTGATGGGGTGGATAGTGAATGCCACCCGATCGCGCTGGGGAAAATTTAAACCCTGGATTTTACTCGGTACGCTGGCGAACTCATTGGTGCTGTTTTTGCTTTTTAGCGCACATCTTTTTGAGGGTACTGCGCAGGTCGTATTTGTTTGCGTGACGTATATTTTATGGGGAATGACCTACACCATTATGGATATTCCATTCTGGTCACTGGTGCCAACCATTACGCTGGATAAACGCGAGCGTGAACAACTGGTGCCGTATCCCCGTTTCTTCGCCAGCCTTGCCGGGTTTGTCACCGCGGGCGTGACGCTACCCTTTGTAAACTATGTTGGCGGCGCGGATCGCGGGTTCGGTTTTCAGATGTTTACGCTGGTGCTGATCGCATTTTTTATTGTTTCTACCCTCGTAACCTTGCGCAATGTGCATGAAGTGTATTCCTCTGACAGCGAAGCTACCGCAGACAGCACCCGGCTGACGCTGAAATCAATCCTTGCGCTTATCTACAAAAACGATCAGCTTTCCTGCCTGCTGGGGATGGCGCTGGCTTACAACGTGGCGTCCAATATCATTACAGGTTTTGCGATTTACTACTTCACCTACGTGGTGGGTGATGCTGACCTTTTCCCATACTACCTCTCCTATGCCGGAGCAGCTAACTTGCTGACATTGATTCTCTTTCCCCGTCTGTCAAAGGCGCTTTCTCGCCGGGTACTGTGGGCTGGCGCTTCGGTTATGCCAGTTCTCAGCGCAGGCGTATTGCTGATTATGGCTCTGGGGGCATTCCACAATACTTTCCTGATTGTTACCGCAGGGATCCTTCTGAACATTGGTACGGCGCTGTTCTGGGTACTGCAGGTGATTATGGTGGCGGACACCGTAGATTACGGTGAATACAAGTTTAACGTCCGCTGCGAGAGTATTGCCTATGCCGTGCAGACAATGGTGGTCAAAGGTGGCTCGGCGTTTTCCGCTTTCTTTATTGCGGTGGTGCTGGGATTGATTGGTTATGTTCCGAATGCGACGCAATCTGCTGAGACCATCCTCGGCATGCAGTTCATCATGATCGCGCTGCCCACGCTTTTTTTCGTTGTGACACTGGTGCTCTATTTCCGTTACTACCGGTTGAATGGCGATATGCTGCGTAAGATTCAGATCCACCTGCTGGATAAGTACCGAAAAGTGCCGTCGCCCGTCAAACAGTCGAATACTCCGGAGATTCCGGTGGTAGTGGCCAGCGATGTGAAGGCCTAGCTATGGAGTGGCATTCCTGGATTGGCTATCTGGCGGCAACGCTGACGACGCTCTCTTTTTTGCCGCAGGCGATTAAGGTTATTACCACCCGCAACACCCAGGGTATCTCCGGTTTAATGTATGTGATGTTTGTGTGCGGGCTGGTGTTGTGGCTGGCTTATGGGTTATTGATTGAAGATACCGCTGTCAGCATGGCGAACTTTCTGACACTGTTGTTCGCCTTGCCGATTCTGGTTATCAAGTATCGCAGTAGGTAGCGCAGATTGCCGGAGAAGCGTTAGCGCTCTCCGGCCGTTTTCAACTGCCGATTGTGCCAGCCCGCCAACGCGAGGATCGTTGTTAACGCGCCGAGCAGGGCGCAGAACATGTCCGACTGGGTATCCCACGGGTCACCCTGCGTGCCAAGGAAGTCTTCCGCACCTTGTCCCATTGCCAGCGCTGCCCACCACTCGATCAGTTCATACATTGCGCTAATCGCCAGTGCTATGCAGCAGACCAAAAATGCCAGCATCTTACGACCACGGACAATATTGCCGCGCACTAAAATCTCTCTTGCCGTCAGGGCTGGTACCAGCCCCTGGAAGAAGTGACCCAACTTGTCATAGGGGTTACGACTGAGATCCAGCCATTCCTGAACCTGAAAACCGACGGGAACTTTGGCGTAGGTATACATCCCGCCTACCATCAGAATGATGGCGTGCAAGAAAATCAACGTATAAAGCAGCGGCGTCAATGGGTACCGCTTCATGGTAGCCAGCAACAGCGGGACGACAATAATGACCGGCGTGACTTCCATCAGCCAGGTGATTTTCTCCGAGGCAGAGATACCGGTGTAGATAAGGATCAGCGCCAGGAACACTGCGCCAGTGTGCAAGATTGTGGGGTTCAGAGTGCGGAGCATTGTGAATTCACACGTAATGGAAAAGGTCACTATTCCCTGTGAACGGCAAAAATTCAATACCAGTAAATGGGGGGATAAAGTTGGCCCGGGGGGATCGCTGGACTGACGCCAAAAATTTAGTGCCAGTCCAGTGCCGGGCCGAATGGGTTACTTCGCGCAGTTAGCGCATTGTTTGCTGACGATTTGCTGGAAGAAATCGTTGCCTTTGTCATCGACCAGGATGAAAGCAGGGAAATCTTCTACTTCGATTTTCCAGATAGCTTCCATTCCCAGCTCCGGGTATTCCACGCATTCCAGATGCTTAATGCTCTGCTGCGCCAGTACCGCTGCCGGACCACCGATGCTGCCTAAGTAGAAGCCGCCGTGTTTGTGGCAGGCGTCAGTCACTTGCTGACTGCGGTTACCTTTCGCCAACATGATCATGCTGCCGCCGTGAGACTGCAACAGGTCAACGTAGGAGTCCATACGACCCGCGGTGGTTGGGCCTAAAGAACCGGACGGATAGCCAGCAGGCGTTTTGGCCGGACCCGCGTAGTAGATCGGATGATCTTTCACGTACTGCGGTAAACCTTCGCCGGACTCAATACGTTCTTTTAACTTCGCGTGGGCAATGTCACGACCGACAATGATAGTACCGCTCAGTGACAGACGAGTAGAAACCGGGTACTGAGAGAGCTGAGCGAGGATCTCTTTCATCGGGCGGTTAAGGTCAACTTTAACCACTTCACCTTCACCCGCCTGGCGCAGAGATTCCGGAATGTACTGACCTGGGTTATGTTCCAGTTTTTCAATCCAGATCCCTTCGCGGTTAATCTTGGCTTTAATATTACGGTCTGCGGAGCAAGAAACGCCCATACCAACTGGGCAGGATGCGCCGTGGCGAGGCAGGCGGATCACGCGGATATCATGTGCGAAGTATTTCCCGCCAAACTGAGCGCCAAGGCCGAGTTTCTGTGCCTCGATCAGCAGTTCCTGTTCCAGTTGGAGATCGCGGAACGCCTGGCCGTGAGCATTACCTTCAGTCGGCAGCGCGTCATAGTAGTGTGTGCTGGCCAATTTCACCGTTTTAAGGGTACTTTCCGCTGACGTCCCGCCAATGACGAATGCGATGTGGTACGGCGGGCAAGCTGCAGTACCCAGCGTGCGCATTTTCTCAACCAGGAAGTTTTTCAGTTTGCCGGGAGTCAGCAGCGCTTTGGTTTCCTGATACAGATAGGTTTTGTTGGCTGAGCCGCCGCCTTTGGCCACGCACAGGAATTTGTATTCGTCACCGTCCACGCTGTACAGATCGATTTGTGCGGGCAGGTTGGTGCCGGTATTCACTTCTTTGTACATATCCAGCGCCGCGTTTTGCGAGTAGCGCAGGTTATCTTCAATATAGGTATTAAATACGCCTTTGGAGAGGGCCGCTTCATCGCCGCCGCCGGTCCAAACGCGCTGACCTTTTTTACCCATGATAATTGCCGTACCGGTGTCCTGGCAGGTTGGCAACACGCCTTTGGCGGCGATTTCGGAGTTTCTCAGGAACTGCAGCGCCACGTACTTATCGTTTTCGCTGGCTTCGGGATCATGGAGAATTGAGGCGACTTGCTGTTGGTGTTCTGGGCGGAGCATGAAGGAGGCATCGTGGAAGGCTTGTTGGGCCAGTAGCGTAAGTGCTTCAGGAGCTACTTTCAGGATTGTTTCGCCTTCAAACTCGCCGACACTGACGTGATCGGATGTCAGCAGGTAGTACTCAGTTTTGTCTTCCCCCAGTGGGAAAGCCGCCTGGTAAGTGAATTCAACTTTTGACATTTGCTTCCAGCCTTTTCATTTTTCTCAGGAATTTTAAAATTCTCTGTGTCTTAATGGTGGCGTGCCGTACCAACGCGGACGGCACGCGAACTGTGATTACAGGAAACCGTACATTGCGGCGAAGATCCAACCAAAGACACAGGATACGCTTACGCCGATCAAACCAGGCAGAATGAAGCTGTGGTTGATAACGAAGCGGCCGATGTGGGTGGTGCCAGAGCGGTCAAACTGAATAGCCGCCAGGTCGCTCGGGTAGGTCGGCAGAATGTAGTAACCGTAACATGCCGGAGCGGAAGCCACGATGTACGCTGGATCAACCCCGATTGCCAGTGCGACCGGAACAATCGCTGCCAGCGCTGCTGCCTGGGAGTTTACAAATTTGGATACCAGCAGCAGAACAATTGCATAGGCCCACGGATACTCTTTCACCATATTGCCCAGCACACCTTCGATTTCTGTCATGTGCGCGCCGAACATTGTTTCGGCCATCCAGGCAATACCGTACACCGCCACAATCGCGATCATACCGGAACGGAAGACTTCGTTTTTAGATATTGAAGCGGGATTGGTCTTCGTCAGGATAATAATCAGCGCACCCGTCAGCAGCATGAACATCTGGATAACCAGTACCATTGACAGTGGTTTGCCGCTAAAGGTAGGGCGCAGCTCAGAGAACGCGCCGAGTACGGCAACAACGGCGATAGCGGCAAGGAAGATCCACATGGCCAGCCAGTTGCTTTTCGGCAGCTTTTTGTCTAACAGCGTGGCGGTATCGCCATACACATAGTTGTGGTTTTCAGGTACAGAAATGAACTTCTGGAACTCTTCATCTTTATCCAGATCTTTACCACGGAACCAACTGAAGATACCGATCGCCAGGATACCCAACAGGGTAGACGGGATGGTGATGCTGAGCAGGTCGAGGAATTCGAGATGCTTGCCTTCAAACGTTACGTTACCCAGCATTGCCACCAGTGACACAACGGCTACAGAAACCGGGCTGGCGATAATACCCATCTGCGCACCGATGGAACTCGCCGCCATCGGACGTTCCGGGCGAATATTGTTCTTAATGGCAACGTCATAAATGATTGGCAGGATGGTGTATACCACGTGCCCTGTACCGCAGAGAATCGTCAGGGTGCAGGTAACGAAAGGTGCGACGATGGAAACATATTTTGGGTTACGGCGCAGCAGCTTTTCAGCGATTTGCAGCATAACGTCAAGACCGCCGGAGGCTTGTAAGGTTGCCGATGCGGCCACCACGGCAATAATAACCAGCATGACATCTACAGGTGGTTTACCCGGCTGGAGATGGAAAACGAAAACCAGAATGACCAGGCCGATACCGCCTAATAAACCCAGCGCGATACCGCCCTTTCTGGCACCATAAAACAAACATATTAATATTATGAGAAGTTGTATACTAAATAACATTTTATTTACCCTCGCGAAAAACCCAGTCAATTTTTTGAAAAATGGATCTGTGCCACATTCTTTTTTGCCAGAATAAGCATCAAAAAATGGTCAGTATTCGATATGTCCGTATTTGCGATTAATGTTCAAATGTCTTGCTAGAATTTTTTTTTAAATTTATGGCGATATTTGGTTTTTTCTGTGGCTTTGATCAGAGGAGAGAATCCTCAGGCGATGGGAAGCAGAGCTGAACATGGAGAGCCGCGGTTGACGCTGTAATTTATCTATTTTGCGTTTTCCGCTATTACATGAACCACCGACAGAATGAGTGAGTGGGTTATTTATGTGATCACGGTCACGCCATTTCATGATGTGATGAAGTCGGCGTGCGGATACTTTTATTTGCTCACAAAAATGTACGGTGTCCATGGTACGTAGCATGGTCTCCATTGCTACCAGTCTAGATTTTGTATGTCTGGTTAATTCAGACTAATCCTTTATGGGTAAAAATACACACTCTGCGAGTTAGATAATACTTAATTAACTTTTGTTAGCGATTTTGAAATTAAAAACAGTGTGATGTTTGTCAATATTAAAATAATACATTTAACATGCCGGATACAAATATATTTGATCTAACGCAAATTTATAATTTTGCAGTGTCAGCTGGTGAAATAGGGGATTTTTCATTATTTTAATAATTGTTACTTTCAAATAACAAATAATCCCAAGTGTATTTATTGGCAATATTGTTTAAGCAATGAGTAGTGTTCAGCCTGCACGCGATAACGATAAACAGGTCTGCCGGTCACGCCATAATGGATGCTGGTAAATAAGATGTGACAATTGACGAGCCAGATAAGGTATTTACGGCAAGAGACGCGCGAGATATTGACCTCGTTAGCCAGCTCATCCGTGGAGAACTCCTGATCCTGGTGCTCATCAATCCACTGGCACAACGTGCGCAACGTTTGTGGCGTTAATCCTTTGGGTAAGCGCCGCGTTTCTTGTTCATTGGAGGAGCTGCCGTGAATCAACTGGTCAAGCTCAGACTGTTCATAGTACTGATGCTTTTCCATCTCAGTTTTTTTCTGTAGCCAGCCGGTGAGCGCCTCTTCAAACCGGGACGCCTGGAAAGGTTTGATCAAGTAGTCAACGACGCCGTAGTGAAGTGAATCTTTAATGGTGGTGGCATCGGCTGCAGAAGAGATGACGATGACATCGCACTTGCAACCTTCACTGTGCAGAACCGGTAGCAGGTCCAGACCGTTTTCTTTTTGCATATAAATATCTAGCAAAATCAGATCGATATGATGACCGCTATGAAAGATTATCTCTTTTGCTTTCTCCAGCGTGGAGGCTGTGCCGCAGCAGTGAAAACCGGAGAGTTGCGCGACATAACGGCGGTTTAATTCCGCTACCATTGCATCGTCATCGACAATTAAGACATTGATCATCTGCTGGCCCTCTCACCATTCCACGGTAACTGTACAAAAAATTGGGTGAAGATCCCAGGTTCAGACTCGACGGATATATTGCCGCCAACGTTTTCAACCTGTTGTTTAACAAGCGCTAAACCTACGCCCCGTTCGGTTCCTTTTGACGAAACGCCCTTCTCAAAGATGTGCTCAATGTTTTCGGGGGCGATCCCCGGACCATCGTCATTCACTTCGCAATGCAACCAGCCGTGTCGATAATGCAAGGATACGCTGATCTCACCACCAGGTTCTTGACCTAGCGCCTCCAGGGCGTTTTCAATCAGATTCCCCAGAACGGTAATCAGCACCGCCACCTGATCTTCGTTGTTATTTTCCGGTAGCTGGCTTTCATTGCTGATGACCAGGCTATGGCCTAAATCAGATGTGCGATTAATCTTACTGAGTAAAAATCCTGCGATCACCGGAGATTTTATTTTTCCTAACAGTGAGCCAATTTCTTCCTGATAATTGTTCGCGGTCTTTAGGATATAATTTTCAAGCTGCTTATAACTTTTCAGATGCAATAATCCCAGAATCACGTGCAATTTATTCATAAATTCGTGGGATCGTTCACGAAGTGCATCGGCATAGTTGACCATACCGTCCAGGCGTTGCATTAACTTTCGGACTTCAGTCTTATCTCTGAAGGTTGAAATGGCGCCGATGATTTTACCGTTGCTGAGTACAGGGACCGTGTTAATTAAGAGTAGCCGATCCTTCACCATGATCTCTTCATCGCGGCGCGGCGTTCCGTCATGTAGTACCTGTGAAAAATCGACCACTTGTGACCACGCATGGCTGAGCGTGGAGAGCTGGGCATCATCTTGTGATTTGTGATAATCCAGCAGCTCCTGCGCAGCTTGGTTAATCAACGTCACTTCACCGCACTCGTCAACGGCAATGACTCCTTCCTTTATAGAGTGCAGCATTGCCTGGCGTTGTTCGAACAGATTGGAGATTTCATAAGGTTCCAGACCAAACAGAATGCGTTTGAGGACCTTAACGAATATCCATGTGCCGAGCAGCCCAACCAGCACGCCAAATAAGATTGACCAGATGATGCTGCCGCGGCTGTTATTGATCTGTTCAGCAACTCTGCTTAGCTCAAGACCGATCGCTACCACGCCAATTTGCTGGTGATGTTCGTCATATATAGGGGTGAATACCCGCAGGGCTTTAGCCAGAAACCCGCGATTAATGGCGACATTCTCTTTACCTTGCAGGGCCAGCAAAATGTCATCGCCTTTAAATGGCTGGCCGATTCGCTGTGCTTCGGGATGGGAGTAACGAATGCTTTGCATATCGGTGACGACGATGAACAAAAAATCGTTGCTCTTATTCACCGCCTGGGCAATCGCCTGAATACCGCTTTCCTCGGGCTTTTTCATTAGTCCCTGGCGGATCTCCGGAGAGTTGGCCAACGTTCGCGCGACGGCAAGCGCTTTACTCGCTAACGCATCGCGCGTCATGTTGCTAATTTGCGAGAAATAAATCAGATGAACGACAAGCAGCACGGAGAAGAGAACTGCACTAACCATGAGGATCACGGTGGTGCCAAGCTTCATCGGGCGTTTGCGTATAGCAGTACGTTGCAGTGAGTGTCTCATCACGGTCCTGGAATCACGGTTTGTGCGGGTATTATCGCCTGATGGGGGGCGTAATTCAAAGGTGGTAGGGATTATGGAGCTTAAGTTGTCAGCCCTTCTTCTTTATATAGCGTAGAGTGAATTTCTTTCTATATAGAAGTTTTCATACCGGTTCTCTCCCTTTTCAGGGACGCTGACAGATAATTTGCTTACGATTGTGGATAACTCTGTGTGTAAATGGGTATAAGGCGGGGTTTTGCTGTGGAATGCAGCAGTCAGTCATTTTTCTGCAATTTAAGGGTTGCGGGCCACAGGAAACTCCCTATAATGCGCCTCCATCGACACGGCGGATGTGAATCACTTCACACAAACAGCCGGTTCGGTTGAAGAGAAAAACCTGAAAATGAGGGTTGACTCTGAAAGAGGAAAGCGTAATATACGCCACCTCGCGACAGAGCGCTAAAGCGCGTCGCAACTGCTCTTTAACAATTTATCAGACAATCTGTGTGGGCACTCGAAGATACGGATTCTTAACGTCGCAAGACGAAAAATGAATGCCAAGTCTCTGAGTGAACATACGTAATTCATTACGAAGTTTAATTCACGAGCATCAAACTTAAATTGAAGAGTTTGATCATGGCTCAGATTGAACGCTGGCGGCAGGCCTAACACATGCAAGTCGAACGGTAGCACAGAGGAGCTTGCTCCTTGGGTGACGAGTGGCGGACGGGTGAGTAATGTCTGGGAAACTGCCCGATGGAGGGGGATAACTACTGGAAACGG
>NZ_KQ089848.1:1980891-2016987 GCF_001037575.1 Citrobacter sp. BIDMC107 | reverse complement strand
AGGCATAAGCTAGCTTGACTGCGAGAGTGACGGCTCGAGCAGGTGCGAAAGCAGGTCTTAGTGATCCGGTGGTTCTGAATGGAAGGGCCATCGCTCAACGGATAAAAGGTACTCCGGGGATAACAGGCTGATACCGCCCAAGAGTTCATATCGACGGCGGTGTTTGGCACCTCGATGTCGGCTCATCACATCCTGGGGCTGAAGTAGGTCCCAAGGGTATGGCTGTTCGCCATTTAAAGTGGTACGCGAGCTGGGTTTAGAACGTCGTGAGACAGTTCGGTCCCTATCTGCCGTGGGCGCTGGAGAATTGAGGGGGTCTGCTCCTAGTACGAGAGGACCGGAGTGGACGCATCACTGGTGTTCGGGTTGTCATGCCAATGGCATTGCCCGGTAGCTAAATGCGGAAGAGATAAGTGCTGAAAGCATCTAAGCACGAAACTTGCCCCGAGATGAGTTCTCCCTGAGACTTTAAGTCTCCTGAAGGAACGTTAAAGACGATGACGTTGATAGGTCGGGTGTGTAAGTGTAGCGATACATTGAGCTAACCGATACTAATGAACCGTGAGGCTTAACCTTACAACGCCGAAGATGTTTTGGCGAAGAGACGACATTCAGCTTGAAACAGATTACATTAACCGGCGAGAAGCGGGTTAATAACAGAATTTGCCTGGCGGCTGTAGCGCGGTGGTCCCACCTGACCCCATGCCGAACTCAGAAGTGAAACGCCGTAGCGCCGATGGTAGTGTGGGGTCTCCCCATGCGAGAGTAGGGAACTGCCAGGCATCAAATAAAAGCGAAAGGCCCGGTCGAAAGACCGGGCCTTTTGTTTTATCTGTGGTCTGTCGGTGAGCGCTCTCCTGAGGAGGACAAACCCGCCGGGAGCGGATTTGAACGTTGCGCAGCAACGGCCCGGAGGGTGGCGGGCAGGACGCCCGCCATAAACTGCCAGGCATCAAATAAAGTGAAGAAGCCCATCCTGACGGATGGGCTTTTTTGCGTGTGTGCGGGGTAAAACCGCCGGGCTGAACGTATTGTGCAGGCCTGATAAGCGCAGCGCATCAGGCAGATCACGACACCGCACCATCGGGTGCAAAGCAATATCCTGAGCCTCCATAACACAAGCCATTCTGCGGCATACACGATAAACACCCAATCTGAATTATCTGTATTACCTCCCGAAAATATCAGGATCTCCTGCGACAGTTACGTGTACCTTTATCTATTAGTAAGGGTCTATCCGGAGAATAAAGTGTTCGGAAAAATGGTATTAAACTACATGCCGGGTCTAAAAAATTTATTAGCGTACGATAAAAGCTGGCTAAAACATGATGTTAAAGCCGGGTTATCCGTTGCTGCCGTAGCACTACCGGTTGCGATTGCTTACGCTGAGTTGGCGGGAGTCGGGGCTATCGTCGGGTTATATTCCTGCGTTTTGCCAATGCTAGCTTATGCACTGTTTGGTTCTTCCCGCCAATTGATTGTTGGCCCTGATGCCACGACCTGCGCGGTAATTGCGGCAGTTGTGGTTCCTCTTTCTGCCGGAAATCCAGAACTCCACTGGCAGTTAACAATCGTCATGACCGTGATGATGGGAGGATGGTGTCTACTTGCCAGTAAGTTTCGCCTGGGTGCGCTTGCTGATCTGCTTTCTCATCCCATTCTAACGGGGCTGCTTAACGGCGTTGCCGTGACGATTATTGTCGGGCAACTCGGTAAGGTGCTGGGGATTACGCTTGATGAAGAGCAAGTGATAGAGAAGATTATTGCCCTGCCAGGCCGACTCTCGGAAATTCATTTATTAACCTTAGGGATCTCCATCCTAACGTTAGCGATTTTAATAGCTATCAAAACGTTTCGTAGCCAATGGCCAGCACCGTTGATTGCAATTGTGATAACAACGGCGCTGGTATGGATCACATCTGCACAGCAGTATGGTATTGCCACTATTGGGGGATCGGGCTTCCAGTCTGGTTTGCCTGTTGTTCACTGGGGCTCATTTCAGCCTGGTCTGGCGCGTGATTTATTGATCCCTGCGCTGAACCTGGCATTAGTCAGTTTTGTTAGCCTGATGCTAACCGCTCGCAGTTTTGCCGCGAAAAATGGATACGAAATAAATGCTGATGCTGAGTTCAGGGCTTTGGGTGTTGCGAATCTGATGTCTGGCTTATCTCAGGGGTTTGCGATTAGCGGAGCCGATTCCCGGACTGCGGTAAATGACTCCACCGGAGGGAAAAGCCAGCTGGTTTCCGTTGTTGCAGCCTTAATCATCGGAATTGTCGTGGTATTTTTCACGCAGCCATTACCATTTATTCCGGTATCTGCATTAGGCATTGTTCTAATTTATGCATCGTGGTCATTGATTGATTTACGCGGACTCTGGAATCTGAGGCGAAGAAATAAACCCGCATTTCGCCTGGCGTTCTTCACCTTTGGCTGTGTTCTGATTATTGGTGTTATTCAGGGGATCGGCCTTGCGGTATTGCTGGGTCTGTTGCAGTTCCTGCGCACAGTTTTTCGTCCTACTGAACACTTATTGGGAATTGACGAAAATGGGATGATTCACTCATTAGGTAATTCAACTGATGTGAAAATGATCCCTGGCGTGTTGATGTACCGATTTAACTCACCGCTGACCTATTTTAATGTGGCCTATTTTAAGCGCCGCGTTTTGAATTTAGTCGATGGTGCAGTACTACAACCTAAATGGGTGGTCATTGACGCCGTTTCTTGCTTTACCTATTCAGATATCAGCGTCCTGGCAACCATTAATGAGTTAAAACGGGACCTGAAGGGGCGGCAGATTAAGTTAATTCTTGCGGGCCGGAAAACGGAGTTAACACGCTGGTTTAAAGAGAGTCGACCGACAATGAAGGACGACGACATGATTCTGGCACCAGACCTTTATTTGGCGCTGCGGTTTATTCAAAGCAAAGAAAGCATGAGTGATGGTGAATCTGGCGTTGTTGAATAAAGCAGATTTAGGTATATGATCAGGCTGAATGGAAGGCGCTGAGGACGGGTTTTTCGTCCAGCAGGACCTGACATCGACCAGAACCCCATGTTGCTAAAGGGGGGATCAGCATCCGCCCGGGGACGGTGAGTTCCCCGGCAGAGCATTGATATCGGCAAGCTACCTGAAATATAAGCAGTGTGACTGTTGTTAACCTTACGCTGTGAATGCGACAGATCGCTTAAATGATATCCTTCCCATTGCTGGCTTCGAGCTCCCGAATCAGGCGCTTGTTGATCTTGCCAACGCTGGTTTTGGGAATATCCGGGACTATCCTTATCTGTCGTGGGATCGCCCATTTAGTGATGTGGCCGCGGTCGACGAATCCTTGTAGATGTGTCGCTATGGCTTGCGGCTCCAGATCCTCCCCTTCCTTGCAAACCACCAGAGCCAGGGGGCGTTCGCCCCACTGCTCATCAGGTATCCCGACGACGGCTACCGACCTGACCGCCGCGTGTGAGCTGATGAGGCTCTCCAGCTCCAGCGTGCTTATCCACTCACCACCCGTCTTGATTACGTCTTTGATGCGATCCTTGATTTCCACTATCCCATGGGGATCGATAGAGGCTATGTCGCCGGTGTGCAGCCAACTGCCATTCCATAGCTCAGCCCCTTTCTCGGGTTCCTTCAGGTAGCCCTGAGTCAACCAAGGGGCTCGCACCACTATTTCGCCCAGGGCTTCTCCGTCGTGCACCACCTCCCGACCTTCGCCATCGACGATACGCAGATCCACCAACGGGACAGGCAGGCCGGTCCGAATCCGCAGGGGTAACTGTTCATCCATGGGAAGGGCCAGCTCGGCATCGCTTAAGTGGGTCATACAGAGCAGGGGACAGGTCTCAGACATGCCATAGCCGGCGTGAATGCGTATGCCCCTATGGTGGGCCTGTGTCGCCAGTCCAAGGGACAGTGAACTGCCACCGAGTAACATCTTCCATCCTGACAGATCAGTCTGCGTGGCTTCTTCGCACTCAAGGATCATCTGCAAAATGGTTGGCACACAATGCGAGAAGGTCACACCCTCATCGTGATAAAACCGTACCAGTTTGTTGGGTTCGTAACGACCGGGATATACCTGCTTCACACCCAGCATTGTTGCGACATAGGGAGCGCCCCAGGCATGCACGTGGAACATAGGGGTGATCGGCATGTAGACATCGTTCGATCGTAGCAGCGACTGTCCCTCGTGGGCAGCCAGGAGACCCAGCTCATTGAGCGTGTGCAGGACCAACTGGCGATGGCTGAAGTAGACTCCCTTGGGATTGCCCGTGGTTCCAGTGGTATAGAACAAGGTAGCTATCGAGTTTTCATCGAAGTCGGGGAAGTCAAAGAGTTCTCCCGCTGCGGCCAGCAGGGTCTCATATTCCCCTAGCACCGGCAGGCTGGTCGCCTTCGATTCTTCGTCACTAAGCTGGATGTATCCCCGGACAGTGGTCAGTGTCTCTGCCAGTGACTCGACAACCGGCAAGAAGTCGTCGTGCACCAGTACCAGGTTGTCCTCGGCATGATTCATGGTGTAAGCGATTTGGTCCGCCGAGAAGCGGACGTTCACCGTGTGCAGCACGGCACCAATCATGGGTACCGCGAAGAAGCACTCGAGGGCGCGATGGCTGTCCCAATCCAGCAAGGCGACGGTGTCTCCAGGCATGACACCGGCCGCTGTCAGCATGTTTGCCAGGCGATGAATGCGCTGTTTGAGGGTACGATAGTCGTAACGGAGCTTATCGGCGTAGACGATTTCTCGCTCGGGATGAGAACGCCCACCCGACAGCAGTAGGCTCTTGATCAGCAACGGATAGGCATGAGCCCCCTGCGCTGACTGTATGATTTTTGTTTTCACCATCCAGATTCCTCGTTGACTCACTATTTGCTCGGTATGATGGCAATTGTAGATTAAGGTTGGCCTTTACTCCCTGGCGTTTGCTTCAGATATCGAGGCGGCGACCAGTTCCAGCCCCTGGGGATGAATGTGCGTACCTTGCAACGCGATCGGGTTATTCGCTACCTGCAGAATCCTGGCTACTCTATGCCCGGTTCCTTCATCCGCTGGTTCAGTGCCCAAGGTTGTTCAGATAAATTACTCAAATCTGGCCTACGGTTAAGTACGTCAGAAAAAGAGGTGTGCCTGATACCGCTATATTTTTTGCAGTACCATCGTGGTCTCACTGAAAGGTTTAACTGGCGTGATGAGGTAGGGTAGGAGTCGCTGTGGACAGAACGATCAGAACCCTGAAAGCAAAAAACCCGCCATAGGCGGGTTCTTCTGAATAGTGGTGCCCGGACTCGGAATCGAACCAAGGACACGGGGATTTTCAATCCCCTGCTCTACCGACTGAGCTATCCGGGCAACGGGGCGCATTAAACCGTATTCACGTCTGTCAGTCAATCAAATTTCTGGAAACATTGTTCAACCGCTTAATATTGCGGCAATCTGCATGGTTATGCCTGAAGTTTGCACAAATCTTCCCGACAGATGCGGCTAAAACAGATAATGCTCGCTTAGGTCAGCGCACCGCCCATTCGGCACTGGGCAAAGCGTAAGATATCTTCAGCCAGGTGGTGTGCCGTTTCGACATCAGCATGACTACGATTAACCAGCATGCGGCTCAGGCAGCCTTCCAGCACCAGTTCCATCTGTTTGGCGACCATTGCCGGGTCGTCAACTTCCAGCGTCGTGAGCAGTTCATGGGTGAAGTCATGTGCTGCCTTTTTTTGCTGATCGGCTAACTGATGGATCGGATGCCCGGGATCAGGGTAAAACGTACAGGCGGCGATGAACAGACAGCCGGGATAGCGATTATTGCTCACGCATTCGGACAGTGCGGTGTAGCGCGCCAGCAATTTCTGCTCAGCGCTCAGGGTGTCATCCAGCAAAAGCTGACGCCGCCAGATATCCACCCGCTGGCTGAGGTAACGTAGCGCATCGTACAGAATGGCCTCTTTATCGGGCCAAAAGCGCTGCAGTTCATCCAGAGGATAATCGATACGTTCGGCCACCATTTCCAGCGTGGTATTGGCTATCCCTTGCACCTCAAGTAATTTCAGGGCTTCTCCCAGGACATCTTCACGTTGCACGGTATTCTCCTCCGTATTTCCTGTTGCAAGTGTCGCTCACGGTTGGCGATCGCGCAAATGTGCGCTGAAGGTAGCGGCATCCATAAAACCCGTTACCCGGGCCTCCGGATGCTCTTTTCCCTCCGCATCAAAGAACAAGATAGTCGGCAAACCTAAAACCTGTAGATGTTTCAGCAGAGCGACATCCTGGGCATTGTTTGCTGTCACATCCGCTTGCAACAGCACCGTGTTGCCTAGCGCTTGCTGAACCTGCGGATTACTGAACGTGTACTTTTCAAATTCCTTACAGGCTACACACCAGTCGGCATACAGATCCAGCATGACTGGCCTGCCTTTAGCTTGCTCCAGCGCTTGATTTAACGCATCTACCGATGCCACCGGCGTGAAGTTAAGGTGTGCCTGGGGTTGAGTATGCGGCGCGCCGAACGTCCAGTCTTGCAGTGGACGCACGCATACCAGTGCTGCGGCTAACAGGACAATCTGCACGATACGCATCCAGGCGTGCTTTGCCTGCAGGCTGGTAATGAACGCCCAGCCAAAGAACGCGACGCCTAACAGTGACCATAAGCGAACGCCCCACTCGTCACCAACGATACGTTCGAGTAAGAAGACGGGAAGCGCCAGAATGACAAAGCCAAAAGCGGTTTTGACATGTTCCATCCATGGGCCGCTTTTAGGCAACAGGCGATTGCCAAATACGGTAATCAGCATCAGAGGTAATCCCATCCCCAGCGCGTACAGATACAGCGTGCCGCCTCCCAGCCACATGTTCCCGCTCTGAGCGATATACAGCAAAATCGCGCTTAGCGGGGCCGTTGTGCAAGGAGAACAGATGAGGCCAGCAATCGCCCCCATCGCAAAGACGCTGCCGGGAGCTCCGCCTTGCTGGCGGTTACTCATTAGCGTGAGGCGCGTTTGCAGCGATGAAGGCAGTTGCAGTGTGAACAAGCCAAACATCGACAGAGCCAGCAGCGTAAAGATGACGGCAAGGCCAATCAGGACGTAGGGATGCTGAAGCGCAGCCTGGAACTGTAAACCGGCGGCAGCAACAACCAGACCCAGGGCGGTATAGGTGAGCGCCATCCCCTGGACATAGATAAACGTCAGCAGCCGTGCCCGCCCGGTTGATAAGCGTTGCTTGCCACCCAGTACGATTCCGGAAATCAGCGGATACATCGGCAGTACGCAAGGCGTAAACGCGATACCAATTCCAATCAGCAATGCCCATAGTGCGGAAAAGGGAAGTTGGGCCGTGGGCTGCGGTTTCTCTTGCGGATCTGTAGTGGCTGGGGCTGGCGCAGGGGAGGCCGCGGCACCGGTAGACACTTCACTTAATGGCACCGTTTTTGTTTCTGGTGGATAGCAAAATCCGGCGTCGGCGCAGCCCTGGTATGTGATCGTTAATGTTGCGCCAGACTTAGCCTGATTGACCGTGATCGGGATAGTCAGCTGTTTACGGTAAATCTCACTTTTGCCGTAAAACTCATCTTCATGCCAGACGCCTGGCGGCAGTTTTATCTCGGCAATATCGGCCTGAGATGGCGTAATGCTTATCTGTTTGCGATACAGATAATAGCCATCTTTAACCTGCCATGTGAGGTTCAGATCGTGTTGGTTTTGCTGAAAATCAAAAACAAACGCCCGATCGGCAGGTACAAACTGCGAGCGGCCAGGCGCGTCAAATAATCCAGCAAAGGTAGATGTGCTGCACAGCAGCAGGATCAGCGTAAGGATGCGTTGAGCCATGAGCGGTAATCAAAGTCTCCGTGAGTGACGGGTAAAACCAGAAGTTCAGGCGTTTGATACGGATGTTGTGACTTCAGGCAATCGAGAAGGGCTTGCTGGTGTGTGACGGTGGTTTTTAAAATCATCTGCACTTCATATTCCTGTTCCAGTTTGCCTTCCCAATAGTAGAGGGAGGTCGCACCGGGTAGCAGGGTCACGCAGGCAGCCAGCTTTTCCGCCAGCACTTTGGCGGCGAGATCCTGGGCGGTTGCTTCATCCGGGGCGGTACAGAGCACCACAACGGTATCGGGGATGGAAATATCCTGACTCTTTACATCAAGCATAAACACCTCGAAAGAACAGAGTAACCAGCAAAAGAATGGTCACTATACAACGGACGAGGGAAGGATGTTAGCTAAAGCGGGGTGGGGAGGAGGAACTGCAGGGCGCGAAGGCACCCTGCAGTAAAGTCTTACAGCATGAAGCTGCCCAGCAAGAAGCCGAAGCAGACAGCCAGAACCACACCCAGAGTACCTGGGATGAAGAACGGATGGTTAAAGACGAATTTACCGATGCGAGTTGTACCGGTGTCATCCATCTGAACCGCCGCAACCAGAGTTGGGTAGGTTGGCAGAATGAACAGACCAGAAACAGCGGCGAAAGATGCAACAGCCGTCAGTGGGGAAACGTTCAGAGCCAGAGCCATCGGCATCAGTGCTTTAGCGGTTGCAGCCTGAGAGTACAGCAGCGCGGAAGCAAAGAAGAAGATGACCGCCAGCAGCCACGGATGACCCTGAATTACGCTACCTGCAGTATCTTTGATCCAGTCAATGTTGTGAGATACGAAGGTATCACCCAGCCATGCAACACCAAGGATACAAATACAGGCGCTCATACCGGCTTTGAAGGTGCTGGAGTTCAGGATGGAGTCAGTTTCAACGCGGCAGACGATCGTGGTCAGCGTCGCGACGCTCAGCATGATGATCAGGATTGCGTTGGTGGTGTTCATCAGCGGTTTAGCGACCAGGCCAAGGCTTGGGCTGTTGATGATGGCGTATACAACTACGCAAACCACGCCCAGCAGGAACAGCCAAACGGAGGTTTTCGCGCCAGCTTTGATTTCAACTTGTCTTTCACCGCGCAGTTCAACCAGGCCTTCTTCCAGACGCTTACGATAAATCGGGTCGTCAGACAGTTTGGAGTTGAACAGTGCGGTGATCAGGAAGGACATCACCAGAACGGCCAGCAGGGTGGACGGAATGACCACGGACAGCAGGTGAATGTAGCTGATGCCATGACCTTCCATGACGGAAGACATGTAAACCACGGCTGCGGAGATTGGAGAAGCCGTAATCGCAATCTGTGCAGAAACCACTGCGGTAGAGAGCGGACGGCAAGGCTTGATACCTTGTTCCTTCGCAACTTCAGCGATAACCGGCAGCGTTGCCAGAGAGATGTTGCCAGTACCGGCAAAGATAGTCAGGAAATAGGTCACGATAGGTGCAAGGATCGTGATGTATTTCGGGTTTTTACGCAGCAGTTTTTCAGTTTGGTGAACCAGGTAGTCCAGACCACCGGCAATCTGCATGGCAGAGATAGCAGCGATAACCGCCATGATAATGGAAATAACATCGAACGGAATATTACCTGGTTTTACGCCGATAGCGGCAAGAACCAGAACACCCAGCCCACCTGCAAATCCAATACCGATACCCCCAAGTCTGGCACCTAAAAAGATTGCCAGCAAAACGATGATAAGTTCTAAAACTATCATATTAGCCTTCCTTGTTGTTTAACAAGTTGATATTAAATTGTTGTTTTTAAGTAACTTCGAGTAAGAAAAAAGGCACGTCATCATGACGTGCCTTCTCCGGTACTACCCTACACGATTACTGTTCGCTTTCATCAGTATAACGTTTTGCTTTATAAGCAGGGTGCATCAGGTTCTGTGCAGAGAAGATATCGTCCAGTTCAGACTCGGTCAACAGACCGCGTTCCAGGACAACTTCACGTACGCTCTTACCAGTTTCGGCACAAATTTTACCGACGATGTCGCCGTTGTGGTGACCGATGAACGGGTTGAGGTAAGTAACGATGCCGATGGAGTTGAATACAAACGCTTCACAGACTTCTTTGTTAGCAGTGATACCACTAACGCATTTTTCCAGCAGGTTGTAGCAAGCGTTGCTCAGAATGTGAATGGATTCAAACATTGCCTGACCAATGACCGGCTCCATTACGTTCAGCTGCAGCTGACCAGCTTCAGATGCCATGGTGACAGTGATGTCGTTACCGATGACTTT
Source organism: Citrobacter sp. BIDMC107 (assembly GCF_001037575.1). NCBI lineage: Bacteria > Pseudomonadati > Pseudomonadota > Gammaproteobacteria > Enterobacterales > Enterobacteriaceae > Citrobacter > Citrobacter sp. BIDMC107. The sequence continues at coordinate 2,006,874 of NZ_KQ089848.1, read as the reverse complement.
GAAGCAAACCTGGTTTACGACTTCCGGAACAACCGGGTTCACTTTAGCTGGCATGATAGAAGACCCAGCCTGCAGTTCCGGCAGGTTGATCTCGTTCAGACCCGCACGCGGACCAGAGGAGAGCAAACGCAGGTCGTTACAGATTTTGGACATCTTCACAGCCAGACGTTTCAGTGCGCCGTGCACCATAACGTATGCGCCACAGTCAGAAGTTGCTTCAATCAGGTCTTCTGCCGGAACACAGGCGAAGCCAGTGACTTCAGCCAGTTTCTGTACTGCCAGCGGAGAGTACTCTTTCGGCGTGTTCAGACCAGTACCGATTGCTGTTGCGCCGAGGTTAACTTCCAGCAGCAGCTCAGCGGTACGCCCAATGTTTTTCACTTCTTCTTTCAGCAGTACGCTGAAAGCACGGAATTCCTGACCGAGAGTCATCGGTACAGCATCCTGCAGCTGGGTACGACCCATTTTCAGGATGTCCTGGAATTCATCGGCTTTTTTCTCAAAGCCTTCACGCAGCTGGTTCAGTGCATCAATCAGTTTGATGATGGATGCGTATACAGCGATACGGAAGCCAGTTGGGTATGCATCGTTGGTAGACTGACATTTGTTAACGTGGTCGTTCGGGTTCAGGTACTGATATTCACCTTTCTGGTGACCCATCAGTTCCAGACCGATATTGGCCAGAACTTCGTTGGTGTTCATGTTGACGGAGGTACCCGCACCACCCTGGTAAACGTCTACCGGGAACTGATCCATGCATTTTCCGTTATTCAGGACTTCATCACACGCCGCGATGATGGCATTTGCCACACTCTTAGGAATGGTTTGCAGCTCTTTGTTGGCCATTGCCGCTGCCTTTTTAACCATTACCATACCGCGAACAAATTCAGGAATATCGCTGATTTTGCTGTTGCTAATGTAGAAGTTTTCAATCGCTCTCAGAGTGTGGACACCGTAGTAGGCGTCCGCTGGAACTTCCCTGGTACCCAACAAGTCTTCTTCGATACGAATGTTGTTTAACATGTGAACCTTCTTTTTCAAGCTGCCAATGATTTGACTAAACACACAGGATATATGTGATTTCGATTGTTTCTCGACCGACGATTATCCCCTGCATCGGTCTGATACCCGAGATCATATGCTGGTTAAGGATTTCTACCGTAATCTGGATCACTTAAAGCGTGGAATTTACCCCTTATTTATTATTCTGTGAAATGGATCACCCCTTTGTGATTAACCCTAAATATTAGTGTACAAGCCACTTGAAATTTTGCTAACCACCACAATATCAAATCGATGCGATTAACATAATTTTTCGAACAGAAGTTGAACAAAACGGCTGTTATTAACAGGAGATCCCTTTGCGCTGGATACCATTACTTGCCATTTTTCTCTATGTTTACATAGAGATATCTATTTTTATTCAGGTTGCCCATGTGATGGGCGTCCTGATGACGCTGATTTTGGTTATTTTTACGTCGGTTATCGGTATGTCTCTGGTTCGTAATCAGGGATTTAAGAACTTTTTACTGATGCAACAAAAAATGGCGGCTGGTGAAAGTCCGGCTGCAGAAATGATCAAAAGTGTATCGCTGATTATCGCCGGTCTGCTGTTGGTACTGCCTGGTTTTTTCACCGATTTCCTCGGTCTTCTTCTTTTATTACCCCCGGTGCAAAAACATCTAACGATGAAACTGCTGCCACATTTACGTTTTTCGCGTATGCCTGGCGGTGGTTTTAGCGCCGGAACCGGTGGCGGTGAGACTTTTGATGGTGAATTTCAGCGCAAGGATGACAAGCGCGACAGCATCGAACATAAAGACGATCGTCGGGATTAAGGCTCAGTATGTAGGCCGGATAAGCGTTAGCGCCATCCGGCAAAAGTGTTTATAGGCCGGATGATGGCGTCAACGTTGCTTTATCCGGCCTGCGGGGTAAAAACAGCCACAGCCCTGCCAGCATAATCAACGCGTACAAACTCTTCCAGCCGACCATTGCCAGTAGTAGTAGGCACAGCAGACCACCAATGACCGCCAGTGCGCGGTAATGCCCTTTCAGTAATCGACAACCCGCCAACATGCACAGCAAATAAATCATAATAAAGATGCCGTTGGCGTAGACGATTAACGCATCGAGATTGATTTGCAGCATATAGATGCACAGAGTACTGACTACGCAGCAGCCCAATACGGCGTTTAGCGCATTGCGCGGAAGGTGGCGGGGGGACAGACGAGCCAGATAACTCTCAGGCTTATACTGCGCTTGCGACCAGACCAGTCGAGCGAAACTTTGAATATAAATGTTGAGGCTGGCAAAACAGGCCAAATAACCAATGATGCAGGCGACCCACAGTGCCTGTACACCAAACAGTTGCACGACGATTTCTGGCAGCGATGCTGCGGCGGCCATTTGCTCGCCGTAGGCACCAAAATGGAGAACGACGACGGTGCATGCCCAATAAACAGATCCAGCCAGCAGCAGGCCAATCATCAGCGCGCGTGGGAAGTCTCGTTCCGGATTTTTGAATTCAGACGCCAGGTGAGCAAACGCTTCGAGGCCAACAAAACACCAGAACATCACCGACAGCGCGGCGAACAGACCGGGGAGTTCAATATCGCTAATTGCAGGGAAGGGTATTTCGCCTGGTTTCAGATCGCCCGCCCACCAGATAGCAACAACGAGGGCAACAATCAGTCCGGCAATGACCGTTTGCAGATTAGCGCTTGAGCTTGCGCCGCGGGAGCCGATGTACCAAACCAATGCCAGCGTACCCAGCTCAGCCAGCAGAAGCTGCTCGTCATGCCAGCCAAACATCGCCTGACCGAATCCGGCGGCGATGTGCAATGCCGCAGGCAAGCCGACAGGAATGACCGACAAAAATAGCCATCCGGTGACGCGCTCCAGTCGTGAACCAAAGGCCATGCCGACAAAATGCGCCACACCGCCTGCGCTGGGGAAATGACGACCCAGTACGGCGAAGACAATCGCCACCGGAAAGACCAAAACAATCAGCACCGGCCAGGCCCACAGGCTGTTATTGCCAGCCACCAGCGCAGCCAGCGCGGGGACGGCGAAAACGCCTGTACCTAACAATGATGTCGACAACAGGCCAACGCCCTGAGCCAGTCCCAGCTCTTGTTTCAGTCCGCTCATAAGTGGTTATCCGATTATGCCCATTGACCGGGCTACAACGCAGATTTTTGATGGTATCACAATCGGATTTGCTTATGACGACGTGACTGAAATCGTTATGAAATGTGAGGTGTGTCGGCGTTTTGACGGGATTTTCTGCTGATAAAAAATTTTTTTCGCTTGCCCCCTTGAAGGCACAAAACCCCATCCCCATCTCTCTGGTCACTAGCCGGGAAACCGTTTACGGGCCGGCGTCACCCATAACTGATAAAGACTTTCTCAAAGGAGAGCTATCAATGAGTATTCGTCCGTTACATGATCGTGTGATCGTCAAACGTAAAGAAGTTGAATCCAAATCTGCTGGCGGCATCGTACTGACTGGTTCTGCAGCAGGTAAATCAACTCGTGGCGAAATCATCGCTGTCGGTAAGGGTCGCATCCTGGACAACGGTACCGTACAGCCGCTGGACGTGAAAGTCGGCGATATCGTTATTTTCAACGATGGCTACGGTGTTAAATCTGAGAAGATCGACAATGAAGAAGTGTTGATCATGTCTGAAAGCGACATCCTGGCAATTGTTGAAGCCTAATCCGCGAACGACACTGAACATACGAATTTAAGGGAAAGAGAAAATGGCAGCTAAAGACGTAAAATTCGGTAACGACGCTCGTGTGAAAATGCTGCGCGGCGTAAACGTACTGGCAGATGCAGTGAAAGTTACCCTCGGCCCAAAAGGCCGTAACGTAGTTCTGGATAAATCTTTCGGTGCACCGACCATCACTAAAGATGGTGTTTCCGTAGCACGTGAAATCGAACTGGAAGACAAGTTCGAAAACATGGGTGCGCAGATGGTGAAAGAAGTTGCCTCTAAAGCGAACGACGCTGCAGGTGACGGTACCACCACCGCAACCGTACTGGCTCAGTCCATCATCACTGAAGGTCTGAAAGCCGTTGCTGCGGGCATGAACCCGATGGATCTGAAACGTGGTATCGACAAAGCTGTCGCTGCTGCTGTTGAAGAACTGAAAGCACTGTCCGTACCGTGCTCCGACTCTAAAGCTATTGCTCAGGTTGGTACCATCTCCGCTAACTCCGACGAAACCGTAGGTAAACTGATCGCTGAAGCGATGGACAAAGTCGGTAAAGAAGGCGTGATCACCGTTGAAGACGGTACCGGTCTGCAGGACGAACTGGACGTGGTTGAAGGTATGCAGTTCGACCGTGGCTATCTGTCTCCTTACTTCATCAACAAGCCGGAAACTGGCGCAGTAGAACTGGAAAGCCCGTTCATCCTGCTGGCTGACAAGAAAATCTCCAACATCCGCGAAATGCTGCCGGTTCTGGAAGCTGTAGCGAAAGCAGGCAAACCGCTGCTGATCATCGCTGAAGATGTTGAAGGTGAAGCGCTGGCAACTCTGGTTGTTAACACCATGCGCGGTATCGTGAAAGTCGCTGCGGTTAAAGCACCTGGCTTCGGCGATCGTCGTAAAGCAATGCTGCAGGATATCGCTACCCTGACCGGTGGTACCGTTATCTCTGAAGAGATCGGTATGGAGCTGGAAAAAGCAACTCTGGAAGATCTGGGCCAGGCGAAACGCGTTGTTATCAACAAAGATACCACCACCATCATCGATGGCGTGGGCGACGAAGCTGCAATCCAGGGTCGCGTGACTCAGATTCGTCAGCAGATCGAAGAAGCAACTTCCGACTATGACCGTGAAAAACTGCAGGAGCGCGTAGCGAAACTGGCAGGCGGCGTTGCGGTTATCAAAGTTGGTGCTGCGACTGAAGTTGAAATGAAAGAGAAGAAAGCCCGCGTTGAAGATGCCCTGCACGCTACCCGTGCTGCGGTAGAAGAAGGCGTGGTTGCTGGTGGTGGCGTTGCGCTGATTCGCGTAGCGTCTAAAATTGCCGGCCTGAAAGGTCAGAACGAAGACCAGAACGTAGGTATCAAAGTTGCGCTGCGCGCAATGGAATCTCCACTGCGTCAAATCGTACTGAACTGCGGCGAAGAGCCGTCTGTAGTGGCTAACACCGTGAAAGCCGGTGACGGTAACTACGGTTACAACGCTGCAACTGAAGAATACGGCAACATGATCGACATGGGTATCCTGGATCCAACCAAAGTAACTCGTTCTGCTCTGCAGTACGCGGCTTCTGTTGCGGGTCTGATGATCACCACCGAGTGCATGGTTACCGACCTGCCGAAAGGCGATGCACCTGACTTAGGTGCTGCTGGTGGTATGGGCGGCATGGGTGGAATGGGCGGCATGATGTAATCATGTTGTTCTGAACCTCTCAGAATTGAGAAACCCCTGGGCAGAAATGTCCGGGGGTTTTTCTTTTGGTCATCTTTTTAGTATATGATTCAGCTACGGACATAACGTCCAACTAATTGATCATGGGGAATGACATGCACGTGAAATATTTAGCAGGGATCGTTGGTGCCGCGCTACTGATGGCGGGTTGTAGCTCCAGCAACGAACTGAGTTCAGCCGGGCAAAGCGTACGCTTTGTCGAAGACAAGCCTGGCGCAGAGTGCCAACTGATAGGCACGGCAACCGGTAAGCAAAGCAACTGGCTTTCTGGCCAGCACGGCGAAGAGGGCGGCTCAATGCGTGGCGCAGCAAACGATCTGCGTAACCAGGCTGCGGCAATGGGCGGTAACGTGATTTATGGTGTCAGCAGCCCATCGCAGGGAATGCTGTCCAGCTTTGTTCCTACCGCCAGTGAGATGATTGGACAGGTTTATAAGTGCCCTAACTGATTACACTTCATCCTTCAACCAGCCTCTTTGTTGGCTGCGCTGTGAAACCCCAGTCACATAGTTATCTATGCTCCTGGGGATTTTCTTCACTTGCCGCCGCGATGCAGATTGAATGATTTTGTGTAATAAAGTGGCCTGGACAGACTCATGCAATCGTAGGCCTGATAAGCGCAGCGCCATCAGGCATTCTGAGTCTTATGTGCAGACTGAACGCGTAAATGATGCAGTGCTCGCAGGCACTGATCCTGATTGAGCTTTTGCGTCTTATCATCCGTCAACGTTCTGATAAATACCTGGCACGGTACACCGGCAAGTTTTTTCAGCCGTGGGCTGAAATCGAGCAGGCGGCGAGTAATGGCTTCGGCCTCTTTGCTGCCGGAAGCGGCGCGAGTTTTTACTACCGAACCACAGAAATGGGCTTTTCCTTTATCATCCGTATAGCGGTAAATAATCGCCAGATAATGATTAAACAGGTTATGTTTCCATTCGGGTTGTGTATAAGAGTCGTATTCCAGATTGTCGTTTTGCTGGCAATCCACATCGTACAGCGGCAGGAAATCCAGCAGCGATGTAATTCGTAGCGCTAAATCCCGCATGCCAGCATTATTTATTGCATGAATAATTGCATGCGCCAACACCTGAATCTGTAATTCATTAACCAGTAATTCATCTGTTTTCCCGTCATGCAGCGTCAGAGAAAATGCTAAGTTTTCCCCTTTATCATCCACTAACGTCAGTGAATCTATGCGACGGTTAATATCCGCATTTTTTAGCTCATCTTCCTGAATTAACGGAATGTTTTCGTGCATCTTTTTGCTGGCTTTGTCACGTTCTTTTTCATATTGCAAACGTGCGTCTTCGCTAAGCTGTTGCTTCATATAGAGCCTGCTCTCGAGCGCGATAAGCAGATCTCTTAGCCCAAGCGGAGAGAGAAAAAACAGCGACTCTTTATTTCTTTGTTCTTTAATCTTCAATGCCAAGGCAACAAATTCATTCTTCTGACGAATAACACCGGTATTAATACCTTTAATACTGATAGCCATCAAAGGTTCTCCCTAACCATATATTTATTGAAAATCTAGATTTGACTTGATTTATATGTTTTGCAAATAACTAATTGCGCGCTGCGAGTTAAAATAGCACATATTAAAAGTGCGGCTCCACCTGCAGGGATATTAAATAATCGTGATCGATAGCGAGTGTCCGGAATCGGACACTCAATAATGGTTATTGTTGGCGTAACTGCAGGTCCAACGGCGTTTTACTTGGCTCTCCGCCAATTTCACGCGCCAGTTTGGGGACCATGTAACCGGAAACCAGTGTCAGGAGTTCACGCATAATGTGACGCGCTTCATCATCGCTGACCATAAAGTGGGCGGCACCCTGTACTTTATCCAGCACGTGCAGGTAATAGGGCATCACACCGGCATCAAATAGTGCGTTGCTAAGGTTAGCCAGGGTTTGTGCGTTATCGTTCACGCCACGCAGCAATACGCTTTGGTTGAGTAGCGTAACGCCCGCGGCGCGCAGACTACTCATCGCCTGGCGAAACGTCTCATCAACTTCATTGGCATGGTTAATGTGATTGACCAGCAGAATCTGCAGCGTGGAGCGCGCAAAACGTTCGACCAGTCCTTCGGTAATGCGCGCAGGGATCACTATCGGCAAACGGCTGTGAATACGCAGGCGTTTAATGTGCGGAATGGCTTCCAGTTGCGTGAGCAACCAGTCCAGTTCGTGGTCTTTGGCCATTAACGGATCGCCACCAGAGAAGATGATTTCATCCAGCTCAGGATGCGCGGTAATGTAGTCGAGAGCGACCTGCCAGTTGCGTTTATTGCCTTGGTTTTCGGCATATGGGAAGTGTCGACGGAAGCAATAGCGACAATTCACCGCACAACCGCCTTTGACCAGCAACAGTGCCCGATTGCGATATTTATGCAGCAGACCGGGAACCACACTGTGCTGTTCTTCCAGCGGATCGGTTGAGTAGCCTGGCGCGGCAACAAACTCTTCCTGGGAGGTAAGTACCTGACGCAAAAGCGGATCGTCCGGGTTACCTTTCTCCATGCGGGCAATAAACGCGCGCGGCACGCGCAGGGCGAAAAGCCGTCTCGCATCGCGTCCGGCCAACAGTTTTTCATCTGCGTCTATATTCAAAAGATGCAGAAGTTCATCGGGATCGGTCACAACATCGGCAAGTTGCGATAACCAATCTTCTCTGGATGGGGTATTTAGGGTTACAATATGCGCCATTTTGTGGCTTAGCTACCAGTTAACAATTTTCAGAGGGCCTTATGGCAACGTACTATAGCAACGATTTTCGTGCTGGTCTTAAAATCATGTTGGACGGCGAACCTTATGCGGTTGAAGCCAGCGAATTCGTTAAACCAGGTAAAGGCCAGGCGTTTGCGCGCGTTAAGCTGCGTCGCCTGCTGACCGGTACTCGCGTAGAGAAAACCTTCAAGTCTACTGACTCCGCTGAAGGCGCAGACGTAGCCGACATGAACCTGACTTTCCTGTATAGCGACGGTGAGTTCTGGCACTTTATGAATAACACCACTTTCGAACAGCTGGCTGCTGACGAGAAAGCGGTAGGCGATAACGCTAAATGGCTGCTGGACCAGGCTGAATGCATCGTGACCCTGTGGAACGGTCAGCCGATCTCTGTAACTCCGCCGAACTTCGTTGAGCTGGAAGTTGTTGAAACCGACCCAGGTCTGAAAGGCGATACCGCTGGTACTGGCGGCAAACCGGCTACCCTGTCTACCGGCGCAGTCGTTAAAGTTCCGCTGTTCGTACAGATCGGCGAAGTGATCAAAGTGGATACCCGCTCCGGCGAATACGTTTCTCGCGTAAAATAAGTCTTCCATTTGATCTTATGGCGCAGGTTGCTGCGCCATATTTTTTCCAGGGCAGGAATGATGAAACGTCTTCTCGGTCTTGTAATGCTACTCCTTTTCACCAGCACCCTCCTGACGGGATGCAATACCGCGCGCGGCTTCGGTGAAGACATCAAACATCTTGGCAATTCAATCTCTCACGCTGCCAGCTAATCATTTCATATAGTCTTAAAAACGATTGTTTATCCATCACACTCCCAGATCTTGTCTATTATTAAGTAGCTATACACAAACAATATTGGCTAGAAAAGGAAGACGTTATGGTTAAGAAGACAATTGCTGCGATCTTTTCTGTGTTGGTACTTTCTTCCGTTTTAACCGCGTGTAATACCACACGAGGCGTAGGACAGGATATTTCTGAAGGCGGTAGCGCCATTTCTGGTGCAGCGACAAAAGCTCAGCAATAATGAAGAACGGTACGACGTCGTGTCGTACCGTTAATCTCCCTTCCTTGGGAGTGACAGAAACGGCGAGAAGCGGTTCCCCAGGTGCAGTTTCATACGGATATTCCGCTTATAGGTGTAGACCGTTTTGCCATGTATGCTGAGTGCGGCGGCAATGGCATTGTTACTCACACCATCCATCCACATTGATAATACTTTCTCCTCCTGCGGCGTAAGCAAAGGCGTGGCGTTTTTGGGTATTTCTAATGCGGGGCGAACCTGAAGTGCTTCCTGAATTGTGTGGGAGAGTGTGTTCAGCGTGGTGTGCTTGGTCAAGACCGAATGGGCGACGAATTGAGAGGGTGCGATGGGGGCATGCTGTCTATCTGCTGATTGCAGTAAAATCAGTGGGATGACGCCACAACTCATAAAAAAAGGGTTAATTGGCGGACTGGAGTGCGTCTCGCTAATAAAACTGTATAAATCCGCGATCACCAGATGCGGTTTCCATTGCAAAATATGCTCTTTTGCTAACAGGAGATTATTGATTCCTGATACCAGAAATGAAGAGCTGAACCTGCCAGAATGATTAAGCAAGGCCTCTATCCCTGTGCGGGTAAAGTGGCACCGGTCAATCACTAAAATTTTAAGCATAAACGTTTCGCATTCAGAAGAGGGGCAATCGACTTTCCGGTTTCAGAAAGCCCTTCATCATAGAGAACTCCGATGAGTGCCAAATGCGGGAACTACGCCGCTAATTATGCTTAATTCTTGCTTTTAGCTGGCAGTGAATAAAAAGGTTGAAATTCATTTTCTTCCGGGCAAAAATGCCATTTCACACATCAGCTTTGTAGGACGACCTGCAAACGCTTCTTTCACCGGGGACGGCCCCATTGTTCTGGAGCCTGATATGTCCTGGATCGTTTTATTAATTGCAGGTTTGCTCGAAGTCGTCTGGGCGATTGGCCTGAAATATACCCACGGTTTTACGCGTCTTACGCCAAGCATTATCACTATTGCGGCGATGATCGTCAGTATTGCCATGCTCTCCTGGGCAATGCGCACATTACCTGTAGGAACCGCTTATGCGGTCTGGACCGGCATTGGCGCCGTCGGGGCGGCCATTACAGGGATTTTGCTGCTGGGTGAATCTGCCAGCCCGGCGCGTTTGCTGAGCCTTGGGCTGATCGTTGCTGGCATTATTGGTCTGAAGCTGAGCACTCACTAAGCGCCAGGCTGTTTCACCCAAATCAGCTTATTCACCTCAAACCCTTCCCGGGTCGCGATGGCTAACATTTGCTGTTTCATTTCATCTGAAATAGTTGGGGTCCGTGAAAGGATCCACAGGTAGTCGCGATCCGGACCGCAAACCAGCGCGTGACGATATTCCCGGTCGAGTGCAATTACGTTATACCCACCATAGAAGGGGCCGAAGAATGATACTTTAAGCGCGGCCGTGCTTGGGTCGCCGGTGAAATAGGCTTTCCCTTCCGTTTTCTGCCACATCTCCCTGTCAGGATTATAGCCCTTGTTAATAACGTTGATGCCGCCGTCGTCGCGCAAGCTGTACGTTGCGGTCACTTTATCCAACCCGCGTTCGAAACGATGGTCGAAGCGCGCAATTTCATACCATGTTCCCAGATAGCGTTTGGCATCAAAGTTATTCACCACGGTAACGCCTTTCGGCGGTGTTGGGGAGCTGCAAGCGACAACCAGGAATGCAGTCGTAACTGCAGCAACGACGGGCAGAATGCGCATAGTGTTTTCCTTACTGTTTTTTGTTAAGTGTAGATGACAGCAGGAAAAAAAGAGCAAGAAAGGAGGTCCGATTTACCGGACCCCTCTGTCAGTTATTGCAGTTTTTCAAGAATGCGCCAGGCCGCCTCGACGCGAGCCGGGTTGGGGTAGCTTTTGTTTGCCAGCATCACTATGCCAAGGTTTTTTTCTGGAACGAAGGCAACGTAGCTGCCAAATCCACCTGTGGATCCCGTTTTATGCACCCATGAGGCTTTCACGGCAGGTGCTGGCGGGTTTACCTCAACGGCGGGAAGCGCTGCCAATGCCACTTTGCTGTCGCTGCCGTTGATGATCGAATCAGCTTTCAGCGGCCAGTTCAGCATCTCCCAGCCTAATCCCTGGTACATATCACCAATACGCCAGTAACGAGACTGCGCAAGCTCAATGCCCTGCTGGAGCGTTTTCTCCTGAACGTGGCTGGCGTCCATGTTGGCCTGAACCCAGCGGGCCATATCGATAACGCTGGATTTCACGCCATAGGCTTCGGCGTCAAGTTGTCCCGGAGAAACGTGTACAGGCTTCCCTTCGCGATAGCCCCAGGCATAATTTTTTTGTTCGCTTTGCGGAACCGTAATCCAGGTATGCGCCAGTTTTAATGGTTGCAGGACGCGTCTGGTCATTGCCTCTTCGTAGCTCATACCTGAAGGTTTCACCGCCAGCGCACCAAACAGACCAATGCTGGAGTTAGCGTAAAGACGCTTAGCGCCCGGAGTCCATTGTGGTTGCCAGTTTTGATAAAAGCGCAGTAATGCGGCTTTATCCGTAACTTCATCGGGGATCTGCAGCGGTAGGCCACCCGCTGTATAGGTGGCTAAGTGCAGCAGGCTGATACCCCGCCACTGTTTGCCTGTCAGTTCTGGCCAGTATTTCGTGACCGGATCGCTGAGCTTAATTTCGCCGCGGGCGATAGCGTCGCCGCCCAACACGCCGTTAAACGTCTTACTGACCGACCCTAATTCAAACAGCGTTTGCTGCGTGACTGGGTGGTTATTGGCGATATCGGCTTTACCCCAGGTAAAGTAATAAGGTTTCTCCTCGTAGATAATCGCCACGGCCATACCCGGAATAGCCTGCTCCTGCATCAGTGGTGTGATGGTGCGGTTAACGATATCGGCAATTTGTTGTTCTGTTTTTGCGGCAGCAAACGTGGAGAAAGAGGCTGTCAGCAGCAGCGCGCAGCATATCGATTTTTTCATCATGAAATCAGTTCCGTAATTAAAAGCAAAAGGGTGTCCGGGCCCGTCAGACGCAATCAGTGTGTTTGATTTGCACCGTGTTGACAAACGGTTAAATTTAGCAGCAGATATAAGTTTTTCTAACAGGCTTAATGATGACGCGTAGCTATATCCCTCTTAACTCGCTGCGGGCTTTTGAAGCCGCGGCCAGACATCTCAGCTTTACCCGCGCTGCGATTGAGCTCAACGTGACGCATTCTGCCATCAGCCAGCATGTAAAATCGCTGGAGCAGCAGCTGAATTGTCAGCTTTTTGTGCGCGGTTCTCGTGGATTAATGTTGACGACTGAAGGGGAAAGTCTGTTACCTGTACTTAATGACTCCTTCGATCGTATGGCGGGGATGTTGGATCGTTTTGCCACTAAACAGACCCAGGAAAAACTTAAAATTGGCGTAGTGGGAACCTTTGCTATCGGCTGTCTTTTCCCGCTGTTGAGCGATTTTAAGCGCAGTTACCCACATATTGATTTGCATATTTCTACCCATAACAATCGCGTGGATCCCGCCGCCGAAGGGCTGGATTATACCATTCGCTACGGTGGGGGAGCCTGGCACGATACCGATGCGCAATATTTATGTAGCGCGCTGATGTCTCCACTGTGTTCGCCAACATTGGCTTCGCAGATTCAAACGCCTGCGGATATCCTGAAATTTCCGTTATTACGATCGTATCGGCGGGATGAATGGGCGCTTTGGATGCAGGCGGCCGGAGAGGCGCCTCCGTCACCGACGCATAATGTGATGGTGTTTGATTCGTCAGTCACCATGCTGGAAGCCGCTCAGGCGGGGAGCGGTGTGGCAATTGCGCCAGTCAGAATGTTCACGCATTTACTCAGCAGCGAACGTATCGTTCAGCCGTTTTTAACGCAGATTGATTTGGGAAGCTACTGGATAACGCGTTTGCAATCTCGCCCGGAGACGCCTGCGATGCGTGAATTTTCCCGTTGGTTGACCGGGGTGCTGCACAAATAAAAAAGGCCCGCCAATGGCGGGCCTGATAATTAACGCATGTACTTAGATGGTCAGAATACCAATCGCCGTTACAACGGTCAGGATAGCTGCCAGTCCGTAGAATACCCATTTGCCAGCCGGCACGTGGATTTTCAGGTCATGCATCGCGTGGTGCATACGGTGTAAACCACACCACAGCGGCAGAACGATCATCAGGAACAGAAACGCACGTCCGATGAAGCTCTGAGCGAATGCCAGTATGCGTTCATAGCTGAAAGCATCAGGAACAAAGCCCAGCGGCAGCATAATGCCTACCAGCAGGATCATTACCGGCGCAATGATTGCGCTCCACATACCGCCTGCACCAAACAGGCCCCAGAATACGGGTTCGTCAGAGCGTTTTGGATTTGGATTAATCATTCCGGACTCCTTACCAGAACAGGGCAACAAACAGTATGACTACTGTAGCAACCACAGTGACTGCCCAGAGACCTTTGATGATCGGCTCTGGCCCCATTTTTTCGTCTTTTACGATGATGTTGGCTGCTTTTGGTGCCAGCTCAAACCAGGTTTTGGTATGCAGCAGCGCTGCTGCCAGGGCGATAATGTTAAGGATTACCACCACCGGGTTTTGTAAAAAGGCGACAAAGCCCATCCAGGACTCTGCACCATGCTTGAGTGCAAACAGGCCGATAATCAGTTCAATGCTGAACCAGACTGCCGGGACTGCCGTGCCTTCACGCAGCATGTAAAAACGATAAAATGGCAGCTTTTTCCACCAGGTGGACGTCATTGGCCGCACATAGGCTTTACGTTTAGTCGTCATCGTGCACTCCTTAGCGTGGTTTCAGGGTAGCGATAAGAAAGTCTTTTGAACTTTCAACTTTACCCTGCTGAATGGCCGCAGCCGGATCGACGTGTTTCGGGCAGACTTCGGAGCAGTAGCCCACGAAAGTACAGGTCCAGACGCCGTTCGGGCTGTTCAATTGAGCCATACGCTCCTTCTTACCGTGGTCGCGGCTATCTTCGTTGTAACGATGCGCCAGCGTAATCGCAGCCGGTCCAATGAACTCAGGGTTCAGGCCGAACTGCGGGCACGCGGCGTAGCACAGACCACAGTTGATGCAACCGGAGAACTGATGATACTTCGCCATCTGCGCCGGAGTCTGGGTGTTTGGACCCTGATCCGGTGTACGCGGGTTACCGATGATGTACGGTTTGATCGCTTCCAGGCTTTCGATAAAGTGCGTCATGTCGACGACCAGATCGCGCTCAATCGGGAAGTTGCCCAGGGCTTCAACCTTCATGCCGTTTGTGTAATCACGCAGGAAGGTTTTGCACGCCAGTTTCGGTACATTGTTGACCATCATGCCGCAGGAGCCGCAGATTGCCATACGGCAGGACCAGCGGTAGCTCAGGTCCGGTGCCAGGTTATCCTTGATGTAGCCCAGCGCATCCAGCAGTGACGTGGTTTCATCATAAGGAACTTCGTAGAAAGCACTGTGCGGCGCGGTATCGGTTTCCGGGTTATAGCGCACCACCTCAACTTTCAGGTTTTTCATCTCAGCCATTCGCCTTCTCCTTCTTATCGGCTGCTTCCGCTTCGCCACCGTAAACACGTTTAGCCGGTGGCAGAGTGGTGATTTTCACGTCGCTGTATTCCAGGCGAGTCGTGCCGTCAGCATCGCGGAAGGCGAGGGTGTGTTTGAGGAAGTTCACGTCGTCACGCTCGGTACAGCCTTCATCCAGACGCTGATGCGCGCCGCGGGATTCTTTACGCGCCAGCGCGGAGTGCGCCATACATTCAGCAACGTTCAGACCGTGACCCAGTTCGATGGTATACAGCAGGTCGGTGTTGAAGACGCTGGAGGTATCAGTGATACGTACGCGCTTGAAGCGTTCCTGCAGTTCAGCCAGCTTATCAACGGTTTTCTGCATCAGTTCCGGCGTACGGTAGATACCGCAACCTTCTTCCATGGAGATACCCATTTCGTCACGGATCTTAGACCAGTTTTCGTTACCTTCCTGGTTAACCAGATCTTTCAGACGTTTTTCAACGCCAGCAACCTGTGCATCCAGAGCGGCACTGTTTGCAGCGCCAGCCGTTGCAGCGCGTTCCGCAGCTTGTTCACCAGCCATACGACCGAAGACCACCAGTTCCGCCAGGGAGTTAGAGCCCAGACGGTTAGCGCCATGCAGACCAACAGAGGAACATTCGCCGACAGCGAACAGACCTTTAATGCGGGTTTCACAGTGCTGATCGGTTTCGATACCGCCCATGGTGTAGTGCGCGGTCGGACGTACCGGGATCGGTTCTTTAACCGGATCGACACCCACGTAAGCTTTCGCCAGTTCGCAGATGAACGGTAAACGTTCGAGCAGTTTTTTCTCACCGAGGTGACGCAGGTCGAGGTGAACCACATCGCCACGCGGAGTGGAAATGGTGTTGCCTTTGCGCCATTCGTGCCAGAAAGCCTGAGAAACTTTGTCGCGCGGACCGAGTTCCATGTATTTGTTTTTCGGCTCGCCCAGCGGGGTTTCCGGACCCATGCCGTAGTCTTGCAGATAACGGTAGCCGTTTTTGTTGACCAGGATACCGCCTTCACCACGGCAACCTTCTGTCATCAGGATACCGGAGCCTGGCAGACCCGTCGGGTGATATTGAACGAATTCCATATCACGCAGCGGAACGCCGTGGCTCAGCGCCATGCCCATACCGTCGCCGGTTACGATGCCGCCGTTAGTATTGTAACGGTAAACACGACCAGCGCCGCCCGTTGCCATTACGACTGCGTTAGCACGGATCTGCACCAGCGTGCCTTCCATCATGTTCATGGCAACCAGGCCGCGGGCATGACCCTCGTCCACCAGGATATCCAGAACGAAGTGTTCGTCAAAGCGCTGAATCTGCGGGAACTGCAAAGATGTTTGGAACAGCGTATGCAACATGTGGAAGCCGGTTTTATCTGCGGCAAACCAGGTACGCTCGATTTTCATGCCGCCGAAGCGACGTACGTTGACGCTACCGTCTTCACGACGGCTCCATGGGCAGCCCCATTGTTCCAGTTGCGTCATTTCAGTTGGGCAGTGGTGGACAAAGTAATCCACGACATCCTGCTCACATAGCCAGTCTCCGCCTGCTACCGTATCGTGAAAATGGTAGTCAAAGCTGTCATGATCCTGCGCGACAGCAGCAGAGCCGCCTTCGGCAGCAACGGTATGGCTGCGCATTGGGTACACTTTTGAGATCAGTGCGATTTTAGCGTTGGGATTTGCTTGTGCGGCAGCAATTGCAGCACGTAATCCCGCGCCACCGGCGCCTATAATGGCAAGATCGGCTTGAAAGGTTTGCACGACATTCCTCCAGATTGTTGTTATTTCATCCCCGCCTGAAATCAGATGCTTCATCGGCTTCAAACAGGTTATGAACGCGTTTCCACTGCTCCTTTATAGGTACAATAGTATAGTCTTAGGGATGTGCGGGAAATTTGACGTGTTCGATTTTTTTAGCGTGTCACAGGGGGGAATTATCATTGAATTTGATTAATTTAATTACTAAACCATCCTATGTCGCTTTTTTTATCCAATTGCCGGTGCTGATTACTGCTGCCTGAAATTTGTCTCGTTAGCGCGATACGAGTAGACTTCGTGCCCTTGTCATAAATCGGAGAAACAACCATGAGCGAAACGGCAACCTGGCAGCCGAGCGCGTCCATCCCCAATCTGTTAAAACGTGCAGCAATTATAGCGGAGATTCGCCGCTTTTTTGCCGATCGTGGCGTGCTTGAGGTTGAGACCCCTTGTATGAGTCAGGCAACGGTAACGGACATCCATCTGTTCCCGTTCGAAACGCGTTTCGTTGGCCCTGGACACTCCCAGGGGATGAATCTCTATTTAATGACCAGCCCTGAATACCATATGAAGCGCCTGCTGGTGGCAGGGTGCGGCCCGGTGTATCAACTGTGCCGCAGCTTCCGTAATGAAGAGATGGGGCGCCATCATAACCCTGAATTCACCATGCTTGAGTGGTATCGTCCGCACTACGATATGTATCGCCTGATGAATGAGGTGGATGATTTGCTTCAGCAGGTGCTGGACTGTTCGCCTGCGGAAAGCCTCTCTTACCAGCAAGCCTTCCAGCGTCATCTGGAGATAGACCCGCTGTCTGCGGATAAAACCCAACTGCGGGAAGTGGCGGCGAAATTGGATCTCAGCAATATTGCCGATACCGAAGAAGACCGGGACACCTTACTGCAACTGCTGTTTACGATGGGCGTTGAGCCGCATATTGGTAAAGACAAACCGACGTTTGTGTATCATTTCCCGGCCAGCCAGGCATCACTGGCGCAAATCAGTACCGAAGATCACCGCGTGGCTGAACGTTTCGAGGTTTATTACAAAGGTATTGAGCTGGCAAATGGTTTCCATGAATTGACCGACGCGCGTGAACAACAGCAGCGGTTTGAACAGGATAACCGCAAACGTGCCACACGAGGCTTACCGCAGCAACCTATCGATACCAACCTGCTGGAAGCGCTGAAAGTAGGCATGCCGGATTGCTCAGGCGTGGCGCTGGGTGTTGACCGTCTGGTGATGCTGGCGCTGGGCGCAGAAAGCCTGGCTGAGGTTATCGCATTTACCGTCGATCGCGCATAACTTACCCTTCCGCAATACAAAGTGGCGGCTTAATCGCCACTTTGTAGCATATTTTTTCATTTCCCCTCTAATAGCCACAATTTACATCTGGATATTTGATATCGTTTAGGTATCAATTCTGTGTTGATTTTTTTATCGCTGAACTCTGCAAAGAGAGCAGTGCCAACCGGTGAGCGGCGTTTGCTAAACGCTTGCCAGAGTAAGGGATGGTTTAATGACCCAAACAATAAAAAAGATGAGCCTGCCAGGTCTCATTCTCATGATATTTACGTCAGTTTTCGGTTTTGCTAATAGCCCCTCCGCATTCTATTTAATGGGGTATAGTGCAATCCCGTGGTATATATTTTCTGCATTATTATTCTTTATTCCATTTGCTTTAATGATGGCGGAAATGGGGTCTGCCTATCGGAAAGAAGAGGGGGGAATCTATTCGTGGATGAATAATAGCGTTGGACCGCGCTATGCCTTTATCGGCACGTTTATGTGGTTTTCTTCTTATGTGATATGGATGGTAAGTACTGCGGCGAAAGTCTGGGTACCTTTTTCAACCTTCTTGTTTGGCGCAGACATGACGCAGCACTGGCGTATTGCAGGGCTTGAGCCTACGCAGGTTGTCGGGCTGCTCGCCGTCGGCTGGATGATCCTGGTGACCTGCGTGGCATCCCGGGGTATTAATAAAATTGCGCGTATTACGGCAGTAGGCGGAATTGCCGTAATGTGTCTTAATTTAGTTCTGTTGTTAGTGAGTGTCGCTATTTTGTTATTAACTGGTGGCCACTTTGCACAGGATATTAATTTTATCTCCTCACCTAATCCCGGATATCAGTCCGGGCTGGCAATGTTGTCATTTGTTGTGTTTGCCATTTTTGCTTATGGCGGAATTGAAGCTGTAGGGGGACTGGTTGATAAAACAGAAAAACCAGAAAAGAACTTTGCTAAAGGCATTGTTTTTGCCGCTATTGTCATTTCTGTTGGTTATTCACTGGCCATCTTTTTATGGGGCGTTAGCACCAACTGGCAGCAGGTATTAAGCAATAGCTCGGTCAACCTCGGCAATATTACTTATATCCTGATGAAGAGCCTCGGGATGAGGTTGGGTAATGCGCTGCATCTTTCCCCTGAGACCGCGATGGTGATGGGCGTATGGTTTGCACGTATTACCGGGCTTTCCATGTTCCTTGCCTATACCGGCGCTTTTTTCACCCTCAGCTACTCACCGCTGAAAGCGATTATTCAGGGTACGCCGAAAGCGTTGTGGCCCGCGCCGATGACCAAACTGAATGCCGTAGGGATGCCGACGACGGCAATGTGGTTACAGTGCCTGCTGGTGAGCCTGTTTATCCTGTTGGTTTCATTTGGTGGCGATACGGCTTCAGCGTTCTATAACAAACTGACGCTGATGGCGAACGTATCCATGACGCTGCCGTATCTGTTCCTGGCGCTGGCGTTTCCGTTCTTTCAAGCCCGTCCGGGTCTGGAAAGACCGTTTGTTGTCTTTAAAACCCGAGCGGCGACGCTGCTGGCAACGGGTGTGGTCGTTCTGGTGGTGACGTTTGCCAACGTGTTCACCATCATCCAGCCGGTAATTGAAGCCGGGGACTGGAACAGTGCCTTGTGGATGACCGGCGGCCCGATCTTCTTCTCGCTGCTGGCGATGGCGATTTATCAGAACTACAGCCGTCGCGCGGCCAACGAACCTGAGTGGGCGGTGGAATAAACGACCTGCCCAATCCGGCCTACAAAGATGCATCTTAGTAGGCCGGATACAGTGAAGCCTTCCGCTTACAAACTTCCCGCCGGGCGGCTGCCTCTTCCTGCAGAACTTAATGTTCTGCCTGTTTGCTTACCGCCGAGGCTCTCCAGACGCATCTGGAACGGTGGGAACGGCATATCAATACCATGCTCGCGGAAGCCTGCCAGAATCAGCTGGTGGATTTCATGGCGCAGCGGCATGCGATGCCCCATTTCAGCGGCATAAATACGCAGTTCGAAGATTTGAATTCCTTGTTGCAGGTCAACCAGGAAGACTTCTGGCGCCGGGTTATCGATAACCAGCGAGCAACGATGTGCGGCAGTCAGCAGGATCTGCGTAACCTCCTCGCTGTTAGCCTCCGACGGTGCCGGGATGGTTAACACCACACGGGTAACCGAATCGGATAGCGACCAGTTGATAAACTGTTCGGTGATAAAGGCTTTGTTGGGTACGATGATCTCTTTGCGGTCCCAGTCGCTGATAGTGGTGGCACGGGTATTAATTTTCGTCACGCTACCGGTAAGATCGCGAATTGTAACCGTGTCGCCAATGCGGATTGGCTTTTCAAACAGGATAATCAGGCCGGAAATAAAGTTGGCGAAGATCTCCTGCAAACCAAAGCCCAGACCGACACCGAGAGCCGCCACCAGCCATTGCAGTTTGGACCACTCAATACCGATCATCGAGAAACCCACCAGGCCGCCAATCAGCATCAGAAGATACTTAGTGATAGTGGTGATGGCGTAACCGGTGCCGGGGGTTAAATCCAGATGTTGCAGTAGCGCCAGCTCCAGCAATGCGGGTAAGTTGCGCACTAGCTGGGTGGTGATGATAAACACCAGAATAGCAATGAGCACTGCGCCCAGCGTTATCGGTTCTAAGCTTTCCACGCCCTGCACCGTGGAGGTGACATCCCACAACGAGATGTTTTCCAGGAAGCCGAAAGCGGAATGAATTTCTGACCACAGCACAATAACCGAGAGCAGGGCGATAAGCATCAGGATAGAACGTACCAGGCGCAGCGATTGCGCGCTGATTGCATCCAGATCCACTTCGCTTTCATCTACATCGATCGTACCTTCAAGGCTGGTGGAATGAGGTGGTTCCTCTTCGCCCCGCGCACGTTGCGCCAGCATTTCGGCGCGTCGATGTTTGGCGCGGTCAAACGCAAGGCGGCGGCGCTGAATTAGCATCCAGCGGCGGATGACGTGATACACCACCAGTAATAAGAACCAAATCGCCACGGATGTTTCCAGACGTGCCAGCAGGGCTTGCGATGTGGCGAGATAACCCACTGCCGCAGCGAGAATGGCAATCAGCGGCGCGCCCATCAGCATATTCCACAGCATACTATTGACCATGTTATCGCTGTTGCCCTCTTTATCGAGGTACAGCGGTATCCCGGCGCGTTTAAGGCTCAGGGTCACGACCGCCAGCGCACCGCAAATCAGAATAAAGCACAGACGTCCCAGTGAGGCGGAGAACTCCCGGTCATTGAGATTATCAAACATAATCACCGCCATGATCAGCGGGACAATCAGTCCGATGCTCATCAGGTAGTAGTGCATGGCTTTCGCGACGCGGTTACGTGGCCAGCCAAAGTGGGCAATGAACAGACCGTTGGGACGCGCAAAGGTGGCGCAAATCATTACCGCCCATAGCATAGGCACCGTGGCGGTAACGCCATCGCCGATAGCAACAGCCAGCGGGTAAGGCCAGGCTTCCTGCAACCCGTAACCGAGCGTTGCCCATAACACCGGCAACGGAGAAGCGACGAGTATTGACCAGAATACCGTGCGTATTGTCAGCCAGAAATGGTCCTGGGTGACTTTCCCGACTCGCGCGGACGAGCGTTCAAGGAAACGGGTGAAGTGCTTGCGCGAAGAGAGGCTAAAGCCAACCAGCACCAACGCCGCGAATAGCGGCAATAGTGTTTCTTTGCTGGTCAGCATCATGACGCTGGCTTTACCCAACTGATTAAACGTATCTAATGAGATCAAACGCCGCAGATCCTGAACGATGTCGACAGGCCAGGAGAGCGAGATGGGACTGACGTCTGACGTCCAGAACAGATAGCGGTGCGTTGCTTCGTTGACCTCTTTTAGCGCATCTTCCAGTTGGCTGTTGGAGACTTTGAGCTTGGTCAGCTCAAGGATCAGCGTATCGCCGCCCTGTAACAATGAGTTCAGCAGCTCGCGCTGGGTGCGTAGCTGGGCGTTGAGAATGCTGCTCTGTTCAGCGGTCAGCGGTTGTCCATCGGCCTGATGAATCTGACGCAGCTGCGGCTGTTTGTTGAGGAGATCCTCATAGCGCATACGGTGCACGCGAAGCTGCGCCATTTCGGTATCCAACTGCTGGGGCTTGGGCATTTCCGGCAGACGGGATACCTGCGCGCGCAGCGCTTCTCCCAGCATATTTGAAACCCCAAGCCACTGAGACTGCTCTCGCAGCGTATTCAAGGCCTGGCGGACCTGCAGCGTTTGGCTGGCAGCCTGACGCTGCTGCGAGGCGACCAGGTCCATACGTTGCGCCTGCTGGTTCAAGGCCTGAGACAGCTCGCGGTTAACCTTGAACTGATCGACAATACCTTCCGGCAGTCCCGCGCTGTTTTCTGCCAGCAGTTCGGTACTTTCCAGCGCTCGCTCTGCTTCACGCTGGCGCTGACTGTTGAGTTGATTGCGCAAAGCCTGCAGGTAAGTGTCGAGTTGTTGACTCTGCTTTTCCGCCAGTTCGGAGCGCATACGCGCCAGTTCCTGACGGTTATTGGCGGAAAGCTGTGCCAGCTCCAGTTCATCGACCAGGGCTTTAAGTTTGGCGGATTCAGCTTGCATCGCCTGATTCTGCGCGGAATTGCCGTTGGCGGTACCAATGCGCCGCTCAAGCTCATTGAGCTGGCGGCGGGCATCGGTTTGCTGTTGAGGAAGCTGGCTTAACGAGTCGGCGATTTCCCGGGCGCGATCCTGCTCCTGCTGGGCCTGACGACTCTTTTCCAGCAGTTGGCTGCTAACCTGGAGGATCTCCTGGTTTAATGCATCGGTAGAGAGTCCGGTTGGCACATTGCGCGGTTCATCGCGCAGGTTACTAAGCTGTGCGCGTAACGTTGCGGACAGCTTGGGGAAGTTATCAATAACCTGCTGATATTGCTGTGCGCGCTCGAGAGAGCCTTTCCGCTCCTCAAGGGCATTCAGCGCGGACTGGAGCGCCTCGACGGTTTCTGGCTGAGCGGGTTTTGCCGCTTTTGCCTGCTCCAGTTCCTGGGTGAGTTGTTTGGCATCGGGGGCCGTCGCAGCGTACGCCCCCAGGCTGAGGCACCAGGCCATCAGAAAAGTGATAATCAGGCGCACAGCAGCGATTCCTATGTTTAACTTTCGTCTTTTTTGTCGTCAACCAGCGGGCTGGCGTCGTGTTCTGCTTCGATCTCTTCTTTCGCCAGCGGGGCCGGTTCTGTCTCTGGCGTCACGAAAGTCTCGGTCGAGATGGCCATTGGTTGGCCGATTTTGGTCACGGAAAGATCCTGCAACTGCTCAACCAGATTAACTTTGCCAGGTGCGAACAGGTTGATGACGGTGGAACCGAGCTTAAAGCGGCCCATTTCCTGACCTTTCAACAGCGCTACCGACCCTTCGCTTTCGCCTTCCGGCCAGGTCCAGCGCTTGATGACGCCTTCACGCGGTGGGGTAATGGTGCCAGCCCATGTGGTTTCAATGCTGCCGACGATAGTCGCGCCGACCAGAATCTGCACCATCGGACCAAATTCGGTATCAAACAAACAGATTACGCGTTCGTTGCGGGCAAACAGGTTCGGTACGTTTTGCGCAGTCAGGATGTTTACAGAGAAGAGATCGCCCGGCACATACATCATTTCACGCAGGATACCGTTACACGGCATGTGTACACGGTGGTAATCGCGTGGAGACAAGTAAGTGGTTACAAACGTACCATTGCGGAATTTGTCCGCCATCTGATAGTTGCCAGCCAGCAGCGCTTCAAGGGTATAGCTGTGCCCTTTAGCCTGCAGCAGTTTGTCTTCTTCGATGTTGCCTAGCTGGTTGATCACGCCGTCAGCGGGCATGACCAGTACGTTTGGATCGGTATTAATCGGGCGAGCATCGTCGCGCAGCGGGCGAACAAAGAAGTCGTTAAAGGTGCGATAGCTGGCGGTGTCCGGCTTTTGCGCCTCTTTCATATCGACCTTGTAATATTTCACGAACAGATCGATAACCAATTTGGTCAGCCATCCCGCTCGTTTGCTCGCACCCCAACCCGCCAGGCGAGTGAGCCATAGTTTCGGCAGAATGTATTGTAGCGAAAGCTTAAATGAGTTTAACAAGGTAGCCTCCAGGCCATAATTTGTTCCCGATCCGGCATGTGGGCCGGATCCTGAAAAAAGGGGGACGATTCTAGCGATGCTTAGCTTAGTTGTCAGTTGTCTGTATCAGAAAAGTTTTTACGCGTTTTTACCTGCGCCATGCTTTCCAGGATGCGGTGATAATTTTCAAACCGGGTTTCGGCTATGGCCCCTTTTTCTACAGCCTCACGGATAGCGCAGCCTGGATCGGTATCATGCTTGCAGTCGCGGTATTTGCAATGGCCCAGGTAGTCATGAAATTCGACAAAGCCATGCGTGATTTGTTCCGGCTCCAGATGCCACAGTCCGAACTCACGTACGCCAGGGGAGTCGATAACGTCGCCGCCGTGCGGGAAGTGATACAGGCGAGAGGCCGTGGTAGTGTGCTGTCCAAGACCGGAGTTGTCGGAGACATCGTTGGTCAGGATCTCTTCCTGCAGGCCGAGAAGATTATTGAGCAGGCTGGATTTACCTACGCCCGACTGACCGGCAAAAATGCTGATGCGATCGGTTAATGCTTCTTCAAGCGGTTTCAGGCCGTCTTTAGTGCGGCTGGATACCATCAACACCCGATAGCCAATGTTGCGATAGATATCCATCTGTTCGTTAACGAAGGCCATGCCTTCATCATCCAGCAGATCGATCTTATTCAGTACGATAATTGGTTCAACATGTAGCGTTTCGCAGGCTACCAGATATCGGTCGATAATATTGAGTGACAGCTCGGGTAAGATGGCTGAGACAATAACGATCTGGTCGATGTTGGCGGCAATAGGTTTTACCCCGTCGTAAAAGTCGGGGCGTGTCAGTACCGAGGTACGATCGTGTACCGCTTCAACGATACCTTTGACATTCACGCCTTCAGCCGCCGCTTTACCCGGGCGCCAGACTACGCGATCGCCAGTAACCAGCGAGCGAATTGTACGGCGGATGTTGCAGCGGTGAATTTCACCGTCAGCAGACTCTACGTCGGCATGCATGCCAAAACGGCTGATAACGATGCCTTCAGCGGTTTCGCCAAACAGGTTGTCGTCGTAGTCGGGCTTCTCCGTGGACGTTTTAAGACGACGCTGGTGATTGGCGTTCACACGGCGCTGTTGGCCTTTGGAGAGTTTATTCTTACTCAATCGGACTGGCTCCTGGTCGCCCATGATGGGCAAAACATTTATGATACACACAATTTTAGATCAATGTAGTCACACTGAATGTGACGCTGAAGGGTGGAAAATAGCATGAGTGCCAATGAAAACAACCTGATTTGGATCGATCTGGAGATGACAGGTCTGGATCCCGAGCGCGATCGCATTATTGAGATCGCCACGCTGGTGACGGATGCCAACCTGAATATTCTGGCAGAAGGACCGACAATTGCGGTGCACCAGTCCGACGAACAACTGGCATTAATGGATGACTGGAACGTACGTACGCACACCGGTAGCGGGCTGGTGGAACGTGTGAAGGCGAGCACCATGGGCGATCGTGAAGCAGAACTGGCCACGCTGGCTTTTTTGAAAGAGTGGGTTCCGGAAGGGAAATCACCTATCTGTGGCAACAGCATCGGCCAGGATCGTCGTTTCCTGTTTAAATACATGCCGGAGCTGGAGGCGTATTTCCATTATCGCTATCTGGACGTCAGCACGCTCAAAGAACTGGCGCGTCGTTGGAAGCCGGAAATCCTGGCTGGCTTCACCAAGCAGGGAACGCATCAGGCGATGGACGACATTCGTGAATCTGTTGCTGAGCTTGCTTACTATCGCGAACATTTTATTAAGCTTTGATTTTGTTCTCCGGTGGCTTGCGTCACCGGCTTTTTGACGCTAAATTGTTCAGCTTGATTGCAAAGTAATCACTTGAACGAATTTTCGAAAAAAACGTATTCAAGGGGGTTGCAGCTAAACGGATTTCTCGTATAATGCGCCTCCCGTAACGACGCAGAAATGCGAATTACGACAGCAACAAATTTGCGGGAATAGCTCAGTTGGTAGAGCACGACCTTGCCAAGGTCGGGGTCGCGAGTTCGAGTCTCGTTTCCCGCTCCAAAATTTGAAAGTGCTTATT
>NZ_KQ089848.1:1494056-1980791 GCF_001037575.1 Citrobacter sp. BIDMC107 | reverse complement strand
AAGCACAGACACACCCAAGCGGGAATAGCTCAGTTGGTAGAGCACGACCTTGCCAAGGTCGGGGTCGCGAGTTCGAGTCTCGTTTCCCGCTCCAAATTCTTACCTCAATAAAAATATCCACAACGAATAATCGCGTTGGGGACGTTTTGTTTCGTCATTGACATACTCTTGTAAACAGACTTATCCACAGGTTCGGGTATTATTCCTGGAATGCAAAAAGCTTCGCCGGGTAAATAGTATCATTTTAACTAATTGAAATTATTGACTTAATTATCATTTCAAATTGTTAATGCGATCACTTGACGATTTTTTCCTTCTTGAATATCAATGTGTTTTTATTTTTATACACAAGCTGTGGATGACTTAAGCGTCGCGCGGCAGACCCTTCTCAATGACCCTGACCAAACGTTGTTTCTTCGGTAGCTGCACCTCAACTACGCAGGCATTTCGCTTCTCGATTTGCTGAGCAACCGCCCAGTCTATGTGTTCGTCGAGAAGTGGGTGCTCACCTCTGCGACTTTCCAGCGCGAGAATAACAGCGTCATTCCAGGGAGCATTACCCA
Source organism: Citrobacter sp. BIDMC107 (assembly GCF_001037575.1). Taxonomy (NCBI): domain Bacteria; kingdom Pseudomonadati; phylum Pseudomonadota; class Gammaproteobacteria; order Enterobacterales; family Enterobacteriaceae; genus Citrobacter; species Citrobacter sp. BIDMC107. The sequence continues at coordinate 1,980,228 of NZ_KQ089848.1, read as the reverse complement.
ACGCAACGGCGATATTTCGCAGCCAGCGCAGGTGGCCAATACGACGAATGGCAGACCCCTCCGTGACTTTTAAAAACCACGCTTCGCTCCAGCTAAACAGCTCTATTAACTCCGGAGCATGAAGCTGCTTGCGCGGGTTGAAGTCATCCTCTGTCGTCAACTGTGAATAGCGGTTCCACGGGCAAATGAGCTGGCAATCATCGCAGCCGTAAATTCGATTCCCCAACAATGGACGAAACTCTTCCGGTATCGGGCCTTCCAGTTCGATAGTGAGATAAGAGATACAGCGGCGCGCATCTACGGTGTAGGGTTCAACGATGGCCCCGGTGGGACAGATTGTCATGCAGGCGACGCATTTCCCGCATCCTTCTTCTGCTGGTTGGTCGACCGGCAAGGGTAAATCGATCAGTAATTCCCCGAGGAAGAAAAATGAACCGGCTTCGCGATTGAGGATTAGTGAGTGCTTACCTGTCCAGCCAAGCCCGGCTTTTTCCGCCAAAGGACGCTCAAGAATGGGCGCAGAATCGACAAAAGGTCTAAAATTCAGCGAAACGCAGTGCTGTTGAATCATCTCTCCCAGCTTTTTTAAGCGGTTACGTAGCAGCTTATGGTAGTCGCGGCCAAGCGCGTAACGGCTGACGTAACCCAGAGAAGGGTTCTTCAACGTGCTGGCAAAGGCCGCTTTGGCAGGAAGATAGTTCATACGTACGCTGATGACACGTAGTGTACCGGGCAATAATTCGTGGGGGCGGGCGCGCATCATGCCGTGACGGGCCATCCAGTCCATCTCTCCGTGGTATTGTTTATCCAGCCAGGCCTGCAGTTTGGGCTCTGCTTCGCTGAGGTCGGTATCGGCAATACCGACCTGCTGAAAGCCAAGCTCCAGCCCCCACTGCTTAATATTTTGCGCTAACTGATTGAGATCGAGGGGCTCTGACATGACGGACCATACAATGAAGAAAAACCCCGCAAGTATACCACACTCCATCTGGCACGCCGATGATATCAGGCGGATGGAGCGAGAGGCGGCAGACAGTTTAGGGCTGACGTTGTATGAGCTGATGCAACGGGCGGGAGAGGCGGCGTTTCAGGTCACCCGTGAGGCCTATCCGAACGCCCAACACTGGCTGGTGCTATGTGGTCACGGCAACAACGGCGGTGATGGTTACGTGGTGGCAAGACTTGCCAAAGCGCAGGGTTTTAATGTTACGTTGCTGGCGTACGAGAGTGATAAACCGCTCCCCGAGGAAGCGCAGCAGGCGCACGACGCCTGGCTTAACGCCGGTGGCGTTATTCATGCTGCTGATATTAACTGGCCAGACAGCGTGGACGTCATTATCGACGCGCTGTCAGGTACTGGCTTAAAAAACGCGCCGCGTGAACCTCTCCCGGCGTTGATCGAACGTGCCAATAGCCACCCAGCCCCTACAATTGCAATCGACATTCCCTCCGGCCTGCTTGCGCAGACGGGGGCGACGCCGGGGGCAGTCATCAACGCTGCGCATACCGTTACCTTTATTGCGCTCAAGCCAGGTCTGCTTACCGGTAAAGCACGCGATGTCACCGGACGTCTGCATGTTAACGCACTCGGGCTGGACGACTGGCTGGCGGGGCAGAACGCGCCGCTGCAACGTTTTGATGCTCAACAGCTTGCGCACTGGCTAACGCCGCGTCGGCCCACCTCACACAAAGGCTCCCACGGTCGGCTGGTGATTATCGGCGGCGACCACGGCACGGCAGGTGCAATACGTATGGCCGGTGAAGCGGCGTTGCGTGCGGGGGCCGGGCTGGTCAAAGTATTGACGCGCAGGGAGAACATTGCGCCTGTTCTGACTGCCAGACCAGAACTGATGGTCGATGCGCTGACGCCGCAGACTCTGGAAGAGAGCCTGGCATGGGCGGATGTTGTGGTGATAGGACCAGGGCTTGGTCAGCAGGAGTGGGGCAAAAAAGCGCTGCAAAAAGTGGAGAATTTTCGCAAACCGATGCTCTGGGATGCGGATGCGCTGAACCTGCTGGCAATCAACCCCGATAAACGTCACAATCGCGTGATCACGCCGCATCCAGGTGAAGCCGCGCGACTGCTGGGCTGTTCCATTGCAGAAATTGAAGACGATCGCTTACTTTGTGCACAACGTCTGGTAAAACGGTACGGAGGCGTAGTAGTGCTGAAAGGCGCGGGTACGGTTGTTGCTGCTGAACAAGCTGAGTTAGGTATTATTGATACTGGCAATGCAGGGATGGCCAGCGGCGGAATGGGGGATGTGCTTTCCGGTATTATTGGCGCATTGCTCGGACAGAAGCTTACCCCGTATGATGCAGCATGTGCGGGATGTGTTGCGCACGGAGCGGCGGCGGATGTGCTGGCGGCGCGTTTTGGTACGCGCGGCATGCTGGCGACAGATCTCTTTACCACGCTACAGCGTATTGTTAACCCTGATGTGATTGACGTTTATCATGATGAATCGAGTAATTCCACTACCTGATGAGCAGGCAACTTTAGACCTGGGACTGCGGGTAGCCAAAGCCTGTGACGGCGCGACGGTTATATATTTGTACGGCGACCTGGGGGCGGGTAAAACCACTTTCAGCCGGGGATTTCTGCAGGCGTTAGGTCATAAAGGTAATGTAAAAAGCCCCACCTACACGCTGGTTGAACCCTATTCACTCGATAACTTGATGGTATATCACTTCGATTTATACCGACTTGCGGACCCGGAGGAGCTGGAATTTATGGGGATCCGCGATTATTTTGCCAATGATGCCATCTGCCTGGTGGAATGGCCGCAACAAGGTAAAGGTGTACTGCCAGACCCGGACGTCGAAATACACATTGAATATCAGGCGCAAGGTCGAGAGGCGCGCGTAAGCGCAGTCTCCTCATCGGGTGAATTATTGCTGGCGCGTTTAGCCGAATAACCTTAAGGGTGGCGGGATGATTTATCGCATCAGAAACTGGCTGATGGCAACCCTGGTCCTGCTGTGCGCGCAGGCAGGGGCCGCCAGCCTCTCCGATCTTCAGGTTTCCAATGGCAATCAACAGGCGCGGATTACGCTGAGCTTTATTGGCGAGCCTGAATACGCCGTGAGCCAGGACGGGAAACGCACCGTCGCGCTGGATATAAAACAAACCGGAGTGATTCAGGGATTACCGCTGCTGTTTAGCGGCAATAATCTGGTGAAATCTATCCGCTCCGGCACGCCAAAAGATGCGCAGTCCTTGCGTCTGGTGGTGGATTTAACCGAGAACGGCAAGGCCGAAGCCGTTAAACGCCAGAACGGCGGCAATTATACCGTTGTGTTTACCATCAAAGCGGATGCGCCACCGCCGCCGCCTCCACCTCCAGTGGTTGTTAAGCGTGTTGAAACGCCGGTTGTCGCCCCTCGTCCTGCCGAGCCTGCGCGTAACCCGTTTAAAGCAGAGAACGATCGCACCACGATGGTGACCAACAGTAATACCTCCACACGACCTGCGGCGCGCGCCAGCACCGGCAGCGGTGAAAAAGTGGTTATTGCCATTGATGCCGGACACGGCGGGCAGGATCCGGGGGCGATTGGCCCTGACGGCACGCGTGAGAAAAACGTCACGATTGCCGTGGCGCGTAAACTGCGCAGCTTGCTCAATGATGACCCAATGTTTAAAGGCGTACTCACCCGTGATGGCGATTACTTTATCTCGGTGATGGGGCGTTCAGACGTCGCACGTAAACAAAACGCCAATTTCCTGGTTTCTATTCACGCGGATGCCGCGCCAAACCGTGATGCCACAGGTGCTTCCGTTTGGGTGTTGTCGAACCGTCGGGCGAACAGTGAGATGGCCGGCTGGCTGGAACAGCATGAAAAACAATCGGAGCTGTTGGGCGGCGCGGGCGATGTGCTGGCAAACAGCCAGTCCGATCCTTATCTCAGCCAGGCCGTACTGGATCTGCAGTTCGGTCATTCGCAGCGCGTCGGGTATGATGTGGCGACCAGCATGATCGGCCAGTTAGAACGTATTGGTTCGATGCATAAGCGCCGTCCGGAACACGCCAGTCTTGGCGTACTGCGTTCGCCTGATATCCCATCTGTGCTGGTTGAAACCGGCTTTATCAGTAACAACAGCGAAGAACGTCTGTTGGCGAGCGATGATTACCAGCAGCAACTGGCTGAGGCGATATACAAAGGATTGCGTAACTATTTCCAGGCGCACCCGATGCAAACCGGACCGCAGGGCGCGCCGGCGCAAACCGCCAGCGCCATATCGGCGGGTAACACGTTAACAAATTAAGGATTAGCCATGCCGATTCAGGTTCTACCGCCACAGCTGGCGAACCAGATTGCCGCAGGCGAGGTGGTAGAACGGCCTGCGTCAGTGGTGAAAGAGCTGGTGGAAAACAGCATCGATGCCGGTGCGACGCGCATTGATATCGATATTGAGCGCGGCGGCGCGAAGCTTATCCGTATTCGTGACAACGGCTGCGGGATTAAAAAAGACGAGCTGGCGCTGGCGCTGGCGCGTCATGCCACCAGTAAAATAGCCTCGCTTGACGATCTTGAGGCCATCGTTAGCCTCGGATTTCGTGGCGAAGCGCTGGCAAGTATCAGCTCCGTGTCTCGTTTAACCCTGACGTCGCGCACACAAGAGCAGCCTGAGGCCTGGCAAGCCTATGCTGAAGGGCGCGACATGGATGTGACGGTAAAACCTGCTGCGCATCCAGTGGGAACCACACTGGAGGTGTTAGATCTGTTCTACAACACCCCGGCGCGGCGCAAATTTATGCGCACCGAGAAAACTGAATTTAATCATATCGACGAGATTATTCGCCGCATTGCGCTGGCGCGTTTTGATGTGACGATTAATTTGTCTCACAACGGCAAAGTGGTGCGTCAGTACCGGGCAGTGGCCGCGGATGGGCAGAAAGAGCGCCGGCTGGGCGCGATTTGCGGCACGCCGTTTCTGGAGCATGCGCTGGCGATTGAATGGCAGCATGGTGATTTGACGCTGCGCGGCTGGGTGGCCGATCCTAACCACACAACGGCGGCACTGGCAGAAATCCAGTATTGTTATGTGAATGGTCGGATGATGCGAGATCGGCTGATCAACCATGCTATCCGCCAGGCCTGTGAAGATAAGCTGGGAGCCGATCAACAACCCGCTTTTGTGCTGTATCTGGAAATCGATCCGCATCAAGTGGATGTCAACGTACACCCAGCTAAACATGAGGTCCGTTTCCATCAATCCCGCCTGGTGCACGATTTTATTTACCAGGGCGTGTTGAGCGTCCTGCAACAGCAGCTTGAAACGCCGCTGCCGTTGGCTGATGACGACGAACCCGCTCCAAGGCACATCCCGGAAAACCGCGTTGCTGCCGGACGTAACCATTTTGCCGAGCCGGCTCCCGCGCGTGAACCTGCGACACCGCAGTACTCAGCTGGCGCTGGAAACGGCAGTAGTGGCGCAGGCCGTCAGGCGAGGGCCAGTTGGCCTCATGCCCAACCCGGATACCAAAAGCAGCAGGGCGAAATTTATCAGAAACTGATGCAGACGCCGGCTCCAACGCGTAAAACGCCGGTCTCTGAAACATCATCGGTACCTCTGAGTGGCAGTAGTCAGGGCTTTGGCCGGGTGCTAACGATTGTCGGTGCAGACTGCGCGTTACTCGAGTGCGATGGCCATATTCGGTTGCTGGCATTACCGGTGGCTGAGCGTTGGCTGCGTCAGGCGCAATTAACGCCGGACCAGGGGACCGTTTGCGCCCAGCCGTTGCTGATCCCTTTACGTTTAAAAGTCAACGCCGATGAAAAAGCGGCGCTGCAAAAAGGACAGAGCCAACTGGCTGAGCTGGGCATTGAATTTCAACTGGATGCGCAGCATGTGACCATCCGGGCGGTGCCTTTACCCTTACGCCAACAAAATTTACAAATCTTGATTCCTGAACTGATAGGCTACCTGGCGCAGCAATCCGTATTCGAGCCGGGTAATATTGCGCAGTGGATCGCACGTAACCTGATTAGCGAGCATCCACAGTGGAGTATGGCACAGGCGATTACGCTGTTAGCGGATGTTGAGCGGCTCTGCCCACAACTCGTGAAGGCACCGCCGGGTGGTCTGTTACAACCTGTTGATTTACATTCGGTAATGAATGCCCTGAAACATGAGTGATACCCGTAAGGCGAGCCTGCCAAAGGCGATTTTTTTGATGGGGCCAACGGCCTCCGGTAAAACGGCACTCGCAATTGAATTGCGTAAAGTTTTGCCCATAGAGTTGATAAGCGTTGATTCCGCCCTTATTTACAAGGGAATGGATATCGGTACAGCAAAGCCCGATGCAGATGAATTACAGGCCGCGCCGCACCGATTACTGGATATTCGCGATCCGTCGCAAGCGTACTCCGCTGCGGATTTTCGTCGCGATGCGTTAGCCGAGATGGCCGACATCACCGCCGCGGGGCGTATCCCGTTGCTGGTGGGCGGCACAATGTTATATTTCAAAGCCTTGCTTGAAGGGCTGTCGCCGTTACCGTCGGCGGACCCGGAAGTCAGGGCCAGAATTGAGCAGCAGGCGGCAGAGCAGGGTTGGGACGCGTTACACCGACAGCTTCAGGACATCGATCCGGTGGCTGCGGCGCGTATTCATCCAAATGATCCGCAAAGACTTTCCCGGGCACTGGAAGTTTTTTTCATTTCGGGTAAAACTTTAACGGAGCTGACACAAACGTCAGGAGATGCTTTGCCGTATCAGGTGCATCAGTTTGCAATCGCCCCGGCGAGCCGTGAACTGCTCCATCAGCGAATTGAGCAGCGTTTTCATCAGATGTTAGCTTCAGGTTTTGAAGCAGAAGTCCGGGCGCTTTTTGCCCGTGGAGATTTGCATACGGATTTGCCTTCCATTCGTTGTGTAGGGTATCGCCAGATGTGGTCATACATTGAAGGTGAAATTTCATACGATGAAATGGTTTATAGAGGTGTTTGCGCCACGAGGCAGTTGGCGAAGCGACAGGTAACCTGGTTGCGTGGTTGGGAAGGGGTGCACTGGCTTGACAGTGAAAAGCCTGACCTAGCGCGAAACGAAGTATTACAGGTTGTTGGTGCTATCGCGAACTGAATGTGTACAATTGAAACGTATCGTGCGCAATTTTTCAGAATCGAAAGGTTCAAAGTACAAATAAGCATATAAGGAAAAGAGAGAATGGCTAAGGGGCAATCTTTACAAGATCCGTTCCTGAACGCATTGCGTCGGGAACGTGTTCCAGTTTCTATTTATTTGGTGAATGGTATTAAGCTGCAAGGTCAAATCGAGTCTTTTGATCAGTTCGTGATCCTGTTGAAAAACACGGTCAGCCAGATGGTTTATAAGCACGCGATTTCTACTGTTGTCCCGTCTCGTCCGGTTTCTCATCACAGCAATAATGCCACCGGCGGCACTGGCAGCAACTACCATCACGGTAGCAACGCGCAAGGTTCATCTGCGCAACAGGACAGCGAAGAAACCGAATAAGGTTATTAGCTGTTTTACATACGGGGAGCCAGCGATCCTGCGTTCCCCGTTGATTTATATTAAGGGGTTGACGCTTGTTTGACCGTTATGATGCCGGTGAGCAGGCGGTACTGGTACACATCTATTTTTCGCAAGACAAAGATATGGAAGACCTCCAGGAGTTTGAATCTCTGGTTTCTTCCGCCGGTGTCGAAGCAATGCAGGTGATTACCGGGAGCCGTAAAGCACCGCACCCGAAGTATTTTGTTGGTGAAGGTAAGGCAATCGAAATTGCCGAAGCCGTAAAAGCGACTGGCGCTGCGGTGGTGATTTTTGATCATGCTCTGAGCCCCGCCCAGGAACGTAACCTGGAACAGTTGTGCCAGTGTCTTGTTATCGACAGGACCGGTCTTATTTTAGATATTTTTGCCCAGCGTGCGCGCACCCATGAGGGTAAGTTGCAGGTTGAGCTGGCGCAGTTGCGCCATATGGCTACGCGTCTGGTCCGTGGCTGGACCCACCTTGAAAGGCAAAAGGGCGGGATTGGTTTGCGCGGTCCGGGTGAAACCCAGCTCGAAACCGACCGTCGTTTGCTGCGTAATCGCATTTTGCAAATACAGTCGCGCCTGGAAAAAGTTGAAAAGCAACGTGAGCAGGGGCGGCAGTCGCGCAAGAAAGCGGATGTCCCAACCGTATCACTGGTGGGATATACCAACGCCGGAAAATCCACCCTGTTCAACCAGATCACCGAAGCCCGGGTTTATGCAGCGGACCAGCTGTTTGCGACCCTGGACCCAACGTTGCGCCGCATAGACGTGGCGGACGTGGGTGAGACCGTGCTGGCGGATACCGTAGGGTTTATCCGCCATTTGCCGCACGACCTGGTGGCGGCATTTAAAGCCACCTTGCAGGAAACACGTCAGGCAACATTGCTGCTGCACGTTATTGATGCTGCAGATTTTCGTGTGCAGGAAAACATCGAGGCAGTCGACACGGTGCTCGAAGAGATCGATGCGAATGAGATCCCGACCCTGCTGGTGATGAATAAAATCGATATGTTGGATGACTTTGAGCCGCGTATCGATAGAGATGAAGAGAATAAACCCATTCGCGTTTGGGTATCAGCGCAAACGGGGATTGGTATACCACAACTTTTTCAGGCTTTGACTGAGCGACTTTCCGGTGAGGTGGCGCAGCATACGTTGCGTTTGCCGCCGCAGGAAGGGCGTTTGAGAAGCCGGTTTTATCAACTTCAGGCAATAGAAAAAGAGTGGATGGAGGAAGACGGCAGCGTAGGTCTGCAGGTTCGTATGCCGATCGTAGACTGGCGTCGCCTCTGTAAACAAGAACCGGCACTGGAAGACTATGTTGTCTGATCTGACGGATATGGCCTGAAGATTTTTTCGCCTCTATACCTTGTGGATTTTGTGCGGCAGGAAGGCGGCAAGTCCTGAAATCTCCAGGAGCATAGTCAACTATGTGACTGGAGTTGAGGGACGCAGCCAACGCATCGGCAGCGCAAAAGACGCAGGTATAGCATCGCATAACAAATATGGAGCACAAAAATGGCGTGGAATCAGCCCGGTAATAACGGACAAGACCGCGACCCCTGGGGAAGCAGCAAACCTGGCGGCAACCCTGAGGGAAATGGAAACAAAGGTGGTCGCGAGCAGGGACCTCCCGATCTGGACGATATCTTCCGCAAACTGAGTAAAAAGCTCGGTGGTCTGGGTGGCGGTAAAGGTACTGGTTCTGGCGGCGGTAGTTCATCGCAAGGCCCGCGTCCGCAACTGGGCGGTCGAGTTTTTACTATCGCAGCGGCCGCCATCGTCATTATCTGGGCGGCTAGCGGTTTCTATACCATTAAAGAAGCGGAACGTGGCGTGGTGACACGCTTCGGTAAATTCAGCCATTTGGTTGAACCGGGTCTGAACTGGAAACCGACCTTTATCGATGAAGTGACACCGGTCAACGTTGAAGCCGTGCGTGAACTTGCCGCATCCGGCGTTATGCTGACCTCTGACGAAAACGTCGTGCGCGTCGAAATGAACGTACAGTACCGCGTGACCGATCCGCAGCGTTACCTGTTTAGCGTAACCAGTGCGGATGACAGTCTGCGTCAGGCAACTGACAGCGCCCTGCGTGGGGTTATCGGTAAATACACCATGGACCGTATCCTGACCGAAGGGCGTACCGTTATTCGTAGCGATACCCAGCGGGAACTGGAAGAAACAATCCGTCCGTACAACATGGGTATCACCTTGCTGGACGTCAACTTCCAGGCAGCACGTCCGCCGGAAGAAGTAAAAGCCGCGTTTGACGATGCTATCGCAGCACGTGAAAACGAACAGCAGTACATTCGTGAAGCAGAAGCGTACACCAACGAAGTTCAGCCGCGTGCAAACGGTCAGGCTCAGCGTATTCTGGAAGAAGCGCGTGCGTATAAGACTCAGACCATCCTGGAAGCACAGGGTGAAGTGGCTCGCTTCGCAAAAATTCTGCCGGAATATAAAGCCGCACCGCAAATTACCCGCGAGCGTCTGTATATCGAAACCATGGAAAAAGTGCTGAGCAATACCCGCAAAGTCCTGGTTAACGATAAAGGCAGCAATCTGATGGTTCTGCCGCTGGATCAAATGCTGAAAGGTGGTAGTGCGCCAGCAGCAAAGACTGACAGCAGTTCAAACCTGTTGCGTCTGCCGCCAGCAACGACTTCCAGCACTGGAGCAAGCAATACATCGTCCACCAGTCAGGGCGATATTATGGACCAACGCCGCGCGAATGCGCAGCGTAACGACTACCAGCGTCAGGGGGAATAACGATGCGTAAGTCAGTTATTGCGATTATCATCATCGTTCTGGTAGTTCTGTTCATGTCTGTCTTTGTGGTCAAAGAAGGCGAGCGCGGTATTACTCTGCGCTTTGGTAAAGTTCTGCGTGACGATGAAAACAAGCCGCTGGTCGTTGCACCAGGCCTGCACTTCAAGATTCCGTTTATTGAATCCGTGAAGATGCTCGATGCGCGTATTCAGACCATGGACAACCAGGCCGATCGCTTTGTTACCAAAGAGAAGAAAGACCTGATTGTTGACTCCTACATCAAGTGGCGCATCAGTGACTTTAGCCGTTACTACCTGGCAACGGGCGGTGGCGATGTTTCTCAGGCGGAAGTCCTGCTGAAACGTAAGTTCTCTGACCGTCTGCGTTCTGAAATTGGTCGTCTGGACGTGAAGGATATCGTTACCGATTCCCGCGGTCGTCTGACCCTGGAAGTTCGTGACGCGCTGAACTCCGGTTCTGCTGGCACGGAAGATGAAGTGGCGACTCCGGCAGCAGATAGCGCGATTGCCGAAGCGGCTGAACGTGTTCAGGCTGAAACGAACGGTAAAGTACCGGTCATCAACCCGAACAGTATGGCGGCATTGGGCATCGAAGTGGTTGACGTGCGTATTAAGCAAATCAACCTGCCTGCTGAAGTGTCCGAGGCTATCTACAACCGTATGCGCGCTGAGCGTGAAGCGGTAGCGCGTCGCCATCGTTCACAAGGCCAGGAAGAGGCGGAAAAACTGCGTGCAACGGCGGACTATGAAGTCACTAAAACGCTGGCAGAATCTGAGCGTCAGGGCCGTATCATGCGCGGTGAAGGCGATGCAGAAGCCGCTAAGCTGTTTGCCGATGCGTTTAGTCAGGATCCTGACTTCTACGCCTTCATCCGTAGCCTGCGTGCTTACGAGAAGAGCTTCGAAGGCAACCAGGACGTGATGGTCATGAGTCCGGACAGCGATTTCTTCCGCTACATGAAGACACCGAGTTCCGCGACACGCTAATCGCGTTCCAGCGGTTTTAAAGCAGCAAAACCACCGGCATCTCCAGGGATGCGGTGGTTTTCTTTTTATATAAGGGCGATGGATGAATTCAACAATTTTGCTGGCGCTCGCGCTGGTTTTGGTGCTGGAAGGGCTGGGTCCGATGCTTTATCCCAGCGCATGGAAGAAAATGATCTCTGCAATGGCGCAACTTCCCGAAAATATTTTGCGTCGTTTTGGTGGAGGTCTTGTGGTTGCGGGCGTTGTGGTCTACTACATGTTGAGGAAAACGATTGGCTGATTAATAAGTAGACTAATTTGCAGATTTTCGCATGCAAAAAGTGCTGTATATCTGAAAAAGCGGTGGTAGAATCCATTTTTAAGCAAACGGTGATTTTGAAAAATGGGTAACAACGTCGTCGTACTGGGCACCCAATGGGGTGACGAAGGTAAAGGGAAGATCGTCGATCTTCTGACTGAACGGGCTAAATATGTTGTGCGCTACCAGGGTGGTCACAACGCAGGCCATACTCTCGTAATCAACGGTGAAAAAACCGTCCTCCATCTTATTCCATCAGGTATTCTTCGCGAGAATGTCATCAGCATCATCGGTAACGGTGTTGTTCTGTCTCCGTCCGCGCTGATGAAAGAAATGAAAGGACTGGAAGATCGTGGTATCCCGGTTCGCGAGCGCCTGCTGCTGTCTGAAGCTTGTCCGCTGATCCTTGATTATCACGTTGCGTTGGATAACGCTCGTGAGAAAGCGCGTGGCGAGAAAGCGATCGGTACTACCGGTCGTGGTATCGGTCCGGCTTATGAAGACAAAGTAGCTCGTCGCGGTCTGCGTGTTGGCGATCTGTTTGATAAAGCAACCTTCGCTGAAAAACTGAAAGAAGTGATGGAATATCACAACTTCCAGCTGGTGAATTTCTATAAAGTTGAAGCAGTTGACTACCAGAAAGTGCTGGATGATGTGATGGCTATCGCCGACATCCTGACCTCGATGGTTGTTGATGTTTCCGATCTGCTGGACCAGGCGCGTAAGCGTGGCGATTTCGTCATGTTTGAAGGTGCGCAGGGTACGCTGCTGGATATCGACCACGGTACCTATCCGTACGTAACGTCCTCCAACACCACCGCAGGTGGCGTGGCAACCGGCTCCGGCCTGGGCCCACGTTATGTGGACTACGTTCTGGGTATCATCAAAGCTTACTCTACTCGTGTAGGTGCGGGTCCGTTCCCGACTGAACTGTTTGATGACGTTGGCGAGTTCCTGTGCAAACAAGGTAACGAGTATGGTGCGACCACCGGTCGTCGTCGTCGTACCGGCTGGCTGGACTCCGTTGCTGTACGCCGTGCAGTACAGATTAACTCCCTGTCTGGCTTCTGCCTGACCAAACTGGACGTACTGGACGGTTTGAAAGAGGTGAAAATCTGTGTCGCTTACCGAATGCCGGATGGCCGTGAAGTAACGACTACTCCGCTGGCAGCAGACGACTGGAAAGGTATCGAGCCGATTTACGAAACCATGCCGGGCTGGTCTGAATCTACCTTCGGCGTGAAGGAACGTAGCGGTCTGCCGCAGGCTGCACTGAACTACATCAAGCGTATTGAAGAACTGACCGGTGTGCCGATTGATATTATCTCAACTGGCCCAGACCGTACTGAAACCATGATCCTGCGCGACCCGTTCGACGCATAATTCTGGTTATAGCGTGGCGTCGAATGGCGCTGCGCTTGCAATATCTCAAGCCGGATAAGGTGCTTTGCATCAGAATCCGGCTTAAAATCACGTAAGTTCCTCGCTTTTTTCCTTCCCGAACTGAAATAAATTAGCGACCTGGCTGGTGGCTGGTTTATCATCAATATAATTAATACCACCAGGTTTATCCGTTTTATCCCTTTTCCTGAGGTTGATGTGCAGTTAACAAGTTTCACCGATTACGGATTACGTGCGCTAATCTACATGGCGTCACTTCCCGAAGGACGTATGACCAGTATTTCTGAGGTGACAGAAGTCTACGGCGTGTCCCGTAATCATATGGTCAAAATAATCAATCAACTTAGCCGGGCGGGCTTTGTTACTGCTATTCGAGGAAAAAATGGCGGTATCCGCTTGGGTAAACCCGCTAAGGATATTGGTATTGGTGATGTGGTTCGCGAGCTGGAACCCTTATCGTTGGTCAACTGTAGCAGCGAGTTTTGCCACATTACCCCGGCCTGTCGACTCAAACAGGCGCTTTCTAAGGCAGTGCAAAGTTTTCTCACGGAGCTGGACAACTACACACTTGCTGATTTGGTTGAAGAGAATCAACCGCTTTATAAATTATTGCTGGTGGAATAATGAAGTCCAAAGTATTTCGCGTCGCATCGCGGCGGCAACTGAGCGAGTCGCCAGGAGCTTACAAAAGTAAGTTACTGGTGGGAGCAAAGGCAGCCAACAAAGAGGCGTCGTGAAAGACGAAGGAATTCCATCAGAGCTGACAATGGAGGAACCTCAATGTCACAAGATCCTTTCCAGGAACGCGAAGCTGAAAAATACGCGAATCCTATCCCAAGCCGGGAATTTATCCTCGAACATTTAACTAAACGTGAAAAACCGGCCAACCGCGATGAGCTGGCCGCTGAACTCAACATTGAAGGTGAAGAGCAGCAGGAAGCACTGCGCCGCCGTCTGCGCGCGATGGAGCGTGACGGACAACTGGTCTTCACCCGTCGTCAGTGCTATGCGCTGCCGGAGCGTCTCGACCTGCTGAAAGGTACCGTTATTGGCCACCGTGATGGCTACGGCTTTCTGCGCGTTGAAGGCCGCAAAGATGACCTGTACCTGTCCAGCGAGCAGATGAAAACCTGCATTCATGGCGATCAGGTACTGGCGCAGCCACTGGGCGCGGACCGTAAAGGTCGTCGCGAAGCGCGTATTGTGCGCGTACTGGTGCCAAAAACCAGCCAAATTGTCGGTCGCTATTTCACCGATGCTGGCGTTGGGTTTGTCGTCCCTGACGACAGCCGTCTGAGTTTCGATATTCTGATCCCGCCGGAAGAGGTGATGGGCGCTCGTATGGGGTTTGTGGTCGTCGTTGAACTGACCCAGCGTCCGACTCGCCGCACCAAAGCGGTGGGTAAAATTGTTGAAGTGCTGGGTGACAACATGGGAACCAGCATGGCCGTTGATATGGCCCTGCGTACTCATGAAATCCCATATATCTGGCCGCAGGCTGTTGAGAAACAGGTCGCCGGACTGAAAGAAGAAGTGCCGGAAGAGGCGAAAATAGGACGTGTCGATCTGCGCGACCTGCCGCTGGTGACTATCGATGGCGAAGATGCGCGTGACTTCGACGATGCGGTTTACTGCGAGAAGAAACGCGGCGGCGGCTGGCGTTTATGGGTGGCGATTGCCGACGTAAGCTATTACGTTCGCCCGCCGACTCCGCTGGACCAGGAAGCCCGCAGCCGTGGCACATCCGTTTACTTCCCGTCGCAGGTTGTCCCGATGCTGCCGGAAGTGCTTTCTAATGGATTGTGTTCGCTCAACCCGCAGGTGGACAGGTTGTGTATGGTCTGTGAAATGACCATTTCGTCGAAAGGCCGTTTAACCGGCTTTAAATTCTACGAAGCGGTCATGAGTTCCCATGCACGTCTGACCTACACCAAGGTCTGGCACATGCTGCAGGGCGACCAGGAGCTGCGTGAGCAGTACGCACCGCTGGTCAAACACATTGAAGAGCTGCATAACCTCTACAAAGTGCTGGATAAAGCCCGCGAAGAGCGCGGCGGTATCTCGTTTGAAAGTGAAGAGGCGAAGTTTATCTTCAATGCTGAACGCCGTATTGAGCGTATTGAGCAGACGCAGCGTAACGACGCGCACAAGCTGATTGAAGAGTGCATGATCATGGCGAACATCTCAGCGGCGCGATTCGTTGAGAAAGCCAAAGAGCCAGCGCTGTTCCGTATTCACGATAAGCCGACGACCGAAGCGATTAACTCGTTCCGTTCCGTCCTGGCAGAGCTGGGACTGGAGCTGCCAGGTGGCAACAAACCTGAGCCGCGCGATTACGCTGAACTGCTGGAGTCGATTGCTGACCGTCCTGACGCAGAAATGCTGCAAACCATGCTGCTGCGTTCGATGAAGCAGGCGATTTACGATCCGGAAAACCGTGGTCACTTCGGCCTGGCGCTGCAATCTTATGCACACTTTACTTCACCGATCCGTCGTTACCCGGATCTCTCCTTGCACCGGGCGATTAAGTATCTGCTGGCGCAGGAGCAGGGCCATAAAGGCAACACCACGGAAACGGGTGGCTACCATTATTCGATGGAAGAGATGCTGCAACTGGGTCAGCACTGTTCGATGGCCGAGCGCCGTGCTGACGAAGCCACACGCGATGTCTCTGACTGGCTGAAGTGCGACTTCATGCTGGATCAGGTGGGGAATGTCTTCAAAGGCGTGATTGCCAGCGTCACCGGATTTGGCTTCTTTGTCCGTCTTGATGAGTTGTTTATCGACGGTCTGGTGCATGTCTCCTCCCTGGATAACGACTACTATCGTTTCGACCAGGTTGGGCAGCGCCTGACGGGGGAATCCAGCGGTCAGATGTATCGCCTGGGCGATCGCGTGGAAGTTCGCGTGGAAGCAGTCAACATGGACGAGCGTAAGATCGACTTTAGCTTGATCTCCAGCGAACGTGCGCCGCGTAATGAAGGTAAAACTGCGCGCGAAAAAGCCAAAAAAAGCGATGCGGGTAAAAATACCGGTAAACGTCGTCAGATGGGCAAAAAGGTGAATTTCGAGCCGGATAGCGCTTTCCGCGGTGAGAAAAAAGGCAGAGCCAAACCTCAGGCGGAAAAGAATGCGGCTGAGAAGAAAGGCGACAAAAAAGCGAAAAAGCCATCGGCAAAAACGCTTAAAATTGCTGCCGCCACCAAAGCTAAACGTGCGGCGAAAAAGAAAGTCGCACAATAACTGCCATAAACAGTAAGCCGGGCAATCTCGTGTTGCCCGCGTTATGCATAAACTATTAACGAGTACATTCATGAGTGAAATGATTTACGGCATCCATGCGGTGCAGGCTCTGCTGGAACGTGCGCCTGAGCGCTTCCAGGACGTCTTTATTCTCAAAGGTCGTGAAGATAAACGCCTGCTGCCGCTGATCCACGCACTGGAAGCACAGGGTGTTGTCATTCAACTGGCTAACCGTCAGTTTCTGGATGAGAAAAGCGAGGGTGCGGTACATCAGGGGATTATTGCTCGTGTGAAGCCGGGCCGTCAGTATCAGGAAAACGATCTGCCGGATCTGATTGCTACGCTCGATCAGCCGTTCTTTTTGATCCTCGATGGCGTCACCGACCCGCATAACCTGGGGGCATGCCTGCGTAGCGCCGATGCCGCTGGCGTACATGCTGTAATCGTACCGAAGGATCGTTCCGCTCAGTTGAATGCTACGGCGAAAAAAGTGGCCTGCGGTGCGGCAGAAAGCGTACCGCTGATCCGCGTGACCAACCTGGCGCGCACCATGCGTATGCTGCAGGAAGAGAATATCTGGATCGTCGGAACCGCTGGCGAAGCCGACCATACTCTCTACCAGAGCAAAATGACCGGACGTCTGGCGCTGGTGATGGGCGCAGAAGGTGAAGGTATGCGCCGTCTGACCCGTGAACACTGTGACGAACTCATCAGCATCCCGATGGCAGGTAGCGTTTCGTCGCTGAACGTTTCAGTTGCGACGGGCATCTGCCTGTTTGAAGCAGTCCGCCAGCGCAGCTAAACTATCTCCCTTATTTCTCTCTTCTCTCAAGCCATCTTTCGGGATGGCTTTTTTGTGACCGTTGTCCCATGCGTTCTCTCTGCTGCCTGACCATACTTAAAGCGACGGCCATTGACGGAGGGAGACACAATGCACTGGCAAACGCATACCGTTTTTAACCAACCTGTACCTCTCAATAACAGTAACTTATATTTGTCCGACGGCGCGCTGTGCGAAGCGGTTATCCGTGAAGGCGCTGGCTGGGATAGCGATCTTCTCGCCAGTATTGGTCAGCAGCTAGGGACTGCCGAGTCGCTCGAACTGGGTCGTCTGGCCAATGCTTTTCCACCTGAACTATTGCGCTACGACCCGCAGGGGCAGCGGCTGGATGATGTGCGTTTTCATCCTGCCTGGCATTTGCTGATGCAGGGATTGTGCGCCAACCGTGTGCATAATCTGGCCTGGGAAGAAGACGCGAGGCAGGGAACATTTGTTGCCCGGGCGGCGCGTTTCATGCTACATGCACAGGTTGAAGCAGGCACGTTGTGTCCGGTGACCATGACGTTTGCCGCTACGCCGCTGTTACTTCAAATGTTACCCGCCCCCTTTCACGACTGGCTGACGCCGCTGCTAAGCGACCGTTATGACTCGCATTTACTGCCCGGTGGGCAAAAGCGTGGGCTGCTGATCGGCATGGGCATGACCGAGAAGCAGGGTGGTTCAGATGTGCTGAGCAATACCACACAGGCAGAACGTCTTGTCGACGGCTCGTATCGGCTGGTGGGACATAAGTGGTTTTTCTCCGTGCCGCAAAGCGATGCCCATTTGGTGCTGGCCCAAGCAAAGGGCGGCTTATCCTGCTTTTTTGTACCGCGATTTTTACCTGACGGGCAGCGTAATGCCATCCGTCTTGAACGACTGAAAGATAAGTTAGGCAACCGCTCCAACGCCAGCTGCGAGGTTGAATTCCACGATGCGATTGGCTGGCTATTGGGCGAAGAAGGGGAAGGTATCCGCCATATCCTGAAGATGGGCGGGATGACGCGTTTTGACTGCGCGCTCGGCAGTCACGGCATGATGCGACGTGCTTTTTCCATCGCGATTTATCATGCGCACCAGCGACAAGTTTTTGGCAAGCCATTGATTGAACAGCCGATGATGCGTCAGGTATTAGGCCGGATGGCGCTCCAACTGGAAGGTCAGACGGCGCTACTGTTTCGGCTGGCGCGGGCCTGGGACCGTCGTGCTGATGCCAAAGAAGCGCTGTGGGCCAGGTTGTTCACGCCAGCAGCGAAATTCTCCGTTTGCAAGGTCGGTATGCCGTTTGTGGCTGAGGCGATGGAAGTGCTGGGCGGGATTGGCTATTGCGAGGAGAGTGAGCTGCCGCGCCTGTATCGTGAGATGCCGGTAAACAGTATCTGGGAAGGCTCCGGCAACATTATGTGCCTTGATGTATTGCGGGTACTGACAAAACAACCCGGCATCTACGATATGCTCAGCGAAGCCTTTGCGGAGGTAAAGGGGCAGGATCGGCATTACGATCGAATGGTGCGTCAGTTGCAGCAGCGTTTACGTAAACCCAGTGAGGCATTGGGACGGGAGATTACGCAGCAGCTTTTCCTGCTCGGTTGCGGGGCGCAGATGTTGCGTTATTCTTCTCCGCCAGTGGCGCAGGCCTGGTGCCAAATGATGCTTGATACGCGGGGTGGACTACGATTGTCTGAACAGGTGCTGAACGATTTGCTCCTGCGGGCAACGGGGGGGTTACGGTAATAACTTGCCTGATGGCGACGCGGGTGCGTCTTATCATGCCTACGCTCAGTCCAGGTCAGATAAGTTTACGCCATCCGGCAATCTGTTACGCATAAAGTATGGCCTGTACGCGCCAGTTGTCGGGCTGCTGGTCTTCGTACATCTGAATGATCCGATACCATGAGGCACCTTGTTCATCCGCTTTTAACGCGATTACACGTTCTACATCCTGCAGATTTCCTGCAATGTTACTGACAGAGATCAGGCCAATTTCGTTCAGGCCCGTAACGCAGTCAGCACTGGCGAATTCGGCAGACTGCGCCGTAGTGCCTGCCAGTCCGGCAGAAAGCAGCAGTGAGGATAAGGCAAGAGATTGTTTCATCGTCAGCTCCATTATTCGTACCCCTACACACGGCAGGGCATTCCATCGCGATAATAAACCTCAAGCTTCCTGCTGTTGGTTTATTGTGCACAGGTAAACGCATAGAGGCGCAAAGCAATGTAAAGCTGACTAAATTTCAACCCAATGTTATTTACGATACAAAATTGCCTGTGAATACCATTGGCCTGTCACGATGGTTTCATCTACTAATAAAACCACGTAGTAATCAGCTTTAGCCGCGACGGCTTTGGCACGGATCTCTGCCAGCGCATCATCCGGAGAGCCTCTTACCAGCGCGCTAACCGTCCCTAATCGCTGTAACCCATTACTCTGGTCACGGCGGATCTCCTGCGGGTGGTCGGCAACGGGCGGTGCGGGTTGCGGCGTTCCCTGTAGCACGCTACAGGCGCTTAAAAACATAACCAGCAACAAAGAGGCAAACCGACGCATAACTCTATCTCGTTTCCTGATAGCCATAGTGTAGTGCCTTATTAATTTCCCTTTAGGGGAATGTTCCCGAATTGTTATCTCTCACGCGATTTTCGAATGAAAATGTTGCGAAAGCGTAACCCAGTTCTCAACATTATGAATCATTGCCGAACACATTCGCTTGCGTTAAGCATTGCTGCATGGCATACCAGAAAAAAAGGGGCAACAAATGATAGAAATTGAGACACGACAGTTAGCTGGTATCCCTGTCCTGCACGCCGTTCCGGCTGGTAAACGCGAATGTTCACTCCCTTGTATTCTCTTTTATCACGGGTTTACATCTTCAAGTCTGGTCTACAGTTATTTTGCTGTTGCGCTGGCTCAGGCCGGATTTCGCGTCGTCATGCCAGATGCGCCCGAACATGGCGCCCGCTTTAAAGGTAATGCTCAGGAGCGAATGTTCCGCTTCTGGCATATATTGCAGCAAAACATGCAGGAGTTTACGACGTTACGTGCGGCTCTGGTGGCAGAAAATTGGCTTTCAGATGAGCGGCTTGCCGTCGGTGGGGCATCGATGGGGGGAATGACTGCATTGGGCATAATGGCGCGCCATCCTGAGGTTAAATGTGTAGCCAGCCTGATGGGCTCAGGCTATTTTACCCGGCTTGCGCAGACGCTTTTTCCTCCTTTACAGGTTCAGACCCCAGAGCAACAGGCGGAGTTTGATGCCGTTATCGCCCCGCTTGCCGAATGGGATGTTACGCATCAGTTGCCACGCCTTGCCGACAGGCCGTTGCTGCTGTGGCATGGACAGGATGATGATGTTGTACCGGCTGTTGAAACCTTCCGCTTACAGCAAGCGCTGATTCAGGCAGGTTTGGACAACAATCTGACCTGCCTGTGGGAAGCGGGTGTACGACATCGCATCACGCCAGAAGCGTTGGCCGCAACAGTGACGTTTTTCCGCCAGCACCTTTAAACGCGCATAATGCTCACGCCCTGAGCTTCAAGCTGTTGCAGAATCTCAGGGTTTGCATTTTTGCCGGTAATGAGCATATCGATTTGATCGGCGCGACTGAACAGCATTCCCGCACGTTCACCGACTTTACTGCTATCGACCAGCACCACCAGTTTACCCACCACGTTAAGCATCTTCTGCTCGGCCATCGCGGTCAGCATATCGGTTTTATACAGTCCGTCCGCGGTCAACCCTTTGCCGCTGGTAAACATCCAGTGTCCGGCATACAGGCTATTTTCACTGCCTTGCGGGCTAAGCGTGATGGATTGGCTTTTGTTATATTGCCCTCCCATGATGATCACGCTGTCATGCTCCTGGTCGATCAGATAGTTCGCCAGCGGCAAATAATTGGTGATGATCTGCACCGGCTTGCCGCACATTTCGCGACCCAGCAGGAAAGCGGTCGATCCGCAGTTGATCACTACGCTTTCACCCGCATTCACAAGCTGGGATGCTGCCTTGGCAATGCGAACTTTTTCATCGTGGTTCTGCGCCTGGTGAAGATTCATTGGCGTCCAGCGCGGCCGCTGCTGGGTAATAGCTTCTGCGCCGTTGCGTACTTTCTTGAGTTTGCCGCTTTCGTCGAGCTTGTTGATGTCCCGGCGCGCAGTGGCGGGTGAAATCCCCAGACGCTCAACTACGTTCTCAACGGTAACAAAGCCCAACTGCGCCAGCATATCCAGCAATATTTGATGTCTTTGTGCTTCAGTCATGAGCTATTCCGATACAAATTGATTTGAAAAGATGATATTTGAAATAGCCTGGAAATACTAAAGTAAATGGGAAAAAAATGCCGGGATGGCCCGGCATTTTGTGTGGATCACAAGAACGATTTAAACGGTAAATCCGGTTCAATGGTGAAGCAGTCATCAAAGCCGCGCGGATAGTGATATTCAAAGTTATCTTTGTCCAGCGGCCAGGTGAACTTGCCACCTACCTGCCAGATGAATGGCTTAAAGCCATACTTAAGGCGATCTTTTTTCATCTCCCACAGTACGCGGATCTCCTGCGGATCGGCCTGAAAGTTTGACCAGATATCATGATGGAAAGGGATCACCACTTTTGTATTCAGGGCCTCCGCCATACGCAGCATGTCAGAACTGGTCATTTTGTCCGTAATACCCCGTGGGTTCTCGCCGTAGGATCCGAGTGCGACGTCGATCTGGTGCTCGTTGCCATGCTTTGCATAGTAGTTGGAGTAGTGTGAGTCGCCGCTATGATAAAGCGTACCGCCCGGCGTTTTGAACAGATAGTTTACTGCGCGGGCATCCATACCATCCGGCAGTACGCCAGCGGCTTTCTGATCGGCGGGCAGGGTGATTAACGCAGTACGATCGAACGCATCAAGCGCATGAATTGCAATATCTTTCACTTTTACCACATCGCCTGGTTTTACCACGATGCAGCGCTCTTTTGGTACACCCCAACCGATCCACAGATCCACACAAGTCTGCGGTCCAATAAACGGCACGTCGTCGGCACAGTTCTGCATGACGGCTGCCGCAACATTTACGTCGATGTGATCGTTATGATCGTGCGTGGCCAGCACCGCATCGATCTGACGAATGGCAAACGGATCAAGAACAAACGGCGTGGTGCGCAGGTTTGGCTGCAGCTTCTTCACCCCTGCCATGCGTTGCATCTGGTGACCGGTTTTCATCAGCGGGTTACCGTGACTCTGTTTGCCCGTGCCGCACCAGAAATCGACGCAGACGTTAGTCCCGCCTTCCGACTTCAGCCAAATTCCGGTACAGCCGAGCCACCACATCGCGAAAGTACCTGGTGCGACCTGTTCCTGCTCGATCTCTTCATTCAGCCAGCTTCCCCACTCCGGGAATGTGCTCAGGATCCATGATTCACGCGTGATGCTTTTTACTTTACTCATCGCAATTACCTTCATGTTTGTTCAAGTTGAATCAAATTGTGATTTGTTTTGATTGATACTGACATCATTTTCTCAAGAAGGCAATGCGTTGATTTTTGGTGTTGAATGAAAAATTGTTAACAAATTACAACGTGACAAGATGGTTTATATGAAATGTATTTTTGTATTTTATTGTTTTGATTGGTTTTATTTTGAAGCGAATGAATTAGGAGTAAATCCACTCTGCAAGTAAGAGAATTATTTGCGTACTGCATCACATTTAATCAAATTCAATCTTGTTGTGATTACTTTTGAAAATTAGAGTGAGGGCACAACATCCTGGGCATCTGTAATGAATGTTCAGCAACTTCGTCTACTGGAGATCGTTATGGAGATCCTCTACAACATCTTTACCGTCTTTTTTAATCAGGTCATGACCAATGCACCGTTGCTGTTGGGTATTGTGACCTGCCTCGGCTACATCCTGTTGCGTAAAAGTGTCAGCGTTATTATCAAAGGCACGATCAAAACGATTATCGGTTTTATGTTATTGCAGGCAGGGTCGGGCATTCTGACCAGCACGTTTAAACCGGTAGTGGCGAAGATGTCCGAGGTTTACGGTATCAACGGTGCGATTTCCGATACCTATGCCTCCATGATGGCAACCATCGAACGTATGGGGGATGCCTATAGCTGGGTAGGGTACGCGGTACTGTTGGCGCTGGCGCTAAACATTTGTTACGTGCTGCTACGGCGGATTACCGGTATTCGTACCATCATGCTGACCGGGCACATCATGTTCCAGCAGGCGGGCCTGATCGCCGTCTCTTTCTACATCTTTGGCTATTCCATGTGGACCACCATCATCTGTACCGCGGTGCTGGTGTCGCTCTACTGGGGCATTACCTCCAATATGATGTACAAGCCGACCCAGGAAGTGACCGACGGCTGTGGTTTTTCCATCGGTCACCAGCAGCAGTTCGCCTCCTGGATTGCTTACAAAGTCGCGCCGTATCTGGGTAAGAAAGAGGAGAGCGTAGAAGATCTCAAGCTGCCAGGCTGGCTGAATATCTTCCATGACAACATCGTTTCTACCGCGATTGTGATGACCATCTTCTTCGGGGCGATCCTGCTCTCTTTCGGCATTGATGTGGTTCAGGCGATGGCGGGTAAAACCCACTGGACGGTGTATATCCTGCAAACCGGTTTTTCGTTTGCTGTCGCTATCTTCATCATCACCCAGGGCGTACGTATGTTCGTTGCTGAACTTTCAGAAGCGTTCAACGGTATCTCTCAACGCCTGATCCCGGGCGCGGTACTGGCCATCGACTGCGCGGCGATTTATAGCTTTGCTCCTAACGCGGTGGTCTGGGGCTTTATGTGGGGGACCATCGGCCAACTGATTGCGGTGGGCATCCTTGTGGCCTGCGGCTCTTCCATTCTGATTATCCCAGGTTTTATCCCGATGTTCTTCTCGAACGCCACTATCGGCGTATTTGCTAACCACTTTGGCGGCTGGCGCGCAGCGCTCAAGATTTGCCTGGTGATGGGGATGATCGAAATCTTCGGCTGCGTCTGGGCGGTGAAGCTCACCGGTATGAGCGCCTGGATGGGCATGGCGGACTGGTCAATTCTGGCACCGCCGATGATGCAAGGCTTTGCCTCCATCGGCATGGTGTTTATGGCCGTCATTATTCTGATTGCACTGGCTTATATGTTTTTCGCAGGACGCACGTTGCGTGCTGAGGAAGACGCAGAAAAACAACTGGCAGAACACTCTGCTTAATAAGGAGTTCCGATTATGACCGTACGTATTCTGGCTGTGTGTGGCAATGGGCAGGGCAGTTCCATGATCATGAAAATGAAGGTGGACCAGTTTTTAACCCAGTCAAATATTGACCATACGGTAAACAGCTGCGCCGTGGGTGAATACAAAAGTGAACTGAGCGGAGCGGATATTATCATCGCCTCTACGCATATCGCCGGTGAGATTACCGTTTCTGGCAATAAATATGTCGTTGGCGTACGCAACATGCTGTCTCCTGCCGATTTTGGACCAAAACTGCTGGAAGTGATCAAAGCGCATTTTCCGCAGGACGTGAAGTAAGGGGCGGCATATGAAATTACGTGACTCGCTGGCAGACAATAGTTCCATCCTTTTGCAAGCCGAGGCCAGTACCTGGCAGGAAGCGGTAAAGCTTGGCGTGGATCTGCTGGTTAAGGCTGATGTGGTTGAACCACGCTACTACCAGGCCATCCTTGATGGCGTTGAGCAGTTTGGCCCGTACTTTGTGATTGCGCCAGGCCTGGCGATGCCGCACGGCCGTCCGGAGGAAGGGGTCAAGAAAACCGGTTTTGCGCTGGTGACGCTGAAAACGCCGCTGGTGTTTAACCACGAAGATAACGACCCGGTCGATATTCTGATAACGATGGCGGCAGTTGATGCCAACACACATCAGGAAGTGGGCATCATGCAGATCGTGAATCTCTTTGATGACGAAGCCAATTTCGACCGTTTACGCGCCTGCCGCACCGCGCAGGAAGTGTTGGATTTAATTGATAACGCCACTGCGGCGGCTGTTTAAAAGGATACTAAAATGTCATTACCTATGTTGCAGGTTGCGCTGGATAACCAATCAATGTCTTCCGCGTATGAAACGACGCGTCTGATTGCCGAAGAGGTCGATATCATTGAGGTGGGCACTATTCTTTGCGTGGCAGAGGGCGTGCGCGCCGTTCGCGATCTGAAAGCGCTTTACCCACATAAAATTGTACTGGCGGACGCCAAAATTGCCGATGCGGGGAAAATCCTCTCCCGCATGTGTTTCGAAGCCAACGCTGACTGGGTCACCGTCATCTGTTGTGCCGATATCAACACCACCAAGGGTGCGCTGGAGGTGGCGAAAGAATTTAACGGTGATGTACAGATTGAACTGACTGGTTACTGGACCTGGGAGCAGGCGCAAGAGTGGCGTGACGCAGGGATTGGGCAAGTTGTATATCACCGCAGTCGTGATGCGCAGGCGGCGGGCGTGGCGTGGGGAGAAGCGGATATCAGCGCGATCAAGCGTCTGTCCGAGATGGGCTTTAAAGTCACCGTCACCGGCGGTCTGGCGCTGGAAGATCTGCCGCTGTTCCAGGGAATTCCGATTCACGTCTTTATTGCCGGCCGCAGTATTCGCGATGCCGCCTCTCCGGTGGAAGCGGCCCGTCAGTTCAAACGTTCTATCGCCCAACTGTGGGGATAAGGAGCGACTATGTTGTCGAAACAGGTCCCGCTCGGTATTTATGAAAAAGCACTCCCCGGCGGGGAGTGCTGGCTGGAACGCTTGCAACTAGCGAAGGAACTGGGCTTTGACTTTGTCGAAATGTCGGTTGATGAAACCGACGCTCGCCTGGCGCGTCTTGACTGGAACCGCGAGCAGCGACTGGCGCTGGTGGCCGCTATCGCCGACACCGGGATACGGGTACCGTCCATGTGCCTGAGCGCTCATCGTCGTTTTCCGCTTGGTAGTGAAGATGATGCGGTACGCGAACAGGGGCTGGAGATCATGCGTAAAGCCATTCAGTTTGCGCAGGATATCGGTATTCGCGTTATTCAAATGGCGGGTTACGACGTTTATTACCAGCAGGCCAATAACGAAACGCGTCGTCGGTTCCGCGATGGGCTGAAAGAGAGCGTAGAGATGGCGAGCCGTGCACAGGTGACGCTGGCGATGGAAATCATGGATTATCCACTGATGAATTCGATCAGTAAGGCACTGGGATACGCCCACTATCTCAACAATCCGTGGTTCCAGCTGTATCCCGATATTGGCAATTTATCGGCGTGGGATAACGACGTGCAGATGGAGCTGCAGGCGGGAATGGGCCATATAGTTGCCGTACACGTGAAAGATACCAAACCCGGCGTATTCAAAAATGTGCCGTTTGGTGAAGGGGTTGTCGATTTCGAACGTTGTTTTGCGACGCTCAAACAGAGTGGGTATTGCGGGCCATACCTGATTGAGATGTGGAGCGAAACGTCGGACGACCCGGCACGTGAAGTGGCGAAGGCGCGCGACTGGGTGAAAGCGCGTATGGCCAACGCGGGCCTGGTGGAGGCAGTGTAATGCAAAAACGTAAACAGCAGGTTTTTGAGGCCAACATGGATCTGCCGCGCTACGGGCTGGTGACGTTTACCTGGGGTAACGTCAGCGCCATCGACCGCGAACGCGGGCTGGTGGTGATCAAGCCCAGCGGCGTCGACTACCAAACAATGACAGTGGATGACATGGTGGTTGTGGATCTGCACGGTAATGTGGTGGAGGGACGCTATCGTCCTTCTTCCGATACCGCCACCCATCTGGCGCTGTATCGCCGTTATTCCTCTCTCGGCGGCGTGGTGCATACCCACTCAACCCACGCAACGGCATGGGCGCAGGCAGGTCTGGCAATTCCTGCGCTCGGCACGACGCATGCTGACTACTTCTTTGGCGATATTCCCTGTACCCGGGCTTTAACTGAAGCTGAAGTTCAGGAGGAGTATGAACTTAATACCGGTAGGGTGATTATTGAAACGCTCGGGGAGGTGGAACCTTTACATACGCCTGGCGTAGTGGTGTACCAACATGGCCCGTTTGCCTGGGGCAAAGATGCTCACGACGCGGTACATAACGCTGTGGTGATGGAAGAGGTGGCAAAAATGGCATGGATTGCGCGTGGCATTAATCCGGCGCTCAGCCCCATCGACAGTTACCTGATGAATAAGCACTTCATGCGTAAGCACGGCCCAAATGCCTATTACGGCCAGAAGTAAGAAAAAACGTTCCGGAGCCAACTCTTCATGGGGATGAGATCGGTCTGGCTTCGGGATTGTTTTGCAAAAAAAAGCCCCCAGTGAAGGGGGCAAGTCAAACTGTGGCAATGTTCTCGTTGGTTGTTTCTGGTGCTAGCGATAAATATCTGCACTGGCGTGCATATTTCCGTTACTACCGGGTTCCCTGGTGAGGATCACGTGATAGTAGGTTGCGCCTTGCGCATCGGTTTCTTCATTCAGGGCCTGAGTGGCTTCACTTTCAGTGGCGAAGTTATGATTTATGTAAATAACGCCTAAGCTCTGCACATCATCCATATTCCTGGCCTGATGATTGTCAATTTTGATGGCTGCCGTTGCATTTGCACTGAGCAAAAGTACAGCCAGAAGGGTCAAAACACGGGCTCGCATATGTACCTCCTCGACTGCGGTCTCTGGTTAGCTCTCTCCTGTGAGTGGATAACTTCTGATTTAATTTTAACCGCTGCCGGCGCAGTCGATAGCGACCATTTCTGATGCAATTGTTCAAAAAATTACCGCAAAGCCATCTTTTCTTTAATTAACAATCAGCTGATGCCTTCCGCTACGGTTAAAAATACCTGCCTTACGCGCATAAGCTCTTACCAAATAGTCAATTTAATCGGGTGAGTACGCCGTTTATAGTGAGCCAGATAATTAATATAACTTTATGATAATTAGGTAAAAACTTATGGATACTTCATTCATGGATTTCAGCTATTTCGTGATTATGTTTATGGTCGCGCTGGTGGCTGGCTTTATTAACGTGGTGTCGGGCGGCGGTGGTTTTCTCTCTATTGGCGCTCTCTTAATTTCTGGTTTACCCCCGGCTAATGCGCTGGCAACCAATAAAATTCAGGCACTGGGTAGCTCGCTAACCTCCGGAATTTACTTTTTACGCCGGGGACATATTAATGTGCAGGAGCACAAATATGTCTTTTTATCTGCCTTTATCGGTTCTGCGATGGGCACAACGCTTATCCAGTTTATTGAACCGGACGTGTTGAAGAAACTGCTGCCGATCCTGATTATCGCGGTCGCTATCTACTTTATTTCTGCGCCTAATCTTAGCGAACCGAAAAGGAAGCAGCAGGTATCCCTGTTTCTCTTCTCGTTGATCTGCGGGGGAGGTATTGGGTTTTATGATGGTTTTCTCGGTGCCGGGGCCGGCTCCTTTTATACGCTCTGCTATATCCTGCTGTGGGGGTACAGTATCGATAAAGCGCAAATCCACTCGAATTTTATCAACCTGGCGTCGAACATTGCCTCGATTCTGTTCTTCATTTTCGGCGGTAAAATGATCTGGTCGCTGGGGCTGGTGATGTTTGTCGGGCAATCCCTTGGCGCACGTCTGGGTGCGACAGTCGTACTGACGCGCGGCAAGAAAGTCATCCGACCCATGATTGTCATCGTCTCTATTTGTATCAGCGTCAAAATGCTGCTGGATATGTATTAATGGCGACATGATAAATAATCGTACAAGCACCTTGAGTTTAACTGCTGACCCCAGTATTATGACGCGTCATTTTTCAGCCGACCTTTAACACGTTCCTTGCCTCCATGGGCCTCGGCTGACCCAGACAGGAGGCTGAATAATCCGTAAGGAGCAATTCGATGCGTCATTACGAAATCGTTTTTATGGTCCATCCTGACCAGAGCGAACAGGTTCCGGGTATGATCGAACGCTACACTGCTGCCATCACTGGTGCAGAAGGCACGATCCACCGTCTGGAAGACTGGGGCCGCCGTCAGCTGGCTTACCCGATCAACAAACTGCACAAAGCTCACTACGTTCTGATGAACGTTGAAGCGCCGCAGGAAGTGATCGATGAGCTGGAAACTACCTTCCGCTTCAACGATGCCGTTATCCGCAGCATGGTTATGCGTACTAAACACGCTGTTACCGAAGCATCTCCGATGGTTAAAGCGAAAGACGAGCGCCGTGAGCGTCGCGATGATTTCGCTAACGAAACCGCAGATGATGCTGAAGCTGGGGATTCTGAAGAGTAATTTCTGATGACCAACCGTCTGGCGTTGTCCGGCACCGTGTGCAGGGCTCCCCTTCGAAAGGTCAGTCCATCAGGAATTCCTCATTGCCAGTTCGTGCTTGAGCATCGTTCTGTGCAGGAGGAAGCCGGGTTTCACCGGCAGGCGTGGTGCCAAATGCCCGTTATTATTAGCGGACACGAAAACCAGGCCATTACTCACAGTATAACGGTCGGTAGCGCAGTGACCGTTCAGGGGTTCATCTCTTGCCACAAGGCAAAGAACGGCCTGAGCAAAATGGTTCTGCATGCCGAGCAGATTGAATTGATAGATTCTGGAGACTAGCCATATGGCACGTTATTTCCGTCGTCGCAAGTTCTGCCGTTTCACCGCGGAAGGCGTTCAAGAGATCGACTATAAAGATATCGCTACGCTGAAAAACTACATCACCGAAAGCGGTAAGATTGTCCCAAGCCGTATCACCGGTACCCGTGCAAAATACCAGCGTCAGCTGGCTCGCGCTATCAAACGCGCTCGCTACCTGTCCCTGCTGCCGTACACTGATCGTCATCAGTAATCGGTCACGGTCCATTAATACGACTTTGAGAGGATAAGGTAATGCAAGTTATTCTGCTTGATAAAGTAGCAAACCTGGGTAGCCTGGGTGATCAGGTTAACGTTAAAGCGGGCTATGCTCGTAACTTCCTGGTACCACAGGGTAAAGCTGTTCCTGCTACCAAGAAAAACGTTGAATTTTTCGAAGCGCGTCGCGCTGAGCTGGAAGCTAAACTGGCTGACGTTCTGTCCGCTGCTGAAGCTCGTGCTGAGAAAATCAACGCACTGGAAACCGTAACCATCGCGTCTAAAGCTGGCGACGAAGGTAAACTGTTCGGTTCCATCGGTACTCGCGACATCGCTGACGCTGTAACTGCAGCTGGCGTTGAAGTAGCTAAGAGCGAAGTTCGTCTGCCGAACGGCGTTCTGCGTACCACTGGTGAGCACGAAGTGAGCTTCCAGGTTCACAGCGAAGTGTTTGCTAAGCTGACTGTAAACGTAGTTGCAGAATAAGTTTTTATTCTGATGACCGCGTAAAAGCGCCGGCCCTGTGCCGGCGTTTTGCTTTTCTGTTCCCCCGCTTTTCTCTCTGGCTATTCTTTATCCTTTTCGGGATAATCACAAAAATAAAACATTATTTCAAAGTGGTGATGGAATGGAACCAACGCACCAACCTCTGTTTGCGCGTAAAAATGTTGTCTATCTGAGCGCGGCGTTCTGCTGCCTGCTGTGGGGGAGCGCCTATCCGGCGATCAAAAGCGGATATGAGATCTTCCAGATTGCCACGGATGACATTCCCTCAAAGATTGTCTTTGCCGGATATCGCTTTCTGTTTGCGGGAATATTGCTGCTAATGCTGGCGATGGCGCAGCGAAAACCGATTGGTCGGTTAAGCCCGCGTCAGTACGGCCAACTCACGCTGTTGGGGCTGACGCAAACCTCGCTGCAATACATCTTCTTCTATATTGGCCTGGCTTTCACGACGGGGGTGAAAGGGTCCATCATGAATGCGACCGGGACCTTCTTCAGCGTGCTACTGGCCCATTTTATCTACCATAATGACAAACTGAGCTACAACAAAGCGCTGGGCTGTATCCTCGGCTTTGCTGGGGTGATGGTAGTGAACTTTAGCAGCGGAATGGATTTTAGTTTTAGCCTGTTAGGAGACGGCTCAGTAGTGATGGCGGCCTTTATTCTTTCTGCTGCCACGCTATATGGAAAACGTATTTCTCAGACGGTGGACCCGACGGTAATGACAGGGTACCAGTTGGGCGGTGGCGGTCTGGCGTTGGTTATCGGTGGCTACGCTTTTGGCGGCACGCTGACCGTACACGGTGCGTCTTCGGTAGCAATTCTGGGCTACCTGACGTTACTCTCTTCGGTCGCCTTTGCCTTGTGGAGTATTCTGCTCAAGCATAATCGTGTGGGGATGATTGCGCCGTTTAACTTCCTGATCCCGGTTTCGGGGGCGGTGCTGTCGGCGATATTCCTCGGCGAAAACATTCTCGAATGGAAATACGCACTGGCGCTGGTGCTGGTCTGTTCGGGGATCTGGTGGGTGAATAAGGTGAAGCGCTGACGCTTCACCTTGATGCCTGATGGCGCCGCTTAACGGGCGCGAATAAAACTGCCGTTTGGCTGGCGGGTAAACAGAACCTGCTGGCCATTCCCGGTATCAATGGTTAATCCCGTCACCACGCCATTGGCATTCTGCCTGATCTGCACCATCTGACCGTCTTTCAGGTTGCTTAGCGGTTTTCCCGCGCCTTCAACCTGCGCCATTGCATACACATCGGTTGGCGGGAGGTTATGGTCACGGAAGACCTGGGCCAGCGTTTTGCCCGAGTCTACGCGATAAGAGCGCCACTGTTGCTCAATTCCGCTATCCTGTTGGAAAGGTTGCGTCTGCGGCTGAGATTGCTGCGCCTGCGGCTGCGCATCAGGTTCTCCTTCCTGGATTGGCTCTGGAGCAACCGGAGCGACCTGGCCGGGATCGTTTTGCGGGGCGACTAACTGTGCCTGTAGCTGAGCCTCGGTTGGTGGCTGCGACTGTGACTGTAAATCCAGCTGGGCAGTACGCGTCACCACAGGGGCATCGCTGGTGTCACTGGAAGGAAGCAGGAAACCTATCACCAGCACGATAGCAGCAATAATAATGCCGCGGCGGTGCATAGGCGGTAGCGGATCCATAATGCGAAAATTGTCCGGTGCATGCCAGATTTTCGCCAGGGTTGGTTTTAATTCAAAGCGCCCGGGCATGGCTTTCCTCCTGCTCCGCGTCTCGTTCCTCGATCATAGAGTATAGATGGCTAACGCTATGATGTTCGTCATATTACCCGCTTTCGTGACGTCAACGCGGGATATTCCTATTGTTTATGTTTCCTCGCGATTTGTCATCTGTTCCCGAGACAAAGTTTTACCGGATGCGGCATGGCTGATATGCTGCCCGCTACTTTACATCCGATGAAAGGAAATATGATGGCTAACCCGACTTTTGACACTATCGAAGCGCAAGCAAGCTACGGCATTGGTTTGCAGGTAGGACAACAGCTGAGCGAATCCGGACTGGAAGGACTGTTGCCTGAAGCGCTGGTAGCGGGTATCGCTGACGCGCTGGAAGGTAAGCACCCGGCAGTGCCGGTTGATGTTGTGCATCGCGCGCTGCGTGAAATCCATGAACGCGCTGATGCAGTACGTCGCGAACGCTTCCAGGCTATGGCGGCTGATGGCGTCAAATATCTGGAAGAAAACCGTGAGAAAGAGGGTGTGAACAGCACTGAATCCGGTTTGCAGTTCCGTGTTCTGACTCAGGGCGAAGGGGCTATTCCGGCGCGTACTGACCGCGTTCGCGTGCATTATACCGGTAAACTGATCGACGGTACCGTGTTTGACAGCTCTGTCGCACGTGGCGAACCGGCTGAATTCCCGGTTAACGGCGTAATCCCTGGCTGGATTGAAGCACTGACCCTGATGCCGGTAGGTTCGAAATGGGAACTGACTATTCCTCAGGAACTGGCTTACGGCGAGCGTGGTGCTGGCGCGTCCATTCCTCCGTTCAGCACGCTGGTGTTCGACGTTGAGCTGCTTGAGATCCTGTAAGCAGTGACTTCTGTTCCCCCCGAGGCCGGGGGGAGCAAAAAAATAGCGTGAAAAGCTATAGTTACGTCGTTGTCGATATTTTATCTTGCAAATGCCGCATCAGCGTGTATTTTTGTGAGCTGATTCGCGCTATCAGAGTGATATGACACTCACTTTAAACATTAAATTAACATTATATCTAAATCTTAGTATTCATCCCGCCAATTCTTACCTAATATCGATGAGTCCTGATAACAGGATCGTCGTATCATAGACACACTAAAGGCCGTAGAGCCTGAACAACACAGACAGGTACAGGAAGAAAAAACATGGTAGATCAGGTAAAAGTCGACACCGCTGAAGAGGCGTCGTCTGAACAGTCGCTACGGCGCAATCTCACAAACCGTCATATTCAACTTATTGCTATTGGTGGTGCTATCGGTACTGGCCTGTTTATGGGCTCCGGTAAAACCATCAGTCTCGCCGGACCGTCGATCATCTTTGTATATATGATCATCGGTTTTATGCTGTTTTTCGTGATGCGGGCAATGGGTGAATTGCTGCTCTCGAATCTGGAGTACAAATCGTTTAGTGATTTCGCCTCCGACCTGCTCGGGCCGTGGGCCGGGTATTTTACCGGCTGGACCTACTGGTTCTGCTGGGTCGTTACTGGGATGGCAGACGTTGTCGCGATTACCGCGTATGCGCAATTCTGGTTCCCCGAACTGTCAGACTGGGTCGCCTCGCTGGCGGTGATTGTGCTGCTGCTGAGCCTCAACCTCGCCACCGTAAAAATGTTCGGTGAGATGGAGTTCTGGTTTGCGATGATCAAAATCGTCGCCATCATCGGCCTGATTGTCGTCGGTCTGGTGATGGTGCTGACGCACTTCCAGTCGCCAACCGGCGTTCAGGCATCGTTCACGCATCTGTGGAATGACGGTGGCTGGTTCCCGAAAGGTCTGAGCGGCTTCTTTGCCGGCTTCCAGATAGCGGTGTTCGCGTTTGTGGGTATTGAGCTGGTGGGAACGACCGCTGCGGAAACCAAGGATCCTGAGAAATCTCTGCCGCGCGCCATTAACTCGATTCCAATCCGTATTATCATGTTCTACGTGTTCGCGCTGATCGTGATTATGTCCGTAACGCCGTGGAGCTCGGTAGTACCAACCAAGAGCCCATTCGTTGAACTGTTTGTGCTGGTTGGTCTGCCTGCTGCGGCGAGCCTGATCAACTTTGTGGTTCTGACTTCAGCTGCCTCTTCCGCAAACAGCGGCGTGTTCTCTACCAGCCGTATGCTGTTCGGCCTGGCGCAGGAAGGCGTTGCACCGAAAGCATTTGCCAAGCTGTCTAAACGCGCAGTTCCGGCGAAGGGGTTAACCTTCTCCTGTATCTGTCTGTTGGGCGGCGTGGTGATGCTGTACGTGAACCCGAGCGTGATTGGCGCGTTCACCATGATCACCACCGTGTCGGCGATTCTGTTCATGTTCGTCTGGACCATCATTCTTTGCTCGTACCTGGTGTACCGCAAGCAACGTCCTCACCTGCATGAAAAATCAATCTACAAGATGCCGTTAGGCAAGCTGATGTGCTGGGTATGTATGGCGTTCTTCGTCTTCGTACTGGTACTGCTGACGCTGGAAGATGATACTCGTCAGGCGTTGATGGTGACGCCGCTGTGGTTCATCGCGCTGGGTCTGGGCTGGTTGTTTATCGGTAAGAAACGTATGGCGGGTATGCGTTAAGCGTTGTCATATCGGACACAAAAAAGGCCACATAAGCAGTGGCCGAATTCGGACTTCAGGAAGGCGCTCTCGGGCGCCTTTTTTTATTCACCTGCGAGGGCACGCGGGAACAACACATTGTTTTCCAGGCTGATGTGTTCCATCAGGTCATCGATCATTTCGTTAATGCCGTTATACATGGCTTTCCAGGTGGTGCAGGCTTCTGGCGGCGGCGTCACGTTGTGGGTGATGTGTTTGATCACTTCCACCAGTTCACCCGCATCGTCATGTTCGCTTTCCATCACGCTGATTGGCCCCATCGCCTGGCTACCCATGCCCTGTTTGATCATCGGGAACAGGATCTGCTCTTCTTTCATCATGTGGCTGGACAGCTCTTCATGCAGCATGGTCAGGTTTTTCGCCAGACCGCGCGGTACGTTCGGTTTGTCTGCGTGAACGCGTTCAACTTTTGTGGCCTGCAGGATCAGCTCCGGCAGCTGTTCGCGGTGTCTGTCGTGATAACGCACGATGATATGGTCGATGATTTCAGCCAGAGCCACGGTACGCCAGTCTTTCTCCAGCGGCTGTTCAGCCAGCTGCGCAAGCTGCGCCTCAATAACGTCTAAATCCAGCTCTTTACGCGCGGCAGCGCGTGCCAGCGTTTGCTTACCGCCGCAGCAGTAATCCATATCGTATTTACGAAACAGGGCCGAAGCGCGAGGAATAGAGAGCGCCAGTTCACCTAAAGGTTGATCGCGATAAGACATTGCCGTTACCTCATTCTCAATAATATAAGATGTATTTTAAATACAACTTATGGCGAAGGATATAACCCTTTCGGGGTGGGGTGTTTTGTGATGAACGTCACGAAAATTTCTTATTTCGTTAAGGTGCTGAATCTTATTGGAAAGGTGAGGGGCGGCGAAAAAAGCGGCTCGACAGGATTAAATAAGCGCACGCCGCTGCCGATAGTTAGACCTCAGACAATACCTGCATAATAAAAAGGCTACAGATGTTCAAACGAATCAAAGTGATAACCTTACTTATCACCGTGTTACTCGCCCTGGGCGCAATGCAGCTCATCTCTGCGGGCGTCTTTATTGGCGCGCTCAATAACGATAAGCAGAACTTTAACGTGTCTCAACTTTCCAGCCAGAATGTGGCCGAGTTTACCGATGCGTGGATTAGCCTGAACCAGGCTCGCGTCACGCTCAACCGGGGCATGCTGCGTTTACAGGGAACGATGGCTAGCGAGATTAACGGCGGTCAGTTGAAGGAGCTGGTGAACACAGCAAATCGCCTGTTGGCCGAATCGAAAGAGCATTACGATAAATACTACGCTCTACCGGAAACGCCGGGGCTGGATGAGCATCTGGCCGATCGACTGGAAGAACAGTACGGCATCTATTCTGCGACGCTGGCAAAAATGAACGCGCTGCTGGCTGAAGGAAAGCTGGAAGAGATGTTCAAGCAGAACGCCGAGCAAAAGCAAACGGCCATGCAGGAAGTTTATCGGGAATGGCGTAGCGCGCAAACGGCGCTGGCCACTGCCGGGGTACAGGACAATGAGAGTGACTACCAGAAGATAATCTGGCTACTGTCCGCGGTGATGCTGATTGTCGTCACCGTAATTATCGCCAGTTGGCTGGCGATGCAGCGAGTGCTGCTCAAGCCGCTCCACGAGGTGATGGGACATATTCGCCATATTGCCGCAGGTGATTTGACTCACCGCATCAACGCCGATGGCAGTAATGAAATGGCGCTGCTGGCAGGCAACGTCCGCGACATGCAGCAGGCGCTGGCGAACACGGTCAGCGTGGTGCGTGACGGGGCTGACACCATCTATACCGGCGCGGGTGAAATTGCCGCTGGCAGTAACGATCTCTCTTCACGTACCGAACAGCAGGCCGCCTCTCTGGAGGAGACTGCAGCCAGCATGGAACAACTTACCGCAACCGTGAGACAGAACGCAGATAACGCGCGTCAGGCGACCAGTCTGGCAAAAAATGCTTCGCAGACGGCGCAGAAAGGCGGGACCGTGGTTGATGGCGTGGTGCGTACGATGGATGAAATCGCCACCAGTTCCAGCAAAATTGCGCAAATTACCACTGTTATCGACGGCATTGCTTTCCAGACCAACATCCTGGCGCTGAACGCGGCGGTAGAAGCGGCGCGCGCTGGCGAACAGGGGCGTGGCTTTGCTGTAGTCGCAGGTGAGGTGCGCACGCTGGCGCAGCGTAGCGCTCAGGCGGCAAAAGAAATTAAGGCGTTGATTGATGACTCAGGGAATCGGGTCAATGCCGGTACGGCGCTGGTGCATGAGGCGGGTGAGACGATGGCGGAAATTGTCAGTGCCGTCACCCAGGTTACCGATATTATGGGAGAAATTGCGTCGGCCTCTGATGAACAGAGTCGGGGTATCGATCAGGTCGGTCAGGCGGTGGCTGAGATGGATCGCGTCACGCAGCAAAACGCCTCGCTGGTGGAGGAATCCGCTTCCGCCGCAGCCGCGCTCGAAGAGCAGGCCGCACGGTTGAACCAGACGGTGGCGGTGTTTAAAGTTTAACGTCTGCTCCGGCCTACAAGATATTATCCAGTAGGCCGGATAAGCGGAGCACCATCCGGCACATTATGATTGTGAAACCACCATGACGCTGGGTTTCTGCGGCTTGGCTCTGACGGCTATCACTACCCCAACCATCAGCAGCGTAATACCGCTTACCGTCAGCAACGGTGGAAATTCCTGGCGCAGTATAAAGGTGTACAGCAGGCCAGCCAGCGTTTCGAAGACAATCAACGGGCCGAGGATCACTGTCGGCAGCTTCTGGCTGGCGACGTTCCAGCACAGTGCGCCAACCCAAGAACACAATACCGCAATGGCTATCATCAGGCCGATAAACACGGCTGGACGCGGACCGAAGGGCAGAGCGAAGTCCGGCGTTTGCCCGTTCAGCCACAGGCAGGCGGCAATATAGCCGAGCAGAGAAACAGGCAGCGTTACCAGAGCCTGAGCCGTCGCCCACATCATCGGGTGCTTATCCGGATTCTCGCGCAGCCAGCGGGCATTACGCAGCGCATACCACGCCCAACACACCACCGAAATCAGCGCCAGTGCGATGCCAGAGCCATATCGCCAGCCGCTAAAGTCAGGGAGTCCCTGATTCAGCTCCGAGATATTCACGCACAGCAGGCCTATACCAATCAACACCAGCGCAGGCGACAAACGCCACCATGATAATTTGCCGTCACGCTGGCTGTAGAGGAGGTTAGCGAAGACCGGGATTACCACCGGCAATGTACCAATAATCATCGTGGAGACCGGTGCGCCGGTGCGCTGGATGGCGCTTGCCAGGCAAACGTAATAAATCAGATTCCCCATCATTGTTAGCGTCAGCGCAGTTACCCAGTCTTTCCGCCCGAGTTGACGCAGGCGCACACGTCCCAGCCAGGCAATCGGCAATGCGATCAGCCCCAGCGCCAGATAGCGCCCCATCGACTGCAATACCGCCGGGTATTCCGGTACGATCAGCGGTCCAACAAAAATTAATCCCCACATCAGCCCGGCCAGCAGGGCATACAACACACCGCTAATCATTTTTGATATCCACATCGCTTAATAATACGTCGAGTGTAGGCAGGAAAAATGCCGCCGTATTGTATGAGATTGCTGATCAACGCCGGACGACTTGTTTCTGATAACGCACTGGCGTAATGCCGTAGCGATGGGTAAACGCGCGGGTGAGATGCGACTGGTCGGTGAGGCCGGTTGCGGCGGCGACCTCTGCGGCGGGCATACCGCAAGTGAGAAAACCTTTGGCTCGCCACAGGCGGATCGCCATCAACATCTGGTGCGGCGTGACGTGGAAATGAGATTTAAACTGGCGCTGAAAATGCCAGGGACTCAGCGATGCAACCCGCGCCAGCTCGTCGAGCGTGACCGGATGCATATAATTATCGTGCAGATACTCGCGTACTCGTTCAAAGCGATGCGCCCCCTCCGGCAATACCGGTGCATGGCGGGCCAGCGGCTGGAACGTGTCGATCAGATCGAGCAATAGTCCTTTTTGCGCCAGCGGATCTTCCGTGTTCCACAGGCCGTGGATCAGCGAGCAGATCTGGCGCGAGCGCAGCGGATCGTGACGCGTTACGTCATGAAACCACCAGTGGCGGATCCCAGTGACCTCTTCCAGAAGATCGGGCTCAAGATAAATCATCCGATAGCGCCAGCCATCGGCGGTTTCGGCCTCGCCGGTGTGCAGCTCATCGGGATTCATGGTGACGACGGAATGGGCGGGGGCCACGTACTGCGTGCCGCGATAACGAAAACGTTCGGCTCCGGCTTCTATCGCGCCAATGCCGAATGCTTCATGTGTGTGCGGCTCAAAGGCGTAACGTGAGATGTGCGCATGATACAGCTCTACGCCCGGCACCTGCGCCAGATGGCGAAAGCGGGCGCTGTCTTTCTCATCAATAAACTGCTCAGGTACACCTTGCACGTTTTCTCTCCCCACGCATCATCCTGTCATTATCAGAGAGGATGCGTGGGGATGCCACCACAATTAACTAATTTTTAACACTTACACGATGCCTTTGACGCTGTCAGCCAGCGAGGTGGTCGGGCGACCAATCAGTTTGCTCAGCGTATGGCTGTCGTCGAACAGACCGCCTTTGGAGGCGCCAGTGTCTGAGTCAGCCAGCATGTCCGCCAGTCCGGCAGGCAGACCTACACCTTTTAGCGCGGCGGCAAAATCAGCTTCGCTCAGGTTCTGATACACCACTTTTTTACCACTCTGTTTTGCCAGCTCGGCAGCCAACTGACTCAGGGTCCAGCCTGCGTCGCCCGCCAGCTCATAGGTTTTACCGGCGTGACCGTCTTCACTGATGACGCGCGCGGCGGCAGCGGCATAGTCGGCGCGGGTCGCTGAGGCAATTTTGCCTTCACCTGCAGCCCCGATAAACACGCCATGTTCCAGAGCAGCCGGTGCGCTGGCGAGATAGTTTTCGGTGTACCAGCCGTTACGCAGTAGCGCGTAGGCGATACCGGATTCAGCCAGCATCTGCTCGGTTGCCACATGCTCATCAGCCAGCCCCAGCGGAGAGGTGTCGGCGTGCAGCAGGCTGGTGTAGGCGATAAATTTCACGTGAGCGGCTTTCGCTGCATTAATCACGTTGCGATGCTGCGGGGCACGTTGTCCCACTTCGCTGGAGGAGATCAGCAGTAGCTTGTCGATATCCTGTAAGGCAGTTGTAAAGGCGGCTTCATCGCTGTAATCCGCCTGACGAACGGTAATGCCCTGCTGACTAAGCGCCGTCGCTTTAGCGGGATTACGCACGATTGCCACAATCTGGCTGGCAGGAACGGTTTTCAGCAGAGATTCAATAACGTGTTGGCCCAGTTGGCCGGTGGCGCCGGTAATCGCGATCATGGGGTGACTCCTTGGTATTGGTCTTGTGTTTAATCACGCTAACACCTAAACTTACTTTTAGTAAGTACGTACAAAAAGGTTAGTATGAAAATGACAGCTTCGACGCTCTCCCAGCAGTTACGCGATGGCAACTTGTTTGCCGAACAGTGTCCCTCCCGCGAGGTGTTAAAACACGTCACCAGTCGATGGGGCGTGTTGATTCTGGTGGCGCTGCGCGACGGTACGCACCGTTTCAGCGATTTGCGCCGTAAGATGGGCGGGGTCAGTGAAAAGATGCTGGCGCAATCCCTGCAAGCGTTAGAGCAGGACGGGTTTATCAATCGGGTGTCATATCCGGTAGTACCGCCGCACGTGGAATATAGTTTGACGCCGTTGGGTGAGCAGGTGAGCGATAAAGTCGCCGCGCTGGCGGACTGGATAGAACTGAATTTGCCGCAGGTTTTAGCGCAGCGGGAAGAGCGGGCGGCGTAAAGTATTGTCGGATGGCGGCTAACGCCTTATCCGGCCTACAGATTATTTCGACTCGTAGGCCGGATAAGACGCTATTGCGTCGCATCCGGCACGAAAATTACTTACTTAAATCCAGCTGGTAAATGGCGAAACCGATGTCATCGGTCGCGACTTTTTTCAGCGGATACTGGCCTTTCTCTTTAATAAACGCCGCGGCTTTATCAGACGGTGATGTTTCAAAGCGAATATCCAATGGCGTATCGCTGTGAATTGGCGCCAGACGCCAGTTGTTATCTGCCGCCGGATGAATTTCACCGGCACGCTTCGTCTCCGCACCAATCCACGCGGCCAGCACCGAGCGGTTTTCATCCGGAGAAGCAAACGCGATGTGGTTGTCGCCGGTTCCGGCAAACTTACCGCCGTAGGCGCGGTAGTTGTTGGTCGCGACGAGGAAGGTAGCATTCGGATCGATTGGTTTGCCGTTAAAGGTCAGATTTTTAATACGTTCCGCTTTCGGATTAATGGTCTGACATTCCCCGTCGTAGCGGGCGGGTTGTGAAACATCAATCTGATAATTCACGCCATCAATCACGTCGAAATTATAGGTACGGAAGCCGTCCCAGTTAATCAACGACTGTGGTTTGCTGCTGTGGATATCAATCTGATTGAACTGCCCGGCGGAACATTCCAGCCACTCTTTCACCTCTTTACCGCTGGCTTTCACCACCACCAGAGTGTTGGGATAGAGATACAAATCAGCGGCGTTACGGAAGGTTAACTGGCCTTTTTCGACTTCTACAAAGCTTGCCGGATCGTTCTTACGCCCACCGACCTTAAACGGCGCGGCGGCGGAAAGTACCGGTAGTTTTGCCAGATCCGGATCGCCCTGAATAAAGTGTTCCACATAGGCTTTCTGCGCGTTGTTCACCACCTGTACGGTCGGGTCATCCTGTACCAGCGCCAGATAGCTGTACATATTGTCGGCGGATTTACCGATCGGTTTGCTGACAAACTCACGCGTGGCGTCGTGATCGGCTTTCAGGATCTCAACGATTTTTTTGTCTTCTGCTGCCAGTGATTTTTTCGCTGCCGCGTCATAAATCGGACGTGCTTCGGCTTTCGCCTGGGTGACCTGCCATTTACCGCTGTCGTTATTCAGCACTAAATCCACCACCCCCAGATGATCGCCCCACATACCCGGCATTACCGCCGAAACCCCATTCAGCGTACCTTTTGCGATATCTGCACCTTTGATGTTGGCAAAGTCTTTACCAGGGAAAACGGCGTGAGCGTGGCCAAACATAATGGCATCCACGCCTGGGACTTCACTGAGGTAATAAACGGAGTTTTCCGCCATGGTTTGATACGGGTCGGCAGAAAGCCCGGAGTGAGCAACTACCACCACGACATCGGCTCCTTTTTCTCGCATTTCGGGAACGTATTTGCGTGCAGTTTCCGTAATGTCGTTCACCGTCACTTTACCGCTGAGGTTGGCTTTATCCCAGGTCATAATCTGCGGTGGCACAAAACCGATATAGCCAATCTTCAGCGTCTGCTTTTTCCCTTCTTTGTCGACAACCTCAGTGTCTTTGATCAGATAAGGCGTAAATAGCGGCTTTTTGGTCTTAACGTCGATGATATTGGCGTTAACGTAAGGGAACTTCGCCCCTGCCAGCGCGTTGTGCAGATACTCAAGACCGTAGTTGAATTCATGGTTGCCGAGGTTACCCACCGCGTAATCCAGGGTATTCAGCGCCTTATATACCGGGTGAGTTTCGCCCGCTTTCAGCCCTTTGGCCGCCATGTAATCCCCGAGCGGGCTGCCCTGAATCAGATCGCCATTATCAACCAGCACGCTGTTTTTGACTTCTCCACGCGCAGCGTTGATAAGACTTGCCGTACGTACCAAACCGAATTTTTCAGTCGGTGTATCTTTGTAATAATCGAAATCCATCATATTGCTATGCAAATCAGTGGTTTCCATTATACGCAGATCGACGGTCGCGGCATTGACGCTGGCTGCAATCAGCGTTGCCAGAAGCGTTGCACTAAACTTAATCATCAGGGGCATCCTTTTAAGATCTAAGCCACAAAAGAAAATGTATATAAATCTTCTTGCTTACAGAACTGTGAATCATGACATGAATATAGCGTTTAAAACCGCAGACGCTATCACAGTTGGCGGATCCCCTGACGATCGGGTATAAGTAAAACAACGAGTTAACACCACTGACAGAAACGAGGTGGAGAATGCTAGAACATGTATGCCAGCTTGCACGGAACGCGGGCGATGCCATTATGCAGGTCTACGATGGAATCAAACCGATGGAGATTACCAGCAAGCAGGATGATTCTCCGGTCACGGCGGCGGATATCGCCGCGCACAAGGTGATCCTCGAGGGATTACTGGCGCTGACGCCGGATATTCCGGTTCTGTCTGAAGAGGCGCCTCCTGGCTGGGATGTTCGCCAGCACTGGCAGCGCTACTGGCTGGTGGACCCGCTGGACGGGACCAAAGAGTTCATTAAGCGTAACGGTGAATTTACCGTCAATATTGCGCTGATCGAGAAAGGAAAGCCGGTTCTGGGCGTGGTTTACGCGCCGGTAATGAAAGTGATGTACAGCGCAGCAGAAGGTAAAGCGTGGAAAGAAGAGTGCGGCGTACGTAAACAAATTCAGGTTCGTGACGCGCGTCCGCCGCTGGTGGTCATTAGCCGCTCGCATGCCGATAATGAATTAAAAGAGTATCTGCAACAGTTGGGCGAGCACCAGACCACGTCGATTGGCTCATCGTTGAAGTTCTGCCTGGTGGCGGAAGGGCACGCACAGCTGTACCCGCGTTTTGGGCCCACTAACGTATGGGACACCGCCGCGGGCCACGCTGTTGCCGCCGCAGCCGGAGCGCACGTTCACGACTGGCAGGGGAAACCTCTGGATTACACCCCACGTGAATCGTTCCTCAACCCCGGCTTCCGCGTATCTATTTACTGAGCAATTTGTGCAGCAGGGCAATTACCTGCTGCACCTCTTCCTGCGTTAATGCGCCATCTTTTGCCCACTGCACGCGTCCGTCCTTGTCGAGTACGACGATAGCGGAGCTCTCTTCATCCAGTTGCCAGGCTTTACGCGCAATGCCATTGCTGTCGACAATGAATTGCGACCACGGGTAGAGCTTCTTATTGCTCTCCAGACTGCTGCGCACAAACATACCGGAGCCGGGGATGGCGTCATCTGTGTTGACGATAGTGGTGGTCTGGTATTTGTCGTGCGGCAGGTTGGCGGCTTTGATTGCCTCGATCAGTGTCGCATTTTTCTCTTTGGCGGAGGTGCGTCCGGCAATGTGTTGCACAATTCGCACTTTCCCAGGCAACTGCGCGCTATTCCAGCTTTTGTAGCTAAACTTATCGTTATCGAGAATCAGTTCGCCGCGATCGGCGATCCCCACCGGTGGTACGCGTTGGTCAGTCTCAAACTTATGTGCGGAGGCAATCATCGGCAGCAGCAGAAACGACAGCGCCAACAGTTTTCGTAAGGTCATAGGTTTTCCTTCTTTCTTTTATTTTGCAGGTGATCCGACCACTTGGGTCTGGAATTTAATCATATGTGCGATTGATGCTTTTTCCCGCAAGCGCGATGCCAGTTTGCGGACGGGCGCACAAATCCTGCGAAAAATGAAGGCTTATACTGAAGACAGCGAAGCGTTGAAAAGATAATTCTGAATAATTGTAACCTGAAGGTAAATAAACTTATACACGCTGGAAACATCAACGAGATAGTCTATAGTCATAGGGCATTAAAATTTGCGCCTGAGGATTGTCGGACCGATTGTGGTACCGCAAAGGCGTAATGCTCAGCAGGAGACAACAATGAAAATTTTCCAACGATACAACCCGCTGCAG
Organism: Citrobacter sp. BIDMC107; assembly: GCF_001037575.1. Classification (NCBI taxonomy): domain Bacteria; kingdom Pseudomonadati; phylum Pseudomonadota; class Gammaproteobacteria; order Enterobacterales; family Enterobacteriaceae; genus Citrobacter; species Citrobacter sp. BIDMC107. The sequence goes on along the minus strand of NZ_KQ089848.1, from coordinate 1,935,852 downwards.
GTGGCGAAGTACGTGAAGATCCTGTTTCGTGGACGGTTATATATCAAGGATGTAGGCGCTTTTGAATTTGATAAGGGTAAGATTCTTATCCCAAAAGTGAAGGACAAGCTGCATTTTTCCGTGATGTCCGAAGTTAACCGTCAGGTCTTGCGTCTGCAAACTGAGATGGCTTGATCAAGTGCTATGCAGTAGTTAAAAAAACGGCTCCTGGACAGGAGCCGTTGATGTTTCTGTAAGGCGTTACGACGCCTTTGCCTCTTCTTTTGCATCTGGCAGTTTTGGTACCAGAACTGTAGGTTTGCTGTCCAGACGCGTCACCAGCAGCTGATCGATCTTGTAGTTATCGATATCCACCACTTCAAATTTGTAGCCAGAATACTTCACCGAGTCGGTGCGTTTCGGGATTTTACGCAGCATGAACATCATAAAGCCGCCGATGGTTTCATAGTTGCCGGACTGCGGGAACTCGTCGATATCCAGCACGCGCATAACGTCATCAATCGGCGTACCGCCATCAACCAACCATGAGTTCTCATCACGCGCCACAATCTGCTCTTCCAGACCCTGGCCAACTAAATCACCCATCAGCGTGGTCATCACGTCGTTAAGCGTGATAATTCCCACCACCAGCGCATACTCGTTCATGATGACGGCAAAGTCTTCGCCTGCGGTTTTGAAGCTTTCCAGTGCTTCAGAGAGCGTCAGCGTGTCCGGGACGATCAGCGTATTGCGGATCTGTACGCCGCTGTTCAGCGCCATGCTTTGGTTCGCCAGTACGCGGTTGAGGAGATCCTTTGAATCGACATAACCAATGATGTGGTCGATATCTTCGTTACACACCAGGAATTTGGAGTGCGGATGTTCCGCCACTTTGTTCTTCAGGCTTTGCTCATCTTCATGGAGATCGAACCAGATAATATTCTCGCGCGAGGTCATTGAAGACGGGACGGTACGCGATTCCAGTTCGAACACATTTTCAATCAGCTCATGCTCCTGTTTGCGCAGAACACCCGCCAGCGCACCGGCTTCGACCACGGCGTAAATGTCGTCTGAGGTGATGTCGTCTTTTCGCACCATTGGGATCTTAAACAGACGGAAAATGTTGTTTGCCAGACCGTTAAAGAACCACACCAGCGGGCGGAAGACCAGCAGGCAGAAGCGCATCGGGTTGATGATACGCAAAGCCACAGCTTCTGGCGCAATCATACCGATGCGTTTCGGGGTTAAATCCGCGAACAGGATGAACAGGCCAGTAACCAGCGAGAATGACAGAATAAAGCTTAACTGTTCGGACAGCTCTGGAGCGAAGTACTTCGAGAAAAGGCTGTAAAACGCCGGGGAGAATGCTGCATCACCGACGATACCGCCGAGAATGGCGACCGCGTTAAGGCCAATTTGCACGACGGTAAAAAACATGCCGGGGTTTTCCTGCATCTTCAAAACACGTTGTGCGTTTACGTTGCCTTCATCGGCAAGCAGTTTAAGTTTTATTTTGCGTGATGCAGCAAGCGAGATCTCAGATATCGAGAAAAACGCACTCACGGCGATCAGGCAGAGAATGACTAAAATACTGTTTAACATATCTTATCTGACCGTTCAGGTCAGATCCTCGGAAGGGAGAAGTTGATACTCGTCGTCTTTCAAGCTGCAGGTGCGTTAGCTGCACTCATTCACCCCAGTCACATAGTTATCTATGCTCCTGGGGATTCACGAGTTTGCCGCCTGCCTGCAACTCGAAATCCATAGAGTATAAATCCAATGGAATATTCAATGAAAACCGGTCCGAAGGGAGTGGACCGGTAATTTCAGAAGCTAGTATAGCGTAAGGTACTGTAAAGTCGCCAGAGGGGGGAAATTATCCTTGTGGCGGCAGGCAAACGCCAATTCCGCCAATGCCACAATATCCATAAGGATTTTTATGCAGATATTGCTGGTGATCGTCCTCGGCATAGTAGAAAGGCGTTGCCGTAGTGATTTCTGTGGTAATGGTGCGCTCGTCGCCTGCGGCGGTCATAGCTGCCTGAAAACGCTCAAGGCTGGCCTGTGCGGCAGCGGTTTGTTCCGGCGTTAACGGGTAAATGGCGGAGCGATACTGCGTACCCTGGTCGTTCCCCTGACGCATGCCCTGCGCCGGATCGTGATTTTCCCAGAACACCTGCAGCAGTTGTTCGTAGCTGATAACATGCGGGTCATAGACGATGCGTACCGCTTCGGCATGCCCGGTGTCGCCAGAACACACTTCCCGATAGGTTGGGTTTGGGGTGTAGCCGCCGGTGTATCCGGCTGCCGTGCTGTATACCCCGGGTAATGACCAGAATAAACGCTCAACGCCCCAGAAACATCCCATGGCGAAATAAGCGGTCTCCATACCGTCGGGCACGTTGGTCATCGAATGTTGGTTAACCGCATGCAGCGTTGCCACTGGCATCGGGGTGTTGCGTCCAGGTAGAGCATCTGCTTGAGTAACAAGATGCTTTCTATCAAATAAACTCATGGCCGTTCTCCCGAAATCAGTCATTTGGGTTAAGGTTGTAACGAGACGCGTCTTTGCCCACAATAAACGGCGTGAATACGTCTAGAGTTAAACATAAGAAATATTTGGGTTGTCGTCTGTTTTTCAACTCTTATTGTTGATTTTTTGTTAAGCCGAGGAACGGCATAGTATTTTTTTCCAGGGGTGGGAAAAAAGGATATTCAGGAGAAAATGTGCCACATATCCGTCAGTTATGTTGGGTGGGATTACTGTGCTTAAGTGGCTCCGCCGCCGCCGCGAATGTTCGCTTACAGGTCGAAGGATTATCAGGACCGCTGGAGAAAAACGTCCGTGCGCAGCTGTCCACGATTCAAAGTGATGAAGTCACTCCAGACCGACGCTTTCGTGCGCGCGTTGATGATGCCATCCGCGAAGGGCTAAAAGCGCTGGGCTACTTTGAGCCGACTATTGATTTTGAACTACGTCCACCGCCGGCGAAAGGCCGCCAGGTGCTGATCGCCAAAGTGACCCCCGGCGAGCCGGTGCTGATTGGTGGCACCGAGGTGATTTTGCGTGGTGGCGCGCGTACGGATAAAGATTATCTGGATCTGTTGAAAACGCGCCCGGCAATCGGCACCGTGCTGAATCAGGGGGACTATGACAACTTCAAAAAGTCACTCACCAGCGTGGCGCTGCGCAAAGGTTATTTCGACAGTGAATTTAATAAAAGCCAGCTTGGAATAGCGCTTGAGCGCCGCCAGGCGTTCTGGGATATCGATTACAACAGCGGCGAACGCTATCGCTTTGGGCATGTCACCTTTGAAGGCTCGCAAATTCGCGATGAGTATCTGCAAAATCTGGTGCCCTTTAAAGAAGGTGAAGAGTACGAGTCGAAAGATCTGGGCGAACTGAACCGTCGTCTGTCGGCGACCGGATGGTTTAACTCCGTGGTCGTCGCGCCGGAGTTTGATAAAGCCCGCAAAACCAAAGTGCTGCCGCTGAAAGGCGTGGTCTCACCGCGCACCGAAAACACCATCGAAACCGGGGTCGGTTATTCAACTGATGTTGGACCACGGGTGAAGACCTCGTGGAAAAAGCCGTGGATGAACTCCTACGGCCACAGCCTGACGACCAGCGCCAGCATCTCTGCGCCAGAGCAGGTTCTTGATTTCAGCTATAAAATGCCGCTGTTAAAGAACCCGCTGGAACAGTATTACCTGGTGCAAGGCGGCTTTAAGCGTACCGATTTAAACGATACCGAGCAGGACTCCACGACGCTTGCGGTTTCCCGCTACTGGGACCTCTCCAGCGGCTGGCAGCGCGCGATTAACCTGCGCTGGAGCCTCGACCACTTTACCCAGGGTAACGTCACCAACACCACTATGCTGCTCTATCCGGGCGTGATGATCAGCCGGACGCGTTCACGCGGCGGCTTGATGCCTGTCTGGGGCGACTCTCAGCGTTATTCTATTGATTACTCCAACACCGCCTGGGGGTCAGATGTTGATTTCTCCGTTTTCCAGGCGCAAAACGTCTGGATCCGCACGCTGTACGATCGCCATCGCTTTGTGATGCGCGGCAACCTCGGCTGGATTGAGACCGGAGACTTCGACAAAGTACCGCCGGACCTGCGTTTCTTCGCCGGGGGCGATCGCAGTATTCGCGGCTATAAATACAAATCTATTTCGCCGGAAGGTAGCGACGGCAAGCTGAAAGGGGCCTCCAAGCTGGCAACTGGCTCGCTGGAATACCAGTACAACGTGACCGGTAAATGGTGGGGCGCGATGTTTGTCGATAGCGGTGAAGCGGTCAGCGATATTCGCCGAAGCGATTTCAAAACCGGTGCCGGGGTCGGCGTACGCTGGCAATCACCAGTGGGCCCTATCAAGCTCGACTTTGCCGTCCCGGTCGGCGACAAAGATGAACATGGTTTACAGTTTTACATCGGTCTGGGGCCTGAATTATGAGTTTATGGAAGAAGATAAGCCTCGGCGTGCTGATTTTTATCCTGCTGTTGTTAGGCACGGTGGCGTTCCTCGTCGGTACCACCTCGGGCCTGCATCTGATCTTCAAAGCCGCTAATCGTTGGGTTCCGGGGCTGGAGATTGGTCAGGTCACCGGTGGCTGGCGGGATTTATCACTGAAAAATATTCGTTATGACCAGCCTGGCGTGGCGGTGAATGCTGGCGAAGTACACCTGGCCGTGGGGCTTAACTGCCTGTGGAACAGCAGTCTGTGCGTCAACGATCTGGCACTGAAAAATATCAATGTGGCGATCGACAGCAAAAAGATGCCGCCATCCGCGCCGGCTGAGGAAGAAGAGAGCGGTCCGCTTAACCTTTCCACGCCTTACCCCATCACGCTTTCACGCGTGGCGCTTAACAACATCAATATCAAAATCGATGACACCACGGTTTCCGTGCTGGATTTTACCTCTGGCCTGAACTGGCAGGAAAAAACGCTGACGTTGAAGCCAACGTCATTACAGGGGCTGCTGATTGCTCTGCCCAAAGTGGCGGAAGTGGCGCAGGAAGAGGTTGTCGAACCGAAGATTCAAAACCCGCAGCCGGATGAAAAGCCGCTCGGCGAAACGCTAAAAGATCTGTTCTCACAGCCGGTGCTGCCGGAAATGACCGATGTCCATCTGCCGCTCAATCTCAATATTGAAGAGTTTCGCGGCGAGCAACTGCGCGTGACCGGAGATACGGATTTAACGGTCCATAGCATGCTGCTAAAAGTGAGCAGCATTGACGGCAACATGAAGCTCGACGCGCTGGACATCGACTCGAATCAGGGAACGGTAAAAGCCAGCGGCACGGCGCAACTGACCGACACGTGGCCGGTTGATATTACGTTAAACAGCACGCTAAACATCGACCCATTAAAAGGCGAAAAGGTGAAGCTGAAGGTCGGCGGCGCGCTGCGCGAGCAGCTGGAAGTCGGCGTCAATCTGTCTGGTCCGGTGGATATGGACCTGCGTGCACAGACGCGTCTGGCTGAAGCCGGATTACCGCTCAACATTGAGGTGGTGAGTAAGCAGGTTTACTGGCCGTTTACCGGTGAGAAACAGTTCCAGGCCGATGACATCAAACTCAAACTGACCGGTAAGATGACCGACTATACGCTGTCGATGCGTACCGCCGTGAAAGGTCAGGATATTCCACCGGCTACCATCACGCTGGACGCCAAAGGCAACGAGCAGCAGATCAATCTCGACAAACTCAGCGTTGCGGCGCTGGAAGGGAAAACCGAGCTGAAAGCACTGGTGGACTGGCAGCAGGCGATCAGCTGGCGTGGGGAGCTAACGCTGGATGGTATCAACACCGCAAAAGCGATCCCGGACTGGCCGTCAAAACTGAATGGCCTGGTGAAAACTCGCGGCAGTCTGTACGGCGGAAGCTGGCAGATGGAGGTTCCCGAGCTGAAGCTGACCGGCAACGTGAAGCAGAATAAGGTCAATGTGAACGGTTCGCTGAAGGGGAACAGCTACCTGCAGTGGACGATCCCGGGCCTGCATCTGGAACTGGGACGCAACAGTGCGGACGTAAAAGGTGAACTGGGGGTTAAAGACCTCAACCTCGACGCGACGATTGATGCCCCAAGCCTGGATAACGCGCTGCCGGGGCTGGGTGGTACGGCGAAAGGGCTGGTAAAAGTTCGCGGTACGGTTGAAGCACCACAGCTGCTGGCGGATATTACCGCCCGTGGTCTGCGCTGGCAGGAACTTTCCGTTGCTCAGGTACGTGTTGAAGGGGATGTGAAATCGGCCGAGCAAATCGCCGGTAATCTTAATGTTCGCGTAGAGCGGATTGTACAACCTGACGTGAATATTGGCCTGGTGACGCTCAACGCCAAAGGCAGTGAAAAGCAGCACGAGCTGCAGTTGCGCATTCAGGGTGAACCGGTTTCCGGGCAACTGGATCTTGCCGGGAGCTTTGATCGCAAAGAACAGCGCTGGAAAGGAGAGTTAAGCAATACCCGCTTCCAGACGCCGGTCGGTCCGTGGTCGCTCAACCGGGCTATCGCGCTGGATTACCGTAATCAGGAACAAAAAATTAGTATCGGACCGCACTGCTGGAACAACCCGAATGCGGAGCTGTGCGTACCACAGACGATTGATGCGGGCGCGGAAGGGCGCGCGGTGGTGAATCTAAACCGCTTCGACCTGGCGATGCTAAAACCGTTTATGCCGGAGACAACCCAGGCCAGCGGCGTGTTCACCGGTAAAGCCGATGTGAGTTGGGACACCACCAAAGAGGGGCTGCCACAGGGGCAGGTCACCCTGAGCGGACGTAACGTGAAGGTCACGCAAAGCGTGAATGATGCGCCGCTCCCCGTGGCGTTTGAGACGTTGAATCTGACCGCCGACCTGCACAATAACCGTGCCGAGCTGGGCTGGCTGATTCGTCTGACCAACAACGGACAGTTTGACGGACAGGTGCAGGTAACAGATCCGCAAGGGCGCCGTAATCTGGGCGGTAACGTCAATATTCGCAACTTCAATCTGGCGATGGTGAACCCCATCTTCTCGCGCGGTGAAAAAGCGGCAGGGATGATCAACGCCAACCTGCGGCTGGGCGGCGATGTGCAAAGCCCGCAGTTGCTCGGACAGCTGCAACTGAGCGGTCTGGATATAGACGGTAACTTTATGCCGTTTGACATGCAGCCAAGCCAGTTAGCCGTTAACTTCACAGGAACACGCTCAACGCTGGCGGGTGTGGTGCGTACGCAGCAGGGAGAAATTAACCTGAGCGGCGATGCCGACTGGAGTCAGATAGACAACTGGCGGGCGCGCGTCGCGGCTAAAGGCAGTAGGGTACGTATTACCGTACCGCCAATGGTCCGCCTGGATGTCTCGCCGGACGTGGTCTTTGAAGCCACGCCAAGCCTGTTCACCCTTGATGGCAACGTGGATGTGCCGTGGGCGCGTATCGTGGTACATGACCTGCCGGAAAGCGCGGTTGGGGTTTCCAGCGATATGGTCATGCTTAACAACAATCTGCAGCCCGAGAAACCGCAGACTGCCGGCATTCCGATCAACAGCAACCTGAACATCCACGTCGGTAACAACGTGCGTCTTGACGCCTTTGGTCTGAAAGCGCGTCTGACGGGCGATCTGAAAGTGGTGCAGGATAAGCAGGGGCTGGGGCTGAACGGCCAAATTAATATTCCGAGCGGTCGCTTCCATGCCTATGGTCAGGATCTGATTGTGCGTAAGGGCGAGCTGTTGTTCTCCGGTCCGCCGGATCAGCCGTTGCTCAACATCGAAGCGATTCGTAACCCGGATGCCACCGAAGACGACGTGATCGCTGGCGTTCGCGTCACTGGTACCGCCGATGAACCGAAGGCGGAGATCTTCTCTGACCCGGCAATGTCGCAGCAAATGGCGCTTTCCTACCTGCTACGCGGACAAGGGCTGGATAGCGAGCAGAGCGATAGCGCAGCGATGACCTCAATGCTTATTGGTCTGGGGGTTGCACAAAGTGGTCAGGTTGTGGGTAAAATCGGGGAGACATTTGGCGTAAGCAATCTGGCACTGGACACGCAAGGGGTGGGCGACTCATCTCAGGTGGTTGTCAGCGGATACGTACTGCCAGGTCTGCAGGTGAAATATGGTGTGGGTATATTTGACTCCTTAGCGACACTCACGCTACGTTATCGTCTGATGCCTAAGCTATATCTGGAAGCAGTGTCTGGCGTAGATCAGGCACTTGATTTGCTCTATCAGTTCGAGTTTTAGCAATGCGAATATTTGTCTACGGCAGTTTACGAACCAAACAAGGCAACAGCCACTGGATGACCAATGCCCTGTTGCTGGGAAATTTCAGTATCGATAACTACCAGTTGTACAGCCTGGGCCACTATCCAGGCGCCGTTCCGGGAAATGGAACAGTACACGGGGAAGTTTATCGTATTGATAACGCCACGCTGGCAGAGCTTGACGCTCTGCGTACCCGCGGCGGTGAATACGCACGCCAGTTAATTCAAACGCCGTACGGAAGTGCATGGATGTACGTGTACCAACGTCCGGTTGATGGCTTAACGCTGATTGAAAGCGGTAACTGGTTAGACAGAGACCAGTACTGATGTGAACACGCCACCTTCGGGTGGCGTTGTTTTATGTACCTGTTGCACTTGTATCAGGGCACAAAAAAGCCCCGACATGCGGGGCTAAGCATCAAAAGTAAAACTTACTTCTTCGCGCGCTCGAAGGAAGCAACGATTTCAGCTTTAGCAGCTTCAGCGTTGTCCCAACCGTCAACTTTTACCCATTTGCCTGCTTCGAGGTCTTTGTAGTGCTCGAAGAAGTGGGTGATCTGCGCTTTCAGCAGTTCCGGCAGGTCGGTCACATCTTTGATGTGATCGTATTCTTTGCTCAGCTTGGTGTGCGGTACAGCAACCAGTTTCGCATCTTCACCGGATTCGTCGGTCATTTTCAGTACGCCAACCGGGCGGCAACGAATCACTGAACCTGGCTCCAGCGGGTACGGAGTCGGGACCAGAACGTCTACCGGGTCACCATCCAGAGACAGGGTGTGGTTGATGTAACCGTAGTTGCACGGATAGAACATCGCGGTGGACATGAAGCGGTCAACGAACAGGGCGCCGCTCTCTTTGTCAACTTCGTATTTGATCGGATCTGCGTTAGCAGGGATCTCGATAACAACGTAGATATCTTCCGGCAGGTCTTTACCGGCAGGGACGTTGAGTAAGCTCATGTCTGTTTCCTTTAAATAAGCTATGGCAAACAAGTGGCGGGTATTATAGCCAACTCGCGCGGAATGTCTCCGCTTGTTTTCGCTTTCTCTGCGTGCATTTTCTTCTTTTCGCCTCTCTCTCGTGACAGAAAAATCCATATCTTCAGCCGCATTTTTCATAGCGAGATGAAAGCGATTACAAAGTTGTGATTAACGTTTTATTTACTTTTTTGAAGTGTGATGTAACGCAATCCGTTACATGCTCAATTGTCTATAGTTTTTTCGCAACGGTTAATTAACCAACAATAATCACCCTACGAGGACGCACTTATGTGGAAGCGCTTACTTTTAGTCACAGCAGTTTCGGCAGCCATGTCGTCTATGGCAATGGCAGCCCCTTTAACCGTAGGATTTTCGCAGGTTGGCTCTGAATCCGGCTGGCGCGCAGCAGAAACCAACGTCGCGAAAAGCGAGGCCGAAAAGCGGGGAATTACGCTGAAAATCGCTGATGGCCAACAAAAGCAGGAAAACCAGATTAAAGCAGTTCGCTCATTTGTTGCGCAGGGCGTCGACGCCATCTTTATTGCGCCGGTCGTGGCAACAGGTTGGGAGCCGGTTTTAAAAGAAGCGAAAGATGCCGACATTCCGGTCTTTTTGCTTGATCGTTCTATCGATGTAAAAGACAAATCTCTCTATATGACCACCGTCACCGCCGACAACGTGCTGGAAGGCAAATTGATCGGCGACTGGCTGATTAAACAAGTGGACGGCAAGCCGTGTAACGTCGTTGAGCTGCAAGGGACCGTCGGGGCCAGCGTGGCGATCGATCGTAAAAAAGGCTTTGCTGAAGCCATCGCCAGTGCGCCAAACATCAAAATTATCCGCTCTCAGTCCGGTGACTTCACCCGCAGTAAAGGGAAAGAAGTGATGGAGAGCTTTATCAAAGCAGAAAACAACGGCAAGAACATCTGCATGGTTTACGCCCACAACGATGACATGGTGATCGGTGCTATCCAGGCGATCAAAGAAGCGGGTCTGAAACCCGGCAAAGATATTCTCACCGGTTCTATCGACGGCGTACCGGATATCTACAAAGCGATGATTGACGGTGAAGCCAACGCCAGTGTCGAACTGACGCCGAATATGGCGGGGCCGGCATTCGACGCGCTGGAGAAATTCAAAAAAGACGGCACGATGCCTGAGAAGCTGACCATTACCAAGTCGATCCTCTATCTGCCGGATACGGCGAAAGAAGAGTTAGAGAAGAAGAAAAACATGGGCTACTAAGCCTTCATGAAAATGCCGGGGGGGCTGCGCTTGCCCGGCCTACATTACGCTCTTTTGTAGGCCGGATAAGCGTAGCGCCATCCGGCGTGATGCAGGGGGAATCATGACCACCGACCAACATCAGGAAATCCTCCGCACCGAAGGATTAAGCAAATTCTTTCCCGGCGTCAAAGCGTTGGATAACGTGGATTTCAGCTTGCGTCGCGGTGAAATTATGGCGCTGCTGGGGGAAAACGGAGCCGGCAAATCGACGCTCATCAAAGCGCTGACCGGCGTTTACCATGCAGATCGCGGCACTATCTGGCTCGAAGGCCAACCGATCTCCCCCAAAAACACCGCCCATGCCCAGCAACTGGGGATTGGCACCGTGTACCAGGAAGTGAACCTGCTGCCCAATATGTCGGTCGCCGATAACTTATTTATTGGCCGTGAGCCGCGGCGTTTTGGCCTGCTTCAGCGCAAGCAGATGGAAAAACGCGCGACGGAGCTGATGGCGTCATACGGTTTTTCCCTTGACGTGCGTGAGCCGCTGAACCGCTTTTCCGTGGCGATGCAACAAATCGTCGCCATCTGTCGGGCGATCGATCTCTCCGCGAAAGTGCTGATCCTCGATGAGCCGACCGCCAGTCTCGATACCCAGGAAGTTGAAATGCTGTTCGGACTGATGCGTCATCTGCGCGATCGGGGCGTCAGCCTGATCTTCGTCACTCATTTCCTCGATCAGGTTTATCAGGTCAGCGATCGCATCACCGTTCTGCGTAACGGCGGCTTCGTTGGCTGCCGTGAAACCCGGGAATTACCGCAAATTGAACTGGTCAAAATGATGCTGGGTCGCGAACTGGATACCCATGCGCTACAGCGTGCGGGCCGCACATTGCTTAGCGATAAGCCGGTGGCGGCCTTTAGCGACTTTGGCAAAAAAGGCACCATCGCGCCGTTTGATCTACAGGTGCGTCCCGGTGAGATCGTCGGTCTCGCAGGGCTGCTGGGATCCGGGCGAACGGAAACGGCAGAGGTGATCTTCGGTATTAAACCCGCCGACAGCGGAAGTGCGCTGATCAAAGGCAAACCGCAGACCTTGCGATCGCCGCATCAGGCTTCGTGTCTGGGAATCGGTTTCTGTCCGGAGGATCGCAAAACGGATGGCATTATTGCCGCCGCTTCGGTGCGGGAAAACATCATTCTGGCATTGCAGGCGCAGCGCGGCTGGCTGCGGCCTATCCCACGGAAAGAACAAAACGAGATTGCCGAGCGTTTTATCCGCCAGCTTGGAATTCGCACCCCCAACGCTGAACAGCCGATCGAGTTTCTCTCCGGCGGCAATCAGCAAAAAGTATTGCTCTCGCGCTGGTTACTGACCAAACCGCAATTCCTGATCCTCGATGAACCCACGCGTGGGATCGACGTCGGCGCACATGCCGAGATCATCCGCCTGATCGAAACGCTGTGCGCGGATGGTCTGGCGCTGCTGGTCATTTCATCCGAACTGGAAGAGTTAGTGGGCTATGCCGATCGGGTCATTATTATGCGCGATCGCAAACAAGTGGCCGAGATCCCACTGGCTGAACTGTCCGTACCGGCGATCATGAACGCCATTGCGGCCTAAGGAGACTATGGTGATGCCTCAATCCCTCCCTCAATCCAATCCGCCTAAACGGCGGTTCCGTTGGCCAAAGGGGATGCCACAACTGGTGGCGCTACTGCTGGTGCTGCTGGTGGATAGCCTGGTCGCCCCGCACTTCTACCAGGTGATTTTGCAGGATGGTCGGCTGTTTGGTAGCCCGATTGATATTCTCAACCGCGCCGCTCCCGTGGCGCTGTTGGCGATTGGTATGACGCTGGTGATTGCCACCGGCGGCATCGACCTTTCCGTGGGGGCCGTCATGGCTATTGCTGGCGCCACTACTGCGGCGATGACGGTGGCCGGGCACAGTCTACCGGTGGTGCTGCTTGCCGCCTTAGGCTCCGGCATTCTGGCTGGGCTGTGGAATGGGATTCTGGTGGCCATACTCAAGATCCAGCCGTTTGTCGCCACGCTAATCCTGATGGTGGCCGGGCGTGGAGTGGCGCAGCTTATCACTTCCGGGCAAATCGTCACTTTCAACTCGCCCGAGCTGTCGTGGTTTGGTAGCGGCTCGCTCTTACTGTTCCCTACGCCGGTAATTATTGCACTGCTCACGCTGGTGGTGTTCTGGCTGCTGACGCGGAAAACGGCGCTGGGTATGTTTATCGAAGCGGTGGGTATCAACATTCGTGCGGCAAAAAACGCTGGGGTGAACACCCGCATTATCGTGATGCTCACCTATGTGCTGAGCGGCCTGTGCGCGGCTATCGCTGGCATTATCGTCACGGCGGATATTCGTGGGGCAGATGCCAATAACGCCGGATTATGGCTGGAACTGGATGCCATCCTGGCGGTAGTCATCGGTGGTGGCTCGCTAATGGGCGGGCGCTTTAACCTGCTGCTGTCGGTGGTAGGCGCGTTGATTATTCAGGGCATGAACACCGGGATTTTGCTGTCGGGCTTCCAGCCGGAACTGAATCAGGTGGTCAAAGCCGTGGTGGTGTTGTGTGTGCTGGTCGTGCAATCACAACGCTTTATCAGCCTGATAAAAGGAGTGCGTGGTCATGATAAAACGTAATTTACCGCTGATGATCACCCTCGGCGTGTTTGTGCTGGGCTACCTTTACTGCCTGACGCAGTTTCCAGCTTTTGCTTCCACCCGGGTGATTTGCAATATCCTGACCGATAACGCTTTTTTAGGGATTATTGCCGTGGGCATGACCTTCGTGATCCTCTCTGGCGGGATCGACCTTTCCGTTGGCTCGGTGATCGCGTTTACCGGCGTATTTTTGGCGAAGGCCATTGGCTATTGGGGTATTTCCCCGCTGCTGGCGTTCCCCCTGATTTTGCTGATGGGCTGCGCGTTTGGCGCATTTATGGGGTTACTGATTGATGCGCTGAAGATCCCGGCATTTATTATCACTCTGGCGGGAATGTTCTTCCTGCGCGGCGTCAGCTATCTGGTTTCAGAAGAATCCATCCCGATTAACCATCCGATTTATGACACGCTCTCAAGTCTGGCATGGAAAATTCCTGGCGGCGGTCGCCTGAGCGCGATGGGGTTGTTAATGCTGGGCGTGGTGGTGATTGGCATCTTCCTTGCGCACCGTACGCGCTTTGGTAATCAGGTTTACGCCATTGGCGGCAACGCCACCTCTGCTAACCTGATGGGCATTTCTACTCGCAGCACAACGATCCGCATTTATATGCTGTCTACCGGGCTGGCGACGCTTGCCGGCATTGTGTTTTCCATTTACACCCAGGCGGGTTATGCGCTGGCGGGCGTTGGCGTTGAGCTGGATGCGATTGCCTCAGTGGTGATTGGCGGAACGCTGCTAAGCGGCGGCGTGGGAACGGTGTTGGGTACGCTATTTGGCGTGGCGATCCAAGGGCTGATCCAGACCTACATTAATTTTGATGGCACATTAAGTTCCTGGTGGACGAAGATCGCGATTGGCATTTTATTGTTTATTTTTATAGCGTTACAACGCGGTCTGACGGTGCTTTGGGAAAATCGTCAAAGCTCGCCGGTTACCCGAGTGGGTACGGCGGCAACACCAAAGTAACATCCTGATTTTCCAGAAAACATTTAAATACCTAAACTTTTTCCGGTTGTAGTCGATAGGTTCTGTACAGGTCTGTTTTAACCCTACAACCGGAAATATAACGATGCCAAAATCCCTTTCAATTCGATCAAGTTTGTTGGTGTTATTGTCTTTGCTGACTTTCCTTCTGTTACTGACCGGTGGTATGGGGCTATATGCCTCTACGCGTGTCATTACATCATTGATTTATAACGGTATTATGAGCACTGCGATGTTGACTGCTATCGTATTGCTGGCGGTTATTTGGTTTATGCTGCGAAATAAGTTTCTCAAACCGCTGGATAATATGGTTGAGCAACTGGAACGTCTGGCGACGGGGGATTTATCACCGTTTACCACGCTGTCGGCCAGCGCTGAATTCAACCGCCTGAACGCGGCAATGGATGACATGCGCCATGCGCTGGGCGACTCGGTACAACGCGTACGCGATGCCAGTTCGCAAATTGATATTGGCAGTCGTGAACTGACGGCCGGGAACCAGCATCTGGCGCAACGCACTGAATCGACAGCCACTTCACTGGAGCAGACCGCCGCCAGCATGGAAGAACTCACGGCGACGGTGAAACAGAATGCGCAGAACGCGGAACAGGCTCACCAACTGGCAAAATCGGTGTCGGATACCGCCGATCGCGGTAGCGAAATGGTGTGCTATGTGATCGAGAAAATGCGCGATATTTCCGGCAGCTCCAGCCGAATCGCCGACATCCTCAGCGTAATCGACGGTATTGCTTTCCAGACCAATATCCTGGCGCTCAACGCTTCCGTTGAAGCGGCGCGCGCCGGTGAGCAGGGGCGGGGCTTTGCGGTTGTTGCAGGTGAAGTACGTAATCTGGCCAGCCGCAGCGCCGAGGCGGCCAAAGAGATCCGCACGTTAATCAGTGATTCACACACCCACGTAGGGGAAGGTAGTGAGCTGGCGCAGCAGGCGGGCGAAACCATGGATGAGATTGCCAATGAAGTCATGCGCATGACCAAACTGATGCGTGAAATTGCCAGTGCGTCCCAGGAACAGAGTCGCGGCATAGAGCAGGTGAATATTGCGGTGATTCAGATGGATGAAACGGCGCAGCAAAATGCGGCGCTGGTACAGCAGTCGTCAGCGGCTACCCGCTCGCTGGAAGAACAGTCTTCAGCGCTAATCGAAGCAATGGCCGTATTTAAGCTACAGACAGCGTAACCGCGCGTAGGCCGGATAAAGGCGTTTACGCCGCCATCCGGCAATATCACCGTATTGTGCCGGATGGCACTTCGCTTATCCGGCCTGCAACGTGCTGTAGGCCGGATGTTGCGCTTACGCGTCCGGGAACTCGCGGATAAAGCGTTCTACATCTTCAACCATATGGTCGTTACCCACGAAGAAGGAGCGGCGCTGGTGCAGGCTTTCCGGGATGATATCCAGAATACGATTTTTACCG
Organism: Citrobacter sp. BIDMC107; assembly: GCF_001037575.1. Lineage (NCBI taxonomy): Bacteria > Pseudomonadati > Pseudomonadota > Gammaproteobacteria > Enterobacterales > Enterobacteriaceae > Citrobacter > Citrobacter sp. BIDMC107. The sequence goes on along the minus strand of NZ_KQ089848.1, from coordinate 1,920,310 downwards.
TCGCTCGCCTTGCCGCCCGCTTGCTCGGCCAGCAGGGCCATTGGGTTGCATTCATACAGCAGACGCAGTTTCCCTTCCGGGTGGCTGGCGGTGCTTGGGTACAGGTAGATCCCGCCTTTCAGCAGATTGCGATGGAAGTCCGCAACCAGAGAGCCAATGTAGCGCGAGGTGTACGGGCGCTGGGTTGACTTATCTTCTTCCTGGCAGAATTTAATGTACTTCTTCACGCCGTTCGGGAATTTGATGTAGTTACCTTCGTTAATGGAGTACGTGCTGCCTTTCGCCGGGAAGCGCATACGTTCCTGGCTGAGGCAGAATACGCCCAGAGAAGGATCGTAGGTGAAGGCGTGCACGCCACAGCCGGTGGTGTACACCAGCATGGTGGAAGAACCATAAACCACGTAACCTGCAGCAACCTGCTTGTTGCCCGGTTGCAGGAAATCCTCTTCCGTGACCGGAGTACCGACTGGGGTTACGCGGCGGTAAATAGAGAAAATCGTACCGACAGAGACGTTAACATCGATGTTGGATGAGCCATCCAGCGGATCCATTAGCACAACGTATTTAGCGTGTTCACAGCCTTCAAAGACGACGATTTCATCTTCTTCTTCCGAGGCAATGCCCGCCACAATGTCGCGCGCCTTCAGTGCAGCTTTCAGTTTTTCGTTCGCGAACAGATCGAGTTTTTGCTGAACCTCTCCCTGCACGTTCTCAGCACCGCTGGCACCCAGGATATCGACCAGACCGGCCTTGTTGATATCGCGGTGGATGATCTTGGCGCCCAGCTTTATTGCCGACAACAAAGCAGTGAGTTCACCGGTAGCATGAGAAAACTCGTGCTGCTTTTCGACAATAAATTCACCTAACGTTTTCATAACACTTTCCCTGCAATTTATGTGGAGTAAAGCGACCGCAACAATATTAACAAATATTTCCATTGTTGCGCTTAGGTGAATCGCGCCAGCAAACTGCGGAATATCCTGAAATGCGTTTCTCACTTGCCGGACATGTGCGTAAAATGGCCCCCAGATTAAAAAAGGATAGTGACGTATGCGCATTCATATTTTGGGAATTTGTGGCACTTTCATGGGCGGTCTGGCGATGCTGGCGCGCTCGCTCGGTCATGAAGTAACCGGTTCGGACGCCAATGTGTATCCGCCGATGAGTACCTTACTTGAGAAGCAAGGCATTGATCTGATTCAGGGTTACGATGCCAGCCAGCTCGACCCGCAGCCGGACTTAGTGATCATCGGCAATGCCATGACCCGTGGTAATCCGTGCGTGGAAGCGGTTCTCGAGAAGAACATTCCGTTCATGTCTGGCCCGCAGTGGCTGCATGACTTTGTATTGCGCGACCGCTGGGTACTGGCGGTTGCGGGTACGCACGGCAAAACCACCACCGCCGGAATGGCGACCTGGATCCTCGAAGCCTGCGGCTATAAGCCTGGCTTTGTGATCGGCGGCGTACCGGGTAACTTCGAGGTTTCTGCGCGTCTGGGCGAAAGCGACTTCTTCGTGATTGAAGCAGATGAGTACGACTGCGCGTTCTTCGACAAGCGTTCTAAATTCGTGCATTACTGCCCGCGTACGCTGATCCTCAACAACCTTGAGTTCGATCACGCGGACATCTTTGACGATTTGAAAGCGATCCAGAAACAGTTCCATCACCTGGTACGTATCGTGCCGGGCCAGGGACGCATCATCTACCCGGAAAACGACATCAATCTGAAACAGACGATGGCGATGGGCTGCTGGAGCGAACAAGAGCTGGTGGGCGAACAAGGTCACTGGCAGGCGAAAAAACTGACCACCGATGCTTCTGAGTGGGAAGTGTGGCTGGACGGTGAAAAAGTCGGCGAAGTGAAGTGGGGCCTGGTGGGCGAGCACAATATGCATAACGGTCTGATGGCGATTGCGGCCGCGCGCCATGTGGGCGTCGTGCCTGCAGATGCAGCTAATGCGCTCGGTTCATTCATTAACGCCCGTCGTCGTCTTGAGCTGCGCGGTGAAGCCAATGGCGTGACGGTGTATGACGATTTTGCCCATCACCCGACGGCCATTCTGGCAACGCTTGCGGCGTTGCGCGGTAAAGTGGGCGGTACGGCGCGCATCATCGCAGTGCTGGAGCCTCGCTCGAACACCATGAAAATGGGCCTGTGCAAAGACGATCTGGCGCCGTCGTTAGGCCGTGCGGACGAAGTGTTCCTGCTGCAACCTCCGCATATTCCGTGGCAGGTAGCCGAAGTCGCTGAAGCCTGCGTTCAGCCGGCACACTGGAGTGGCGATGTGGATGCCCTGGCAGATATGGTGGTGAAAACCGCGCAGCCAGGCGATCACATTCTGGTGATGAGCAACGGCGGATTTGGTGGTATTCATCAAAAACTGCTGGATGGCCTGGCGAAGAAAGCTCAGGCAGAAGCGGAAGAGTAAAAAAATGCCCGGTGGCGCTACGCTTACCGGGCCTACAACGTGTTAACGGATTGTAGGCCGGATAAGGTGATTGCACCGCCATCCGGCACTTTCAGCAGACGAAGAGGTTAGGCTTCGTTTTCCGCCAGTTCACGCAGATACTGGAAGATCTGACGGGAAGATTTTGGCGGCTTGTTGCCCGCTTTTTCTTTCCTGGCGTTACGCACCAGCGAACGCAGTTGCTGGCGGTCGGCGTCAGGCCACAGATTCATCACTTCTTCGATGGCTTCATCGCTACCGTCAACCATACGGTCACGCAGTTGCTCCAGCTTATGGAAGACAACGACCTGCTGGTTGTGACGATTTTTCAGCTTGTCCAGCGCCTGACGGATAGGATCAACATCGCGCTGGCGCAACATTTTGCCAATCAACTGCAACTGGCGGCGACGTCCTTCCATCTTAATACGCTGGGCCAGCTCAATGGCGGCACGTAAATCCGCATCAAGCGGGATCTTATCCAGCGCGTTTTTCCCCAGATCAACCAGTTCCGCACCCAGGCGTTTTAACTCCTCGGCATCGCGTTTAATTTCACTTTTACTGACCCAGATAATTTCATCGTCTTCGTCTTCGATGTCATCACCGGGAACGTCGTCGAGCCAGTCTTCGGGCTGCTTTGTCATTTCAGGCTCCTTAAAAAAAGAGGCTAATGTTACCAGTTAAGATGCGCACTGAAAAACGGTTCTCTGTTAGACTTCAGAGAAACTCTCTCTACATTATGGCATTTGCGATGAAAGTAATCTCACAAGTTGAAGCGCAGCGTAAGATTCTGGAAGAAGCAGTCTCGACGGCACTGGAATTAGCGTCAGGTAAGTCGGATGGCGCGGAAGTCGCTGTGAGCAAGACCACGGGTATTAGCGTCAGCACCCGTTATGGTGAAGTGGAGAACGTCGAATTCAATAGCGATGGTGCACTGGGGATTACGGTTTACCACCAGAACCGTAAGGGCAGCGCATCGTCCACCGATTTAAGCCCGCAGGCGATTGCACGCACCGTGCAGGCTGCGCTGGACATTGCACGTTACACTTCGCCGGATCCGTGCGCAGGCGTGGCAGATAAAGAACTGCTGGCCTTTGATGCGCCCGATCTGGACCTGTTCCACCCGGCGGAAGTTTCCCCTGATGAAGCCATCGAACTGGCCGCTCGTGCTGAACAGGCGGCGCTGCAGGCTGATAAGCGTATCACCAATACCGAAGGCGGCAGCTTTAACAGCCACTATGGCATCAAAGTGTTTGGTAACAGCCACGGCATGCTGCAGGGCTACTGCTCCACGCGTCATTCCCTTTCCAGCTGCGTGATTGCGGAAGAAAATGGTGATATGGAGCGTGATTACGCCTACACCATTGGCCGGGCGATGGGCGATCTGCAAACGCCGGAGTGGGTGGGGGCTGACTGTGCTCGCCGTACCTTATCACGCCTGTCTCCGCGTAAGCTGTCCACCATGAAAGCGCCGGTGATTTTCGCCAACGAAGTGGCGACCGGACTGTTCGGACACCTGGTCGGCGCGATCGCCGGCGGTTCGGTGTACCGCAAATCCACCTTCCTGCTGGATTCGCTGGGCAAACAAATTCTGCCGGAATGGCTGACTATTGAAGAACATCCGCACCTGCTGAAGGGACTGGCGTCGTCGCCGTTCGACAGTGAAGGGGTACGGACTGAACGCCGTGACATCATTAAAGAAGGCGTGCTGACTCAGTGGCTGCTGACCAACTATTCCGCACGTAAGCTGGGGCTGAAGAGCACTGGTCATGCAGGCGGGATCCACAACTGGCGAATTCCGGGACAAGGTCTAAGCTTCGAGCAGTTGCTCAAAGAGATGGGCACAGGCCTTGTGGTTACCGAGCTGATGGGCCAGGGCGTAAGCGGCATTACCGGCGATTACTCGCGCGGCGCGGCGGGCTTCTGGGTCGAAAATGGTGAAATTCAGTATCCGGTGAGTGAAATTACCATCGCCGGTAACTTAAAAGAGATGTGGCGCAATATTGTGACCGTGGGGAACGATATTGAAACGCGCAGTAATATCCAATGTGGTTCGGTATTGTTACCGGAGATGAAAATCGCCGGGCAGTAATACTCGTTAAGGCGTTAATTTTTAATAATAAAAAAGGAAGTGAGCAATGCGTAAACACCTGTTAGCGATCGTCGCGGCTTCAACGCTGGTTCTTGGTTCTTCTGCGTTTGCAGCCGATCTCGAAGATGACATGGGGATCCTCAACGACAACCTGAAAATTGTCGAAAAAACGGATAATGCGACTGAACTGAAAGACGCGTTAACCAAAATGCGTGCAGCCGCGCTGGACGCGCAAAAAGGTACGCCGCCGAAGCTGGAAAACAAATCCCCGGACAGCCCGGAGATGAAGGATTTCCGCCACGGCTTTGACACGCTGATCGGCCAGATTGACGGCGCGCTGAAGCTGGCGAACGAAGGTAAAGTTAAAGAGGCGAAAGCCGTTGCGGAAGAGCTGAAAACCACGCGCAACGAAAACCACAAGAAGTTCCGCTAATCTGCGCTATCCGGCCTGCATACCTGTAGGCCGGATAAAATCCTCCGCTACTGCACGCCCCATAAGTAAACGCTATCCCCATCACATTTTTTCATTTTTATCGTCCATTCATTGTTCGCACTTCCTTCCATTTTGCGGCCCACTCTTGCGATCTCAATCACATTCTTCCGGTGATAAATCGTGGTTCCAGCCCTTTTTGCGGCACAGATCACTATCGCTGCACACCTTTCCACTTCGAAGTGGAAAACAACTCGCTACAAACTTATAACCTCCGTCGCTAATTTACCCTCAGAGACATTAACGGGGTAAGACGAGTGAATAACGGAGCTGTAATGAATGACATGGGGGAATCGGTGGAACTGGCCGACCGCATGCTGGCGCAGGTGTATGCCTTGCTGCGTGAACGCAACATTATTCCCAACGCCGTACAGGAACAGATGCTGACGTCGCATGTTCGCGCCATGGCGCACCGCTCGGTAACGGGTGAACCCTTACCAGAAGTCGATGCCAGCTTGTTTGATGAAATATCTGCCGAGTCAATGGCGCTTGCCCGCGACGTGGTCGCCGAGTTTGGCAATCTTCCTGAGGAAGAGGCCTGGCTGCTGTCGGTGCACTTTGAAGTCGCGAAAGACAACCTTTAAGGAGAAAAAGATGGAACAGATTACCGTAGTGATTGGCGATCGTCTGGGTAAAGGCCAGAAAGTGGCGGCAGGCGTAGAGAAAGCGGGTGGCCGTGCTGTTGTGGTGCCGGGTGTTGCAGCAGATATGAAGCTGGGTGACGTGATGAAGGCGGAAAACGCCACCTTTGGTATCTCGTTTTGCGGCAGCGGTGGTGCGGGTGCGATTACTGCGCAGACCAAATACGGCTACAAAGCGAAATACGGCATGCGTTCGGTCGATGAAGGGGTAACCGCCATCAACGAAGGGTGCAACGTACTGGGATTCGGCTTTATGGACAAAGAAGAGCTCGGCGAGCGCCTGGTGCAGGCCTGGCAAAAGAAACACGGCGCTTAAGCATGAAAGAGCAATTCACCACCACGGTGAGAGTCACGGGTAAGGGCGAGACCAAAGCTCGCGCCTTTGCCGATGCCCTGAACCACGTTCAGGCTGCGGTGATGAAAGCGTCGCCGCATATCTTACTGCGTATTGAGCCACAGGATGTGCAGGTTGTTCAAGCGCGTGAATCGGTGCGTAAAGAGGCGTTTTTATTCCTCTTTTTGCGCCGGGAAAGACGCACTTTCAGCGTGGAGCTGGACGTGACCGTCAACGTGACTGCCATCAATCTCGACAAGGTGGATTTCGTTACGCAACGCTGATTTTCTATTAAAAGGCATAATTATGTTCCTGATAATATTAATAAAATCGCTCATCATCGGCGCGTTGGTTGGCGTTGGTGTCGGCGCTGGGGCTGCACGCATGTTTCATGCGCCTACCACTCAAGGGATGGGCGCGTTTCGTACTCTTGGAGAACTGAATTCCTGCGAAGGGGATCCGGCTTCTCACTTCTCGTTCGGCCTGGGCTTCTTCTTTAACGCCTGGGCTTCCTCCGTTGCGGCGGGGGCGTTCACTCAGGACGTCGACCATCGCATCATCCCCAACTGGGGCGCCGCCGCGCTGATGATTAAAAATCGCAACGTCGGTGAAACGCTGCACGATCCTAAGCGCATGGCAATTGCCTGCGGCGTTATCGGGATGATCGTGGTGACCTTCCTGAACCTCACTGCGTCATCCGTACCGGAAGCGCTGCAGGTTACCGCCGTCAAGGTGCTGGTGCCCGCGGCTAACCTGCTGGTTAACACCGTGATGCCGGTGATCTTCTGGCTGGCGGCGATCGACGCCGGTAAGAAATCCGGCTTCTGGGCCACCGTTTTTGGCGGCGCGGCGCAGCTGATCATGGGCAACGCCGTTCCGGGGCTGGTGCTCGGCATTCTGATCGGCAAAGGCGTCGAAGAGAGCGGCTGGAACCACGTCACGAAAGTGATGATGGTAGCTATCGTCGCGCTGTTTGTCCTGAGCGGCTTCTTCCGCGGTTTCGATATGAAGATGATCGAATCCTTCCATCTGACCGTGCCTAACTGGCTCGAACTTATCCACAACTCGCTCAGCGGCAAATAACGGAGGTCATCATGGAACAGAATAAAGGTTTTTGGTTCGCTGACTGGTCGTTCCCGATCTTTGTGGGCCTGCTCTCATCCGGCGTATTTGCCGGAACGCACATGTACTACCTGTACGGTATTGGCGCATTTAACGAAGTGGCTTTTGTGGCGATGCTGAAGGCGGGAATGGATACCGGCTCCTACGGGGCGGTGGCGGCGTTTGGCGCAAGCTTCCTGTTTGCCCGCATCATTGAAGGTTCGCTGGTGGGTATTCTGGATATCGGCGGGGCGATTCAGACCGGGGTTGGGTTAGGTGTTCCGGCGCTGCTGCTGGGCGCGGGCATTATCTTCCCGGTCGCCAACTTTGCCGCCTCGCTGGTCACTGGTCTGGTGATTGGTCTGGCGATTGGCTACATCATCATTCTGGCGCGTAAGTTCACCATCAACCAGAGCGATTCAACCTACGGTGCGGACGTCATGATGGGGGCCGGTAACGCCTCCGGCCGCTTCCTCGGACCGTTGATTATCCTCAGCGCGATGACGGCTTCTATTCCTATCGGAATCGGTTCTCTGGCGGGTGCGCTGCTGTTTTATCTGTGGCAAAAACCGATTACCGGCGGGGCGATCCTTGGGGCAATGATCCTCGGGTCCATCTTCCCGATTGCCATTAGCTAACTGTTGATTTGCAGGCCGGATAAGGCGGTTACGCCGCCATCCGGCATAGGAGAGAGCGATGTTTGATTTACTCCTGCGCCGTGCGCGCCTCGTTGACGATACGGTGAGCGATATTGCGCTCCAAGACGGCAAGATCGCGGCGTTGGGCGACGTTGATGGCCCGGCGCTGAAAACCATTGAGCTGGGCGGCGAGTGCTACGTCAGCGCAGGCTGGATTGACTCCCACGTTCATTGTTACCCGAAATCCCCGATTTATCACGACCAACCGGATAGCGTCGGTATTGCGACCGGCGTTACCACGGTCGTGGATGCGGGCAGTACCGGGGCGGATGATATCGACGATTTTTACACCCTGACCCGGGAAGCGGCGACTGAAGTGTATGCGCTGCTGAACATCTCCCGCGTTGGGCTTATCGCCCAGAATGAGTTGGCTAACATGGCCAACATTGACGCCGATGCGGTGCGCCAGGCGGTGAAACGCCACCCTGATTTTATCGTCGGTCTGAAGGCACGTATGAGCAGCAGCGTAGTCGGTGAAAATGGCATCACGCCGCTGGAGCGCGCCAAAGCGATGCAAAAAGAGAACGGCGACCTGCCGCTGATGGTGCACATCGGCAACAACCCGCCGGATCTGGATGAGATCGCCGAGCGCCTGAGCGCGGGTGACATCATTACCCACTGCTACAACGGTAAGCCGAACCGCATTCTGACGCCGCAAGGCGAGCTGCGGGCGTCAGTGACGCGGGCGATTTCACGCGGCGTGCGTCTGGACGTTGGGCATGGCACCGCCAGCCTGAGCTTTGCGGTGGCAAAACGCGCTATTGAACTGGGGATTTTGCCACACACCATCAGTTCCGATATTTACTGTCGCAACCGTATCAGCGGCCCGGTCCATTCTCTGGCGAATGTGATGTCGAAATTTCTCGCCATTGGGATGTCGCTTCCGCAGGTCATTGAGTGCGTTACCGCCAATGCTGCCGACGGCCTGCGCCTGAAACAGAAGGGGCGACTGCAGGTCGGTCTGGATGCTGATTTAACCCTCTTTACGCTTAAGCGCCAGCCAACCGTGCTGGTAGATGCAGAAAACGACAGCCTGCAAGCTGAACAACTGCTGGTGCCGCTTGCCGCAATACGTGCGGGCAAGGGCTATATGACCGAACAAGGGAGCGCGGAACATGCCTTCGATTTTTGAGAAATACGATTTAAAACAGGTGATTAATACCTCCGGCCGCATGACGGCGCTTGGCGTTTCCACGCCGCGACCAGAAGTGGTTGAAGCGGCGATGGCGGGGATGAACCACTATTTCGAGATGAAAGATCTGGTCAATAAAACCGGCGACTACATCGCGAAATTGCTGGAAGTGGAAGGGGCAACCGTTGTCTCTTGCGCCTCGGCGGGGATCGCCCTGTCGGTGGCTGGCGTATTGGTTAAAGACAGCGACTGGCTGCTGGAGAACCTGCACGTCACGCCCATCGAGAACAACGAAATCGTGCTGCCCAGAGGCCACAACGTCAACTTTGGCGCTCCGGTGGGTACCATGGTGGCGCTTGGCGGCGGTAAGTTAGTGGAAGCCGGTTATGCCAACGAATGTTCCGCGGCGCAGCTGGCTGCGGCCATTACACCGCGTACGGCGGCCATTCTGTATATCAAATCTCACCACTGCGTCCAGAAAAGTATGCTCAGCGTGGAGCAGGCTGCGGTGGTGGCGCGTACGCATAACCTGCCGCTGATCGTGGACGCGGCGGCGGAAGAAGATTTGCAATGCTACTACCGGGTTGGCGCGGATCTGGTTATTTATAGCGGCGCGAAGGCGATTGAAGGACCAACCAGCGGTCTGGTGATAGGTAAAACCCAGTACGTTGAGTGGGTGAAACGCCAGACGGCGGGAATTGGCCGGGCGATGAAGGTGGGGAAAGAGGGAATTCTTGGCCTAACCTGCGCCATCGAACTGTATCTGAACGCGCAGAAAGAGAGTGGCGCGGAGATGGTCGAGAAAATGACGCCGTTCATTAATGCGTTGAACCAGCTTAACGGCGTGAGCGCCCGCGTGGTGTGGGATAGCGCAGGGCGCGACATCGCACGCACGGAAATTAAGTTTGATGAAGCGGTAACCGGGATCGCCACGGGCGAACTGGTTGAAGCCCTGAAACAAGGCGAGTACGCGATTTACTTCCGTGGTTACAAAGCTAACGAAGGCATTATCGAAGCCGATGTGCGCAGCGTCGATCGTGCGCAGCTGGAGATTGTGGCCCGTCGAATTGGTGAAGTGATTTCGCAGGAGAAAAACGCATGAAACTGACCCCTAACTTTTATCGCGACCGCGTCTGCCTGAACGTGCTGGCAGGCTCCAAAGAAAATGCGCGGGATATTTACGCGGCGGCGGAAGGACACGTGTTGGTTGGTGTGTTGTCAAAAAATTACCCGGATGTCGCAAGCGCAGTAGCGGATATGCGTGAATACGCAGCGCTTATCGACAATGCGCTCTCCGTGGGATTGGGGGCAGGTGATCCTAACCAGTCGGCGATGGTCAGTGAAATTTCCCGTCAGGTGCAGCCCCAGCATGTTAATCAGGTCTTTACCGGTGTGGCCACCAGTCGCGCGCTGCTGGGCCAGCAGGAGACAGTGGTCAACGGTCTGGTCTCGCCAACCGGCATGCCGGGCAGGGTGAAAATCTCCACCGGTCCGCTAAGCAGCCAGACGCCGGACGGTATTGTGCCGGTAGAAACCGCGATTGCGCTGCTCAAAGACATGGGCGGTAGCTCGATTAAATACTTCCCGATGGGCGGCCTGAAATGCCGTGAAGAGTACATTGCCGTAGCGCAGGCCTGCGCCCGTCATGACTTCTGGCTGGAGCCAACTGGCGGTATCGATCTGGATAATTTCACTGAAATCCTGCAGATTGCCCTCGATGCCGGAGTGAGTAAAATCATTCCTCACATCTATAGTTCGATTATTGATAAGGTGAGTGGTAACACTCGTCCGGATGACGTACGCCAACTGATGGCGATGACCCGGGCCTGCGTAGGCTAACTGACTGATGAGGAAACTGACGTGCGATTTCCCAACCAACGTTTAGCACAGCTGTTTGACATGTTGCAAAACGAAGCGCTTCCACAGGACGAGCTGGCGCAGCGGTTGTCGGTTTCCACACGCACCGTACGGGCGGATATCACCGCGCTAAACGCGCTGCTCACCCAGTATGGCGCACAGTTTGTCCTCAGCCGGGGTAACGGTTATCAGCTCAAAATTGACGACCCGGCAAGTTATAACACCCTGCAAACGCAGCAGCCCAACGCGTTGCTTCGCATCCCTCGAACCAGCCAGGAACGGATACACTGGCTGGTGGTGCGTTTTCTGACGTCGGCTTTCTCGCTAAAGCTGGAAGATTTGGCTGATGAATGGTTTATCAGCCGCGCGACGCTGCAAAACGATATGGCTGAGGTGCGCGAGCATCTGCAACGTTATCATCTGACGCTGGAAACGCGTCCCCGCCACGGCATGAAGCTATTCGGCAGCGAAATGGCGATTCGCGCCTGTTTGACCGATTTGCTGTGGACGCTGGCACAGCAGGATCCGCAGCACCCATTAGTGATGCAGGAGGCGCTTAATGCCGGGATCCCTGAGCAGCTACAGCCCGTTTTACAGGATATTTTCGCTCGTTTTCATATTCGTCTGACCGATGAGGGCGAGCTGTTTTTACGCTTGTACTGCGCGGTGGCGGTACGGCGGATTAGCGAAGGGTATCCACTCCCGGATTTTGCCGCAGAAGAGGCCGATCAATCGGTGTGCCTGGCCACGCGGGAAATCGCGGCGGTATTGCACCGCCTGGCAGACAAACCGCTTTCCGTTTCCGAAGAAAACTGGCTACAGGTGCATATTGCTGCTCGCCAGGTACAAGAGATTGCGCCCAGTGCTATCAATGCGGATGATGACGAAGCGTTGGTCAATTACATCCTGCGTTTTATCAACACCCAGTACAACTACAACCTGTTGAATGACAAACAGTTACATGCTGACCTGCTGACGCATATTAAGACGATGATCACCCGGGTGCGTTACCAGATAATGATCCCCAATCCGCTGCTGGAAAATATTAAACAGCACTACCCCATGGCGTGGGACATGACGCTGGCCGCCGTCTCGGGATGGGGAAAATATACGCCGTACACCATCAGTGAAAATGAGATCGGCTTCCTCGTGTTGCATATTGGTGTCGGGCTGGAGCGTAGTTACAACATCGGTTACCAGAGACAGCCGAAGGTTCTGCTGGTATGCGATGCCGGAAATGCGATGGCGCGGATGATTGAAGCGGTGCTGGCGCGTAAGTATCCGCAGATAGAGATCGTCGATACCGTCACGCTGCGTAACTACGAACAGCGGGAAAGCATCAGCGAAGATTTTGTCATCTCTACCGCGCGGATCGGTGAAAAAGATAAGCCTGTAGCGATGATTGCGCCGTTCCCGACCGATTATCAACTGGAACAAATTGGCAAACTGGTGCTGGTGGACAGAACCCGCCCGTGGATGTTGAACAAATTCTTCGATGCCGCCCATTTTCGTGTAATTGACGAGCCAATGGATCAACAAACGTTGTTCAAAACCTTATGCCGTCAGTTGCAGGATGAAGGTTTTGTCGACACAGAGTTCCTTGATTCAGTGGTTGAGCGTGAGGCCATCGTCAGCACCATGCTGGGTGACAGCATTGCCCTGCCGCACGCCCTCGGTCTGCTGGCCAAGAAAACGGTGGTTTACACTATCCTCGCACCGCAGGGCATTGCATGGGGTGATGAAACGGCGCATGTGATCTTCCTGCTCGCCATCAGTAAAAGCGAGTACGAAGAAGCGATGGCCATTTACGATATTTTCGTCACCTTCCTGCGCGAGCGCGCCATGACACGGCTCTGCGCATGCCGGAATTTCACCGAGTTCAAAACGGTCGCCATGGAGTGCGTGAGCCGTTTTTGAGAGGCGTTATCCATAATTCGATGTAATGCGTATGTAATGCTAAACTGCATTACACATTCGATTCTACTGGAGGCATAATGGCCACGCTGAACGTCCGTCTGGATGACAAACTCAAAAATGAGGCTTATGCCGTGCTGGAAAAACTGAACATTACTCCAACGGAAGCTGTGCGATTACTGTTTCAGTACGTCGCGGAAACGGGGCGCATGCCAGTGAAAACCGTCACCGTTAGCGACAGCGAAGATACACTGATTCAGACAGTCCGGGAGAGGCTGGCCAGCCCGCAAAAAGGAATCAAGGTTAGTCTGGATGACTTATGAACTGGAATTCGACCCGAGAGCCTTAAAAGAGTGGCATAAACTGGGTGATAAGGTGAAGGCTCAGTTTAAGAAGAAGTTGGCCGACGTGTTGTTGAACCCCAGAATTGACTCTGCCCGTTTAAACGGTCTTCCAGATTGCTATAAAATTAAGCTTAAATCGTCCGGCTATCGTCTGGTGTACCAGGTTCGGGATGAGGTTGTGATCGTGTTTGTTGTCGCGGTCGGCAAGCGAGAACATTCGGCCGTTTATCTCGATGCAAACAAACGGCTTTAGCGATCAACGCAAATGATGCACAACCTGGTTGCTGCTGCCGCGCCAGATCAGCGCCGGGTCTTTAAGATCCTGCACGTATTTGCCATCGACCAGTACGTTGATGAGATCGACCACCTGCATTTGCGCGGCGTTGAGTTCATCGAGCTTGTAGCCGGTCCACACCCAGATATCTTTGCCGGGGCACTCAGCGCGAACGCGCTGCACTAGTTGCAGGATTTCCGGCACGTTTTGCGGATGTAGCGGATCGCCACCGGAGAGCGAGATCCCCTGACGCTTGATTCGCGTATCGTTCAGATCGGCAATGATCTTGTCTTCCATCTCTTTGGTAAATGGCTTGCCGGAATTGAGCCGCCAGGTGCTTTTGTTATAGCAACCGGGACATTCATGCACGCACCCGGACACAAACAGCGTGCAGCGGGTGCCGGGGCCGTTAACGATGTCGACGGGATAATATTGGTGAAAGTTCATAGCTTGTAACCATGCCGGGTGGCGCTGCGCTTACCCGGCCTACAATAAGAGTGCGGTCCGTAGGCCCGGTAAGCGCAGCGCCACCGGGCATTAACGTAACAGCGGATTAACCTATCTGCCCGTTACCCAAATGCTTAACGCGGCGTTTCACTTCTTCCTGCTTACCGGCGTTAAACGGACGGGCGTCCGGGCTGCCTAAATAACCGCAGACGCGGCGGGTGACCGACACGCGCGCGGCGTCGTGGTTACCACATTTCGGGCAGGTAAAGCCTTTGCTGGTGCACTCGAACTCACCGGTAAAGCCGCACTCGTAGCATTCATCAATTGGCGTGTTGGTCCCGTAATACGGCACGTGCTGATAGCTGTAATCCCAGACGTCTTCCAGTGCTTTCAGGTTGTGCTGAATATTCGGGTATTCGCCGTAGCAAATGAAGCCTCCGTTCGCCAGCGGCGGGTATGGCGCTTCGAAATCGATCTTGTCGTACGGGTTAACCTTTTTCTCCACGTCGAGGTGGAAGCTGTTGGTGTAGTAACCTTTGTCGGTGACGCCTGGCACCACACCAAACTCGGCGGTATCCAGACGACAGAAACGATCGCACAGGTTTTCACTCGGCGTGCTGTACAGGCTGAAGCCGTAGCCGGTCTCGTCTTTCCACTGATCGACTGCCTGACGCAGGCGTTCGACAATGGCGATAGCTTTGGCGCGAAGCTGCTCACTGTCGTACAGATGTTTGTCGCCAAACAGCGCGTTAATGGTTTCGTGAATGCCGATGTAACCCAGCGAGATGGACGCGCGGCCATTTTTAAAGATTTCTGACACGTCATCGTCCGCTTTCAGACGCACGCCGCAGGCACCTTCCATATACAGGATTGGGGCCACGCGAGCTTTCACGCCTTCCAGACGCGCAATGCGGGTCATCAGCGCTTTACGTGCCAGCACCAGTCGATCGTCGAGCAGTTTCCAGAAGGTGGCTTCATCGCCGTGGGCTTCCAGCGCGATACGCGGCAGGTTGAGGCTGATAACGCCGAGGTTGTTACGCCCGTCGTGAACCTGTTCGCCGTTCTCGTTTTCCCACACGCCGAGGAAGCTGCGACAGCCCATCGGCGTTTTGAACGAACCGGTCACTTTAACCACCTGATCGTAGTTCAGGATGTCCGGATACATACGCTTGCTCGCGCACTCCAACGCCAGCTGTTTGATGTCGTAGTTCGGATCGCCAAACTTGTGGTTCAGGCCGTCGCGAATGGCGAACACCAGTTTCGGGAACACGGCGGTTTTACGATTTTTACCGAGGCCCGCAATGCGGTTACGCAGAATGGACTGCTGGATCAAACGTGATTCCCAACTGGTTCCCAGGCCAAAACCGAAGGTGACGAACGGCGTCTGGCCGTTAGCGGTATGCAGGGTATTCACTTCATACTCGAGGGACTGGAATGCGTCGTAGCACTCTTTCTCGGTACGGGAATGCGCATAACCGTCGGCATCCAGGATCTGCCACTCTTCAGCGGTTTTGCGATGCTTGTTAAAGCTCTCGGTCACGAATGGTGCGAGAACTTCGTCAATACGGTTAATGGTGGTACCGCCATAAATATGGCTGGCAACCTGCGCGATAATTTGCGCGGTGACGGCCGTCGCGGTGGAGATGGATTTTGGCGGCTCAATCTCCGCGTTACCCATCTTAAAGCCCTGCGTCAGCATGCCTTTCAGGTCGATCAGCATGCAGTTAAACATTGGGAAGAACGGAGAGTAGTCGAGATCGTGATAGTGAATATCACCACGCTCGTGCGCCTGGACGACATCACGCGGCAGCAGGTGCTGACGCGCATAGTGTTTGGCGACGATACCGGCCAGCAGGTCACGCTGCGTCGGGATCACTTTGCTGTCTTTGTTGGCGTTTTCGTTCAGCAGAGCAGAGTTGGTTTGCTCAACCAGACCACGAATTTCCTGGTTCAGACGGCCACGCTTTTCACGCTGTATATCACGGTCGTGGCGATATTCGATGTACGCACGGGCGAGTTGTTTGTACGGACCAGACATCAGCTGGTTTTCTACCGCTGTCTGGATCTCGTTGATATCGACCTGGCTGCGCTCATTCATCTGGCTACTAACGACTTCTGCGACGGTGGCACAGTAATCTGCGTCATCGACTCCCGCTGCTTTAGCTGCACGCAGAATGGCTTCTTTGATGCGCTCTGATTTAAACGGCACTTTACAGCCATCTCGTTTCATCACATGCGGTGTCATGATCACTCCATATTTATAAGAACAGGTTATCCACAGAGGTTGGGGAAGCGGCCATGGCTTTATTCATCTCTATTGCCAATGACTTCCCGCAATCCTGACCCACTTTATCCACAATTTCACCGTAAAGCGGTGCACTGTAGTTGTAGCAATTGTAGTCGATTAATACAACATATTGGGTCGGCGTGCATTTTAAGTTCTATATGTAGTGATTTGCATCAAGGATGTTTACGATTTATTTGATGTAGCGCAAAGTAAAAATCGGAGCGTACAGATGACGGGCAGTACAGCGATTGTAAATTGTGGGCAGAAAATTCTGATTAATTATTCAACAAAAACAGGAAGGTAAAGCCGGGCAGGCATCTGCTGCCCGGAACACACTATGACGACAGCGACTGCATCCAGTGGATACCTGCATTAATGAAGGCTGCCGAGGCGACGAGACCCAGAATGAGTGGTACAAGGTAACTGCTCTTCACGCGGTTTTCTGGCACTTCCTGAGCTGGTGTCGTTCCAGTCGAGAGCAGCGCCAGTACTTCTTCGGCAGACGTAGCGTTAAGCATGGCGTTTCGCATCTCATCCTCAACCAGCGACGAGGTGAGCTGGGTGAGCAGTTGCATATGCGTTGTACCCGCTTCATTTGGCGGGATCGCCAGCAGGAACACTAACCGTACTGGTTCAGGCCCTTCAAGACCCGGCCACAGTATTGGCTCGGGAAAAAGGGCGACGCAGAACGACGCCTGCACGACGGAATCACATTTTCCGTGAGGGACGGCCAGCTCTTCTCCCAGCGCGGTTGGTCCTTCATTTTCACGGCGCAGAACGCTGTCAATAAAAGCGTCTTTATTGGTAATGAGTCCGCATTCAGACAATGCTGAAGACATATACCGGATGATCGCATCGGGAGACGATTGCGGCGGATCGATAAAAATTAGCGTCTGACGAGTCAGTGTAGACAATTCCATGTTTTATGCCTCCGGTTGCGCTTTGACGTGGATCCAGATCGTTTGCCAGCCCGCCAGTTCGCAAACGCCATTAAAGGGGGTTCCTGTCAGGAGATCTGTCCCCGTCACGGGTAAGAAAAGTGTTTGTGATGCGCCAGTGACATTCACAATACCGTAGACAGTTTCTTCCTCTGTCTGGTGGTGGCGTTTGACGCCAAATAGCGCATCCGGCAGTGTAAGGACTTGCTGAGCTGCTGCCGGTGAGAACGCGGGATGTTGTTGGCGAATGCGCAGTAATGTCGTTAGTGCGGCATAGATCTTCGCTTGTCGGGATTCTGGCGTGACTAATGCCTGATGCGTGGTGGCGAAATCCAGTTTTTCACGGTTAATACGGCGATTGATCCCTGACGCGTTCAACCCTGCGATATCATTTTCGCTACCGAGAAGGCTGTGGTAGTAAATTGCAGGAACGCCCTGCAACATAAAGAGGATGGCGTGAGCGGCGGCAAATCTGGCAACCTGCGTGTCGGGAGCTTCTCCCGGTTCGCTTAACGCGCTCAGAAAGTTAATGTTCATCTCGTACGGCGACTGGCTGCCGTCTGGATTGGTGCGCCAGGAAATTCGTCCTTGCTTACGTTCTACTTCACTGACCAGGAACGCTTTTTCTTCCGTCGAGAGGATGTTTTCGACAGGTCGCAGGCCAATGCCGTCATGGCTAGCGAGGAAATTGAAAAATGTAGTGTTGGCAGGAAAGGTTTCTTGCTCCAGGCTTTGCGCCCACTGGCGTAGCCAGCGTGCGTTGCCGCGCAGGCAGGCATGCAGTGTCAGCGGTGGTAGCGGGAATTGATACACCATATGAGCCTCATCCCCGGCACCCAGATAGCTGATGTTTTCCTGATGTGGCACATTGGTTTCGGTAATCAGCAGGCAGTCAGGCCAGATCTCTTCCAGGATCGCCCGCCAGAGTTTGATTACCTGATGGGTTTGCGGCAGATGAATGCAGCGGCTGTTTTTCTCTTTCCACAAGAAACCGACGGCATCGAGTCGAATTGCCTGGGCACCGCGTGAAGCATATTCCAAAAGAATATCAATACTTTCCAGTAAAACCTCGGGTTCACGGAAGTTAAGATCGATTTGATCGGCGCTGAATGTGGTCCATATATGCGCCGTTTCCCCTGTTTTAAGCGTGAATGGCGTTAATAAAGGAGATGTACGCGGACGTGTGATCCGGCTGTAATTTTCATCCGGATCGGCGTTGATAAAGTAGTTCTGGTAGCGAGGCTCACCATGCAAATAGCCCTGGAACCAACGGCTTTGCTGTGAAATATGGTTAATCACAAAATCGAACATTAAATTGAAATCGCCCGCCAGCGCGGCAATATCTGACCACTGCCCAAGATGGGGATCAACTTGTCGGTAATCCACCACGCTAAAACCGTCATCGGAGGTCCAGGGGAACATCGGCAGCAGGTGAATGTCACTGATCGTCCCCTTCAACCACAGTTTTGCAAACTGGTGGAGAATCGATAGGGGATTTTCTCCTTGCGCGCAGATGCTATCACCATAGGCGATCATCCAGATACGGCTTTGATCTAACGGAATCGTCGTTTGCGTTTTGGGTTTCCAGCGTTGGATAAGCTGTTCAATCTTCGCTGCGATTGCCTGATGATCCGCTTGCGGATAGAGCTGTGTCAGCGTGTCGCGGATAAATGCTTTAGGTGGGGAGATATTCATACTTTTGCGTCACGCTCCGGCAGTGAGAAAAGGAAATCGCATGTGGCGAAAGGCGCAATTTCGCGGCAGTGCTTAACGGGTTCTTCCAGATAGTTAATCTGCGGCATTTCTTGCAGCAATGGTGGGAGTTCAACAGGATGCTCACCGGCATTGAAAATACGTAATATTGTTCCATTTATCGTCTGGGCGTGTGGCAGCGCCGAGAGCATGAGCGGCTCAGGCAACGTCAGCAGACTGAAAGTTTCTGGCAGTGAACGCGGTGTGAAATTGAGCGTGAAGCGCTCCAGACGGTTGTCCAGCGTATTCAATTTCTGGTTCTGCCAGCTGAAAGGCTGACGTAAAGCTCTTTCCTCAAGGCGGCGTAATGTCAGATGGTCGGCACGCTCGCTAAGTGTCAGGGTCAGGTTAAAGATCAGGGGCTTGTGGAGCTGGGCCTCGGGCGTGTAAACGACGGTATTATTGATGCCGGAAGCGCGTCCGGGGCGCCAGGCCAGATCGTCGCGTCCCAGAACGCCTGTCGATTTGAAGAGCGTCAGCGCCACCTGCGATGTTGTGTTTTGCAGGATCTGATACTCTTTCATGCCCAGGCTGTTTATGACCAGAGCGTTGTCGTTTTCCGCAATGGCGATAATTCCCTCGCTGGTTTCGATATCGACAGGTTTCTCACGATAGTTTTGCTGCCAGTTCGCAGGGGCGTCGGCAATGGGGCGGTGAATAATGCCGAAAGGCTGAGAGGCTATTGATTCCTGGGTATGAATATCGCTGTTGATCAGCAGGCGCAGGCGGTGGTCGCAAACGTTGTTTTCTAAACGGGCATCAATAAAAAGATGGGCTTCGCCCTGACGGAGTTCGCAAACAACCTGTACCGGGCATTCTTGTGTTGCGCGTTGGCTTAATGAATAGGGCAGGTTGAGCGTGATGCCCAGCGTTAAGCGCTCGACGTGCTGGCTCTTTTCGCAGGCGAGAAGTGTGAAGTGATTGAACTTTTGGGGGATATCACCTTGCAGCGGTGAAAAATCATAACTGTCACCTGCATCCGCACAATCTTCGAAGGTCAGCAGGTCGGACAGAGTTCTGCCGGTACGTTTATCCCGTAGCGTCAGTGTTCCGTCATCAAGGCTGAGTCGATAATGGTCATTTTCAATATGGTTTTCGGCATAAGGGCGCAGCGTAGAAACCGTGTGCGTGCCCTCGCGAACGGCAATATTGATATAACCCAGTGCGGGCAGTTCCTGCGTGTCGATAGCGACCTGCGAGCGATAATAAGGCGGAAGCTCAACCTCTTTTTCTCCCTGCGGCGTAACCTGAATCACGCGTCCACCGGAAAGCTCTGTTTGTTCAATAATGCTAAATGAGAGAGTCTGCTCGCCAGCGCAGAGTTCAAGGGATGGTGTGCTGGTATATAGCGTGGCGTTGACAACCCCGGACCAGGGCGTCGCGCCAGGGTTCACCACAAAGAGGTCGTTCTCCTGGCTGCTGGCAATGGCCAGCTCTTTAATCACCAGATTCCACAGGCTATGGCTGAGCTGTTCCGTCTGTTCCAGGCGATGCAGAATATCCCGGTTGGTGGCATCACTGTTACACCCGCCTATGGAGTCATGGGCATGGTTGCGTAACAGGTTTTTCCAGATTCGATCAACCCACTGGAGGTTGACGTGAATATCATGATGGCGGGCCAGCGCAATAGTCGGTTCCAGCTTGCCCAACAAAAATTGTTCGATATCGTAATTTTTCTTTTTAATGTCGTAACGAACGGAGCCGATGGTTTTGTGGATCCTGGTATAGCGCGGGGATTTCAGTTCGCCTTGCCAGCAGGTAAATCCATCGGCTTGCTGACGAAGCGTATCAACAAACGCTTCCAGCGATGATATCTGGAACCGATCGCCTGTAGGGGAGCGTTCGCTGACCGTCTGCAGAATCTCGGGTAACAGAGGATCAATATTGACCTGATCGCCGCCGCAGGGCAGGAGTAAGTCATGCAGACCGGCGCGTTGGCGGATGAGATTCACCATTGGAAAGATTTTTTCCTGCAGGTGGGCATCGTCCGGTTGAATATTTTTGGCTGCCCCGTAGCCAAACAGCATTGCGCAGGCAATGACTTGCGAACCTGACGGCGCACGCCAGATAAACTGGCTCTGTGCAACCTGCGTGTCATGATCAATGCCGCGCCAGAACACGATGTTGTCCAGGTTGCATCCGCGAAGCAGCGTCGGGAGCTGGCTGTTATGACCAAAGGTATCGGGCAGATATCCCACCATCATGGCGTGGCCCAGTTTACGCGCGGAAAGTATGCCGTACTTCAGGTTGCGGATAATCGATTCGCCGTGAACGTTGAACGTATCCGTCTGGGTGTACCACGGGCCGATGTAAAGCCGCTTGTTTTTGACCAGCAGCTTCAGGCGGTCAGCGTATTGCGGATTGACGGCCAGAAAATCCTCAACCACGGCGGTTTGTCCGTCGAAATGGTAACAGGTGTAATCGGCGTAACGTTCTAATGTATCAATAACATCGGCAAAGTTTCGCGATGCCAGGATATTGCTGTCCTGCAACGTGAAATACCACTCTTGATCCCAGTGCGTGTGGGCGATGACATGGATATGACTCATTTTACTTTCCTGAATTTGTTGCCAGTTTCGGGCTGAAGAAAAGTACGCCCAACGCGCACACCAGAGAGCCTGCGAAAACGCTTACCAGATAGCCGGTGACGTTGGTGGCGAGCGGCCATCCCCAAACGGCAGGTAGCGGTAAGGATTGTTTGACACCTAACGTTGTGGCGATGAATGCGCCAGACATTGCGCCGACCATAAAGACGGGGATCAGACGCGGGTTTTTCAGAATAAAGGGGATCGCGCCTTCGGAAATGCCAATGAATCCCAGCAGTAGTGAGGTACTACCGATAGTTTTTTCTTCATTATTGAACACATCAGGAAGACCGAAGCGGTTATTGAGCAATGCGGCAATGCCGACGCCGATTGAAGGGATGACGATAGCCAGTTCTCTGGCTGTTAAATCGAAGGTATCGCTCACGCCGTTAAGTCCCAGCGCCACCGACCCCGCAGCTTTGTTAATTGGCCCGCCGAGGTCGAAAGCGGTACCTGCTGCGATCATCAGCGAGTAAAAGCTGCGCCCGGAGTCTCCGGCGGAAGTAAAAAAGGCCACCATCGCCTGATTCAGCGCGCCAAAAATGGGGTTAATCAGATACTGCATCACAATAACCAGTGTAATACCGGTACACAGTGGCACGATCAGCATGGTTTTTATGGTGGTGATTTGCTGACGTACTTTTATTGTATCGTTGAGCCATTGCACCAGATGACCGACAAAAAAGCCGATGGCGATTGCGCCAAAGAATCCCGAGGGCATAAAACCTTCGAGATTAAAAAAGCGCTTGTAGACTTCGTCAGACATAATTCCGCCGATAAGACCAGGTATCAGTGCGGGTTTCCCGGCAATTGAAAAGGCGAGGTACATGGCAAATACCGGGTACATAAACTTGATGACCATAAAGCCCAGTTTATCCAGCACCTCGAACGGCGTTCCGGCGATGGGAATAAATTGCCCGGTTATTTTCGCCACCGCCATAAGTAATCCACCGAGAACGACAACAGGCAGCATATAGCTGATTGCTGCCATAATATGGCCAATAAATATCTGCCATGCGGAACGATGCTCTTCGGGTTCGTCAGTTATTTGGGTGGAGCCTTTGCTCAAGGCTAGCGCCTGGCGAATATAGCGCTCGGTATTCTTAATCAGTTCTTGGGTACGAATTTTAAGATGTAGCGTGTTTGCGAATCGTTCAGCATCCTGGATAGGAACGTCCGTTGCCAGTATGACAGCGTCAGCGCTGGCGATATCTTGCCGGGAAAGCTTATTTTTGACCCCATCGCTTCCTTGTGTTTCTACCTTAACGTCAAAGCCATTTTCTTTCGCCCAGGTGACAATTTTGTTGGCCGCCATAAATGTATGGGCGATACCTGTAGGGCACGCCGTTACTGCAACAATTTTTAGTTTTGTCATTGTAAAATCTCTAAAAATAGGACTGCGGAAATTATAAAGAGAAATAAAAGAACCATTAAACGTTTGGTGATACTAATTGCGTATGGGCATACCTGTATCCTGATAGTGTGATTCGCATTGCAGTGTCAGGTATAAGATACGAGTATGATTATTCTATCTTTAGTTAAAGAGTGCTGTTTTATGAATTCTTTTCAAGGTAGTGAAAGATTAATATTCGAATATATACAGTGCCATGCACATGAAATTTCTGATATTTCCGCTAAAGTGATTGCGACCGAGACCTTCACGACGACGACGTCGGTGAATCGGGTGTGTAAGAAAATGGGGTATCAGAGTTATACCGAACTGCGTTATAAATTTTCACGAGACAGACGTGTTGCCGAACCGGTAAAATATAGTGTTGGCAACGAAAAAACAGAACTAATTATACAATTATGTAACCTGCTGAGTAATTCAAGTCATATATTTTTATATTCACGTGGTGCATCGCTGACCAGTTTGAATTACCTTTCTCGCTTTCTTTCACTGGCGAGTTTACCCCATTTAATTCTCAATGATATTCATCAGCTTACCCGGGTCTCGCGAGGAACGCTGGTGCTGATCAGTAAATCGGGAGAAACCGCTTCTTTAGTTGAGATGGCAAGAAATGCTTTGCGAAAAGGGCTAAAAATAATTGCGATTACCAGGAGAGAATCGTCGTTAGCGGCGCTGGCTACGCTGTGTTGGCCCCTGGACATTGATATCGATGCGATTTCCTTGTACCAACGGGAAGGTCAACTGGAGTTGTTGACCGTTGTTGACCGCATCGGTTGCTATTTGTTGCAACACGATGCGGCGTAAAACATCAGAGTTGCTTAACGATACCCAGACGCACGGCGTAATCATTTTCATGATTTCCGTGGTCATTGATGTAGGTTTTATCAAGAGACACTAGCTCAACATACGGGGTCCAGCCATCGTCCAGTTTATAATTGAACGCCACGGTATGCTCCCAATACGTATCATCACCCGTTCCCTGGTCGACACCATCCTGCCAGCGGAAGCGGGGATTATAAGACATGCCAAACTTGCCGATATTATAGGCAAACCAGATATCGAACTGGTGAGATTGACGGCGAGTGTAACCGCTGCCGTCTAATTCTCTGTCACTGTGTGAGTCATTTACGGTGTTATAGCGATAACGCGCGGAGAGATTAAGTCCATTATCAAAAGACTTCCATCCCTGAATAAAGGGACGGTAATGCGTGTTGCTGGTGGTAAATACAGTAACCATCCCCGGCGCAATTGCATAACCATCGCCTAAATCAAAACGCCAGCGTGTTTCTATTTCTTGAGCGGCTTCAGTGACACCTTTATCATCGGGGTCGTTACGATCGGTATCGCCAAAAAATGTGTCATTGTGATTTTGTGCAGCCTCAACGGAAAAATAAAATCCATTATCGGCCTGGTGCATGACTTTAATACGTGAGTCATTAACGTCAGAGTTGGTGTTATGACCAAAGCGTAAATCAACAACAGTATTTCCACACCATCCCTGGCTGCTAATCAGTAATGCTGAAAGAGAACATGTTCTAATAAGATTTTTCATAATATCCTGCCGGGTTATATAATAAGAGGCAGGGGTATTTTTGTTTTATTCTCCAGCGCTTGTAAATTTTATCATGGTACATTTCAGGTATCGCTATACGTCACTCCTGAATTGAATAATAAAAGATACGGATAAAGATGCTTATCCGTATCTTTGCGGCGTTACTTCTGCAACCACCAGACGGCCTCAAAAGGACGTAGTGTCATGTCCCCTGGTTGGCTGGCGACCTCGGCATAGTTGTGCATCAGCACCTGCCAGTTTCCATCGGCCTGGACTGGCTGCCAGTTCTGGAAGGTATCGCTCAGATTAGCAATGACCAGCAGTCGCTGCCCTTGCCACTCGCGTTGGTAACACCACAGATGTGGGCTGTCCGGTAACAGATCCTGATAGTCGCCCCAGGTAATAACTGGCTCCACTTTGCGCAATGCGATCAGTTTCTGATAGGTGTAGAACACCGAGTCGGTATCGTTCAGTGCTGCAACCACGTTGATCTCCGCCGCGTTGTCACACAGATTGATCCATGGCTCGCCCTCGGTAAAGCCCGCGTGTTGGCTGGCATCCCACTGCATCGGCGTGCGGCTGTTATCGCGGGATTTACTGGCGAGGATCGCCAGCAGTTCGTCGGCATCCCGCCCCTGACCGTTCAGTTCGGCAAACATGTTATGGCTTTCCACATCGCGATAATCGGTAATCTGGCTGAAGTGCGGATTGGTCATGCCGATCTCTTCACCCTGGTAGATATAGGGCGTGCCCTGCATGCCGTGCAGCACCATCGCCAGCATTTTGGCCGACGGAATGCGGTATTTACCTTCATCGCCAAAACGCGACACGATGCGCGGCTGATCGTGGTTACACCAGAACAGCGCGTTCCAGGCCTGATTGTGCATGCCCTGCTGCCAGTGACGGAACAGGGTTTTCAGCGCGACATAATCGGGTTTGGCTAACGTCCACTTCTCACCGTTGGGGTAATCCACTTTCAGGTGGTGAAAGTTAAAGGTCATCGACAGTTCGCAGCCATTGAGTGCGGCGTACTGCTGGCAGTTTTCCAGTGTGGTGGAAGACATCTCGCCCACCGTCATCAGGCCGCGTGGCGTGAAGACGTCGCGGTTCATCTCGCGTAAAAACGCATGCGCGCGCGGGCCATCGGTATAAAAACGCCGCCCATCGCCGTCGGGATCGTTCGGGAAGTCCTGATCTTTAGAGATAAGATTCACCACGTCGAGGCGCAATCCGTCCACGCCGCGATCGGCCCAGAACTCACAGACTTTTTTTAGCTCGGCGCGTACCGCCGGATTTTCCCAGTTCAGATCGGCCTGCTCCGGAGCAAAGAGGTGCAGATAGTACTGCTCGCTTTCGGCGTGCCAGCCCCAGGCGTTACCGCCAAATTTGGAACGCCAGTTATTCGGCGGGCTGTCTGGCGTGCCGTCGCGCCAGAGATAAAACTGACGATACGGGCTGTCTTTATCCAGCGCTTCACGAAACCAGGCGTGCTGGGTTGAGGTGTGGTTAAACACCATATCGAGAATAATACGGATGCCGCGCGCTTTCGCCTGCGCCACCAGTTCGTCAAAATCTTCCAGCGTACCGTAGGCCGGATCGACAGACAGGTAATCCGCGACGTCGTAGCCGTTATCAACCTGCGGCGAAATATAGAACGGCGTCAGCCAGATGGCATCAACGCCCAGTTTTTGCAGATAGTCGAGACGCTGCGTCACGCCGCGTAAATCGCCGGTGCCGCTGCCGGTAGTGTCCTGAAAACTCTTGGGGTAAACCTGATAGATAACGCCGTTTTGCCACCAGTGGGGAATATTCATGGTTGTTTCCTGGAAATACGCTGGGGCGCAACTGCGCCCCGAAGAAAAGTTAGATAATTTGTAATGTGCCCAGACGGTATTTACGCTGGTAAACAAATGAGGTCAGTATCATTGGGATAACAATCGCAATGACCATCGCCATGCCAAATACCTGCCAATAAGTCGGCTGGATGGAGAGGATGCCCGGCAAACCGCCGACGCCAATCCCGTTTGCCAGCACACCGTTCAGGCCGCACAGCAGTCCGGCGAGACCGGAGCCGATCATCGCGCACAGCATCGGGAAGCGGTATTTCAGGTTGATCCCGTACATTGCTGGTTCAGTTACTCCAAGATAAGCAGAGATCGCGGCAGGAACGGAGATTTCACGTTCGTTGTGCTTGCGACTGGAGATAATGATCCCGACCACCGCAGAAGCCTGAGCGATATTCGACAGTGCGATCAGTGGCCATACCGGCGTGCCGCCCATGCTCTGAATCATCTGCATGTCGATAGCCAGCGTGGTCTGATGCACACCGGTGATCACCAGTGGGGCGTACAGGAAGCCGAACAGAGCCGCGCCAATCGGAGCAAAACTGCCGGTCAGCAGATGGCGGACCGCAAACGCGACACCGTCGCCGATCATGCGGCCAAACGGACCGATAAAGGCGTGCGCAAGGAATACCGCAAGGATCAGCGAACACACCGGGACGATCACCAGATACAGGTAATCCGGCACGATGCGCTTCATGCGTGTTTCAATAAACCCGAGCGCCAGCCCGGCCAACAATGCCGGAATGACCTGCGCCTAGTAGCCCACTTTCTCAATGCTGAACAGGCCGAAGTTCCACACTTCCGGTACCTGCTGACCGAGCAAATAAGCGTTCATTAACTGCGGTGAAACCAGGGTTACGCCCAGCACAATACCGAGGATCGGCGTACCGCCCATTTTCTTCACCGCCGACCAGCAGATTCCGACCGGCAAATAGAAGAAGATCGCCTCGCCAATCAGCCACAGGAAGTCGTAAAGGGTTTTCAGCGAAGGATGCATCTGCGCCAGCGTCTGGCCATTGCTCATCGGCAGATCACCGATCACGTTACGAAAACCTAAGATCAAGCCGCCGCTAATCAGCGCGGGCAGCAGCGGGAAGAAGATCTCCGCAAAATGAGAAATCAGCTGTTCATGCCATTTCATATTCTGCCGCGCCGCTTTTTTCGCCTGCTCTTTGTCGGCGCTGGCTTGTCCGGTAGTTGCCAGCAGTGCTTTGTAGTAATCACCTACCTCGGTGCCAATCACCACCTGAAATTGCCCGGCGTTGGTGAAGCAGCCTTTGACCATCGGCAACTGTTCGATATCTTTCGGCCTGGCGTTCGCAGGCTGATTCAGCACAAAACGCAGGCGAGTAATGCAGTGACTTACCGTGGCGATATTGTCGCGCCCGCCTACCAGCTCAATCAGCTGGTCGATGTCTGCTTGTTTTATTTTGCTCATGATGACGTGTGTTCCCCGTAGGCCGGATAAGACGCGTTAGGTCGCCATCCGGCAACTCTCGCGTTGTTGGCGCCAGAGTATATCGTCGATGAATATTTAAAAATGGGAACGTTCCCGAAACGCAGCGAAGATCACAAATTAACGCTCAGAAAGCGGTCAGGAGAGGGTGGAAGGAATAACGATTTGTCGTGGTTCACTGCGGCCGTTGATCTGCTCGATCAGCTGCGAGGCCGCTTGTCGCCCGGCTTCGGCGTATCCTGGGTCGACGGTGATAATTTCCGGATGGAGGAATTTCATCAGCGGCGTGCTGCCCACGCTCGCCAACTGCAGGTTCTCAATTCGCTGCTCCTGCAGGTATTTGCTGACCCCAAGGGCGAGGGTGTCCGTCGCGCAGACTAGTGCGGTGGTTTCCGGGGTGATGACACTGGCGGCCTGCTCATAGCCCTGCTTCATGGCCAGACCCGGCAGCGCGGCAACCGGATGCAGTTTGTGTTTCTTACAGAATGCCAGATAAGCTTCATGGCGGCGCTTACCGGTGGTCACGTCGCTATGAGGAACGCCAAGAAAGCTAATATGGCGATGCTCGCGTTCATATAAACGCTGCATCAGGGTGCGAATGGCACCCTCATCGTCATAGCAGACCGAGGCAAAGCCTTTGGCATCGCGTGCCAGCAGCACCAGCGAATCCTGCCAGGTGGTGAGCATGGATTCAGTAATGCCGGTAAAACCAAACAGCACCACGCCGTCAATGTTGCGGCGTCGGAGCATGCCGAGATGTTCTTCAACCAGCTCAGGAGAGAACTGGCTTTCCATCATGATCGGGTCGTAACCCTGCTCATAAAAGGCGGGCAGCATAGTCTGCACGGCGAGATTTTCCGAAAGTGAGTCCAGACGCGTGACGATAATCGCCACTACCTTGTCGCTTTGCCCACGCATGGCGCGTGCGGAGCGAGAAGGGGAAAAACCGTGCTGATTCATCACCGCTTCAACGCGCTCGCGGGTGCGTTCACTCACGCCGCTTTCATTGTTGAGCACACGGGAAACGGTTGATTTTCCCACACCGCTTAAGCGGGCGATGTCTTTAATGGTCAGCCGATTTTGCATCCTGTTTTCCCATGTTGCGTGTGAAGTTATGCCAAATAGAGAATAACTTTACTCAAGCGCAGTGCAATGGGCAAAGTCTGGTATACATTTGGTTTAGTTTCCGTGCTGTATCATACCGCCATAATTGCCACAAACCTTATGGTTTTCTGCGTATAATCCGCAGCGCAAATCTTTCACTTACCGGAGGCTATATGGATCCCGATCCCACCCCTCTCCCGAGACGGAGAAACAACCCTTTCCGGTAAGCCTGTCTTTCACTGTCTTACCGGATGCGTAAGACAGTGACGTTCTGACGTCCCTGTTACGATTTTGAGATTGCCATCAGGCAAGGCTTTGCCACGCCTGAAGGATTTACTGCGCCTGTTAAGACTGGCGCAGGGGGACTGCCTATGTTCAAAAATATTACTCGCCAGCTATTTGCCCGGCTAAACCGCCATCTACCGCATCGTCTGGTGCATCGCGATCCGCTACCCAATGCGCAGACCGTTGCCAGCACACCGATCCCACCCTCGCTGAGCGAACATTGCCTGAAAATGGCGCTGATGGACGAAGCAGCGCTGTGGAAAACGTTCGGCGCGCACCCAGAAGGGTTGAACGCCGCAGAAGTCGAGAACGCTCGCGAAATCCATGGCGAAAACCAGTTGCCGGCGCAGAAGCCGTCGCCCTGGTGGGTGCATCTGTGGGTCTGCTACCGCAACCCGTTTAATATTCTGCTGACCATCCTTGGTGCGATTTCCTATGCCACTGAGGATCTGTTCGCTGCCGGCGTCATCGCGCTGATGGTCGCCATCTCGACGCTGCTGAATTTTGTGCAGGAGGCACGTTCCACCAAAGCGGCGGATGCGTTGAAAGCGATGGTCAGCAACACCGCCACGGTGCTGCGCGTTATCAACGAGAAAGGGGAGAACGGTTGGGTTGAACTGCCGATCGATCAGTTGGTTCCTGGCGATATTATCAAACTGGCGGCAGGGGATATGATCCCGGCCGATCTGCGCGTGGTACAGGCTCGTGACCTGTTTGTGGCTCAGGCTTCGCTGACCGGTGAATCGCTGCCGGTAGAGAAAGTTGCAACCAGCCGCGACCCGCAGCAAAGCAACCCGCTGGAATGCGATACCCTGTGCTTTATGGGCACCAATGTGGTGAGTGGCACGGCGCAGGCCATCGTGATTGCGACTGGGGCCAATACCTGGTTCGGGCAACTGGCGGGCCGCGTCAGCGAGCAGGAAAGCGAGCAGAATGCCTTCCAGAAAGGGATCAGCCGCGTCAGCATGCTGCTGATCCGCTTTATGCTGGTGATGGCGCCGATTGTGCTGATCATCAACGGTTATACCAAAGGTGACTGGTGGGAAGCGGCGCTGTTTGCGCTGTCTGTGGCGGTGGGGCTGACTCCAGAAATGCTGCCGATGATCGTCACCTCGACGCTGGCGCGTGGGGCGGTGAAGCTGTCAAAACAAAAGGTTATCGTTAAACACCTCGACGCTATCCAGAACTTTGGCGCGATGGATATTCTGTGCACCGATAAAACCGGCACTCTGACACAAGATAAAATAGTGCTGGAGAATCATACTGATATATCTGGAAAGCCCAGCGAACACGTCCTGCATTCTGCGTGGCTGAACAGCCACTACCAGACCGGGCTGAAGAATCTGCTGGATACGGCAGTGCTGGAAGGCGTGGACGAAGAATCCGCCCGTCGGCTCTCTACCCGCTGGCAAAAAATCGATGAGATCCCGTTTGATTTCGAACGTCGCCGCATGTCGGTGGTGGTGGCAGAAGAAACCGATGTGCACCAGTTGGTCTGTAAAGGGGCACTACAGGAGATCCTCAGCGTGTGTACCCAGGTGCGCCACAATGGTGAGATTGTTCCGTTAGATGACAACATGCTGCGTCGGGTGAAACGCGTCACGGACACGCTGAACCGTCAGGGGCTGCGCGTGGTGGCGGTGGCGACGAAATACCTGCCAGCGCGTGAAGGTGATTACCAGCGTATTGATGAATCCGATCTGATCCTCGAAGGCTATATCGCGTTCCTCGATCCGCCGAAAGAGACCACCGCACCGGCGCTTAAAGCGCTGAAAGCCAGCGGTATTACGGTGAAAATTCTGACGGGCGATAGCGAGCTGGTGGCGGCAAAAGTGTGCCATGAAGTGGGGCTGGATGCGGGCGATGTGGTTATCGGTAGTAGCATAGAGGGGTTAAGTGACGACGAGCTGGCAACGCTTGCCCAGCGCACCACGCTGTTTGCTCGCCTGACGCCAATGCACAAGGAGCGTATTGTCACACTGCTCAAGCGCGAAGGTCATGTGGTCGGCTTTATGGGGGATGGCATTAACGACGCTCCGGCGCTGCGCGCGGCGGACATTGGTATCTCCGTTGACGGCGCGGTTGATATTGCACGTGAAGCGGCTGATATCATCCTGCTGGAAAAGAGCCTGATGGTGCTGGAAGAAGGGGTAATCGAAGGACGCCGTACTTTTTCTAACATGCTGAAGTACATCAAAATGACGGCCAGTTCTAACTTCGGTAATGTGTTTAGCGTGCTGGTGGCGAGCGCCTTCTTACCGTTCCTGCCGATGTTGCCGTTGCACTTACTGATTCAGAACCTGCTGTACGATGTATCCCAGGTGGCGATTCCGTTTGATAACGTTGATGAAGAGCAGATCAAAAAGCCGCAGCGCTGGAATCCCGCCGAGTTGGGCCGCTTTATGATCTTCTTTGGACCGATCAGCTCTATCTTTGACATTCTGACTTTCTGCCTGATGTGGTTCGTCTTCCATGCCAATACGCCTGAACATCAGACATTGTTCCAGTCTGGCTGGTTCGTGGTGGGCCTGCTGTCGCAAACGCTGATTGTGCATATGATCCGTACCCGTCGCGTGCCGTTCATCCAAAGCCGCGCCGCATGGCCGCTGATGCTGATGACGCTGGTGGTAATGGTGGTGGGCATTGCATTACCGTTCTCGCCGCTGGCCAGCTATCTGCAATTGCAGGCGCTGCCGCTGAGCTACTTCCCGTGGCTGATTGCGATTCTGGCGGGTTACATGACATTAACCCAGCTTGTGAAAGGTTTTTATAGCCGCCGCTACGGCTGGCAGTAATCCTCAACTTCTCTTCTGCAGGATGGTGTTAATACCATCCTGCATTTCTCTTTTTCATTCGAAAGATATTCTCCCGAAATATTGGTGTTTTATTTTTATTGAAATGCTAACGCGGGTTGTTAGTATCAAATCGCCTTCCTTGCGTTGTTTTTTTATCAATAAAACGATCTGTATTGCAAAAATGAAACAGTGTGCTAAAAATTTTAAGCATCTGCTATTTTTTGTGAACGTAGTCATCGAAATAAATTGTTACACCAGTTAGTCTGCGCAGGTAACGTCGTTAAGAAAGTTTCTCGCTGCCCGTTTTTAATTCCGGCAGTCATTTGCTCTGCAAGCTATTCCTGTTAATGGATATTATGAACTTCTGGAGAAGGACAAATGAAACTGACAAAAAACCTGTTAAGTCTGTGTATTGGCGCGTCTGTATTACTGGCGAGTCATGCAACGCTGGCACAAACCTTTCGCGCCGCAGATGTGCATCCGGCTGATTACCCGAACGTTGTTGCCGTGAAACATATGGGGGAAAAACTTAGCGCCGCCACCGAAGGTCGTCTGGAGATTAAAACCTTTCCCGGTGGCGTGTTAGGCGACGAAAAACAGATGATTGAGCAGGCACAATTAGGCGCTATCGATATTATTCGTGTCTCAATGACACCAGTCGCCGCTATTCTCCCTGAAATTAACGTGTTTACACTGCCATATATTTTCCGTGATGAAGACCATCTGCATAAGGTTCTCGACGGCATGATTGGTCAGGAGATTGGCGACCGCCTGACGGCCAACACCAAATCGCGGCTGGTGTTCCTCGGCTGGATGGATGCCGGAACGCGCAACCTGATCACCAAAAATCCGGTGGTGAAACCGGAAGATTTACACGGTATGAAAATCCGTGTTCAAGGGAGTCCGATAGCGCTGGATACCCTGAAGGCGATGGGCGCTAATTCTGTTGTCATGGGCGTCAGTGAAGTATTTAGCGGTATGCAGACCGGTGTTATTGATGGCACGGAAAATAACCCGCCAACGTTTGTTGCGCATAACTATTTGCCGGTCGTGAAAAACTATACCTGGAGCAAACACTTTATTATTCCTGAGCTTTTTCTGTTCTCGAAAGCCAAATGGGATAAGTTGAAAAAAGAAGACCAGGACCTCATTATTAAACTCGCCAAAGAAGCACAGGTAGAGCAACGAAAACTTTGGCAGGATTATAATGCAAAATCGCTGGAGACCATGAAAGCCAACGGCGTTCAGTTCCACGATATTGATACGGACTATTTCTATAAAGCCACGCAGTCAGTGCGGGATAATTATGGTAAAGACCACCAGGATTTGATCAAACGAATTCAGGATGTGAAGTAATTCATCAGGTGGAGGATATCAACCCTCCGCCTGAATCTTTTGATTAATTCGAGGTGATGATTATGGGTGAATGCTATTCATCGGTAATGGATTTTCTTTATCGGGTGTCAATGTGGATTGCCGGTATCGCATTATTAGTCATGGTCGCCATTATCCCCATTGGTATATTCGCGCGTTATGTTCTGAATAACGCCCTGTCATGGCCTGAACCCGTCGCTATTCTGTGTATGGTGACATTCACCTTTATTGGCGCGGCGGTGAGCTATCGTGCAGGCTCGCATATCGCGGTAAGTATGGTGATTGACCGTCTGGGTGATGCTTCCCGCCGTTATTGCTCTGTAATCGCTGACGTTATGTTAGTGGCGATAAGCCTTTTTATCCTCTGGTACGGAACCAATCTCTGTCTTGAGCTGTGGGAACAGCCCGTGGCCGAATTCCCACTTTTAAGTGCCGGGCAAAACTACCTTCCATTGCCGATTGGCTCTGCCATAACGCTGCTGTTTATCGCAGAAAAGATTTTCCGTGGTCCGCAGTACCAACGTCCCGTTGTCATGCTGGGATCGACCAGCTAGTTACCGCCCCCATTTCAGAAAGGAAAGCAGATGGATGCATTTATTCTCGTCTTTACGCTCGGCATTATGCTGGCAATTGGGGTACCGGTAGCGTATGCGGTTGGCATTAGCGCCATCATTGGCGCCTGGTACATTGATATTCCGCTGGAAGCGGTGATGATCCAACTGACCAGCGGGGTGAATAAGTTCTCCCTGCTGGCGATCCCGTTCTTTATTCTGGCCGGGGCTATTATGGCCGAAGGGGGAATTGCGCGGCGACTGGTGAACTTTGCCTATATTTTTGTTGGCTTTATTCGCGGCGGACTGTCGCTGGTAAACATTGTGGCATCAACCTTTTTTGGCGCTATTTCTGGATCGTCTGTAGCGGATACCGCATCCATTGGTTCGGTAATGATCCCGGAAATGGATAAAAAAGGTTATCCGCGCGACTTTGCCGCGGCGGTAACGGCCAGTGGTTCGGTGCAGGCGATTCTTACGCCGCCCAGCCATAACTCGGTTATTTACTCGCTGGCTACAGGCGGAACGGTGTCGATTGCCGCACTGTTCATCGCCGGGATCCTGCCGGGCCTGCTGTTAAGTTTCAGTCTGATGGTAATGTGCGTGGCTTTTGCGCACAAGCGCGGTTATCCAAAAGGGGAACGCGTACCGTTTCGCCAGGCGCTGAAGATTTTCGTCGATACGCTGTGGGGCCTGATGACGGTTGTGATCATCATGGGCGGCATCCTGTCAGGTATCTTTACCGCGACGGAATCTGCGGCGATTGCCTGCCTTTGGGCCTTCTTTGTCACCATGTTTATCTATCGTGACTATAAATGGTCTGAGCTGCCAAAGCTGATGTTCCGCACGGTGAAAACGGTCACGATCGTCATGATCCTGATAGGCTTTGCCGCTGCGTTCGGCGCCGTTATGACCTATATGCAGTTGCCGATGCGTATCACTGAAGCCTTCACCAGCATCTCGGACAACAAATACGTCATTCTGATGTGCATTAACATCATGCTGCTGCTGATCGGTACGCTGATGGATATGGCGCCGCTGATCCTGATTTTGACGCCGGTTCTGCTGCCAGTGACCAACGCGCTCGGCATTGATCCGGTCCATTTTGGCATGATCATGCTGGTGAACTTAGGGATCGGCCTTATTACGCCACCGGTAGGGTCGGTGCTGTTTGTGGCCAGTGCGGTGAGTAAGCAGAAAATAGAGCAGGTGGTAAAGGCGATGCTGCCGTTCTACCTCGTGCTATTTCTGGTGCTGATGCTCGTGACATACATTCCGGCGATTTCACTGTTCCTGCCGAAATTGTTTGGCGTGATGTGATAAATGCCCGGTGGCGCTCACGCTTACCGGGCCTACAAACTACGCTTGCGTAGGCCGGATAAGGCGAAGCCGCCATCCGGCACAAGGAGACTTAGCGACGAACGGCGATCGCTTCAATCTCGATTTTCACGTCTTTCGGCAGACGGGCAACTTCTACGCAAGAACGCGCCGGGAAGGTCGCGTTGTGCTCGGTGAAGAATGCTTCGTAGGTCGCGTTTACGGTGGCGAAATCGTTCAGGTCTTTAACGAAAACGGTCGTTTTTACGATGTCGCCCACTTTCAGGCCTGCTGCTTCAACGATAGCTTTTACGTTTTCCAGCGACTGACGTGCCTGAGCGGATACGTCTTCCGCTACGGCACCGGTTTTCGGATCGACCGGGATCTGACCGGAAGTGATTACCATGCTACCCAGGTCAACGCCCTGAACGTATGGGCCGATTGCTGCTGGTGCATTTTCCGTCGCGATAGTCTTGCTCATGATTTCTCCTGAATTTACAGCGGTAGTAGAATGTTCCCGCCCATTATACACGTCATCCTTCACACTGCCTCTTCGTTGGCTACGTCCTCTTACCCTGGTCACATAGTTTACTATGCTCCCAGTGATAATCGGACTTGCCGCCTCGATGCATTGCGAATGCTTATGTGTAACGGGAGCCGGGATCTCATAACCAACCCCAATTAATTGGCCAGCACCACATAATGCGAAAACTCTTTTTCACAGTATTTGCATTTGAGTGCGATGTCATCGGCACGTTTTTTCACTGCAAAACTGGAAGAAACCGGCTCAGCATGACTGATGCAGTTGCTGTTCGGGCAAACCAGCACGTTATCGATACGCTCAGGCAGGCTCGGACGTGATTTACCCACCACGTCGTAATCGTCAATGCGGTTTACCGTTGCCTGCGGGGCGTACAGGGAGAGCTGGTTAACCTGCTCGTCGGTCAGGAACGTATTTTCGATTTTAATCAGATCCTTACGGCCCATCTCGCCAGACGGCAGGTTCAGACCGATGGTGATACGTTGGTCAGTTTCCGTCAGTTTGAACAGCGTCAGCAGCTTAAAACCAACCTGTGCGGGAATGTGGTCAATCACGGTGCCACGTTTGATGGCTTCAACCTGCAGTTTGTTATCGTGTGTCATCTCTTTTTCTCCCTTACAGTGCCAGTTCGCTATTCAGTACCAATGCCAGTAACGCCTGGCGGGCGAAGATGCCGTTGCCAGCCTGCTGGAAATACCAGGCGTGCGGCGTCTTATCGACGTCGGTGGTGATTTCATCGATGCGCGGCAGCGGATGCAGCACCTTCATGTTCGCTCTGGCACCGTTCAAATCGCTGGCGCGCAGGACAAACTGTGCTTTCACGTTGGCGTATTCGGACGGGTCCAGACGCTCTTTTTGTACGCGGGTCATGTAGAGGATATCGACCTCCGCCATCACTTCTTCGATGGTGCCGTGCAGGCTCCAGGCGATACCTTTTTCGTTCAACATATCCAGAATGTATTGCGGCATGGCCAGTGCGTCCGGGGCGATGAAGTAGAAACGGTTACCTTCGAACTTCGCCAGCGCCTGGGTCAGGGAGTGGACGGTACGGCCATATTTCAGGTCACCCACCATGGCGATGTGGAGATTGTCCAGGCGACCCTGAGTTTCCTGAATGGTAAACAGGTCCAGCAGCGTTTGGGTGGGATGTTGGTTGGAGCCGTCGCCTGCGTTCAGTACCGGAACGTTACCGGAGAACTCCGTAGCCAGACGCGCGGCGCCTTCCTGCGGATGACGCATGACGATGGCGTCGACATAGGTGCTGATGACGGAAATGGTATCGGCCAGGGTTTCGCCTTTTTTGCCCAGCGACGTGTTGCTGCTGTCAGAAAAACCCACCACGCTGGCGCCCAGGCGGTGCATGGAGGTTTCAAAGGATAAACGGGTGCGGGTTGACGCTTCAAAGAAGCAACTGGCGATAACCTTATGCTTTAACAGCTCCGGCTGTGGGTTAGCTTTTAATTTCGCCGCCGTCGCGAGGACCAGATTGAGGTCATCGCGGCTGAGGTCGTTTATGGAAATGATGTGTTTTTGATAGAGCGGGTTAGCCATGTTTATCTCCTGACGCCTGGGCAAAAAAAAAGCCCCTCAATTGAGGGGCTCTGAATGGGTGATCAACGGAAAGAAAAACGGCAGGCCAGCGTCCTTTTTCAGACGCGGTAAGACAAAATGTCGTACACACTGAACCATACATCCTCCCGGCAAATTGTCCGCGATTATACTCAGCTCCGTTATGGGATCAAGCGGAAAATGCACAATTTATTCACCGCAAACGGTTCTTATGAATTTTAATTCATTTTAAATAGATAGTTAATCTGCTTGTGCACCAGCCCCGTTCGCTGCACAACTCGCGGCGCAACCCAGACAATACTGCTGCCAGCGATGACACCCAGAATCTCTGGTAACGCGTGGTAATCGAGGATTCTGGCAACGGCACGGCCATAACCTGCCGCCGTGTGGATGAGGATAAATTCGCTATTGTGCTCAACGCTGACCACCATTTCAGCAATCGATCGGGCAGCATCAGGAGCGGGGCGCGACTGCGGATTTACAGAATAAATTTTTTGCCCTTTTGTATTTCTTATTTTTATAGCCCCGAGCAGTTTCAGCAGACGGGATACCGTTGACTGGCTAATTCCGGTAAAACCATGGTGTTGGAGATCGCGGCGAAGCGCTTCCTGAGAAAGGTAGCTTTTTTCGCTAATCAGGCGCTGACAAATCGCCAATTGTTTCTGCTCTTTGGTCGAGTAATCATCGAATTCCTTCATAAATACACCCTAAGCTTATCATTTGTATCAATGTGATGGCGAAATTCACCACATTTGCAGTATCAATAACGGCTCAAACGGGCGGTTGCGCAGAAAAACGAGAATGCGCTCAAAAAAGCCGTCGGGATCCGACGGCTAAAAGGGCTACAACATCGCGCCGATACTCAGGACGGCCATGTTCAGTAACGTCAAAATGAGCAGGAGCGGGGCGACCCATTTCAGGTAGCGCACGTAAGGAACACGGGCGATGGCTAACCCACCCATCACGACGGCTGAGGTGGGGGTAATCAGATTCACAATGCCGGAAGCGGATTGATACGCGGTGACGACCAGATCCCTCTGTACATGCGCGAAGTCGGCCAGCGGGGCCATAATGGGCATCGTGAGCACCGCCAGGCCAGACGAGGAAGGGACCAGGAAGGAGAGCAATACTTCCAGCCAGTAGGTTACATTGATGAAAATGGTGGTGGACAGACCGGAGACTAAATTTTCGGCGCTGTGCAAAATAGTGTGGGTGATCATGCCGTTGTCCATCACCACGACGATACCGCGTGCAATGCCGATAATCAGCGCCACGCCAAGCAGATCCCGCGCACCGTCAATGAAGGTACTGGTGAAGGCTTCTTCACTCATGCGGGCAATCACGCCGACGATAATGGCAGAACCCAGAAAGACTGCGGATATTTCTGCCATCCACCATCCGAGTACCGCGACGCCATAAATCATTACCGCAAAGGCGGCGGCGAATATCAGCAGGATCCACTTACGCGTGGCTGTGAATTCAAGATTGGTATTGCCGCGATTGCCGAGAAAATGCGCACGGTTTTCCTCCATTTTATCCGCCACAATCGACAACTCCGGGTGATTGCGGACTTTGCGCGCATAACGCATGACCCACACCACACAGATAACATAGCCGACGACCAGCAGCAGAATGCGCATCAGCATTCCCTGGGTGAAGGGGATCCCGGCGGCGTTAGCCGCGATAACCGTTGCGAAAGGGTTGATTGTCGAGCCGAGTGTGCCAATGCCCGCGCCGAGCAGAACGGTGGCGGCGGCAACCAACGGATCAAAGCGTGCGGCCATCATGACCGGAACCAGCAATGTGTAAAAAGGGAGTGATTCCTCCGCCATCCCGTAAATCGTACCTCCGGCGGCGAAAAGTCCCATCAGAATGGGGATCATCCACTCCTCTTTACCGTTCAACCTGACCGTCACGCGCTCGATACCTGCGTCGATGGCGCCTGTTTTGTTTACTACGCCGAGAAACCCACCAATAATCAGGACAAACAACGCCACATCAATTGCGCCTGCGGTATAGGTTTCGTGGTTGTAAAGACCGTCAATCGGGGCCAGCAGTACAGCGGTAAAACCTTGCGGGTGCGCCTCTGTGGGGGCATAAGTACCGGCAACTGGCACTTCTTTGCCCAGAGTAGCATTCATCGCCATCTGGTATTTCCCTGCCGGGACTATCCAGGTCA
Source organism: Citrobacter sp. BIDMC107 (assembly GCF_001037575.1). NCBI lineage: Bacteria > Pseudomonadati > Pseudomonadota > Gammaproteobacteria > Enterobacterales > Enterobacteriaceae > Citrobacter > Citrobacter sp. BIDMC107. The sequence goes on along the minus strand of NZ_KQ089848.1, from coordinate 1,881,001 downwards.
TAACCGCGACGAGTGCAATGAGAATAAACAGGATGGTATATGCGCTGGGAAATTTGAATTTGCCCATGATGTTCTCCGGATAGCTTGGGCATATGCCGTCAGGCGACATACGCCCGCTGGGGTTAGTCGCCGAGGGTCGCTACCATTACCGCTTTAATGGTATGCATCCGGTTCTCTGCTTCGTCGAAGACGATGGAATGAGCTGACTCAAAAACCTCTTCCGTGACTTCAAGCCCTTTCAGGCCGTAGGCCATTTCGATTTCACGTCCAACCTTTGTGTGCTCGTTATGGAAGGCGGGCAGACAGTGCATAAATTTCACATTGGGGTTACCGGTTGCGTTGATGACCCGCTGGTTAATTTGATAGGGCGTCATCAGGCTAACGCGTTCTGCCCAGGCTTCTTTGGGTTCGCCCATAGAGACCCAGACATCGGTGTAGAGGAAATCGACGTCGTATACGCCTTCCTCAACATCCTCTGTGAGCGTAATGCGTGCGCCAGTCACGCTGGCAATTTCACGGCATTCGGCAACCAGCGCCTCGTCAGGCCAGAAGGATTTAGGTGCGACCAGACGGATATCCATCCCCATTTTCGCTGCGCCAACCATCAGCGAATTACCCATGTTATTGCGGGCGTCACCGAGATAAGCGAAACTCAGTTCCGGCAAGGTTTTACCCGGGGCGTGTTCCAGCATGGTCATCAGATCCGCGAGGATTTGGGTGGGGTGAAATTCATTTGTCAGTCCATTCCAAACAGGAACACCGGCAAATTGCCCCAGTTCCTCCACAATGTCCTGGCCGTATCCGCGATATTCAATGCCGTCGTACATGCGGCCTAGCACGCGGGCAGTATCTTTCATTGATTCTTTATGGCCGATCTGCGATCCACTTGGGCCGAGATAGGTCACCTGTGCGCCTTGATCGAAAGCGCCGACTTCAAAGGCACAGCGGGTACGGGTTGAGGTTTTTTCGAAGATCAGCGCGATATTTTTACCGACCAGCGTCTGTCTTTCGCGCCCGGCCTTTTTTGCCGTTTTTAACTCGATAGCCAGATCGATCAGGTACTGGATTTCCGTCGGGGTGTAGTCCAGCAGTTTGAGAAAATTGCGATTTTTCAGGTTAACAGTCATGAAAATGTCCTTATGTAGGCCGGATAAGGCGAAGCCGTCATCCGGCAAAAAAAAGTCCTACGCGTTAGCGTCGGTGGTTTCGAGACGAATTAGCGTGCCTTTGTCGCCGGCGAGAATGGCCGAGCCGTCGGCCAGTGAACCGATGCCAGCAATCCCACGACAGTGAGAGACGAATTCCGCGCAGGCGGTGACTTTGGGGCCCATTGAACCGGCGTCGAATTGCATTTCACCGAGCAGTTCCGGGGTGACCTGGGACAGTGGGCGCTGGGTAGGTTTGCCCCAGTCGAGGTACACGGCATCAGCATCGGTGAGGATCAACAACGCATCGGCATGGAGTTGGCGGGCGAGCAGGGCGGCGGAGAGATCCTTGTCGATCACTGCTTCAATGCCGTGGAAGCCATCGGCTTTTTCCACCACCGGTACGCCGCCACCGCCGTTGCAAATCACCAGATGATCGCGGGCGATCAATGTGCGAATAGCATCACTTTCAACGATACGTTTGGGTTGTGGAGAGGGCACAACGCGACGGAACGCTTTACCATCGGCTTTGAAAATCCAGCCTTTTTCCGCGTGTAGCGTTTTAGCCTGAGCGTCGTCGTAAATCGGTCCGATATATTTGGTCGGATTACTGAAGGCTGGATCGTGGGCATCGACTTCAACCTGAGTCAGCAGGACGCTGATTTCACGTTGCGGCAGCTGGTTTTTCAGAGCTTGTTGCAGCATATAGCCAATCATTCCCTGACTTTCCGCACCGAGAATGTCGAGCGGATAAGGGGTGACGCGGTCATAAGCGCTGTTCTGTAACGCCAAAAGTCCAACCTGTGGGCCATTGCCGTGCACCAGAATCACGCGCCATTGCTGTGTGAGCTGAGCGATAGTCTTTGCCGCCAGCTCAATGTTCTTGCGCTGGATGTCAGCTTCCAGCGGCTCGCCGCGTTTGAGCAGCGCATTGCCGCCCAACGCCACAACCAGAGTAGGTTTGTTTTCCATGACTTTTCCTTAAATACCGTCGCGTTCCAGTGGGCAGCTCATGCAGCGTGCGCCGCCGCGTCCACGTCCAAGTTCGTCGCCAGGAATGGGTAAAACGGTGATGCCCGCTTTGTCGTATTTCTCGTTGGTCCAGATGTTGCGCTCATAGCCCACGACCACACCGGGGCGTAGCGTCAGGACGTTGTTGGCGTCATTCCACTGTTCGCGTTCAGCTTCGAAGGCGTCGCCCCCGGTGGTTATCAGCGTGATTTGGTCGAGGCCCAGCGCTTTTTCGAGGGCATGTACCAGAGTACTTTCCTGGGTGCGTTTCAAGCCGCCGCGCCCGTCTGGCGTCAGGGTCCAGCACTGGACATCCGGGCGTACCACTTCCGGGTAGACGGAGAAGGTATCGATATCAATGTGGGTCATGACGGTATCGAGGTGCATACAGGAGCGATGTTTCGGCAGTTCAACCGCGATGACGCGTTCAGCCTGGCGATGCTTAAACAGCGACTGGGCAAGGAATTCAATGCCCTGCGGCGTGGTGCGTTCCGACATACCGATGAGTACCGCGCCGCGACCAATGACCAGCACATCTCCACCTTCTAATGTGGCGTGGTCGTAATTAATATTTTCATCGCCGAAATATTTAATAAATTCACCATCAGCAAATTGAGGGTGCCAACGGTAGATCGCCCGCAGGTTATTGGTTTCTCTTTGCCGCGCGGTTTTTGCCATTGGGTTAATTGACACACCGTTATATATCCAGCATGAGGTGTCGCGGGTAAATAAGTGGTTTGGTAATGGCTTCATAATAAAGTCATTAATATCGTGAGTATCGACCACCATATTTTTGATTGAGGCAGGAATTTCTCCATAGGTTAGCCCACCGCTTAAATGCCGGGCCAGTTCCCGGTGCTGCATATCTGCAAGCCAGGCGCGAATATCCGTGGCGAAAGCGGGGCCAAGGCGATAATCAGAGATTTGTGTCTCCAGCAACCAGTCTTTGGCATCTTGGACATCTAAGGTTTGTGTCAATAAATCAGTGAGTAACAGAACCTCAATCCCTTGCTGACGTAACGTGTTGGCGAAAATGTCATGCTCTTCTCCTGCACGTTCTACCGAAAGAACATCATCAAAAAGCAGTTCCTGGCAATTTGATGGCGTCAGCCTTTTTAAGCTGAGATTAGGGCGATGTAGCATTACGCTACGTAATTGACCGATTTCAGACCCGACATAATGCTTTTCCATCATTATTCCTTTAATACTATTTTAAAAAATAAAGAGGATGTGCCTGCAAATAATATTTATTGCAGCCATGACTTTTCAGCTGATTTCGGAATCTATATTTAGATCTTATTTGATGAGGAAACGTGATTTATTTCACAGTCATGTCGACATTTGACTTTTGATGTTTAATTTATGATATGGCTCGGAGAATTAATAAAATAAAAATATGAATAATTGAATTACTACGCGGGAATATGTCTTGTTATTTATCGGTGTTAATTTTATGTACACTTTTAGTGTGCTGCAATATAATTAATGCATTGATTTATTTGTGCTTTTTTCTGCGTGGTGAATTATTATGCGAATATATGATTTTATTATTTGCGCGGTAAAGTTTATTTCAAAATAAATATGACGATGAAGGAGGATAGCGAAGGAGAGGTGAACTGTGATCTATAGCTGGTTTTTCTAATAAAACTTTTAATAACAGTATATTACTGATCAGATTGAAAAAGGGTAGCCGAAAGTTATGCAAAGTTTATGCATAACCTGTTGCTGAGAGTTAGCAATTATTTAACACCATCAGCGATAAACATGCGTTGACGCAAAATATCGGCAAATAGCAGTAGTATGGCAGGCCGTTTTTTCGTATAACAACTAAAATGAAACGATGTTTTAATTAAGGGGTTTGAGATGATTGTTGGCAATATTCACAACCTGGATGCCTGGCTGCCGGAAGAGCTGCGTCAGGCAATTGAACACATTAAAGCGCATGTGACGGATGCGACGGAAAAAGGTAAGCATGACATCGACGGCGATCGTCTGTTTTATCTGATTGCCGAAGATATGACGGAGCCGTTTGCACAGCGCCGCGCCGAGTATCACGCCCGCTATCTGGATATTCAGATCCTGCTCAAAGGCCAGGAAGGAATGACCTTCAGCACGCAGCCTGCGGGCGCGCCGGAAACTGACTGGCTGGCGGATAAAGACATCGCCTTCCTGCCGGAAGGGGTACAGGAGAAAACGGTGGTGCTGAACGAAGGTGACTTCGTGGTGTTCTATCCGGGTGAAGTGCATAAACCGCTGTGCGCGGTCGGTGCTCCAGCGCTGGTACGCAAAGCCGTAGTGAAAATGCAAGTGGCATAAGCGTATTTGCCGGGGGCGGCTTCGCCTTGCCCGGCCTACGAGAGCGCGGTTGTAGGCCGGATAAGATGCTTAGCATCGCCATCCGGCATTCTTTTCATCCATGCCCTCACTTCGCCAGCGTCGCCACCATCACCGCTTTGATGGTGTGCATCCGGTTTTCCGCCTGATCAAATACGATGCTGGCGGGTGATTCAAAGACCTCATCGGTCACTTCCATACCGCCGTGCAGACCATATTCCTGTGCCATTTGTTTGCCAAGCGTGGTTTGATCGTCATGAAACGCGGGCAGGCAGTGCAGGAATTTCACCTGTGGATTGCCGGTCAACGCCATCATCGTGCTATTAACCTGGTACTTACGCAGCAGCGCAATACGTTCGGCCCACTTCTCTTTTGCTTCGCCCATTGATACCCAGACGTCGGTATAGATAAAGTCCGCACCTTTCACGCCCGCGGCGACATCTTCGGTCAGCGTAATATTGCCGCCGTTTTTCTGCGCCAGCGCTTTGCACTCTGCAACCAGACTTTCCTCTGGCCAGCAGGCCTGCGGTGCGACCAGGCGCAGATCCAGCCCGGTTAACGCAGCGGCTTCCAGCATGGAATTGCCCATATTGTTGCGGGCATCACCGGTGTAGACCAGCGTCATCTCATTAAACGCTTTACCCGGCAGGTGTTCCTGCATAGTTAACAGATCCGCCAGCAGCTGGGTGGGATGAAACTCGTTGGTTAATCCGTTCCACACCGGAACTCCGGCATATTCCGCCAGCGTCTCGACAATCTCCTGGCCGTGTCCCCGATACTGAATACCGTCGTACATGCGGCCGAGCACGCGGGCGGTGTCTTTGATCGACTCTTTATGGCCAATCTGGCTGCCGCTTGGCCCGAGATACGTCACGCGAGCGCCCTGGTCGTATGCGGCAACTTCGAAAGAGCAACGGGTGCGGGTTGAGTCTTTTTCGAAGATGAGCGCGATGTTTTTACCGGTGAGCTTTGCGACTTCAGTGCCGTTTTTCTTATCTGCCTTTAGCTGCGCGGCGAGCAGGAGCAGTGACGTGAGTTCAGCAGAGGTGAAATCAAGCAGTTTCAAAAAATGTTTATGATAAAACGCAGACATGGTTCCCTCACATGGCTTAGGCCATTTATTGAATTAAAATTCAATTTATATGGATGTTTATTCATTTGCAACCTTGTTTAACAAATCTTTCCAGGAAAGGTGGAGGCAATGACAGCGGTATGTGACAATAAGAGTATCGGCAGGACATTATGAGGAACGAGCCATGGCAAACCCGGAACTACTGGAAGAACAGCGTGAAGAAACGCGCTTGATTATTGAAGAGTTACTCGAAGATGGCAGCGATCCAGACGCGCTGTACACCATTGAGCATCACCTTTCCGCGGATGACTTCGAAACCCTGGAAAAAGCGGCAGTAGAAGCCTTCAAGCTGGGTTATGAAGTGACCGAGCCGGAAGAGCTGGAAGTGGAAGAAGGCGACACGGTTATTTGCTGTGACATTTTGAGTGAATGTGCACTGAATGCGGAGTTGATCGATGCTCAGGTTGAGCAACTGATGAACCTGGCTGAAAAATATGATGTGGAATACGACGGTTGGGGCACCTATTTTGAAGACCCGAACGGCGAAGAAGGTGAAGACGGCGACGATGAAGATCTCGTCGACGAAGATGATGACGGCGTGCGTCACTAAGTCATCTACTGACCTGCGGTAGCCCAGGCTGCCGCAGGCCAAGGACAATGTATGGATTATCTGCAAATACTCTCCCCGATCCACAATTTCCTGCACTGTAAAACGCCCCAGGCCTGGCTTGATAAAGCGCGAGACCCGGCTAATCTGCCTCTGTTATTGACCGACCACCTCGTCTGTGAGCTGAAAGCGGCGCAAACGGCGATGCTGCTGGTGCGTAAGTATGTCGCAGATAAACAGGGATCTCAGGCGCTGCTGGACTGGCTGAAACCCTATGAAGCGTTTGCTTTCAGAGAAGGGGATGAGCCGGATTTTATCGCGCTGAATAAACAGATAAGCAAAAGCGTGATGCCGCAAACCGACGATCCGTGGGGACGCAAGCTTATCGACAGCATGGTTTTGCTGATCAAAGAAGAACTGCATCATTTCTGGCAGGTGCGTGAGGCGATGATGAGACGCAACATTCCCTATATTAAGATTACCGCCAGCCGTTACGCCAAAGGCATGCTCAAAGAGGTGCGCACCCACGAGCCGCTGACGTTAATCGATAAACTGATTTGCGGGGCTTACATTGAGGCGCGTTCCTGTGAACGGTTCGCCGCGCTCGCACCGTATCTGGATGACGATTTGCAGGCGTTTTATCTGTCGCTGCTGCGATCCGAGGCGCGGCACTATCAGGATTACCTGGCGCTGGCGCAGCAGGTTTCAACCGATGATATCAGTAGCCGGGTGCAGTTTTTTGGCGAAGTAGAAGCCGCGTTGATCACCTCTCCTGACGATGAATTCCGCTTTCACAGCGGTGTGCCAGCTTAGTTCCTTTCTTTGACGCGCGTGCCCATCGCCGCGCGGTTTAATCCTTCCTGTTTCTGTTAGCAAAATCTGGTGGCTGGAAATAGCTCGCTGCTGCCGTAATAATCAAAACATCGAAGGGGAAATATATCCCTGTAACAGAGACGATTTGGCATAAGGATGGTTAATGAACTGGGTACACGTTTTGTTGGCAGGTTATATCGGGGCGGTGATTGCTATCGTCGTCGGCATGTTTCGCAAAAAAGGCTGGCTGGGCAAGGTCTCCGGCGCGGTGGTCTTTGTGGTGGCGATTATCGCGTGGAATCTGTTTGATGTGCACTACCTGATCCCACGCGAAAGCCCGGATTATGGTCTGACGGATGCGCAGAAATTTGAAAACGCGATGCTGTCCATGCCCGTTTATCAGGTGCTTAAGGAGCAGGAGCCAGCGCTGTGGCAGAACATCCTCACCCAGGCAACGCAGCTGAAAGAGGCGGGGAAAAGCGAGCAACAGATTATCGACGCTATTCAGCCGCAGATCCTACAGGTACAGATGGCGCGTTTGCAGCAAGCGCCTGATGCCAACGTGATCGAGTATATGAAGATTAATCTCGAGCAGATTGCCGCGGTGGCAAAAGTGGGCAATGACGAATGTTTTCGCTTTTTGTTCCCTGCTGTGAAAGGCGGGATTAACCCGGTGCGTATTATTCCGCGCGAGCTCATGAACCGTCGTATGGCCAGCGACATGAGTATGATGCACGCGGCCTATGGCCCGAACAAACATACGGTTACGGCGGAAGAAAAACAGTTGGCGCTTCAGGATCTGCAATCCATCAGTCCGGGGCTGGTACAACGCTTTGGACCGGATATCCAAATCATGGCCGATCCGAGTAAAGGCGTGGGCAAAGAGAAAGTCGCCTGTGAAATGGTGCAAGATTTATGGTCACAGGTGCTGAAGCTGCCAACCGCTCGCGCGGCTGGCGTTATTCGACTGATGCTCTCAGCCGAGATGCAGTAACGCGGTTAAAGCCTCTCGGCGTAAGGTCAGAGGGGCTTTAACATTCGCACTTCACAATCTACGTGCCCGGTACAGCCCAGCGCTTCGCTGATATGCTCAAAGCCTAAATGCTCATACAGGCGGATTGCCTCAGTCAGAAACGCCGTGGTCTCAAGATAGCACTGCTTGAAACCTTGCTCACGGGCATGTTCAAGCGCCATCAGCGCCAGTTTTTTCGCCAGCCCCTGACCGCGCGCGCTCGACAGGAAGTACATCTTTTGCAGCTCGCAAATGTCTGGTTCACTACATCCTAACGGTGCAACACCACCGCCGCCCACGACTTCACCGTTTTGCTCAACCACCCAGTAGGCCGCGCCCGGCTGGCTGTAAACCTGGAACAATTCGTCCAGATTAGGGTCGGCAACGGTGTAGCCTTTATCGGCGGTAAGGCCGTATTCAGCGGAAACTTTGCGGATAACGCGGGCAATTGCGGCGTTATCATCGGCAGAAATTCGGCGCAGCGTTGCCGCGACGGAGGTAATGGCACTCATAGCGAACTCATGACATAAAAGTGAGACATATGCAGTTAATACCACTGCGGTGAGGGGAAGCGCAAGCGAGGATAATTCAATAAAAAGCCTCTGAGCATATGCGTCAGAGGCTTTTATTGTCTGCGGCGTCGGATGCGCTACGCTTATCCGACCTACGTTGACGGTGCCCGTAGGCCGGATAAGCGCAAGCGCCATCCGGCAAACGTACGGGCACGATTTTTACAGCGCGGCGATAACTGCCTGCTGCTCAATCAGCTTCGCTTTGGCTTCTGCGTAACCGTCCAGCTTCTCACGCTCTTTGGCGATGACCGCTTCCGGTGCGCGGGCAACGAAACCTTCGTTGGACAGTTTGCCTTCGATACGGGCAATCTCACCTTCGATTTTCGCCACTTCTTTTGCCAGACGCGCCAGCTCATCTTCTTTGTTGATGAGGCCAGCCATCGGGATCAGCAGCTCGGCGCCGTCGATGATTTTGGTCACGGAGACCGGACCTTTGTCATCGGCTGGCAGCACGGTGATACTTTCCAGACGCGCCAGGTTCAGCAGGAAGCTCTTGTTGTCGTTTACACGACGCATCGCGTCCGCGCTGCAACCACGCAGCAGCAGCTCCAGCGGTTTGCCCGGGGCAATGTTCATTTCCGCGCGAATATTACGTACGGCAACGATCGCCTGCTTCAGCCATTCGGTATCGGCCAGCGCCGCTTCATCTACCTGAGCCGCGTTATATTCCGGGAACGGCTGTAGCATGATGGTATCTGCGGTGTTGCCACAAATCACTTTCACGCGCTGCCAGATGGTTTCGGTAATGAACGGAATGATCGGGTGCGCCAGGCGCAGCAGACCTTCCAGCACGGTCACCAGCGTATTGCGGGTGCCGCGCAGTTCAGCATCAGTTCCTCCGGTCATTACCGGCTTGGTCAGCTCCAGATACCAGTCGCAGAACTGGTTCCAGGTGAACTCGTACAGGATGCCCGCGGCGATATCGAAGCGGAAGTTATCCAGCGCTTCGCGGTACGCTTTGATGGTCTGGTTGAATTCAGCGAGGATCCAGCGGTCTGCCAGAGACAGGGTCATTTCGCCGCCGTTGAAACCGCAATCATTTCCTTCAGTGTTCATCAGCACGAAGCGGCTGGCGTTCCACAGCTTGTTACAGAAGTTACGGTAACCTTCCAGACGCTTCATATCCCAGTTGATGTCGCGGCCAGTAGAGGCCAGCGCCGCCAGGGTGAAACGCAGGGCGTCGGTGCCGTGCGGCTCGATGCCGTTCGGGAACTGCTTCTCGGTACGTTTGGCGATCTTCTCGGCCAACTGCGGCTGCATCATGTTGCCGGTACGTTTTTCCAGCAGCTCCGGCAGTGAGATACCGTCGACCATATCCAGCGGGTCGATAACGTTGCCCTTGGATTTGGACATCTTCTGGCCTTCGTCGTCACGGATCAGACCGGTCATGTAGACGGTATGGAACGGAACCTGCGGCTTGCCGTTTTCATCTTTGATGAAGTGCATGGTCATCATGATCATGCGGGCAATCCAGAAGAAGATAATGTCGAAGCCGGAGACCATCACGCTGGTTGGGTGGAACTGACGCAGCGCGTCGGTGTTTTCCGGCCAGCCCAGGGTAGAGAAGGTCCACAGCGCGGAGGAGAACCAGGTGTCGAGAACGTCTTCGTCCTGACGCAGCGCAACGTCGGCGCCGAGGTTGTTTTCCTGACGCACTTCGTCTTCGGTACGGCCAACATATACGTTGCCGTCGTTGTCATACCATGCCGGGATGCGGTGACCCCACCACAGCTGACGGGAAATACACCAGTCCTGAATATCGCGCATCCAGGAGAAGTACATGTTTTCGTACTGCTTCGGTACGAACTGAATGTCGCCGTTTTCAACCGCTTCAACCGCCGGTTTTGCCAGCACGTCGGCACGGACGTACCACTGGTCGGTCAGCATCGGTTCGATAACCACGCCGCCACGGTCGCCGTAAGGAACGGTCAGATCGTGAGGTTTAATTTCTTCCAGCAGGCCCATCGCATCAACGGCGGCAACCACTACTTTACGCGCGGCAAAGCGTTCCAGCTTCTGGAACTCAGCCGGGATTGCGTTGGAGTAAACGTCGGACTCTTCACCTTTGGTGTCGTACACTTCCGCGGTTTCACGGATGTCACCGTCAAAGGTCAGAATGTTGATCATTGGCAGGGCGTGACGTTTCCCGACCTCGTAGTCGTTAAAGTCGTGTGCCGGGGTGATCTTCACGCAGCCGGTGCCTTTTTCCATATCGGCGTGTTCGTCGCCGACGATCGGAATACGGCGGTCAACCAGCGGCAGAATAACGAATTTGCCGATCAGATCTTTATAGCGCGGATCTTCCGGGTTCACGGCCACGCCGGTGTCGCCCAGAATGGTTTCCGGACGGGTAGTCGCCACGACCAGGTAATCTTTACCGTCTGCGGTTTTCGCGCCGTCGGCCAGCGGATAGCGGATGTGCCACATCGAGCCTTTAGACTCGCGGTTTTCCACTTCCAGGTCAGAAATAGCGGTGCGCAGTTTCGGGTCCCAGTTGACCAGACGCTTGCCACGGTAAATCAGGTCTTCTTTGTACAGGCGAACAAAGACTTCTTTCACGGCATTGGAAAGACCTTCGTCCATAGTGAAACGCTCGCGCTCCCAGTCAACGGAGTTGCCGAGACGGCGCATCTGGCGGGTAATGGTGCCGCCGGATTCCGCTTTCCACTGCCAAATTTTATCGATAAACGCTTCGCGACCGTAGTCATGACGGGTTTTACCTTCTTCAGCGGCAATCTTACGCTCAACCACCATCTGGGTAGCGATACCCGCGTGGTCGGTACCAGCCTGCCACAGGGTGTTTTTACCCTGCATGCGCTGGTAGCGAATCATGGTATCCATGATGGTTTGCTGGAAAGCATGACCCATATGCAAACTGCCGGTGACGTTCGGCGGCGGGATCATGATGCAGAAGGACTCTTTGCTTTCATCGCCGTTAGGTTTGAAATAGCCCTGCTTTTCCCAGTGCTCGTAAAGCGGCTGTTCGATATCTTGTGGGTTGTATGTCTTTTCCATTATTTCCAGGTTGCCGTATTCAGGTTAAAACCAGCCACGCGGTAAGCTTTGTAGCGATCGCGTGCCGATTGTTTCAAAGAATCTTCGTAAGGAACGAAGTCTATCACTTCTGTGAAAGCGGTGGCAAAATCTGCAAAGCCAACGCGCAAACTGATGAGCAGGTCGCGCGGGCTGCTATTGCGTTTCTCCGGCCAGGCAATCTCTACCGGCGCGCCGCCTCTGGGGCCTTCGCCCGCCAGATTATGCGGAACAAAGCTTTCTGCCGGTCTTGCCCACAGGGCTTCATCCAGTCGAAGAGCCTGCTTTTCGTTTTCACAGGCGATAAGCACGCGCTTGCCAGCCCGCCAACGTTCTGCGGCAATTTCACACACCAGTTGCTCGACGGCGCTTAAACCATCTTGTTGTGTGTCGTTGTCCAGAAGATAGAACGTCGCATTCTTCATATATGGGGCTTCTTGTGGTGGATTTAAATGCAAAGCCGGGTGGCGCTACGCTTACCCGGCCTACGGTTGAGTGACGTTGTAGGCCGGGTAAGGCGAAGCCGCCACCCGGCGTTTTACATCACTCTTCGCCGTTAAAACCCGCGCGATTGAGCAGGAACTGCGACAGTAACGCGACCGGACGACCGGTTGCGCCTTTGGCTTTCCCTGAACGCCATGCGGTACCAGCGATATCCAGGTGCGCCCAGTTGTACTTACGGGTAAAGCGTGACAGGAAGCAGCCCGCGGTGATGGCGCCGCCAGGACGTCCGCCGATGTTCGCCATATCCGCAAAGTTAGACTCTAACTGCTCCTGGTATTCATCACCCAGCGGCAAACGCCACGCGCGATCGCCAGCCTGCTCGGACGCACCGATCAGCTCATGCGCCAGCGGGTTGTGGTTCGACATCAGGCCGGTGATGTGATGGCCCAGCGCAATCACGCACGCGCCGGTCAGGGTCGCAACGTCAATCACCGCCTCCGGCTCAAAGCGCTCGACGTAGGTTAACACGTCGCACAGCACCAGACGGCCTTCGGCGTCGGTATTGAGCACTTCAACGGTCTGACCAGACATAGTGGTCAGCACGTCGCCTGGGCGATACGCGCGGCCACCCGGCATATTTTCGCAGCCCGCCAGTACGCCGACGACGTTGATGGGCAACTGAAGCTCGGCCACCATGCGCATTACGCCGTACACTGCCGCCGCGCCGCACATGTCGTACTTCATCTCATCCATGCCTTCGGCTGGTTTGATGGAGATACCGCCGGAGTCGAAGGTTAACCCTTTACCGACCAGCACAATCGGACGCGCGTCTTCGGACGGATTGCCTTTGTACTCGATGACTGACATCAGCGACTCGTTCTGCGAACCGTGACCGACGGCGAGATAAGAGTGCATACCCAGCTCTTTCATCTGCTGCTCGCCGATCACGCGGGTCACAACATTTTTGCTGTAGCTGTCTGCCAACTGACGCGCCTGAGAGGCCAGATAAGCTGCGTTACAGATGTTCGGCGGCATGTTGCCGAGATCTTTCGCCGCTTTAATGCCAGCGGCGATTGCCAGACCGTGTTGGATCGCACGCTCACCGCTGGTCAGCTCGCGGCGGGTCGGCACGTTGAAGACCATTTTACGCAGCGGGCGACGCGGCTCGCTTTTGTTGGTCTTCAACTGGTCAAAGCTGTACAGCGTTTCCTGTGCCGTCTCAACGGCCTGGCGCACTTTCCAGTAGTTATTGCGCCCTTTGACGTGCAGCTCAGTCAGAAAGCAGACGGCTTCCATTGAGCCAGTATCATTCAGCGTATTGATGGTTTTCTGAATGACCTGCTTGTACTGGCGCTCATCAAGTTCGCGCTCTTTGCCACAACCAATAAGGAGAATTCGCTCAGACAGAACGTTAGGAACATGGTGCAGCAACAGGGTTTGACCCGGTTTGCCTTCCAGTTCGCCACGACGCAGCAGTGCGCTGATGTACCCGTCGCTGATCTTGTCGAGCTGCTCTGCAATCGGAGAGAGGCGGCGTGGTTCAAAGACACCCACGACGATGCACGCACTCCGCTGTTTCTCCGGGCTACCGCTTTTTACACTGAACTCCATGCACTACGCTCCTGAATCTTAAAGACAACGGCGGTGGCTACGGATAGAATTGCAAGCTTTCGTAACTCATACCCGCTGTTGCGGTGACTTCGTGTTAATCTTAACGTTATTACGGCATTGGCACGTCAGAACAATTTCTGAGAGGTGGATCCGTTGAGTATAATGATCTTAGCGACGATTTCGACGACTCAAGAGAATAAATGACGTTTAAGCCATGAAACAAGCTAAATTCCGGCAAAAGACGGGTTTTTACGGGCGTATTTAAAGTGATAATCATAAGATATCTGGTTCGGGAAACGCTCAAAAGCCAACTTGCGATCCTATTCATCCTGCTTTTGATCTTCTTTTGTCAAAAGTTGGTCAGGATCCTTGGTGCGGCTGTTGACGGTGATATCCCGGCAAATCTGGTGCTCTCGCTGCTGGGGCTGGGCGTGCCAGAAATGGCGCAACTTATCTTGCCCTTAAGCCTGTTCCTCGGGCTGCTGATGACGCTGGGCAAACTGTATACCGAAAGTGAAATTACGGTCATGCATGCCTGCGGGCTGAGCAAGGCTGTGCTTGTTAAAGCGGCGATGGTGCTGGCGTTGTTTACCAGTATTATTGCGGCGGTCAACGTGATGTGGGCCGGACCGTGGTCCTCCAGACATCAGGACGAAGTCCTGGCGGAGGCGAAAGCGAACCCCGGTATGGCGGCGCTTGCTCAGGGGCAATTCCAGCAGGCGACCAACGGCAGTTCGGTGCTGTTTATCGAAAGCGTTGACGGCAGCAACTTCAAAGACGTGTTTCTCGCGCAAATCCGCCCGAAAGGCAACGCTCGTCCTTCGGTCGTCGTAGCTGATTCCGGACATCTTACCCAATTGCGCGATGGCTCTCAGGTTGTGACGCTAAACCAGGGGACGCGCTTTGAAGGTACCGCGCTGCTGCGCGATTTCCGCATTACCGACTTCCAGGATTATCAGGCGATTATCGGCCATCAGGCCGTGGCGCTGGATCCAAACGATACCGAACAGATGACCATGCGTACGCTGCTGGCGACCGACACCGATCGCGCCCGCGCGGAGCTGACCTGGCGTATCACGTTAGTATTCACCGTATTTATGATGGCGCTGATGGTTGTACCGCTGAGCGTGGTGAACCCGCGTCAGGGTCGCGTGCTGTCGATGCTGCCGGCAATGCTGCTCTATTTGCTGTTCTTCCTGGTTCAGACATCGCTGAAGTCGAACGGTGGCAAAGGTAAGCTGGATCCGGTGTTCTGGATGTGGGTGGTTAACCTGGCTTATCTGGCGCTGGCGATTGTGCTTAACCTCTGGGATACGGTGCCGATGCGCCGCTTGCGTGCCCGTTTTATGCGTAAAGGAGCGGTATAATGCAGCCTTTTGGTGTACTTGACCGCTATATCGGTAAAACCATTTTCACCACCATCATGATGACGCTGTTCATGCTGGTATCGCTCTCCGGGATCATCAAGTTCGTTGACCAGCTGAAAAAAGCCGGGCAGGGGAGCTACGATGCGATGGGCGCCGGGCTGTATACCCTGCTCAGTGCGCCGAAAGATATCCAGATCTTCTTCCCGATGGCGGCGCTGCTGGGGGCATTGCTGGGGCTGGGCATGCTGGCCCAGCGCAGTGAACTGGTGGTGATGCAGGCGTCTGGCTTTACCCGTATGCAGGTGGCGTTGTCGGTGATGAAAACCGCGATTCCGCTGGTGCTGCTGACGATGGCCATTGGCGAATGGGTCGCACCGCAGGGTGAACAGATGGCGCGTAACTACCGTGCGCAGCAGATGTACGGCGGCTCGCTGCTCTCTACCCAGCAGGGTTTGTGGGCGAAAGACGGTGACAGCTTTGTCTACATCGAGCGGGTGAAAGGCGAGGCCGAGTTGGGCGGGATTAGCATCTACTCGTTTAACGACAAGCGTCGTCTGCAGTCTGTACGTTACGCTGCGAGCGCGACGTTTGACCCGGAGCAGAAGGTCTGGCGTTTGTCGCAGGTGGATGAATCCAACCTGACCGATCCGAAACAAATCACCGGTTCGCAAACGGTGAGCGGCACCTGGAAAACCAACCTGACGCCCGACAAGCTCGGCGTCGTGGCGTTGGATCCTGACGCGCTGTCGATTAGCGGTCTGCATAACTACGTGAAGTACCTGAAGTCGAGCGGCCAGGATGCCGGACGCTACCAGCTCAATATGTGGAGCAAAGTCTTCCAGCCGCTATCAGTGGCGGTCATGATGCTGATGGCGTTGTCGTTTATCTTTGGTCCGCTGCGTAGCGTCCCGATGGGGGTGCGTGTGGTGACGGGGATTAGCTTCGGTTTTGTGTTCTATGTGCTGGACCAAATCTTTGGCCCGCTGACGCTGGTGTACGGCATTCCGCCGATTATCGGTGCGCTGCTGCCAAGCGCCAGCTTCTTCCTGATAAGCCTGTGGCTGATGCTGCGTAAATCGTAATCACAGTAATCGTAGGCCTGATGGCGTTGCGCTTTTCAGGCCTACTCCGGACCCGTAGGCCGGATAAGGCGTTAAGCCGCCATCCGGCAACGTAATACGGGCTAGCGTTTTCTCCCACCCATCAAACTCCCCAACATGCCGCGGATTATCTGATTAGTAACCTGTCGCGCCGCGCTTTTCGCCACGCTCTGTACCACGCCATCGCGCTTGCCGCCGCGCGGCCCTGTGCTGCCAAATAAAATATCCTTCAATCCACCGAGGATACCGCCATCCACCTCGACCGCTTTACCGTTGGCGGGAGGCGTATTTTGCTGCTCGGTACTGGCCTGCACGCCTTGCTGTAAACGTTCATAGGCGGACTCTCGGTCGATATCTTCTTCATATTTGCCGTACAGCGAAGAGTGATTAATCAGCCCGTTGCGCTCGTCGTCCGTCACCGGTCCCATCCGTGAGCACGGCGCAATCACCATCGCCCGTTCAACCACCGACGGGCTGCCTTTGGCGTCCAGAAACGACACCAGCGCCTCGCCGGTTCCCAGCTCCTGAATGGCTTTTTCGGTATCAAATGCCGGGTTGGCGCGCATTGTTTGTGCCGCGGTTTTCACCGCTTTCTGATCTTTCGGCGTGAACGCGCGCAGGGCGTGCTGCACGCGGTTCCCCAACTGACCAAGCACGTTGTCCGGAATATCCGACGGGTTTTGCGAGACGAACCACACGCCGACCCCTTTCGAGCGGATCAGACGGATCACCTGTTCGATTTTATCTAGCAGCACCTGCGGGGCATCGTTGAACAGCAGATGCGCTTCATCAAAGAAGAACACCAGTTTTGGTTTCTCCAGATCGCCCGCTTCCGGTAACTGTTCGTACAGTTCTGAGAGCATCCACAGCAGGCTGGCGGCGTACAGTTTGGGCATCTGGTAGAGCTTCTCTGCGCTGAGAATATTAATCATCCCTTTGCCGCTGGCGTCGGTACGCATCCAGTCTTTGATGTCCAGCATCGGTTCGCCAAAGAAGTGTGCCGCTCCCTGCTGCTCCAGCGACAGCAGTCCGCGCTGAATAGCCCCGACCGAAGCGCTGCTGATATTGCCGTACTGATTCTGGAAGGATTTAGCGTTATCGCCGATGTACTGAGTGATGGCCCGCAGGTCTTTGAAATCGAGCAGCAGCAGGCCCTGGTCATCGGCAATGCGGAAGATAATATCCAGCACGCCGGACTGAACGTCGTTGAGATTCAACAGACGAGCCAGCAGCAGCGGCCCGAGGTCAGATACCGTGGCTCGCACCGGGTGACCCTTTTCGCCGAAGATATCCCACACCGTGACCGGATTACCATGCGGTTGCCAGTCGGTAATGCCGATGTTTTTCAGGCGGGCGAGCAGCTTTTCAGAGGCTTGTCCTTCCTCGGCCACGCCGGTTAAATCACCTTTCACATCGGCCATAAATACCGGTACGCCAATCTCGGACAACGATTCGGCCAGCTTTTGTAGTGTGACGGTTTTACCAGTCCCGGTGGCGCCGGTAATCAGCCCGTGACGGTTGGCCATGCCTGGCAGTAAAAACAGTTCGGTGTCCGGCGTGCGGGCAATTAGCAGGGGTGCGCTCATTGAGATTTCCTCCATTTATCCTGCCTGGAGTATAGGCAACCGTGACGCACTCTTCACCGCTAAATTGCGGAGATTGTGAGGAGAATTTTACCTTCCTGGAATAGCGGGGAGAATAGCCGGGAAGCTTACGCTTCCCGGCAAAGACGATCAGAAGTCGGCTTTCAGCACCACGCGGTAGCGGGCCTTGCCGTCACGCACGTGCTGGATTGCTTCGTTAATTTGCGACATCGGGTACAGCTCGGTGGTAGGCGACACCTTGCTGCGCCCGGCAAACTTCATCAGCTTGCGCAGCTCGAATGGCGTTCCGGTCGCCGAACCGGAGATGCTGCGATCCCCGGCAATTAAGGTAAACGCCGGAACTGGCAGCGGCTTCAGCACTGCACCGACGGTATGGAAGTTACCGCCGTAGGCCAGCGCTTCAAAATAGGGTTGCCAGTCGAGATCGACGTTAACCGTGTTAATGATGAGATCGAACTGGCCCGCCAGTGCTTTTAGCGCATCTGGATCGCGGCTGTTGACCACTTTATCCGCCCCCATCGCCAGCACTTCCTGCTCTTTCGCCGGATTGGAGCTGAACGCGGTCACTTCGCAGCCCATCGCATGCAACAGCTTAATGGCGATATGCCCCAGCCCGCCGATGCCGATCACCCCGACGCGGCTGGTGGCGGTGATATGGTGTATCAGCAGCGGTTTGAACACCGTGATGCCGCCGCACAGTAATGGGCCAGCTGCCGCCAGATCGATACTCTCCGGCAGCGGGATCACCCACTGCCAGTCGGCCCGCAGCTTCTCGGCAAAGCCGCCGCGATTAAGAATAGTGGGAACGGAACCTTCCAGGCAGTTGATTTGATTACCGCTGATACAGGCGTCGCAGTGCCCGCAGCTGCGCGCCGTCCAGCCAATACCGACGCGCTGACCAACCTTCAGACCCTTATCCTGCGCCGCGCTGCCGAGAGCTGCCACGCGACCAATCACCTCATGCCCGGCAACCAGCGGATACTGAGAGAATCCCCATTCGTTGTCGATCATTGACAAATCAGAATGGCAGATACCGCAGTAATCGACCTGGACTTCGACATCTTCCGGCTTAAGCTCCCCCGCATCATATTCATAGAGTTCGAGTTCGCTGCCCGCCGCTTTTGCGGCGTAGCTTTTTATCATCGACATCGTGTTTCCCTCAGTGTGGTGTTGAACTGGAAGTGTAGAGCATGGGGAAACGGGACGCTTCGCAGAAGGGGGGATTAAGAAGCGGGTAAACTGTGATGATGGTTACAGGTAAGAAAGGTAATGCTGAAATTTTCAACACTTAGCGAGCCAGACACACGCTGGCGCTTGCATGGTGGCGCACGACAGGTATAATCCACAACGTTTTCCGCATCCCTTCCGTGCCGGAGTGGCGAAATCGGTAGACGCAGTTGATTCAAAATCAACCGTAGAAATACGTGCCGGTTCGAGTCCGGCCTTCGGCACCATCGGAACATCAATAGACGTCAACGGACGTCTTTTTTTGTGCCTGAAATCCAGTATTCGCAAGGCTTTCCTCGCTTTTTCACTCAACCTAAGTCAACCTGATTCAATCTACATCAACTTACTGATGCGGGTACAACTGCGGGTATATCCCGGTTCGATTATGTTTGTACCCACACAGGACCCTTGAAAGGATACTCATCATGGCTCTGAGTGATGTGAAGGTTCGTTCGGCTAAGCCTGAAGCAAAAGCCTACAAACTGACTGACGGTGATGGCATGGTTTTGCTGGTTCACCCTAACGGCTCCAAATACTGGCGACTGCGTTATCGCTTTGGCGGTAAGGAGAAGATGCTGGCCCTGGGGAAATATCCTGAAGTGTCGCTGGCGGATGCCCGGGCACGCAGGGATGAGGCCCGTAAACTATTAGCTAATGGCGTCGATCCTAGTGAGAACAAGAAAGCTGTTAAGGTAGAGCAGGAGCAAGAGGCGATAACGTTTGAAGTGGTCGCCAGAGACTGGCATGCCAGCAATCAAAAGTGGTCGGCATCGCATAGCGCCCGTGTATTGAAAAGCCTCGAAGACAATTTATTTGCTTCAGTTGGGAAGCGAAATATCAAAGATATTGGTACTCGTGACTTACTGGTTCCAATTAAAGCAGTGGAAAAGTCAGGACGCCTTGAAGTGGCTGCGCGTCTTCAACAGCGAACAACGGCAATAATGCGCTTTGCAGTACAGAACGGCTTAATTGATTACAATCCTGCACAAGAGATCGCTGGTGCGATCGCAACAGCTAAACGAAAGCATCGCGCTGCGCTAGATCTCAACCGAATTCCTGAGTTACTCCATCGTATTGATAACTACACCGGCAGGCTATTAACGCGGTTAGCTGTGGATTTGACGTTACTGGTTTTCATCCGTTCGAGCGAGTTACGTTTTGCTCGCTGGACAGAAGTGGATTTTGAAACGGCTATGTGGACGATTCCGGGCGAGCGTGAGCCACTGGAAGGAGTTAAGCATTCTCAACGTGGTTCGAAGATGCGTACTCCACATCTTGTTCCTTTGTCGCGACAAGCTCTCGCTATCTTGCAAAAGATCAAAAGCATGAGTGGAAACCGTGAGCTGATCTTTGTGGGCGATCACGATCCGCGTAAACCTATGAGTGAAAACACGGTGAACAAAGCTCTGCGAGTGATGGGCTATGACACGAAAACGGAAGTATGCGGACATGGTTTCAGGACGATGGCGTGTAGTTCTTTGATTGAATCGGGATTGTGGTCGAGGGATGCAGTAGAGCGGCAGATGAGCCACCAGGAGCGAAGTTCTGTACGGGCGGCTTACATCCATAAGGCGGAGCATCTGGGGGAGAGGAGGTTGATGCTGCAGTGGTGGGCGGATTATCTGGATGCGAATCGTGATAAGGGGGTGAGTCCGTTTGATTACTCTAAAGACAAAAAACGATTGCAATGATTTGTTAAAAGTTCCTGCAGATCAAACTATCGCTAATTGGCATATGACCCACTGGAACCTATGTCGGGTATCTATGCCCGACATGTATCCTGAATTTAAACATGTTGAATATGCAGGTCTTCCTGTCCATACGTTCAATGTTGTCCTAACTGAAGTAATTTAATTTCAGCTTGAATTTTTTTGTTTTTTTCGCATTTTGGGATACGATTTGCATCGTTAAGCACAACGATAAGGACCATTATGATCCGCTGCCATCTTGCTCGGCTCATGGGCGAACATAAGATGCGAATAGCCGATGTTGTCAGGGAAACTGGCCTGAGTCGCAACACTATCACTTTGCTTTATAAAGAGACGGCTCAGAAGGTTGACCTGGATACATTAGAAAGGCTTTGCGTGCTTTTTGACTGTGAAATACACGATTTACTGCAAAAGGTTCCTGCTTCGCAGAATCGTTCAGAGAAAAATTAATGACATTGATTAACCTAAAAGATCTCGAGGCCCATCTTTGGCATGCAGCCCATATCATCACTGGGCCTATTGATGCGTCAGATTACAAAACGTACATTTTTCCCATCCTGTTCTTCAAACGCATTTGTGATGTATATGACGAAGAATTTGCCGATGCGATGGAGAGCGTTGGGGATGCAGAGCTTGCCAAAGGGAAGATGTTTCACCGTATTCAGATACCAGAGAATTGTCACTGGCGTGATGTATTCGCTGAAACCAAAGACATCGGCCAGGCATTGAAAGATTCCTTCCGTGGTATAGAACTGGCAAATCCTAAACTGCATGGCATTTTTGGCGATGCCAGCTGGACCAATAAAGAACGCCTTTCTGATGAGTTGCTGGCTACGTTACTTAATCACTTCAATAAGGTAAACCTTGGCGTTTCTAGTGTCCGTGACGATGATATGGGGCGCGCATACGAGTATCTGATCAAACGCTTTGCAGACAAAGCTAACAAGAAAGCCGGTGAGTTCTATACCCCACGTACTATCGTTCGCTTGATGGTTAACATTCTTGATCCAAAAGCCGGTGAGAGCGTTTACGACCCTGCTTGTGGTACTGGCGGTATGTTGCTCGAGACTATTCACCATGTAAAAGAAAATGGTGGCGATCCGCGCTTGTTAAAAATTAAAGGTCAGGAAAAAAACCTGACCACTGAAGCCATCGCGCGAATGAACCTGTTCCTGCACGGTCAGGAGGATTTCGATATTGTTCGCGGGGATACGCTGCGTGAACCTAAGTTTTTACAAAGCGATCGTTTAGAAACCTTCGACTGCGTTGTTGCCAACCCACCATTTAGCTTGAAGGAATGGGGATACGATCTGTGGTCGAACGATCCCTATGGCCGTAAGCAATATGGCCTAGCGCCTAAAACAAATGGTGATTTTGCCTGGGTGCAGCATATGTTTGCTTCACTTAACGACAAAGGGCGTATGGCTGTCGTGTTACCTCATGGTGTGCTGTTTCGTGGTGGATCTGAGGGGGCAATTCGAACCAAATTGCTGCAAGAGAATCGCATTGTGGCGATTATTGGTGTCGCTTCCAACCTGTTCTATGGGACTGGGATTCCTGCGTGTATTTTGGTACTGCGCAAATCACGCCCGGCAACGCATAAAGATCATGTATTGATCATCAATGCTGAAGAAATCTATACCAAGGGGCGCGCGCAGAATACGCTGTCCAACAAGCAGGCCGATGACATTTACCAAATCTATCATGACCAGGCGCGACAGGGGCCAGATGCAAAAGAAATCGAAGGCGTTGCACGCTGGGTACCTCTGAAGGAGATTGAAGAAAATGACTTCAATCTAAATATTGCTCGTTATGTGCAAAAGCCACTCGAAGAAGAAACCATCACTGTGGAAGAGGCGCTCAAAGATTTTCAACGAAAGTTGGCTGAACTGGAAAAAGCAGAAGAGGAGCTGGAAGCCCTGCTTATCAAAGAAGGGTTCGAGGTATGAGTAATAAAAAGCTGGAAGAATTGCTCTGGGGAGCTGCTGAGTTTCTTCGCGGCCAAATCGACGCATCAGACTACAAGCAGTATGTCTTCCCGTTGCTGTTTTACAAACGCCTGTCAGATGTCTATCTGGAAGAATATAACGAAGCGCTGGAACTCCATGAAGGTGATGCTGAATACGCCGCCATGCCGATGTTTCACCGTTTCAACATTCCCTCTGAAGCCAGTTGGGAAAAGGTCCGAAATACCAGTAAAAACATTGGTGAAGCGATCCAGAATGCGCTTCGACTAATTGAAGCCAATAACCCGCGTTTACATGGCGTCTTCGGTGATGCGCAGTGGACCAATAAAGAGCGCCTGCCCGATCATCTGCTGGCTGATCTGATTGAACATTTCAGTAAAATTCCGCTCGGTATTCAATCTGTCGCCCAGGATGATCTCGGTGAAGCCTACGAATACCTGATTAAAAAGTTCGCTGATGATTCCGGCCACACGGCGGCAGAGTTTTACACCAACCGTACCGTCGTGCATTTAATGACGCGCATTATGGGCTTAAAACCGGGTGAAACTGCCTATGATCCAACGTGTGGCACTGGAGGGATGTTGCTAAATGCTGTGATGGACCTTCGAGCAAGAGGTGAAGAATGGCGCTCTGTGCACCTTTATGGCCAGGAAGTGAACCTGCTGACTTCTGCTATCGCCCGTATGAATATGTTCTTGCACGATATTGAAGAGTTTGATGTGCTGCGTGGTGATACTTTGGCTGAGCCAAAGTTTATTGAAAACGATCGGCTCAAGCAGTTTGATGTGATTTTTGCTAACCCGCCGTACTCCATCAAAAAATGGAATCGTGACAAGTTCGCCGCCGATCCGTATGGTCGAAATCTTTATGGTGTACCACCGCAGGGCTGCGCTGATTATGCATTTTACACTCACATTATCAAAAGTTTAAAACCCGATGCCGGTCGTGCTGCCATGCTCTGGCCACACGGTGTGCTGTTCCGTGATTCTGAGCAGGCCATTCGTAAACAGGTGATTGAATCGGACATCATTGAAGCGGTGATTGGGTTAGGGCCGAACTTGTTTTATAACTCGCCGATGGAATCGTGTGTGGTTATTCTTAATTGCAATAAATCACCTGAACGTAAAAATAAGGTGTTATTCATTAACGGTGTGGAAAATGTCACCCGCGAACGTGCTTATAGTCGTTTATCCGATGCTGATTTGGCGGTGCTCAGTGAGGCCTACTTTACCCCTGAGAACCAAAGCGACATTACCGCTTTGGTTGATATCGAGGTGATTAAAGAAAATCTATACAACCTGTCGATTCCGCTGTATGTGCAAGCACAAAGTAACGAAGAAGCACATGATATTGAACAGGCCATTGAAGCGTGGAAAATCAGCCGTGTGCAATTAAAAAAACAGACCAATAAGTTATTTAAAAGCCTGAGTAAACTGGGGTATAAACTTGTCCGCGAGGAAGTACAGTAATGAGTGATAAACAAATCGTTAAATTTGGTGATATTTGCCGAGAATTTAAACTCACTACTAAAGACCCAATTGCCGATGGTTATGAGCGCTACATTGGCTTGGAGCATTTGGATTCCGACTCGCTTAAAATAAAACGCTGGGGAATGATTGCGGAAGATAACCCAAGCTTTACACGCGTATTTAAGAAGGGGCACATACTTTTTGGTAAGCGTCGTCCATATCTAAGGAAGGCTGCTATTGCAGAGTTTGATGGGGTTTGTTCCGGCGACATTATTGTTATGGACCCGATAACAAAAAAAATACTACCAAGCGTTTATCATTTGGTTTTCAAGAACAGAAAATTCTGGGATTT
Source organism: Citrobacter sp. BIDMC107 (assembly GCF_001037575.1). NCBI lineage: Bacteria > Pseudomonadati > Pseudomonadota > Gammaproteobacteria > Enterobacterales > Enterobacteriaceae > Citrobacter > Citrobacter sp. BIDMC107. Next base: position 1,856,552 of record NZ_KQ089848.1, on the reverse strand, counting down.
TGCAGTACAAACTTCATCAGGGTCTTTATCACCAAGGACTAAGTTCTCGTCATTAAAAGAATTCGAAATATCCCTGGCTAAAATATCAGAACAAAAAACGCTTGCGGATATAAGTACAAAACTATCTGTTGTTGACAATAAAATATTTGAGATGCTGGATTCGAGCAGGCGATTCATAAACTCATTTATTGATAGTTATATTGTATCTCAAGTTAGAAATATTAAAACTGAAGGGCATCAAGATTCAAGATATGGTCGAATTCCTAAAGGATGGGAAGTCCATGAACTAAAGGATGTCTGTGACTTAATTATCGACTGTAAAAACCGAACTCCCAATTTTTATAACGAAGGAATCCCTGTGATACGTACTTCCAATATCCGAGAAGGGAAGATCGTATGGGATGATATGAAATTTACGGATGAAAATGACTATAAAATTTGGACTGAACGTGGAGAGCCTCAATTTGGCGATGTGATCATTACGAGGGAAGCTCCTATTGGTGAAGTGTGTCTAGTACCCCAAGACACCAAGCTATGTCTGGGGCAACGTATGATGCTGTTTAGACCAAATAAAACTATTGTTACACCAGAATTTCTTCGATGCGCTTGTTTATCTAAATTTTTCCAGCGTCAACTACTAGCTTTGGCTAATGGGTCAACAGTTGGCCATGTCCGTGTTGGAGAGCTAAAAAAGACAAAAGTGATTTTGCCTGGACTAGACCTTCAGAGAAAGTTATCGGGAATATTTAATGAACTCGAAAAAAATCATGAGATATTGCTTGAAAAGTCACGAAGTCTGACTTCAGTATTTGAGCAGATTGCTTAAGGAGATTGAATGTTTAACGAACAAACCGTCACAGAAAATGGAATTATCGACCGTTTAAAAGGTTTAAGCGGGGTCAAGTGGACATACTGCCACGGAGAAAATCTGCCTAAACAAGCGCAGGATATCTTCGTTGATGAGTGGCTAAAGGACGCGCTTTGTTCGTTAAACCCTGATATCGGCAGACAGCCTGACTATGCTGATGAGGTCATCTATAAACTTCGAGGAGTGGTTTTAGAGGCCCGCCATACCGGTCTGGTGAAGGCCAATGAAAACTTCCAGGAATGGTTGATGGCTGACAAAAGCTTGCCTTTTGGCGAGAATGGCGACCATATCACCATCAATCTGATTGATTTTGACAATATAGAAAATAACCACTTTGTGGTGGCAAAGCAGGTCCACTATATCGCGGCCACTGAAGTCTATTTTGATATTGTCTTGTATGTGAACGGTATACCACTGGTGGTGGGCGAAGTTAAAACCGCAACGCGTCCCAGCGTGACCTGGCAAGACGGTGCTGCCGATTTCATGGGCGGCAAAAAGTACTATTGGAAAAATGTTGAATCTTTCTTTGTCCCCAACTTGCTGTGCTTTGCCAGCGAAGGAAAAACCTTTGCCTATGGCGCAATTAATGCCCGAGTTAAAGACTGGGGGCCCTGGCATAATACTGAGCTTCGTGATGAGATTCTGCCGGGATTAGCATCGGTACTCAACAGCTGCGAGAGTTTGTTAAATCCACAGACCTTACTGCAGCTACTGGAATCTTTCGCATTATTTTCAACCGTCAAAACGGGCAAAAATACTCCGCCTAAACGCGTTAAAATCCTGCCGCGTTATCCGCAATTTGAAGCAGCAAAACAAATTGTTGACCGTGTTCGCAGAGGCTATCCAAAAAAAGGTCTGATTTGGCATTTCCAAGGATCGGGTAAATCCTTGTTGATGCTTTACGCAGCCAAAATGCTGCGTGCCGATAATGCGTTAAAAAACCCGACGGTACTTATCGTTGTGGACCGGCGAGATCTGGACAGCCAAATTAACGAAACTTTTGGTGGGGCCGACGTTAAGAATCTGATTAAAGTACCAAGCTGCAAAAAGTTGGGCGAATACATTGAGCAAGACAGCCGTGGCATTTTAATCACCACCATCTTTAAATTTAAAGATATCGAAATTGACGATAGCAACCCCAATGGCCTGAATAACCGTGACAACATCATTGTGTTGGTTGACGAAGCTCACCGTACCCAGGAAGGTGGGTTAGGCGAGAAAATGCGTTGGGCGTTGCCCAATGCCCACTTCTATGGCCTGACTGGTACTCCGATTTCTGGCATTGATCGTAATACATTCAAGTTGTTCGGTGCCGAAGAAGATCCGGGTCGCTATATGAGCCGCTATAGCTATAAGCAGTCGATCCGGGATGGCGCAACTAACCCGGTGAAGTTCGAACCTCGGCTGGCAGAACTCCGAGTGGATCGTGATGCTATCAACGAAGAATTCGAGCAACTGGCTACCGAAAACAACCTGGATGAAGAAGAAAAAGCAGCATTGTCCAGGCGTGCAGGCAAGCTGGCTATCATGCTGAAATCCCCCAGACGCATGGCTGCAGTAAGTAATGATATTGTTGAGCATTTTACCAGCCATGTTATGCCGAAAAAGATGAAAGGCATGGTGGTAGTATATGATCGCGAAGCCTGCGTACAAATGTATTACCTGCTCGGTGAAAAGCTCGGTTTTGATGCAGTTGAAGTAGTTATGAACGTTGACCAGGCTCCGATTAAAGCTGAAGAGGGGGGTAAAAAAGATAAGCTCAACAAGGACTGGCTTAAATGGCATGATGAGTTGGATCTGCCTGTCAAACAAGTCGATTTCGAACGCTGGCAGCACATTGATGCAGAAGAACAAGTACAGAAGGATTTGATTGAATGCTTTAAAGATCCAGAGCATCCATTACAGCTTATCATCGTTACCGCCAAGCTGCTTACGGGCTTTGATGCACCAATTTGCTACTGCATGTACCTCGATAAGCCTTTACGCGATCATACGCTTCTGCAGGCTATGTGTCGTACCAACCGATTGTACGAAACTGATGATGTACGCAAGAACATGGGATTAATTATTGACTACCTCGGCGTTTTCGAAAATCTGCGTACCGCTCTGGCCTATAACCCTGAAGAAATTGAAGGGGTTGTAGAGGGAATCGAGGCATTTAAAGAGCTATTGCCGTTACAACTGAATAAATGTCTGGCCTTCTTCCCTGGTGTGGATCGTTCCATAGAAGGTTTTGAAGGTATTATGGCCGCGCAAGAATGTCTGCCAACTAACGAGAAGCGTGATGAATTCGCTGCCAGCTTTGGAGTGTTATCTAAGTTATGGTCAGCTATCAATCCAGATCCTTTTTTAACCCCTTATCGTCAGGACTATAAATGGCTGGCGCAAATTTATGAATCGGTGCGTCCGGTGGGGCAGACAGGTGCGCTTGTTTGGGCTGCGCTTGGTCCTGAAACCATCAAAATGATCCATGAGCATACTGATATCAATCGTATTCGCGATGATATTGACGAGTTGGTCATGGACGAGCACGCTATTTTTACCCTGACCGCTAAAGAACAGGAACAACGTGCCAAGCGCCTGGAGATTGATCTTATGGGGCGTTTGCGCGGCAGTCATGATCCTAAATTTGTGGCATTGGGCGAGCGTTTGGAAAAACTGCGTCAGGACTATGAAGCTGGTGTTATCAAGGCCATCGACTGGTTGAAAGGCCTGTTGGATGCTGCGAAAGATACCGTAAAAGCCGAGCGCGAAACAGGCGAGCGCCCAGTAACTGAAGCTGATAATAAACAGGCTTTGACCAAGCTTTTCCTCGAAACACGCCCAGAAACTACCCCTAAGTTAATCGGTGATGTTGTAGAGCAAATTGATAAAATCGTCAAAGCTACACGCTTTGATGGCTGGCAAAACTCCAACAGTGGCCCGCGTGAAATCCAAAAGGCGCTTTTGTTGACCTTGGCCCAGTTTGGACTAGGGAAAGATAAAGAGTTGTTCCGGAAGGCGTATGGGTACATTGAGGGACATTATTGAGTTTAATTAATTATCAAATTTAAACCACCTTCTATGGAGGTGGTTTTTTATCTACTTTAATAGCTAGTATGGGGAGGTTATTTCTCCCTTTACAGAAATATAACGACAGTTATCTATTGAAGATGCGGATGGGCAATGGGCTGAAATTAGTCTCACTGGCTCTGGTGAAATAGGCTGAAGAGCATGGCGTGATGCAAAGATTTATTAAATCAGGTAAATCAATGAAATGTTAACGAACGTTTTAACTGGATCTATTTTATAGAGATATTATGTTCATAACCCTAAATGAGTCACGGAAAATCACAGAGCGCTGGCTGGTGGAATATAACAGCGAGGAGCCTCATGAATCTCTGAATAACTGATCCCGGAAGAGTACCGACTGATGACCGAAAACCCTGGACTCTCAAAAAGTGCGTGGAACTAAAACAAATGTACTTACAGTTTTACTTCCCTTGCTTCAGTATATGCATACGGGCAATGTTGTCACCCCGTTGTCTGTCAGTGTGTTGGCCAGGTATTCAAACCACGGGCGTTTCGTGTCGTATTCAGGATAGTATTGCAGCATACTGCCGCAGAGGTGATAGGTGTAGCGGTCGTAAGGAGCAGTCTGTGCAACTATAAAATCAAGACGTCAGATAGATAGCATACGGATTTCAATCAAAGCAAGTTTAACTTTATTCTGTGTAGTGTTGTGCCGTAAAAAATACCGTTTCCATTTTATTCGTTTAGCATCAGGCACAACTAACCACAGATGTACTCTATTCGTGGACATATTATGGCTTATATAATTTCCTGCTTTATACAGGATATTCTCAATGGAGTTGCGAGATAGTGAAGATTTAAAAGCATGTTTGCACTGAACAAAAATAGTGTCATCCCCTTTTCGCAGAATAAGGTCGATACCGCCATCATTAAACCCTGCTGTGAGCCCTCTATATTCCACTTCATAGCCCTCAGCCTCAAATGCCTGACCAGTAAATTTTTCGTAAAGAGAACCCCAGCCATGAGGATCAAGATCGGCAAAATGACCGGTAAACAAAAGAGTATTCTCTGTGCGAACTGAGTAGGTTTTCATACTGTGATCCAGTTTAAGGTATCCAGCCTGAAGTACAGTTCCAATACCCTTCATAATCAGCCTCCTGCAGTAAGCAATTAGGTAATGTCAAACGCATAGTGATTGTGAGAAAAGCGCACTTCAAACGGTTCTCTCCCGTTAATAAATCATGTTAACTCGCGAGAGAATCTTCTTGAGGGCCTTCGGATGATGCTTGCTCCTCAGTTGGCGTTGCTGCAGAAGTATCAGGGTTCACATCGTTACACGGTGGTTGGTTCCTGAGCCAAGTCTCGAATAAATGCCCAAATTTAGATCCCAGGTAGATATCTTCAATCTGGGAAATTATATAACCTATAACACTAATAATAGCGGAAGCATAAATCAATAAAAACAAGATAAACAACCCTGTTTCTTTGCTTCTCCAGAAAGAATAGATGGCATCCCATCCTGCATAGATAAACATAGCAACTGCAAATACCCCGAACAAGGTAGTTATCATGTAGGATCTGCGGACAATCTTAGTGTTAACACTGAACCCTTCCTCAGGATAGTGACCGATAATAGTGTTTTTCAGAAAACCTCGCAGACGTACATCCAGCGAGCTAATATTTTTAGCCGCCATACAGGAAACCAGTTGGTGACAATGCCACACAGGCAAATACATTCCCAGTTGTTCATATAAAAGTTTCATCTGAACAAGAACATGCGGCGTTGTTGTTTTTTCTTTTAATGCATCAATTTTTGAAAAAATCTCTACTTTCTTATCCGCAGGAATTTTATCAAACTGGTATTTTCGTTTAGGTCGTGGGTTACCAACGATTTTTCCTGTCCAGTCAATGACTTTTTTTATCAAATACAGAACTACGGGGATTAACAATCCCGTAACAATATCAATCCCAGAAATCGATGACATTATTATACTCCTTAAACACGTAATATAAACACTCACGCCAACTAGGACAGCATAGCGAGTTATACTGTTTCAGTACAGATGAATTGTTTTAGATATCACTTGTTGATACAAATACAGCTATGTCGTTAATCGTATCCACTTTATTTTTTTCTCAAAATGCAGAACTCTCTTCTCATCGTGATGTTCCGGAAATAATTAGAATAAATCGATGGGCCTATATGAGAATTAATGCTGATTTATCTGTTGTTCTAAAGCAAGGTGTGTTTATCGTGATAATAAAATTTATTTATTTATTTGAGTGTAGGGTTGTTATTCCTTGCTTATTGATTTGGCATCATTGCGATGTATGTATATCAGCGATACTACAGGTGTTTAAAGCGAGTAGTTTACTGAATCTTGAAAGTTAATCTCAATCAGTGACTGGATTAGCTCTAGTTTTTATGAAGATCAAAGAATTCTTGATAAAGATAATGGCCATATAGTCGGAGTGTGAACCAAGTGTAGTGATTGTTCTAAAAATACGAAAAGATATGATGATGCCAATGAGTTAAGAATCATTGGCATCAAGGGGTAGGCGTTGACAGTGTTATAGGGGGAGCGATGTACAAACGAATAAGAAAGACACATACGGGGATTGTGGTTATTGAGACAGCATTAGGGAAAGTTCGAAAAACTGTGAGGTTGTATCGAACCGATAAGGTGTGGGTGGTATCAGTTCGAGAATCATATAGCTCGGAGAGGGGATAAAGGATTATAGGGAATCCACGGACAGGTGTTCTTTTGCTGAACAGCATTAAACCCCTGTCTGTTAATGAGGGGAATACATAGCTCAGTAGCCCGATGCTCCTGCCCCGGATTATTCTAAATAACAGCTATTTCGTTTTGAGCGCCTCTTATTCACGAGTAGCTGCGGCAATCAATGAAAAAATAGCATCTTGCCGGGGACGGATAATAGTTACCGGAATATGCCCTCGAAGTCTTTTACGTAATATTGATTTCTGGCTGATAAAGTAATGCTGAAAGCCATCCATTACGTGATAATGGAGATCTTCAGTCCGTCCTACAGTGACAACAACAGGTTGAGTGAAACCATCGTGTACCAATGATAACTCCAGTATTTTTTGCTCGACCGGACTTATGGTCTCCGGATTATAGTCGTTTGCTGTGACACACTCAGTCGGTACCCACTGTACGCAACCGACGGGTTCATCGCGAAACGGTCCATGATAATGTATAAATCGTTGCAGGCTATTTAGTGCGGCTATTTTCTCTACATCATTCATACCTGATAGCCAGTGAGAAAGTGAATGTACGATATCTTCGGGTAACATAATTTTCATTCCAGAATTTGCAGACAGCCTCCAGTCGTAATCGTTGCTATTATGACTGTCACTGCTAATAGCATTAATACTTCAATTAAGCTGGTGACATCGTGGCTTATAGAATGGGATGAGGTAGTAGTCACTCTGCGTTAATGCTTTCAATGGCCACCTGCATTGAGTTAACGCACGGAGGATCTTTGCTCTGCCGGTACCCTTCGTTTATTTGATAGTCGCTTTGGCTGTTTGAGCGTAACCTCTTCATGAGGTTGCTTCGTTTGTGAAAATTTTTGTGCAGTAATTTTCGGTTCCGGTTGTCAGTTGTTTCCTGGTTTCAGCCCGTAGATGCTCCGTTTCAGCTGGTGATATAAATGCGGTCCGCTGTAGAAAAAGGCAAAACCGGGTACCGTATAAAAGGTTACGTAAACGTGCATCCATCCCCAGCTGGCTAAGAAGCCGGTGTTTCTCATTCCATATTTTGCTTTTTGGGGCATCTAATTCTGCAATTAGCTCTTCGCGGGTCTGATAGCCAGACCAGATTGCCTGAAGCATTCGCATCCGGAATGGTGTGATCTTTCTGTCGAGCATCTCCCGGTATAACAGCAATGACATATAGTCCATCAGAGGTTCTTCCAGATGAAATATCTGTGGTACCTCTGATAATCCTCCCGGGAGCGTCGGAGATTTCAGAAAATCTGCCAGAAGGCTTTTTTCAGGGCAGTGACCGGGAGGGGCAGTAAGCAGTTCACAGAGTTGCTGACTGGTGACCATCATGGATAATTCGTCATGCATCATACAGGGAAGATCCCCCCACACCCTGAGTATGAGTTTGTCATTGAAGAAGATCTCGTCGCTGATTATCAGTGCCGGATGGCCAAATATTTCCTGTCTGAGTGCGTAGAAAAGGAAAACATGCTCCCGTGGTCTGAGGCATAAAATCAATAATGCCCTTGGATCCCGAGTGAGTTGTTTTATAAGTGATGGCAGAGTGGTAATCGCTTTGCATTGACTGTCGGGTAGAATCGACGTTACCAGACTCTGCACGGCACTGACCACAGGCCAGCAGTCACCGTAAAGGATAATGGTTCCGCTTGCTGGAAATGTCATTTTAGGTTCAGTCATTATCCATGCCCTCCTTCACGGGGTGTGGATTTCCCTTTCTCAGATTATTCCAGAGAAGCGTGGCCTGTGAGGTGTCTGCATTACCGATACGGCTGCGGGTCAGGTGTTTTTTTTCTCCTGGACTTCGTTTTTTACGAGACTCAGGAGGCATTACGCGGGTGACCTGTATTTCATAACGGTACACATTGTTAACCAGTAACACCTCCCGACTTTCAACGATCACCCTTCGGGTTTTATTGCGCACATAAGCCATCAGGTAGCTGGCGCGCTGAACAGGAATACGGAACGCTTCCGAAATCTGACAGCGGTTCACCCAGTTATGTTGCTGCATACACCACCATGCCACTAAAATATACAGAGGTTCTCCATGGTACTGGCGGACGCTTTCCGGGATGAAGCTGGTATCATGGTTAGTCCTGCCGGGATAATGAATATCATTTTCCGGAAAGATAAGTTGCTTCTTTGCATGTGTATTGTCAGGGTTCATAAAGACTTCTCCACTAATAATATAAAATGAATGGTAGAGGAATAAAAATATTTTTATTTATGTTTTATGAGTCATTGTTCGCTATTGAAGGTAACTATTGCTTTACTCTTAAATATAGCTAACAACAACAGTCATTGCTGCAGAAAAATTACCCGTCTTAATATCATTGCCTGGTATGGGTTCAACTTTTGCTCTGTATTTTTTTATAATTCTGCCGCCGGAAGTATTATCGAGATTAATAGTCCCCATATCTGCATTCGTATTAAATTTAACCGGAGTTCCGGACTCATCAACTATCGACAGTCTGAAGCCATTGTATTCTCCTTGTGTATTTTTAAGTGTCACGGAACTGTCTGCGTCAGCAAGCGTTAGGCCGTTAGTCTCAAACTTTACAGCCAGTGCTGCTGCAAACGGTGTCTGAGTGCCGATATTTTGTTGTGCTGTTACCGTAAAGGGGATTTCTCTGGCCTCCATAGTCTCTTTATACTCGGTGTAAAAACGTCCCATCCGGATCACTGACGGTGAAATAATAACACTACCAGATTTCTCAGGAATAAACCTGAGATTAAAGGCGGAAACGCTTAAAGGTTTGAATGAAACAGAGGGTGGATTAATACCTATCGGGTTATAGGGTAATATATTAATTACGCTTGATGGCATGCTTATGTTCAAAAAAGTATTTGTAAATACCTGATAGACAAAAATACGTAACGTCAGTGTTCCGCTTCGGTTATATACTTTCTCCGGTTCCATCTGTTGCCCAAACACCTTTGAGCTGGACCAGCCAGAAAACCCTGCCTGTATTTCCTCCCATGTAAATGTTACGGGCGACCCTCCCCCTTCCTGAACAATGATATCCATTCCAAGACCACTTTTTTTTATAGCAGTGACTACCTCTGCCAGATTATAAAGATTAAGAGTAGTGTAGTAAGAAGGCCCGTAACTTTTCCATTTTGTATAACAGGTATAACTGATGGGAACGGTAACCCTATGTAATTCCTGACCTGTGGCATATTGCCCACCCTTCAGATTAATATTTTGAATACTGACATGTCCATTCGCGTCACAATATGACCAGTCGATGGCTGCCTGCGCAGAATTACAGACAGCAAGGAATATTAACGACCCTGACAGAATCAATATATTTAGATTTAATAACCGTTTAATCATGAAGCAGCCTCCCCATCCTTAAGCGCGCAGTTCAGGGCGCCGCAGGTATAGCGGTTCATCTGCAGTCCACCGTAGTCGTCGACATAGCCCACCCACAGGCGCGCCATACCGGACGGGAATGTTGCCTGAAGCGGCAGACTGCCGAAAGGAGGGACCATCACAGCTTCACTGAATCCAACCAGCCGGTGCTCGCGGTCGGGACCAAGCCAGGCCACGGTAATGTAGTAGGGCGTCGGGTTGGTCAGAATTATCCGGGAACCCTGATGCTCCACCACCAGTTTTTTCTCTGGCATATCGTTGCTGCCCCTGACTATGGACGCGGGTCTGTAAAACAGCTTCAGTCTGCTCTGCAGGGCAAACTGGAGAACGTTGGTGGTGTCCGGCTTCGGTGGAACCCCCCGGACGTTAAACCAGAACAGAGTTTCACGGTCCTGCGGCAGTTTTTCCAGCCCTCCGCTCCGTACCTGCGTGATGCGAACCTGCGTCTTCTGGCCGCCATCAATACGCTGCAGAGGTGGCAGAACCATGAGTGCGTTCGTCCGTTTACCGCTGCTGTCATCCACCCAGGACTGGGCGAGAAATGGCATATCCCTGCTGTCGTTGTTCAGCGTGATGGATACTGCTTTGTCCTTGCTGTTCATGATAATGCGGGTTCTGTCGACGTTGATGGTGGCGAGTCCCGCCTGGCTCCACGCTACCGCCAGTACGAACGCCATCGCATTTGCTAATCTGCTTTTTTTCACTTTTCCCTCCATCAGATAGTGCTGTACTTAACCGGGTCTATTTGCAGGGCAACAACAGTGGCCCCTGGCTGAGCGTAAACTTCTCAGGCAGGGTTAACCGACACTGAACTCTGCCGTCCCAGGACACGGCAATACCCTGTCGGTCCTCGCTGCAGATGCCAGCCATATAAGTCAGTCCGTCGTCGCCAACCATACCCAGCGTTCGCCCTGAACGTGATGAGACCACCTGTGCGCCGAACGGCGGTGCCTTGCCGTCAGCTAGGCGCAGACTCCCCATGACCTGCTCACCCTGGCTGGCGTTAAGCCGTCGGTATCCGATAGCACCCTCTGTCAGCGTCTGGCTTATCACCGAGTCGGTAATCTCCACATCATCCGGCAGGGCGGTAACATCAACCGCGATATCGCTGCGCTGATAGCTGCCGCCGCCACTGACCACAGCAATGCCAAAGTGGTTGGTGATGCCGCTCCCGCCCGCAACCGGGATGCCGGCCACTCCATCGGTATCTACCATCACCCGGGGTTCGTTGCCGGACACGGACTGGCTGAAGGCCACACCCTGCCGGGTGGCGGTGACCGAGCCATACCAGCTCAGACCCAGACTGCGGTACTGTGCTGGCTGCAGGGTGGCATCTGCACCAAGCTGGCCCCAGGGCTGTCGACTCTGAAGGCTGCCGCTGAAGCTACTGTTGTTGCCGCCGTCTTTATCCTTGTGGGTACCGGCGCTGATGTTCCAGGTAGTGTCGGGATTATGAAAATCGCTGTAGTTCAGATTCTGCTGCATGCTGCCCTGGTTATCGCGCTGGGCGTTATAGCTGATCTGGCGGCCTTCACCCCAGGGAATGGAAAACGACATATACACCTGATTTTGCATATTGCCTCCGGCATACTGGTTGCGGGCGAGGGACAACGAAGCGTTAATGCCCCTGATGCCGCCCAGACTGAAGGTTTTATTCAGGCTGAGCATGTAGTTGTTGTTTGATTCAGCATTCCAGTAGTTCAGCCGACTGAGCGATATAGCGGCACTCATGGCTGGCCCGGAAAAGTACTGGTTGTAAGTGATGGTATAGCTTTGCTTTTCGTGCCACACATCGCCGCCGTCTGCTGCTGCGCGTTGCAGATATTCCGGTAAGGAAAGATAGTTGCGGTCCGAGAATCGATACCCCACAAACGCCAGCGTACTGCCGGTTTTATCGAAGGTTTTTGCATAGTTAATCCGGTAGCTGTAGCCGGACGGTTTTTTCCCGTGCGGCAGACGCGCATCTGAGCGAGTAATGTCGGCGGATACGGCGCCAAGAAGTCCCATATTCTGGCCAACCCCGAGCGCGACGGACTGATAGTCGCCAGCGGAAGCAATGACACCGCCGTAGAGTGACGTGTTATTAAACGCCCCCCAGGTGGCCTCACCCAGCATAAAATCCGGGCTGACAGCGCGGTTGTTATGTAGCCCACCGTACAGCGGACGACCCGCTGCCACCTTGTAACGGAGCTGCCCTTTACGTGCCATAAAGGGTACGCTGGCAGTATTGACCTGCCAGTTGTGCGTGGTGCCGTCGCTTTCACGCACGGAGACATCAAGGTTGCCGCTGATATTTTGGCTCAGATCAGGCAGCACAAAGGGACCGGGGGAGACCCGGGTCTGGTAGAGAATGCGTCCGTTCTGGCTGACCGTCACCTGGGCGTTGCTGTTCGCAATCCCGCTGATTTGTGGGGCGTACCCCTGCAGGGAGGGCGGTAACATTCGCTCATCGCTTGCCAGCGTCAGACCGGCAAAACGGAATGAGTCAAATATGGCGGAACTGAGATACGTTTGCCCCAGCGTCAGCCTGGACTGTATCTGTGTTAACGGTCGGAACAGGTATATCTGTGGCAGATAGAAGTCTGACTGAGAGGCGTTGCCGCCGCTGTCATAGCGGCTGTACTGGTAATCGCTGCGCAGACGCCAGGCACCCAGGTTGAGCCCGGCAGTGCCGTACAGACTGTAACTGGTGGATGACTCCCCCTGTTGTGGCATGTAGCGGTTCGCCATAAGGTTATAGTCCAGGAGCGCGCCGGCTACGCCATGACTCCAGCGGGAGGGGGGGACCCAGTTAAGGTCCTGATACTGCATCCAGGCTTGCGGCAGAGTAAAGGTCAGCCGCTGTTCTGCGGCGTTGTACCGTATTTTGCTGTCCGCGGTGTGCAGGTCCAGACAGTGACTGCCGTCGACACCAGGAACTGGCTTCAGTTTACGGATGATGTCATCCTTAAGCCCCAGCAGATCCACCATGCCTGGCGTGACGCAGATGACCGAACTCTTATTACCTGAAACTGGCACCACGTTGACCGGGTATTGCTCACGTACCGACTGGTCGTTCAGCCAGATATCAAGCAAATAGTTTCCCGGCGCAATATAGCCGTCCTGGTTGAATGCTGACAGGTCTACGTTTTTATCATTCGCCGCGTTTAACAACTGAGCGTTGAACTCCGTCGCCCGTGCCGACAAAGCGGAATACGTCAGCATTATCAATATGGTAGGCCGGGTCAGTTTCATAGCATCGGGGTCGCTGTCGTCGTCCATGTAAGAAAGAGTGGGGAGATACACTTTTCGCAGACAAAACCATCCCGTCGCCGCTTCCGGGACGGTTTTGATAACCACTGCGTTTTTTATTTGGCTGTAAAAATTACATATAGGTCAGGGTGTAAGTGACTGTGGAATCTACAGAGCCTGGGGTGACAGCACCGGTTGCGAGAAGGCGGGCAAAGAAGCGCAACTGGTTATCACCAGCCTGCAGTTGCTGGGCATCACCGTCCGGCATAGCTGTGTTTGCTTCAATAACGGTGTTGTTATCACTCTTGAGCAATTGAACGGCGACGTTCTGGGCGGTTCCTGTGCTGACGTAACCCTTGTTGTCTGTTGTACCAGTCCCACTGAAAGAAACCTTAACTTTGGACATCAGGCCTATCGGATTGGGATTAGTCGCTCCAGTATCCGGGTCGAATGCACATTGAGTCAGACGAATAACGATGGGCTGTGACGGGGTGGTGTCGTTAGCTGCACTAAGTTGTCGGTAAGAAATCTGACCAAAGGACACGACAAGCGCATCGTCACCAGGGGCAACAGTGCAGGGAGAGTTAGTGATAGTACCAGTGAAATGGATTGTCCCACTCCCGAAAGGACCAGTTGTTGGTGGTGCAGCGGAGACCGTCGCACCAAACATCATTGCAGCGGTAGCCAAAACGGTCAGTGAAGTTTTTTTTAACATAACAATTCCTTGGTTTTTAACGAGAATGTCCCGGGTAAATATTTTGATGGCATGAGGCAGTCGGCTGTATGAACAATCGTTCTGACATGGAATAAATGCTGACATTGGCAGACAGAAGTAAAAAAACGAATTGGTTAACTGACACCATCAACTCTGACTCACGCGGGGATATTTATAAGAAAAGTCTTAGAATGATTAAATGTAGTAATATCGATCGTATCGATCGAGTAAGTCGATCGTAATTTAAGAATAATTTGCAAAATTACTATTGGATGAGAGATTATAAGGTCTCTAATCTCTGCTATCATTATGGAATGTGCTATATAGCTACTGCGTAGATGAAAAATAATCCTATTGTTGATTTTTTAAATCTCTGTAAGATATTGCTTTTTATAATGCTCTGTTGGTTTGCTATATAAAATTGTTTTTAAGTTAAATATACTGTTAGATAGCATTAATTATTGGTTTTTTTCTGTGTCATGTAATTTTTCTGATATTTTGAACTTCTTTACAAAATATTAGTATCCTCTTGGCACTAAAATATTAATTAAGTTACTTATTTTAAATTGTGTGATCTGTATCACTAAATCCTGGTTGGTATTGGTTGCGCCATGTTTATGATTATTTCCAAATATGGTTTTGAAGATATTCTGCTGGAAAGCCATGTCGCTTTAGATCCAAGCCGTATCGCTGCACAGGTGGTCAGCGGTATGGGGGTCCTGGGGGCAGGGACAATTATCATTCAGAAGCAAATCGTAAAAGGGTTGACCACAGCCGCTGGTATGTGGGTCACCGCGGCCATTGGACTGGTGATAGGTAGCGGTTTGTACGAGATTGGTATTTACGGTGCTTTTCTGACTCTTGTTGTGCTGGAAGTGTTTCGTCAATTGAGTAATCGCTTGCTCAGCAGACACTGTGGATTGCTGGTCAAACTCAGCCCGCAGAGTGTTTCGAGGGTATGTACGATGCTGCAGACGATGTCAATCCGTTTTGATTTTCGGTCACTGAAAGAAAATCCGTCTGAAGATAAAGTATGGGAATTATTTCTGGTACTGACATTACGTCCAGGAAAATCAATAAGCAATCTTTGTCCGGAGATTCTGAAGATTGAAGGGGTGAAATCAGTCGCTATCAGATAAGTTGTTAGAGAAATATGGAGTTGTTGACCAACACCCGAAGTGTGAAAAAAAGACACAGGCATCTATCTCTGAATGAAGATGTCCGTGTGCCTGAAGACAGCGGGTTATCTCTGAATCCAGAACATTATCATTGCATGTGCTCTGGTCACTGCATATCCAATAATTTTTCCCTGACATCAACAGATACCAGTTAGTCAAAACCAGCTTTTCTTTTAGCCAGTTCTGTTTTATTAACTCTAATGTATTTTTTAACCCTTTATACCTTTTCATCATGCCCAGTCGCTGAAGCTCGTTCAGTAAAATATGACAAAGAGATGGGGTGTCAGTTGTGAATGGTTCCGGTAATTCGCACGATGGCGGGAGGACATATGCTGGCCCGGTTACAGGATTCAGACACCGGACCAGAAAAACTGGTGCGATGAATGCTATTTTTTTTCCATTTGAAGAGGCTGCGTTTACCCAGGCCAGAGTATGATAACGCAACGTTTCCTCATGTGAGTCTTCCTGAACAATATTACTATTAGTAATTTCATCCAGTCGAAACTGTATTGTCGCCAGATAATTATCTGGTGATGTAATTGATATTTGTTTACGCATTATTTAACTCCTGAAAGGAAGGTGCAGCGGGGATGATGTTTGTACGGAGATGTTATTCAGCGTGGAATAAAAAAGAGGGACTCCAGGGTCCCTCAAAGCTTAATACACTTAAGTCTCATTTTGAAATCGTACCAAATCTTCATGAGGAGAACTGGTAGGAGTTTTCTTTATGATGTAGGTATGTTTAACAATACTGTGATTTAGATCTGATATTTGAACATACGCAACGTATAGCTGGGGGGCGTCTTTAGTTTCGTCACTCAGTCAGGGAAAGATACTGGGGCTCTGTGTAATCGCTGCAGATCGGAACGACAGGGCATTTTCCTGTAATAATTTATGCTCAGCGTCAGAGAGGCCCGCCTGGGTTCTGTCCACTCTGAAGACGGTTATTTTTGTTTCATTACTCTGATACAGATCATTCGTTATTCGGGTTGTATTGTATGCCTGACGGAGCAGAGTTTTCATTGTATGGAAACACTTCTCCGGAAGTGAGTCGTATCGGGAAAGGTAAAAAGTGTCCTGGTTGAGCATCAGTAGTGTCTGATATGAGTGGGGAGAAATATTGCTTCCAATCCATCTGAGAATTGTTGGTGGTGATGGCCTGCCCCTCAATTGTCGGGTTGCTGCCAGTTCACTTACTTGTCGGTAGACGGTATCCTGAAAACATCCGATTGTCTCAGGGCCAGGGCAGTCCAGCGTCAACCGAAATACAGCCAGACGTGGGTACTGGTCGATGGCCTGCTGAACTACCCGCTTTACTTGCTGCATTTCTGCCAGCTCATCGTTTAAATACTCCATAAGATTTCCTGAAATAACATGAGTGTTAAAGCGATCTTCATCATATTAAGGAAATAACCCATGCCCAATCAGTTCGCATCTGATTGCTTGTCAGTTTCTTCGATACTGTAGATGCCTGTTCCGCATGAAGTGCAATGCTTTTTCCCACTGTAATGATTTCCACACCACACGCAATGCCAGAACAGCACCATTACAGGTGCATCCAGATTGCCGATGATTCTGCGTAGTTTTTGGCATCGGGCTTCGGCTTTCACTTCAGGATCGAGATGAGTACATTGCATCAGAACGTTCGTCGTCACTGTTCGCTGGTCATGTTCAAACCAGGGGGCCTCACCAGATGAACCCGCATGAAGTATCAACTGACAGCCACAGGAAGAGCAGGTCCATACCCTGCCTGGTGACTGCATCGCGTCTTTAGCAGTCACAATATGCCCGTCACGATTCTTAGCAAGGTAGCATTTCAGCATGCGCATGCCAGTACCTCGACCAGGATGTTATGTTCTGTAATGTATCTATCGGTCTGGTAGGCCAGACTGCACCGTCTACCGTTGTGTGCGAGGAAGAATTTGGCAAACATCTTCAGACTCCTGAGGGCTGGCGCAAGTCGTTCCGAAAAGGGAAGTCTGCGCCTTGCGATTAGATGGATTAAAGGGATTAAAAGGGGGGATCGGTATGGCTGTCACATAATGGAATGCTGACGTAAAAAACTGTCAGACTCAGAAATCGAAACTTCGTCGGCGCACGGTGAACCGATGACCAGCTACTCCGTTACAGCCATACAGTAAGCGCGTATTTTTATGCTCAATTCAGGTCGTATGCTCCGGTACATTGCGCATGCCGCTCGGTACCGGATCGCTGTTACGGACAGGTATCCGATCTTCACAGTGGCCGGGTGGCACGAATGTAATCCTCAGTCAGTGCCGATAAACCAT
Organism: Citrobacter sp. BIDMC107; assembly: GCF_001037575.1. NCBI lineage: Bacteria > Pseudomonadati > Pseudomonadota > Gammaproteobacteria > Enterobacterales > Enterobacteriaceae > Citrobacter > Citrobacter sp. BIDMC107. The sequence continues at coordinate 1,839,138 of NZ_KQ089848.1, read as the reverse complement.
TGAACTCTTTTTGTCGTGTATTGATCCACTTCTTCAGTGTGGTCGGAAGCAGCAGATGCAGTACGTACCATGCTTCCGGCTCAATCCCTTTCACCAGCTCACACCAGCACAGCAGCATCAGTGATTCACGTATACCGGGCTGTGGATACTGGCGGAATAGCAGCGATAACTGCTCTGCAAGGGCACTGAGTCCCAGCCGGTAACATTCACTGCGCAATATCCCCGCCAGCGATGGCCCTTCAGCACGTTTAATGATTCGTCCCGCTACTGATTCTTCTTCCACACAAGCAGCCTGTGTTACCGTCAGCAAAAACTGCGGAATAATGAGCAGTCCGGTAAGCTCGTTCGGTAACGAGCAGGACGTCACGGTCAGCCTGTGCCACTTTTTAATTTCAGGCTGGCAGAGCCCCTGAGTGACCTGCAGCCGGGTGAGGTCATCAAGCCAGGCCTGACAGTGCGCGGTAAAAATGGTTGAGTTCATCTGTAAATCCTTATCGTTGAATCGCAGACAGCGCCGTTCCGCCAGTGTGAAGCGGTGCGGGAAACGGCATCTGTGGAAAGTAATGCGGGATTGGGGGGGAAGATGTGCTTTCGTCTCTGGCATCAGTTGCCGGTAAACAGCAGATATTCATCCATCATCAAGGTTAAAACGGGATCACTATCCTGGCGGTCACCCAGCCAGAGATAAAGCGCGTCGTCTGGCTGTCCGACCAGACGCTCCAGCCAGTCGCAAGGGTCATCCCCGCACATCAAATCGCGCCAGCACAGCCAGACTATTTTGTATCGGATTTCCTGACTGGTCAGTCGCTGTAGCATCACCAGCAGTGCCCGTTGTACCGGGAACTGCTTCAGTCGGGCGCATTCACTCAGCAATATGCCTTCCAGCATGGGATGGTGAAGCAGCAGCGTGGTGTCTGAATCCAGCCGGGTGGACATGTCCTCTGTCACCGTGATGACCGGGGGTTGATTACCGCAGAACAACCGGTACAGAGCATGAGGTACCACGGTAGTGACCTGCCCCGTACCCGTGAAGCGGAGCGAACCTATGGTGAGCTGATGACTGGCCTGGATGTTCGGTTGACACAACCCATGTCGTACAGCCAGACGGGTGAAATCGTCCAGCCAGCGCTGGTAATGCTGCAATAGGAAGTCATGACGGGAATACGGCGTTTTCATGACAACGCCTCTACGGGAGTTACAGTAAGTTTGTGGGTCATTGCCAGGGCGGAATTCTCCCCACGGGATGCATCAATACGGGCCTGCAGCCAGGCTTCGACTTCACTCTGTCGCCAGCGGGAACTGCGACCAAACTTGATGGGTGCCGGAAACTCACCGTCTTTGATGAGCTTGTAGAACCATTTATCTGTTAACCCTGTGAGCCGGGTGATAAAAGCCATATCGACAAACTGGTCTTCAAGCAGGGAAGGTTTAATTGTCATGATGAGATTCTCCGGTAGCTAAGTAAGTACCGGAGTCGTGTGATGAATCACTGTAGCTTTCTCCGGCATAACAACCGGAACTGACGTAAAAAAGTGCGTCGTTTTATCGAAGCCCTCGCGGTCTGCCCAGTCCACTTGCGGGTGGTACCTCGCTGGCCCCGTAGTAAGTCTGCCCGTGTTTTGATTTCTCCTTGGCGAGATAGCTGATGATGTAGCGCAGGTTGTCGATGGCTGTAGCATCATCGTAATTGACGGGGCGGGTGATATCGGCTTCGTAGCATTTCTTACGATCACAGCGATTGTGGTACCCCTCACCCTGTGTAATCTTCTGCCAGACAGCCCCTGCCTGTTCAGCCACCGGAAAGGTGGCCTGGTTATGGTGACCATCAAGATACATCACAATATGGGCATGGCATTTGTGTCGGGAAGTACACTCCAGCACCCAGAAGTGACCCACGATGTTGCTCTCTAACATCAGATGTTCTGTTAACTGGCGTACCTCCCTTTCTGTCTCGTACCATCCGTGATGGTTATAACGCCATGTGTCATTCTGATAGAACACATCGAGTCTGAGGGGCTGAAGGCGGGAGTAACGTTCCAGTAGCTGATCAAGATGGTGGTTCAGTAACGACAGCAGGAACCAGTTCATTGTGTATTTGCGGTTCCAGGGCCAGGGAAAGTCCATGATTTAATCCTCTGTAGTGTGTGTACAAAGGAAGGTGGTGATACGTAATTTTTATGCAGGAAAGTCACAGTATTTCTGTTTACTGAGCAGTACTGTGGGGACAGGAGATATACAGACGGGTTAAGCGGATCAAAGCGGGAGGGGATATGAAGAGGAAGTTCTTAAAACATGAAGACCTTAATTATACTAAAAACCCAAATGTTCGTTCCTGGTATCCAGGCTGTCCTGACAGCATCATATTCAGTATTTTTACGTGAGAGCATATTACTATGAATTGATAACGAAAGAGAAAGATCAAAAAAATAAACTTGTTGATAATGAAGGTGTTTAAGGTTAATTGTTATGCACTTTCCCAAAAATGCTTAATAGGCGATTGGCATGTCAGAACGAATAACTTTCAATGTAACTAATTCTGAGACTCTGCGTGTTGTTGATGAATACAGCAAAAAACAGAAGATCTCACGGTCGCAGGTTATTTCCACATTGCTGGATGCTACCGCTCCGGTACTGAAAGATATTAATCGTTATTATCAGCTTGCGGACGAACTTAAGGCCCGGCTACTGTCTGGTGTCTACCAGCAGGATTTGCCTCGCCGAAGAAATGTTGTGACTGCTGAAAAGTACTGCATGGAAATCTGGGAAAGTAAGCTCCAGGTTGGAAAAGGGTATGACTTTGACAGCGTCAATGGCAAGGTGCATGTTCGCGAACATAAACGACACTACCGTCGGGATAATGCAGTTGGCAGGGTCGAAAATCGACATATCAAAGAGCTCTGTCAGTTTATCCTGGATAGGTCAGAACAGGATGCCCGTTACGCCTGTTTTATCTATACCGAAAGGATTATATTTGCTGATGCCGAGACCTCAGAACTCTCCTCATCGCCAGTCAAGTTTGCGGCAGGTGACGCTGTGATTTTGCTGGCAAAAGATGTGGTTTTTAACGAGTTTTTTTTTGATATAGGTAAGGCGCTTTTTATCAATGTGGTTGATCTTATGTCATACGGTACAAGTGGTATCCCGGAGACGACAGGAGACCCACGAGTTCACTGCTGGGTGCCAATCCTGTTTAGTGGGAAAAATGCTGTGATAGTACCTGTGTACCTGATTGACCCTGCTACGGCCCCGACGTTAAGAAAACCAGACAACATAACAGTGGTCTACCAGGGCAAAAAGTAACGTTGATTCTTGTTCCTGCCATGCCATGCGTTTTCATCTATCCCGTGGCAACCTTAGACTCATCTAGGTTGAATTACCTTGTGCCGGTGAAAGTCAGCAATATGATAAAGAATATATTGCGCTCTACTGTAGACTCTCTGTCTGACATGAACCGGAGTTCTAGGGCATAAGTCTTGATATCTGATACGCACCAGCGCGTAAAGGCAGTTGGTGTGATCTGGATGTAGCGTAATAAGAAAGGTTTTTGCTGTACTCATCATCGTGACCGCTTCCGAAGAAGATATAATTTCTCTTGCTAAGACTGATGGCTTGTAGCGTTCATTCTGGCATGTTGTTGACTGGTTCTGCCAGACCTGTACTGGCTTAATGGTTACATACGGCACAGGGGTTAAATAATCGATTTTTCACACCTGTAGGTGCGTAGCGCCACGGGCCATAAGGATACGATCTTATGTCAGATAATGCCGTAAGCTCTTAGACAGTGGCTCCTGATTGCATAGGTGTTCAGGGTATTGATAAATTCGCATAATTCATCCGTGTAAGAAAACCACTCTCGACCAAGTCCCTTCTGATCCAACCTGTATTTTTTAAAGAAAAGATGTAATGCGGATTCTGTCTCAATACCCCCTGCGGGTATTATGGAGATAAGACTCAGGCTGGTATTATGTTGTTGCTTCAAGGTATCCACGCGTTGCCTGAGATTACCTGATATTCCAATCTTGACCCTTTCCTGAGGTTCATCCAGTAAAAAGTACACATCCGTTTCACCATTGAGATAGGGCTCGTAATCAAGCCATGGAGCGGTGAATTCATTGTTATTACTGATGTCAGGTGACAGAAGCAGGGGAAGTGCTGCCTGCCAGGCCTGCTCCAGACATTTTTCCTGCTGTTTTTGCAAAAAGGGTTGCATCAGAGCAGTACAAGCAACGTGGGTTCCCAGTGGTATGTAAGATCCATGACGCGAAGGAGCAAACTGTCCTGTTGGCATCCAGGTATGCCGAATTTCCAGCTTATCGCCAACCGTCTCCGGTACACTTCTCAGGCCGATCTCCTTGCCCTGATAGGAGGCCACTAGTTTCTGAGGCAAATACCATTTCAAAAAACTTAAAGGTAGATTGTGGGCATGCTGCTTTTCAGGCTGATGTTTTTTTATAAACGCCTGATATTCGACACTCCCCAGCGCTTGTGCAATAAATCGAATTTTTTCGCTATCGCTCTGTGCCTTTAGCCATGAATACGCTATTTTCCCGGCTTTGTTCATCTCATTTTCTTCCTTTCTTCAATGAGGTCAATGCGGCAAACGCGAGCTCGATACCAAAATCATGTTTATGACCATTTTGACTAAACGACCACTTTTCTTCTCCCCCGCGATTAAGTAACTCTCTGTATAAGTGATTGAGCCCCACACGACCGTTGGGGGCTGCTTTTTTCTGATGGTAATCCAGCGCGCTATAATTATTAATGCAACAAATCTTAACGGTACCGTCGTAACCCAATCCGATAAATTGCTTCACGAGGTAGGCCAGATAGCCGATCATATAGTCCTGAAACCATGGGCGTGAAAATACTCTGTCACAGGCATGTGGCAGGTAGGCATCATGAATATCTAAATCCCACTCCCGGCTTAAGATGGTGACCTGCTTGCCATTAAAGTGGTAATAGGCATAAAAGCGCACACCAAATACCCAAGGTTCCAGCCAGGGATTATTGGTCGGGATCTGTTTGTGATGTCCTGCTAATACCCGGCTGACCGTTTCATCATAAAATTCAAGCAGTTCAATGATGTCTTTAACTGTCGTGGGAGGAAAATCCTCGCATTCACGTATTACAGCCGACATGACTTTACCGGATACCCGGGAAATATGGCCTTCAGCGATCTTACGTATCAAGCTTTCCGGCACATGGCGGTCAGGATGAATGGCATTTTGCAATTCTGCGATATACGGTGCCAGAAGCTGGCTAAAAACACGCTTTTCTTCATGGCTGGCAAGGCCATAGAACGACATGTACTTATCGCTAAGCTGACCAAATACTGTGCTGAGTTCCGACCAGTTATGGCAGTTATAGCGTAATGCCACTGCATCCCGGGCGTAGCTTAGATTAATATTGAGCGACCGTGAAATGTATTTAGCGTGGGCTTTTGCTTCAGCGCATGTAGGGAGTTGTTTCATGGTTTAAGTCTCTAGTCTGTCTTATGTGCTCACGAACCATAAGAATCAAAGACACTTAACCAAAAAAGATTTGATAAGTCTGCGCTGCATTCCGCTTTGGCCGTGAGCTGCCGGGTCGCGCTAACCTTGTGCTTAACGTATTGGAAAGTGGCACCATTGTCAACAGAGCCACTGACCATGCCGGGCTAATAGAGAGGTTAGACATGAAGCGAGGTGCGATGCTGGCAGGCATCAGGTGAGGGTCTGATACCACACTCCAGCCATTGTTTCTGAATTATCAATGTCCGCTTCTGGACATAGACGAAATTCATGCTCTGCAGGGGCCGTAGCAAGCGAAAATCGGAGGTTCGGGAAGGTTGTGATTTGCTTTTAACCTTTGTAGTTTAGAAGTATTATTTTGAGATTAATCCACTTCCAATCGTCATCTTTTCGCTGTTGGTGAAAAGCTATTTTTAAGGTTACTGCCTCATGGAGTTCTGGATATTTATAATTGCTATTTATTTGATTTATATTATTTTTTTCAAAAATAAGAAAGCTAAGTCCTCAGGCTCTTATACTTCCGCTCCTGTGAAAGCACCACCTAAAGAATGGCTTGCTAACAACAAAAAAAATCAGGCGGTAATGCACAACGATGACAGCGAAGATGACAATCTGGCTACGTTTACACTAAGTGGCGGACGGAATGTCGAATACAGCATAACTGCCACTCAACGCCAGAATCTCTCAAAAACTACCGGTGCTTTGGCTCGCTGGATTTTACCGGGAGAGGTGATCACAGTCGGTGGGGTAGAGGTTACCGGTGGCCACTTCTATCTTGGACAGCGAATGAAACCTGCCGGGCATAACTCAGGTGGTTATTATGATGATAGTAGCGAGGCATCGCTAATTGACGACACGCTTAAGATATACCCCACACCTTACATTTATGAAGATAGTTCATTAGGGTACTGGCCCAGTTTTTCCTCACTTTCACCTGAAGCTCGTGGCGCGTACCTGAGTTGGCTTGCAAGCGATAGATGTGACACTTCTTGCCCAATTGGTTACGTTTTTATTTATCTGTATGGTCTGGAAAGACGGGCACTTGTTGACAGCAGGAACAACAGTATATCTGACGATGAGTTCTATTCTCTTTTCAAAGAGATCTGCCGTCTCAGATCGGTTTTCAATGAAAACCGATCTTTCCGGAACTACTCGTCCCAGTTACTTGAAGCGATGTCCATTCTTCGCCCGAACGAAAATCTTGCAGCAGCTCTCGGCAATGATTCGGAGTTCAGCAATGGCATGCAGTTCAGGCTAATCCTTGCAAAGACAGTTGAGGCAGGAGCCCCGGTGCCAGCTGATCTGGCTCTGACGTGGGTGACAAACCATACTGAATACTCATTGCGAACCCCCGCCCGCCGCTGCGCGAAAGAATTTGCTGCACTTTTTAAACGGCGTTACACCTTTAAATACGATGAAGGGATAGTCGTGAAGCCGAATAAAGCGCGTCTGCGTTTAGATTACACACCTGCAAGTCCTAGTTTGCGAGGTATTCGGCTTCCTGTTCCCGACTTGCCTGATCCAAGTGCATTGAAAGGCCCTGTTCAGAAGCTTATGACCCTTGCCGATATATGCACAAATGAACTGGATGCTTACAGTCGTTACCTTGGTAGAAAAGGCACGTCAGCAAATGATACCGCTGCAATTTTGTTGCTGCCTTCAGAAATCGTTAACGAAAGCGCAGAAAAAATATTAAGTGCATTCAAACGGTGGGCTGATGACGCGATCCTTAGTAAGGCTGGGGTAGTTTCAGTTGCTGACTACTGGTCACATATGAATGCTACCTGTCCGGCGAAGATCAATAAAAAAGAGGCCGACTTGATGCAGGCCTTTGCTCAGAAAATGGGGTACTGTCTGGCTCCTGACCCCTATTACCACCACGTAAAAGCAGATGTCGATGGTGTTCTTGTTTTATTCCCTGCTGGTGAAGGTGGACGCTTCTCTCCTTCTCCTGAATTTATCACAGCTGTATTGACGCTCCGATTAGGAGCGGTAGTCGCCTTGATTGACAATTCTCTCGATCAAGCCGAACAGAAAGTGCTCGAGAATGCCATAAACAACAATGCCGGCTTCAGCGATGATGAAAAGCGCTCTCTACACGCATATTTAACGTGGCAGCTTCATACCCCGGCTAATATGACGGGAATGAAAAGCCGGATTGAATTACTTGGTGCTGCGGAAAAATCAGCTGTGGGTAAGATTATCGTTAGTGTTGCTTGCTCTGATGGCAGAATTACGCCTGCCGAAGTCAAACAGCTTGAGAAGATTTATACAAGCCTGGGGCTGGATCCTTCATCCGTATCAAGCAATATCCATCAGCATTCCGCAACTGAAACTGCTCTCGTTTCATCTGTACCAGCTAATCAGTCGACGGCAGGGTTTACATTGGATGCCAATGTACTTGCCCGCCACGAATCTGCCACTGATGATGTTCGTAAATTACTGAACTCGATTTTCACTGAAGAAGAACCAGAACAACCAGAAAGCGCTCCAGCCTCATTAACCGGGGAAGAGGGCCTTGACCCCGCTCATAGCCAACTTTATCGCAGGTTGCTGGATAAAGAACAATGGTCCAGAAAAGAGGCGACAGAGTTGTGCAGTAACTGGAACCTAATGCTCGGCGGTGCGCTTGAGGTGATCAATGATTGGTCCTATGCGGTGGTTGATGCACCAGTGCTGGAAGATACTGATGATCATATTTGGGTTGACCTGGAAATAGCCAAAGAATTAGAGGGTTAGTGAATGTCTGTAACACGTATAAGAGTGAAAGAACGCGACGCTATTATTCAGTCACTTAAATCAGGAGTAACGCCAAGGATAGGTATTCAGCATATCCAGGTTGGTCGCGTGAATGAGATAACTGCCCTCCATCAGGATATTGAACGGATAGCTGATGGTGGGGCGAGCTTCAGACTTATCATCGGTGAGTACGGTTCTGGTAAAACGTTCTTTTTAAGTGTTGTGCGGTCTATTGCGTTAGAGAAGAAGCTGGTCACGGTCAGTGCAGACCTTTCTCCCGACAGACGTATTCACTCATCGGGAGGTCAGGCTCGTAATCTCTACTCCGAGCTTATGAAAAATATGTCCACCAGAAACAAACCAGATGGCAATGCGTTAATTAGCGTTGTGGAAAGGTTTGTTACTGAGGCAAGGAAGGAGGCTGATGCGAACGGCTCCCAGGTATCATTAGTAATTCATAAACGCCTTGCCGCTTTGTCAGATATGGTGGGCGGATATGACTTTGCGAAGGTCATTGACGCATTCTGGCGCGGGCACGAGCAGGATAACGAAACCTTAAAATCCAATGCCATTCGCTGGTTGCGAGGCGAGTACACTACCAAAACTGATGCCCGTAATGATCTCGACGTTAGAACCATTATCTCAGACGCCTCATTCTATGATTCTTTGAAATTGATGAGCCTTTTTGTCCGTCAGGCAGGCTATGCCGGACTTTTAGTTAGCCTCGACGAGATGGTGAACCTCTTTAAGTTGAATAATACGCAAGCGAGAACAGCCAACTACGAACAGATCTTGCGGATCCTGAATGACTGCCTGCAAGGCTCCGCCGAAAATATTGGTTTTATCCTCGGGGGGACGCCAGAGTTTCTTTTCGATCCACGTAAGGGGCTCTACAGCTATGAAGCGCTCCAGTCGCGTCTGGCAGAAAACCGATTCGCACAGAAAGCAGAAGTGATTGACTACTCGTCTCCCACGCTGCATCTTGCCAGCCTCACTCCTGAGGAACTGTATATTTTACTGAAAAATCTTCGTCATGTTTATGCTGGTGGAGATCCCGCGAATTATCTGGTACCAGATGATGCTCTGACCGGGTTTCTACATCACTGCAGCAAAACCATCGGAGATGCTTACTTTCGAACTCCCCGCAATACCATAAAAGGTTTTCTGGATATGCTGGCTGTGCTGGAACAAAACAGAACGATGAACTGGCAAGCGCTCATCGAGGGGGTGGCGATTGAAGAAGACAAGCCCAGCGATATGGATGACGCCATTGTGGAGGAAAGCGATCACGATGATGGTCTGGCGAATTTCAGACTATGAGCAGTGCCTACAATAGTCTCGATCCCCGTGTCCGTAGGTGGGTTTATAAGCAGGGCTGGTCATCATTAAGGCCCTTGCAGGAGAGTTCTATTCCAGCAATTTTAGCCCGTGATCGTGATGTACTAATTAGTGCAGGTACAGCAGCGGGTAAAACAGAGGCTTTCTTTCTGCCTGCCTGTTCGGCGGTTGCAGATCTCACCGGTGGATTTGGCATTATCTATATCAGCCCGTTGAAGGCATTAATTAACGATCAGCACCGTCGTCTTGAGAGTCTTGGTGAAGCCCTGGAAATGCAAGTGACGCCCTGGCACGGGGATGTACCACAAAGCAAAAAGAAGAAAGCACGGACAAACCCGTCTGGCATCTTACTTATCACACCTGAATCACTTGAGTCTTTGCTCATAAACTCATTGGGTTGGCTCAAACAGGCGTTTTCTTCAGTGGCATACATTGTTATTGATGAATTCCACGCTTTTATTGGCTCAGAGCGTGGTATACAGCTGCTTTCTCTGCTTAATAGAATTGACCATGTGCTAGGACGCCAGTTAAATCCAGTTCCCCGTATCGCGTTGAGTGCCACGCTGGGAGAGCTGGAAAAAGTGCCAGAACTATTGCGCCCGGATAGGAGATTACCTTGTGAAACGGTAACAGACAGTAATAGCACAGCCACACTGCAGGTTCAGGTTAAAGGTTATCTTGAGCGGGTGCCCGAAAAAGGAGAAGAGCTCCAGAGCTCTGCCGAACAGCTCGTCTGCGCGGATATTTTCAGGCTCTGCCGTGGCAATTCCCACTTGGTCTTTGCTAACAGTCGAAAGCGTACTGAAAGCATAGCGGCAACACTGAGCGACATGTGTGAGGCAAATGTCGTTCCTAACGAATTCTTTCCTCATCATGGTTCCCTGGCCAGGGAGTTACGTGAGACGCTTGAAGCCCGACTGCAGAAAGGGAATTTGCCCACAACCGCTGTTTGTACAATGACGCTAGAGCTGGGTATTGATATTGGTAAGGTGCAGTCGGTCATACAAGTTACACCTCCGCATTCTGTTTCCAGTCTGCGTCAGCGTATGGGACGTTCAGGGCGGCGCGGTTCCCCATCGGTGCTGAGAATGTTAATTACTGAATCTGAACTTACCGCAACCAGCAGCATTGTGGATCATTTACGTCTGCAGTTGGTCCAGGCGATGGCAATGATCAGGTTGATGATCTCTAAACGCTGGTTCGAGCCTGCAGATGTCCGGCAGAAACATTACTCAACGCTGCTACACCAGATCCTTGCTATTACTGCGCAATGGGGCGGAGTTCGTGCCGATCAGCTCTGGTCACAACTTTGCCAGACAGGTCCGTTCCGGAATGTCGATATAAATGACTTCAAAAGTCTGCTTACACATATGGGGATATGTGGCCTGCTCACTCAACTTGCCAGCGGTGAAATAGTTGTCGGGGCTGCGGGGGAGAAGTTGACTAATCACTATACGTTTTATGCCGTATTCAATACACCTGAGGAGTTTCGGATTGTTACGGGAAACCGAACTCTTGGCACAGTGCCTGTAGACTCCCCACTTTTGCCTGAGCAGCACATCATCTTCGGCGGACGGCGCTGGAAAGTGACAGAGATCGAGGTCGAAAAAAAGGTTATCTATGTTGAGGCGACTAAAGGCGGGCAGCCGCCACAATTCAGTGGTAGCGGGATGTCTGTTCATGATGTTGTTCGCCAGGAGATGCTCGCTATCTATAGGGAAAATGATTACCGTATCGTGGTAGGCAGCAAGAGAGTCGATTATGCTGATGCTGCTGCCAGAAGCCTCTTTGCGGAAGCCAGTAATAACTTCCAACGCTACAATCTACAAAATGACTGTTTTATTGCCACCGGTCAGAACTGCTATGTGATCCCGTGGATGGGGGATAAAATTGTCAATACAATTACGTCCCTGCTTATACGTTGCGGCTTTAAAGCCAGTTCATTTGCAGGTGTGATTGAGGTAGAGGATTCAAACGTTGCCTCTGTCCAGCGTGCACTTAAGAAAATGTTATTGTCGGGGTTACCTTCAGAGTTTGAGCTTGCTGCAGTTGTTCCTGACAAGTATCTGGATAAATATGACGAGTATTTACCAGAGTCTTTGCTTGCGAAAGGATATGGGGCAAAGGCGTATGATATGGAAGGAACGTGCATCTGGCTGCAGAAATACCTTCAGTAGACTGGATATGTAGTCAGGGTATAAATAAGTCATTTATACCCTGATTTTTTTACTTCCCGGTGGACTTACTTGGCTTTAGTCCCGGAGTGTTGCCAGGAGTATCTTTATTATCTCGTCGGCGTTGATCCGGTTTTCCTGTCGATTTAGCAATTGGCTTTGGACCAGGTTTAAGACCCATGGTAGTTATCCTTTAGAGATGTAAGAGGGAAGTCCTCAACATTGGTATATTGGATACTGAGAAATTTTTCAATGGGAGTGATCAACGGCCGAATTATTAACTCGATATTGTGAGCAATGTCTGTTTTTAGCATTAAGTAGACTAGTTAACTTGGAAGTCTGCTATGGGCGAGGAGTGGACATTAACGCTGAGTTAATGGACGGCTGAAAATGGTAACGTTTTTGTGTTAGTGTGTCTTAATCAGAAAGTATACAGGCTTATATTGACTTCCATACATCCTGTGAGGTTGAGTCTCTTTTGCATATCGGAAAAAAACTTCAAAAGACTCTAAATTAAAAATGGCACTATTTCTCACAAGAGATAGAATGTCATCTTTCTCTAGCAAACATCCATTTTTTTTCAAATTACTTACTGGGTTTAAATACTCATGATAATTAAATTGACTAAGATTTATCCATGCGTAATTATTACAATTTGATAAGCCCCAGATATTTACAGCCCTGGGGCAACCAGCTATCACTGGAACCCCTTTTTCTTTCCCTATTTTATTAAAAGCATCCAATTCTTCATTAATGGTGATATATACTTCACAATCATCAGGGGCATTTATTTTTGGTCTGCGCGGAAACATTACCAGCACATGAAACCGGTCCTCTTTATGAAGATATTTTGAGATATTGCTAAACTCTCGGGATATCCACGGAAACACTGGGGCGATATGGCTATATTGTTCCTGTAAAATGTTTTTGAGCGCTGGTACTAAATAGTATTCAGCACTGTGTTCACTAATGTAACTAGTGGCCATACATTTCCTTGCACTCTAACGCCCCATCCACCGAGATTTTACTCATACCATACACCTGAGAGTTTAACCAGTAATTTTGTTTAACAAATTAGCATGGCTATCAAAATCGTGGTGATTCACACTATCTTGATCCGGGTTAGTTCAACATGGGAGCGGAACTGCGGATATTTGATTTGTAGATCACGTGAATACATAAGTTGAAAGTGTATCTTCTATCATTGCCTTACAACGAGAGAAAACGACAAGTCAAAAAGGATTCATGATGCTCAGCAACGAGTTTTTGCGCTTTTTCCAAACTTTAGACACAGCAGATGTACCTGGCGATGTTAGAAAAATTGCGAACTTAGTGTGGGATAATATGGATAGTATTATCCCGTTAGGTACCGCGCAGGGCCAGCGGATTCGTCGCATCGTCGATCTGGCGCAGTCTTCATGGGATACCCTCAGTCCGGAAGTCCTGCCACTGCCTGAGCAGAACTCCGAACGTGTCCCCACGTTCAGTCGGCTAAAAAGGCTGTCCGTTGGACCGTTCAGAGGATTTGCCAGACAGGAGGAATTTGATCTGGATTCGCGTCTGGTGCTGATTTATGGGCCTAATGGTACCGGGAAGTCCAGTTTCTGCGAAGCACTTGAATATACATTATTGGGTAGCGTTGCTGAGGCTGAAAGTAAACGCTTTCGTAATCAAACCGACTATTTTAGAAATGCATACGTCAATCAGTTTTCTGCGCCTGTGATTACTGGTGTTGGATCTCAAGGGCATGATGTGGAAATTGAGAATAACGAAGCACTGCACCGCTTTTGCTTTGTTGAAAAAAACCGCATCGACAACTTTTCAAGAATTGCGGCACTGGCCCCGGCAAGGCAGACCGAACTAATTTCAACGTTATTCGGGCTGGATGTATTCAATGATTTTGTCCGAAATTTCACTGCGGAGATTGATGGCAGATACATCGATCTGATAGGCGTAAAAGCCGCTCAACTTGCAGAAAAACGCCGCACACTCGAGGGAGCCATCCAACAACTGGAAGCGGGTAAGACGGAGCTTGAAGGACTAGTTTCTGAGGAACATACGCTGGCTTCTGGGTACCGCGAGGGCCTTTCTTTTCAGCAGATGATGATTGAATTAAAAGGGGATGAGCAAAATATCGGGACCATCCGGCAGCTTGAGGCAGAGTTACAGAAACCTCTTCCGAACAAGAGTCACCTGACCTGTGCGATGTTGAAGGACTTAAATGGCTCTGTTGAAACTGTATTGGCGGATCTGTATGGCAAACAGAAACAACTGGCAGAGGCGAGCCTGCAGGTTTCGTTTAAAAGTTTATTCGAAGCAGTCGTCCAGTTACAGAGCTCCAGCCCAGAACAGTGCCCTGCATGCCATACCCCACTCCTGCAAGCTACGAAAAACCCCTACAGTCATGCCAGTGCAGAATTGCTGAAGCTTGAGTTTTTGTCAACGTTGCAGGGTGAAATAGCTCAGTTGGAACAATCATTCAGCCAGCAGATGTACCGCGTCTCACAAGTTGTCGGCACCTGTTGCCAGTTTCTTCCTCATGAAAATGTTCTCGAAAGATTCCGAGAAGAGAATGGCATCGCTTTGTGGCGTGATCTGCATCAACCAGCAGGCGATGGTGTCACTCCCTGGTCTCTTCTGGAGAAACAGGTGTTTCAGTTGGAAGAAGAAGATAAAAAAACAGAAGCAGCTGCTAAATTGCGGGAATCCCGGCAGCGTGATCTTGTGGGGCTGCGTGAGTCAGAACGCCAGATAACAATATTACAAACAAGAAGAAGTACGACAGAAAGGGCCATCGCAGCGGCTCAGTTGTTGATTGGTAACTTTGATACGGAAAACAGGCAACTTATTGAAGAGGTTGTACTTGAGGAATCCGTTGTAAGAAAAAATAGAGAAATCTCAGGAGCCTATGCCCGGTTCGTATTGCAGTTGAGCGCCTATAAAGATGGTTTGCCTCAGCAGTTGGTTGCGAATCTCGGAGACAGCATTGTTATTTTGTACAATGCATTCAACCGTAATGACCCTCCAGGAGAAAAGCTTGCTGTTATCAAACTCCCCCTGATGCAGAATCAGCGGTTGGAGGTGGCATTTCAGAACAATCCAGCGCAATATTTTGATGCTTTACATGTGCTCAGTGAGGGGCATGTTCGCTGCATAGGGTTGGCTATTTTGTTGGCAAAAAACATCAGTGAGCAATGCCCACTTTTGATATTTGATGATCCGGTCAATGCTATCGATGACGATCACAGAGAATCTATTCGAAGAACACTGTTTGAAGACGCCTTCTTTGCAGATAAGCAAATCATCCTAGCCTGCCACGGAGAAGAGTTCTTTAAAGACATACAGAATTTATTGCCAGCTCCAGTGGCTGCCCAATCCAGAACTTTCAGTTTTTTACCACGTCTTGACGAATTGCATATCCGCGTGGATTTTAACTGTGCCCCTAGGAACTATATTCTTTCAGCGAGAAGTCATTATGGACGTAATGAGATCAGGGAGGCGCTGACTAAATGCAGGCAGTCACTTGAATCGCTGATGAAGGGGAAAGTCTGGCGTTATGTAAACAAACACGGTGACGGTAACCTCAGTCTTAAACTGAGGTCAGCAACTGCACCTATTGAGCTGCGTAATCTCTCAGATCAATTGAAAAAACAAATTGGTCGTGCCGATTTTAATGACCCAAATAAAAATGCCGTGTTTTCTCCCATCGAGGTTTTGACCGGCTTTAGCGGAGAATCACGTGAATGGCGATACCTCAATAAAGGTACGCATGATGAAAACGACAGGGCAGAATTTGACAGGGCAACTGTAGAAGCCATGATAGGTGCAATCGAGGCGCTCGATCAGGCCGTGGGATAAGATTAGAACTAAATCCCCGTGTGATTTAGTTCTACAAAGATGAAGTGGTCGATAAACGTTGGCCACTTCATGAAGGAGGCTTTTAAAACCACGATAGGTCCGCTTCTGGCAGATAGCGGTCGGCTCGTTACAGAGCTAAATAAAAGATTAGTTGCGATGTGCCCTTAACAATGAGGGCCACCTCGGAGATTGTCAGGCTGATTGCGCCAATTGCCGATGCAGGACCTGCAGACTAGTTCCCGCCGCTGCCCATGCAGAAGCCGAGCCGACCACATACAGGTTTTGCTTGGCGCGCGAGACGGCTACATTGATTATGTTTGGCGGGCTTGCCGCCCACTGACGCGCCCTTTGCTGACTCGCTTTCGGCGCACCCAGCAACAGGATGACCGTGTCCGCCTCTCGGCCCTGGAACGTGTGGATCGTGCCTACACGATCACGGCACCACTCATCCAACTTTACGCCGAACGTTCGCAGCAGGTCGGTTTCTCTGTCGAGACGCCGACGCATGTTCTGCTCTACGATCTTGAATGGTGTAATGATAAATACGTCTGGATTTGTAATGCCCGATGCTGCCAGCTCTTTTAGCATTCGTACAACCGCTTCGCCCTCATCGGGACACCACTTCGTCTCAGCATCGCCATTGATATCCACCCAGCGAGATCTCCCCAATGCCGAGCCGATAGATCCAGGTCTTTTAGGCCCGACAGCATGGACCATCTGCCCGGCATAGGCGATGGAGTTAGAAACATCGAACATTGGGTTCTGACAACGCCTGTGAACGAGGAGTGGCAGCCCGATTTCTCGATCACCTACGTCCATGACGAAGGTGGATTTGAAGCGTGATGCCTGATCAGCAAGGGTCTGCGTAGATGCTGCGGGGGCAGACCATTCGACTTGGTCAATGTCAAAGAACTTGCAGATTTCGGCGTTCAGCTTTTCAGGAAGTGAAACTACAGGTGGGATTTGCAACGGGTCACCTACCACGATGGAGCGCTTTGCCCGCATGATAGCTCCAACTGCTGCCTGAGGAACGGCCTGGCCCGCTTCATCTACAAGAAGCCAGCCAATGCTCTCTGGTGGCAGATCCCCGAACATCGTCCGAACAGAGGCGAATGTCGTGGACACGGTTGGCACAACCATGAAAAGGCTCGACCAAAGGTCGGGGAGAAGTTCACGGTGAGCGGAAGACTGGAAGGCACCAGCCACCATGCCCGACATCAATAGCCCAAGATTGTGTTGCAAGCGGCTGGCCGAAGCATCAATGAACGCTTTATGCACAGTCAGGGCAGCGGCGAAAAGATCCTCTCGCAGGTGATGAACCTCATCGGGAAGCCATGGCGCAGTAAGGTGGATAGCCTCGTGCTCGCGCTCGAAGAATCTCTCATCAACGACCCTGTCTCCCATGCGGTTTCGTGCCTCTGCCTCGGTTGCCTTCAATTTCGAGACAGCCTGACATTTGCTGGAAATTTCCTGGTCGAGTTGCTGTAACTGGGACTTAATATTGCTCCACTTAGTCCTTGCAAGCTCCAGGGCACCGTCTGTCTCCTGCGCCCGTAAGACTGATTGCTGCAAGGTCGCCGAGAGCTTCTGCAGTGTCGATCTCCACGACTTCCAGGCCGCAGTCGCGAACAAACGGGAGAAGAAACCTGGACGGCAAGCAAGGTGGCTGTTGAGCATGATCTTGTCCTGCTCGATCTGCGATTTTGCCTTCTCATGCTCCCATTGGTAGGATTCAGCAGTTTGGTGTGCCTCTTCGACAGCTTCAATCAGACTCGGACGACGCTGTTCCACCCTTTGTAGTTCGGTAGTCGCTCCCTTGAGCGCCTGGATATCCCGTCGCATCTCTTCGATGCTGGCGATTTCGGCGTCTACCGTCTCCTTGAGTTTAAGGAAAACGGTTCGTGCTTTCCGCCAGGCCGCTAAAGCGTCCGCTTCGTTGGTGCTGGGCCGCTCATTGACGACCACGCTGGGCATCACGCGATCGATGATTTCGCCAGTTTGTTCATCTTTGATCTCACGCAAGACGTTTAAGCCGCGAGCTGCTTTCAGGTAGGTAAGGAAACCACCGTCTTCATTCCACCAGAAACTTTGCTGGAACGCGCCTCGGTTGCTGCTCTTGCCGAGAGCTGCGGCGATCAAACCCCAGGTTTCGACAGGGTCGGAGGGGATGTCCCCCTCGGCCTCGGCTTCGAAATAGCCGGCGCGTTTGGGATTCGCAATCAGGTCGCTGATGGACCGGAAGTAGGCGATCTGTTCATGGCGACCATTGGCTTCCTTGAGAGGAAGCTCTTTACTGACGTTTTCGACTGCTTTGTTATTGGAGGAGGCTACGACGATCTCATGGCCCCTCAAGGATGCATGTAACTTGTAGAAGTGCAGGAATGCATTGGAACCGAATGCCAGCTTCTCGCCTGTTGTGGAAAAGGCATCCTGCGGTTTATTGAAGCCGCACATCGCCGTGGCCCGATCAAGAATGCACCCAACGACAATATCTCGCAGAAGAGTGGTCTTTCCAGTACCCGGTGGTCCATTGACACCGATGATACCTGGAGCATCATTCAGCTCAGCACGCGCCGCATTCACGGCAGCCTGTTGAAGCAGTACCAATGGATGGCCGCCTTTCGAAGGCCAACGAGCCTGCGGCATGAGCGACGGTGCGACGAAAGGCTCAACTGCGGAAATGGGCGATAGCACGTCGATTTTTTGGTCAGGCCTGCCAATTCCCATATAGCGGCGCAAACCGGTTCCGGCTTTGCCCGTCTCGAGCAATTTGGTTGCTTCACCGAGATCTTCAAGATAGAAGGAATTCAGTAACGAAGATTCAGGCGGCGACTTGGCCTTGAAATGATGAAACACCTTAATCGCGAATGTGGGTGGCTCAACCAAATGTTCGGGTACACCGAACTGAGACACAAGCCATTTATAAGCATTAAGAACGACATCCAAATCGATCGGTATGGGTTCTCCATCCTCGTTGTGGCGGCGAACTATTCGATTCAGATGCTCAATAATGCGCGGCTCAACATTCGGCCAATTCCCTAAGCTCCCAAGCTTCAGATCGAGAGCCGGCTTGAGTGCCCAGGCAAAACTGGAAACGGCAACGCCTTTTTCCTCAAGCACATAGCCTTCTTTGTCGATCAGGATCGAGCCGATGGCCGCTTTCTTACCGTCCGGGCGTGAACGCTCCTCATCCTCGCCAAAAACCTTGACCAGCTCGTCCGTCGCCTTGTCGAGAGCGATGGAGCCGAGGACGACCTCGAAATAAAGCTTATAACTGGGCTTGCTGCGGGCATTTGGTCCCCATGGAGCACCTCGCTCCAATAGAGCAACCCTGGAGCGGTCGCCGGTTGCCATATCCTCTGGGCGTTTATAACCTTGAGGCGACAGTGCTTCGAGGGCTGTCCATGCTGCCAGTATTGCTCGCGCATCATTCGCCTTATCTGACGGAAAGAAAGACGGGAGTGGACCTAGATCAATTTGGCCTTTGTCGAATTGCTCTCGCATGGCAGTGTCTGGGATAGCCTTCGGTTGCAGTTGCTCTACAGCTGCAGGTGCACTGTGGGGCACAGCTTGAGAAAATTGTATGGACGCCGAATCGGGATTACATGTTGATGGGTTGGAAGCCGACATGGCGACCTCGCTGCGGTCGCTAAGTGCAGTTAGAGATTGCTCGATTTTAGACGTCAGCGTCCGTGCCCTGGCAGTGTTGCGAAAGGTCAGCTCGCTCAATAGCTGTTCAAGTTCACTAACATTGTTGCGGGACTGGTCGAAGATTGCTTCCAGGTCGAAGATTGATTTTTGCGCATACTGCCGTGTCTTCATTTATTTCTGCGGCTCCATATCCCTTCAGTTAAGAGATATTATGCTAATTAGCATGATTTCTAAAACGGTTAACTTCCGCTCTTGGCACTAAACGGACATCGTTCAGTCCTATACTGCACAAGGTCAATTACGTGTTAATCAAAATTCAAAATAATTTCAGACAGATATTATCTTCGTGAATCTCCCGCATCTTTTCCGGATTGCGGGGCTTGTTATTTTTCACGCTGAGATCTTCGTATGCAAAAGTTGGACGGCCTTAAGGCCTTTGAGCAACCCCTGGCTTCACTGCCACACCCGCTTCGAAAACTTATCCTTGCACGTCTTCGCAGTCTTACGCAGTACGAGCCGGTAATCGGTATCATGGGTAAAACTGGAGTGGGGAAGTCGTCGCTCTGTAATGCCCTGTTCCAGGGCGAAGTCACACCGGTCAGCGATGTTAAAGCCTGCACACGTGATGTGCTGCGCTTTCGGCTCTGCAATGGCAATCACAGTCTGATGGTTGTTGATTTACCTGGTGTGGGCGAAAGCGAGCAACGCGACGAGGAATATACAGCACTGTATCGTCACATCCTGCCGGAACTGGATTTAGTGCTGTGGGTTATCAAAACCGATGACCGTGCACTGTCAGTGGATGAACACTTCTATCGCAAGGTGATGCTGGCGTATCAGCAGAGGGTTCTGTTCGTGGTTAATCAGGCTGACAAGGCCGAACCCTGCCATCAGTGGAATACCACCAGCAATACACCATCTCATAGCCAACAGTCGACAATTGAGGCCAAGCGGAGCGCTGTACAGCAGCTCTTCCTGCCGCACCATCCAGTCTGTGTTATATCGGCCCGAACGGGGTGGGGGCTGGATGCGATGGTAGAGGCGATGATGCGTAATCTGCCTGATCGGGCCATCAGCCCATTGACGACACAACTGCATGGAAGGCTCTGCACAGGTTCACTAAAAAAGGAAGCCCGCGAGCGATTTAGCAATGCCGTAGATGAAATGATTGGCACTGTGGAATCGTCATCTTTTCTGCCTGCGCCTGTAAGGGCTGTGATTCGAACCGTGCGGGAAGCCGTGGTGGCCGTTGCCCGTGCCGTCTGGGACTGGATTTTCTTCTGACAAACCACTTATGACGGACACACCTTGTCCTGCCTGCGCTCAATTAATGAGCGGTTAATCCACCATTAACGCGCAAGGGCGCATTGCAGCTGTATTCCTCGTACTGAAAAAATATGCTTTCCCATGTCCATACCCTGTCCGGCCCCTTCGTTACACTAATCACTTAATTTTCAGCCTGTTAACGGGATGGAGAAAATCTAATGTTCCAGACTGAGCGTCGCCATGAACGGCTGGCGGTTCGGCTGTCTCTCATTATCAGTCGCCTTGTTGCTGGTGAAACACTGGATATGGCTCTTCTTGCCGCAGAGTTTGGCGTGTCGATCCGTACTCTCCGCCGAGACTTTCGTGAGCGACTGATGTACCTGGACCTGGAATATCGCGATGGCACCTGTCGTCTGCTCTCAGGAAGCCATCAACGCGAACTGGCTGTACTGACTTTTGCTCGTCAGTCAGGCGTGGAGGCTCTGTTTCCTGATATGGATAACCACATGGTCAGCTCACTGCTGAGTGGACCTGGTGAGTCTCCGTGCCTCATATGGGCAGAGTCGGAGTCATTGCCACCACCCAGGCCAGGCATATTTACACGCCTTGTCAGGGCCATATCAGAGCATCGCCGTGTGACGCTGCTGGCTGAAGGTTGTCGCTGTTCAGGGCTTGCACCATACCGCCTCGTACTCTGCGACGGGAACTGGTATCTGACTGGAGAGCATCATCATCGCGTGGCGGTGTTTCCGCTGAACGATATCCATGCGGTTACCTTGCACCCGGAATTGTTCGTGCCTGACCTTCAGATTCGCAACGTTCTCGCCGAACCGGAATTACTCAGAGCCCTTCCCCATTTTCACGTTTTTCACTCACTGCTCGCCAGAACCGGCGACGGTCTTTTACCTCATAAGGAATCATGATGAAGAAATTACTGACTACAACGGCGCTGGCCGTCAGTCTCTACGTTGGTGCTGCTTTTCCGGCGTTTGCCGAAACTGTCGTGGGTACCGTCAAATTCTGGCAGTACATGCAGGCGGATGGCTGGAAATCAGCCGATGGCATGGACAATGACACGCTGAACAATACGCTCTACCAGGCCAGTGTCATTGGCAATTACCCCTGGACTAAACAATTTCTGCTGCGTCAGCGGGGAGGTGGTGCTTATTTTCTCGCCGATAAGAAAACACATACCGTGCGCAAGCTGAATCTGAAACCTGCCAGCGGTTATTACTCCGACCTGACATCGGTCTATCAGGGTGAAGACCAGGGGAAAGGGTGTTACTTCACTATCATCGACACCCAGTATCAGCTGGAGCTGGTTAATGAACCTCACAGCAAGCAGGTGCTTGCTGCATTTCCGGAAAACTGTGTCAACAAACAGCAGCAGGCTGCCCTGGCGGCGAAGCGTTCTGCCTCAGAGCAGAAATTGCAGCAGTGGGTAGCCCAACAGAGTCTGGCTGAGTTGTGCCGACGAACTGGCAACTGCTGAAGCAACGGAACGGACGAATAATAAGGAATCTGCATCATGAAGAAATTGTATCCACCTGTGCTTGCCGTTCTGACAGTTATCGGTGCAATGAGTGCCTCTGGCTGCGACAGCAAGGAAGATGCTGGCGTGAAAGCGATCGCCAAGTTTAAAGACCTGACTCCACCACCATTCAGCAAGGTTGTCTCGCATAAATCCGATATTGCCCAGGAATGGGTAAAGAAGGATGCTTTCGGCACACCGCAATATACGGTGATGAAAACCAACCAGTCGCCGGAAGGCTGTGAGTCAGGCAATTATTACTACATTGCGGATATGCAGCAGAAAACGGTGCAGCCTATGATTGCTGCCCTGTGTCTTGCGGACAATATCACCCTGAGCTTCCGGATTGAAACCGACAGCTACACGGGTGAGAAATCGGTGGTGTATTCACACGATGGTAAGGAAATGGGGAAACTTTATCTGCCGGTGAATCAGGAGAAAAATCCATGATGAAGCTGAAAGGCGTTATCTCAGCTTTCGCTCTGAGCCTCTGTCTATTGTCACCGGCTCAGGCCGAAGAACAGCGTTACATTAGTATCCGCAACACAGACATGGTCTGGGTGCCAGGTAATGTCTGCGTCTGGCAGTTTCGCCTGGACAACGGTGGAAGTGGCGAAGGGTTCGGGCCTCTGACACTCTCCCTACGTCTGAAAGATAAAGGGGGGAACACGCTGGCGATGGGGAATATGACGGTGGCTGCATTTGGCGACAGCGATGTCACCCGCTCTCAGGAAGCCTCGCTGGAGAACGAATGCGTGGAAAACGTCAGCTCCGTCGAAATCATGAAGGCAACAGAAGAGCGTAATGGTTACCAGATTGACCTGCCACTGTCCGTTTTCGACCCGCAGTACTACCGACCGTTACAAGTCACGGTTGTCGGTGGTAAGGCATCTTAGCAGATTCGTTATCCGTTTGATTCAGCCCCTGTCGCTTATGACACAGGGGCTTTTTGTTTTAAGGAGACTATATGGCTGAACTCACTGAATTGCCTGATGGATCGTTTACGCGCCAGCAAGCAGAGGCTGTTTCGTCTCAATATTCCAATGTTGCTATAGAGGATGACCAGGGGACACATTTCCGTCTGGTTATCTGTCATGAGGGTTGCATGGTATGGCGAGCCTGGAACTTTGAGCAGGATGCCGGTTACTGGCTGAACAGATATATCGCTCGTTATGGCATCCGCAAATTCCCTGAATAATCATCACCAGAGCCTCACCGTTATAAACAAAGTCAGGCCACACTGCCTTCGGGAAGTGTGGCCTTTTGTATTTTTAACCACTGCATATGGAGCTACCTATGCGATTAGCCAGCCGCTTTGGCCGTATAAACCAGATACGCCGTGACCGGCCTCTGACCCACGAAGAGCTGATGAGCCATGTCCCCAGTGTGTTCGGGAGCGACAAGCATGAATCTCGTTCAGACCGTTATACCTACATCCCTACCATCACCATCCTCGAAAGCCTGCAGCATGAAGGCTTTGAGCCGTTCTTTGCCTGCCAGACGAAGGTCCGTGACTTGAGCAAGCGGGAGCACACCAAACACATGCTTCGCCTGCGTCGTGCCGGTCAACTGACCGGGCATCAGGTTCCGGAAATCATTTTGCTCAACAGTCATGACGGCTCCTCAAGCTATCAGATGCTGCCGGGGCTATTTCGAGGCGTCTGTACCAACGGTCTGGTCTGCGGCCAGTCATTCGGAGAAGTGCGGGTATCGCATAAAGGCAATGTCGTCGAGAAGGTGATTGAAGGGGCTTACGAAGTGCTCGGTGTCTTTGACCGGGTGGAAGAAAAACGTGATGCCATGCAGTCACTGGCGCTGCCAGCACCCGCCCGTCATGCACTGGCAAATGCCGCACTGAAGTATCGATTTGGTGAGGACCACCAGCCGGTCACGGTATCGCAGTTGCTGACCCCACGTCGCCGGGAGGACTACAGCGATGACCTGTGGACTGTTTACCAGCGCGTGCAGGAGAACCTGATGAAAGGAGGTCTGTCAGGGCGAACCGCTCAGGGGAAAAGCAGCCGCACCCGTGCCGTTACCGGCATCGATGGAGATGTGAAGCTCAATCGCGCCCTGTGGGTGATGGCAGAAAACATGCTCGAGTTTTTCGGGCGCTAAGTAACAGTTCTGGCATAAGGAGATAGTTTAATGGATACACAAAACATTCAGTTCACTGAGCCGACTGTAATTACTGCCTCGGTGGTCCCTGACGAGTTACGTATCGGCTTCTGGCCACAGCACTTTGGCTCCATCCCACAATGGATAACCCTTGAACCTCGCATTTTCGCCTGGATGGATCGGCTGTGTGCCGATTACCAAGGTGGTATCTGGCGCTTTTCGACACTCAGCAACGGCGGCGGTTTTATGGCTCCCGAGTCAGATCACGATGAGAAGTGGACATTATTCAACAGCATGAACGGCAATGGCGCAGAGCTTACCAGTGAAGCTGCAGGGATGGTCGCCTGTATGATGGCTTACAACCACCACGCATGTCGCACCGAGTGTGACGCGATGACTGAGCACTATTATCGCTTACGCGACTACGCGCTGAACCATCCAGAGTGCAGCGCCATTATGCATCTCATCGACTGAGGGATACCGAACATGAATACTGCATTATCCCCGCTGTCATCTCAGCCTGAACTCTTTCCACTGGCGATTATGGCCCAGCATGGTTGTTTGCTCCACGCGACCTCCGGATTAACCCCCTATGCCCAACGCACCATTCGTCGCGCCATCAACCTGCTGGATAAATATCTGCGTCAGCCCGGTATATCCTTTACCTCAAGTACTGCTGCCCGTGACTGGCTTCGGTTACAGCTGGCAGGACAAGAACGGGAAGTGTTTATGGTGCTCTATCTCGATAACCAGCATCGTTTACTGGAGAGTGAAACGCTATTTGCCGGTTCGATTAACCATGTGCAGGTCCATCCCCGTGAGGTAGTGAAATCAGCGCTTCGCTTCAATGCTGCGGCCGTTGTGTTGGCGCATAACCATCCATCCGGTGATCAGGAGCCCAGCCAATGTGACCGCAACATTACGGGCAGGCTTAAAGAAGCGCTGGCACTGGTTGATGTGAACACTCTCGATCATCTGGTTATCGGATCAGATGGAATTGTGTCGTTTGCAGAGCGAGGCTGGATATGAAGGTACTGCAATGAAATCTACTGACTCAGAGAACGATTCATTTCTCAAGTAGGGTCTGAATTGTAATGTGACACCTTGCTTTGGCGCTCGTCTGGTACAGGAGGGAAACCGACTTCACTATCTGGCTGACCGGGCCAGCATTACCGGTGAATTCAGCAACGCAGAATCTTTGAAGTTGGATGAAGTATTCCCACATTTTATCAGCCAGATGGAGTCGATGCTGACTACTGGTGAAATGAATCCTCGCCATGCCCACTGTTTCACCCTGTACCACAATGGTTTCACCTGCGAAGCCGATACCCTTGGCAGTTACGGCTACGTATACATCGCCGTTTACCCCACTCATCGTTAACTACTTTCACAAGAGCAAATATGAAAACTCTACCTGCAACAACTCCGCAGGCGGCGACGCTATGTCTGTCGCCCGTGGCAGTGTGGCAAATGCTGCTTGCACGCCTGCTGGAACAACATTATGGCCTGACACTCAACGACACACCATTCAGTGATGAAACGGTAATTCAGGAACATATCGATGCCGGTATATCTTTGGCCGATGCCGTTAATTTTCTGGTGGAAAAGTACGGGCTGGTTCGTATTGATCGCAGGGGATTCGACTGGCAAGAACAGTCCCCATATCTGCGGACAGTCGATATTCTGCGGGCGCGACAGGCAACTGGTTTATTGAAAAGAAATCGTATTAGCGCGGCACGGTGAATATTGGGAATAGCCTTCCTGATTCACACTGCAGCTTTCTTTACTTATTTAATTTACTCATTCCAAAAAGCACCTGCCGATGCTGGTTGGTGCTTTTACTTATATGGACGAAATATCATGCAAATAGAAGCTGTAATTTTTACTGGGCACATTATCGCGAGTACAATCCGGGAATACTGGGCCGTCGTTGTTGATGGTTTTGACGCATGCGGCGAACAAGCTTATGATCCAGCTTAATTTCTTTTCCTCATGAAGGGACGGGTATGGGCAACAGAATGTGGATGATCCGCGGTGACGGCGGCAAGCTCTATGACGATTTTCGCGACAAGAAAATTGTAGGCATCGGTTGGTCTCAGCTGGCTCCATTAGTCAAACCCGGCCTATCCCGAGCCCAGTTACTCGCCTTATACCAGGAGGCAGACCCTTTAACAAAGCTGGGAACTGCGCGTTCTGGTGCATCGCAGGTCTGGCGTTTTGTGAACGAAATCCAAAAGGGTGATTGGGTTATTACCTATTCGCCAGCCAACCGTACTTATTTGCTAGGTAAAGTTACTTCAGACTTCCAGTATCATCCTGAATGGGTGGAAGAGGGGATGGGTATCGCTCGGCAGGTTAAATGGAATACTCAAGAAATCGAGCGCGATCGATTGTCTGTTGCTACCAAAAACACATTGGGCTCCACGCTGACGGTTTTCCAGCTTCCAGAATATGCTCTAGAAGAGCTTTTGCAGGATAAGAAACCCACTGCAGATGTAATTACTCAGAATCCAATTGTGATAGATGAAGATGAGGTCGTTTCTGATCCGCTCCGCGATATGGAAATGCTGGCGTTTGAGGGTATCAAAGACCGCATCAACTCTCTTGATTGGGACGAGATGCAAAATCTGGTTGCCGGAGTTTTACGCAGTATGGGCTATAAAACGCAGGTGTCACCAGCGGGAGCCGATCGGGGTAAAGATATCATTGCTTCACCTGATGGATTCGGCTTTGAAAATCCACGTATTATCGTTGAGGTAAAACATCGCAGGGAGCAAATGGGAAGCCAACAGATCCGTAGCTTTATTGGCGGTCGCCATAAAGACGATCGCGGGCTTTATGTCAGTACCGGTGGTTTTACAAAAGATGCTCGCTATGAGGCCGATCGTTCGACGATACCACTGACGCTCTGGACGCTTGATGATCTCGTCCGTGCTCTTATTGAGAACTATGAGCAAGTTGATATCGAGACCAAACTTTTGGTGCCTCTGAAGAAAACGTTCCTACCTGCCTGAGTCTTGCTTTGACAGCCATATCGGTGTCCTACTTGTATGGCTTTATATCCCACTAGTAATGTCTATTTTTTGTACGGATTTTAACTTGTGGGTACAAGTGCGGGTACAACCATTTATTCCTGATTTTAAACTACATTGATATCAGTTTGTTGGGTGTTAAATTCGAGTCCGGCCTTCGCACTCACCCTCTAAACACCTCTTTCCTGTGCCACTCCACAAACCCTTCTTGTGGATAATTTTCGCGCATCATCGGTAGAGCAATCTCTTTCCCGGCAAAATCCCAGAATAGTCTGCCCACTATGCCGCTGCCATTTACTGCGGGAGATACCTGAACTCGCATATTCTCATCCAGGCCAATCGAACCTTTATCAAAGGCTTTATGGTGGATTGCGCACAGCGCCAGGCCGTTTGAAGTCTCGCACGGGCCGCCGTGCTGTTTCCATTTGATATGGGCGGCTTCCAGGGCGACAGAGGTGCTGTCGTGGCGCATATTGAAGCCACAAATAGCGCATTCATAGTTATAAGCGCGCAGAACCTGCTGGCGGAACAACGGGTCCCGCTGTTTACGGATTTGCAGGATATCAAATCCCAGTTCATCCGCGATCTCTTCCTGGATGCTTTCGGTGAAGTGCGCCTCGAGGATGTGCTGGGCCAGGGCGTTGATGAGGTTGTTACTCTTTTTCAGCAGGGCAAAATGTTGTTCATCAAAGCCTCCGGCAACGTTATGCGTCACCAGTTCTCCGGCTGGGGGCTGTTTGCTGCTGCCGGAAGTTGAACAATGCTCGGCATTTTGTAGCTCCCAGAACCCATCTCCCTGTAAGCGCCAGAAGGGCATATCGGGGCGGTACTGCGCGCGCTGTGGCCCAAATCGCTCCAGCAGGCTATGCAACGGGTCGCGAACTTCCGTACCGTAGTTAAACAGGCGACCGTGACCCCGCTGATAACCCGCCAGCACATGAAGCAGCAGCAGGGGCTTGTGCGGCGCGCGCTGCTCGCCTTTACGCCAGATGGTGATGTCGGCAATTGCCTGTTGCAGGGTTTTACTGGAAGTCATTGATTTCATTATCAGGTAAATAATTGCGATGATGCTCGCAAAATATCACCTGATCAAGAGGAGTGAGGCCGATACACTATCGACGTCACTTTATCGCTTGCCGTTTTTTCAGAAAGTCTTTGGTTAAAGGAACCTGCCCGATGAATGAACTACCTGACACGCTGCCGCGCGAGTACATCATCAAGGCCATTCACGCCTATGACTCGGGCTTCTCGCATCGTTTCAAAGAGGCACGGCTTTACGAGCTGGAATTTCAGGGGCGTCGCTATCCGTCAAAAGCCATTGCCGGAATTGCGGCGACGCTTTTGACGGGTAAAGCGTTTACCCCTCAGGATTTCTCCGGCGGTATCAGTTCGAAATGCGTCAGATTATTGACTGAGCAAGGTTTTCATATTGTTCAGGATAAAAAGCGCGCTGCGGCGGTGAGCGACACGATCTTTCCTGAAGAACTCGAAGCGCAAACTGAATATATAGAAGGGGCAGCGACTCAGGTGACCGTGAATCGCTATGAGCGCGACCGCAACGCCCGACAGGCAGCGCTTCGCCATCACGGTTGTCAGTGCAAAGTCTGTGGCATCGATATGTCAAAGGTCTACGGTAAGATTGCCGAAGGGTTTATCCATGTTCATCACCTGGTACCCTTATCGGCAATTAAAGAAGACTACCGCCTTGATCCCATCAATGACCTGATCCCCGTGTGTCCAAATTGTCATGCTATGCTGCATCGGCGCATACCGCCATATACCCCAGAAGAACTGAAAAATATGCTGTGCTAAACGCTCAAGAAAGGCGCCCGCAGGCGCCTCAATTACAATCACACACTCACCCCTTCAACGCTTTCCCCGCAATTACCCCGATAAACTCCAGCACCTGTTTTTGCTTACGCACGGAGAGCTTTTCCACGGCGCGCAGGGATTTCATCAGTTCTGACTCTTCGGGTTCGGCAGTGCGGGCGGTGAGTACGATGCAGCCTTCCATTACACGCACATCAACGTCGGTGCCGGTGTCGAATCCGGCGGCTTTCAGCCACAGGCCCTTCATCACAATGGACGGAAATCGGACGTACTTCACCGGAATACGGCTGTAATCAGGATAACGGCTCGCATAACCCACCTTCAGGCGACGGTTATCTGCGGCGTGGACTTCTGGATCAAATGAAACTGCAATACAATGCGTATCAGTCATGATGGCTATTCTCGTGAAATAGTTGCTGTGATTAGCGATGCGGAGGTGTTGGCGCACCTTCGCATCGCGCTAATAAAACCCCTGTAAATTACGCCAGTATCCTGGGGGAAGTCCAGATGTAAATAAGATGAAATAAGCGCGAATAGCACGCTTTCGGAATAAATAGAAAACGCCTTCACCCCAATAAATCCGGTATTATTCACCGTATAAATCCATTCCCCTCCAGTCCGCTAAATACCTGCCATTTCCAGAAAATAACGCTCCTCTGCATCTGGCCAAAAATGCGATCTAACTCACTGAAGCAAATAGTAAACTCTGAAACAACACCGTTTTGTACACTTTGCTTTACACTTTTGGTGATGTGTATCACAAATATCACTCCGTGAAGTGATCCGACTCTCACAAAATGAGGTGTACTCATTCACCAATACATTATGAGAACAGCCTGGAAAGTTATGTTTTCAGTATTTCCACTCTCCGCAGACACACTACGACGAATGGCAAATCGAAACGCAAAAAAAAACTTGTTGAATATTAACGGGTAAAAAAATGACGTGTGATTTGCATCACCCACATTTACAGCTTTTTAAATTATTGCCAGTGATTAATGTTGACCGGGCTATTTCCATAATCAATCAAATCTTGCATAGTGCCTCCACATTATTTCTCCCCCTGAATCAGGAGGCGAATAGTTATATTTCATCAGGATTTGTTGATGAACCAGGTATGATTTACTTCACATTAATACGTACATGACCACTGTTACTGGAGAAACAAAATGAATTATCCGGCAGAACCCTTCCGTATTAAAAGCGTTGAAACTGTATCTATGATCCCGCGTGATGAGCGCCTCAAGAAAATGCAGGAAGCGGGTTACAATACTTTCCTGTTAAAGTCGAAAGATATTTATATTGACCTGCTGACAGACAGTGGCACTAACGCAATGAGCGACAAGCAGTGGGCCGGAATGATGATGGGTGATGAAGCGTACGCGGGCAGTGAAAACTTCTATCATCTGGAAAGAACAGTGCAGGAACTGTTTGGCTTTAAACATATTGTTCCGACTCACCAGGGGCGTGGCGCAGAAAACCTGTTATCGCAGCTGGCTATTAAACCTGGGCAATATGTTGCCGGGAATATGTATTTCACCACCACCCGTTATCACCAGGAAAAAAATGGCGCGGTGTTTGTCGATATCGTTCGTGACGAAGCGCACGATGCCGGTCTGAATATTGCGTTTAAAGGTGATATCGATCTTAAAAAATTACAAAAGCTGATTGATGAAAAAGGCGCAGAGAATATTGCGTATATCTGCCTGGCGGTGACGGTTAACCTCGCGGGTGGGCAGCCGGTCTCGATGGCTAACATGCGTGCGGTGCGTGAACTGACAGAAGCGCATGGCATTAAAGTGTTCTACGACGCTACCCGCTGCGTAGAAAACGCCTACTTTATCAAAGAGCAAGAGCAGGGTTTTGAGAACAAGAGCATCGCCGAGATCGTGCATGAGATGTTCAGCTACGCCGACGGTTGTACCATGAGTGGTAAAAAAGACTGTCTGGTGAACATCGGCGGTTTCTTGTGCATGAACGATGACGAAATGTTCTCTTCTGCCAAAGAGTTAGTCGTGGTCTACGAAGGGATGCCATCTTACGGCGGCCTGGCCGGACGTGATATGGAAGCCATGGCGATTGGCCTGCGCGAAGCCATGCAGTACGAATATATTGAGCACCGCGTGAAGCAGGTTCGCTACCTGGGCGATAAGCTGAAAGCCGCTGGCGTACCGATTGTTGAACCGGTAGGCGGTCACGCGGTATTCCTCGATGCGCGTCGCTTCTGCGAGCATCTGACGCAAGATGAGTTCCCGGCACAAAGTCTGGCCGCCAGCATCTATGTGGAAACCGGCGTGCGCAGTATGGAGCGCGGAATTATCTCTGCGGGCCGT
This sequence comes from Citrobacter sp. BIDMC107, assembly GCF_001037575.1. Taxonomy (NCBI): domain Bacteria; kingdom Pseudomonadati; phylum Pseudomonadota; class Gammaproteobacteria; order Enterobacterales; family Enterobacteriaceae; genus Citrobacter; species Citrobacter sp. BIDMC107. The sequence goes on along the minus strand of NZ_KQ089848.1, from coordinate 1,807,758 downwards.
AATAACGTGACCGGTGAACACCACAGACCGAAACTGGAAACCGTGCGTCTGACTATTCCACGTCGTGTTTATACCTACGCACATATGGATGTCGTGGCTGACGGCATTATTAAACTTTACCAGCATAAAGAAGATATTCGCGGGCTGAAGTTTATTTACGAGCCGAAGCAGTTGCGTTTCTTTACTGCACGCTTTGATTACATCTAAAAAATAGTTATGGCCCCATCACGTGATGGGGCTTTTTTGTATTCCTTTTCCATGAACAGGAAGCCTTTGCGGTGCCCGTTACCGTGACATAACTAAAAAAAGTAAACCCTGACTCCGACATTTTTATTATCCGCATGATGTACAAATGACAGCTGTAATTATAACGAATAGTCTACAGGAACATTTATCATGGATATTAATGCCATTGAGCGACAGAGTAGTACCCCCGGACTGATTAGCGGAACCATGTTGGTTATCGCGACCGTAGTGGGTGGCGGGATGTTCTCCCTGCCGATTGCGATGGCCGGCGTATGGTTCCCCGGTGCGTCTGTTATTCTTCTATTTATCGCCATCATGATGTTATTAACCGGTCTGATGCTGGTCGAAGTTAACCTACATTATGGCGCCGGTGCCAGTTTTAATACTTTTACTCAGGATTTATTAGGCCGGAAGTGGAATATCGTGGTTGGTATCGCTTTCGGCTTTGTGCTGTATATTCTGACCTATGCCTATATCTCCGGTTCGTCGGCGGTGATGGCGCAAACCGTGTTCAAATACAGCGGTGTGCGCTTTCCGGCGAATATCTCGGTGGTGATCGTCAGTATGCTGGTCGGCGCGATTGCCTGGTATAGTTCCTTGCTGGTCGGACGCATCACTACCGTGCTGATTATCGGTAAGTTTGTGGCGTTCTTTGCCACGTTCTCCGGGCTGATTGGCCATATCGAAGTGGCAAAACTCATCGACAGCGTGGCGGTGGCGTTGCCCAATTCGCAGTATCTGCCGTACATCCTGATGACGCTGCCGTTCTGCATCATCTCGTTTGGTTTTCACGGTAACGTGCCAAGCCTGGTTAAACTGTATGGCACAAGCGGAGTCTCGAATATTACGCGTTCGATTATCATCGGTACGCTGTTTGCTCTGCTGCTGTATATTTTCTGGCTGGGCGTGACGATGGGTAACATCAGCCGTTCCTCATTCCCGCCGATTATCGCCAAAGGCGGCAATATCGATGTGTTTGTCGAGGCCATCAGCGGGCTGTTCACCAGCCGATATATGGATCTGATCCTCACCTTTTTCGGCAACTTCGCGGTAGCCAGTTCCCTGCTGGCGGCGACGCTTGGCCTGTTCGATTACATCGCCGACCTGTTTCACTTCCCGGACGACGGCATGGGCCGCCTGAAAACCGCGCTGGTGACCTACTTCCCGCCAGCCGCCGTGTGCTTCTTCTTCCCGAACGGTTTTGTGCACGCGATTGGTTACGCCGGTCTGGCCTTTACCATCTGGAGTGTGATCCTGCCGCCGTTCTTGGTGAAAGCCGCGCGGAAACGTTTCCCAACCGCCAGCTATACCGCGCCCTGTAATAACACCGTGCTTAACCTGGTGATTGTCTGCGGAGCGGTTGTCTATCTGACGGTTGTTCTGGACGTATTTGGTCTGCTGCCAACGTTTCGTTAGACGGAGTCAAAATGAAAAACGTGTTGTCTGTTCAGTCGTCGGTCGTTTATGGCTATGCCGGAAATAAAGCCGCTGTGTTGCCGATGCAGCTCTCGGGGATCGATGTCTGGCCGTTTTACACCGTACAGTTTTCCAACCACACCCAATATGGGATGTGGCAGGGCATGGCGATGCCGCACGGCGAGCTGAGCGCGATCATCAGCGGGCTGGATGACCTGCAAAAGCTGGCGCAATGCGATGCCGTATTGTCCGGGTATCTTGGAGATAAACGCCATTGTGAAGAGGTGAAGTACGCCGTCTCCACCATTCGTCAGCGTAATCCGCAGGCGCTCTATTTTTGCGATCCGGTAATGGGCGACCCGCAAAAAGGCTGCATTGTCGCGCAGGGCGTGGAGTCATTTTTTGTCGATGACGCCATTCAACTGGCCGACATGATGGGACCGAATCTCTATGAGCTGGGCGTGCTGACGGGCAGACAACTGCGTAGTTTTGACGAGGTGGTGGAAGCGGCGCGGCAGCTGGTGTCGTGGGGCGTAAAGAAGGTGCTGGTGAAGCATCTCGGCGACTGTTCGCGGAACAAACAGGCGTTTGAAATGCTGCTGGTGACGCCGGAACAGACGTTACACATTGCCCGGCCGCTGTATACCTTTGCCAAAATGCCGGTCGGCGTTGGGGATCTGATTTGCAGCGTGATGCTGGCCTCACTGCTCAATGGTTATGAGGACAAGCAGGCACTGGAGCGGACCACCAGTGTTGTTGACGCGGTAATGCGGCTGACGAAAGAGCATGATTCGTATGAACTGCGGCTGATAGACGCGCGTCACCAGATTATGGACCCACAGGTTCGCTATCAGGCAACGGTGATCTGACGCCGCAAGGGGGCTATGTGTTTCTGACATTGCTGAGGTTTCAGCATCCGCTGGTCTACCGTTTTGCATGGCTTCGTCTGCGGGTCAGGGTGTTAAGGGCGTTCAGGCTGCGTAAGTGAAAGGGGGCGTGCTTTACTCTGCGGCGCTTGCGCCTTATCCGGCCTACAAATGAGTGCGAAACGTAGGCCTGATAAGCGAAGCGCCATCAGGCATAAGTGCCCAGTATTACACGCGGAAGTAGCGTGGTGGAATCAACGCGGAAAAGGCGTCGAACTTCTTCACCATCTTTTTCCAGAACAACATAACAACAATCCTCGATTTGAAACATCGGCGCTATTTTAGTCAGCGCCGACAAATCGTAAAGTCTGGCGCCTCGTTCCGTTTCCGGGGAGGTGTAAACCTTTTTGGTCACCGCGTCGTCAAATACGGTTGCCGCAAATTTGACGGGGTTGACAATGGCTTACGCCATAAACCAGTAATAAAAGAGGCCAACCTTTAAGCCGAGGATCACGATATAGGCGCAGCAGTATTTCATGGTGCCAGACATGATCTGGTTGGCCTGACCGTCCATTTTTGTGGCGGATACCGCGATGGCGATGCTTTGCGGCGAAATCATTTTCCCGCCCGTTGCGCCAGAGGTGTTGGCCGCCGCCAGCCAGTTGGGATCGATATGCAGTTTGCTGGCGGCAATGGTTTGCAGTTTTCCGAACAAAATGTTCGAGTTGGTATCGCTGCCGGTAACGAACGTGCCCAGCGCGCCAATCACCGGGGCGAGGAAGACGTACGAGCTGCCGGTCAGATCGACAATCGACTGCGCCAGCGTGGAGATAATCCCGCTGAGATCCATCACCGTGGCCAGCGCGACGATCGCCATAATTGCAACGATAGAGTTTTTAAGCTGGAAAATCGTTTTGATAAATACTTCCAGCATCCCGCGTGCGGACGCTCCCTGAATAAAACCACCGATAATGGTCGCAAAGATGATCAACATCCCTGGCGTGGTCACCCATTCAACTTTCAACGCCATCGTTTTGCCGTCAGCCAACGTGAAATGTAGCACCGAGGCCAGTTGTGAGGCTGCGCCTTTTATCGTCGGGAACAGCGGCGAACACATCAGGATAAACACAAAAATAAACAGATAAATAGAGCCAACTCGGAACAACACTTTTGCCGAGCGCGGCGTGGTTTCGCGGGTATGGCTGACTTCAATTCGCCACTCGGGATCGGTTTTCCCTTTGCGCAGACGGCTAACCATCGCCACGGCAAACAGGCTGACCAGGCTACCGGCAAAGGCGGGTAATTCAGCACCGAGATGAATAGCGACAAAATACTGCGGAACCAGCGTGGTAATACCGCAAATCAACGTGATCAGAAATACGCCGCGAATGGCTTTCAGGCCGCCGCCAATAATGCAGACAATCACAAACGGCAGCAGGATATTAAACAGCGCGAGCTGCAGAATAATGGTTCCGCCTAAGGTATAAACCGGCAGGTTAACCTGTTCCGCCAGAATAGAAACCGGGATCCCGACCGCGCCGAATGCAGTGGGAACGGTATTTGCCACCAGAGAGGCAATCGCCGCCTTCAGCGGATTGAAACCCAGTGCGATAAGAATACCGATCGGAATGGCGACCGCTGTACCATAACCCGCCGCGGCTTCAAGAAATCCACCAAAGCACCATGAAATCAGCAGCACCTGAATACGCTTATCTTCGCTTATACTGGCGAGAATATCGCGCAGAATATCCAGCGCTTTGGTCGCCTGCATGACGTTATAACTGAAGATAGCGCCGAGGATCACAATCACAATCGGCCATAATCCCTTCAGCGCGCCATAGCCTATCGCGGCTTTCAGATTTTGTACGGGCATTTCCCAGAATATTGCCGATAGTGCAGCGGTGAATACCAAAGAGATCAGTACTGAATAATGGATGGGCATTTTCAATTTCAATATTAAAAATACCATCAGTAGTAACGGAGAGAGTGCCAGGGCAAACATAAAATATTCGTTCATTGCTATTCCCAATTGGTTCATTAAACCTGATTTATATTTATGGTGGGGAGGCTACATTGCTGTTCTAATAAAGTATGCAAACTGAATCGCTTCAGTGAATAAAGTAATTATGATTTGTAGTTTTGTAACTATTGTAATCTTTTAATTAAAATCCAATGCCGGGTAAATATACTTAAGTGCCGATTGAATACCTATAAGTAGTTATTTAATAAACTTTTTAATAATGGTAGTGACAACAGTGGTAATCACTTGAAACTGTTTTCTAAGATGTTAATAACGCTGTGGTTTCCAATGTAAAAATGTGAGCGAGGCCGAAATAAATAAACCAGGGTATTGCATGTGCGAGTCGATTAGGGGATTATTTGGTTTTGTCATACAAATGAAAATACAGACATTTGCGATTGTCCTGATATAAGAAGAGGAGAGTCGTCATCAAAGGAAAACGATCAGAGCATCACCATGAACCCAGGTATTGGTAAAACCAGCAAACAGAAAAACTGGGCATGAAATACGAATGAACATTTGTTTGATATCGCGATATCAAGCGCAATAAACAGAAATGAAGCAATGGAGTAGTTATTGTGAATGTAAATTTCTTTGTTACCTGTATTGGTGACGCACTGAAATCACGGATGGCACGAGACTCCGTATTGCTGCTGGAAAAACTGGGTTGTCGCGTTAATTTCCCCGAGAAGCAAGGGTGTTGCGGTCAGCCAGCCATCAACAGCGGTTACATCAAAGAGGCGATCCCCGGGATGAAAAACCTGATCGCCGCCCTGGAAGACAACGACGATCCGATTATCTCCCCGGCAGGCTCCTGCACCTACGCGGTAAAAAGCTACCCGACGTATCTGGCGGATGAGCTTGAATGGGCGCTGCGCGCCGAGAAGGTTGCCGGACGTATGCAGGATCTCACCTCTTTTATCGTCAACAAACTGGGCGTGGTGGACGTGGGTGCCAGCCTGCAGGGCCGCGCTGTGTATCACCCTTCCTGTAGCCTGACCCGCAAACTGGGGGTGAAGGAAGAGCCGCTCACGCTGCTGAAAAACGTGCGCGGACTGGAGCTGTTGACGTTTGCCGATCAGGACACCTGCTGCGGCTTTGGCGGGACGTTCTCGGTCAAGATGGCCGAGATCTCCGGCGAGATGGTGAAAGAGAAAGTTTTACATCTGATGGATGCGAAGCCGGAGTTTTTGATCGGCGCTGACGTCAGCTGCCTGCTGAATATTGGCGGCCGACTGCAACGCGAAGGCCAGCCGGTCAAAGTGATGCATATTGCTGAAGTGCTGATGAGCCGCTGAGGGGAAAGAGATGTCGATAAAAACCAGCGATGTAGAATTTAAACTGCGCATTCGTCAGCAGATCGAAGATCCGATCATGCGCAAAGCCGTGGCCAACGCGCAGGAGCGTATTGGTGCGAATCGGCAGAAAATGGTTGATGAGCTAGGCCACTGGGAAGACTGGCGCGATCGTGCCAGCCAGATCCGCGATCACGTTCTGAGCAACCTCGACGCTTACCTGTATCAACTCTCCGAGAAAGTGACGGAAAACGGCGGCCACGTCTATTTCGCCAAAACCAAAGAAGACGCCACCCGCTATATTCTGCAGGTTGCGCAGAGTAAAAATGCGAAGAAGGTGGTGAAGTCCAAGTCGATGGTGACCGAAGAGATCGGTGTCAACCATGTGCTGCAGGATGCGGGAATTCAGGTGATCGAAACCGATCTCGGCGAATATATCCTGCAGTTGGATCAGGATCCGCCTTCGCACGTCGTGGTCCCGGCTATTCATAAAGATCGCTACCAGATCCGCCGCGTGCTGAACGAACGTCTGGGCTACGACGGTCCGGAAACCCCGGAAGCCATGACCTTGTTCATTCGCCAGAAGATCCGCGAGGATTTCCTCAGTGCCGAAATCGGTATTACCGGCTGTAACTTTGCCGTGGCGGAAACCGGCTCTGTTTGCCTGGTGACCAACGAAGGCAACGCGCGCATGTGTACCACGCTGCCGAAAACGCACATTGCGGTGATGGGCATGGAGCGTATCGCGCCGACCTTTGCCGAGGTGGATGTGCTGATCACCATGCTGGCGCGCAGCGCCGTGGGCGCACGTCTGACGGGCTACAACACCTGGCTGACCGGCCCACGCGAGGCGGATAACGTCGACGGCCCGGAAGAGTTCCATCTGGTGATTGTCGATAACGGCCGCTCACAGGTGCTGGGCTCTGAGTTTCGCGATGTGCTGCGCTGCATCCGCTGCGGGGCTTGTATGAACACCTGCCCGGCGTACCGCCACATTGGCGGACACGGTTATGGTTCTATCTATCCCGGCCCTATCGGCGCGGTGATCTCTCCGCTGCTCGGCGGCTATAAAGATTTTAAAGATCTGCCATACGCCTGTTCATTATGCACGGCCTGTGACAGCGTTTGTCCGGTTAAGATTCCGCTGTCAAAACTGATCCTGCGTCATCGCCGGGTGATGGCCGAGGAGGGTATAACGCCGAAAGCCGAGCGACGGGCGATCAAAATGTTCGCCTACGCCAATAGCCATCCGGGGCTGTGGAAAGTCGGGATGATGGCGGGCGCACATGCGGCGAGCTGGTTTATCAATGGCGGCAAAACGCCGCTCAAGGTTGGCGCGATTGGTGACTGGATGGAGGCGCGCGATCTGCCTGATGCCGACGGCGAGAGCTTCCGTAGCTGGTTTAAGAAACATCAGGCGCAGGAGAAAAAGAATGGATAACCGTACCGCGTTTTTAAATACCATCGCCCAGGCGCTGGGTCGCCCGCTGCGCTTCGAACCGCAAGCGGATGTCGCGCCGGTTAACGACTATGCTAACGAGCGCCTGACCGAACTTAGCCCGCAGCAGCGCTGCGATGCGTTTGTCCAGTTTGCCAGTGAAGTGATGCTGGCTCGCTGTGAGCTGACTCGCGAAGATCAGGCCGCAGACGCGGCGCTCCGTCTGTGCGAAGAATTGGGTCAGCAGCCGGTGGTGCTGAGCGGCGACAGCCGGCTGGCGGCGCTGGGCATTACCGAACGCTTGCAACAGGAATGCAACGCCGTGGTCTGGGATCCGGCGCGTGGCAGCGAAAATATTACCCAGGCCGAAAAGGCGAAAGTGGGCGTGGTGTATGCCGAGTATGGCCTGACCGAGTCCGGCGGCGTGGTGCTGTTTTCCGCGCCGGAGCGCGGGCGTTCCCTGAGCCTGTTGCCGGAATCCTCAATTTTCGTGCTGCGTAAAAGCACTATCCTGCCGCGCGTGGCGCAACTGGCAGAAAAACTGCATCAGAAGGCGCAGGCCGGTGAGCTTATGCCATCGTGCATTAACATCATTAGTGGGCCCAGCTCGACGGCGGATATTGAGCTTATCAAGGTGGTTGGAGTGCATGGCCCGGTGAAGGCGGTGTATCTGATTATTGAGGATTGTTGAGGCAGGATGGATAACCGCTCTGGCGCTGCGGGCCAGAGCGGTATCGACGTTATGCAATCATGCTGATGATCAATACGATAATCAGGCCAACCACGGAGTTCACCAGCTCCAGCAGACCCCAGGTTTTCAGCGTATCCTTCACCGACAGGTCAAAGTAGCCTTTGAACAGCCAGAACGAGGCATCGTTGATATGGGTCAGGGTGTTGGAGCCCGCCGCCGTTGCCAGTACCAGTAACGCCGGATCGACGCCCACCAGTTGACCGGTTGCCGGGTCGAGAATGGCGGCGCTAATAATCCCTGCAGCCGTCATGGCGGAGACCACGCCCTGACCGGTTGCCAGACGAATAAGCACGGTTATCAACCACGCCATGATGTACGGAGAGATATTGCCGTGTGACATCAGCATGCCGATGGTATCGCCAATGCCGGTATCAATAATGGTCTGCTTCAGTACGCCGCCCGCGCCGATGATCAGGATCACCATGGCGATGCTTTTCACCGCGTTTTCAAAGGCATTCATCACCCACTGCATGTCGTGACCACGCGCGGTACCAAACAGCACGAAGGCGACAACCATGGCGATAAACATCGCAATCGGTGAAGAGCCTAAGAAGTTGACCACTTCCCACGCCTGCGTCCCTTTCACCAGCCAGATGTTGGCGATGGTGGTGGAGATCATGATGATCGCCGGGATCAGCGGCACCAGGATAGAAACACCGAAGGATGGCAGGTTATTCTGGTCAACCGGTACGTCGGCCTTCATGAATGACGGCGTTGGGCGATCGAGGTTGCCGAGGAACTTCGGCAGGATAAGCCCGGCGCAGATCACGCTCGGAATAGTCACCAGAATACCGTAGATGTAGACCATGCCCATGTCCGCGCCGTAGGCGTTAACCAGCGCCACCGGACCCGGCTGTGGTGGGAACAGCGAGTGGGCGGTGGTGGCGGCGGCAACGGCAGGAATCGCCAGCTTGAGGAACGGGATCTTCGCTTCTGCTGCAATGACGATCACCAGCGGCGCCAGCATAATAAATGCCACTTCATAGAACATCGCCAGGCCGAAGATCAGACCAATAATGATTACCGACAGCTGCACATAGCGCAGGCCGAGGCGCGCCAGCAGCGTATGGGCAATCTGATGCGCCGCCCCGGAATCAACCATCAGCTTACCGATGACCGCCCCGAATACCACGATAATCGCCAGTTCACCCAGCGTGCTGCCAAAGCCGGATTTCATGGTGTGCAGCAGCTCCATTAAATCCATACCCGCCAGCATACCGACCGAGAGCGCCGCCAGCAGCAGGGCGACCATCGAGTTTATTTTGAATCTTAGATTGAGCACCAGCATCAGACCGATGCCGAATACGACCCACAGAATATTGAGAACGTGCATATAACGTCTACCTTTATTGGTTGAACTATTATGATTTTGGTTGAGATGTTACATATATTGGTTAACCATTGATGCGATGAATGTCACATTGCGTTACATGTTTACATTATTACTGAGCAACAGGGCCGTAAAATGGCGATCTCAATAGACTAAATCGTGATTTGGTTAACCAATTTTAAGCTTCAGGTTGACATGTCATACCAAAAGGAGGAATTTATGTGCCATATCGTCGAGTCCATAACGTAACGAGGAATAAAACATGGAACAGACATGGCGCTGGTATGGTCCTAACGATCCGGTCACCTTAGCGGATGTACGTCAGGCGGGTGCCACAGGCGTTGTCACCGCCTTGCACCATATCCCGAACGGGGAAGTGTGGACGGTTGATGAGATCCTAAAACGCAAAGCCATTATTGAGCAGGCGGGCCTGGTCTGGTCGGTCGTCGAAAGCGTGCCGATCCACGAAGACATTAAAACCCGTTCCGGCAACTATCTGCAGTGGATCGCCAACTACCAGCAAAGCCTGCGTAACCTGGCTCAGTGCGGTATTCGTACCGTGTGCTACAACTTCATGCCGGTTCTCGACTGGACCCGTACCGACCTGGAATACGTTCTACCGGACGGCTCCAAAGCGCTGCGTTTTGACCAGATTGAGTTTGCCGCCTTTGAGCTGCATATCCTCCAGCGTCCGGGCGCGGAAGCGGACTACACCGCCGAAGAGATTGCTCAGGCAAATGAACGCTTCGCCACCATGAGCGATGAAGACAAAGCGCGTCTGACCCGCAACATCATCGCCGGTCTGCCGGGTGCGGAAGAGGGCTACACCCTCGACCAGTTCCGCCAGCATCTTGCGCGCTACAAAGATATCGACAAAGCCGCGCTGCGTGAGAATTTCGCCGTCTTCCTGAAGGCGATTATTCCGGTGGCGGAAGAAGCTGGCGTACGCATGGCGGTACACCCGGACGATCCGCCGCGCCCGATCCTTGGCCTGCCGCGCATTGTTTCCACGGTGGAAGACATGCAGTGGATGGTCGATACGGTCAACAGCATGGCGAACGGTTTCACCATGTGCACCGGCTCCTATGGCGTGCGGGCGGACAACGATCTGGTCGACATGATCAAACAGTTTGGCCCACGCATTTACTTCACCCATCTGCGCTCCACGCTGCGTGAAGATAACCCGAAAACCTTCCATGAGGCGGCGCATCTTAATGGCGATGTCGACATGTACGAGGTGGTGAAAGCGATCGTTGAAGAAGAACAACGCCGTAAAGCCGAGGGTAAAGAGGATCTGATCCCGATGCGTCCGGACCATGGCCACCAGATGCTGGACGATCTGAAAAAGAAAACCAACCCAGGCTACTCCGCGATTGGTCGCCTGAAAGGGCTGGCGGAAGTGCGCGGCGTTGAGATGGCTATCCAGCGCGCTTTCTTTAGCCGCTAAAGCGAGTTGCCGGCCACCTGTCTGGCCGGCTTTTTCTTTTCTCATCCGTTGGCCTTTCAACGGGTTCTGGAGTTCACGATGACAACGACAATTGCCAATAGCGACCTGCCGGTTGCGCGCCCTGCATGGGACAGCGCGCGCCTGCAATCCCGCATTGTTCACCTGGGATGTGGCGCTTTTCACCGCGCGCATCAGGCGCTGTACACCCATCATTTGCTGGAAACCACTGACAGCGACTGGGGGATCTGTGAAGTTAACCTGATGCCGGGTAACGACTGCGTACTGATTGAAAATCTGCGCAAGCAGCAACTGCTGTATATCGTGGCGGAAAAAGGCGCGGACAACACCGTGCTGAAAGTGATCGGATCAATGAAAGAAGCGCTGCACCCGGATCTTGACGGATGTGACGGTATTTTACAGGCGATGGCGCGCCCGCAGACGGCAATTGTTTCGCTGACGGTCACCGAAAAAGGCTACTGCACCGATGCGGCCAGCGGTCAGTTAGATCTCAATAACCCGCTGATTAAACACGATCTGGCGAATCCGACCGCGCCGAAATCGGCGATTGGTTACATCGTACAAGCGCTGTACCTGCGCCGTGAGCAGGGGCTGGCGGCTTTTACCGTGATGTCCTGCGATAACGTGCGTGAAAATGGGCATGTGGCGAAAGTCGCAGTTCTGGGGCTGGCGCAGGCGCGCGATCCGCAGCTGGCGCAGTGGATTGAAGCTAATGCGACTTTCCCGTGCACTATGGTCGACCGCATTGTTCCGGCGGCGACGCCGGAAACGTTGCAGGAGATTGCCGACCAGTTGGGCGTTTACGATCCGTGTGCTATCGCCTGTGAGCCGTTCCGTCAGTGGGTAATTGAAGACAATTTTGTCAACGGTCGTCCTGACTGGGACAAGGTTGGCGCACAGTTCGTGGCCGACGTGGTGCCGTTTGAAATGATGAAACTGCGCATGCTCAACGGCAGCCACTCTTTCCTTGCGTATCTGGGCTATCTCGGCGGCTATGAAACCATCGCCGATACCATGACCAATCCGGCGTACCGTAAAGCAGCTTTTGCGCTGATGATGCAGGAGCAGGCGCCGACGCTCTCGATGCCGGAAGGCACCGATCTCAACGCCTACGCGACGCTGCTGATCGAGCGTTTCAGCAACCCGTCTCTGCGCCACCGTACCTGGCAGATTGCGATGGACGGCAGCCAGAAACTGCCGCAGCGCCTGCTGGATCCGGTGCGTCTGCACCTGCAAAATGCCAGCAGTTGGCGTCACCTGGCGCTGGGCGTGGCGGGCTGGATGCGCTACACCCACGGTGTGGATGAGCAAGGGCAGGCCATTGATGTTGTCGACCCTATGCTGGCTGAATTTCAACACATTAACCAACAGTACCAGGGCGCCGAGCGCGTGACGGCGCTGCTGGGGCTGTCTGGCATTTTTGGTCATGACCTGGCGGAAAACGCTGGCTTTGTGGAGACCATTATCGCGACGTATCAACAGCTATGTGAACACGGCGCACGTGAGTGCGTTGCGGCATTAAGCGCTGACGCATAACTTCCGAACTATGACGGGTCAATCAAAATATTGGTTTGGTTGACCCGTTTTCTGTTTTTGCCTTCCCGCAAATGCTATAGTTCGATACCTATTCCCCGTATCTGATTACACGCATCTGACGGACATAACACGATGAAATCGAACACTTCTCAGCAAAGACCCTACCAGGAAGTGGGTGCCATGATCCGCGATCTGATTGTCCAGACGCCGTACCAGCCCGGTGAACGCTTGCCGCCAGAGCGTGAAATTGCCGAGATGCTCAATGTCACTCGCACGGTGGTTCGCGAAGCGTTAATCATGCTGGAAATTAAAGGCCTGGTGGACGTGCGCCGCGGGGCCGGGATCTACGTGCTCGACAATGCGGATGCGCAGACTATCGACAGTACGGATGCAAATCATTGCAATGATGCGGGCCCGTTTGAACTGTTGCAGGCGCGACAGCTGCTGGAAAGCAACATTGCCGAATTTGCCGCGCTGCAGGCTACCCGCGAAGATATCGTCAAAATGCGCCAGGCGTTGCAACTGGAAGAGCGGGAACTGGCTTCCAGCGAGCCGAACGGTTCTGAAAGCGGCGACATGCAGTTCCATCTCGCCATAGCTGAGGCCACGCATAACAGCATGCTGGTGGAGCTGTTTCGCCAGTCATGGCAGTGGCGTGAGAACAACCCGATGTGGATCCAGCTCCATAGCCACCTCGACGATACCCACTACCGGAAAGAGTGGATGGGCGACCATAAACAGATCCTGGCTGCATTAATCAAAAAAGATGCCCGCGCGGCCAAGCTGGCCATGTGGCAGCATCTGGAAAATGTCAAACAGCGTCTGCTGGAGTTTTCAAATGTCGATGACATTGATTTTGATGGTTATCTGTTTGATTCCTGGCCGCTGGATAAAGTTAACGCCTGATTTTCCTTCCTCTCATACGCGGGCTATTGCAGCCCGCACCGCGTTTTCCGCATCCTCATTCATTGCCCGGCAGGGCCGCTTTTCACGTTCTGAAAGTCACGTAAAAAATTGTTTCCATCGCCTCGGATGAACATTTTTTCGTCCCCTTTGTGCGGTGCAAATTGATTTAAATCAATTAAAAACAACTTATTTTCGCATGCGAAAAAATGTGTCATTTACCTTATTTTTACCTTTCCGTGCTTATTTTTAGACAAAATGGGTCTGGGTTAAGTGAGAATCAACGCGATCTCTGCAGTAATCAGGATAAGGTTTACCGGCATAACTACACATAGAAACAAGCGGTTCGCGTAAATGTAGACATTAATAACGGTGCGTAACTTATTGGTCGTAATGATGTTTTGATTGGTGATATAGTTGATGTAAATGTTTCATGCTTTTTTAATCAAATGAATAAAATCCAATATTCGTAAAGCTAGCATTACACATTATTCCATAAACAAGTTATCTTCCATTTGAAATATCGTTCCATTCTTCATTGGTTTATTAACACTTTCATTACTATTATGACTGTATTTTACCGTTGACATGTTTTTACACTAACTGCATATTTCATCGCCATAAGCGTGTTATTACGTTCAGGAGTTGAAAATGCCATCTCGAGACTATCCCGATATTCGAAAACCCAGAGGGACCCGATCAAAAGATATGGTTCTTTTAAGTGCCCGTGTCGATACCTCTTTGTGGGAATATGTGCGAACGCTGGCATTTAAAACCCGTAAAAGTAAACAAGATATTATTGCTGAAGCATTAATGTTGCATCGCTCAGTTAATGAGAGTGAAAGTCTCGAGTAATTATCGCTGTCCGGTTTTGATTGAAAATCCAAAAATGAATTATGTCTTGCCACTTCATTATTACCTTCATTGGTATTTTTTTTGTGTGTTATTGGTATTGCCCCTTAATCCATAGCTGTAATGGCATTAGGGGTAACCTCCGTTCATGCAGCGGAAATTTATAATAAAGATGGCAACAAGCTGGATCTCTACGGCAAAGTAAAAGCAGCCCATTCCTGGACTGATGGTACTAATGCTGATGAAACCTACGCACGTCTGGGTTTTCGCGGTGAGACGCAAATCAACGATCAACTGACCGGTTACGGGCAATTTGAAAGTCAGTTTGATGCCGCTAAAGCAGAAGGTTCTCAGAATGGCGTTAATACACGTCTGGCGTTTGCTGGCCTGGATTATGGTCATGACGTCAGTTTTGACTATGGTCGTAACTATGGTATCGCTTACGATGTGGGAGCTTATACTGATATTCTCTCAGAGTTCGGCGGTGACTCCTTTGAAAATACTGACCGCTTCCTTACTACACGCACTTCTGGCGTTGCAACACTTCGCACCAAAAATCTGTTCGGTGCCGTTGATGGTCTGAACGTCGGGGCGCAATATCAGGGCCAGGATGACACCAATTCTGATCCGTCGAAACAGCATGGCAATGGCTACGGCTTCTCCCTGGTTTATGACAACATTGCGGATTCTGGCATATCTGCAATTGCGGCCTATACCAACAGTTCTGTGACTGCTCAGCAGAAACAAAAAGGTTGGAATGGCGAAAACGCAGAGTTCTGGGGCGCGGGTCTGAAATATGATGCTAATGCTATCTATGTAGCGACTATGTACGGAGAGTCCCACAACCTGATTCAGGATGCGGACAAAGCTGAGCACTTTGAAGCGATGGCTGCGTATGTGTTTGATTTTGGTCTGCGTCCGAACGTGGCTTACGTCCACGCGCGTGATAACAACAATAATGACCTGACCGAATACGTCGCGCTGGGTACAGACTACTACTTCAACAAAAACATCGTGGCTGATGTAGGTTACAAAATTAACCTGCTCGATGGTAAAGACAGCGATAACCAGGTTGCTGCGGGTCTGACCTATCAGTTCTAACTTTTTGTTCTGGTATGAAAAAGGCGTCCTGGTTAAGACGCCTTTTTTTATATCTGCCGGCGTTTAAACCGGCTGACTCTCTTCCTGCTGTACACCGCTAAACAGCCATTGCCAGAGGCCCATTGCCATAAAAATGTTGTTGATAACAGGAAGATAATAAACAATCCCAGTGCGCCAAACCGGCCAAAGTCTTTATAATCCTTTAGCGTGCCAATTAAACCCGCCAAAATAATCAACCCCAGTAATATTCTTTTAAACCACGACATGTATTTTCCCGAAGATAGTGTTGATGTTGAATTAATCTGTCCATTTTTACGCATTTTAAATTGAGTTTATAAATGAACGGACGGGAATTATAAATTGTCTGGTGGGTAATTACCGATTATTTGCGGTTTATTAAATGTTGACATTTAATTGCGGACTAATCCGAATATACCTTCTTTAGAAGGTTGCCGGTTATGCCCTTTTTGGCGAGGCGAAACGCTGTTTGTATAATTGTGTGAGGCTGATAAGTGCCGCAATAAACAACGCGACGGCGCCGCACACCGTGGCGTTAACGATCGCCAGTGCGCCGCTTCCCAGCAGGCTGGTTAATAGCGGCCCAAGTATTTGCCCAATGCCGTAAGTCAGAGTGACCAGGCCCAGCAGATTAATATTGCGCGGTACGCTAAGTTGTCGCGCAAGCGGCATCACCAGTGAAGTGGTTCCCATAAACGTTGCGCCAAAACCCACGCTGCTTATCACCAGCAGCGGCAAAGAGCCGCTGGCGAGCGTCATGAGCACGCAGGCGCTTTGAATCAACAAATTCGCCGTCAGGCATTGCAATACTCCCCAGCGTCGGGCGGCCCACAGCCAGGCGAAACACCCCGGAATTATCGATATGCCGACCAGCGACCAGAGATGGGCAGTCAACAGCGGCGAACCGGCGCTTTTCGCCATTAGCGGCAGGTAGGTGGCGACAATGATGTAGCCAAATCCGGACAGCCCGTACAGCAGCGCCAGCAGCCACCAGGACATAGGCTGATGCTCTGTTTTTACCGGGGCCGCGGCGGGGAGCACGTGGTCGCGAGATGGCAGGAGTATAACCAGTAGCACAAAGAACAGAGCCGAGGCTGCCGCCGCGCCCAGCCAGAGCGTGTGCGAGGACAGCGCAAAATGCAGACCGCTAATGACATATTCATTGCCCAGCAAAATGCCTGCGCCAACGCCGGAGAACAACGCCGCAATCACGAAGGGATGCCGGGTATGATACAGAACGATCATCGAGCCAAAGATCATCATACCGGCACTGGCGACGCCCGCCAGAAAGCGGATCAGCATCACCAGCGCGGGCTGCGTAAAGCTGGCCATCGCCAGAATCAGCCCTGCGGTAGCGAGCGCGGACGTTAGCAACATCGGACGTAAGCGTGAGGGGAGATGAAAGAGCCCAAAGGAGAAGAGCAGGCTTCCCGCCAGATACCCGGCGTAGTTGGCGCTGGCAATCCACGAGAGTTGGTCAAACGTAAATTGACCTTCCGACAGCAGCACCGGCAGCATTGGCGTATACAGAAAGCGTCCAATCCCCATGCCCAGCGTTAAGACCAGCATGCCAAAGAGCGCGACACTGATGGCATGGCGATTTGAATCTGGGCTTCCCTGGGACATACGGACTCTCATTTCGCGCTGTTAGCTGATGATTGTTATATTACATGCGTAAATGATAATGAAAAGTAAAAATAAAACCGCGTAACGCTGAATGCCATCAAAGGTTACGGCTGTAGACCCGCGAAACTTCCCCCCACGGATGATAGCCCGGCCCGTTAAAGTAAAACCCTGCTTTCTCGTATAAACTTTCCAGGTCAGTACACAGATGGAGCTGCGTAAAACCCAGCTGTCTGGCCTGCTGTGCAATATGTTCGATCAGGCGAAACGCCAAACCGTGACCACGATAGCGAGGATCGATATAGAGCGCGCATAGCCACGGCCACAATTCGCCGCGACTAATAAAATCATTGGTGATCAATCCAGCACAGCCAACAATGCTGCCACCATCCTGTAGCCAGTACCACTGCGGTAGCGGATTCTTTGCGCCAATACAACGGCGCAATGCATCCTCGTATACCGCCATGGAGTCTTCTGAGGCCCATTGCTGCTGAAAGTAAGCGGTGATCTCGTGCAGCTTTTCAGGTGTTTCGCGCAGGGAAAAAATGCGGATGTTCAACGTCATTGAATCTTTCTCCTTAAAAATTCGCCAGCGTCAGCAGGGACGGAATTTGCGACAACAGATATAACACCAGCCCGATTGAACCGCCAACCAACGTGCCGTTGACGCGAATAAACTGCAAATCTTTACCGATGTTTAACTCAATTTGCTGCGACATATCGCGTGCATCCCAACTTTTCACCGTGTCGCTAATATGGCGCGTCAGGAAGGTGGCGAACTCTGGCGCTACCTTATGCGCGGCCTGCTCCAGATGCCCATTTAGTGAGGCACGCAGGGCGCTGTCGGCTACCAGCGTTTCGCCGAACCACTGGCCGGCGCTGGCGATGCGCTGCTTCACGCGGGAATCATCTGCGTTAATGTCAGTTTTCACCCACTGACGCAGGTCTGCCCACAGCTCGCCAAGATAACGGTTGAAGGCTTCATCTTCCTTCAGATAGCTTTTCAGGCTTTCGGCCCGCGCGGCCATCTCCGGATCGTGTTTGAGCTTATCGATGAGCTTAAATGTAGCGCGATCGAAGGCATGGCGGATCTGATGCGCGCGATCGTGGCTGATGTCATCCAGCAAGGAGTTAACGGCATCAGACACCAGCTCGGCGCTGTGCTCGCCCAGCCATTCGGTTGGCAGGATCTTCGCTTTCAGCGGATGTTCAGTTTCCAGCCAGTGCACTACTTGTCTGGCGATAAACGCTCGTGAGCTGTCGCGCTGTAGCAGGGCGATCAGTTGGGCGATCAGCGTATCGAGCAGCACCTGATGGCGATTGTTTTTGGTCATGCTTTCCAGCATCAGCGCGCTGGTTCCGGAGAGATCGACCTTGTCGATGGCCTTGTGCACCGCCCGCTTGATCAGCCGCTGAATGCGCGAGTCGTCGGCCAGTTCGAGAAAACCGCTCATGATCTGCAACAGATGCTGGCCGATGCGCTGGGCGTTTTCCGGCTGGCTGAACCAGTTGCCGATCAACAGCGCCGGTTCATGGCGGCGGATCAGGGCTATCAGCGACTGGGTATCGAGGAATTTCTCTTGTACAAACTGACCAAGATTTTCGCCGATCCGATCCTTATTGCGCGGGATAATAGCCGTGTGTTGCGAGATAAACGGGATCGGCACCCGGCGAAAAAGCGCCACCACGGCAAACCAGTCCGCCAGCGCGCCGACCATCGCCGCTTCGGCGATTGCTTTGAGCCCGAGTACCCAGAAGTTAGGTGGCAGAAATAGCGTGATGACGAAGGTCGCGGCAGCGATCAGCAGCAATGAGAGCGCCAGTCGCTTGGCACGTTTGAGTTCAGCAATTTTATTCATAGGCTTAAGGATAGAGCCAGACGGGGGGATCGCGCAAAAAATGTGGTGCGCCTCCCATTTTCAGGTGGGCTGGGTTTACTCCGGGATCCAGTTATCCCACGCCGGTAAGGGACCAAGTTCTGCGACCAGAAAATCGATAAACGATCGCACCTTCGGATTGCTGTACTTGCTGGGAAAGTACAGCGCATACAGGGCATGAGTTTCACAGGTGATGGTGCCGTCGAGCATCAGCGGCGTGATCTCCTCTTTTTGAATATGATCGCCAATCAAATAAGTGGGCAAATATGCCACCCCCTGATCTTCTAACACCGACTTCAACAGCACCAGGCTGCTGTTGGCCTGGATCGGCATATGTAGTTTCAACTGATGCAGTCGATCCTGTTCATCTGCCACCTTCAGTACCGGCGTGAGGCCCGGGTAAACCAGGCAATCATGATCTACCAGATCGCTGCGACGCTGGGGCATGCCTTTTTTAGCGAGGTAGCCGGGTGAGGCACAGTACGCCCAGCGAACAGGCACCAGCTTGCGCATCGCATAGTTTTGCGGCGGCGCGGTGGAAATTCGCAGGGCAATGTCGAAATCCGTTTCGTTCAGATTGACGAAGTTATCGTTGAGATCGATATACAGATTCACATCCGGGAACTGGGAGCGGTATTTATCCACCAGGTTCACCAGCCGGGAATAACCAAACGCAATTGAGCAGGTTATGCGTAATTCACCCTGCGGGCTGTGGTAATAACCGGAGGTGGTATTCAGCGTTTCATCGAATTCTTTCAACAGCTTATTAGCGCGGTTGAAGAGATATTGCCCGGCGTCGGTCAGGGTAATACTGCGGGTGGTGCGTTTAATTAATGTCGTGCCTAACGTATCTTCCATCGCTGCCAGGCTTTTGCTGACCGCAGACGGCGAGACGTTGAGCTGCGCCGCGGCTTCTGACAATCCTCCGCAGTCGACGATTTTAGTAAAAAACTCCAGATGCTTGAGTGAAATCGGCGTACTCATAATTTCCTTAAATTCATAAGTGATTTGCAAAAACGGTACGAATAGGCCGTTACATTCGCCTTTTAAACATGCAACTATTGAATCACAGGAAACAACTTGCTGGCAAAATGAAAAAATAACAACTTAGGTGAGTTACGTCACAAATTAAAAGGAGGCGAAACGGAAACTCATCACATTGTGAATTTAATCTCATTAATTATTATTCTAAAGGTACCGATTATGTGGTCACGACTCGAACCCTACAGATCGTCGATTATTTTATTAGTTGCTCTGGTGATTGGCGGCTTATTAGGTATTTATGCCCCATCGTTTGCAAGTAAACTCCAGCCAATAGGTCAGATATTCTTAAACCTGTTATTTATGATTATTGTGCCGCTGGTGGGGATCAGCGTCATGTCTTCGATCGCCAGTATGACTGACCTGAAAAGGCTGGGGCGTATTATGGCGATTATCTTTATTGTTTCGATCGCGATGGCCTTTATTCCGGCGGCCGGGATCGTCGCGCTGGCGCTCTGGTATAACCCGGCGCAGGGCGTCACTATCGATCTCTCGCAGTCGGTGCAGGCGGGCAGCGGCAAGATGGATTTTGTCAGCATGATCACCACCAGCGACTTTATTGGGCTGTTCTCTAAGTCCAATATTCTGGCTCTGATCGTGATGGCGATCATCGCCGGTGTGGCGATTGGCCAGTCGGATCAGGCCGGTAAACGTATTGCGTCGCTGCTGGAAGACGCCAATACCGTGATCATGAAGATCGTTTCGATCATTATGAAGGTCGCGCCGATTGGTCTGGGCTGCTACTTCGCCGCCACCATGGCCAGTCAGGACTCTGCACTATTGTTAACCTTTGCCCGCGCCATCGGCCTGTTTATGGTTGCCACGCTGGTCTATTTTGTTTTTGGCTCGATTCTCTATTCGTATATTGGCGGCGGTATTCCGGCGGTCAAAGCCTTCTGGCGTAACGCGATTGAACCGTCTGCGACTGCGCTGGGGACCTGCTCTTCGCTGGGGACGCTCCCGGTGACGCTGCGTGCCGGTAAGGCGATGGGGATTAACCCGGAAATCGTTGATGTTTCCATTCCACTGCTGGTTAACCTGAACAAAGGCGGTGTGGCGATGATTGCCGCGCTGAAAATCGTCTTTATCTATTCCGTGCTGGGTATGGAATTCACCACCGAAACCTTCTTCCTGACGATGCTGATTGCGGTGCTCTCCGCCATTATCGTTGGTGGCGTGCCGGGCGGGGCGTTCCTCGGTGAAATCTTTATCGTTACCACGCTGGGCCTGCCGATGGAAGCAATCCCGATGCTGGTGGTGCTGGGCACCATTACCGATGCGCCGGCCACACTGATTAACGTTATCCATGATTTGAATGCGGCGCAGATTGTTGAACGGTTCGCTGGAAAAAAGCAGACCAACACTGAAATAAACTCTACTGCTGCGGTGGTATAGGTTTCACACGGATTAAGAACAGGAGATGTTATGAAAGACGCAATGAAGCTTGAGACGCAACTGGTTGTTGCTGGTCGTGACAAACGCTACACCCAGGGAGCGGTGAATCCGGTTATCCAACGTGCCTCTTCACTGGTATTTGATACCGTGAAGGACAAGAAATTTGCCACCGCCAATCGCGCAAACGGTGAGCTGTTTTACGGTCGTCGCGGAACCTATACCCACTTTGCCTTCCAGAAGGCAATGAGCGAACTGGAAGGTGGCGTTGGCTGCGCGCTGTACCCATGTGGTGCTGCGGCGGTGACCAACGCGATTCTGGCGTTTGTTCAGGGTGGCGATCATATCCTGATGACCGGCGCGGCCTACGAGCCAACCCAGGATTTTTGCAATAAGATCCTGAGTAAATTCAATGTGGAAACAACGTATTACGATCCGCTGATTGGTGCAGGTATCGTCGATCTTCTGCGTCCGGAAACGAAGGTTGTATTCCTTGAGTCACCAAGTTCTATCACCATGGAAGTCCAGGATGTGCCGGGGATGGTGAAGGCTATCCGCGCGGTGAATCCGGAGATTGTCATTATGATCGACAACACCTGGGCGGCGGGCGTGCTGTTCAAAGCGCTGGATTATGGCGTGGATATTTCCATTCAGGCGGGAACGAAGTACACCATCGGTCATTCGGACGGCATGCTGGGCACGGCGGTGTCTAACGCCCGTTGTTGGGATCGTCTGCGCGAGAACTCCTATCTGATGGGGCAAACGCTGGATGCCGATACCGCCTACAACGGCAGCCGCGGATTGCGTACCCTGGCGGTACGCCTTAAGCAGCATCAGGAGAGCAGTATCCATATTGCTCGCTGGCTGTCGGCAAGACCGGAAGTGGCGCGGGTGAATCATCCGGCGTTACCGGAATGTCCGGGCCATGAGTATTTTCAGCGTGATTTTACCGGAAGCTCAGGCCTGTTCTCATTTGTGCTGAAAAAGAGACTGACTGACGAACAGATGGCGAATTTCCTCGATAATTTCTCGCTGTTCCATATGGCCTATTCGTGGGGTGGATTTGAGTCTCTCATTCTGGCGAACCAGCCGGAAGAGCTGAACAGCATCCGACCGGCTGGAGAGGTGGATTTCAGCGGCACGCTGGTCAGGGTGCATATTGGCCTGGAGGATATTGGCGACCTGATTGCCGATCTCGAAGCGGGATTTGCACGCATTGCGTAAGGTGATGTGAGCGTAGCCGGATGCGGCGCAAGCGCCTTATCCGGCCTACATAGTTGTCGTAGGCCGGATAAGCGGGCAGGTTAGTTTTCAGTGACTAACGTCGTTGCCTCATGTTGGCGTACCCGTTTGAGTAAGCCTGCCAGCGTGAACACGACAGCGAGCCCCGCCGCAACCGCCAGCAGATGAAACGAAATCCTGCCACCGTTAAACCATAGCCAGCGTCCAATTTCGACAGAAACCGCCATCACCGTCAGGATCACCATATTCAGCGATGCCGAGACCGTTCCTTTAGGTAAGTTGTTGGAAAAAAGTGTAAAGCGGAACAGCGTCGGGAAGATCATCCCAATACCAAACGCATACAGGCTGGTTCCCAGCACCGACCACAGCCAGACGTGCGGCCACAGTAAATTGCCGACAATCAGCACCGTCAGCCCGCTCAGTTGTATAGGTGCGGCCCGCCAGATAAAGCGTGGTCGGGTCGGATCTTTCACGAAACGAACTACCACCATATTGGCGACGATCACTGCGCCAAACACCGGCGCCTGCGCCCAGGCAAACTGTGATGTGGTCATGCCGCCCGCATCAATCAGTATCACCGGTGAGACCGCCACCCAGCTCATCATCGGGATATAGCTTAGCGATAGCGTGGCTGCGCCAAACAGGAATACCCGGTTGCGGAAAACGTCGCGAAAATCGCGCAGTACGCCGCGTGCACTGAACGGCACCGCGCCGCGCTGGACGGTTTCCGGCATGGCTAGCATTAACCCAATCAGGGCGATAAGCCCCATGACGGCAATGATGGCAAACAGGATCTTCCAGTGTACAAAGTGCATTAGCGCCGCTCCGGAGAGCGGGCCGATAACCGGTGCAACCAACACAATGGAAGTGATTATCGCCATTAACTTAATGGCCTTCGTTTGCCCAAACGCCTCCTGTACCGTGACATAGCCAACGGTCGCGATAAAGCAAATGCTGGTGCCCTGCACAAATCGGGCGATCAGAAATTGCGTCATTGAAGTAGTAAACAGCGTGGCAGCGCAGGCGAGGGTAAAGATTAACGCCCCCGCAATCAGCACCGGTCGACGGCCAATCCGGTCGGAAAGTGGCCCCAACAGCCATTGCAGCGCCATGCCGCCTGCCAGATAGAGGCTCACCGCAGCGGGCGCCAGGCTGACGTCGGCGTTGAAATCGCGTACGACATTAATGATGCCGGGCTGAATCAAGTCCGTCGACAGATAGGCGGCGAAATCATACAAAATCAACGCAATAGGAAAAAATAGCGTCGTAGCGCGTTGGGAGAAAAACGCGAGAATCCGTTGCATAAAACAGCTCCTTGTCGGGAGAAAACCCTCAACGGGAATAGCGAAATTCAATACCGTCTTTGAGACGTCAGGCCGATGACAGAATAAAAGCAGACTGCAAATGTACTGAATTTCATGTAATCAAAAACGCTGCCTGCGTGAAGCGCAAACAGGAGAAACGCTCACTAACGCGGGGTCAGAAAACGTAACGATTACAGGTAACAATCAGCACATCGCACCTCAGGAAGAGTAAGTTGAACGGGTAATAACCATCCGCAGTGTAATGCGGATTGGATATTAATTAAACGAGTTTATCCTGTTTATGTGTAGAAAATCGCACCGCAAATCAGACTACGATGCTCTGCAAAAACCGCAGCGCGATAGCACAGCCGAAGATAATCAATACACCGCCAGCGATACGCTCTACCCACAGGATCCCTCTGGTTAACCGCCTCTGGATCTGCGGTAAACCGATGAACATCACGATCAGCAGATCCCAGCACAGCACCACGCTGGTCATCCAGATCCCGCTCATGGTTTGTTGTAGCAGCGTCACCGACGGGCCGAGCAGGGCAGTCATTAGTGCCAGATAGAACAGTGCATTTTTTGGGTTAAGCAGTGACGAACCCAATCCCAGCAGCAGCTGTTTACCAAATCCTGGACAGGTAGACCGGGCATCTGCTCCGGTCAGAGTTTGCGGGCGACTGCGTATCAGCAGGCTGCCTATCCACAATAAATAGAGCGCGCCCAGCAGCTCAATAATGGTAAACAGCAGGGGAAGCTGGCGCAGGATCCCCCAACCGATAATTGCCAGCAGGATATACAGCCCGTTGCCGATAGCGATCCCCACGCACAGCCCGGTGCTGTCGCGCATCCGGTATCGTACGGCATAACCGACCAGTAAAAAGAAGTCCGGACCGGGGCTGAGTAGTGCGACAAAATGTGCCAGCGCCAGCGCGGGAAAAGCAGACGGAAAAAGTACAGAAAGCAGCGACATAGCGACCTCAGACAATGAATCTGAGATCACCGTACGCCTGACGCAGCGCTAATTATTGTCTGATATTGATCGCCCCAACGCGTACTGGCGCGGTGTGGCGGCGGTGTAGCGAACAAAGGTGCGATGGAAATGGCTCTGGTCGGCAAACCCGCTCTGATAGCCGACATCGGCAATTTCGTCCCCGGCCCGCAGCCGCTGGCGGGCATAGTCAATCCGTATGATGTTCAGATAACTTCCTGGCGTCAGCCCGGTGTCCTGCTTAAAGGTACGGATCAGCGTTTCTTTACGCATGTGACACTCATGTGCCAGCTCACCGAGTGAGGGCGGAGCCTGCAGGTTGGACTGCAACCGTTCGCGCAGATACTGGCTGGCGGCGCTTAGGTTTTCCGGTGCTACCGATTGCAATGGTAGCGAACGTAGCAATGCTTGTGCGGCATCCGTTACCCGCGTCGTTTGCCGTTGCTGCATAAGTGCCACGAGGTTTACATAGTGCTGGAACAATTGCCGATCGCGGATAACACGATCGCGCGTGCAAAGCCGCTGATTGTTGTTCTGCGCAGGCAGATGGGCAAGGCACCACCGGGCATCAAGATAAAGCATGTGATAGCTGCGAAACTGTCCGTTAACAGGATTACAGCTGTGAGGTGCCAGCGGCGGGATCACAATCAGATCGCCCACCTGCAGATGGTATTCCTTGCCATCGCACAGGCAGCACGTTTCCCCCTCGAGAATTGCCCCAATCGAGAGCTGAGAGTGGTGATGCCGCTTATAGGCTTGCAGGCTTTGCCAGGTGCTGCGCAGTTCCAGCCACGGGAGCTGTTCATCACGCCAGAACGATTGTGGAATATCCCGGGTGTGCGTCACATCGCGTCCTCCCTGAAAGTAATGATTCGTTATAGCACAGGCCGAGTGGTGAAAAAGTGGGAATGTGCATTGAGATAGCGATTCTGCGTGACGGGTTCCAGACAAATGCAGACGTTACATAGGGACGTTTTCATCCCGGAAATCGTCTCGCAAACAGAGAAAGTTGCAGGTGAGGGTGTGGCTTCCTTATGGGGCTTGTTGAGCAAATTGTTTCCCTGCTACTTACTGGAGTGACTAATGACAGCCAGATAAAGACGCTGTTTAATTATATTTTGCAAACTGGCGATGCACCTCGCTTCAGTGAGTTTATTCGTGGGGTTGCTGAACGTTCACCGCAGCATAAGGAGCATTTAATGACGATCGCAGACAGATTGCATGAGGCTGGATTTCAAAAAGGGTGGCTTGAGGGTCTGCAAGAGGGCCAGCAAAAAGGTAAGCAGGAAGGTAAACAAGAAGGTTTAATTGAGGGGCGACGTACTGAGGCGGTGCGCATTGCCCGCACCATGCTGGCCGACGGTACTGATCTCAGCACGGTGCAAAAAATTACCCGACTTTCCGTTGAAGATATTCAGGGCGTAAGCCATTAGAAATGACCTAAACCGTGCAATCGCCAGCCCGGTAGCACCGGGTAGTCTGATTTACTCTATCGCCACCTTTAACGCTTCCCCGAGTTTTTGCATCACTTCCCGATGCTTCTCGTTTGGCGGCAACGCGCAGTTGATGCGTACGCAGTTGCGATACTTTCCTGATGCGGAGAACAGCGAACCCGGCGCAACCTGGATTTTGAGGCGACAGAGCTGCTTAGCGACACAGACCATATCGACCTGGTGCGGCAGCTCGACCCACAGCATAAAGCCGCCTTTCGGTCGGGTGACGCAGATCCCGCAGGGGAAGTATTCCCGTACCCAACAGGTGTAGATCTCCATATTCCGCTGGTAGATCTGACGCATACGGCGAACATGCCGATGATAATGCCCCTCACGCACGAAAGCGGCGGCCGCCAGCTGCGTAACAGGAACGTTAGTGCCGATGACGGCATATTTCATATGCAGAAATTTATCGTGATAACGACCGGGAATAACCCAACCGACGCGCAACCCCGGCGCCACGGATTTGGTAAATGAACTGCACAGTAGCACCCGACCATCGCTGTCCCAGGAGTGTATTGTGCGCGGACGGGGATATTCCGTGGCAAGCTCTCCGTACACATCATCTTCAAAAATAACAATATCGTGCTGCTGGGCGAGGGCGAGCACCGCCCGTTTACGCGCATCCGGCATAATAAATCCGAGGGGATTATTGCAGTTAGGAACCAGAATCACCCCTTTAATCGGCCACTGATCCAGCGCCAGTTCCAGCGCTTCAATGCTGATCCCTGTATCCGGATCGGTTGGGATCTCTATAACTTTGATCCCTAATCCGCGTAGCAGCTGCATCGTGCCGTAATAGGCGGGCGATTCTACGGCGACGATATCTCCTGGCTGGCAGACTGCCAGCAGCGCCAGTGACATCCCGCTCTGACTCCCGCTGGTGATCACAATATCATCCGCATTGATGACCGAACCTCCGTCCAGCATGAGCCGGGCAATCTGTTGACGCAATTCGCGACAGCCTGGTAATTCATCGTAGCCCAGAACCGCCTTGAGATTATGCTGCGCCACGCGACTTAGCTCGCGCCAGAGCGGCTTCAGGCTGGGTTGATTGATATCGGGCACGCCACTGCTAAAAGGGATTATCGATTTGTCTGCATGACCTGCAAGCATGTCCAGCACCTGATCCCACTGGGTTATCTCAACTGGACGTTGGACCGGGCGCGACATCAGCGGCACCGGCGGCTGTGCTTTTTGTGGTGCAACAAAATAACCGGAACGCGGCTGCGGCGTGATCAGCCGTAATTGTTCCAGCGTCTGATACGCCTGCTGGACGGTGCTGATGCTGACCCCGTGCTCCTGGCTCAGGCTGCGTACCGAAGGCAGTTTTTCGCCATGGCGATACAGACCTTGCTCAATGCGTTCGGCCAGCAGATTGGCCAGATGTTGGTAACGCGTCATGCTGTATCCCTCATGGGTACCATACAGATTAACAAACCGGTACAGATTGGCGTGAAAAAAGCGATGCAGAACTCTTTTTAACCAATCTGTATGTTAAATAAAAGTACTTTGTGAGTCTGTATTGTTTTGTGCCAAATCCGTGAAGATAAAGCCTCTGGCAAGGCGGGGAGGCAAGGTATGGAATTTCACGAGAATAAAGCAAAACAGCCGTTTATTGGGTTTGTACTGATCTGGCGGGCATACAAGGCGTGGCGACTGCGAGCGCAAACGCGGCGCCTATTGCAACAGATGAGCGACGAGCGGCTGCGGGACGTCGGGCTGCGACGCGATCAGGTGGAGTGATTTTCTTTCATCGACAGAGGCTGGGGTTATCGCCCGGCCTCTTTTGTATTCATAGTATTTATCAATTCATGCTTCTGAATGATGTGTTTCTTGATACTTACCATGATAAGTATTATTTTCTTCTCAGCGATGAGGGGAAGGATACATGACTGAAGATGAACTGTTTGCCCGCCGTCCGATGGGGATGCGCATGGCAATGGTGGTGCGCCAGTGGCGGGCCATTATTGATGCAGCCATTACCGACACTGGCCTGACGCAGTCAAGCTGGACGGTACTGATGCAGCTGTATCAACTGGGAGACAACGTCTCGGTCAGTGAACTGGCGGAGGTGCAGGGTATTGAACTGCCGCCGCTGATGCGCACCCTCTCACAGCTGGAAAAACACGGCTATCTGCTGCGTTCCACATCGCCTTATGACAAACGCATTCGCCTGCTCACGCTGACCGAGCAAGGCCGCGCAAGGCTGGAAGAACTAAACCGGGTGATTGAGAACTACCAACATCGTGTCACGTGTACCATCCCCGAAGCGGAGCTTGCCGCCTTTAGCTCGACCTTAAATCAACTCGCCTGCAATTTGCGGACAATCCGCGAAGAAGACAATCAACACTAAAAAACTATGATGACCCCAGAACAAAAATTTGCCCGTTGGGTAAGGGTGAGTATTGCCGCTTTCCTGGTAATATTCGCCTGGTTTATCGTTGCCGATATCTGGATCCCGCTAACACCGGACTCTACGGTGATGCGTGTAGTAACGCCTGTTTCCTCACGCGTATCCGGCTACGTCTCGCAGGTGCATGTGCATAACAATAGCCAGGTGAAAAAGGGCGATTTGCTGTACGAACTGGATCCGACGCCGTTTATCAATAAGGTCGAGGCTGCGCAAATCGCCCTTGAGCAGGCAAAGCTGAGCAACCAACAGCTGGATGCGCAGATCGCCTCTGTGCGTGCCAACCTGCGCACTGCGCAATTTAACGCCCGGAACGACAAGACCACCTTTGACCGCTATCAGCGCCTGAGCGCCATGCAGAACGTGTCGCAAGCCGATCTCGACAAGGTGCGCACCGCCTGGCAAACCAGCGAGCAGTCGGTGTCGGCGCTCAATGCCAGTATTCAGAACCTGCTGATCCAACGCGGCGAGCGCGATGAAAACCGCAACGTGACGCTGCAAAAATACCGTAACGCGCTGGAAGAGGCGCAACTGAACCTCGGCTGGAGCAAAGTGTATGCCCAGACCGACGGTACGGTGAGCAATCTCCAGCTTAGTCCCGGACTTTATGCCACCGCCGCCACGCCGCTACTGGCGCTGGTCAGCCATCAGACTGATATCGTGGCCGATTTTCGCGAGAAAAGCCTGCGCCACACCCGGGTGGATACCGATGCCGCCGTAGTGTTCGACGCCATGCCGGGCAAGGTTTTCTCTGCCCGCGTCACCAGCAGCGATGCCGGTATTCTGGCGGGTCAGGAGCAGGTTAATGGCCAGTTGTCGCAACCGGAACAGTCTACCCGCTGGGTGCGCGACGCCCAGCGTATGCGTATTCACGTCGCGCTGAACGAACCGCTCGACACGCCGTTGCCGACCGGGGCACGCGCCACAGTGCAGTTGTATAACAGCGAAGGGATGTTCGCCCGCACCTTTGCCGGAGCGCAGATCCATCTCGTTAGCTGGCTGCATTATGTCTATTAACACCCTGGCTCACGTCTTTACGCCGCACGGGAATATTGTCTACACCGCCAATGATTTTCGCCAGACCCTGCGTATCTCGGTTACCGGGACAATCGCGCTGAGTATCTCGACCTTTTATAACGTGCAGTACGGCGTGTTTTTTGTGGTTTATCCGCTGATGCTGCTGTCGCTGGTACCGGTGTTCAACCGCCATGTGGCCAAACAGTTTGTGTTCAGCGCGGCAGTGAACTGCGTCGAAATGGTACTGATTGTCGGCTATCTCTCACAATGGCCGCTGATTATGACGCTGGTGGTATTTGGCCTGTACGTGGTGCGTTTTCGTTTGATGAGCAAAGGACCGCTGTTTCTGTTCGGCTCAATGGGCGTGGTGTGCCAGAGCACGATGCTCAACTTTATGAGCTATCCCACCACCAACTGGCATACGCTGATGTTCTCCAATATGGAAGCCTGCGTCATGGCGGTGGCGCTAAGCGCGTTGCTGCATTATCTGATCCCGGACGTGGAACCCCGCCAGCCGCCGCCGCGCATTGAGAAAGATGACGCCCGGGTGCGCCACGAGTCGCTGCTTTCCGGTTCGGTGGCGACAATGACTTTTGTGGTCTTCCAGATCTGCGATTTGAGTGATTCGCTGTCGGCGCTGATGGCGGGGATTTTGATCCTGTTTCCGATGCATTATCGCGGCGCGGTGTTGAGCTCTCTCTGGCGCGTGGTCGGTGTGGTGCTGGCTTGTCTGTACATTCTGCTGGTGCAACTGCTGGTGTATGATTTCAGCAATCATATGCTGCTGATGATGCCGCTGATTGGCCTTGGACTGGCGTTCAGCGCCCGCCTGCACGTGATGGAAAAAGTCGGTGCGGGCGTGGGTTTTGCCAGTATCACCACCATCGGCATTATGTTTGGCCAGAACCTGCATCCGGACAGCGATCTGGTGTTCAGCGATCTCTACCGCATCACCTCCGTTACCGTCGCGCTGGTGGCCACATTAACGATGGTATTTCTGGTGCACCGGATATTGAACTGCTTTGCGGCGACACGGTTTGTGATCACCGAGTGAGTGGCTGGAGTGCCGGATGGCGGCTGCGCCTTATCCGGCCTACAAAAAATCTACTTCTTCAACCCCGCAAACGCGGCTCTGATCTCGTCTTCCGGCAGATTAATACCGATAAACACCAGTTGGCTGTACGGTTGTTCGTCGCCCCACGGGCGGTCCCAGTCGGCGCTGTACAGGCGCTGGACGCCCTGGAACAGCAGGCGGTTTGGCTCGCCTTCAATCCACAGCATACCTTTGTAGCGCAGTAGCTTCTCAGCGGATTCCAGCAGCAGGTTTTCCATCACTCGGGACACGTCGCTGATGTTCACCGGGTAATCCAGCTCGACGACGATCGAGGAGATATCGTTTTGCTTGTCGGCGATAAAGTGGAAGCGCGGTTTGGCGCTGACCACGTTTTCTTCCAGCATGAAACCGTTGGTGTCGAACAGCAGGGATAGGTCAATATCGCCATGCGTCACGGTGTAAATCGGCGCACGGGCGTTGATGCGCGCCAGGCGCTCTCGCAGCTTTTCGCTTTCGCCTGCTACGTCGGTTTTAGTCAGCAGGATGCGGTCGGCGTAGCCCACCTGAGACTGGGCAATGGTGAACTGGTTCATCTGCTCGTCGGCATGCACCGCGTCAACCAGCGCAATCACGCCGTCCAGCAGGTAGCGTTCGCAAATTACTTCATGGGAGAAAAAGGTCTGAATAATCGGGCCGGGATCGGCCATGCCGGTGCATTCGATCACCAGACGGTCGAAATTGATGGTGCCTTTGTCGAGGTTGTCGAGCAGATCGAGCAGCGCGTCTTCCAGTTCGCTCGAACGGGTGCAGCAGATGCAGCCGTTGGTCAGGGTTTTGATCTGTGTTGCGCGATCGCCAATCAGCTGATCGTCCACCGAGACTTCGCCGAATTCGTTTTCGATAACGGCAATCTTGTAACCGTGCTGCTCGTTGAGAATATGGCGCAGCAGGGTGGTTTTACCCGCGCCAAGAAAACCGGTGAGTAGGGTAACTGCAATCGGGGTCATTCACTTCTCCTTCTAACAGCAACTGCTTCCGCCGCTACCGTAGCGGGCTTCCTGGCGCTCGCGGAAGAATTCTTCGTAGGTCATGTACGGCTTATCGGGATGGTTGGTCTTCATGTGCTCGACGTAGTTGTCGTAGTCCGGAATGCCAATCAGCATCTTTGCCGCCTGACCGAGATATTTTTTTGCCTGACCTAAAGTACCAAACATTCTGCCGTCCTGTTAATGAATAAAGCCGGATGGCGGCTTGCGCCTTATCCGGCCTACATACTGCACATTTTGTAGGCCGGATAAGCGCAGCGCCATCCGGCAATTACGGCTTAATGATGTGAAGAGGTTTTCACACCGCCTTCCGGCACCGGTACATACGGTGTCTCTTTATCAGAGCGACCGTTGATGGTACGGGCTTTCTGCCAGGTACGGAACCCGTAGAAAATGATGCTGTACACCACCACCAGGAACAGAATACTCAGGCCTGCGTTGGTGTAGTTGTTGATGACGATATGGTTCATATTGGCAATCTGCTGAGCGGTCAGTTCGCCGCCGTTAGCAATCTTCTCTTTGTACTGATTCGCCATGAAGAAGAAGCCTTCCATCTGCGGGTTGGTGCTGAACAGTTTCAGACCCAGCGCCCAGGTGGTGCAGATAAGCAGCCATACTGCCGGAACCACGGTAACCCAGATGTATTTGGTGCGTTGCATTTTAACCAGCACCACGGTGCCGAGAACCAGCGCCACGGCAGCCAGCATCTGGTTAGAGATACCGAACAGCGGCCACAGGCTCTTAACGCCGCCCAGCGGGTCAACAACACCTTGATACAGCAGGTAACCCCACAGGCCTACGCAGCCCGCAGTACCAATGATACCCGCAACCAGAGAGTCGGTTTTCTTCAGGAACGGAACGAAGTTACCCAGTAAATCTTGCAGCATAAAGCGGCCAGAACGGGTACCGGCGTCCAGTGCGGTCAGGATGAACAGCGCTTCGAACAGGATACCGAAGTGGTACCAGAAGCCCATGTCAGCCATCGGCAGCACTTTGTGGAACACGTGGGCGATACCTACGGCCAGCGTCGGTGCGCCACCTGCGCGGTTCAGAACGGACGGCTCGCCGATGTCTTTCGCGGTTTGCAGGATCTGCTCAGGCGAAATCACAAAGCCCCAGGAGCTGACGGTTGCCGCTGCGTGTGCGGTAACGTCTTTCAACTGCGCCATAATCAGCGGGGCGTTCTCACCGCTCATTTCATGCAGGTTCGGCATGGTGATGCCAAGGCCCGCAGGCGGGGTGTTCATTGCGAAGTACAGACCCGGTTCGATGATGGACGCAGCAACCAGCGCCATAATCGCCACGAAGGATTCCATCAGCATCGCGCCGTAACCAATGAAACGCGCGTCGGTTTCACAGGCCAGCAGCTTCGGTGTAGTACCGGAAGCGATCAGCGCGTGGAAGCCAGATACCGCACCACACGCGATGGTGATGAACAGGAACGGGAACAGAGCGCCTTTCCACAGCGGGCCAGTACCATCAACGTACTGGGTCATCGCCGGCATTTTCAGTTCCGGGTTGAGAATAACAATCCCCACCGCCAGACCGACGATAACGCCGATTTTCAGGAAGGTAGCCAGATAGTCGCGCGGGGCAAGGATCAGCCATACCGGCAGCAGCGCGGAGATAAACGCGTAACCGATCAGGGTGAAGGTAATGGTGGTGTCTTTAAAGGTCAGCGCCGGGCCCCAGTACGGGTCGTGCGCAATCACGCCGCCGAAGTAGATGGAGGCAACCAGCAACACAATACCAATCACCGACACTTCGCCCACGCGTCCTGGGCGCAGGAATCGCATGTAGATCCCCATGAACAGCGCGATAGGTACGGTTGAGCAGACGGTGAACACACCCCACGGGCTTTCAGCCAGTGCTTTCACCACGATCAACGCCAGTACCGCGAGGATGATGATCATGATTAAGAAGCAGCCGAACAGCGCAATGGTTCCCGGCACCGGGCCCATCTCTTCTTTGATCATCTCACCCAGAGATGCGCCGTTACGGCGAGAAGAGATAAACAGCACCATGAAGTCCTGTACCGCACCGGCCAACACTACGCCCGCCAGCAGCCACAGCGTACCAGGCAGGTAACCCATCTGCGCGGCCAGTACCGGCCCAACCAGCGGACCTGCACCTGCGATAGCGGCAAAGTGGTGACCAAACAACACGTTACGGTTGGTTGGAACGTAGTTCAGACCATCATTATTGATGACCGCCGGCGTGGCGCGCGTCGGGTCAAGTTTCATCACCTTTTGGGCGATGTACAAACTGTAGTAACGATAAGCCACCAGATAAACAGAAACTGAGGCGACCACGATCCACAGGGCACTGATGTGCTCACCCCGACGTAATGCCACTACCGAGAGGCAGAATGCACCGATGATTCCGAGAATCACCCAGGGTATGTGCTTGAATATCTTTTTCGTATCCATAGTAAAACCTGGTATCTAATTAATAATTGGCCGAAGCCGCGTGGGTTTGATCTTGTGTTTGAGGAGGTTATTTGACTGCTATGTTGGGGGGATCTTGCCAGAGAATTACGCGCGTAAAGTAAGGTAAATAAGTGAGCGGTTGTATGTCAGCTTAAGCGGTCCCAAGTGTCAGTGAGCGGTTTTAATATGGGGTGTAGACCGGTAATTGTGTGATTAAAATCACATAATTACCGGTGTGAGGTTCACGCGGCGGGAGTGGACGCCTGTATTTGAGTGGCTATAAGGTAGAGGTAGTAGGCGAAAATGGCGATAACCACGGCATAAAAGGTACATCGTTCAGTTTTGCCAACCGCGTTTTTACTCATGTGGCTCAGGAAGTCAAATAGGGCCCATATCACGATCAACATCGCAGAAAAATATAGGCCGACTCCCGCCATGCGAAATTCGCTATAGGGAAGCATTGCCAGCGTAAGCCCGAAAAGTGTACCAAACGTGGCTGCGGTAATGGATTTCCCCAATTCATTGAATTTAAATAAAAATCTTTCATAGATAAAAGCAGATTTTTCTTTTTTTGAATCGAATACACCACATAGCCTGAGTAAAATTACAGTAAATAACGCATCTATAATGAGCAGAAACATGATGCTTTTAGGTGCGATGCTCTCCATTAAGATGCCTGAAATCTCCGGGATAAGGAGCTTTGGCACTATGGGGGTCATTAATCCTAAAATGCCTCCCAGCAGTAAGAAGGGAGCAGCATTAGATAATAAATCGAAAAATTTCTTTTTCACAGAGGGACTTCCTTGTTTTAGAGGCGGGTGACAGGACTTCCATTGGTAATCGAAGTGCGTATAAATGAAAAGCCCTCTGAAAAGGTGGGGAAGCCACTACGGCAACTTTTGCGTGTTATGTGCCGAGTGTGTTTGCTGCTTTTTTCAGCGAGAGATATTGCCAGAACACCGGCTTTTCGAACGATATCCATAAAGTTTTCCCTTTCCAGGCCGAAAATTCTGACATCTGTCTAGCGGAAAGAGAAAACATGTTAAAACGTATGAAGATTGTTACCAGCTTACTGCTGGTATTGGCGCTATTTGGCCTTTTACAGCTCGCCTCGGGCGGCTTGTTTTTTAACTCACTTAAGAATGACAAAGAGAACTTTACCGTTCTGCAAACCATTCGCCAGCAACAGTCTGCGCTGAACGCCACCTGGGTTGAGCTGCTGCAAACGCGTAACACCCTGAACCGGGCAGGCATTCGCTACATGATGGATCAGAGCAATATCGGCAGCGGCGCGACCGTTGCCGAACTGATGCAGGTAGCCAGCACGGCGCTGAAGCTGACGGAAAAAAACTGGGCGATTTACGAGTCGCTCCCGCGCGATCCGCGCCAAAGCGAAGCCGCTTTCCAGGAGATCAACCGCACCTATGACATCTATCACGGTGCGCTGGCGGAGCTGATCCAGTTACTGGGTGACGGGAAGATCAACGCGTTCTTTGATCAACCGACGCAGAGCTATCAGGATGGCTTTGAGAAGCAGTATATGAGTTACATGCAGCAGAACGATCGCCTGTATGACATCGCGGTGGAAGATAACAACAGTTCTTACAGCCAGGCGATGTGGGTGCTGATCTGCGTGCTGATTACCGTACTGGCGGCGATTATTGCGGTGTGGTTTGGTATCAAACTGACCCTTATCTCCCCAATGAACCGTCTGATTGACAGCATTCGTCATATCGCCAGCGGCGATCTGGTGAAGCGCATTGAAGTGGAAGGTTCCAACGAGATTGGGCAACTGGCGGAAAGCCTGCGTCACATGCAGGGTGAGCTGATGAATACCGTGGGTGACGTGCGTAACGGCGCCAACGCGATTTACAGCGGGGCCAGCGAGATTGCGATGGGCAATAACGATCTCTCCTCCCGTACCGAACAGCAGGCGGCCTCTCTGGAAGAAACCGCAGCCAGCATGGAACAGTTGACGGCAACCGTGAAGCAGAACGCCGAAAACGCGCGTCAGGCCAGCCATCTGGCGCTGAGTGCGTCGGAAACCGCGCAGAAAGGCGGCAAAGTGGTGGACAACGTGGTGCAAACCATGCGTGATATCGCTTCCAGTTCGCAGAAGATCGCCGACATTATTAGCGTCATCGACGGCATTGCCTTCCAGACCAATATTCTGGCACTCAACGCCGCGGTAGAAGCCGCACGTGCGGGCGAGCAGGGCCGTGGATTTGCGGTGGTTGCGGGTGAAGTGCGTAACCTGGCCCAGCGTAGTGCGCAGGCCGCGCGCGAGATTAAGAGCCTGATTGAAGATTCGGTCAGCCGTGTGGATGTTGGTTCAACGCTGGTTGAAAGCGCCGGTGAAACCATGGATGAGATCGTCAATGCGGTAACCCGCGTGACCGATATCATGGGTGAAATCGCCTCTGCTTCTGATGAACAGAGCCGCGGTATTGATCAGGTTGGTCTGGCCGTTGCCGAGATGGATCGTGTGACGCAGCAGAACGCCTCGCTGGTGGAAGAATCCGCCGCTGCCGCTGCCGCGCTGGAAGAGCAGGCCAGCCGCCTGACTCAGGCCGTTGCTGTGTTCCGTATTCAGCATGACCAACAGCGCGCGCGTGACGTTGCGGCCGCTAAACCGGTTTCAACGGTCCAGCCGCGTAAAGCCGCGGTAGCGGATGCCGGGGATAACTGGGAAACGTTCTAAGTAAGCATCAGGCGCATGGCGCAGCGTGATTCATACGCCAGTCCATGCGCCGCTTCCTCTTCTCTTTTCTGGCGCAACTTTGCAGGCAGCGTCTCTTCAGCCAACATTTCAAATCCCAGACGCGCGTACCATGGCGCATTCCACGGCACATCGCGGAAGGTGGTCAGCGTGAGCGATGTGTAACCTTTCTCGCCCGCCTGTTCGGCAACATAGCAAATTAATCGGCGGCCAATTCCCTTTCCCTGCCACTCCTGATGCAGCGACAGTTCCGCAATAAACAGCGATGAATCCAGCGTTTCGGCGACTAAAAAGCCGACCGGATGCTCATCGGCCTGCGCCAGCCAGCTCAAGCCAGTGGCGGCAAATGCCTGATGCTGAGCAGACGATATAATCTGGTCATCAGCAATCCACGCCAGTTCTGGGATCTGTAAAAAACGTTGCCCCGCAGATCGTTCGATGGCGGGAAGAGCGGCTGCGTCTGCCAGAGTAGTAGCGCGTAAGGTGATGTTCATACGAGGAGCATAACATGCCCGATAAGCACGGTGTTATCGGGCATCTGGAGGATTAATCTTTACGTGGATCGCTAATGGGCTGGCGAACCAGGAAGATGTAGGCAAGGGCCCCCACCATGGTGACGCAGCCGCAGATGATCAGCGCCAGGCGGAAAGAGTTGGTGGTATCAACAATAAATCCGGTGACGATCGGCGCAAACGACGCGCAGATAAAGCTGGCAAAGTTCTGGATACTGCCCACGGAAGCGGTCATGCGTGAGGCGACGGCAACGTGGATCAGGCCCCAGCACGAGGTACCGGCGAAGTGGATACAGAACAGCGCCATACCGATCAGTAACACGGCGGCCATCGACGTTGTGGCCTGCGGCACAACGAAGGTGAAGGCTGCAGAGCAGAACATCCCGGCGATTATACAAATCTTACGGCTCTTAATCGGCGCCATACCGCCCTTCACCAGCCAGTCGGTGACAAAACCGTTAATCAACATGCCGGCTGCGCCAAACAGGAACGGGATCGCCGCCATTAATCCGGTGCTTTTTAAATCCAGGTTGTAGGAGGTTTGCAGGTAGCCCGGCAGCCAGGCCAGGTATAACCATGCGGTATAGTTGATGCCGCTAAAGCCCAGCATCATGCCCCACATGGTACGGTTGCGAAACAGGCTGCGCCATTCGGCAAAGCTCAGCGGATCGCGGCGGGCATTGACGCTACCAGCGTTCAGGTACGCTTGTTCCGTGGCGCTCAGCTCAATTTGCTCGCGGTTGCGATACAGCATGTACCAGCCGATGGCGAGGAAAATACCCAGCACGCCAATGGTGATGAACATCCAGCGCCAGCCCATTACCAGCATCATGGCAGCCAGAATCGGCGGGCTAATGGCAACCCCGATGGTGGAGGCGGCGTTGAATAATCCCATCGGGCGGCCGCGCTCTTTGATGTTAAACCAGTCGTTGATGACCTTTACGCCGCACGGGTTCATTGGCGCTTCGCCGATCCCCATCCCGATACGAACCAACACAAACTGGGTGAAGCTGTGTACCATGCCAGACATTGCCTGAAACAGCGACCAGAAGAACATCCCCAGCCCCAGCATAATGCGCGGACCTTTGCGATCCAGCAGCGGGCCACAGGGCAATTGTGCAATACCGTAAGCGAGAGAGAATACCGACAGTAGCACGCCGATTTGCGTGGCGCTTAGCCCCAGTTCTTCACGAATCGTTAAGTTGGCGACCGACAGAGAACTGCGGTCGAGGTAATTAATAACCGCAGCAAAAAATAATAAAATCATTGCCGTGGTTTGAATACGTTTTATTCGGCTACTGCGTTGCACCATGCCCTCAGGCGGAACATTAATATCCGCAGATGATGACGTGCCAAACGAAGAACTCGGGTCGAGGGTAATATTATTTTTTTCCACGCCGGACTCCTGAACCTCAATAATTTATTTTTCACACAGCAGAACTGTGCAGTATTGAAAAAATACCGATGATGAATCAATTTGCTCATCACCGCTCACAAAAGTTTTTAATGCAGTCGACTTAGCGTGAGCATAGGCAAGAGGTATTTTTCAGGCGTTTTTATTTTTATAAAATCGTGCTCCCGGTAATGATTTGCTGTTTTTTATCGGTACTTAATGGGCGGCGCTATGACTCTGGTTGATGGAACGAATCATTGATTGTTTGGCTGAATTCAAATGGTT
Organism: Citrobacter sp. BIDMC107; assembly: GCF_001037575.1. NCBI lineage: Bacteria > Pseudomonadati > Pseudomonadota > Gammaproteobacteria > Enterobacterales > Enterobacteriaceae > Citrobacter > Citrobacter sp. BIDMC107. Next base: position 1,768,687 of record NZ_KQ089848.1, on the reverse strand, counting down.
ACAGAGCGCCAGGGTGGCATCCAGGTCGCTGCGGCAGATCAGCGCGCTGAGGATGGTCATATGCTCATCGATGGCAATGATGTTGCGTTGTTTGAGGTCGCTCTCATCCCACTGATAGTGGAAGTGGAAAATCACGGAGATGATTTCAAGTGATTGATTGAAAAATATATTATCGGCAGCAGAGAGTAGCAAGGCATGAAACTCACGGTCTAACTGCGAGAACATACGAAAGCTGCTGCCGATGCTGTCGCGCAGGATCCGGTGGCGTTCCAGCAGCGTTTTCGCCTGCAGCCAGCGTGGGTCATCGTCGGGCAGATTGAGAAAATGCTGCAGGGAATGGGTTTCCAGCATTTCTCTGAGTTCAAACAGCTGCTCCGCATAGGCCTGATCGAACTGCTTCATGCTCCACTGACCGCGTTTTTCGTTTTTGATCAGGTTGTAACGTTCGAATTTTAAAAGATATTCCCGTACGACTACCGGACTGACGCCCGCGGCTCTGGCAAGCTGTAGTTCGGAGAAGCTCTCGCCTGCACGCAGCTGGCGCTGGTTGATCATAGTGAAAAAAGCCTGCTCAAAAATCCGGTTTTGCTCGGTCATGGAGGCGGTGGTGCAGGCAAAACCGTCGTCATGGTCGGGTTTACGCACGATAACATAGTGGCTGCCGACCTGGGTCAGAACGCCGCACTCGCCTAAGTGGCTCAGCATATGACGCACGGTGGTGCGGCTGATGTTGTACATCTCCGCTAATGCGCTTTGCGACGGGAGAGGGGAAGGGATATGACCACGCGCCATATCATCGATAATCTGGTTAATCACATTGTGGCGTAAGTTCTGCGAACGGCTCATGGCTTCTCCTTTTTATCTATTAAAACCCGATTTAAAACATTTTTATGCGCTGGGATTCACAGATTGTGTTTCTGCTTTCTCCGTCTTTTTTATTTTCGTTGATATCTGAGGCAACAAAAAACAGGAGAGCAGAATCATGTCTATGATGAATACGTTGATTTGCCAGGAACCTAAAAAATTAGTCTGGAAAGAACGCGAAATACCTATTCCGGGTGAGAGCGAAGCATTAATAAAAATTAAATCGGTAGGGATTTGTGGTACCGATATTCATGCCTGGGGTGGCAATCAACCTTTTTTCAGCTACCCACGTGTATTAGGGCATGAAATATGTGGGGAAATTGTCGGGCTGGGTAAGAATATACAGAATCTGAAAAATGGTCAGCAGGTGGCGGTTATTCCTTACGTGGCCTGCCAGCAGTGTCCGGCATGCCTGAGCGGGCGCACCAACTGCTGCGAGAAGATTTCAGTAATTGGCGTGCACCAGGATGGCGGTTTCAGTGAATATTTGTCCGTTCCGGTGACCAACCTGCTGGATGCGCAGGGGATTGACCCGCAGGCGGCGGCGCTGATTGAGCCTTATGCCATCAGCGCGCATGCGGTACGCCGGGCGGCGGTGGCGCCGGGTGAGCAGGTGCTGGTGGTCGGCGCTGGTCCGATTGGCCTGGGGGCTGCAGCGATTGCCAAAGCCGATGGCGCACAGGTGGTGGTCGCCGATACTAGTCCCGCACGCCGAGACCATGTGGTTTCCCGCCTGGGACTTCCGGTTATCGACCCATCCGCTGAAGATTTTGATGCGCAGCTGCGCGCTCAGTTTGGCGGTTCGCTGGCGCAAAAGGTCATTGATGCCACGGGGAATCAGCATGCGATGAATAACACGGTGAATTTGATTCGTCATGGCGGCAGCATCGTTTTCGTTGGGTTGTTTAAAGGCGATTTGCAGTTCTCTGACCCTGAGTTCCACAAGAAAGAGACCACCATGATGGGCAGTCGCAACGCCACGCCGGAAGATTTCGCCAAAGTGGGCCGCCTGATGTCGGAAGGCAAATTGACCGCTGACATGATGCTTACGCACCGTTACGCGTTTGCCACACTGGCTGAAATCTACGAGCGGGATGTGATCAACAACCGTGAACTGATTAAAGGCGTGATCACGTTCTGAGAGGGAAAACAGGATGAAAACATTGAATCGACGTGATTTTCCGGGAGCCAGCTACCCAACGCGTGTGATCCAGTTTGGAGAAGGTAACTTTCTGCGGGCGTTTGTCGACTGGCAACTGGATATCCTCAACGAGCATACCGATCTGAACGCTGGCGTGACCATCGTTCGGCCAATTAATACCGATTTCCCGCCGTCGCTGAATACCCAGGACGGGCTGTATACCACGCTTATTCGCGGGCTAAACGAGCAGGGTGAGGCGGTGAGCGAGGCGCGGCTTATCCGTTCGGTGAATCACGAAATCAACCCGTACCAGGATTTCGCGGCGTATCTGGCGCTGGCGCACAATGCGGATATCCGTTTTGTGTTTTCAAATACTACCGAAGCCGGAATTAGCTATCACGCGGCAGACTGTGTGGATGATGCGCCGCCGGTGAGCTTTCCGGCCAAACTGACGCGCCTGCTGATGGAGCGCTTTAACCACTTTGAGGGCGCGGTGGATAAGGGCTGGGTAATTATTCCGTGCGAGCTTATCGACTATAACGGTGAGGCGCTCAAATCCCTGGTGCTGCGGTATGCGCAGGAGTGGCAGCTTCCTCCGGCATTTGCAGACTGGGTGGAGACGGCAAACACGTTCTGTTCCACGCTGGTTGACCGTATTGTCACCGGCTACCCGCGCGAAGAAGCCGCAGCGCTGGAGGCTACACTTGGCTATCACGATGCGTTTCTCGATACCGCGGAGCATTTTTACCTGTTTGTGATCCAGGGGCCGCAGTGGCTGGCAGAGGAGCTGAAGCTGGCGCAGTGTCCGCTGAATATCCGTGTAGTGAGCGATATCAAACCGTACAAAGAGCGCAAAGTCGCTATTCTCAATGGCGCGCATACGGCGCTGGTGCCGGTGGCGTGGCTGTGCGGGTTGGAGACCGTTGGCGAGGCGATGCAGGATGCTGATATCCGCCGCTTTGTCGAGCGGGCGATTAGTGAGGAGATTATTCCGGTGTTGGATCTCCCGGCGGACGAACTGCGAGAATTTGCCGACGCGGTGAGCGGGCGTTTTCAGAACCCCTACATTCGCCACCAGTTGCTTTCCATTGCGCTTAACGGAATGACTAAATTCCGCACCCGAATTTTGCCGCAACTGTTGGCGGGTGAGCAAAATGGACGCTGGCCAGTGCGGTTAACGTTTGCCCTCGCTGCGCTGCTGGCGTTTTATCGCGCAGAGCGTAACGGGGAACGCTATCCGATACAGGATGATGAGCAGTGGGTAAGACTCTATGCCAGCCTGTGGCCGCGAGTTGGCAATGATTTAACGCTGCGTGAACTGGTGGATGCAGTGCTTGGCGATGCGGCGCACTGGGGAGAGGATTTGACGTTGTTACCTGGGCTTGCCGGGCAGGTGACGGCCAACCTGGAGATGATTCTGGTGCAGGGTATGCGCCAGGCGGTGAACGGTCTGGAATAAGGTTGCCATGCAGCGCCCGGTGTGGTGTTGGGCGCTGTTTTTTTTATCCCTGAGCAGCCACTATTTTGATTTCAACCATCCCGATCCCCAGCTTACGCGGCGAGTGGCCGAGAATATTGCCCTCGTTGGTGGCAACCGGATCGGGCGGGACAATCACCAGCGTATCGGCGTCCGACGGATTATCAAAATGCAAGGTGGTGGTGCTGACATCATGGCCTAACACCAGCGTCTGTTCCTCGTTGCCAACGCGCACGGGGATCGGACGATTGGCATTGTCGCCGAAGGCTTTCGCGGTAATGACCAGATCGAATTTCTTCGGTAGCGGGGCTTTGTACTCTATCGTTACTTCTTCGCTGAGCTGCGCATTGGACCAGCGTCCCCAGGATTCGGGGCGTGAAATACCGCTAAATTGTTTCACCTCTTCCGGCGCGCCCGCCACGTTGAAAACGAAGCTATCTGCTTTGTAGCGAATGTCGTTATCGACAATTTTCAGCGTATCGACGTTACCTTTGTAGCGCTCCATGTCGATCACCGTATCTTTAAATACGGTTTTACTTTTCCATTTGGCTTTGTCGACGTGCTGCACAATTTGCTGCCCGCCTAACTGACCCTGTGAAACGCACCAGTCGGTAGAAAGTGCCAGCTCCGGCGCCCATAGTTGCGCCATTTTGTAGCAGCGATCGACCCAGACAAAGTTATCGCGCGGGGCGAAATCCGCCAGCTGGAAGCGCAGCGTGGCCGAGTATTCGCTTTCCGGCAGCGGCTCGACGCGTTTGTCCGATACCCGTAAAAGCAACGGCAAGCGGAAATGGCTGCCGGAGAAGGAGATCATATTTTTGTCCTGGTCGACGGTGAACTCTTTCATCTCTTTCGGGAAATTCCACAGGCGAATGATATCGGGCTTCCACGCCAGCATTTTTTCTTTAATGTTCAGGAATACTTCCGACACGGATTCGCTAGACAAGCTGCTACGGCCAAGACCGATAAAGTTATCGCCGCCGAGAATATCCAGTACCGTTGCGCCGTTATCCATCGTATTACGTTTTACCGCCAGCGTGTCCTGTTGCGGTTGGTCGCCGCGCAGCACGAAGAACAGGTTGTTACGATCCTGCTTGTTCAGATACTTCCATGCGGTGTTGTTCATCGCCAGATGATCGGAAGAAACAACGATAACGGTATCTTTAAACCACGGCGATGCTTTGATTTTATTGATAAATTCGGCAATGTTTTCCTGGCTGCAACTGACCGCGCTGAACGACTGGTTGGCCTTCCCGTCGATGTCATAACGTTTACGGTTGCAGCTACGTGAGATAAATCCATCCGGATGATGGGTGTCCACGGTCAGGGTAAACAGTGAAAAACGCTGGCCCGAGCGCGAAAGTTCTTCGAATTTTTTCCATGCTTCGTCCAGCACGGTATCGTCGTAGAAGCCCCAGTCGTTACGATAGGCCGGGTCCGCCACCACGCTTTTTAACTCTTCCGCACCGTACAGATGGTCAAAGCCGTGAGATTTCAGGAACACGTCTTTGCCGGCAAAGCGCAGGTTGGCACCCTGCACAAAGTAGTTCTGATAGCCGGAGTTTTTCAGGATATCGCCCAGACAGATATTGTTAGGGAAGAAACTTGAGACCGACGCCGAGGCGTTGCCTTCAAATGGCGCAAACAGCGGAATACCGCACTGGGAGGCGACCATGCCAGCGATGGTGTAATCGGTACCCGGCAGTTGCATGGTATTGCTGAAATCCAGACCTTCATTTTTTAACGCGCCGAGTTCCGGGGTCAGATCCGGGAACGCGTCGTTATTAAAATAGGTGCGCTCGAGGCTCTCACCGTAGATATACACCAGGTTCAGCTTCGGGTTGGGAATGGTTTTCGACGGCTCTTTATAATACGTCGGGAAATCCGGATCGCCATCGCGCGACTGCGACTTCACCAGTTCGGTTATCTGGTGAAACGCCGGGCTGGCGTCAACGGAGGCCAGCGCCAGCAGCAGGGCCAGCAGACTGTAGCCCACATGATGCGGGTGATGGCGACGGCGGCGCAGGATCCAACCGAGCGCGACAAAAACCGTCGTCAGCGCCAGCGCGATGCCGACCCCCGGCAAAATATATTTTCCAATCCCCGCGCCGGTCAGGCTGTTGGTCAGCGTGTAGAGTACCGCGTCATTGATCCCGTCGCCGGTGAAATAGTCACTGGCGTACAGCGTGATATTCAGGACAATAAAAATCCCCAGCACCGTTAACGTGGCGGCAAACCACCAGGTGTTGCGACCCGCTTTCCAGGCGTAAATCAGCACTGAAGCGAGAAACAGAGTGATGGAGATTAATTCTGACAACGGTCGATCCTCAATAAACCGGGCACATGCCTGGCAGGCTAATCATTAGGGGAAAGCACAATGTAATAGCGATGTTATATTGCTGCAATTGTAGTGACATTAAATTACGTTGTTATTCAGAATTGGTTTAGATATGTGTGTTTTTTGCAGGGGATTTACTGGTTATTTAACGTGTGAATGTAATGGGGTAAAAAATAGATGCCGCGCAGGTTATACGCGGCATGTCGTGCGTCAGGAAATGAAGTTCATGCCCTGTTTTAACACCAGATCGCAGGCCTTGGTTTTAACCTGCTTCGCCAGCGAGCTGTTGCCAATCGTGTTCAGGTCCAGCTGTTGACCATCTTTGGCGTTGAGCAGACCCTGAATCCCGTCCATATAGTTGGTGTCTTGCTTCTGCTCAGGAGCACTGAGCCCCAGTTTATCCAGCACCTGGTTTTTGACGTTTTGCGTGTCGGTGACCGAGGCCAGCTTCTGTTTCGCGCAATATTCCAGGATCCCGGCGGCGTTATTCATGCTGCTGGAGGTCAACGACTGATTACTGCCATTCAGCAGGCTGGTCAGGGAAGAGAGCGACGAGCTGCTTTGCGAGCCGGAGCTTTGTTTGCTCAGCTCACTGGCCGCGCTGGAGAGCGAGTCCTGCCAGGAGGCAGCGAAAACGCTGGTGGAGATGAGCGTGCTGGCGGCAAGCGCACAGCACAGCAGACGTTTGGTAGTTTTCATCATTATATGCAACTCGTGTTATGCCTTTTCAGCGCAGTATAGCGCTGGCAGTCTTAGGAGTGGTCCTAATACGTTAATACTCTTTACCGGTGACCCGACTACGGTAGCTTTCCCAGTTAAAAATGACCCACAGGCTGTTGCCAAGGCGCATACGATCCATCACGCGCTCGCCCAGCAGCTTGTTCATTTCATCCATATTGCTGTTAGTTAACATGCCGGTCGGACGTTTTGAGGATGAACGGCGATCGACAATCTGATTAATAATCACTTTTTCATATCGGGATTCGGTCTGCATGCCGATCTCGTCGATCACCAGCAGATCCACATTGCTCAGATCGTTGAGCAGCTGTTCTTCGCTGGTTTCACGATTGCTGAACGTTTCTTTCATCGCCGACATGATATCGGCCACGGTAATGATCAGTACCGACTTGCCGCGCAATAGCAGTTCGTTGCAGATGGCGGCGGCCAGATGGTTTTTGCCGGTGCCGGGTTTGCCGGAGAAGATAAAGCTGGCGATGTTGCCGTCAAACTCTTCAACGTATTGGCGGGCTTTGCTCAGGGCGTTCATCTGACCTTCGCACTCTACCCGATAGTTTTCGAACGAACAGTTCTGATGCAGCGGACGGATACCGGAACGGTTGAATGTGCGCTGCATTTTCATGGCCCGGTTTTCGCGGGCCAGCGCTGCGGCACGAATTTCACCTTGCTCTTTTTGCCATGCCAGCAGCTCCTCGCCCGTTTTAAAGGCGGGCTCGACATTAGGTGGCATCATTTTTTGCAGACGTTTCATCAGGTCGCCAACGTTTTTCATCGTTATCCTCTAAAACCCGGTGGAATGTGGCTGTCAGGTTCACTGACGCTGTTCACATCGCGCTTTGGCATTCCGCCATTGCTGGCCCGTCCAATCTGAATGCTGCGCGCCAGTTTTTGCTGCCACTGAATATGGTGAAAGACTTTGCCTTCAGCCTGCCAGTAGGCAACAAATGAGGCCAGTTCTTCAGCAGTAACCGGCTCTCGCAACGCTACGCCCCATAAAGCGGCCTGACGCTGAAAGTCGGCATCAGGCTGCCAGGCAGCGTACATCGCAAATTTCCCCATTGGCACGGCAACGGGAGCGGTTTGCGGCTCTTCATAAAATTGATCATCCAATGTCACATCGCTTCCCGGGCGTGACAGTTTCTCCTCAAGCGCCAACAGCTCAGCCAGTCTCGCAGGCGTCACCGCGTAAAACGCTGGTGCATTGTTAGCGAATACGGCTACGGCGCCACCCGCAGACTTGGCCAGCACAGCGTGGTGATCGTGTAGTAAGGCGTCAATGCTCGTGACGTCTGGCGTCAAAATTTTGCAGGGCATAATGTTTCTCAATACTGAACAACAACCGAGAAGGGGACTGCTTTTATAGTAACACAGAGAAGAAGGAGAGCAGCAGGTGAGGGGAGATTCCCCTCTCTGCACGGCATTAAAGAAAGTGTACCGTCAAACGCGTGGACGTTTGCGATACAGCCATAATCCTGGCACGGACAGACCGATGGAGAGCGCACCGACAATCGATGAGGCTTTCAGGAAGTTGGTCAGCAGGGTAATCATCAGCACTTCGCTGTAACCAAAATGGCCGATTTTTACCGCTGAGATCATGGCTGTGTAGGCGGAGATCCCCGGAAACATAGGGATCACTGCCGCGACGGTGAAGACTTTCGGATGCGCCAGATACCAGCGCGACCACTGGATCCCAATGCAGCCGACCAGCAGCGACGCCATAAATGTTGACCATTCAATATTAAACCCTGCGGTCATCATCACCATTCGTGAGCCGTGACCGAGTGCACCGAGTAATGCGCACCATGGGAGCGCCCGATGGGGGACATTGAATACCATGGCAAAGCCAAGCGCTGGGATCGCCGACAGGATCATATCCTGCATTAGCGCCAGTATGAAATCGATCACGCCCATCCGCGCAGCCCCCATAAGGTCATCGACACGATCACGCCAATACAGGTCGCCAACGTAAGCAGACTGGCAATAGCCCAGCGAGCGAGTCCGGTATTAATGTGTCCCTTAAACATATCCGCGACGGAGTTGATCAACGGAAAACCCGGAACCAGCAGTAGCACGCTGGCGGCCATAGCGATAGTCGGAGTATTGCTAAAGGTCGGCAACGTCAGCAGCAAACCTGAAATGGTGGTCGCCACAAAGGCGGTGATGCAAAAATTGATTTGCGGATGCAAATGCCGGGATGCCAGTATCTGGCGGATATACATCGCCACCATGCTGGCGAAAAAGGTGATCACCGCACCATCCCATCCGCCGTTATTGAGTTTACAAAAACAGGCGCAGGATAAACCGACCATCAGGGCGACCAGCCATCTTGGATAGCGCAGTGGTTTAATCTGGCTAAAGCGTTTCTCTACGCCTTTAACATCCAGCAGTTTATGTTCCGCCAAAATGACAATGTGCTGCACTTCCGTCACGACGTGCATATTAATGCCGCGATCCTGATTTTTTCGCGTTGATGTCAGGCATTGCCCGTCTTTAATGGTGGTCAGGACGATAGCGTTAGAGGAGATAGCGCTTTCTACACTATCCATGCCAAGCGCCAGCCCGAGGCGGGTGGATAGCTCGTCAACCAGCGCGCTTTCTGCCCCATGCTGAAGTAAAAAAAGACCGCATTGAATACATAACCGTGTAACCGTTCGCTGTGACAACTGCTCTGTTTGCATGGTTCGCTCTGACTGAAAAGGATCTCTTTGAGTGACGAATGTTTACTTTTATCATGAAGCATGAGCCCGCTGGCTCTGGCTAAGATCAATCTTTGTGTCGAAAAAAGACACCGACGATACGGTTATGGCATATTAACACTCCCCACTCGCCGAGGTATGAGAGGGCGCATGACTGTAATGTAGCGTTATTTACCCGGATGGCAAATACATAAGCCATGCTAACGATCTATTGTAGTTATTTTAATTTTACAAATAACGTATTTATGCGTAATCATGTAATAATAGCTTGACAGTTTGGCTTTATCTGGATTGTAGTGCCAATACTTTTATTTTAATAAACGCCAAGGATAAGCAATTCACCCCGTTTATTGTTCGGAGTATTTTCCCGTGAATTAATGGCTATTAATTTATTCGGGAGAACTGAATTAAGTACGATTACGGACTGGTGAGTGTGGAGGGGATATGTTGCAAGGACGCTGCAAAAACGCAATTATTATTAGTAAATCGCCGATTATACAGACCGGGCTTAAAGGTATAATACAGGCGCAGTTTGCCGATTACGAACTTACATACTGTTGTTCTGTTGAAGAACTAACATTATTACAACTACGGTACGCTGATTTGGTGATTGCTGATTTAACTGGAGACTGCAATTATCCTCGTTCAGTCTGCGAACAATATTATTCTTTATTATCTCAATACCGTGATATTCACTGGGTCTTTCTCGTCTCTCGCATTTTTTATCCTTTGGCTATTGAGCTACTGATGTGTCCTGTCAGTTCGCTGCTCTCTGATGCAGAGCCGATAGAAAGTTTAGTGAGCGTCATTCACGCAGGAAATGCGCGAGCAGAAAGAATAAGTAAGACACTACTTTCTCCACCTGCCATGCCGCAATTGTTAGATCATAGCGCGCGCTCAATAGTCCTCACTCTCTCTGAAAGGAAAGTGCTGCGCCTCCTTGGGAAAGGCTGGGGAATTAATCAGATTGCGATGTTGCTGAAGAAAAGCAATAAAACAATCAGTGCCCAAAAGAATAGCGCTATGCGTCGCTTGTCGATAAATAGCAATGCAGAAATGTATGCCTGGATAAATAGTTCTCAAGGATCGCGAGAACTTAATTTACCTTCAGTTTATGGAGAAACCACGGAATGGAAAGCAGAATCATCAAAAGAAACGTTGCACTGGTAGAAAAGTGTACAATGAGCAGTGTAGGTATTAATAGTTTATTTAATACCATGCCAGATGACCAATATAAACTTCATCTCTTTTCTAGCCAGCCCACTTTTAGTCAGGCAATGTTAAAGATGTCGTTTTCGGCAGTTATTTTTTCTCTCTCTGCAATCAGAAGCGATCGCAGAGCTGGGTTGGCCTATTTAACGGAACTGGCGATAAATTTTCCACGGATTCGCCGTGTGGTGATTGCCGATGATGACGCTGAAGCGCGTTTAATTGGCTCCTTGTCCCCCTTGCCGCTGGATGGCGTTGTGAGTAAAGCTTCTTCGTTAACGGTGCTACAGGACGCTTTATTTACGGCGTTAAGCTGCCCAAGCCGAGGAACCGAAAGCACGAAAAACCATTGGTATATTAATCAAAGCCGCATGCTCAGTCCGACAGAACGAGAAATACTGCGCTTTATGTCAAATGGCTATTCGATGCCGCAGATTGCCGCTCAGCTTGAACGGAACATTAAAACCATTCGGGCACACAAATTTAATGTGATGTCCAAACTGGGAGTAAGCTCAGATGCCGGGTTACTGGATGCTGCCGATATCCTGCTGTACCTGCGTGCTGGCGAGCCAGCGCCTTTTATGCAGGCGGCTTCGTGACAGGCAACGTTGACGTGCTTTGTGCCGGGTTTGGTCGCCGATTTGGCGCGTGAAGCATTACTGACACACGTCAACCCAGGTGGCAGAAGTCAGTTCAGCCATCCTCTCAGGCGTGATGCGAACCGCGCTGTGGATGGCACCTGCGGCAGGCAACACTTCAGCGTAGTGCTTCAGAGAAACATCACAGTACACTGAAATCGGTGTTTCTAATCCGAAGGGGCAAACGCCGCCAACGGGATGCCCCGTCGCGCTCACGACCTCATCGCTACTCAACATACGGGCTTTGGCACCGAACGTACTCTTTAGCTTTTTATTATCCAGTCGGGCATCACCTTTTGCCACGACCAGGATGATGTCGTTCTTCACCTTTAGCGAAAGTGTTTTCGCTATCTGGCCAGGTTCAACGTTATGGGCTTTTGCTGCCAGATCAACGGTTGCTGTGCTCTGATCTAATTCGATAATCTCAATATCTGGTGCATGTTGCGCCAGGAATTGACGTACTGATTGCAAACTCATTCTTCTCTCCCTATCGCTTACAGATAACCCTGCACAGCAGAAAACATGCAGGATGTAATTTGTCATAGGGGCAACCGCACTGTAAATATTTTATTGTAACAATATAGCAACATTAGCAGTTTTTCGATCGTCTTCACAATCAAAGAAACCGGTTACAGTAACCGGTTGCAGAATGCTGAAATGACGATTAATACTGAAGTTGTCACTTCCTCTGTATCACATAATAAGAGCCATCTATGAAACTTAACTCGAATAGCGGTAGTGCTGGTGTTCCCCCCGGCACGGTTGCGAAAAGTGGTAATGGGATTTACGTGGTGGTGTTGATGCCAACACGGTTGCAAGGTTTTGCACAACGGGAGAACGGCTATGTCTACTAACCATGCTGTGTTTAACGTGATTTTCCGCTTTGTTGAAAACTATGTTAGCCCTGTTGCCGGGCGCATCTCTTCACAACGTCATGTCATGGCTATTCGTGACGGTTTTATTTCGGCGATGCCTTTTATGATTGTAGGCTCTTTTCTGCTGGTTTTTGCCTATCCGCCGTTTTCTCCCGATACCACCTGGGGATTCGCCCGTGCGTGGCTGGATTTGGCAAAACAGTTTGAAGGCCAAATCCTCACACCGTTTGATATGACGATGGGGATCATGTCGGTCTACATATGTGCGGCTATTGCTTATAACCTGGGCAAGCACTATGTGAAGTCGCATCAGTTAGATCCGTTTATGTGTGCGATGCTATCAATCATGGCTTTTTTGCTGATTGCCGCGCCAAAAACCAAAGGCACGATGCCGGTTGATAGTCTGGGAGGAACGGGGATTTTCACCGCCATCCTGGTAGCCATTTACTGCGTTGAAATGATGCGCTTCCTGAAGGCGCACAACATTGGCATCCGTTTACCCGATCAGGTGCCGCCGATGATCAAAAACTCTTTCGATCTGCTGATCCCGGTGCTGGTGGTGGTGCTAACGTTGTACCCGCTAAGCCTGGTGATACAGTCGCAGTTTGACATGCTGATCCCGCAGGCCATTATGGCCATTTTCAAACCACTGGTGTCGGCTGCAGATTCTCTCCCAGCGATCCTGCTGGCGGTATTGATCGGCCATCTGCTGTGGTTTGCCGGTATTCACGGCGCGGCTATTGTGTCGGGAATGCTGCAAATGTTCTGGCTCACCAATCTCGGGATGAACCAGTCGGCGCTGGCGCAGGGTGCGCCGTTGCCGCATATCTTTATGGAAGCGTTCTGGACATTCTTCATTGTGGTTGGTGGTTCCGGCGCGACGATGGGGTTGGTGATTTGCTATCTGCGGAGTCGTTCCGCTCATCTACGCTCGATTGGGCGTCTGAGCGTGGTCCCCAGCATTTTTAATATTAACGAACCGGTGATATTCGGTACGCCGATTGTCATGAACCCGGTGTTTTTTATCCCCTTCCTGCTGGCTCCGATGGTGAATGCGGTACTGGCGTGGGCGGCGATGAAACTGGATTTAATTGGGCGGGTAATTTCAGTGGTTCCCTGGACGGCCCCGGCACCGGTTGGCGCCGCATGGGCGTTAGGTTGGGATTATCGTGCGGCTATCCTGGTGGTGCTGTTGGCGCTGGTATCGGCCGTTATCTACTTCCCGTTCTTTAAGGTCTACGAAAAGCAGTTATTAGCGCAGGAAAAAGAAGAAGCGCAGCGTATGGAAGAGGAAAACCAGCAGGTTGCATAAATATCTGGCGAGGGGCTACGGCTCCTCGCTTACTTCAGCGTGCAGTCTCCGCATTGCTGAACGTCAGGCAGGCGATAGCGTTGGCAGCAGGTTCTGCGCACTAACAGCCCTTCACGCGGAACAACGGTACGCCATAAAGGATTATCCTGACCGCAGGAAAGTTGTTTCTCAAAAAAGCAGGTCTGGCGCAGCGTGGTCAGCAGTTCTTCACCTAACAACGGCTTCATTTCCGTTAAATACCAGTGAATTAAGTATCCGGTGTTGCTCCAGATAAGCTTTGCGTTGATCTCACCCGTTGCTTCCAGCGCCTGCACAACCGGCGTTAGCGCTGAGAGAATCAGTGTTTCCATGCGTTGTTGAGGAGACAGGGCTGTAGCCAGATGATCCTGATGGACATCGATCCAGAAGCAGGCTGCTCGGCCCGTTTCGTGGAATTCTACGTGCATGTGTTCAGGAGAGACGTCTATAGCCTCTTTTTGCGTCAGCAGGGCCACCATTAACGGAGGCATCATCAGGCCGATATACCATTGCGCCCAAAGAGATATCAGGGGCTTATTTTCGCGGGGCAGCGTGGGCTGGTTGCGATAGATATGGTCTGAATAAACAGCGAGCAATGAACTTAGCGTCGCCGGTTGCGTCCATTCATGCAGCGTCATTGCACCTGGCACAGGCGTTTCGTCAAGACGAATGAAGTCCAGCAAGTGCTCGCGAGTTTTGGCTATCGTTGCGCGTACGGCAGCAGCCAGCGAGGGCATCTCTGAGGGGAGATGGCTACGCCAGATGACATCTTCAACGATCGGTGCAGAACGATAAGCCATGTCGATATAAGGATGTTAATCTTAATGATAATGATTGCTAATCCTATAATTGGTGTTAAGCGATAGCAAGATCTTTGTCGCCATCTCGGGTGGCACCGCACAGAAAGCTCAGATAGAAGGGCAGTTTACCCGTAGCTCATCGCTGACCAGAGTATTGTTACGCCCAAGATTCTTCGCCTCGTAAAGGGCTTTATCCGCTTTGGCAATAGCAGCATCAATATCCTGTTCGACCAGAGGTGCAATGCCGATACTGACGGTTACGTTGGTTGCCACGCTCTCATTAAACATGTGAGGGATTTTAAGGTCGTACACTTTCTGGCGGATACGTTCGGCGGCAGCCTGGGCCTGCTGTGGATCGACTGCGGTCAGCAAAATCATAAACTCTTCACCGCCAAAACGCGCCACCACATCCCTGGAGCGGACGGAGTCTCGGATGGCGGCAGAAACACGGATCAACGCCTGGTCGCCCATCATATGTCCGTAATGATCGTTATAGGATTTGAAATGGTCGATATCCAGCAGCAGAACGAAGTGTCTCGAATTACTTAGGGCCAACAGCGTATCGAGCCGGTGTTGCAGCCCCCGACGATTATACAAACCGGTTAGCGGGTCGAGCATGCTGAGCCCGTTCAGGGTTTCTCGTTCTTCCAGCAGTTTGTACATCAGTTGCTGAGCGAACCCATCGTAGCGCTTTTGTATCACATGCTGGATGGCGATACCGGCCATAGGCAGCGCCATAAAATAGAAAATCCGCAAACCATGCTCGCTGCCGTTAAGCCATAAACAAACGGCGACGGAGGGGAGTGAGTGGAGCGTAAACGCGATGATATTATTGGCAAAAGCGATAGAGCCAATAAACAGTACGCTGAGAAGCGCTATTAACAGGAAATAATAATCATTCTGACCTAAAGCATTATATTTCAATAATATGTGTAACGCCCATAACAATCCAAAAACGATTGAAATAAAAGGGAGATTAATTCTTTTATCTGCGTATTTCCCATGCCATACCAGCAGCAGTGTACTCATCACCAGTATCAGCAACGCCGATACTGATAAGGCTTTGACCGCAAACAGTGGGAAAAAAAGCGTAAACAGCGCGGAGACTGCGTTGAGCAGCAGAAACAGTCGTAAAGAGAGTTGGTATTTTTTGGTGCGCAGAGTTCGCCAGGATTGTACTGTCATAGGTAAATATTGTTAGTTATCTGCAATGTACGAAGGTGTGTTGGTAAATAAAACAAATAACGAACGGGGTATCATTCGCAGAGGTTTTTATTGTTTTTAGTTGAAGAGCTAACCGGTGAGCAATTTATCACCTTGGGTTATTCATGTCATCAATCGTTAAGTAAAACTCATATAATTGATAGTGCTTCACGGCTGACAAATGAGAAATTTTATCATATGATATTGGTTATCATTATCAGTGTCATAGGTGGAATCATGTTGCAACGTACGCTGGGCAGTGGATGGGGTGTTCTGCTGCCGGGAATGCTGATTGCCGGGATGGCATATAGCGACCTGTCGGTCTACGTATGGAAGGTGATGATTGTATTAGGATTACTACTGACTTCGCTCATGTTGTACCACAAGCGTTTACGGCACTTTGTTTTGTTACCTTCATGCGCGGCGCTGATTGGTGGCATTGTTCTGGTAATAATGAACTGGAATCAGGGATGAACAAAACTAGAGAAGGAAATCGAGAGGGAAATAAGATAATTGGTGCGAGGGGGGGGACTCGAACCCCCACATCCTAAGGACACTAACACCTGAAGCTAGCGCGTCTACCAATTCCGCCACCTTCGCACAGTCATCTTATTTGTTTGATATCGCCTCGTTGGTGCGAGGGGGGGGACTCGAACCCCCACATCCTAAGGACACTAACACCTGAAGCTAGCGCGTCTACCAATTCCGCCACCTTCGCCCAGTGCGAGCAATATCAACGTGGATTATGGTGCGAGGGGGGGGACTTGAACCCCCACGTCCAAAAGGACACTAACACCTGAAGCTAGCGCGTCTACCAATTCCGCCACCTTCGCATACCATCGACACTCAAAAAAAGTATCGTTACCACGGAGGCGAATTCTAGAGATTTTATGCAGGGCGTCAACTGTTAATTATCGAACTTAACGTGATTGCCGAAAAAAAAGGCGTTTCTTCGGCTTTGGCGTTTTATGCAGGCCGGATAAGCGATAGCGCCATCCGGCGTTGCTCGGTGTCACGCCAGATGGCGGCGTAAACGCCTTATCTGGCCTACAGCGGTTAGGCTTTTTTCGCCTGGCGCGTCATGATGGTGCGATAGACCTTGAAGCGCCCGGTCTGCGCGATAACTTCGTGGAAGCCAAACACTTCATCCAGAACCTTCGGATAAGGCAGGAAGGCGTTTGCCACGATACGCAGTTCACCGCCACTGTTCAGATGACGCACGGCGCCGCGAATCAGCGTTTGCGCGGCATCAAGGCTGGTCTGCATTCCGTCGTGGAACGGTGGGTTGGAGATGATCATATCAAATCGGCCCGTTACGTCAGAAAAGACGTTACTGGCGATGACGTCACCTTCAATGCCATTGGCTGCAAGCGTTGCGCGGCTTGCTTCAACGGCGGCGGCGCTAACATCGCACAGGGTTAAGCGCACTTTCGGCGAGTGGCTGGCCAAGGCGACGGAGAGAACGCCTGCGCCACAGCCGACATCCAGCACTTTGCCTTTGGTGTGCGGCGTCAGCGTGGAGAGCAGCAGTTGGCTGCCAACATCCAGGCCGTCACGGCTGAAGACGCCCGGCAGCGTTTTGATGGTCAGATTTTCTGTCTGGTATTCATCCCAGTATTTTTCTGCATCAAAGACCGGCTGTTTTTCCAGACGACCGTGGTACAGGCCACAGCGACGTGCGCTGTCGACTTTGTTTAACGGTGCGTATTCGGCCAGCATCTGCTCTGCGCTACGTACGCCGCTGCGATTCTCACCGACAACAAAAATATCGGTGCCAACCGGTAACAGCGACAGAATGTTCATCAACTGGAACTGGGCTTCCGGCTTATTCTTCGGCCAGTAGTAGATCAGCGTATCGCTATCGGCAACGTCATCGGCCTGCGCGATGAGGCTGAAGCGGACGTTGTCGCCCATCTGGCGGTTAAGCACCTGCCAGTGGTGAAGTTGCTGAGTGTGCGCTCGGCTGGCGGCGCTTTCAAAATGGGCAGGCAGGTCATCCTGCAAATCACCGGCAAACAGAATACGGCTTTGTTCGAAATCATCACTGTGGCGCAGCAAGACTTCACTTGCCGGGGTAAAAGCAGACATGGAATGCTCCTTAAATTGTACAGCGGGGGATTATAGTTGTTTGATGGCACGGATTCGACAAATTTGCTATATTTGCGCCCCTGATAGACAGGAGTGTTTCGCTATGACATCCCGACGAGACTGGCAGTTACAGCAACTGGGCATTACGCAGTGGTCGTTGCGTCGTCCTGGCGCACTGCAGGGCGAGATCGCGATTTCCATTCCTGCGCATGTCCGTTTGGTGATGGTTGCTGCACAGTTACCCGCGCTAACCGAACCATTGATGAGCGATATTTTACGCGCATTAACCGTCAGCCCGGATCAGGTTTTACAACTGACGCCTGACCGTGTCGCCATGCTGCCGCAAGGCAGTCGCTGTAATAGCTGGCGGCTGGGAACCGAAGAGCCGCTGCTGCTGGAGGGTGCTCAGGTCGAGAGTCCTGCGTTTAATGAATTACGGGAAAACCCAGCGGCACGCGCCGCGTTATGGCAACAAATCTGCGCATATGAACACGATTTCTTCCCTCGAACCGACTGATTTACCCGCAGCATTTCATATTGAAAAACGCGCCCACGCTTTTCCGTGGAGTGAAAAAACATTTGCCAGCAACCAGGGCGATCGCTATCTCAATTTTCAGTTGAGGGTTGATGACGTGATGGCGGCTTTTGCGATTACGCAGGTCGTGCTGGATGAAGCTACGCTGTTCAATATTGCAGTCGATCCTGACTTTCAGCGCCGTGGGCTGGGGCGTGAGCTGTTGGAGCATTTGATCGATGAGCTGGAAAAGCGTGGCATTTTGACGCTGTGGCTTGAAGTGCGCGCCTCGAATGCGGCCGCTATCGCGCTGTACGAAAGCTTAGGCTTTAACGAGGCGACGATCCGTCGCAATTACTATCCAACGGCTGATGGCCACGAAGACGCCATCATCATGGCGTTGCCAATCAGCATGTAAGACAAGGTGTAATGATGAAGAAGTGGGACTGGATTTTCTTTGATGCCGACGAAACGCTGTTTACATTTGACTCGTTTACCGGCTTACAGCGGATGTTTCTCGACTATAGCATTACCTTTACCGCTGAAGATTTTCAGGACTACCAGGCCGTGAATAAACCGCTGTGGGTGGATTACCAAAACGGCGCGATTACCTCATTACAACTGCAGCATGCCCGTTTTCAGAGCTGGGCCGAACGCCTGAAGGTTGAACCGGGCCAGCTTAATGATGCATTCATCAATGCGATGGCGGAGATCTGCTCGCCGTTGCCGGGGGCGGTTTCTCTGCTCAATGCGATTCGTGATAAAGCGAAAATCGGCATCATTACTAACGGCTTTACCGCGTTGCAGCAAATCCGCCTTGAGCGGACGGGGCTGCGCGATTATTTCGATCTGCTGGTGATTTCTGAGCAGGTTGGGGTGGCAAAACCTGATTCCCGTATTTTTGACCATGCGCTGGAGCAGGCGGGCAATCCTGACCGTTCTCGCGTGCTAATGGTGGGTGACACCGCAGAGTCCGATATTCTTGGCGGCATTAACGCCGGGCTATCCACCTGCTGGCTAAATACGCACCACCGCGAGCAGCCAGCGGGCATTCAGCCGACCTGGACCGTAGCGTCATTAAGCGAACTGGAGCAGCTCCTGTGTAAACACTGATTGCCTCCCCCCCGTTGATGGGTAAAATAGCCGCAATTTTTCGTATTCAACTTGCCCGGCCCGTTGCCGTGCTTACCTAAGAAGATTTGACTATGACGTTGTCTCCTTATTTGCAAGAGGTGGCCAAACGCCGCACTTTTGCCATTATTTCTCACCCGGATGCCGGTAAAACGACAATTACTGAAAAGGTACTGTTATTCGGACAGGCCATTCAGACCGCCGGTACGGTAAAAGGCCGTGGCTCCAGCCAGCATGCAAAATCTGACTGGATGGAAATGGAAAAGCAACGTGGTATCTCCATTACCACCTCTGTGATGCAGTTTCCGTATCATGACTGCCTGGTGAACCTGCTGGACACCCCGGGGCACGAAGACTTCTCCGAAGATACCTATCGTACTCTGACGGCGGTGGACTGTTGCCTGATGGTTATCGATGCTGCAAAAGGCGTTGAAGATCGTACCCGTAAGCTGATGGAAGTTACCCGTCTGCGCGATACGCCGATCCTGACCTTTATGAACAAACTCGACCGTGACATCCGCGATCCGATGGAGCTGCTGGATGAAGTTGAGAACGAACTGAAAATCGGCTGTGCGCCGATCACCTGGCCGATTGGCTGCGGTAAGTTGTTCAAAGGTGTCTATCACCTTTATAAAGATGAAACTTACCTGTATCAGACCGGTAAAGGCCACACCATTCAGGAAGTGCGTGTTGTTAAAGGTCTTAACAACCCGGAACTTGATGCTGCCGTGGGTGAAGACCTGGCGCAGCAGTTGCGTGACGAGCTGGAGCTGGTGCAGGGCGCGTCCAACGAGTTCGACCATGAGTTGTTCCTTGCGGGCGAAATCACCCCGGTCTTTTTCGGTACCGCGTTGGGTAACTTCGGCGTTGACCATATGCTGGATGGCTTAGTGGAGTGGGCGCCTGCGCCGATGCCGCGTAAAACCGACACCCGCGTCGTCGAAGCCTCAGAAGAGAAGTTCACCGGTTTCGTGTTTAAAATTCAGGCCAACATGGACCCGAAACACCGTGACCGTGTGGCGTTCATGCGTGTGGTATCCGGCAAGTATGAGAAAGGCATGAAAATGCGCCAGGTGCGCATTGGTAAAGACGTGGTGATCTCCGACGCACTCACCTTTATGGCTGGTGACCGTTCTCATGTGGAAGAAGCGTATCCGGGCGATATTCTCGGCCTGCATAACCACGGCACTATCCAGATCGGCGATACCTTTACCCAGGGCGAAATGATGAAGTTCACCGGTATTCCGAACTTCGCGCCGGAGCTGTTCCGTCGTATTCGCCTGAAGGATCCATTGAAGCAGAAACAGCTGCTGAAAGGGCTGGTTCAGCTGTCAGAAGAGGGTGCCGTGCAGGTATTCCGTCCGATCGCCAACAACGATCTGATCGTCGGTGCGGTGGGTGTGCTGCAGTTTGACGTGGTGGTTTCACGTCTGAAGAGCGAGTACAACGTTGAAGCGATTTATGAATCCGTCAATGTGGCGACTGCACGCTGGGTAGAATGTTCTGACGTGAAGAAATTCGAAGAATTTAAGCGTAAGAACGAAATTCAGCTGGCGCTGGATGGCGGCGATAACCTCACCTATATCGCGCCAACCATGGTTAACCTGAATCTCACCCAGGAACGTTATCCGGACGTTCAGTTCCGTAAAACACGCGAACACTAATCGACCTTCCAGGGCACGGTATCCGCCGTGCCCTGCAACTTTTCCTGTCTTTTAAATCCCTTGCGGAATGTTCTTAAAACTTCGCGTTTTTCTTTTGTTTGCCTGTTTTTTAGTCAAGTTGGGCAGCGATCACGAAATCCTGAACTATATTTAACAATGTGATGACATAAATATCGGCGTTAAATGCTTTTTAGGCTGCCTGTTGCAGCTTCTATTGCTGATATTTATTCCACTTACAAAATTAGTTGCTGGTTCAGGCCGTGTAACGGCAGAGCCTGGCTTTTAGCAAAACATACAGGAATACATCGATGACAATGACAGGACTTAAGATTTCTAAAACGCTGCTGGCCGTGATGCTGACCTCCGCTGTTGCAACAGGTTCTGCTTATGCAGAAAACGCCACGATGGATAAAGCGCAATCCGGCGTCGAAAGTGCGGGGCAGAAAGTCGATAGCTCTATGAACAAAGTCGGTAATTTCATGGATGACAGCACCATCACCGCGAAAGTAAAAGCCGCGCTGGTGGACCACGATAGCATTAAGAGCACCGATATTTCCGTCAAGACCGATCAGAAAGTAGTAACGCTAAGCGGCTTTGTTGAAAGCCAGGCGCAGGCTGAAGAAGCGGTGAAAGTGGCGAAAGGCGTTGAGGGTGTGACCTCCGTTAGCGACAAACTGCACGTGCGTGATAGTAAAGAAACCTCCGTTAAAGGCTATGCGGGCGATACGGCAATCACCAGTGAAGTAAAAGCCAAGCTGCTGGCCGATGATATTGTCCCTTCACGCAAGGTGAAAGTTGAGACCACCGATGGCGTTGTGCAACTTTCAGGCTCTGTCGATTCACAAGCTCAAAGCGATCGCGCTGAGAGCATCGCCAAAGCGATTGATGGCGTGAAAAGCGTTAAAAACGATCTCAAAACTCACTAATTAGACTTAATTCGCCCTCCTGACGTTTGTCGGGAGGCGTATTGTGCACCACACTGAAAATATCGCCGATGGGTAGCCTGAGCGCTCATATCAAGCGGTGAAATTAACTATGGTAAAGGAGAAGCATATGTTTCGATGGGGCATCATATTTCTGGTTATCGCGTTAATTGCCGCTGCACTGGGTTTTGGTGGACTGGCGGGTACCGCTGCAGGCGCAGCGAAAATTGTTTTTGTGGTGGGTATCATTCTGTTTCTGGTCAGCCTGTTTACCGGGCGTAAACGACCCTAGTACGTAAACCGTAAAGATAACTTGCTACTGAGCCAGTCCAGCGGACTGGCTTTTACGGTTTTAGCTGCAGGCAATTTGCGTTACTTTGTTGTCCTATTACAAAAACAACAGGAAGGCAGAGGTGGGGCAGAGAATACCCGTCACGCTCGGTAATATCGCGCCGTTATCGTTACGTCCGTTTCAACCTGGCAGTATGGCGCTGGTGTGCGAGGGCGGGGGACAAAGAGGCATCTTCACCGCAGGCGTACTGGATGAATTCATGCGCGCGCAGTTCAATCCCTTTGATCTCTTCTACGGGACGTCCGCTGGTGCGCAAAACCTTTCAGCTTATCTCTGTAACCAGCCCGGTTACGGTCGTAAAGTCATCATGCGTTACACTACCCGACGTGAGTTTTTTGACCCGGTGCGCTTTGTGCGCGGGGGAAACTTAATCGATCTCGACTGGCTGGTGGATTCGACCTCGTCCCAAATGCCGCTGGCGATGGACAACGCTGAGCGCTTGTTTGCCGCGGGGAAAGCGTTTTATATGTGCGCCTGTCGGGGTGATGACTACACGCCGGGCTATTTTTCGCCGAACCGGCAAAACTGGCTCGATCTTATTCGTGCCTCCAGCGCGATTCCCGGGTTCTACCGCACAGGGGTTGTGCTGGACGGCGTGAATTACCTGGATGGGGGCGTCAGCGACGCCATTCCCGTGCAGGAAGCGGCGAAGCAGGGGGCGAAAACGCTGGTGGTTATCCGCAC
Organism: Citrobacter sp. BIDMC107; assembly: GCF_001037575.1. Taxonomy (NCBI): domain Bacteria; kingdom Pseudomonadati; phylum Pseudomonadota; class Gammaproteobacteria; order Enterobacterales; family Enterobacteriaceae; genus Citrobacter; species Citrobacter sp. BIDMC107. The sequence goes on along the minus strand of NZ_KQ089848.1, from coordinate 1,746,022 downwards.
TGTGCCTTCGCAAATGTATTACACCCCGCAGTGGTTCAAGCGTATGGAACGCTGGCTGGGCGAAAGCAGCCTGCAACCACTGTTGAATCTGGTGCAGCACCATGAAGCCACCTATCGCGCGATTCAGAGCTTTATTGAGAAACCGCCGGGCAAGCTGCGTATCTTTGAGATCTACCCTCCCAAACCGCTCCACAGCATGGCGTTGGGAAGCCGTATTCCGGCCTTGCGGGAAGACTACAAAACCGGACGTCTGTGCGGTCGTTACTTCCTCGCTACCGTCGGCAAACTGCTGGGGAAAAACGTGCCGCTGCCTCGTCAGACGCCGAAGATTGTGGTGCCGGGACCGGTGGTGGTTCCTCCCGCGCCGGTGGCCAACGATGCCCACGCGCCGGTGGTGGCCAATGCGCCTCAGGCCAACGATACAACGTTTAATAATGAGGATTTGGCGTGAGTTATCGTTTTATCGATACGCACTGTCACTTTGATTTCCCGCCGTTTACCGGCGATGAACCTGCCAGCATTCAGCGCGCGGCGGAGGTTGGTGTACAGAGCATTATCGTTCCAGCCACCCAGGCGGCGAATTTTTCCCGTGTACTGGCGTTAGCGGAAAATTATCCTCCGTTATTTGCCGCGCTTGGTCTACATCCCATTGTTATTGAACAACATAGTGATGACTGCCTGGACCAGTTGCAACAGGTGCTGGATAAGCGCCCACAAAAGCTGGTGGCGGTAGGTGAGATTGGATTGGATCTGTATCGCGACGATCCGCAATTCGACAAGCAAGAGCGAGTGCTGGAAGCGCAACTTAAGCTGGCGAAGCGGTACGAACTGCCGGTGATCCTGCATTCGCGACGCACGCATGACAAGCTGGCGATGTACCTTAAACGCCATGCTTTGCCACGAACAGGCGTGGTGCATGGGTTTTCCGGGAGCGTGCAGCAGGCCGAACGCTTTGTGCAACTGGGATACAAAATTGGCGTGGGCGGCACCATTACCTATCCGCGCGCCAGTAAAACCCGCGAGGTAATGGCGCAGTTGCCGCTCGAGTCGCTGTTGCTGGAAACCGACGCGCCGGATATGCCGCTCAACGGCTTTCAGGGGCAGCCTAATCGCCCGGAGCAGGTAGTCAGAGTCTTTGACGTCTTATGTGAACTGCGCCCGGAACCTGCGGACGTGATCGCTGACGCGCTGTATCGTAATACCACGGCGTTATTTGATTTTTGAATTCCGGATGCGGCGCTATTGCATCGCATCCGGCCATCACAGGTACAGCGCCGGGAAAATCAAATTATCCACCCCACGTTCGCGCAATCTTTGCGCCAGGTGTTCCACATCCTCCGGCGTGGCGCTCGGCCAGTCCTTCGCTTCGCCATACACCCCGTGCGCATGAAAGGCATTCAGCCGTACCGGCACGTCACCTGAACCTCTGATAAACGCCGCCAGCGCATCAATATGCTGTAGATAATCCACCTGACCAGGGATAACCAGCAGGCGCAGTTCCGCAAGTTTCCCTTGCCCGGACAGAAAGGTAATGCTTTGTTTAATCAGCGTGTTATCGCGACCGGTCAACTGACGATGACACGTGCTGTCCCAGGCTTTTAAATCCAGCATTACGCCGTCGCACACCGGCAGCAGCTTCTGCCAGCCGGTTTCGCTCAGCATGCCATTGCTGTCGACCATACAGGTCAAGTGTTGCAGTTGCGGATCGGTTTTGATCGCACGAAACAGCGCCACAATAAACGGTAGCTGGGTTGTCGCTTCGCCACCGCTGACCGTAATTCCCTCAATAAACAGTGCTGCCTTGCGAATATGTTGCAGCACCTCATCAACACTCATGGTCTGCGCCATCGGCGTGGCCTGCTGGGGGCACATATGAAGGCAGGTGTCACACTGCTGACACAAATCAGACTGCCACCACACTTTCCCCGCGCTCAGGCTCAGCGCCTCATGCGGGCAATGCAGCACACACTCCCCGCAGTCGTTGCAGCGTCCCATCGTCCACGGATTGTGGCAGTTTTTACAGCGCAGATTACATCCCTGCAGAAACAGAGCCAGGCGACTGCCCGGCCCGTCGACGCAGGAGAAAGGGATAATCTTACTTACCGAAGCGCATCTGCTGTTCATGGCTAATCACGCGAGGTTGTCGTTCCAGAATGCGCGTATTACGCGCGGCTTCTTCGCCAAGCCAGGTGGTGTTGGTGCGAGAACCTTCGGCGCGATATTTTTCCAGATCCGACAGACGCACCATATAGCCGGTAACGCGAACCAGATCGTTGCCGCTCACGTTGGCGGTAAACTCACGCATCCCGGCTTTAAATGCGCCGAGGCACAGTTGCACCAGCGCCTGAGGATTACGCTTGATGGTTTCATCCAGCGTGAGAATGTCGCTGATCCCGGCGTGATAAAACGCGTGATGTGGCGCGACGGTTTGCAGATGAGTGATCGGGTCTGGTTCATCGCCGTAAGGCAGGCGTGCACCCGGTGTGGTGCCGATGTCAGAACTGATCCCCGACTGTGCATGCAGCATCGCGCGCTGCTTCCAGCCATATTTCACCGGGGTGCTTTCGACAAACTCCGCCAGTTGGGCGCTGATGCGATAGCCAAGCTGATTGGCGAACTCATCTTTTCCGTAGCGCGCATTTTGTCCCGCCTTATCGCACAGTAGATTCACCGCCTCCGCCAGGCCATACATGCCGAACATAGGCACAAAACGTTCGGGATCAATCAACCCTTCCTGCACGAGGAAGCTATTCTCAAAGAAATGTGATTTTTCATAGAGGAATTCACATCGTGAATCAATGATGGCGATTTGCTGTTGGCAATAGTGCGGTAGGGTGCGCGTAAAGAAGTCATCGACAGAGGCGCTGCGCTCTGCGATGGCTTTCAGATTAAGCCTGACCAGCGTGCTACCACCCCCGGCGAGCGGCAAAGAGTTGTAACAGCTGACGACGCCATACTGACTTTTTGTGAAAATTTTATCATTTTCAGGGCCATTGGAAATATGCGGTTTACTGCACTCGCAGATATTTTTCGCCACGCTGAGCAGCAGATCGTCAGGTGTGATTTGCGGGTCATAAATGAATGTCAGATTAGGCGAAACCTGCTTTAATTCTGCATCTGCGCGTAAAATTGCACGGGTAACTGGAGTATCGGCGGGGCCGATATTGGCATGCATAAACGCGTCTGGCAGGGTTCTGTCGAGATAACGCCAGAAACGTTTTATTCGAATATCGATCTCTTCTTGTGTTAGAATTCTAACATACGGTTGCAGCAGCGCATCGAGCTGGCCGAGATAAACCGGCATCGACGTCACTGACGGAACGTGGTGGTACATGATGGTGAGTAAGGATAACGCATCATCAAGATCGCTGGCGCCTTCCAGCTCCAGCCACGATGAACCATTGGCCAGAAAACGCGCGTAATCGGGTAAAACGTAGCGCGGTTTGAACGGGGCATGACCTTCGTACATATCGCAGATTACCCCATCATCCAGCGCCTGACGTGCCTGTGCAGGTAGTTGCGGATAAGGCAGCGCGTTTTCAGCTTCCAGCGCCAGAAAGTGGCGTTTCTGCTCAGGGCTGAGCACCGGGCTGGTCACGATTTGTTGGCAACGCTGTTGCAGCGCGAGTTCGCTTGAAGTGGGCATCGTTGATTCCTTTTTGTCCCGAAGGTGTAACGCCATTGTAGAAAGCAACGCCGCCACAACCTTTGATCCGGATGCGCCTGATGCCACGGCATCCCTTTAGAAAAGGTAATTTATTTGAAGTAGATCTCATTAGAGTAATGCAAATCTGTATGTGGTTTTCATTAACTGTGATGTATATCGAAGTGTAATAGCGAGCGGATGTTAGAATACTAACAAACTCGCAAGGTGAAATTTTATACGGCGATGCCGTTGGAGAATGTTATGACCGATTTAACAGCAAGCAGCCTGCGTGCACTGAAACTGATGGACCTGACCACCCTGAATGACGACGACACCAATGAAAAAGTGATCGCGCTGTGTCATCAGGCGAAGACCCCGGTTGGCAACACCGCCGCAATCTGTATCTATCCGCGTTTCATCCCTATTGCGCGTAAGACTCTGAAAGAGCAGGGTACGCCGGATATCCGCATTGCAACCGTCACCAACTTCCCGCACGGCAACGACGACATCGAGATTGCGCTGGCGGAAACCCGCGCGGCGATCGCCTACGGTGCCGATGAAGTTGACGTGGTGTTCCCGTACCGTGCGCTGATCGCCGGTAACGAGCAGATTGGTTTTGATCTGGTTAAAGCTTGCAAAGACGCGTGTGCGGCGGCAAACGTGCTGCTGAAAGTGATCATCGAAACCGGTGAGCTGAAAGAAGAAGCACTGATTCGCAAAGCGTCTGAAATCTCCATCAAAGCCGGTGCTGATTTCATCAAAACGTCTACCGGTAAAGTGCCGGTCAATGCGACGCCGGAAAGCGCACGCATCATGATGGAAGTGATCCGCGACATGGGTGTTTCTAAAACAGTAGGTTTCAAACCGGCTGGCGGCGTGCGTACTGCAGAAGATGCACAGCAGTTCCTGGCGATTGCCGATGAACTGTTTGGCGCTGACTGGGCTGATTCTCGTCACTACCGTTTTGGCGCATCCAGCCTGCTGGCTAGCCTGCTGAAAGCGCTGGGTCACGGCGACGGCAAGAGCGCAAGCAGCTACTAAGCCCGTAGGCCGGATAAGGCGCAGCCGCCATCCGGCATTAAGACGACTGCCGGGTGGCGCGTTGCTTACCCGGCTTACAACGGCCTTCTACTCTTTTCCCCTGGGGGTTACCGTGTTTCTCGCACAAGAAATTATTCGTAAAAAACGTGATGGTCATGCGCTGAGCGATGAAGAAATTCGTTTTTTTATCAATGGCATTCGCGACAATACCATCTCTGAAGGGCAAATCGCCGCCCTGGCGATGACCATTTTTTTCCACGATATGACAATGCCTGAGCGTGTTTCGCTGACCATGGCAATGCGTGATTCAGGAACCGTGCTGGACTGGAAAAGCCTGCAGTTGAACGGCCCGATTGTGGATAAACACTCTACCGGCGGTGTAGGTGACGTAACGTCACTGATGTTAGGCCCGATGGTTGCTGCGTGCGGCGGCTATATTCCGATGATCTCCGGGCGTGGCCTGGGGCATACCGGCGGTACGCTCGATAAACTGGAAGCGATTCCTGGATTTGACATCTTCCCGGACGACGCGCGTTTCCGTGAAATTATTAAAGACGTGGGTGTGGCGATTATTGGGCAAACCAGCTCGCTCGCACCGGCGGATAAACGTTTTTATGCCACCCGCGATATTACCGCGACGGTGGATTCCATCCCGCTGATTACCGGTTCCATTCTGGCGAAAAAACTGGCGGAAGGGCTGGATGCGCTGGTGATGGATGTGAAAGTGGGCAGCGGTGCTTTTATGCCGACCTACGAGCTTTCTGAAGCCCTTGCTGAAGCGATTGTCGGCGTGGCAAACGGTGCGGGTGTACGTACCACCGCGCTGTTAACTGATATGAACCAGGTGTTGGCCTCCAGCGCAGGTAACGCGGTCGAAGTCCGCGAAGCGGTGCAGTTCCTGACCGGTGAATACCGCAATCCACGTCTGTTAGACGTCACCATGGCGCTGTGCGTGGAAATGCTGATCTCCGGCAACCTGGCGAAAGATGACGCCGAAGCCCGTGCGAAATTGCAGACGGTGCTGGATAACGGCAAAGCAGCAGAGATTTTTGGTCGCATGGTGGCGGCGCAAAAAGGCCCGACCGATTTCGTCGAAAATTATGCGAAGTACCTGCCGACGGCAATGCTCAGCAAAGCGGTATATGCTGATACCGAAGGCTTTGTCAGCGCGATGGATACCCGTGCGCTGGGAATGGCGGTTGTTTCCATGGGTGGCGGTCGTCGTCAGGCATCGGACACCATTGATTACAGCGTTGGCTTTAGCGATATGGCGCGTCTGGGCGACAGCGTAGACGGACAGCGCCCACTGGCGGTGATCCACGCCAAAGACGAAGCCAGCTGGCAGGAAGCGGCGAAAGCGGTCAAAGCGGCAATTAGCCTTGACGATAAAGCGCCAGAAATTACACCGACAGTCTATCGTCGTATTACCGAATAACTGTATACTGATCTGATCGCTTTTTTGCGGCGCAGATGTATGGAGAACAAGATGAAACGTGCATTTATTATGGTGCTGGACTCCTTTGGTATTGGTGCGACTGAAGATGCGGATCGCTTTGGCGACGTAGGTTCAGACACTATGGGACACATTGCAGAAGCCTGTGCGAAAGGTGAAGCTGACAATGGTCGCAAAGGTCCACTGAATCTGCCTAACCTGACCCGTCTGGGCCTGGTGAAAGCTCACGAAGGTTCTACTGGTAAAATTGCTGCTGGCATGGACGGCAACGCGGAAGTGATTGGTGCCTACGCATGGGCGCATGAACTTTCTTCCGGGAAAGACACGCCGTCTGGCCACTGGGAAATCGCGGGTGTTCCGGTTCTGTTTGACTGGGGATATTTCTCCGATCATGAAAACAGCTTCCCGCAAGAACTGCTGGATAAACTGGTAAAACGTGCCAACCTGCCGGGCTACCTCGGCAACTGCCACTCTTCCGGTACCGTGATCCTGGATCAACTGGGTGAAGAGCATATGAAAACCGGCAAGCCGATTTTCTATACCTCCGCTGACTCCGTGTTCCAGATTGCCTGCCACGAAGAGACTTTTGGCCTGGATAAGCTCTATGAGCTGTGCGAAATCGCCCGTGAAGAGCTGACCGAAGGTGGTTACAACATCGGTCGTGTTATCGCCCGTCCGTTTATCGGCGATAAAGCCGGTAACTTCCAGCGTACCGGTAACCGCCACGACCTGGCCGTTGAGCCGCCAGCACCGACCGTGCTGCAGAAACTGGTCGACGAAAAAGACGGTCACGTGGTTTCCGTCGGTAAAATCGCGGATATCTACGCTAACTGCGGCATCACCAAAAAAGTGAAAGCCACCGGTCTGGACGCGCTGTTCGACGCCACCATCAAAGAGATGAAAGAAGCCGGTGATAAGACCATCGTCTTCACCAACTTCGTTGATTTCGACTCTTCCTGGGGACATCGTCGCGATATCGCCGGTTATGCTGCGGGCCTGGAACTGTTCGACCGCCGTTTGCCTGAGTTGATGGAGCTGGTGGGTGAAGATGACATTCTGATCCTGACCGCTGACCACGGCTGCGACCCAAGCTGGACCGGCACTGACCATACCCGTGAGCACATTCCGGTACTGGTTTACGGCCCGAAAGTGAAACCAGGTTCTTTAGGTCACCGTGAAACCTTCGCGGATATCGGTCAGACGCTGGCGAGCTACTTTGGTACGTCGCCGATGGACTACGGTAAAAATATGCTCTGATGCAATTGCCCGGTGGCGCTTCGCTTACCGGGCCTACGGTTTTGTAGGCCGGGTAAGGCGCAGCCGCCACCCGGCAAAAACAACAATATAAAAGGAACTGAAGATGGCAACTCCACATATTAATGCAGAAATGGGTGATTTCGCTGACGTCGTATTGATGCCGGGCGACCCGCTGCGTGCAAAGCATATTGCTGAAACTTTCCTCGAAGATGTTCGTGAAGTGAACAACGTTCGCGGCATGTTAGGCTTCACCGGTACTTACAAAGGCCGTAAGATCTCCGTAATGGGCCACGGTATGGGTATCCCGTCCTGCTCCATCTACACCAAAGAGCTGATCACCGACTTCGGCGTGAAGAAAATCATTCGCGTAGGCTCCTGCGGCGCTGTGCGTATGGACGTTAAACTGCGTGACGTGGTTATCGGTATGGGCGCTTGCACCGACTCCAAAGTTAACCGTATCCGTTTTAAAGATCATGACTTTGCAGCTATCGCTGACTTCGACATGGTGCGTAACGCAGTTGATGCGGCAAAAGCGCTGGGTGTAGACGCTCGTGTGGGCAACCTGTTCTCCGCTGACCTGTTCTACTCTCCGGACGGTGAAATGTTCGACGTGATGGAAAAATACGGCGTTCTGGGCGTGGAAATGGAAGCGGCGGGTATCTACGGCGTGGCGGCGGAATTCGGTGCGAAAGCGCTGACCATCTGCACCGTATCCGACCATATCCGTACCCACGAGCAGACCACTGCCGCTGAGCGTCAGACGACCTTCAACGACATGATCAAAATCGCGCTGGAATCCGTTCTGCTGGGCGATAAAGAGTAAGTTTTGTTGTGGCCCGGAGGCGCTGCGCTTACCGGGCCTACGGGAATGCCGCTATTAATGCCTGATGGCGCTTCGCTTATCAGGCCTACGGGAGCGGTCTTGTCGGCCGGATAAGGCGCAGCCGCCATCCGGTAATTCGCCACTAATCGCTTAGCGCACGGCCTTCGCTACCCAAGCAGCCAGCTCACGCAACTCGCTTTCCTGATCTGGATACTCCGCAAGCAGCGCTTCACAAGTCTGCTGTAAAATATCGGCGCGATACTGGCAGCCCTGTAGTCGTTCTGCCAGTACTTCCAGCGGCGCAGGATTGAGGCTATCGGTGTAGACTTGGGTGCGGGTAATCACGCCTTTTTCGACGTCAAAATGAAGCTCTACGCCGCCCCATGTGAAACGTTCGTCCAGTAAATGTGAAAAAGCAGGCGCCTGGCCAAAATTCCACTCCCAACTGCTCTGGCGGGCAAATGTTTCGGCGAAGTTCGGCAGATCCGGCGCTTTGTCTGGGGAGATGATCTCGGCTTCTACGCGTTCGCCGTAGTGGGCGAAAAAGGCTTCCGTGATGGCCTGACAGACCTGTTGATGAGTGATGCCCGGTAACAGCTCGGTCAAATTCGCTACGCGCGAGCGAACCGAAGTGATGCCTTTGGCGGCAAGTTTCTTTTTATCGGGATTGAGATAGTTTGCCAGGCGGCTGAGATCGGCATTCAACAGCAGCGTGCCGTGGTGGAATCCGCGATCTTTCGTTTCCCGATAAGCAGAGCCGGAAACTTTGCGATCGCCGTCCGGCGTTTTCACCACCAGATCGTTACGCCCGGAGGCATCAGCTTCTACGCCCAGCGAATTCAGCGCATTGAGGACGATCGCGGTGGAGATGGTTTTGTCGTATTCCGGTTTACCAGCCATAAAGGTAAAGCAGGTATTGCCTAAGTCATGGAACACCGCGCCGCCACCGCTGCTGCGCCTGGCGAGCCGCACGTTGTCTTCTTCCATGCGGCGTGTATTACACTCTTTCCATGGATTTTGTGCCCGGCCAATTACCACCGTATCGGCGTTACGCCACAAGAACAGAACGCGCTGCGTGGCGGGCATCTGGCGAAAAATGCACTCTTCGACCGCGAGGTTAAACCACGGATCGTAAGAGTCTGAGATAAGCAGGCGTAGTGTTGTCATGGTTGATTTCCCTTCTGTTTTACAGTTTTTACAGCTTTTATTCTATCTTCTCGTTGTCTTCTTCCTGCACCGGTTTGTTGGCAGTGAGAAGGAAAGGAGATTGCTGCCAGCGGGTACGCTTACCTTGCAATAAGGTGCGGGTCAGCACTACACCGATTGCCAGTGACAGTAGCAGCATCAGGCGTAAGATGTTGGTGGTGTTATCCACCTGCTTGGCTTCAGTAGCAAGAGTGTGGGTATCCAGCGTCAGGCGCAGATAGCCCAGCGGACCATTTTTTCCCTGAATGGGTTCGACAATCTGCTGGTTAAAATAGCCCCCGGCTTTTTTGCCGTCGAGCGCCAGACGGTCACGAACATTGACGCTCTCACCGGTGCGCGTAATCAGGTCTCCCTGTTCGTCGTACACGCCTGCGTCCAGAATACGGCTACTCTCCGTCAACTGCGTGAGCACCGCCTTAATACGCTTTTCATCCGGCGTTTCGGTACGCATCAGCGGGGCGACGTTCAGCGCGACCTGACGGGCTAGCGTGCGGGCCAGCTCTTCGAGCTGCGGATTACGCTGCTGCTGGTGGCTTTGACTAAACCAGGAAGCCCCCTGCATCAGCGCGACGAGCAGCGCAAGGCAGGACAATACAATCACTGCACGATGAAGTCGGAATTTCAGTTTTGTGCGAGCCATATTCCACCTGCTGAAAATTTGAGACTTAATGTTGCCAGAAGCGCTGGTTACAGGGTAGCCTCATGCGTTATTTTCCCCTGATGATTCCGACCCGAACGATTTTACAGGAGCTTTAATGCCTAACATTACCTGGTGCGATCTACCTGAAGATGTCTCTCTGTGGCCAGGTCTGCCCCTCTCTTTAAGCGGTGATGAAGTGATGCCGCTGGATTACCACGCGGGCCGCAGTGGCTGGCTGCTGTACGGTCGTGGGCTGGATAAACAACGGTTAACGCAATACCAGAGTAAACTGGGCGCAGCGATGGTGATCGTGGCGGCGTGGTGCGTTGAGGATTATCAGGTAATTCGTCTGGCGGGCTCGTTAACGCCGCGTGCGGCAAAACTGGCGCATGACGCCAAACTGGATGTTTCGCCGCTGGGTAAAATTCCGCATCTGCGCACGCCGGGTTTGCTGGTGATGGACATGGATTCAACGGCTATCCAGATCGAATGCATTGATGAAATTGCTAAACTGGCCGGAACCGGCGAGATGGTTGCCGAAGTCACCGAACGCGCAATGCGCGGCGAGCTGGACTTTACCGCCAGCCTGCGCAGCCGCGTGGCGACGCTGAAGGGCGCTGATGCCAATATTCTGCACCAGGTGCGCGAAACATTGCCGCTAATGCCAGGCCTGACTCAGTTGGTGTTAAAACTGGAAACGCTTGGCTGGAAAGTGGCTATCGCTTCCGGCGGGTTTACTTTCTTTGCCGATTATCTGCGTAATAAGCTGCGCCTGACAGCAGCTGTGGCGAATGAGCTGGAGATCATGGACGGTAAATTTACTGGCAACGTGATCGGCGATATCGTCGATGCGCAGTACAAAGCCAGTACTCTGACCCGCCTGGCGCAAGAATATGAGATCCCGATGGCGCAGACGGTGGCGATCGGCGACGGTGCCAACGATCTGCCGATGATCAAAACGGCCGGGCTGGGCATTGCGTATCATGCGAAACCCAAAGTGAATGAAAAGACGGAGATTACTATCCGTCACGCTGACCTGATGGGCGTGTTCTGCATTCTCTCTGGCAGTATGAATCAGAAATAATGAGGTAAAACGTGGCAAAAGCTCCTAAACGCGCCTTTGTTTGTAATGAATGCGGGGCCGATTACCCGCGCTGGCAGGGGCAATGCAGCGCCTGTCAGGCCTGGAATACCATTACCGAGGTGCGCCTTGCCGCATCGCCAACGGTGGCGCGCAACGAGCGACTCAGCGGCTACGCCGGAAATGCGGGCGTTGCAAAAGTGCAGAAGCTCTCTGACATCAGCCTTGAGGAACTGCCGCGTTTTTCTACCGGATTTAAAGAGTTTGACCGCGTGCTCGGCGGTGGTGTGGTGCCCGGCAGCGCCATACTGATTGGCGGTAACCCCGGCGCGGGGAAATCAACGCTGCTGCTACAAACGCTGTGCAGGCTCGCCGAGCAGATGAAAACCCTGTACGTCACCGGCGAAGAGTCCCTGCAACAGGTGGCGATGCGCGCGCATCGGCTTGGCCTGCCGACGGCGAACCTGAACATGCTGTCGGAAACCAGTATCGAACAAATTTGCCTGATTGCTGAAGAAGAACAGCCGAAGCTGATGGTGATCGACTCCATTCAGGTGATGCACATGGCGGATATTCAGTCTTCGCCGGGCAGCGTGGCGCAGGTGCGTGAAACCGCTGCTTACCTGACGCGCTTTGCTAAAACGCGCGGCGTGGCGATTGTGATGGTCGGCCACGTCACCAAAGATGGCTCGCTGGCCGGGCCGAAGGTACTGGAGCACTGTATTGACTGCTCGGTGTTGCTCGACGGCGACGCCGATTCCCGCTTCCGTACACTGCGTAGCCATAAAAACCGCTTTGGCGCGGTGAATGAGCTGGGCGTCTTTGCCATGACGGAACAGGGGCTGCGTGAAGTCAGCAACCCTTCTGCAATTTTCTTAAGCCGTGGCGATGAAGTCACTTCCGGTAGTTCGGTGATGGTAGTCTGGGAAGGCACGCGCCCGCTGCTGGTCGAGATTCAGGCGCTGGTCGATCACTCAATGATGGCGAACCCGCGTCGTGTGGCGGTCGGTCTGGAACAGAACCGTCTGGCGATTCTGCTGGCAGTGTTACATCGTCATGGCGGCTTGCAGATGGCGGATCAGGACGTGTTCGTTAACGTAGTCGGCGGCGTAAAAGTCACCGAAACCAGCGCCGACCTGGCGTTGCTGCTGGCAATGGTCTCCAGCTTGCGCGACAGGCCACTGCCACAGGACTTAGTGGTCTTTGGCGAAGTGGGGTTGGCAGGCGAAATCCGTCCGGTACCCAGCGGGCAGGAGCGTATTTCGGAAGCGGCGAAACACGGTTTTCGCCGAGCGATTGTTCCTGCCGCTAACGTACCGAAAAAAGTACCGGAAGGGATGCAGGTCTTTGGCGTTAAGAAGCTTGCGGATGCGTTAAGCGTGTTTGACGACCTATAATCAAATACCCGTACGTACTGAATTTGTAGGCCTGATAAGCGATGCGCCATCAGGCAGTGTTACGCGATTTTTCCAGCAGGAGGCTCTTGTGTCATTTGATTATCTGAAAACCGCCATTAAGAAAAAGGGTTGTACCCTGCAACAGGTGGCAGATGCCAGTGGCATGACCAAGGGATATCTAAGCCAGCTTCTGAATGCCAAAATTAAAAGCCCCAGCGCGCAAAAGCTGGAGGCGTTGCACCGTTTTCTCGGACTGGAGTTTCCGCGCCAGCAGAAAAATATCGGTGTGGTATTTGGTAAGTTTTATCCGCTGCATACCGGCCATATCTATCTTATCCAGCGCGCCTGTAGTCAGGTTGATGAACTGCATATCATCATGGGCTATGACGACACGCGCGATCGCAGCCTATTTGAAGACAGTGCCATGTCGCAACAGCCTACGGTGCCCGATCGTCTACGCTGGCTGCTGCAAACCTTTAAGTATCAGAAAAATATCCGTATTCATGCCTTCAACGAAGAGGGCATGGAGCCGTATCCACACGGTTGGGACGTTTGGAGCAACGGGATCAAAACGTTTATGCAGGAGAAAGGGATCCAGCCAAACTGGATCTACACCTCTGAAGAATCAGATGCCCCGCAGTATCTCGAACATCTGGGGATAGAAACCGTGCTGGTGGATCCCAAGCGGACGTTTATGAGCATCAGCGGCGGGCAAATCCGTGAAAACCCGTTTCGCTACTGGGAGTATATTCCGACCGAAGTGAAGCCGTTTTTCGTGCGCACCGTGGCGATCCTCGGCGGGGAGTCGAGCGGTAAATCGACGCTGGTGAACAAGCTCGCCAACATCTTTAACACCACCAGTGCGTGGGAATATGGGCGTGATTACGTCTTCTCCCATTTGGGCGGCGATGAGATGGCGTTACAGTATTCTGATTACGATAAAATTGCCCTGGGACAAGCGCAATACATTGATTTTGCTGTTAAGTACGCCAATAAAGTGGCGTTCATCGACACCGATTTCGTGACCACTCAGGCTTTCTGCAAAAAGTATGAAGGGCGTGAACACCCGTTTGTGCAAGCGCTGATTGACGAGTATCGCTTCGACCTGGTTATCCTGCTGGAAAACAACACCCCGTGGGTAGCGGATGGCTTGCGCAGCCTTGGAAGTTCGGTTGACAGAAAAGCGTTTCAGACGCTGCTGGTCGAGATGCTGCAGGAAAACAATATCAATTTTGTGCACGTTCAGGAGCCTGACTACGACGGCCGCTTCCTGCGCTGCGTGGAGCTGGTGAAAGAGTTGATGGGCGAGCAGAGGTAGGTTTTAATGCCGGATGCGCTGCGCTTATCCGGCCTACAAGTCGCACTAACCTCGTAGGCCGGATGTGGCATGACGCCGCCATCCGGCGCTTAACGCTAATTACTTAGAAATACGCTTGTACTTAATACGCTTCGGCTCCAGCGCATCGGCGCCCAGCGTGCGTTTCTTGTACTCTTCGTATTCGGTAAAGTTACCTTCGAAGAACTCAACCTTACCCTCATCCTGGTAATCCAGAATGTGGGTGGCGATACGGTCAAGGAACCAACGGTCGTGCGAGATAACCATCGCGCAGCCCGGGAACTCCAGCAGGGCGTTTTCCAGCGCGCGCAGGGTTTCGATATCCAGGTCGTTGGTTGGTTCATCGAGCAGCAGCATGTTGCCGCCAACTTGCAGTAGCTTCGCCAGGTGCAGACGACCACGCTCACCGCCGGACAACTCGCCAACGCGTTTACCCTGATCCACACCTTTGAAGTTGAAGCGGCCCACGTAGGCACGGCTTGGCATTTCGGTGTTGCCGATCTTCATGATATCCAGCCCGCCGGACACTTCTTCCCACACGGTTTTGCTGTTGTCCATGGCGTCACGGAACTGGTCAACGGAGGCCAGTTTGACGGTTTCACCCAGCGTGATGGTACCGCTGTCAGGCTGTTCCTGGCCGGACATCATACGGAACAGGGTTGATTTACCCGCACCGTTCGGACCGATGATGCCGACGATAGCGCCTTTCGGTACCGAGAAGCTCAGATCGTCGATCAGCACGCGATCGCCGTAAGATTTACGCAGATTAGTGACTTCAACGACTTTATCGCCGAGACGTGGTCCAGGTGGGATAAACAGTTCGTTGGTTTCGTTACGTTTCTGGTATTCAGTGTTGTTCAGTTCTTCAAAGCGTGCCAGACGGGCTTTGCCCTTAGACTGACGGCCTTTCGCGCCCTGACGAACCCACTCCAGCTCTTTCTCAATGGATTTACGGCGAGCGGCTTCCTGAGAGGCTTCCTGGGCCAGACGCTGATCTTTCTGCTCCAGCCAGGAAGAGTAGTTACCTTCCCACGGAATACCTTCACCACGGTCCAGCTCCAGGATCCAGCCGGCAACGTTGTCGAGGAAGTAACGGTCGTGGGTAATTGCCACTACGGTACCTTCGAAGTCGTGCAGGAAGCGTTCCAGCCACGCGACGGATTCGGCGTCCAGGTGGTTAGTCGGTTCGTCGAGCAGCAGCATGTCTGGTTTTTCCAGCAGCAGGCGGCACAGCGCGACGCGGCGGCGTTCACCACCGGAAAGATTTTCAATTTTGGCATCCCAGTCCGGCAGACGCAGAGCGTCAGCGGCACGCTCAAGCTGCACGTTCAGGTTATGACCGTCGTGCGCCTGAATGATCTCTTCAAACTTGCCCTGTTGCGCGGCCAGCTTATCGAAGTCAGCGTCCGGTTCGGCGTACTTGGCGTACACTTCATCCAGACCTTTCAGCGCGTTAACCACTTCGGCAACCGCTTCTTCCACGGATTCACGAACGGTATGTTCCGGGTTCAGTTTTGGTTCCTGCGGCAGGTAACCGATTTTAATGCCTGGCTGCGGGCGAGCTTCACCTTCAATTTCGGTATCAATGCCAGCCATGATGCGCAGCAGGGTAGATTTACCCGCGCCGTTCAGACCGAGAACACCGATTTTGGCGCCAGGGAAGAAGCTCAGTGAGATGTTTTTAAGAATATGACGTTTCGGCGGAACGACCTTGCCGACACGATGCATGGTATAAACGAATTGGGCCACGTTGGACTCGCCTCTATGTTTATCCCGTCATACTTCAAGCCGCAGATGCGTTGGCTGTGTCGTTCACCCCAGTCACGTACTTTTGTACGCTCAGGGGATTCACTTCCTCGCCGCCTTGCTGCAACTTGAATTATTTAGGGCTAATTATTGGTAAATAGTTATCAAAGGCGAAGTGTAGCCTTTTTCATTGTCCAATCCCAGCCAGCAGATCCCACTCGCAACAAAAGTAAAAAAGTGTCCGTGACGTGGCGCATTCTGCAATGTCTGGTTAGCATGAATGAATTAAGCGGCATGATGCTGCACAGACGTAACATGAGAAGAGGAAGAGCTTGTGGACAAAGCCAAACAATTTACCTGGCGCCTGCTGGCTGCCAGCGTATGTCTGCTGACGGTCAGTCAAGTAGCGCGAGCGGATTCCCTGGATGAGCAGCGCAATCGCTATGCGCAAATTAAGCAGGCCTGGGATAACCGACAGATGGATGTCGTAGAGCAGATGATGCCTGGCCTGAAGAACTATCCTCTGTATCCTTATCTGGAATATCGCCAGATCACTGACGATCTGATGAATCAGCCCACCATTACCGTCACCAATTTTGTGCGCGCCAACCCGACGCTGCCCCCGGCGCGTACTCTGCAATCTCGTTTCGTGAATGAACTGGCGCGCCGCGAAGACTGGCGTGGGCTGCTGGCGTTCAGTCCGGAAAAACCGGGCACCACCGAAGCGCAATGTAACTATTACTTCGCGAAATGGAGTACCGGACAAACTGAAGAAGCCTGGCAGGGGGCGAAAGAACTATGGCTGAGCGGAAAAAGTCAGCCGAACGCCTGTGACAAATTATTCGGCGTATGGCGTGCCTCAGGCACTCAGGATCCGCTGGCGTATCTGGAACGTATTCGTCTGGCGATGAAAGCCGGGAATACCGGACTGGTCACGGCGTTGGCCGGACAGATGCCCGCGCAATACCAAACCATTGCTTCAGCGATCATCGCGCTGGCCAACGATCCGAATTCGGTAATGACCTTTGCTCGCACCACCGGCGCAACGGATTTCACCCGACAGATGGCGGCGGTCGCCTTTGCCAGCGTGGCGCGTCAGGATGTGGAGAATGCCCGCCTGATGATCCCTTCCCTGGTGCAGGCGCAACAGCTTAATGATGAGCAAACCCAGGAGCTGCGCGACATTGTCGCCTGGCGTCTGATGGGCAATGACGTTACCGACGAGCAGGCCAAATGGCGTGATGATGCGATTATGCGCTCCAACTCCACCTCGCTTGTGGAGCGCCGGGTGCGCATGGCGCTGGGAACCGGCGATCGTCGTGGCCTGAATACCTGGCTGGCGCGTCTGCCAATGGAAGCCAAAGAAAAAGATGAGTGGCGCTACTGGCAAGCGGATCTGCTGCTGGAGCGCGGACGCGATGCGGAAGCCAAAGAGATCCTGCACCAACTCATGCAGCAGCGCGGTTTCTATCCGATGGTGGCGGCACAGCGCCTGGGCGAAGAGTACGAGCTGAAAGTGGATAAAGCACCAGCGAACGTTGATTCTGCGCTGACTCAGGGCCCGGAAATGGCACGCGTCCGCGAGCTAATGTACTGGAACATGGATAATACTGCGCGCAGTGAATGGGCGAATCTGGTCACCAGCCGTACCAAGTCCGAGCAGGCTCAGTTGGCGCGTTACGCGTTCAATAATCACTGGTGGGATCTAAGCGTTCAGGCGACGATCGCCGGAAAACTGTGGGATCATCTGGAAGAGCGCTTCCCATTGGCCTATAAAGATCTTTTTACCCGTTACACCAGCGGCAAGGATATTCAGCCAAGCTATGCGATGGCGATAGCGCGTCAGGAAAGCGCCTGGAACCCGAAAGTGAAATCACCGGTTGGCGCAAGCGGGCTGATGCAGATCATGCCGGGTACGGCGACGCATACGGTGAAAATGTTCTCGATTCCAGGTTACAGCAGTCCGAGCCAGCTATTGGATCCTGATACCAACATCAACATCGGAACCAGCTATTTGCAGTACGTGTATCAGCAATTTGGCAATAACCGCATTTTTGCGTCAGCAGCCTATAACGCCGGTCCGGGGCGCGTTCGCACCTGGCTTGGCAATAGCGCTGGCCGCATCGATGCCGTCGCGTTTGTCGAGAGCATTCCATTCTCAGAGACGCGTGGTTATGTGAAGAACGTGCTGGCTTACGATGCGTACTATCGCTATTTCCTCGGCGATAAACCGGAGTTGATGAGCGACGCAGAATGGCAACGTCGTTACTGATCGTGTCGATTGTGTTATGCTATCGTACTCGTTAAAGAGTACAAAAGGGGGAGGCAAGCACGCTTCCCCCGCAACGATGGCGATATCTTATGACTCAGCAATCACCCTATTCAGCAGAGATGGCAGAACAACGTCACCAGGAGTGGTTACGTTTTGTCGATCTGCTTAAACACGCCTACGAACAAGATTTACACCTGCCACTGCTCAATTTGATGTTAACGCCGGATGAGCGTGAAGCGTTGGGCACGCGTGTGCGTATCATTGAAGAGCTGCTGCGCGGTGAGATGAGCCAGCGTGAGCTTAAAAACGAGCTCGGGGCGGGGATTGCTACTATTACGCGAGGGTCGAACAGCCTCAAATCCGCGCCGGTGGATCTGCGTCAGTGGCTGGAACAGGTGTTGCTCGGGAAAAATTGATCCGCCGGATGTGGCTTTGCCTTATCCGGCCTACGATTAAACATCCGGCACAATGCTATAAATACACCGCGTTATGAAACGGGCTGAGCGCCAGAATCACCGCCTGATGGTACACGCTCGAGCGCGTCAGCTTACCTGCGGTAAAGACGCCGATTGCGCCCTCTTTACGGCCAATCTCATCAATACCTGTATAGTCCGACATCACCGGGCCGAGTGCTTCACCTTTGCGGACTCTGTCGAGAATGACAGTAGGCAATGGCAGCGTGGCTGAACGGGCTTCACCGCGCCGGTGGCCGTTATCAATCACCACCCAACTGAAGGTGGCATCGTCGTCAATTCCTGCTTCAATGGCGACCCAGAAATCAGCCTGCGGGTGCTGGCGGCGAGCGTTATCAACGCGATTTCGTGCGCCAGTGCGCGTTTCCTGGTTTCCGAAAGGTTGTTCCGGCACGCCACTCTCGACGGCGACGGGTTCAATATGGCAGGATCCTTCCCCGAAAATCTCTTCAAATGCCCGCAGAATTGCCTGAATTTTGGCAGGATTGGTGGTCGCAGAGATAACCTTGTGCATAATTAAGCTCAGTTTGAAAATTCATCGCAGAGTCTACTCAAAGTATGACGAGTATATAACGGAAAAAAAGCATGTTACAGGTATACCTTGTTCGCCATGGCGAAACGCAGTGGAACGCCGAGCGACGTATTCAAGGCCAGTCAGACAGCCCACTAACCGCTAAAGGTGAACAGCAAGCCATGCAGGTGGGTGAACGCGCTCGCTCGTTTGGTATTACGCATGTCATCAGTAGCGATCTTGGTCGTACACGACGCACCGCAGAAATCATCGCCCAGGCCTGTGGCTGTGATATCACCTATGACTCCCGTCTGCGCGAGCTAAATATGGGTGTGCTGGAAAAACGTCACATCGATACGCTGACGCCGGAGGAAGAGGGCTGGCGTCGCCAGTTGGTGAACGGTACGGTGGATGGTCGTATCCCGGAAGGGGAATCGATGCAGGAATTGAGCGATCGCGTCAACGCAGCGCTGGCATCCTGTCTGGAATTGCCGCCGGGAAGTCGTCCGCTGTTGGTCAGTCACGGTATCGCGCTGGGTTGCCTGGTGAGTACAATTCTTGGATTACCGGCATGGGCTGAACGTCGCTTGCGTCTGCGCAACTGTTCTATTTCTCGCGTTGATTACCAGGAAAGCTTATGGCTGGCGCCGGGATGGGTCGTTGAAACGGCAGGGGACATCTCACATCTGGACGCCCCTGCGTTGGATGAACTACAGCGCTAGCGGCGAATCGGAATCAGGAATTCGCAGCGCAGGTTGATCGGGCGATCCCCCGCTTTGGCATCTTCTGCCGGGTAGTATCGCTCGATATCCTGTCCTTTACGGCGCGTCAGGTTCAGCATTGGCATGCATGTGCCGTAAACCGTCAGGATAAACTCTTGCACGCCGGTTCCCAGCCCTTCGTAGGTAAACATCACGTACTCGCCACCCTGTAACAGGATAGGCTGCGCCGACGGCACATAGCCATTGGCCTGTTCCGGCGTCAGTGCAGTAGTGTAAAACACTTCCTGCTCGTCATCTTTTTCAATGCTCGGACGCGTTTCGTTAAGCCCGTACAGGACTGGCGGGATCGCAGGAGCCTGACTGAGGAAGTCGCGCCAGAACTGAATACGCATTTCATGACGGAAATCTGAAATCTGTTCCAGCGAGCAGGAATAGCTTTGCGTGGTGCCGAGTAGTTGCGTATCTTCCAGGGTGACAAACTCGTGCGCAGGCATCGCAAATTCACCCAGTCGCATTGGCGGGCGAATACCAAACGCACTCCATTCCGGGGAGCGACGATACAGAGCAGGCGTTTGGGAAAACTGTTTCTTGAACGCGCGAGTAAAAGTTTGTTGAGAGTCGAAGCGATATTGCAGCGCAATATCTAAAATTGGGCGCGCAGTCAGGCGCAGCGCCACTGCAGATTTCGATAAACGACGGGCGCGGATATAGGCGCCAATAGCATGGCCCGTCACGTCCTTAAACATTCTCTGCAGGTGCCACTTGGAATAGCCCGCTTTTGCCGCCACATTGTCAAGCGACAAAGGCTGATCCAGATGACCTTCCAGCCAGATTAATAGGTCGCGAATAATGCCAGCCTGATCCATAAAATATCCTCATCCTTTCAACAACGAGTACCTGACGTCAGGTATGAGGATAATAGCATTTTTTGCTGTTTTAGCATTCAGTGTTTTTTTTGCTCATAAATGCTTTTTTCGGACATACGAAAGCGTGATTATTGTAATCCTGTGATCTGTATACGTTTTATCTTAGAATGTCGAATAATTGCACAGAGTAACTTTTAAAAATGGTAACAATATGAAATATAAGAGCTTAGTCATTTCCTCAATTCTGCTGATGTTGGCGCAGGTTGCCCATGCGGAGCAGATTGGATCTGTCGATACGGTGTTCAAAATGTTCGGCCCGGATCATAAAATTGTGGTCGAAGCGTTTGACGATCCGGATGTTACCAACGTGACCTGCTACGTGAGTCGGGCGAAGACTGGCGGCATCAAAGGTGGTCTGGGGCTGGCGGAAGATACCTCCGATGCCGCCATTTCCTGCCAGCAGGTTGGGCCGGTAGAACTGAGCGACAGAATCAAGAACGGTAAAGCTCAGGGCGAAGTGGTATTTAAAAAACGTACCTCGCTGGTGTTTAAATCTTTACAGGTCGTGCGTTTTTACGATGCGAAACGTAATGCGCTGGCCTATCTGGCTTATTCAGATAAAGTCGTCGATGGATCGCCCAAAAATGCCATTAGCGCGGTACCCATCATGCCGTGGCGGCAATAACAAGGAAGCACAATGCAACAGCCGTTGATCTGGTTGGTTGAGGATGAGCAGGGAATCGCTGATACGCTTATCTACATGCTGCAGCAAGAGGGGTTTAGCGTAGAGGCGTTTGAGCGCGGATTTCCCGTGCTGGAGAAGTCTCGCCAGCAATGCCCTGATGCCATCATTCTGGATGTCGGGCTACCGGATATAAGCGGTTTTGAACTGTGCCGACGTTTACTTGAACGCCACCCGGCGTTGCCGATCCTGTTTCTGACCGCACGCAGCGATGAAGTGGATCGCCTGTTGGGGCTGGAAATTGGCGCGGATGACTATGTTGCCAAGCCTTTCTCGCCGCGTGAAGTGTGCGCTCGTGTGCGTACGCTGCTGCGGCGGGTGCAAAAATTCTCCACGCCTTCATTGACAACGCGCTGTGGGGATTTTGAACTTAATGAGCTGGCCGCGCAGATTACCTGGTTCGGCATGCCGTTGAACCTGACGCGCTATGAATTCCTGCTGCTGAAAACACTGCTGATGTCGCCGGGACGTATTTACTCCCGCCAACAACTGATGGATTTAGTCTGGGCCGATGCGCAGGATACCTTTGACAGAACGGTCGATACCCACATCAAAACGCTGCGCGCCAAGCTGCGGGCCATCAACCCCGAGCTTTCCCCCATCAATACGCATCGCGGTATGGGATACAGCCTGAGGAGCGTCTGATGCGCATTGGCATGCGTTTGCTGCTCGGCTATTTTCTGATTGTTGCCGTCGCTGCCTGGTTCGTTCTGTCGATCTTTGTGCAGGAAATTAAGCCAGGCGTCCGTCGAGCGACTGAAGGCTCATTGATTGATACCGCCACGCTGCTGGCTGCGCTGGCGCGTGATGACTTACTCTCTGACACCCCCACCAACGGCAAGCTGGCGCAGGCCTTTTCGCAACTGCATAACCGCCCATTCCGCGCCAATATCAGCGGCATTAACAAAGTACGTAATGAATACCATGTCTACATGACGGACGCGCAGGGCAAGGTGGTGTTTGATTCAGCTAACCAGGCCGTCGGTCAGGACTACTCCCGCTGGAACGACGTGTGGTTAACGTTACGTGGGCAGTATGGCGCTCGTAGTACGCCGCTAAACCCGGATGATCCGGAAAGCTCGGTGATGTACGTTGCCGCGCCGATTGTAGACGGTGGTCGTATTATCGGTGTGCTCAGTGTCGGCAAACCAAATGCAGCGATGGCGCCGGTGATTAAACGCAGTGAACGGCGAATGCTGTGGGCCAGCGCCGTATTGCTGGGTATTGCCCTGGTGATTGGCTTCGGGATGGTATGGTGGATAAACCGCTCCATTGCCCGGCTGGCGCGTTATGCCGATTCCGTTACTGAGAATCGTCCCGTCCCACTGCCTGATTTAGGCAGTAGCGAGTTACGCAAACTGGCGCAGGCGCTGGAAAGTATGCGTCTGAAGCTCGAAGGCAAGAACTACATTGAGCAGTATGTCTACGCGTTAACCCATGAGCTGAAAAGCCCGCTGGCGGCCATTCGTGGCGCGGCGGAGATACTGCGCGAAGGTCCGCCGCCAAACGTGGTAGCGCGCTTTACCGATAATATTCTGACGCAAAATGCGCGCATGCAGGCGCTGGTTGAAACCTTGTTACGTCAGGCGCGACTGGAGAATCGGCAGGACATTACGTTGACGCCAGTGGCGGTAGATGCGCTGTTTGCTCAGCTTAAAGAGGCGCGTAGCGTGCAGCTGGCGGCAAAAAACATCACGCTGACCATTCTGCCTTCATCGCTTAGCGTCGCAGCCGATCCCGCGTTACTGGAGCAGGCATTGGGGAATTTACTCGACAACGCTATCGACTTTACGCCACAGGACGGGACGATTGTTCTGAGTGCACATCAGCACGAGGATCGGGTCACGTTGCAGGTTACCGACAGCGGTAGCGGGATCCCTGACTTTGCGTTGCCGCGTATTTTTGAGCGCTTCTACTCGCTGCCCCGCGAGAATGGACACAAGAGCAGCGGTTTGGGGCTGGCGTTTGTCAGTGAAGTTGCACGACTGCATGAAGGCGCGGTGACATTATCTAACCGACCAGAAGGCGGTGCACAAGCTTCGTTTACGCTTCACCGTCACTTCACATAACTTCAAATTCTCCGCACATAGCTGTTCTACCTTGCTGATATTGCAAAGGAGAACGCTATGTTGAAATCACCCCTGTTCTGGAAAATCGTCACTCTGGGTGGCGCCATGCTGCTGCTGTTAATTCCCCTGACAATGGTCAGGCAGATAATCGTAGAGCGATCGGATTATCGCAATGACGTTGAAGATGCAATCCGCCAGAGCACCAGCGGACCGCAAAAGATGGTCGGCCCGTTGATAGCCATTCCGGTGACAGAGCTTTATACCTCGCTGGAGGATGGCAAAGAGATCCAGCGTAAGCGAAGCTATATCCATTTCTGGCTGCCGGAGTCGTTGGTGGTTGAGGGGAGTCAGAACGTTGAAGCGCGTAAAATCGGTATTTATGAGGGCCAGGTCTGGCACAACGATATCTCGGTGAAGGCCGAGTTTAACGCTGAACGTTTGCGTGATTTAAACCATCCCAACGTCAGCGTCGGCAAACCGTTTATCGTGGTTGGCGTGGGGGATGCGCGCGGGATTGGTGTGGTGCAAGCGCCGCAGGTCAATGGAACGTCGCTGGCGGTTGAGCCGGGGACGGGGTTGGATGGACGTGCGCAGGGGATCCACATTCCGTTACCCGACGCGAGCTGGGCGGAGCAAAACCTGAGCATGACGCTGTCGCTGAATTTGAGCGGAACAGGAGATTTCTCCGTTGTTCCGGTTGGCCGTAACAGTGAAATGACCTTAACCAGCAATTGGTCGCATCCCAACTTTCTTGGGGATTTTCTTCCGGCTAAGCGCGAAATCAGTGAGTCTGGATTCAATGCACAGTGGCAAAGCAGTTGGTTTGCCAATAACCTCGGCGAACGCTTTGATGGCGAAAAGATTGGCTGGGAGGGAATGCCTGCATTTAGCGTCGCTGTCGCCACGCCTGCGGATCAATACCAACTGACGGACAGGGCGACAAAATATGCCATTTTGCTGATTGTGCTGACCTTTATGTCTTTCTTTGTTCTTGAAAGCATGACCAGCCTTCGACTGCACCCGATGCAGTACCTGCTGGTGGGATTATCGCTGGTGATGTTTTATCTGTTGCTGCTGGCGTTGTCAGAACATATTGGTTTTACCGCCGCGTGGATTACGGCGAGTCTGGTGGGGGCGTTGATGAACGGTGTGTATCTGCAGGCGATATTACAGGGTTGGCTTAAGAGTATTTTGTTCACCGTAGCGCTGCTGGGGCTGGATGGTGTGATGTGGGTGTTGCTCCGTTCACAGGACAGCTCTTTACTGCTGGGAACCGGCGTGCTGTTGGTCGCGTTGTGTGGCGTGATGTTCCTGACGCGTCATCTTGACTGGCACTCGCTGGCACAGCCAAAACCAAAGCCGACAGAAATTCCGGAGTCTCAGCCTGCGCAGAGTGACGAGTTTCGCTTATGGAAATAGGGTTGTGGTGAAATGAAAAACGGCGCATATTGCGCCGTTTTTTTACCTGTGAGGATCGAATTAATCCTGCAGGTCGCCGCAGAAACGGTAGCCTTCCCCGTGAATGGTGGCGATGATTTCTGGCGTATCCGGCGTTGATTCGAAATGTTTACGAATGCGGCGGATAGTCACGTCAACGGTACGGTCATGCGGCTTCAGTTCGCGACCGGTCATTTTTTTCAGCAGTTCTGCGCGAGACTGGATTTTGCCCGGATTCTCACAGAAGTGAAGCATGGCG
The DNA here is from genome assembly GCF_001037575.1 of Citrobacter sp. BIDMC107. NCBI lineage: Bacteria > Pseudomonadati > Pseudomonadota > Gammaproteobacteria > Enterobacterales > Enterobacteriaceae > Citrobacter > Citrobacter sp. BIDMC107. The sequence continues at coordinate 1,721,045 of NZ_KQ089848.1, read as the reverse complement.
CGGAATTCGCTGCGTGGCAGTTTATACTGCTCGCCATCAGGACCAATCAGAGAGCGGCTGTTGATGTCCAGCTCCCAGCCATTGAACTTGTAGCTCTCGACGCTACGGCGTTCTTCGCTGACGGTACCCAGGTTCATGGTACGCGACAGCAGGTTACGAGCACGGATAGTCAGTTCGCGCGGGTTAAACGGCTTGGTGATGTAATCGTCTGCGCCGATTTCGAGGCCGAGAATTTTATCGACTTCGTTATCACGGCCCGTCAGGAACATCAGCGCAACGTTAGCTTGTTCGCGGAGTTCGCGCGCTAACAGGAGGCCATTTTTCCCAGGCAGATTGATATCCATAATCACAAGGTTGATGTCATATTCAGAGAGAATCTGATGCATTTCCGCGCCATCTGTCGCTTCGAATACATCATAGCCTTCTGCTTCGAAAATGCTTTTCAACGTGTTGCGTGTTACTAACTCGTCTTCAACGATAAGAATGTGCGGGGTCTGCATGTTTGCTACCTAAATTGCCAACTAAATCGAAACAGGAAGTACAAAAGTCCCTGACCTGCCTGATGCATGCCGTAAATTAACATGATCGGCGTAACATGACTAAAGTACGTAATTGCGTTCTTGATGCACTTTCCATCAACGTCAACAACATCATTAGCTTGGTCGTGGGTAGTTTCCCTCTGGACCCGACAGTGTCAAAAACGGCTGTCATCCTAACCATTTTAACAGCAACATAACAGGCTAAGACATGCCGGACACCCAATAAAACTACGCTTCGTTGACATATATCAAGTTCAATTGTAGCACGTTAACAGTTTGATGAAATCAACGTATCCAAATGTTTGCTTTCATCACAAAATTGCAATATTACAACTAGTTGCACGCGCTAATTAATAAATGTAATGAATCCAACCAATGCGATCCATTTTAAATTAAATTATCATGGATAAACAGAAGGATATGCAACTTTTGTTAACATAAAGGGCAATAGTTCAGTCTGGAAATAGTTTAGCATTTTTTACCGGATGCGAAATGCTTTTTCAGTGATTTCTGTTAAAAATATGTAAATTCGCGCTGCGTAATATGTTGATGCACGTCACATTATTACCTGCACACAGGCCAAAAGAGTATCGAAATGCGTTTAACAATTATTCTGGTTGCCCCCGCCAGAGCGGAAAATATTGGTGCGGCAGCCCGTGCGATGAAGACCATGGGATTCACTCAGTTGCGGATCGTTGACAGCGAGGCCCACCTGGAACCTGCCACGCGATGGGTTGCGCATGGGTCGGGTGATATTATTGATAATATTAACGTTTTTCCAACGTTAGCCGAGGCGCTTCACGACGTGGATTTTACCGTCGCGACCACGGCGCGCAGCCGCGCGAAGTTTCATTATTACGCTACGCCGGTCGAACTGGTTCCCCTGTTGCAGGAAAAATCAACGTGGATGGATCACGCCGCGCTGGTTTTTGGTCGTGAAGATTCGGGGCTGACCAACGAAGAATTGGCTCTGGCGGATGTCCTCACCGGGGTACCGATGGTGGCTGACTATCCATCACTCAATTTGGGGCAGGCGGTGATGGTGTATTGCTATCAATTAGCAGGTTTAATACAACAACCGGCCAGAAACATTGAGATGACGGATGAGCATCAGCTACAGGCATTGCGCGAACGTGTTTTGCGTTTATTAGCCACGCTGAACGTTTCTGACGACATTAAGTTGACGGACTGGCTGCAACAGCGAATGGGTCTGTTAGAGCAGCGAGACACGGCAATGTTGCACCGTTTTTTACATGATATAGAAAAAAATCTAACAAAATAAAGTTTTGATCAATGTTTGTTGTGCAGTGTTTTGCTCTGGTTTCAAGTGGGCGAGACATGCTGTATTGGTTGAAAGTAAAAGGGCAAGCAGTCGCTCATGAACAAGTTTCGGAATGTGATCAATTTAAAAATTTATTGACTTAGGTCAGCAGATACTTTAACCCTAAAAGAATACAAGACAGACAGATAATAATTACAGAGCACACAACATCATGAAACGCATCAGCATCACTATTACCACAACCATCACCATTACCACAGGTAACGGTGCGGGCTGACGCGTACAGGAAACACAAGAAAAAGCCCGCACCTAAACAGTGCGGGCTTTTTTTTCGACCAAAGGCAATGAGGTAAACCATGCGAGTGTTGAAGTTCGGCGGTACATCAGTGGCAAATGCAGAGCGCTTTCTGCGGGTTGCCGATATTCTGGAAAGCAATGCCAGACAGGGGCAGGTCGCGACCGTGCTCTCTGCCCCCGCAAAAATTACCAACCATCTGGTGGCGATGATTGAGAAGACCATCGGTGGTCAGGATGCTTTAGCCAATATCAGCGACGCCGAACGTATTTTCTCTGAGCTATTGGTGGGTTTGGCCGCCGCGCAGCCGGGTTTTCCGTTGGCTCCGCTCAAAGCCTTTGTTGAACAAGAGTTTGCCCAGATTAAACACGTCCTGCATGGCATCAGCCTGTTGGGACAGTGCCCGGACAGCATCAATGCCGCGCTTATCTGCCGTGGCGAAAAAATGTCGATCGCCATCATGGCAGGCCTGCTGGAAGCGCGCGGGCACAACGTGACGGTCATCGATCCGGTGGAGAAATTGCTGGCAGTCGGCCATTACCTCGAATCTACCGTTGATATCGCCGAATCTACGCGCCGCATTGCCGCCAGCCGTATTCCTGCGGACCACATGATTTTGATGGCCGGATTTACCGCCGGGAATGAGAAAGGTGAGTTAGTGGTGCTGGGGCGTAATGGCTCCGACTACTCTGCCGCCGTACTGGCCGCCTGTTTGCGCGCGGATTGTTGTGAGATCTGGACCGATGTTGACGGCGTATATACTTGCGATCCGCGTCAGGTACCCGACGCCCGACTGCTGAAGTCGATGTCTTATCAGGAAGCGATGGAGCTTTCTTACTTCGGCGCCAAAGTGCTGCACCCGCGCACCATTACCCCTATTGCCCAGTTCCAGATCCCTTGCCTGATTAAAAATACCGGCAATCCACAAGCGCCTGGCACGTTGATTGGCGCCAGCAGTGATGACGACGATTTGCCGGTAAAAGGTATTTCTAATCTCAATAACATGGCGATGTTTAGCGTTTCTGGCCCAGGAATGAAAGGCATGGTGGGTATGGCGGCACGCGTTTTTGCCGCAATGTCGCGTGCGGGCATTTCGGTAGTGCTGATCACCCAATCCTCTTCCGAATACAGCATCAGCTTCTGCGTCCCGCAGGGCGACTGCGCGCGTGCGCAACGCGCCATGCAGGATGAATTCTACCTCGAACTGAAAGAAGGCCTGCTGGAGCCGCTGGCGGTGACTGAGCGTCTGGCTATCATCTCTGTTGTTGGCGATGGTATGCGTACTCTGCGTGGCATTTCGGCGAAATTCTTTGCCGCATTGGCTCGCGCGAACATCAATATCGTGGCGATCGCCCAGGGTTCGTCTGAGCGTTCTATTTCAGTGGTGGTGAACAACGACGACGCGACCACCGGCGTTCGCGTGACCCATCAAATGCTGTTCAACACCGACCAGGTGATTGAAGTGTTTGTGATTGGCGTAGGCGGCGTGGGCGGTGCGCTACTGGAGCAGCTTAAACGTCAGCAAACCTGGCTCAAAAAGAAGCATATCGATCTTCGCGTGTGCGGCGTGGCGAATTCGAAGGCTCTGCTGACCAACGTCCATGGACTGAATCTGGAGAACTGGCAGTCGGAGCTGGAAAGCGCGAAAGAGCCATTCAACCTTGGGCGCTTAATTCGCCTGGTGAAAGAATATCATCTGCTTAATCCGGTGATTGTCGACTGTACGTCAAGCCAGGCGGTGGCGGATCAGTATGCTGATTTCCTGCGCGAAGGCTTCCATGTGGTTACGCCGAACAAAAAGGCCAACACCTCGTCGATGGATTACTACCATCAGCTGCGTTTTGCCGCTGCGAAGTCCCGGCGTAAATTCCTCTACGACACCAACGTGGGCGCAGGCTTGCCGGTAATTGAGAATCTGCAAAACTTGCTCAGCGCAGGTGATGAATTGCAGCGTTTCTCCGGTATTCTTTCCGGCTCGCTGTCGTTTATTTTCGGCAAGCTGGATGAAGGCATGAGCTTCTCGCAAGCCACCACCATGGCGCGTGAGATGGGCTATACCGAGCCCGATCCGCGTGACGATCTTTCCGGCATGGATGTGGCACGTAAGCTGCTGATCCTCGCCCGTGAGACCGGTCGTGAGCTGGAGCTTTCAGACGTGGTCATTGAGCCAGTTCTGCCAAAAGAGTTTGATGATTCCGGTGATGTATCCGCGTTTATGGCGAAATTGCCACAGCTGGATGACGTCTTTGCCGCGCGCGTGGCGAAAGCCCGTGATGAGGGAAAAGTATTGCGTTATGTTGGCAATATCGAAGAGGACGGCGTTTGTCGCGTGAAAATTGATGCAGTAGACGGCAACGATCCGCTGTTTAAAGTGAAAAACGGTGAGAACGCGCTGGCATTCTATAGCCACTACTATCAGCCGTTACCGTTGGTTCTGCGCGGATATGGCGCGGGTAACGACGTGACGGCAGCGGGCGTCTTTGCCGACCTGCTACGCACCCTTTCATGGAAGTTAGGAGTCTGACATGGTGAGAGTTTATGCCCCGGCTTCCAGTGCCAATATGAGCGTCGGGTTTGATGTGCTCGGTGCGGCGGTAACTCCGGTGGACGGTTCGCTGTTGGGCGATGTGGTGTCCGTTGAGGCGGCTGATCAGTTCAGCCTGAACAACCTTGGGCGCTTTGCCAACAAGCTGCCGTCAGAGCCGCGCGAAAATATTGTCTATCAGTGTTGGGAGCGATTCTGCCAGGAGCTGGGTAAAACGGTTCCGGTGGCGATGACGCTGGAAAAAAATATGCCGATTGGCTCCGGGTTAGGCTCCAGCGCCTGTTCCGTCGTGGCGGCGTTAGTCGCTATGAACGAACACTGCGGTAAGCCGCTCAACGATACGCGCCTGTTGGCGATAATGGGCGAGCTGGAAGGGCGTATCTCCGGCAGTATTCATTACGATAACGTTGCCCCGTGCTTTTTGGGCGGCATGCAGTTAATGATTGAAGAAAACGGCATTATTAGCCAGCAGGTGCCAGGCTTTGATGAGTGGCTATGGGTACTGGCGTATCCGGGGATTAAAGTGTCCACGGCAGAAGCGCGGGCGATTCTACCTGCGCAGTATCGCCGTCAGGACTGTATCGCCCACGGGCGACATCTGGCTGGATTTATCCATGCCTGCTATTCCCGTCAGCCTGGGCTTGCCGCGAAGCTGATGAAGGACGTCATTGCTGAGCCGTATCGTACCCGCTTGCTGCCAGGCTTTAGTCAGGCGCGTCAGGCGGTAACAGAAATTGGCGCGCTGGCCAGCGGGATCTCCGGGTCAGGGCCGACGCTGTTCGCCTTGTGCGATAAGCCGGATACGGCGCAGCGCGTAGCAGATTGGCTGAGTAAAAATTACCTGCAAAATCAGGAAGGCTTTGTTCATATTTGCCGGCTGGACACGGCGGGCGCACGGGTACTGGGATAATCAATGAAACTGTATAATCTGAAAGATCATAACGAGCAGGTCAGCTTTGCGCAGGCCGTCACGCAAGGGCTTGGCAAGAATCAGGGATTGTTTTTTCCGCACGATCTACCGGAATTCAATCTGACAGAAGTGGATGAGATGCTGAACCAGGACTTCGTTAGCCGCAGCGCGAAGATCCTGTCCGCATTTATTGGTGATGAGATCCCTCAGGAAATTCTGGAAAAACGCGTGCGTGCTGCATTTGCTTTTCCGGCACCGGTTGCTCAGGTTGCCGCAGATGTCGGCTGTCTGGAACTGTTCCACGGCCCTACGCTTGCATTTAAAGACTTTGGCGGGCGCTTTATGGCGCAAATGCTGACGCACATCAGCGGCGACAAGCCGGTAACCATTCTGACGGCGACCTCAGGTGATACCGGCGCGGCGGTTGCACATGCCTTTTATGGCCTGAAAAATGTGCGCGTGGTGATCCTCTACCCGAACGGCAAGATCAGCCCATTACAGGAAAAACTGTTCTGTACGCTGGGCGGTAACATTGAAACTGTAGCGATTGATGGCGATTTTGATGCCTGCCAGGCGCTGGTGAAACAGGCGTTTGATGACGAAGAGCTGAAGGTGGCTCTGGGACTGAACTCGGCTAATTCAATTAACATCAGCCGTCTGCTGGCGCAAATCTGTTACTACTTTGAGGCTGTGGCTCAGCTACCGCAAGAGGCGCGGAATCAGCTGGTGATTTCTGTTCCCAGCGGTAACTTTGGCGATCTGACCGCCGGGCTGCTGGCGAAATCACTGGGCTTGCCGGTGAAGCGTTTTATCGCGGCGACTAACGTTAACGATACGGTTCCGCGTTTCCTTGCTGAAGGTGAGTGGGCGCCGAAAGCGACTCAGGCGACGTTATCGAATGCGATGGATGTCAGCCAGCCGAACAACTGGCCGCGCGTGGAAGAACTGTTCCGCCGTAAAATCTGGCGTCTGAATGAGCTGGGTTATGCCGCCGTTGATGATGCCACGACTCAGGACACCATGCGTGAGTTACATGAGATAGGCTACACCTCAGAACCGCATGCGGCGGTGGCTTACCGTGCGCTGCGTGACCAACTGAACCCTGGCGAGTACGGCCTGTTCCTTGGTACTGCGCATCCGGCGAAGTTTAAAGAAAGCGTTGAAGAGATTCTTGATCTGACGCTGGCGTTGCCAAAAGAGCTGGCGGAACGCGCGGACTTGCCGCTGCTTTCTCATCACCTGCCTGCTGATTTTGCGCAACTGCGTAAGCTGATGATGACCCGCAGTTAACGGTGGTGCCCGCTGGCGCTTTGCTTAGCGGGCCTACAAAACCTGTAGGCCGGATAAGGCGTTAGCCGTCATCCGGCATATAAATTATTGCTCGTGGCGTTTAAACACCAGTTCGCCGTTTCCTGACGCTTCTTCATCAAAGAAATAGCCTTCGCTGTTAAATGCGGTCAGCTGTTCCGGCTGCGTTAAGCGGTTCTCAATGATGTAGCGGCTCATCAGGCCGCGCGCTTTCTTGGCATAAAAGCTGATGACTTTGAACTTGCCGTTTTTCTCGTCGAGGAAGACTGGTTTAATCAGCTCGGCATTGAGCTTTTTCGGCTTCACGGATTTAAAATACTCATCCGAAGCGAGATTAATCACCACGCTGTCGCCTTGTGCTTCAAGTGCTTCATTAAGTTTATCGGTGATGATATCTCCCCAGAACTGGTAGAGATCTTTACCCTTCGCATTGGCCAAACGAATGCCCATCTCCAGACGATAAGGCTGCATCAAATCCAGTGGACGTAGAACGCCGTACAGTCCGGACAACATCCTTAAATGCTGCTGAGCGAAGTCGAAATCCGCCTCGCTGAAGGTTTCAGCCTGCAGCCCGGTATACACGTCGCCCTTAAATGCCAGAATGGCCTGGCGCGCATTGTCCGGCGTGAAGTCAGGCTGCCAGTCATGGAAACGCGTGGCATTCAAATCCGCCAGTTTGTCGCTAATTCCCATCAGCTTGCCAATCTGCGGCGCAGAGAGCTGGCGCGCCACATGGATAAGCTGCTGAGAGTGATCCAGCAGTTCGGGTAGCGTATGGCGTGTTGTTGCCAGCGGACTTTGGTAGTCGAGCGTTTTTGCAGGTGAAATCAGAATCAGCATATCCAGTCCTTGCAGGAAATTTACTGCGACTTTAGCAAAAAAAACGACAGATTTGATCGATGGTTGTGATTGCCGCGCTATCCGCGCGGCGTTTCATCCCAGCTTTCGGGGGCAAGCTGTTGTCTGATATCAGGATAACGGTGCGGATCGAATTCCGGGCGCACCCCGAGTTTACGCTGGCGCAGATAATCGCTGGCGATGGTATGGACAACCGGAGAAAGCAGCAGAATCGCTGTCAGGTTAGTAATGGCCATACAAGCCATAATGATATCGGCCAACTGCCAGACCAGCGGGAAGCTGACAAACGTTCCGCCGATAATGGTGCTAATGGTAGCGATTCGCAATAGCCAGATGATGCGCATATTGTCCAGTTTCAGAAAGACGAGATTGTTCTCCGCATAGATGTAGTTGGCGACGATCGAGCTAAAGGCAAACAGAATCACAATAAAAGCCACGAATCCGGCTCCCCATTCTCCCGTCAGCGTTACCATTGCTTTTTGAAGTAACTGGATGCCTTCCATTGGCACATAGCTGGTGCCATTGCCTGCCAACAGAATAATCATCGCGCTAGCCGTACAGACCACGAGAGTGTCGCCTAATACCCCAATCATTTGCACAATGCCTTGTGCCGCAGGATGCGGTGGCCAGGAGGCGGCCGATGCGGCTGCATTCGGCGTAGATCCCATTCCGGCTTCGTTAGAAAACATGCCGCGCTGAAAACCGTTGGCAATAGCCTGGCTTAGCGTATATCCGGCCGCACCCGCTGCTGCTTCCTGCCAGCCAAAGGCGCTTTTTATAATGGTGACGATAATGTCGGGAAGCTGCCCGATATGCCACAGACAGATGATGATGCTACTTCCAACCCACAGCAGTGCCATCATCGGAACGAACCATTGCATCAGGCGTGCGACGCCTTTAATACCGCCGACGATGACCAGTAATGACACTATTGCCAGTGCGATACCGGAGAAGAGGGGAGGGATGTCAAAAGCAAAGGTCAACGCACGAGAGACCGAGTTCGCCTGAACGCTGTTAAAAATCAGTCCATAGGCAATCAGTAAAAAGATGGCAAAAAGGACGCCCATCCAGCGCATGCCCAGACCACGTGCCATATACCACGCAGGACCACCGCGGAACTGTCCTTTGCTATCGCGTTCTTTATACAGTTGGGCAAGTGAGCACTCGGCGAATGACGTTGCCATACCAATGACCGCTGAGACCCACATCCAGAAAATGGCTCCAGGGCCGCCAGCGGCGATCGCCAACGCTACGCCGGCCAGGTTCCCGCTACCGATACGCGCGGCAAGGCTGGTGCACAGTGCCTGAAAGGAAGTTAAACCGCCCGGCTGCGGGCTAATGCTGTTTTTAAGACTTGTGCCAAACTGGCGAATGTAGCGGAACTGCACGAACCCTGTACGCCAGGTGAACCAACATCCTGCGCCAAGCAGGAGGTAGATCATCACCGATCCCCAGAGTATTTCATTAATAAATGAGAAAAAATCAGGCATTAACATCCCTCTTGTTGATGCCGGTAAGCGCGAAGATTTCCGTGTAAGCGCTACCAATAATCGACCAGTATATACCTTGTCATGAGAGTGATTGCGGGAGTTTATCATAACAATCGTTATATCCCGCAATTGCGCATCACAGGCTTTGAGATGCGTAATCAGGGCTGAGCAGCGGGTCGTACAATCCAAGCGGTTGCGCTGAGAGTGCGTCGTGCTATCATCAGGGAAGATCGGTTACATCCCCCTAACAAGCTGTTTAAAGAGAATCGCTATCATGACGGACAAATTGACCTCCCTTCGTCAGTTCACCACAGTAGTGGCCGACACCGGAGACATCGCGGCAATGAAGCTGTATCAGCCTCAGGATGCCACAACTAACCCTTCTCTCATTCTTAACGCAGCGCAGATCCCAGAATACCGCAAGCTGATTGATGACGCTGTAGCCTGGGCTAAGCAGCAGAGCAACGACCGCGCACAGCAGATCGTCGACGCGACCGACAAACTGGCAGTAAATATCGGTCTGGAGATCCTGAAACTGGTCCCGGGTCGTATCTCTACTGAAGTTGACGCTCGTCTGTCTTACGACACCGACGCGTCCATCGCGAAAGCAAAACGTCTGATCAAGATGTACAACGATGCTGGCATCAGCAACGATCGCATTCTGATTAAACTGGCTTCAACCTGGCAGGGCATCCGTGCCGCTGAGCAGCTGGAAAAAGAAGGCATCAACTGTAACCTGACTCTGCTGTTCTCCTTCGCGCAGGCACGTGCATGTGCAGAAGCTGGCGTATACCTGATTTCTCCGTTCGTTGGTCGTATTCTTGACTGGTACAAAGCCAACACCGACAAGAAAGAGTATGCACCGGCAGAAGATCCGGGTGTGGTTTCCGTAACGGAAATCTACGAGTACTACAAACAGCACGGTTACGAAACCGTGGTGATGGGTGCGAGCTTCCGTAACATCGGCGAAATCATTGAGCTGGCAGGCTGCGATCGTCTGACGATTGCTCCGGCACTGCTGAAAGAGCTGGCGGAAAGCGAAGGCGCTATCGAACGTAAACTGTCCTTCTCCGGCGAAGTGAAAGCGCGTCCTGCACGCATCACCGAAGCTGAGTTCCTGTGGCAGCACAACCAGGATCCGATGGCTGTAGATAAACTGGCGGACGGTATCCGTAAGTTTGCTGTAGACCAGGGTAAACTGGAAAAAATGATCGGCGATCTGCTGTAATCATTAATGCGTGGCCCTGATATGGGTCACGCTACCTCTTCTGAAACCTGTCTGTCCTTCCTTTCGCAGTGTATCATTCTGTTTAACGAGACTGTTTAAACGGAATAATCATGAATACTTTACGCATTGGCCTGGTTTCCATTTCTGACCGTGCTTCCAGCGGCGTTTACCAGGATAAAGGTATCCCGGCCCTTGAAGAGTGGCTGGCATCTGCCCTTACCACCCCTTTTGAGCTGCAAACGCGACTGATCCCGGATGAACAGGCGATCATCGAACAGACCTTATGCGAGCTGGTGGATGAAATGAGCTGTCATCTGGTGCTGACTACTGGCGGAACGGGTCCGGCACGTCGCGACGTGACCCCCGATGCTACGCTTGCCGTCGCTGACCGCCAGATGCCAGGCTTTGGCGAACAGATGCGCCAGATAAGTCTGCACTTTGTGCCAACGGCTATTCTCTCCCGCCAGGTCGGTGTGATTCGCAAACAGGCGTTGATCCTGAATCTGCCTGGGCAGCCGAAATCGATCAAAGAAACGCTGGAAGGCGTGAAAGATGCCGACGGTAAGGTTATCGTACCGGGTATTTTTGCAAGTGTACCGTATTGTATACAGTTGCTGGATGGGCCGTATGTGGAAACCGCACCGGCTGTTGCAGCATCTTTTCGTCCTAAAAGCGCAATTCGCGATACAAACGCCTGAAAGTAGCCCGATCGTGACATAAGTGCCAATCACAGTGGAGTATTGAATTGTTTACGATATAGTAATTTTGCTTTACATATATCGACAGACAGATTCAATAACTCCACTGACTGATGGTTTGCTATGTCACAACACACTCGACCGCTGAATCGCCAGGATTATAAAACTCTTACGCTTGCTGCCCTCGGCGGTGCGCTTGAGTTTTATGATTTCATTATCTTCGTCTTCTTTGCCGCTGTTGTTGGTGAACTCTTCTTTCCGGCAGACATTCCTGAGTGGCTACGTCAGGTGCAAACCTTCGGCATTTTTGCCGCCGGATATCTGGCGCGTCCGCTGGGTGGCATCATCATGGCGCACTTTGGCGATCTGGTCGGGCGTAAGAAAATGTTCACCCTGAGCATTTTGCTGATGGCGATACCGACGCTGGCGATTGGTCTTTTGCCTACCTACGCCTCAATGGGGATCCTCGCACCGTTGTTGTTACTGCTGATGCGCATTTTGCAAGGCGCTGCCATCGGCGGAGAAGTGCCGGGCGCGTGGGTGTTCGTGGCGGAGCATGTACCGGAGCGCCGCATCGGCATTGCCTGTGGCACGCTGACCGCCGGGCTGACGGTGGGGATTCTGTTGGGGTCGGTGGTTGCGACGCTGGTGAATACCAACCTGACGCAACAGGCGGTGCATGACTACGGCTGGCGTATCCCGTTCCTGCTGGGGGGCGTTTTTGGGCTGGTGGCGATGTACCTGCGCCGCTGGTTGCAGGAAACGCCCATCTTCCTCGAAATGCAGCAGCGTAAAGCACTTGCGCAAGAGCTACCGGTGAAGTCGGTGGTGAGTAAGCATAAAAAAGCGGTGGTTATTTCAATGCTGCTGACCTGGCTGTTATCGGCCGGGATTGTGGTGGTGATCCTGATGTCACCAGTCTGGTTGCAGAAGCAGTATGGCTTTGCACCCGCGCTAACGCTACAGGCCAACAGTGTCGCTACCATTATGCTGTGCGTCGGCTGTCTGCTGGCCGGATTTATTGTCGACCGGGTCGGCGCCAGCAAAACCTTTATTGTCGGCAGCCTGCTGCTGGCCTGTTCGAGCTGGTTTTTCTATCACCTGACCGGCAGCCATCCTCAGCACTTGTTCCTGTTATACGGGCTGGTGGGATTATGCGTTGGCGTGGTCGGCGCAGTGCCTTATGTCATGGTGCGGGCGTTTCCGGCGGAAGTCCGTTTTACCGGCATTTCCTTTTCCTATAACGTCTCATATGCCATTTTTGGTGGTCTGACGCCAATCGCCGTGACGATGTTAATGAGCGTGTCGCCAATGGCTCCGGCCTGGTATGTGCTGGCGTTATCGCTGGTGGGGTTAGGTCTGGGGATTTGGCTGCGACAGGATATTTATCATCGCGATACGAGCGTACAGGGAGAGTTACAGCGTTTGTAAGGAATATCCCCCCTTCAGGGGGGATATTGTCAGATTAGTGCGCTTCACCAATCGGCAGGATGGTACGGCCAAACTGTTCGTTCAGCACTTCACCCATCGCCAGGTAAATGGCGCTTGCGCCACACACTAAGCCAACCCAACCCGCTACGTGAATGATTGCTTCGTTACCTGCAATGTTGCCAACGGCCAGCAGGGCGAACAGCACTGTCAGGCTCAGGAACACGAACTGCAGCATGCGCGCGGCTTTCAGCGTACCGAAGAACATGAACAGAGTGAACACGCCCCACAGACCCAGGTAAGCGCCCAGGAACTGACCATTGGTTGCATCCGCGAGGCCCATTTTCGGCATCAGCAGAATCGCAACCAGCGTCAGCCAGAACGAACCGTAGGAGGTAAAGGCGGTTAAACCGAAGGTGTTGCCTTTTTTATATTCCAGAAGACCGGCAAAAATTTGCGCGATACCGCCGTAGAAAATGCCCATCGCCAGAATAATAACGTCTAAAGCGAAGAAACCCGCGTTATGCAGGTTAAGCAGAATGGTGGTCATGCCAAAGCCCATCAGGCCCAGCGGTGCCGGATTAGCCAACTTAGTGTTGCCCATAATTCCTCAAAATCATCATTGATTGAATGGTGAAATAGTTTCCCCAAATAACGATCACTGTCTTCGGGGCGCGGCATAATAATCAGGGGAGAGGGCACTGTCTATGATCTAACGAAGGGAAAACGAATTATTTTCCCTGTGATGGGCATCACGCTTGTGCGTGGTTGAACATTCTGCGCAGGCAGGCAATGTGGAGTACAGCCGGGATCGTCACCCGATAAGCGCTGCCGCTCACCGCTTTAACCCCATTTAAAGCCGCACCTACCGGGCCGCCAAGTCCGGCTCCGCGCAGTAATCCGTGCCCGATTACGCTGACGGCGGCGTGGGTTCGCAGAATTTTGGTTAACTGGCCGGAGAGCAGGTGAGAGACGCCTTTTGCCAGGTGACGATCCTTCAATAATAACGGTAGCAGTTCTTCCAGTTCAGAAACTTTTGCATCGACAGCCTGCAGAAATTCCTGCTTTTGTCCGGCATCCATTTTTTGCCAGGCGTTGCGTAAAAAGTGCTCCAGCAGAGACTGTTCAATTTCGAACGTGGACATCTCTTTATCAGCTTTAATCTTCAGACGCTTCGAAACGTCCAGCAAAATCGCCCGATACAGTTTTCCATGTCCACGGAGTTTATTGGCAATGCTGTCGCCCCCATAATGCTGCAGTTCGCCAGCAATCAGTTGCCAGTTGCGGCGGTGCTGTTTCGGATGTCCTTCCATCGATTTAAATAAATCGTTGTGGTTGAGAACGCTCGACAGACGGGCTTTCCCCTTTTCATTATGTGTAAGCAGGCGGGTAATATTGGCGAGCTGCTCCTCACTGCAATGCTGAAGAAAATCGAGATCGTCGTCATTCAAATAGGTGACATTCATGTTTCTATGGCTTTTGAATAAAAGTATGGGGAATTAGTCGTCGCCGATGATTTTCAGCGTCGCCATATCAGAAGAGTTCACCGTATGGCCGGAGAAGGTAATTTTTTTCACGCAGCGCTTATTGTCGTTGTCGCTATTGATGTTGATCCAATTGGTCGTTTGCCCTTCTTTGATGGAGGAAGGCACGTTCAGACTCTGGCTGGACATGCGGGCAGCTTTGAAATAAACCGATGCACCACTGAGCTGTAAATCACCATGATCGGCCGTAAGTTGAATGCGTTTCACCACGCGGCAAACAGGAAGTTTCAGCGTTAGATCGTTGGTTTCATTACGAGGCATGGCGATCACGCCGAGGACTTTATGATCGTTAGCGTGTGCGGCGCTGCTCAGCAGCAGGCCCATAAGCAGGCTGGCGGAAAGGGTTAATACGGATTTCATGGAATTTCTCTTTGACGGCTGTAAAAGTGTGTCGTTTCAGACCATCTTACCGCTGTCAGAATCATGATTCATGCTTGTAATCTTTTCTTTTTATTACAATTTTTATGTGAATGACTGTGCTGAATTTATCTGTTTTATGAATTAATTTTGATTTGAGACTATTCATTTTTTAATCTTTTAGCCTTTTTTCTGCGATTTTATTGCCACAAGGCTAAAAAAAATTTTCATGCCCCCCTTGATGACGTGGGTTACGACCCCATCTTGTAAGCAACCGCAGTGGTGAGTCTGAAAAAAAACGATTCAGGGTAGTTGAAACCGCACGTTTCGCCCTTATTACAGATTCACAACCACATGATGACCGAATTTTTAGTGGAGACGTTTAGATGGGTAAAATTATTGGTATCGACCTGGGTACTACCAACTCTTGTGTAGCGATTATGGATGGCACTACTGCACGTGTGCTGGAGAACGCCGAGGGCGATCGCACCACGCCTTCTATCATTGCTTATACCCAGGATGGTGAAACTCTGGTTGGTCAGCCGGCTAAACGTCAGGCAGTGACAAACCCGCAAAACACCCTGTTTGCGATTAAACGCCTGATTGGCCGCCGCTTCCAGGACGAAGAAGTACAGCGTGATGAAGCTATCATGCCGTACAAAATCATCGGTGCTGACAACGGTGATGCATGGATTGACGTAAAAGGTCAGAAACTGGCACCGCCGCAGATTTCTGCTGAAGTGCTGAAAAAAATGAAGAAAACGGCTGAAGATTACCTGGGTGAGCCGGTAACTGAAGCAGTTATCACCGTACCTGCATACTTTAACGATGCTCAGCGTCAGGCAACTAAAGACGCCGGTCGTATCGCAGGTCTGGAAGTAAAACGTATCATCAACGAACCAACCGCAGCTGCGCTGGCTTACGGTCTGGATAAAGAAGTCGGCAACCGTACTATCGCGGTATATGACCTCGGTGGTGGTACTTTCGATATCTCTATTATCGAAATCGACGAAGTTGACGGCGAAAAAACCTTCGAAGTTCTGGCAACCAACGGTGATACCCACCTGGGTGGTGAAGACTTCGACAGCCGTATGATCAACTACCTGGTTGACGAGTTTAAGAAAGATCAGGGTATCGACCTGCGTAATGACCCGCTGGCGATGCAGCGTCTGAAAGAAGCCGCTGAGAAAGCGAAGATCGAGCTGTCTTCCGCTCAGCAGACCGACGTGAACCTGCCGTACATCACTGCAGACGCGACCGGTCCGAAACATATGAACATCAAAGTGACCCGTGCGAAACTGGAAAGCCTGGTTGAAGACCTGGTTAACCGTTCTATCGAGCCGCTGAAAGTTGCTCTGCAGGATGCTGGCCTGTCCGTATCTGATATCAACGACGTTATCCTCGTTGGTGGTCAGACGCGTATGCCGATGGTGCAGAAGAAAGTCGCTGAGTTCTTCGGTAAAGAACCGCGTAAAGACGTTAACCCGGACGAAGCCGTAGCAATCGGTGCTGCTGTTCAGGGTGGTGTATTGACCGGTGATGTTAAAGACGTGCTGCTGCTGGACGTTACCCCGCTGTCTCTGGGTATCGAAACCATGGGTGGCGTAATGACTCCGCTGATCGCGAAAAACACCACTATCCCGACCAAGCACAGCCAGGTGTTCTCTACCGCTGAAGACAACCAGTCTGCGGTAACCATCCATGTGCTGCAGGGTGAACGTAAACGTGCTGCTGATAACAAAGATCTGGGTCAGTTTAACCTGGATGGTATCAGCCCGGCTCCGCGCGGTATGCCGCAGATCGAAGTTACTTTTGACATCGATGCCGACGGTATCCTGCACGTTTCCGCGAAAGACAAAAACAGCGGTAAAGAGCAGAAGATCACCATCAAGGCTTCTTCTGGTCTGAACGAAGAAGAAATTCAGAAAATGGTTCGCGAAGCAGAAGCGAACGCAGAATCTGACCGTAAGTTTGAAGAGCTGGTTCAGACCCGTAACCAGGGTGACCATCTGCTGCACAGCACTCGCAAGCAGGTTGAAGAAGCAGGCGACAAACTGCCGGCTGACGACAAAACTGCCATCGAGTCTGCACTGACCGCGCTGGAAACTTCTCTGAAAGGTGAAGACAAAGCGGATATCGAAGCGAAAATGCAGGCGCTGGCACAGGTTTCCCAGAAACTGATGGAAATCGCTCAGCAGCAGCACGCACAGCAACAGGCTGGTGCAGCAGGCGCTGATGCTTCTGCAAATAACGCGAAAGATGACGACGTTGTCGACGCCGAGTTTGAAGAAGTGAAAGACAAAAAATAATCGCCCTTTGAACGGGTAATTACTGGCACGGGCGAAGAGGTTTCCTCTCCGCCCGTGCACGCATGTTAGGGGCAGATAAAAAGAGATGGCTAAGCAAGACTATTACGAGATTTTAGGCGTTTCCAAATCAGCGGAAGAGCGTGAAATCAAAAAGGCCTACAAGCGCCTGGCCATGAAATATCACCCGGACCGCAACCAGGGTGATAAAGAGGCCGAAGCCAAGTTTAAAGAGATCAAAGAAGCGTACGAGATCCTGACCGATGCGCAAAAACGTGCGGCCTACGATCAGTACGGTCATGCTGCGTTTGAGCAAGGCGGCATGGGCGGCGGCGGCGGTTTTGGCGGCGGGGCTGATTTCAGCGATATCTTTGGTGACGTGTTTGGCGATATCTTTGGCGGCGGTCGTGGTCGTCAGCGCGCCTCACGTGGTGCTGATTTACGTTACAACATGGATCTCACTCTGGAAGAAGCCGTGCGTGGCGTCACCAAAGAGATCCGTATTCCGACTCTGGAAGAGTGTGACGTCTGCCACGGTAGCGGCGCGAAGGCGGGCACTCAGCCGCAAACCTGTCCAACCTGTCACGGTTCTGGTCAGGTGCAGATGCGTCAGGGCTTTTTTGCCGTACAGCAGACCTGTCCACACTGTCAGGGCCGCGGTACGCTGATCAAAGATCCGTGCAACAAATGCCACGGGCATGGTCGCGTTGAGAAGAGCAAAACGCTGTCTGTTAAAATCCCGGCTGGGGTTGATACCGGCGACCGTATCCGTTTGTCTGGTGAAGGCGAAGCCGGTGAGCATGGCGCGCCAGCAGGTGATTTGTACGTTCAGGTGCAGGTAAAACAACACCCAATTTTCGAACGTGAAGGCAACAACCTCTACTGCGAAGTGCCGATCAACTTTGCGATGGCTGCTCTGGGCGGCGAGATTGAAGTCCCGACGCTGGATGGTCGCGTGAAGCTAAAAATTCCGGGCGAAACGCAAACTGGCAAACTTTTCCGCATGCGTGGAAAGGGCGTCAAGTCTGTACGCGGTGGCGCTCAGGGAGACCTGCTTTGCCGCGTGGTAGTGGAAACCCCGGTTGGCCTGAATGACAAGCAGAAGCAACTTCTGAAAGATTTGCAGGACAGCTTTGGCGGCCCGACGGGTGAACAAAACAGTCCGCGCTCCAAAAGTTTCTTCGACGGTGTGAAGAAGTTCTTTGACGATCTGACTCGCTAATTCGCCGTTTTATCTCGAATAAAAAGCCTGGGACTGAAAAGCCTCAGGCTTTTTTATTTCTGTTTTCCGCTCGGAAAATCTTTATCGACTTTATTTGGATGCATCGTAAAAACCGATCTATCAATCACAAATAATCTAATTTTAACGAGCTTTTTGAGGGTGTAAGATAGTATTTACGAAGTATTCACCCAATAGAGAGAATAAAAGTGAAACATCTGCATCGTTTTTTTAGTAGTGACGCCTCGGGGGGCATCATTCTGATCATCGCTGCCGTGGTCGCTATGCTGATGGCAAACATCGGGGTAACCAGTGGATGGTACCACGCCTTTTTGGAAACGCCCGTTCAACTGCGGGTTGGCGCGCTTGAGATCAACAAAAATATGCTGCTGTGGATCAACGACGCGTTGATGGCGGTGTTCTTCCTGTTGATTGGTCTGGAGGTGAAGCGTGAGTTGATGCAAGGCTCGCTGGCCAGCCTGCGTCAGGCAGCGTTTCCGATCATTGCCGCTATCGGGGGCATGATTGTCCCGGCGCTGCTGTACCTAGCATTCAACTATGCCGATCCCATCACCCGTGAAGGGTGGGCGATCCCGGCGGCAACGGATATCGCTTTTGCATTAGGCGTGCTGGCGCTGTTGGGCAGCCGTGTACCGCTGGCGTTGAAAATATTCCTGATGGCGCTGGCGATTATTGATGACCTCGGCGCTATCGTAATCATCGCACTGTTCTACACCAGCGATCTCTCGCTGCTGTCGCTGGGCGTTGCCGCGTGTGCCATTCTCGTCCTGGCGGCCTTGAATCTGTGTGGCGTGAGACGTACCGGGATTTATATTCTGGTGGGCGTGGTGCTATGGACTGCGGTACTGAAGTCCGGCGTGCATGCGACGCTGGCTGGCGTGATCGTCGGTTTCTTCATTCCGTTAAAGGAAAAACACGGGCGTTCACCGGCGAAGCGACTGGAGCATGTTCTGCATCCATGGGTGGCATACCTGATCCTGCCACTGTTTGCCTTCGCCAACGCGGGCGTTTCACTGCAGGGCGTTACTATTGATGGACTGACCTCGGTGTTACCGCTGGGGATCATTGCTGGTTTGTTGATCGGTAAACCGTTGGGTATCAGTCTGTTTTGCTGGCTGGCGTTACGCCTCAAGGTGGCGCAATTGCCAGAGGGAACGAATTTCCAGCAGATTATGGCGGTCGGCATTCTGTGCGGCATTGGCTTTACGATGTCGATTTTTATCGCCAGCCTGGCGTTTGGGAACGTCGATCCTGAGCTGATTAACTGGGCGAAACTGGGGATCCTGATTGGCTCCTTACTGTCGGCGGTAATTGGTTACTGCTGGTTACGCACCCGGTTGAACGCGTCAGCCTGACGGGATAGCCCTTTCGTGACAATTTTCAGGGAGAGAGTATGTCTCATATAAACTACAACCACCTGTACTACTTTTGGCATGTCTATAAAGAAGGTTCGGTGGTTGGCGCTGCAGAAGCGCTTTATCTGACGCCGCAAACCATTACCGGACAGATTAAAGCGCTTGAGGAACGTTTGCAGGGAAAGCTGTTCAAGCGCAAGGGGCGTGGACTGGAGCCTAGTGAGTTAGGCGAATTGGTTTTTCGTTATGCGGATAAGATGTTCACCTTAAGCCAGGAAATGCTGGATATCGTGAACTACCGCAAAGAGTCTAATTTACTGTTTGATGTCGGCGTGGCGGATGCGCTATCGAAGCAGCTGGTCAGTAGCGTGCTTGATGCCGCTGTGGTTGAAGATGAACAAATCCATCTGCGTTGTTTTGAGTCAACACATGAGATGCTGTTGGATCAACTCAGTCAGCATAAGCTGGATATGATTATCTCCGACTGCCCGATCGACTCTACGCAGCAGGAAGGGCTGTTCTCAGTGCGGATAGGCGAATGCAGCGTGAGTTTTTGGTGCACCAAACCGCTGCCTGAAAAACCCTTCCCGGCCTGCCTTGAGGAGCGTCGATTACTGATCCCAGGTCGTCGTTCGATGCTTGGACGTAAGCTGCTGAACTGGATTAACTCACAAGGATTGAATGTCGAAATCCTCGGCGAGTTTGATGATGCTGCGCTGATGAAAGCGTTTGGCGCAACGCATAATGCCATTTTCGTTGCGCCTACTCTGTATTCACACAATTTCTATGCCGATGATTCTATTGTTGAAATTGGACGCGTAGAGAATGTGATGGAGGAGTATCACGCCATATTTGCGGAAAGGATGATCCAGCATCCGGCGGTGCAGCGTATTTGCAATGCGGACTACTCAGCACTGTTCAAGTCGCCACAGGTCTAAACGCCTTCATGTTGCCGGCTGCGGTGTACTAACCGCAGCCGGACTTTGACTACAGTTTCAACATATTACGATACTGCCCGCCTTCGCGGATAAATACCGGAATTCTGTTCAGGGGAGCGTCATAGCGCAGCGTTTGTCCTCCCTGATAGCTCTCGCCGGTTGCAAGATCCGTCCATGTTTCCCCTTCCGGTAGCCAAACGTCACGCTCGCGCATGCCTTCATGCATCACCGGAGCAATCAGCAGATCGGGACCAAAACAGTACTGATCGGTAATCTCCCAACTCCTTGTCTGTTCTGGGAATTCAAAAAACAGGGTGCGCATAACCGGGGCATTGCGTTGGTGTGTTTCCGCCATCACCGCTTTGATGTACGGCTTTAACTTTTCTCGCAACGTCAGACAGCCGGTCAACACTTCGCACACCTCTTCACCATAGCTCCACACTTCGTTTGCCGCCCCGGTCGGACACTGGGCAATACCGTCACGGTAAGGATGTTCTGGTAAAATCTGCGGATCGCGGTTGCCGTGCAGGCGCATCACTGGGCTAAACACGCCCCACTGGAACCAGCGAATCAGCAACTCATGAAAGTGTGGGTCGTGAATATTGCCGCCATGAAAGCCGCCAATATCTGTTGTCCACCACGGGATACCTGCAATACCCATGTTCATCCCGGCGGCAAACTGATTGCGCAGAGAACGAAACGATGAGTGGATATCACCTGACCAGACCAGCGCGCCGTATTTCTGACTTCCGGCCCAGGCGCAGCGTAGCAGGTTGATAACCTGGTCTTCGCCATCGGCTTTCATGCCGTCAAAAAAGGTTTTGGCGTACATTCGCGGGTAGATATTGCCCACTTCCAGCACCGGTCCGGCGTGGTAGCGATAATTATCGTAGTCGTAAACGCTGAACTCCGGCTCGGCTTCGTCTAGCCAGAAGAGCTTCACGCCTTTATCGTAATAGTTGCGTTTTGCTTTACCCCATACGTAGTCGCGAGCGTCGGGATGGGTGGCATCAAAGAAAGTGGTATTGCCGAGGAAATCCATATTAATTGGCAATCCGCGCTCTGTTTGCACCAGCCAGCCGTTTTCGCGCATCTCCCGATAGCTCTCGGTTCGGCTATCCACAGTTGGCCAGACGGAGACCATTAGCTCAATACCCAGCGATTTTAGCTCGGCGATCATGGCATCGGGATCGGGCCAGTCCCGCGAGTCGAACATCCAGTCCCCCTGATTTGGCCAGTGGAAGAAATCGATCACGATTACCGAGATGGGGAGATTGCGCCGTTTGTACTCGCGGGCGACGGCGAGCAACTCCTCCTGAGTGCGATAACGTAACTTGCACTGCCAGAAGCCCATGGCGTAATCCGGCATCATCGGCGGCGTGCCCGTGGCGAGCGCATACGCCCGGCTAATTTCTGCCGGGGTATCGCCAGCGGTGATCCAGTAGTCCAGCTGCTCGCTGATTTGAGCTTCCCACTCGGTCACGTTGTGGGCGAATGTCACGCGGCCGACCGCCGGATTGTTCCATAAAAATCCGTAGCCCAGGCTTGAGAGCATAAAGGGCACCGAGGCCTGAGAGTTGCGCTGGGCCAGTTCGAGCACGCATCCTTTGAGATCCAGATTGGCCTGCTGATATTGGCCCATGCCGTAAATTTTTTCCCCTTCGGTGGCTTCGAAGCGGGCTTTAAGTGAATATTTCCCACCCTGAATAGGGCGGAATTCGCGTCCCTCAAGGTTGAGTGCGCTGACGTACTGGCCGTGAGAAGATTCATCCTCGCCAATTTCGCCCCGCAGGCGCCAGAACTCCTGCAACAGGGGTTTGTGTGGATGACGGTAAAAGGTAACTTGTCCTTTTTGATTGACGATAGCGATAATTTTGCCGTTGGTCATTGTCGCCTGGTGGTGCTCATAATCGATGTGGCAGTGGCTTTCTGCGACTGGCTCAGTCAATGCCCAGTCTTCATTTCTCATTACCGGCAGATGACGACCACTGCGTACGCGCAGGCTGTTCTCGCCCCAGGGTTCAATCCACAAATAGCGATCGTTTTGCTGCCAGACCAGACGACGCGGGTCATGTTGCACAAATGGCATGGTGGTGCCTCCCATATTTTGAGGGTAAAGATTAAGAAAGTTATTGGGTGATGGTTTCCAGATCGTGGCGAATCGTCTCTTCCATTGCTTCGTACTTACGGAAGAAAAGTAGCGGGATCGCCGCGAGTGCGAAGAGTAGGGCGGGCGCCCAGATAAAGGCCCAGGTAATGCCTTCCAGGCCCGCAGCGCTTTGGGCATGGTTCGGGGCATAGCCAAAACTGTTCATGATCCAGGCGGCGAAAGCGGTACCCAGACCACTGCCCATCTTGATGCAGAAAGTACTGCCGAAGGCGATAAGAATGCCCGTGGCCTTGATGCCCGTTTTCCAGGCACCGAAGTCGACGGCAAAGCCCAACATGGCAAACGGCATTGAGCAGGCGATTCCGCTACCGATATTGCCGAGCACCCAGGCCGCGATGAGGAAAGGTATGTTGTCTGCCGCCAGCCACATCAAGACGCCGCCGAACGTGGCGACCAGCAAGCCTCCTACCCATATCCAGGTTTTAGCCAGGAATTTGCTAAAGAAAGGGATGGCGATGATGAACAGGATCTGAATCGTCGCCAGACTGTTAATCAGCGGAACCAGGTCTTTGCGATCGAGGTTGTAGGTCAGATAATAAACAATGGTTGTGGACCGCTGTTGCAGGGCAATCCAGAAGATCAGATTGGCCAGCACCATCAGGATCCATGGCCAGTTACCTTTCATTGCCGTGAAACTTTTTTTCATCGGCAGTTTGGGTTCTTGCTGTATTTTATCCGCATCCATTTCGCGGATATTTTTAAAGGCGAAAAGCGTTAGCGAACAGGATATCGCAGCAAACAGAATTGCCGTGTAAATAAATCCGGCATGATCATTTCCGTTGCCTAAAAATGCAACCAGGGGTAATGCTGTGGCATTCATTAATAAAACCCCAATTTGTCCCCCGGTCATTCTCCAGGAATTTAATACCAGCCGTTCCTTAGGGGACAGAGTCATTAGAGGTAATATTGCGCTGAGCGGTGTATTGAGTCCGGTAAATAAAATACTGGCAATCATGTAGGATATTGCTGCATATATGGCTTTTCCTGTCATACTGATATCTGGAGACCAAAATGACAGCGCGCTGAATACACCAAAAGGCAGCGGCAGCCATAAGAACCAGGGACGACATTTACCGTAACGTGAACGTGTTTTATCGATAATGATCCCCCAGATTGGGGCATCTATACCATCTACGATACGCGCCAACAGCAGGATGACACCTGCTACGGCGAGACTAATACCCGCAACGTCAGTGTAGAAATATAAGATGTAGGTTGAGCCGAAACAGTACAGTAGATTACCTGCCACATCCAAAGAGCCGTAGCTAATACGCTGTAGTAAAGATAATGATGCTGACCCGCAAGACTGGGTATCCTCAATAACAGAACTCATAATAATAACTCCGATATTGGTGCGATACGCCCAGAAAAACAACTTTTACTTTCCAAGCAAGTTTTAAATATTATTTTTTATGTCGTTACTGAATTTAACCTCAGATTAAAATGAGTGAGTAAGGTGTACATGGAAAGTAGTTGACCCTACCGCAGCAATCAATTATCAAATCTTACATCAGGATTGCGTTTATTCGTTTTTGAATGAGCGATGTTTCTATTTGCTAAGGTGGTCACAGTTTTTTAATAATGAAATAAAAAAAGGAAAACAGTGAAAGAAAATAACTTTCAAGTATTACGCGACGCGACTAACTAAGGGAGGGATAGCTGAAAAAACAGGCTGGTCAGGAAGAGCGTGGGCGAGTGAGAACAACATCAGTGGTTGAAGAGAAAAACGCCAGATAGCAGGCATAAAAAAACCCGCTTTCACGGGTTTTTTCACAAAGCGTCAACAAGCAGGCGATTAAGCCAGTTTGTTGATCTGTGCAGTCAGGTTTGCTTTATGACGTGCAGCTTTGTTTTTGTGGATCAGACCTTTAGCAGCCTGACGGTCCACGATTGGTTGCATTTCGTTAAATGCTTTCAGTGCAGTAGCTTTGTCGCCAGCTTCGATAGCTGCGTATACTTTCTTGATGAAAGTACGCATCATAGAGCGACGGCTAGCGTTGTGCTTGCGGGCCTTTTCAGACTGAACGGCGCGCTTCTTAGCTGATTTGATATTAGCCAAGGTCCAACTCCCAAATGTGTTCTATATGGACAATTCAAAGGCCGAGGAATATGCCCTTTTAGCCTTCTTTTGTCAATGGATTTGTGCAAATAAGCGCCGTTTAAATTCCAGCACTCGTTGCGTAGTGATGGCGCAGGATTCTACCAGCTTGCGTGGCGTGAATACAGCTTTTCGACGAGAAAAATTGCATTGGTGTACCCGTGAAGGGCGTCAATTTGTTTCATAACAATGAAAACCATCCTCTTTCTGTTTCGTAGAAACAATCGCCGGTTAACCTTGACCGCGGTACAGGGTATACTTTCACGATTTTCACTGTTTTGAGCCAGACATGAAGCTGATACGAGGCATACATAATCTCAGCCAGGCCCCGCATGGGTGTGTGCTGACTATTGGTAATTTCGACGGTGTGCACCGTGGCCACCGTGCGTTGCTGCAAGGCTTACGGGAAGAAGGGCGCAAACGCAATTTACCGGTGGTGGTAATGATTTTCGAGCCACAACCGCTGGAACTGTTTGCGACGGACAAGTCACCTGCGCGCCTTACCCGCCTGCGGGAAAAACTGCGTTATCTGTCCGAATGCGGTGTGGACTACGTGCTGTGTGTGCGTTTTGACAGGCGTTTCGCCGCATTAACGGCGCAGACCTTCATCAGCGACCTGCTGGTGAAGCGCCTTGGTGTACAATTTCTTGCCGTTGGCGATGATTTCCGCTTTGGCGCTAGCCGTGCGGGCGATTTCTTGTTATTACAGGAAGCGGGCGCTGAGTATGGTTTTGATATCACCAGCACCCAAACCTTCTGTGAAGGCGGTGTGCGTATCAGCAGCACCGCAGTACGTCAGGCGCTGGCCGAAGATAACCTGCAACTGGCCGAAAGCCTGCTTGGGCATCCTTTTACTATCTCAGGACGCGTCGTTCACGGTGATGAGTTAGGGCGCACCATCGGTTTTCCGACGGCAAACTTACCGCTTCGTCGTCAGGTTTCTCCGGTGAAAGGTGTTTATGCGGTTGAAGTGATGGGACTGGGTGACAAACCGTTGCCCGGCGTCGCCAACATCGGCACCCGCCCGACGGTAGCAGGCGTACGCCAGCAGTTGGAAGTGCATCTATTGGACGTTGTAATGGACCTGTATGGTCGCCATATAGATGTAGTACTGCGTAAAAAAATACGCAGCGAACAGCGATTTGCCTCGCTGGATGAACTAAAAGCGCAGATTGCGCGTGATGAGTTGACTGCCCGTGAATTTTTTGGGCTAACAAAACCGGCTTAATGCCTATACGAGTTTTAAATACGGAACCGAGAATCTGATGAGTGACTATAAATCAACCCTGAATTTGCCGGAAACAGGGTTCCCGATGCGCGGCGATCTCGCCAAGCGCGAACCGGGAATGCTGGCGCGTTGGACTGATGATGACCTGTACGGCATCATTCGTGCGGCCAAAAAAGGCAAAAAAACCTTCATTCTGCATGATGGCCCTCCTTATGCGAATGGCAGCATTCATATTGGTCACTCGGTTAACAAGATTCTGAAAGACATTATCGTGAAGTCCAAAGGACTCACGGGCTATGACTCGCCTTACGTTCCGGGCTGGGACTGCCACGGTCTGCCGATCGAGCTGAAAGTAGAGCAGGAATACGGCAAGCCGGGCGAGAAGTTCACCGCCGCTGAGTTCCGCGCTAAATGCCGTGAATACGCTGCTACGCAGGTTGACGGTCAGCGTAAAGACTTTATCCGTCTTGGCGTACTGGGCGACTGGTCGCATCCGTACCTGACCATGGACTTCAAAACCGAAGCCAATATCATTCGCGCGCTGGGTAAAATCATCGGCAACGGTCACCTGCACAAAGGTGCGAAGCCGGTGCACTGGTGCGTTGACTGCCGTTCCGCGCTGGCGGAAGCGGAAGTTGAGTATTATGACAAAACCTCCCCGTCCATCGACGTGGCGTTCCACGCTGCCGATCAGGATGCGGTGAAAGCGAAATTTGGCGTTTCTGACGTCAACGGCCCGATCTCTCTGGTTATCTGGACCACTACCCCGTGGACGTTACCGGCGAACCGCGCAATCTCTCTGGCACCTGATTTTGACTATGCGCTGGTGCAGATTGACGGCCAGGCTGTGATTCTGGCGAAAGATATGGTTGAAAGCGTCATGCAGCGTATTGGCGCGGCTGAATACACCATTCTCGGCACAGTGAAAGGCGCTGAGCTGGAACTGCTGCACTTTACCCATCCGTTTATGGGCTTTGACGTGCCGGCTATCCTTGGCGATCACGTTACGCTGGACGCGGGTACCGGTGCGGTCCATACCGCTGGCGGTCACGGTCCGGATGACTACGTCATCAGCCAGAAATACGGTCTGGAAATCGCTAACCCGGTTGGCCCGGACGGCGCATACCTGGCGGGTACCTATCCGGATCTGGACGGTGTGAACGTCTTTAAAGCCAACGACAAAATCGTTGCGCTGCTGAGCGAAAAAGGCGCGCTGCTGCACGTTGAGAAGATGCAGCACAGCTACCCATGCTGCTGGCGTCACAAGTCACCGATCATCTTCCGTGCGACCCCGCAGTGGTTCGTCAGCATGGATCAGAAAGGCCTGCGCGCGCAGTCGCTGAAAGAGATCAAAGGCGTACAGTGGATCCCGGACTGGGGCCAGGCGCGTATTGAATCGATGGTGGCCAACCGTCCTGACTGGTGTATCTCCCGTCAGCGTACGTGGGGTGTGCCGATGTCTCTGTTTGTTCACAAAGACACCGAAGAGCTGCATCCGCGCGCTATCGAACTGATGGAAGAAGTGGCTAAACTCGTTGAAGTTGACGGCATCCAGGCGTGGTGGGATCTCGATCCGAAAGATATCCTCGGCGACGAAGCTGACCAGTATGTCAAAGTCCCGGATACGCTGGACGTGTGGTTCGACTCCGGTTCAACCCACTCATCCGTCGTGGATGTGCGTCCTGAGTTTGCGGGCCATGCGGCAGATATGTATCTGGAAGGTTCTGACCAGCACCGTGGCTGGTTCATGTCTTCCTTGATGATCTCCACCGCCATGAAAGGCAAAGCACCTTATCGCCAGGTACTGACCCACGGTTTCACCGTTGATGGTCAGGGCCGTAAGATGTCCAAATCTATCGGTAACACCGTTTCTCCGCAGGACGTGATGAACAAACTGGGCGCGGATATTCTGCGTCTTTGGGTTGCTTCTACCGACTATACTGGCGAAATGGCCGTTTCTGACGAAATCCTGAAACGTGCTGCCGACAGCTATCGTCGTATCCGTAACACCGCGCGCTTCCTGCTGGCGAACCTGAACGGGTTCGATCCGGTTAAAGACATGGTGAAACCGGAAGAGATGGTGGTGCTGGATCGTTGGGCGGTAGGTTGTGCGCAAGCGGCGCAGGACGAAATCCTGAAAGCCTATGAAGCCTATGACTTCCACGAAGTGGTACAGCGCCTGATGCGCTTCTGCTCCGTAGAAATGGGTTCGTTCTACCTCGACATCATCAAAGACCGTCAGTACACCGCGAAAGCGGACAGCGTGGCGCGTCGTAGCTGCCAGACTGCGCTGTTCCATATTGCAGAAGCGCTGGTTCGTTGGATGGCGCCGATCATGTCCTTCACCGCCGATGAAATCTGGGGCTACCTGCCGGGCGATCGTGAGAAGTACGTCTTTACCGGTGAATGGTACGAAGGTCTGTTTGGCTTAGGTGAAACCGAAGCGATGAACGATGCCTACTGGGACGAGCTGCTGAAAGTGCGCGGCGAAGTGAACAAGGTTATCGAGCAGGCGCGTGCGGATAAGAAAGTCGGCGGTTCTCTGGAAGCGGCAGTGACCCTGTACGCTGAACCTGAGCTGGCGGCGAAACTGACCGCGCTGGGTGAAGAGTTGCGTTTTGTACTGCTGACCTCTGGTGCGACGGTTGCGGATTATGCGGCTGCTCCTGCTGATGCTCAGCAGAGCGAACTGCTCAAAGGTCTGAAAATCGTACTGAGCAAAGCCGAAGGTGAGAAATGCCCGCGCTGCTGGCATTACACTACCGACGTCGGCCAGGTGGCGGAACATGCAGATATCTGCGGACGCTGTGTCAGCAACATCGCCGGTGATGGCGAACAACGTAAGTTTGCCTGATGAGTAAGCCTCTTTGTTCAACAGGACTACGCTGGCTGTGGCTGGTGGTAGTCGTGCTGATTATCGATTTAGGCAGCAAATACCTGATCCTCCAGAACTTTGCTCTGGGGGATACGGTGTCGCTGTTTCCGTCGCTTAATCTGCACTACGCGCGTAACTATGGTGCGGCGTTTAGCTTCTTAGCTGACAGCGGCGGCTGGCAACGTTGGTTCTTTGCCGGTATCGCTATCGGTATTTGCGTCATCCTGATGGTGATGATGTATCGCTCGAAGGCGACGCAGAAGCTGAACAACATCGCGTATGCGTTAATCATTGGCGGTGCGCTGGGCAACTTGTTTGACCGCCTGTGGCACGGCTTCGTGGTTGATATGATTGACTTTTACGTCGGCGACTGGCATTTCGCGACCTTCAATCTGGCCGATACAGCTATCTGTATCGGGGCGGCATTGATTGTTCTCGAAGGCTTCCTGCCGTCGAAAGAGAAAAAAGCCGCATAAAAAAATGCCGGATGGCGCTATGCTAATCCGGCCTACAATTTACTGCGATCCTTGTAGGCCCGGTAAGCGTAGCGCCACCGGGCAGACAGGCGGCAGCAATTTTAAAGAGCAACCTGCATGTCTAAATCAGTACAGAGTAACAGTGCGGTGCTGGTGCACTTCACCCTTAAGCTCGACGATGGCTCCACCGCAGAGTCAACCCGCAATAACGGCAAGCCTGCGCTGTTTCGCCTGGGCGACGGTTCTCTGTCTGAAGGACTGGAGCAACACCTGCTGGGGCTAAAAGAAGGCGATAAAACCACCTTTGCTCTGGAGCCGGATGCCGCCTTTGGCGTATCAAGTCCGGACTTAATTCAGTATTTCTCGCGTCGGGAATTTATGGACGCGGGCGAGCCAGAAATTGGCGCTATCATGCTCTTTACCGCAATGGACGGCAGTGAGATGCCTGGCGTGATCCGTGAAATCAACGGTGACTCGATCACGGTTGATTTCAACCATCCGCTGGCTGGGCATACCGTTCATTTTGATATTGAAGTGCTGGAAGTCGAACCGGCACTGGAGGCGTAAAATGCAGATCCTGTTGGCCAACCCGCGCGGTTTTTGCGCTGGCGTAGACCGCGCTATCAGCATTGTCGAAAACGCGTTGGCTATTTACGGCGCACCGATTTATGTCCGTCATGAAGTGGTACATAACCGTTATGTGGTGGATAGCCTGCGCGAGCGCGGCGCTATTTTTATCGAGCAAATCAGCGAAGTGCCGGATGGCGCGATCCTGATTTTCTCCGCTCATGGCGTGTCTCAGGCGGTGCGTAACGAAGCCAAAGGCCGCGACCTCACGGTTTTTGATGCAACCTGTCCGCTAGTCACGAAAGTGCATATGGAAGTTGCCCGCGCCAGCCGTCGTGGCGAAGAATCCATTCTGATTGGTCACGCCGGACACCCGGAAGTCGAAGGCACGATGGGCCAGTACAGCAACCCGCAAGGCGGAATGTATCTGGTTGAATCACCAGATGATGTGCTGAAACTGAATGTGAAAAATGAAGGCAAATTATCCTTCATGACGCAGACCACGCTCTCCGTTGACGATACTTCTGACGTTATTGATGCTTTGCGTCAACGCTTCCCGAAAATTGTCGGACCGCGTAAAGATGATATCTGTTATGCCACCACCAACCGTCAGGAAGCGGTTCGCGCGCTGGCGGAACAGGCTGATGTTGTGCTGGTGGTCGGCTCGAAGAACTCCTCTAACTCCAACCGTCTGGCTGAACTGGCACAGCGAATGGGGAAAGCGGCGTATTTGATTGACGATGCGACCGACATCCAGGAAGCGTGGGTGAAAGAGGCGAAGTGCGTAGGCGTGACGGCCGGAGCCTCGGCGCCGGATATCCTAGTGCAAAACGTGATTGCTCGCCTGCAGGAGCTTGGCGGTGGGGAAGCTATTCCGCTGGAAGGCCGCGAAGAGAACATCGTTTTCGAAGTGCCGAAAGAGCTGCGTGTGGATGTTCGTGAAGTAGAGTAAGTCTTTCCGGTTACGATTATGAGAAGATGCCAGACTTAACGTCTGGCATTTTTTTATGGAGAAACCATGCGCTTACCGATCATTCTTGATACCGATCCCGGCATTGATGATGCCGCCGCCATTGCCGCCGCGCTGTTTGCCCCTGAGCTGGATCTGCAACTGATGACCACGGTAGCAGGCAATGTGTCGGTGGAAAAAACCACCCGTAATGCGTTGCAACTGCTGCACTTCTGGAATGCGGATGTTCCACTGGCGCAGGGAGCATCGATGCCGCTGGTGCGGCCACTGCGTGATGCCGCTTCCGTGCACGGCGAGTCCGGTATGGAAGGGTATGAATTTGTCGAACA
Organism: Citrobacter sp. BIDMC107; assembly: GCF_001037575.1. Lineage (NCBI taxonomy): Bacteria > Pseudomonadati > Pseudomonadota > Gammaproteobacteria > Enterobacterales > Enterobacteriaceae > Citrobacter > Citrobacter sp. BIDMC107. The sequence goes on along the minus strand of NZ_KQ089848.1, from coordinate 1,690,011 downwards.
CGACCGCCAGGCGATGGCAAAACCCGCCTTCCAGGCGATTCGCGATGCGCTGATGCATGCCCCGCAGCCCGTGACGCTGGTGGCAATTGGCCCGCTGACCAACATTGCGCTGCTGCTGACCCATTATCCTGAATGCGTATTCAACATTCACCGTCTGGTGATTATGGGCGGCTCTGCCGGGCGCGGGAACTTCACACCCAACGCCGAGTTTAATATTGTTATCGATCCCGAGGCTGCCGCAAAAGTCTTCCAGAGCGGGCTGGATATTGTGATGTGTGGGCTGGATGTTACTAACCAGGCCATGCTCGCCCCGGACTATCTGGCGACGCTCCCCCAGCTTAACCAGACGGGAAAAATGCTGCACGCGCTGTTTAGCCATTACCGTAGCGGCAGTATGAATACGGGGCTGCGAATGCACGATCTGTGTGCCATTGCCTGGCTGGTGCGCCCGGAACTGTTTACCCTGCAGTCGTGTTTCGTGGCGGTTGAAACCCAGGGCGAATATACCTCAGGTACGACGGTGGTGGATATCGAAGGACGTCTGGGGCATCCAGCAAATGCGCAGGTTGCGCTGGGTCTGAACGTTGAAGGTTTCCAGCAGTGGGTGGCAGAGGTGCTTGCACTGGCCCCTTGATCTCCGCGCTTTATAACCCGATGACGCTGCTTTTTCCGTGGCGTCATGCCTTTTACTGATATCTCTGCCTGTTTATCATTAAATTCTAATTATCGACGTTTTCGGCTGGCGGCGCAGCGTTGCGCTGGTTAATCTGAAAACGATTTACGTAAAATTAACAAAAGAGAATAGCTATGCATGATGCACAAATCCGCGTTGCCATCGCGGGAGCCGGAGGACGCATGGGGCGTCAGTTGATTCAGGCCACTCTCGGCATGGAAGGCGTACAGCTGGGCGCGGCGCTGGAGCGCGAAGGTTCCTCCTTATTAAGAAGCGATGCCGGAGAGTTAGCGGGAGCCGGGAAAACGGGCGTTACCGTACAAAGTAGCCTTGAAGCGGTGAAAGATGATTTCGATGTTTTCATCGATTTTACCCGCCCGGAAGGCACGCTGACGCATCTGGCGTTTTGCCGCCAGCACGGTAAAGGGATGGTGATTGGCACCACCGGCTTTGATGACGCGGGTAAACAGGCTATTCGTGATGCCGCGCAGGAGATTGCTATTGTTTTCGCCGCGAACTTTAGCGTCGGCGTGAACGTTATGCTTAAGCTGCTGGAGAAAGCGGCGAAAGTGATGGGCGATTACACTGATATTGAGATTATTGAAGCCCACCACCGCCATAAAGTTGATGCGCCGTCAGGTACTGCGCTGGCGATGGGCGAGGCGATTGCCGGGGCGCTGGATAAAGATCTGAAAGACTGCGCAGTCTATTCGCGTGAAGGTTACACCGGCGAGCGCGTACCGGGCACGATCGGCTTTGCCACGGTGCGGGCGGGGGATATCGTTGGTGAGCATACCGCGATGTTTGCTGATATTGGCGAGCGTATTGAGATCACGCATAAAGCGTCCAGCCGCATGACTTTTGCTAACGGCGCGGTGAGATCGGCAATTTGGCTAAAATCAAAGTCAAATGGTCTTTTTGATATGAAAGATGTGCTTGATTTACGTAATTTATAGCTTTTACTACCCTTCGTGATGTGGTTATTGTAATCATAATTAATTGATTACATGGGGCAATATTTTATTGCCCTTTTATTTTTTAGCTTTTGAATGTATTTTTTCTTTTAAATGAGTGTTTGTATATGTTTTGTTGGGTGTTTATGTTATCTCGATGTAAATTTTGACCAAATGGTCCACTTTTTTCTCTCCCGCATTCTGTTTTTACACTCTTTGCCTACCGCAAGCGTTTTCCACCACAAGTTAGCTGATCTTTTTGCCTGTTAAATCGTGTGATTTATCCCAGTGGCGCAAAATAATAATAAAAATTACCCTTTTGGGTAGACTTTTACGTGGGCTATCTCTAGAATGCCGCCGTTTACCAGAAATCCATAGGTAAGCAAATTTGCATTGATTCATGAGGTGTTAATGAATTAATATGCAAATAAAGTGAGTGAATATTCTCTGGAGGGTGTTTTGATTAAGTCAGCGCTATTGGTTCTGGAAGACGGAACCCAGTTTCACGGTCGGGCCATAGGGGCAACAGGTTCGGCGGTTGGGGAAGTCGTTTTCAATACTTCAATGACCGGTTATCAAGAAATCCTCACTGATCCTTCCTATTCCCGCCAAATCGTCACTCTTACTTATCCTCATATCGGTAATGTCGGCACCAATGAAGCCGATGCAGAATCTTCACAGGTACATGCGCAAGGACTGGTCATCCGCGACCTGCCGCTGATTGCCAGCAACTTCCGCGATACCGAAGACCTCTCTTCTTACCTGAAGCGCCATAACATTGTGGCGATTGCTGATATCGATACCCGTAAGCTGACGCGTTTGCTGCGTGAAAAGGGCGCACAGAACGGCTGCATCATCGCGGGCGATAACCCGGATGCGGCGCTGGCACTGGAGAAGGCAAAAGCTTTCCCTGGCCTGAACGGTATGGATCTGGCGAAAGAAGTGACCACCGCGGAGCCTTATAGCTGGACGCAGGGGAGCTGGACGCTGGCGGGTGACCTGCCGGAAGCAAAATCTGCCGATGAACTGCCGTTCCACGTTGTGGCTTACGATTTCGGCGCTAAACGTAACATTCTGCGTATGTTAGCGGACCGCGGCTGCCGCCTGACGGTTGTACCAGCGAAAACCTCAGCAGAAGACGTTCTGAAGATGAATCCGGACGGTATCTTCCTGTCCAACGGCCCTGGCGACCCGGCGCCGTGCGACTACGCGATTACCGCGATTCAGAAATTCCTCGAAACCGATATTCCGGTATTTGGCATCTGCCTCGGCCATCAGCTGTTGGCGCTGGCGAGCGGTGCGAAGACCATTAAGATGAAGTTTGGCCACCACGGCGGCAACCATCCGGTAAAAGATATTGATAACAACACCGTGATGATCACCGCGCAGAACCACGGTTTTGCTGTAGATGAAGCCTCCATGCCTGCCAACCTGCGCGTGACCCACAAGTCACTGTTCGACGGCACCTTGCAGGGGATTCATCGTACCGACAAACCGGCATTCAGCTTCCAGGGGCACCCTGAAGCGAGTCCGGGTCCGCACGACGCTGCACCGCTGTTCGACCACTTTATCGAGTTAATTGAGCAATACCGTCAGTCCGCGAAATAATCAGGAGTAAAAGAGCCATGCCAAAACGTACAGACATAAAAAGTATCCTGATTCTGGGCGCGGGTCCGATTGTTATCGGTCAGGCGTGTGAGTTTGACTATTCCGGCGCACAGGCGTGTAAAGCCCTGCGTGAAGAGGGTTACCGCGTTATTCTGGTGAACTCCAACCCGGCAACCATCATGACCGACCCGGAAATGGCCGATGCCACCTACATCGAGCCAATTCACTGGGAAGTAGTACGCAAAATTATTGAGAAAGAACGTCCGGACGCGGTGCTGCCAACCATGGGCGGTCAGACGGCGCTGAACTGTGCGCTGGAGCTGGAACGCCAGGGCGTACTGGCTGAATTCGGCGTGACCATGATTGGCGCAACGGCGGATGCCATTGATAAAGCGGAAGACCGTCGTCGCTTCGATATCGCGATGAAGAAGATTGGTCTCGACACCGCGCGTTCAGGCATCGCTCACACCATGGAAGAAGCGCTGGCGGTTGCCGCTGACGTTGGCTTCCCGTGCATTATCCGCCCTAGCTTCACCATGGGCGGCACCGGTGGCGGTATCGCCTACAACCGCGAAGAGTTCGAAGAAATCTGCGAACGCGGTCTGGACCTTTCCCCAACCAACGAGCTGCTGATTGATGAATCGTTGATTGGCTGGAAAGAGTACGAGATGGAAGTGGTGCGTGATAAAAACGACAACTGCATCATCGTCTGCTCCATCGAAAACTTCGACGCGATGGGCATCCATACCGGTGACTCCATCACCGTAGCACCTGCCCAGACTCTGACAGACAAAGAATATCAAATCATGCGTAACGCCTCGATGGCGGTACTGCGTGAAATTGGCGTGGAAACCGGCGGTTCTAACGTCCAGTTTGCGGTAAACCCGAAAAACGGTCGCCTGATTGTCATCGAGATGAACCCGCGCGTATCCCGCTCCTCGGCGCTGGCGTCCAAAGCTACCGGCTTCCCGATTGCGAAAGTCGCCGCCAAGCTAGCCGTAGGTTACACCCTCGACGAACTGATGAACGACATCACCGGCGGCCGTACTCCGGCCTCGTTTGAGCCGTCCATCGACTACGTTGTGACGAAAATTCCACGCTTCAACTTCGAGAAATTCGTAGGTGCTAATGACCGTCTGACCACGCAGATGAAATCTGTTGGTGAAGTGATGGCGATTGGCCGCACCCAGCAGGAATCGCTGCAGAAAGCGCTGCGCGGTCTGGAAGTGGGCGCGACCGGCTTTGACCCGAAAGTCAGCCTGGACGACCCGGAAGCACTGACTAAAATCCGTCGCGAACTGAAAGACGCTGGCGCTGAGCGTATCTGGTACATCGCCGATGCCTTCCGTGCTGGCCTGTCCGTCGATGGCGTGTTCAACCTGACCAACATCGACCGCTGGTTCCTGGTGCAGATTGAAGAGCTGGTGCGCCTGGAAGAAAAAGTCATTGACCTTGGCATCAACGGCCTCGACGCTGACTTCCTGCGCGTACTGAAGCGCAAAGGCTTCGCTGATGCGCGTCTGGCAAAACTGGCCGGCGTTCGCGAAGCGGAAATCCGCAAACTGCGTGACCAATATAACCTTCACCCGGTCTACAAGCGCGTGGATACCTGTGCGGCGGAATTCGCGACCGACACCGCTTATATGTACTCCACTTATGAAGATGAGTGTGAAGCGAATCCGTCCGTCGACCGCGATAAAATCATGGTGCTGGGTGGTGGTCCAAACCGTATCGGTCAGGGCATTGAGTTCGACTACTGCTGCGTACACGCCTCTCTGGCGCTGCGCGAAGACGGTTACGAGACCATCATGGTCAACTGTAACCCGGAAACCGTCTCTACTGATTACGACACTTCCGACCGCCTGTACTTCGAGCCGGTCACGCTGGAAGACGTACTGGAAATCGTGCGCATTGAGAAGCCGAAAGGCGTCATCGTACAGTACGGCGGCCAGACCCCGCTGAAGCTGGCGCGTGCGCTGGAAGCGGCAGGTGTACCGGTAATCGGCACCAGCCCGGATGCCATCGACCGCGCGGAAGACCGTGAGCGTTTCCAGCAGGCGGTTGACCGTCTGAAGCTGAAGCAACCGGCGAACGCTACCGTAACGGCTATCGAACAGGCTGTTGAGAAGGCGAAAGAGATTGGCTACCCGCTGGTGGTGCGTCCGTCGTATGTTCTCGGCGGCCGCGCGATGGAAATTGTCTACGACGAAGCCGACCTGCGTCGCTACTTCCAGACTGCGGTCAGCGTTTCTAACGATGCGCCGGTACTGCTGGACCGTTTCCTTGACGATGCGGTTGAAGTGGACGTGGACGCTATCTGCGACGGCGAAATGGTGCTGATTGGCGGCATCATGGAGCACATCGAACAGGCGGGCGTACACTCCGGTGACTCCGCATGTTCTCTGCCAGCGTACACCCTGAGCCAGGAAATTCAGGATGTGATGCGTCAGCAGGTGCAGAAACTGGCCTTCGAACTGCAGGTTCGCGGTCTGATGAACGTTCAGTTTGCGGTGAAGAATAACGAAGTTTACCTGATTGAAGTGAACCCGCGTGCGGCGCGTACCGTTCCGTTCGTCTCCAAGGCAACTGGCGTACCGCTGGCGAAAGTTGCGGCGCGCGTGATGGCCGGGAAAACGCTGACACAGCAGGGCGTAACCAAAGAAGTTATCCCGCCGTACTACTCAGTAAAAGAAGTAGTGCTGCCGTTCAACAAATTCCCGGGCGTTGACCCGCTGTTAGGGCCAGAAATGCGCTCTACCGGGGAAGTGATGGGCGTGGGCCGTACCTTCGCGGAAGCGTTCGCCAAGGCACAGCTGGGCAGCAGCTCCACCATGAAAAAACAGGGGCGTGCGCTGCTCTCTGTTCGCGAAGGCGATAAAGAGCGCGTGGTTGACCTGGCGGCGAAACTGCTGAAGTTTGGTTTTGAGCTGGATGCAACGCACGGCACGGCGATTGTGCTGGGCGAAGCGGGTATCAATCCACGTCTGGTGAATAAGGTGCATGAAGGGCGTCCGCACATTCAGGACCGTATCAAGAATGGCGAGTACACTTACATCATCAACACCACCGAAGGTCGTCAGGCGATTGAGGATTCCAAGCTGATTCGCCGTAGCGCCCTGCAGTACAAAGTGCATTATGACACTACCCTGAACGGCGGTTTCGCGACGGCGATGGCGCTGAATGCCGATGCCACTGAGAAGGTGACCTCGGTGCAGGAAATGCACGCGCAGATCAAAAAGTCATAAACAAAGAGTCCGGTGATAATTGCGTTAACCGGACCTGCAATATAATCTTGAAAGGGTTTCTGTAAAGAAACCCTTTTTTTATCTCTCGTAAGGTCATTCCTGGCCAAATGCAGTTTCATAACCACATTTTCAATGTAATAAGCACGATATTGCTCACACTAATCAACATTCAAGTCGCATACTATCTTTTATATCCACAATTTTAATATGGCTTAGTTTTTATTAATTTGGACAGGCCGTAGCCAGATTTTTAATTTGTGAAATGGTGTGCTTATGTGTGAAAAATATGTTGAAAGACCGCTTTATTTGTTAATTGCTGACTGGATGATGGCTGAAGATCGTTGGATCACCGCAAAAGAAATTTCCCGCCATTTTGATATTGAACACTGCAAAGCAATTAATACGCTCTCTTATATTCTGTCGGAAGTGGGAGAAATTGTTTGTGAAGTTAAGATGATCCCTAATCAGATTGCAGGCCGGGGCTGCCAGTGCCAGCGTCTGGTAAAAGTCATCAGTATTGATTCTCACCTCTACAACCGATTGAGCCACAATTTGCAGGAAAAAAAGGTGAGTGTGGCGAAAACGCCGCGGCTGTCTGCCGTTCCCCCAACAGAGCTCAACCGTGAGCAGAAATGGCAGATGATGCTCTCCAAGAGTATGCGTCGCTAATTGTCAGTTGCCTGATGGCGGCATAAACGGTGGTTGACGCGTAGGCCGGATAAGCGTGAGCGAATCCGGCATCAATTACTGTGCTGATTTGGGTTTTACGTCCGTCGTGCCTTTCAGGCGCGGCCGGTGTTCTTCGACCCGCGTTAATGGCTGCGTTTCGCGTAAACCTGCCCGGCAGCGGACCGCAAGATCCTGATACTCTTTGGTGTTTAACCGTTTCCAGTGCAGTTCCTGGTCCGTGACTTCACGCAATACGCGAGCGGGTGAGCCCACCAGCATCTGCCTTGCCTCCCCCTGAAATCCGGCTTTGACAAAGCTCATGGCGGCGACAATGCTCTCTTCACCAATCGCTGCGCCGTCCATAATGACGCTGTTCATGCCGATCAGCGCATCTCTGCCCACCACGCAACCGTGCAGGATTGCGCCATGGCCGATATGCCCATTCTCATGCACGATGGTGTCAGTGTCGCAATAACCGTGCATGATGCAGCCATCCTGCAAGTTAGAACCTGCCTCCAGAATCAGGCGACCATAGTCACCGCGCAGTGAGGCATGCGGGCCGACGTAGACGCCAGCCCCCACGATCACATCACCAATCAACACGGCGCTGGGATGAACATACGCCTCTGGATGCACTACCGGAATCAGGCCTTCAAAGGCGTAATAGCTCATCGGTTATCAGCGTCCTTTCCACTCCGGATCGCGTTTTTCTGCAAACGCCTGCGGTCCTTCAAGCGCATCTTCGGAGTGCAGCACTGACGGATAGTGCTTCAGCACGCCGCTGCGGATGTAGCGGTAGCCTTCTTCTACCGGCATTTCGCTGGTCGCACGATAAATCTCTTTCAGCGCGGCGATCGCCAGTGGGGCGCTATTCACCAGCTGCTGCGCCAGTTCGCGCGCACTATCCATCAGTTTGCTCTGGCTGACAACGCGGTTGACGATACCCCAACGCAGCGCTTCTTCGGCACTCATTCGTCTGCCGGTCATCACCATTTCGTTGACGATAGCCGGTGGCAGCAGTTTAGGCAGACGGAGAACGCCGCCGCTGTCAGGCACGATCCCGAGCTTGGCTTCCGGTAGCGCGAAGCTGGCATTTTCCGCGCAGACGATAAAATCCGCCGCCAGCGCCAATTCAAAACCACCGCCAAACGCATAGCCGTTTACCGCAGCGATGACCGGTTTATTGAGGTCGAAAATTTCGGTTAAACCGGCAAAGCCGCCTGGGCCAAAATCGGCATCCGGCGCTTCACCTTCAGCTGCCGCTTTTAAGTCCCAGCCCGCAGAAAAGAATTTCTCACCGCCGCCGGTGATTATCGCTACGCGTAATTCCGGGTCATCACGAAAATTAAGAAACGCTTCACCCATGGCAAAGCTGGTTTTGGCATCAATGGCATTGGCTTTAGGCCGGTCGAGGGTAATTTCCAGAATCGGGCCGTTACGGGTCAGATGTAATGATTCACTCATAGTTCATCTCCAGATAAATAGATTTCCCGGCAGGAGGAATTCCTACCGGGAGGGTTATTTCAGATTTTTTTTGATTATTTTTCCTGAACAATTGCGCGGCAGGTCGGTTCTTATCTCCATAAACGAGGGAACCTTGAATTTCGCCATATTGTTTTCGCAGAAGCTGAAGAACTCGGCTTCGCTTAATGTTTCACCTTCATTAAGGACGATAAACGCTTTAATGGCTTCATCACGGATTGAATCTTTAATACCGACAACCACAATGTCCTGAATTTTCGGATGCGCAGAAATAATATTTTCCAGCTCGACGCAGGAGACATTTTCTCCGCCGCGTTTAATCATGTTGCAGCGTCTGTCGACGAAATAAAAATAGCCATCCACATCCTGATAGCCCGAATCTCCGGTATGTAACCAGCCTTCAGGTTCCAGTGCTTTGGCGGTAGCCTCCGGCTGGGCATAGTACTCTTTGAAGATTGTTTTGCCCGGCACGCCTTTAATACAGATTTCGCCAATTTCTCCGGCGGGCAGGGGACGGTTGTGATCGTCACGGATTTCGGCTTCATAGCTAAATCCCACGCGGCCAATGGAGGGCCAGCGTCGTTTGTCACCGGGACGGTCGCCGATAATACCGACGATGGTTTCAGTCATACCGTAGGAGGTCAGCAGCCTGACGCCAAAGCGTTCGGTAAAGGCGTCTTTTTCCTGTGCGGATAAATTGAGATAGAACATTACTTCGCGCAGGTGATGCTGTCTGTCGGTTGGCGCGGCAGGTTGTACCATCAGCGTTCTGATCATCATCGGAATGCATTCGGTAACCGTCGCCTTATATCTATGCACTTGATTCCAGAACGCCCTGGCACTGTACTTCTCTAGCAGCACAAAGGTGCTGCCAGCGGAGAATGCGGGCATTGCGGCGGTACACTGACAGTCGATATGAAAAGCGGGCATCACCGTCATGTAGACGTCATCATCGCGCAGAGCGATTTGCCAGGAAGTGTAGTAGCCTGCAAAACGCAGGTTGTAGTGGGTAATCACCACCCCTTTAGGCCGTGAAGTGGTGCCTGAGGTAAACAGAATTTCCGCCGTATCGTCAGTGGATAACGCGGGCGTATAACACAGCGTAGTCGACTGGCGGGATTGCAGTTGGGTAAAGTGGCTCACGCCGTCGTCAACCGGAAGCTGTTCGCCAATCAGACAGATATGATTAAGCGGTGTGGTATTTTCCAGCCGTATCTGGCGGTACATAGGATAAAACTGGGCGCTGGTGACCAGCAGGCTTACCTGGCTGTTTTGTAGGATCCAGGCACTTTCTTCGCCCAGTAAGCGGGCATTAATCGGTACCATAATGGCGCCAATTTTTGCCAGCCCAAACCAGCAAAAAATGAATTCCGGACAGTTATCCAGATGCAATGCGACCTTATCGCCCTTGCGGATCCCTAAGGAATGGAACAGGTTTGCCGTGCGGTTAATCTCTTCATTGAGCGAGGCATAGCTAAACTGCCGAACGACTCCTTCGCAGGATTCGAAAATTAACGCCGTTTTATCTCCGTACACCCCGGCCAGGTCGTCCCACATCTGACGTAAGTTTTGTCCGCCAACGATATCCATATTGCTTTATCCACTGAAATCAGGCGTGAGCGCTAACCAATGAGCGGTCAGCGCGTCGCGTTTATTCCTCAACTCTGGCCAGGCCTTTGCCGACCAGCTCATTTATGTCTGCTTCGCTATAACCAATGTTTTTCAGAATGGCGGCAGTATCCATGCCATGTGACGGCATGCCACGCCAGATTTTCCCCGGGTTGTTTTTAAATTTCGGCATGATGTTCGGACCTTTGCAGGTGCGACCGTCCATCGTTTGCCACTGAGTAATGGATTCACGGGCAACGTACTGCGGGTTGCCTTCCAGTTCCGGAATGGTCAGCACCTTCGCGCAGGCGATATTCAGCTCAGCAAAACGCGCCTGGACTTCGGCGATGGTGTGTGTTGCCAGCCACGCGTCCAGTTTCTCTTCCACGAGCGGGCCGTAAGGGCATTCCACGCGATGGATAAGCTGGGTGCCTTCCGGGACTTCCGGTGTGCCAAGAATGTGGGCGAGGCCAATATCTTTGAAGCACTCGTTGATTTGCGTGATGCCGACCAGCTCCATGACGATATAGCCATCGGCGCATTTATACAGGCCGCAGCCAGCGTAATACGGGTCTTTGCCTTTGGTCATACGTGGGCAAATTTCGCCGCCGTTGAAGTAATCCATCATGAAATACTGACCCATGCGCAGCATCACCTCGTACATGGCGATATCGATGCTTTCACCTTTACCCGTTTCGCGGACTTTGTGCAGAGCCGCCAGCGCCGCTGTCGTCGCGGTCATCCCGGAGAAGTAATCGGCGGTGTACGGGAAGGCTGGCATTGGCTGATCCACGTCACCGTTTTGGATCAGATAGCCACTGAACGCCTGTGCGATGGTGTTATACGCCGGAAGATTGGTGTACTCCTCGGTACCAAACTGGCCGAAGCCGGAAAGGTGGGCGATAACCAGTTTCGGGTTATGTTCCCACAGCACTTCATCGGTAATACCGCGGCGGGCAAAGGCCGGGCCTTTACTGGCTTCAATGAAAATATCGGTGGTTTCCATAAGCTTCAGAAACGCTTCCCGGCCTTCATCTTTGAAAATATTCAGCGACAGGGCATGCAGATTACGGCGTGAGAGCTGCGGATAGTTAGGTTGCACGCGGATGGTATCGGCCCACGCAACGTTTTCAATCCAGATAACCTCAGCACCCCATTCGGCGAACATCTGTCCGGCGAACGGACCGGCAATTTCGATCCCTGAAAAGACAACGCGTACCCCGGAAAGCGGGCCGAAGGCTGGCATTGGTAAATGATTCATCATTTTTCTCCTGGCATTTTTTTGTAGGCCCGGTAAGCGCAGCGCCACCGGGCATATTGCCGGATGGTGGCGTAAACGCCTTATCCGGCCTACGAAACGAACGAATCAACGGTATTGCTTCAATACCGCACGACCCAACGTCAGGATCTGCATTTCGTCAGAACCTCCAGAAACACGGTCAACGCGCAGGTCACGCCAGAAGCGCGTGATGCGATGGTTACCCGCGATACCCACGCCACCCAGCACCTGCATGGCGGTGTCTACCACTTCAAATGCCGCGTTGGCGCAGAAGTATTTGCACATGGCCGCGTCGCCCGAGGTAATAGTGCCGTTATCCGCTTTCCATGCGGCTTCCAGCAGCATGTTTTTCATGGAGTTCAGTTTGATCGCCATGTGCGCGAACTTCTCCTGAATCAGCTGGAAACGGCCGATCGTTTCGCCAAACTGTACGCGTTGGTTGGCATAACGCGCTGCGTCTTCAAAAGCGCACATTGCCGTACCGTAGTTGGTCAGTGCGACGAGGAAGCGTTCATGGTCAAACTCTTCTTTCACACGATTGAAGCCATTACCTTCCCGACCGAACATGTCTTTCTCGTCCAGTTCAACGTCATCAAAGGTGATTTCACAGCAGCTATCCATGCGCAGACCGAGTTTCTCCAGTTTGTTGACCTTGATACCCGCCTTGCTCATGTCAACAAACCACTCGGTATAAACAGGTTTATCCGGCGATGCACCATCTCTCGCCATCACTACGATGTACGGGGTATAGGCGCTACTGGTGATAAAGCACTTACTGCCATTAAGATAAACCTTACCATTTTTGCGTGTATAAGTGGTTTTCAGACTGCCAACATCCGATCCCGCTCCCGGTTCGGTAATTGCAGAGTTCCACATCTGCTTACCTGTTCCCTGGAACGCCATGATTTTATCGATTTGTTCCTGAGTCCCTTCACGCAGGAAGGTGTTAAAACCCCCCGGTAACTGGTACAGCACATAGGTTGGTGCGCCAAGACGTCCGAGTTCCATCCAGACGGCGGCAACGGTGACAAAACCGGCTTCCAGCCCGCCGTGTTCTTCCGGGATCAACAGGCTATCGATGCCCATATCTGCCAGTGCTTTTACAAAACGCTCAGGGTAGACGCTGTCGCGATCGCACTCGGCAAAATAAGCTTCCCAGTTCTCACTGGCCATCAGTTCACGAATACCGGCGACAAACAGTTCCTGCTCGTCATTTAAGTTGAAATCCATCTTTCAGCCTCTTGATCAATTGGGTTAATAAGAATTACTTGTCTTTCCAGTGCACTTTGGCGTCTTTAATAAAGGACAGCGTCACCATGATGTTGACGAAGAACAGCGGACATCCTCCGGCGATAATTGCGGTCTGAATGGGCTTCAGCCCACCCAGCGCCAGCAGAACGATGCCGATGACGCCGACCAGAACGGACCAACCGATACGCACCAACAGCGGCGGTTCTTCACCATCACGAACTTCGCGACAGGTGGACATCGCCAGGGTGTAGGAGCAGGCGTTAATTAGCGTGACGGTGGCAATAAAGCAGAGGATAAAGAAGCCCCACATGGTGGCGGTGCTGAATGGCAAGGCGGCCCAGGTTTCGATAATGGCGCGCGCCACGCCGTGTTGTTCAATCAGCTGCGGGATGTTGAGAATGTTTTTATCCATCAGCAGCAGCGTGTTGCTGCCAAGGACTGTCCACAGGATCCAGGTGGAAGCGGTCAGGCCCAGCACCATCCCAAAGCACAGTTCACGTACGGTACGACCACGAGAAATACGCGCCAGGAAGATACTCATCTGGATGGCGTAAATGACCCACCACGCCCAGTAGAAAACAGTCCAGCCCTGCGGGAATCCGCCTTTACCGATGGCATCGGTATAGAACAGCATGCGCGGCAGATACATCAGCAGCATGCCGACCGAGTCGGTGAAGTAGTTCATGATGAAGCTGGCGCCGCTGACGATAAACACCCAGCCCAGCATCAGGAAGCTCAGGTAGCTACGCACGTCGCTGGCGATTCTGACTCCTTTTTGCAGGCCACAGGCTACGCAAATGGCGTTCAGAATGATCCAGCAGGTAATGATGATGGCGTCGAGTTGCAGCGTATGCGGAATACCGAACAGCCATTGCATACACTCGGTTACCAGCGGCGTCGCCAGACCGAGGCTGGTACCCATCGCGAAGATCAGTGCCACCAGGTAGAAGTTATCAACGATGGTGCCGAACAGCCCTTTCGCATGCTTTTCGCCCACTAACGGTACCAGCGTGGAGCTGGGACGGATGACGTCCATCTTGCGCACAAAGAAGAAATAGGCGAAGGCCACAGAAAGGAAGCTGTAGGTTGCCCACGGCAACGGCCCCCAGTGAAACAGGCTGTACGCCAGACCGATCTCTTTCGCACCCGTGGAATTGGGCTCCAAAGCGAACGGCGGGGTAGAGATATAGTAGTAGATCTCGATGGAACCCCAGAACAGCACCGCGGCAGATGTACAGGAGGCGAACATCATAAAGATCCAGCTGGCGGTACTAAACTCGGGTTTTTCGTCGCCTAATTTCTTTTTGGCATACGGGCCAAAGACTAACCAGAACCATCCGAAGAGCATGACGACCATATACCATTCGAATGCCCAACCCCAGACGTTGGTGACATAACTGAATACCGCATTAATAACGACGTTAGCGGCATCAAGATCTCTTACTGTTAGCCAACAAAGTATCCCAACAATTATTAATGGCGGAAAAAAAACCTTCGGTTCAATTCCCGACTTTCTCTTTTCATTTTTCATAATTGAATTCCAGTGTGAAAACGAAATTTATTTAGCGTGCCCGTATGTGATCGTTTGTTTATTTATTATTAATGATTTGTTGATGACTTTTTAACCTCTGGGGCGCCTCAGTGAGTAACTCATAATGGGTATTCATTTCCGGCTATTCCGTTATCTGTGTCACACTTTTTTATGCTGGTTATTTTGTCTGAAAATCTAGATGATTTCCTTGTTAATCATGATGTTGACATTGGTTTTTTAACTTTTTTAAGTGACTGGCGTTCAATATTGTTGAACCAGCAGACAATATTGAAAATTTTCATATTTGACGTGATTCTTTCAATATTGGTGAGGCATGTAACACTATTGAAAGTTACGAATTTCAATGTGTGACATTTTCAATATTGGTGATTAAGGTTTTATTTCCGAATTAAAGAGCGTGATATCTGTATTTAACACCGCCGATATAAATACGTTTCCTTCATGATTTCTGGAGATGCAATGAAGATAATTACTTGCTACAAATGCGTACCTGATGAGCAGGATATTGCGATTAATAATGCTGATGGAACACTCGATTTCAGCAAAGCAGATGGCAAAATCAGCCAATATGATCTGAATGCGATCGAAGCGGCTTGCCAGTTAAAACAGCAGGTGGGAGAGGCTCAGGTTGTGGCCATGAGCGTCGGAGGCAAAGCGCTGACCAATGCAAAAGGGCGCAAAGATGTGCTTTCCCGTGGCCCTGATGAACTGATTGTTGTCATTGACGATCAATTTGAACAGGCGCTGCCGCAACAAACTGCCACTGCGCTGGCTGCCGCCGTGCAAAAATCCGGTTTTGATCTGCTTATTTGCGGCGACGGTTCTTCCGATCTTTATGCTCAGCAGGTTGGTCTGCTGGTGGGCGAAATGCTGGACGTGCCGGCGATAAACGGCGTGAGCAAAATCCTCTCTCTTACCGACAGCACTCTGACGGTAGAGCGTGAACTGGAAGATGAAGTTGAAACCCTGAGTATCCCGCTTCCGGCGGTTATCGCGGTTTCTACTGACATCAACACCCCTCAAATCCCTTCCATGAAAGCCATTCTTGGTGCGGCGAAAAAACCGGTTCAGGTTTGGTCACCTGCAGACATTGGGCTGAACAGCGTGCAGGCGTATTCCGCACAGCAGGTTGCTGCGCCGAAACAGCGCGAGCGTCAGCGCGTTGTCATTGAAGGTGACGGTGAAGAACAGATTGCCGCGTTTGTCGAGAATCTTCGCAAAATCATTTAATTATCAGGGGATGTTATGAACAAATTTTCCAGTATCTGGGTATTCAGCGATACCCCTTCTCGTCTGCCGGAACTGATGAAAGGTGCGCAGGCTTTAGGCGAAAAAGTTAACACGTTTGTGCTCAGCGATGCGGACAGTGCAACGGCATGTCATTTAGGCGCGGATCATGTCTGGCTGCTCAGCGGCAAACCAGAAGACCGTATGGTTGAAGACTACGCCGATGCGATGGCCGAAATCATTCGTCAGCACAGCGAGGGCGGCGCGGTGCTGCTGCCGAATACACGTCGGGGCAAGCTGTTAGCGGCAAAGCTGGGCTTTCGCTTGTCGGCTGCAGTCTCAAATGACGCCAGCGCAGTCGCGGTGCAGGATGGAAAAGCGGCGGTCAAACATATGGTCTACGGCGGCCTGGCGATGGGAGCAGAAACAATCGCTTCACCGTTTGCCGTGATCACTCTCAGTAGCGGAACGTTTGACGTGCAGCAACCGGATACCGCTCGCAGCGGTGAGGTGCACACCGTCCAGTGGCAGGCTCCGGCCATTGTCGTGACCCGTACGGCAACTCAGGCGCGTCAGAGCAACAGCGTCGATCTCGACAAAGCCCGTCTGGTGGTCAGCGTGGGACGCGGTATTGGTAGCAAAGAAAATATCTCGCTGGCAGAAGCGCTGTGCCAAACGATTGGCGCTGAGTTGGCCTGTTCCCGTCCGGTGGCGGAAAACGAGAAGTGGATGGAGCATGAACGCTACGTCGGCATCTCCAACCTGATGCTTAAGCCTGAACTGTATCTGGCCGTGGGGATCTCCGGGCAGATCCAACATATGGTCGGCGCCAACGGCGCACAGACGATTTTCGCCATCAACAAAGACAAAAATGCGCCGATTTTCCAGTATGCAGATTATGGCATTGTTGGCGATGCGCTGAAGATCCTGCCTGCGCTGACGGCTGCCTTAGCGCGTTAAACCATTCGGGCAGGATGCGAAGGTATCCTGCCGCTGACAGGAGTACGTATGTCCGAAGATATCTTTGATGCCATCATAGTGGGTGCAGGTCTGGCTGGTTCGGTTGCGGCGCTGGTGCTGGCTCGGGAAGGTGCACAGGTGCTGGTTATCGAGCGCGGCAATTCTGCTGGCGCGAAGAATGTCACCGGTGGGCGCATGTATGCGCATAGCCTGGAGCGCATCATTCCCGGTTTTGCTGAGCAGGCCCCCATTGAACGCATAATCACCCACGAAAAGCTCGCCTTTATGACCGACAAAGGGGCGATGACCATCGACTATTGCAATGGTGAAGAGGCCGCATCGTCGCAGGTTTCTTATTCCGTCTTACGTAGCAAATTTGACGCCTGGCTGATGGAGCAGGCCGAGGAGGCGGGCGCCCAGCTCATCACCGGTATTCGTGTGGATAACGTTGTGCAGCGCGAGGGTAAAGTCGTGGGCGTGGAAGCCGACGGCGATATTCTGGAAGCCAAAGTGGTGATCCTCGCCGACGGGGTGAATTCTCTGCTGGCTGAAAAGCTGGGTATGGCAAAGCGCGTCGAGGCATCGCATGTTGCCGTCGGCGTAAAGGAGCTGATCGAACTGCCAAAATCGGTAATTGAAGATCGTTTCCAGTTACAGGGGAACGAAGGTGCAGCTTGCCTGTTTGCCGGTTCGCCAACTGATGGATTGATGGGTGGTGGCTTTCTCTATACGAATGAAACGACCCTTTCTCTGGGGCTGGTCTGCGGCCTTCATCACCTGAAAGACGCGAAAAAATCGGTCCCGCAAATGCTGGAAGATTTCAAACAGCATCCGGCGGTTGCCCCACTGATCGCCGGTGGCAAGCTGGTGGAATATGCCGCGCACGTCGTACCTGAAGCCGGTATGAATATGCAGCCTGAACTGGTGGGGGACGGTGTGCTGATTGCCGGTGACGCTGCCGGAATGTGTATGAACCTCGGCTTTACCATTCGCGGTATGGATCTCGCCATTTCCGCAGGCGAAGCGGCGGCGAAAACGGTGCTTTCAGCGATGAAGCGCGACGACTTTAGCAAGCAGTCGCTGGGTGAATACCGTCAGCATCTGGACGATGGCCCGATGCGCGATATGCGTATGTACCAGAAGCTTCCTGCTTTTCTTGATAACCCGCGCATGTTTACCGCCTATCCCGAAATGGCGGTCAGTATCGCACGCGACCTGTTCACCGTAGATGGTTCCGCCCCAGTGCCAATGCGTAAAAAAATCCTGCGCCATGCGAAGAAAGTGGGCTTCATCAACCTGATGAAAGATGGCCTGAAAGGAGTGACCGTATTATGACATCTCCCGTCAATGTGGACGTCAAACTGGGCGTCAATAAGTTCAATGTCGATGAAGACAGCCCACATATCATTCTCAAAACCGATCCTGATAAACAGGCGCTGGCAGTGCTGATTAAGGCCTGTCCAGCGGGGCTGTATAAAAAGCAGGACGACGGCAGCGTACGGTTTGATTATGCCGGATGTCTGGAGTGCGGAACGTGCCGCATTCTCGGACTCGATACAGCGCTGGAAAAGTGGGAATACCCGCGTGGGACATTTGGCGTGGAGTTTCGCTACGGTTAATAAGTATGAGGTTGTGCACCCGTAGGCCGGATAAGACGCGCTAGCGTCTTATCCGGCAATCATGTGACGCCAGTGCCGGATGGGGGCGTAAACGCCTTATCCGGCCTATAGATGACGCTTTGCCCGTGTTGAAACAGGAAGTCGCTATGCAGCAGCCCAGGAACTTTGATGACATCAAATTTACCTCTATTCACCGCCGGATAATGCTGTGGGGAAGCGGTGGGCCATTTCTGGATGGTTATGTGCTGGTGATGATTGGCGTGGCGCTGGAACAGCTCACGCCAGCATTGAAACTGGACGCACAGTGGATTGGTCTGCTGGGCGCCGGCACTCTCGCTGGTCTGTTTGTGGGGACGTCGCTGTTTGGCTACATTTCCGATAAGGTCGGGCGGCGCAAAATGTTCATCATCGATATTATCGCCATTGGCGTGATATCGGCAGCAACCATGTTTGTTTCCTCGCCCGTTGAGCTGTTGGTGATGCGCGTGCTGATCGGCATTGTGATTGGTGCCGATTATCCGATTGCTACCTCGATGATTACCGAGTTCTCCAATACCCGCCAGCGCGCTTTCTCCATCGGTTTTATCGCCGCGATGTGGTATGTCGGCGCCACCTGTGCCGATCTGGTCGGTTACTGGCTGTATGATGTTGAGGGAGGATGGCGCTGGATGCTGGGCAGCGCGGTGATCCCCTGTATTTTGATCCTGATTGGGCGCTTCGATCTTCCTGAATCGCCGCGCTGGCTGCTGCGTAAAGGTCGGGTGAAAGAGTGTGAAGCGATGATGATCAAACTGTTCGGCGAACCGGTGGTGTTCGACGAAGAGGCGCCGCAGGAGACGCGTTTCCTACAGCTGTTTAACCGCCGTCATTTCCCGTTTGTCCTGTTTGTTGCCGCAATCTGGACCTGTCAGGTGATCCCGATGTTCGCCATTTATACCTTTGGTCCGCAGATTGTTGGACTGTTGGGGCTTGGTGCCGGGAAAAGCGCCGCGTTGGGCAATGTGGTAATCAGCCTGTGCTTTATGCTGGGATGCATTCCGCCCATGTTCTGGCTCAATAGCGCGGGTCGCCGACCGCTGTTGATTGGCAGTTTTATTATGATGACGCTGGCGCTGGCCGTGCTGGGGTTAATTCCTGATATGGGGGCGTGGCTGGTGGTGCTGGCGTTTGCCGTGTACGCGTTTTTCTCGGGGGGACCGGGAAACCTGCAGTGGCTATACCCAAACGAACTGTTCCCTACCGACATTCGCGCGTCTGCCGTCGGGGTGATTATGTCCTTAAGCCGCATCGGTACTATTGTTTCAACCTGGGCGCTGCCGGTATTCATCACCAAATACGGTATCAGCAATGTCATGCTGATGGGCGCAGGAATTTCGCTGATTGGCCTGCTTGTGTCCATCGCTTTCGCCCCAGAAACGCGAGGTCTGACGCTGGCGCAAACCAGTCAAATGACGATTCGCAGTAAGCCCGTGACCAGGGCGGGCTATTAGGAGTGTTCTGTATTTTCCCTGCAACTCAGTCAGTTAGCCTACAGTTAACTGGGTATATCACTGAAAACAACTGAAAAGCAGGGAGAACACCATGCAAAAACATATCCTGATCACCTCAATTTTTACCGCAGCAGCACTGTTTACCGTGGTCGGTTGTTCCTCAAACCAGGCGGTTAAAACCACCGATGGCAAAACAATCGTCACTGACGGCAAACCGCAGGTTGATGATGATACTGGTCTGGTGTCGTACAAAAATGCTCAGACGGGTAAGACGGAACAGATTAACCGCGATCAGGTTAAGGATATGAGCGAACTGGACAACTAGTTCAGTTTTCTCCATTCAGCCACTCAATAATATTGACTGTTAGCCTGTGGATTAAGTGACTAAACTCACTGTTATTACAATAATGCAGTGACACAGGCTAATCATGATTCTCATCATTTATGCGCATCCCTATCCGCAGCATTCGCATGCGAATAAGCGGATGCTTGAACAGGCAAGGACGCTGGAGGGCGTGGAGATACGCTCGCTCTACCAGCTCTACCCCGACTTCAATATCGATATTGCCGCTGAACAGGATGCGCTGGCGCGCGCTGATTTGATCATCTGGCAGCATCCGATGCAGTGGTACAGCACACCTCCATTACTCAAGCTGTGGATGGATAAAGTCCTTTCGCACGGCTGGGCGTATGGCCATGGCGGTACTGCGCTGCACGGTAAACAACTGCTGTGGGCGGTGACGACCGGCGGCGGTGAAAACCACTTCGATATTGGCTCCCATCCCGGATTTGATGTGCTTTCTCAGCCTTTACAGGCAACAGCGCTCTATTGCGGCCTCAAATGGCTGCCGCCGTTTGCGATGCACTGTACGTTTATCTGTGATGATGAAACGCTGCAAGCGCAGGCGCGTCACTACAAACAGCGTCTGATGGAATGGCAGGAGGCACACCATGGATAGCCATACGCTGATACAGGCGCTGATTTATCTCGGATCGGCGGCGCTGATTGTACCCATCGCCGTACGGCTGGGATTAGGGTCGGTACTGGGGTATCTCATCGCCGGATGCATTATCGGACCCTGGGGTCTGAGGCTGGTGACGGACGCCGAATCCATCCTGCATTTTGCGGAGATCGGTGTGGTACTGATGCTGTTTGTCATCGGTCTGGAGCTGGATCCGCAACGTTTGTGGAAATTGCGGGCATCGGTGTTCGGCGGCGGTGCGCTACAGATGGTGGTTTGCGGCGGCTTAATTGGTTTGTTCTGTATGTTCCTTGGCCTGCGCTGGCAGGTAGCGGAACTGATCGGCATGACGCTGGCGCTTTCCTCAACGGCTATCGCTATGCAGGCAATGAATGAACGCAACCTGATGGTTTCGCAAATGGGCCGCAGCGCGTTTGCCGTGCTGCTGTTCCAGGATATCGCCGCTATTCCATTGGTGGCGATGATCCCGTTACTGGCGGCGAGCGGCGCATCGACTACGCTTGGGGCGTTTGCATTGTCAGCCCTGAAGGTAGCGGGCGCACTGGTATTAGTGGTGGTATTGGGGCGTTATGTCACACGTCCGGCCTTGCGTTTTGTTGCGCGTTCGGGCCTGCGGGAAGTATTCAGTGCCGTTGCGCTGTTCCTCGTGTTTGGCTTCGGTCTGCTCCTGGAAGAGGTTGGCCTGTCGATGGCGATGGGGGCCTTTCTGGCCGGGGTGCTGCTGGCAAGCTCTGAGTATCGCCACGCGCTGGAAAGCGACATTGAGCCATTTAAAGGATTGCTGCTGGGACTGTTTTTCATTGGCGTGGGGATGTCTATCGACTTTGGTACGCTGATTGATAATCCCTTGCGCATTATCATTTTGCTGGTCGGTTTCCTGGTTATCAAAACCGTCATGCTGTGGTTGATAGCGAAACCGTTGCAGGTGCCGAACAAGCAGCGTCGCTGGTTTGCCGTATTGTTAGGGCAGGGCAGTGAGTTTGCCTTTGTGGTGTTTGGTGCGGCGCAAATGGCAAATGTGCTCGATCCTGACTGGGCGAAATCGCTGACACTGGCGGTGGCGTTGTCGATGGCGGCTACGCCGATTTTGCTGGTGATTTTGACGCGTCTGGAAAAATCGGCGACTTCGGAAGAGCGGGAAGCCGATGAAATCGATGAGGAGCAACCGCGGGTGATCATCGCTGGATTTGGGCGATTTGGCCAGATAACCGGTCGTCTGTTGTTGTCGAGTGGGGTCAAAATGGTGGTTCTTGATCATGACCCGGACCATATCGAAACGCTGCGTAAATTCGGGATGAAGGTTTTCTATGGCGATGCGACCCGGATGGATCTGCTGGAGTCTGCCGGGGCGGCAAAAGCTGAAGTCATTATTAATGCCATTGACGATCCGCAAACCAGCCTGCAGTTAACCGAAATGGTGAAAGAGCATTTCCCGCATCTGCAAATTATTGCTCGTGCGCGCGATGTGGATCATTACATCCGCCTGCGCCAGGCGGGCGTGGATATGCCGGAACGCGAAACCTTTGAAGGTGCACTGAAGACCGGACGTCTGGCGTTGGAGGGGCTCGGGCTTGGGCGCTATGAGGCACGTGAGCGGGCCGACGTATTCCGCCGATTCAATACCATGATGGTAGAGGAGATGGTGAAAGGGGAAAATGACGCGACTTCCCGCGCGGCCGTTTATAAACGCACCAGCGCAATGCTGAGTGAAATTATTGCGGAAGATCGTCAGCACTTATCGTTAATTCAACGCCATGGCTGGCAAGGCACGGATGAAGGTAAGCATACGGGCGACGTCGCCGATGAGCCGGAAGTGAAACCGTCAGCATAGGGTAAAAAATGTGATGTTCTGCAAACTTTACTGCTAATTGGCTGTTTTTGAACTACTGTAATGCTGGCGTACCACCTTAAATAGGTCGGTTCGCCAGCAGAACGGAAAATTTTCCTGTTCATCCTCTTTCCGCCAGTCGACGAAAGATTGCGCTTTCCGTATAGTGGCGACAATTTTTTTGTATCCGGGAAATATTCAATGATCAGTCTGATTGCGGCGTTAGCGGTAGATCGCGTCATCGGTATGGAGAACGCCATGCCGTGGAACCTCCCTGCCGATCTCGCCTGGTTTAAACGTAATACCTTAAACAAGCCGGTTGTCATGGGACGCCACACCTGGGAATCCATCGGGCGACCGTTACCTGGGCGTAAAAATATCGTCATCAGCAGCAAGCCTGGCACTGACGATCGTGTGCAGTGGGTGAAGTCTGTTGATGAAGCCATTGCGGCCTGCGGTGATGAACCAGAGATTATGGTGATTGGCGGTGGGCGCGTGTATGAGCAGTTCCTGCCAAAAGCGCAGAAGCTGTATCTGACGCACATTGATGCTGAAGTCGAAGGGGATACGCATTTCCCGGACTACGAACCGGATGACTGGGAGTCGGTGTTCAGTGAATTCCACGATGCCGACGCGCAAAACTCTCACAGCTACTGCTTCGAGATTCTGGAGCGTCGTTAATCCTGTAAGTGCCGGATGGCAGCGAAAAGTCTTATCCGGCCTACTCTTGTGCCAGATGTAGGCCTGATAAGCGTAGCGCCATCAGGCATAAATCTCTCAGGCGTTGACTGCTTCGCCAGGATCCAGATTCAGATGGCGATTTGATGGCTGCACAAAGTACTGTTTGTCTTCCCAGCGCAGACAGGTGAGATCGCCTCCCCAGCAACACCCCGTGTCCAGCGCGTAAATACCTTCTGGTGTGCCTTTGCCTTCCAGCGATGCCCAGTGCCCGAATGCAATGCTGTACGCTTCACTGACAGGTCCAGGAATGGCAAACCACGGCTTCAGCGGGGCAGGTGCGTCTTCTGGTGACTCTTTGCTATACATATCCAGTTGACCGTTGGGGAAGCAGTAACGCATGCGGGTAAAGGCGTTGGTAATAAAACGCAGGCGTGCCAGCCCGGTCAGTTCCGGGGTCCAGTTATTGGGCATGTCGCCGTACATCGCATCAAGGAAGAAGGGATATGAGTCGCTCGACAACACGGCTTCAACATCGCGAGCACAGTCTTTTGCCGTCTGCAGGTCCCACTGTGGGGTGATACCGGCATGCGCCATCACCAGCTTCTTCTCTTCGTCTACCTGCAACAGCGGTTGACGGCGGAGCCAGTTAAGTAATTCGTCGGCATCCGGTGCTTCGAGCAGCGATGTGACCCTGTCTTTAGGTTTATTACGACTGATACCAGCAAATACGGCCAGCAGGTGTAAATCGTGATTACCCAATACTAACCGCACGCTGTCGCCCAGTGATTTCACGTAGCGCAAAACGTCCAGCGAGCCCGGCCCACGAGCGACCAGATCGCCGGTGAGCCATAGGGTGTCTTTTTTGGAATTAAATTCTACCTGATGCAGCAAGGCTACCAGTTCATCGTAACAACCGTGAACGTCGCCAATAAGGTATGTCGCCATAGTTATTGTTTTAATGAATGAGTGTTGGAACGGCGAGTCGGAATACGGGAATGTCGATGGTAAAGGCGATGCCTTGTTCATCGATCATTTCGTAGTGACCCTGCATGGTGCCCAGCGGTGTTTCAATCACCGCACCGCTGGTATACTGGTACTCTTCGCCGGGTTCGATATGGGGCTGGACGCCAACCACGCCTTCACCCTGGACTTCTGTTTCGCGGCCATGACCATTAGTGATTAACCAATAACGCCCCAACAGCTGCACAGGCGCTCGCCCCAAATTGCGGATAGTTACGGTGTAAGCAAAAACGTAACGTTCATCATCAGGTGAGGATTGCGCCTCAATGTAGACGCTTTGTACCTGAATGCACACTCGGGGCGAATTGATCATGTTTAACTCTCCTTCGATGGCGCGTTTTCTGACAGATAGTTAGCCATCCGGCAGTATTGCGCGACAGAGATATTTTCCGCTCGCATCGCCGGATCAACGCCCAGCTCTGTCAGTACTTCAACGCTAAATAGGTTGCCGAGACTGTTACGTACCGTTTTACGGCGCTGATTAAACGCTTCGGTGGTAATACGGCTCAGCACACGAACATCTTTAACCGGGTACGGCATCGTCGCGTGAGGGACCAGACGCACAACAGCTGAATCAACTTTAGGCGCTGGCGTAAATGCAGATGGCGGCACTTCAAGTACCGGGATCACATTGCAGTAATACTGCGCCATGACGCTTAATCGACCATACGCTTTACTGTTTGGCCCTGCAACCAGACGATTGACCACCTCTTTTTGCAACATGAAATGCATGTCGGCAATGGCATCAGTATAGGAAAAAAGATGGAACATGAGCGGCGTGGAGATGTTGTACGGCAGGTTGCCGAATACACGTAGCGGCTGTCCCATCGTTTGTGCCAGTTCGCCGAAGTTCATGGTCATGGCATCTTGCTGATAAATCGTCAGCTTAGGCCCTAAAAACGGGTGTGTCTGTAAGCGTGCTGCCAGATCGCGGTCCAGTTCAATGACCGTGAGCTTGTCCAGACGTTCGCCTACTGGTTCGGTCAATGCCGCCAGGCCTGGGCCGATTTCGACCATAGCCTGACCTTTCTGCGGGTTGATAGCAGAGACAATACTTTCGATCACAAACTGATCGTTGAGGAAGTTCTGCCCGAAACGTTTACGGGCTAAATGGCCCTGATGGACTCGATTATTCATTAGTATTAACAATCATTTTGATGGCGAGATTAAGCGCCGTAATAAAACTGCCGACATCTGCTTGTCCACGGCCCGCGAGTTCAAGTGCGGTGCCGTGATCGACGGATGTGCGAATAAAGGGCAGGCCCAGCGTGATATTCACACCGCGACCAAATCCCTGGTATTTTAGCACGGGGAGACCCTGATCGTGGTACATTGCCAGCACGGCATCCGCGTGGTCGAGATATTTGGGCTGAAAAAGCGTATCTGCGGGCAGCGGGCCGTTTAATTTCATCCCCTGCGCACGCAGTTCATCGAGTACCGGAATGAGGGTGTCTATCTCTTCCGTTCCCATATGACCGCCTTCACCAGCATGCGGGTTAAGACCGCACACCAGAATATGTGGATCGGCAATGCCGAACTTAGTGCGTAAATCATGATGCAAAATGCCGATCACTTCCTGAAGCAGGGCGGGCGTAATGGCGTCGGCAACGGCTCTGAGCGGCAAATGCGTGGTTGCCAGGGCAACGCGCAGCTCTTCGGTCGCCAGCATCATAACAACTTTCTTTGCCTGTGAGCGCTCTTCAAAAAACTCGGTATGCCCGGTAAACGGAACGCCTGCGTCATTGATTACGCCCTTGTGAACCGGACCGGTGATCAACGCCGCAAACTCACCTTGCAGACAACCATCGCAGGCGCGAGCCAGCGTATCCACTACATATTGCCCGTTTACTACCGC
Source organism: Citrobacter sp. BIDMC107 (assembly GCF_001037575.1). Taxonomy (NCBI): domain Bacteria; kingdom Pseudomonadati; phylum Pseudomonadota; class Gammaproteobacteria; order Enterobacterales; family Enterobacteriaceae; genus Citrobacter; species Citrobacter sp. BIDMC107. The sequence continues at coordinate 1,664,028 of NZ_KQ089848.1, read as the reverse complement.
CAACTGACCCACGACAGCAGGTGCCCGCAGCGCAACCGGTAACAGCGTCAATGTGCCTGCTGATTGCGGTCTGGCTGGGGTATCTGGAGAGTAGGGGAGGAGTGAAAGCGGTAAACCGAGCATCGCTGCCCGGTCACTGAGAAGTCCTGCATCCGCACAGACAACGAGTTCTACAGGCCAATCGCGCTGGGCGAGCTGAACCACCAGGTCCGGGCCAATCCCGGCGGGTTCGCCGGGAGTGATAACAACACGTTGAGTACGAGCCATTAGTTGCTCAGAACTTTAACGTAAGCGCTGGCGCGCTGTTCCTGCATCCAGGTTGCTGCTTCTTCCGAGAATTTACGGTTCATCAGCATACGGTAAGCTCTGTCTTTCTGCGCCGCGTCAGTTTTATCAACGTTACGCGTGTCCAGCAGTTCGATCAGATGCCAACCGAAAGAGGAGTGCACCGGGGCGCTCATCTGGCCTTTATGAAGTTTGGTCAGCGCATCGCGGAAAGCTGGGTCGAAAATATCCGCTGCAGCCCAACCCAGATCGCCGCCCTGGTTGGCAGAGCCTGGATCCTGAGAAAACTCTTTAGCGGCTGCCGCGAAGGTAGTTTTACCGCTCTTAATATCTGCCGCGATTTGTTCCAGCTTCAGACGCGCCTGCTGATCGGTCATGATCGGCGACGGCTTAAGTAGAATATGGCGGGCGTGAACTTCAGTCACGGAGATGCTCTGGCTTTGGCCACGCATATCATTGACTTTCAGGATGTGGAAGCCGACGCCTGAACGAATTGGGCCGATGATATCGCCTTTTTTCGCAGTGCTTAACGCCTGGGCGAAGATACCCGGCAGCTCCTGAATACGTCCCCAACCCATCTGGCCGCCTTTCAGCGCCTGCTGGTCAGCGGAATAAGTAATAGCCAGTTTGCCGAAATCGCTACCGTTACGCGCTTCATCAACAACAGAGCGTGCCTGGCTTTCAGCCGCGTTAACCTGGTCGGAAGTTGGGTTTTCCGGTAATGGGATCAGAATGTGGCTCAGGTTAAGTTCGGTGCTGGCATCGTTTTGGTTGCCTACCTGTTGCGCCAGGGCATCCACTTCCTGAGGCAGGATAGTGACGCGACGGCGAACTTCGTTGTTACGAACTTCAGAGATGGTCATCTCTTTGCGGATCTGGCTACGATAGGTCGAATAACTTAAACCATCCTGTGCCAAACGACTGCGCATCTGATCCAGCGTCATGTTGTTCTGCTTGGCGATGTTGGCAATAGCCTGATCCAACTGCTCGTCAGAGATTTTAACACCCATCTTCTGACCCATTTGCAGGAGGATTTGATCCATGATCAAACGTTCCAGGATCTGATGACGCAGCGTGGCGTCGTCCGGTAACTGCTGACCAGCCTGACCCGCATTAAGTTTTACTGACTGCATTAAGCCATCGACGTCGCTTTCGAGAACGACGCCGTTATTGACGACGGCTGCGACTTTATCGACTACCTGTGGGGCAGCGAAACTGGTATTCGCGATCATGGCGATACCGAGAAGCAGCGTTTTCCAGTTCTTCATACTTTTTCCATTTCAATTAACCGCGATGCGGATTACGTTGTAAATCAATCAGATCATAAAGAGCTTTGATACGGCAAAATGTTTGAACGCAACATTTGGTTGGTGCCGAGACCGTAGTTGGAGCTCAGGCCGCGCAGTTCGATATTAAAGCCGATCGTGTTGTCATAAATCGCGTGTTTCTGGGTGTTATCCCAGCCGTTCAGCTTACGTTCGTAACCGAAGCGAATGGCGTAACAGCAGGAGTTGTACTGCAGCCCCAGCATTGAATCTGCTTCTTTGTTCACGTTGGTATCGAAGTAGTAAGCGCCAACAATCGACCAACGGTCGGCGATTGGGAAGCTTGCCACTGCGCCCACCTGTGAGATCCCGTTTTTATACTGCTCTGCCGTAGAGTAGTAAGACGGCAGAGTAGCCTGGATATACTCCGAGCTGGCATAACGGTAGTTCAACTGCAGCATACGGTTTTCGTCGCGACGATATTCGATACTGCTGCTACTGGTTGCAACGCTGTCCAGACGGGTATCGTACTGGATCCCACTGCGTAACCCCCAGCGATCGGAGATGCGCCAGTAGGTATCGCCCGCCCATACCAGTGAGCCCGTTTTGTCATCATTCTCCCATTTAATGTTGTCATCGCCGGTGCGAGACTCGGTGAAATAGTAGATTTGACCCACGGATATATTAAAACGTTCAACGGCTGCGTCATCATAAACGCGAGATGTGACCCCAGTCGTGACCTGGTTGGCGGAGGCAATGCGGTCCAGACCGCCATAGGTACGGTCACGGAACAGGCCGCTATAGTCGGATTGCAGCAGGGACGAGTCATAGTTATAGATATGACTTTGGTCGCGATACGGTACGTACAGGTACTGCGCGCGCGGCTCCAGCGTCTGGGTATAACCCGGCGCCAGCATTTGCATGTCGCGCTCAAACACCATCTTGCCGTCAACTTTAAACTGCGGCATGACGCGGTTAGCTGAATCATCGAGCTTGGTGTTCTGCGGGTTGCTGTTGTACCAATCCAGATTAGTCTGCTGATAGTGCGTTGCCAGCAGTTTTGCTTCGGTATTGATGCTTCCCCAGTTGTTCGACAATGGCAGATTGATGGTCGGTTCAAGGTGAACGCGCGTCGCTTCCGGCATGTTGTCGTTGGTGTTAACGAAGTGCACCGCCTGACCATAAATACGGGTATCAAACGGACCAACGTCATTCTGGTAGTAGTTGACATCTAACTGCGGCTGCGCAGAGTAGCTGTTACTGTTTTGCGCGTCGAAGACCTGGAACTGCTTGGTCGAAACTGTGGCATCAAAGTTCTGTACCGCGTAGCCGACGCTGAATTTTTGCGTGGCGTAGCCGTCGGTACTGGAACCGTATTTGTTATCGAAATCATTAAAGTAGCTGGTGTCGCTGACCTTGGTATAGTCAACGTTGAAACGCCACACCTGGTCCATCACCCCAGAGTGTTGCCAGTAAAACAGCCAGCGACGTGAATTGTCATCCTTCGGATGTTCGTCCTCATACACTTTATCGGAGTTCAGATAGTCGAACTCCATCAGGCCCGCACCTGCTTGCGTCAGGTAGCGGAATTCGTTTTCCCACATGATCCCGCCACGACGGTGCATATAATGTGGCGTGATGGTGGCGTCCATGTTGGGCGCAATGTTCCAGTAATACGGCAGGTAGAACTCAAAATAGTTATTGGTGGAATATTTTGCGTTCGGGATCAGAAAACCGGAACGGCGCTTATCGCCGACGGGTAACTGTAAATAAGGACTGTAAAAGACCGGAACCGGACCCAGTTTAAAACGGGCGTTCCAGATCTCTGCGACCTGTTCTTCACGGTCGTGGATCACCTCGCTACCGACGACGCTCCAGGTATCGGAACCTGGCAGACAGGAGGTAAAGCTACCGTTTTCCAGAATGGTATAACGGTTTTCCCCACGCTGTTTCATCAGATCGGCTTTCCCGCGTCCCTGACGGCCCACCATCTGGTAATCACCTTCCCAGATGTTGGTATCTTTGGTATTCAGATTCGACCAACCCTTCGGCCCCTTCAGAATAACCTGATTGTCATCATAATGGACATTGCCCAGCGCATCGACGGTACGTATTGGCTCCGGCTGGCCTTCAGCCTGCTTCTGATGAAGCTGTACTTCGTCGGCCTGCAGGCGGCTGTTACCCTGTGCGATGTCCACGTTGCCGGTAAACACCGCGTCATCGGGATAATTCCCTTTAGCGTTGTCGGCATTGATGGTGACGGGTAATTCATTAGTCTCGCCCTGTACCAGAGGACGGTCATAGCTCGGCACGCCCAGCATACACTGTGAGGCGAGATCGGCTGTCAGGCCCTGATGGCTATAGAGGGCACTGGCAATCATGGTGGCCAGAAGAGTGGGAATACGTTTTTTCATACGTTGTATTTATTGTTCCATCATCAGTAGCGTCGCGCGTGACAAACGGTCACAGCCTAACTTATCTCATCTTCACTGCGCTAGTGTTAATCCTGCCCATTTAGGCATCCGTGGTGTTAGGCACGGCATTGAATGACAGGTATGATAATGCAAATTATAGGCGATGTCCCACAATTGACCGCAGCCGTAAATCGGTAAAAGCACCTTATATTGTGGGACATAGCCTGGCTGAGAGCATAAAGATTTGGGGAGTCTATGCAGTATTGGGGAAAGATAATTGGTGTAGCCGTGGCCTTAATGATGGGTGGCGGCTTCTGGGGTGTGGTTCTGGGGCTGTTAGTTGGCCACATGTTCGACAAAGCCCGCATGCGCAAAATGGCGTGGTTTGCCAACCAACGTGAACGCCAGGCGCTGTTTTTTGCCACCACTTTTGAGGTGATGGGACATCTGACCAAATCCAAAGGTCGCGTCACGGAAGCCGATATTCATATCGCCAGCCAGTTGATGGATCGGATGAATTTGCACGGTGACTCGCGAACGGCTGCACAACACGCCTTCCGGGTAGGAAAATCGGATAATTATCCATTACGTGAAAAGATGCGTCAGTTTCGCAGCGTCTGTTTTGGTCGATTCGATCTGATCCGCATGTTTCTGGAAATTCAAATCCAGGCGGCATTTGCCGATGGGTCGTTACATCCTAATGAGCGTGAAGTGCTGTATGTGATTGCTGAAGAGTTGGGGATCTCACGTACCCAATTTGATCAGTTCCTGCGCATGATGCAGGGCGGCGCACAGTTTGGCGGCGGATATCAGCAGCAGTCTGGCGGCGGTGGCTGGCAGCAGGCGCAACGCGGCCCGACGCTGGAAGACGCCTGTAATGTGCTGGGTGTGAAAACGACCGATGATGCGACTACCATAAAGCGCGCTTACCGTAAGCTGATGAGCGAGCACCATCCGGACAAACTGGTCGCGAAAGGTCTGCCGCCAGAGATGATGGAAATGGCGAAGCAAAAAGCGCAGGAAATCCAGAAGGCTTACGAGTTAATCAAAGAACAAAAAGGCTTTAAATAATAATTATGCCGGATGCGGCTAGTGCCTTATCCGGCCTACGGTAATGAATGTAGGCCGGGCAAGCGAAGCGCCCCCGGCATAAATTGGCTCAGAATTTAAAAATCCGCCGGGACTTTAAACGTCATACTGTTGCCGTATTCGGGATGCGTGATGGTTAGCATCTCGGCGTGCAGCAGCAGGCGGGGTGCCAACGCCAGCGCTTCGGGCGTAGCATAGAAGCGATCGCCGAGGATTGGATGCCCTAACGCCAGCATATGCACACGCAGCTGGTGGGAGCGTCCAGTAATCGGTTTAAGCACGACCCGGGCGGTGTTATCCGCCGCGAACTCCACTACTTCATACTCTGTCTGCGCTGATTTCCCGGTCTCATAACACACTTTTTGCTTTGGCCTGTTCGGCCAGTCGCAAATCAGCGGTAAATCAACCAGACCCTCGGCCGGAGCGGGATGCCCCCAGACGCGTGCCACATACTGTTTTTTCGGTTCGCGCTCGCGAAACTGGCGTTTTAGCTCGCGCTCTGCCGCTTTGGTTAGCGCGACTACAATCACGCCGCTGGTGGCCATATCCAGACGATGGACGGATTCAGCCTGCGGATAGTCGCGCTGAATACGCGTCATCACGCTGTCTTTGTGCTCATCCAGACGACCCGGCACAGACAACAAACCGCTCGGCTTGTTGACCACCATAATGTGCTCATCCTGATACAGGATGACCAACCAGGGTTCCTGCGGCGGATTGTAGTTTTCCATCCCCATGTATGGCTCCGTTACTGATGCGTCACGACGATCAGGCGCAGGGCATCCAGACGCCAGCCCGCCTGATCCAGGCTTTCCATCACCTGCTGACGGTTGCTTTCAATTGCGCTGAGTTCGTCATCACGGATGTTCGGGTTAACGGCACGCAGCGCTTCCAGACGGGAGAGTTCCGCAGTCAGTTTTTCGTCCGCTTCTTTACGCGCCGCGTCGATCAGCGCGCGGGCTGATTTTTCCACCTGCGCTTCACCGAGTTGCAGAATAGTATGAACGTCTTGCTGCACGGCGTTGACCAGTTTACTGCCGGTGTGGCGGTTAACGGCGCTGAGCTGGCGGTTAAAGGTTTCGAACTCAACCTGTGCAGCGAGGTTATTGCCGTTTTTATCCAGCAGCATACGTACCGGCGTTGGCGGCAGGAAGCGGTTCAGCTGCAGCTGTTTCGGCGCTTGCGCTTCAACCACATACACCAGCTCAACCAACAGAGTTCCAACCGGCAATGCTTTGTTTTTCAACAACGAAATGGTGCTGCTGCCGGTGTCGCCAGAGAGGATAAGATCCAGACCATTACGGATTAACGGATGCTCCCAGGTAATAAACTGAGCGTCTTCACGCGACAGAGCGACATCACGCTCAAACGTAATGGTGCAGCCATCTTCCGGCAATCCAGGGAAATCTGGCACCAGCATATGATCGGACGGTGTCAGCACGATCAAATTGTCACCACGGTCATCCTGATTAATACCAACGATATCAAACAGGTTCATGGCGAAGGCGATCAGGCTGGTATCATCGTCCTGTTCTTCAATACTCTCAGCCAGTGCCAGCGCTTTTTCACCGCCGTTAGAGTGGATCTCGAGCAGACGATCACGACCTTGCTCCAACTGAGCTTTCAGCGCGTCATGTTGTTCGCGACAGGTTTTGATCAGATCGTCAAAGCCATCGGTATTTTCTGGTTCAGCCAGGTAGCCGATCAGATTGTTATAGACCGTGTCGTAGATGGTACGGCCGGTCGGGCAGGTGTGTTCGAACGCATCCAGACCTTCGTGGTACCAGCGCACCAGCACGGATTGTGCGGTTTTTTCCAGGTACGGGACGTGGATCTGAATATCATGCGCCTGACCAATACGGTCCAGACGGCCAATACGCTGTTCCAGTAGATCCGGATTGAACGGCAGGTCAAACATCACCAGATTGCTGGCGAACTGGAAGTTACGCCCTTCGGAGCCGATTTCAGAACACAGCATTACCTGAGCGCCGCTATCTTCTTCGCTAAACCAGGCTGCGGCGCGGTCACGCTCAATGATCGACATCCCTTCATGGAACACGGCTGCGCGGATACCTTCTCGCTCGCGCAGGACCTGCTCCAGTTGAAGCGCGGTGGTGGCTTTTGCACAGATAACTAATACTTTTTGCGAGCGGTGGCTGGTCAGATAGCCCATTAGCCATTCCACGCGCGGGTCAAAGTTCCACCAGGTGCCGGTATCGCCTTCGAATTCCTGATAAATCTGTTCCGGGTAGAGCATATCGCGCGCCCGGTCTTCCGCGCTTTTACGCGCACCCATAATGCCGGAGACTTTAATCGCCGTCTGGTATTGGGTCGGCAGCGGCAGCTTGATGGTGTGCAGCTCGCGTTTTGGGAAGCCTTTAACACCATTACGGGTGTTACGGAACAGCACGCGGCTGGTGCCATGGCGGTCCATCAGCATCGAAACCAGCTCCTGACGCGCGCTCTGGGCATCTTCGCTGTCGCTGTTTGCCGCCTGCAATAGCGGTTCAATGTCCTGCTCGCCAATCATGTCGCCTAACATGTTCAGCTCACTATTACTCAGCTTGTTGCCTGCCAGTAACATAGCGACGGCGTCGGCGACCGGACGATAATTTTTTTGCTCTTCAACAAACTGGGCGAAATCGTGGAAACGGCTGGGGTCCAGCAGGCGCAGACGAGCAAAGTGACTTTCCATACCCAGCTGCTCCGGTGTAGCGGTTAGCAGCAGGATGCCCGGCACACGTTCTGCCAGTTGTTCAATGGCCATATATTCGCGGCTGGGCGCGTCTTCGCTCCACACCAGGTGATGCGCTTCATCGACGATCAGCAGATCCCATTCGGCGTCACACAGATGCTCCAGGCGCTGTTTACTGCGACGGGCAAAGTCCAGCGAGCAGATGACCAGTTGTTCGGTTTCAAACGGGTTGTAGGCGTCGTGCTGCGCTTCTGCATAACGCTCATCATCAAACAGTGCAAAACGCAGGTTGAAGCGACGCAGCATTTCGACCAGCCACTGGTGCTGTAATGTCTCTGGGACGATGATCAGCACGCGCTCTGCGGCGCCTGACAGCAGCTGTTGATGCAGGATCATCCCGGCTTCAATGGTTTTACCTAAACCCACTTCGTCTGCCAGTAAAACGCGAGGGGCATGACGACGGCCAACATCATGGGCAATGTTCAGCTGGTGAGGAATCAGGCTGGTACGTTGACCACGCAAACCACTCCACGGCATACGGTATTGTTCGCTCTGAAATTTACGCGCGCGATAGCGCAGAGCAAAGCGATCCATGCGGTCAATCTGGCCGGCAAACAGGCGATCTTGTGGTTTGCTGAATACCAGTTTGCTGTCGAGTAGTACTTCACGCAGCATGACACCGGTTTCTTCGGTATCCAGGCGGGTTCCGATATAGGCAAGCAGGCCGTTTTCTTCTTTTACTTCATCGACATGCAGTTGCCAGCCTTCATGGCTTGTTATCGTATCGCCAGGATTGAACATCACGCGGGTCACGGGGGAATCACTGCGCGCATACAGACGGTTTTCGCCCGTCGATGAGAAAAGTAATGTGACGGTTCGCGCATCCATGGCGACAACGGTACCAAGTCCCAATTCGCTTTCTGTATCGCTGATCCAGCGTTGACCAAGTGTAAAAGGCATATATGTTCGGCTCTATATCTTTAGTTGCAGGCAATACTCACCCTCTGCCAGAGTAAAGTGGCAGCAAGTGTATTGGGGTCCAGGAATGGAAAGGGCGCTATGGTACTGGATGGCGACGGTTTCGTCACGCGTCAAAATAACCCCAGTTGCCCTGTGAGTAGTGTAGCAAAATTATCGTCAATAAAGGGAAGAATTCCCTCGGCAACGGGTTGGATCTGGCGTGTCAGATAATGCTCGTAATCGAGCACAGATAGCTGATAATCAACAGGTTCTGGGCCATTGACCGTCCAGACATATTTTATGGTTCCGCGATTTTGATACTGCGGTGGACGCCCCAGCTTTACATTCTGCTCATCGGCGAGGCGCGCGGCACGCACGTGTGGTGGAACATTTCGCTGGTATTCGCTTAACGGGCGGCGCAGGCGCTTGCGGTACACCAGTTGTTCATCCATTTCACCGGCCATCAGACGGTCAATAGTCTCGCGAACAAACTCCTGATAAGGTTCGTTACGAAAAATTCGCAGGTATAGCTCCTGCTGAAACTGTTGGGCCAGCGGCGTCCAGTCGGTTCGTACCGTTTCAAGTCCCTTAAACACCATACGTTGCTCAGCGCCGTCCTGAATCATCCCTGCATAGCGTTTTTTACTGCCGGTATCTGCACCGCGAATGGTCGGCATCAGAAAGCGACAAAAATGGGTTTCAAATTCCAGCTCCAGCGCACTGGTCAGGTTTTGTTGCTTCAGCGACTGCGCCCACCAGTCGTTGACATAGCTCACCAGCTCACGGCCAATCCGGGCGGCATCGTCTTCTGAGTGCGCCTTTTTCAGCCAGACAAAGGTCGAGTCGGTATCGCCATAGATAACGTCGTAGCCCTGAGCTTCAATCAGCGCTTTGGTCTGGCGCATGATCGCATGACCGCGCATGGTAATGGACGAGGCCAGTCTCGGGTCGAAAAAGCGACAGGCGGTGGTTCCCAGCACGCCGTAAAATGCGTTCATGATGATTTTCAGCGCCTGCGAGAGCGGCTTATTGCCGCGGCGTTTTGCTTCATCGCGACCATGCCAGATCCGGGTCACGATTTCCGGCAGGCAGTGCTTTTCACGTGAGAACCAGGCGTCAAGGAACCCTTCGGTGCTGTGCTCCGGATCCGGCTGCGCCATTCCTTCGATAAGCCCCACCGGATCGATTAAAAAAGTACGAATTATTGAGGGGTACAGGCTTTTGTAATCCAGCACCAGTACCGAGTCGTATAAGCCGGGGCGCGAGTCCATCACGTAGCCACCGGGGCTGGCGTGAGCGGGGACTTCACCCAGGTTCGGTGCCACATAACCCGCCCGGTGCATTCGTGGCAGGTAGAGATGTCCGAAGGCGGCAACTGAACCACCGTGCCGGTCGACCGGCAGACCGTTGACCGTCGATCGTTCCAGCAGAAATGGCATGATCTCGGTTTTATGAAAAATACGCGTGACCAACTCACAGTCTTTGAGATTGTAGGTGGCGAGCGCGGGCTTATCCTGGGCAAACCGGCGATCGATTTCGTCCATCCTGTCCCAGGGATTATCAATTGACTTCCCTTCGCCCAGTAGCTCCTGCGACACCGTCTCCAGCGAAAATGACGAGAAATTCCAGAATGCGGATTTGAGCGCCTCAATGCCGTCGATAATCAGGCGACCTTTAGCCTGCGCGAAGAACACGCCGTTTTTGAAGCCATGCTCGCGCCACTCCAGCTCGCTATTGTCACGACCAAAACGCAGGGGAATGCGGTAACGTTCGGCGTGCTTTTGCAGGACGCGTAAATCGAATTGCACGACGTTCCAGCCGATTATCACATCAGGATCGTGACGGGCAATCCAGTCATTGAGCTTTTCCAACAACTGCGGGCGGCTTGCAACGTACTCAAGTTCAAAATCCAGCGCAGAGGCATCACCGTTTGCCGGGCCGAGCATATAGACAATACGCTGCCCACAGCCCTCAAGACCGATGCAGTAGAGTTCGCCGTGGCGCGTGGTTTCGATATCCAGCGATACCCATTTTAGCGGTGGTCGATAGTCAGGGTTCGGCTTCAGGCGGGCATTAACCAGCATGTCGTCATGTCTGTCGCCTTCGACCCAAACAGGGGAGGTGATAAAGCGCTCCATCAGATACCGCTCCGGCGGCCGTACGTCGGCTTCGTAGACGGTGACTGCGTTTTCGCGCAGCAGTTTTTCCAGCCGCATAAGCTGGCGATGTGAGCGGCAATACAGGCCGGAAACGGGCTGGCGGTGGAAGTCTTGCAACTGAAGAGGCGTCAGGCGATAGCCGTTTTCAGTGCGTAATAATGACGTGACGCGAGGAACCTGACTGGTGGGAATAAACGCGACTGACTCCTGAGGCGCAAGCGTGACCTGCAGCGGCCCATCGTCTGTAGCCAGCCAGAATGAGACCTCAGTTCCCTGCGGAGTGTCCCGCCAGTGTCGGGTTAGAATAAAGCCTGCCTGCGCCACGCTGTGTATCCGTCAAAAAGCCAGACACTATTATAGCCTGGTTTACATGATTGTACTGTTATTTTGTACAGTTATTCGGCGTAAGACGCGGTACCCGCTGGAGTAAAAAGCGTCTCTGAGTAAAAAATGTGTTGTGTCAGCCTGGGTTATCTTCGTATTTAATATATGAATATCGTGCCTAAGACGAGTTGCAGTGAACTATTTTATTGGTGTGGCTGTTGTTTTAAATGGCGATTGTCCATCTGGGTTATGTATTGAATTGATATTATAAAGTCCATTATCGGATGTTTGCTGTTTTTCGGATTTGTACTTATTTATTTTTGCTACATCTTTCTCGGATTCAGGAAAAGTTACTTTTTTTATTTGTGTTTATTAATGGTTGATGTAAAGATTTTATTCGAAGCATCCGGATATGAGTTTGAAATATAATATATATTTAATCGTATTTATTGCCGAATAGAAACGGATTTTCAGTTCGAATTCGTCGGGAATCTCTCTGTAGAATTTGGTTTTTATCTCGGGATATAATTTATTTTCAGCTTACTGTTCGGGTGCTTCTTAATACATATCCGGGAAAGTGATGAGATGGAGTTTTTATGAATGTTTATACTCAGGCAATTTTGCCTGGATACCAGCACTATCTATTTGTTAATACTCAGCTATCAAACCCATTAATTAAAACTGTGAGCAAATATATTGAGTGCAAAACATGGACCGGACAAATTTGGCGGACTGAAATAATTGAAAGTGGAAACGCTTTTTTTCACTGGCAGGGGCATGACAGAAGAAATGGTCATCGTGATACGGTAATTAATTATTTGTTGTGTGGGCAGAAATGGCAGTCAACGATAACAGATTATATTTTCTTCCATTCACTGGAAGGAGAGGAAACTCATGGGAATTATGACAATGTGATTGAGTATGTTTCTTCTAATAACTGTGTTTATCAAAGTGCTTTTGCTGAATATATAGCCGAGTAGAAATAAAGCGCGCGACGATCAAAACGCGCTTATATAAAGGTTACTGCCCGTAGTAGGCTTTAGCACCGTGTTTACGCAGGTAATGCTTATCTAGCAGGGTTTGTTGCATATCTGGCAATTGCGGCGCGAGCTGGCGACAGAAGATCCCCATGTAGGCGACTTCTTCCAGCACGATGGCGTTATGCACTGCATCTTCGGCATTTTTTCCCCAGGCAAACGGACCGTGAGAGTGCACTAGCACGCCAGGCATCTGCGAGGCGCCAATACCTTGTTTCTCAAAGGTTTCAACGATCACATTGCCGGTTTCCCATTCATATTCGCCGTTGATTTCTTCGTCGGTCATTTTCCGTGTGCAGGGAATCGAACCGTAGAAATAGTCCGCATGGGTGGTACCCGTGGCCGGAATCGACTGACCCGCCTGCGCCCAGATTGTCGCGTGACGCGAGTGGGTATGAACAATACCGCCAATGGTCGGGAATGCCTGATACAGCAGTCGGTGCGTTGGGGTGTCGGAAGAGGGCTTCTTCTGGCCTTCGACTACTTCACCCGTGGCGATACTGACTACCACCATATCGTCTGCGGTCATTACGCTGTAATCGACCCCGGAAGGTTTAATCACAAACACGTCGCGCTCGCGATCGACGGCGCTGACGTTCCCCCAGGTCAGGGTGACCAGATTGTGCTTAGGCAACGCCAGATTGGCTTCCAGTACCTGACGTTTAAGATCTTCTAGCATGTTAACTCCTGAATGCCGGATGGCGCTTCGCTTATCCGGCCTACGGTGATTTGTAGGCCCGGTAAATGAAATGCCACCGGGCAATCCGTTTCGACAATTAACGTTTGAACCCGTAATACACTTCGTTCCAGCGCAGCGCGTCCTTAAAGGCCGGCAGGCGGGTATCGTTATCGATCACAGCGATCTCGATATCGTGCATTTCAGCGAACTGGCGCATATCGTTCAGATCCAGCGCGTGGCTGAACACGGTGTGGTGCGCGCCACCGGCCAGGATCCATGCTTCAGATGCGGTTGGCAGATCCGGTTGAGCTTTCCACAGCGCGTTAGCTACAGGCAGTTTCGGCAGGGAGTGCGGTGTTTGTACCGTGTCGATGCAGTTAACCAGCAGGCGAAAACGATCGCCGAGATCGATCAGGCTGGCAACCACGGCCGGGCCGGCTTTGGTGTTGAAGATCAGACGGGCGGGATCGTCTTTACCACCAATGCCGAGGTGCTGTACGTCGAGGATCGGTTTCTCTTCCACCGCGATGGACGGGCAAACTTCCAGCATGTGCGAACCGAGTACCAGATCGTTGCCTTTCTCGAAGTGGTAGGTGTAATCCTCCATAAATGAGGTGCCGCCCTGCAGACCGGTTGACATCACCTTCATGATGCGAAGCAGAGCGGCGGTTTTCCAGTCGCCTTCACCCGCAAAGCCATAGCCTTGCTGCATCAGACGCTGTACGGCCAGACCCGGAAGCTGTTTCAGGCCGTGTAAATCTTCAAATGTGGTGGTGAAGGCGTGGAATCCACCCTGTTCCAGGAAGCGCTTCATCCCCAGTTCAATACGGGCAGCTTCCAGGACGTTCTGACGTTTTTCACCGTGGACTTGCGTCGCCGCCGTCATGGTGTAAGTGCTTTCATACTCATCGATTAGCGCGTTGATTTCGCCGTCGCTAATTGCGTTCACGACCTGCACCAGATCGCCCACGGCCCAGGTGTTTACCGAGAAGCCGAACTTGATCTGCGCAGCGACTTTATCGCCATCTGTGACCGCAACTTCGCGCATGTTGTCGCCAAAGCGGCAGACTTTCAGGTGGCGGGTATCCTGTTTGGACACGGCCTGGCGCATCCAGGAGCCAATGCGTTCATGCGCTTGTTTATCCTGCCAGTGACCGGTGACCACGGCGTGCTGCTGACGCATACGTGCGCCGATAAAGCCGAACTCACGACCGCCGTGCGCGGTTTGGTTCAGGTTCATAAAGTCCATATCAATGCTGTCCCACGGCAGGGCGGCGTTGAACTGGGTGTGGAACTGAAGTAGCGGTTTATTAAGGATAGTCAGGCCGTTGATCCACATTTTGGCCGGGGAGAAGGTATGCAGCCAGACCACCATCCCTGCACAGCGATCGTCGTAGTTAGCGTCACGACAGATAGCGGTAATCTCGTCAGGGGAAGTGCCCAGCGGTTTTAATACCAGCTTACAGGGCAGTTTGGCTTCAGTATTCAGTGCGTTAACGACGTGCTCCGCATGTTGGGTTACCTGACGCAGGGTTTCAGGGCCATACAGATGCTGGCTACCAATCACAAACCACACTTCATAGTTATCAAAAATCGTCATTGTCGTGTCCTTAATGTGTCAGGGTTGCCAGGTCTACCGGGGTTTGTTGCGCCGGAGCGGCAGTCGGAAGGTATTGTTGTTCAGCGCTTACCGCCCAGTGCTGATAGCGGCGGTAGAGTTGTTCAAAACGTTGAGCCTGCTCTGGGCGAGGTTGCAGCGTGTTTTCCACGGCGCTTGCCATTTGCTGCTGAGCGGCTGGGATATCGACGTGTACTTTCGCGGCAACGGCAGCGAAGATAGCCGCACCGAGTGCGCAGCACTGGTCTGAAGCGACAATCTGTAGCGGGCGGTTCAACACGTCACAGCAGGCCTGCATGATGACCGGGTTCTTGCGCGCGATACCGCCAAGCGCCATTACGTTGTTAACCGCAATGCCTTGTTCGGTGAAGCATTCCATAATGGCGCGTGCGCCAAAGGCCGTGGCGGCAATCAGCCCACCGAACAGCGCTGGCGCGTCAGTTGCCAGGTTCAGATCGGTAATTACCCCTTTCAAACGCTGGTTGGCATTGGGCGTACGGCGACCGTTGAACCAGTCGAGCACCACCGGGAGATGCTCCAGTGATGGATTTTTAGCCCAGGCTTCAGTGAGTGCAGGCAGCAGCTGTTTTTGACTGGCTTTAATCTGGGGCTGCAGTTCCGGATGCTGTGCGGCAAGCTGTTCCAGAGGCCAGCTCAGCACGCGGCTAAACCAGGCATAGATATCGCCGAATGCGGACTGGCCAGCTTCGAGGCCAATAAAATCAGGCACTACGCTGCCATCAACCTGGCCGCAAATGCCTTTCACCGCGCGTTCGCCGACGCTGTGCTTGTCGGCAAGCAGAATGTCGCAGGTCGACGTGCCGATGACTTTCACCAGCGTGTTAGGCTGTGCGCCTGCGCCAACCGCGCCCATATGGCAGTCAAAAGCACCGCCTGCAATCACCACGCTTTCCGGTAGCCCCAGGCGCTGTGCCCACTCGGCGCACAGGGTGCCAACCGGCAGATCCGCGGTGAAGGTATTGGTAAACATTGGGTATTGCAGATGGCGGTTGAGGATGGGGTCGAGTTCGTCAAAGAAACTGGCTGGCGGCAGACCACCCCAGCTTTCATGCCACAGGGATTTATGTCCGGCGCTGCAGCGACCGCGACGAATATCCTGTGGGCGTACGGTGTTGGAGAGCAGGGCCGGAACCCAATCGCATAGCTCAATCCACGAGACCGCAGCTTCGGCTACCGCATGGTCCTGACGAGTTACATGCAGGATTTTGGCCCAGAACCATTCGCTGGAATAAATGCCGCCGATATAGCGGGAGTAATCGATCTTGCCCGGTGTGTGGCACAGGCGGGTGATTTCTTCAGCTTCTTCTACTGAGGTGTGATCTTTCCACAGGACAAACATTGCATTCGGGTTTTCCGCGAACTCCGGACGCAGTGCCAGTACGTTACCGTCTGCATCGATGGGCGCCGGGGTTGAGCCGGTACTGTCAACGCCGATCCCGACCACTTCCGCGCGCTGTTCAGCGCTCAGTTCGGCCAATACGGTTTTCAGCGCCGCTTCCATGGATTCAATGTAGTCGCGCGGATGATGGCGAAACTGGTTGTTTGGGCCATCGCAATACTGCCCTTCCTGCCAACGTGGATACCACTCAACGCTGGTGGCGATCTCTTCGCCGGTGGCACATTCCACCGCCAAAGCGCGTACTGAATCACTACCAAAATCGAGGCCAATTGCAATCGCCATCGTCTTACTCCATCCAAAAATACGGGTATGGATAAACAGTAGTGAGTAGCGATAAAAACCGTCAGGCAGGATCCGCTAATCTTATGGATTAAAATGCTGTGGCATCACAAAGTGTGACGCTGTGCAAATAATCAATGTGGACATTTCTGCCGTAGTTATAGACACTTTTGTTAGCCGATTTTGATGTTGGCGTAGTACATGTTTTTTACATAGAGCTTTTCACACGCGGGATTGGTGGTCCATTACCGCAAATACAGCGGCCCGCAGGGGCGACAGCGATGATGTCTGGCGTAATATGGACAAATTGTTTCTTGGCAGGACATAGGGAGTATTGAAATTATGGCTGAAACGCAAAACGATCCCCTGTTGCCAGGTTATTCGTTTAACGCGCATTTGGTGGCCGGATTAACCCCCATTGAGGCGAACGGATACCTGGATTTTTTTATCGACAGGCCGCTGGGTATGAAGGGTTATATCCTCAATCTCACCATCCGTGGCGAAGGGATTATCAATAATCAGGGCAAGCAGTTTGTCTGCCGGCCTGGCGATATTCTGTTGTTTCCACCTGGAGAAATTCACCACTACGGACGCCACCCTGACGCCAGCGAGTGGTATCACCAGTGGGTTTACTTTCGCCCGCGCGCCTACTGGCAGGAGTGGCTGACCTGGCCAGCCATTTTTGCCCAGACCGGTTTTTTCCGCCCGGATGAAGCGCATCAGCCGCATTTTAACGAGCTGTTTGGGCAGATAATTAACGCTGGGCAGGGAGAAGGTCGTTATTCCGAACTGCTGGCGATTAATTTACTGGAACAGTTGTTGCTCCGACGTATGGAAGCCATCAATGAATCGCTACACCCGCCCATGGACAACCGCGTCCGCGATGCCTGCCAGTACATCAGCGATCACCTGGCGGACAGCAATTTTGATATCGCCAGCGTCGCGCAGCACGTCTGCCTGTCGCCTTCCCGTTTGTCGCATCTGTTCCGTCAGCAGTTAGGTATCAGCGTATTAAGCTGGCGCGAGGACCAGCGCATCAGCCAGGCGAAGCTATTACTGAGTACCACACGTATGCCCATTGCCACCGTAGGTCGCAATGTTGGTTTTGACGACCAGCTCTATTTCTCTCGTGTTTTCAAAAAATGTACCGGCGCCAGTCCGAGCGAGTTTCGCGCTGGATGTGAATAAAAAGTGAATGATGTATCCTGAAAGTTGTCATAACTCGCAATCTATTCAGACAATTGATGGCTTGACGAAGTTGAGAGGGGTTATCAAAATCCCTGCTTCGTAAATTTGACGGACACATTATGCAAGCATTGCTGGAACACTTTATTCTCCAGTCCGCCCTGTACTCTCTGATCGCCGTACTTCTGGTGGCTTTTTTGGAGTCGCTGGCGCTGGTTGGCCTGATTCTACCCGGGACCGTGATGATGGCGGGGCTGGGGGCGCTGATTGGCAGCGGCGAACTGAACTTCTGGCATGCCTGGCTTGCGGGCATTATAGGTTGCTTATTGGGGGACTGGATCTCTTTTTGGCTGGGCTGGCGCTTTAAAAAGCCATTGCACCGTTGGTCGTTCATGAAAAAGAACAAGGCGTTGCTGGATAAAACCGAGCACGCCCTGCATCAGCACAGCATGTTTACTATTCTGGTGGGGCGTTTTGTCGGACCGACGCGTCCGCTGGTGCCGATGGTAGCAGGCATGCTGGATCTGCCTGTCGCTAAATTTATCGTCCCGAATATTATCGGCTGCGTGCTGTGGCCACCGTTCTACTTCCTGCCGGGGATCCTGGCGGGGGCGGCAATTGATATTCCTTCTGATATGCAGAGCGGGGATTTCAAATGGTTGCTGCTGGCGACGGCGGTGTTGCTCTGGGTGGGCGGCTGGTTTTGCTGGCGGCTATGGCGCAGTGGCAAAGCGGCTGTTGATCGCTTAACGGCGTATTTCCCCCGCAGCCGTTTGCTGTATCTGGCGCCGTTGACGCTCGGGATCGGTGTGGTTGCGTTGGTGGCGTTACTGCGCCATCCACTGATGCCGGTGTATATCGATATTCTGCGTAAAGTCGTGGGTTACTGACGAATCTTTTGCCGGATGGCGGCTTCGCCTTATCCGGCAACGCATTATGCTTTAATGCCCAATAGCGCCGAGGCGCTAGCGTTGCCGCTTAACAGATCGTCCGTATCGCCCTGCCAGGCGATGCGCCCGTCGGCGACCACAATCGAGCGGGGCGCAATTCGCGCCGCATCTTCTACGCTGTGGGAAACCATCAGTAACGTCAGTTGCTTCTCGCGACAGACTTCGGCCACCAGCGTTAGCATCTCCTGGCGCAGCGCGGGATCAAGTGCAGAGAACGGTTCATCAAGCAGTAAAATAGGTTGTTCCCGCACCAGACAACGCGCCAGCGCCACGCGCTGCCGCTGTCCGCCGGAAAGCTCACCGGGGAGGCGTTCCAGCAGAGAGTCGATCCCCATTTGCTGGGCGATGTGGAGTATTTTCTCCCGCTGCGATGCGTTAAGCTTCAATCCAGGATTCAGGCCCAGGCCGATATTTTGCTGTACGCTCAGATGGCTGAACAGGTTGTTTTCCTGAAACAGCATAGAAACAGGACGGCGCGAGGGTGGTGTCGTGGTGTGATCTTCACCGTCAATCACCATGTTACCGCTGGCAGGCGTGAGAAAGCCGGCAATCAGATTCAGCAGCGTACTTTTCCCGGCGCCGCTGGGCCCGAGTATCGCTATCTGCTCACCGCGCGCGACCGACAGCGTAAAGCGCATGGGCAGATGGTGATAAAGCCATGTGATATCAATCAGTTTTAACATTTCGACCCGGCAATTTCTCAATAACGGTAAACAGCGTAAAGCACAGGATCAGCAGTAATAACGCCGTAACTGCGCCATCCTGACTGCGATAAGAGCCAATCTGCTGATATAAATAAAACGGCAGGGTGCGGAAATCCTCATTACCAAATAACGCCACTACGCCAAAATCGCCAATCGACAGCACGCAGGCAAACGCCATCGCCTGTGCCAGCGGGCGCTTCAGGGCGCGCAGTTCAACCACTTTCAGGCGCGACCATCCCTCAATGCCCAACGATTGGCACAACATACTATAGCGCGCAGTGACGTCACGCATTGGGTTTTCCAGCACCTTCAATGCATAAGGGATCGCCATCAGCGCATTGGTAAAAATGACAATGCCGTCGGCAGATTCGGGAAGCCCAATAGTGTTATTGAGCAGCAGAAAGAAGCCGGTTGCCAGCACGATACCCGGCATGGCGAGGATCATCATGCCGCTCAGTTCCAGCATCTGACCTGCCAGCACCTGCTGTCGTGCACGAAGTTCACGACTGCTCCATAACAGCATCATGGTGAGTATGACGCATAACGCTCCTGCTGCTAATGCGATGCGCAGCGAGGTTCCCAGCGCCTGCCACAGCACTGGCTGCATCAGTACATCCAGAACATGGCGGTTTAAGCCATCGACAATCACCGCCAGCAGCGGCGGCAGCAACAGCAACAGGGCCAGAATAATCAGGATTGCGTCAGTCAGTCGGCTGTGCAGGCGATCGTCAGGATCGCGCCAGCCTTGTACCAGGGTAGCACCGGGAGCAATCGCGCGGCTCAGACGTTGACTGAGAAGCACCAGCGCCAAACAACAAACCATCTGGATCAACGCCAGCATGGCTGCGCGGGCAGGATCGTAATCAAAATTCAGCGCCTGATAGATAGCCAGCTCGATGGTCGTGGCCTGTGGCCCGCCGCCCAGCGACAGAACGGTGGCGAAGCTGGCGAAGCACAGCATAAAGATGAGTGCTGCGACGGGCAGGATCTGACGACGCAGCCACGGCCATTCAACAAAACGGAAGAAATGCCAGCCACGCATACCCAACTGAGCGGCTAACTGCCGCTGTTCGCCGGGAATACTCTCCAGCGATTGTAACAGCAGGCGGCTGGCCATCGGCAGATTGAAAAAGACGTGAGCCAGCAGAATGCCCTGCAAACCGTAAGGCGAAAAGGTCCATTCCAGCCCGAAGACATGCCAGAGTGAGGCCAGCCAACCCTGGCGACCGTAGACGCTAAGAATACCGAAGACCGCGACCAGCACCGGCAGGATTAATGTCATGGCGCACAGGCGCAGCAGCGCCAGACGTCCTGGAAAACGGCGGCGATAGAGCGCTCTGGCAAGGAAAATCGCCGGGACAACCGACAGCACAGCGGATAGAAAAGCCTGCCAGAAAGAAAAGCGCACCACGTGCCACAGGTAGTCATCTTGCCACAGCGAGAACCACTCTCCCTGCGGGGCGTTAAACCACAGTGCCAGAAACGCGGCCAGGGCAACGGCCACCATCAGCGTGGCGGCGGTAAGCCCTGGAACCAGCCAGCCGGGGATTAACGGCTGACGGCGCGTTGCCATTCGCTAATCCATGCCTGACGTTGAGCCGCAACCTGCTGTGGCGTAAATTCCAGCGCGGTGGTCGGTTTATTCAGTTGCTCGAATCCTGACGGCAGGGCGACTTGCGTCACGGGATACATCCAGTTGCCGGTCGGAATCGCATTCTGGAATGCCGGAGACACCATGAACTTCAGGAATTTCTCGGCCAGTTCCGGCTGCTTGCTGGCCGCGGTGCGGGCGGCGACTTCCACCTGCAAATAGTGGCCTTCACTAAAATTAGCTGCGGCGTAGTTGTCTTTTTTCTCGGCGATGATGTGATAGGCCGGAGAGGTGGTGTAGCTGAGCACCAGATCGCTTTCACCTTTCAGGAACAGGCCGTAGGCTTCGCTCCAGCCCTTGGTGACGGTGACGGTTTTGGCTGCCAGTTTCTGCCACGCCTCTGGCGCTTTATCACCATAGACTTTCTGCATCCATAGCAGCAGACCCAGACCTGGCGTGCTGGTGCGTGGATCCTGATAAATGACGCGCCATTTTTGGTCGCTCTCTACCAGTTCTTTCAGGCTTTTGGGCGGATTCTTCAGCTTGTTCTTATCATAAACGAAGGCGAAATAACCGTAGTCAAACGGCACGAAGGTATCGTTTTTCCAGCCGCCGGGTACGTTAACGGTGTCGTTTGCTACACCACTTTTGGCAAACAGTTTGGTTTGTGTGGCGGCTTCCAGAAGGTTGTTATCCAGACCCAGCACGACGTCGGCTTTGCTGTTTTTTCCTTCCATGCGCAGGCGGTTAAGCAGCGAGACGCCATCTTCCAGCGCGACCAGTTTCAGCTCGCAATTGCAGTCAGCTTCAAAGGCTTTTTTGATTGTTGGGCCCGGGCCCCAGTCAGCTGCGAACGAGTCGTAGGTATAGACGGTCAGTACAGGTTTGGCGAAGACAGGCGCTGCGCACAGCAGTAAAAGCGGAAGACATTTTTTAAACACTTTGCACCTCAAGAGTTGGGTGGCAAAGGACTTGAGATAAGCCTCAAATCCCTTCGCCGGCATTATCCGGATCAGGTTCGACGGGTATCTCTCAGCCCATACGCAGATCGAATGATTTTGTGTATGTTTTTATTTAGCACCCCGTTGAGAACGGCGTTAGTGTAATGATTTTGTTGCTTAGCAGCAATTAAGGATCCGGCGGAGCAAACCACGCCGATTTAAAATCAAACCAGCCGAGGGTATTCATGCGCAGCCCGCGCATACTGCGCTGTCCCTGAATGATCAGCCAGTGGTGGATTAATGGCACAATGGCCTTTGTGGCGAGCAGCTGTTGGCACCATGCAGCCAGGCTCATTTCGCCCGTTCGCCAGCGAGCCGCATCGTTTTCCCAGTCCCGCGAGATACAGTTTTGCAGCAACGGGACTTCGCACAAATGGGCGAACAGTGAGAAGTCGAGCGGTAGGGTAAAGTTGGCGCTGTTGAGCCAGATATCGCTGACGATTTCACCTGCATGCCATTGATCGTAGTCGATCTCCTGAATATTCAACTGCACCTGATGCTGCGCGAGCAATGTCTTCATTATCTGCGCGATAATCCGGTGTTCGATGTGATCGCGATAGTAAGTGATAGTCAGCGTTTCCAGCCCGGCGGGTTTTTCACCATGGCCGGGTTTTGCGTGATGCCAGCGGGGGAGTAAACCATACGCGGGAAACCACAGTCGCTGGTACTGTTCGTCGGCGTGGCAGATTAAATTCGTTGGCGAGAGAATGCGGCTTACCCATTCGCGGACCTCCTGGTTAGCTCCACGGTGGCTACGCGCATCAAACAGCAGGTAGTAGCAACCTTCTTCGAGGCGGCTTTCGATCGCCTTTTCATCCTCTGTGGGACCTTTTAGCGTCAACCCGCCGCCAGGCTCTTCTCCGATGTCGGGTAATACCCAAACGTTAACTTCGTCGATCAGGGCCCGGTAGCCAAAGTAATCATCAAATGCATGAATTTTCAGTTGGTTATTGGTGTTTCGTATTACCGCATACGGACCGGTACCAATCGGGTGACTGGAGAAGTTGTTTAGCGTTTCCCATTCTCGCGGCAGGATCATGGCGGGGACCTGCCCCAATAGCCAGGGAAGCCAGCGGTCTGGCTGGGCCAGATGGATATCCAGCGTCCAGGCCGTGGGAGAGACGATCTGCGTGATGTGTGAGTACAGCGGCAGGCTGTTAATGCGCATCAGTGAGGCGATAACATCTGCCATTTCCAGCTCGCGGCCATGATGAAAATGGATCCCCGGACGCAGGAAGAATCGCCAGTGTAAAGGTGAAATTTGCTGCCAGTGATGGGCAATGTCCGCTTCCAGTTCCCCATTTTCCTCATTTACCCGAATTAAGGCGCTGAAGATTTGCCGGGCGATATGGGTTTCGGAGCGGCGTAATGCCGTGCCGGGGAGCAGGTTGTGCATGGGGCGGTAATAGAGAACGCGCATGATATGCCGACCCTGGCGAAAGCTGCGACCCAGATGGGAGACCAGCATTTGCCGTACGGCCGTTTTGTCACCGACCAGTTGCACCAGTTGATCGATGCGATCCTGTTCCAATAGGTCTTCCGCGCGCTGCTGCTGGAGCGCCAGCCCGGTATAGAGGAATGTCAGGCGCGAGCGTTTACCTCGTCCAACTTCAGCTTCCCACGTTAACCAGCCGCGATCCTGCATGGTATTAAGCAGCGTACGCATATGGCGGCGCGAGCAGCTCAGCAGATCCGCCAGCTCGTTGAGCGTCGTGTCTTGCGTTTTGCCGTCACAGCATTGCCACAGACGGATGAACTGTTGTTGCAAACGACCAGAAGACATAAAAGGGGAACTCCTGCGGAAAACTCAGCAATTTTATAATCCCTATATTAAGCCAATAATAGATTCCGATGAAGCGATGAGACAACGAAGGGGTCATCTATGCGTCAGTTCTGGTTGAAGTACTTTACCACGACGGAAAAATCGTCCTGGTTGGCTTGCCTGAGCGCACCGCAGCGCTTAAAGATGCTCGAAGAGCTGATGCAGTGGGAGATGACATCTGACTCCTGAATTGGAAATTGCAGACATCATGTGTGACTGAGTATTGGTGCAGGCTGTATCCTGCCATTATATCTGAGCATCGCTGGTGGCTATTTTTTCACATGGCAAGGCGCGAACAGTGAAATTTGGTGAACCAAATAGGGTGTGAGCAACACAGCTATGTGAAAAAATGGCCCCAGCCCTCCGGGACGCGTGTAAAAAACGCATACTCTGCGTTGTCAGGCTTGGGAATAGATTTCTATACCCAGCGCCCTCCGCCTGGATTATGCGTTTTTTACCCAGCGTCGATGCCAGATATAATGGCAGGATACAGCCTCGTTCACCCGCCAGCAGGTATTATCTGCTGGCTTTTTTCGTTTCAGCTGCGCTTAAAAGGAAAGATATGCTCTGGATTATGACCATGGGACGGCGCCTCAACGGCGTTTACGCGGCATTTATGCTGGTCGCTTTTATGATGGGCGTGGCGGGGGCATTGCAGGCACCCACTCTGAGTCTGTTCCTGAGCCGTGAAGTCGGGGCGCAGCCATTTTGGGTCGGGCTGTTTTACACCGTCAATGCGATTGTCGGGATCGTCGTCAGCCTTGGCCTGGCGAAACGATCCGACAGCCAGGGCGATCGGCGTAAGTTGATCATGTTCTGCTGTCTGATGGCAATTGGCAATGCGCTGCTGTTTGCCTTTAATCGCCACTATCTCACGCTGATCACCTGCGGTGTGCTGCTGGCCTCGCTGGCGAACACCGCCATGCCGCAGCTGTTTGCGCTGGCGCGAGAATATGCTGATAACTCCGCGCGTGAAGTGGTGATGTTTAGCTCGGTGATGCGTGCGCAGCTTTCGCTGGCCTGGGTGATAGGACCGCCACTGGCATTCATGCTGGCGCTGAATTACGGCTTTACGGCGATGTTTTCCATTGCCGCAGGGATTTTTGCCATTAGCCTGGTGCTGATTGCGCTGATACTGCCGTCTGTCGCGCGGGTGGAGCAGCCTGTAGACGTGCCGCTGGAACAGACCGGCGGTTGGCAGGACAAAAATGTGCGTATGTTGTTTATTGCCTCCACGCTGATGTGGACCTGCAACACCATGTACATCATTGATATGCCACTGTGGATAAGTCTTGAACTGGGCTTGCCGGACAAGCTGGCCGGGATCCTGATGGGGACGGCGGCTGGGCTGGAAATTCCGGCGATGATTCTGGCAGGCTATTACGTGAAGCGCTTTGGTAAACGGCGAATGATGATCGCGGCCGTAGCGGCAGGCGTGCTGTTTTATATTGGTTTGATCTTCTTTCACAGCCGTACGGCGCTGCTGGTGCTGCAACTGTTTAACGCGGTATTTATCGGTATTATCGCCGGGATAGGCATGCTGTGGTTTCAGGATCTGATGCCCGGACGTGCGGGGTCAGCGACCACATTATTTACCAACAGTATTTCAACGGGAGTCATTCTGGCAGGGGTGATTCAGGGGGCAGTTGCGCAAAGCTACGGTCACTATGCCGTCTATTGGGTGATTGCGGTGATTTCGGTGGTTACGCTGTGGATGACCGGGCGGGTGAAGGACGTTTAGTCCGGCGCAGTCCTGGCGTCGCAGTGCCCGGACTGGCGATATTTTGCATTAGTTTTTGTCGTTTTTGTAGGCCGGATAAGGCGTTTACGCCGCCATCAGGCAACCTGTCCCTACGGCCTGAACGCGTTACGCTTATCAGGCCTATCCCTCTTTTTTTATCTTGCACGTAAATGTAACGTTGATCACATAACGATCATTTTCCTCTTTCTGGATCTTCTTTTTTCTACTGTTACGCGTATACAGTTACGCGTAACAGTTATCAAAAAAGGAGTTTTTTCATGAAAAACCTATTCGACCTGACCGGTAAACGCGCGCTGATTACCGGTTCCGCTCAGGGCATTGGTAACCTGCTGGCCAGCGGTCTGGCGGCGCACGGTGCTGAGATTGTTATTAACGACATTACCCAGCAGCGGGCGCAGGCGGCGGCGGACAAACTGGTGGCCGAAGGCTATCGCGCTGTTGGCTATGGATTTGATGTTACCAGCGGGGAAGAGGTGGCGTGCGCCATCGCGCAAATTGAAAAGGACGTTGGGGCCATTGATATTTTAATTAACAACGCCGGAATCCAGCGTCGTTATCCCTTCACCGAATTCCCGGAGGCTGAATGGGACAAAGTGATTGATGTAAACCAGAAATCGGTCTTTCTGGTATCACAGCAGGTTTCCCGCTACATGGTGCAACGCCGCCGCGGGAAGATTATTAATATCTGCTCAATGCAAAGTGAATTAGGTCGTAAAACCATTACCCCCTACGCGGCGTCAAAAGGCGCGGTCAAAATGTTAACCCGTGGCATGTGCGTGGAACTGGCGGAATACAATATTCAGGTCAACGGTATTGCTCCCGGCTATTTCGCTACCGACATGACCACCGCGCTGGTTAACGATGAAGCATTCTCCGCCTGGCTGTTCCAGCGCACGCCCGCTGCTCGCTGGGGTAACCCGGAAGAGTTGATCGGCGCGGCGGTTTATCTCGCTGCGCCCGCCTCTGACTTTGTGAATGGGCATCTTCTGTTTGTCGATGGCGGCATGCTGGCCGCTGTTTGATCGCTAACGAGGCCGCGGGAAGCAACCTCATCCTTTAATGATAATCCAAGGAGTGAGTATGAATATGCTCGCAAAACTGCCAGCGCGTCGCTGGTGGTATTTAATGCCGATTATTTTTATTACCTACAGCTTAGCTTATCTCGACCGCGCCAATTACGGCTTTGCCGCTGCCGCTGGTATCGAACACGATTTAGGGATCACCCAGGGCACGGCCTCGCTGATTGGCGCGCTCTTTTTCCTGGGATATTTCTTTTTCCAGGTGCCTGGCGCCATGTATGCCGTTAAACATAGCGTCCGTAAAATGATTTTTTACAGCCTGATCCTCTGGGGGCTTTGTGCCGCGGCGACCGGCTTTGTCAGCAATATCCCAACGCTGATGGCGATCCGCTTTATTCTCGGCATCGTCGAAGCGGCGGTGATGCCCGCGATGCTGATTTATATCAGCAACTGGTTTACCAAAACTGAACGCTCGCGCGCCAACACCTTTTTAATTCTCGGTAACCCGGTCACAGTGCTGTGGATGTCGATTGTCTCTGGCTACCTGATTGAAGCCTGGGGCTGGCGTGAAATGTTTATCATTGAAGGTATTCCTGCGGTGATCTGGGCTTTCTGCTGGGTGATTCTGGTGCGCGACAAACCGGCGGATGCGGGTTGGTTGAGCGAGCAGGAGAAACAGGCGTTACAGCAGGCGATGGACCGCGAGCAGCGGGACATCAAACCGATGCGCAACTACGGTGAAGCGATGCGTTCACGCAGCGTCATTATGCTTTGCGCGGTGCATGCGCTGTGGAGCATCGGGGTGTATGGCTTCATGATGTGGATGCCGTCGATTCTGAAAAACGCGGCGCAGATGGATATTGTGGCGGTGGGCTGGCTGGCGGCAGTGCCGTATCTGGCGGCGATCTGCCTGATGCTGACGGTTTCCTGGCTGTCCGATAAATACCAGAACCGTAAGCTGTTTATCTGGCCGCTGCTGCTGATTGCTGCCATTGCGTTCTTTGCCTCGTGGATGCTGGGCAACCAGTCCTTCTGGCTCTCTTACGCGCTGCTGGTCGTTGCCGCTGCCTGTATGTATGCGCCTTACGGACCGTTCTTCGCGCTGATCCCCGAACTACTGCCGCGCAACGTCTCCGGCGTGTCGATGGGAATGATCAACAGTTTTGGCGCGTTAGGGGCATTCCTCGGCGCGTGGCTGGTGGGTTACCTCAACGGCGTGACCGGCGGGCCGGGCGTCTCCTACACCTTCATGGCGATTGCTCTGCTGTCATCGGTGGTGCTGATGTACTGCGTTCGTGCGCAAAATGAAACCACGTCGCCGTCGGCTGAGATGGTAACGCGTTAAGGTTGAGCGAGGAGTGCAGTCGCTAACCGGCTGTGATAAGGTTCTCTGCGAGCATAATGGGATGTTGGTCGTAGAGAACCTCATGAAAAACAATCGGATGACATTACAGGATATCGCTAATCTGGCCGGTCTGAATAAGATGACGGTCAGCCGTTATCTGCGTGACCCGAATCAGGTGTCGCAACGCAGCCGTGAATTGATTTCGAAAATCATGGAAGAGAACAACTACATTCCTAACCGCGCTCCGGAAATTCTGCTCAACGCACGTAGCAAAACTATTGGTGTGCTGATCCCCTCGTTTCGTAATCAGATCTTTGCCGACGTGCTGGCGGGAATTGAATCCGTCACCTCGGCTTGCCAGTACCAGACGCTGATCGCCAACTACGAATATGACGCCGAGCGTGAAGAACGCGAGGTTCTGAATCTGCTCTCTTACAATATCGACGGCTTGATCCTCACCGGAAAGCTGCATACCGAGCGGATGATCCAGTACGTGCGCGCCAGCGGCGTACCTGTGGCGGAACTGATGGATATTAGCGGCCAGTATCTGGATATACAGGTCGGTTTCGATAACGAAAAAGCGGCCTTCGAGATGACCCAGGCGTTTATCGACAGTGGAAAACGTCACATTGCGTTCTTTGGATCAATGGACGACCCTCGCGATTTGAGTCGTTACCGCGGTACCGAGAATGCGCTGGCTGCGCAGGGGCTGGAGGCGTATCACCTGGCGCCAAAAACGATTTCGTCGGTAGCGCTGGGGCGCAAAATGTTCCAGCAGGCGATGGCGGAAAAGCCGGATATTGACGCTATTTTCTGTACCAACGATGACCTGGCGGTTGGCGTGCTGCTGGAGTGTCAGGCACAGCAGTACGATGTGCCGGGAAAAATGGCGATTGCCGGTTTCCACGGGCTGGAAATTGGCCGTGCGCGGCTGCAAAAAATCGCCAGCGTGATTACACCACGCTTTGAGATTGGCAAAACGGCGGCGGATATTTTGATTAAACGTCTTGGCGGGAAGGATGCGCCGGGCAGCGTTAATCTTGGCTACCAAATCTATTACGGCGATACGCTGTAGGCGAAGAGTAGAGGCTGGCCACCGTGCGGTGACCAGCGGGAGAGATTACTGCATAAATGCTGGCTGCTTGTCTTCGTACTCGGTGATGGCTGCTTCATGCTGCAGCGTCAGCCCGATGCTGTCCAGACCGTTCAGCATGCAGTGGCGGCGGAAGTCGTCGATTTTAAAGCTGTAGGACTTATCGCCCGCTTTCACCACCTGCGCTTCCAGATCCACTTCAAATTTAATGCCCGGATTGGCTTTCACCAGGGTAAACATTTCATCTACCTGCGCGTCGCTCAGAGTCACCGGCAGCAGTTGGTTATTGAAACTGTTGCCGTAGAAGATGTCGGCGAAGCTTGGGGCAATCACCACTTTAAAACCGTAATCGGTCAACGCCCAAGGCGCATGTTCACGTGACGAACCGCAGCCGAAGTTTTCGCGCGCCAGCAGAATTGATGCCCCATTATATTCCGGGAAGTTCAAAACGAACTCAGGATTTGGCTGTTGTCCTTTTTCGTCCAGAAAACGCCAGTCGTTAAACAGATGAGCGCCAAAACCGGTACGCGTAACCTTCTGCAAAAACTGTTTGGGAATGATTGCGTCGGTATCAACGTTGGCGGCATCCAGTGGGACAACCAGGCCGGTATGCTGGGTAAATTTCTCTGCCATGGTGGTTTCCTTATTTGATGCTGCGAATGTCGGCAAAATGACCGGTAACGGCGGCAGCGGCGGCCATGGCCGGGCTGACTAAATGCGTGCGACCACCGCGGCCCTGACGGCCTTCAAAATTACGGTTGCTGGTGGATGCGCAGCGCTCGCCCGGATTCAGGCGGTCATTGTTCATGGCCAGACACATGGAACAGCCTGGTAAACGCCATTCGAATCCTGCTTCGATAAAGATCTTGTCCAGACCTTCTGCTTCCGCCTGCGCTTTCACCGGGCCAGAGCCCGGCACCACCAGTGCCTGTACGCCTGGCGCAACTTTACGTCCTTTGGCGATTTCCGCCGCGGCGCGTAAATCTTCAATACGCGAGTTGGTGCAGGAACCGATGAACACTTTATCGATAGCCACTTCCGTTAACGGAATACCTGGCTTCAGCCCCATATACGCCAGCGCTTTTTCAGCCGATGCGCGCTCAACGGGATCGGCAAAGGATGCCGGGTCGGGAATATTATCGTTCACCGAAATGACCTGACCCGGGTTTGTTCCCCAGGTGACCTGCGGCGCAATCTCTTCCGCTTGCAGGGTGATGACGCTGTCGAAAGTGGCGCCTTCATCCGTTTGCAGGGTTTTCCAGTAGGCGACCGCGTCGTCAAAGTCTTTGCCTTTCGGTGCATGCAGACGGCCTTCGACATAGTTGAAGGTGGTCTGGTCTGGCGCGACCAAGCCCGCTTTCGCGCCCAATTCGATCGCCATGTTGCACAGGGTCATGCGGCCTTCCATGCTCAGCGCGCGGATGGCTTCGCCACAAAACTCAACTACGTGTCCGGTACCGCCTGCACTACCGGTTTTACCGATAATCGCCAGCACAATATCTTTGGCGGTAATGCCAGGGGCTGCTTTACCGTTGACTTCAATCTTCATGGTTTTGGCGCGCCCCTGTTTCAGGGTCTGCGTCGCCAGAACGTGTTCAACTTCAGAGGTGCCAATACCAAACGCCAGCGCGCCGAACGCTCCGTGTGTAGCGGTGTGGGAATCGCCGCAGACGATGGTCATACCCGGCAACGTCACGCCTTGTTCTGGCCCCATCACGTGAACGATACCCTGATACGGATGGTTCAGGTCATACAGCTCGACGCCAAATTCGTTACAGTTCTTAATCAGCTCTTGCATCTGGATGCGTGCCATCTCACCCGACGCGTTGATGTCTTTGGTCTGGGTAGAGACGTTGTGATCCATGGTGGCAAAGGTTTTACCCGGCTGGCGTACCTGACGGCCATGCGCGCGCAGGCCATCAAACGCTTGCGGAGAGGTCACTTCATGCACCAGATGTCTGTCGATGTACAACAGAGGGGTTTCGTTTTGCGCTTCAAAGACGACGTGCGCATCAAACAATTTTTCGTATAACGTTTTGGCCATGATTACACCCCTTCTGCGACGTAACGGGCAATGATGTCGCCCATTTCATCGGTACTGACTGCGGCAGCGCCACGGGCTAAGTCACCGGTGCGGATGCCTTCTTCTAATGCGCGGTTGATGGCGCTCTCAATTGCGGTTGCCGCATCATTGGCATCCAGGCTGTAGCGCAGCAGCAGCGCCAGCGACAGGATTTGGGCGATAGGGTTGGCAATGTTTTTCCCGGCGATGTCAGGAGCGGAGCCGCCAGCAGGCTCGTACAAACCGAAGCCCTGATCATTCAGGCTGGCGGACGGTAACATGCCCATTGAACCGGTGATCATGGCGCACTCGTCAGACAGAATGTCGCCAAACAGGTTAGAGCACAGCAACACGTCGAACTGGGAAGGATCTTTGATCAATTGCATCGTCGCGTTGTCGATGTACATATGCGCCAGTTCAACGTCTGGGTATTCATTAGCAATTTCATTGACGATTTCGCGCCACAGAATAGACGTTTGCAGTACGTTAGCTTTATCAATCGACGTGACTTTACGGCGACGTTTACGGGCGGATTCAAACGCGATACGCGCAATACGTTCGATCTCGAAACGGTGATAAACCTCGGTATCAAAGGCTTTTTCATGTTGTCCGCTGCCTTCGCGACCTTTTGGTTGACCGAAGTAAATTCCGCCAGTCAGTTCGCGTACGCACAGGATGTCGAAACCGTTCGCGGCAATATCTGCGCGCAGAGGGCAAAACGCTTCCAGACCCTGATAGAGCTTAGCTGGGCGCAGATTGCTGAATAATTTGAAGTGCTTACGCAATGGCAGCAGCGCGCCACGCTCTGGCTGCTGGTTTGGCGGCAGATTTTCCCATTTCGGGCCGCCAACGGAGCCAAACAGAATGGCGTCAGCTTGTTCACAGCCTTCAACCGTTGCAGGCGGCAGCGGCTGACCGTGGCTATCGATAGCGGCACCACCCACGTCGTAGTGGCTGGTGGTAATGCGCATGTTAAAGCGGTTGCGGATTGCGTCCAGTACCTTCAGGGCTTGCGCCATCACTTCCGGGCCAATACCGTCACCCGGCAAAACAGCAATATGATAATTCTTCGACATCACACGGTTTCCTTGTTGTTCTCGTTGTTCTGAGCTTTGCGTTGCAATTCTTTTTCGACTTCTTCGGCGCGCCAGATGTTGTTCAGCACATGAACCATTGCTTTAGCGGAAGATTCGACGATATCTGTCGCCAGACCGACGCCGTGGAAACGACGACCGTTATAGTTGGCAACGATATCCACCTGACCCAGCGCATCTTTACCGTGCCCTTTGGCGGTCAGGCTGTATTTCACCAGTTCGACGTTGTACTCAGTTACACGGTTGATTGCCTGATAAATGGCATCGACCGGACCGTTACCGTTCGCCGCTTCGGCTTTGACTTCTTCACCACAGGCCAGCTTGACGGAGGCGGTGGCGATGTCGTTTGAGCCGGACTGCACGCTGAAGTAATCCAGACGGAAATGCTCCGGTTCTTCCTGCTGTTTATTAATGAAGGCCAGCGCTTCCAGGTCGTAATCAAATACCTGACCTTTTTTGTCCGCCAGTTTCAGGAATGCGTCGTACAGGTTGTCCAGGCTGTATTCATTTTCTTTATATCCCATCTCGTCCATACGGTGTTTCACCGCGGCACGTCCGGAACGGGACGTCAGGTTCAGCTGTACCTGGTTCAGGCCGATGGATTCAGGCGTCATGATTTCGTAGTTTTCACGATTTTTCAGTACGCCGTCCTGATGGATGCCGGAAGAGTGGGCAAAGGCACCACTACCGACAATGGCTTTGTTAGCAGGAATAGGCATGTTGCAGATTTGGCTGACTAATTGACTGGTGCGCCAGATCTCCTGGTGATTGATGCGGGTCTGTACATTCAGGATATCTTTACGCACTTTGATCGCCATGATCACTTCTTCCAGTGAGCAGTTACCGGCGCGTTCGCCGATACCGTTCATCGCGCCTTCCACCTGACGCGCTCCGGCGTGAACGGCTGCCAGTGCGTTGCCTACGCCCAAACCTAAATCATCATGGGTGTGTACGGAGATGATGGCTTTATCGATATTTGGTACGCGTTCATACAGGCCAGAAATGATTGCCCCAAATTCGAAAGGCATGGTGTAACCGACGGTATCGGGGATGTTAATGGTTTTGGCTCCCGCGTTAATGGCAGCTTCAACCACGCGAGCCAAATCGGCGATAGGGGTACGGCCTGCATCTTCGCAGGAGAACTCCACGTCATCGGTATAATTACGCGCACGCTTAACCATGTAGACCGCGCGCTCAATGACCTCATCCAGCGTACTGCGTAATTTCGTCGCGATGTGCATCGGCGAGGTGGCGATAAACGTATGAATACGGAAAGCCTCAGCGACTTTCAGAGATTCTGCGGCAACGTCGATATCTTTTTCTACGCAGCGAGCTAAGGCACAAACGCGGCTGTTTTTAACCTGACGAGCGATAGTCTGAACTGACTCAAAGTCGCCCGGTGAAGAAACGGGGAAACCCACTTCCATCACGTCAACGCCCATACGCTCAAGGGCCAGCGCAATCTGCAGTTTTTCTTTCACACTCAGGCTTGCCTGTAACGCCTGTTCACCATCGCGTAAGGTGGTATCGAAAATAATGACTTGCTGGCTCATGGTTTAGGTCCTTGGTTTCTTAGGGCGCCTTGCTTCGAGCATAAAAAAACCCGCGCAACGGCGCGGGTTTTTTGTCTTAACTGGAGCTGACTTAATGCTGAATGTCGTCCACCAGTCTACCGCGCAACGAAGATGCGTTTAGTAGTAGTAGACCGTTGAAACGAGCAATGTAAGTCATCAATTAAGCTCCAGGCGAATGCGATATGCTTTTAGTGGTACTGGATATGAAGACTGATGTCAACCCTCACTCCAGCAAATGCCTCGTTAGAGGGGGGAAGTTTCTGCAAAACTTAAGCGAATTGTGCTGAATTTTTCGGGCTACATAAAATTAATCAGTTGATGGTTGTACATAATTTTCATGTTTTGACATATTTGAGCATAGTTATTTGCATTTATTGTAACGGCGAACTGAAGGAAAAATCGCTCTTGGAATTTCATATCTTGATGATTTATCTGTTTTTATAGTAATTATGAATGGCTATGGGTGGTGTAACACCACAAAATTGATAAATTAATGTTAACTTTTAATGTATTAATAATATAAACATTTAATTAAAACTTAAATACACATTCACTATACGTATGATTGTATATTCGCCATGCTTATGGTTATATTGTTTTTGAAATTTAAACATATGAATCACCGTGCAGTGACACTGCCACACTGCGATCGCATTGGTCTTTTGTTCATTTAGGTTTGTGCCTTTATGTTTTCCTAATTTTAATGTTTTTTCTTTTTCTCATCTTATATGTATGGTAAATCATATTAACGGAGATTATTTCTTCACTCCGTCTGGGAAAAGGGAGTTTAGAGTGACAGTGGAGTTAAATATGCCAGAAGTAAAAATAACAGATAAAACAAATATTATAGATATTGGGAAACCACAGCTTCGCATGGTTGATCTTAATTTATTAACCGTCTTTGATGCGGTGATGCAAGAACAAAACATCACCCGTGCCGCGCATACTTTGGGGATGTCGCAACCTGCTGTCAGTAATGCGGTCGCGCGCCTGAAAATTATGTTTAATGATGAGCTTTTTGTTCGTTATGGACGCGGTATCCAGCCGACAGCAAGAGCCTTCCAGCTATTTGGTTCTGTTCGCCAGGCATTGCAATTAGTGCAGAATGAACTGCCTGGATCGGGTTTTGAGCTAGCCAGCAGCGAGCGCGTATTCAATCTTTGCGTATGCAGCCCATTGGATAATATTCTGACCTCGTTGATTTATAATAGGGTTGAGCAAGTTGCACCAAACATTCATGTCGTATTTAAATCTTCACTCAATCAAAATACAGAGCATCAATTACGTTACCAGGAAACTGAATTCGTTATTAGCTATGAAGAGTTCCGACGTCCTGAATTTACCAGTATTCCGTTATTCAATGACGAAATGGTGTTAGTGGCAAGTAAAAAGCATCCGCGCATTAGTGGTCCTTTACTGGAAAGCAATGTCTATAATGAACAGCATGCGGTGGTGTCACTTGATCGCTTCGCATCATTCAGCCAACCGTGGTATGACACACCGGATAAACAATCCTCAGTGGCTTATCAGGGCATGGCATTAATTAGCGTTCTTAATATTGTGTCGCAAACGCATTTGGTCTCTATTGCGCCACGTTGGTTAGCAGAAGAATTTGCCGATTCTTTAGAACTACAGATCTTGCCTTTACCGTTAAAATTGAACAGCCGCACATGCTATCTTTCATGGCATGAAGCCGCAGGCCGGGATAAAGGACATCAATGGATGGAAGAGTTGTTAGTCTCCGTTTGTAAGCAGTAGCATTTAGCAGAGTAAACCGGACGGCGCATCCTGTTTATTCTGCTTTTAACTTTATAACTGAAATTTTATGCTGAACTCTATTTTTTACGTCTGTCCAAAAGTGTCAAAAAATAGAGTAATTGCTGTAAGTTCCCATTTTTAAGCGATTATTTATCATACTGATTGCTTATGCTGGTTTAATTCTCCGTTTATTCGCGTCTTTCCTCCTTTTTATTCTTATTTACTCCAGTGCCACCCCTTCGGAGTCAATTGCCATGCGTCATCGTCAGCGGTTAATGTGTTGTTAAACCGCAATTCATTATAAGAGTGAGGCAAGCCATGGAGATGTTGTCTGGAGCCGAGATGGTCGTCCGATCGCTCATCGATCAGGGTGTGAAGCAGGTATTCGGTTATCCCGGGGGGGCCGTCCTCGATATTTATGATGCCCTGCATACGGTCGGCGGTATTGATCATGTGCTGGTCCGCCATGAACAAGCGGCGGTACATATGGCTGATGGCCTTGCGCGTGCCACGGGAGAAGTGGGGGTCGTATTGGTCACCTCCGGGCCGGGGGCGACCAACGCGATTACCGGGATCGCAACGGCTTACATGGATTCCATTCCGCTGGTGATCCTCTCCGGACAGGTCGCAACGTCGCTGATTGGCTACGATGCCTTCCAGGAGTGCGACATGGTAGGTATATCCCGCCCGGTGGTGAAACATAGCTTCCTGGTCAAACAAACGGAAGATATCCCGCAGGTGCTGAAAAAAGCCTTCTGGCTGGCAGCAAGCGGTCGTCCGGGGCCAGTGGTGGTGGATTTGCCGAAGGATATTCTGAATCCGGCGAAGAAACTGCCTTATAGCTGGCCGGACTCGGTGAGTATGCGCTCGTATAATCCGACGACGACGGGACATAAAGGACAGATAAAACGGGCGTTGCAGACGCTGGTCGCGGCGAAGAAACCGGTTGTCTATGTGGGCGGTGGCGCGGTCAATGCCGCTTGCCATGAGCAGTTAGCTCAGATTGCTGAAGCGCTGAATCTGCCGGTTGTCTCCTCGCTTATGGGGTTGGGCGCGTTTCCGGCCACGCATCGTCAGGCGCTGGGCATGTTGGGCATGCACGGTACTTACGAAGCCAATATGACCATGCATCATTCCGATGTGATCTTTGCTGTCGGCGTTCGCTTTGACGATCGAACGACGAATAACCTGGCAAAATATTGTCCGAATGCGACCGTGCTGCATATCGATATCGATCCGACCTCTATTTCCAAAACCGTTACTGCGGATATTCCGATTGTGGGGGATGCCCGCCTGGTGCTGGATCAGATGCTCGAACTGCTGGAGCAGGAGAAATCTCAGCAGCCGCTGGATGATAATCGTGACTGGTGGCAACAGATTGAGCACTGGCGCGCCCGTCAGTGTCTGAAATACGACACGCAAAGCGAAAGTATTAAGCCGCAGGCGGTGATTGAAACCATCTGGCGTCTGACGAAAGGGGAGGCGTATGTGACCTCTGACGTTGGCCAGCATCAGATGTTTGCCGCACTTTACTATCCGTTCGATAAACCGCGTCGCTGGATTAACTCAGGCGGCCTCGGCACTATGGGATTCGGTTTACCTGCGGCGTTAGGGGTGAAAATGGCTTTGCCGGATGAAACAGTAGTGTGCGTCACCGGGGATGGCAGCATTCAGATGAATATCCAGGAGCTGTCGACGGCGCTGCAATATGAACTGCCGGTGCTGGTACTCAACCTTAATAACCGTTATCTCGGCATGGTCAAACAGTGGCAGGACATGATCTACTCCGGGCGTCACTCACAGTCTTACATGCAGTCGCTGCCCGATTTCGTGCGCCTTGCTGAGGCTTATGGGCATATCGGTATCCAGATTAATCATCCAGACGAATTAGAAAGCAAGCTGGGCGAAGCGCTGGAACATGTGCGTAACCATCGTCTGGTGTTTGTCGATGTCACCGTCGACGGTAGTGAACATGTCTACCCGATGCAGATTCGTGGGGGTGGGATGGATGAAATGTGGTTAAGCAAAACGGAGAGGACCTGATTATGCGCCGGATATTATCAGTATTGCTTGAAAACGAGTCAGGTGCATTATCGCGTGTGATTGGCCTCTTCGCCCAGCGTGGTTACAACATTGAAAGCCTGACCGTCGCGCCGACCGACGATCCGACCTTATCGCGGATGACGATTCAGACGGTAGGGGATGAGAAAGTCCTTGAGCAGATCGAAAAGCAGCTCCACAAACTGGTGGATGTTCTGCGCGTTAGCGAGCTGGGGCAGGGCGCTCACGTTGAACGAGAAATCATGCTGGTGAAAATCCAGGCCAGCGGTTATGGCCGGGAAGAAGTGAAACGCAACACGGAGATTTTCCGCGGGCAAATCATCGATGTCACGCCGTCTATCTACACCGTACAACTGGCGGGCACCAGCGATAAGCTGGATGCGTTTCTGGCAACGTTGCGTGAAGTCGCTAAAATTGTGGAAGTTGCTCGCTCCGGCGTGGTGGGGCTTTCCCGCGGCGATAAAATCATGCGTTAATCATGATCGGGTTCTTAATTCGCAAGCCCAACGACTCAGGTTGGGCTTTTTTTTGCGAAATCAGCGGTAACCAGAGACAAAAGCGGTTGCCGGAGTCATTATTCTGCGCTTAGATGTTAATAAATTTAACCCATGCCATCACAAAGGTTATGGTTTGTACATTTTACGCAAGGGGCAATTGTGAAACTGGATGAAATCGCTCGGTTGGCCGGCGTTTCGCGAACGACTGCAAGCTACGTTATTAATGGCAAAGCAAAGCAATATCGCGTAAGCGACAAAACGGTTGAAAAAGTCATGGCGGTGGTGCGCGAGCATAATTACCACCCGAATGCCGTGGCGGCCGGGCTGCGTGCTGGACGCACACGTTCTATCGGGCTGGTGATCCCGGATCTTGAGAACACGAGCTATACCCGGATCGCAAACTATCTGGAGCGCCAGGCGCGTCAACGTGGGTATCAGCTGTTGATTGCCTGCTCTGAAGATCAGCCAGATAACGAAATGCGCTGTATTGAGCATCTTTTACAGCGCCAGGTCGATGCCATTATTGTGTCGACTTCCTTGCCGCCTGAACATCCGTTCTACCAACGCTGGGCAAACAGTTCATTCCCGATTGTGGCGCTGGATCGTGCACTGGATCGCGAACATTTTACCAGCGTTGTGGGTGCAGATCAGGATGATGCGGAAATGCTGGCGGAAGAGTTACGCAAATTCCCTGCTGAAACCGTCCTCTATCTGGGCGCGCTTCCTGAATTATCTGTCAGTTTCCTGCGCGAACAGGGTTTTCGTACCGCGTGGAAGGACGATCCGCGTGAGGTCCATTTCCTGTACGCCAACAGCTATGAGCGGGAAGCTGCAGCGCAGCTGTTTGATAAATGGCTGGAAACGCACCCAATGCCTCAGGCGTTGTTTACCACGTCGTTTGCTCTGTTGCAGGGGGTGATGGATGTGACCCTGCGTCGTGATGGGCAGTTGCCGTCTGATTTAGCGATTGCGACTTTTGGCGATCACGAACTGCTCGACTTCCTGCAGTGCCCTGTTCTGGCAGTGGCACAGCGCCATCGTGATGTCGCGGAACGCGTGCTGGAGATTGTACTGGCAAGCCTGGACGAACCGCGTAAACCAAAACCAGGTTTAACGCGTATACGGCGTAATCTGTACCGTCGCGGTATTCTCAGCCGTAACTAAGTTTCCTCAATTGATGGCGTCGGCGGGATAAGCCTCTGACGTCTTCAGTTTTTCTATTCTCAGAAATAACCGCATTATATTTAAGAATATTCTTTAGAATTATCTGAAATGTATTCTTGAAATACCCCGAATTAAAAATGCAACTATCCATTTTTGGGTTATTGATACGTAACGACGCGTTACGGTTGTATTATTTTGTTACATGCATGTGTGGATTTGCCGAATTAACAAACACTTTGCTCTCGTATTGCGGCCATCTGGTGCTTACCTTGGTCCTGCGCGGCGTACAGACCGATTAACTGGTACTGTTAACTCGCTGCATATTGTCCTAAAATGCCGCTCGCGTCGCAAACTGACACTTTATATTTTCTTCTGATGATATTCAGTTGTTTTAAACAATGATGAGTTGTTGGATTTTTTTCTTACAAATATTCATGACGTTAATTTGCTTCGTTTGCTGTACGGATTTTGTTCAACGCTGATATTAGCCGTAAACAATGGGTTTTTTGCTCCGCTAAGCGCCGCGACTTGCTTGACAAGGTTTTCCTCCGCTCCGTAAACTCCTTTAAGTGGGAATTTGTGGGATAAAGTGGTAATCGGGGGTGAGACTGGCATGTTCCGGGGAGCAACGTTAGTTAATCTCGACAGTAAAGGGCGCTTATCCGTGCCTACCCGTTATCGGGATCAACTGCTTGAGAGCGCTACCGGTCAAATGGTTTGCACCATTGACATCCATCACCCGTGCCTGCTGCTGTACCCCCTGCCTGAATGGGAAATAATCGAGCAGAAGCTATCGCGTCTGTCGAGCATGAATCCAGTTGAGCGTCGCGTACAGCGCTTATTGTTGGGTCATGCCAGCGAATGTCAGATGGATAACGCTGGTCGATTACTGATAGCGCCCATTCTGCGGCAACACGCAGGGCTAACGAAAGAAGTGATGCTGGTTGGGCAGTTCAATAAGTTTGAGCTGTGGGATGAAACGACCTGGTATCAACAGGTCAAGGAAGATATCGACGCTGAGCAGTCTGTTACTGGCGCGTTGTCGGAACGATTGCAGGATTTGTCTCTATAAAATGACGGAAAATTATAAACATACAACGGTGTTGCTGGATGAAGCCGTAAACGGCCTGAATATTCGTCCAGACGGCATCTACATTGACGGGACATTTGGTCGCGGTGGTCACTCACGTCTGATCCTCTCCCAGCTTGGCGAAGAGGGGCGTTTACTGGCAATCGATCGCGATCCGCAGGCTATTGCCGTTGCTAAAACGATTACCGATCCTCGCTTCTCCATCGTACATGGACCTTTCTCTGCGCTGGCTGACTATGTCGCCGAGCGTGGACTGACCGGTAAGATCGACGGGATTCTTCTCGATCTGGGCGTTTCTTCACCGCAGCTCGATGACGCAGAGCGCGGTTTTTCGTTTATGCGTGACGGTCCGTTAGATATGCGTATGGACCCAACACGCGGTCAGTCAGCGGCCGAATGGCTGCAAACCGCCGATGAAGCAGACATTGCCTGGGTGATTAAAACCTTTGGCGAAGAGCGCTTCGGCAAACGCATTGCCCGAGCCATCGTGGAGCGTAACCGCATCGAACCGATGACCCGCACCAAAGAACTGGCGGAAGTTATTGCGGCGGCAATGCCGGTGAAGGACAAATTCAAACATCCCGCGACCCGTACCTTCCAGGCGGTGCGCATTTGGGTGAACAGTGAACTGGAGGAGATAGAGCAGGCGCTAAAAAGCTCGCTCAGCGTGCTGGCTCCAGGTGGTCGCCTTTCGATCATCAGTTTCCATTCGCTTGAAGACCGCATTGTGAAACGCTTTATGCGTGAACAAAGCCGTGGCCCTCAGGTGCCGGCTGGAATACCGATGACCGAAGCGCAGATCAAAAAACTGGGCGGCCGTGAGTTAAGAGCACTAGGCAAGATGATGCCGGGTGAAGAAGAGGTCGCTGAGAATCCTCGTGCCCGTAGTTCAGTTCTGCGTATTGCAGAGAGGACGAACGCATGATCAGCAGAGTGACAGAAGCCCTCAGCAAAGTTAAAGGATCGATAGGAAGCAACGAGCGCCATGCATTGCCTGGCGTGATCGGTGACGATCTTTTGCGGTTTGGGAAGCTGCCACTCTGCCTGTTCATTTGCATTATTTTGACGGCGGTTACCGTCGTGACAACAGCGCACCATACGCGGTTACTGACTGCGCAGCGTGAGCAGCTGGTCCTGGAGCGAGATGCGCTGGATATCGAATGGCGTAACTTGATCCTTGAGGAGAACGCGCTCGGCGACCATAGCCGTGTTGAACGGATCGCAACGGAAAAGCTGCAAATGCAGCATGTCGATCCCTCACAAGAAAATATCGTAGTACAAAAATAAGGATAAACGCGACGCATGAAAGCAGCGGCAAAAACGCACAAACCAAAACGCCAGGAAGAACAAGCCAACTTTATCAGTTGGCGTTTTGCGTTACTGTGCGGCTGTATTTTGCTGGCACTGGGTTTTCTGCTGGGTCGCGTTGCCTGGCTGCAAATCATCGCGCCGGACATGCTGGTGCGTCAGGGTGATATGCGCTCTCTACGCGTCCAGGAAGTGTCTACATCGCGCGGAATGATTACCGACCGCTCTGGTCGTCCGCTGGCGGTGAGTGTTCCGGTTAAAGCTATATGGGCCGACCCGAAAGAAGTACATGATGCCGGCGGAGTGAGCGTTGGCGAACGCTGGAGAGCGCTGTCAACCGCGCTGAATCTCCCGCTCGATCAACTGGCTTCCCGCATTAACGCGAATCCGAAAGGGCGCTTTATCTATCTGGCGCGTCAGGTAAACCCTGACATGGCTGATTACATCAAAAAACTGAAGCTGCCAGGTATCCATCTGCGCGAAGAATCCCGCCGTTACTACCCTTCCGGGGAAGTGACTGCTCACCTCATCGGATTTACGAACGTCGACAGCCAGGGCATTGAAGGCGTTGAGAAGAGCTTCGACAAGTGGCTCACCGGACAACCGGGCGAGCGTATTGTACGTAAAGACCGGTATGGCCGCGTCATTGAAGATATCTCCTCTACCGACAGCCAGGCGGCGCATAACCTCGCGTTGAGCATTGATGAGCGTTTACAGGCACTGGTCTACCGTGAACTGAATAACGCCGTGGCGTTCAACAAGGCGGAGTCAGGCAGTGCGGTACTGGTGGATGTGAACACCGGTGAAGTGCTGGCAATGGCCAACAGTCCGTCCTACAACCCGAACAATCTCACCGGTACGCCAAAAGACGCGATGCGTAACCGCACCATTACCGACGTGTTTGAACCGGGTTCTACCGTTAAACCGATGGTGGTGATGACCGCGCTGCAGCGCGGTGTGGTACGCGAAAATACGGTCCTCAACACTATCCCTT
This sequence comes from Citrobacter sp. BIDMC107, assembly GCF_001037575.1. Taxonomy (NCBI): domain Bacteria; kingdom Pseudomonadati; phylum Pseudomonadota; class Gammaproteobacteria; order Enterobacterales; family Enterobacteriaceae; genus Citrobacter; species Citrobacter sp. BIDMC107. The sequence continues at coordinate 1,621,730 of NZ_KQ089848.1, read as the reverse complement.
ACCGAATTAATGGTCACGAAATCAAAGACGTGGCACGTTATAGCGAATTAACCCTCACCGGGGTTTTGCAGAAGTCGAGTAACGTCGGTGTTTCCAAGCTGGCGTTAGCGATGCCGTCCTCAGCGTTAGTAGATACTTACTCACGTTTTGGGCTGGGAAAAGCGACCAATTTGGGGTTGGTCGGAGAACGCAGTGGCTTATATCCTCAAAAACAACGGTGGTCTGACATAGAGAGGGCCACCTTCTCTTTCGGCTACGGGCTAATGGTAACGCCGTTACAGTTAGCGCGAGTCTATGCAACGATCGGCAGTTACGGCGTTTATCGTCCACTGTCGATTACTAAAGTTGACCCTCCAGTTCCGGGCGAGCGTATCTTCCCGGAAGCGACCGTACGTACCGTGGTGCACATGATGGAAAGCGTGGCGCTGCCCGGCGGCGGCGGCGTGAAGGCGGCGATTAAAGGTTATCGTATCGCCATTAAAACCGGTACAGCGAAAAAAGTAGGGCCGGATGGCCGCTACATCAACAAATACATTGCTTATACCGCAGGTGTTGCGCCTGCGAGTCAGCCGCGCTTCGCGCTGGTTGTTGTTATCAACGATCCGCAGGCGGGTAAATACTACGGTGGCGCCGTTTCCGCGCCGGTCTTTGGTGCCATCATGGGCGGCGTACTGCGTACCATGAACATCGAGCCGGATGCGCTGACAACGGGCGATAAAAATGAATTTGTGAATAATCAAGGCGAGGCAACAGGTGGCAGATCGTAATTTGCGCGACCTTCTTGCTCCATGGGTGCCGGGTGCACCGGAGCGAGCACTGCGGGAGATGACGCTTGACAGCCGTGTGGCTGCATCGGGCGATCTCTTTGTCGCAGTATTAGGTCATCAGGCGGACGGGCGTCGGTATATCCCGCAGGCGATAGCGCAAGGTGTGGCTGCCATTATTGCAGAAGCGAAAGATGAAGCTACTGATGGTGAAATCCGTGAAATGCACGGCGTTCCGGTCATCTATCTTAGTCAGCTTAACGAACGTTTATCTGCACTGGCAGGCCGTTTTTACCACGAGCCTTCTGAGAAAATGCGTCTGGTCGGTGTGACCGGGACTAACGGTAAAACCACCACCACCCAACTGCTGGCACAGTGGAGCCAACTGCTTGGCGAAACCAGCGCGGTGATGGGAACAGTAGGCAATGGCCTGCTGGGCAAAGTGATCCCGACGGAAAATACCACCGGTTCAGCCGTTGATGTCCAGCATGTGCTGGCGGGGCTGGTTGCGCAGGGCGCAACGGTTGGCGCAATGGAAGTCTCTTCACACGGTCTGGTTCAGCATCGCGTGGCGGCGCTGAAGTTTGCCGCATCAGTATTTACTAACTTAAGCCGTGACCATCTCGACTACCACGGCGACATGGAACATTACGAAGCCGCGAAATGGCTGCTGTATTCCACGCACCATTGCGGTCAGGCCATCGTCAATGCGGATGATGAAGTCGGTCGTCGCTGGCTGGCGAAACTCCCGGATGCGGTTGCCGTTTCGATGGAAGACCACATCAACCCGAACTGTCACGGTCGTTGGTTAAAAGCGGTTGACGTGAAGTATCACGACAGCGGGGCAACGATTCGTTTTACCTCCTCATGGGGCGACGGTGAAATTGAAAGCCGCCTGATGGGGGCGTTTAACGTCAGCAATCTGCTGCTGGCGCTGGCAACGCTGCTGGCACTGGGCTATCCGTTAGCTGATTTACTGAAAACGGCGACACAATTGCAGCCGGTTTGCGGGCGTATGGAAGTGTTCAGTGCGCCGGGTAAAACCACCGTGGTTGTTGATTACGCCCATACGCCAGATGCGCTGGAAAAAGCGCTACAGGCGGCACGTTTGCACTGTACTGGCAAACTGTGGTGCGTCTTTGGCTGCGGCGGCGATCGCGATAAAGGCAAACGTCCGTTGATGGGCGCAATTGCCGAGCAGTTTGCAGATGTTGTCGTGGTGACTGATGACAACCCGCGTACCGAAGAGCCGCGCGCCATTATTAACGACATTCTGGCGGGGATGCTGGATGCCGGACAGGCGAAGGTGATGGAAGGTCGCGCAGAAGCGGTGACAAACGCCATTATGCAGGCGAAAGAAAATGATGTGGTGCTGGTGGCCGGTAAAGGTCATGAAGACTACCAGATCGTTGGTTCACAGCGCCTCGATTATTCTGACCGCGTCACGGCAGCGCGTCTGCTGGGGGTTATCGCATGATTAGCGTAACGCTCAGCCAACTGGCGGAGATCCTCCGTGGCGAATTGAAAGGGGCCGATCTGACCCTTGATGCCGTAACAACCGATACGCGTAAAGTGACGCCGGGCTGCCTGTTTGTGGCACTGAAAGGCGAACGCTTTGATGCCCATGATTTTGCAGACAAAGCGCAAGAGAGCGGGGCCGGTGCGCTGTTGGTCAGCCGCCCGTTGGACACCAACCTGCCGCAGCTGATTGTTAACGATACGCGTCTGGCGTTTGGTGAACTGGCTGCGTGGGTTCGCGCCCAGGTTCCGGCGCGCGTTGTCGCGCTGACCGGCTCATCCGGTAAAACGTCCGTCAAAGAGATGACGGCTGCCATTCTGAGCCAGTGTGGTAACACCCTATATACCGCGGGCAACCTGAATAACGACATCGGTGTACCGATGACGCTGCTGCGCTTAAACAACGATTACGACTATGCCGTGATTGAGCTCGGTGCCAACCATCAGGGCGAAATCGCCTGGACCGTCGGCCTGACGCGTCCGGAAGCGGCGCTGGTGAACAACCTGGCCGCCGCGCACCTGGAAGGCTTCGGCTCTCTGGCGGGCGTTGCGAAGGCAAAAGGTGAGATTTTTACCGGTCTGTCAGCGAACGGTATCGCCATTATGAATGCCGACAACAACGACTGGCTGAACTGGCAAAGCATCATCGGCGATCGCAAAGTCTGGCGTTTCTCCCCGAATGCAGCCAATAGCGACTTTTCGGCGACCAACGTTCATGTGACCTCGCATGGCACGGAATTTTCTCTGCAAACGCCGACCGGAAGCATTGATGTCCTGCTGCCGTTACCGGGTCGCCATAATATCGCTAACGCCCTTGCGGCGGCGGCGCTCTCTATGGCGGTAGGCGCGACGCACGAGGCGATCAAAGCGGGGTTGAAGGATCTGCAAGCGGTACCGGGGCGTCTGTTCCCGATTCAACTCGCGGAAAATCAGCTGCTGCTGGACGACTCCTATAACGCGAACGTCGGTTCGATGACCGCAGCGGTGCAGGTGCTGTCTGAAATGCCGGGCTATCGCGTACTGGTCGTTGGTGATATGGCAGAGCTTGGCGCAGAAAGCGAAGCATGCCATGTACAGGTGGGTGTTGCTGCGAAAGCCGCAGGCATCGACCGTGTACTGAGTACGGGAAAACTGAGTCAGGCAATTAGCGACGCCAGTGGCGTTGGCGAACATTTTGCGGATAAAAGTGCGCTGGCCGCGCATCTTAAGGCATTGATTGCAGAACATCAGGTCATGACGATTTTAGTGAAGGGTTCACGTAGTGCCGCCATGGAAGAGGTAGTACGCGCATTACAGGAGAATGGGACATGTTAGTTTGGCTGGCCGAACATTTGGTCAAATATTATTCCGGCTTTAACGTCTTTTCCTATCTGACGTTTCGCGCCATCGTCAGCCTGCTGACCGCGCTGTTCATCTCTTTGTGGATGGGACCGCGCATGATTGCCCGCTTACAAAAAATGTCCTTTGGACAGGTCGTACGTAACGACGGTCCGGAATCGCACTTCAGTAAACGCGGTACGCCAACCATGGGGGGGATCATGATCCTCACCGCGATAGTTATCTCCGTACTGCTGTGGGCATATCCGTCGAACCCGTACGTATGGTGCGTGCTGGTGGTATTGATTGGCTACGGCATTATCGGTTTTGTCGATGACTACCGCAAAGTGGTGCGCAAAGATACCAAGGGCCTGATTGCCCGCTGGAAGTACTTCTGGATGTCGGTGATTGCGCTGGGTGTAGCCTTTGCGCTGTACCTCGCTGGTAAAGACACCCCGGCTACCGAGCTGGTGGTGCCGTTCTTTAAAGACGTGATGCCGCAACTGGGTCTGTTCTATGTTCTGCTGGCCTACTTCGTGATTGTGGGGACCGGCAACGCGGTCAATCTCACCGATGGCCTGGATGGTCTGGCGATTATGCCGACCGTGTTCGTAGCAGCGGGTTTTGCGCTGGTGGCATGGGCTACCGGTAACATGAACTTTGCCAACTATCTGCACATTCCCTACTTACGCCATGCAGGCGAACTGGTGATCGTCTGTACGGCGATTGTCGGCGCGGGATTAGGTTTCCTGTGGTTTAACACCTATCCGGCGCAGGTCTTTATGGGTGACGTCGGTTCGCTGGCGCTGGGTGGCGCGCTGGGCATTATTGCCGTGCTGCTGCGTCAAGAGTTCCTGCTGGTAATCATGGGCGGCGTATTTGTTGTAGAAACGCTGTCGGTCATTCTGCAGGTTGGCTCCTTTAAGCTGCGCGGACAGCGCATCTTCCGTATGGCGCCGATTCACCATCACTATGAACTGAAAGGCTGGCCGGAACCGCGCGTCATTGTGCGCTTCTGGATTATTTCGCTGATGCTGGTGCTGATTGGCCTGGCAACGCTGAAGGTACGTTAATCATGGCTGATTACCAGGGTAAAAAAGTCGTCATTATCGGTCTGGGGTTGACCGGACTGTCCTGCGTGGATTTCTTCCTGGCGCGTGGCGTGACGCCGCGCGTAATGGATACCCGTGCGACGCCGCCTGGTCTGGATAAATTACCGGAAGCGGTTGAGCGTCATGTTGGCAGCCTGAATGATGACTGGCTGCTGGCCGCCGATCTCATCGTCGCCAGCCCTGGTATTGCCCTGGCGCATCCTTCGCTGAGCGCCGCCGCTGATGCAGGGATTGAAATTGTTGGCGACATTGAGCTGTTTTGTCGCGAAGCACAGGCACCGATCGTCGCGATCACCGGTTCCAACGGGAAAAGTACCGTCACTACGCTGGTCGGCGAGATGGCGAAAGCAGCCGGCGTGAACGTCGGTGTTGGCGGAAATATTGGCCTGCCCGCGTTGATGCTGCTGGATGACGAACGCGAGCTGTATGTACTGGAGCTGTCGAGCTTCCAACTGGAGACAACCTCCAGCTTACAGGCCGTAGCCGCCACCATTTTGAACGTCACCGAAGATCATATGGACAGATATCCGTTTGGCTTGCAGCAGTACCGTGCGGCCAAACTGCGTGTCTATGAGAATGCGAAAGTGTGTGTGGTCAATGCTGATGATGCGCTGACCATGCCGATTCGCGGGGCGGATGAGCGCTGCGTGAGCTTTGGCATCAATATGGGTGACTATCATCTCAATCGTCAGCAGGGTGAAACCTGGCTGCGGGTGAAGGGTGAAAAAGTCCTGAACGTGAAAGAGATGACGCTTACCGGCCAGCATAACTATACCAACGCCCTGGCGGCGCTGGCGCTGGCGGATGCTGCGGGTCTGCCGCGGGCGTCCAGCCTGAAAGCGCTGACTACCTTTACCGGTCTGGCGCATCGTTTCCAGTTGGTACTGAATCATAACGGTGTGCGTTGGATCAACGATTCAAAAGCCACCAACGTCGGCAGCACCGAAGCGGCACTGAATGGTCTGCACGTTGAGGGTACGCTGCACCTGCTGCTGGGCGGTGACGGGAAATCCGCCGACTTTATGCCGCTGCAACGTTACCTGACTGGCGACAACATTCGTCTGTACTGCTTTGGTCGCGATGGCGCACAGCTTGCCGCTCTGCGTCCTGAGGTTGCGGAACACACTGAAACCATGGAGCAGGCAATGCGTCTGCTCGCACCGCGTGTGAAGTCGGGTGATATGGTGCTACTGTCGCCAGCCTGTGCCAGCCTTGACCAGTTCAAGAACTTTGAGCAACGTGGTGACGTCTTTACCCGTTTGGCGAAGGAGTTGGGTTGATGCGCTTCTCTCTCCCTCGTCTGAAAATGCCGCGCGTACCGGGACTGGGTGTCCTGGCGTGGATCTTCGCGGCACTTAAAGGCTGGGTGATGGCTTCGCGTGATAAAGACGCGGACAGCCTGATCATGTATGACCGCATGCTGCTGTGGCTGACTTTTGGTCTGGCAGCGATCGGTTTTGTGATGGTGACATCGGCATCGATGCCCGTAGGGCAACGCCTGGCAGGCGATCCCTTCCTGTTCGCTAAACGTGACGCGCTGTATATCTTCCTCGCGTTCTGTCTGGCGATGGTGACGCTACGTCTGCCGATGGAGTTCTGGCAAAAGTACAGCACGACGATGCTGATCGCCTCGATCATCATGTTGTTGATCGTTCTGGTGGTGGGGAGCTCCGTTAACGGGGCATCGCGCTGGATCGCGTTGGGTCCACTGCGTATTCAGCCTGCGGAATTCACCAAGCTGTCGCTGTTCTGTTATCTCGCCAACTACCTGGTGCGTAAAGTCGATGAAGTGCGTAACAACCTGCGCGGCTTCTTAAAACCGATGGGTGTGATTCTGGTGCTGGCAATCTTGCTGCTGGCGCAGCCTGACCTTGGTACGGTAGTGGTGCTGTTTGTCACGACGCTGGCGATGCTCTTTCTCGCTGGAGCGAAACTGTGGCAGTTCATTGCCATTATCGGTATGGGGATTTCGGCGGTGGTGCTGCTGATCCTTGCCGAACCGTATCGTATTCGCCGCGTAACCTCCTTCTGGAACCCATGGGAAGATCCGTTTGGCAGCGGCTACCAGTTAACGCAATCGCTGATGGCTTTTGGTCGCGGTGAGATTTGGGGGCAGGGGTTAGGTAATTCGGTGCAAAAACTGGAGTATTTACCGGAAGCGCACACCGACTTCATCTTCGCCATCATTGGGGAAGAGCTGGGTTATATCGGTGTGGTATTGGCACTTTTAATGGTATTCTTCGTCGCTTTTCGCGCGATGTCGATTGGCCGCAAAGCGCTGGAAATTGACCACCGTTTTTCAGGCTTTTTAGCCTGCTCCATCGGGATTTGGTTTAGCTTCCAGGCGCTGGTAAACGTCGGTGCGGCAGCTGGTATGCTGCCAACCAAAGGTCTGACGTTACCGCTGATCAGTTATGGTGGTTCCAGTTTGTTGATTATGTCGACGGCCATCATGTTTTTGTTACGTATTGATTATGAAACGCGTCTGGAAAAAGCCCAGGCGTTTACACGAGGTGCACGATGAGTGGTCAACCGAAGCGGTTAATGGTGATGGCAGGCGGTACCGGCGGGCATGTGTTCCCGGGGCTGGCGGTCGCGCATCATTTAATGGCTCAGGGCTGGCAAGTTCGTTGGCTGGGCACCGCCGATCGTATGGAAGCGGACTTAGTGCCGAAGCATGGCATTGAAATTGACTTTATTCGCATCTCCGGTTTGCGTGGCAAAGGTGTCAACGCTCTGCTTGCCGCCCCCGTGCGTATTTTTAATGCCTGGCGTCAGGCGCGGGCCATCATGAAGCAGTTTAAGCCTGATGTGGTGCTGGGTATGGGCGGCTACGTGTCCGGCCCTGGCGGTCTGGCAGCCAGGTCATTAGGCATTCCGGTTGTACTGCATGAGCAGAATGGCATTGCGGGATTAACCAACAAGTGGCTGGCGAAATTTGCCACTACGGTGATGCAGGCTTTTCCTGGCGCTTTCCCGAATGCGGAAGTGGTGGGTAACCCGGTACGCACCGACGTTCTGGCGCTGCCGTCGCCCGAAGTACGTCTGGCAGGGCGTGAAGGCCCGGTTCGCGTGCTGGTCGTCGGGGGGTCTCAGGGTGCACGCGTATTGAACCAGACGATGCCGCAGGTTGCCGCAGAGCTTGGTGACGCGGTGACTATTTGGCATCAGAGCGGCAAAGGTGCGCAGCAAACCGTTGAACAGGCATATGCTGACGCGGGACAACCACAGCACAAGGTCACTGAGTTTATTGATGATATGGCAGCCGCCTACGCGTGGGCGGATGTCGTAGTTTGTCGCTCAGGTGCGCTGACGGTAAGTGAAATTGCTGCCGCAGGTTTGCCTGCGCTGTTTGTGCCTTTCCAGCACAAAGACCGACAGCAGTACTGGAATGCGCTGCCGCTGGAGAAAGCGGGCGCCGCCAAAATTCTTGAGCAGCCGCAGTTTACTGTGGATGCCGTCGCTAACACCCTTTCCGGGTGGTCGCGAGAAACCTTATTAACCATGGCAGAACGTGCGCGCGCCGCATCCATATCGGATGCCACAGAGCGTGTTGCTAATGAAGTGAGCCGGGCTGCCCGGGCGTAATTGTGGTGATGCCTTTTGCATCGCATGAACTAAGAAGTTAATGGCTAAAGAATGAATACACAACAACTGGCAAAACTGCGTTCCATAGTGCCCGAAATGCGTCGCGTTCGGCACATTCACTTTGTCGGCATCGGTGGTGCTGGTATGGGCGGTATTGCCGAAGTTTTGGCCAACGAAGGTTATCAGATCAGCGGTTCTGACCTGGCGCCGAATCCGGTGACTCAGCAGTTGACGAATCTGGGCGCCACGATTTTCTTCAACCATCGCCCGGAAAACGTGCGTGATGCGAGCGTGGTGGTGGTATCCAGCGCCATTTCTGCGGATAACCCGGAAATTGTTGCGGCGCATGAAGCACGTATTCCGGTGATCCGTCGTGCTGAAATGTTGGCTGAATTAATGCGTTTTCGTCACGGTATCGCCATTGCCGGGACGCACGGTAAAACCACGACCACAGCGATGGTCTCCAGTATCTACGCGGAAGCGGGGCTGGATCCGACGTTTGTCAACGGCGGTCTGGTGAAGGCTGCAGGCGTCCATGCGCGTCTGGGTCATAGCCGTTATTTAATTGCGGAGGCGGATGAGAGCGATGCGTCGTTCCTACATTTGCAGCCGATGGTGGCGATTGTTACCAATATCGAAGCCGATCATATGGATACCTACCATGGCGACTTCGAAAATTTAAAGCAGACGTTTATTAATTTCCTGCATAACTTACCGTTTTATGGTCGTGCGGTGATGTGCGTTGACGATCCGGTGATCCGCGAGTTGTTGCCGCGCGTCGGTCGTCAAACCACAACCTATGGTTTCAGCGATGATGCTGATGTGCGCGTTGAAGATTACCAGCAGATTGGTCCACAAGGGCACTTCACGCTGCTGCGTCAGGGGATGGCCGATTTACGTGTGACATTGAACGCACCGGGCCGTCACAATGCGCTGAACGCGGCGGCGGCGGTGGCAGTTGCAACAGAAGAAGGCATTGAAGACGACGCAATTCTGCGCGCGCTGGAAAGTTTCCAGGGCACCGGACGCCGTTTTGACTTCCTCGGCGAATTTCCGCTTGAGCCGGTAAACGGTAAAGCCGGGACGGCGATGCTGGTTGATGATTATGGCCATCATCCAACGGAAGTGGATGCCACGATTAAAGCTGCACGCGCGGGCTGGCCGGACAAAAATCTGGTAATGCTGTTCCAGCCGCACCGCTTTACGCGTACACGCGATCTGTATGACGACTTTGCCAACGTGCTGACTCAGGTCGATGCGCTGTTGATGCTGGATGTATACGCCGCGGGTGAAGCCGCGATTCCGGGGGCTGACAGCCGTTCGCTGTGCCGTACGATCCGTGGTCGCGGTAAGATCGACCCGATTCTGGTATCCGATCCGGCTCAGGTGGCAGACATGCTGGCGCCGGTATTAACCGGCAATGATCTGATTTTGGTGCAGGGCGCTGGAAATATCGGCAAAATCGCACGTTCCTTAGCTGAAATCAAACTGAAGCCGCAAAACCCGGAGGAAGAACAACATGGCTGATAAAATCGCGGTCCTGTTAGGAGGAACCTCCACAGAGCGTGAAGTTTCGCTGAATTCCGGCGCGGCCGTACTGGCAGGGTTACGCGAAGGTGGTGTCGATGCCCATCCGGTTGACCCTAAAGATATTGATGTCACTCTTCTGAAATCTATGGGTTTTCAGAAGGTGTTTATTGCGCTGCACGGTCGTGGCGGGGAAGATGGCACGTTGCAGGGCATGCTGGAGCAAATTGGCCTGCCATATACCGGCAGCGGCGTCATGGCGTCCGCAATTTCGATGGACAAACTGCGCAGCAAGCTGCTGTGGCAGGGCGCAGGTTTACCCGTCGCGCCCTGGGTTGCATTGACCCGCTCTGAGTTCGAAAAAGGTCTTAGCGATGAAGCGGTTACAAAAATCTCTGCGTTAGGTTTGCCGCTGATTGTGAAGCCAAGCCGTGAAGGCTCCAGCGTAGGGATGTCAAAAGTTGAAGAAGAAAATGCTTTGCAGGGTGCATTAGCATTGGCTTTTCAGCATGATGAAGAAGTACTGATCGAAAAATGGCTCAGTGGCCCGGAATTTACAGTTGCGATACTTGGTGAAGAAATTTTACCGTCAATACGTATCCAACCCGCGGGAACCTTCTATGATTATGAGGCGAAGTATCTCTCTGATGAGACACAATATTTCTGCCCTGCAGGTCTGGAAGCTGAACAAGAGGCCCGTTTGCAGGAATTAGTCCTGAAAGCATGGACCGCATTGGGCTGTAAAGGTTGGGGTCGCATTGACGTCATGCTGGACAGCGATGGCCAGTTTTATCTGCTGGAAGCGAATACCTCTCCGGGTATGACCAGCCACAGCCTGGTGCCGATGGCGGCACGTCAGGCTGGCCTGAGCTTCTCGCAGTTGGTGGTAAGAATTCTGGAGTTGGCGGACTGATATGTCGCAGGCTGCGCTGAACACGCGAAACGGTGATGAAGAAGAAGTAAACTCCTCACGCCGCAATAATGGAACGCGTCTTGCAGGAATACTGTTCCTGCTGACAGTGCTGTGCACCGTGTTTGTCAGCGGCTGGGTAGTGTTGGGGTGGATGGAAGATGCGCAGCGGTTGCCATTGTCAAAGCTGGTGTTAACCGGCGAACGGCATTACACGCGCAATGACGATATTCGTCAGTCCATTCTGGCTCTGGGCGCTCCGGGAACCTTTATGACTCAGGATGTGAACATCATTCAGAGTCAAATTGAACGTCTCCCCTGGATTAAACAGGCGAGCGTCAGAAAGCAATGGCCCGATGAATTGAAGATTCATCTGGTTGAATATGTGCCCATTGCGCGTTGGAATGACCAGCATATGGTGGATGCCGAAGGCAATACGTTCAGCGTCCCAACCGGTCGGGCCAATAAGCAGGTATTACCTATGTTGTACGGACCGGAAGGCAGCGCAAGTGAAGTGTTGCAAGGGTTCCGTGATATGGGGCAGGTGCTGGCTAAGGATAGATTCACCCTGAAGGAAGCGGCGATGACCGCTCGTCGTTCCTGGCAGTTGACGCTGAATAACGATATTAAGCTCAATCTGGGCAGGGGCGATACGATAAAACGTTTGGCTCGCTTTGTGGAACTCTACCCGGTTTTACAGCAGCAGGCGCAAACCGATGGCAAACGGATTAGCTACGTTGATTTGCGTTATGACTCAGGAGCGGCAGTAGGCTGGGTTCCCTTGCCTCCTGAGGAATCTAATCAGCAACAGAATCAGGCACAGGCAGAACAACAATGATCAAGGCGACGGACAGAAAACTGGTAGTTGGACTGGAGATTGGCACCGCGAAGGTAGCCGCTTTAGTAGGGGAAGTTCTGCCCGACGGTATGGTCAATATCATTGGCGTGGGCAGTTGCCCATCGCGAGGTATGGATAAAGGCGGGGTGAATGACCTTGAGTCAGTGGTGAAGTGCGTACAGCGCGCCATTGACCAGGCTGAACTGATGGCAGATTGCCAGATTTCCTCGGTGTATCTGGCACTTTCCGGTAAACATATTAGCTGTCAAAATGAAATTGGTATGGTGCCCATTTCCGAAGAGGAAGTGACGCAGGAAGATGTGGAAAACGTGGTACATACGGCAAAATCCGTACGCGTTCGCGATGAACATCGTGTTCTGCACGTTATTCCGCAGGAATACGCCATTGACTACCAGGAAGGCATTAAAAATCCGGTAGGTCTTTCCGGCGTACGTATGCAGGCAAAAGTCCACCTTATTACCTGCCACAACGACATGGCGAAGAACATTGTCAAAGCTGTTGAACGTTGTGGTCTGAAAGTTGACCAACTGATTTTTGCCGGGTTGGCAGCCAGTTATTCCGTGTTGACGGAAGATGAACGTGAGCTGGGTGTCTGCGTGGTTGATATTGGTGGTGGTACAATGGACATCGCCGTTTATACTGGCGGGGCGTTGCGCCACACTAAAGTTATCCCTTATGCAGGGAATGTAGTGACCAGTGATATCGCGTATGCCTTTGGTACGCCGCCGAGCGATGCTGAAGCCATTAAAGTGCGCCATGGCTGTGCGCTGGGGTCCATCGTGGGTAAAGACGAAAGCGTTGAAGTGCCAAGCGTAGGTGGTCGTCCACCGCGTAGCCTGCAACGTCAGACCCTGGCAGAAGTCATTGAGCCGCGTTATACCGAGCTGCTCAACCTGGTCAACGAAGAAATTTTGCAATTACAAGAACAGCTTCGCCAGCAGGGTGTGAAACATCATCTGGCGGCGGGGATTGTGTTAACCGGTGGTGCTGCGCAAATTGAAGGTCTTGCGGCCTGCGCACAGCGCGTGTTCCATACGCAAGTACGTATTGGCGCGCCGCTGAATATCACTGGTCTGACGGATTATGCTCAGGAGCCGTATTATTCAACGGCAGTGGGGCTGCTTCACTACGGAAAAGAATCCCATTTGAGTGGTGAGGCTGAAGTAGAAAAACGCGTAACGGCATCAGTTGGCTCGTGGATCAAACGACTCAATAGCTGGCTGCGAAAAGAGTTTTAATTTTTAAAGAGACTAACGCACATTAACGGTCTCAGGCGACAGGCACAACGGAGAGAGAAACTATGTTTGAACCTATGGAACTTACCAATGACGCGGTGATTAAAGTCATCGGCGTCGGCGGCGGTGGCGGTAATGCCGTTGAACACATGGTGCGCGAGCGCATCGAAGGTGTTGAATTCTTCGCGGTGAATACCGACGCTCAGGCGTTGCGTAAAACGGCGGTTGGACAGACCATTCAGATTGGTAGCGGCATCACCAAAGGTCTGGGCGCGGGTGCGAACCCGGAAGTCGGCCGTAATGCGGCAGACGAAGATCGTGAAGCTCTGCGTGCAGCGCTTGACGGGGCAGACATGGTGTTTATCGCAGCAGGCATGGGCGGCGGTACCGGTACCGGTGCAGCGCCAGTGGTTGCTGAAGTAGCAAAAGATTTAGGTATTCTGACCGTTGCTGTCGTGACTAAGCCTTTCAACTTTGAAGGCAAGAAGCGTATGGCATTCGCGGAGCAGGGTATCACCGAGCTGTCCAAACATGTGGACTCTCTAATTACTATTCCGAATGACAAACTGCTGAAAGTACTGGGTCGCGGTATCTCCCTGCTGGATGCGTTTGGCGCAGCTAACGACGTGCTGAAAGGCGCGGTTCAGGGTATCGCTGAACTGATTACTCGTCCGGGCCTGATGAACGTCGACTTTGCAGACGTGCGCACCGTGATGTCCGAAATGGGCTACGCGATGATGGGCTCCGGCGTGGCAAGCGGTGAAGACCGTGCAGAAGAAGCGGCTGAAATGGCTATCTCTTCTCCGCTGCTGGAAGACATCGATCTGTCCGGCGCACGCGGTGTGCTGGTCAACATTACTGCGGGCTTCGACCTGCGTCTGGATGAGTTCGAAACCGTGGGTAACACCATCCGTGCCTTTGCATCGGATAACGCGACCGTGGTAATCGGTACCTCTCTGGACCCGGATATGAACGACGAACTGCGTGTGACCGTTGTTGCGACTGGAATTGGTATGGACAAGCGTCCTGAAATCACTCTGGTAACCAACAAGCAGGTACAGCAGCCGGTAATGGATCGTTACCAGCAACACGGCATGGCGCCGTTGACGCAAGAACAGAAGCCGGTAGCGAAAGTGGTTAACGACAATACGCCGCAAACCACTAAAGAGCCGGATTATCTGGATATCCCTGCATTCCTGCGTAAGCAAGCTGATTAAGAATTAGCTGGAATTTGGGAATCTGCGCTCTTTGTGCTAAACTGGCCCGCCGAATGTATAGTACACTTCGGTTGGATAGTTAATTTGGCGAGATTATACGATGATCAAACAAAGGACACTTAAACGTATCGTTCAGGCGACTGGCGTCGGTTTACATACCGGCAAAAAAGTCACGCTGACGCTACGCCCTGCGCCGGCCAACACCGGGGTCATCTATCGTCGCACCGACTTGAATCCTCCGGTAGATTTCCCGGCCGATGCCAAATCTGTGCGTGATACCATGCTCTGTACGTGTCTGGTCAATGAGCATGATGTACGGATTTCAACCGTAGAGCACCTGAATGCTGCTCTGGCGGGCTTAGGTATCGATAACATTGTTATTGAGGTTAACGCCCCGGAAATCCCGATCATGGATGGTAGTGCTGCTCCATTCGTATACCTGCTGCTCGATGCGGGTATTGAAGAACTGAACAGCGCTAAGAAATTTGTTCGCATCAAAGAGACCGTTCGTGTCGAAGATGGCGATAAGTGGGCTGAATTCAAACCGTTTAATGGTTTCTCGTTGGATTTTACCATCGACTTTAACCATCCAGCGATTGATGCCAGCACGCAGCGCTACGCGATGAACTTCTCTGCAGATGCGTTCATGCGTCAGATCAGCCGTGCGCGTACTTTCGGCTTCATGCGTGATATCGAATATCTGCAGTCCCGTGGCCTGGCCTTGGGCGGCAGCTTCGATTGTGCCATCGTTGTTGACGATTATCGCGTATTGAACGAAGACGGTCTGCGTTTTGAAGACGAATTCGTTCGTCATAAAATGCTCGACGCGATTGGTGACTTGTTCATGTGTGGTCACAACATTATTGGTGCATTCACCGCGTATAAATCCGGTCATGCATTGAATAACAAACTGTTGCAGGCGGTCCTGGCAAAACAGGAAGCCTGGGAATATGTGACCTTCCAGGACGATGCAGAACTGCCTCTGGCGTTCAAAGCACCTTCGACCGTACTGGCATAACGACATACACTGTCGTATAAATTCGACTGGTAAATCTGGCACTCTCTCCGGCCAGGTGAGCCAGTCGTTTTTTTATGTACTCATTAACGCAGCCTTTTCCAACGCAAATATTTCCCTGCCACTAGGTTAAAATAGTGTGCGATCGCTGCTTTCTTGAGCATATTTACCCATGGCCGGTTGTCATTACTGCTGTGGAGCGTACGCTTTAATGATAAGATTCGTGCGCAAAAAAAATGTTTTGCATTCGTAACCCCAAACGCAGGGTATATCAGGTGGCAAAAACGTGAGTGGAATACTGACGCGTTGGCGACAGTTAGGCAGACGGTACTTCTGGCCGCATCTCCTGTTGGGGATGGTCGCGGCGAGTTTTGGCCTGCCCGCGCTCGGTAATGCTGCTGAACCCAATACCCCCGCGAAGGCGACCGCCAGCAATCACGATCAATCCGCTAAAGTTAACTTTAGCCAGCTTGCTTTGCTGGAAGCGACTAATCGCCGCCCAAATTTTACCGTCGATTACTGGCATCAACATGCCATTCGTACGGTTATCCGCCATCTTTCTTTTGCCATGGCGCCTCAGGCGTTGCCTGTTGCCGAAGAGCCGTTGCCAATCCAGGCGCACCATCTTGCGTTACTGAATACGCTCAGCGCGATGCTGACGCAAGAAGGCACTCCGCCCGCGACAGTAAGTCGCGTGACATACGCCCACTTTACTTCTCAGGCCGCGTTTAGCGTTCCGGTCTGGATCAGCCAGCTGCAGGGTATCCGCGCTGGTCCTCAACGCCTCAGCTAAAAAAGAACCTTCCAACTTATAATTTTTGACTCCGCATCGCGGGGCGTTTGAGATTTTATTATGCTAATCAAATTATTAACCAAAGTATTCGGTAGCCGTAACGAGCGTACGCTGCGTCGTATGCGTAAAGTGGTCAATGTCATCAACGCAATGGAACCGGAGATGGAAAAACTCTCCGATGATGAACTGAAAGCAAAGACCGCTGAATTCCGCGCCCGTCTGGAAAAAGGTGCCAGCGTTGAGAGCCTGATCCCGGAAGCGTTCGCAGTGGTGCGTGAAGCGAGTAAACGCGTGTTCGGTATGCGCCACTTCGATGTTCAGCTGTTGGGTGGTATGGTGCTTAACGATCGCTGCATCGCGGAAATGCGTACTGGTGAAGGTAAAACCCTGACCGCGACACTGCCAGCCTACCTGAACGCATTAAGCGGGAAGGGCGTACACGTAGTTACCGTGAACGACTACCTGGCTCAGCGTGATGCCGAAAATAACCGCCCGCTGTTTGAATTCCTCGGCATGACCGTTGGTATCAACATGTCTGGCCTGCCAGCGCCAGCCAAGCGTGAAGCCTACAACGCCGATATTACTTACGGTACCAACAACGAATACGGCTTTGACTACCTGCGCGACAACATGGCGTTTAGTCCGGAAGAGCGTGTTCAACGTAAACTGCACTATGCGCTGGTCGATGAAGTTGACTCCATCCTGATCGATGAAGCGCGTACGCCGCTGATCATTTCCGGCCCGGCTGAAGACAGCTCGGAAATGTATAAAAAAGTGAACAAAATTATCCCACACCTGATCCGTCAGGAGAAGGAAGATTCCGACACGTTCCAGGGGGAAGGCCACTTCTCTGTTGATGAGAAAGCGCGCCAGGTTAACCTGACCGAACGTGGTCTGGTACTGATTGAAGAGTTGTTGGTTAACGAAGGCATTATGGATGAGGGCGAGTCTCTGTACTCTCCAGGCAACATTATGCTGATGCACCACGTGACTGCCGCACTGCGTGCGCACGTGCTGTTTACCCGCGATGTTGACTACATCGTGAAAGACGGCGAAGTTATCATCGTTGATGAACACACCGGCCGTACCATGCAGGGGCGTCGCTGGTCTGATGGTCTGCACCAGGCTGTTGAAGCTAAAGAAGGCGTAGAGATCCAGAACGAGAACCAGACGCTGGCATCTATTACCTTCCAGAACTACTTCCGTTTGTACGAAAAACTGGCCGGTATGACCGGTACAGCAGATACCGAAGCCTTTGAATTTAGCTCCATCTACAAGCTGGATACTGTAGTTGTACCAACTAACCGTCCGATGATCCGTAAGGATTTACCGGATCTGGTGTACATGACCGAAGCGGAAAAAATTCAGGCGATCATTGAAGATATTAAAGAGCGTACCGCAAATGGCCAGCCGGTGCTGGTGGGTACTATCTCCATTGAAAAATCTGAAGTGGTCTCTAACGAGCTGACCAAGGCAGGCATCAAACATAACGTCCTCAACGCCAAGTTCCATGCCAGCGAAGCGGATATCGTCGCACAGGCGGGTTACCCGTCTGCCGTGACAATCGCTACTAACATGGCGGGTCGTGGTACCGATATCGTGCTGGGCGGTAGCTGGCAGGCAGAAGTTGCCGAGCTGGAAAACCCAACTCCGGAACAAATCGCGCAGATCAAAGCCGAGTGGCAGGTTCGCCATGACGCGGTATTAGCTGCTGGTGGTTTGCATATTATCGGTACTGAGCGTCACGAATCTCGTCGTATCGATAACCAGCTGCGTGGTCGTTCTGGTCGTCAGGGGGATGCGGGTTCTTCTCGTTTCTATTTGTCGATGGAAGATGCGCTGATGCGTATTTTTGCCTCTGACCGCGTGTCCGGCATGATGCGTAAACTGGGTATGAAGCCTGGTGAAGCCATTGAACACCCATGGGTGACCAAAGCAATTGCTAACGCGCAGCGTAAAGTGGAAAGCCGCAACTTCGATATTCGTAAGCAGTTGCTGGAATATGATGATGTTGCCAACGACCAGCGTCGTGCTATCTACACCCAGCGTAACGAACTGCTGGACGTAACTGACGTTAGCGAAACCATTAACAGCATTCGCGAAGACGTATTCAAAGCGACGATTGATGCCTATATTCCGCCGCAGTCTCTGGAAGAAATGTGGGATATTCCGGGTCTGCAGGAACGTCTGAAAAACGACTTCGATCTGGATATGCCGATTTCAGAGTGGCTGGATAAAGAACCTGAGCTGCACGAAGAAACGCTGCGCGAACGTATTCTGGCAAACGCAGTAGAAGTTTATCAGCGCAAAGAAGAAGTTGTGGGCGCGGAGATGATGCGTCACTTCGAAAAAGGCGTGATGCTGCAAACGCTCGACTCTTTGTGGAAAGAGCACCTGGCTGCGATGGATTACCTGCGTCAGGGTATCCACCTGCGTGGTTACGCGCAAAAAGATCCGAAGCAGGAATACAAGCGTGAATCCTTCTCTATGTTTGCATCAATGCTGGAATCACTGAAGTACGAAGTGATCAGCACTCTGAGCAAAGTTCAGGTGCGTATGCCTGAAGAAGTAGAAGCGATGGAGCAGCAGCGTCGCGAAGAAGCTGAGCGTTTAGCGCAGATGCAGCAGTTGAGCCATAAAGGTGATGATTCTGCTGCGGCAGAAGAGCTGGCGGCACAAACCGGCGATCGTAAAGTGGGTCGTAACGATCCGTGTCCTTGCGGTTCCGGCAAGAAATACAAACAGTGTCATGGCCGTCTGAGCTAAGAAAATAACTTATTGAAAAGGCGCAGACTTCTGCGCCTTTTTTATGGACGATGAAAATGAAAATATTGCAGATCGCCGTCGGGATTATTCGTAATCAGCACAATGAAATTTTTATCACCCAGCGTGCGGCTGATGCCCACATGGCCAATAAGCTGGAGTTTCCCGGCGGGAAAATTGAAGCGGGCGAAACGCCGGAGCAGGCGCTGATTCGCGAGCTACAGGAAGAAGTAGGGATCACGCCGACTCAAAGTTCATTGTTCGAAAAGTTGGAGTATCAGTTTCCGGACAGGCATATCACTCTGTGGTTCTGGCTGGTTGAAAGCTGGGAAGGCGAGCCGTGGGGAAAAGAGGGGCAACCGGCGCAGTGGATTGCGCAATATGCTCTGAATGCGGAAGATTTCCCGCCGGCGAATGCACCGGTCATTGAAAAGCTGATTACTGGATAATGGTGTTCGTAGGCCGGATAAGGCAACACCGCCATCCGGCAAATTATGGCGGGGGTGCTACGCTTGCCCGCCCTACTTATTAGCAGAATTACTTCTGCTCCTCACTCCAGTCGTCGCTTTCCGACAGATCGCCTGAGCTTGGGATGCGTTTCTCTTCTGCAGCCCACTCTCCCAGATCGATTAACTGGCAGCGCTTGCTGCAGAATGGGCGAAACGGACTGACTTCAGCCCATACTACAGGCTTGCCGCAGGTTGGGCAGTTGACGATGGTTTGTTCAGACATGTTGACTCCTTAACAGCACGCCAGTTCAAAATCGAGGCGCTCAGGCACCTGACCATTCTCGCTATCCAGCGGCATAAAGCGGATGGCAAAACGGCTCTTATGACCAGAAATTTGCGGATAAAGCTGCGAATCTAGCGGCAGCTGCAAGCGCAGCAGATCTGCATCTTCGCCGTTGTCCTGATAAAAACCATTCAGGCTGGTTTGCTTACGAAACGGCGCTGAGTTGCGAATTAAATCCAGCACCAGCGACAGCGCTTGATTGAGCGGATTCAGGCTGGCAAGCCAGGTTTCAACCTGCGCGTCACGATACGATTGCGCCAGGTGTAACCAGATATGCAGAGTCGGCAGATCGAAACTGCAGCACCCGCCAGGAATACTTAAACGTTGACGTACGAGACCAATCAGACGATCTTCGCGCAGCGTCTGTCCAATACGCGGGGCAGAAATCAGAATGCTGCCTGCACTTTTTAACTGCTGGCGCAAAGAGTCGATTCTGCTTTGATCGACGCCGGGAACTTCGACCCAGGCCTGGAGTTTACGCTGCTGTCGCTCCAGTTCTTTGAGGAGTTCGGTACGGACTTCGCCGCGTTCAAATACATCCAGTAAATCTCCGATATTGCGGAAAAAATGCAGAGCGCCGGCATGGTCAGCAATGGGTAAATTAACAGAGAGCTGTTGGATTAAAAACTCAATGCGCAGCCATGTACGCATCTTCTCATTGAGAGGGTGTTCAAAAAGGACCTGGGTGTGCATTACGGTTTTTCCTGTGAGACAAACTGCGACGCGCATTGCAAATAGAGCGCGTGCAGGCGGGCGACATCCGAGGCGATGGCTTCCGGTGCGCCATTATTATCAATAACATCGTCTGCCACGGCCAGCCGCGCTTCACGCGTTGCCTGGGCAGCAAGAATTTGTTCAACATGCTCACGTGTGACGTCATCACGCTGCATGGTGCGTCTGAGCTGGGTTTCGGGCGTGACATCCACCACGAGTACGCGGTCGGCTTTTTTATACAGCGAATTTTCCACCAGCAAAGGGACAACCCATAACAGGTAAGGTGAGGTCGCTTGCTGAAACTGGCGCTGCGTTTCCTGCTGAATAAGCGGATGGAGCAGGGCATTCAGCCAGCTTTTCTCCTCTGGGGCGGAAAAAATGCGTTCGCGTAAAATGCGCCGCTGCAACGATCCGTCTGCGGCGATAACCTCGGAACCAAAATGTTCTTCGATTGCCTTAAGAGCAGGTGTGCCGGGTTCAACCACCTGGCGCGCAATAATATCTGCATCAATGATGTTTATTCCGAGGTCAGCGAACGCATTTGCAACGGTGCTTTTACCACTGCCAATGCCGCCGGTTAAGGCTACCGTATACCTCATAGATGCCGATCCTGGAGTTTAAGTTTGATTATCAAACAGTTAAAAGTTAAGCGTGCGAAGGCGAGGCTGTTGCAGGATTAACCTACTATTCGCCAGGTAAATTTATGGGATTGTAGCGTAAAAAAAGAGAATTTCGCAGTCTTGCGCGGCATTGATTAGTGCGTATGATAGCGTCACTGGAGTTGTGAGTTTCGATTTTTCGCCATTAACCCCAGGAATCCGCACATGCGTATCGAAGAAGATCTGAAGTTAGGTTTCAAAGACGTTCTTATCCGCCCTAAGCGTTCTACTCTCAAAAGCCGTTCCGATGTTGAGCTGGAACGTCAATTTACCTTTAAGCATTCAGGTCAGACCTGGTCCGGCGTACCTATTATTGCCGCGAACATGGACACTGTCGGGACGTTTGCCATGGCAACGGCGCTGGCATCCTTCGACATCCTGACCGCTGTGCACAAACACTATTCTGTTGAAGACTGGGCCGCCTTCATCGCAGAGACTTCTGCCGATGTACTCAAACACGTAATGGTTTCAACCGGCACGTCTGACGCAGATTTCGAAAAAACCAAACAGATTTTGGCGCTCAACCCAGCGCTGAATTTTATCTGCATTGATGTGGCAAATGGCTACTCAGAGCATTTTGTTCAGTTTGTGTCGAAAGCGCGTGAAGCATGGCCGACAAAAACGATTTGTGCGGGCAATGTAGTCACCGGTGAAATGTGTGAAGAGCTGGTGCTCTCCGGTGCTGATATTGTCAAAGTAGGCATAGGCCCGGGTTCTGTATGCACCACACGTGTAAAAACCGGCGTTGGCTATCCACAGCTTTCTGCGGTTATTGAATGTGCGGATGCAGCCCACGGTCTGGGCGGCATGATTGTCAGCGACGGCGGTTGCACAATGCCGGGTGACGTTGCAAAAGCGTTTGGCGGCGGCGCAGACTTCGTTATGCTCGGCGGTATGTTGGCCGGTCACGAAGAAAGCGGCGGCAAAATTGTTGAAGAAAACGGTGAGAAATTCATGCTGTTCTACGGTATGAGCTCAGAATCTGCCATGACGCGTCACGTTGGTGGTGTTGCACAGTACCGCGCTGCAGAAGGTAAAACCGTCAAGCTGCCACTGCGCGGCCCGGTTGATAATACCGCTCGCGATATTCTCGGCGGTTTGCGTTCTGCTTGCACCTATGTAGGCGCATCCCGTCTGAAAGAGCTGACCAAACGTACAACGTTTATTCGTGTACAGGAACAAGAGAACCGCGTATTCAATAGCCTGTAAAACAGGTCGTTCTGTGAAATGCCGGATGGCGTTACGTCGCCATCCGGCATTTGAATTTATCCCACTCCGCTCATCGCATCTCCCAAATGGAAAATCGGTAAATACATCGCGACAACCAGCGTACCGATGATAAGCCCCGTGATGACCAGCAACGCAGGCTCAAGTAATGCAGCCAAATTCTCAGCTTGAGCCAGGGTTTTCTCGCCATGGTGATGCGCGAGATTGCGCAGCATTGCATCCAGCGAGCCGGAAGCTTCACCAGTTCGGACCAGCTGTATGCACAATGGGCTGAATTCACCGCTATTTTTAAGCGCTAACCAGACCGGCTTTCCGGCGCTAATGTCGTGCTGAACCAGCGCTAAACGTTGCGACCAGAAAGGGTTAGCCAGCGTTTCGGTAACGCTCTCAAGACCCTGCAAAAAGGGAATGCCCGCATTTTGCGTTAACGCCAGAACGGTGAAGATCTGCGTGAGCTTTTGCCCTCTCACCATCGGCCCTATGACCGGGAGGCTGAGCAGCAATTTCTGGCGCAGAACGAGCCAGTACGGTTTCTGATTTATCAAATGATGTGCCGCAACCGCTACCAGGCCAAGTGCTACCGCCAGCCATCCCCATTGGCTGCTATAGTGTGCGATGGTAATAATCCACTGAGTGAGGGCCGGTAGCGGGGTGTTGAATGTCTGGTAGATGGCGGCAAACTCAGGGAGTACAAACTGCAACATCGCAAATACGACCAACACCGCCATTGTGATGATGATAATCGGATAGCGCAGGGCTTTTTTAACTTTATCAGCAAGTTGCTGTTGTTTCTTTTGCTGGTAGGCGAGTTCAAAACAGCAGTCGTCCAGCTTACCCGTAAGCTCTCCGGTGCGGATCATTGCTTGGTAAAGGGGCGGAAAAACGTGTTGCCATTGTGATAGCGAGGTGGAGAGGGTAATGCCCTGTTCCATATCGTAAGCCAGCGTACGCAGTAGCGCCTGCCATTGACTGCTGGGATGCTGTTCAGCAAGCAGAGCTAGCCCTGTTGAGAGCGTTAACCCTGCTTTTAGCAATGTCGCCAACTGGTGTATGGTTTCGGCACTTCTTGTACGGCTCCAGTGCGAGGTTTTGACACGCATACGTTTAATGCGTAGCGGCGTAATCTGTTGTTTCTCAAGAGCCAGCATTAATGACGGTCGCGTATCGGCCCATAGTGTACCTTCCAGCGATTTACCTTTGTTGTTAATGCCTTGCCAGCGCCAAAGCTGTTTAGCGGACATGAGGCACGCCCAGTACACGAATCAGCTCTTCAAATGTCGTTAATCCTTGCTCGACGGCCTGACAGCCATTCTCGAAAAGCGTTCTCCCTGATAGCTGAGCATCAGGTTCCACTCCGTCTACGGGGGTGTCACTGGCAATACTCTGACGTAATGCCGGTGTAACAGGGAGTACTTCAAACAATGCCGTACGGCCATAAAATCCGTGATAACAATGTTTGCAGCCAGGGGCCTGCCAATTCGGTAGTGGTGTAGGCCAGACAGCTTTCGGGAGTGTTATAGGCGTACTCTGACGTTGTCGGCAATGGGGGCACAACTTTCTGACCAATCGCTGTGCAATGACGAGCGTCAGCGCGGAGGCGATCATCCAGCGTGCAACCCCCATTTGTTGCAGACGCACCAGCGTTTCACTGGTGGAATTGGTATGCAGCGTAGAAAGAACCAGATGACCGGTTTGTGCGGCTTTAAGGGCTATTTCTGCTGTTTCTCCATCGCGGATTTCACCCACCATGATAATGTCGGGATCCTGGCGCAACAGAGCACGTAAGACTCCCTGAAAAGTCAAACCGGCGCGTGGGTGAATTTGCGTCTGGTTGATGCCTGTGATCGGGATCTCTACCGGATCTTCTACGCTACAGAGATTAACATCTGGCGTGTTTCGGGTTTGCAGCGCACTGTACAGTGTGACCGTTTTACCGCTTCCGGTAGGCCCGGTAACCAGAATCAGCCCCTGAGGCTGCTGCAAGGCTTGCGAAAATGCGGCCAGTTGCGCGTCTTGCATTCCCAGTGCGGCGATCTCCAGTGACTGCTCGACCTGATGAAGTAGCCTCAACACGACTTTTTCGCCGTAGCGACAGGGCAGGGTGGCGATGCGAAACGAGATAGGTTCTCCTGAAATCTCAACGGTAAATTGTCCGTCTTGTGGAAGCCGATGCTCGGCAATATCCAGACTGCCTAATACTTTTAACCTCGCGGTGATGGCAATGCCCATCTCGGTCGTGATTTCCGGTAACGCGTGGAGTACTCCATCCACACGTAATCTGATCCGATAGTGATTTTCCGCTGGCTCAAAATGAATATCAGAAGCCCGTTTCTCCAGAGCGGAATGAAACGTCTGATTCAGCAAGTCTGCTGCGCTGGCGCTGCTTTTTGTGACTACTGCCGGGAGCATTTTCTGCGGTGTATGCGTGTGGCCTTCCATTTGCTGACGTGTCCAGCAGACAATGTCGATGCGCCGGGTGGTGGCAAAATGCAGTGCATCCAGCAGTTCGTGTGATGGGGCGTCTACGACGGCGATATGTACCACTTCATTGTCTGCATCCAGTAATATTCCCTGATAACGTTGGCATAGCGCTGTAAGCTGGGTGGTATTCATCTCTGTTCCTTAGTGGGTATCGAAGCGGAAAACATCTTCACAGGCCTGCTGCAATGCGCTGTCGTTCTGGATGATGCAGTTACGGTTCCAGCCGGTAATGCCGTTGGCATTGTCCCAAGCCGGCATCATGGTGATGCTTAACCCGTTCAGGCTTTCCTGCCCACTAAGGCTGACAACGCCTTTTTCAATGCTCATGGCTGAGACGTAACGGGTAGTTGTTGGAGTGGGAATACCATTCGTTCCGGCATCGCAGGTATCTGTTCCTCCATGCTCCAGTGCACAGAGCTCAACCGCTGTGCGATAGGGGACAAAGGTTTGCAGCATGTCTGTCAGCGCGGCCTTGCGCAGATAGTTTTGATATGCCGGAATACCGATGGCGCTAAGAATGGCAATAATGCCAATCACCACCATGAGTTCGATAAGCGTAAAGCCTCGTTGCTTGTTCATTGTTTACTCCTTGAGTTTGCTGGCGCTACTTTGGCAAACCGACGGGAGGACGGCGAGAGACAAAAAACAGAATGGGAAGGCGGATTCCGAGGACTTTTACGAAATTACAGAATCAGACAATGTATTTGCTAAGAGGCTCGAAGAAACTGCCGGATGGCGGCGTAAATGCCGTATCCGGCTTACAGAATAAACCTGTGTAGGAGGCCCGATAAGCGAAGCATCATCGGGCAATACAATCAGCAATTAGCGAAAACGCATGGAGAGATCGAGAGCGCGAACATGTTTGGTCAGCGCGCCAACAGAGATGAAATCCACGCCGGTTTCGGCAAATTCGCGCAGCGTTTCATGGGTGACATTGCCCGAGACTTCCAGACGCGCCTGGCCGTTGGTGCGTTTTACCGCTTCGCGCATTTGGTCGGTTTCGAAGTTATCGAGCATGATGATGTCGGCCCCGGCTTTCAGCGCGTCGTCCAGCTCATCCAGGCTTTCTACTTCGACTTCAACCGGCACATCCGGGTGCAACCAGAATGCTTTTTCTACGGCCTGACGTACCGAGCCGGAAGCAATAATGTGGTTTTCTTTAATCAGGAAAGCGTCGGACAGCCCCAAACGATGATTCGCGCCGCCGCCGCACAATACGGCGTATTTTAGCGCGGTACGCAGTCCTGGCAGGGTTTTACGCGTATCCAGCAGTTGGGTCTTGGTCCCAGCTAACAGGTCGACGTATTTACGCACCTCGCTTGCTACACCTGAAAGCGTCTGCACAAAATTAAGCGCGGTACGTTCACCGGTCAGTAACACGCGGGAAGGGCCGTCCAGTTCAAACAGTGGCTGATTAGCCTTAATGCTGTCGCCATCTTCGACATGCCAGGTGATGTTTACATCATCGCCAGCCAGTTGAATAAAGACCTCTTCCACCCAACGTTTCCCACAAAAAACGCCATCTTCGCGGGTAATTACGGTAGCGTGGGAGCGCATGTCTTCGGGTAAAAGCTGTGCGGTGATATCGTTATTGGCATCAACTTCTCCGCCTAAATCTTCACGCAGCGCCTGAGCGACAGCGGCAGGGATATCGAGATTTATGCGTTCCAACAGCGCGTCACGTCGGTAGTCAGGGTTATAGCGGCGAGGCGGCATGATAAAACTCCAAATTGCTAACGAATCATAAGGTGGAAACATGCTACCCTGAACCTGATATGAGCACCACCAATAAGGAGATTCTGCATGTTGTTAGACGAGGGCTGGCTGGCAGAGGCGCGACGCGTTCCCTCTCCGCATTACGATTGCCGCCCGGATGACGAAAACCCTTCTCTGCTGGTGGTGCATAATATCAGCCTGCCGCCCGGCGAGTTTGGCGGCCCGTGGATAGACGCGCTGTTCACTGGCACGATTGATCCCAACGCCCATCCTTATTTTGCCGGAATCGCCCACTTGCGCGTTTCGGCCCATTGTTTAATTCGCCGTGATGGTGAAATCGTGCAGTATGTCCCCTTTGATAAACGCGCCTGGCATGCCGGTGTCTCGAGCTATCAGGGCCGTGAACGCTGTAATGATTTCTCAATTGGTATTGAGCTGGAAGGGACGGATACGCTGGCCTATACCGACGCGCAGTACCAGCAACTGGCAGCCGTGACCAATGCCCTGATTACGCGTTATCCGGCTATTGCTAACAATATGACAGGACATTGCAATATTGCGCCCGAGCGTAAGACCGATCCCGGGCCCTCATTTGACTGGGCAAGGTTTCGCGCCCTGGTCACCCCCTCGTCGCACAAGGAGATGACATGACGCTGTTTACAACATTACTGGTGTTGATTGTTGAACGCCTGTTTAAGCTGGGTGAGCACTGGCAGCTTGATCACCGGGTTGAAGCTTTTTTCCGCCGGATTAAGCATTTCTCGATGATGCGTACGGTAGGCATGACTCTTATTGCGATGGGAGTGACGTTTCTGCTACTGCGCGCACTTCATGGGCTGCTGTTTAACGTTCCGTTGCTGGTGGCGTGGATCTTAATTGGCTTGCTGTGCATCGGCGCAGGCAAGGCGCGCCTTCACTATCACGCTTACCTGAACGCGGCCGCTCGCGATGACGCTCACGCTCGTGAGGCGATGGCCAGCGAGCTGACGCTT
Source organism: Citrobacter sp. BIDMC107 (assembly GCF_001037575.1). NCBI lineage: Bacteria > Pseudomonadati > Pseudomonadota > Gammaproteobacteria > Enterobacterales > Enterobacteriaceae > Citrobacter > Citrobacter sp. BIDMC107. The sequence continues at coordinate 1,594,531 of NZ_KQ089848.1, read as the reverse complement.
ATCCATGGTGTTCCGCCGGACTGTGACGAGCGTGAGTTCCTGCGTGAACTGCAGAACGCGCTGTTATGGAACAACTTTCGCTTTTACCTGGCGCCGTTATTCTGGCTGATTGTCGGTGGCCCGTGGGGACCTGTGACGCTGGTTGGTTATGCCTTTTTACGTGCCTGGCAGTCCTGGCTGGCGCGCTATCAGACACCGCACCAGCGTCTGCAATCGGGTATTGATGCGATCCTGCATGTGCTGGACTGGATCCCGGTGCGTCTGGCGGGCGTGGTCTATGCGCTGCTGGGACACGGCGAGAAGGCGTTGCCAGCCTGGTTTGCGTCGCTTGCTGATCTGCATACTTCGCAATATCAGGTGCTTACGCGTCTGGCGCAGTTCTCGCTGGCGCGCGAACCTCATACCGATAAAGTCGAAACGCCAAAAGCGGCTGTTTCGATGGCGAAGAAGACCTCATTTGTGGTGGTGGTGATTATTGCGTTGCTGACCATTTATGGGGCATTAGTATAGCGTTGTGCCGGATGGCGCTAACGCTTATCCGGCCTACAATGGAAAAACGTGTAGGCCCGGTAAGCGTTAGCGCCACCGGGCAGTGCAACGGTTTAGTTCGTATCAGCAGGCGGGATGCCAAAATCTGGCATGCCGTTTTCGTCCCAACGCACGAGCTTCAGACGAGTGTGGCGGTTTGGGTCGTACAGCGGATCGCCCTCGATTTCGGTGTAATTTCTCGCGTGATACACCAGCACATCTTCACCTTCTGGCGTTTGCGTAAAGCTGTTGTGTCCCGGCCCAAACTGGCGGTTTTCATAGCTGGTGGTAAAGACCGGGCGCGGTGATTTGTGCCAGTTCTGCTGGTTGAGCGGATCTGCGTCTAAGTCAATCCACAATAATCCCATACAGTAGTTCTCATCGGTAGCGCTGGCGGAATAGCTGATAAACAACTTGTCGCCGTGAACCATGACGGCAGGACCTTCGTTGACCCAAAAACCCCGGCATTCCCAGTCATATTCAGGATGGCTTAGCATGACCGGCTCGCCTTTAATCGTCCATGGATTTTCCAGTTCTGCGAGATAGATATTGGAGTTTCCGGCGATATCGGGCGATTTCTGCGCCCATAGATACCACTGTTTTCCCTGATGGTTAAAGGTGGTGGCATCGAGCGCAAAGGTATCAAACTGCGTTTTAATCTGACCTTTCTCCGTCCACTTTCCGGTCAGCGGATCGGCGTCGGCACATTCGAGCGCAAACATGCGATGCTGGAACATCCCCAGCTTGTCGAGCGACTGTGTGTGGGTGGCGGCAAAATAGATGTACCACTTGCCTGCCAGATGATGGATTTCGGGCGCCCAGATGAGTTGGCTCATGGGGCCGCTTTCTGGCTTGCGCCAGATGATAACCGGGGCGGCGGTGCGCAACCCTTCCAGCGAGTCGGCCCGGCGTATCTCCAGCCGGTCATATTCAGGTACTGAAGCAATGAAATAGTAGTGGCTACCGTCACGTAAGATAAACGGATCGGCACGCTGTTCAATAAAGGGATTTGGCCACTGATTCATTAGGCTTTCCTTACGGTTTCAGTCGTTTTTATATCGTGGTATTCATTCAGTTCACGGTAGTTGGCGCGGCGCTTTTCTAAATCTGTCTGGATTTGCTGCATAAACTCGCGGTCAACTTTCAGCAGACGAACCACGCCAGCAGTAATCAGGTAGCCTGCGCCCGGTATGATGGTAAACAGCAGCATAATACCGTTAATGGCGGAGTCGCTTTGCGTTTTCGCCCCAGCGTCGTAGCCGTACCAGGAGAGCAGGAAGCCAACCATCGCTCCGGCAATCGCCAGGCCCAGTTTCAGGAAGAACAGGTTGCCGGAGAAGCTGATTCCGGTGATACGTTTACCGGTTTTCCACTCGCCGTAGTCATCGACATCCGCCATCAGCGACCAGTGCAGCGGGGATGGGATCTGATGCAGGATGTTGAGCAGGAAGTAGAGCACCATAATCATCATGGTGGCTTTCGGATCGAAGAAGTAAAACGCGGCGGAGAAAATCGCCAGGATGATATTGGTCCAGAAGAACACTTTCAGTTTGCACCAGCGATCGGTTAACACCTTCGCCAACATGCTGCCGATCATCATGCCTACAACGCCAAGGCTGATAAACAACGTCGCAAATTGTGTACTCTGCTGCATAACCCAGGTCACGTAGTACATGGTGGCAGCCATGCGAATAAAACCCGGACAGACGTTGCACAGGGTTAACAGCAGGATTTTTACCCACTGATCGTTCTTCCATACGTCTTTCAGATCGGCTTTTAAATCGTCATTGGTCTGGACAGCAGGGCGTACACGTTCACGGACGGTTGCAAAGCAAAACAGGAACATACACATGCCGATGAAGGCCAGTACCGCCATCGCCATTTGATACCCTTTGGCTTTGTCTTCCCCGCCGAACCAGTCGGCCATGGGGAGCAGGGTAAGGGAGAGCAGCAGAGTTGCAATTCCTACCAATACAAAGCGATATGACTGGCAGGCGACGCGTTCTTGCGGATCGTTGGTGATGACGCTGCCGAGAGAGCAATAGGGGATATTGATCGCCGTATAGGTAATTGAGAGCAGGAAATAGGTAACAAAGGCATAGATAACTTTGCTGTTATATGTCCACTCAGGGGTGGTAAACATCAGTACGCTGAATAATGCGTACGGGAAAGCCATCCACAAAAGCCATGGACGAAATCGACCATATTTGCTGCGGGTGCGGTCGGCCATTGCGCCCATTATAGGGTCGGTAACGGCATCGATAACGCGTACTGAGAGCAGTAACACGCCGACCAGTGCAGGCGCGAGTCCAAAAATGTCTGTGTAAAAATAGTTAACAAACAACATGATGGCGCCAAAGATGATGTTGCATCCGGCGTCGCCCATTCCATAGCCAATCTTTTCTTTCACCGTGAGCTTACTGGTTTCCATCAACTGCACTCCATGAATGAGATATGGAGAGAATTATTGTCTGGTACCGGTGTTTTTGCGTTGCAGGATAACGCCGCTGATATGGACTAAACAGTCGTGAGTGGGAAAGTGTGAGGCAGGTAACAACCCCCACCTGGCGCAGGTGGGGGAGGAAAAATTAATGTGCTTTAACCGTGCCGGCCGTTTTCTGTTTGAACAGGTAACCAATGCCAAGAATAGCAATCCATACCGGGATTAAGTACACCGAGATCGCCATGCCCGGCGTCATCAGCATAATCACCAGTACTGCAGCCATGAAAATCAGGCACACCCAGTTACCCAGCGGATAGAGCAGCGCCGGGAAGCGGGTGGTAACGCCCTGCTGCTGTTTGGCTTTGCGGAACTTCATGTGCGCAAGGCTAATCATTGCCCAGTTGATCACCAGTGCGGAAACTACCAGCGCCATCAACAGGCCAAAGGCAGATTCTGGCGCCAGGTAGTTGATCAGCACGCACAGAGCCGTCACCAGTGCGGAAACCAGAATGGTGTTCACCGGCACGCCGCGTTTGTCGACGTTCATCAGCGCTTTCGGCGCATTGCCCTGCTGTGCCAGACCGAACAGCATACGGCTGTTGCAGTACACACAGCTGTTATAGACAGAAAGGGCAGCAGTCAGCACCACGATGTTCAGGGCATTAGCAACAAACGTGTCGCCCAGCTCGTGGAAAATAAGGACAAACGGGCTGGTATCAGCCGTAACGCGCGTCCACGGCATCAGGGAAAGCAGAACCGCCAGCGAACCCACATAGAAAATCAGGATACGGTAGATAACCTGGTTGGTTGCTTTGGGAATGCTTTGTTCCGGGTTATCCGCTTCTGCTGCGGTGATCCCAACCAGCTCCAGTCCGCCGAAAGAGAACATGATAATCGCCATCATCATCACCAGACCGGTGAAGCCATGCGGCAGGAAGCCCCCCTGGTTCCACAAGTTGCTGACGCTGGCCTGCGGCCCGCCGTTGCCGCTGAACAGCAGCCAGCCGCCGAAGATGATCATCGCGACGACAGCAATGACTTTAATAATGGCGAACCAGAACTCCATCTCACCAAACACTTTCACGTTGGTCAGGTTAATGGCGTTGATAATCACGAAGAAGGCTGCAGCAGAGGCCCAGGTTGGGATCTCCGGGTACCAGAACTGGATATATTTACCGACTGCAGTCAGCTCAGCCATGGCAACCAGCACGTACAGTACCCAGTAGTTCCAGCCAGAGGCGAAACCTGCGAAACTGCCCCAGTATTTATAAGCAAAGTGGCTAAAGGAGCCTGCTACCGGCTCTTCAACCACCATTTCACCTAACTGACGCATAATCAAAAAGGCGATAAAGCCGGCAATAGCGTAACCCAGAATAATACCCGGTCCTGCAGACTGGATAACGGATGCGCTACCGAGGAATAACCCGGTACCAATCGCGCCACCCAGCGCGATTAGCTGTATATGGCGGTTCTTAAGACCGCGCTTGAGCTGATCGCCATGCTGTTGACTTTCCATCATGAAACCTCGTGTGTGGTTTTACTCTTCATATTTCGAGTACTTATTTTTTGAACTACGCAGCAATGCGTGTGTAAGTTTGCAATTCCGTTTGTTGTATTAATTTGTTTACAGATGCTTTTGATAAAATGTTGCCTTAATACTTTTGTCTTGATCAGAATAATGATATGCGAGCGCGAATGCACCTGCTTTATGCGGGGAAGATGAAGAGTTGAATAAAAAGAAACCATTTGTAAATGCGAGTTTATCTACCACAAAATTTCCATTTTGAATTTCTATTCATTAATAGTGATTTAAGTATCGATAAATAAGCAGGTGAATCGGTTCAGATGAGATAATTTTTCGTTTCAATTCCGTTAAAACTACCTCGAGGTGGGTAAATTTAACATTTGTGCATAGTTACATGTTTGAAACGTTATTTCTGTAATGTTGTTAAAATATGCCTCCTTTACTGATTTCAATCAAAACCTGTATGGACAGAAGGTGAATACTTTGTTACTTTAGCGTCAAGAACATGAAATTGGTAAGACCAATTGACTCCGGGCAAATGGCTTAAGACAGGAAATCATGGCCTACAGCAAAATCCGCCAACCAAAACTCTCCGATGTGATTGAGCAGCAGCTGGAGTTTTTAATTCTTGAGGGGACACTTCGCCCCGGAGAAAAACTCCCACCGGAACGCGAGCTGGCAAAACAGTTCGACGTCTCCCGCCCCTCCTTACGCGAGGCGATCCAACGCCTTGAAGCGAAGGGGTTACTGCTTCGTCGTCAGGGCGGTGGCACTTTTGTTCAGAGCAGCCTGTGGCAGAGCTTTAGCGACCCACTGGTAGAGCTGCTCTCCGACCATCCTGAATCCCAGTTTGACCTGCTTGAGACGCGCCATGCGCTGGAAGGTATTGCAGCTTATTACGCTGCACTGCGCAGCACGGATGAAGACAAAACGCGTATCCGTGAACTCCACCATGCGATCGAGCTTGCTCAACAGTCCGGCGATCTTGACGGTGAATCTGATGCAGTACTCCAGTATCAAATTGCTGTCACCGAAGCGGCACATAATGTGGTGCTGCTCCATTTGCTAAGGTGTATGGAGCCGATGCTGGCCCAGAACGTTCGGCAAAACTTCGAATTGCTGTATGCGCGTCGTGAAATGCTGCCACTGGTTAGCAGTCACCGTACCCGTATTTTTGAAGCAATTATTGCCGGGAAGCCGGAAGAGGCGCGTGAAGCGTCCCACCGTCACCTGGCGTTTATCGAAGAGATTCTGCTGGACAGAAGCCGTGAGGAAAGCCGTCGTGAACGCGCCTTACGCCGTCTGGAGCAACGAAAGAATTAGTGATTTTTCTGGCAGAACGTTAACCAGAAGATGTTGTAAATCAAGCGCCATATAAAGTGCGCGGCAACTAAACGCAGAACCTGTCTTATTACGCTCTCTGGCGAGAACGTAATGGGACAGGTTCCAGATAACTCAACGTATTAGATAGATAAGGAATACCCCCATGTCAGAACGTTTCCCAAATGACGTGGATCCGATCGAAACTCGCGACTGGCTACAGGCGATCGAATCGGTCATCCGTGAAGAAGGTGTTGAGCGTGCTCAGTATCTGATCGACCAACTGCTTTCAGAAGCCCGCAAAGGCGGCGTGAAAGTAGCGGCAGGTGCAGGGGCCAGCAATTATGTAAACACTATTGCCGTTGAAGATGAACCGGAATACCCGGGCAATCTGGAGCTGGAACGTCGTATTCGTTCTGCTATCCGTTGGAACGCCATCATGACCGTACTGCGCGCGTCTAAAAAGGACCTTGAGCTGGGTGGCCACATGGCATCCTTCCAGTCCTCCGCAACGGTATATGATGTTTGCTTCAACCACTTCTTCCGTGCACGCAACGAGCAAGATGGCGGCGATCTGGTGTACTTCCAGGGCCACATCTCTCCGGGCATCTACGCACGCGCATTCCTGGAAGGTCGTCTGACTGAAGAGCAGATGAACAACTTCCGTCAGGAAGTACATGGCAAAGGCCTGTCTTCCTACCCGCACCCGAAACTGATGCCAGAATTCTGGCAGTTCCCGACCGTATCTATGGGTCTGGGCCCAATCGGTGCTATCTACCAGGCTAAATTCCTGAAATATCTGGAACACCGTGGTCTGAAAGATACCTCTAAACAAACCGTTTACGCCTTCCTGGGCGACGGCGAGATGGATGAGCCAGAATCAAAAGGTGCGATCACCATCGCGACCCGTGAAAAACTGGACAACCTGGTCTTTGTGATCAACTGTAACCTGCAGCGTCTTGACGGCCCGGTAACCGGTAACGGCAAGATTGTTAACGAACTGGAAGGCATCTTCGCGGGCGCTGGCTGGAACGTTATCAAAGTCATGTGGGGCGGTCGTTGGGATGAGCTGCTGCGTAAAGACACCAGCGGTAAACTGATCCAGCTGATGAACGAAACCGTTGACGGCGACTACCAGACCTTCAAATCCAAAGATGGTGCATACGTACGTGAGCACTTCTTCGGTAAATACCCGGAAACCGCAGCACTGGTTGCTGACTGGACTGATGAGCAGATTTGGTCTCTGAACCGCGGTGGTCACGATCCGAAGAAAGTTTACGCTGCACTGAAAAAAGCGCAGGAAACTAAAGGCAGAGCAACTGTAATCCTGGCCCATACCATTAAAGGTTACGGCATGGGTGACACCGCTGAAGGTAAAAACATCGCTCACCAGGTTAAGAAAATGAACATGGACGGCGTGCGTTATATCCGCGACCGTTTCAACGTTCCTGTGACCGATGAGCAGGTTGAAAACCTGTCTTACATCACCTTCCCGGAAGGTTCTGAAGAGCACACTTATCTGCACGCTCAGCGTCAGAAACTGCATGGCTACCTGCCAGCTCGTCAGCCGAACTTCACCGAGAAGCTGGAACTGCCGGCTCTGGAAGACTTCGGTGCGCTGCTGGAAGAGCAGAACAAAGAAATCTCCACCACTATCGCTTTCGTTCGTGCCCTGAACGTGATGCTGAAGAACAAGTCGATCAAAGATCGTCTGGTTCCGATCATCGCTGATGAAGCACGTACTTTCGGTATGGAAGGTCTGTTCCGTCAGATCGGTATCTACAGCCCGAACGGTCAGCAGTACACCCCGCAGGACCGTGAGCAGGTTGCTTACTATAAAGAAGACGAGAAAGGTCAGATCCTGCAGGAAGGTATCAACGAACTGGGTGCTGGCGCATCCTGGCTGGCTGCTGCGACCTCTTACAGCACCAACGATCTGCCGATGATTCCGTTCTACATCTACTACTCCATGTTCGGGTTCCAGCGTATCGGTGACCTGTGCTGGCAGGCAGGCGACCAACAGGCTCGTGGCTTCCTGATTGGTGGTACTTCCGGTCGTACGACGCTGAACGGTGAAGGTCTGCAGCACGAAGATGGTCACAGCCATATTCAGTCTCTGACTATCCCGAACTGTATCTCTTACGATCCGTCTTACGCGTACGAAGTTGCGGTCATCATGCACGATGGTCTGGAGCGTATGTACGGTGAGAAACAAGAGAACGTTTACTACTACATCACCACGCTGAACGAAAACTACCACATGCCGGCAATGCCAGCAGGTGCCGAGGAAGGTATCCGTAAAGGTATCTACAAACTCGAAACCCTCGAAGGTAAGAAAGGTAAAGTTCAGCTGCTGGGCTCCGGTTCTATCCTGCGTCACGTCCGTGAAGCAGCACAGATCCTGGCGAACGACTACGGTGTAGGTTCTGACGTTTACAGCGTAACCTCCTTCACTGAACTGGCGCGTGATGGCCAGGATTGTGAGCGCTGGAACATGCTGCACCCGATGGAAACTCCGCGCGTTCCGTACATCGCTCAGGTGATGAACGACGCTCCGGCAGTAGCATCTACTGACTATATGAAACTGTTTGCCGAACAGGTTCGTACTTATGTACCGGCTGATGATTATCGCGTACTGGGTACTGACGGTTTCGGTCGCTCTGACAGCCGTGAAAACCTGCGTCACCACTTCGAAGTTGATGCTTCCTACGTGGTTGTAGCGGCCCTGGGCGAACTGGCTAAACGTGGCGAAATCGATAAGAAAGTGGTTGCAGACGCAATCACCAAATTCAACATCGATGCAGATAAAGTTAACCCGCGTCTGGCGTAAGAGGTAAAAGAATAATGGCTATCGAAATCAATGTACCGGACATCGGGGCTGATGAAGTTGAAATCACCGAGATCCTGGTCAAAGTGGGCGACAAAGTTGAAGCTGAACAGTCGCTGATCACCGTAGAAGGCGACAAAGCCTCTATGGAAGTTCCGTCTCCTCAGGCTGGTATCGTTAAAGAGATTAAAGTCTCTGTTGGCGATAAAACTGAGACCGGCAAACTGATCATGATTTTCGATTCCGCCGACGGTGCAGCAGCAGCTGCACCTGCTCCGGCAGAAGAGAAGAAAGAAGCGGCTCCGGCAGCAGCACCTGCTGCTGCGGCGGCGAAAGACGTACACGTACCGGACATCGGCGGCGACGAAGTTGAAGTTACCGAGATCATGGTTAAAGTGGGCGACACCGTTGCGGCTGAACAGTCTCTGATCACCGTTGAAGGTGACAAAGCGTCAATGGAAGTTCCGGCACCGTTCGCAGGTACCGTTAAAGAGATCAAAATCAACACTGGCGACAAAGTGTCTACCGGTTCCCTGATTATGGTCTTCGAAGTAGCGGGCGCAGCGCCTGCTGCTGCACCGGCTCAGGCGGCTGCTCCAGCAGCAGCGGCGGCTCCGGCTGCTTCCGGCTCGAAAGAAGTTAACGTACCGGATATCGGCGGTGACGAAGTCGAAGTCACTGAAGTGATGGTTAAAGTAGGCGATAAAATTGCCGCTGAGCAATCACTGATCACCGTTGAAGGCGATAAAGCGTCAATGGAAGTTCCGGCACCGTTCGCGGGCACCGTGAAAGAAATCAAAATCAGCACCGGCGACAAAGTTAAAACCGGTTCTCTGATTATGGTCTTCGAAGTCGAAGGCGCAGCACCTGCAGCCGCTCCAGCACAAGCAGCTGCTCCGGTTCCGGCCGCAGCACCAGCGCCTGCGCAAGCCGCAGCTCCGGCCGCGAAAGCGGAAGGCAAATCTGAGTTTGCTGAAAACGACGCTTACGTTCATGCAACACCGCTGATTCGTCGCCTGGCGCGCGAATTCGGTGTGAACCTGGCGAAAGTGAAAGGTTCTGGCCGTAAAGGTCGTATCCTGCGTGAAGACGTTCAGGCTTACGTGAAAGACGCTATCAAGCGTGCTGAAGCGGCTCCGGCTGCAGCAGCAGGCGGCGGTATCCCGGGCATGCTGCCTTGGCCGAAAGTGGACTTCAGCAAGTTTGGTGAAATCGAAGAAGTGGAACTGGGCCGTATCCAGAAAATCTCTGGTGCTAACCTGAGCCGTAACTGGGTGATGATCCCGCACGTTACTCACTTCGATAAGACCGATATCACCGATCTGGAAACGTTCCGTAAACAGCAGAACGCCGAAGCTGAAAAACGTAAACTGGACGTGAAATTCACCCCAGTAGTCTTCATCATGAAAGCCGTTGCCGCTGCTCTGGAACAGATGCCGCGCTTCAACAGCTCCCTGTCTGAAGACGGTCAGCGCCTGACCCTGAAGAAATACATCAACATCGGTGTAGCGGTTGATACTCCGAATGGTCTGGTTGTTCCGGTCTTCAAAGACGTGAACAAGAAGAGCATTACCGAGCTGTCTCGTGAACTGACCGTGATCTCCAAGAAAGCACGTGATGGCAAGCTGACTGCTGGCGAAATGCAGGGCGGTTGCTTCACCATCTCCAGCATCGGTGGCCTGGGTACTACCCACTTCGCGCCGATTGTGAACGCGCCGGAAGTGGCTATCCTCGGTGTCTCCAAGTCCTCTATGGAGCCAGTGTGGAACGGTAAAGAGTTTATGCCGCGTCTGATGATGCCGATTTCGCTCTCCTTCGACCACCGTGTAATTGACGGTGCGGATGGTGCGCGCTTTATCACCATCATCAACAACATGCTGTCTGACATTCGCCGCCTGGTGATGTAAGCGAAAAAGCCGGCCCGACGGCCGGCTTTTTTCTGGTAATCTCATGAAGTCAGTGAGGTTATTGTGCGAAAGACAAATCGGTTGCCGTTTGTTGTTTCAAAATTGTTAACAATTTTGTAAAATACGGGCGGATAGAACGACCCGGTGGACGACGGGTATAAATTAAGAGGTCATGATGAGCACTGAAATCAAAACTCAGGTCGTGGTACTTGGGGCAGGCCCTGCAGGTTACTCTGCTGCCTTCCGTTGCGCAGATTTAGGTCTGGAGACCGTCATCGTAGAACGTTACAGCACCCTCGGTGGTGTTTGTCTGAACGTCGGCTGTATCCCTTCTAAAGCGCTGCTGCACGTAGCAAAAGTTATCGAAGAAGCCAAAGCGCTGGCTGAACACGGTATCGTTTTTGGCGAGCCGAAAACCGATATCGACAAGATTCGTACCTGGAAAGAAAAAGTTATCACTCAACTGACTGGCGGTCTGGCTGGTATGGCCAAAGGCCGTAAAGTGAAAGTGGTTAACGGTCTGGGTAAATTTACCGGGGCGAACACCCTGGAAGTTGAAGGCGAAAACGGCAAAACCGTAATCAACTTCGACAACGCGATCATCGCGGCGGGTTCCCGTCCGATCGAACTGCCGTTCATTCCGCACGAAGATCCGCGCGTGTGGGACTCCACTGACGCGCTGGAACTGAAAACTGTTCCTAAGCGCCTGCTGGTTATGGGCGGCGGTATTATCGGCCTGGAAATGGGTACCGTGTACCATGCACTGGGTTCAGAGATCGACGTGGTTGAAATGTTCGACCAGGTTATCCCAGCTGCCGACAAAGACGTGGTTAAAGTCTTCACCAAGCGCATCAGCAAGAAATTCAACCTGATGCTGGAAACCAAAGTGACCGCCGTTGAAGCGAAAGAAGACGGTATCTACGTTTCCATGGAAGGCAAAAAAGCCCCTGCCGAAGCTCAGCGTTACGATGCTGTGCTGGTAGCTATCGGTCGTGTACCGAACGGTAAAAACCTCGACGCGGGCAAAGCTGGCGTTGAAGTTGATGACCGTGGCTTCATCCGCGTTGACAAACAGTTGCGCACCAACGTGCCGCACATCTTTGCTATCGGCGATATCGTCGGTCAGCCGATGCTGGCGCACAAAGGTGTTCACGAAGGTCACGTTGCCGCCGAAGTTATCGCCGGTAAGAAACACTACTTCGATCCGAAAGTTATTCCATCCATCGCGTACACTGAACCAGAAGTTGCATGGGTTGGCCTGACTGAGAAAGAAGCGAAAGAAAAAGGCATCAGCTACGAAACCGCCACCTTCCCGTGGGCTGCTTCTGGCCGTGCTATCGCTTCTGACTGCGCAGACGGTATGACCAAACTGATTTTCGACAAAGAATCTCACCGTGTGATCGGTGGTGCGATTGTCGGTACCAACGGCGGCGAGCTGCTGGGTGAAATCGGTCTGGCGATCGAAATGGGCTGTGACGCTGAAGACATCGCGCTGACCATCCACGCTCACCCGACTCTGCACGAGTCCGTTGGTCTGGCAGCTGAAGTGTTCGAAGGTAGCATCACCGACCTGCCGAACCCGAAAGCGAAGAAAAAGTAATCTTCCCGCTTTTGTGAAAACGCCTCTTCGGAGGCGTTTTTTTTCCCGAAAGCTACCAGTTCTGGTAGTCATCTTATTGATATCTCCACTAAAAAAAATTGCGCAACTGCCGATACTTTTTTCGCCATTGTGTGGCTACTGGCCGCGCGGTTAAGAGGCTCTGGACTCTCTATTACACGAAAAAAGGAAAATACATGTCTTTAAAAAAAATCGCGGTTGTTGGCATGATTGTCGCGACAATGACACTGACCGGTTGTGGCGCGATGACCACCGCCGTTAAAAAACGTAACCTTGAAGTGAAAACGCAGATGAGTGAAACCATCTGGCTGGAGCCTTCCAGCGAGAAGACCGTCTACATTCAGGTAAAAAATACCTCTGACAAAGACATGAGTAACCTGCAAACTCTGCTGGCAAATGACCTGTCCGCGAAAGGTTATAAGGTGACCAGCTCACCAGACAGCGCTTATTACTGGGTACAGGCGAACGTATTGAAAGCGGACAAAATGGATCTGCGTGAAGCTCAGGGCTTCCTGAAAACGGGTTATGAAGGTGCCGCGATGGGAGCAGCGTTGGGGGCGGGGATTACCGCCTATAATAGCAACTCCTCTGGTGCTGCGCTGGGTGTTGGTATCGCGGCGGGGCTGATCGGCATGGCTGCGGATGCGATGGTGGAAGACGTAAACTACACCATGGTCACTGACCTGCAGATCTCTGAACGCAGCAAAGCGAAAGTGACAACGGATAACGTTGCGGCGTTGCGTCAAGGGACATCCGGTATCAAGTTGCAAACCAGCAGCGCGCAAGGCGATCGTGCAAAATATCAGACTCGCGTCGTGTCTAATGCTAACAAAGTGAATCTGAAGTTCGAAGAAGCGAAGCCGGTTCTGGAAGCTCAGTTGGCGAAATCTGTCGCTAACATCCTGTAATTTGCTGTGGGTTGCCGGGGGGCGGCTACGCCTTACCCGGCCAACTAATCTTTCGAATTGGTATCAGGGCGCTACGGGCTGCCAGGTTTTATCCGGATGGAATGTGGTTAACGCCTGTGCTTTTTGCTGAGAATCAACGCCGAGATCGGCCTGATAGACTTTATCATCACCGTTAATCATAAAACTCATCACGCCGGTGTGATCATAGCTAACAGGCCAGGCCACCATGGCAAAACCGCTGGTTTTGTCGGGAAGGATACGAAAATGATAGCCGTGATAGCCCGTGCCAGGTTCCTGTGGACTAAAGGCCGGACCGAGCGGGCTTGGCGCTTCGCCGGGCGAAACAGGCCAGTACAGACCATCCTTTTTCCCTTCAGAACTGACAATCTTTTGCGCGTATTTCTGGTTCATCGCAAAATAGCTCTGCTGGGCGTCTACATAAGCGTGTAACGCCTCGATAGCCGCGAGTTCGTTACGTCCAATCTCACGGGTCAGGATCTCTTCGGCCGCTTCCTTGATATCAAATTGCCAGCCTGAAGCGTTTTTGACGACCGGGATTGGCAGTTGCCAGTCGCTATCCCCGACCACCAGATGCGCGGTATTGCCGTCGACAACGGTATTATGGCGAACCTTCCAGTCGCGCAGGAAACGATCAACCGCATCAGGATCGACGCCTTCTGGCGGTAGAAAATCACGCCAGTTTTCCCCGAGCAGGTTGCTCATTGCACTTTCATTTTGCTCACTAATCGCGTTTGCCAGCGCATCGGTCGCCTGGTCTGGTGTGCTGAAGGATTGTTGTGCCATCGCGGCAGCCGAAACCATGAACAACACCATTCCACTGAGTAGTTTATTTTTCATGTCGGTTTCCTTAACGATGACGGAATTCACGGTGTTCAGCACGCCCGCCAGAAGGCTGGCGCGATGGCTGATTACGGGCGACCTGCCGGCTCTGTGCCCCTCGCTGTTGCTGCGCCTGCCAGTTGGCGGAGCGACTGTCGTTCCCGCTCAGCGCATTGGCGCGTGGCTGGCTGGTCCGTTGTTGAAGATTGCGCTGTTGCACATTGCGTTGCTGCGCCGGTTGCGTGACCCGTTTCTCCTGTCGCTGGGCGACTGCCTGACGATTTTCACGTTGCTGTATGCTTGTCCGTTTCGCGGTTTGCGGTTTGGTATCGTAACCACGGTAGTTATTACGTTGGGAAATTTGCTTCAGCTGTTGGCTGGATGCCTGACGCTGGGCGTCTTTCGTGCCCGTACGCGCCGTCTGCGGGAATGTTTTTCCCGTTGATTTTTCCATTTGGCTCATCGCAGCCTGGCGTTGGCTATCACGGTTGACCGGTCTTTTCTGGGTTGAACTTAAACCTGTAGCCGTGTTAGTGGAGTGGAAGCGGTTATTGAGCTGGTTATTTGGGTATGGCACACCCTCACGATAGGCCGGGTTGTGCTGCCAGGTACGGTTGGCGTCTGTCAGTCGTTGTCCACTGATTTTATTAAAGTTATCAACGTTAATATTGATGTTGTTATCACCATTACGGTTATAGCCGCCATGGTTATCCCAGTCATCATTATGATGGTGATCGTCGTCGTCATCCCAGTCGATGTTGCTGAAGATGGCATAGGTTGTGGCAACACCGAGGCTGAAGCCTAAACCATTAACGAAGCTGTTACCAAACTGCTCGCCGGGCGTTGGCGGCAGATAGGTTGGCGGATAGGCGGTGTTCGGCCAGGTACCGTAAACCGTATTCGGGTTATAGGTAGGAACGTACACCACCTGCGGATCGGCGGATTCAATTTTGATTACCGTTGGGCTTGTTGAGGCGGTCGTGGCTGTTGTGGTCGCTGAACTGGTCGTCGACTCGCTGGTGACGGTTTTAGCCGGCGCCGCTTTGGTCACGGTGGTGACTGTCTGCTGCGGTGTCGATTGCAACGCACCGGTCTGTTGCGCCAGTGCACGCAGGCGTTGAACGGAATCCATAACATCTTTTGGCTGCGCAAGGAAAGCATCGCCCAGACTTTGTACCCACGGCGGATTTTCACCCATCAGCGACATCAACTGAGGAAAGGCGACCAGCGATTTCACGCTGGGATCCCAGGGCTGGCTGGCAACGGCCTGAATGGCGGCGTCGCCCTGCATTTTGGGATTGTCTTTTGACCACTGTGCGGCCTGGATGACGTTAGCCGGATAGGTTGAGGCCATCAAAATTTGCGACAGCAGCGAGTCTGGATAGAGTGCGATAGGTGCAACCCACTGATCGATTTGTGCTGCCGAGTAGGTTGGTGCCACGACGGGCGCTGTTTGGTCGGCCGGGGCAGGGGCCGCTATGGGCGCTGGAGCCGGTGCTGACGGTTGCTGTGCAACGGGGGCCGGAACTGCAGGCTCCGTAGCACGACTTTTAACGAACATCACGCCTGAGGCGGCAAACAGCCCGACACTGCACAAAAGGACAAGCAGATGTGGCTTAAGGGGCAACTTCATAAAATGACTCCAACGAGACAAGCGCTGTGCCGTGAGGCGTTCCTGTTGCCGCGAGTATTATTCACCCGTGTTAGACAGTTTTGACTTTTATTGGGGATTCACCCGGTAGGTCCGGAAAAAGAGTGTGAGGATTTATTACACAATTATATCTGATGGCTGAAAAGTCGCTGGAAAATTCAGCATCTCGCGCTTGAAAATCAACCGTTTCAGGGTGGTTTTAGGTAGCCTGAATTGCGTTCCTCCTTGCCGCTACACCATTCTTAACGATTCAGCCAATTTTTTATGTTGCTTTTTTGTAAACGGATTAACACTTAATGAAAATCCTGTTATTGTGCCTTATGCGGTACCGGGCATTTACCCTACTAACTACTGTCTCACAGGAGCGTGAAGAGAATCGCCCATCTACAAAAGCGCCGCATTATGACAATGAGAGCGAGGAGATATCGTCGTGCTAGAAGAATACCGTAAGCACGTAGCTGAGCGTGCTGCCCAGGGGATTGTGCCAAAACCTTTAGACGCAACCCAAATGGCCGCACTTGTCGAGCTGCTGAAGACCCCGCCTGTGGGCGAAGAAGAATTCCTGTTAGACCTGTTGATCAACCGTGTTCCTCCTGGCGTAGATGAAGCCGCTTATGTTAAAGCCGGTTTTCTCGCTGCCGTCGCGAAAGGCGACACCACCTCCCCGCTGGTTACCCCAGAAAAAGCCATTGAACTGCTGGGCACCATGCAGGGTGGTTACAACATTCATCCGCTGATCGACGCGCTGGATGACGCCAAACTGGCACCGATTGCCGCCAAAGCGCTCTCTTCAACGCTGCTGATGTTCGATAACTTCTACGATGTGGAAGAAAAAGCCAAAGCGGGCAACGAATATGCGAAGCAGGTAATGCAATCCTGGGCCGATGCCGAATGGTTCCTGAACCGTCCGGCTCTGGCTGAAAAAATCACCGTTACCGTCTTTAAAGTTACCGGTGAAACCAACACCGATGACCTCTCTCCGGCACCGGACGCATGGTCCCGCCCAGATATCCCGCTGCACGCGCTGGCGATGCTGAAAAACGCCCGTGAAGGTATCGAACCGGATCAGCCGGGCGTAGTTGGCCCGATCAAACAGATCGAAGAATTGCAGAAAAAAGGTTACCCGCTGGCTTATGTGGGTGATGTTGTCGGTACCGGTTCTTCGCGTAAATCCGCGACCAACTCCGTGCTGTGGTTCATGGGTGACGACATTCCTCATGTGCCGAACAAGCGCGGCGGCGGCCTGTGCCTCGGCGGCAAAATTGCACCTATCTTCTTCAACACCATGGAAGATGCGGGCGCACTGCCGATTGAAGTGGACGTGTCGAACATGAACATGGGCGACGTGATTGACGTTTACCCGTTCAAAGGCGAAGTACGCAACCACGAAACAGGCGAACTGCTGGCCAGCTTTGAGCTGAAAACCGAAGTCCTGATCGACGAAGTACGTGCCGGTGGTCGTATTCCGTTGATCATCGGTCGTGGCCTGACCACCAAAGCGCGCGAAGCGCTGGGTCTGCCGCACTCAGACGTCTTCCGTCAGGCGAAAGACGTGGCGGAAAGCAGCCGTGGCTTCTCCCTGGCACAGAAAATGGTTGGCCGCGCCTGCGGCGTGAAAGGTATCCGTCCGGGCGCGTACTGCGAACCGAAGATGACCTCCGTGGGATCTCAGGATACCACCGGCCCAATGACCCGTGACGAACTGAAAGACCTGGCGTGCCTGGGCTTCTCAGCTGACCTGGTGATGCAGTCCTTCTGTCACACCGCTGCCTATCCGAAGCCGGTGGATGTCAATACGCACCATACGCTGCCAGACTTCATCATGAACCGTGGCGGTGTCTCCCTGCGTCCGGGCGACGGCGTTATCCACTCCTGGCTGAACCGTATGCTGCTGCCGGATACCGTAGGTACCGGTGGTGACTCCCATACCCGTTTCCCTATCGGGATCTCCTTCCCGGCAGGTTCTGGTTTGGTGGCGTTTGCTGCAGCGACCGGCGTGATGCCGCTGGATATGCCGGAATCGGTACTGGTGCGCTTCAAAGGTAAAATGCAGCCGGGTATCACTCTGCGTGACCTGGTTCACGCCATTCCGCTGTACGCGATCAAACAGGGTCTGCTGACCGTTGAGAAGAAAGGTAAGAAGAACATCTTCTCTGGCCGCATCCTTGAAATCGAAGGTCTGCCGGATCTCAAAGTGGAGCAGGCGTTCGAACTGACCGATGCTTCCGCAGAGCGTTCTGCTGCGGGCTGTACCATCAAGCTGAACAAAGAGCCGATCGTTGAGTATCTGAACTCTAACATCGTTCTGCTGAAGTGGATGATCGCGGAAGGCTACGGCGACCGTCGTACGCTGGAACGTCGTGTGCAGGGCATGGAAAAATGGCTGGCGGATCCGCAGTTGCTGGAAGCCGACGCTGACGCAGAATACGCGGCGGTGATCGACATTGACCTGGCTGACATCAAAGAACCAATCTTGTGTGCACCGAACGATCCGGACGACGCGCGTCTGCTGTCTGACGTACAGGGTGAGAAGATCGACGAAGTGTTCATCGGCTCCTGCATGACTAACATCGGCCACTTCCGTGCCGCAGGTAAGCTGCTGGATGCGCACAAAGGCCAACTGCCGACGCGTCTGTGGGTGGCTCCGCCAACCCGTATGGATGCGGCACAGCTGACCGAGGAAGGTTATTACAGCGTGTTCGGTAAGAGCGGTGCGCGTATCGAAATTCCAGGCTGCTCTCTGTGCATGGGTAACCAGGCGCGTGTTGCCGACGGCGCAACGGTGGTCTCGACCTCTACTCGTAACTTCCCGAACCGTTTAGGTACCGGGGCAAACGTCTACCTGGCTTCTGCGGAGCTGGCGGCGGTTGCGGCGCTGATCGGCAAACTGCCGACGGCGGAAGAGTATCAGACCTATGTGGCGCAGGTGGATAAAACTGCCGTGGATACTTACCGTTATCTGAACTTCGACCAGCTGTCTCAGTATACGGAGAAAGCCGATGGTGTGATTTTCCAGACCGCGGTGTAATGCGCTAACGCGTTTTGTGTAAAAACACATCAATGCCCGGAGAAGTCTGCTTCTCCGGGCATTTTTATTTCTATTCCTTATACCCACTACGCTTTTTTTCTGCCGCGCTGCTGCGATAATTACAGCAAGGCGCGATGCGGTATTGGCGCATTGCCGGGAGTAGAGGAAGACATTATGGATTACGAATTTCTGCGCGATATTACCGGGGTGGTAAAAGTGCGTATGTCCATGGGCCACGAGGTGGTGGGGCACTGGTTTAATGAAGAAGTGAAAGAAAACCTGGCCTTACTTGATGAAGTGGAACAGGCGGCGCGTGCGGTTAAGGGCAGTG
Organism: Citrobacter sp. BIDMC107; assembly: GCF_001037575.1. Lineage (NCBI taxonomy): Bacteria > Pseudomonadati > Pseudomonadota > Gammaproteobacteria > Enterobacterales > Enterobacteriaceae > Citrobacter > Citrobacter sp. BIDMC107. Next base: position 1,575,605 of record NZ_KQ089848.1, on the reverse strand, counting down.
AGCGCTCCTGGCAGCGAGCAGGGCATGAATACACGCTCTGGCTGGATGGCGAAGAAGTGATGGTTCGCGCTAATCAGTTGGAGTTCTCTGGAGATGAGATGGAAGAGGGGATGAGCTATTACGACGAAGAAAGTTTTTCACTTTGTGGTGTAGAGGACTTTCTTCAGGTTGTGGCGGCATACCGCGAATTTGTGCAACAGCGTTAATTCATGCGGAGCCAGCGGGCTCCGCTATGTCTGTTACTTCACGTACGCCAGCAGGCTCAGAGAATCACGCGCCAGTGCTTTGCATTTCTTTGCCGTGGGGATGCCGATACCGCTGAGATCGCGGTAGCTGTCTTCACCCAGCGCTTTCATATTGAAGGTGTCGTAATTACTCAGATCCCACTGGTTTTGCTGGGCAAAAAAGACCAGTGCGCGACGAATCTGCCCATTAGGCAAATTCTGGTATCCACAGTCATTTTTCAGAAAAACAAAAACTGCCGTTAAATCGGCCATATCTTCGGCTTCGGACTCGCTAAGCGCGTAGCTGTTTGCGCATACGGCCATCAGGCTACCGAACAAAACTGTTCTGAAAAACGTCTTCATTGCTTCTACCACTGCATCACGGAATTTAAACGTTAGCATACTGCGAGCGAAGCGACGACCTTTATTATTAGCCGTTCACTTGACCTTCCCGTAAGGGGAAGGCTTATGCTTAAAAGATAGCCTGCTTAAGCTGCTGAATATAAGGAAGTGAGAATGCAACGTCGTGACTTTTTAAAGTACTCCGTGGCACTGGGTGTCGCGTCAGCGTTACCTCTGTGGAGCCGGAGCGTATTTGCCGCCGACCGTCCCGCCTTACCCATTCCTGATCTGTTAACCGCCGATGCTTCGAATCGCATCCAGCTGATCGTGCAAGCCGGGCAGTCAAACTTTGCCGGTAAGACGGCCACGACCTGGGGATATAACGGCAATCTGCTCGGCCCGGCGGTCAAGCTGAACAAAGGGCAATCGGTGACCGTCGACATTCATAACCAGCTTACCGAAGATACAACGCTACACTGGCACGGGCTGGAAATCCCTGGTGAAGTCGACGGTGGGCCGCAAGGCATAATCCCGGCGGGCGGGAAACGTTCAGTGACCTTCACGCCGGATCAGCGCGCGGCAACCTGCTGGTTCCACCCTCATCAGCATGGAAAGACCGGTCATCAGGTAGCGATGGGGCTGGCCGGACTGGTGCTGATTGAAGACGAAGAGATTCGCAAGCTGATGCTGCCTAAACAGTGGGGAATTGATGATGTGCCGGTAATTATTCAGGACAAACAGTTCTCTGCTGATGGGCAGGTTGATTATCAACTGGACATCATGACCGCCGCCGTCGGCTGGTTTGGCGATACGCTGCTGACCAATGGGGCGATTTATCCTCAGCATGCCGCACCGCGCGGCTGGCTGCGCCTGCGTCTGTTGAATGGTTGTAACGCGCGCTCGCTGAACATTGCGGCCAGCGACAATCGTCCTTTGTACGTCATTGCTAGCGACGGTGGACTGTTGGCGGAACCGGTAAAAGTGACCGAGCTTCCTATGCTGATGGGCGAGCGCTTTGAAGTGCTGGTGGATGTCAGTGACGGCAAAGCTTTTGATCTGGTAACTCTGCCAGTCAGCCAGATGGGGATGGCAATTGCGCCATTTGATAAGCCGCACCCGGTGATGCGTGTTCAGCCGCTGCTGATTACCGCTTCCGGCACGCTGCCGGATACGCTGACATCCATGCCATCGCTGCCGTCACTGGAAGGTCTGACGGTGCGCAAGCTGCAGCTGTCGATGGATCCGATGCTCGATATGATGGGCATGCAAATGCTGATGAAGAAATTCGGCGGTCAGGCCATGGCGGGTATGGATCATGGAAAGATGATGGGCCATATGAATAATGACAATATGGACCACGGCAATATGAATCATGGCAATATGAACCACGGTGAGATGGGGAATATGCAGCATGGCAACATGGGCAACATGGGCAACATGGGCAACATGAAGCATGGCGGATCGTTTGATTTCCATAATGCCAACCGGATTAATGGTCAGGCGTTTGATATGAATAAACCGATGTTTGCCGCGGCAAAAGGGCAGCATGAACGCTGGGTGATTTCTGGTCAGGGCGACATGATGCTGCATCCGTTCCACATTCACGGCACGCAGTTCCGCATTCTGTCTGAGAATGGCAAAGCGCCTGCCGCACACCGTGCGGGATGGAAGGACACGGTGCGGGTAGAAGGCGGCGTGAGCGAGGTATTGGTTAAGTTTGACCATGACGCGCCAAAAGAGCATGCCTATATGGCGCACTGCCATCTGTTAGAGCATGAAGATACCGGGATGATGCTCGGCTTCACCGTCTAAAAAAATCGCGCTGTGCTTATCCGGCCTACAGAAATCTCTCGTAAGCCGGATGAGACACAGTCTCTTTACAGCGTTTCATCGCACGACTCCCTCCTCCTGCTAATTCTGCTATTGCACATAAAGTAATCGCCTTTAGAGCCGATAATCATTGGGTACCCAATGTGAGTTCAATGGATGAAATACTATGATTAAAAATGTGCGCGTTATTACCGGCATTCTTCTGGTTCTCGCCATTTTCTGTTTGCTACAGGCCGTGACAGGAAGTTTTTTTTATTCTGCAGTAAACAATGATCGCCATAATTTCCAGAACTCAGGCACCCTGAATGCCCAACAGGAAAATCTGAGTGATAGCGTCAATACGCTGATTAAAACCCGGGTAACGGTAACCCGCGTAGCAATTCGTTTCTTAAAGAACCAACGCGATCCGGCCTCACTGGCGGCAATTGATACTTTGCTAAAAACGGCGAGTGAGTCGATGAAGAAGGCTGAGGGATACTTCGCGCATTATCAGTCATTGCCGCAGGTGTCGGGGCAGAATCCGCAAATTGCATCTGAAATGGAAAAACAGTATCGGCAGATGCACGACGTGATGGCGTTATCGATAGAGTATCTGCGCGCGAATAACTATCAGGCCTATGGCGATCTTGATGCTCAGAAGGCGCAAGATGAAATGGAAGCCAGCTATGACCAGTGGCGTAACGAAAATAACGCGTTGCTTCAGCACGCGGCGGCGGAGAATCAGCACAGCTTTACCCGCATGCAATGGACTTTAGGGGCAATTGTCGTCGCTGTGCTCATCGTTCTGGGCATGATCTGGAGTGGGTTGCAGCATATGCTGCTTAAACCCCTGGCGCAGATTATGGAGCATATTCGCATTATTACCCGTGGTGATTTGACCCATCAACTCGACGTCCAGGGACGTAATGAAATGGGGCGTTTGGCGACGGGGTTAGATGAAATGCGACAGTCGCTGATATCGACAGTCACGTCGGTGCGTAACAGCTCAGAAACGATTCATAGCGGTGCAGCGGAAATCTCGTCAGGTAACAACGATCTGTCTTCGCGTACCGAACAGCAGGCTGCTTCACTTGAAGAGACTGCCGCCAGCATGGAACAGCTTACTGCAACCGTGAAGCAAAATACGGACAATGCGAAACAGGCGACTCAACTGGCTAAGAATGCGTCTGATACTGCCGCGCGTGGTGGACGGGTTGTTGATACTGTCGTGCACACGATGAGTGAAATTGCCGGTAGTTCACAGCAAATTGCGCAGATCACCAGCGTCATCGACAGTATTGCTTTCCAGACCAATATCCTGGCGCTCAACGCGGCGGTTGAGGCAGCCAGAGCAGGAGAGCAGGGACGAGGATTTGCTGTTGTAGCGGGTGAAGTCCGTACTCTGGCAAGCCGTAGCGCTCAGGCAGCCAAAGAGATCAAAGCGTTGATTGATAACTCAACTCACAGCGTGGGGATGGGATCTCAGCAGGTGTCGGACGCGGGTAAAACGATGAAAGAGATTGTCGCTGCGGTCACCCGCGTGACGGACATCATGGGGGAAATCGCCTCAGCCTCAGAGGAACAGAGTCGGGGGATTGAGCAAGTGAGTCTCGCGGTCTCGCAGATGGACAGTGTCACACAACAAAACGCCGCGCTGGTAGAAGAGTCTGCCGCCGCCGCCGCTTCGTTGGAACAACAAGCTGAACAGTTACGCCTGGCCGTGGCAGCATTTCGCATCACTCGCGATACCTCCAACAGTGAGCATCGGAAACCGCCTAAGGATGCTCCACAAGCAACCTCTGCGGGGAGTACGACACAAGACCCGCATTGGGAAACGTTTTAGCCACATGCTGTCGTGCGAACCAGGTTTTGCTTAATAAGCATACAAAAAACGACGCAAACGGGTTCTCCTGTGAACTATCAGAGGAACCCGCTCTCTTTACTGGTATACTTCATCAACTGAATTGTTTGTATGCTGTCGCAAGTTTTGTGGTTAGAGCGGGTCGCCGTCTGTCAGTCGGTGTATCAACGTAAGCGCTTTCTTTCGATCTGCATGATGTGTTAACTGATAAAAATCAGTGAGTTATAGGGTTTATGAAACATACTGTTGAAGTGATGATCCCGGAAGCGGAGATCAAAGCGCGTATTGCTGAACTGGGGCGCCAGATTAACGAACGTTACAAAGACAGCGGCAGCGATATGGTGCTGGTTGGTCTGTTACGTGGCTCATTTATGTTTATGGCGGATCTGTGCCGTGAAGTGCATGTCTCCCACGAAGTCGATTTCATGACGGCATCCAGCTATGGCAGCGGAATGTCTACTACGCGTGATGTTAAAATCCTGAAAGACCTGGATGAAGACATTCGTGGCAAAGACGTGCTGATTGTCGAAGACATCATCGACTCCGGCAATACGCTGTCCAAAGTGCGTGAAATTCTGAGCCTGCGCGAGCCGAAATCCCTGGCTATCTGCACGCTGCTGGACAAACCTTCTCGTCGTGAAGTGAATGTTCCGGTCGAGTTTATCGGATTCTCTATTCCAGATGAGTTTGTGGTCGGTTACGGCATTGACTATGCCCAGCGTTATCGCCATCTGCCGTATGTTGGCAAAGTGGTGCTGCTGGACGAGTAATTAGCGGGAGCGCCTGATGGCGCTTCGCTTATCAGACCTGCGGCGTAGGTTTGTAGGCCGGGTAAGGCGTCTCCGCCTCCCGGCAATGTCACATTATTTATGGTTGCTGTGTTTCTGACTCAGGTTAGACAACCCCTGGCGATAGCGCTGCTCCAGCGTTTCGCGGCTGGTGGCGGTGACGTCGAGATCGCGCAATAGACCGTCATGAATACCGTAAGCCCAGCCGTGAATGGTAACTTTCTGACCGCGCTTCCAGGCTGAACGCATAATGGTTGAGTGGCCGAGGTTGTAGACCTGCTCCATGACATTCAGTTCGCATAGGGTGTCCATGCGACGTTCCTGCGGCATTTCGCCCAGCAGTGAGCTGTGTTTGAACCAGATATCGCGGATGTGCAGTAACCAGTTATCAATCAGCCCTTGTTCTTTATTTTCAATCGCCGCCTGGACGCCGCCGCATCCGTAGTGGCCGCATATAATAATATGTTCCACTTCCAGCACACCCACCGCATACTGAACGACTGAGAGACAGTTCAGGTCGGTGTGAATAACCAGATTGGCAACATTGCGGTGAACAAATAATTCGCCCGGTTCAAGACCGGTTAATCGTTCAGCGGGAACGCGGCTATCGGAACATCCAATCCATAGAAAACGCGGATTCTGTGCATGCGTCAGCGTTTCAAAAAATCCGGGATCCTCTTCTACCAGCATCTTTGACCATAGTGCATTGTTGCTGATGAGTGTATCTATGTCTTTCATGGAGTTGTACGACCCGAAGCCAGATAAATTCGATGGGCTAATATAGGGTAACTCCAGCATTAATTAAACTATATATAAAATGTCAGAACGTAAGGTAAGTAAAAAACCATGACCATTGCTCTGGAACTTCAACAACTTAAAAAAACCTATCCCGGTGGCGTTCAAGCGTTACGCGGGATAGATTTGCAAGTCGAAGCGGGTGATTTTTATGCGCTTTTGGGACCGAATGGTGCAGGAAAGTCCACCACCATTGGAATAATCAGCTCGCTAGTGAACAAAACCTCCGGGCGGGTGAGCGTCTTCGGATACGATCTCGAAAAAGATACGGTTAACGCGAAACGCCAGCTTGGTCTGGTACCGCAGGAGTTTAACTTTAACCCGTTTGAAACCGTGCAGCAGATCGTGGTCAACCAGGCGGGTTACTACGGCGTTGAGCATAAAGAGGCGGTCAAACGCAGCGAAGTATATTTAAAGCAGCTCGATTTATGGGAAAAACGTAACGAGCGTGCGCGCATGCTTTCCGGCGGGATGAAACGCCGTCTGATGATTGCTCGTGCTCTGATGCACGAACCAAAATTACTCATCCTGGATGAACCAACGGCGGGTGTCGACATTGAACTGCGTCGTTCAATGTGGGGCTTTTTAAAGGATTTAAACGACAAAGGCACCACCATTATTCTGACCACTCACTACCTCGAAGAAGCAGAAATGCTGTGTCGCAATATCGGCATTATTCAGCACGGCGAGCTGGTGGAAAACACCTCGATGAAGAGCCTGCTCTCTAAGTTGAAATCCGAGACCTTTATTCTCGATCTGGCACCGAAAAGCCCGTTGCCGAAACTGGACGGTTATCAGTACCGGCTGGTAGACACTTCCACGCTGGAAGTGGAGGTGCTGCGTGAACAGGGGGTTAACAGCGTCTTCTCTCAGCTTAGCGCGCAGGGCATTCAGGTATTGAGTATGCGTAACAAAGCGAACCGACTGGAAGAACTGTTTGTTTCTCTGGTTCATGAAAAACAAGGAGATCGCGCATGATGCAGCTTTATTGGGTGGCGCTGAAAAGCATCTGGGCGAAAGAGATCCACCGCTTTATGCGTATCTGGGTTCAGACTCTGGTTCCCCCCGTCATCACCATGACGCTCTATTTTATTATCTTTGGTAACCTAATCGGCTCGCGTATCGGCGAAATGCATGGTTTTAGCTACATGCAGTTTATCGTGCCAGGGCTGATTATGATGGCGGTGATCACCAACTCGTACGCGAACGTGGCATCGTCATTCTTCAGCGCTAAGTTTCAACGCAATATTGAAGAGCTGCTGGTCGCCCCGGTACCAACGCACGTGATCATCGCTGGTTTCGTTGGCGGCGGCGTGGCACGTGGCTTGTGCGTAGGCGTTCTGGTAACGGCTATTTCACTGTTCTTCGTGCCTTTCCAGGTGCATTCCTGGGTCTTTGTGGCGCTTACGCTGATGTTAACGGCGGTACTGTTCTCGCTGGCCGGTTTGCTGAACGCTGTCTTTGCTAAAACCTTTGACGATATCAGCCTGATCCCAACCTTCGTACTGACACCACTGACCTATCTGGGTGGCGTGTTCTATTCGCTAACGCTGCTGCCACCGTTCTGGCAGGGGCTGTCGCATCTGAACCCGATTGTCTACATGATTAGCGGTTTCCGCTACGGCTTCCTGGGGATTCATGATGTTCCGCTGGTCACCACGTTTGGTGTGCTGGTGGTGTTTATCGCTGCGTTTTATTTGCTGTGCTGGTACCTGATTCAGCGCGGACGCGGCCTGCGCAGCTAATTCTTTCTTCCTCTCCTTGCCTGGGAGAGGAAGACTTTTGATGCTTGTCACCATTATGGATTTATCACACTGATAAACTACTTGCCTGCTAAGGAGGTAGGCAATGTTAGGTTGGGTAATTACCTGTCATGACGATAAGGCACAGGATATGCTGCATCGTCTGGAGAAAAAGTACGGCCCGTTGGCCCAATGTCAGGCGGTAAGTTTTTGGCGTGGACTCAGCTCGAATATGCTAAGCCGCATGATGTGCCATGCTCTGCATGCTACAGATTCAGGTGAGGGTGTGGTATTTCTGACGGATATGGCTGGGGCTGCGCCTTACCGTGTCGCGTCGTTAATGAGTCATAAACACCCCCAGTGTGAAGTGATTTCAGGTATCAGCTATCCATTGCTTGAGCGAATGATTTCGTCACGGGAATCGCTGAGCAGTTCTGCGTTTCGGGATTGCATCGTCGCACTTGGAGGCCCCGAAGTCTCCAGCCTCTGGCATCAACAACAAAAAAATCCCCCCTTCGTATTGAAGCATGATTTGTATGAGTATTAATCATTGGTATTGATGATGCTTTTGCTACAATAGCCGAGGTTACTCGCCTCGGTTATCTCATATGGTTATGCGCGTTCTGCTTGTTTTATTGCTCCTGTTTTCTGGCTGCGTCGCTGCGGCTTTGCCTGCTCGTTATATGCAAACCACCGAAGCCGCCGCCGTATGGGCGCAGATTGGCAATAAGATGGTGACGGTTGGGAATATTCGCGCCGGGCAGATCCTCGCTGTTGAGCCTATTGCGGCAGACTATTACGAATTTTCCTTTGGTTTTGGCACCGGGTTTATTGATAAGGGACACCTGGAGCCCGTTCAGGGGCGGCAGAAAGTCGATGATGGTCTGGGCGATCTCAATAAACCGCTCAGTAACCAAAGTCTGATAACCTGGAAAGATACATCGGTTTATAACGCTCCGGATGTCGGTAGCGCCCCGTTTGGCGTGCTGGCGGATAATCTGCGTTATCCGATTATCAGCAAGCTTAAAGACCGACTCAACCAGACCTGGTACCAGATTCGCATTGGTGGCCGACTGGCCTATGTTAGCGCGCTGGATGCGCAGGAAGACAACGGTATCCCTGTGTTAACCTACCATCATATTTTGCGCGATGAAGAGAATACCCGCTTTCGCCATACCTCCACCACAACCTCCGTACGCGCTTTCAGCAACCAGATGGCCTGGCTTCAGGATCGCGGCTACACCACGTTGACGATGTATCAACTGGAAGGCTACGTGCAGAATAAAATGAATCTCCCGGCGCGGGCGGTGGTGCTGACTTTTGATGATGGTCTCAAGTCAGTGAGCCGTTATGCTTACCCCATTTTGAAGCAGCACGGCATGAAGGCCACGGCGTTTATCATCTCCTCACGCATCAAGCGCCACCCGCAGAAGTGGGATCCGAAATCGCTGCAGTTTATGAGTCTTTCTGAACTGAACGAGATCCGCGACGTGTTCGACTTCCAGTCGCATACCCATTTTTTGCATCGGGTTGATGCGAATCGCCGGCCGATCCTATTGAGTCGCAGCTATCATAATATTCTGTTCGATTTCGCCCGTTCGCGCCGGGCATTGTCCCAGTTTAATCCTCATGTTCTGTATCTTTCGTATCCGTTTGGGGGTTATAACGCCACGGCGGTAAAAGCAGCAGGCGACGCGGGATTCCACATGGCGGTCACCACGGTGAGAGGGAAGGTTAAGCCGGGAGATAATCAGTTCTTATTGAAAAGGCTTTATATTTTAAGGACGGATTCGCTGGAGACGATGTCGCGGCTGATAGTCAATCAGCCGCAGGGGTAAGTACTGTCAGGCAACCTGTACCGGAATAGCTTTCGCGGTGCGCTTCATCTCGTTGTCGCCTTCAAAATAGGCCACTTTCGGACGCCAGGTGCGGGCTTCTTCGTCAGACATGGTGACGAAGCTGGCGATAATTACAATATCGCCAACATCAGCGCAATGCGCCGCTGCTCCGTTCACCGAGATGATTCTGGAGCCGCGTTCAGCCGCAATTGCATAGGTTGAGAAACGTTTACCGTTGGTTACGTTCCAGATATCAATAGCTTCGTTTTCCAGAATACCTGAGGCATCGAGGAAATCCTGGTCGATGGCGCAGGAGCCTTCGTAATGCAGGTCCGCCTGCGTGACTTTTACGCGGTGGAGCTTGCCTTGCAGCATGGTGCGAATCATAACTTCTATACCCTGTCGTTTACCTTGGCTAAGCAGACGAAACTGGCCTGCTTTGAGAAATTCTCAGGCAGTATTGCCCGATTTTTAACCCCTGTCTACTGGGCTAATGTAACGCTTTGATTATCGATCAGACGCGCCTGACCCAGCCAGGCGGCAGCCAGAATCACCGCGCGTTTGCTGGTTTCCGTCAGCTCCAGCAGCGTGTCGGCATCACGAATCTGAATATCGTCGGCGCGGAAGCCTTTTTCATTCAGCTCCTGCTCGGCAATAGCAATAATCTCCTGCAACTCACGATTACCCGCAATCAGTTTTTCTGCGATGCTATTCATCACTTTGTGCAGACCCGGCGCAATTTTACGCTGTTCAGCGGTCAGATAACCGTTACGTGAGCTAAGCGCCAGGCCGTCTTTGGCGCGAATAATCGGCACGCCAACGATCTCAATGTCATAACCCATATCCGCCACCATTTTGCGGATCAGCGCCAACTGTTGGAAATCTTTCTCGCCGAAGCAGGCGAGGTCAGGCTGGATAAGGTTGAACAGCTTGCTGACGATAGTGGAAACGCCACGGAAATGGCCCGGACGGCTGGCACCTTCCAGCATGGTGGAGAGACCGGGAACCTCAACAAAAGTCTGGCCTTCCAGACCCTGTGGATAGATTTCCTCAACGGCTGGTGCAAAAACATAATCGACTTTGCGCTTGTTCAGCTTTTCACAATCTTCCTGCAGTGTGCGCGGATAACGCACCAGATCGTCCGGTCGGTCAAACTGCATCGGGTTGACGAAAATGCTGGCGATTACCACATCAGCCCGGGCTTTTGCCTCATCGACCAGCTTCATATGGCCGTCGTGCAGATTTCCCATGGTGGGAACCAGTGCGATGCGTTTACCTTCCTGACGCAGACGACGAATATGCTGGCGCAGCAGCGGCAGGGTTTCAATAATTAACACAACAAGACTCCTTAAATACGATGCCTGATGGCGCTTCGCTTATCAGGCCTACGCGTGAAGATGTAGGCCGGATAAGGCGCGTAGCGTCACCATCCGGCGTAATGGCGTGCTGGCGGATAAATTAATGGAAGCTGTGTTCTTCGCCCGGGTAAACGCCGGACTCCACTTCAGTCATATACTGCCGCACTGCGGCGCGCATGTCGCCTGCTTCATTGAGGAAATTCTTCGCAAATTTCGGGATATGACCACCGGTAATGCCAAACGCATCGTGCATGACGAGAATTTGCCCGTCCGTGACGTTACCTGCGCCAATACCGATAACCGGAATAGAAAGTGCTTCAGTGACGCGCTTCGCCAACTCAACCGGCACGCACTCCAGCACCAACAGCTGAGCGCCAGCGGCTTCTAAGGCCAGCGCGTCATCCAGCAGCACTTGTCCGGCATCGCCGCGGCCCTGAATTTTATAGCCGCCAAACACGTTCACCGACTGCGGAGTTAACCCCAGATGGCCGCAAACCGGTACGGCGCGTTCGGTGAGCATTTTCACCGTATCAACCAGCCACGCGCCGCCTTCAATTTTGACCATGTTGGCGCCCGCACGCATAACCACCGCGGCGTTTTCAAACGCCTGTTCCGGGGTGGCGTACGTCATAAATGGGAGATCGGAAAGCAGTAGACAGTTAGGGGCGCCGCGACGCACAGCGCGAGTGTGGTAGGCGATATCGTCAACGGTGACAGGCAGAGTGGAGTCATGTCCCTGGATCGTCATGCCCAGCGAGTCGCCAACCAGCATCACGTTAATGCCCTCGTCAGCAAATAGTTTGGCAAAGCTGTAGTCGTAGGCGGTAATTGTCGCGAAGCGTTTTTTCTCTTGCTTGCATTTCTGCAGCAGTGAAATGGTAGTGGGTTTCATAACATTTCCTGATGATGAAAGTCATATTTATCGGCATTCTAACAGTCACATTCAGGGGGGCAATTGTTTTAAGCAATCGTTTGGCGCTAAAGCAGTAAACGCTAAAGGGGAGGAGATACTTTACCAGTGTGCAGGTTTTGCAGTACCAAGATGGGTGAGGTGCTGATGCAGTCTGATTCCATCCGGAAAAATAAGCTCAGGCGCAATTTCGAATAACGGCCACAGCATAAAACCACGATTTTTCATGTCGTAGTGCGGCACGGTTAAACGTTCCGTGTTAATCACTTCATCGCCGAACAACATAATATCCAGATCCAGCGTTCGCGGTCCCCAGCGTTCAGCTTTGCGCACCCGGCCCTGTTGCAGTTCAATTCGCTGGGTATGATCCAGCAACGCTTCGGGGGCGAGAGCGGTATCCAGAGCCACGGCGGCGTTCAGATAGTCGGGCTGATCCTGTGGACCCAACGGGGGGGTACGATAAAACGAAGAAACCGCAACGATACGGCTGTCAGGGATTTCGCCGATCGCTTGCACGGCAGCATTCACCTGCTCCAGGGGAGAAGCTAAATTACTGCCGATGGCGATATAAACGACGGTCACGCGCTACCTTCGCGACGCGGCGCACGCTTACGCGGGCGGCGATGGCGACGGCGTACGTCAGGCTCTTCATCCAGTTCGTTCAGCATGCCTTTTTGTTCCGGCGGCGCGGAAACCTGGAATTCACCCCACCATTTCGCCAGTCGTTGCAGTTCAGCGTTGTGTTCTACTTCGGCACGCAGTGCTAACAGGTCATAAGCTGCGCGGAACTTTGGATGTTCCATCAGCTTCCAGGCGCGTTTACCCTGACGACGGGACATACGTAATTGCAACTGCCAGATATCGCGGGTTAGCGAGGTCAGACGTTTCGGGATCGCCAGCGAGCGGCAGGCTTCGTCCAGCACGTCGTTCATTGCCAGCGCGAAAGCGTCGTAGTAGGCCAAACCGCTTTCTTGCGCAATTTTCTGCGCGGCTTCCAGTAACGGATACCAGAACATCGCGGCGAACAAGAACGCCGGGTTAACGCGCATATCATTGTTAATGCGGTTATCGGTATTCTTCAGCACCTGAGCGATAATGCGTTCCATCGGGCTGTCACCGTCTTCGGTGAAGTAGCGTGTAATGGTTGGGAACAGCGGCTGGAACAGGCTGTACTCACGCAGTTTTTTATAGGTTTCATACCCATAGCCCGCCTGTAACAGCTTAAGTGCTTCTTCAAACAGGCGTGCGGGAGGAATGTCGTTCAGCAGCGTTGCCAGACGCGGGATCGGCTCTGCGGTTTCCGGGCTGATACGCATGTCGAGCTTGGCGGCAAAGCGCACGGCGCGCAGCATACGCACGGGATCTTCGCGATAGCGCGTTTCCGGATTACCGATCAGGCGAATGATGCCCTCTTCGAGGTCCTGCATACCGCCGACGTAATCACGCACGGTGAAATCGGCCACGCTGTAATACAGGCTGTTTATCGTGAAATCGCGACGTTGGGCATCTTCTTCAATGGAGCCGAAGATGTTGTCGCGCAGCAACATACCGTTTTGCCCGCGTTGCGACGTGGTACGATCGGCTTCGCTGCCTTCATGATGGCCGCGGAACGTCGCCACTTCGATAATTTCTGGACCGAACATGACATGAGCCAGACGGAAACGGCGACCGACCAGGCGACAGTTACGAAACAGTTTACGCACCTGATCCGGCGTTGCGTTAGTAGTGACATCAAAATCTTTCGGCTTTTTGCCCAGCAAAAGATCGCGTACACCACCGCCAACCAGCCATGCCTCGTATCCGGCCTTATTGAGCCTGTACATTACCTTCAGGGCATTTTCACTGATATCTTTGCGGGAGATAGAGTGCTGCTCACGCGGAATTACCGTCATATGTGGACGGGCGACGGCGAGCTCAGCCTCGCGCTCCTCGCGGCTTAGCACCTTGCGGCAAAAATTAGCGACTCGGGTAAAAATAGTGCACCTCGGTAGTGTCAAACTTCAATCAGAACAAGTGTTGCTGTGTAAAAATAGCGGCTAATCATAGCTCAGCGTGGCGCATTTGAGAATGCCGGATTTAAGATCGCTGATTCTGGCACTGTTGTCAGACGCCAGTTCTCAACGGCAAACTCCAGGATCTGGTCCACACGCATCTCCTGCCACGGGATATCGGCACGCTGGCCGAGAAAGCGTAGCGCGGCAATAATCACCGGGCGCGGATCGCCTTGTGGTAGCGCAGGTGCATGATTTTGTTTTGAAAGTTTAGCGCCTTGTTCGTTGAGCGCCAGCGGAAGATGAATATAGTCAGGCGCTTGCCAGCCAAACTGCTGATACAAAGAGATTTGCCGCACCGTGGGTTCGATGAGATCGGCGCCGCGAACAATCTCCGTCACGCCCTGAAAGTGGTCATCAACTACCACGGCGAGGTTATAGGCAAACAGCCCGTCGCGGCGGTGGATGATAAAATCTTCACCAGCAAGTTGCGGGTCAGCCTGAATCACACCGCGTAGCCGGTCAGTAAACTGCATCACGGGATGGCGTTGTTTAATACGGACGGCCGCCTGTTCTGGCCCGAGGCGTAACTCACGGCAGTGACCGTCGTAAATACCGCCGACGCTTTGAATACGCGCTCGCGTGCAGGTGCAGTAATAGCTCAGATCTTGCTGATGCAGCCAGGTAAGCGCCTCGCGGTAGGCTTCGTGGCGTTGGGATTGCCACAAAATATCGCCATCCCAGTGCAGGCCGTAATGTTCCAGCTGACGCAGGATCGTATCTGCAGCACCGGGAACTTCACGAGGGGGATCAATATCTTCAATGCGTACTCGCCAGATTCCGCGCCGGGCACGAGCCTGCAGGTAACTGCCGAGGGCGGCAATCAGTGAACCGAAATGCAGTTCGCCGGAGGGGGAAGGGGCGAAGCGGCCAATATAGTGTGAATCGCTCATTTTGCGGACTGACAAATAATAAGGCGGGAGAAACTCCCGCCTGTAGTAAATGTGGTAAAAATGACCGGATTAACCTGCCATCTGTTTTTCGCGGATTTCTGCCAGCGTTTTGCAGTCGATACATAGATCGGCTGTTGGACGCGCTTCCAGACGGCGAATACCAATTTCTACGCCGCACGATTCGCAGTAGCCGAAATCTTCGTCTTCTACTTTCTTCAGCGTCTTCTCGATCTTTTTGATCAGTTTGCGCTCACGGTCACGGTTACGCAGCTCAAGGCTGAATTCTTCTTCCTGCGCGGCGCGGTCCACCGGATCAGGGAAGTTAGCCGCTTCGTCTTGCATATGAGATACGGTGCGATCAACTTCATCCCTAAGTTGATTACGCCATGCCTCAAGAATACGCCTGAAGTGCGACAGCTGGGCTTCGTTCATATACTCTTCGCCCGGTTTCTCCTGGTACGGCTCCACCCCAGCGATGGCGAGAATACTCAGGGACGATGTTTTACGGTTTTGCCCTTCTTGCATGTTGCTTCTCCTTAACACGCACTATCGATCCCCATGTTCGGGGGAAAAATCAGGTCGCTATAAATAGCAGATGCTTTTCCGGATAGCAATTATCTAAACGTAACACTTGACAACCCTGTGAGGAAAAGCGTATTTGCCCACGCGCCCAGAATACTAATTAACCAAATGTTTACACCATTACAAGGTAATGGGCAACGGCTCTTTAAGAGTCATGCCATGGGCAGAAAGTTCCGCTTTATAAACCAGAATTTCTACCCCCTTAAGCTGTGCTTCAACTAATAATTGCGCATATTTTGCATCGATATGGTGCGCGGGTGAAAACCGTGTAATAGCTGAATGCAGCACGGCGAAAAATATCACTGCCCGCTTGCCTTCAGCCGCTACGCTCATCAATTCCCGAAGATGCTTCTGACCTCGTTCAGTGATGGCATCGGGAAAATAACCCTGCTCTTTTTCTGCCAACGTGACTGATTTCACTTCAATATAGCAGTCAGGTCGGGAATCTGCCTGTAACAAAAAGTCGATACGGCTCCCTTCGGCGCCGTATTTTACTTCACTTTTCAAGACGCTGTAGCCTGAAACTTCTGAAATTAACGACTGCTGAATCGCCTCTTTCGTTAATCTATTGGCCCACAGCGTGTTAACACAAATAAATGCCCCGGATTGGGTTTGCATTAATTCCCAGGTATGTGGATATTTCCGTTTAGTATTTTCTGATGTCGAATACCAGACGGTATCACCCGGGGTGGCGCATCCGGTCATCGCGCCAGTATTTGGGCAGTGTAACGTTAACGTTGAGCCATCCGGTGTGATCACATCCGCTAAAAAACGCTTGTAGCGCTGGATGAGCGTTGCAGGTTGTAAAGGTGGAGAAAATTGCATAAACAGTCCCTTTAATTATTCAGTCAGCGTCCAGCGTTGCAGCTGCGTATAACGCGTGCGTCCTCGTGCGAATGAAGAGGAGTAAAGTGCGAACTCCGTGACCGGAAATGACCAGCCAAAGCCCGGTGGGGGGATGGGAACCGCGTGTCCGGCATCGCGCAGCAGCGTGATATGTGGGTGAAACGGCTGCGGGCTTTGATAACATCCGCTGCGTGCGGCCTGCGCCCGCAGCATATTCGCGAGTTGTAACAGTCCGCGCGGTGGCTGACGCATCCCCAGCCACACGACCCGCGAACGCAGCCATTGCCCGGCATCATCCAGTTTGAGCGTAAAACCTGGCTGGCGAATGCGTCCGGCTAGTTGCGACAACGCCTGTTGTTTCTCTGCGCTGACATCACCTAAAAAGGCCAGCGTCAGATGCAGATTCTCGGCGGCGACGGGACGGCCTGCTTCAGGAGGGAACTGCGCGGTTCGCCAGTGGATTAACTGTTCCCGAACCCCGCCTGGCAATTCAATCGCAAAGAACAGCCTTTTTGGCTCAGACATGATGGATACTCGGTTATGAATTAACGCGATGCTACAATGCAGCGCGAAGAATGTTAACCCTCTGGAGCTATTTGTGACGTCGTTGCCCGTTGCCGCCGTAGTGCCTGAACTGTTTACCGCCCTTGATGCCTCGACGCAGGTGCTGCTGACCGCGCCGACCGGTGCCGGGAAATCGACCTGGCTGCCGTTGCGACTGCTTGAACATGGTGGCATCAAGGGGCGGATTATTTTGCTGGAGCCGCGCCGTCTGGCGGCACGCAACGTGGCGCAGCGGTTGGCGGAGTTGCTGAACGAAAAGCCCGGTGAGACCGTGGGTTATCGCATGCGCGCGCAAAGCTGCGTGGGGTCGCAGACCCGGCTGGAAGTGGTGACGGAAGGCGTTCTGACGCGCATGATCCAGCGCGATCCCGAACTCACTGGCGTCGGGTTAGTGATCCTCGATGAATTTCACGAACGGAGCCTGCAGGCCGACCTGGCGCTGGCTTTGTTGCTGGACGTACAGCAAGGTCTGCGTGACGATCTGAAACTATTGATCATGTCCGCAACGCTCGATAACGGGCGCTTGCAGCAGTTATTGCCCGATGCGCCCATGATTATCTCTGAAGGCCGCACATTCCCGGTCGAGCGACGGTATCAGCCGCTGGCGGCACATCTGCGTTTTGACGAAGCGGTGGCGATAGCCACGGCGGAGCTACTGCGCCATGAAAGCGGGTCGCTGCTGCTGTTTTTACCGGGCGTTGGGGAAATCCTGCGCGTGCAGGAACAACTGGCAACGCGTGTGGGCGGCGATGTTGTGTTATGTCCGTTGTACGGCGCGTTGACGCTGGCCGAGCAGCGCCTGGCGATTTTGCCCGCGCCGCAAGGTAAGCGCAAAGTGGTGCTGGCGACCAATATTGCCGAAACCAGCTTAACAATTGAAGGTATCCGGCTGGTGGTGGACTGCGCCCAGGAGCGCGTGGCGCGCTATGACGCGCGTACCGGTTTAACGCGGTTGATTACCCAGCGCATTAGCCAGGCATCGATGACACAGCGAGCCGGGCGTGCAGGTCGTCTGGAGCCAGGTATCTGCCTACATTTGCTTGCCAAAGAGCAGGCGGAAAGAGCGACGGCGCAGGGAGAGCCGGAGATATTACAGAGCGATCTGTCCGGACTACTGATGGAGCTGCTGCAATGGGGATGTACCGATCCTGAGCAACTGAACTGGCTGGATACGCCGCCCGCTATCAACCTGCAGGCGGCAAAACGGCTGTTGCAGATGCTGGGCGCGCTTGAGGGCGACAGGCTCAGCGCCCGTGGGCAGAAAATGGCGGCATTGGGTAATGATCCCCGTTTAGCGGCTATGCTGGTTAGCGCCAACAATGACAATGAAGCCGCAACGGCGGCAAAACTGGCAGCAATTCTGGAAGAACCGCCGCGCGGGGGCAGCACCGATTTAGCTGTTGCGTTTTCACGAAATCAGTCCGCCTGGCAGCAGCGCAGTCAACAATTATTGAAACGACTTAACGTACGCAGCGGGCAGCCCGACAGCGCGCTGCTTCCCTCGTTGCTGGCGCAGGCGTTTGCCGATCGGATCGCCCGTCGACGTGGGCAAGAAGGGCGCTATCAACTGGCCAACGGCATGGGAGCTATGCTGGATGTCGATGACGCTCTTGGACGCCATGAATGGCTGATAGCACCACTGTTACTGCAGGGCAGCGCGTCACCGGATGCGCGTATTTTGTTAGCGTTGCCGCTGGATATTGAAGTGTTGATGCAGACGTGTCCTGAACTGCTGCAACAGTCCGACACCATCGAATGGGATGAAACTCAGGGAACGTTAAAGGCGTTGCGTCGGTCGTGTATTGGCTCATTGACGGTAAAAGTACAGCCGCTGGCCAAACCCTCGGAAGAGGAGTTGCACCAGGCGATGTTGAATGGCATTCGCGATAAAGGACTCAGTGTGCTCAACTGGACGCCGGAAGCCGAGCAGTTTCGGCTGCGTTTGCAATGTGCGGCAATCTGGTTGCCGGAGTACGACTGGCCTGCGGTAGATGAAGATTCTCTTCTGGCGACGCTGGAGCGCTGGCTGCTGCCGCACATGAGCGGTGTGCACTCTCTACGCGCATTAAAAGCAGTAAATGTGGGTCAGGCATTGCGCGATTTGCTGGACTGGTCAATGCTGCAACGTCTGGATAGTGAACTGCCGGCGCATTACACTGTGCCGACGGGAAGCCGGATTGCTATTCGCTATCATGAGGATAATCCTCCGGTATTGGCCGTTCGGATGCAGGAAATGTTTGGTGAAGCGAAGACCCCAACCATCGCCCAGGGACGCGTGCCGCTGGTACTGGAGCTGCTGTCTCCGGCCCAACGACCGCTACAGGTAACGAGCGATTTGAGTGCGTTCTGGCAGGGATCGTACCGCGAGGTGCAAAAAGAGATGAAAGGGCGTTACCCCAAACATGTCTGGCCGGACGATCCGGCGAATACCGCGCCAACGCGGCGCACCAAAAAGTATTCATAGCTGTATGCGTGGTTGCCTGATGGCGCTGCGCTTATCAGGGCGAACGTAGGCCGGATAAGGCGTTTTACGCCGCCATCCGGCATAAATACAGCTGAAAATTGAGAGATTTCTTCTTCTGTCGCAGGACGGAAGAACAGAGAATCGGGCCTTTGCGCCTGAATGTTGCGGAGAAAAAGCATGGCGGGGAATGACCGCGAGCCAATTGGACGTAAAGGGAAACCCTCACGTCCGGTGAAACAAAAGGTGAGCCGTCGTCAACTCAGAGATGAAGAGTATGACGACGATTATGATGATGATGACTATGAGGATGAAGAACCGATGCCGCGTAAGGGTAAAGGCAAAGGGCGTAAGCCTCGTGGTAAACGCGGCTGGTTCTGGCTGCTGGTAAAACTGTCGATTGTTTTTTTGGTGCTGATCGCCATTTACGGCGTCTATCTGGACCAAAAAATCCGTAGCCGTATCGACGGTAAAGTCTGGCAGCTTCCGGCGGCAGTATATGGCCGCATGGTTAACCTTGAGCCAGAAATGCCCATCGGCAAGAACGAGATGGTGAAGCTGCTGGAGGCCACGCAGTATCGTCAGGTCTCGAAGATGACGCGTCCGGGCGAATTCACCGTACAGGCGAAGAGCATTGAGATGATTCGTCGTCCGTTTGACTTCCCGGACAGTAAAGAAGGGCAGGTGCGCGCACGTCTGACATTTGATGGCGATCATCTGGACACTATCGAGAATATGGATAACAACCGCCAGTTCGGTTTCTTCCGTCTCGATCCACGCCTGATTACCATGCTCTCTTCACCTAACGGCGAGCAGCGCCTGTTTGTCCCGCGCAGTGGATTCCCGGATCTGCTGGTAGATACGCTGCTGGCAACCGAAGACCGTCACTTCTATGAGCATGATGGCGTCAGCCTCTACTCGATTGGTCGTGCGGTGCTGGCCAACCTGACGGCCGGTCGCACGGTGCAGGGGGCGAGTACGCTGACTCAGCAACTGGTGAAGAACCTGTTCCTGTCCAGCGAACGTTCTTACTGGCGTAAGGCCAACGAAGCCTACATGGCGCTGCTGATGGATGCGCGTTACAGCAAAGATCGCATTCTTGAGCTGTACATGAACGAAGTCTATCTCGGTCAAAGCGGCGATAATGAAATTCGCGGCTTCCCGCTGGCGAGCCTCTATTATTTCGGTCGTCCGGTGGAAGAACTGAGTCTCGACCAGCAGGCGTTGCTGGTGGGGATGGTTAAAGGGGCGTCAATCTATAACCCATGGCGTAACCCGAAGCTGGCGCTGGAGCGTCGTAACCTCGTGCTGCGTTTGCTGCAACAGCAGCAGATCATCGATCAGGATCTGTATGACATGCTGAGCGCGCGTCCGTTAGGCGTACAGCCGCGTGGTGGAGTGATCTCGCCACAGCCAGCCTTTATGCAGATGGTGCGTCAGGAGCTTCAGGCGAAGCTGGGCGATAAAGTTAAAGATCTCTCCGGCGTGAAAATTTTCACCACCTTTGATTCCGTGGCGCAGGACGCTGCGGAAAAAGCGGCGGTGGAAGGCATTCCGGTGCTGAAGAAACAGCGTAAGCTGAGCGATCTGGAAACCGCGATTGTGGTGGTTGACCGATTCAGTGGCGAAGTTCGCGCCATGGTTGGCGGGGCAGAGCCGCAGTTCGCGGGCTATAACCGTGCGATGCAGGCGCGTCGTTCGATTGGTTCTCTGGCGAAGCCGGCGACCTATCTGACTGCGCTCAGCCAGCCGAAGCTTTACCGCCTGAATACCTGGATTGCTGATGCGCCGATTGCGCTGCGCCAGCCGAACGGCCAGGTGTGGTCACCGCAGAACGATGACCGTCGCTATAGCGAAAGCGGAAGAGTGATGCTGGTGGATGCGTTAACCCGCTCCATGAACGTACCGACGGTAAATCTGGGGATGGCGCTGGGCTTGCCTGCGGTAACCGATACCTGGTTGAAACTGGGCGCGCCGAAAGATCAGCTTAACCCGGTTCCGGCCATGCTGCTGGGGGCGTTGAACCTGACGCCAATCGAAGTAGCACAGGCGTTCCAGACTATCGCCAGCGGCGGGAACCGTGCGCCGTTGTCGGCGCTGCGTTCGGTGATTGCCGAAGATGGTACCGTGCTGTACCAGAGCTTCCCGCAGGCTGAGCGTGCCGTTCCGGCGCAGGCGGCGTATATGACGCTGTGGACCATGCAGCAGGTGGTTCAGCGTGGTACGGGTCGTCAGCTTGGCGCGAAATATCCTGGCTTGCATCTGGCAGGGAAAACCGGAACCACCAACAACAACGTGGATACCTGGTTTGCCGGGATCGACGGCAGCCAGGTGACCATCACCTGGGTGGGCCGCGATAACAACCAGCCAACCAAGCTGTACGGTGCCAGCGGCGCGATGTCGATTTATCAGCGTTATCTGGCTAACCAGACCCCAACACCGCTGGTGCTGACGCCTCCGGAGGATGTGGTGGATATGGGCGTAGACTACGACGGTAACTTCGTTTGTAGCGGCGGGATGCGCACGCTTCCGGTATGGACCACCGATCCTGATTCGCTGTGTCAGCAGGGTGAAATGCTGCAGCAGTCGGGGAATCCGTTCGATCAATCTTCTCAACAGCCGCAGCAGCAGCCTCAACAGCAGCAACCGCCGCAGCAAGAGAAGAAAGACAGCGATGGCGTGGCTGGTTGGATAAAAGATATGTTTGGCGGTAACTGATTTTTTAGCTGTCCTCCCCCGCATCGGTGCCTGCTGATGTGGGGGAATTCTCCCTCTTGCTGTATTCGCATTTCGGTCTGTATAGCAAGCTCAGGATAGGGTGAACAGTGATGGTGTTTCCTGCCTATATTTTCCGTTTAATCATAAATTCAATATATTATTTTTTTGTATATATCATCGGTTGGTTGATTTTATTCTATTTTTTCTGCGTTTTTTTATTATCTGCCCGTATGCATATGTGGGCAATATTGTTTTTATGAATATATTCATGCTGGCTAAAATCACCATTAAGAAAATATTATTTTCATAAATTGTTCTGCTAAAACAAGATGTTGTGTGTTGTTTCTTTAGTTTTGGTGAATGTGTTGATTAGCTTTTATTCATTATGGTACGTAGAATAGATGACACAAGGGAATGTTTTAAACTGAATGAGTTGATAAAGATATATTATATCTATGATGTTGTTGGATTTATATTCCAGCACTTCTCCAGCCATTGTCTATTTCCCCTCTGTGTTAACTTTTCTCTTCATTGATTTTTGTGAACATATGTAAGGAATACGTTATGTGCAAAAAAATTATCATCTCGTTGCTTGTCAGTAGTGCAATGGCAACTGTAGCAACATCTGCTTTTGCCGTTGATACCGGGACGGTAACGTTTAATGGGAAAATTCTTCCCGATAGTTGCGTGGTTGATGTAAATGGTACAGCGACAAACGGTACTGTGACGTTTAACAACCTTTCTCAAACTGCGTTTGGCGAAGATAAAAAAGTCGGCGACACGCAATCTTTTGCGATTACGCTGACAGAATGTGATGCTGCGGTTGCCAACCTCAATATCAAATTTGATGGGACGCGTATTGCCGGATACGACGATGAAGTCTTGCAGGCGACAGGGACTGCGCAGAACCTCGGGGTACGTATGCTTCCTGAAGGGAGCAGCAACTACGTGAAATTTGATGGCTCAGATCCTGAAGCGGCACTGAATAAGACTAACGGCGAGAGCGTGGTTTTTAATTATAAAGCTGAGGTTATCCAGGTTGGTAGCACTTTACCAATTACCGGTGATTATACCGCACAAGCGACCTATACTCTGCTTTATCGTTAATCATCATAAACCTGGCCCAGGCAGGGTCAGTATTTCAATGGAATGGAAAGATGAAACGACTTTTCACAGCATTAATATTTATATTAACCTCGGGATTAAATTCGGTTCAAGCTGGCGTAGTAGTGGGTGGCACACGAATTATATATCCGGCTAACCAGTCTGAAGTACAGATTGCTTTAAAAAATAAAGATAATGATAAACGTTATCTGGTGCAGAGCTGGGTCAGTAATATTGATGACAGCAAAGCGCCATTTATTATGATACCGCCAATTTACAAATTGGACGAAAACCGCCAGACGCTGCTACACGTGGTTTATACCGGAAATAAATCGGCGCTGCCTCAGGATCGTGAGTCATTATTTATGGCGAACATCAAATCTGTTGCAGCGATCCCAGAGGTATTGCATGACAAGAACACGTTACAATTTGCCATTAAAACTAAATTAAAACTGTTTTATCGCCCGGCCTCATTGACAGAAGACGAGGCAAAAATGGCCTGGCAATCGTTGCAATTTAGCCGCCATCAAAATCAACTGGTGGTGAAAAACCCCACACCCTTCTATGTCACCTTCGGACAGATCTCTGTGGCGGGAAAAGCGATTAAACCGGCTACAAACCAGTCCTCTCCGACGGCATTAACGATGATGGTCGCTCCATTTGGTGAGCAGCGTTTTCCGCTGCCATCGGCAGTAAAAGGCAACGTTGTCTGGACCGCAATTAATGATTTTGGCTCAGAAACCGAACAGCGTAAACAGTCGCTGTAAATCAGCTATCGATGAGTTATGGGGTGACATTTATGCCTTCACATCGTACTGCCCGGCTTTTTGCTCTCAATACGCTGACATTCGCTATATTGACTGCGAGTGGTTCCGTTTGTGCTGATGATTATTTCAATCTCAGTGTACTTGAAACGGGAACCCCACTTGAGAATACCGGGGCGCTTGAAGCTTTTTTACAGCATAATGGTTTATCCCCCGGGCGTTATTTAACGTCGATTGTTTGGGATCAGGATCGCATTGATAAACGAAATTTAAATTACCTCCTTTCAAAAGATAACAGCAAACTGATTCCGCAATTTACCAAAGCGGAGCTGCGCGAACTGGGCGTTAAAGTTGATACGGTTCCGGCATTAAATAATGTTAACGAAGATACGTTGCTGGGTGATATTAGCGAATATATCGCGGATGGACGCTATGACTTCAATCCAGAAACACAGGTGCTGCAATTACGTATTCCGCAGATCTACCGCGACCGCAAAATTTCGGGCGAAAGCAATCCCACTTTCTGGGATGACGGCATTCCGGCTCTGTGGACCAGTTACTATATTTCGGGATCGCACCAACAATCCGGAGGTCAAAATAATGCTTCGAACTGGGCAAGTTTGAATTCAGGGATGAATATCGGCCCCTGGCGTTTGCGTAACACCAGCAATTGGGGGAGTGATAATGGTTGGCAATCTATTAATACGACGCTTGGACGCGATGTCAAAGCATTGCGTAGCCAGCTTCAGATAGGGCAAACCTACACTAACGGCGAACTGTTCGATAGCGTGCAGATGACGGGCGTTAAGCTGGAGACAGATACCAGTATGCAGCCCAGTGGATTACAGGGCTTTGCCCCGGTCGTTCGTGGGATTGCTAATAGCGATGCCAAAGTCACCATTAAGCAAAACGGTTACACCATCTACCAGACCAACGTCTCGCCTGGCCCGTTTGAAATTCGTGATTTAACGCAGGTGACGGCAGGAGCGGATCTGGAAGTCACCGTGACGGAGGCCGACGGTACAGAGCGCAGCTTTATTCAGGCCAGCTCCTCGGTGCCGATTATGCAACGTGAAGGCGCGCTGAAGTACAGCCTGGCAGCCGGGAAATATCGCGATGTTGATAACGGTGAGGAGCCGGAATTCAGCCAGGCTACGGCAATTTATGGCTTACCTTTCGGAATTACCGCTTACGGCGGTCTGCAGGGCGCGTCGATGTATCGCGCCGGACTGGTCGGCATCGGAGCTGATTTACGCGATTTTGGTTCGCTGTCGATGGATCTGACGGCGGCGAGAACCGCGTTTGACGACGAACGCGCGGATGCGAATGGCCAGTCGTGGCGCGCGCAGTACGCAAAAGATTTTCCGTTAACCAATACCACGGTCACGCTGGCCAGCTATCGTTATTCCACCTCCGGGTTTTATACCTTTCAGGAGGCTCTCGATCAGCGTAATAACAGCTACGACGATGACAGCATCTATAGCTATCGCGATAGCTATAACCGTCGCAGCCGCCTGCAACTTAATCTTTCTCAGTCGTTACAGAGCTGGGGATCTGTATACGCCAACGCTTATCAGCAAGATTACTGGGGAATGGAAGGTCATGAACGAAGCGTGAGTCTCGGTTACAGCAGCAGTTGGCAGGGCGTTAACTGGTCGCTGAATTACAGCATGACAAAAACGCCATCAACCACTAACGATCAGCAGTTTTCTATCTCAATGAATGTCCCTCTTTCGCGTTGGCTGGCGAATGCCTGGGGAACATATACTCTGACAAGTTCAAAAAATGGTAATAGTGCACATCAGGTTGGCGTCAGTGGAACGCTACTGGAAGATAACAATTTAAATTATAACCTTCAGCAAACCTACACCGATAACGATGTCGGTTATGGTGCCTATCTCTCTTCCCGGTATCGGACATCGGTTGGCGAGTTCAGCACCAATTACAGTTATCAAAAAGACAGTAAACAGTGGGGCTATGGCGCCCAGGGTTCCGTTGTTGCGCATTCGCAGGGAATAACGCTTGGACAATCCATTCAGGATGCTTTTGCCATTGTGCACATTACCGATGGCGATAATGTAAAAATACAAAATTCCCGGGGGGTTTACACCGATTATTGGGGCAATGCCATTGTGCCAACTTTAACCAATTATCGCCGTAATACTATTACTGTGAATACTCAGGGACGTGATGATATTGATATTCAGGATGCTTCTCTGGATGTGGTTCCGACAAAAGGGGCCGTCCTGAAGGCTGACTTCACGGCGCGTTCAGGTAAGCGTGCATTACTTACCTTAAAACATGGTCAGAGCGTGGTTCCTTTTGGTGCTCTGTTAAGTATGGACGGTACGACATCGATCGTGGGTGACGACGGTGAAGTGTATGTCACTGGGCTAAAAGGAACACAGCGCATTGAGGTGCAATGGGGAAATACCGCACAGACGAAATGTACGGGCAGCGTAAGCGTGCCTGAGAACATGGGGACGGGAATTCTCTCAGCTACGGTTAATTGCCAATAATGGAAGATGGCTTATGAATACGGAAATTGTCAGATATGAGTAAAAGGAACATAAACATTTTCAGGGCTATGTTGATCATATTGATTTTAGCTGGATCTGCGGCACCTGTTTATGCCGCCACATGTACCGGAAATTACCCGGAAAATGGCGCAATGACCTTTCAGCTACCGGCAAGCATCACTGTGGAGCCTGACGTATCAGTTGGTACGGTTATTTATGAGGGAAGCATTGAGAGCGGCCAAATCGATATGGATTGCCAGGATACTGGCAACAAATACAAAGGTTACGCAGTGTTAACGGATGCCGATGCCCGCAATGGAGTGCTGGAAGGCGTTTATCAGACTAGCGTTCCAGGTATAGGTATCCGCATGGCTGAAGCGGAAGAACGAACACCTACCTTTACCTCTGAGGATATCGTCACACCCATGCATTTTTATAGCTATGGAGCAAGCGGATGGAACAGTATTCATACAAAGTACCATGCGTCAATGCAGTTGGTTGTGACGGGCGACGTCGAGGATGGTTATCTTGATACCTCCCGGCTGACAGCGCAAGAGAAGTGGGGGAATGATGTGATAGCTCAGATATTGGTATCTCCCACCAGCATTCATATCCAGACTAATACCTGTAACCTGGAGGATAAAAATATCTACGTGCCGCTGAAGACGATTAATGTCGATAACTTTGACAGTCAATTTTCAGAAGTACTCACCGATAACAGTTTCAAAATCGAGATTTCTGATTGTCGGGCAGGTACCCAAATCGATTATAAGTTCAACAGTGCTGGTTCGACAGGCGTTACGGATGGCAATATTTTGGCTATCGCCAGTGGAGACAGCTCTGCCAGCGGTGTCGGTATCCAGATTCTGGACACGAACAATAATGTGCTGAGTTTTGATCAAACCTATACCGCTGTGAGCAGCACCAGCGCTAACGAAGTGGCAGAAATTCCGCTGAAGGCACGCTATGCCAAAACCGGCAATGTCAAAGCCGGGAAAGTGGACGCCGTCGCGACTTTTGAGGTCTTTTACCGCTAACGCCTTGCGACCCGCTGCGGCGGGTTGTCTGCGCTCTAACATTCCAGCCTAATTTATTAACCCTTTCTTTTCATCTGGTTATTTCTTAACCCCTCAGTTTTAGTAGGGGCGCGTATTGCTTGCTATCTCGCCAGAGTTTCGAATATTATGCTGCCGTTATAATAATAATTCTCGTTTACGTTATCATTCACTTTCATCAGAGAAATACCAATGGCGCGTCTTAAAACTGCTCAGCCAAGTTCATCACTGCGTAAAATCGCAGTAGTGGTAGCCACAGCGGTTAGCGGCATGTCTGTCTATGCACAGGCGGCGGTTGACCCGAAAGAAGAAACCATCACCGTAACTGCAGCTCCTGCTCCGCAGGAAAGCGCATGGGGGCCTGCGGCAACCATCGCCGCACGACAGTCTGCTACGGCGACCAAAACCGACACTCCGATTCAAAAAGTTCCTCAGTCTATTTCAGTGGTCACCGCCGAAGAGATGGCGTTGCATCAGCCAAAATCGGTCAAAGAGGCGCTTAGCTACACCCCGGGCGTTGCCGTGGGTACGCGTGGTGCGTCCAATACCTATGATTACCTGATCATCCGTGGCTTCGCTGCCGATGGCCAAAGTCAGAATAACTATCTGAATGGCCTGAAGATGCAGGGTAACTTCTACAATGATGCGGTGATCGACCCTTATATGCTGGAACGCGCCGAAGTGATGCGTGGTCCGGTTTCCGTTCTGTACGGAAAGAGCAACCCAGGTGGGTTGTTGAATATGGTCAGCAAACGCCCGACCACAGAACCGTTGAAAGAAATTCAGTTCAAGATGGGCACTGACAGCCTGTTCCAGACCGGTTTTGATTTCAGCGATGCGCTGGATGATGACGGTGTATACTCTTACCGCTTAACTGGCCTGGCGCGTTCCGCGAATGCGCAGCAGCAGGGCGCAGAAGAACAACGCTATGCCATTGCGCCATCTTTCTCATGGCGTCCGGACGATAAGACAAACTTCACCTTCCTCTCCTACTTCCAGAACGAGCCGGAAACCGGTTATTACGGCTGGTTGCCGAAAGAAGGGACGGTGACTGAGTTGCCGAATGGCAAGCGTCTGCCTACCGATTTCAACGAAGGGGCGAACAACAATACCTATTCTCGTAACGAGAAGATGGTGGGCTACAGCTTCGATCACGAATTTAACGACACCTTTACCGTGCGTCAGAACCTGCGTTACGCGCAAAATAAAGTCTCGCAGAACAGCGTGTATGGCTACGGTATGTGCTCCGATCCGCTCTATACCAAGGATCCGGCTAACAGCCCTTGTGCCAGCGTTCCTCAGGCCGACTGGGATCATACGCTGACGCGTCAG
The DNA here is from genome assembly GCF_001037575.1 of Citrobacter sp. BIDMC107. Classification (NCBI taxonomy): domain Bacteria; kingdom Pseudomonadati; phylum Pseudomonadota; class Gammaproteobacteria; order Enterobacterales; family Enterobacteriaceae; genus Citrobacter; species Citrobacter sp. BIDMC107. The sequence continues at coordinate 1,547,049 of NZ_KQ089848.1, read as the reverse complement.
TATGTTATCGATAATGAGAAATTGCAGAACTTCTCCGTCGATACTCAGCTGCAAAGCAAGTTCGCGACAGCCGACGTAGATCACACGCTGCTGACTGGCGTTGACTTTATGCGTATGCGTAATGATATCAACTCCTGGTTTGGCTATGCGGGTTCTGTTGCGCCGTCCGATATCTATAACCTCGACCGCAGCGACTTCGATTTTGGCTCACACCCAGGCCCTTCAGGTCCTTACAAAGTGCTGAACAAACAGAAGCAGACTGGCTTGTATGTTCAGGATCAGGCGCAATGGGATAAGGTGCTGGTTACTCTGGGCGGTCGTTACGACTGGGCTAAACAGGACTCTCTGAACCGTGTTTCTGGCGTAACGGATTCCCGCGATGATAAGCAATTCACCTGGCGCGGTGGGGTTAACTATCTGTTCGACAACGGCGTAACCCCGTATTTCAGCTACAGCGAGTCGTTTGAACCGGCTTCCCAGACCGGGGCAAGCGGTAATATCTTTGCGCCATCTAAAGGTAAGCAGTACGAAGCTGGCGTGAAGTACGTGCCGAACGATCGTCCAATCGTGATCACCGGTGCTGTCTATCAGTTGACCAAAACCAACAATCTGATGGCCGATCCGAACGGATCGTTCTGGTCAGTTGAAGGCGGTGAAATTCGTTCTCGCGGAGTGGAAATTGAAGCGAAAGCGGCGCTGTCTGCCAGCGTCAACGTAGTGGGTTCTTATACCTATACCGACGCGGAATACACCACCGACACCAACTACAAGGGCAATACGCCTGCGCAGGTGCCAAAACACATGGCATCATTGTGGGGCGATTACACCCTTTATGACGGCGCGCTTTCTGGGCTGACGTTGGGTACTGGCGTTCGTTATACTGGTTCCAGTTATGGCGATCCGGCAAACTCCTTTAAAGTGGGGAGCTATACGCTGGTGGATGCGTTAGTACGTTACGATCTGGCGCGCGTCGGCATGGCGGGCTCCAACGTGGCGCTGCATGTGAACAACCTGTTTGACCGTGAATACGTCGCCAGCTGCTTCAATACCTATGGCTGCTTCTGGGGCGCAGAACGTCAGGTCGTTGCAACCGCAACCTTCCGTTTCTAATTTCTATTGGGCACGCTTTGCGTGCCCGTTTTACAAGTTGGCTGCTATGCAGGAAAACAGATCCCATCCCGACACTACTTTTGCGTTGCGTAATGTCTCCTTTCGTGTGCCTGGCCGCACGCTTTTGCATCCTCTCTCATTAACTTTTCCTGTGGGTAAAGTGACCGGCCTTATCGGCCACAACGGTTCCGGAAAATCGACGTTATTGAAAATGCTGGGACGTCATCAGCCGCCGTCAGAAGGTGAAATCCTGCTCGACGAACAGCCGCTGGAGAACTGGAGCAGTAAAGCGTTTGCCCGCAAGGTCGCCTATCTGCCGCAGCAGTTGCCGCAGGCCGAAGGGATGACTGTGCGCGAACTGGTGGCGATTGGCCGCTATCCGTGGCACGGAGCGCTGGGACGTTTTGGCGTTGCCGACAGAGAGAAAGTAGAAGAGGCGATTTCGCTGGTTGGCTTAAAACCGCTGGCGCACCGTTTGGTTGATAGTCTGTCCGGCGGAGAACGCCAGCGCGCGTGGATTGCCATGCTGGTAGCGCAGGACAGCCGCTGTCTGCTGCTTGATGAACCGACTTCCGCGCTGGATATCGCTCATCAGGTTGACGTACTGGCACTGGTGCATCGCTTAAGTCAGCAGCGCGGGCTGACGGTGATTGCGGTGCTGCATGATATCAACATGGCGGCCCGCTACTGTGATTACTTAGTTGCGCTGCGCGGTGGTGAAATGATTGCACAAGGGACGCCTGCTGAACTGATGCGCAGTGAAACTCTGGAACAGATTTACGGTATCCCGATGGGCATTTTGCCGCATCCGGCCGGTGCCGCACCCGTGAGTTTTGTCTATTAATGATTGAATTACATCATATTACCCGTCGGCGGCTGCTTGCGGCGATGGCGCTGTCGCCGCTGCTGTGGCGGATGAATACGGCGCACGCTGCGGCGGTTGATACGCAGCGCATTGTGGCGCTGGAATGGCTACCGGTAGAGCTATTGCTGGCGCTGGGTATTACGCCGTATGGCATTGCCGATATCCCTAACTACAAGCTGTGGGTCAGTGAGCCCCCGTTGCCGGATTCTGTGATTGATGTCGGGCTACGTACGGAGCCCAATCTCGAACTGTTGACCGAAATGAAACCCTCGTTTTTGCTGTGGTCGGCAGGCTATGGTCCTTCCCCTGAAAAGCTGGCGCGGATTGCACCTGGCCGGGGATTTAACTTCAGTGACGGTAAAAAGCCGCTGGCCGTTGCGCGACAATCGCTGCAGGAAATGGCGCAATTGTTCAATCTGCAAGCCTCTGCTGAACGCCATCTGACCGAGTACGATCGTTTTATCGCCAGCCTGAAACCGCGCTTCATTCAACGCGGCGCGCGCCCTGTACTTCTCACTTCCCTGCTTGATTCGCGACATATGTTGGTGTTTGGCCCAAACAGCCTGTTTCAGGACGTGCTGGATGATTATGGGATCCCCAACGCCTGGCAGGGCGAGACAAACTTTTGGGGCAGCACTGCCGTGAGTATTGACCGTCTGGCTGCTTATAAGGATGTCGATGTGCTGTGTTTTGACCACGGCAACGATAAAGAGATGGCTGCGCTGATGTCTACGCCGTTGTGGCAGGCGATGCCGTTTGTCCGCAGCGGACGTTTTCAGCGTGTGCCTGCCGTCTGGTTCTATGGCGCCACGCTCTCGGCGATGCATTTTGCCCGCATTCTGGATAATGCGCTGGGAGGCAAAGCGTGAGTAAACGAATTGCGCTATTCCCGACCCTTCTTCTGGCGGTTCTGTTTGTCGCTGCCTGTTGGCTGACCTGGGTAAACTTCTCTGTTGCACTACCGCGCAGTCAGTGGCAACAGGCTATCTGGTCACCGGATATCAATGCTATTGAGCAGATGGTTTTCCACTACAGTCTGCTGCCGAGGCTGGCGATTTCGCTGTTGGTCGGTGCCGGGCTGGGGCTGGTCGGTGTCTTGTTTCAGCAGGTGCTGCGTAACCCACTGGCAGAACCCACTACGTTAGGTGTCGCAACCGGGGCGCAGTTGGGCATTACGGTTACCACGCTGTGGGCTATTCCCGGTGCGCTGACCACGCAATTTGCGGCACTGGCGGGAGCATGTGTTGTTGGGGCTCTGGTGTTTGGCGTTGCCTGGGGCAAACGTCTTTCTCCGGTGACGTTAATCCTTGCCGGGCTGGTGGTCAGCCTGTACTGCGGGGCAATTAACCAGTTGATGGTTATCTTCCATCACGATCAACTGCAAAGCATGTTTTTATGGAGCAGCGGTACGCTAACGCAGACCGACTGGAGCGGCGTACAGCGTCTGTGGCCGCAACTGCTGGGCGGTGTGATGCTGACGCTGTTGTTATTACGCCCAATGACGCTGATGGGACTGGATGACGGTGTGGCGCGTAACCTCGGTCTGGCGCTGTCGCTGGCACGTCTGGCGGCGTTATCGCTGGCCATTGTTATCAGCGCCTTACTGGTTAACGCGGTTGGGATTATCGGCTTTATTGGCCTGTTTGCACCGCTGCTGGCGAAAATGCTCGGCGCGCGTCGTCTGCTGGCGCGTCTGATGTTGGCCCCGCTGATTGGTGCGTTGATCCTCTGGCTCTCCGACCAAATCATTCTGTGGCTGACCCGCGTATGGATGGAAGTTTCCACTGGTTCGGTGACGGCGCTGATTGGCGCGCCATTGCTGCTGTGGCTGTTGCCGCGCCTTAGAAGTATGAGCGCGCCGGATATGAATGCCAGTAACCGCATCGCTGCTGAGCGCCAGAATGTACTGATGTTTGCCCTGGCGGGCGGGGCGATATTGCTGCTTACCGTTATTGTGGCGCTCGCGTTTGGCCGCGATGCTCACGGCTGGACATGGGCCAGCGGCGCGATGCTGGATGAGCTCATGCCCTGGCGCTGGCCGCGTGTTCTGGCAGCGCTGATTGCCGGGGTAATGTTAGCGGTAGCTGGCTGTATTATTCAGCGTCTGACCGGAAATCCAATGGCTAGTCCGGAAGTATTAGGAATTAGCTCCGGGGCGGCATTTGGCGTGGTGCTAATGTTATTTCTGGTCCCCGGCAATGCCTTTGGCTGGCTGCTGCCGGCCGGGAGCCTCGGTGCGGCAGCCACCTTGCTTATCATTATGATTGCCGCCGGGCGCGGGGGCTTTTCACCGCACCGCATGTTGCTGGCAGGGATGGCGCTCAGCACGGCGTTTACAATGCTGCTGATGATGCTGCAGGCCAGCGGCGATCCGCGTATGGCGGGGGTGCTAACCTGGATCTCCGGCTCAACTTATAACGCGAGTGGCGAACAGGTGCTGCGCACCGGGATTGTAATGGTCATCCTGCTGGCGATGACGCCGCTGTGCCGCCGTTGGCTGACAATTTTACCGCTTGGCGGCGATACGGCGCGGGCTGTCGGTATGGCTATTACGCCATCACGCGTGGGGTTACTGCTGCTGGCGGCAGGGCTGACGGCGACAGCCACTATGACCATTGGACCGTTGAGCTTTGTCGGGCTGATGGCGCCGCATATTGCCCGGATGATGGGTTTTCGTCGGGCGATGCCGCATATGCTGATTTCAGCGCTGGCGGGTGGCGTGTTGCTGGTTTTTGCTGACTGGTGCGGCAGGATGGTGTTGTTTCCGTATCAGATCCCGGCGGGATTACTGTCGACGTTTATTGGCGCGCCGTACTTTATCTATTTGTTGAGAAAGCAGAGCCGCTGAGGCTGATTCTTTTCATGTAGGCCGGATAAGACGCTTTGCGTCGCCATCCGGCAATAAAAAAGCCGGGTGGCGGCTTCGCCTTACCCGGCCTACGTTGCTTCTGGACGTTCTCCTTTACAGTTTCGCAAACACCCGGCGCGCGGCGTCGATGGTGTTATTGATATCTTCTTCACTGTGCGCCACGGACATAAAGCCTGCTTCGAACGCGGACGGCGCCAGATAAATTCCTTCATCCAGCATCATGTGGAAGAAACGCTTGAAGCGTTCAACGTCGCATGCCATAACATCCTGATAGCAGGTTACGGTTTCTGCATCGGTGAAGAATATCCCGAACATACCGCCTACATGATTAACTACCAGCGGAATATTCGCTTCTTCAGCAGCTTCCAGCAGACCTTCCGCCAGACGCGTCGTCAGTTCGTTCAGCGTTTCATGAATACCCGGCTGGGCGACTTCGGTCAGACAGGCATAACCTGCCGCCATCGCGATTGGGTTACCGGAAAGCGTCCCCGCCTGGTAAACCGGTCCAGTCGGCGCCAGTGCGTCCATCACATCGCGACGGCCACCAAATGCGCCAACGGGCATTCCGCCACCGATGATTTTGCCAAGACAAGTCAGATCCGGCACGACGCCGTAATAATCCTGTGCGCCGGCCAGCGCCACGCGGAAGCCAGTCATCACTTCATCGATGATCAACAGCGCGCCAAACTCATCGCATAGCGCACGCAGGCCCGGCAGGAATTCCGGCAGCGGCGGGATGCAGTTCATGTTGCCTGCGACCGGCTCAACAATGATGCAGGCGATCTCCTGCGGATATTGTTCAAATGCCGCACGTACTGAAGCGAGATCGTTATAGGTGCAGGTCAGGGTGTGTTTCGCGAAATCAGCCGGAACGCCCGGGGAGTTCGGCTGACCCAGCGTTAACGCGCCGGAACCCGCTTTGACCAGCAGACAGTCAGCATGACCGTGGTAGCAGCCTTCAAATTTGATGATCTTATCGCGACCGGTGAAACCGCGCGCCAGACGGATTGCGCTCATCGTCGCTTCCGTGCCGGAGTTCACCATGCGCACCATGTCCATGGTCGGCACGAGTTCAGTGACCAGCTCCGCCATTTTCACTTCCATTTCGGTCGGTGCGCCAAAGCTTAAACCGCGCTCCGCAGCTTCAATCACCGCATTACGGATTGCCGGGTGATTATGGCCCAGCACCATCGGTCCCCAGGAACCGACGTAGTCAACATAGGCTTTACCATCGACATCGTACAGATACGCGCCGTCGGCTTTTTCGATAAACAGCGGAGTACCACCCACGCCAGTAAAGGCGCGAACGGGGGAGTTAACGCCGCCAGGGATAAGTTCGCGTGCTGCGCTGTAGAGATTTTCAGACTTACTCATGGATGGGGTCCTGGTTCGTAGAAAAAGTAAATGCCCGCTATTCTAGTTATTCAGAGAAGGTTATGAAAGTTTTACGCATTTGAAACAATACGATTTGCAGGGGATTTTCGTGAAATGTGCGAGTAGAATGCCGATTCCGTATTTGTATTACCAATTAATGATCATCTGATGAAGACAGACACTCCCTCTTTTGAAGCACAACAAATTGTGCGTTTACGCCGCAGGGATCAAATCCGTCGACTCCTGGAACGAGACAAAACGCCGTTGGCGATCCTGTTGATGGCTGCCGTAGTGGGTACAGTGACAGGGCTTGTTGGCGTGGCATTTGAGAAAGCGGTGACCTGGGTGCAGAATCAGCGCATTGGCGCGCTGGCTCAGGTTGCGGACCATGCCATTCTGCTGTGGCCGCTGGCATTTATTCTCTCTGCGTTGCTGGCGATGGTTGGCTACTTTCTGGTGCGTAAATTTGCGCCGGAAGCCGGTGGTTCGGGGATCCCAGAGATTGAAGGCGCGCTGGAAGAGCTGCGGCCTGTGCGCTGGTGGCGCGTACTGCCGGTGAAATTTTTCGGCGGTATGGGCACGCTGGGTGCCGGTATGGTGCTCGGGCGAGAAGGACCGACCGTGCAGATCGGTGGTAACCTCGGGCGCATGGTGCTGGATATTTTCCGCATGCGTAGCGCAGAAGCGCGACATACCTTATTGGCTACCGGTGCGGCAGCGGGCCTTTCGGCGGCGTTTAACGCCCCTCTGGCGGGGATCCTGTTCATTATTGAAGAGATGCGCCCGCAGTTTCGCTATAACCTTGTCTCGATCAAAGCCGTGTTTACCGGCGTCATCATGTCGAGCATTGTGTTTCGTGTTTTCAACGGCGAGGCACCGCTTATTGAAGTTGGGAAGCTCTCCAATGCGCCGGTGAACACGCTGTGGTTGTATATGGTCCTGGGGATTATTTTTGGCTGTGTCGGGCCATTTTTCAACACTATGGTGTTGCGGACTCAGGATATGTTCCAGCGTTTCCATGGCGGCGATCTCAAAAAATGGGTGCTGATGGGCGGTGCGATCGGCGGTCTGTGCGGGATTCTTGGCTTAATTACACCTGAAGCGGCTGGAGGCGGGTTTAACCTGATACCTATCGCTGTGGCAGGGAATTTCAGCGTTGGTTTACTGCTGTTTATCTTTATTGCCCGCGTCATTACCACGCTGCTGTGCTTCTCGTCCGGCGCGCCCGGCGGGATATTTGCCCCGATGCTGGCATTAGGCACGTTGCTTGGCACCGCGTTCGGTATGGCGGCAGCGGCCTCTTTTCCGCATTATCATCTGGAGGCCGGGACCTTCGCCATCGCCGGAATGGGAGCATTGTTGGCGGCGTCGGTAAGAGCGCCGCTCACCGGTATTGTGCTGGTGCTGGAGATGACCGATAACTATCAGCTCATTTTGCCAATGATTATTACCTGTCTTGGCGCAACACTATTAGCCCAATTTATGGGCGGAAAGCCGCTATACTCGACTATCCTTGCCCGTACGCTGGCAAAACAGGAAGCGGAGCAGGCGGCTAAAAGCCAGGGTACAGCCGCTGGCGAGAATACTTGAACGAAATACCAGGGTATTAGATAATGGCCTTAACCATTGGGTTATAATTTGCCCAATTGCCAATGTCGTTTGGAGCAAAATATGAGTGATGACGTAGCGCTGCCACTGCAATTTACTGAAGCAGCAGCCAATAAAGTAAAAAGCCTGATCGCTGACGAAGATAACCCGAATCTGAAATTACGTGTGTATATCACCGGCGGTGGTTGCAGCGGTTTCCAGTACGGTTTCACCTTTGACGATCAGGTGAACGATGGTGATATGACCATTGAGAAACAAGGTGTTGGTCTGGTGGTTGACCCGATGAGCCTGCAATATCTGGTGGGCGGCGCGGTTGACTATACCGAAGGTCTGGAAGGTTCCCGCTTCGTTGTGACTAACCCGAATGCGAAAAGCACCTGCGGGTGTGGTTCTTCTTTCAGCATCTGATTGCTGTCTGTAATACCAGTGGTCTGATGGTGTAGGCCCGGTAAGCGTAGTACCACCGGGCAATGTGCCGGATAGCGGCGTAAACGCCTTATCCGGCCTACATATTCTGCATCATCATGTCAACGTCCGTTATCATCCAGCGCAAACGTCGGTAATTTCAAATGCCAGCGAATGGCGGCAAGCCGAATCAGCAGGGTGACAATCATCCCCATCATACTGGCGTTTTCCAGTGAAACATCAAAGGTATAAAACGCCGTCGCATGCACGATCCCGCCGATAATACAGGCTGTGGCGTAGATCTCGGTACGCAAAATCATCGGGACTTCACGTGCTAATACATCGCGAATGATCCCACCGCCGACGCCGGTAATCACCCCCATACAAATCGCCACCAAGGGGCCTGTTCCTGCGAGAAAGGCCTTGTTGACGCCAATACCCACGAACACCGCCAGGCCAACGGCATCCAGCACCGGAAGGATCCATTTCGGCAGGCGTCTTGGCTGCCGTACCAACAGGATCGTCAGCATGCTGGTGATCATCGCCACGACCAGATCGGTTGGATCTTTAACCCAAAAAACCGGTCCATTATCCAGCGCCATATCGCGGATCGTGCCACCGCCAACGGCGGTAACCACGCCGAGGACCAGGACGCCAAACGGATCCATACGTAATTTTCCGGCCAGTAATACACCAGAGATTGCAAATACCGCGGTGCCGACAATATCCAGCCAATAGACGAGCATTTTTAAATCCTCACAACAGACCTGGTGGGGGCAGGCGCTAATTTATCTGTGAAAGCGCATTACAGAGTTGTTTTGCGGCGAGGATAATACGCGGGCTCGCGCGTTCGAACCAGTCACTATTAAGTGTAATAACGGGTATTTTTAGCTGGTTTCCCCAGTATTGCTCAATTTTCAGAGTTTCGCCCGGACCGCCGGTTGCAACAATAGCCTGGGGGGCTCGTGCCAGGACCTGCTCACGGCTAACCTGCGGCCAGGGAACCCGACTACCGGCAAAGATGTTTTCTCCGCCGCATACCTCAAGAACTTCGTGCTGAATAGAACCTTTTCCACTGGTAAACAGAGGATTGGCACCAAACTGGAGAAACACGCGTTTTTTCGGTTTGTTGGCATACTGAGATTTAAGTAAAGCATAGTCATCAAGCATGGTTTGCGCCGCCTGTTTAGCTTGTTCAGGCTTGGGACTCCACGCAGCCAACTGGCGCAGCGCATCGGCAACCTGCTCAATGGAAACGGCGTCCACCCAGATGACCTTAATTCCCAGGGAGGTCAGTTGATTCACCTGCCGCTCAGCATTTCCCCCGCGCCAGGCGACGACCAAATCAGGTTTCAGCGCCACAATACGCTCAAGATTCATACCTTGCCATGTTGAGACCTCTTCAATATTTTTGGCTTCTGGCGGGTAGTTTGAGTAGCTGCTGACGCCAACGGGGGTAATGCCTGCGGCAAAAGCGAGTTCGGTATTGGCAGGAGAAAGCGTTACAACACGCGGTGCGGCGTAAAGGAACGCCGGGAGAGTGAAAAGCAGGGCGACCAGCGCCCTGGAGAATAATTTAGCCATGCGCCAGTTTCTGCACCAGCGTTTCAACCATCAGGCTTGACTGCTTCGCGGCAACCACCAGGAATTCGTCAAAGCTGAGATGGGACTGCTGATCGGCAACGTCAGAGATAGCGCGAACCACGACAAATGGCACCTTAAAGTTGTGGCAAACGTGCGCAATTGCGGTCGCTTCCATCTCAACGGCAATCGCCTGCGGGAAGTTATGCTTAATTTTAGCCAGCCCCACGGAACCATTAATGAATGCATCGCCGCTGACGATAAGTCCGCGAACAGCGTTCAGATTGAGTTCGGCGATGCAAGATTCTGCGGCTGCAATCAACGCAGGATCGGCTTTAAAACCAGCCGGGCAACCCGGTAGCTGACCAAATTCATAACCAAAGGCAGTGACGTCGGCGTCGTGATAGCGCGCTTCATCAGAAACTACGATATCGCCGACTTTCAGCGTAGAGGCCAGGCCGCCCGCGGAACCGGTATTAATGATGGCGTCCGGCTTGCAGCGTTCAAGCAGCAGCGTAGCGCCGAGCGCCGCAGCCACTTTACCGATACCTGATTTCAGAAGCGCAACCTCAGTACCGTTCAGTTGGCCGGTGTAAATTTCACAACCGCCGAGCGTGATGGTCTGACGGTTTTCGATTTTGTCACGCAGCAGCGTAACTTCTTCTTCCATTGCACCAATGATGCCGATTTTCATAGATTTACTCGCGATAAGCCAGATTTGAGGGCATAGTCTATCATGCGCTTAAGGGGTAGCGCATTTCTCAGGCGGGAGAGGATATGGTACAGATCGATTTCCGAAAAAAAATAAACTGGCATCGCCGTTACCGTTCGCCGCAGGGCGTGAAGACGGAGCATGAGATCCTGCGAATTTTTGAAAGCGATCGTGGACGTATTATCAATTCTCCGGCTATTCGCCGGCTGCAACAAAAAACCCAGGTCTTTCCGCTGGAGCGTAATGCAGCGGTGCGTACGCGTCTGACGCACTCGATGGAAGTGCAGCAGGTTGGGCGCTATATCGCGAAAGAGATCCTCAGCCGACTGAAAGAGCTAAAGCTGCTGGAGCAGTATGGTCTGGATGAACTGACGGGACCGTTTGAGAGTATTGTCGAAATGTCGTGCCTGATGCATGACATCGGTAATCCGCCGTTTGGTCATTTTGGCGAAGCGGCGATTAATGACTGGTTTCGCCAGCGGTTGTATCCCGCCGACGCGGAAAGTCAGCCTCTGAGTGATGACCGCTGCCAGGTGACGGCATTACGTTTGCGTGAAGGTGAAGAGTCGCTGAATGATATTCGCCGCAAGGTACGCCAGGACTTGTGTCATTTTGAAGGCAATGCGCAGGGTATTCGTCTGGTGCATACTTTGATGCGTATGAACCTTACCTGGGCGCAGGTTGGCGGTATTTTAAAATATACCCGTCCGGCATGGTGGCGCGGCAGTGCACCCGAGACGCACAACTATTTAATGAAGAAGCCTGGTTATTACCTTTCCGAGGAACCGTATATTGAGCGGTTACGTAAAGAATTATCATTAGCACCTTACAGTCGTTTTCCATTAACCTGGATTATGGAAGCTGCCGATGATATCTCATATTGCGTGGCCGACCTGGAAGATGCCGTTGAGAAAAGAATCTTTAGCGTCGAGCAACTTTACCATCATCTGCATGAAGCGTGGGGGCATCACGAAAAAGGCTCTCTGTTTAGTCAGGTTGTTGAGAACGCCTGGGAAAAATCACGTTCAAATACATTAAGCCGCAGCACCGAAGATCAGTTCTTTATGTATTTACGCGTCAATACGCTGAATAAACTGGTTCCGTATGCGGCCCAGCGGTTTATTGATAATTTGCCGCAGATTTATGAAGGCAGCTTTAATCATGCGCTGTTAGAAGATGCCAGTAGCTTCAGCCAGTTACTGGGCGTTTATAAGAATGTGGCGGTAAAACATGTGTTTAGCCATCCGGATGTTGAGCAACTGGAATTACAGGGCTATCGGGTGATCAGCGGGTTGCTGGAGATCTATCAACCGTTATTGAAAATGTCTCAGTCAGATTTTACTGAACTGGTCGACAATGAAAGAGTAAAACGTTTTCCTATCGAGTCCCGTTTATTTCAGAAGTTGTCTACCCGCCATCGTCTTGCGTATGTTGAGGCGGTTAGTAAAATATCGACGGAGTGCGCTGAGTATTCGGTTCTGGAATATTATTATCGCTGCCGGTTGATCCAGGATTATATCAGCGGGATGACAGATTTGTATGCCTGGGATGAATATCGTCGCTTGATGGCCGTAGAACAATAAATACTCATTTGTAAAGACGGCCAATAAAATTTTACTTTTTCCTGAAACTCAATTCTGGAACTTAGCGTTATAAAACGACTCTGACGTATACAGCAATTTTGCGTTACCTGTTAATCGAGAACGAAACACATGAAAAAAACCACATTAGCAATGAGTGCACTGGCTCTGAGTTTAGGTTTGGCGTTGTCCCCCCTGTCTGCAACTGCGGCTGAGACGTCGTCTTCAGCAATGACCGCCCAACAGATGCCAAGCCTGGCCCCGATGCTCGAAAAAGTGATGCCATCGGTGGTAAGTATTAACGTCGAGGGGAGCACGACGGTGAATACGCCGCGTATGCCGCGTAATTTCCAGCAGTTCTTTGGTGATAATTCACCGTTCTGCCAGGACGGATCTCCGTTCCAGAGTTCACCGTTCTGCCAGGGCGGCGCACCGGGCGCTGGTAACGGCGGCGGCCAGCAGCAGAAATTTATGGCGCTGGGTTCCGGCGTAATTATTGATGCTGCGAAAGGGTATGTCGTGACCAACAACCACGTGGTGGATAACGCTACGGTAATTAAGGTTCAGTTGAGCGATGGCCGTAAATTTGACGCGAAGATCGTGGGCAAAGATCCACGCTCCGATATCGCGCTGATCCAAATTCAGGATCCGAAAAACCTGACGGCGATTAAGCTGGCAGACTCCGACGCGCTGCGCGTGGGGGATTACACCGTAGCAATCGGTAACCCGTTTGGCCTCGGTGAGACCGTGACCTCCGGCATCGTTTCTGCTCTGGGCCGTAGCGGCCTGAATGCGGAGAACTATGAAAACTTTATTCAGACGGATGCTGCGATCAACCGGGGTAACTCCGGTGGCGCGCTGGTCAATCTGAACGGTGAGCTGATCGGCATTAACACCGCGATCCTCGCGCCGGACGGCGGTAACATCGGTATCGGTTTTGCAATCCCAAGCAACATGGTGAAAAACCTGACTTCGCAGATGGTTGAGTTTGGTCAGGTTAAACGTGGTGAGCTGGGTATTATGGGGACCGAACTGAGCTCCGAGCTGGCGAAAGCGATGAAAGTTGACGCTCAGCGTGGCGCATTCGTCAGCCAGGTAATGCCGAACTCTTCCGCAGCGAAAGCCGGTATTAAAGCCGGGGATGTGATTACCTCCCTGAACGGCAAACCTATCAGCAGCTTCGCCGCCCTGCGTGCGCAGGTGGGTACGATGCCGGTCGGCAGCAAAATCACCCTGGGTCTGCTGCGTGACGGTAAGCCGGTCACCGTGAACCTGGAATTGCAGCAGAGCAGCCAGACTCAGGTTGATTCCAGCTCTATCTTCAAAGGCATTGAAGGTGCCGATATGAGCAACAAAGGCCAGGATAAAGGTGTCGTGGTAAGCGACGTGAAACCGAATTCTCCGGCTGCACAGATCGGCCTGAAGAAAGGGGATGTGATTATAGGTGCGAATCAGCAGCCGGTGAAAAACATCGCCGAATTGCGCAAAATCCTCGACAGCAAACCCGCTGTACTGGCGCTGAACATTCAGCGTGGCGACAGCTCCATCTATCTGTTGATGCAGTAATCTCCCTCAACCCCTTCCTGTACAGGAAGGGGTTCTTTTTGTGATACCTCCCACAACTCCATATTTCTCCCTTCCGCTTTGTGCATTTGCACAATGTCGCCGCTTATTATCTTCCCTATGCTTGAGCTCTGCTCACAGGAGGGGTTTATGGCTGGCTGGCATCTTGATACCAAAATGGCGCAGGATATCGTGGCGCGAACCATGCGCATCATTGATACCAATATCAACGTAATGGATGCCCGTGGGCGGATCATTGGCAGTGGCGATCGTGAACGCATTGGTGAATTGCACGAAGGTGCGCTGTTGGTACTTTCGCAGGGCCGGGTGGTGGACATTGACGATGCAGTGGCGAGGCATTTGCACGGCGTGCGTCAGGGGATAAACCTGCCGTTGCGCCTGGAAGGCGAAATCGTTGGCGTTATCGGGCTTACCGGTGAACCGGAACATCTGCGTAAATACGGCGAGCTGGTGTGCATGACAGCCGAAATGATGCTGGAGCAGTCGCGCCTGATGCATCTGTTAGCGCAGGATAGCCGCCTGCGTGAAGAGCTGGTGATGAATCTGATTCAGGCGGAAGAGAATACCCCGGCGCTGATGGAGTGGGCGCAACGTTTAGGCATTGATTTGAACCAGCCGCGCGTGGTGGCAGTGGTAGAGGTTGATAGTGGCCAGCTTGGCGTTGACAGCGCGATGGCGGAGCTACAGCAATTGCAGAACGCGTTGACTACGCCTGAACGTAATAATCTGATTGCGATTGTTTCCCTGACCGAGATGGTGGTGCTGAAACCGGCGCTCAATCAGTTTGGTCGCTGGGACGCGGAAGATCACCGCAAGCGTGTTGAGCAGCTCATTGCTCGCATGAAAGAGAACGGACAGCTGCGTTTTCGCGTGTCGCTGGGCAACTATTTTACCGGGCCAGGCAGTATTGCCCGTTCGTATCGTACGGCGCGCACGACCATGATGGTCGGCAAGCAACGGATGCCGGAAAGCCGTAGCTATTTCTACCAGGATTTGATGCTGCCAGTTCTGCTGGACAGCCTGCGCGGCGGCTGGCAGGCCAACGAGCTGGCGCGTCCGCTGGTACGGCTGAAAGCAATGGATAACAACGGCTTACTGCGTCGAACATTAGCGGCGTGGTTTCGGCATAACGTTCAGCCGCTGGCGACCTCAAAAGCGTTATTTATCCACCGTAATACGCTGGAATATCGCCTGAACCGAATTTCAGAGCTGACCGGGCTGGATTTAGGGAATTTTGACGACCGACTGCTGCTGTATGTCGCGCTACAACTGGATGAGCAGCATTAATTCCTTGTCTGTTGGCGCTACGCTTATCAGGTAAAATGCCGGGGGGCGACTTCGCCTTACCCGGCCTACGAACACGTTCACTCGCGGTTATTTACGCGTTAGTTTTTCCAGATCGGCTTCAATTTCGCTGATCTTGTTGGTCACGACGCTTTCCAGATGACGTAAATCATCAAGGATCTTGCGTTTAAGATCGACTTCGCTGCGATCGCGCTGGCAGATCTGATCCAGTTCGTCGATCACATAGCGCAGGTTGGGACTGATCTCCTGCACTTCTTTGTAACCCTGGCCGACGCCATCGGCGACAACCGTTTTACGCTGACGGGGATATTTGAACTTCACGCTCTTGGCAAAAAACTCGCCTTTATCCTTCTGGAAATAGATTTTCAGGATATCGTTGTTGGCTTCTTGCCGCAGGCTGTAACGATCGATTTCTTCAGGATTAGTAATGCCCAGACTTTTCAGATTGTCATACATAGCGGTACCCTTAAGCTCACCATAACCATTGAATAATTAACGAAAAGCCTTGTTTATGCCACTCGCAGATGTAAAAAAAGCGGGCTAAGCCCGCTTTTTCAAATCACTGTTAGTCGATGGTGCGTAACAGTTCGTTGATTCCTACTTTGCCACGCGTTTTGGCATCGACTTTCTTCACAATCACCGCGCAGTACAGGCTGTATTTGCCATCTTTCGACGGCAGGTTGCCGGAGACAACCACAGAGCCCGCCGGAACGCGACCATAATGCACTTCGCCGGTTTCACGATCGTAAATACGGGTGCTCTGACCAATGTACACGCCCATAGAGATAACAGAGCCTTCTTCGACGATCACGCCTTCAACCACCTCAGAACGTGCGCCGATGAAGCAGTTGTCTTCGATGATGGTCGGGTTAGCCTGTAACGGCTCCAGTACGCCACCGATGCCAACGCCGCCGGACAGGTGAACGTTTTTACCAATTTGCGCGCAGGAACCCACGGTCGCCCAGGTATCAACCATCGTACCTTCATCCACATAAGCGCCGATGTTCACGTAAGACGGCATCAGCACGGTGTTACGGGCGATAAACGCACCCTGGCGTACGGCCGCTGGCGGAACCACGCGGAAACCTTCTTTCTGGAAGCGTGCTTCGTCGTAGTTGGCGAATTTCATCGGCACTTTATCGAAGTAACGACTTTCCGCACCCTCGATAACCTGATTATCGTTAATACGGAAAGAGAGCAGGACCGCCTTTTTCAGCCACTGATGCGTGACCCACTGACCCTCAATCTTTTCTGCGACGCGCAGTGCACCGGAATCCAGTAAAGCAATAACCTGATTCACCGCTTCGCGGGTTACGGTATCTACATTTGCCGGAGTAATGTCGGCACGGCGCTCGAAAGCGGACTCAATAACGTTCTGTAACTGCTGCATTGTTAAACTCTTTCCATAATAAATAAAAACATCACCCTTTATCGTTTGGATTGAGGGCCTCTGTCAACCGTTGATGCACTTCCTGCTGCAGCTCATTATTAAGGGCGCGCCGGTCGGCGGTGGCGATTATGAATAAATCTTCTACTCGCTCGCCAATGGTTGTAATTCGGGCGCCATGCAGCGAAATTCCCAGATCGGCAAAAATCTGCCCGACCCGCGCCAGCAGTCCAGGCTGGTCGAGAGCGATAAGCTCAAGGAATGATTTTCGGTCGGTGTGGGTCGGCAGGAAAGTAACCTCGGTATCGACGGTAAAGTGGCGTAATTTTGCCGGCTGACGACGTGGTTGCGGTGGCTGCCAGCTGCGCTGCGTGATCGCCTGTTCCAGTCCAAAACGGATCGCTTCGTGTCGGTCTGAAGACAGCGGGCTGCCGTCCGGTTCCAGCACGATGAACGTATCCATCGCCATCCCATCGCGGGTAGTGAAAATCTGCGCATCGTGGACGCTTAGATTGCGCCTGTCCAGTTCGGCGCAGACGGCGGCAAACAGGTAAGGGCGATCGGGGCTCCAGATAAAAATTTCCGTTCCGCCGCGCGTGGCCTGCGGGCTGAGCAGGATTAGCGGCTTACTGAGATCGTGCTGCAGCAGATGACGCGCATGCCAGGCCAGTTGATTTGGGCTGTGGCGCACGAAATAGTTGGCGCGACAGCGCGACCAGATGTGGTGCAGCGCTTCTTCATCAATGTTGTCCATACGCAGTAGCGCCAGTGCCTGAAGCTGATGATGGCGAACGCGTTCGCGCATATCTGGCGTGTTTTGCATCCCACGACGTAGTTGTTTTTCCGTCGCAAAGTACAGCTCGCGCAGCAGACTTTGCTTCCAGCTATTCCACAGCGTTTCGTTAGTAGCGCAAATATCCGCGACGGTCAGGCACACTAAAAAGCGCAGACGATGTTCCGTTTGTACTTCTTCAGCGAATTGCTTGATCACTTCCGGATCCTGAATATCACGGCGCTGAGCGGTCACCGACATCAGCAAATGCTGACGCACCAGCCAGACGATCAGCTGCGTTTCACGTGAGTTCAGACCATGCAGTTCGGCGAATTTGAGCACGTCCTGGGCGCCGAGAACCGAGTGATCGCCGCCGCGACCTTTGGCGATATCGTGGAACAGCGCGGCAATCAGAATTAGCTCCGGCTGTCGCAAGCGCGGCCACAGATCCACGCACAGCGGATGGCGCGGGCGGGTCTCTTCGTTAGCAAAACTCTCCAGCTTGAGCATCACACGGATAGTGTGCTCATCCACCGTATAGGCATGAAACAGGTCAAACTGCATTTGGCCGACAATGTGCGACCATTGCGGCATATAGGCCCACAAAACGCTGTGCCGATGCATCGGCAGCAGGCCGCGACTCACCGCGCCCGGATGGCGCAACATACTGAGAAACAGCGAACGCGCTTCCGGAATGTAGCATAGCGGCTGGGTTAAATGACGGCGGGCATGACGCAAATGGCGCAGCGTTGTGGAGTAAATCCCGCTGATCGCGCTGTTACGCACCATGATGTAAAACATCCGCAGTATCGCTTCGGGCTTACGGATAAACAGGTCGTCGTTGCGCAGATCGATCAATGTGCCGCGCAGTTGAAAGTCGTCATCAATCGGGCGCGGTTTTTCATCGGCTGGCAGGGCGAGGATCGCCTCGTCGAACAGTTGCAACAGCATATGGTTCAGTTCGCTGACCCGTCGCGTGACCCGGAAATAGTCTTTCATCATCCGCTCGATAGGCTCATTGCCTTCGCCGCCGTAGTTTAGCCGTTGCGCCACGCTGAGCTGGCGGTCAAACAGCAGGCGGTTGTCGTAACGATTAACGACCAGATGCAGGGCGAAGCGAATCCGCCACAGGATATGCAAACATTCATTCAGTTCGGCGCGTTCTGCCAGCGTCAAAAAGCCGAAGCCGACCATTTCGTCCAGCGAGGTGGCGCCAAAATGGCGACGGGCCACCCATTGCAGAGTATGGATATCGCGCAGGCCGCCGGGACTGCTTTTGATATCCGGCTCCAGGTTGTAGCTGGTGCCGTGATAACGCTGGTGGCGCTGATTTTGCTCTTCCACTTTGGCGGCGTAAAATTTATCGGACGGCCAGAAACCTTCGCTAAAAATATGCTTTTGCAGCTCAAGAAACAGCGCCACATCGCCGATAAGCAGGCGTGTTTCAATCAGGTTAGTGGCGACGGTTAAATCTGACAATCCTTCCAGCAGACACTCTTCCAGCGTACGCACGCTGTGCCCAACCTCCAGCCTCACGTCCCATAGCAGCGTTAACAGCTCACCGACTTTTTCTGCCTGCGAATCAGGTAGCTTTTTACGACTGAGGATCAGCAGATCAATATCGGAGAGCGGATGCAGTTCGCCGCGCCCGTAGCCGCCAACGGCAACCAGCGCCAGGTCGGCAATTTGACCGAAACCGGCTTCAATCCACAGGCGCTGAAGCAACTGATCAATAAATTCGGTGCGGGCCTCAATGAGCTGTTCTGCGGAAATTCCACTGTCAAACGCTTCGCCTAACCAGCTCTGGAAGGTGTCGATATGCGCTTTAATACCGGTGCAGTTGAGGTCGTGTTGTGGCCATGTCCCTGGGTTTTGTGGCTGGCCAGGCAGGGTGGGGAGGGCAGTATTTGCGTGCTGTTCAGGAAGAGTATTCATTATGCGCCACCCATTAAAAAGCCGGATGATGGCGTGAACGCCTTACCCGGCCTACTAAGTAGTACAATTTGTAGGCCTGATAAGATGCGAATGCATCGCCATCAGGCAAAACATTATTCGCCGTGTGTGATGATCGCCGGGATGGTGTCATCCTTGCGTAACGTCAGAATCTCACAGCCGTTTTCCGTCACTACAATAGTATGCTCGTACTGTGCAGACAAGCTCCGGTCTTTGGTTTTCACCGTCCAGCCGTCTTTCATGGTGCGGATGCGGTAATCACCGGCATTCAGCATCGGTTCTACGGTGAACGTCATGCCCGGCTGCAGTACCACACCGCCGTCGTCTGCATCGTAGTGCAGAACCTGCGGCTCTTCATGGAAGCCGCGACCGATACCGTGACCACAGTATTCACGAACGACAGAGAAACCTTCACCTTCCGCGTATTTCTGAATTGCAGCGCCCAGCGTGCGCAGGCGAATGCCCGGTTTCACCATCCGCAGCGCCAGATACAGGCTTTCCTGCGTGACGCGGCACAGACGCTCGCCCAGAATAGTAGGTTTGCCGACGATAAACATTTTCGAGGTGTCGCCGTGGTACTCGTCTTTAATCACAGTCACATCGATGTTGACGATATCGCCGTCTTTCAGAAGTTTGGCGTCGTCCGGGATCCCGTGGCACACCACTTCATTAATAGAGATACATACGGACTTCGGATAGCCGTGGTAACCCAGGCAGGCGGAAATGGCCTGCTGCTCATTCACGATATAGTCATTACAGATACGATCCAGTTCGCCGGTGCTGACGCCCGGTTTAACAAACGGTTCGATCATTTCCAGTACATCAGCGGCCAGGCGGCCAGCGACGCGCATTTTTTCGATTTCTTCAGGGGTCTTGATTGAGATAGCCATGAATTCTGTCCATCAGTGCCGATGATATCGGCAATAATTGTTTAAGTGCTGCCAATGGTATCAGTCCCGCATACGTGCTGCCAAATTGAGAATCATTAACAGCACACAGTGCCAACAATTATTGGTGTCTATGGCGTATTTGTGGTATAAAGCGCGCCGGACTTCCGATCCATTCGAAGACTACACACGATGGACGGGAGCGACAAATCTCACTTTGTGTAACAACACACACGTATCGGCACATATTCCGGGGTGCCCTTTGGGGTCGGTAATATGGGATGCGTGGAGGCTTAACCCCAACTTTTATATATAGAGGTTTTAATCATGGCAACTGTTTCCATGCGCGACATGCTCAAGGCTGGTGTTCACTTCGGTCACCAGACCCGTTACTGGAACCCGAAAATGAAGCCGTTCATCTTCGGTGCGCGTAACAAAGTTCACATCATCAACCTTGAGAAAACTGTACCGATGTTCAACGAAGCTCTGGCTGAACTGAACAAGATCTCTGCTCGTAAAGGTAAAATCCTTTTCGTTGGTACTAAACGCGCTGCAAGCGAAGCGGTGAAAGAAGCTGCTAACAGCTGCGACCAGTTCTTCGTGAACCATCGCTGGCTGGGCGGTATGCTGACTAACTGGAAAACCGTTCGTCAGTCCATCAAACGTCTGAAAGATCTGGAAACTCAGTCTCAGGACGGTACTTTCGAAAAGCTGACCAAGAAAGAAGCGCTGATGCGTACTCGTGAGCTTGAGAAACTGGAAAACAGCCTGGGCGGTATCAAAGACATGGGCGGTCTGCCGGACGCTCTGTTCGTAATCGATGCTGACCACGAGCACATTGCTATCAAAGAAGCAAACAACCTGGGTATCCCAGTATTTGCAATCGTTGATACCAACTCTGATCCGGACGGTGTTGACTTCGTTATCCCGGGTAACGACGACGCAATCCGTGCTGTGACCCTGTACCTGGGCGCTGTAGCTACTACCGTTCGTGAAGGCCGTTCTCAGGATCTGGCTTCCCAGGCGGAAGAAAGCTTCGTAGAAGCTGAATAATAAGGCACGCTCGTTAGAGCCCTTATAGACCAGGTAGTATCACGTTTGGTTAGGGGGCCTGTATATGGCCCCCTTTTTCACTTTTAAATCTGTGCGGTTTCATGCCGGGCAGATCAAATCTTCCGAGGATTTTAGAATGGCTGAAATTACCGCATCCCTGGTAAAAGAGCTGCGTGAGCGTACTGGCGCAGGCATGATGGATTGCAAAAAAGCACTGACTGAAGCTAATGGCGACATCGAGCTGGCAATCGAAAACATGCGTAAGTCCGGTGCAATCAAAGCGGCGAAAAAAGCAGGCAACGTTGCTGCTGACGGCGTAATCAAAACCAAAATCGACGGCAACATCGCTTTCATTCTGGAAGTTAACTGCCAGACTGACTTCGTTGCTAAAGATGCTGGTTTCCAGGCATTTGCTGACAAAGTACTGGACGCTGCCGTTGCTGGCAAAATCACTGACGTTGAAGTTCTGAAAGCACAGTTCGAAGAAGAACGTGTTGCTCTGGTTGCTAAAATCGGTGAGAACATCAACATCCGTCGCGTTGCTTCCCTGGAAGGCGAAGTTCTGGGTAACTACCAGCATGGTGCTCGTATCGGTGTTCTGGTTGCTGCAACTGGCGCTGACGAAGAACTGGTTAAACAGCTGGCAATGCACGTTGCTGCAAGCAAACCAGAATTCGTTAAGCCGGAAGACGTTTCCGCTGAAGTGGTAGAAAAAGAATACCAGGTTCAGCTGGACATCGCTATGCAGTCTGGCAAGCCGAAAGAAATCGCAGAGAAAATGGTTGAAGGCCGCATGAAGAAATTCACCGGCGAAGTTTCTCTGACCGGTCAGCCTTTCGTCATGGAACCGAGCAAATCTGTTGGTCAGCTGCTGAAAGAGCATAACGCTGACGTAACAGGCTTCATCCGCTTTGAAGTGGGTGAAGGTATCGAGAAAGTTGAGACTGACTTTGCAGCAGAAGTTGCTGCGATGTCCAAGCAGTCTTAATTTTGAAAGGAGCCGCCTGAGGGCGGCTTCTTTTTGTGTCTGGCTTGTAAATTCAGCGAACCGCTATAGTGGTCCTGCTGAAAAGCGACATACAATGTCGCTGGAATTAACTCATCTCATTCGTTGACAGTCTCAGGAAAGAAACATGGCTACCAATGCAAAACCCGTCTACAAACGTATTCTGCTTAAGTTAAGTGGCGAAGCTCTGCAAGGTTCAGAAGGCTTCGGTATTGATGCAAGCATCCTTGACCGTATGGCTCAGGAAATCAAAGAGCTGGTTGAGCTGGGTATTCAGGTTGGCGTAGTGATTGGTGGTGGTAACCTGTTCCGTGGCGCTGGTCTGGCGAAAGCAGGGATGAACCGCGTTGTGGGCGACCACATGGGCATGTTAGCCACCGTAATGAACGGTCTGGCGATGCGCGATGCGCTTCACCGCGCCTATGTGAACGCTCGCTTGATGTCCGCAATTCCTCTGAACGGCGTGTGTGATAACTACAGTTGGGCTGAAGCTATTAGCCTGCTGCGTAACAACCGCGTTGTTATTTTGTCTGCGGGTACCGGTAATCCGTTCTTCACCACCGATTCAGCAGCCTGCCTGCGTGGTATTGAAATTGAAGCGGATGTGGTACTGAAAGCCACTAAAGTCGATGGCGTATTTACTGCCGACCCGGCTAAAGATCCAACGGCGACCATGTACGAACAGTTGACCTACACTGAAGTACTGGATAAAGAGCTGAAAGTCATGGATCTGGCTGCGTTCACGCTGGCTCGTGACCACAAATTACCGATTCGTGTCTTTAACATGAACAAACCAGGTGCACTGCGCCGTGTTGTTATGGGTGAAAAAGAAGGCACGTTAATCACGGAATAATTCCCGTTGCGGCTAAATGCAGGTAATATTCCGCTTTAATGTCGCGGGATACGTCCCTCAAAATTAATCAAGACTATACTTGTCACATCTTGCGCGGCGGGTATGGTCTGACTGAAATAAGCTTTCAAGGATTCGTAACGTGATCAACGATATCAGAAAAGATGCTGAAGTACGCATGGACAAATGCGTCGAAGCGTTCAAAAACCAAATCAGCAAAATTCGCACGGGTCGTGCTTCTCCTAGCCTGCTGGATGGTATTGTCGTGGAATATTACGGCACACCGACTCCGCTGCGCCAACTGGCAAGCGTAACGGTTGAAGATTCCCGTACCCTGAAAATCAACGTGTTTGACCGTTCTATGGGGCCAGCCGTTGAGAAAGCCATCATGGCTTCCGACCTCGGTCTGAATCCAAGCTCTGCGGGTTCCGACATCCGCGTTCCGCTGCCGCCGCTGACCGAAGAACGTCGTAAAGATCTGACCAAGATCGTGCGTGGCGAAGCTGAAGGCGCGCGTGTTGCGGTACGTAATGTACGCCGCGATGCAAACGACAAAGTGAAAGCGTTGTTGAAAGAAAAAGAGATCAGCGAAGATGACGATCGCCGTTCTCAGGACGACGTACAGAAACTGACTGACGCTGCAATCAAGAAAGTTGATGCGGCGCTGGCAGAGAAAGAAGCGGAACTGATGCAGTTCTGATTCGCCTGTACGCTAAAAACGCCGCTTAGAAGGCCTGAGAAGGCTGGATGGCGGCGTTTTGCTTTTTTCTGTCTATATACCTTAAAGGGTAAAATTCTTCTGGATGTCTCATGAAGCAATTAACCATCCTGGGATCAACCGGTTCCATTGGTTGCAGTACGCTGGATGTAGTACGCCATAACCCGGAAAAATTTCGTGTTGCTGCGTTGGTGGCGGGTAAAAATGTCGCCCGCATGGTAGAGCAATGCCTGGAGTTTTCTCCTCGCTATGCGGTAATGGACGATGAAAAAAGCGCTGCGTTGGTAAAAGCAGCTCTGCTGGAGCAGGGCAGTCGCACTGAGGTCATGAGCGGTCAGCAGGCTGCCTGTGATATGGCTGCGCTGGATGATGTTGATCAGGTCATGGCTGCAATTGTCGGCGCAGCGGGCTTATTGCCAACGCTGGCGGCAATTCGTGCGAGCAAAAGTATTTTACTGGCGAACAAAGAGTCTCTGGTGACCTGCGGTCGTCTGTTTATGGACGACGTGAAACGCCACAAAGCGCAGCTTTTGCCGGTAGATAGCGAGCATAACGCGATTTTTCAGAGTTTACCGCAACCTATCCAACACAATCTGGGATACGCTGACCTTGAGCAAAACGGCGTCATGTCAGTTCTGCTTACCGGGTCTGGTGGCCCATTCCGTGAAACGCCATTGCGCGATCTGGTCTCTATGACCCCCGATCAGGCATGTCGTCATCCGAATTGGTCGATGGGACGAAAAATCTCTGTCGATTCCGCCACCATGATGAACAAAGGTCTGGAATACATTGAAGCGCGTTGGTTATTTAATGCCAGTGCAAGCCAGATGGAAGTGCTGATTCACCCACAGTCGGTTATTCATTCGATGGTCCGTTATCAGGATGGTAGTGTTCTGGCGCAGTTGGGTGAACCGGACATGCGTACACCTATTGCCCATACCATGGCATGGCCAGAACGAGTGACGTCCGGTGTTAAGCCTGTCGATTTTTGCAAACTCAGTGCGCTGACGTTTTCTGCACCTGATTACCAGCGTTATCCGTGCCTGAAACTGGCGATGGACGCGTTTGAGCAAGGGCAGGCGGCAACGACCGCACTTAATGCCGCGAATGAAATTACCGTTGCCGCGTTTCTGGCGCAGCAGATCCGATTTACCGATATTGCTGACCTGAATTTATCCGTGCTGGATAAGATGGATTTGCAGGAGCCGCAGAGCGTTGATGACGTGCTGAAGGTTGATGCCATCGCGCGGGACGTCGCCAGAAAAGAAGTGATGCGACTCTCAAGCTGATGATAATCCCTCTACGGAGAATCGTGCTATTTGTTAGCGTTGGGCTTCAGTGATATAGTCTGCGCCACCCGATCGCGGGTATTTGCTTTTTTTCGGTCGGGTAAGCCGTGGTTTGACACGGCTTTTTTGTGGATGGGCTTCAGTATTCCTGAGTACCGTAAATCCTTTCAGGGACTAATAACGCGTTATGTTGTCTGCAACTAAACCATTAAGCGAAAATTTGCCAGCACATGGTTGTCGCCATGTCGCAATTATCATGGATGGCAATGGCCGCTGGGCGAAAAAGCAAGGGAAGATTCGCGCCTTTGGGCATAAGGCCGGAGCAAAATCCGTCCGCCGGGCTGTCTCTTTTGCTGCCAATAACGGTATTGATGCGTTAACGCTGTATGCCTTTAGCAGTGAGAACTGGAACCGACCTGCGCAGGAAGTGAGCGCGTTAATGGAACTGTTTGTGTGGGCACTTGATAGTGAAGTGAAAAACCTGCACCGCCATAACGTACGTCTGCGTATTATCGGGGATATCAGTCGATTTAACTCTCGTTTGCAAGAACGGATTCGCAAATCAGAAGCGATTACTGCCCAGAATACCGGGTTGACGCTGAATATTGCAGCGAATTACGGTGGACGGTGGGATATAGTCCAGGGAGTCAGGCAACTGGCACAACAGGTGCAGGATGGTCTGCTGCGTCCAGAGCAAATCGATGAAGAGATGCTTGGGCAGCAAATTTGTATGCATGAACTGGCTCCTGTGGATTTAGTGATAAGGACTGGGGGAGAGCATCGAATTAGTAATTTTCTGTTG
The DNA here is from genome assembly GCF_001037575.1 of Citrobacter sp. BIDMC107. Lineage (NCBI taxonomy): Bacteria > Pseudomonadati > Pseudomonadota > Gammaproteobacteria > Enterobacterales > Enterobacteriaceae > Citrobacter > Citrobacter sp. BIDMC107. The sequence continues at coordinate 1,521,339 of NZ_KQ089848.1, read as the reverse complement.
TGGCAAATTGCCTATGCCGAACTTTACTTTACGGATGTTCTCTGGCCCGATTTCGATGAACAAGACTTTGAAGGTGCGCTGCATGCCTTTGCTAATCGTGAGCGTCGTTTCGGCGGCACCGAGCCCGGTGATGAAAAAGCCTGATGGGGGTCGCTTTTGCTGAAGTATCGCCTGATTTCTGCTTTTGTTTTAATACCCGTTGTCATCGCGGCGCTGTTTTTGCTGCCGCCGGTGGGGTTCGCCATTGTCACGCTGGTCGTTTGTATGCTGGCCGCCTGGGAATGGGGACAGTTAAGCGGTTTTACCACGCGTACACAGCGAGTCTGGCTGGCGGTTTTGTGCGGGCTATTGCTGGCGCTAATGCTGTTCTTACTGCCGGAATACCATCGCAATATTCATCAGCCGCTGGTTGAGGTATCGCTGTGGGCGTCGCTGGGCTGGTGGGTCGTGGCGCTGTTGCTGGTATTGTTTTATCCCGGCTCTGCGTCGGTCTGGCGTAATTCCAAAACATTACGCATAATTTTCGGCGTGTTAACCATTGTTCCGTTCTTTTGGGGAATGCTGGCGCTACGTGCATGGCATTATGATGAGAATCATTATAGTGGCGCGCTATGGCTGCTGTATGTCATGATCCTCGTTTGGGGAGCGGACTCGGGTGCGTATATGTTTGGTAAGCTGTTTGGCAAACATAAGCTGGCACCGAAGGTTTCTCCTGGTAAAACCTGGCAGGGTTTTATTGGCGGACTCGCCACTGCGGCCGTAATCTCATGGGGTTATGGCATGTGGGCGAATCTTGAAGTTGCGCCTGTCACCTTGCTCATTTGCTCCATCGTTGCAGCCCTGGCCTCCGTGCTGGGTGACCTGACCGAGAGTATGTTTAAGCGTGAAGCAGGTATTAAGGACAGTGGTCACTTAATTCCAGGACACGGCGGTATTCTGGACCGTATTGATAGCCTGACGGCTGCGGTACCGGTCTTTGCCTGCCTGTTGTTACTGGTATTCAGGACGCTCTAACGGATGGTCTTATGCTGAGTATTCTCTGGAATCTGGCTGCATTCATTGTCGCACTTGGTGTGCTTATCACCGTGCATGAATTTGGTCATTTCTGGGTTGCGCGGCGCTGCGGAGTCCGCGTCGAACGCTTTTCCATTGGTTTTGGAAAAGCGCTTTGGCGGCGTACCGATAAATTAGGTACGGAATACGTTATCGCCCTGATTCCCCTCGGCGGTTACGTCAAAATGCTGGATGAGCGCGCTGAACCAGTCGCACCGGAGCTGCGCCATTACGCTTTCAACAATAAAACGGTTGGACAACGCGCAGCCATCATCGCCGCAGGTCCGATTGCAAACTTCCTTTTTGCTATTTTCGCTTACTGGCTGGTGTTTATCATCGGTGTCCCTGGCGTTCGTCCGGTTGTTGGTGAAATAACACCCAACTCGATTGCCGCGCAGGCGCAAATTCAGCCGGGTACGGAACTAAAAGCGGTTGATGGTATCGAAACCCCTGATTGGGATGCCGTGAGATTGCAACTGGTAGCCAAAATTGGCGATGAGCATACGACTCTCAGCGTAGCGCAGTTTGGCAGTAACCAGCGTCAGGACAAAACGCTGGATTTACGTCAGTGGGCATTTGAGCCAGACAAAGAGGATCCCGTCTCCAGTTTAGGGATTCGTCCGCGCGGTCCGCAGATTGAACCGGTGCTGTCAGAAGTGCAGGTTAACTCCGCTGCAAGTAAGGCAGGTTTGCAAGCAGGCGACAGGATCGTTAAAGTCAATGGTCAGCCGCTGACGCAATGGATGACGTTTGTGACGCTGGTGCGCGATAATCCGGATAAGCCGTTAGCGCTAGATATTGAAAGACAAGGAAGTTCCTTGTCTTTAACGTTAACCCCAGATTCAAAACAGGTTAACGGGAAGGCAGAAGGTTTTGCGGGCGTGGTGCCTAAAGTTATTCCTCTGCCTGATGAGTATAAGACTGTACGCCAGTATGGGCCATTCAGCGCCGTCCTCGAAGCCTCGGATAAAACGTGGCAGTTGATGAAGCTGACGGTCAGTATGCTGGGAAAATTGATTACCGGTGATGTAAAACTGAACAACCTCAGTGGGCCGATTTCTATCGCCCAGGGGGCTGGGATGTCAGCGGAATTCGGGGTTATTTATTACCTGATGTTCCTTGCGCTTATCAGCGTGAACTTAGGGATAATCAACCTGTTTCCGTTGCCCGTTCTTGACGGGGGGCATCTGCTGTTCCTGGCGATTGAAAAGCTGAAGGGCGGTCCGGTATCCGAGCGGGTTCAAGACTTTAGTTATCGCATTGGCTCTATCTTGCTGGTGTTGTTAATGGGGCTTGCACTTTTCAATGATTTCTCTCGGTTGTAAGAGAGTGTTAGGAAGAACGCATAATAACGATGGCGATGAAAAAGTTGCTCATAGCGTCGCTGCTGTTTAGCAGCGCCACCGTATACGGTGCTGAAGGGTTCGTAGTGAAGGACATTCATTTCGAAGGCCTACAGCGAGTCGCCGTTGGTGCGGCTCTCCTCAGTATGCCGGTGCGCACAGGCGACACGGTTAATGATGAAGACATCAGTAATACCATTCGTGCTCTGTTCGCCACCGGTAACTTTGAGGATGTCCGCGTCCTGCGCGATGGTGATACCCTTCTGGTTCAGGTAAAAGAGCGTCCGACGATTGCCAGCATCACTTTCTCCGGTAATAAATCGGTGAAAGATGACATGCTCAAGCAAAACCTCGAGGCGTCTGGCGTGCGTGTTGGCGAGTCTCTGGATCGCACCACGCTTGCCGATATCGAAAAAGGCCTGGAAGATTTCTACTATAGCGTCGGTAAGTACAGCGCCAGTGTGAAAGCGGTGGTGACGCCGTTGCCGCGTAACCGCGTTGACCTCAAGCTGGTCTTCCAGGAAGGTGTTTCGGCGAAGATCCAACAGATCAATATCGTCGGCAACCATGCCTTCACGACTGACGAACTTATCTCTCACTTCCAGTTGCGTGATGAAGTACCGTGGTGGAACGTGGTGGGCGATCGCAAATACCAGAAACAGAAACTGGCGGGCGACCTTGAAACCCTGCGCAGTTACTATCTGGATCGCGGTTATGCCCGCTTCAATATCGATTCCACTCAGGTCAGCCTGACGCCGGATAAAAAAGGTATCTACATCACCGTTAACATCACAGAAGGCGAGCAGTACAAGCTTTCTGGTGTTCAGGTGAGCGGTAACCTGGCCGGGCACTCCGCCGAAATTGAGACCCTGACGAAGATCGAGCCAGGTGAACTCTATAACGGCACCAAAGTGACCAAAATGGAAGATGATATCAAGAAGCTCCTGGGTCGCTATGGCTATGCCTATCCGCGCGTACAGTCGCAGCCTGAAATCAACGACGCTGACAAAACCGTTAAATTACGCGTAAACGTGGATGCGGGTAACCGTTTCTATGTGCGTAAGATTCGTTTTGAAGGTAACGACACCTCTAAAGATTCCGTTCTGCGTCGCGAAATGCGTCAGATGGAAGGTGCATGGTTGGGCAGCGATCTGGTCGACCAGGGTAAAGAGCGTCTGAACCGTCTGGGTTACTTTGAAACAGTTGATACCGATACTCAGCGTGTCCCGGGCAGCCCGGATCAGGTTGATGTAGTCTACAAGGTCAAAGAGCGTAACACCGGTAGCTTTAACTTCGGCGTCGGTTACGGTACCGAGAGCGGCGTGAGCTTCCAGGCTGGCGTTCAGCAAGATAACTGGTTAGGTACCGGTTATTCTGTCGGCATCAACGGCACCAAAAACGACTACCAGACCTATACTGAGTTGTCAGTGACTAACCCGTACTTCACCGTTGATGGTGTGAGCCTGGGTGGCCGTGTCTTCTATAACGATTTTGAAGCGAATGATGCGGATCTGTCCGACTATACCAACAAAAGTTATGGTACAGATGTCACGCTTGGCTTCCCGGTAAACGAATACAACACGTTGCGTGCTGGCCTGGGCTATGTCCATAACAAACTGTCCAACATGCAGCCGCAGGTTGCGATGGATCGTTATCTTGAGTCAATGGGCGAGACCAATACCAACAGCTTTGCCGCTGATGACTTCACCTTTAACTACGGTTGGACGTACAACAAACTGGACCGTGGGTATTTCCCAACGGACGGTACACGCGTCAACCTGAACGGTAAAGTGACCATTCCGGGTTCTGATAACGAATACTACAAAGTGTCGATGGATACCGCGACCTATGTGCCGATCGATGACGATCACAAGTGGGTGGTTTTAGGACGTACGAAGGTAGGCTATGGCGACGGCATTGGCAGCAAAGAAATGCCGTTCTATGAGAACTTCTATGCGGGTGGTTCCAGCACCGTGCGTGGCTTCCAGTCGAATACTATCGGTCCAAAAGCAGTCTACAAAAACGGTGCTTACGCCAGTGGTTCTGATAATAGTGACTACGAAGAGTGTTCCAACGCGGACGGTAAGGACTGTAAATCGGATGACGCAGTGGGCGGTAACGCCATGGCTGTCGCCAGCCTGGAGTTTATTACCCCAACGCCGTTCATTAGCGACAAGTATGCCAACTCGGTTCGTACCTCGTTCTTCTGGGATATGGGTACCGTTTGGGATACTAACTGGCAGGATAGCGCTCAAACACGTGCTATAGGTGTGCCGGACTACAGTGATCCAAGTAATATCCGTATGTCAGCGGGTATCGCTTTACAATGGATGTCCCCATTGGGGCCGTTGGTTTTCTCCTACGCCCAGCCGTTCAAGAAGTACGATGGAGACAAAGCGGAACAGTTCCAGTTTAACATTGGTAAAACCTGGTAATTGTTCTTCGCAAAGGAATGTAGTGGTAGTGTAGCGATGACTTTAGGCGATCTTGCATGGGATCGCCTGGCCACGCAAAGAACTGCACCTTCGGGTGCAAATGGGATGGTAAGGAGTTAATTGTGAAAAAGTGGTTATTAGCTGCAGGTCTCGGTTTAGCGATGGCAACGTCCGCACAAGCGGCTGACAAAATTGCAATCGTCAACATGGGTAGCCTGTTCCAACAGGTTGCACAGAAGACAGGTGTTTCTGCTACGCTGGAAAACGAGTTCAAAGGCCGTGCCAGCGAACTGCAGCGTATGGAATCCGATCTGCAATCTAAGATGCAGCGTCTGCAATCAATGAAAGCAGGTAGCGATCGTACCAAGCTGGAAAAAGACGTTATGGCTCAGCGCCAGACTTTCTCTCAGAAAGCTCAGGCTTTTGAGCAGGATCGTGCGCGTCGCTCCAACGAAGAACGTGGCAAACTGGTTACTCGTATCCAGACTGCTGTGAAATCTGTTGCCAGCAGCCAGAGCATTGATCTGGTCGTTGACGCAAACACCGTTGCATACAACAGCAGCGATGTAAAAGACATCACCGCTGACGTACTGAAACAGGTTAAATAAGTAATGCCTTCAATTCGACTGGCTGATTTAGCAGAGCAGTTGGATGCAGAATTACACGGTGATGGCGATATCGTCATCACCGGCGTAGCGTCCATGCAATCTGCGCAAACTGGCAATATCACGTTCATGGTGAATCCTAAGTACCGTGAACACTTAGGCGTATGCCAGGCTTCTGCCGTAGTAATGACGCAGGACGATCTTCCTTTTGCTAAAAGTGCCGCGTTGGTAGTGAAGAATCCCTACCTGACCTATGCACGTATGGCGCAAATTTTAGATACCACGCCTCAGCCTGCACAGAACATTGCACCGAGTGCAGTGATCGATGCAACGGCGAAGCTGGGTAATAATGTCTCTGTGGGCGCAAATGCGGTCATTGAGTCTGGCGTAGAACTGGGTGATAACGTCGTTATCGGCGCAGGCTGCTTCGTCGGAAAAAATACTAAAATCGGTGCAGGTTCACGCTTGTGGGCGAATGTGACGATTTACCACGACATTCAGATCGGTGAGAATTGCCTGATCCAGTCAAGCACTGTCGTTGGATCTGATGGATTTGGTTACGCGAACGATCGCGGTAACTGGGTAAAGATCCCGCAGCTTGGTCGCGTGATTATCGGCGATCGCGTCGAGATCGGCGCTTGTACCACCATTGACCGTGGTGCTCTGGACGATACTGTGATCGGTAATGGTGTTATCATTGATAACCAGTGCCAGATTGCGCATAACGTTGTGATTGGCGACAATACGGCAGTAGCCGGTGGCGTCATTATGGCGGGTAGCCTGAAGATTGGCCGTTACTGCATGATTGGCGGCGCCAGCGTGATCAATGGGCATATGGAAATATGCGACAAAGTCACGGTGACTGGCATGGGTATGGTGATGCGTCCTATCACCGAACCTGGCGTCTATTCCTCAGGCATTCCGCTACAACCCAATAAGGTATGGCGTAAAACAGCTGCACTGGTGATGAATATTGATGATATGAGCAAGCGCCTCAAAGCGATTGAGCGCAAGGTTAATCAACAAGACTAAAGCACCGTTTTTGCATGTCTGACTTTTCGGCCTGTCCCATTCATACGATTGCGACAGGCCGTGTTATTATTGCCTTTTAGTATATTTTGACAGGAAGAGTATTTTGACTACTAACACTCATACTCTGCATATTGAAGAGATTTTAGAACTTCTGCCGCACCGTTTTCCGTTTCTGCTGGTTGATCGCGTGCTGGATTTTGAAGAAGGTCGTTTTCTGCGCGCAGTGAAAAATGTATCCGTTAACGAGCCTTTCTTTCAGGGCCACTTCCCGGGTAAACCTATTTTCCCTGGCGTATTGATTCTGGAAGCGATGGCACAGGCTACCGGTATCCTTGCGTTTAAAAGCGTAGGAAAACTGGAACCAGGCGAACTGTATTATTTCGCGGGTATTGACGAAGCACGCTTTAAGCGTCCTGTCGTGCCTGGCGATCAGATGATCATGGAAGTGACTTTCGAGAAAACGCGCCGTGGCCTGACCCGTTTTAAAGGGGTTGCGCTGGTCGACGGTAAAGTTGTGTGCGAAGCAACGATGATGTGTGCCCGTAGCCGGGAGGCCTGATACGTGATTGATAAATCCGCCTTTATTCACCCGACCGCCATTGTAGAAGAGGGCGCCAGCATTGGTGCCAATGCTCACATTGGCCCATTTTGTATTGTTGGACCCCATGTTGAAATTGGTGAGGGTACCGTACTGAAGTCTCACGTTGTCGTGAATGGCCATACAAAAATTGGTCGCGATAACGAGATCTATCAGTTTGCCTCCATCGGTGAAGTTAACCAGGATCTTAAATATGCTGGCGAACCGACCCGTGTGGAAATTGGCGATCGCAACCGCATCCGCGAAAGCGTCACCATTCATCGTGGCACAGTGCAGGGCGGTGGAGTGACGAAGGTGGGCAGCGATAACTTACTGATGATTAATGCGCACGTCGCGCATGATTGTACGGTAGGAAACCGCTGTATTCTGGCGAATAACGCCACGCTTGCCGGACATGTTTCGCTGGATGATTTTGTTATCATCGGCGGCATGACTGCGGTGCATCAGTTCTGCATCATCGGTGCTCATGTGATGGTTGGTGGCTGTTCTGGTGTAGCCCAGGACGTGCCTCCGTACGTTATCGCCCAGGGCAACCACGCGACGCCGTTTGGCGTCAATATCGAAGGTCTGAAGCGTCGTGGATTCACCCGCGAAGCGATTACCGCGATTCGTAACGCCTACAAAGCGTTGTACCGTAGTGGTAAAACGCTGGAAGAAGTGAAACCAGAAATCGCGGAACTGGCGAAACAGTACCCCGAAGTTCAGGCTTTCAGCGACTTCTTTGAGCGCTCAACGCGTGGCCTGATTCGTTAATGACTGAACAGCGTCCTTTAACGATTGCCCTCGTCGCCGGAGAAACCTCCGGCGATATTCTTGGTGCAGGGTTAATCCGTGCACTCAAGGCTCGCGTTCCCAATGCGCGTTTTGTTGGTGTGGCGGGTCCGCTGATGCAGGCCGAAGGCTGTGAAGCCTGGTACGAAATGGAAGAGCTGGCGGTCATGGGCATTGTTGAAGTGCTCGGACGTCTGCGCCGTTTACTGCATATTCGTGCCGACCTCACTCGCCGATTCACCGACTTAAAGCCGGATGTTTTCGTTGGCATTGATGCACCTGATTTCAACATTACCCTCGAAGGGAACTTGAAAAAACAGGGCATTAAAACCATTCATTATGTCAGTCCGTCCGTCTGGGCGTGGCGACAGAAACGCGTTTTCAAAATAGGCAGATCCACCAACATGGTGCTGGCCTTTCTGCCTTTCGAAAAAGCGTTTTATGACAAATTTAACGTCCCGTGCCGCTTTATAGGTCATACCATGGCGGATGCCATGCCGTTGGACCCGGATAAAAACGCGGCACGTGATATTCTGGGCATTCCTCATGACGCTCACTGCCTGGCGCTACTGCCAGGAAGCCGTGGTGCAGAAGTGGAGATGCTCAGCGCCGATTTTCTGAAAACGGCGCAGCTATTACGCCAGCATTATCCGGATCTCGAAGTGGTGGTGCCGTTGGTGAATGCCAAACGTCGCGAGCAGTTTGAACGCATTAAAGCGGAAGTTGCACCGGAGCTTTCCGTACATCTGCTCAATGGTATGGGACGTGAAGCAATGGTGGCCAGCGACGCCGCACTGCTGGCTTCAGGTACCGCCGCGCTGGAATGTATGCTGGCAAAATGCCCGATGGTGGTTGGCTACCGTATGAAACCCTTCACCTTCTGGCTGGCGAAGCGTCTGGTGAAGACTGATTACGTTTCGCTACCTAACCTGTTGGCGGGAAGAGAACTGGTTAAAGAGCTGTTGCAGGAAGAGTGTGAACCGCAGGCGCTGTCGCAAGCGCTGTTGCCGTTGCTGGCGAAGGGTAAAACCAGCCATGCGATGCACGACACATTCCGTGAACTGCACCAGCAGATCCGTTGCAATGCTGATGAGCAGGCAGCGGATGCGGTCCTGGAGTTAGCGCAATGATTGAATTTGTGTATCCGCATACGCATTTAGTGGCGGGTGTGGATGAAGTCGGACGCGGCCCTTTGGTCGGCGCGGTCGTCACTGCTGCCGTCATTCTGGATCCGGCTCGCCCTATTATCGGTCTTAACGACTCAAAAAAACTGTCAGAAAAACGTCGCCTGGCGCTGTTTGATGAAATTAAAGAAAAGGCGTTAAGCTGGAGCCTGGGTCGGGCAGAACCGCATGAAATCGACGAACTGAACATTTTGCATGCTACCATGCTGGCCATGCAGCGTGCAGTTGCGGGTCTGCATATTGCGCCTGAATACGTGCTGATTGACGGCAATCGTTGCCCGGCATTACCGGTACCGTCGATGGCGGTGGTCAAAGGTGATAGCCGCGTGGCGGAGATTAGCGCCGCATCGATTCTGGCAAAAGTGACCCGTGACGCTGAAATGGCGGCGCTGGATACGGTTTTTCCACAGTATGGTTTTGCACAGCACAAAGGTTATCCAACCGCATTTCATCTGGAAAAATTGGCACTGCATGGTGCGACTGAGCACCATCGCCGCAGCTTTGGCCCCGTCAAACGCGCACTGGGACTCTCGTCCTGATTCTTGTGTCGAAGGAATCTGAAGATGTCTGAACCACGTTTCGTCCACCTACGGGTGCACAGCGACTACTCCATGATCGATGGGCTGGCGAAAACCGGACCGCTGGTAAAAAAGGCGGCCGCGTTAGGCATGCCTGCGCTGGCGATCACCGATTTTACCAACCTGTGTGGTCTGGTGAAGTTTTACGGAGCGGGCCATGGCGCGGGTATCAAGCCGATAGTTGGCGCAGATTTTCATGTCCGCAGTGAGCTGTTGGGCGATGAACTCACGCAGCTTACCGTGCTGGCCGCAAATAATACCGGCTATCAGAACCTGACGTTGTTGATTTCGAAAGCCTATCAGCGCGGCTATGGCGCAGAAGGACCGGTTATCGACCGGGACTGGCTGATCGAACTAAAAGAAGGTTTGATTTTGCTCTCCGGCGGTCGCATGGGCGATGTCGGACGAAGTCTGCTGCGCGGCAATAACGCACTGGTTGACGAGTGCGTGGCGTTTTACGAAGAACATTTTCCCAATTGCTATTTCCTCGAACTGATTCGCACCGGCAGGCAAGATGAAGAAAATTATCTGCACGCAGCCGTAGCACTGGCCGAAACGCGTGGTCTACCGGTGGTGGCGACTAACGATGTCCGCTTCCTTGAAACCGGAGATTTCGATGCGCATGAAATCCGCGTAGCGATCCACGACGGCTTTACCCTTGATGATCCGAAACGCCCGCGTAACTATTCGCCGCAGCAGTACATGCGCAGCGAAGATGAGATGTGCGAGCTGTTCTCCGATATTCCGGAAGCACTGCAAAACACCGTCGAGATAGCTAAACGCTGCAACGTGACGGTGCGTCTGGGCGAGTATTTCCTGCCGCAGTTCCCGACCGGCGATATGACCACCGAAGATTTCCTTGTGGCGAAATCACGCGAAGGGCTGGAAGAACGTCTCGAATTTTTGTTCCCTGACCCTGAAGTTCGTGCGCAGAAGCGCCCACCTTACGATGAACGTCTGGAAGTTGAACTTAAAGTTATCAACCAGATGGGATTCCCGGGCTACTTCCTGATCGTTATGGAATTTATCCAGTGGTCGAAAGATAACGGCGTACCAGTAGGCCCGGGACGTGGTTCCGGTGCTGGCTCACTTGTTGCCTATGCGCTGAAAATTACCGATCTCGACCCGCTGGAATTTGACCTGCTGTTCGAACGTTTCCTTAACCCGGAACGTGTCTCAATGCCCGACTTCGACGTTGACTTCTGTATGGAGAAACGCGACCAGGTCATCGAGCACGTGGCGGAAATGTACGGTCGTGATGCGGTTTCGCAGATTATTACCTTCGGTACGATGGCAGCAAAAGCGGTTATCCGCGACGTGGGCCGCGTACTGGGGCATCCGTACGGCTTCGTTGACCGTATTTCGAAGCTGGTGCCGCCCGATCCGGGCATGACGCTGGCAAAAGCCTTTGAAGCCGAACCCCAACTGCCGGAAATTTATGAGGCAGATGAAGAGGTTAAAGCGCTGATCGATATGGCGCGTAAGCTGGAAGGCGTCACGCGTAACGCCGGTAAGCACGCCGGTGGTGTGGTTATCGCACCGACCAAAATTACTGATTTTGCTCCGCTGTACTGCGATGAACAGGGGCTGCACCCGGTTACTCAGTTTGATAAGAACGATGTGGAATATGCCGGTCTTGTGAAGTTCGACTTCCTCGGCCTGCGTACGCTCACCATCATCAACTGGGCGCTGGAAATGATCAACGCGCGCCGTGAAAAGAACGGTGAGCCACCGCTGGATATTGCGGCTATCCCGCTGGATGACAAGAAAAGCTTCGATATGCTGCAACGCTCGGAGACCACGGCGGTATTCCAGCTTGAATCCCGCGGCATGAAAGACCTGATCAAACGTCTGCAGCCTGACTGCTTCGAAGATATGATCGCACTGGTGGCTCTGTTCCGCCCTGGCCCGCTACAGTCGGGGATGGTAGATAACTTTATCGACCGTAAGCATGGTCGCGAAGAGATTTCCTATCCGGATGTACAATGGCAGCATGAGTGTCTGAAACCGGTACTGGAGCCGACCTACGGCATTATCCTGTATCAGGAACAGGTTATGCAGATTGCCCAGGAGTTGTCCGGGTACACCCTTGGCGGCGCGGATATGCTGCGTCGTGCGATGGGTAAGAAAAAGCCGGAAGAAATGGCCAAGCAGCGCGGCACCTTTGAAGAAGGGGCGAAAAAGCGCGGCGTAGACGGCGAACTGGCGATGAAAATCTTTGACCTGGTGGAGAAATTCGCCGGTTACGGATTTAACAAATCGCACTCCGCTGCCTATGCGCTGGTTTCTTACCAGACTCTGTGGCTGAAGGCGCATTATCCTGCCGAGTTTATGGCGGCGGTAATGACCGCCGATATGGATAACACCGAGAAAGTCGTCGGACTGGTGGATGAATGCTGGCGCATGGGGCTCAAAATCCTGCCGCCGGATATCAACTCCGGGCTTTACCATTTTCACGTGAATGATGATGGCGAGATTGTTTATGGCATCGGCGCGATAAAAGGCGTGGGTGAAGGGCCAATTGAAGCTATTATTGAGGCGCGTAACGAAGGCGGCTACTTCCGTGAGCTGTTTGATCTCTGCGCGCGCACGGATATCAAAAAACTTAACCGCCGGGTGCTGGAAAAGCTAATCATGTCCGGGGCGTTTGATCGCCTTGGCCCGCATCGTGCAGCGTTGATGAATTCGCTCAACGACGCACTAAAAGCCGCCGATCAGCATGCAAAAGCCGAAGCTATTGGTCAGGCCGATATGTTTGGCGTGCTGGCGGAAGAACCGGAGCAAATTGAACAATCCTATGCCAGCTGCCAACCGTGGCCGGAGCAGGTGGTATTAGACGGTGAGCGTGAAACGTTGGGGCTTTATCTGACGGGACACCCCATTAACCAGTATTTAAAAGAAATTGAGCGCTATGTCGGAGGCTACAGGCTGAAAGACATGCATCCGACAGAACGTGGTAAAGTCACCACGGCTGCGGGGCTCGTCATTGCTGCGCGGGTAATGGTCACCAAGCGCGGCAATCGTATCGGCATCTGTACACTGGATGACCGTTCCGGACGTCTGGAGGTTATGTTGTTTACCGATGCTCTGGATAAATACCAGCAATTGCTGGAAAAAGACCGCATACTTATCGTCAGCGGACAGGTCAGCTTTGATGACTTCAGTGGCGGGCTTAAAATGATGGCCCGTGAAGTCATGGATATTGACGAAGCCCGGGAAAAATATGCTCGCGGGCTTGCTATCTCGCTGACGGACAGGCAAATTGATGACCAGCTTTTAAACCGACTCCGTCAGTCTCTGGAACCCCACCGCTCGGGGACAATTCCAGTACATCTCTACTATCAGAGGGCGGATGCACGTGCGCGGTTGCGTTTTGGCGCGACGTGGCGTGTCTCTCCGAGCGATCGTTTGCTAAACGATCTCCGTGGCCTTATTGGTTCGGAGCAGGTGGAACTGGAGTTTGACTAATACAGGAATACTATGAGTCTGAATTTCCTTGATTTTGAACAGCCGATTGCAGAGCTGGAAGCAAAAATCGATTCTTTGACTGCGGTTAGCCGTCAGGATGAGAAACTGGATATTAACATCGATGAAGAAGTGCATCGTCTGCGTGAAAAAAGCGTAGAACTGACGCGTAAAATCTTCGCCGATCTTGGCGCATGGCAGGTAGCCCAACTGGCGCGCCATCCACAGCGTCCGTACACCCTGGATTATGTCCGCCTGGCGTTTGATGAATTTGATGAGCTGGCGGGCGATCGAGCCTATGCGGATGATAAAGCTATTGTCGGCGGTATCGCGCGTCTGGATGGCCGTCCGGTGATGATCATTGGTCATCAGAAAGGCCGTGAGACCAAAGAAAAGATTCGCCGTAATTTCGGCATGCCAGCGCCGGAAGGCTATCGCAAAGCGCTGCGCCTGATGGAAATGGCCGAGCGCTTCAACATGCCGATCATTACCTTCATCGACACCCCAGGGGCTTACCCGGGCGTGGGCGCGGAAGAACGTGGTCAGTCAGAAGCGATTGCGCGCAACCTGCGTGAAATGTCGCGTCTGAGCGTACCGGTAATCTGCACCGTTATCGGTGAAGGTGGTTCCGGCGGCGCGCTGGCGATCGGCGTAGGCGATAAAGTGAATATGCTGCAATACAGCACCTATTCCGTTATCTCCCCGGAAGGTTGTGCTTCCATTCTGTGGAAAAGCGCCGACAAAGCGCCGCTGGCCGCAGAAGCAATGGGAATTATCGCGCCGCGTCTGAAAGAGCTGAAGCTGATTGACTCTATCATCCCGGAACCGCTGGGCGGCGCGCACCGCAACCCTGAAGTAATGGCTGCGTCCCTGAAGGCACAGCTGCTGGCCGATCTCGCCGATCTCGACGTGTTAAGCAAAGATGATCTGAAAAACCGTCGTTACCAGCGTCTGATGAGCTACGGTTACGCGTAAACTGCATTAATTCTGAAAAGGGCCACAATGCTGTGGCCCTTTTTTTTACCTGTGGTTTGGCCAGGCTATGATTAACTAAGGTTTTTCCAGGAGGAACGCATGAATATCATTGCCATCATGGGACCGCATGGCGTCTTTTATAAAGATGAGCCCATCAAGGAACTTGAAAGTGCGCTGCAGCAGCAGGGGTTTCAGATTATCTGGCCGCAGAATAGCGTCGACCTGCTGAAGTTTATCGAACATAACCCGCGAATTTGCGGCGTCATTTTTGACTGGGATGAATACAGTCTGGAACTGTGCAGCGACATCAACCAGCTCAACGAATATCTCCCGCTCTACGCCTTTATTAATACCCATTCGACGATGGATGTCAGTGCGCACGACCTGCGCATGGCGCTGTGGTTTTTTGAGTATGCGCTGGGTCAGTCTGAAGACATTGCCACCCGCATCCGCCAGTACACCAGCGAATACCTCGATAACATCACGCCTCCTTTTACCAAAGCGCTGTTTACCTATGTGAAGGAAGGGAAGTATACCTTCTGCACGCCTGGGCACATGGCGGGAACGGCGTACCAGAAAAGTCCGGTCGGCTGCCTGTTCTATGATTTCTTTGGCGGCAATACGCTGAAAGCCGACGTGTCCATTTCCGTAACCGAACTGGGCTCATTGCTTGATCATACCGGTCCGCACCTGGAAGCGGAGGAGTATATCGCGCGTACTTTTGGTGCCGAGCAGAGCTATATGGTGACCAACGGCACCTCGACATCGAACAAGATTGTCGGTATGTATGCTGCACCTGCAGGCAGTACGCTCCTGATTGACCGCAACTGCCATAAGTCACTGGCGCATTTGCTGATGATGAGTGATGTGGTGCCAATCTGGCTGAAGCCTACGCGTAACGCGCTGGGGATCCTCGGCGGTATACCCCGTCGGGAATTTACCCACGCAAGCATTGAACGCAAAGTTGAGGAAACCAATCAGGCGCAATGGCCGGTCCACGCGGTGATCACCAACTCCACCTATGATGGCCTGTTGTATAACACCAACTGGATCAAACAAACGCTGGATGTGCCCTCCATCCATTTTGATTCAGCCTGGGTGCCGTATACCCATTTTCATCCGATCTATCAGGGGAAAAGCGGGATGAGCGGCGAACGGGTACCGGGAAAGGTGATTTTTGAAACCCAGTCCACCCACAAGATGCTGGCGGCGTTGTCACAGGCTTCGCTGATCCACATTAAGGGCGACTATGATGAAGACACGTTCAACGAAGCCTTTATGATGCACACCTCTACGTCTCCGAGCTATCCGATAGTGGCGTCGATAGAAACGGCGGCGGCAATGCTGCGTGGCAATTCAGGCAAGCGGTTAATCAATCGTTCGGTGGAACGGGCGCTGCATTTCCGTAAAGAAGTGCAACGTCTGCGTGAAGAGTCGGATGGTTGGTTCTTTGATATCTGGCAGCCGGAAAAGGTAGATGAAGCAGAGTGCTGGCCGGTAGCGCCAGGTGAAGACTGGCACGGATTTGTTGATGCTGATGCCGACCACATGTTCCTTGACCCGGTGAAGGTCACGATTTTGACGCCGGGAATGGATGAACAGGGAAATATGAGCGAAGAGGGGATCCCCGCGGCGCTGGTGGCGAAATTCCTTGATGAACGCGGTGTCGTAGTCGAGAAGACGGGACCGTATAACCTGTTGTTCCTGTTCAGCATTGGTATTGATAAAACCCGGGCGATGGGGCTGCTACGTGGCCTGACGGAATTTAAGCGCTCGTACGATCTGAATTTACGTGTGAAAAATATGCTGCCGGATCTATATGCTGAAGATCCCGATTTCTATCGCAATATGCGTATTCAGGATCTGGCGCAGGGGATCCATCAGTTGATCCGCCAGCATGATCTCTCCGGGTTGATGCTGCGGGCATTTGATACCTTGCCGGAAATGAAAATGACGCCGCACCAGGCCTGGCAGCGGCAGATCAAAGGTGAGGTCGAAACGGTAGCACTTGATCAACTGGTGGGGCGCGTTTCTGCCAATATGATCCTGCCTTATCCTCCCGGTGTGCCGCTTTTGATGCCCGGGGAAATGATCACTGCCAAAAGCCGGGCTGTCCTCGATTTTCTTCTGATGCTGTGCTCGGTAGGGCAGCGCTACCCTGGATTTGAAACCGATATCCATGGCGCTAAACTGGGCGAGGATGGCCTGTATCGCGTGAGAGTCTTAAAAATGGCATAACGACTTGCCTGACCCCAAGACGTTCGAGTAACGTTCTGACAGAAAAATGAAAGAGGCGATGACGCTATGCTGGGATTAAAACAGGTTCACCATATTGCCATTATTGCGACAGACTACGCGGCGAGTAAGGCATTTTACTGCGATGTGCTTGGCTTTACACTGATGAGCGAAGCCTATCGGGAAGAGAGAGACTCGTGGAAAGGCGATCTGGCATTGAACGGCCAGTATGTGATTGAGCTTTTTTCTTTCCCGTTTCCACCTTGCCGTCCGAGCCGACCGGAAGCCTGTGGTTTGCGTCATCTGGCGTTCAGCGTAGATGACGTGGAAAAGGCGATAATTCATCTGGAAAGCCATGATGTGAAATGCGAGCCGGTACGAATCGATCCGTTTACCGGCAAACGTTTTACGTTTTTTAACGATCCGGACGGATTACCCCTCGAACTGTACGAGCTGTAAGGCTTGTCATTGTGGTGTTAGCCCGGTAACGTGCCGGGCAATGCCATTGTAAGTAACCATCATGACGACACTCACGCTGAACACTTCGCTGCTGAATTCTCAATCGATTCTGGTCGCCTTTAGCGGCGGGCTGGATTCCACCGTATTGCTGCATCAGTTGGTGCAGTGGCGAGAGCTGCATCCTGATGTTGCTTTACGCGCAATCCACATTCATCACGGATTAAGCCCACACGCAGACAGTTGGGTACAGCACTGTGAGTCGGTATGCGCGCAGTGGCAGGTGTCGCTGGTGGTTGAGCGGGTACACCTTGAGGATGATGGTCTGGGCATCGAAGCCCAGGCGCGACGCGCGCGCTATCAGGCGTTTGCGCAGACCTTACTACCGGGCGAGGTGCTGATGACAGCACAGCATCTCGATGACCAGTGTGAAACCTTTCTGCTGGCGCTTAAACGCGGCAGTGGTCCTGCCGGACTTTCCGCCATGGGGGAAAGCTCTCCGTTTGCCGGAACCCAGCTGATTCGACCGCTGCTGGCGCAAACGCGAGAGGCGCTTGAAGCATGGGCACGGCAGCATGAATTATGCTGGATTGAAGATGAAAGCAATCAGGATGATACCTACGATCGCAATTTCCTCAGATTGCGCGTTACCCCATTGCTCCAACAGCGCTGGCCGCACTTCGCGCAAGCCGTTGCCCGCAGCGCTGCGCTGTGCGCTGAGCAGGAGAGTTTACTGGATGAACTGCTGGCCAGCGATTTAGCCGATTGCATCACATCCCGTGGAACACTGTTACTGACGCCATTAATGATGATGAGTGGCGTGCGTCGTGCCGCGCTGCTTCGTCGCTGGCTGGCGGGGTTAAATGCGCCGATGCCTTCCCGTGATGGGCTGGAACGTATCTGGCAGGAAGTGGCGCTGGCGCGGGAAGACGCGTCACCAAGTTTTCGCCTCGGGGAGTACGAGGTCCGTCGTTATCAGTCACAGCTGTGGTGGGTGAAGTCAGTCGATGGGCAAAGCGAAACTGTTATCCCGTGGTTAGAGTGGAAAACACCGTTGACGCTGCCTGCCGGATTGGGTTCGGTTCAGTTAATCTCTGCGGGTGATTTGCGCTTGCCACAAGCGGACGAAGTCGTCAGTATCCGTTTTAAAGCGCCAGGGTTATTGCATATTGTCGGGCGTAACGGCGGACGGAAATTAAAGAAAATCTGGCAGGAGCAGGGGATCCCGCCCTGGCGACGAGATACCACACCGCTGCTGTTTTACGGCGAAACGTTGATTTCGGCTGCGGGTGTTTTCGTGACGCGTGAGGGGACGGCAGAAGGTGAAGAAGGCGTAAGTCTGGTATGGCATGCCTGATGGCGCTGCGCTTATCAGGCCTACGTTTCACATGGAAAGTAGGCCGGATAAGGCGAAAAAAGTTAAGATTCGCTGACCACCACGGTACCGATCTGCGGGTGGCTGAAGCTGGCAATTTTGTCGAGACGAAGCTCCCGGGTTTCACCTGCGACATCTGCGACCAGATACTCCACGTTTTTGCGTGAAACCAGGTCGTTCGCTTTCGCCTGCAAAACTTCGCCATCTTTTAGCGCCAGCGTCAGTAACAAATGGTGCTGGCAGGCGAGTTCAAGATTGTCGTAATCATCGCAGTTGATGGGTTGATACGTTTCATTCATTGACATAATCGCTCACCAGTAAGTTCGCGGCAGCATACGCCGCTTTTTCCCTGACCGACTCTGGAAGGGCGCTGTCTGCCGCCACTTCATTAAGCACCTTCAATACGCAACCCAGCGCATCCGGGATATACCCTAAGTCTCCGCTGGCGATTTCCGCGTACCGCTTGCGTATTAACTCACAATATTTTTCCACATGCCCTCCTGTCAGCACTCTGACTTAACCGTGGATGCAAGTCTAAGCCTACGAAGATAAACTCTGTTTAGCAAGGTGACTATACCATACTCATTCAAGCAATATCAGCGCCTTGATAGTGGAGCAGTTAGCAGCCTTTTGCCGCAGTTTTCGCTACAATGTGCGCCTGATTCGAAAGGAGTTCTCTCATGGCGCTTAAAGCGACAATTTATAAAGCCGTCGTCAACGTAGCGGATCTTGACCGCAACCAGTTCCTTGACGCGGCCTTGACGCTGGCGCGTCACCCCTCTGAAACCCAGGAGCGCATGATGTTGCGCCTGCTGGCCTGGATCAAATATGCCGATGAACGGCTGCAGTTCACGCGTGGTCTGAGTGCGGAAGACGAGCCTGAAGCATGGCTGCGTAACGACCATCTGGGTATCGATCTCTGGATTGAGCTGGGTCTGCCGGATGAGCGCCGTATTAAAAAAGCCTGTACCCAATCTGGAGAGGTTGCCCTGTTTGCTTACAACAGCCGTGCGGCTCAGATCTGGTGGCAGCAAAATCAGAACAAGTGCGCGCAGTTTAAAAATCTGACCGTGTGGTATCTGGATGATGAGCAACTGGCGCAACTGAGTGATTTCGCAGGTCGTACAATGGCGCTGCAGGCAACTATCCAGGACGGTGCTATCTGGCTGTCTGACTCTCAGAACAATCTGGAAATTCATCTGACCGCGTGGCAGCCGCGTTCATGATTGTTATCTCCCGAAACGTCTCTATCCCTGATAATGAGCTGGAAATCACGGCGATTCGGGCGCAGGGCGCGGGCGGTCAGCACGTTAACAAGACCTCGACGGCTATCCATTTGCGCTTTGACATTCGGGCCTCTGGCCTGCCAGAGTATTACAAGGAACGTTTGCTTGCCGCCAGCCATCATCTGATTAGCGGTGATGGCGTTATTATCATTAAGGCGCAGGAATACCGTAGCCAGGAACTTAATCGGGAAGCGGCAATCTCCCGGCTGGTAGCGGTGATAAAAGAATTAACCGCAGTGCAAAAAAGCCGACAGGCAACTCGCCCTACACGCGCCTCGAAAGAGCGCAGGTTGTCATCGAAGGCGCAAAAATCCACAGTGAAAGCACTGCGTGGGAGAGTTCGTCGAACGCAAGACTGACGAGCGGGAATAAAAATTTATAAGGAATTGATAGTGAAAACAGCAATATTGTCCGTAGTCGCTGCATGCACGCTTTTTTCCTTGATCGGCTGTAATAACCGTACTGAAGTTGAAGTACTACAGCCGACGCGGGCGGCAGAATTAAAACCGATGCAGCAAAGCTGGCGTGGCATCTTACCTTGTGCGGACTGTGAAGGGATTGAAACCTCTCTGTTTCTGGAAAAAGACGGTACATGGGTGATGAACGAACGTTATCAGGGCGTGCGGGATGAACCGTCTTCGTTTGCCTCTTATGGCACATGGGCGCGCACTGCCGACAAGCTGGTGCTGACCGACAGCAAAGGTGAAAAGTCGTACTACCGGGCTAAAGGCGAGGCGCTGGAAATGCTCGATCGTGAAGGTAACCCGATTGAGTCACAGTTTAACTACACGCTCCAGCCAGTTTCCGCCAGCTTACCGGTGACGCCAATGCCGATGCGAGGCATGTATTTCTATATGGCTGACGCGGCAATCTTTACCGACTGCGCAACGGGTAAACGGATGCCGGTGGCGAATAATGCTCAGCTTGAACGTGACTATTTAGCTGCGCGTGCGGAAAACGGACAGTCCGTATTGCTGACGCTTGAGGCGCATTTCACGCTGGAGTCAAACCCGGATACGGGTGAGAAAGTGAAAACGTTGATGGCGGATAAAGACGCGAAATTTATCCCCGGTAAAGCGTGTAATTAATCGATAGAAAAAAGGCCCTGATAATCAGGGCCTTTTTGTTGGTATTAGCCTTTAATGGCTTTGACCAGGAAGTCGACGATGTCGCCGGTTTTAATCAGCTCTTTCTCGCCGTTACGACGGTATTTGTATTCGATATCGTCGTTGTCGAGGTTACGGTCGCCCAGCACGATAGTGTGCGGAATACCGATCAGTTCCATATCGGCAAACATCACGCCCGGACGCTCTTTACGGTCGTCCATCAGCACTTCAATGCCCTGAGCGCGCAGCTCAGCGTACAGTTTTTCAGCCAGTTCCTGCACGCGGTAGGACTTGTGCATGTTCATCGGCAAAATCGCGACCTGGAACGGGGCAATGGCGTCTGGCCATACGATGCCGCGATCGTCATAGTTCTGTTCGATAGCAGCAGCAACCACGCGAGTGACCCCGATACCGTAGCAACCCATGGTCAGGATCTGGTTACGACCATCTTCGCCCTGTACGGCGGCTTTCATCGCTTCAGAGTACTTGGTACCCAACTGGAAGATGTGGCCGACTTCGATACCGCGTTTGATCATCAGCGTACCTTTGCCGTCCGGGCTCGGGTCGCCGGCGACCACGTTACGGATATCTGCAACTTCCGGGGTAACTACGTCGCGATCCCAGTTGATACCGAAATAGTGTTTACCGTCGATGTTGGCACCGGCAGCGAAATCGCTCATTACTGCGACGGTACGGTCGATAACCACCGGAATCGGCATATTCACCGGACCGAGCGAGCCTGGACCTGCTTTTACCAACGCACGAATTTCTTCTTCGGTGGCAAAGGTCAGCGGGCTGGCAACCTGCGGCAGTTTTTCCGCTTTGACTTCGTTCAGCTCGTGATCGCCACGAACCAGCAGGGCGACCAGCGGGTAGCTGCTGCCTTCAACCGCTTTCACCAGCAGGGTTTTCACGGTTTTTTCGATAGGCAGGTTGAACTGCTCAACCAGTTCTGCGATGGTTTTGGCGTTCGGAGTATCAACCAGCGTCATTTCCTGAGTTGCTGCTGCGCGCGGCTCTTTCGGCGCAACGGCTTCGGCGAATTCGATGTTCGCCGCATAATCGGAGGAGTCGGAGAAGATCACATCGTCTTCGCCGCTCTGTGCCAGCACCTGGAATTCGTGAGAGGCGCTGCCGCCAATAGAACCGGTATCCGCTTGTACTGCACGGAAATCCAGCCCCATACGGCTGAAAATTTTGCTGTACGCAGCGTACATCGCATCGTAGGTTTCCTGCAGGGATTCCTGAGAGGTGTGGAAAGAGTAGGCATCTTTCATCAGGAATTCGCGGGAACGCATCACGCCGAAGCGCGGACGGACTTCGTCACGGAATTTGGTCTGGATCTGATA
Source organism: Citrobacter sp. BIDMC107 (assembly GCF_001037575.1). Taxonomy (NCBI): domain Bacteria; kingdom Pseudomonadati; phylum Pseudomonadota; class Gammaproteobacteria; order Enterobacterales; family Enterobacteriaceae; genus Citrobacter; species Citrobacter sp. BIDMC107. Next base: position 1,499,493 of record NZ_KQ089848.1, on the reverse strand, counting down.
GAAGTTCAGCGGCAGTTGTTTGTAAGAGCTCAGCTCGTTACGGATCAGGTCGGTGATCACTTCTTCATGCGTTGGGCCGAGGACGAACGAACGATCGCCACGGTCAGCAATACGCAGCAGTTCCGGGCCGTATTGTTCCCAACGGCCACTCTCTTCCCACAGTTCAGAAGGCTGAACGACCGGCATCAACACCTCGATCGCACCGGCGTTGTTCATCTCTTCACGCACGATATTTTCGACTTTTTTCAGGACGCGCACGCCGGTCGGCAGCCAGGTATATAACCCGGAGGCCAGCTTGCGGATCATCCCGGCGCGCAGCATCAGCTGGTGGCTGATGACTTCGGCGTCGGCAGGTGTCTCCTTCAGAGTGGAGAGCAGATATTGGCTAGTACGCATGTTGTTACGGTTCCAGTTGAACGATCGAACAGGCTCAAAACGAGCCTGGCACAAAACAAAAGTGGTTTAGTTTACCAGCGAGAAAGGGATGTCAAAAGAGTACGCGACGCAAATTAGCGGGCCTCCAGAGCAAAGACCTCAAATCCTGACGGTGTGACGCGCCAGCGGACGTTAAAGTCCAGCAGCCAGACGGCGTAGGTTTTGCCTTCTTCCTCATTTTTACGGTAGGCAGGACGCGGATCCTGCGCCAGCACTTCGGTAATAAACTGACGAAGACGCGGGTAACGTTGTTCGAGCTTCAGTAGCTGCTCCGCGAGATCTTCACTGAACGTCACCTCGACGCTGGCCTGAGGTGCGTCCTGGGCATAGCTGGCACGAGCATCAGGCAGCGATTCGGCAAACGGCAGATACGGCTTAATATCCACTACTGGCGTTCCGTCAACAAGGTCCAGTCCACCGAGTTCGAGGATTACGTGCTCTTTATGGCAGCGGATGCCCCGCAGCTCAACCAACGACATGCCAACAGGGTTAGGACGAAACGTTGAACGTGTGGCAAAGACACCCATTCTGGCGTTGCCACCAAGACGGGGAGGGCGCACGGTCGGACGCCATCCACCTTCCATTGTCTGGTGAAAAACAAAAATCACCCACAAATGACTGAAGGCTTCCAGGCCGCGAATAGCATCGGCCTGGTTATAAGGTGCGAGCAAATGCAGTTCACCGCAGGCGCTTTTCACCAGACCTGGCTGGCGTGGAACGGCGAACTTTTCTTTATATGGTGAGCGGATAACGCCTATTTGCTCGAACTGAAAATGGCTCATTTCGCCGAAATGTTCAGTGCAGAACCGATGCAAACCGCCTGACGATAGCAACCCGGCGTTCCACTGGTCACTTCGCAACTGTGCAGCAATACCGCATTAGCTTTCATTTTTGATGCATTAATCTGCATGCGTTTGCGCGCGGTTGGAATGCTCGGAGGGGAATCCTGGTTGGATGCCTGGCAGGATTCACCGCTAACTTCGCCAAGATCGCGGAACGGCTTGCCTACTAAATCTTCAGCGTTAGTAATGATTCTTACCGGCGTCGCGCGCGGTGCTTTCGGTTTTTCCGGCTCCGCTTTCGGCGGGGTTGCGGTGCTTTGAACGGGTTCAACAGGGGATCTGCTTAACATAGAACAGCCGCTCAGCAAGAGTGCTACTAAACAGATCGGTAAAGCACGCATAATATTTCCTCAATGAATGATCTAAACGTCAGATATTGAATCAGGTGCTTGCATAAATGACAAGACGGGCAAGCGCCCGTCCTGATGATATTACATATTCTGTAAACAGCCTAAAATTACCAGCCCTTAACAGCACCGCCGTTGAAGACTTTGTTTGCTGCTTCGTACACTTCATCAGACTGGTATGCCTGAACGAATTTCTTCACGTTCTCAGCATCTTTGTTGTCTTCACGAGTCACGATCAGGTTTACGTACGGAGAATCTTTATCTTCAACAAAGATACCGTCTTTTGCCGGGGTCAGGCCGATCTGGCTGGCGTAGGTGGTGTTGATGACCGCCAGTGCGATTTGAGCATCGTCCAGAGAACGCGGCAGCTGCGGCGCTTCCAGTTCAACCAGCTTCAGGTTTTTCGGGTTTTCAATCACGTCCAGCGCGGTCGGCAGCAGGCCAACACCGTCTTTCAGCTTGATTAAGCCCACTTTTTGCAGCAGCAGCAAGGAACGGCCAAGGTTAGTCGGGTCGTTTGGAATCGCGACCTGTGAACCGTCCTGCAGCTCATCCAGTGATTTGATTTTTTTGGAATACCCCGCAATCGGGTAAACAAAAGTATTGCCTACAGCAACCAGCTTGTAACCGCGATCTTTGATCTGCTGATCCAGGTACGGTTTGTGCTGGAAGGCGTTAGCATCGATATCGCCTTTGCTCAGCGCTTCGTTAGGCAGAACGTAATCGTTAAACGTGACCAGCTCAACGTCCAGACCGTATTTTTCTTTAGCTACTTTCTGCGCGACTTCTGCAACCTGCTGCTCTGCGCCAACAATAACGCCCACTTTGATGTGATTAGGATCTTTTTCATCCTGACCGCAACCCACAAGTGCCAGAGAACCGATCAGGGCTCCAACTGCCGCAAAGGTTTTGAATTTGAACGCCATGCTTATTTCCTTTTCTTAATGAGTTTTTAGTGTTGTGTGCAACGTTATTTGTGCGTGACAGCCCGGACGATGCGATCGCCGGATAACTGAATTAAATAAACCAGAACGACGAGCAATACCAGTACTGTATTCATTACTGTAGCGTTGTAACCAATATAGCCGTACTGATAACCAATCTGTCCAAGACCACCGGCACCGACGGCACCGCCCATCGCGGAGTAACCAACCAGCGTGATAAGGGTGATGGTGGCCGCATTGACCAGTCCTGGCAGCGCTTCTGGTAGTAATACCTTACGTACAATTTGCAGCGGCGTGGCGCCCATCGCACGAGAGGCTTCTATTAGCCCGGTCGGGATTTCGAGCAGCGCGTTTTCCACCATACGGGCGATAAACGGCGCGGCGCCGACGGTCAGCGGGACGATAGCGGCCTGCAGTCCGATAGAGGTGCCTACGATCATGCGGGTGAACGGAATCATCCACACCAATAAGATGATGAACGGGATGGAACGGAAAATGTTCACCAGCGCAGAGAGCGTACGGTAGAGCTTCGCGTTCTCAATGATTTGCCCCGGACGCGTTACGTACAGCAACACGCCAACCGGCAGACCGATCACAAAACCAAAAAAACCGGACACAAAGGTCATTGCCAGCGTTTCCCATACGCCGCGAACCAGCAGCCACATCATCGGCTCAGACATAACCCAGTACCTCTACTTTTACATGGTGTTCCTGCAACCAGTTGATGGCTGCTTGTGTATCTTCCTGTGTGCCGTGCATTTCAGTCAGCATGATGCCGAATTTCACACCGCCGGCGTAATCCATCTGCGCGCTAATAATGTTGTTATTAACGTTAAAGCGACGGGCCGTCTCAGAAAGTAGCGGCGCATCGACCGAATGACCGGTGAATTCCATACGCAACATCGGCACACTGTCTGCTTCTGGCTCGGCTTTTAACCGTTCCAGATAATCTTCCGGGATATCCAGGTGCAGCGTGGACTGGATAAATTTCTGTGCCAGCGGCGTTTTCGGGTGTGAGAACACTTCGCTGACGGTGTCTTGCTCAATCAGTTCACCATTACTGATGACTGCCACGCAGTCACAAATACGTTTTACAACGTCCATCTCGTGGGTAATCAGCAGAATGGTGAGTCCCAGACGACGGTTAATGTCTTTCAATAATTCAAGAATCGAGCGGGTCGTTGCCGGATCGAGTGCGCTGGTGGCTTCATCGCACAGCAACACTTTGGGATTGCTTGCCAGCGCACGGGCGATCGCCACACGCTGTTTTTGTCCACCGGAAAGATTGGCCGGGTAGCTATCGTGCTTGTCACCAAGACCAACCAAATCCAACAGTTCTGTTACACGGCGTTTGATCTCTTCTTTTGGCGTGTTATCCAGTTCCAGCGGCAGCGCGACGTTGCCAAACACGGTGCGGGAAGAGAGCAGGTTAAAGTGTTGGAAAATCATGCCGATTTGACGGCGAGCTTTGGTCAGTTCTGACTCAGAAAGCGTCGTGAGTTCCTGACCGCCGACCTGAACGCTGCCTTCGGTTGGGCGTTCAAGTAAGTTAACGCAGCGGATGAGCGTACTTTTACCGGCACCGGAGGCGCCAATAACGCCATAAATCTGCCCGGCAGGAACATGCAGGCTGACGTTATTTAACGCCTGAATGGTGCGAGTCCCCTGCTGGAACACTTTGGTGATATTCGAAAGTTTAATCATTGGTTATTTATTATCGTAATTAAGTTAGCCGTGGCATTTTCGTCTGTCAGGTACGGTCGAAGCCGTCAACAAGATGGATGTTAAGGCATCCAGACGTCTAAATCAATCAGGCTTTGCGCGATGAGCACTTTCTTGCCCGCTGAAACATGCGATACTAGAGCCACATGCCTTATTCAGGAGCTATAAAAGGTGGCAAAGTCTGTACCCGCAATTTTTCTCGACCGTGACGGTACCATTAATGTGGACCACGGTTATGTACATGAGATCGACGAGTTTGAGTTTATCGACGGCGTTATTGATGCCATGCGTGAACTTAAAAAGATGGGTTACGCGCTCATTATTGTGACGAACCAGTCTGGTATCGCGCGTGGTAAATTTACTGAGGCGCAGTTTGAAACGTTGACCGAATGGATGGACTGGTCGCTGGCCGATCGCGATGTTGAGCTGGATGGCATCTACTACTGCCCGCATCACCCACAGGGCACCGTGGAAGAGTATCGTCAGGTCTGCGACTGTCGTAAACCGCATCCTGGCATGTTTATCTCCGCCCGAGACTTCTTGCACATCGATATGGCCGCTTCTTATATGGTAGGCGACAAAATTGAAGATATGCAGGCGGCGGCAGCTGCAAATGTTGGCACGAAGGTATTGGTGCGCACAGGCAAACCCGTCACGCCGGAAGCAGAAAATGCGGCAGATTTAGTCATAAATAGTCTGGCAGACCTGCCAATGGCGATAAAAAAGCAGCAAAAGTAAGCGTTGTGGGTAAAAGGTGAGCGGTTGAAACAAAAATGCATTTTTCCGCTTGTCTTCCTGAGTCGACTCCCTATAATGCGCCTCCATCGACACGGCGGATGTGAATCACTTCACACAAACAGCCGGCTCGGTTGAAGAGAAAAACCTGAAAATGAGGGTTGACTCTGAAAGAGGAAAGCGTAATATACGCCACCTCGCGACAGAGCGCTAAAGCGCGTCGCAACTGCTCTTTAACAATTTATCAGACAATCTGTGTGGGCACTCGAAGATACGGATTCTTAACGTCGCAAGACGAAAAATGAATACCAAGTCTCTGAGTGAACATACGTAATTCATTACGAAGTTTAATTCACGAGCATCAAACTTAAATTGAAGAGTTTGATCATGGCTCAGATTGAACGCTGGCGGC
>NZ_KQ089848.1:733800-1492153 GCF_001037575.1 Citrobacter sp. BIDMC107 | reverse complement strand
GAAACATCTTCGGGTTGTGAGGTTAAGCGACTAAGCGTACACGGTGGATGCCCTGGCAGTCAGAGGCGATGAAGGACGTGCTAATCTGCGATAAGCGTCGGTAAGGTGATATGAACCGTTATAACCGGCGATTTCCGAATGGGGAAACCCAGTGTGTTTCGACACACTATCATTACGTGAATACATAGCGTAATGAAGCGAACCGGGGGAACTGAAACATCTAAGTACCCCGAGGAAAAGAAATCAACCGAGATTCCCCCAGTAGCGGCGAGCGAACGGGGAGCAGCCCAGAGTCTGAATCAGCTTGTGTGTTAGTGGAACGGTCTGGAAAGTCCGACGGTACAGGGTGATAGTCCCGTACACCAAAATGCACAGGTTGTGAACTCGAAGAGTAGGGCGGGACACGTGGTATCCTGTCTGAATATGGGGGGACCATCCTCCAAGGCTAAATACTCCTGACTGACCGATAGTGAACCAGTACCGTGAGGGAAAGGCGAAAAGAACCCCGGCGAGGGGAGTGAAAAAGAACCTGAAACCGTGTACGTACAAGCAGTGGGAGCCTCTTTATGGGGTGACTGCGTACCTTTTGTATAATGGGTCAGCGACTTATATTCTGTAGCAAGGTTAACCGTATAGGGGAGCCGAAGGGAAACCGAGTCTTAACTGGGCGTTAAGTTGCAGGGTATAGACCCGAAACCCGGTGATCTAGCCATGGGCAGGTTGAAGGTTGGGTAACACTAACTGGAGGACCGAACCGACTAATGTTGAAAAATTAGCGGATGACTTGTGGCTGGGGGTGAAAGGCCAATCAAACCGGGAGATAGCTGGTTCTCCCCGAAAGCTATTTAGGTAGCGCCTCGTGAACTCATCTTCGGGGGTAGAGCACTGTTTCGGCTAGGGGGTCATCCCGACTTACCAACCCGATGCAAACTGCGAATACCGAAGAATGTTATCACGGGAGACACACGGCGGGTGCTAACGTCCGTCGTGAAGAGGGAAACAACCCAGACCGCCAGCTAAGGTCCCAAAGTCATGGTTAAGTGGGAAACGATGTGGGAAGGCACAGACAGCCAGGATGTTGGCTTAGAAGCAGCCATCATTTAAAGAAAGCGTAATAGCTCACTGGTCGAGTCGGCCTGCGCGGAAGATGTAACGGGGCTAAACCATGCACCGAAGCTGCGGCAGCGACACTATGTGTTGTTGGGTAGGGGAGCGTTCTGTAAGCCGTTGAAGGTGGCCTGTGAGGGTTGCTGGAGGTATCAGAAGTGCGAATGCTGACATAAGTAACGATAATGCGGGTGAAAAACCCGCACGCCGGAAGACCAAGGGTTCCTGTCCAACGTTAATCGGGGCAGGGTGAGTCGACCCCTAAGGCGAGGCCGAAAGGCGTAGTCGATGGGAAACAGGTTAATATTCCTGTACTTGGTGTTACTGCGAAGGGGGGACGGAGAAGGCTATGTTAGCCGGGCGACGGTTGTCCCGGTTTAAGCATGTAGGCGGAGGTTCCAGGTAAATCCGGTACCTTTTTAACGCTGAGGTGTGATGACGAGGCACTACGGTGCTGAAGTAACAAATGCCCTGCTTCCAGGAAAAGCCTCTAAGCATCAGGTAACACGAAATCGTACCCCAAACCGACACAGGTGGTCAGGTAGAGAATACCAAGGCGCTTGAGAGAACTCGGGTGAAGGAACTAGGCAAAATGGTGCCGTAACTTCGGGAGAAGGCACGCTGATATGTAGGTGAAGTGGTTTACCCATGGAGCTGAAATCAGTCGAAGATACCAGCTGGCTGCAACTGTTTATTAAAAACACAGCACTGTGCAAACACGAAAGTGGACGTATACGGTGTGACGCCTGCCCGGTGCCGGAAGGTTAATTGATGGGGTTATCCGTAAGGAGAAGCTCTTGATCGAAGCCCCGGTAAACGGCGGCCGTAACTATAACGGTCCTAAGGTAGCGAAATTCCTTGTCGGGTAAGTTCCGACCTGCACGAATGGCGTAATGATGGCCAGGCTGTCTCCACCCGAGACTCAGTGAAATTGAACTCGCTGTGAAGATGCAGTGTACCCGCGGCAAGACGGAAAGACCCCGTGAACCTTTACTATAGCTTGACACTGAACACTGGTCCTTGATGTGTAGGATAGGTGGGAGGCTTTGAAGTGTGGACGCCAGTCTGCATGGAGCCATCCTTGAAATACCACCCTTTAATGGCTGGTGTTCTAACGTGGACCCGTTACCCGGGTTGCGGACAGTGTCTGGTGGGTAGTTTGACTGGGGCGGTCTCCTCCTAAAGAGTAACGGAGGAGCACGAAGGTTAGCTAATCCTGGTCGGACATCAGGAGGTTAGTGCAAAGGCATAAGCTAGCTTGACTGCGAGAGTGACGGCTCGAGCAGGTGCGAAAGCAGGTCTTAGTGATCCGGTGGTTCTGAATGGAAGGGCCATCGCTCAACGGATAAAAGGTACTCCGGGGATAACAGGCTGATACCGCCCAAGAGTTCATATCGACGGCGGTGTTTGGCACCTCGATGTCGGCTCATCACATCCTGGGGCTGAAGTAGGTCCCAAGGGTATGGCTGTTCGCCATTTAAAGTGGTACGCGAGCTGGGTTTAGAACGTCGTGAGACAGTTCGGTCCCTATCTGCCGTGGGCGCTGGAGAATTGAGGGGGTCTGCTCCTAGTACGAGAGGACCGGAGTGGACGCATCACTGGTGTTCGGGTTGTCATGCCAATGGCATTGCCCGGTAGCTAAATGCGGAAGAGATAAGTGCTGAAAGCATCTAAGCACGAAACTTGCCCCGAGATGAGTTCTCCCTGAGACTTTAAGTCTCCTGAAGGAACGTTAAAGACGATGACGTTGATAGGTCGGGTGTGTAAGTGTAGCGATACATTGAGCTAACCGATACTAATGAACCGTGAGGCTTAACCTTACAACGCCGAAGATGTTTTGGCGAAGAGACGACATTCAGCTTGAAACAGATTACATTAACCGGCGAGAAGCGGGTTAATAACAGAATTTGCCTGGCGGCTGTAGCGCGGTGGTCCCACCTGACCCCATGCCGAACTCAGAAGTGAAACGCCGTAGCGCCGATGGTAGTGTGGGGTCTCCCCATGCGAGAGTAGGGAACTGCCAGGCATCAAATTGCAGTAAACCGGGATGAAGAATCCGGGTAGTGACAAAGAAATTCGGTGGAGCGGTAGTTCAGTTGGTTAGAATACCTGCCTGTCACGCAGGGGGTCGCGGGTTCGAGTCCCGTCCGTTCCGCCACTTATTAAGAGCCCTGAGCATTAGCTCAGGGCTTTTTCTTTGCCTGCAGTTTAATTATTGCTACATCCGCAAAAATCCTCTGCATTTATCACTCTTTTTCTATAAAGAGCTGGAAGTCATAATCCTTTTAGTTGATGAACATAGTGATTAAAAAGAGGAATTCTATGGCTATCCCTGCATTCGGTTTGGGTACTTTCCGCCTGAAAGACGACGTGGTTATCGCTTCTGTTAAAACGGCGCTTGAACTAGGCTACCGTGCTGTCGACACTGCGCAAATCTATGATAATGAAGCGGCTGTTGGTCAGGCGATTGCCGAAACCGGCGTACCGCGTAACGAACTGTACATCACCACCAAGATCTGGATTGAAAATCTCAGCAAAGAAAAACTGATCCCAAGTCTGAAAGAAAGCCTGAAGAAACTGCGTACAGATTATGTTGATTTGGTGCTGATCCACTGGCCATCTCCAGGAGATGCTGTATCTGTTGAGGAATTCATGCTGGCGCTGCTCGAAGCAAAACAGCAGGGACTGACTCGTGAAATTGGTATCTCAAACTTCACCATTGCGCTGATGGAAAAAGCCATTGCCGCAGTAGGCGCAGACAATATTGCGACCAACCAGATTGAGCTTTCTCCGTATCTTCAGAGCCGTAAGGTGGTTGACTGGGCGAAAGCACACGGTATCCACATCACCTCTTACATGACGCTGGCTTACGGTAACGCGCTGAAAGATGAAGTGATTGCGCACATTGCCGCTAAACATAATGCGACCCCGGCGCAGGTTATTCTGGCATGGGCAATGGGGGAAGGTTACTCCGTAATTCCTTCTTCTACCAAACGTGAAAACCTGGCAAGCAACCTGCTGGCGCTGGAACTGCATCTGGATGCCGAAGATAAAAAAATGATCGCGGCACTGGACTGCAACGATCGTCTGGTCAGCCCGGAAGGTCTGGCTCCTGCCTGGGATTAATTGCCCGAGCCTGTGTATCCCTTACCCCTCTTTTACAGCTCCTTCGGGAGCTGTTCTTATATATTCACTTAAAAAGTCTATAAATGCACGAATACGTGTACTGACCGCACGATCGCTGTAGTAAACGGCGCTGAAAGGCATTTTTACCGGCAGACGTTTATCGGCCAGCAGTTCCACTAGCTCTCCCTGCGCGATCTCTTTATCTATCATATAATCTGAAAGACAGGCGATGCCGTTGCCGTTCAGGCAAAGCTGTTTTAGCGTTTCCCCACTGTTGGAAGAAATTCCACACTCGACCTCATGCAGCTGTCCGTCGCTACAGGCAATTGGCCAGGTATTGAGCGAAACCGGTTCGGAAAACCCCAGACACAGATGCTGTTTTAACTCCTCGACGGTCTCTGGTCTACCAAAACGGGCAATGTACTCCGGTGAGGCAATAATCTTGCGATAGCTGGTAAATAACGGACGCGCACGTAGACTCGAGTCAGTCAGTGTACCCGCTCGTATAGCAACATCCACTTTTCGTTCAATAAGATTGATGAATGTTTCCGAGGAGACGAGAGACAACGTCATCTCGGGATACCGCTCCCGGAACGGTTTGATTAGCGGCATCAGGAAATGCAACATCACCGGTGTTGCTGCGTCGACGCGCAGCAGGCCGCGCGGAGTATTACGCGACTCCATGATTTCCGTTTCTGCTGCAGCCATCTCTTGCAGTATCTGCTGCACCCGCCTGAAATAGCGCTCTCCTTCCTCAGTGAGACTTAGCTGTCGGGTCGTTCGATTAAGCAAACTGACGCCCAGTTTCATCTCCAGCTTTTTTACTGCCCGACTGACCGCGGAATTGGCTTGTCCAAGCTGTTCTGCCGCCCGGCTAAAGCTGCCGCTTTCCACTACCGCTACAAAAATCGCAAGTTCTTCAGAGGTTGCTTTCATTTTTGCACCTGACGCAAAATTATATTTAGATTTTGAATATTTTTGTCATTAAAACATCCAGGCATACTGCGTGTCATCTGATTACTGATGTTACGGAGTTATTTATGCCTCTCGCTTTATTTGCACTAACAATTAGTGCCTTCGCTATAGGCACTACTGAGTTTGTGATTGTTGGTCTGGTGCCGACCATCGCTCAACAACTGGCGATCTCGTTACCTTCCGCCGGGATGCTGGTTTCCATCTATGCGCTGGGTGTGGCGATTGGCGCACCGGTACTGACCGCTTTGACCGGACGCCTGCCACGTAAGCAGTTACTGGTTGCGCTGATGGTTCTGTTTACGGCGGGGAATTTGCTGGCATGGCAGGCTCCCGGGTATATGACACTCATTGTCGCTCGTCTGCTGACTGGGCTGGCACACGGTGTATTCTTCTCGATTGGTTCTACCATCGCGACAAGTCTGGTGCCGAAAGAGAAAGCGGCCTCCGCCATCGCCATTATGTTTGGTGGCTTAACGGTGGCGCTGGTAACCGGCGTGCCGCTGGGAACGTTTATTGGTCAACACTTTGGCTGGCGCGAGACTTTCCTTGCGGTATCAATGTTAGGCGTGATTGCACTGATCAGTAGCCAGTTGTTGATCCCCGCCAACATTCCCGGTCGTGCAGCCGCCAGCATTCGCGACCAGGTGAAGGTGCTGACTCATCCCCGTCTGTTGCTGATTTATGCCGTTACGGCACTGGGCTACGGCGGTGTATTCACGGCATTCACCTTCCTGGCACCGATGATGCAGGATCTGGCGGGATTCTCTCCGGCAGCAGTAAGCTGGATCTTACTGGGTTACGGTGTTTCAGTGGCTATCGGTAATATCTGGGGTGGTAAGCTGGCGGATAAGCATGGTGCTGTTCCTGCGCTGAAATTCATTTTCGCCGCGTTGTTTGTTCTGTTGATGGTTTTCCAACTGACGGCTTCTACGCAGTATGCCGCGCTGGCTACCATCCTGGTAATGGGGATCTTTGCCTTTGGTAACGTACCGGGGTTGCAGGTCTACGTGGTACAGAAAGCGGAACAATTTACGCCTAATGCTGTAGATGTGGCGTCAGGGTTGAATATTGCGGCGTTTAACATTGGCATTGCACTGGGTTCAGTGATTGGTGGACAAACGGTCGAGCATTATGGTCTGGCGCAGACGCCGTGGATTGGCGAACTTATTGTCCTGGTTGCGTTCCTGCTGATGGGACTCAGCGGTCGTCTTGATAAGCCCGCGCGCGTTGCTTTGGGGTAAATCATTGATGTAAGCGCCCACTTACAAAACAAACTGCAATTGTTCGTTGAAAGTGAGTGCTAAAATCCCTATAACAGAAGAACCAGTCCGGCTGCGGACTGGTTGACGTTACAGAGGTTTGAAAGTCTAAAGTGCGAAAAAACACCTATGCCATGCGTTATGTTGCCGGACAACCCGCCGAGCGGATTTTACCGCCGGGGTCGTTTGCGCATATTGGCCAGGCATTACCCGCAGGCGTTCCGTTAAGCAGTGAAGATCGCATTCGCGTGCTGGTATGGAATATTTTTAAACAGCAGCGCGCAGAATGGCAGTCGGTGCTGAAGAATTTTGGCAAAGATGCGCATCTGGTGTTATTGCAGGAAGCACAAACCACGCCAGAACTGGTGCAGTTTGCGACCGCTAACTATCTTGCTGCCGATCAGGTTCCGGCCTTTGTGCTGCCTCAGCATCCCTCTGGCGTCATGACGCTCTCTGCTGCTCATCCTGTTTACTGCTGTCCATTGCGCGAGCGTGAGCCTATTTTACGGCTGGCGAAATCGGCGCTGGTGACGGTGTACCCGTTGCCTGACACTCGGCTGTTAATGGTGGTGAATATCCACGCGGTTAACTTTAGCCTTGGCGTTGATGTCTATAGTAAGCAGTTACTTCCTATTGGCGATCAGATTGCTCATCACAGCGGTCCGGTGATCATGGCCGGCGATTTTAATGCCTGGAGCCGTCGACGGATGAATGCGCTGTACCGCTTTGCGCGTGAAATGTCGCTGCGCCAGGTTCGCTTTACTGACGATCAGCGCCGCCGTGCCTTTGGTCGCCCTCTCGATTTTGTGTTCTATCGCGGTCTGAACGTGAGTGAAGCCTCTGTGCTGGTCACCCGTGCATCCGATCACAACCCGCTACTCGTTGAATTCAGTCCCGGCAAACCTGAACAATAACGGTGTGTCAGGTCTGCCATAGGGCAGGCCTGTGATGGTTGCCCTTCATATTTCTCAACAACCGAAGGACAACACAATGACAACACGCTCTCACCATGACAACGTCGAAAAACAGTTTGGCTCTCAGGCTAATGCCTATTTAACCAGTACGGTGCACGCCTCTGGCCGTGACTTGCAACGTCTGGGGGAAAGGTTGTCGGCATTTCCACAGGCTCGCGTATTGGATATGGGATGCGGAGCAGGGCACGCCAGCTTTGTGGCCGCGCAACACGTAAAGCAGGTCGTGGCTTATGATTTATCGTCGCAGATGCTTGAAGTGGTTGCTAAGGCGGCAAAAGACCGAGGTCTGGATAATATCGCCACACGGCAGGGGTATGCTGAAAGCCTGCCATTTGAAGATAACGTATTTGATGTGGTGATTAGCCGCTATTCCGCGCATCACTGGCATGATGTCGGGCGCGCGCTGCGGGAAGTGAACCGCGTTCTGAAGCCCGGTGGTGTACTGATTGTGATGGATGTGATGTCGCCTGGCCACCCAGTACGTGATATCTGGTTGCAAACCGTGGAGGCGTTACGCGATACCTCACACGTACGCAACTATTCCAGCGGAGAGTGGTTGTTGTTAATCAATGACGCCAATCTGATTGCCGATACCTTGTTAACCGATCGTCTGGCGCTGGAATTCAGTTCGTGGGTGGCGCGGATGCGTACGCCTGCAGCGTTGAGCGACGCGATTCGTGCCTATCAACAAAGTGCTTCTGCACAAGTGAAAGACTACTTTGCGTTACAGGAAGATGGCTCGTTTACCAGCGACACGATAATGGTTGAGGCACATAAAGCGGGATAAATAAAAAAGGCACTGGGGGGAAACCAGTGCCTTCATTTCTACAATGCTATCAGGAGTCCGGCATGTCGTTGTTTTTCACAAACAACGTTAGCTGATCGCCTGGCTGTAGATTATTCGTATCGCTGTTCCAGCGCATCACATCCTTGATGTTAACCCCGTGGCGTTTGGCAATACTCGAGAGCGAGTCGCCTTTACGCACACGATAGGTGATGCTATCGCTGTTGTTCGCCAGTCGCTGTGCGCTGCTACCAGCGCCCACCGTCAGGTTCTGGCCTACTTTCAGCGACGACCCTCGCAGATTATTCCACTGCTTAAGGTCATTGATGCTCACGCCAAGACGTGAAGCAACGCCAGAAAGCGTATCGCCGCCGCGAACTTTGTAGCTACGGCTGTTCAGCGGCGTGTTATCCGCGACCAGCGTTGACTGCACGGCTGCAATTTCGCCTGAAGCCAGAGACTCACGCAGCTTCTCAGCATGCTTCTTTGGCACCATCACATATTGCGGGCCGCTGGCACCCAACGTGGAACCTTTCACGCCTGCATTGAAGGTCTTCAGCTTGCTGACGGAAATACCCGCCATATCGGCAACCTGAGCCATCTCAACCGGGCTACTCAGGCGAACACGTGCCAACGCGCGGCTTTCGTCTGTTGTTGGCAGACGTACGCCATAGCGTTTGCTGTTTTTGAGTATATCGCTCAATGCCAGCATTTTGGGCACGTATAGCTTCGTTTCCTGAGGCAATGGCAACGACCAGAAGTCAGTGGGTTTACCACGAGCTTTGTTCGTTTTGATTGCCTTCATGACACGACCTTCACCGCTATTATAAGCAGCAACGGTCAGCAGCCAGTCGCCATCAAACATCTTGTTCAGACGCTGCATCATGTCCAGCGCGGCGGTGGTGGAAGCCACAACGTCGCGACGTGCATCATAACTGCGGGTCTGTTTTAAACCATAATTGCGCCCCGTGCTCGGAATGATCTGCCAAATACCTGCGGCATTGGCGCCAGACGTTGCGTGAGGATCAAAAGCGCTCTCCACTATGGGTAGTAGTACCAGTTCCATAGGCATGTTACGTTTCTTAACTTGCCCGGCTATCCAGTACATATACGGCTCTGCCCGTAAAGTTACATCGTGGAGATAGCTCTTATTGCGTAAATACTTCTGTTTCTGTTCGCGAATCCGGCTGTTTTCCGGAATTCCCATCTTTAGCTCGTCACCAATGAAAGCCCACAAATCTTGATCAGCAGCGATAGATGTTCCGTCGTCCATCCATCGCGCCTGACTTGTAAACTTTCCTGCTTCCCCTTGACCAGCTGCAGAAAGGCTCTGTGCGTGTTGTTGGACGTTACCAGTATTCTGGCACCCAACAAGCAGGACAGAGGCGAGTAATATCGCTTTTGCCTTCATGTGTGTGTCAATAGTTGCTTAAAAGACGACCGATCATAACGGCGAAGTTTTCAAAAGGCAACCCGGAATTGTCAGAACGTATCTTTCTTTGACCTTAACCAGGCAAAACGCTCCTCAGGTTGTTGCAATATTGTTTCTTTGTTAATTTCATTAATTAAATCAATATCTTCTGTTCTTAAAAAAAGATTATTTCGCCGCTCATTTTTCAGAATTACGGGTAGTGTCATTTGTTTTTTTACGCGTAACTCATTAACTTTACGATAATATTCATTTATGAACGAATCGTGCGGGAGAATGCTTAAGGCAAACTTCATGTTTGCTAATGTGTACTCATGTGCGCAACAAATTAATGTATCGTCAGGAAGGGCGTTGATTTTTTTAAGTGATTGATACATTTGGGTTGCGGTGCCTTCAAAAAGTCGACCGCAACCGCCAGAAAAGAGTGTGTCACCACAAAATAAGTAAGGATGGCTAAAGTAACAGATATGTCCTAAAGTGTGACCCGGAGTAGCAATTACCCTAAATTCATGCCCCAAAACGAGTGCAATATCGCCATCTTCGACTATGTGTGTCGTTCCCTTATCTTGCGTTTCAGCCGGTCCGTATACCACTATTTGTGGGAAATGCTGCAGAAGTTCTTTCACTCCGCCCACGTGATCCTGATGATGATGGGTTAGCAGAATGGCTTCAGGCACCCAGTTATGCTCTGCAATGGCTTTCAGAACAGGAGCCGCTTCACCCGGGTCCACAATCAGACAATGCTGGTCATTATTTGACAAGACCCAGATGTAATTGTCCTGAAATGCAGGAATACTGTTAAGATTCATATATTACCTCTAAATGCGTAACGGAAGGTTGTGATGAAACCGGCAAGGATCCCTCAAACTGTCGTAGCGCCCGTTAGCTGGGATGATCTGCCCTGGGGCGAACACTATCGTGAGGCGCTGGAGTATCAGCTTAACCCGTGGTTCGCAAAAATGTACGGTTTTCATCTGCTTAAGGTTGGTAATTTAAGCGCAGAAATCGATTCCGAAGCGTGCGCGGTTTCTCATCAGGTAAATGTTTCTTTGCAGGGTTCTCCCATGCAGGTGACGGCCGATCCTTTGCATCTTCCCTTTGCCGATAAGTCCGTGGATGTCTGTTTATTGGCCCATACGTTACCGTGGTGTTCCGATCCGCATCGCCTACTGCGTGAAGCCGATCGCGTGTTGATTGATGACGGTTGGTTGATTTTGAGCGGTTTTAACCCGGTAAGCCTGATGGGTTTGCGTAAACTGGTGCCCGTATTGCGTAAGACATCGCCCTATAACAGTCGGATGTTTACCCTCATGCGTCAATTGGACTGGCTATCATTACTGAATTTTGAAGTGCTGCACTATAGTCGTTTTCATGTTCTGCCCTGGAATAAGAAGGGCGGGAAAATGTTAAGCACCCATATCCCCGCGCTGGGCTGTTTACAGCTGGTGGTTGCGCGCAAGCGAACCATTCCGCTTACACTCAACCCGATGAAACAAAATAAAAGCAAAACGCCTATCCGTCATGCCGTTGGCGCGACCCGGCAATACCGTAAACCGGACGCTTAAGCCTCAGTCTGATACCCAATATCATCCTGAGTCGGGCTCATGGCCGCGGTGCGCGCAAGCTCATCGCAGCGTTCGTTTTCCGGATGGCCCGCATGGCCTTTAACCCATTCCCATTTGATTTGATGAGGGCCTAAAGCGGCATCGAGACGCTTCCACAGATCGACGTTCTTCACTGGTTTTTTATCTGCTGTTTTCCAGCCACGCTTCTTCCAGTTGTGGATCCACTGCGTAATGCCCTGGCGCACATACTGGCTGTCCGTGCTGAGTATCACTTCACACTGTTCTTTCAGGGCTTCCAGCGCAACGATTGCTGCCATCAGCTCCATGCGATTATTAGTTGTAAGGTTGTAGCCTTCGCTAAAGGTTTTTTCGCGCCCGCGATAGCGTAAAATCGCCCCATAACCACCCGGTCCGGGATTTCCCAGGCAAGAACCATCGGTGAAAATTTCTACCTGTTTAAGCATCTCTGGTAGACTTCCTGTTTTAGCAAATCGAAATCAAACGATAAGTCTGACATAAATGACCGTTATGAGCACTGGAATTACACGACAGATCGTCCTCGATACCGAAACCACCGGTATGAACCAGATTGGCGCCCACTATGAAGGCCACAAGATCATTGAGATCGGTGCGGTTGAAGTGGTGAACCGCCGCCTGACCGGCAATAACTTCCATGTTTACCTGAAGCCGGATCGGCTGGTGGACCCGGAAGCGTTCGGCGTACACGGAATCGCAGACGAATTCCTGCTTGATAAACCCACGTTTGCTGATGTAGCCGACGAATTTCTCGACTACATTCGTGGCGCGGAGCTGGTCATCCATAACGCATCGTTCGATATCGGTTTTATGGATTACGAATTCGCGAAGCTCAAGCGGGATATTCCGAAGACGAACGAATTCTGCAAAATAACCGATAGCCTGGCGCTGGCGAGGAAAATGTTTCCTGGCAAGCGAAACAGCCTTGATGCGTTGTGCTCGCGCTATGAGATAGACAACAGTAAACGAACCCTGCACGGCGCATTGCTTGATGCCCAGATTCTGGCCGACGTTTATCTGATGATGACCGGCGGGCAGACCACGATGGCGTTCTCAATGGAAGGCGACAGCCAGCAGAGGAATGACACGGGGATCCAGCGTATTGTGCGCCAGTCCAGCAAACTACGTGTTGTTTTCGCCACTGATGAAGAGTTAGCGGCCCATGAGTCACGCCTTGACCTGGTGCAGAAGAAAGGCGGAAGTTGCCTCTGGCGGGCATAGTTTGTACATTTACCGTATGAAAATGGCCATTCGGGTGATTTTTGCAGCAAACGATTAAAAAACGTGAGAAAAAGCGTTGACGAGGTGCGAGGCAATCCGTAATATTCGCTTCGTTCCCAAGCGGAACACAACGCGGAGTGGTAGTTCAGTTGGTTAGAATACCTGCCTGTCACGCAGGGGGTCGCGGGTTCGAGTCCCGTCCATTCCGCCACTATTCAGAAAGCCTGAATCAGAAATGATTCAGGCTTTCGTCGTTATTAACCCGCCAAAAATAATAATCTCATTCTCACGTTCTACCGACCGCGCCCGTGCTTTCGGGTGGGCAACACATCAGGTCATCCTTAACCCGACGCATATCCAGAAGGCGATTAACTTGCGAAGTGATTCATCACGCAGGCGAAGCGGGGTGAAAAGTTATCGCCAATAAGAACCGTTTCCTCATTCAGGTGCTTTAGCATATACAGCTTGTCGGCACGTTCGTAAGCGTCAAAGAAAAGATAATCTATAGCATCCGTTGCTTCATCATCCGGGGATTTTTCGCGTCCGTCGGGGGTGAGCATAAAAACGCCGGCGGTATGGCCGAGTGGTCGGGCATAGCGAAAGAACAGTTTTCGGTTAACAGCAAACTCGCCATCATCACTTTTGAGTTTCCCTTGTACTGACAATGAGAGGTGTCCAGAGTTGTAGCTGGTGATCAGCATTATTCCGTGGAGTTCCTTTTTGGTGTTTTGGATGTCGAGTATCGACGTGAATTCCGAGGAACAGGAAAAACTGATTTCTTGTTTTTTCGCATTCCCGGCGATAATAAAAAAAGCGATAGTCGCCAGCCCAAAAATGGCAATCACGACTGACCATAGTAAAGGAGAGTGATCGCTTTCCTGCTTCATATCATTCCTCATGATGGCGATACTGGCTGATGCAATGGTAATAGCCGAGGTTTAGCCCGCATTCAGCGGCAAATGACCACTCAACCAGATTATGGTTGCTCGCCCAGGTATTGAGATACAGATCTTTTGGATACGAACAGTTAGGGTTAATACCCACGGACTTGAAAATATCCAGCGCTTTTTTTTCGGTAATGGTGTCGGTGAGGGCGTTTCCTAATATATGCACACGGCACTGCTCGTAGTCGATAGTCCGCAGGATCGCCGCGTCCGTCATAGCGATTTTATTGGGTATCCATGTTAACCACGCTGTCGCCAGCACGGCGATTCCGGTAATTAACGTTGTTATCGTGACAGGCCACAGGTTTCGTTTCTTTTTCCTGGGCATCAATGCAATATTGGCTATTCTGGTGGGTGCTTGTGCTTCCTCCAGTTGCTGAATATTGATACTGGCGTCGCCCATCCGAAATCCTATTCGCGGAATGGTGACGATCAGTTCTGCAGGATGGCCCGTAGACGTTATTGCTTTGCGCAGAAATGAAATGTGCTGATTGAGATTAGCATCCGTCGCTCTGGCGCCATTATGCTGGAAAACATTCTGCAGAATTTCATCGCGCGAGGATATCTCTTTACCATTTTGCAACAGATAGAGCAGTAATTGTGTTGCCACATTATTCAATGTGGCCATTTCACCAGACGCCAGGTCTTTTAGGGTATTTTTATGTGGTCTGAAAACTAAGCCATCACCAATAATTACGGATTTGATTTTGTTTATTGGTATATGAGAAATCACTGATGTCTCCTTTAAAGCAGGATATCTCGCATTCGAGTGGGGGAAGCAATAGCATAACATAATTCATTTATAAAAAATGATTGTACTATAGAACTCTTTATTAATATTTACATAACAATCTATTAATATATCTAATAGAATCCTCCTATGTCCTTCCTCTCTTTCACTATCTTATTGTCATTACTCGCTTTTGATACCTAATTTCATTTTTACAAAACTTTCATAAATACATTTTGCCTGTTCTTCTGGCTAAATAAAAAAATATTTGATAGATAAAAACTCTATAAAAACTATAAATAATAGCAATTAACACTGGGTGTGGTGTGTTTTTTGGATGTTTTTTAGGTAAACGATCGCTAGACAGACAGGGTTACAACACGATTCCCTGAGTTTGATTAATACCGGATTTTTGCATTGTGTCATTTTTTCGTCGACTTAATATAAGCCCCGAAACAGCGTAAACACCTGTGGACGGTATTTCGGATGGAATACCAATGAAGTTCAAAATACGGGGTGGCTTGAGATGGATTGTTTGCAAGGATATGCACTATCGCCACCTGCAGATCAGGATTTCCCTTGCATTAATTGTCTGCGGAAATAGATCGCCGGAATAACCAAAAAACAGATATAAGGTTAAGTAGTAATATGAAAATGAAAAACGTGGCTGTGGCCTGTGCGCTGATGGCGGGAATGGCTTTTACTGCATCTTCTGCTTATGCTGCAAAAAATGTTGAACCGACTAACGGTAAAATTCACTTCACTGGTTCTCTAGTTAATTCCGCATGCGGTCTGGCCCCAGAATCCAGCCCGGTGCAGGTAAATTTTGGTGAAATCCCAACCTCTCAGTTAAAAGACAACCAACGTGCTGGCGTTAAGCATGCCAAAATCGTGCTGCAGGGCTGCGATACGACCGTCGCGAAAACGGCTACTGTGACCTATACCCCGGCAACAATTGATTCAGATAACAACGCGCTGGCCGCGTTCACCTCGGGTACTGCAAAGGGTGCGGGCATCGGTATGGTTGACAGCGGCAACCAGGACGTGGAATGGGGCAAAGCCGCCTCTCAGGTCAACATTACCGATGGCGAAACCGACATTGATTTCGTCGCTTACCTGCAGGCAAACAACGCATCTGCAGCGGTAACTCCGGGTGATTTCGAATCTACCGTTAATTTCCAGATCGACTACCAGTAACGATCTGCAGCAGGCGCAATTATGCGCCTGCCTAACCCTTCCTGCGAATAACTGAAAGGAAATGCGGTGATGCCTGGATGGCGTATTTTACTGCTTTTTATCTTTATATCGCCTGCATGGGTTTTGGCTGACACTCATCGTCTTGTCAGTACGCCCGGCAAAATGCGCATGCGGGGAAATATTATTGAAGCTGCCTGTTATGTCGATCCGCGCGACCGGTCGCTACTGGTTGAATTTGATGATCTCTCAGCCAGAGATATTTCCGGTAAACCTGAAAAAGTATCTGCGCATGATTTCAGCATTCATTTGCTGGGATGTTCCCTTGGGGATTCTCAACATCCGGGGAGTCTGTTTCAACGCGCCAATATTACCTTTTCCGGCGCACCCGATAGTGACAATCCTGATTATCTGAGCGTGCAATCGGAAACTGAAAATTTAGCGATAGAAATATATGACGGCAAAGGACAGCAAATTCATCTGGGTGAGCCATCACCGGACTATGCGCTTAACCCAGGGAAAAACACGCTCAATTTTACGGCTTATTTGATCTCCCGCGACGGAAGAATGACATCCGGCGAATTTACTGCGGTCACGCATTTTGTTGTGAATTATCTCTGAGCTGCACTGCAATTCGGGTATCTGAAGGTTTGCGAACGAAAATGATCACGCTGAAAACAGATAAAAAACGTCTGGCGCTTTTTATTGCTCTGGTCTGTGCCTCTTCATTTGTTGAAGCGGATGAGGCCATTGAATTTAATACCGACGTACTGGATGCCAGCGACAGGCACAATGTCGATTTGCAGCGTTTTTCCGAAGGCAACTTTGTGACTCCCGGAGAATATCTGCTGGATGTTCGTATTAACAGCCAGGAGATCCCTCAGCAGTCGATTCGTTATATCGTCGACCCTGCCAACCCGCATAAATCCATGGCCTGTCTGACGCCACAACAACTTGAATTACTGGCGCTCAAAGAAGAGGCGCTGACCTATATTCACCCGATCAGCGCGGCCTGCTATGACATTTCCCGCCTGCCGGGTGTGGTGCTGAATAATAGCGCCGGCGTACTGGACATTACCGTGCCTCAGGCATGGATGAAATATACTGATCCAGACTGGACGCCGCCGGAGCGTTGGGATAACGGTGTCGCAGGGCTAATTTTTGACTACAGCGTTTCAGGCCAGGCCACACATTACGAGCAGGGCGGCGATCGTTATCGCTCTCTGTCTGGCTATGGGCAGACTGGCTTTAACCTCGGCGCGTGGCGTTTTCGTGGCCAGTACCAAGCCAATTACGCTTCGGATGAGAACCGAGGGCGAATCGATTGGGATCAGATCTATGCCTATCGCCCGTTACCGATGCAGGCGGCAAAACTGACGCTCGGCGAAATCTACCTGAATTCTCAGGTTTTTGATTCGGTACGTTTCACCGGGGCGAACCTCGCCAGCGACGAACGCATGCTGCCGCCGAATTTGCAGGGCTACGCGCCCGAAGTACATGGCATCGCGCGCAGCAATGCGAAGGTCACTGTCAGTCAGCAGGGGCGTGTTATCTATCAAACCACCGTTCCTGCGGGGCCATTTAATATTCAGGATCTGCACGGCTCGGTACGCGGCACGCTGGATGTTCGCGTCGAAGAGCAGGATGGCAGTGTACAAACCTTTCAGGTCAATACGGCCGATATTCCTTACCTGACGCGCCCGGGCTATGTTCGATACAACGCCGCGGTCGGTAAGCCATCGCGTTATAACCACGACGTCCAGGGGCCTACGTTTTATAGCGGTGATTTTTCCTGGGGGGTCAGCAATGCGTGGTCGCTGTATGGCGGCGCGTTGCTCACTGGCGATCGTTATAACGCCTGGTCGATGGGGATTGGGCGGGATTTGAGCTGGCTGGGTGCGCTGTCGGCTGACGCGACGCAATCCGTGAGTCGGGTGAAGCATCAGACTGAACAAAAAGGGATGTCCTTTAAGCTCAGCTATGCCAAAACCTTTGATGAGTACAACAGCGCCATCACCTTTGCTGGTTACCGCTTTTCACAGCGTAACTTCCGCACCTTCTCGCAGTTCCTTGACGAGCAGTATGAAAATAACAACAGCGCCGGCAACGAAAAAGAGATGTACACCATCACCGGTAACAAGACCTTTTTTGCTGACGACCCGCAATTAGCGACCACGCTGTACCTGACCTATACCCACCAGAATTACTGGGATCGTGGCTCTCAGGATCGTTACGGGTTGTCGATGGGACACAGCTTTTCGTTCGCAGGCATTCAGGGGATCAGCGCCAACCTTGCCGCTTACCGTTCTGAGTATCAGGGCAAACGGGACGACAGCCTTTCGCTGTCCATTTCGGTGCCATGGAGCGATGGCCGCTCCATGGATTATGAAGTGCAAAACAGCGGCAACCAGACCAGTCAGATGGTTTCGTATTCCGATAACCGCGACCGTAACAATCCATGGCGACTGCGCGCAGGGGTTTCCGGTGAAGGGCACACCGCGTTTGATGGTTACTACAAGCATCGCAGCATGATGGCTGAGCTTGAGTCTAACGTCAGCTGGCAGCAATCACGTTATTTCTCCGTTGGCGGCACGATGCGCGGCGGCTTTACCGCAACGCGTCACGGCGCGGCGCTGCATAACAGCCAGGCGTCAATGAATACCGCCAGGGTGATGGTTGATACCGACGGTGTGGCGAATGTACCGCTGAACGGTGAACAGGCGCACTCAAACCGCTTCGGTATTGCCGTCGTACCGGACGTCGTCAGCTATCACAGCTTTGATACCCGTATCGATGTAGACGCAATGGACGAGGATATTTCCGCGACCAAAGCCATCGTCACCAACACCCTGACGGAAGGCGCGATTGGTTATCAGCGCTTCGCCGTGGCGCAGGGGCAAAAAATGATGGCGCTGCTGCGCCTGAAGGATGGCTCTGTACCGCCGTTTGGTGCCGAAGTGTTTAACGCCAACGGTGTCAGCGTCGCCATGGTGATGGAAAACGGCATGGCCTGGATTGCGGGTGTGAATCCAACTGAGCGTCTTTCTGTTGCCTGGGGCGGTCGTGCTCAGTGTCACTTACAGGTGCCGCAACAAATCAACCCGGAGGGTAACGTGCTGTTGCCTTGTGAATAATTTCAATAACCTGAATGAATTTTGTCATGAAAAATAAAGCTTTTTACTCCGTGCAGCGTTGGCTGAAACCCGTGGCCTGCGGTCTGCTTTTGATTGCAGAGATCAACGCCTCATGGGCGGGTATCGCACTTGACCGTACGCGCCTGATCATCACTGGTGATGCGCGCTCTGTCAGCGCGAACTTAACCAACACCAGTCCGAGCATTCCGTTTCTGGCTCAGTCGTGGGTGGAAGACGCCAATGGAACAAAAATTACTTCGCCGCTGATGGTTTTACCGCCGCTACAACGGATTAACGGCGGGCAAAAGGGCATTGCACGTGTGACGAAAACCAGCGGTATTAACGCTCTGCCACAGGATCGAGAAAGTCTGTTCTACCTGAACGTGCGCGAAATTCCGCCCAAGCCGGATAAGCCGAACGTTCTGCAGCTGGCGATGCAGTCGCGTATCAAACTGTTCTACCGTCCGACCGCCATCGTGCCGGAAACACCGGGCGCCGTGTGGCAAAACCAACTGGTCTTTCATAAGCAGGGCCTGCGCTGGAGTGTGGATAACCCAACGCCGTACTTCGTCACCTTGATCGGCTTAAGCCGCAAACCTGAAGCTCAGGGCGGCGACAGGCTGACTGACTTCCCTGGGGTTATGGTTTCACCAAAGTCCTCTCGCGATTTCAGTGTGACCGACGGCAGCGTTAGCCAGTTCAGCATGATGTATGTGAACGATTTTGGCGGTCATCCCGAATTGAAATTCAGCTGCACAGGCAATGTGTGTAAAGCATTGCCAATGGAGCAACAGCCCCGGTAACAGGATTCGTAAATGAAAAAGATGCTTTGCGCTCTGCTGATGGCGGGCATGGCCTGCTCGGTTCAGGCCACAAGCGGTCGCCAGGATATGAGCAACGTGTCCGGTGAGTATGGCAATGTCCGCTTTCATGGTCGGGTATTCGTTTCGCCGTGCGTGCTGGATATGGCCTCCCGCGATCAGACTATCGATCTTGGTGATATTTCCGCCAGCCGATTTCGCCAGGGCGGCGATCGCAGCGATCCGGTATTGGTCACGCTGTATCTGAACGGCTGTTTAAAGGGCTCCGGTCATACCTTAAGGGATTTTCCCGGGCAGACCAGTGAGATGCCTGAGCTTGCTTACAGCACGGTGGAGCGTGGTGTTTCGATGACGATGATGGCTGAAGGCGCACCGGAAAACAGCGATTTGGGGCGCATTCGTGGCGATGTTCGCGGCGCGGGCATCCGGCTACTGACTGAACGTAAGCAGTTGATCCACCTGAATCAACCGCAACGCATGTGGATCCTCAAACCGGGCGATAACGCCATTCATTTTCTTGCCGCGCTGGAATCTTTTGGGCGAGAGGTGACCGCCGGAGAATTTAACGGTCTGGTCAGACTTAAGCTGGAGTATCTATGAGCGTATTGCGCAAAATGCTGCTGTGGGGGGTGCTGGCAGCCTGTCCGCTGGCCGGGCAGGCATTCACACAGGGGGAAGGTGAGCCGCAGGGAGGATCGCCGCATCAGTACGATATTGAACTGAACTCGCTGGATGTCAGCAAAAACCACGTGGGCGGCAGAACGGAGCCGTTCCCGTGGAATCTGGGCAGTTGGTATGTAGTGGATTTTCACTGCGAACAGGCTGACATCTCCCGACAACCGATTTACTACACCACCACGACCACGATGCCGCCTTCCAATCAGGGAGCGAACCGTTTTCGTTTAAACGAGTATCTGGATGTGGAAGTACAGGTGTGGGTCGCCGGGCGTTATAACAACTACGTTCAGGCACCTTTTACCAATTTTTCAAATCGTTATAACGATCATAGCTGCAAAAAGCGCAAAGGTTACGAGCGGGCTACCAACATAGAAAGTGGTTCAAAAGGGAAAGTGACGTTTATTGTCACAAAACCCATTATTAATGGCATCAATATTACCTCCCAGTCGCTGGTGGAGGTTGCTGGGCGCTTAGGGGATGCTGGTCCTACGCCGACAACGCCAATTTCCCGCGTGGTGATTAAATCCGGGCTGATTACCGTACCGGACAAATGCACCTTCAACCGGGGAGACAAAATCAGCATTGAGTTTGGCGATTTGCCAGGATCCGCTGCCCGGCTCAACGGCACTAACTATAGTAAGCCAATCCCTATACATGTGGTGTGTGAGGGCGGCAGCTTCGATCAGGGCGCGCTGAATATCAATCTTGGCGTGCAAACGACCACGGCGTCAGGCACGGCGGGATTTAACGGTAATCTCCTCGGCACGTTAAGCGGCGGACAAAAACGCGACGATCTCGGCATTATGCTTAAAGACGAGAGTGGTGGCACCGTTGTGCCCAATCAATTTTACAACGTGAAGGGGTTTTACCAGAATCAGGGCGACTGGAATCTCACCGCCGCGCCGGTGGCAAAGCCGGGCGTGGGAAGTGTGAAGGAAGGTGAATTTGAAGCCTCTGCCACCGTTGTCGCGCAGTTTCAGTAGGGGGATGTCATGAGATTCTCGGCGTTATTCGCGACCGGTATGTTACTGCTTGGC
Source organism: Citrobacter sp. BIDMC107 (assembly GCF_001037575.1). Taxonomy (NCBI): domain Bacteria; kingdom Pseudomonadati; phylum Pseudomonadota; class Gammaproteobacteria; order Enterobacterales; family Enterobacteriaceae; genus Citrobacter; species Citrobacter sp. BIDMC107. The sequence continues at coordinate 1,471,139 of NZ_KQ089848.1, read as the reverse complement.
AGCATGGCACAGGCCGACACCAAACTGGTCGGCGGCGATATGTATTTTCACGGCACCATCAGAGCACTGGCCTGCAGCCTTGCACCGGGTGGCGACAAAATCGAGGTCGATTTCAAGCAAATCGCGACGCAGGATCTCTATCTCTCGGGGCGCAGTAAGCCGGAAAAATTCAGCATCAAGTTACGCGACTGCAATCCTGAGGTTTTCCGTGGGATCTCGGTTACCTTCAGCGGTCGTGAGGATGCGGAGCTGGCAGATCATCTGGCGCTGGATAGCAGTGAACAAGGCGGCGCGTCAGGGATCGGGATTGGGATGAGCGAAGAGGACGGCACGGCAATCCGCCTTGATGAGAGCACATCAGTCAAAGAGATAACAGAAGGTTCGATGACGCTGAATTTTTTGGCGTGGGTCGCAGCGGAGCCATCGGCGATAAAAAATCAGTCTCTCGAATACGGTCCGTTCAGCGCCAGCGGGACCTGGACGTTGAACTACCAGTAGCATGATGAACGAACTGAATCGCATTGCGCCGCTGCCTGCGCAGAAATTATTGCTCGGTATTAGTCTGTTTTTCTGGTGTGGGGCCATGCATTTCTACTGGCCGAACAACGGCGGCAGCGGTCTGTCGTTGCCGCTTAATATTACGAGCTGGATCTACGCTGTTGTACTGGCTGCAAGCGCATTGATGCTGGCGCCTCGTCAACGCTGGCGCATCACTGTGCCAGCTGCGGGTTTTACGATCGGGGCGTTCATCCTGATGTTGCTTTGCCTGCTAACACCTGACGTCAGGCAGGCCGAGGCACTACTGGTGGCGGGGGCGTTACTGGGAGGTGTGAGCGTCTATCTGGTCACATTGCAAATTCCTCTCACGGCAAACACCCTGACGGCACTGCTGGCCCTGCTATGGGGGGCGTGCGTGATTGAATGTCTGGTGTTTGTCTATCAGTACTGGCATTTGCCGGGCGTGGATTACTGGGAGTTTGCCTGGCGACGTGGTACACGGCCTTACGGCATTTTTCAGCAGGTCAACCTGCTGGCCAGCTTTACGGCCTGTGGCGTGTTGCTGTCAGCCACGCTCTTTTTACGGCTGCGCGACGGGTATCGAATTGTCATCGGGGTTGGCCTGGTGATGATGGGATTTGTGCTGCATGAATCCCAGTCGCAAACCGGTTACCTGTCTCTGGTAGTCGGTGAAGTGCTGCTGCTGGCGGTTTTCCCGGCGCAACGGCGTACGTTGTTACTACTCCTGTTGCCGTTGGCGTCAGGCATGGCGGCGGGGTCGCTCGTTCGCCATTTTTTGTCCGTTGCAACGGTCGATCACTTCACCACTTCCCAGGTGCGCTGGACGGTACTCAAAACGTCGTTGGCATTATTTGCCGAACGCCCGTGGACGGGGTGGGGCGTGGGCAGTTTTGCCGCCGTGTTTCTCGAACGTGCGGGACCGTTGGGGTTGAGCAGCATCTCGCATCCGCACAATGAACTGGTGTTATGGCTGGTGGAGGGCGGTCTGGTTGGGCTGGTGGGAGCGCTGTGTTTTATTGCGAGTGGTTTCTGGCTCTGGATGCATGGAAATCGTTGGCGTCGCGCCTGTCTGGTGGCGGCGCTGCCGGTGGGGATTCATATGCTGACGGAATACCCCGTCAGGCAGTCAACGCCGCATTGGCTACTGCTGATCCTGTTGCTTCGATGTGCAGACAGCGACCGAGCTGGAATACGCCTGGCGCTTACCTCGACGTGGCTGATTCGCGCGCCAGGGGTTATCTCGCTACTGACAGTCGCGCCATTGCTGCTTCTCACGCTGCATACGCAACAGCAACTGACGCTGGCGGAGAGGCAGTCATCGCAGTGGCATCTTGCCGAATCGCTCCCTGTAGGAGGCTGGCTTCTTACCAGTCGCTATCGGTTTGATGTCCAGATGGGGTATCTGCAACGGTATCAGCGTACTCGGGACGCTCGTTGGCTGGAGGCGGTTCGCCGCTGGGCGCCTGACTATGTGCGCGTTCACCCAGACCCTAATGTCTCCTTCACGCAAATCTTGCTGGCGTTGCAACAGCGCGACCTTGTCGAGGCGCATCGTCTGGCGACGCGCTTTTGCCTGATATACCCGAACGATCGCCGTATCCCGTGGCTGCAGGATGCACGACGTCCTTTTAATAAAATACTGGAATGATATGAACAGATTCAGCGAACAGGCCCGTTATGTACCAGAACTTCCCCGCAACGCCGAACTGCTGCAGATCACTGGGATCCGTTTGCAGCGCATTCATTTTTTTGATGACGTATCGCTGGATGTCTGTGAAGTGTTAAGTCAGGTACGCACTCCGCTTCCACTGGATTTGTTTTTCAAGCACCTTTCAATTGCGGCAAAACAGCAGCTTTTTCTATGGCAAATGCAACGGGTGCTGGCTCTTTCTGGAAGCTATTCGTTGAATTTATCCGTCAGGATGCTGACCTGTCTGTCATGGGTCACGCGTCTCACAAAGCAGGTGCATCAGGGGCGGATTGTTATTGAGATTCAGGATCCGGGCTCCATGATGCGGCTGGAGAAGGCAGAGCAGCAGGCCGTATGCATCGCCGTAAAAACGCTGGTGCGTCACGGGTTTCGCGTGTGGCTGGATGATGTTTCACCTGAGCTATTTTTTGTCTGGCGGCTGTCGGGCATCCGTTTCGATGCCATCAAAATTGAAAGTGGAATGTTTCATCAGTTCAGAACATCGGAGTGGCAGTTGAGGGTTCTGGTCAATCAGTTTCGTGGGCTGGGTGAACGGGTTGTCATTGAGGGGGTAGAAACGCCACAGGATTATGCCATTTGCCGTATGAGCGGCGCAGATGCTGTACAGGGGTTTCTGTTTGAACAGGCGATTTTACCGAAAAGCCTGAATCATTGCTGATTCAGGCTCTGGCAATTACTCGCTTAGCGTCTGTGCGATGTCTTTTTGCACCTGCTGGCGCTGTTCTGGAGTCAGCACTTTGTTCAGGTCAAAATAGTATTTCACGCGATAATAACGCGCCTGCTGTTCGATGTTGCTGAATGCCGAAAGCTGTTTTTTGACGGCTGTTTCATCCCACTTCCCGGACTTGATGACGTCAATCAACGCGCCGTCTTTAACATCCTTCACCGAAATCTGGCTTACGTTGGTTTCAAGCTGCTGGTGCAGTTTTTTAATCTGCGCAATCTGGTCAGTGCTCAACTTAAGATGTTGTACTATCGGATCCTGGGCTGGAGCCGGAACATTAGATGTGGTTGCTGCAAGCGTGCTAAAAGAAGCGCCAGCCACGGTAACTGCCAGCAAAGTCATGCGTAAGAAGTTCTTCATGTCGAGATCCTGATAAGGGAATTATTAACATTGTCAGTCACTCGCTGGTTACGAGTGATTATCTTTTGCAGGATACGATGCCCACCGCATGTCGCCACGCGAATTTGTTTTGCGGTTGGTTACGGAGTGAAACAATCCCGCCACGGAAAAACGTTATGCAGCGGGAGTGAAGGCGATAGTTATAGCGTGAACGGGTCGGCATCCTGCCAGGCGGGAAATTTCTCGCGATATTCACGCAGCGCTGAGAGAGACAGTTCTGCGTCAATGCGTGTGGCCTGATGCGGCTCGGCGGTGGCAATAATCTCACCCTGCGGATTAATCACCCGGCTGTCACCGCGATAATGATGCCCGTTACCGTCAGTGCCCACGCGGTTACATCCTGCTACATAAGCCTGGTTCTCAATCGCCCGTGCGGCAAGCAGAACCTGCCAGTGCAGAGAACGCGGCGCAGGCCAATTGGCAACATACAACGCAAGGTCGTAATCGTTGCGATTGCGCGACCATACCGGAAAACGCAGGTCATAACAGACCAACGGCAGAATGCGCCAGCCGCGCCATTCAACAATAACGCGCGCGTCACCCGCCTGGTAATGCTGGTGCTCATCCGCCATGCGGAACAGATGGCGCTTGTCGTAGAAATGCACATTACCTTCGGGTTCAACCAGCAAAAAACGATTCACCGGCCCCCGTTCAGACTGTATCGCCGCGCTACCTGCTATCAGGGCATTTGTCTGCTGCGCTTTGCTACGCATCCAGCTTACAACTTCTTCTCGCGGTAACGATTTATTTGCCGCTTCCATGGCAAATCCGCTGGTAAACATCTCAGGCAATACAATGGCATCACGTCCGGCGACGGTTTCCAGTTGTCGGTCAAAATGGCGCAGGTTGGCCGGGCCATCCATCCAGATCAATGGTTGTTGCAGCAGAGTAATTTTCAAACCAGGCACGATCGAGGCTCCTCGTTGAACAACATTTTGACACTGTAGCATGAGCATTAATGAAAATGTGGCAATAAAAAGCCCCGCATTAAGCGGGGCTAAACGTCGTGCGAGTGTCGTTATGCGGCTTCGACTTTACGCACTTTCTCTGGCAGCTTTACCGGCTGAGTCGCCAGCTCCTCGGGTTCAAAGTCATCCACGTTGATACTGCGCAGGCGGCTCGCTTCGGCTTTCACCAGAATCGCGGCTTCATCTTTATCAATCAGCCCTTTCGCCAGCGCATTGTGCGCCAGTTCGTCGAGACGGGTAAATGGCAGGTTTTTACCCAACTCTTTACAGATCCGCTGGTGGATTGGGTCGGCTGCAATCACGTCCAGCAGCGCCTCTTCCAGCAAACCAACCGGGTTATGCTCGCTTGGCGTCAGATATTGACCGCGACCAATACGAGAACGAGTAGCGCTCGGAACCTGCAAAATCTTCGCGACTTTATGATCCAATTTGTCAGACGGTGCATGGTAGTGGCGACCGGTAGGGAAGATAACCACATTCAGCAAGCCCGCGACCAGACGGTTCGGGAAGTTCTTCAGCAGATCGTCCATCGCCTGTTCCGCTTTGTACAACGCATCCTGAACGCCCCAGTGAACCAACGGCAGGTCCGCTTCATGACGGCCTTCGTCGTCATAACGCTTCAGCACCGCGGAGGCCAGATATAGCTGACTTAACACATCGCCCAGACGTGCGGAGATACGTTCACGACGCTTCAGACTACCGCCCAGTACAGCCATAGATATATCTGAAAGCAGGGCCAGGTTGGCACTCAGACGGTTCAGGTGCTGGTAGTAACGTTTGGTCGCATCGCCGGTTGGCGTGCTGCTGGTTAAACCACGTGTCAGGCCAAGCCAGAAGCTACGCACTTTGTTACTGCCGACGTGACCGATGTGTTTGAACAGCAGCTTGTCGAACGCATTCACATCGTTACTCTGTGCCGCAGCCATCTCTTCCAGAACATACGGATGGCAGCGAATCGCACCCTGACCGAAGATCATCATGCTACGGGTCAGAATGTTGGCACCTTCAACGGTAATAGCGATTGGCGCACCTTGATAAGCACGGGCGAGGAAGTTGCTTTCGCCAAGCATAATGCCTTTACCGCCAGTAATATCCATCGCATCGATGATTGACTGCTGTCCGCGGTGGGTACAGTGATATTTCACGATGGCCGACAACACCGCCGGTTTTTCACCCAGCATAATGCCGTAGGTAATCAGTGATGCCGCAGCGTCCATCACGTAGGCGTTACCGGCAATACGTGCCAACGGCTCTTCAATACCTTCCATCTTGCCGATAGAGATTTTGAACTGGCGACGAATGTGCGCATACGCGCCGGTGGCCATCGCGACCGATTTCACGCCGCCCGTCGAGTTAGACGGCAGGGTAATACCACGTCCCACAGACAGGCATTCCACCAGCATGCGCCAGCCCTGACCGGCCATTTTCGGACCACCGATGATGTAATCAATTGGTACAAACACATCTTTGCCCAGTGTCGGACCGTTCTGGAACGGCACGTTTAGCGGGAAGTGACGACGCCCAATTTGTACACCTGGCGTTGAGGTTGGGATCAGCGCACAGGTAATGCCAAGATCTTCTTCGCCACCCAGCAGTTTTTCCGGGTCGGAGAGTTTAAATGCCAGACCCAGCACGGTAGCGATAGGCGCCAGCGTGATATAGCGTTTGTTCCAGGTCAGGCGCATACCCAGCACCTGCTGGCCCTGCCAGTCGCCCATACAAACTACGCCGGTATCAGGGATCGCGCCTGCGTCTGAGCCGGCTTCCGGGCTGGTCAGAGCAAAGCATGGGATCTCCTGACCGCGAGCCAGACGCGGCAGGTAATGATTTTTCTGCTCTTCGGTGCCGTAATGTTGCAGCAGTTCGCCTGGGCCTAATGAGTTAGGCACGCCAACGGTGATCGCCAGGATCCCGGAAACGCCGGAGAGTTTCTGCAGAACGCGAGCCTGAGCATAGGCGGAGAATTCCAGCCCGCCGTACTCTTTCTTAATGATCATCGCGAAGAAGCGGTGTTCTTTCAGATATGCCCACAGTTCCGGCGGCAGATCCGCGAGTTCGTGAGTGATCTGGAAGTCGTTCGCCATGCGGCACGCTTCTTCCACTGGACCATCAATAAACGCTTGCTCTTCAGCAGTCAGATGCGGCTGAGGATAGTTATGCAGTTTTTTCCAGTCAGGCTTGCCCTGGAACAGATCACCTTCCCACCAGGTCGTACCGGCATCAATCGCTTCTTTCTCAGTACGCGACATCGGCGGCATGACTTTACGGAAACCGCGGAACACCGGTGCAGAGATCATAGATTTGCGCATCGGCGTAAAGTTAAACGGTACGAGAATAATGGCCAGAGGAACCAGCAGCCAGACTGACCACAGGCCAGCCACGCCAAGCGCGGCCGTCCAGGCGAGCAAAATTAAGCTGCTGAGGAATAAGCTCACGCGGTGATAAAACAGAACGCTGAGCAGAACAACCGTAGCGATAATACTCAAAATCATCATAACGAAAAGCTCCCTTGCTTGTAGGAGGTCTGACCACTTGTGATGATATGGTTGTAGTGGATGTAAATTCTTTTAGCAATGTGTTTACAAAATAATTACAACAAAGCTCACATTGTTGCTGTTTTAACCGGCACAAAAAATCAAAAGCCGTAACCATTCCTGTGGCTTGTACTTCTCGCTGGTAGCGCTATCCGGTACACTGCACCTTGTCATTTACATTCATGCTGAAGGATATCCTCATGTACCAGGATCTTATTCGTAACGAACTGAGCGAAGCGGCGGAAACGCTGGCTAATTTTCTTAAAGATGACGCCAATATTCACGCCATTCAGCGCGCGGCGGTCCTGTTGGCAGACAGCTTTAAAGCCGGCGGTAAGGTACTCTCTTGCGGTAACGGCGGTTCCCATTGCGACGCGATGCACTTTGCCGAAGAGCTGACCGGACGCTATCGTGAAAACCGTCCTGGTTACCCTGCTATCGCTATCTCTGACGTCAGCCATATCTCCTGCGTCAGCAACGATTTCGGTTACGATTATGTGTTCTCTCGCTACGTAGAAGCCGTGGGTCGTGAGGGAGATGTCCTGTTAGGCATCTCGACTTCGGGTAATTCCGGTAACGTAATTAAAGCGATTGCCGCAGCGCGTGAGAAAGGGATGAAAGTTATCACCCTGACCGGTAAAGATGGCGGCAAAATGGCGGGCAGCGCGGATATCGAAATTCGCGTGCCGCACTTTGGCTACGCTGATCGTATTCAGGAAATTCATATCAAAGTGATCCATATCCTGATCCAGTTGATCGAAAAAGAGATGGTTAAACCATAAGAAGACGATTGCCGGATGGTGGCTGAAGCCGTATCCGGCCTACATGAGCGCCACGTAGGCCTGATAAGCGCAGCGCCATCAGGCAGTTCACGGTTTTAAGGTAGGTGATGTATGTGCGAACTGCTCGGGATGAGCGCCAATGTGCCAACCGATATCTGCTTTAGCTTCACCGGGCTGGTCCAGCGCGGCGGAGGTACCGGGCCGCACAAAGACGGCTGGGGTATTACGTTTTATGAAGGTAAGGGCTGCCGTACGTTTAAAGATCCGCAACCCAGCTTTAATTCGCCTATCGCCAAACTGGTACAAGACTATCCCATCAAATCCTGTTCCGTGATTGCCCATATTCGTCAGGCGAATCGTGGAGAAGTTGCGCTGGAAAATACCCATCCATTTACCCGTGAACTATGGGGACGTAACTGGACGTATGCCCATAACGGGCAGCTCAGCGGTTATAAATCACTGGAGACCGGTAATTTCCGCCCGGTCGGTGAAACCGACAGCGAAAAAGCCTTCTGCTGGCTGCTCCACAAGCTGACGGAGCGTTATCCGCGCACGCCTGGCAATATGACGGCGGTGTTTAAATATATCGCGATGCTGGCAGGAGAACTGCGGGAGAAGGGCGTCTTCAACATGCTGTTGTCTGACGGACGTTATGTGATGGCCTTCTGCTCGACCAATTTGTTTTGGATCACGCGTCGTGCGCCGTTTGGCGTGGCGACATTGCTGGATCAGGATGTGGAGATTGATTTTAGCTCAGAGACCACACCCAATGATGTGGTCACCGTGATTGCCACTCAACCGTTAACCGGCAATGAAACCTGGCAAAAGATTATGCCAGGCGAGTGGGCATTATTTTGTCTCGGGGAGCGCGTAGTTTGATGCCAGTTGCGGCTGAACCACTTCGTGACTCAACGGCTTGCTGACGACGTAACGGCCATCGACGACGGAAACGGTCGGTGGCTTACGCGTTTGTTCGAAGTAATCGTATCCCGGTTTTAGCTGCGACCAGAACTCTTTGTAATACGAGAACTTATGGCGCTGCATGTTGGCATCGGTCATGCGGAACGGGTAAATGCTAACCTGTACGCTGGACTGCCCGAACACCAGCGCGCCGGTGACAAACTGGAAAATCTCATCAATGCCGTTGTCGGTCATCGCATAGCAGCCGACGGAAACGCAGGCGCCGTGGATCATCAGGTATTTACCTTCATAACCGTGGGCGCGATCGTAGGCATTAGGGAAACCAATGTTAATCGCTTTATAGAAGCGGCTATCCGGTTTCAGCTGTCCACGCTGAACGCTGTAAAATCCTTCCGGACTTTTGAAATCACCCTGACGCTGTTTCGGCCCTAAGCCACCGGAATAATTACAGATCTTATAACTGTCGAGCAATTGATACTGTTCGCCCATCTTGACGTACAGATCCAACGTTCGCTCTTCTTTGAAGATCTGGATATAAACGGGGGAGCCCATTAATTGCTGCTTATATTCTTTGCTGACAGGCGTAGTCGGGCTGCTGCTGCTCAGCAAACCGGCAAATGAAACGCACGGCAATAAAAGCATCGCAAGAAAAAATGCGATTTTACGCATACTGCTTATTCCTTGATAAAACGATCACACACGCCAGGACGGCAAAAGAGTCCCCAAATCGGATAAATCTGGATCTGGAGCGCTCACATTATCACCCAGAGAGTTTTTCGCAAGTCTCTCTTGCTGCGTTTACACTTTAGATTTTCTTTATACGGATAATTGTGCTTAAAGGCAGTCAGACACTGGCTTGTTTTGCTGGTTAGCACACTGCATTTCGTCTTATTAGTGAAGAATGTCTATTCTATTGAATTTAAAAAATTAATTATTTAATAATCGAATATTAAAAAGGAATGATGGGCAATAGCGGTAGACTGCGGCGAACGTGTTTGACCAGGTATTCTTCTTTTCATGTTTTTTGTCTCTGCACCCCGTTGCTTCTTGCCGGGTCTGCTGTCTTTGTATGTTGTGCTGTCTTTACCGTCTGTCGCCAAAGTTCAGCCCCACTTATCTGACGCCCATTTAAGCTATGCGGCGCACTTGCGGATGCGTAACCGCGCCCGGCTGCTGAAGCAGTATCACGCGCAGGTAAAAAAGCAGGCAAGCTACGTGGTGGAAGGCAACGCAGAAAGTAAAAGCGCGCTGCGCCAGCAGAACCGGGCGCTGATTAAACAGCACCCGGAGTGGTTCCCTGGCCCACTAAAAGCCAGCGACCATCGCTGGCAGGAACTGGCTGAGAATGATCATTTTCTCAGTAGCGATCATCTACACAATATCACTGAAGTGGCCATCCACCGACTTGAGCAACAGCTCGGTAAACCCTATTTGTGGGGCGGTACCGATCCGGACGAAGGGTTTGACTGTAGCGGGCTGATTTTTTATGCCTACAACAAAATCCTGGCGGCAAAATTGCCCCGGACAGCGAATGAAATGTATCACTATCGACGGGCTACTATTGTCGCTAACCGCGATCTTCGCCGTGGTGATTTAGTGTTCTTTCATATTCACAGCCGGGATATTGCCGATCATATGGGCGTCTATTTGGGGCAGGGACAATTTATTGAATCACCACGGACAGGAGAAACAATTCGGGTGAGCAATTTATCCGATGACTTCTGGCAGGATCATTATCTAGGCGCTCGTCGTATTCTTACGGAAAATACGATTCTGTAATCAAAAAGGCGGTGTAATGACACCGCCTCGTCAGGCGTTAACTTAACGCCCCCATGATCTTTAATTCCAGTTCATCCGGAACTTCGTTATAAGACAACACCTGTAGGCCCGGGGCAAACAGGCGCGCATAGCGCGCGAGCAAAGGACGTAACTGCGGTGCGACCAGCAGCACAGGCTCTTTCCCCGCCGCTTTCATCTGTTCTTTTATCTGCGGCATATTGGTCTGAAACTGATTCAGCATATTGGGATCGACCGGCACACTATCCAGCACCACTTTTCCACTTTGTTGAGCCTGATTCACCACATTCGCCAGCAGATTCTCCAGTTCACTGTTCAGCGTATATACGGCCAGCTCATCTTTGCGCACAAACGGGTGGGTAATGCTGCGACGTAGCGCCAGACGCACATCTGCCGTTAACAAAATATGATCTTTGGTCACGGTGCTACTGGCGACAAGTACGGTGGCTATGGTGACGATATCGCGCAATGACACACCTTCGATAAGCAGCGCCCGGTACACTTTCAAGAGCTGGCTGTAATTCAGCGCTGCGCTCAAATCTTCCGCCAGACGTGGCGCCATAGAAGAGAGGCGGTTATGCAACTGCGTAATATCATCGTAATTAAATAGCTCTGGAATATAGTTACGAATGATCTTATTCACATGCGTCGCAATGACGCTGGCACTATCAATAACCTGGTACCCCATATTTAACGCTTTAGCTTTTTGCGCCGGAACAATCCAGGTGACCGGCATACCATAGGCTGGATCGTGGCCTAAAACACCGTCGATCTCGCCATAGGTTTCACTGGAGGGCAGCGCCATCAGCTTATCTGCGGGAATATCGGCTTCATCGGCCTTGATCCCATTGATAAAAATGGCGTACTGGGTCGGTTTAAGGCGGAAGTTTTCGCGGATGCGAATTTCCGGCAGCAGTACGCCGTTCGTGTCTGAGATCACCTGTCGCACACCGCGAATGCGTTGAGTGAGCGGATTCCCTTTGGATTTATCGACCAACGACACCAGCTTATATCCCAGGCTCAGGCTGATAGGTTCTATTAAGGGGATAGTTTCCCAACTGACCTGCTGCTCGGTGGTTTCAGCGATGGTTTTGGTCAGCGTTTCGAGATTTTTCTCTTCGGTCTCAGCCACCTTCGGTCGCTTGCTCATGCGCCAGGCGGTGAATCCCAGCAGGGCGCTGAAAATCAGGAAGGGGAAATGCGGCATCCCCGGCACCACTGCCAGCACAAACATAATGCTGGTGGCGGTATACAGCACGGAGGGGCTGGCCAGCAGTTGGCTACGTACGTCCGTGGCAATATCGCCGCTGTCGCTTACGCGGGTGACGATGATCGCTGCTGCTGTCGACAACAGCAGAGAAGGGATCTGGGCGACCAGGCCGTCACCGATGGTCATCAGTACGTATTGCTGGAAGGCGGCTTCGGCGCTTAAATCGTATTTAAAGATCCCGATACAGACGCCGCCGATCAGGTTGATAGCCAGGATCATCATCCCGGCGATGGCATCGCCGCGCACGAACTTTGACGCACCATCCATCGCGCCATAGAAATCCGCTTCGCCCGCTACGTCTTTACGTCGCGCTTGCGCCTGCGCCTGATTAATCAGTCCTGCGTTCAGATCGGCGTCGATCGCCATCTGCTTACCGGGCATGGCGTCCAGCGTAAAGCGGGCAGAAACTTCGGAGATACGCTCCGCACCTTTGGTCACCACGATAAAGTTAATTGTGAACAGCGTCAGCAAGGCTGACCGAGAAAATATTGTGGCGGCGCTGCACGGCCAGTCAATCTTTAATGGTGGCGGTATGGCACCTTTAAACAAGCTGGGCAAGCAGCCGATAGCGCCGGGTGCGCAGAAGAAAAACGTCACGCGCAACAAGCTGGATAAAACGGTTACCCCGCAAGAGACGGCGAAGATCACAGAAGATAACGCCAAAAAAGCGCTGGATGTAAATGAAAAAGCGGTGTTGCTGAAGCAAAAATCAGCGCGTGAATTGGGCGAGCTGGCGACCGATATTAACGTCATTGCCCGCAACGCACATATGGAAACCAACCTCGAGATGGAGATTGTTCCTCAGGGGTTGCGCGTACTGATTAAAGATGACCAGAACCGGAATATGTTTGAACGCGGCAGCGCCAAAATTATGCCGTTCTTTAAATCGCTGCTGGTTGAGCTGACCCCCGTGTTTGACTCGCTGGACAACAAGCTCATTATTACCGGACATACGGATGCGATGAGCTATAAGAGCAACATTTACAACAACTGGAACCTCTCCGGCGACCGTGCTTTGTCAGCACGACGCGTGCTGGAAGATGCCGGCATGCCGCAGGATAAAGTCATGCAGGTTAGCGCCATGGCGGACCAAATGCTGCTGGATGCGAAAAACCCGGAAAGCGCAGGCAACCGCCGTATTGAGATCATGGTGTTAACGCAAAGTGCTTCCGATACGCTGTATCAATATTTTGGTCAGCACGGCGAGAAAGTGGTTCAGCCACTGGTTGATAAGCTGGACAAACAAAAGCAGGTGGCCTCTTTACGTCAGCCCTCTGTTCCCGTCACTCATTAATTCTGTTTTCCGCCCCCCACGCAACGTGGGGGCAAATTATCCCTCAGGAAGGTAATGTGATAGATGTAACCCATATTATTCCATTGGATATTCATACTGATAACGTCACTGATGGGGCTTGTCAGGGCGCGCATTTCGACCCGGTTTCAGGTATCTGGTACACCGAGCCTCATGTGTTAAATGAGGGGCTTCGTGACTATGTCTACAACACCGACAGTTTTAACATCGTTGCGCCGTACTATCTGGTGATTACCTCGAAGATGCACTGCTGGAGCTGCCACCAGCTCACCCATATTCACGGGGTGATGTTTACCCGCTTTATCAGAAAAGATCAGGATGGCAAAGGCTGGCAATCTATTCGACGGAATACCTTTCTGTTCCACATTAATTCTCTGCCTGAAGAGATACAAAAGAACATCAAAGCCAGCAATTACTATTTGGTTAAAAGTAAAACTACCGGGCTACGTTACTGGATGAATCATTGTGAAATTTGTGGAGAACGTCTGGGCGACTATGAGCTTTTCTGCGTGGAAAATGATGCATTTCGCCTGATGACGATCGAAAAATTGCTGCGGGCAAAGATTCGCAAAGTGAATAAACTTTTTGTCAGTACGGCGGGTAATCCCGCAGAACATAAGATCACGGACATCGTGCGTTACCTGTGCGATGCACGCTTCGTCATGAATGGTCCGGCCTAAGGCATAAACAGACTTCTCACAACATAAAAATACTGTATACTTAAACAGTGTTATGAGAGGTGAGTCATGCGCAAAATCATACATGTCGATATGGACTGCTTTTTCGCGGCGGTGGAAATGCGCGACAACCCCGCCTTGCGTGATATTCCCATTGCTATCGGCGGCAGTCGTGAACGCCGGGGGGTTATCAGCACGGCCAATTATCCGGCGCGTAAATTTGGCGTACGCAGCGCAATGCCAACCGGAATGGCGTTAAAACTGTGCCCGCATCTCACGTTATTACCTGGTCGTTACGAGGCCTATAAAGAAGCCTCCCGCCAGATTCAGGCTATTTTCTCCCGCTATACCTCGCTGATAGAACCGCTTTCGCTGGATGAAGCCTATCTGGATGTGACTGACAGCACTCACTGCCATGGCTCAGCTACGCTGATCGCTCAGGAGATCCGCCAGACAATTTTTGCCGAGCTACAGTTAACCGCCTCTGCCGGAATTGCGCCGGTCAAATTTCTGGCAAAAATAGCCTCCGATCTCAACAAACCCAATGGGCAATATGTGATTACCCCTGCCGATGTTCCTGAATTTCTCAGAACATTACCGTTAGGCAAAATTCCCGGCGTTGGCAAAGTCTCTGCCGCTAAGCTGGAAGCGATGGGGTTGCGAACCTGCGAGGATGTTCAGAAATACGACCTGGCCATGTTGCTCAAACGTTTTGGTAAGTTTGGTCGCGTGTTGTGGGAACGTAGCCAGGGCATTGATGAGCGCGACGTCAACAATGACAGACTGCGCAAATCAGTCGGCGTCGAGCGTACTTTGGCAGAAGATATTCATGAGTGGGCTGAATGTGAGGAGATTATTGAGCGGCTATATCCCGAACTGGAACGACGTCTGGCCAAGGTAAAACCGGATCTGTTGATCGCCCGGCAGGGAGTAAAACTCAAGTTTAATGATTTTCAGCAAACCACTCAGGAGCACGTCTGGCCGCGCTTAAGTAAAGATGACTTAATTGCGACGGCGCGCAAAACCTGGAATGAACGTCGGGGAGGGCGGGGCGTAAGGCTGGTGGGATTACACGTCACGCTGTTGGATCCACAGCTGGAAAGGCAACTACTGTTGGGGCTGTGATGTTGATGTATTGCCGGATGGCTGCGTAAAAACTATATCCGGCCTACAAATCAGCATGTAGGCCGGATAAGCACAGCGCCATCCGGCGTTTAGCGCAGACTTACTTCGCCGGAATAGACTTCAGCAGTTCAGTCAGCAGCGTCCAGTAATGGCCGACGCTTTCGATATGAACCTGTTCATCCGGGGAGTGCGGGCCGGTGATGGTTGGCCCGATGGAAACCATGTCCATATCTGGATACGGTTTCTTGAACAGACCACATTCCAGACCGGCGTGGATGATTTGGATGTTAGGCGTTTTATTGAACAGACGCTGATAGGTTTCACGAACCAGGTGCATAACCGGAGAGTTGGCATCCGGCTGCCAGCCAGGGTATCCGCCTTTTGCCTGGGTTTTCGCGCCAGCCAGTTTACCCAGTGAATCCAGCATGCTCACCACGTAGTCTTTACCGCTGTCGATCAGAGAACGGATGAGGCAGTGAATTTCAACGTTGTCGTCAGTCATGGTTACAACGCCGACGTTCAGGGAAGTTTCTACCACGCCTTTGGCGACGTCGGAGTTGCGGATTACACCGTTCGGGGTGGCGTTCAGCAGACGCACAAAGCTGTCGCGAGACTCAGCGGTCAGCGCGGCTTTGTCTTGAGTAACGGCATCCAGCAGCAGAGCCAGGTTCTTCTCTTTGGCTTCCAGTTCGTTTTTCAGGATTTCCTGATAGGTGTTGACCAGCGCTTTTAACGCATCAACTTTATCTGCAGCCACGGCCAGGGTGGCAAAGGCTTCACGCGGAATTGCGTTACGCAGCGTACCGCCGTTGAAATCAACCAGACGCAGATCCAGCTCTTCAGCGTGGCCCGCCAGGAAGCGTACCAGCAGCTTGTTCGCGTTACCGAGACCCACGTGGATTTCGCCGCCGGAGTGGCCGCCTTTCAGGCCTTTTAACGTCAGCTTAAAGCTCTGGAAGCCAGCAGGGATTGCTTCACGGGACAGCGGCAGGTTAGAGGTAAAGTCGATACCGCCTGCGCAACCCATGTAGATCTCACCTTCTTCTTCTGAGTCGGTGTTGATCAGGATATCTGCCTGCAGCCAGTTAGCCTGCAGACCAAACGCGCCATCCATACCTGCTTCTTCGGTCATGGTCAGCAGCACTTCCAGAGGACCATGTACCACGCTGTCATCAGCCAGAACGGCCAGAGCGGACGCCATACCGATACCGTTATCCGCACCCAGCGTGGTGCCACGGGCTTTTACCCATTCGCCATCAATATAAGGTTGGATAGGATCTTTGGTGAAGTCGTGAACGGTGTCGTTGTTTTTCTGCGGGACCATATCCAGGTGCGCCTGCAGAACGACCGGTTTACGGTTTTCCATGCCTGCGGTAGCGGGTTTGCGAATCAGGATATTACCGACTTGATCGCGCTCGACGTGGAAACCTTTTTCCTGGGCCCAGCTCAGAATGTGTTCAGCGAGCTGCTCTTCATGATAGGACGGATGAGGAATAGAACAGATTTTGGCAAAAATATCCCATAACGGTTGCGGGGATAATTGAGACAGTTCAGACACGTTGAGTCTCCTTGGCGATGTCCTACAAAACTTGCTTGCAGGCCACGGGGTTAGCAGAATTAAAAACATCACAAGTCAGGCTTGCGCGATGCGATTGAGAATACCACTTTCTCCGCTGACGGCTAGCATAAAGCATGCAAAAAGAGGCGCGGATTCCGCGAAACACTGGTTTTTAGTGCGTCAGATCTCTATAATCTCGCGCAACCTATTTCCCCCTCGAACACTTTTTAAGCCGTAGATAAACAGGCTGGGACACTTCACATGAGCGAAAAATACGTCGTCACCTGGGACATGTTGCAGATCCATGCACGTAAACTGGCAAGCCGCCTGATGCCTTCTGAACAATGGAAAGGCATTATTGCCGTTAGCCGTGGTGGTCTGGTACCGGGCGCATTGCTGGCGCGTGAATTGGGTATTCGTCATGTCGATACCGTATGCATCTCCAGCTACGATCACGACAACCAGCGCGAACTGAAAGTGCTGAAACGTGCCGAAGGCGACGGTGAAGGTTTCATCGTAATCGATGACCTGGTTGACACCGGTGGTACCGCCGTTGCGATCCGCGAAATGTATCCTAAAGCGCATTTCGTTACTATCTTCGCTAAGCCGGCAGGTCGCCCGCTGGTGAATGATTATGTTGTTGATATCCCTCAGGATACCTGGATTGAACAGCCGTGGGATATGGGCGTGGTGTTCGTCCCGCCGATCTCTGGTCGCTAATCTAAAAAGTTTTCAACGCCTGGCAACTGCCGGGCGTTGTTCTTTTTGTGCAGTGTCAGGTTACACTATGCCTTAGTGAGTACTCATGGAGGCTGCAATCATGTCACAGGCTAACCTCAGCGAAGTCCTGTTTAAACCCCGCTTCAAACACCCTGAAACGTCAACGCTGGTTCGTCGTTTTAATCACGGCGCGCAGCCGTCCGTACAATCTGCCCTGGATGGTAAAACCATTCCCCACTGGTATCGCATGGTGAATCGTCTGATGTGGATCTGGCGTGGCGTCGACCCGCGTGAAATCCTTGAGGTGCAGGCACGTATCGTGATGAGCGAAGCCGAACGTACGGATAAAGAACTCTACGATACGGTTATCGGCTATCGCGGCGGGAACTGGATCTATGAGTGGGCGAAGCAGGCGATGGACTGGCAACAGAAAGCGTCTATGGAAGAGGATCCGCAGGTGAGCGGACGCCACTGGCTACATGCGTCTACGTTGTACAACATTGCCGCTTACCCACACCTGAAAGGCGATGAGCTGGCAGAACAGGCACAGGCTTTGGCCAATCGCGCCTATGAAGAGGCCGCGCAGAGACTGCCGGGGACATTGCGCGAGATGGAATTTGCCGTTACCGGCGGCGCGCCAATCACTGGATTCCTGCATATGCCAAAAGGCGACGGTCCGTTCCCGACGGTGCTGATGTGCGGTGGCCTCGATTCCATGCAAACGGATTATTACAGTCTGTATGAGCGCTACTTTGCTCCACGTGGCATTGCTATGCTGACGCTGGATATGCCGTCGGTTGGGTTCTCATCAAAATGGAAACTGACTCAGGATTCCAGCCTGCTGCATCAGCACGTATTAAAAGCGCTGCCTAATGTTCCCTGGGTGGATCACACTCGCGTGGCGGCCTTCGGTTTCCGCTTTGGCGCTAACGTAGCGGTACGTCTGGCATATCTGGAATCATCACGTCTGAAGGCGGTGGCCTGTCTGGGACCAGTGGTTCATTCGCTGCTTAGTGACCCGCAGCGTCAGGCGAGCGTCCCGGAAATGTATCTTGATGTACTGGCTAGCCGCCTGGGGATGCATGACGCCTCCGATGAAGCGCTGCGCGTTGAGCTTAATCGCTATTCATTAAAAGTGCAGGGCCTGCTGGGGCGACGCTGCCCGACGCCAATGCTTTCGGGGTTCTGGAAGAACGACCCGTTTAGCCCGGAAGAAGAGTCACGTTTAATCACATCTTCATCTTCAGACGGTAAGCTACTGGAGATCCCCTTCAATCCGGTGTATCGCAATTTTGACAAAGGGTTGCAGGAAATAACCAGTTGGATCAATCAGAGATTGTGTTAAAAGTTTGCTAAATTTTATCGATTTGGTAAAACAGGTGCTTCACCTAAGGAGATCGTAATGACGTTACCGAGTGGGCATCCGAAAAGTAGATTGATCAAGAAATTCACCGCGCTGGGCCCGTATATCCGCGAAGGGCAGTGCGAAGATAATCGGTTTTTTTTCGATTGTCTGGCTGTTTGCGTCAACGTGAAACCCGCCCCTGAGAAACGCGAGTTCTGGGGCTGGTGGATGGAGCTGGAGGCGCAGGAAAAACGCTTCACGTATAGTTATCAGTTTGGTTTGTTTGATAAAGACGGTAACTGGACTGCGGTGCCGGTGAAAGAGACTGAAGTGGTAGAGCGACTGGAATACACCTTACGTGAATTCCATGAAAAATTACTTGGCTTGTTAACGACGCTGAATCTGGCGCTGGAACCTGCTGACGACTTTAAGGATGAACCGGTTAAGTTAACGGCATAATGAACAGTGAAAAGCCGGATGGCGGCGCAACCCCATCCGGCTTTTTTTATGCTATATCAAAACTGGTAGACCATACCGACGGCAACGATATTATCATCGTTGATGCCCAGCTTATTATCGCTATCGAGCTGGTTGATTTTATAATCGACAAACGCGGACATATTTTTGTTGAAATAGTACGTTGCGCCGAGATCAATATAATTCACCAGATCTTCATTGCCGACGCCTTCAATATCTTTCCCTTTAGACAGCACATAACCCAGTGACGGACGCAGACCAAAGTCAAACTGGTACTGAACTACCGCTTCGAAGTTCTGTGTTTTATTAGCAAAGCCACCGGAAATTGGCGTCATATTGCGCGTTTCAGAATAGAACGTTGCAATATAAATATCGTTAGCATCATATTTTAAGCCAGTTGCCCAGGCTTCTGCTTTATCGCCTGTACCGCGAGTTTGCAGATTCTGCTGGTTAGTACGATCGGAGTTGGTATAAGCGCCGCTCACCGCAAAATCGCTGCCGCCAAAGTCATAGGTAACGGAAGTACCAAAACCGTCGCCGTTCTGTTTTTTCACATCGCGGTCCTGGTTTTTACCCTGATATTGCAGGGTCAGATCCAGGCCATCCACGACGCCGAAGAAATCGGTGTTACGGTAAGTTGCCAGGCCGCTGGCACGTTTGGTCATAAAGTTATCGGTCTGTGCGGAGGAGTCGCCGCCGAATTCCGGGAACATATCGGTCCATGCTTCCACGTCATACAGCGCACCCAGGTTACGGCCATAATCAAACGAGCCAAAATCTTTTAATTTCACACCGGCGAAGGCCAGACGTGTTTTTTGTTGGTTAGAATCGCTTTCAGCTTTATTGCCGGCGAATTCAGCCTCCCAACGACCATAACCGGTCAGTTGATCGTTAATTTGCGTTTCGCCTTTAAAACCTAAACGGATATAGCTTTGGTCACCATCTTTGCTGTCATAATCCGTCATGTAATGCATGGCTTTTACTTTGCCGTATAAGTCCAGTTTATTACCGTTCTTGTTATACACTTCCGCTGCCTGTACGGATGCCGACGCAACAATTCCCATCACCACTAATGCCAGAGTGCTCTTTTTCATTTTCATTCCTGATTAAAAGTACGCGCTAATATTCACTGGGTGTGATCCCCCGTTAAAAGACAGGAGGGTTTTTAACGTCTGGCAATGAACGTTTTATGACAAAGTAAGAATATTTTTAAAAAAGGATGTTTTTTTGTTTCTGTAATAAATGCGTCAAAATCTGCCGCTACGCTTGCTGATCCTGCGCAATAAAATTTCATGCTTTGTGCGCTGGTTGTTGGCAACCGGGGCCAGTCCTGCTAAAACGTTCGTTTGATATCATTTTCCCCAATTTTGAATGGCAGAGAATCATGAGTGACAGCCAGACGCTGGTGGTAAAACTTGGCACCAGTGTGTTAACGGGCGGATCCCGCCGCCTGAACCGCGCCCACATCGTAGAACTGGTTCGCCAGTGCGCGCAGCTCCATGCCGCAGGGCATCGTATTGTTATTGTTACCTCAGGCGCGATTGCCGCCGGACGTGAGCATCTTGGTTACCCTGAACTCCCGGCAACGATAGCCTCGAAACAGCTGTTGGCAGCGGTAGGGCAGAGCCGACTGATTCAACTATGGGAACAGCTTTTCTCGATTTACGGTATTCATATCGGGCAGATGCTGCTGACGCGTGCGGATATGGAAGACAGAGAGCGCTTCCTCAATGCCCGCGATACCCTGCGCGCGCTGCTGGATAACAACATCGTTCCGGTCATTAATGAGAACGATGCGGTGGCGACCGCTGAAATTAAAGTGGGTGATAACGACAACCTCTCAGCGCTGGCGGCAATTCTGGCTGGAGCCGATAAGCTGCTGCTGTTGACCGATCAGCAGGGCCTGTTCACCGCCGATCCGCGCACCAATCCGCAGGCGGAGCTGATCAAAGACGTGCACGGTATTGATGATGCGCTGCGCGCCATTGCCGGAGACAGCGTCTCGGGTCTGGGAACCGGCGGGATGGGAACAAAACTGCAGGCCGCCGATGTCGCGTGCCGCGCCGGGATCGACACCATAATTGCCGCAGGCAGCAAACCGGGCGTCATTGGCGACGTGATGGAAGGCGTTTCCGTTGGGACGCGTTTTCATGCTCAGGCATCTCCACTGGAGAACCGTAAACGCTGGATCTTCGGCGCGCCGCCTGCCGGAGAAATTACTGTTGATGAGGGCGCTACCGCAGCGATTCTGGAACGCGGCAGCTCATTATTGCCAAAAGGCATTAAAAGCGTGACAGGCAACTTCTCTCGTGGTGAAGTGATCCGCATCTGCAATCTCGAAGGGCGTGATATTGCCCACGGCGTCACCCGCTATAACAGCGATGCGCTGCGCCGTATTGCCGGACATCACTCACAACAGATCGACACCATCCTGGGCTACGAATACGGCCCGGTCGCTGTCCATCGTGACGACATGATCACCCGTTAAGGAACAGGCATATGCTGGAAAAAATGGGCATTGCTGCCAAAGCCGCGTCATATAAGCTGGCGCTGCTCTCCAGTCGCGAAAAAAATCGCGTACTGGAAACCATTGCTGATGAGCTGGAAGCGCAAACCGAAAGCATCCTCAGCGCAAACGTACAAGATGTTGAGCAGGCGCGAGCCAACGGCCTGAGCGATGCGATGCTCGACCGCCTGGCCCTGACGCCAGCGCGTCTGAAAGCGATTGCTGACGATGTACGCCAGGTGTGTAATCTCGCCGACCCGGTCGGGCAGGTGATTGACGGTGGGCTGCTGGACAGCGGTCTGCGTCTGGAGCGTCGTCGCGTCCCGCTGGGCGTGATTGGCGTAATTTATGAAGCGCGCCCAAACGTCACCGTTGACGTTGCCTCCCTGTGCCTGAAAACCGGCAATGCCGCGATCCTGCGTGGTGGGAAAGAGACCTACCGGACGAACGCCGCCACCGTGGCGGTTATCCAAAAGGCGCTGGAAGCCTGCGGTTTACCCGCGGCTGCCGTACAGTCGATTGATAACCCGGACCGCGCACTGGTCGCTGAGATGCTACGGATGGATAAGTACATCGATATGCTGATCCCTCGCGGTGGCGCGGGCCTGCACAAGCTGTGTCGTGAGCAGTCGACTATCCCGGTCATCACTGGCGGCATTGGCGTATGTCATATCTATGTTGATGATACCGCGGAGATCGCCCCGGCCCTGAAGATTATCGTCAATGCCAAAACCCAGCGTCCGAGTACCTGCAACACCGTAGAAACTCTGCTGGTGCATCAGGATATCGCCGCGCGTTTTCTGCCAGCATTGAGCCAGCAGATGGCACAAAGCGGCGTAACTCTGCACGGAGACGAAATGACGCTGGCTACATTGAAAGCAGGACCTGCTAATGTGGTTGCGGTGAAAGCTGAAGAGTATGACGACGAGTTTCTGTCGCTGGATTTGAACGTGAAAATCGTCACCAGTCTGGATGATGCCATCGCCCACATCCGCGAGCATGGTACCCAGCATTCCGATGCGATCCTGACGCGTACGCTACGCAACGCCGATCGTTTTGTGAATGAAGTCGATTCTTCCGCTGTGTACGTTAACGCTTCTACGCGTTTTACCGATGGCGGCCAGTTTGGACTGGGTGCGGAAGTGGCGGTAAGTACGCAAAAACTGCACGCGCGTGGTCCAATGGGGCTGGAAGCACTGACTACATACAAATGGGTTGGCTTCGGCGACGACACGATCCGTGCGTAATTGAAAACGGGCGATTCCATAATAGCACTCTGATTTTCAAGGCTATTAAGGCATCGCCCTGTTAATTCTAACCTTCACTCCACTGCCACATTTTTCTATCCTGCGTTTTAACATCATCAGTCTGGTTATGACCCATGCGTCCCTGTGCCAGAAAGGCGATGTATCACAGAATTTTCCCTGCCAGCATGAATTTTCCTGGTCTTAAGTTCACGTATTGTTCCCATGGCCCGATCTATTAGAATCAGTCTCATTTTTATGAGGAGTTGTTGCGTGAAATCGGATATTCACAAACATCGCATTCCTGTAGTGCCGCTCGGCAACCCGTTTCCCCCCCGCCATTGTTCGCTGTGTCCAAAGGGAGCGGCAATTGATCGTGATAATCAACACCGATTAATAGACAAAAGAAGAAGGTTTAAATCAGGAGAGATACTCGCCCGGCAGGATGAAGCCGCAAACATGCTTTTTGTTATTCACGAGGGATACTGCAAGTCCAGCGTGGAATGCGGTGATAACGATTTTATCAGTCGCTTTTATGTTCCGGGAGATATCATGGCGCTGGATGCTGTCGAAGGGGGGAAGTACCTGACAACGATTAAGGCGGCAACGGCTGCGGAGGTATGTCATATCGATATTGCGCGGTTGTTCAAAGTAGCAGAAAAGGATCCGTCGGTTGCTGCCGCAGTCATCAAGTTTCTCTGCAGGGACAATGGATTCATTGTTGAAAAACTGCGGCGCTATGCGAATAAACATGCTGAGGCCAGGATCGCTGCTTTTCTGGTGGAGTTTTACGAGATGCATTTACGTATTGGCAGGCCAGAAACGACGCTTCACTTGCCATTCTCCCGGGAGGAAATTGCCAGTTATCTCGACCTTAAAATTGAAACCGTTAGCCGGTCATTTAAATCCCTCGAACAACAAAATTTGATTACCCTACATCGGGTGCGAACGGTAACACTTAATAGTTATTTGGGATTAAAAGGTTTCAGCTAAATCTCTCCTGTTGAACGTTATATAACTCTTGATATTCCAGGAATATTCTTTTTATATGGAAAATTCCTGGTTTTATTTCTGTGAAATAATTATCAATTCGAATACTAATCCTCCAGCTTAGCGATTCTTTTATAAGAATATTCCCCCTCATATGAATATTTCATGAGAATTTTCTTGTGAAGTTAAAAAATTAGCATAATTGCAACAAATAATAAGCATTATAGAGAAAATATGGAGGCGTTAATTATCTTTATGTTTTGTAAGGGTTTTGCTTAGGTGGTATTTGTATGATCTTTTTGATATTTATCAAAAACATAAAAAAGATGAATTGTTTGGTATTGCTTATTTATGTGGGTGATAATTCTGAAATAAGGCACATTTCAAGTAATTTTGTCTTAGGAGACTTCTTAGATAAAATTTTTTGTGGGAAAATTCTTAGTTTTTTGTAATTTTTGCGTTTCAGGGTTTGTTGAGATGTTACTTAATTCAAATGATAATTTTTTGGCGCGGCAATTCTGGCTCGCAATTAATGGAACCGCTGGAGTGACTTAAAAATAAGACTCGGTGGTGAGTTTGTTCTTAGGAGAAGATAAAAATGAAAAAATTATTATTAGTAACCTCTCTGGCTTCTGTATTTGTTGCAGCAAATGCAATGGCAGACGTTACTGCTTCTGCAACTGCCTCGTGGGACGCGACGGCAACAAAAGATACCACCAGTATGTTGGTTGTCACCCCGCTGAACTCTTTGACTTTCCAGTATGCTGAAGGACTGAAAGCCTTCAACTCTCAGGACGGTGCTTTTGATGTGACTATTCAGGGTCAGGAAACGGCAACTGATTTTGAGCTGACTGCTCAGATCATTAGTAACACGCTGACCAACGCCAGTGGCGATGCGTCTACCCTGAACGTAGGGGTGGCATGGAATGGCACCGCGCTGACTAACTCATCAGATACTGTCCTGGTTAACTCCAGCTCGACTTCTGGTCTTGAAAGCCTGATGGCTGATGGCGCTTATAACGGTGCTGCTCGTGTCAGCGATCAATCCAACTTCAAATTCACCATCGCGTCAGCGACTTCTGATGGTAGCCAGGCAGTAACGGATTACTCTGCTCTGCCAGACGGCTATTGGACTGGCGATGTAAAAGTACAGTTTAATGCAACCTGGACGACTCCGTCTGCCTAAGTAATAAAAATTCGGGAGAATTTTTTCTCCCGAATTTATCAGGAATGGCGTCATGAAAAAATATTTACCGGCAGTGATGTTGGTAGGGTTAGTAGCATCTTTTCCCGGATGGGCAATTAATGTGGGTGAAATCACATCGATAATGACTTCTGCTGAGAGTTCATTATCGAAAGAAATTACTAATACAACTGATGCGGCGCGTTATGTCAGTGTTTCGGTAAAACAATTGTCATCACCTTTGGCGGGGGGAGTCGAAATAAAGCCTGTCAATTCCGGAGAGTTACTTTCTACACCTGCCAATCTTATTCTTCCTGGTCAAGCAAAGGATGTTTTCCGCTTCTTTTATAAAGGACCAGCAGATGATCTCGAACGTTATTATCGTCTGCAATGGATAGATGAGCCGGTCACCGAGAGCGCGGAAACCCGGGCGAATAAAATGGCGGTAGCAACAGCGTCGGCAGAAATTGGCACTATTCTGGTGGTCGCGCCGCGAAAAGAACGTTTTGAATATAGCCGAAATGGCGATGTTATTACCAATACTGGCAATGTTTCGTTTCGTGTGATCGCCTATGGCGCCTGTAAGGATAAGGCTCGCGATCAGGGACGAGGTTGTCGCGAACGCTATTACATTATGCCAGGTACAAAAATAAAACTGCAGTTCACCGACATTAGTAATAGCCGCTCACGCATTGGTATCTGGCACGGTAAGCAGTTTATTACAGTGAAGTGATGGTCAATAGCAGCCATCTGTACGGGATAAATAAAAATACCGGATTGTAAGGATGCATATGACAACAAAATATATTGTCGGCGGTAGCATTTGTCTTTTTCTTGCGCTGACACCAGGAACTTCACATGCAGCCCCAGTAAAAGTGGGTAATTACGTTATTCCCAGCGCTTTCGCCCGTTCACTGGAGCAGGGAATGACGGTGCCGGTATATATTCGTTACAACGAGACTGACGAGAAAAGTCAGCAAAAAATTGCCGATGCGATGATTTCGCTTGTTGATGGCAATATTACAGTTAAAGCCCTGACTCTTGCTGAATTGCCTAATAATGCCGTGTTATCTGGAAAAACTCGTGCGTTGGTAGAAAAAATTCGTGATGTGAAATTTCACGATAACACCAATATCGAGCTATCGGACAATGCACGCCTGCAACTCAACGTCTCTTCATTTCACCTGGAGATGATAGTCAGCAAAGATGCGTTAACTGAAGCGATTGTCGCACGCAGTAGCCTGCTTGGACCTTCCAGCGTGGAGTCTCTCTCTAACGTCCTGAATTATAACTTTGGTACCTACTACAACGATTATCATAATGGCAGCAGTACCCGCAGCTATCTGACGGTGGACAATACAACATCGCTGCGTGAGCACCATATCAATATTAACGGTTCGTTTTACGGCATCGGCGACAGCAACGGCACCAGTAAACTCTATCGTGCGATGTATGAGCGTGATTATGACGGGTATCGACTGGCGCTCGGGATGCTCGACACCTGGAACGTGCAGTCTATTGCTAGTTTGAATGCGTTGAATGGTGGGAAAATTTACGGTGTGAGCTACGGAAACAAAGGAAGTACGGTTGTTGAGAATACCGCGCTTTCACTCACGCCGATTACCGTATTTTTGCCAGCCGCTGGCGAGGTTCATGTCTTCCGTGATGGGCGTTTGCTCAGCGTGCAGAACTTTAATATGGGCAGCTATGAAATTGATACCAGTCGCTTTCCGTATGGTGTGTATGACGTCACGGTAGATATCGTGGTCAATGGCCGGACAATTAATAGTCGTATCAGCAGGGTTAATAAAATCTTTGCCCGCCAACAAGCCGCCGGGATTGATCAGCTTTCGTGGCAACTGTTTGGTGGCTCACTGGATTATGACCGTGTGAGTTACAAGCGAAATCATTATCAAGATTTGGGCAACGAGCAGACCTGGATTGCCGGGGGGGCCGCATCGGTGACGCTGGCGATATTATCGGGGCTGGGCCTGAAATCCACGCTCTACGGTTTTGACAACAATGCGGTTAATGAAACGGATGTCACGCTCAATGTGAATGAATACGTAAGTATTGGCAATCAGACGCTAGTGGCGAACGATTCGTCATGGCGAAATATCAGTAACATCAACCTTAATGTCCCTGAGGGATACGGTTCCCTATGGGCATCTCGTGAAGACAGTAAAATTGGCGATCGTCTGCCTATACAGGAGCGTGATAATTATTCCATTGGCGGGACTCTTAACCTCGGAAAGTTTATTCCTCATGGCGGCTCGCTCACCGTGAGTCAGACGGAGAATCGCTACTCGGGAAATAAATATCGTAATCTGGACTACAGCACGACCCTTTATTCAGGCAGGTATGCCACGGTTGGGTTGCGTGCAGGTATTCAGCGTTATTACTACAACAATCGGAATGACGATGGGCGACAGGAACGTTATGTCAGTCTGGATTTATCATTGCCGTTGGCGACCTGGTTGAGCATGGGCGTCTCCCGGGATCGTTATGGCAGTACTCAGGGTAATCTCAGCGCGCGTAAGCAGTATGCTGAGGGCCCGATTAAATCGGTCGGATTGTCGGCATCAACGCGTCTGAGTGGCGAACAGTATTACGACAATAATTATTCGGTAAACGGCAATTTGAGTTATGACACGAAATATAACGCCGGCACCGTATCGGTAACGCGTTCTGCTGACAACTCCACCAATATGAACTTCTCTTCCCAGGGTTCTCTGGCGTGGGCAGGTAAAGATTTCGGCCTGAGTAAAGAGCGGCAGCGGTCCGGCATCATTGTGAAAACAGATTTGACCGGTGAAGGGAAACTGGCTGCGAAGATTAATAACCGCAATTATCTTCTCAGCGGTAAATCAAATTTCATTGCACTGCCGCCCTATGCTCAGTACAAGCTGGAAATCCTCAATGATAAAAACTCTGAGGACAGCTTCGATATTGTTTCAGGACGCAAACAGGAGCTGACGCTATATCCGGGTAACGTGGGTGTTATCAATCCTGAAGTGAAAAGCATGGTCACTGTATTCGGGCGCATTCGTTATCCCGATGGACAATTGGCTGCAAATACCGATATCCATAACCACATCGGTAAAACGCGTACGGATGAAAAGGGTGAGTTTGCTATCGATATCGATAAAAAGTATCCGGTCATCACGTTAATTTCAGCCAATGGCAGCATATGCGAAGCCGATCTTGATTTGGAAAAAGCACGCGGCGCAGCGTGGGTTGGCGATGTGAAATGTGCAACGCAAACCACGATGGCGCAGAGGTAATAAAATGAAAGTATTAATTAAATTAGCTACTGTAATCTGTGCCGTAGGGAGTTTTTCACCTGTGCCTGCTTTGGCGTTGAATGCAATCTCTTCCGGCTCAGTTAGCAATAACTATTTGTTTATCGAAAATGCCATTGATAGTGAATACTTTATTACCCCATCGGCACTTGATCCGCGTTTCAGCGGGTCAAACACGTGGATAAAATACGGTACCTCTCAGGTGAGTCTCGGGTATTTAGGTTTTGTCGGCTGGACTGCGCCTGGAAATTATTATCAGGACATGTGGATTGATAACTCCCCGATTAACGGGCCTTTCCGGGGAATCCGTTGTTATAGTGGCACCCAATGCCCATCAACCGGGTTTATTGCCGGATTGGGCACTGACAAAAACGGTTTTTATCATGCGCAGGTCGGCTCTGTCGCAGGCGTTATTG
Organism: Citrobacter sp. BIDMC107; assembly: GCF_001037575.1. Lineage (NCBI taxonomy): Bacteria > Pseudomonadati > Pseudomonadota > Gammaproteobacteria > Enterobacterales > Enterobacteriaceae > Citrobacter > Citrobacter sp. BIDMC107. The sequence goes on along the minus strand of NZ_KQ089848.1, from coordinate 1,442,659 downwards.
GTGGCGCCTACGGATTCGCTTCCCTGACCGATACTGCTTATGAGTACTTTCGCAATGTGCCTACCGGTAGCAGCGAAACCTACGTGTTCAACCGCTGTTATACTTCTGTAAATTATGATTATTCTTCCGGGCAACGGTGCAAAGACCAATCGACAGGATCATGGAATTACGTCAATTACACGTTAACTAAACGCGGTCATCTGTCACTTGTCTCGACTAACGCATTTCAGGAGCTTTGGGTTGCCAGCGACGGTACGCCGAGCATCACCAAAGACTCTGGTTATTGCGAACTTGGCGTGGTGGGCGGTACTGACGGTGTGATTTGCAAAATGGTGAGTTATAACCTGCAACAAACGGCCAATCTGACCGCCTCCTTGACGTTTCGCGCTTTTGTCGATACGGCGATGCTTGGTTTTACGCCCGGAGCGGCCACCGTGAGATACTCCGGGAATGGTTCAAACTGGTATAACTATGGTACTTCAACTGCTTATTACAACGTTTTTACGACCTCTGGAGAATACATTTATATTTTTCTGTCAAAAGCATTTTTGAAGAATCTTGTCGATTCAGGGATCAGCATTACTAACAGTCAGCCCTTTACCTTCGGCTTTTATAATGGCTTAACACCAGAGTCAGGACACTACCAGTTTACCCCTTCGCTACAGCTCAATATTGTGCCGAAGGAGTATGGGATCAGTATCGTCTCTTCGGACAACACAGCTTCTGCGAGCGGTAGTGGCACGATTGGCGATGCCGCTCCTATAGAAATGGAGTACACCGTAACCGTCTCAGGCCCCCGTCAGGCAGACAGTATCACCGCGCAAGTTATTGGGGAAAGTACGACGATAAACAGTGTCCCTTACTGTCTGTTTACGTCTGCGCAAGGCGGGCTGTCCGTCCCTATTCCCGCTTTTCTGCAGTACAACAGTCAGTCGGGGGGCGTGGTGCAAAAACGAAATAGCTGCAGTGAAGCGGCAGTCAGTATGAGAGATGCGCAGTGGCAACAGACGCCCTGGGACGCAAATAACAATGACGATGGAAGCTATTATGCTACTGATTTGAAATTGCTTTTCCCAATGAATGATTCGCGTTCGATGTTAACCGTTTCCGGCGCTGACTGGGAAGGTGTCGTCAGCGCCAGTGGAGAGATAAAAGTCACGGCGAATTGGGTGGGAGTGACGCCATGAACCGCCGTCGTCTGGCGCTTAGATGGGTATTTATTCTACTTTCCGGTCTGACAGCATTCTCTACACAGGCAGTCTACCTGGAGTCGACCATTTATGAGATGCCATCGGATAAAGCATTTATCAGTAAACGAATCTATAACGATAGCCAGAAACAGAATTTATACAGTATCGGCGCAGTAAAAATTGATAAGCCGGGACCGGGAGGTGAAAACAGAAGTGATATTGCTGAAGGCGAACTTCTGTTTACTCCGCTGAATTTTTCACTGGCTCCGCAGGCGAGTGAGTTTTTTAAGATTTTCTACCGCGGGCCGCAGGATGATAAAGAACGCTATTACCGAATTCTGTTTCGTGAAATGCCGATCACGCTGTTTACCGAACGTAATCAAGGGAAAGGCGGGCAGGCTCTCCCGGTGATCGCTATGGACACCATATTGGTTGTTCGCCCGAGAAACATAAATCTGGCCTACACCATTGATGAGGCTAACGGAACACTGAAAAACACTGGGAATACTTTTTTTAAAATCATCGTACACCAAGGGTGCAATTCAACCGATGATGAAGCCACCATACGTTATGTGTTGCCGGGTGAAACCTGGCGTAGTAGTGAGCTCAAAACAAAAAACCGAAAGTTTATCGTAGCGTTGCAGAAATACATCCCAGTAGGTCAGGGGTGCTTCAAACTCAATCAATAGTAAGCATTGAGTCTGATCCGATATGTCATGGTTAGATATCGAACCTATACTGTAACTATCTTTATACAATGCAGTATTCAGCTCAGCACAGATGAAACTTTGGTCATTTGTACTCCATGTCACGGTATTCAAGAGTCAGGTAGTATGAAAAGTATAATTAATGATCAGGTTGAGTACGATTCCACCAGAAAAAGCCTGAAACATCGCGATACTACAATAATCCTTTCGGCATCTACAGCGAGACTACTTGAGCTATTCATTGCCCATAAAAATCAACAACTCCATCGTGAGTTTATCATTGAAGAAGTATGGAAAAAGCATGGCATGGCCCCATCGGGTCATAGCCTTAATAAAAGTATCAGTATATTGCGAAAAGCATTTAGTGAGTTGGGGGCCGATAATCCCATTGAAACATTGCCCCGGCAGGGATTTTTGTTCCATGCTTCGGTCAATGATGAACAGTCATCTTTCAGTGGAGATGTACCTGTTCGTTCGGTAACAGAAACGGTGAACTCACCCGCAACACCGAAACGCAAAAATATTGTTCTGTTCATTTTATTGTTTGCCTTTCTTGGGAGCTCTGTTTTGATATTGCCAGCTCTTAATTCAGGTGCCACGAATTTTATCTATATCAGGGCAATAGGTGATTGTGAACTTTATACTGCCGATGACAATAATGCTGATAAAACGAAAGCGTTTTTATCTTCTGATATGTGGCGAAAAATAAATGCGACTTGTCATGATGGCAAGAAAATAATTGTTTTTTATGATGATAATAATTTATCGGCAGGTAATGATCTTAAAGAGAATTTTTTGGGGATCTGTACGCTGGATAAAGGAGGGGCTGCCCGTGAATGCGAAAATTATCTTTATTAGCGGGGCGATCTTTCTTGCGGTGATAACAGCATACTTTTTTTATCGCCATCAAGAACCTGAGACGCTGACCTGCTCTGCCAAGAATTACCTGCATCTGGAGGCGCAAACTCAGGGCGTAAAAATTGAAGGTGAAGTTCTGTTGGTTTTTCGTATTTCTTCCGCTACCGAAGGGCGGGTATCCCAGATAGGGAGCCTTAATATTCAGGGTAAGCACTATGCTGTAGATCGTAATGTTGTCCTGAATTTTATTGGCAAAGACCGTGACGGATATCTGCAGACTCGTCGCTTGGCTATTGTCAAAAATAAAAATGACAATGTTCCCGATGACATTACCGAACTGCTTATGTCTCAACAGGATATTTTCTATTATAAGGTCATCCGTATCGCAGGAAATGTCTATGCAATAAGAGATCTGCGACGTACGCTCATGGTTTGTCGGGCAGCATAAATCAAGGTAATGTGTTAGTATTTTGATTTTTGTGGTTGTATATTTTGTTGTTTCTTGCATTCGTGGTTTTTTGTTTTGCCTTGTAGTGAAAATGAGTAAAAGGATTTGTACTGATGAAAATTAGGAATTTTCCTTTTTTGATATTTAAAATGGATTTACCATTTAATGGAAATACGCATATGGATAATTGTGATTATAAACTCTGAAATTACGTGATATGGCTTATGGATAAAGTTAATTCACGAACCGCCTTATAATTGCTGGAGGCTGAAGGTGTTGTATATTCTCTCGTGTATATAACGAGGGACCTGCTATGCCATAAATTTAAGTTGGTGGTAACTATGAATGCGAAAAAGGTTTTTCTGCTCAGTTATGATATTTTTCTTTTCTCAGGGATAAAAGCGTGGCTGCCAAATCTGGTACTGGTTGATGCGCGATCATTTATTTCTGGTACACAGTCAGTTATTCCACGATACCCGTCCTGTTTGCTGGTGATCGATAACCGGTTACCATTGCTACTGGTCAGGAAATGGTTTCAGAGAAATAGCACGCAGTTTATCAACATCAACTGTATTGTTCTTCGGATGAATGAAACTCGTTCTGTTAATCGAGGATACGAGGAGTATGCTTTCATTAATGGACGAGAATTATCTGATCAATTGATTTCTCAGCTAAGAGCCAATTTAATGGCACCCAATGAGGTTGTGGAGGTCACTAAAGGTTCGACGATTTTTAATTTTCATTTGACTGAATTTGAAGAGGAAATGTTGTATTCATCATTCACAAAAGAAAAATTGCACGACTTTTGTATTGCTAACTCACTAACAACTAAGTCAGTTTATCGATATCGGGAGCGGATAACCGCTCGTCTGGGATTTTCTCATTTTAATGAAACTATCATTTTTTTAACCAGGAATAATTTATTGCATGAAGGCTACCCGACAAACAGTCATTCTGGTGAGAATGTAATTTATGGCGATGCATATGATGTTTCAGATTCTGGCCGACTGAGTATGGCAATAAGGAATGAAGAAATCATTCCTTATTTTCAGCCCATCGTAAATATCAATGGGGACGTCTGTGGTGTTGAGGTTTTAGCTCGGTGGCCACAGGGCCATAATTATGCGATTTCTCAGCGTGAGTTTATACCTCTGGCTGAAAAAAGTGGCTTAATGAATGAGTTAACGAGCTATTTAATGACCACCGTCGCGCGTAATCTGGTCGACGGAAGCGAGGATATTAATAAAACGCTATTCGTCTCCTTTAATGTCAGTCCATCAGGTTTAAGTAATCCTGTTTTTTATTGGGAATGCCTTAACTTTATGGAGATAACGCAAAGACTACCGATAAAATTAATGATTGAAATAACCGAAAATCAGACTCTAACTATCACTCCAGCTCTCAAAGAGCTGATACGATCGTTGCGAAACAGAGGGGTGCTGTTTGCTTTAGATGATTTTGGCACGGGATACGCTAATCTCTGCTATCTCAATGAGTTAGACCTAGATGTAATCAAAATTGATAAAACGTTCATCAAGGCTATTAAAGAAGTTGAGCAACATATCCCTATGCTCGAGTCAATCATTCATCTTTCCGGACTCCTGGGGTTACGCATGGTGGCGGAAGGCGTTGAATATGGCTATCAGCAGCAATGGTTGCGGAAAAATAATGTGGATTACCTGCAGGGTTATCAATTTTTACCGCCAGTGATGTTTGATGATTTTATGCGTTTTTACAAGCAGTCTGTAGGGCTGTTTGAATCAGCGTCGGATTCAACTTTTTCAGCGTAAACCTGTCGTGAACATCAGGGGCGGATGCCTCTGATGCCGGTTTTTTTGCCGAGGTTGGTACTACAGATCCTGCCTGTCTGGTGAAGACGATAGCCAGTTCTGAGTGAAACATTGTTTGTTTATGTGTCTTTTACAGGGTATTTATAGCGGTATCAGCGTTAATCAAACCGCTTCCGAGGTTAGTCTATAGCCATGTGTCATTTCCTGACAAAATTAAGAGTCTGGCTTCCACCACCACTCATCTTAATATTATTCCTCATCGCGGATGCGTTGACGGCGATCCCGCGTTTCACATTTGGCGCGGCGACTATCGTAATAAGTGCATTGTTGGCTAGCGCCAGTTTGGCGATGATACTGCATACCGCGTGGCAGATGCGGAAGAAACGTACGACGCTAAACCCACTGCATGCAGAGAAATCGACCACGCTTGTTACTGGCGGATGTTATGCCTGGAGCCGCAATCCAATCTATCTTGGAATGAGTGGACTCCAGTTAGCTTTTGCTCTCTACGTCGGTAGCCTGATTGGAATATTGGCTGCACCACTGTTTATGCTGGCGGTTGCCAGATTGCACATTGATTTTGAAGAGGAACAACTGCGAAAACATTTCGGGCTGGAATGGAAACACTATGAGCAGCGTGTTCGCCGCTGGTTATAGCGTTCCCTTGCCGCGTACAGGATGCCTGTGACGACACGATTCGTGCGTAATTGAATCCGGATGATGCAAAAATAGGCGTTTGATTCGCAAGGCCATTGACGCGTCGCCCGGTTAGTTTTAACCTTCTACCCCGTGCTCACATTCGTGGACATGTCCTTTTCAGGGCCGATATAGCTCAGTTGGTAGAGCAGCGCATTCGTAATGCGAAGGTCGTAGGTTCGACTCCTATTATCGGCACCATTAAAATCAAATTCTTACGTAAGATCTTATCATTCTCCCACCAAAAAATTATTTTCATGTAACAGCTGGTGTAAGTAAATTCTATCAACGAAGATCAATCTTATCTACTGACCAAAAAGGCCTGATAGGGCTTCGCTCACTATACATCCGTGGCTGCAGGTTTAGTTGTCCATGTCTACACCACTCCTAAATTTAATGTGTTGGCAATGTGTTCAATAAAGCTCGAACAAATTAGCTCATTATGATCGGTTAATACTTCAACTTCTGGTTGCATGATTGTTTGTCCGTAAAAAGATAACGCGCCCGCCGGGTAGTAGCAGGCGCATTACGCAATAGGTAAACAAGGGAGGAAGTTCAGAAATGTAAATCGGGAAGGTTGTACGCAATGTTCATCGTACTACGTTGTTACGGCTTTGCCGCAACAAGCCAGTTGCCTGCCGCGCTCGCAGAATGTCTACAGCCCGGAGATAAGGAGATTGTTCCTGCCAGCTAAATCCCTTCCTGTCTATACGAACCAGCTCGTATTTTTCTACCAGAAAATTCACGGCATCGGCTAGGGTGATACCGGCATCGATGTGTTCCTTAATCACAGCCTCATTGCAGAATGGCGTGTCGTTTATTGTCAGACCATAGTGCTGTTCCAGCAGACGTGTCAGTAACATTTGCCAGACAGCCACGGGTGACAGGCAGGGCTTCACCGCCCGCTGAGTTGTTGCAGGTAAAGTTTTCATGTTTGCTCTCGTGAAGGTAATTAACGCTGAGTGGGGTAAATGGCGATGTATACGTAGCCGCAACTGCCAAGGGTGTCGGCTTCGCAGGTTAAATCGTTGTGGTACAGGGTAACGCAGTGGGCATGGTGGGTGCTGAGTTCACCAGTGGTCAGCATCGATTCCATCTGGCGGATAAAGTGCGGGAATGTTTCATCCAGCTTCCGGTATTCGATGTCACTGAACTTGCCGGTCATGCTGGCCCGGTCAGCCAGATAATGCAGTCGGTTGCCTTCCTGCACCAGACGGGCTCCCAGACGTGGCGTGATATCACGCTGCAGACCCCATGTGATTTTGCTCATTGATAACCTCTTTATTGTCAGTTCAGGGTGATGCTCATCAGGCAGGCATAAGGCCCCTCGCGGTCCTGGCGGCGTTCGGCGTATACCGCCAGGACTCCTGTGATATCCGGAACGTCCCTGCCGGTGTAATGGCAGACGCTACCGTGCCACTGGTATTTGCCGGTGCAGAAACGAAAGATTCGGGACTCAGGATGCTGGCGGTATATCGTCATTGCCCGGCGTTTACTGATAATTTTCATGTAATACCTCACAGCAGACCGTGTTCTGCGAACGAATAGATTTGCCTGCCGCCGACAATCAGATGGTCAGGGACACGGATATCCACCAGTTGAAGTACCTGAACCAGTCGCTGCGTGAGGGCTTTGTCAGCCTGGCTGGGCGTCGTCTCGCCGGAAGGATGGTTATGCGCCAGTATTACCGCTGCCGCGTTGAAGTACAGAGCGCGCTTGACCACCTCGCGGGGATGTACCTCGGTACTGCTAATAGAACCGGCAAACAGGGTTTCGTGGGCAATCAACTGGTTCTGCTGGTTCAGATACAGCACCCGGAACTCTTCCCGTTCAAGCGCGGCCATATGCAGCCGCAACCACTCCCGGACGGCATGAGTGGAGGTGAAGGCTACCCCAGGCTCATGCAGGTGCCGCTCCAGAGCCCTGAGCGCCCGCTGAATGAGACGCCGGTCCTGTGGCGTTATCTCGCCGGGTAAAAAGGAAAGCTGTTTCATTCGTTGCTCCTCCGGTCAGTCAATGATACGCAAAATGGCGTGGGCTTCAGAATGCTGCAGGGCATAGTCCCGCAGGCGGTAATAGTGCGCGGTCATTGCGTCACACTCTGTACGGCAGGCGTGATGGCTGTATTCAATCAGGCAGACAGCAATGCCTGCGGCTTCAGCACTCATGTCCGCGCCATTGCCGTTCATACCGTTGAACAGATGCCATTTATCGTCAACGTCAGCATCAGGGGCCATAAACGCGCCGCCATTGCTGAGCGTGTAAAAGGACCAGATACCACTGTTGTACTCGTCACAGAAGCGGTCCATCCAGGCGAAAATGCGGGGTTCCAGCGTTATCCATTGTGGGATAGAGCCAAAGTACTGCGGCCAGAAGCAGATACGCTGTTCGTCGGGTATCTGCGTTACGGTCAGTTCAAATTCGGATTCGTTAGCAGCAGATGCGAGGTTGTTTTTTGTCGCTGTTGTCATGGGTATGTCTCCGTCAATAAAAAAACGCCAGCGGCGACGGCTGGCGTATGCGGTAATAATGAGTGTTCGGGAAGATTAAATGTTGCTGGTAAATCATGCGGAGCCAGCAGATGGATACGTCCGTACAGATGCCTGGCTTGCGGGTATAGCGGTTAAGACCTTCACCGGCATCCGGTTCAAAGTTCCATGCCTGCCCTAGTCGTCTTCAATGTTAACGCCGGTGATACTGGCAGGAACTAATGGCCCTGCTGCGCAATCAGCCGATACCCACTACGGTAGGTCATAAAGCGATTAGTGAAACGACTTCAAACCTTCAGAATTATTCATTACTCCCCCCCTGAAAAATAATAAAAAAGCGGCAGAATCGTGAGATTCTGCCGTTAGTTGTGTATGTTCAGAGGAATGATATATATCTGAATATTTTTATAATGCTGATAGGCCGTTTTGTGCCAAAAGCAGAAGCTGGTAATTCGTGTCTAATATACTTCACTTAACGTATATCCCAGCTCTGGTACAGAATATGCAAATTAAATACCCAAGAAGTGGCAGGCTGATTAACAAAGAACTCCTTCGATTATAGGATGATTTGTATCGGCACTCATCACACCATGTGCTCGATTCACGCCGCATAGTCAGTTGAATTTTGCTACTCTGTAAGAGGTGGTAAGCATTATCCAATACGGATTTAAATCAATGGAATAAATGATTATGAGTGAAAATGAAACAATCCCAAAGAAGTCTCACAGCCAGATTAACAAAGCTGTATTCTTTACATCTGCTTTGTTAATTTTTCTTCTTGTCGCTTTTGCCGCTGCATTCCCGGATGTTGCTGACAAAAATTTCAAACTACTTCAGCAACAAATCTTCACGAATGCAAGCTGGTTCTACATCCTTGCTGTGGCCCTGATTTTATTGAGTGTCACGTTTCTGGGACTCTCACGCTACGGTGATATCAAGCTGGGTCCGGACCATGCGCAACCTGATTTCAGCTATCACTCCTGGTTTGCGATGCTTTTTTCGGCAGGGATGGGGATCGGCCTGATGTTCTTTGGCGTTGCTGAACCGGTGATGCATTATCTCTCACCTCCCGTTGGCGCCCCAGAGACTGTTGCGGCAGCGAAGGAAGCAATGCGGCTGACCTTCTTCCACTGGGGTCTGCATGCCTGGGCAATATATGCCATTGTAGCGCTGATTCTGGCCTTTTTCAGTTACCGCCACGGTCTACCTTTAACGCTGCGTTCTGCACTCTATCCCATTATTGGCGATCGCATATACGGACCTATAGGCCATGCGGTTGATATTTTTGCCGTTATAGGTACGGTCTTTGGCGTTGCAACATCGCTGGGTTACGGTGTTTTGCAGGTGAATGCCGGTTTGAACCACCTATTCGGGGTGCCCATTAATGAAACGGTGCAGGTCATTCTGATCGTGGCCATCACGGGGTTAGCGACGATTTCTGTGGTGACCGGCCTAGACAAGGGAATACGTATCCTGTCTGAGCTCAATTTGGGCCTCGCGTTGTTGCTCCTGGCGCTGGTCCTGTGTCTGGGGCCAACTGTGCTTCTGCTGAAGTCATTTGTGGAAAATACCGGCGGTTATCTTTCGGAACTGGTGAGTAAAACGTTCAATCTTTACGCATATGAACCTAAGTCGAGCAACTGGCTGGGGGGCTGGACATTACTGTACTGGGGATGGTGGCTTTCATGGTCGCCATTTGTGGGGATGTTTATCGCACGGGTCTCACGCGGCCGAACCATTCGCGAATTTGTCACCGGTGTGCTGTTTGTTCCGGCCGGCTTTACGCTCATGTGGATGACGGTGTTTGGTAACAGCGCAATCTATCTCATTATGAACCAGGGGGCGACCGATCTCGCCAATACCGTCCAACAGGATGTCTCGCTGGCCTTGTTCAATTTCCTGGAGCATTTCCCGTTCTCCTCCGTGCTGTCATTTATTGCAATGGCTATGGTCATCGTCTTCTTTGTCACATCTGCTGACTCGGGGGCAATGGTTGTAGATACTCTGGCATCAGGTGGGGTGGCAAACACACCCGTCTGGCAGCGAATCTTCTGGGCATCGCTCATGGGAGTTGTTGCAATTGCGCTTCTCCTTGCGGGAGGGCTGAGCGCGCTGCAAACGGTGACAATAGCAAGTGCATTACCCTTCTCCGTGATCTTGCTGATATCCATATACGGGCTGTTAAAAGCCCTGCGTCGAGATTTGACTAAGCGTGAAAGCCTGAGCATGGCGACTATTGCTCCTACGGCTGCACGTAACCCAATTCCCTGGCAGAGAAGGTTACGCAATATCGCGTATCTGCCGAAACGATCTCTTGTGAAACGTTTTATGGACGACATTATCCAGCCTGCCATGACGCTGGTTCAGGAAGAACTGAACAAGCAGGGGACGATAAGCCACATTAGTGACGCAGCCGACGATCGTATTCGTCTTGAAGTGGATTTGGGCAACGAGCTGAATTTTATATATGAAGTGAGGCTTCGCGGGTATAGCTCACCCACCTTCGCGCTCGCCGCAATGGATAATGATGAGCAGCAGACTGACCAACATCGATATTATCGCGCTGAGGTTTATCTCAAAGAAGGCGGTCAAAATTATGATGTGATGGGCTGGAATCAGGAACAGTTGATTAATGACATACTGGACCAGTACGAAAAACACCTGCACTTCCTGCACCTGGTTCGTTGATAGCAAAATGCCGTCCTAGGGGGCGGCAATTATTTATCCCGACCGCAATACGAGGGAATGCAGAATGATTTCACGCTGGCAATGGATTCTGAAGCAAACATTTAAGAAACTCTGGTTCAGAGCTACGTTATTCGCAATTGTCGCGATAATAACGGCTCTTTTATCTATTCTTTTTAAATCAATGATTCCTGAGTCGGTTTCAGTGAAGGTTGGTGCGGAAGCAGTTGATAACATTCTGAACATACTGGCATCGAGTATGCTGGCAGTGACCACATTTTCGCTGAGTATCATGGTCACAGCCTACGGTTCAGCCACTACTAATGTTACTCCCAGAGCAACGCGTTTAGTTGTGGAAGACGTAACCACACAAAATGTACTGGCCACCTTCATTGGTTCCTTTCTCTTCAGTCTGGTAGGAATTATTGCCCTCAATATGGGAGCCTACGGAGAAAGGGGAAGAGTCATTTTATTCATTGTCACACTCGTTGTCATTGCCCTCATCCTCATCACATTGCTTCGTTGGATACAGCATTTGACCTCTCTGGGGAGGGTCGGTGAGACAACAGCAAAAGTAGAACAGGCGGCCATCGAAACATTTATTGCGAGAGCCAGAAATCCCTGTCTCGGCGGATATCCATGGCTTGAGAGCTATGAACAGCCGAAAGGAACGGTTGCAGTTTATCCGAAGAAGATTGGCTATGTTGAATATATTGATATGGAGAAACTCAGCAAGCTGCTGGCCAATGATCCTCGTCATGTATACCTTGTGGCGCAACCAGGCAGTTTCATTCATCCGTCCATGCCAGCTTTGTACCTGAGTCAGGGCCAGGAGTCATCAATCTGCGCCGATTTACTTGAGACGATCATTGTCTCGGATGTGCGTTCATTTGCTCAGGATCCCCGATTTTGTCTTAGCGTCATGGCCGAAATAGCCTGCAGAGCCCTTTCACCCGCAGTGAACGATCCTGGAACCGCAATCGATGTCATTGGCAGAGGTGTTCGTATACTTTCTGCTTACGCGCAGAATAAGTCTCATGAAATTGAAGTGACCTATCCTTCAGTACACGTTGCGCCACTTCAGAACAACGATCTCCTGGAAGACTTTTTCTCACCTGTCGCACGCGATGGTGCCAGTATGAGAGAGATTCAGATAAGAGTGCTCAAAGGGCTATCTATGCTGAGTACGGGTTGGCCTGAGATGTTTGCTGATGCCGCGCACACTCTGGCAATTGAAACATTAGAGCATGCAAATCGCGCTGACCATATAGACTCCGATAGAGAATTCATAAAATCAATTTATTTTGATTTGTTTTTTGATGAAAACGCTAATAAGCAATCATAGTTGTGGAGCAAGCGATTTGGTTGCTAGCGAGACAAGAACAAAGCGTCTGCATGAGAATGGGCGTCTGCTTTGTATTAGAAGAGAACATACTGAGTCTTCATCACTTTTGCAGCAGGCTTTATCTCTACGTAAGACATCGCCTACAATCAAATATTTCGGTTTAATACCAGGAGAACACTAAATGTAGAAATTATGTCTACTCAGTTCGGAACAGACTACTGTTTTTTTATTCCGTAGCTGAGACCATCATATTTCCTCCAGCAAAGGAGATAAAAATGGAAAAATTATTTACCCAGTTTCAGACCGGTGATACTGACCTGGTAAACCGCGTCGTTATGGCCCCCATGACCCGCTCACGGGCAATGACTAGTGATACCGCTGATGAACTGACCGCAAAATATTATCAGCTGCGTGAATCCGTATGGGGCAAACCGGAGGTCGTCCGTGACGGGCTCAGGGATCTGGTTCGCCGCACGGGCGCAGATGAAATTATGGTGAACTCATGGCAAGGCACTCGTCTTTGCCGCTCTTCAGAAATAATGCTGAGTATTCTACCGGAAAGGCAAAAGGATCATTTACCAAAGATAATGACGAGAAAGTCATTGACGAAGCGGGGAAGGGGTTAAGTCATCAATCCATATCAAAATATCAGACGCCTGTTTACGCTATGCGGGCGTCCGCTTTTCGCTCACAGCGGACCTTCAATCCAGTAAGTATGTCGGCTTCGTGCTATGAGTCCAGCGATTATTGCAAGAATCGAAATACGCTAACCAACTGGGATCGGGGTACGTCGGCAATCGAAGCTGCAGGCAGGTAGCTCCTGCAGCCAGTATTGTTAACATTTCAACAGCAGCACTCTGCTTCTTTTTCACTACATTCTTCACAAATTCTGCAAGAGCAGAAGTCCTCAAGGTTATTGCACTGGCTACATTTTTTGCAGGTACAGTCCGACTCTTTCTCGTCACAGTTCTCACAAGTTCCACAAGTACATGCACTCATCATGTGTGCACACTTATCACAAATTTTATCCATAGTTTCTCTCAACCGCTAAATAAACAATCTCAACATAACACGTGATTATTTTATCATTGCTATATAGTCAACTAAAACTGGCCACTGCGCTCATTATTCGGAAGTGCCTGGACTAATCGGTGGAAATAAAAAATGAAAAAAATAAACCCTGACTGCTCCTGGCAGTCAGGTATGTTGTTATGGATGGAAAGCACAACTGTCACTCGTTAGTGCAGTCTGCTAATGTTGGCAGTGCCTTCGTAGCGTTCGTCAGGTCAACGCTGAAGGTCCCCGCTTTGCGGTCATTGACGTAGACGTCGAACTGCCTGGCCTTACGGATATCCATGATGAAACTAAACCAGGCATTATCCCCGTTACGCCAGCCAAGGGTTGAGGGAATGGCGTATTGCTTATGGGGCCCATCACCACTGTGATGTCGGTACTGTCATCATGCGAGCTGATCGTTTTATCCCCTGCGAGGGTCAGAAAAACCGATTGCTGGTAAATACCGTTCTGGTCCGGATTTTCCGTGCAGTTGATGGTAAACATCTTTCCGCTGCTATCCGTCACACTGTATTCCGCATTGCCCTGACCGTACCCCTGTTGCCAGAGTCCCGAAACCGCAGAGGCATTGAAGCTGACAAGCAGCACGCCAGCGAGCATGAGCCGACTTAAAGAATTTATTTTCATTTCTGTCTCCTTTGTCTTTGTATTTATTCCCGGTTATCAGGATTTGAGGGTATCAGCAGCCGTCCCATCAGTTTGCCGTCATGGGAATATTCAAGGAAACGCTCCCGGGTGCGCGGGTCCGTTTTCTCGTGGTATTCCAGGCTGATGTTGTCGGCAATACACAGCGCATTCATCAGCGGCTGCACGGTTTTCTCCTCCATATCCACGAGGTAGTAGTAACAGCCACCCTCGCAGCCATCGGGCGACTGACGGGTACGTAAGACCTGCATAGTGGGACCAGAAAGAGCAATCTGCGACCACTCTTCCCTGACATCATCCTGACGGCTCACCACATCGCTGAAGCGCGGAGGCGTGAGGTCCTTAAATTTACTGATAGCTTTCAGGTCATCACTCCTGTCATCGCAAGCGCTCAGAAACAGAGTGGAGGCAACCAGCGCCAGTAGAGGTAGTGTTTTACGTTTCATTATTTTTTCCTGAAATCAGACGAACCACTTTGGTAAAGACATAAATCCCCACGAAAATACCCACCGGCACGCCGACGAACGGCGTCAGCGCGACACTGGCAGCACCGGCTGCGCCACCTCCCGTCAGTAGTGCGGCAACGGTTGCAAGTGTCAGGGCCGTGAGGCTGTCGGACACTCCAGTTTTGTTCAGAATGATGACGATGATAACAATGGCGATAATGGCAATAACAGGCACTGGGCTCCTCCCTGTTGCCGGGTTGATAACAACGCCTGCGCTATTCCGGTGGGCTGTCAGCCGGAACAAACGTAAGCAGTGAATGCTGGATAAAGCGAAAATGGGGTAAGGCCTGAATGAAGACCGGGTCTTCAGTCAGGCGGCACAGACTGTCATTCCGGCGAAAAGTCTCCTGCAAAGGCTGAATCAGATGGATTTCATCAAGTGTGAATAAGGCGATATGTCCGTCGTGCTCTGCCACCAGATACCAGGCCTGCTGGTGGATAAGTAACCGGCAGGGAGCCAGCCGCTCACAGCGCTGCTCCTCGGCAATCAGCGTCACCCGCCTGCGCCCGGTAATGGCCTGAATCAGTCGCCAGAAAGACAATGCGCCTGATGGCGAAGGAGCCGGACTGGCGGGTGCGATTACGCAGGGAGACTCATCGCACATCAGCAGTGCGTTTACCAGACGACGGTCAAAGCCAGGGAAAAGACCGGCCATCCCGCTGCGGTGGGCAAAGATAAGCACGTCGGGCACCATCTGCGTCTCACTGCCCGCAGTGCGTAAGCGGCAATATCCGGACTGATACTCCAGGTCCAGATACATCAGCCGCTCACGAAAATCACGCCGCA
Organism: Citrobacter sp. BIDMC107; assembly: GCF_001037575.1. Lineage (NCBI taxonomy): Bacteria > Pseudomonadati > Pseudomonadota > Gammaproteobacteria > Enterobacterales > Enterobacteriaceae > Citrobacter > Citrobacter sp. BIDMC107. Next base: position 1,427,439 of record NZ_KQ089848.1, on the reverse strand, counting down.
GCGTGCGCACCGACACACCAAACTCAGCGGCCAGCTTACGCACACTCAGTGTTTCCCCTGCCACCAGACGGCTGATTATCAGTGACAGCCTGACAGCCAGCCGGTCATGGCGGCGTTCTGCCTGTGTCATGAGACGTTCTCCGTGAAAGTTAACTGACTGAAAATGATGTGATTACTTTAAAGAGGGGGTCGGACAGGGTATGGACATCACAGAAACTATTTTTCATTTCTGCAAAAGCCAGAGGCAGCGGGGGTTACAGGCCATTCCTCAGTGAGTGAGGACCGCCAGCACGGTGCGATGCGGACAGGTGGTGTCCGATATTAACAAAGCGGCAACATTAAACGGTCACTGCAGTTGCGTGAGCATCGCTTCCGCCATCACCCACAGTGCCCGGTTAAGTTTCACGTCCCCGTCGATACCGCGAACGGCACGGGTATGTGACCGTCCTCCTTTGGCATTACGGCCACTGAGCCCACCCTTAATCAGGTTCTCCTGAATACGCTGGTACGTGGTCCACAGGTCGCTACTCTCATCTTGCCAGCGGCGCGGGGAGAGGATCTGCGACTCAGTCACCGGCTGGTGGTCCTCACCAAAGCGGTACGTCAGCGCGGCTTTTGCCAGTGCCTGCTGCGCAGGTGGTGGCAACAGCAACGACTGCATCGCATCCCACTTCTCCTCCACACGGTCAAAAATGCCCAGCACTTCATAGGCCCCCTCAATCACCTGACTCACTACATCGCCTTTGTGCGGCACACGCACCTCGCCAAATGACTCACCGCAGACGAGCCCGTTCTGACAAACCGCACGAAATAAACCCGGCAACATCTGGTACGAACTGGTGCCATCATGGGAGTTGAGCAGGATAATTTCTGGTACCTGTTTACCGGTAATCTGCCCCTCCCGACGAAGGCGTAGCATGTGTTTTGTGTGCTCGCGTCGACCCGGGTCGCGTACCCGGGTCTGACAGGCAAAGAACGGCTGGAAGCCTTCGCGCTGCAGGCTGTCCAGCAGGGATATGGTGGGTATATAGGTATAACGCTCACTACGGGATGCGTGTTTGTCCTCACTGAATACACTGGGCACCACGCGAAACAGCTCTTCGCGGGTTAACGGGCGGTCGCGACGGATAAGATTTGCTGCGCCAAAGCGCGAAGCCAGACGGGCCATAAGCAGACTCCTCATAACGGGAAAACAAATAAAAGGGATCCCCGTCGCATCTGCGACAGGGGCAGGGAAGTAACAGGGATGGGTTAAATACTCAGAAGAAGAAATCCCAGACGGCGCGGGCCACTGACACCACCGTGGTGCGCACGGCCTGAATGACAGCCCGTACCGGGGCGGGTATCAGGGGAAAGGCACTGATGCTATCGAGTACGGCCCCGACGGTTTCACCAAAATCGCTACGAGCCTGTTCCCGGACTACCGTCGTGCGAAAGGAAGACTGGAGTTGCGACACCACCGGGCTGGTGGCCTCACGTGGCAGGCACTTAATCATTCGCTCGGCCATCACCCGCAGTCCCCACTGAAGACGGACCGACACGGCACACACCGGATGTACGGGCTGGAACAGCTCATGCAGCAGACAGATTTTACGGCTGATATTCTGCTTCTGCGCCGTGGACAACGGTCCCCCACCGCTGGTGGGTTCGGCCTTATCCGACTGGCTGATAACAAACAGCACCTTATGCCGGTATACCTCTCCAATCACCTGATGATAAAAATGTTCATCCACCGCCAGCGCCCGGTCATCGGCCTTAATCAGCCACAGAACCAGGTCGAGCCGGGGGAGTTGTTCGCGGTACATCGCAGCATACTCGGTATCGCGAGCACCACTTTCGCCCACGCCGGGCAGGTCCACCAGCGTCATATAGCGCTCGCCGACTTGCAGGCGAAAGCGCAGTGGCTCACGGGTACATGCAGCCACATCGCTGACCGGTGATATATCTCCGGCAAACAGGGCATTGCACAGACTGCTCTTCCCAACACCGGTTTTACCCATAATGCCGATCACTGGCTCGTAGCGGGTTAACTGATTTATCTGCTGCAATATACGTTCAGACACCCACTGTGGCAGACCAGCGAGCGATTGCTGAAACGGCTTCAATCCTTCAGAATTGTTCATTACTACTCCTCTGAAAAATAATACAAAAACGGCAGGATCGTGAGATTCCACCGTTAGTCAGGTATGTTCAGAAGAATGATATCTATCTGAAAATAATTTGAATTAAGGTAAGCGTTAAACAGCTGCCGCCTGTGATCCCGGCCCCTAAGTCGTTAGGTTATTCTGCCCCCCTCATCCTCAAGCCAGACCAGTGGATAAGGGCAAATTGTCCGAGGGGCGATAGGGCATTGGGCATTGGGCATTGGGCATTGGGCATTAAGGTTTTATAGTTGTTAGGCATTAATCTAACGTTATAGAAACATCAGCTAATACGATGACTGTCTACGTTTGAAACGTCATCTCTTGCTTTTACATAAGTATTAATGTTGATTATCATCAATTTGATTATAATCATGGCACTTTATTGATTACCGTATTAAATTTTCATTTTTCCCTATAGTGATGATTCATGCCTAGTCCCCCTTGTAAGCGGCTTGACGACTTGAGTCAGGTCCAGCGCGAACGGCTGGCCTACATCGATTTTCGGCTTTACTTCTTCGGTGAGATCGGTCGCCCAGATCTGATTGAGCGCTTTGGCGTTGCTCCAGCAGGAGCGACTCGCGATTTGGCTTTGTACCGGGAAATCGCTCCGAATAACATCACCTTTGATGGTAGCGACAAGATCTATCGTATCGGGCAGGCGTTCTCTCCGTTGTTCGAGCACGCATCGCAGCGTGTTCTGTCGGCGCTGGCTCTGGGCTTTGGCGATGGCGTGAATGGCCCAATGCAGGCGTTGCTACCCTGTGAATCCCCCACAGCCCTGAGCATACCCAAGATGGATGTGTTGGCCGTGATTTGTCGAGCCATCCACTCCAAGCGCCCCGTCGCCATCCGCTACCACTCGATGAGCAGCGGAAAGTCCGAACGGATCATTGTGCCCTTTGCTTTGGTAGATACCGGCCTGCGCTGGCACGCCCGGGCCTTTGATCGCAAGAGTGGAGAGTTTCGGGATTTCGTCGTCACCCACATCGAAGCGCCAACATTGCTTGAAGAGGTTCCGCAGGCCAACGAACGACCGGATAATGATATCCAGTGGACGCGCATCGTTGAGTTGGATTTCGTGCCGCACCCGCGTGTTGAACGCCCCGAAATCATCGAGATGGACTACGGGATGACCGGTGGCTCGATTAGGATGTACGTTCGTGCAGCGGTGGCAGGCTATATGTTGCAGCGCTGGCGTGTTGACTGCTCACCCAATCATTGCCTAAATGGACCGGAGTACCGTTTATGGCTCAAAGATCATCTCGCGATCTACGGCGTGAAAAACGCCTTACTGGCACCAGGCTATAGCACCTCTACAAAGGCTGACTCTTGATGGAACTGATCGACAATATCAATCGTCTGCTCGGAGACGACCTAAAGCAGACGCTCAAACCCGGTGCTCGCCTGAAGATCGCCGCCTCCTGTTTTTCGATGTACGCGTTTGAAGCGCTAAAAGCAGAGCTGGAAAAAATCGACGAGCTGCAATTCATCTTTACCTCGCCGACGTTCACCGCTAATGAAGTAACCGACAAGATTCGTAAGGAACGCAAAGAATTCCACATACCGAAGGCTGACCGCGAACGTAGTCTGTACGGTAGTGAGTTCGAAATTCAGCTGCGCAACAAACTGACCCAGCGCGCAATTGCAAAAGAGTGTGCGGACTGGATGCGGCGTAAGACAACATTCAAGTCCAATCGCAGCAAGGCTCCGATGCAGCAGTTTGCTTGTGTTCAGGCCGCCGCCGCAGAGACTGCCTACATGCCACTGCACGGATTTACGGCCGTCGATCTTGGCTACCAGCAAGGCAATGCTGTTTCAAACCTCGTCAACAAAATGGACGAGTCGACGTTTACGGCGACCTACCTCAATCTGTTTAACCAGATCTGGCAAGATCCTGAGAAGCTGGAGGATGTAACGGCGCAGATCTGCGACCACATTGCATCCGTCTACCAGGAAAACTCGCCTGAAAGTATCTACTTCCTGATGCTCTATAACATCTTCAATGAGTTTCTGGACGACCTCAACGAGGATGTCCTGCCCAATGACCGCACGGGCTATCAAGACACGCTCATCTGGAACAAACTCTTCAATTACCAGAAAGATGCTGCCACTGGGATCATCAACAAACTTGAAAACTACAGCGGTTGCATCCTGGCCGACAGCGTGGGCTTGGGCAAAACCTTCACCGCACTTGCCGTCGTAAAGTATTACGAACTGCGCAACAAGTCAGTTCTGGTGTTATGCCCCAAGAAACTTGCGGACAACTGGCTGAACTATAACCGCAACCTTAAGACCAACATATTTGCTCGCGACCGGTTCAGCTACGACGTGCTTTGTCATACTGACCTCAGCCGTACGAGCGGCGAGTCGTTTGGAACACAATTGAATCGCATCAACTGGGGCAGTGAAGTGGCACACTGAATTTGTCCACCTGAACAGAGGTGATATGCTCACCTCAGAACAACACAGGTGCTCCAATGAAAAAAAGAAATTTCAGCGCAGAGTTTAAACGCGAATCCGCTCAACTGGTTGTTGACCAGAACTACACGGTGGCAGATGCCGCCAAAGCTATGGATGTTGGCCTTTCCACAATGACAAGATGGGTCAAACAACTGCGTGATGAGCGTCAGGGCAAAACACCAAAAGCCTCTCCGATAACACCAGAACAAATCGAAATACGTGAGCTGAGGAAAAAGCTACAACGCATTGAAATGGAGAATGAAATATTAAAAAAGGCTACTGTAGATTCAATTGGTCAACGCAACAGTTATGTGAAAACATGGGGTTGCGGAGGTTTTTTGAATGAGACGAACATTTACAGCAGAGGAAAAAGCCTCTGTTTTTGAACTATGGAAGAACGGAACAGGCTTCAGTGAAATAGCGAATATCCTGGGTTCAAAACCCGGAACGATCTTCACTATGTTAAGGGATACTGGCGGCATAAAACCCCATGAGCGTAAGCGGGCTGTAGCTCACCTGACACTGTCTGAGCGCGAGGAGATACGAGCTGGTTTGTCAGCCAAAATGAGCATTCGTGCGATAGCTACTGCGCTGAATCGCAGTCCTTCGACGATCTCACGTGAAGTTCAGCGTAATCGGGGCAGACGCTATTACAAAGCTGTTGATGCTAATAACCGAGCCAACAGAATGGCGAAAAGGCCAAAACCGTGCTTACTGGATCAAAATTTACCATTGCGAAAGCTTGTTCTGGAAAAGCTGGAGATGAAATGGTCTCCAGAGCAAATATCAGGATGGTTAAGGCGAACAAAACCACGTCAAAAAACGCTGCGAATATCACCTGAGACAATTTATAAAACGCTGTACTTTCGTAGCCGTGAAGCGCTACACCACCTGAATATACAGCATCTGCGACGGTCGCATAGCCTTCGCCATGGCAGGCGTCATACCCGCAAAGGCGAAAGAGGTACGATTAACATAGTGAACGGAACACCAATTCACGAACGTTCCCGAAATATCGATAACAGACGCTCTCTGGGGCATTGGGAGGGCGATTTAGTCTCAGGTACAAAAAACTCTCATATAGCCACACTTGTAGACCGAAAATCACGTTATACGATCATCCTTAGACTCAGGGGCAAAGATTCTGTCTCAGTAAATCAGGCTCTTACCGACAAATTCCTGAGTTTACCGTCAGAACTCAGAAAATCACTGACATGGGACAGAGGAATGGAACTGGCCAGACATCTAGAATTTACTGTCAGCACCGGCGTTAAAGTTTACTTCTGCGATCCTCAGAGTCCTTGGCAGCGGGGAACAAATGAGAACACAAATGGGCTAATTCGGCAGTATTTTCCTAAAAAGACATGTCTTGCCCAATATACTCAACATGAACTAGATCTGGTTGCTGCTCAGCTAAACAACAGACCGAGAAAGACACTGAAGTTCAAAACACCGAAAGAGATAATTGAAAGGGGTGTTGCATTGACAGATTGAATCTACAACCGCGCTCTTGATGTCAGACTCCCTGAACAGTTCTCGATAATCGGGAAACTCAGAGCGCATTATCCTGTGGTCACACTCTGCCATGTGTTCGGGGTTCATCGCAGCAGCTACAGATACTGGAAAAACCGTCCTGAAAAACCAGACGGCAGACGGGCTGTATTACGCAGTCAGGTACTTGAGCTACATGGCATCAGCCACGGTTCGGCCGGAGCAAGAAGCATCGCCACAATGGCAACCCGGAGAGGCTACCAGATGGGACGCTGGCTTGCTGGCAGGCTCATGAAAGAGCTGGGGCTGGTCAGCTGTCAGCAGCCGACTCACCGGTATAAACGTGGTGGTCATGAACATGTTGCTATCCCTAACTACCTTGAAAGGCAGTTCGCCGTGACCGAGCCAAATCAGGTGTGGTGCGGTGATGTGACCTATAGTGTGCCCGGAGTTCAGGGCGGGCATGGATGCTTAAATGAACCGCGAGTCTGTCTGGAATATTGAACCGGTAACTCACGATGAGAAACCCAACAATCCCACCGGGTGTGACGGTGGAGAACCTGAGCGGCAGTGACCTGCGGCATGCCCGCAGGGTGATGTAACCCGCTGACAACGGGGATTGAGGCGAGATCACTAAGCCGAGATGATCCTCAAGGTTAAGTACTGAAAGGCTGAAGAACATGAACCCGTTAATCCGCCTCTGTGGGTTGAAAACGTCACCACGGCCTACGTGATCTGACAGGCCGTGCAGGAGGAACTGGCAGTGATACGTAAGCACTGCCGGTCGAAGGTGTTTTGACATGTATGCGAAACACCGGGGCAGCAGCGTCTATCACGCTTGCGTTGCTGACTTCTGCCAACTTGCGGCAAGCAAGGATAAAGAGTGCGACGGGCAGCCTCCTCAGTATGCCTGAGTCCAGGCAGGTAAACCGGGGAAGGTCAGCGACGGATGTTAAGGGGGCATGGCTCCGATGACGCGCTGGCTGGCGGAGCTTCCGTAGTAGTCCGCGATGGGGAAAGCCCATTACATGGCGAAGGGAAGCAGTTTGAATGTGTTTGCGACGTGAATTAACTGACCTAACGAGGTGAAGACCTTTGATAATCAGCGAAATGCAACGCAAGCTTGCCACATGGGCAGCCACCGATCCGTCCCTACGGATTCAACGGCTGCTGCGTCTGATAACACAACCAGAATGGCTGGCTGAAGCGGCGCGGATCACGCTTTCATCAAAGGGGGCGCATACCCCCGGCGTTGATGGCGTGAACAAAACAATGCTACAGGCCAGACTGGCTGTTGAACTGCAAATCCTCAGGGATGAATTACTCTCAGGCCACTACCAGCCCTTGCCCGCCAGACGGGTTTACATCCCTAAAAGCAACGGCAAACTGCGACCACTGGGTATCCCCGCGTTGCGGGATCGTATTGTTCAGCGGGCCATGCTGATGGCGATGGAGCCGATATGGGAGAGTGATTTTCATACGCTCTCATATGGCTTCCGGCCTGAGCGCAGTGTCCACCACGCGATCCGCACGGTGAAATTACAGCTCACAGACTGCGGTGAAACCCGGGGACGCTGGGTGATTGAAGGCGACCTGTCCAGTTACTTCGACACCGTACATCATCGACTGCTGATGAAGGCTGTACGCCGCAGGATCAGTGACGCACGTTTCATGACTCTGCTGTGGAAAACCATCAAGGCGGGACATATCGATGTCGGTCTCTTTCGGGCGGCCAGTGAAGGTGTGCCACAGGGCGGTGTTATATCGCCGCTATTATCGAACATCATGCTGAATGAGTTCGATCAATACCTGCATGAGCGCTACCTGAGCGGGAAAGCCAGAAAAGATCGGTGGTACTGGAATAACAGTATCCAACGGGGCCGAAGTACGGCGGTCAGAGAAAACTGGCAGTGGAAACCCGCGGTGGCGTACTGCCGCTATGCCGATGATTTTGTCCTCATCGTCAAAGGCACCAAAGCACAGGCGGAAGCCATCAGGGAGGAGTGTCGGGGTGTGCTCGAAGGCAGTCTGAAACTCAGGCTGAACATGGATAAGACTAAAATCACCCATGTTAATGACGGCTTTATCTTTCTGGGGCACAGGATCATTCGCAAACGCAGTCGTTATGGCGAGATGCGAGTGGTCTCAACGATCCCGCAGGAGAAAGCCAGAAACTTCGCCGCATCGCTGACAGCACTGTTATCAGGCAACTACAGTGAAAGCAAAGTCGATATGGCTGAACAACTCAACCGAAAACTGAAAGGCTGGGCCATGTTCTATCAGTTCGTTGATTTTAAGGCCAAAGTCTTCAGTTATATCGACCGTGTCGTGTTCTGGAAGCTGGCTCACTGGCTGGCCCGCAAATACCGTACAGGTATCGCTTCCCTGATGAGGTGGTGGTGTAAATCACCGAAACCGGGTCAGAGCAAAACGTGGGTTTTATTTGGTAAAACCAATCACGGCAAGCTCAGCGGCGAAATACTGTACCGGTTGGTGGGGCAAGGCAAGAAGCTGTTCCGCTGGCGGCTACCCGAAGGCAATCCCTATCTGAGGACGGAGACCAGAAACACGTATACATCGCGCTTTACAGAAGTGGCAATGGCGTTCGCCAGCATTTAAATGGAGAGCCGGATGCGCTGAAAGGTGCACGTCCGGTTCGGGGAGGAGAGGCAGGGAAATAGTCCGACTACGCCCTGCCTCTTACTCTACTCTGGACAGGCAAGCGTTGGGCTTACCTTGCTGTTGTTCTCGATCTGTTCGCAAGGAAACCTGAGGGTTGGGCAATGTCATTCTCACCGGACAGCAAGCTGACATCAAAGCGCTGGAAATTGCGTGGGAAGCTTGCGGTAAACCCGCCGGAGTGATGTTCCACAGTGACAGTAATAATGCCGGTGTCAGTCTTTACCACCACTCAGTTTGCCGTTTAACCCGATTGGTGTGATTACTGATGCAGTGAAGACCTTTCCGCATCACATCACTACAAATATTGATTTTTGATTGTTGGATTCGCACCAGATTTCACCTCTGTAGGGTATTCAAAAATGCTCAGTTATTACTGATGCCTAAACTGCAGCGTTGCGGGCAGGTAGCGTTGTAGCGTTTCGGGCGTATCGCCCTCGATCAATTGGCTTATCAGATCATAGCAGTGCCAGGCCAACTGGCGGTTATCCTGCTGTACGGTATCGATACGCAGCGACAGCGAATCATAAAGATAGTGATCGTCAAAGCTCGTCAGATGGATATCTGAGTCGAGTAAATGGTGCTGGCTCATATAGCGCAGTACCCCTTCGAGCAGTCCACAGGCGGCAGTGAACAGCGCCTTAGGCGGCCGCCCAAGTCGCGCGCAGAGTGCGGCGAACATCTCATAGCCTGAGCTCGGGTGGTAGTTACCGTTAATCACCCATTCCGGGCGCAGTGCAATACCCGCCTGAGCCAAACCCTGCGTGAAGCCGGTCAGACGATCGCGTGAAGGCGACAGACGCGACTGACCGCCTAAAAACCAGAACTCATCGCTATGCTTAGGTGCAATGCGGGAAATCAGTTCCGCCGTTGGGGTAATCGAATCAGTCATCACCAGCGGCAGCAGGCTTTCATTAGGACAACGGTCAAACAGCACTACTGGCAGTTGTTGGCTGAGCTTAAGATAGTCGGCATCGTTGTGCATACATGAAGCGACGATCAGACCGTCAACCTGGCGGGAAATCATGTTATTGACCACCACGCTCTCCTGACCGGGGTTTTCATCAGTACAAGAGATCAATAGCTGGACGCCTGCTTCGCGGCACAGCATTTCCAGCTCATGTGAAAAGACCGCAAAGCCGTGGTTGGTGATCTCCGGCACCACCAGTCCGATGGTGTGGCTGCGGTTGTCGCGCAGCGAGCGGGCGTGAATGCTTGGCTGATAGTGCTGCTCACGGGCAATCGCCAGTACTCGCTCACGCGTTTCCTGCGCCACACGCAGCTCCTTACCACGACCGTTCAGTACTAGGCTGGCGGTCGCTTTTGAGACGCCAGCCTGTTCGGCGATATCTTTAATGGTTACGCGTTTAGTTTTCATTACGACGCCATGAACTTGAGGCAAAACGCTTATTCTACCATGCAAGTTCGCAGCGGCCAGTAGCAGAATGCGTCCGGTGTGATGCCAGAGAACATTAGCTGCCCTGAACAGGCCGGGAAGTAGCGGCAGCTCATCACTCCTTCGCCGCCGTTGATGAAAATCTCCACGCTAGACTGGTCGATGAAAATATGCAGCGAGCGGACGTCTCCGCGCCAGTAACGATAATGCTTCTCGTCGCTGGCCAGACTGGGTCGGGCCAGGCGGATCCCGCTGGCATCGCGTTCAAGGATTAATGCGCCGTCAAAATCGAGGCTCAAAATATCGTCCCCAGTGGTTTGTAGAACGATTTCCATCGGTGCCAGCGGCAGGGAGTTCCCTGCCCAGCCGTGCGCTTCGCCGCGCAGGGCGCTCAGCTCTCGTAGAGGACGTTGGTATAGCTGACCATCGATAAACTCCAGCTCACGCAGGCAGGTCATCTGATGGATCCAGCCGTTGGTGAGGGTCGGTTGAAGCATCTCTTCGCCCTCCGGCACGCCCATCCAGCCGACCAGCAGACGGCGGCCATCACTGGTAAGCATGGTTTGCGGGGCGTAGAACTCAAACCCTGCGTCCAATTCGTGCAGTTCGCCATGCTCGAAGGCCGCGCGGTGGTAGTCGAAATCGCCGCTCATCCACACTGCCGGGTAGGTGTTGAGATAGCGCTCTTTCTCACGAGGCACGCCCTGCGGGCAGCAAATCAGGACATGCTGGTCGCCGAGGGCAAACAGGTCCGGGCATTCCCACATATAGCCCGCGTCGTCCAGGCCATTGATGCCATAACCGGCGATTTCGCCCTGACTCGTCCACTCATGAAGGTCCGCTGAGCTGAATAACAACACCTTGCCACGCTTTTGCAAATCCTGTGCGCCCAGCACCATGTACCAGCGACCTTCGTGCTGCCAGACTTTCGGGTCACGCACGTGGCCGGTATAGCCCTCCGGCAGCGGTAATACCGGGCCGAGTTTGGTAAACGTGCCGTCGGCATTTTCCGTCGCCAGGCACTGCCACGCGGTTCGGCTGCCGTCGTCAAATTTTACGTTGCCGGTATAGCACAGGGTGAGCGTGCCCTGACTATCCACGGCGCTTCCGGAGTAGCAGCCGTTGCGGTCATACTCTTCATCCGGCATGAGCGCGATCGGCTCATGTTGCCAGTGCAGCAGGTCGGCAGAGCTCCAGTGCCCCCAGCACTTGAACTTATGATCGCAGGCGAGCGGGTTCCACTGATAAAACAGGTGATAACGTCCGGCAAATTCAATAAAGCCGTTGGGATCGTTCATCAGCCCGGTCACCGGCGCATGGTGCCAGCGGGGATAGTGGCTGTCGGCCAGCGCGCGCGGCTGGCCCTGCATAACAGCCTGCAAAATCGCAGGCAGGCGTGATGGATGTGACATTATTCAGCGTCCGTTTTGTATTTCAGTACCAGGGAGACGACAAAGGCGACGCCAAAGGCGATAACCATCCCGATAATGTAGTTCAGCAGCGAGCTGGCCTGCACGATAGCCATGCCAGGGATAGCCGTCAGGCCCACGGCGGTCATGTAAACATGCATGGATACCACCCACGCGCCGCCCACCGCGCCGCCAATCAGGGCTGCGATAAACGGTTTTACAAAGCGTAAGTTAATACCAAAAATCGCCGCTTCGGTGATGCCGAGCATGGCAGAAAACGCCGAGGGCAGGGTAATGGCTTTGATTTTGGCATCTTTCGTTTTGAACCACACCGCCAGACAAGCACCGCCCTGAGCGACGTTGGCCATCGCCCAAATCGGCAGCAGGAAGTTGACGCCGATGGATGGGTTGCCCAGCAGTCCCGCTTCGATGGCGTGGAAGCTGTGGTGAATACCGGTAATGACGATAACCGAATAGAGACCGCCAAACAGCAGTCCGGCCAGCCAACCGGCGTGGGTAATCAGGGTGCTAAGGACAAACGAAATACCGTCGCCAAGCGCGCGACCAGCCGGGCCGATAATCAGCAGGGCGATAAAACCGGAAATGATCACCGTCAGGAACGGCGTCAGGATCAGATCCAGTGCATCGGGGATCACGCGACGCAGCTGTTTCTCAACGATGCTCATAAACCACACCGCCAGCAGCACCGGGAACACCGTGCCCTGATAGCCGATCATGGCAATCTCAAGGCCGAAGAAGTTCATGGTGTGGAAACCGGCGGCCACACCCCAGGCGTTGGTGAGCGCCGGGTGAGTCAGGATGCCGCCAAGCGTCGCGCCAAGATAAGGATTACCACCGAACTCGCGGGCGGCGGTGAAGCCAATCAGGATCGGCAGAATAATAAACGCCGCTGAGCTGCACATATCCAGCATGATGTAGATGGCGTTACCCGGGTCGACCCAGCCGTACGTTTTAACCATCCCCAGAAGGCCCATCAACAGGCCGGAGGCGACGATAGCCGGGATGATCGGCACAAAGATGTTCGACAACAGGCGGGCAATGCGCTGGAAAGGATTCAGTTTTTTCGCCGCAATGTCGGCAGCTTCCGATTTGCTGGATTCGCCAATCCCTGCCGCCTGAATAAAGGCGGCGTAGACTTTGTTCACCACCCCGGTGCCGAAGATAATCTGCATCTGTCCGGCGTTACGGAAACAGCCCTTCACCCCATCAATTTTGCCGATGGCCTGCTGATCGGCCAGTGAGTCATCGACCAGCACCAGGCGCAGGCGTGTGGCACAGTGCGCGGCGCTGGCGATATTTTCCTTGCCTCCCAGAAGCGGAAGTAGCGAGCGGGAAATCTGTTCAAAATCCATAGTACCCTCTGAATGCGTATTGATTTTCGAGTTGTCGTCCCGTGGTAGCCGGAGCGCATTCTCTTCGTTGTTATTGTGTCCGGGGCGACGAAACGTATTTTGTCGCCCCGGCGGTTACTGTCGCCAGGTGTTAACCATCAAAACCAGGTTTCCATCTGCATCCCGAACGACCATTCGCCGCCCGATTTAAAACCACTGCTGCCCAGCGCGTCATCGCTGGCGTAATTATTGAGTTTTTTGCTCCAGTCCATCCACGAGGTGTAAAGACGGATTTCAGGACGGCTGAAGAAATCGCCGATGTCGCCAACCTTAAAGGTCGGGGCGAAGGTGAGCTTGTAGAAGCTGCCGTTTACCGCATGGCGATCGTTATAACCTTCAGGTTTGAGATCCATATACTGGTAACTGCCTTCATAAGCGAGGGCGAAGTTTTGATTGATCTCCTGGATCAGACGCATGTTGAGGGTTGCCCACTGGTAGCTGTCGCCATCGACATAACGGTCTTTACTGGTTTGTGCCAGTATCGCCGGGGCGATAAACCAGTTCTTGCTCAGTGGCGTGGTGCCGTAGCTGGCGAAGCGCCAGGTGTTAGCCCCCGAGCGTAACGCGCCGTCAGAGCCGACACCTTTAACTTCGGCACCCAGTCCGTGACCGTAGAGCAGGGCGGTTTTGCTGGCACCTTCACGCAGGCCGTAAAAACTGTCGTTGTGCAACCCGAGCAGCGCATGTACACCGGTATTTGCCGCATCGCCTTTGACCGGATTACCGTTGGTATCCTGGCGTTCGTCGTTGTCTTTTGCCCGCATCCCGCTGACCATCATCTGCACCGGCCCGATGAAATTGTTCATGCTGACGATGTAGTTCTGCACACTGTTGCTGGTATCAGCAATATCGCCGAAGTTACGCCCGTAAAGAGAGAAGTTGCTGCGAACGCTGTCGTTCCACCTGACATCGTAAATACCGCCGCCGGTACCGGCGAGGAACACGACATCCGAGTCGATCCAGTGAATGTCAAAGTTATCCCGGTCAAAGCGTTTCCCGGCCCACAGGGTGGAGCCTTTAAACGGCCCGTCGAAGGTGGGCAAGTTGCCCAGTTCAACAAAGGCCTGACGCACGTTCAAATCACTGGTGCTCGCCGTCCAGTCGTTATAAGTGGTTTGACCGTCGGCGACCATGACTTTGAAGCGGGTCGTTGCCCCGTTATCCAGGGTCTGCTTATGTTCAAGATTCATTTCAACATAGGTATCGGCCTGGTTTCCCAGGCGGCCAATAGCCCCACCGGTTTCCCCTGCTGGCGTCATGTAGGCTCCGGATTTGGTGCTGGCGCCGGAGTCATTCATTATCACGCCGGAGCGGGCGTAGCCGTGGAACTCAAACCCGCTTTTCTCATCGGCTTTTTTCTCCAGTTTGGCGGTACGCTGAGCCACTTCCTGAGTGCTGTCCTGGGTTTTTTGTTGCTGTGTCGTGAGCTGCTGTACTTTCTTCTCTGCCGACTCTGCGCGGGTTTCTGCCGTTTGCGCTCTGTTTTCGGCATCCTGTAAGCGTTTTTCCAGCGCAATTAAACGGGCTTCGATACTGCTGAGATCCGTTTGTGCATGGGCTGAGGCGGCGCCGGTTAGCAAAGCGATAAGAACCGCGAGTGTGCTTTTTCTGAACATATTGATTGCATCCCAAAAGGAAAATAAAAAATTGTGTGTTTTTGCTAAACCGGTTTAGTTGCAATGTTAAGCACGACATTTAACATTTTGAAATTGATTTTGCTAAACCGGTTTAATAAGTGTGATGGATGCAACAAAGTGGACCGCGTACGACGGTATTTAGGATCAAATCTGGCGGTGTAGATCGCGCTGGTATGGCAGGGCAGTCATCGCGCCTTTCGCCAGGGTTGCCAGGGCACCGCAGGTTTGCGCCAGAGCGAGCGTTGGCTCCAGGGCATTGATATCCGCCGGCATCCCGTTGGCAGCAAGGCTGGCAAGCAGTCCGGCGACAAACGCATCGCCCGCACCGGTGGTATCCACGCTGACAACCGGTTTAGCGCTGAAATGGATAAACTGCTGCTGGAATGCGGCGATGACGCCCGCTTTACCCTGAGTCACCAGCAGTAATTCAGGCTGATAACGCTCAGTGATGCTGGCGATCCCCTGCGCGATATCATTACTCCCGCTGATGAGTATCAGCTCTTCTTCGGACAGTTTCACCACGTTCGCCAGACGCAGGGCGCGGTCGAGACAGGCGTGCAACAGGTTCTGATCTTGCCAGAGATCCAGGCGGATATTAGGGTCAAAGCTCACCCGGCCACCGGCACGTTTGATGTTCTCCATAGCCGCGAAGGTAGCACTGCGGCTGGGCTCGGCGCTGAGCGCGATGGAGCAGATGTGCAACCACTGTCCGGCGGCAAACTGTGGCAGGTCTTCTTCAGCCAGGAACAGGTCAGCGCTGGGGCGTACCATAAAGGTAAAGGTGCGTTCACCTTGGTCATCAAGGTCGACCACCACAGTGGACGTGCGGTGATGATCGTCAAGATACATATGGCTGACGTCGACCTGCTCCTGTTGCAGGGTATGACGCATGTAGCGGCCAAACGGGTCACCGCCGACGCGGCCGATAAATCCGCTGTTGCCGCCAAGGCGGGCAACCCCTACCGCCACGTTAGCCGGCGCGCCTCCAGGGCACTGTAGCAAGCGCCCTTCACTCTCCGGTAGCAGGTCCACCACTGCGTCGCCCAGAACCCAAACTTTTGCTTTCATGCTAAAACCCTCCAAGGCTAAACTTAATTAAACCGGTTTAGCATATTAAATCACAGTGAATGAGTGGGGGAAAGTTCCAGCCGGAAAAGCACTGCTCAGGGCATAAAAACGTGAGCCGCCTTACGAAATAGAATTGATTCGACAGCTGTGAAGACTTACGTCCTGGACACAAATGGATCCTGGATAAATTACCATGCAACTTGATGAAATTATCATGTTTTATCTTATTTACAGATAAATCAAAGGGCTTTTAACACCACACTTCTTGGCATAATGGTTAAGTGTAGTAATGCTCGCTCTGGATGGGTTTGCTTCTATGCTGCGCAGGTATTTGTAAGAAATACCCATTCTACTGGCGAGTTGTTGTCGCATCAGGCCAGCGAAACTGCGCAATTTCATCAGCGTTTCTGGAGGGTTTCCTTTAAAACTTCATCGACAAAACCGCTTTTTACCGTAGATACAGTAAGTGCCTCTTCTCTGCCATTATCCCAGCATCCAAGGTTACCGGGTTCTGATGTAGTCTGCCGATATGCAAGAAATGCAACGGCATCATGCTGGTTATGATGCTGTTTAATCTTCATTGTCACATGGACTATTCAGGGAGCGACAAGCGCTCCCACATGAAAACAGAACCACTCGTTTCATTTACGTGCTTCCTCAAAAGTAATCTCATACCCAATACTTCTGATTTAGTAGGGTTCTGATCATATCATGCAGCTCGATTGCGCTCAATTTGACGGTTTTCATCTTTACACAATGCTCGGTTATGATACTTTGTGATAGGCATGACAAGATCTGACCGTAATTTTTTAGAAGTGAGTTTGCCCGCCACTTCACGGGACAGCATACATCCGGATAAAACCGGTAACAGGAAAGGCTCCACGCTGCATACGGAGGAAACAGAATTAATGAATGATAAATTGCCGCCCTGCGCTGATACCAGGGTGGAACGTGTCCGTCTTAAAGATGGGGATTACTTTTTCCCTGCTGAACCCGCCATAAAAGCGGATTCTTTGCGGACAAAATCGCTCCTTCATCGTTTTAACCACACCGATCCTGCTCATATTGATTCCCGCCTGCTACTGATGAAAGAGTTGCTGCCTGAATGTGGGGAAGGGGTATCTGTCACCACGTCTTTCCACTGCAGCAGGGGGTATAACATTCGTAAGCGTCGTCTCAGCACCGTCTGGCAGATCCTGAAATTCCTGAGAGGATAGTGGACACCAAATATGGTGGACACTATCCATGAAATCATTAACCACAGTGCGTAAAAAAAGCCCTAATTATCCCGTTGAGTTCAAAATCAAAATGGTTGAACTCTCGCATCGACCAGATATCCGAGTCTTTGCGTTTGCCAGCGAGGATAAGGAGTACCAACCGTTACTCGATGATATTCTGGATGGTCCAATGGTTGGGCGTTTTGATACTGAGGAAGCCGGAAAGGCTTTGATCGATGGTGGATTGATTGAGCGTTTGATGTCAACTATCATGCCCTTTATCACTTCAGAGGCCCCTCTACCCGATACGCATCTACGTCGGGAAACAACCTGGTATTATCCACTGGAAGCTATTCGCGAAACTGTTGTAAATGCACTGGCTCATCGTGACTGGACACGCTTTGTTGAGATAGAGATTGGCTTGTATAGCAATCGATTTGAAGTTATTAGCCCAGGGGCGCTGAATAATTCGATGTCGATTGAAAAGATGGTTACAGGTCAGCGATCACCACGTAATACGATTATCATGGAAGTCTTACGTGATTATGGTTACGTTGATTTCAGGGGGATGGGAGTCAGGACAAAGATTATTCCACTAACACAGGCCATGAGTGGCCAACTCCCTGAGTTTACTGCAACAGATGATTACTTGAAAACAATACTTTATCGCTCACCATCTTCTTGATATATAAGGTCTGGCCTTTCCATCCATAAGAAAGGCCATTGCTGTAAAAAATAAATTACCCGCGACTGCAGCCGAAGCTACGGTCGCCATCTCCATATGCTTTTGTATCGAGTTTAGCTAGGTAGTCGAAGCGATTCAGTAATTTATTGTATTCTCCTTCAAAGTTAAAATCATTGACGTCTAAAATATAACGACAATTTTCAGGGTAGTGAACCAATCCCGGATAATCATCCAGTTCCAATCCCAGTGCGCTATACCATGCTCTTACAATCATCATCCTTAAATTTCTTTCAGCCTCATAATCACCTAAATGGTAATAAGCATCTTTATTAAAAAAAAGACCAAGGTGAAAGTGACATTTTCCTTCTTCGGAAAACTCCCGTGCCCAAACATGACGAACACGGTTTGGATATATTCTTTTGCCGTTAGCTGCTCTGGTTCTCTCATTGGCCTCCAACATGGCATTTAATGCATTACGGAAACGGGATATGGCACCAGGCTCTAGATTAGGAAAACAGCAAACAGTGTCACCTCTGTCTAAAATGGGTGGATAATGAACATCAACACGTAACGCCATTGTTCTGGGGAATTCACTGATAGCATCATTGACGACTCGTTCAATATGTTTTTTATAGGCGAGCACATGCTCACCATGGGAACCATGATATAATTCCATGTTTCGATCCTGTCGTTAGCCCTACGGCTTTGGATAGCCGTATATAGTAATATGATCAGACATAGCTGAATGTCTGTGGTTAGTTATATTAATTAACTGTTAATAGTAATGACTGTTATATCCGACATTCCGCACCTGATTTAGGAATAAATTTGCCGATAGCGCTCACCCAATACCTCCAAAATGATCTGCTGGTCTCCTGTTAGCTCCGTTACTTGTGGCGGAGCTTCTCCCAGTCGATATTCATGGATGCCACCAAAGCGCAAAAAGATCCAACGGGCCGTCGGCTGCTGGGTCGGTTTCTTTTTCATATCCGCCACACTGCGATTCTGCTCCACTAATCCCTGCCGGATCCGGTGCTCCAACGCTGCGTAAATCATCAGGCTACAGGTCATCACCATGAGCAACGCTTCAATCCGCTCCGGCTTTTTCAGGTACAGTGAGGAGGTTAAAAACTCCGGGCTCTTGAGAAAACGAAAGCCCCGTTCGACATTCTGCTGCGCTTTATAGGTGGCCAACAGTTCGGCCATGGTCAGCGTATCGCTGTGGTCATTGGTCGCCAGGATGAACACCCCGGTCTGGTTGCGGGCCTCTTCAACGCAAGCCAGGCTAGTTGCCGCCAACCCAGTGATTTGAAACTGATGGCCAATTGGCTCTTCGCCACGCTTGGGTCTGCCACGTCCTGTATAAACGGGTTCACCTACCACTTCGGCATCCAGTTGCAGCAGCATCAAGCTGGCGGTAAAACAGCTCAACTCAGCTTGGGCATCCGCCTCACAAGCAAAGCGTCGGGCACACAATTTGGCGAAGGCTTTGAGCTCGCGGGTACTGTCTTTGAGCAGGTTTTTGGCCAATGTCTGCTGCTCGCGGTGGCTGGCCTGTTCGCTGCGCACCAGCAACCAACGTTGCGCGACCCCGGCATAATTCGCGTGTTGCCAACGGCCATGATAGCCATTGCCCAGAGCGGTCAGCGGTTGTGCACCTATGGTTGCCACGGCCTGCTTTGCCTCATTGAGAGTGACGGGCACCCGGGTCACAAATAGTTGCTGCTGTTGCGCCAGTAATTGCAAGGTATCGGCGCAGTACAGTGCGGCATCGCCGACCAGATAACGGCACTCCTGCGCGGCCTTGAGACTGCTCAAATGGCGACGAACGGTCTGGGCAAAGGCTTTGGTGTCATTACTATTGCCGCTCAGGGCCTGCATATAGACAGGTAGGCCGGCCTGATTTTCACAGATGAGCTCAAGGATCACTTGATTCAGCTCTGGCCGGTGATCACGACTATAACCACGCACCAGTTGCAGCTTACCGACCAGATCCCCATCGGCACAGTCATAGGCGCCATCGACGTGGAAGCTGGTAATATCGAGGTGCACTGCGGTGCTTTTGAGCCCCAGCCGCTCGACAACTTGCGCCGCCATCACCTGATACAAGGCGCTGACATCGGCCTCAAAGAGGGCATCGAGACAGCGACCGAGCACATCATCATTGAGGTCATCAGCACAGATCCCGGGGCCAATCAGGCGCTCAACCGGCTTGTTAGCGAAGAATTGCGGGAACATGTGCAGGGTGCTGCTGTGAAAGCCGAGGCCGTTCACTATCATGGCGACCAAGGCTTCACCATGTGAGACCTTGAAAGGCGGGGTTTTGGGGAGCAAGGCATCGATCATGCGGGCAATGCCCAGTTCCTGGCAGAGTGCGGCGACCAAACCAAGGTGATCGAGGTTACGGATCGAGATAGCGGGTGCGGCCATGATGATCTACCTGCAAAAGAGAGTAATAGATCAGAACGGCCGATCGCCGTCAAGCACTGAAAATAGCAAAATCAGGTGCGGAATGACGGTTATATAATACCTTTCCAACAATAAAACTTGTTATCAACCCATTACCCATGCAGTAAAATAATTAAAAAGCAACTCTGCAATTATAATCACCCAAAGATGCCGTTATCCCAGTGTCTTTTTACCGTGGAAATACTTATTCCTAAGATCTTTGCCACCTTGGATTGAGAGTAATGCTTAGCCTTCTCACTCTGAATTAAATGGGAATATTTACTTCCTTCAGGCCTTCCTAGAATTTTCTTTGATTTTGCTTTGTTAGTAGGCATCTTTTACCCTCATCAAGCTATTAGGTACTAACTCCATACTGTCGAGATGTATGCAACTAAGTGGTTATGCTTAACATTGGTATCAGAAAGTATGGCTTACTTCACCGTTAAAGGGGTTAATAATGATGGCATCTCCTCCTTTCATCGCCTTTTGAGGTGTATCGCCTTCGGCAATCACAGGGACCATTACCGCTAGATCATTTGTGTAATAAATTGGTATCCAGCAATAGCATGATTGTTTAGGGGGAGTTTTATTTCTTTTCAATACTGCTTCAACTCCAAATGTAATAAGTTCAAAGATTGGCATAATCACAATGCTGCTCAAATCAAAAAAACAACCATCGTAGACTGTTTCCTTTATCAGTATGATATTAGATAACCCTCCTGCAATGAGATGTTTGTGGTTCACGCGCCGATCTGTGTAAATAAAAATTGCTTTTTTTACATTGAAACTTTTTATAATGTATGAGAGCTTTTCATGAATTAATTTTTTTTCGCTCTTACCCATCTTATCATGAGGTATTTTGTGCGCATAAAAATCTTGATCGACAACCTCGTTCCGGTGTCGAATGTGAGTGTTCCAGACGGAATAAAAAAACTCTTCGTAAGTTAATTTTGGCTCACCCCGTGCGATTGAGGGGGCCTTCTCTTCAAAAATACAGCCTAATGTTGACTCCAAAGTTTGAGCTATATGATATTGCGATGTTATTTTATTCAATGCTGGGGCTGTGGCGTTTAACAAAAATGATATCACCTCTGACCTAGAATATCCTTTTGCATTGCTATAGTCGTCAATTGCATCAATAGTTGATTTTTTGTTTGCGCTGAAAGTGATGCGTTTTTTCATATGTATCCTTGACTTTCGTTAATGTAAAATGTGATAAACGGTGTGATTTAGTATCTTTTATCGACGGATTGTTTCTGTTAATTAACCCAGCTATTCTTTAGAATAGCTGGGGAGTTATGATTTTGATGCTGCTGTTAATTACAATATACTGAGAAGGTTAATAGGAACCTATCAATGTCTTTGCGTAACCAATAATGTCGGCTGTTAATTTTCTTTGGGCGTGGTAAACCATTAGGCAGCTTGTCTTGGCAAAGCCATTTTCGAATTGTTTGGGCTTTAAGGTTTAATAGATGTGCTAACTCACTTGTGGAAACAAGTTCAGATAGAGATGTTCTGGATTGCTCATATATGCTCATGCTACCACCTCAATGATTGAGATGCAGGCATATACAAAAAGTAATGAAATTAGAAGGGAAAGAAAGGACCAAAAAGAAAACAAAAAAGCCAAGCTTGAAT
Source organism: Citrobacter sp. BIDMC107 (assembly GCF_001037575.1). Lineage (NCBI taxonomy): Bacteria > Pseudomonadati > Pseudomonadota > Gammaproteobacteria > Enterobacterales > Enterobacteriaceae > Citrobacter > Citrobacter sp. BIDMC107. Next base: position 1,405,755 of record NZ_KQ089848.1, on the reverse strand, counting down.
AAGCTTCAGGGTCAGGATCACTACCTTCGCTTGAGCCGGATGAGGTACTTTTAGTTGATTTAGACGCATTACCTTGCGAGTTTTCGGCCTGATTTTTGTGCGAGATGATACGTGCAAAAAAAACGCCCAAAGTTTTATGTCGATTGTTTTTATTGTATAAAGAGTTTTTTTCACTGAGGTGTCCAAGAGCAGCTCGAATCCTGATGTTCACCTGTCTTTCCTGAAATATGGACTCAGCACAGGTTTGTCGCTGCTTACTAGAACGAACAACTTTGATCTTACCCACGACCCGTACTATTCGAGCCTTTGAGCTGGTTTGCGCAGAACTCATCAAAGAATTAGACATAATGCTTTATCTCCTGATTTAAAAGTGGACGATGGAATTTAAACCTTAAAATACACTTATGTCAACGATGGATGTTGTTCTGTAATCTATTGATATTAAATGAAATCAACGCATATCAACGGTTATTTTTTTACAATATTTGCTTGCTGTAAGATCCACCTCTCAATTTTTTCATGCCATTTGCGCAACAGATCTAACGGACGACGGCGGTAGTGTTTTTCCGCCAGTGCACTTGGTTTGTGTCCCATAATTTGAGCAACAATACCTGTTGGCACTTCAACCCATTCAGCAAGAGTGCCAAAACTACGGCGTAAGCCGTGAAGGCTGATATGTGGTAACTCAGCTCGAGCTAACGCTCTGTTGTGTGCTGAACGCGGTTCAATAATTTTGCCACTTTTACTGTTACTTCTGAAAACCCAACCCTCCTTATTTACGTCAGAATTTGGGAATTGCGCTAGCGCACTTAACAGCTCAGAAACATAAGGAGTGAGAGGGATGATACGTTCGCCTTCGATCTTGTCTTTAATCCTCATGCTTGACCATTTGAAATCTACGTCAGACCACCGAAGTGACGCAATTTCTTCACGCCGTGCACCGGTGAGCAAAAGTACCTGGAGATAGGCCGATGCAATGGGATTATTGAGGCTACGTACGGCACTGAACCAGATTTTTAACTGTTCTTTTTGTAAGCAATCTCCCGCTTTACTCGCTGATACTGGAACCACTTTTCTCACGTTATGATCTTGTGCAATATCGCCATGGATTATTCCCTGATATTTTTTCTGGTAATTAGCCCATTTGATAAATGCACGCAACAGACGGTAGGCATGAGCAGTGACGGTAGGCCGATTTTGTCTCTCTGTACTTAGCCATGCGGCAATGTTCTCTGGTGTTAGTTCCGATAACGGTAGGTCGAGTAAGCTAGCCAATGGTCCAGCCGAGGTTGGGCCCCGGCCTCTTTTTTTACTTTCGCCTCCACGGCTGGACAAGTTAATGTGATCGGCAATGTATCGAGTAGAATATGGGCGTTTAGTTTTTGCGCTGATTCCGGCTCTCAATTCTTCAAGGTAATCTTCCCAAGCGCTTGTGAAGGTTACCTTCGTTTTACGAGATTCAGCCTGCTGTGATTCCGCTTCAGCAATTTTTTCTGCCTTAGCTATACGCGGATCTATCCCTGTATCGATTAATGTTTGCAGCCGCCTGGCTTCGGCCCTGGCATCATCAATTCTCCAATCGTTAATGTTGCCAATGGTCATGCGAAGGGTTTTTCCCGCATATACGCTTTGGAACACAAAAGCTTTTGTTCCGCGAGTTGCCCTACATGCCAGGGAAGTTACGTCCGCATCCCAAAGAAATGCCTGGGTTTTTCCTTCAGATAAAGCAAATTTTCGAATGCGCTCGAAGGTGAGTTTTTGTCTTGGAAGTGCCATTTTGGGGCTCCAGATGAGAAATGTTACATCACCATAATGTAACGGCTAGTGTAAGTAAAATGGGGGAATAAACATCAACGCGTGTCAATTTTTATCAACAGGTGTTTTTCATAACACAATGTTTTATAATGAATTGCTTGTTTTAATAGTAGGTTTTTAAAGGGGTGAAAATATAATAACATCGCATTCGTAATGCGAAGGTCGTAGGTTCGACTCCTATTATCGGCACCATCCCTTAGTATTTCCAAGTCAACTCAAATCAACAAAACCCTTTAAAAACATAGACATTACGCGATTTTTCGTCATTTGACGTCAACCCCTATCTCTTGAAATCAACATACAATTGGGGGCACAATCGGGGGCGTGTTCTGTTCGGTCTAGGAAATGTGCCCCCAATGATGCTGAATGCCCGCAAGGTTGAAGCCGCTAAAGGAAAAGAGAAGAGCTATAAGCTATCTGATGGAGGTGGCCTGTACCTTCAGGTTGAACCTAATGGTTCGCGTTACTGGCGTATGAAGTACCGTTTTGCTGGTAAAGAGAAGCGCTTGTCCTTTGGTGTCTATCCAACAGTCACCCTCGCAGATGCCAGACAAAAACGCGAAGACGCAAAGAAACTACTCGCAGCAGGTGAAGATCCTGGCGAAGTGAAAAAAGCAAAGAAGCATGCTTTAAACGCAGCGATCGAGACACTTAACCCATTCAGAGAAGTGGCGTTAGAGTGGCACAAAATGAAATCTCCCAAATGGTCTGAGGGCTATGCTTCAGACATCATTGAGGCGTTTGAGAAAGACATTTTCCCGCATATTGGACACAGACCTATAGCCGATATTCAGCCCCTAGAACTACTTGAAGTACTGAGGTTGATAGAAGCACGAGGCGCTATGGAGAAAGCGAAGAAAGTCCGTCAGCGATGCGGTGAAGTTTTCCGCTATGCCATCGTAACGGGTAGAGCAATCTACAATCCTGCACCGGATCTTGCCAGTGCGATGCAAGGACATGAAGCAGTCCACTATCCATTCCTCAAAGCCAACGAGCTGCCGGAGTTCTTTACTGCACTTAACGCTTATTCAGGAAGCCCAATTGTATTGCTGGGGGCACATTTACTTATCCTGACGGGTCTAAGAACAGGAGAGCTAAGAGCAGGTGAGTGGCGTGAGGTGGATTTTGATAATGCGGTGTGGGAGATTCCCAAAGAACGTATGAAAATGCGACGTGCTCATATTGTGCCGCTTTCAAATCAAGCATTAGTCCATCTTGAAACCTTAAAAGAACTGACTGGAAACTATCCTTTGATGTTTCCTGGGCGTAACGATCCAAGTAAGTGCATGAGTGAGGCCAGTATTAATCAGGTCTTTAAGCGTATTGGATATGCTGGCCGTGTTACTGGCCATGGCTTCAGACACACAATGAGCACTATTTTGCATGAAAAAGGCTTCAATAGTGCATGGATTGAAACCCAGCTTGCACATTTGGATAAAAATGCTATTCGCGGGATATACAATCATGCTCAGTATCTTGAGGGGCGTCGGGAAATGATGCAATGGTACAGTGATTTTATTGGTGGAACGGAGTCTTGAGTAATGGCAAATAATACTCTCAAGCTTCATCGAACTCATTATAGCATCAGTGAGACCGCTAAAATATTGGGCTGCGATGAGCAAGATGTTATTTATATTGCGGATGAAAAAGACATTCCATTGTCGCTAAGAATGTGTGGGCGATGGTCTTTTTCAAAGCATAAAGTAAGAGATGTGGACTCCTTTATTCAGAATATAAACTCTTTGAAAAAAGACAAAGATGGTTTCAGTTATATATCTGAGTTTAGTTTGATTAAGATTAACGAAGTTAAAAAAGATAAAAAACTAGTGCTGGCGAGTACAAAAGGCTATTTCCAAATGCCACCAAAAGTTAAAAGTGATTTCGTTTTTTATGAGGGGCAGTTCCCGGAGTACCCATCATTGTTATCTCCTGCTGGTACCACCTATTCTAAAATGGTCAAATATATTCAAATTGACTGGAAAAATGATGATGGGTTTGGATATGAGGGAGATGCGTACCTGGAGCGGGAAGATGTAAAGAAATTGCATCTAATATTAAATGATGATGTTTCTAATGATAAATATAAATCGTTATCAATTGCACAGCAAGAAAGACATGCTACCAAGAGAAATGAGATTCTAAGTGTAGCATTATATCTTTATAAAGAGGATATGGCATACCGAAAGGAAAATGCAGCAGCCCTTGCTGACCTTATCTTTAGTCGGGCTGAGGAATTTTGGCCTGATAAAAAAGAGCCTCCGCTATCACACCCAATTATTAGCAAACTAATATCATCTATATTCAAGAAACCATCATTTACAAAAAATTAACAATTTTGGCGAGTAAGGAGATTTTTCTTACTCGCCTTTTTTATATTTTTGAACGATGTTTTAATCCTCTTCGTTGATATAGATTGATACATAGAGAGGAACTCATTATGGGGTTTACTGATAATCGTCCTTCTGCTGACTCGCTCATTGATATGAAATTCATTACATCTGATTGTCTTTTTACTGATAAATGGATTTATAAACTGATTTCTCTGGGACGTTTTCCTAAACCAATCAAGTTAGGTCGTATGTCCCGATGGCGTGCTGGTGACTACTATGCTTGGCGTGATAGTCATTCTTCAGAGTAAAAACATTAGTATTAGAAGCATTTATGAGGAGTTTATATGAATTACCGTCTACAACCAGCGGGGAGTCAATACATATCCCTTCCAATTAAGAATGAATATGTTTCCGTGTTAGGAAACTATAAAGTAAGTCCGTTTAAAGAAACTCATAGCGACACTGCATGTATTGTGCGAATTATTGAAATATTTTCATTGAATAAGCTGCGCGCTAAAGGTGAAAAGCTGTATTCACTTACGGGGTTAACAGTACCTGATACGGAAGCTGTGGCGAATGAGATCAACCTGCTCCTGAGCCGTTATGCCCAGTTGTGTCGTCAGGAAGAGGAAGAGTTATCTTTCCGGCAGCGTGAAGTGACAAATGCGGAAGTTGCATGGAAAAGCACATTCTCAAAAAACGGCGTCAGTAGCATTGCTGAAGCCAAAACGAATAAAACGGGGCATGCTGAACGAGCGGATGCTGAACGGTGTTACCATCTGGCTGTTTCCCGGCTGAATGAGCAACATAGCCGACTGAGCACAATCAAGCTTTTACCGGGCGTACTGGCCGATGAAGTTAACTACATTGGTAAGGGAGTTGAGAAGCGTTTACTGAGCATATTTCCTCAATCCGGCCAGATCCCTGCTGATTTTATTTCTGTGTTTAATGACGGTGACGTTGTTCGTGATATTAAATTTATTACAGATGCACTCAAATCTTTGTCTGATTCTGTGAATGAAATTATTAGCCGTTGTAGCGTTCCAACTGATCGTTATGTATTAAATAACGGTGGAATGGCAAGAGCTATAGCTTACAGGGAGTACTATCGAGCAGATAATTATGTATTACGTTCAGTCGTTAGTGACCGGGATTATGTTGAGCATGTAATGAAATACAATCGGGTTACTGAGTACAAAAATAAAATCTTTTCTTAAATACTAAAAAAGGTGAAAAACTATGTATGCCTTCAAAACTGAAAGGCCGGACGCAGCACGTCGTTATCATAATAAATTCGTCACTGGTACTAACTATCAGGAGGAATCAAACAGACGCTTTGCATTAAGCGAACCCACTGAAAATATACTGCGTACCTCAATTCTGGAATCCGGGTGGCTTATTAAAAATATCACCCTACGTGATGTTAACGCCGTGTCAGGTAATGCCGTCAATATTGGTGCCAGTGAACTGCATACCGGACGTGTGGATGGTGGCCGTTTCCACAAAAAAATGGCAATCAATGGTACGGAGTTCTTTCTGACAGAGACGGATACCTGCGCCCGGATCAGCTATTCCGATATGTCTCATATTTACCATACCGGCGTGCCGGATGAGTTTGAGAAAACGGTTGAGAGCTTTTTTTCCCAGGCATATGCGCTGGACATGCTGCGGGTCGGTTTCAACGGTGTGTCGATTGCAAATACTACAAACCCGGAAATCAATAAAAAAGGCGAGGATGTCAATATTGGCTGGCATGCACTGGCGAAAGCCTACGGGAACGGGAAGCAAATCATCTCTGAGCCTGTCACTCTGGGAGAGACTGGCACCTGGAAAAATATTGATGCTCTGGCCAACCATCTGATTACTGAGCTTATTGCTGAGCAGTTTCGTGAAGATCCCCGTCTGGTTGTACTGGTTGGGGCAGAGCTGGCAGCACATCAACGCCTGAAGTTATTTAATGCTGCAGACCGCCCGGCTGATGTGAATGCCGCACAGATGGCTACAAGTTCTGTTGCTGGCCGCTTTGCGTTTATTCCCCCGTTTATGCCGGGTAAGCGTCTGGCAGTAACGACGCTGGATAATCTGCACATTTACACCCAGGCGATAACACGCTGGTTCCGTGCTGAGTTTGATGATGAAAACAGCGAATACGTGCATTCCTACCTGCGCAATGAAGGCTATGCACTCGGTGAACCTGAACTGTACGCAGCTGTCGATGAGGGCGCCCTGACGTTTGCGGATTGACTTAGCAACAGAAAGACCCGCTCAGAGGCGGGTCTCGTTTACAGCATCAGGAAAAATGAAGAACTATTTTTAAGCAGAGGCTTAAGCATGCCAGCGTTAATTAATCCAGGCAATGATCAGTTTTCGGTTATAAATTTCTTGCCTCACCAGGAATACGCGGGATATAGTTTAAAGGTTGCCGCAAAATCGGCAGGCGGGCGTGGAAACCCGAGTAATCTAACGGCGACACCAGACGCGCCATGCGTCTTTTTTTGTGTCTTTGCCTTTGTGCACCTGTTACCTGTACAGCGGTTTCTTTACTGCTGTAGCTATCGTGTAATGGTGGCTCAGGCGGGGCTGACCTCGGTCAGGCCGGTATCCGTTAGAGCCGGTATTTCCACCCCCGTCTGGGCTACCACCCATGAGCGTGGAAACTCCGGTGGTAGCGTTACCCGCTATCTAACGGAGGTTGCCATTATGGCTACAGTCCCTGCTTTATCTCACCCTGAATTTACCTTTGTCTTTCTGGCTGTCCGCCGTACAGACCGTGATGCCCGTCCACGTCCTGTGCGTGTAATCGCAGACTGTGAGCATGCTGCACGCCTTAAACTTGCCACTGAATTTATCCTGAGCTTTGCTGCCCGTATCCCTGTGAAAAACGCCGGGGAGGTGGTTGCATGAAATCCATGAATTTTAAGCAAGGCTGCATATTGAGTGAACTGGGGGAGAGTCGTCTGTTACGGGCGGCACTGGCCAGTGAGTTCCTTGCAGAGGTTCTGTCCGTTCCCACAGTGAATGGGGCGAGAACTGTTTCAGCAGAAGGCGCTGCGGCTTTAGTGGCCTGTATTGCCGAACAACTGGATGGCGTTGTTAAGGAAACCAGCACAATTAAGGGAGTGATGCGCGATGAATAATAATCAAAATTTAAAGGCGCATGCTTTACGAACAGCAGTCTTACGGTATTACATTGCTGATGCATTCATTTCCTTAATGGAGCGTGTTCATAATGAACCTGTTTATATTGACGATGACGAACGAATAGAACTCACCCACGAAAAAGTGGTGAGTAATATTATTTACCATATTGAAATGCCGTGGGTGAATGAGTTTGGGGCTGATGCAGGTTGCATACTGGCCGCAGAGAAACTGGAAAAAATGCTTAAACCGGGCTTTATGTCAGAAAATATTCGCCTGTCAGTTTTTGGTGTCACAGAGATGCGTGAGGTTTACCGGGATATTATTTTCGGTGCACCTGATGGCGAACTACCCGAAGGTTTTGAATTTGTGAAGCCGGAAGGTCAGGAGGTGCTGCTGTGAAAACACCGTCTGTATCCACGATTTCCGGGGCTGCAATTGGGCGCTGGCCTTATATCCTGTCAGCATTAGGTATCAAAGTACCGTCCGCAGGACATCATGGGGCTTGCCCTGCCTGTGGTGGCAAAGATCGCTTTCGGCTGGACGATAAAGCGGGGCGTGGGACGTGGTTTTGTAATCAGTGCGGTCATGGCGATGGTCTTGATCTGGTTCGTCTGGTGACAGGAAGAAAGATAAAAGAAGTCGCCGGGATGGTATCTGAGACGCTTGCATTACCAGAAATACAGGAGAAGCCCGCTTTGCCCGCCAGGAAAAAGGCCGCAGGAAAAGAAGCGGGCGCGGAGCGATATACCAGACTCAGACAGCAGTCCTGCAATGGTGAACCGGTTTATCTGACAAACAAGGGCTTACACGGGTATTCACTTCCCTTGCTGTCACAGCCTTTGAATCTGGCCGGAATAACATTTTCCTCCGGTTCATTACTGCTGCCGTTGACGGATATTTCCGGGAATATTACCGGTGGTCAGCTTATCAATCCTGACGGGGATAAAAGTCTGCTGCCCGGTAGCCAGCTGTCTGGCGCATTCATTGCCCTGACCGATATACCCGCTGAAACACCTGAACAGGTGATTATCACTGAGGGTTTTGCCACGGCGCTTACCGTCAGTCTGCTGACTGAAGGATGGATCGTGGCGGCTGTTGCTGCCACCAATTTACTGAAGGTGACGGAGCAGATCCGGAAACGCTGGCCGGAAACCCGGATCATTCTGGCTGGCGATAATGATCTGGCTGACGGGAAAGAAAACACCGGGCGTATTCAGGCAGAGAAAGCCGCCAAAGCAGTGGATGGCTGGGTAACGCTCCCTCCGGTACGCCATAAGGCTGACTGGGATGATTATCGGCAGGAAGTGGGGAAAGAACGGGCGAGAGATGCCTTTCGTGAAGAAATGACGCTGCATGGCAAAGGGCAGACCCGTTTACCAGAAGGATTCCGGCTGACAAAAGAATATTTGTGGTACGACAAGCTGGTTAATAAATCTGATGGTGATACGGAGATACGAAATATCAAAATTTGCAGTCCGTTGCGGGTGACGGCAATCACCAGTGATGCTGATGGGAGTAATTACGGGCGTTTGCTGGAATGGGAAGATACCAACGGAAACAGCCGTAAATGGGCAATGCCGATGGAGATGCTGGGTGGCAGCGGGGAAGAGCTGCGCCGCGTTCTGCTGGTTAACGGGCTTTCTTACATCAACATTAACGGTATGGCCAGAGCATTCCTGATGGAATATATCTCGCTGTGTAAACCGGACAGAAAAGTAACCTGTGTGAATAAAACGGGCTGGCACGGCGGGGTTTACGTTCTCCAGGATGAAGTGATAGGGCGTGAAGCCCAGTCAGTCATCTTACAAACGTCGAGTGTGCAGGGGCGTGATTTTCGTGTCAGCGGTACATCAGAGGACTGGCGTGAAAATATAAGCCGTTACTGCATAAAGAATGCCCGTCTTGCCTTTGCGGTGAGTCTGGCATTTGCTGCCCCCCTTCTGAAACTGGTTGGTATCGGCGGTGGAGGTTATCACCTCAAAGGAGAGTCGACGGACGGTAAAACCACGACGATGAAAGTGGCTGCATCAGTATGTGGTGGAACAGATTTCTGGCATACGTGGCGGGCGACGGGGAATGCCTTAGAAGGAACGGCGAGCCGCCGTAATGATGCCACGCTGATGCTGGATGAAATCCGGGAGGTTGACGGCAGGGAGGCGGGGAATATCGCTTATATGCTGGCTAACGGGCAGGGCAAAGCCAGAGCCAGAACAGATGGATCGGTAAGGGAAACCAACCGCTGGAATCTGTTGTTTCTGTCCACCGGGGAACTGTCACTGGTGGAACATGCGGCAAGCGCCGGGGAACGTACGTATGCCGGGGTTGAAGTCAGAATGATCCAGATCCCAAGCGATTCAGGCAAATATGGCGTGTTTGAAGAACTTCATGGCTTCAGTAGCGGGAAAACCCTGGCTGAGCATCTTGAGCAGCACGTAGCGCATTATCATGGTGCGCCATTCCGCGACTGGCTGCATTGCCTGACCGCTGATATGCCGGAACTGACCAGCCAGGCGAAAGCCTTATTGAAAGAGTACACCCGAAGGCTGACGCCGGAAAATGCCGGGAATCAGGTTGGCCGGGCTGTTACCCGTTTTGCTCTGGTTGCGATGGCCGGGGAACTGGCCACAAAAGCGGGCATCACAGGATGGCCGGAGGGAGAGGCCTTTCGTGCCGCTCAACGTTGTCTGGCTGCATGGATGGCTGACCGGGGCCATACAGCTAATCAGGAAGATAAAGCGGCACTTGAACAGGTACGGGACTTCATGACGCGTAATCAGTTCAGTCGATTTGCTGACTGGAATGACGACAGGAACCGGCCTGTTTCAATGATGGGATTCAGAAAAGTCGATAAAGGAGACAACGTGACAGAGCCGGTTGTAACGTTCTACGTTCTCCCGTCAGGCTGGAAGGAGATCTGTAAGGGATTTGATTCGCGTAAAGTGGCCAGGTTGTGTGTGGACGCGGGCTGGCTGAAACCCGGTGAAGATGGCCGGACGCAAAACAGCATTCGCCTGCCAGAAATAGGGCTTAAACGTGTGTACCAGTTCAATACACAGGTACTGGGAAGCGCCGAACCGGAGTAATTATCGCGTGAGTCTTATTTTTATGAGGTAACACTGGTAACAGAGGTAACACCCGCTACTGATACAGTGCTTCAGTGTTACCAGTCAAAAATACTGACTGGTAACAGAGGTAACAAAAAATGGTGTGTTACCACGCGTTACCTCTTGATTATGCTAACTGGTAACAGATTAAATCCTTTTAAATCAATAGCGTTACACGTGTTACCAGTGTTACACGTTCAGAACAAGAGGTAGGGATCCAAATCCCTTCTTCTGGCGGGCAACAGTATAGGGCACAGAACGATGAAGATGATGAGAATGTACTGCCCCACATGTCAGGCAGTAGCGCGGATAGGTAAAACAAACAGGAAACACCCACAGCTGTACGATGTGTACTGCTATTGCTCTAATGTGGAGTGCGGTCACTCGTTTGTGATGAATGTTGCTTTCTCCCATTCCGTTAGTCCAAGCGCGCTGAACGGGCAGGGGAGGGTTAAAGAGCTAATTGATGCCATTCCACCCGAGGAGCGGGAAAAGGCTTTAAAGTTGCTGCTGGCTGCGCAAAAGAATGGGTAAAGTATGCGTCGGGAATGGCCGATCCGTTCCCGGAACCTGAACACAGGATTTCAGTTTATGCGGACATAAAATTATTATTTTTCATATTGTTATATTTTTCGTGTTTCACGAACCTCCATAAAATTACACACCTAAAATAAATTATCCATTTAATATCATAGCGTTACGTATTCAGGCCACAAATGCGACGGACAGTAAAACTGAAAAAAGCTGAATTTCTTTTCATTCTTTTCAGTTCCTGTCTCGCAGAGCATCCCCAGAACGGGCGCGGGCTGGCGGTATCGTTTGTAAAAAATCACAACTGAAAAATTTTAGTGATATGAAAACCGCAGGCGGGTGCGGTGTAGTGCAGATTTGGTGAGTTTTACTTTTTTTTCTTGCGGAATTGTTATCCTCATTTCATGACTTTTTTGTCGTCAGAGTCCATGTTATGATGCTCTGGTGAAGCTTAAACGAACGCTATGAGCTAAATTTAGCGTCATCGAAGCTTAAGAAGTAATGGCGAGGAAGATATGATTTATTCATATGGTTTTAAAAATTATTTTGGTTTTAAAGAAGGCGCTGATGTGTCTTTCTTATTGGGAAATCGCGTTCCACAGGAAATTTCTGGTGGTAGAAAAGCAGCTACCATTCTTGGAGTTAAAGGTGCTAACGGCGCAGGTAAAACAAATTTATTAAAAGCGTTAACTTTTATTTCAACCTTTTGTACTCGTTCATTCAATACAACAGATGAGGACGGCATAGACGCCGATCCATATTTTGATAGTGACGAACCTTCTGAATTTTATATTGATTTTCAAATTGATAATAACATATATACTTATGAGTTAGGAGTTACTTCAGAAATCGTTATTTATGAACGATTATATAGGAAAGGATATGTCTCTGAAGATTCTGAAAAGAAATCCAGAAAAGTTCTGGTATTCGAGAGAAACGGAAATGAAGTGGTTAAAAGGATATCCGAGTTAGCATCTATAGATGTAATTTCGTTAAAAAGTAATGCTTCTCTGATAAGTAGTGCCTTCCATTATAAATTTGCTGAGCCACTTAGTATATTACCTGAAATATATTTTTTCTTTATCACGTTCACATCTAATGTAGGCTATACAGGATTAAATGATTTCACCACAACTATTGAAAGCATACATAATATTTCAGAATTTTATCATAAAAATGAAAAAGCATTTAATTTCATTAAAGATATCATTATAAAAAGTGATTTGGGTATTTGTGATATTGAGATCATAGAAGGTATTAATGATACAGGGAAGAAATATTATTTCCCCATGTTTTATCATACTGTAGGAGACAAGAAATATCATCTGACCATTTATGATCAGTCAAGTGGTACAAAGTCTTTATATGTAAAACTTCATTTGTACTGGCGGGCATTGGCTTTGGGAAGTGTGCTGATTTTGGATGAGTTTGATTTAAATTGTCATCCATTTATGCTGCCAAAATTACTGGAGTTATTTGAGTCAGCAGAATCGAACAAACATGGTGCTCAGTTTATTTTTACTTCGCATATTACAGAAGTGTTGGAAAAACTTAGCAAATATAGAACATATTTAGTCAATAAAGAAAACAATGAGTGCTATTGCTATCGATTGGATGAAATTGGTGGCGATATTTTAAGGCACGGGCGTGCAATCTCTCCATTGTATAATGAAGGGAAAATTGGTGGGGTTCCTAAATTATGAGTTCAAAAGGATTCGGTAATGGAAGAAAAACGTCATTTTTAACGTCATTACCTTCTATCAGTCTTGATTCAGGTGAGATTGTTGAAAAGTGTAAATTCAACTTTTCTTATTTTGATAAGTCTCAACCACATGGTCAAGACTTTGTTGATTGGGAATTGCTAGGTCTTACTAAGTTATTAGAAAAACTTAAAAATTATTCTGAATCTCCTTTAGAGTATTGGAGACATCAAAGGGCTGGTGCTGGTAGTCTAAAAATTTTCGAAATTTATGGAAAATTCCCTGCTAAGAGCGAATTCAAACACCCTAAGCACGTTCCTCATGATGTTTCATGGGCGCGTTTCAGATTAGAGAACTTGGTTAGATTGATTGGCTTTGTTGTCCCTAAAGACTTTAAATGTTCGGATCCGAGTAAATTAAAAGCTCCCTTTGATTCCAATACATTTTATGTTGTGTTTCTAGATGAAGGTCATAAGTTCTATTCCACTGAAGACCCTTGAGTGACTATCCCCTGTATGAATTTGATTTTCATGCAGGGGATTACACCTCAATCTTCAGATGATGGGGGCATTTCTGGGGGCATTTCTGGGGGCATATATAAATAATGTGTAAAATATTTCTTTAAAAATCAAAATGTTATTTATCTGTGTTGTTCCTATTATCGGCACCATCTTTTCTCGTAAAATCATCAAGTTACAATTGCAGTGTTTTGCTTTGTTCAGCACTAATGTGCATTTTGCGCGTTGCGGATGTGACAAAATTGAGGCAACTGATGATCAATATATTTGTTTCAATGAGTTGAACAATGCAAAGTGGGAGTTTTGTAAGACGTGCAATCGCAGGTCCTCGCCATTCTGTGAGAGGAGGTTTTAGCTCCGAATTACATGAAAACCACAATTTTACTTAGGGATGGGGTGATTTTACATGAATAAGAACATTTACCTAGAAAAAACAAGCGACTAACATAAACTTCTTGGCAGAAATCCTTGTCATCTTGCGCTGTATTTTTTAATCTATCTTCAATATCTACCAGAAGATAGGCCCCTCATGAAATTCCAGGACATTGCTACTTTTTCCGGAAATATTCTCACCTTTTTGGGATTGCCAGCACTGATTTTTTTTAATTTTTCCTCTTTTTTGTTTTTTCTGAATGAATGGAAGATTCCTTTCATATGTGGTTCTGTTGTCATTCTAATAACTACATTAATTTATCATCGAAAAAAAAGACGTTATCCCAACAAGTCGAGTTGTTTCTCATTGCTTGTGTTGTTTTTTGCAATGGGTTGTGCGATTTTCTACCAACCATATCCTGAATTTGCACAGATAAGCATTTCTGGCTTCTATAATGAAAAAGATGGGGGGTGGAACAGTAGTAATACAGATGAAAATGCTTATGACATCACTCACCAGATGGAGGAGACATGGAAAAGGGCCACATCTAAAGAGAATCCTTCATTCCAATTTGTGCCCCCGTTTGCGGTTGAGAACTGGCAATTTCCGACATTGTTTTTGACTCATCGTTCTAAACAGCAAATAATTAATTTGGCTGAAGCGAATTCTCGCTCAGTCGTAACGTTGGTAGGGTTTACACGTGATAATAAAATAGAGAAAATCCACTATAGTTTGAACGGGAAGTTGTTATCACCCAATGCACATAGCATTAATTTAGAGAGTAGATGGTTTAATCAGATTTTTGATAAAATTATTTCGCAATCACAGTTAACTGATGCTCAAAAGCGAGAAATAATAGCTAAGATCCTCTTCATTGATATAAATGCCCGTACACTAAGTGCCCGAAAAGATGAAATGGACGCTATTGGTATGGCTAACCTGGTCGTTAAGATAAGAAGTGAGGTCATTGATTTAAAAGGGAGATATCCTTTTATAGACGATGAGCTCAACTTTTTGATGGCTGGTCTGACAGCTTCTTTCGTAGATGTTTATAGTGCAGAACTATCTGATGACGTCGCTGCTGGGTTTTTAGTGCAGGCACTCAGCTTTCATCCTTATTATCCTTATCCAGATAAGGAGAGTTTTCAACGCGCTTATGTCAAAAATAGTTATGATAAATGGAAACTAACTAATGACGCTGAAAATGATGTGACTTTATTGAGCCACCTGGCGCAGTTGACATATTTTATCGAAGATACTAAGGAAAAAGAAAAGATCATTGATGACTTTAAAAATCAGGTTTTTCTTCAAAACCAATCGCCTACGATTTTTTATTCAATGTTAGAAATGATCAAAACCAGTAATTCACTGCTTGATATACCAGTTAAACAAATTCATGAAATTAAAGAAATAGAAGATTATACGGATAATTTTCTTTATCAACATCCTGGCATGGATGATGAATTCATTGAGTTAAAAAGCGCATTGTTATACGGTGTATGCCATACCTGGTATGTTAATCATAATCGAAAAAAAGATGCTTCAAGGTTATTGAGAAAATTCACAAATATTGTGGATAATAATCCTAATGTGTTGCATTTTTTAATGAAAATGAAACAAGAGGATAGTGAATGAAAATAATAGTGCCTGAATCCTCGTTTTAGCTTGTAATAGCAAAAACGCGCTTAGACGCCCCTGTCTGTTGGTGGCTAACTGGTACTATATCACTTGGTTTTTCATTAAAATGGCTGATAATATCGAGCGGCCCTGCGCCAGGGCCGATTCGTTTACTGAGCAGATTTAGCAAGATGTAAATGCAATACGCTTCAACCCCTCTACCGCTTTTTCGAGGTAGGCGCGTGGACATCCCATGTTCAGGCGGATAAAACCTTTTCCAGCAGGACCAAAGCTATTTCCCATTGAAGGCGCAATACCGGCAACATCAAGCATTACCCATTTGAGCTGCTCATCATCCAGTCCAAGCGCTTTGCAATCTATCCACAGTAGATAAGTTGCCTGGGAAGGAACAACCCGAGCCCACGGGAGATGTTCATCAATTTGTTGAATAAACCAGCGTCGATTTTCAGCCAGATAGCCAAGTAACTCGTCTAACCATGGTGCACCATGTTGCCATGCTGCCGTACTCGCTTCGACGGATAGCGCATTGAATACATCCAGCCCATGTGCATCCAGACGGCGTAAAAAGTGTTCACGCAATGCCGGTGCCGGTATCAGAAAATTAGCAATACGCAATGTCGACAAACCAAACGTTTTACTGGCTGAAGTGGCTGAAATTACACGCGAATGCCAGCGTTCTCCCAGATGCAGAACTGAAGTAAATTGTTCTCCAGGAAGCAATAAATCTGCCCATATTTCATCAGACAGCAACGTCACATCATAGGTTTCGCACAGCGTAAGTAGCTGTTCCAGCTCCTGTACAGACCAACAACGGCCGGTTGGATTATGCGGATTACATAAAATCATCAACGGTGGACGTTCAGTCCGGAATAACATTTCCAGGTGAGCAAAATCCATTTGATAACCGGTAGCCGGGTCCTCATACAACGGATTTTCCAGCAACTGTCTGCCGTTCAAAGAGATAATTTTAGCGAATGAGCCATAATAAGGCCCCTGAACGACTACGCCTTCACCGGGTTGGCTCAGCATTTGTACGAGTAGCGATAATCCCGGAACAACACCTTCAATACTGCAGATCCATTCTTGCTTGATTTCCAGCTGATGCCGGGTTGAGAGCCATGAGATTAATGAATCAAAGTAGCTTTGTGGCCGTTCGCTGTAACCAAAAATACCGTGCCCGACGCGGTGAGTTAAAGCCTCCTGAACAGCGGGCGGGCAAGTAAAGTCAAAATCAGACACCCACATTGGCAACAGTTGATGTGTATCCTCGCCGAAATATCGCGCCATAAAGTCCCATTTCAGCGAGGCGGTATCGTGGCGATCGATAATCTTATTAAAATCCATTACATGCTCTCCCTATTCTGTTGCCGTAATATTTTTTTCTGTTTCTGTCACTGATGGCGCCTTCGCAATACCGATTCCCGTGAAGCCGTAAATCAAGGCGAAGAAGATTGCGGCATAGCACTGAATCGCCCATGGCAATAAATCCAGTGTGCTCACTCCTAATGTTGTGGCCATATAAACTCCGGCGGCGGTCCATGGCAACAACGGCTCAATGACGGTGCCAGCGTCTTCAATTGTGCGGGACAGATTTTTGGTATCCAGTCCCATGCGGCGGTATGCGTCTTTAAATAATTCAGCTGGAACCAGAAGAGCCAGCTTGCCGTCGCTTGTCGCTCCGGTAACAAGAAGGGTGGTACCAATGGTTGCCGCAATTAACTGACCGACGCTGTGAATGACCGTCAGTAAGCGGTTAATGATAATGTTGAGTGCGCCCGTTAACGTTAAGGCACCGGCAAAAGAAAATGCGCAAAATACCAGAAGAATAGTGCTCATCATTGAGAACATTCCGCCACGGTTCAGCAGGCGCGGAACATCAGCAATAATGCCCTCACTCCCTTGCGGGAACATAGTAATGTTGAACCCATCTATAAAGGCATCCAGCCCCTGCTTGATGCTGAGTCCTTGCATGACAACGCCCAGAATCAGGGCTAATACGCATGCGCTCAGCATTAAAGGAATGACCGGCTTTTTACGAATCGCGCCCCACAACACAATAACCGGTGGCAAAATCAGAATGATATTGAAGTGGTATAGCGACTCCAGAGCGTTGACAATATCGGTAACCCGTTGCGGCGTGGCGACCTCGCCGAGCATATTGCTGTGGCCCGCAATAAGATAAACCACGGCGGCAAGCAGAAAGCTGGGAATAGTGGTCCACAATAAGTGCTGGATATGCTCGAAAAGGGTGGTATCTGCGACAATAGCCGCAAAGTTGGTGGAGTCTGACAACGGCGATATCTTGTCACCGAAGTAAGCGCCAGAAACAACGGCACCTGCCGCTGCTGCCAATGAGACATCCAGCCCGGCGGCAACCCCCATCAGCGCTACGCCAACCGTTCCGGCGGAACCCCAGGAGGTTCCGGTACACACCGATACGACGCTGGTCAAAAAGAACGCGGCGATGAGAATGTATTCGGGGCTGATGAGTTTAAGTCCCCAGTACACCATGTAAGGGATGGTGCCGCTGAACATCCATGTACCAATCAGGCCGCCAACACAGATAAGAATCATGATAACCGGCATTGCTTTGGCGAGTTTATCCACCACCGAATTAATGATGTCTTCCCAGCAATACCCTTGCCACCAGGCCATGCCCGCGGCGACTGCAGCAGAACAAAGCAATAAAGGCTCAATACGTAGCCCCATGATGCCGTAGCCAATAATTAACAGCAGTAGCATGGCTAAAATAGGGATCACTGCCAGTCCAAATGAGAGTGCTTTTTTCTGATTTTGAGAGGCATTCATTCATGAATCTCCAGTCTGTAAGGTCGCTCAAGAGTAGAGAACACTCTTTTGTCTGACTGTGATCGTTCATTGGCCCTCATGTAAGCGATTACATGAGGGCGCTAAATTTGAAGTTGATCACAACTCAGGGGCTTGACGATTTACGCATTGATTTCAGAGAGAGGGGGGAAGAACAGAATCGCGGATCACCAGCTCTGCAGTGAAACTATTCACGCTGGGACGCTGAGTTGCGCCCTTAAAAAGCTGTATCGCCAGCTGCGAAGCGCAGCGAGCCATGCGCTCAACGGGATAATGCATTGTTGTGAGTGCTGGGTAGAGATAGCGGGCCATCACCACATCATCAAATCCAACGATCGAAAGCTGTTGAGGAAGTGTAATTCCCTGCTGATGGAGGATGCGCATAATCCCGGCGGCCATCACATCATTAAACGTCACCGCTGCGGTGAAAGGAATGCCGCAATTAAGCAGCTGATGTGCAGCGCGTTCGCCACCTTCTTCATTAAAGGGTACGCTAATCACCCAATTTTTATCTGGCGTAATACCATATTCAGCCAGCGCCTGGCGATAACCTTCCAGCCGCTCACGGCGATCGATAATCGGTAAGTCACTTGTCACGCAGGCAATACAACGGTGTCCTTGCTCCAGGATATGTAGCGTGGCTGTTTTAGCTGCTTGACTATTTTCCAGCCACACGCAGCGATTGGCCATCCCGGCAATATAGCGATTTACGACCACCATGGCAGGAAAATGAGCGGCATATCGCAACAGTTCCTTTTCAGACAGTCTACTGGCATGGACCACAATAGCTTCACAGCCCTGGTTTATCAGGAAATCGAGTCCTGATTTTTCCATTCCTTCATCGTGGCCGCCGCTGCATACCATCAGCCGAAACTGCTGCTGGCGTGATACTTCTTCCACGCCTCGTGCAAGCCTGGCAAAAAAGGGATCGGCAAGATTGCCGGTCAATAACCCGAGCATGTCACCGCTGCGTTTCGCTAATGCAATAGCGGCAGCATTGCGATGATAGTTCAGTTCGCGCATGGCTTTTTCAACACGCTCACGCGTCACGGGTTCAACCCATGCGGTTTGATTAATAACGCGTGAAACTGTTGCGGTGGACACTCCCGCTAACTCTGCAACATCTTTTATCGTTGCCATGCTGGCTCTTTACCTTTTTAATTCTTAAGAATTTGCTTATCGCTGGTTTTTTTCCTTATCTTATTCAGGTTGGGGGGATTTGTCACCGATACATCCTCTGAGTAGATATACTCAGAGGCTTATTTTTAGTATTTAATTATTCAATACTATCCTGAGTATTATTATACTTACATGCGATATTCGATCATCCCGCTCTTTTTGGCCACCCAGTCATACAGTCGTTGCCCACGGAGATTGGTTTCATGCGTATGCCAGTATAATCTTGACGCGTGATGTTTTTTGGCTTGTTGTTGGACATGTTCGATAAGTTGTTTACCGATGTTTTGGCCGCGTACATCTTCGCTAACAAATAAATCTTCGAGATAGCAATAGTTTGATTCTGCCCAGGTTGAGCGGTGAAAGAGATAATGAACCAGTCCCACTATTTTTCCATCATATTTTGCAACAGCACAATAAACAGGTTCGCTCGGGGTAAAGAAACGCTCCCACGTTAATTTTGTTACTTCATCTGAAATTATAGTGCGGTAAAATGTTTGATAGTTTATCCATAAAGGAAGCCAGCTGGCGTAGTCTTTT
Source organism: Citrobacter sp. BIDMC107 (assembly GCF_001037575.1). Classification (NCBI taxonomy): domain Bacteria; kingdom Pseudomonadati; phylum Pseudomonadota; class Gammaproteobacteria; order Enterobacterales; family Enterobacteriaceae; genus Citrobacter; species Citrobacter sp. BIDMC107. Next base: position 1,386,063 of record NZ_KQ089848.1, on the reverse strand, counting down.
TGTTCTGCACTTTCAATAGTAACAGCATTCATGTTAGTCATATATATCCTGATATTTTATACGAGTAATGTGTTAGTATGATGATACTAAAAATTTTATAAACTCTCGTAAAGAGACACTTTCGATATATTGATAGGATCCACTTTAGTATAAAGGTTAATACAATGAAGAAAAACAATGCGCCTTTATTTCAAGGATTTGTTTTAGGAAAAGGTGCGGTTAAGGAGCAGGTTTACCACATCCTCCGCGATCACATCCTCGAAGGGCGATTGCCGCCAGGAACAAAAATGCCGTCAACCAGGGCGTTGTCCGAAATGATGTCAATTTCACGAAACTCAGCGATCGCCGGTTATGACCGGCTATTAGATGAAGGGTATATCCTGACTCGTAAAGGGTCTGGAACGTATGTCTCACATCATATTCCGGATCGGAGTATCAGCAATAGCTATCCAGAGATGGCGTTGGTGGACGTCGTATCGCCTGATGAGCAGGTTCACAGCCGAAATAATCCTGCTCGCGATTTATGGTCAAATGAGTATGAAGGGCGCGGCATGAACCGTCTATTTGCGGTTGGTGTCGGGTGTACGGATCTCTTCCCGCATGGGTTATGGGGAAAGCTACTGCAACGAGTCTGGAGACAATCCCGGCATCAACTGGGAGCTCACACTCATCCTTGCGGGTACCTTCCTTTGAGAAAAGCGGTTTGCCGCTACATTAAAACAACGCGTGGAGTGAACTGTAACGAAGATCAAATAATCATCGTAAATGGTATTCAGCAGGCATTGAACATTACTGCACGAGCATTGCTGTCGGCAGGAAATGACGTTTGGCTGGACGACCCGGGTTACAAAGGCGCCCGCGGAACCTTCATGTCTGTTGGTGCTATGGTGAGGCCGGTACCGGTAGATAGCGAAGGAATGAACGTCCGCTATGGTATTGATCATTTTCCTGACGCCAGGCTGGCCTATGTCGTCCCGTCGGATCAATATCCATTAAGTGGAACGTTGAGTTTATCCCGGCGTTTTGAGTTGCTGGAATGGGCGAAGTCGAATCAGGCATGGATATTTGAAGATGATTATAATAGTGAGTTCCGTTATGCCGACCGTTCTTTACAAGCTCTGCAAGGATTAGATCAGAATCAACGCGTAATCTATGCCGGAACATTTTCTAAAATGATGTACCCGGAATTCCGTTTAGGTTTTTTAGTTGTTCCGCCGGGTTTACAAGAACAGATTATGGTGACCAAATATTATTCCGATCTCGGTACCAGTTATCTTGAACAAGCAGTGATGGCAAATTTTATTGAGGAGGGGCACTATGCCAGTCATGTGCGTCGAATTCGCAAAGCATGCTATGAAAGAAGAACTGCGTTGGTCAATGCTATTCAATACTATCTTGCTGATAAAATGATTATTCAACCTTCAGACTCAGGCGTTCATATCGTATGTTGGTTGCAAAATGGGATGACTGGGAGTGAAGTTGAAGAGAAAGCCAGATTACTAGGGATGGGAATACTATCGCTAAGTCGTTATTACCAGAGCGATGTCTCACGACAGGGGATTTTGATTGGTTTTGCAAATCATCCGGTAGAGGCAATTGTTGATGGGATTCGCCGTCTGGCTCAGGTTATTTAACTTATAATTTATTCAGCTCTTAGCATTAATGCAGTAAATACGTTTCTTTTGCTACGTGTAAAAATGTTGCGCCTGTTTTTTGTACTATTAAATAGTGTGGATCTGTTAAAAACACGCATTGTGGTTCTTTTGGACTGTCCAGTTTGATCATACTCTGCGCTGGTTTAGCCCTGTTTTGTAAGAGGTATGGATATGTCGGGCATCTTTAATCAATTTCATCAACCCGTTGGTATGACTTTGTCTGACTGGAAAGGCGCACCCTTTCCACAGGCTCAGCAAATTACAGGTCGCTATTGTAAGCTTGAACGTATTAACGCCGAACGCCATGCAAAAGAGTTGTATGAAGCGTACAGCGAAGCAAGCGATTGTCGTGACTGGACATATCTCGCGGTCGGGCCTTTTGAGACCTTCGATACCTTCCTGGATTATGTAAAAAAGATGGAAGAACAGACCGATCCGATGCATTTTGCTGTGATCGATTTAACCAGTATGAAACCTGTTGGTACGTTTGCACTGATGCGGATTGATACCTCAAATGGCGTGATCGAGGTTGGCCATGTTTCCTACTCCGTACGCATGAAACGTTCGCGAATCTCAACAGAAGTCATCTCATTGCTTTTAAAGTACGTTTTTGAGGATCTGGGCTATCGCCGTTTTGAATGGAAATGCGATGCTCTCAATGCTCCTTCCCGTGGGGCGGCGGAGCGATTTGGCTTCAGTTTTGAAGGCATATTTCGTCAGGCTGTCGTCACGCGGGGGCGTAATCGAGATACCGCATGGTACTCAATCATTGACGGTGAGTATCCGTCACTTCGACCGGCCTACGATATGTGGCTCGATGAGCGTAATTTCGATAATCAGGGACGGCAGATTAGGCGTCTTGGCGAGCTGATGGAAAGGGGATAAAAAAGCTCCCCGAATAAACCGGGGAGCCAGAAAGCGTAGCGCCCGTGTAGAATTATCTCTGCCGCGACTCAAGCCAGACCAGCGCTAGCGTGGAGAGTCCGCACATCAGCAGAATGCCGACAAACCAAAACAGATACCACATCGTACAGTCCTCCTTAATAAAGTTCGTGGTTGTGGCGGCGGATCGTTTCTACATTGATGCGCCCGAGCATTTTGTAATAACTCCACACGGTATAAAGCAGAACGATCGGTAGAAAAATCAGCACAATAACCAGCATGATACTGAGAGTCATCTGGCTGGAGGTGCTGTCCCACACCGTCAGGCTGGAGAGCGGATACGCGCTTGAAGGCATCACAAACGGAAACAGGGTGATTCCAGCGGTGAAGATCACGCAGGCCTGGCCCAGTGAAGCAAACAAAAATCCCCATACGGCCCGACGCTGTCCGCAGGCATAGATCGCGAGCATCGGGAAAATCATGCCAAGCAGCGGAATAATTAACAGCAGTGGTGACTGATAAAAGTGCGCCATCCACGCGCCCGGCGAGGTAGTTACTGCTTTTAATAGCGGGTTGGAAGGACCATTAGGATCCTGGCTTAGCAACACATAGCCATCGATCCCCGTCCATAGCCAGTAACCGGCTAACAGAAAGCAGAGCACGACCAGCATCGCGCTGCGGCGGGTAGCAGACAGCGCACGTTGGTGAAGAATGCCGTCGGTCTTCAACTGGAGCCACACGCCTCCTTGCAGAATAACCAGCATCAGGCTTAATGCGCCGCACAGCAGGGCAAAGGGTGAGAGTAACTGCCAGAAGGTGCCCAGGTATTGCACATGAAGCTGTGGTGTGAAGATAAAAGGCACGCCCAAAAACAAGTTACCGAATGCAACGCCGAAGATAACTGGAGGGACCAGACTGCCAATCACCAACCCGGTATCCCACATGGCGCGCCAGCGTGCATTGGCTATTTTTCCACGATAATCAAAGGCCAACGGGCGAAAGAAAAGGGCGCACAGCACCAGAATCATCGCCACATAAAACCCTGAAAATGCCGCGGCATAGACCCGCGGCCAGGCCGCGAATAATGCACCGCCCGCCAGAATGAGCCACACCTGGTTACCTTCCCAGTGCGCTCCGACGCTATTGATTAGTACCCGACGCTCATCATCGTTACGCGCGATCAGCGGCAACAGGCAGCCAACCCCCATATCAAACCCGTCGGTGACCATAAATGCCACCAGGATGATGCCAATCAGCAGCCACCAGATGAGCCGCAACGTTTCATAATCCAACATGATTATCTCCTTTATCCCTGTTGTTGCGCTGGTTGTTGGTTATGCATTGCATCCGGGCCAAGGCGCGCGTATTTCTGCATCAGGTAGACTTCGGCAATTAAAAACAAGGTGTAAAGCGTGAGAATTAGCCCCATGGAGAAGGCCAGTTGGCCTGCGCTTAACGCGGAGTGGGCGTACCAGGTCGGCAAAATATCCTGAATCGCCCACGGCTGGCGGCCAAACTCCGTCATAAACCAGCCCGCTTCAATGGCAATCCACGGTAGCGGCAAGCTCCACAGCGTCATGTGCAGTACCCAGCGATGCTGGTCGATACGCCAGCGTAAGGTCTGTATCAGCGCAATCGCCATCACCAGCAGCAGAAGTGAACCGCATGCAATCATGATGCGAAAACTCCAGAATACCGGTGCTACTTGCGGGATCGCACCGCGTTGCGCGGCCTGATATTGCTCCGGAGTGACATGGTTCATATCAGGTGCGTAGTTCGCCAGCAGGATGCCGTAACCCAGATCTTTCTCCACAGCGTGAAAAGCGTTCAGTACCTGAGGCGTGCGGTTACCTTTGGCGATTTCCTGCATCAGCAGCCACGCTTCCCGACCTCGTTGCAGGCGGGGGAGAGCATCCTCCATCAGATTTTTCAGCCCCGGAACCGGCGTGTCTAAAGAGTGCGTGGCCAGGATGCCCAGCAGAGCCGGTATCTTCACAGCAAAGGCGTTACGTTCTTGCTCCTGCTGCGGCCAGGCGATGACATGAAAGGGCGCGGGTGCCGGTTCGGTTTGCCATTCGCCTTCCATTGCCGCCAGTTTTACCGGCTGGCGTTGGGCAACCTCATAGGCTGAGCTATCACCCAGTTGTAGAGTGCCGAGGATAGCCAGCGTGCCAAAAACGGAACCCACCGCGAAGGAACGCCGGGCGAACTCGCGATTGCGACCGCGCAGTAAATACCAGGCGCTGATGGACATCACAAACATGGCGCCGGTGACATAACCGGACATCACGGTATGCACAAATTTCACCTGGCTGATGGGGTTAAAGACCAGCTCGCTAAAGCTGCTCATCTCCATACGTAGGGTATCAATATTAAAGTGAGCGCCGGTTGGATATTGCATCCAGCCGTTGGCGTTGAGGATCCACAGGGCCGAGATATTGGAACCAAACGCGACCAGCCAGGTGACCATCAGGTGTTGGTATTTGGTTAAGCGTTGCCAGCCGAAGAAGAACAGACCAACGAACGTGGATTCGAGGAAGAAGGCCAGCAGGGCTTCCATTGCCAGAGGCGCGCCAAAAATATCGCCCACATAGTTAGAATAGAGCGACCAGTTAGTACCGAACTGAAACTCCATGGTCAGGCCGGTTGCCACGCCGAGCGCAAAGTTAATCCCGAATAACTTGCCCCAGAAACGCGTCATGTCGCGGTAGACTGTTTTGCCGGTCACCACATAAATGGTTTCCATGATGGCCAGCATAAAAATTAGCCCAAGCGTCAGGGGAACAAACAGAAAATGGTACAGCGCGGTCAGCGCAAACTGCCAACGCGATAAGTCAATGACGTCCCACATGCGAACTCCATCAGGCATTAGAGAGTGAATAGATAAGGTAGAAAACGCCAGACCCGCAGCATAAAAGCATGCGGGCCGGGAGAGAGGGTCAGGCCGGTGGACCAGATGTCAGCCAGCCGCAGACTTCATCCAGACGCTGGAGCGAGTCGCGAAGATCTTCCGGCGCAGCCTGCACCAGTTCCGGTAATGGACAGATCTCATAACTTTCGAGCAGAAGCCCTTTCAGGGTATCCAGACAGCGCACATGCCAGACATGGCGCAGCGCCGTGGCGTCGATTTGGCTCTCGCCGTAGCCGATAGTGCGGATCTGGATGTGTCCTTCGCCACATAACCGAGCAAGAAACAGGCGATCCGCATCGCTAATTGGCAGTTGTGTGAGGTTAATGCTATGGGGTTGCAAGGCCGGATCGCGCACGTGCGCCAGCAGTTCCTGAGCCAGTGTCAGGCCATTCATTAGCCCGTCCACCGGCGGGGGCAACAGGCTGTCGTCCGGCAGTGTATTGAACGTTGCCGCCAGCCACAGTGCCCGCGGCGCGCTGCCTGCTTCCAGATGCTCCTCCCACTGCCCGTTGTCATTCTGACAACGCACCCGCCAGATACCGCAGAAAATCGACTCCTGGATCTCGCATGCTCTGCCGTCAGCATGCTGGATGCGCACTGAAACTTCGCCTTCGCCGAGCAGCGTATTCAAAAACGTGAGATCGTCTGCGTTGAGCGCGGATAAATCCCATCCCAGCACGTCCTGTTTGGCGGGAATGCGCCTCCTGAGCTGCTGGCGCACATCGGCTAACAATGCCATCACCGCCGGACTGTGCGGGCAGTTTTCCAGTGATGCCATGCTGGGGTCGCTGTTGACCTGGCAGGTGAGGGGTAAGGGATTCATGCTGAAGCTGTCATCGTCCGGCTGCGTTCCCGGCCCCAGCAGATGAAAAAAAGTGTCGCTCATCGTTCAGACTCCGGCGGCGTGCGTGGTTCAACTAAGGGGCGCATCAGGTTGAGCAGATCGGCCCACGGGTGGATGCCGCTGAGAATGCCGCTCAGTTCGCCGTGGATAAACACCAGTGTGGCCGGGAAGCGGAATACGCTAAAACGATCGCCAATCGCCTCGCTATGCTCGAGATCCGCCATGGCGATGTGCCAGTCAAACTGGGGAAACTCGCGGAGCAACTCGGCAATCATCACCGGGTTATCGCTGACTTCCGGTGTCCGGCGGGGATCGCTACTGAGTAACACCACACCGTCGCGAACCTGGGTTACCCAGTCATCCAGTTCGGGTGCGGTTAGCGGCTGCCAGCCTCGTGCCAGCATACGTTGCCATAGAGCAGGAAAAGGGTTGTTATTCAACATGTTGCTTATCTCTCCAGCGTTACGCGATACTGGCGAATACGTACACCTTCATAGTTTTCCATCGACAGGCATTCATAGTTCAGGCAACGCGTTTCATCGTTGGTCTGTGGCACAATCCCCCATGCAGCCAGTTGCGTAAGTGCGGCCTGCTCCGCCGCCGGAAGCTGAGCGCGCGCGATGTCGGTCAGGCTGCCGCCATAGTCATCCAGCTGTACCGGCTGTAGTCCCACCAGAGCGATGTGTGCGGGCAGATGGCCGCGAATATCCGCCAGCGCCAGTACTTCGGAGAAGCTGTTCTGGTGCAGACTCATTTTTTTGGCGCTGAGGTAACTGGGGACTTTTTCACCGGCGTAGGTTTGCAGGGTGCCCGGCGCGAGACCGTAGTCGATGGCGTCCAGTAGCAGCAGATGACTGGCCTGCTCAACGTAACCCAGCAGATTCAGACCCTGCGTGCCGCCGTCGACGATCTCAACGTATTCCGGCCAGTGATAATGGGCGTACAGGCGTTCGGCGACGCGAATGCCAAAGCCTTCGTCTGCCCACAGCAGGTTGCCTAGACCCATCACGATGACGTGTGGTTCGCTCATGACGCCTCCTTGTCGTGCTGACGTCGGGTAAATTTGTGGCTACGGTAGCCATTGACCATGGTGGAGATGACGGTATCGTCAGACATGATGTCCTCACGAATCGCCATATACACATGGCCTACGATGAAGGCGGCGATGAACCACATCCCCAACCGATGCCAGCTGTGGATATCGAGAGAGTTCCCACCGGTCCAGTAGAAAAACTCCGTCACATAGCGGAAAGGGGTAAAAATGGCGTACTGGCTATGTTCGCTGTATAAGGCAAAACCGGTGAGGATCATAAAAACGGAGAGCAGGAAATAACCGCACATCGCCGCCTGCGCGATGGGGTTATGACCGATATCATCTCCCGGTTTTTTTTCCAGAAACAGATACCAGCGCACCACCGAAAACGCGCCTCGCCACCAGCTGCGCCGCCAGACCGGCACGATAAACAACTCGCGTGAATAGCGGTTACCGACAAAGGCCCAGTAAATGCGCATCAGCAGGATCACCGTGAATACCATGGCGGCGGAGAAATGTATCAGCCGGATGTCGCCCATATAGAACAGATAAGTGGCCTCACCGCTGACCGACGGCAGCGGTCGACCAATGAAGTATCCGGTCACCATCAACACCAACATGCAGCCCACCGTCAGCCAGTGCCACAAGCGTACAGGCGCTTCAAACACATAGTGGCTGATAGCGGTATCACGCGCCTCCCCGACGCGCGGGGATGTTTTTCCAGTCATCGTTCCGTTCCTTAACGCTTAGCGAACCTGGACGGCGATAAGTTCGCTGCCGTCGTCGCCGAGTACGTGGGTTGAACATGCCAGGCAGGGATCGAAGCTGTGCAAGGTGCGCAGGATCTCCAGCGGTTGATCCGGTATCGCCATTTGGGTGCCCATCAGCGCCGCCTCGTAAGCGCCAATTTGTCCCTTCGGATCGCGCGGGCTGGCATTCCAGGTGGTCGGCACCACACACTGATAGAGATCGATTTTCCCGTCGCGAATCGATGCCCAGTGACCTAAAGCGCCGCGCGGTGCTTCGGTAAAGCCGATCCCGCGACACTGCTGCGGCCAGCTTTCTGGCTCCCATTTTTCTGTGTTTGCGGTCGCCAGATTGCCGTTTTTCAGGTTGGTCATTAGCTTGTCGAAGAAATATTGCAGTTTGCTCACGGCCCACTGGGCTTCGTGCGCGCGGCACAGAATACGTCCCAGCGTCGACTGCATACCCGAAAGCGGCAGCTTGAGGGCAGACATCATGCGATCGACGGATTCAATCGTGGCGGCATCCCCTTTGTGATAGGCAATCAGCGTGCGCGCCAGTGGTCCAACTTCCATGGCGTGTCCGCGCCAACGCGGGGCTTTAATCCACGAATAGCGTTCCTGTTCGTTGAGCTGTTTGATATCAATATCGCTGCCTTTGACATCGCCCGGGTTATACCAGGGTTCAGTAATCCCTTCGAACGGGTGGCGACCTAATTGATCGTCCGGATAACGGTACCAGGCATGATCGACAAACTCCTGAATTTGTTGCTGATCGGCCAGTTCCACTGGCAGCACGTTTTTAAAATCACCGTTAATCACCGCACCGCCTGGCATCAACAGGCTCTTCGCGCTGAAGTCATTGGCGATATCCGGGAACGCGCCGTAGCTCAAGACGCACTTATCAGAAAGCCCGGTGCCAATCTGGCTCCAGGACTTGTTGAACTGGCCGATAGCCAGCGCGTCAGGCACCATGACGTTGTTGATGAAATCAGCGGTGCGGGTGATGATCGACTGCACCAGATTCAGGCGTTCCATATCGACTGCGCCAACCGCGCCGCGCTGATCGATATTAATCGCGCACGGCATACCGCCGACAATCCAGTTAGGATGCGGGTTCTTACCGCCAAACACCGTATGGATTTTGATGATCTCGCGCTGAAAATCGAGTGCTTCCAGATAATGGGCAAAGCCCATCAGGTTAGCCTCAGGCGACAGTTTGTACTGCGGGTGACCCCAATAACCGTTGCGGAAAATCCCCAGTTGACCGCCGTCGACAAATTTCTTCAGGCGATTTTGGACGTCAAAAAAGTAGCCAGGGGAGGACTTCGGCCAGGCAGAAAGGCTTTGCGCCAGCTGTGATGTGGCGCGCGGGTCTGCTTTCAGGGCATTCAGCACGTCAATCCAATCCATTCCGGCTAACTGGTAAAAGTGCACCAGGTGGTCGTGGCACCAGAGTGTGGCCAGCATAATATTGCGAATGATGTTGGCGTTGTCGGGCACCTTGATACCAATGGCATCTTCAATGGCATACACCGATGCCAGGGCATGTACGCCGGTGCATACTCCGCAAATCCGTTCAACAAACGCCCAGGCATCGCGCGGGTCACGCCCCTGTAGAATGATCTCCAGCCCGCGGAACATGGTGCCGCAGGAAACCGCGTTGGTGATGATGTTCTGCTCATCAATGTTCACTTCACAACGCATATGGCCTTCAATGCGGGTTATGGGGTCCACAACCAGGCGGCGACCCGCATTGTTTAACGTATATCCCTGGGTTTGATACGAGTTGCTCATGCCTGGTTATCCTCTTTGTCCGGCTGCGGTTGTTCGGCTTCTGTTAACTGCTGTTTGTGGCGGTTATGTTGATTGACGGCGCTGGCGACTGCGTGGACGCCTACACCAGCCGCCACTACGCCGAGCGCGGTGAGGCCCACGGTGTCAGCGGTAGAATGCGTTCCCATCTGTGGAATATCGACCACGCGGCTGTAGAACGAACCGCGATCCCAGAAGCCGTTCTCCGAACATCCCAGACAACCGTGGCCGGACTGGATGGGGAAGGAAACGCCACCATTCCAGCGGGTGGTGGAACAGGCGTTATAGGTGGTTGGCCCCTTGCAGCCCATTTTGTATAGGCAATAGCCTTTGCGGGCAGCGTCATCGTCCCAACTTTCAACGAACTCCCCGGCGTCAAAGTGGGCGCGGCGGTAGCATTTGTCATGAATACGCTGACCATAAAACATCAGCGGACGCCCCAGACGATCGAGTTCCGGCAGCCTGTCAAAAGTCACCATGTAGGTAATGATGGCGCTCATGACGTCTGGAATCGGCGGGCAACCGGGCACTTTCACGATCGGCTTATCGGTAATCACTTTATCGATCGGTGTTGCCTGAGTTGGGTTAGGCCGGGCAGCCTGCACGCAGCCCCAGGATGCGCAGGTGCCCCAGGCGATAATCGCGCTGGCACCGGCGGCGGCTCTTTTAAGCTTTTCAATAAACGGTCGCCCGCCGCTAATGCAGAACATCCCTTGTTCTCCCAGCGGAGGATTACCTTCGACGGCCAGAATGTATCGGCCGTGGTAGCGGCTTAGAATGTCTTCAAAGACCTCTTCGGCCTGTGTTCCGGCGGCGGCCATCAGAGTGTCGTCGTAATCAAGGGAAATCAGAGAGAGGATGACGTCTTTGGCGAGTGGGTGAGAGGAGCGGATAAATGATTCGGTACAGCAGGTGCATTCCAGACCGTGGATCCAGACGACCGGGATCCGGGGTTTGTTTTCCAGCGCCCAGGCGATTCTGGGCGTCATTCCAGCCCCCAACCCTAGCGATGTTGCCGCGAGGCTACAATATTTAAGAAAACTGCGCCTGCTCACGCCCTTGCGGCGCATCGCCTGATAAAAGGTCTCCTCGTTATTCGTATTCATAACACGCGTTTCTTCCCCCGTTGAGTTCTGGCGCACGCCGCCAGCGATAATCTAAAAAAGCCTATCCGATTAGCGGGGAGAAACAATGCAAAGTGTGTGGTTATGTCCTATTGCGATATTTTCGTGCCTGTTATCTGTTTTTCGCTTATTCGGCAATAAAAAAACGCACAGGGGGGACCGCCCTGTGCGTCGGGTTTATCGCGGAAGAACTTAAACCCCAAGGCGATCACGTAAGCTGTAATAGGCCGCGCCCATGGCGGTAAACGGAATGCGCAGGCTGCGGCCTCCCGGGAACGGGTAATGCGGCAGTTTGGCGAAAGCGTCAAAACGCTCGGCATCCCCGCGCAGCAGTTCCGAAATCAGCCGTCCTGCCAGGTGGGTACAAGTCACGCCGTGGCCGCTGTAGCCCTGCATATAGTAAATGTTGGTATCAAGACGGCCGAACTGCGGCATGCGTGACAGCGTTAACAGGAAATTACCGGTCCAGCGGTAATCAATTTTTACCCCCTGCAATTGCGGGAAGGTCTTCAGCAGTTTCGGCATTACCAGACGCTCAATATCGTCCGGATCGCGAGCGCCGTAGACAACACCGCCGCCGTACAGCAGGCGGTTATCGCCGGTCAGACGGTAGTAATCTAGCAGGTAGTTACAATCTTCCACGCAGTAGTTTTTCGGGATCAGCGAGCGCGCCATCTCCGCCGACAGCGGTTCGGTGGTTAACACCTGCGTGCCGCACGGCATGCTGCTTTTTGCCAGCGCAGGTTCCAGTTTGTCGCCGAGGTAGGCGTTGCCCGCGACAATCACAAAACGTGCCGTAACCTGACCTTTTTCGGTGCTGACCACCGCCGGGGTGGTGTGCTGAATACGCGTCACAGGCGATTGTTCGAAGACGCGCCCGCCGTTCAGACGAATGGCGTTAGCCTCGCCAATCGCCAGGTTTAGCGGATGAATATGACCACCGCTGTGGTCGAGTAGCGCGCCGACATAACGATCGCTGCTGACTTCGCGGCGAATTTCGCTGCTATCCAACAGTTCAAGCTGCGTATTGCCGTAGCGTTCCCAGTTCGATTTCTGCTCCTCCAGCGTTTCCATCTGTTTGTGGTTCAGGGCCACAAACAGCCCGCCAGGACGATAGTCGCAGTCGATCTGATAACGTTTGATACGTTCGCGAATGATATTGCCGCCTTCAAACATCATACCCCCAAGCATTTTAGCGGCGTCCGGGCCGTAGGTGCGTTCAATGACGTCGATATCGCGACTGTAGGAGTTCACCAACTGACCACCGTTGCGCCCGCTGGCTCCGAAGCCAATTCGTGCGGATTCCAGTAGCACCACGTCGTAACCCATCTCTGATAAATGCAGGGCGGAGGAGAGTCCTGTATAACCACCGCCCACGACGCAAACATCACAGCTTACCGATTCGCTAAGGGTCGGGAACGGTTCGTATTGATTGGCGCTTGCGGCGTAATAACTGCTGGTATGTTCAGTCATGATTAAGACTCCAGGGAGATCCAGATGGTTTTTAATTCGCTAAATTTTTCCAGCGCATGCAGGGATTTATCGCGTCCGTTACCGCTTTGTTTATAGCCGCCGAATGGCACGGTCATATCACCGTCGTTGTAGTTATTCACGAAGACCGAACCGGCCTTCAGGCGGCGACTCATGCGGTGCGCGCGCGACAAATCGCGGGTCCAGACCGCGGCGCCCAGACCGTAGTCGCTGTCGTTGGCCAGCGCCAGAGCTTCGGCTTCACTGCTAAAACGAGTGATGACCAGTACCGGGCCGAAGATCTCATCGCGGCTGACGTGGGCTTGCGGCACGGTGTCGACAAAAATAGTCGGGCCGATGGCCGCCGGGTGTACGTGGCTGCGGCCATCCAGCGCCAGCGTGCCTTGCGCTTCACCGTCGCGAATAAAACTGTGAACGGTGTCGGCATGCGTGTTGTCGATAAGCGTGCCCATCGTGGTTTCCGGATCCAGCGGGTTGCCCGGCTGCCAGTTTTTCGCCTGCTCTTTTAAAAGCGCGATAAACTCGTCGGCAATACTTTCTTCCAGCAGCAGACGTGTACCGGCGATACAAACCTGGCCCTGGTTATAGAAAATACCTGCCGCTGCATTAGCGGCGGCTTTCGGCAGATCCGGGCAGTCGGCAAATACGATGTTGGCACTTTTACCGCCGGCCTCCAGCCAGACGCGTTTCATGTTGCTGTCGCCAGCATCTTTGAGCAGTTGCTTGCCGGTGCGGGTCGAGCCGGTAAAGGTGATCACATCAACATCCGGATGCAGCGACAGTGCCTGGCCCGCCTCGTGACCGTACCCGCTCACAACGCTGAGCACGCCATCGGGCAAACCTGCTTTTTTAGCCAGTGCGGCCAGGCGAATCGCGGTCAGCGGTGATTTTTCGGAAGGCTTGAGGATCACGCTGTTACCCGCAGCCAGAGCCGGGCCGAGTTTCCAGCAGGCCAGCAGCAGGGGAAAATTCCACGGCACGATGGCCGCAATCACGCCCACCGGTTCGCGGACAATCAGCGCTAAATCGTTCACCGAGGTAGTGGCAACTTCACCATAGACTTTATCTATCGCCTCGGCGTACCAACGGATGGCGCGTGCCGCGCCGGGAATATCATCACGCAGGCTATGGCGAATCGGTTTACCGGTGTCGAGCGTTTCCAGTAGCGCCAGCTCCTCGTGATGCTGCTCCATTAAATCGGCGAGTTTGTGCAGCACCGCTTTGCGCTCTGCGGGTGATGCCTGCGACCAGTCCCCGCGTTCAAACACGGTGCGGGCTGCGGTGACCGCGCGGTCAACATCCGCTTTTTTGCCGCGGGCGACTTTGGCGAGCGGGCGTTGTCCTGCCGGATCCTGGGTAATAAAGGTTTCGTTATCGGCGGCGGCACAATATTCGCCGTTAATAAATAAACGGGTTTCCGGTGAATAATGGCTGGCTTTCTCACGCCAATATTTAAGATTCTGAAAGTTCATAGCTACTCCTTTTATATCAATAAGATAAAGTTCGTTGCTGATCTTTTTCAGGCAAAATCAGGCTGCACGATACCCCAGGGATGTACCCTGTTAATGCGCGTTATTTAAGAAGGCCTGAGAAACTCAGGCCGTTACTGATTAGAACGTGGTGGGAGTGTGGGCACTGATGATGCGGCAGATCCCCGCCGAGGTGTTGCTGAAGCTGTGTGGTATGCCGGTGTTAATGGCATAGCTTTGCCCTGCAACAAGAGGATACGTTTGACCGTTGATGGTCAGTATCACTTCACCTTCCAGTATTGTGCCAATCTCTTCACCCTGATGTTTAATTCTCTCCCCGGTTGTCGTGCCTGGCTGATAGGTTTCAAACATCATTGCCAGCGTACGATTCGGATTTCCGTTGTGTACCAGCTTCATGGATACTCCCTGACTCCCGATCTCAATCAAATCATCCTGATTGATAACCACCTGCGGTTCGTCAGGCTTTTCCGGTTCCGCGAAGAACTCGGAGAGCGACAGCCCATATACTTTCAATAGCTTTTGCAGCGTACTGATGGCAGGACTGACTTTATCCTGCTCTATGGTGCTGATGGCGCTATGCGTTAACCCAGACAGTTCGGCGGCACGACGCTGCGAAAGACCCAATTGCTGGCGGATCTCTGACAAACGTTTACCCGGCGCCAGGCCGTCATCGCTCATAATTGCATTTCCTTAACTGTAGTGGTCAGAGTCGCTGTTTTTCAGCGAGGTGGTTCTGACAAGCGGTGATAAAACCTTCAAGTAACAAACGCGACAGGGCGTATTCGCTACTGTTCCATTCCGGGTGCCACTGCACGCCGAGCGCGAAAGGATGGTCATGGACGCTGGCCGCTTCCACTAATCCATCCTGCGAGCGTGCTTCCACGCGCAGCTGCGGGCCAAGGGTTTTTGCGCCCTGACCATGCAAGGAGTTAACCCAAAACGTGCTGCAACCTGGTATTAACTGAGATAGCAATCCTCCCTGTTGAACCTGGACTTCATGAGATGGCGCATATTGCTGCTCCACCGGGAGTTCCGCATCTTCACGATGTTCCAGGAACTGTGAGTGATCGCACAGGCGACGATACAGAGTCCCGCCAGTGGCGACAACTATTTCCTGTAAGCCCCGGCAGATGGCGAAAATGGGAATGCGCCTTTCGAGCCCGGCGGTAATTAGCGCCATGCTCAGAAGATCACGCCCGGGATCGGCGTCAGACTCATCGCCATTTTCACCATAGAGGTGCGGCTGCACATTGCTTGGGCTTCCTGGCAGGAAGATACCATCCAGTTTCGGTAACAGCGCGTTCAGCAATTCGGGTTCCGCGAGCGCATGGGGCAGCGCTATCGGTAATCCACCGGCATTTAATACCGCATTCAGGTACTTTTCTTGCAGAGTCTGGGTCTCATGACCCTTAAGCCTGTTCCTACACATCACTACACCAATAACTGGCTTGTCAAATATATTGCCCATGATCGACCTCACGTTTTGGAATAAATTATTGCCAAACGGTTCCTTGTTGTGCAATTCCGTTCATTATTTTCTCAATCTAGCAGCGGAATAACCTTCTAGCAAACTTAATTTAACATTTGACAAACAATTTGTTTGCATCCAGAGTCGAATGGTGGACATTATATTTAACAGTCAAATCACAGAGCAGCTTACCAGGCCAACGGCGGTGAATCATGGAAACCAATATCGTAGAAGTTGAGAATTTTGTTCAGCATTCTGAAGAGAGACGAAGTAGCGCGTTTGCGCGCGAAGTTAAGCAGTATCTGGAACGCTATCCTAATACGCAGTATGTGGATGTGCTGTTAACCGACCTTAATGGTTGTTTTCGCGGTAAGCGCCTCCCGGTTGCTGGATTGCATAAGTTAGAGAAAGGTTGCTATTTCCCGGCATCTGTTTTCGCGATGGATATTCTTGGCAATGTGGTCGAAGAGGCGGGATTAGGCCAGGAGCTTGGCGAACCGGATCGGACTTGTGTACCGGTGGCAGGCACGTTAACCCCTTCGGCCGCCGATCCTGAATTTATTGCACAGATGATGCTGACGATGCTGGATGAAGATGGCGCTCCCTTTGACGTTGAGCCGCGGAACGTACTGAACCGACTCTGGCAGAAACTTCGCCAGCGCGGTCTGTTCCCCGTCGTAGCGGTAGAGCTGGAGTTCTATTTACTCGATCGTAAGCGCGATCCCGAAGGTTATCTGCAGCCGCCGTGCGCGCCGGGTACGGACGATCGCAATACCCAAAGTCAGGTTTACTCGGTTGATAACCTGAACCATTTTGCTGATGTGTTAAACGATATCGATGAACTGGCCCGTTTACAGCTGATCCCGGCTGACGGCGCAGTGGCTGAAGCCTCCCCTGGGCAGTTTGAAATCAACCTCTACCATACCGATAACGTGCTCGACGCCTGCGATGACGCGCTGGCGTTGAAACGTCTGGTACGGCTGGTGGCGGAGAAACATAAGATGCATGCCACGTTTATGGCAAAGCCTTATGAGGAGCATGCCGGTAGCGGGATGCATATCCACATCAGCGTCATGAATAACAAAGGCGAGAACGTGCTGGCCGATGCGAATGGCGATGATTCCATGTTACTTAAGCGTGCGCTTGCCGGGATGATTGATCTGATGCCCGCATCAATGGCGCTGCTGGCGCCGAATGTGAACTCCTATCGCCGCTTCCAGCCGGGTATGTATGTGCCGACTCAGGCTTCCTGGGGGCATAACAACCGTACGGTGGCGCTGCGTATTCCCTGCGGCGATCGTGATAACCATCGGGTTGAATATCGCGTGGCAGGGGCGGATGCCAACCCGTATCTGGTGATGTCGACCATCCTGGCGGGGATCCTTCACGGTCTGGATAACGATCTGCCGCTGCAGGAAGAGGTGGAAGGCAACGGACTGGAGCAGGAAGGGCTACCGTTTCCTATCCGCCAGAGCGATGCGCTGTGGGAGTTTATGCAAAACGACAGTCTGCGTGAATTATTGGGTGAGCGTTTTAGCCACGTGTATCACGCCTGTAAAAACGATGAATTAATCCAGTTTGAACGTCTTATCACCGACACTGAAATTGAGTGGATGTTGAAAAACGCCTGACAGTCGTACAGGTCATTTAAAAAGAAGTCGCATCATGCGGGCTGAGCGGAGCCAGCCCGTCAAAATTGCAGGAATACCTGCCATTTCCCGGATGTCGCGTAATGGAGCGCGGGCGACAACGGGTCTTCAGATAACCGACAGAGTTTGTGACGAGGAAATGTGATGATGCCAATGTTTAAAAACCAGCCCCGCGTGAGCATCCATGGCTCCCGCAGTAAGTACGGGCCGCATCTGTGCCGTGCAACATTGACGCCTTTCTTATGGCTTTCTACCCCGATACGACCCAGGTCTGCTGTTCCCACATTTCGAACGCAGATCTGGGCTCGTCGCGGGGAGGAAAGCTATGTCGACTAATTCTTCTGTGGATCTTGCAGCCCAGCCGGGCAAAGCACAGCTGCGTAAATCTCTCAAGCTGTGGCAGGTAGTGGTGATGGGGCTGGCCTATCTCACGCCGATGACAGTGTTTGACACCTTTGGCATTGTTTCGGGTATCAGCAATGGCCATGTTCCAGCCTCCTACCTGCTGGCCCTGGCGGGCGTACTGTTTACCGCCATCAGTTACGGAAAGCTGGTGCGCCAGTTTCCGCAGGCCGGTTCGGCCTATACCTATGCGCAAAAAGCGATTAATCCGCATGTGGGGTTTATGGTCGGCTGGTCTTCACTGCTTGACTACCTTTTCCTGCCGATGATTAACGTACTATTGGCGAAAATTTACCTTTCCGCGCTATTCCCGGGGGTTGCGCCATGGATTTGGGTAGTGCTGTTTGTGGCGATCCTTACCGCGGCCAATTTGAAAAGCGTTAACCTGGTGGCGAACTTCAATGCCCTGTTTGTCCTGGTGCAGGTGGCGATTATCGTGGTGTTTATTTTCCTCGTGGTGCAGGGGCTGCACAAAGGCGAAGGGGTCGGGACCGTCTGGTCGTTGCAACCGTTTATCAGTCAGAATGCGCATTTGATTCCGATTATCACCGGGGCGACCATTGTCTGCTTCTCGTTTCTCGGTTTTGACGCGGTAACGACCCTCTCTGAAGAGACGCCAGATGCTGCGCGCACCATTCCAAAAGCCATTTTTCTTACCGCGCTGTACGGTGGACTGATCTTCATTGCCGCCTCGTTCTTTATGCAACTGTTCTTTCCGGACATTAGCAGATTCAAAGACCCGGATGCGGCGCTGCCGGAGATTGCGCTGTACGTCGGCGGCAAGTTGTTCCAGTCTATTTTTCTGTGCACCACCTTTGTGAATACGCTGGCGTCAGGTCTGGCGTCGCATGCCAGCGTTTCGCGCCTGCTGTACGTGATGGGCCGCGATAACGTCTTCCCGGAGAAATACTTTGGTTATGTCCATCCCAAATGGCGTACTCCCGCGTTGAACGTCATCATGGTCGGGATTGTGGCGCTGTCGGCCCTGTTTTTTGATCTGGTGACCGCCACGGCGCTGATTAACTTTGGCGCGCTGGTGGCCTTTACCTTCGTTAATCTGTCCGTGTTTAACCACTTCTGGCGTCGTGAAGGACGTAAGCATACCTGGCAGGAAAAGTTGCACTATCTGGTATTGCCAATGGTCGGTGCCGCCACGGTAGCCGTACTGTGGGTGAATCTGGAAGTGACATCGCTGACGCTGGGACTGGTATGGGCCGGCGTTGGGCTGGTGTATCTCGCGTACCTGACCGGACGCTTTCGTAAACCGCCTCCGCAGTTTGACGCCGCGAAATCTGAGCGCGCATGGGAGTGATGGAAACGGAATCGGCAGAGATCTGGTAATGACGATTAATATTTAGCAGTGGCCAGATTTACACCATCGGATGTGAAAGTCGGCCGTAGCTTTCGGCTAGTCAAATGAAAACGGTATGCCACGGTGGAAAGTCGTGGCATACCTGCTTAGCGGTGTTGTTTACTGAACCGCAAGTCGATTTTTTTCCCTGATGCGATTGATCAATTCCATTTGCTCGTGGGTTGCCCTTACCAACAAACCGTCCAGAACGGCATCGTTATATTGTTCACTTGAATAGGTTAATTCAAATAACCCCATCTTAATGATAATATCGCGAACCGCTTCATTTGGATCGTTAGCAAGTCTCAGTCGGATTTTCTGGCTGCTTCGTGGAGCAAGGAGCCCACTAAACAGGCACCGAGCCAAATCGCTTCGAATCGTGACATCAGGATCATTTGCCAGTTGCTCTTGCACCAGAAGAGAGAGCGGATTCATGCGATCTGATTCTTCAATCAACTTTCTTTTAACGCTGTTATCTATATCCTTTGCTAACAATATCTGGACCTCTGGCGTTAACCTTTTATTTTTCGCCAATGCGAGCCTTATTCTGAGATCGTTATCTTTTATCAACCGATGCTGCACTTCTTCACTCAGTGGCGAATTGAAGAGTCCTTCCGAACCTCTAGCCAGTGCTTCCCTAACACAGATGGCATCATCTTCTACCAGTATGAGTTGTGCCGACGGATGCAGTTTAGGATAAGAGGCCATTTTCTGGCGAATTGACAGATCGCTATCTCTGGCAAGAAGGGTTTGTGTTAGAGGATTCAGTGTAAAGAGATAGTTTTCCTCCTCTGGTATCAGGTGGGCACGTACTCTTTGGTCTCTATCGTTTGCCAATTTCACCTGAACTGCTTTTCCTGGGCTTTGTGAGGCCGCAACTGCGCAGCGTACTTTGACCGATTTATCGTTCGCCAGTTGCCATTCGATCTCGCGATCTGTCCACCAATCACGTAACAGGGCGATGCGAACCTTGTCTTCATCATCAAGGAGCAGCTCGTGGAGAATCTTAGTATTCGTATTTTGGTTGGCCGCCAGTTTCTGACGCACATTGGCCTCTTTGTGCGTAACCAACTCTTCTTGCCCATCCCTACTCAACGCCGGGTTACTGGCTAACGCTTCGAGTATCTCTACGCTGCAGTTCTCCAGATTCAGGATTTTATTCTGTAGGGTTTCCGATAGCGCGGAATTACCAGCCAGCGCTAGCGCGATTTTTGTCACATTCTTCGTTGATGGTAAACCTGAGTTTGCCCTCATGCTGGCTAAAATCGACTGTACGCTTTCCATCGCCGTGGCCAGATTGTTTACCGCCAATTCTGTTTTATAGATGCGTTCCATTAACGGTTCGCCGATTTGTGGGTTGCCCGCTAGATTCTCGCGTATCGCAGCTGAGCCCGTGTCGTAAAGCTGCGTATAGTACTCTTCATTGAGATGCTGATTTAGTGCAAGCGCCAGTTGTACTTCCTCTTCATCCTTTATTAATTTACCAATGATTGGAGCGGTAAGGGCATTGTTCCTGGCCAGTTGAACACGGATTTCGCTATCATGCATTTCAGCGAGCTGCGCCATGATTGGACCCGTCAGGTTGCGATTACCTGCTAACGCGTAATGCACTTCCTGGTTACCGTTATCCAGTAATTGCTGTTGAGTTAATGCACTTATAGTGGCGTTTCTTGCCAGCTCTTTTTGAACATCGTAGATATCATTGGCTAGTCGCTGCTGTACTTCACTCGGTAGATTTTCAGTGTAAGCCAACGATTTTCGAACCTGATGGTTTTGATCCATCGCGAGATGATGTATAGCTTTCTCTGGCAGCGAATTGCGCCAGTGTACCAGGCGTGCACGAACATCATCATCGCTATCATCCATTAAGGTACAGATCGTGTCGTCCGCAATGTTAGCATTGCCAGCTAATGTCTCACGTACTTCTGTGCAGCTGTCTTTGGTCAGTTGTTCCTGAACCTCAGGGTGAAGAGCGTAATTGCTGGCAAGGGCAATACGAATTTTTTCTGACGGATGCTGGCTCAAATTGTTTTGCAACAGGGCGCTATCAAAGTGTTTGCTACCGGCGAGTTCTCTAAGAACTTCATCTGTGTCCTTGAGCAAAGAGTTTAATGCGGGATTGGACAGATTAGGGTGTTCGGCAAGCTTGCGACGAACCGAGACACGCGTATCCTGAGTCAGCCGTATCTGTGCGGTTGCAGTCAGGTTGGGGTTAGACGCTAATGACTCCCTAACTTCCGTACATTCATCTTTTGCTAACTCTAGTTGTACAGCTTCCGCGAGTAATCCTTCACGGCGGCGTTTAGCCAGTGTTTCACGCACGTCCTGATCGCTGTCCAGCGTCAGGATCTGTTGTACCTTTTCGCTAAGCCCATCAAGATCTGCTAGATCTTCACGCACGGTAAAATCGCGGTCCCTTGCCAGTATTTCCTGCGCCTCAGGGTGAAGATTGCTATTGCGCGCCAAACGTCGGCGAATAGAGACCCTGGAATCCTTCGCAAGTTGTAATTGCATTAATTTACTGAGATTTTTATTGGTAATCAGCATCTCGCAAACGTCTAATTCTGGATCACGCATTAAATGTTGAAGCAATGTACTATCTGTGCTGTTGCTGGCGAGCTGGAGTCGATGTTGAATAGTGAGCTGAAGCCGTTCGAATTGTGTTGCCATCAGATCATGCGGTGCATTTGCATGTATACAGGCCAGATGTAAAAGATCGATGTCAAACTCAGGCTGGTCATTAACAATGTTAATACGTTGGGTGAGTACCTGCTCAGGACAGTTCGGGTTACGATATACTGCTTTGCGTACGTTCAGGTCTGCATCTGCCGCCAGTTTTTCCAGTAAATCATCCGGACAATCTTCGCTATTAGCGACCTCTGCGCGGCGCAACGAGTTTGCACTATCCGCCATCTGAATCATCTGCGCTACGCTAAGACCATCGCTGGTGGAAGCTGGTTTGAGCTTGAGTTTCTCAAACAACTCTTCGTATTGGGCAACCTGTTCACGCAGGGTCTCACGTAACGGAACTGTAAGCTGGATAGCAGCTTCCAGATCTTTCAGCTCCAACTGGCGGTTTTCAAGGAATGCTATTTCTCGAGCTTCGTTGATAGCATTCTGAATATCTGCACCTGCATAATCACGGCACTGTGTTACCAGCTTATTGCGTTCATTCTGGGTCAGTTCAAGCGACTCACCTTTCAGATGGATGTCCAGAATAGCTGCTCGCTCTACGCCGTTGGGGAATCCGACGTAAAACACCTCATCGAACCGTCCTTTACGCAGCAACTCTGGAGGGAGCACGGTAATATTGTTAGCAGTGGCAATGACAAATACCGCACCGGTTTTTTCTTGCATCCAGGTCAAAAAATAGCCGAAAAGTCGTGAGGAAACCTCCGAACCACTGCCACTGTTCATGCCGACAAAGGCTTTTTCCAGTTCGTCGATCCACAAAATACAGGGGCTAATTGATTCTGCCATTGTTAGCGCCCGACGCATATTATGTTCACTTTCTCCGACGTACTTACCCAATAATGAGCCGATATCAAGACGTAGGAGTGGCAACTGGAATAAACCGGACGCTGCTTTGGCTGCAAGAGACTTCCCACAACCGGGCATACCGGCGATAAGTACACCTTTAGGCGCCTGTACGCGTGAATCGCGAGCTTCACTCAGGCGGCGGAAAATCTGGGCGCGGCGAGTGAGCCAGGTTTTAAGGTTCTCAAGACCGCCGATGTCAGTTGCATTTTCGATTACGTGCAGCATCTCAAGCACGCCACTTTTTGCGATAATCTGCTCTTTCCCATGCTGGATAAGAGCCAACGCCTCGTCATTAATTTGTTCATGCTGTTGACGAACTAGTGCTAATACTGATCGGATCTCTTCCTGGTTCAGTCCGCAACACGCAGTATGCAGACGCTGATGCATATTTTCCGGGACAAACAGATCAAGCATCTGGCAAAAACTGCTGAGCTGCTGGTTAATTTCCTCACCCTGGGGCAGTGACAGGGGGAGCAAGGTGATTTGCGACTCGATTTGTACTGGGATGTGCAAAGTTTCTGAAACAAGTACTACAGCCGTTTTGCTCCGGTGGTGGCGCTGAATGCGGTTGAGCAATTGCTTTAACCGTGCAACGGCGAGTGGCTGGTTTTCCAGTGCACTGCGGGCATCTTTAATGATGAGGAGTTTTCCGTCCAAATCGTCATCGAGCAGCGAAGGTAAACTTTCTGCTAGTTCGGTGGCCTGACTCTGCGTGTTCCGAGGCTGCTTGTTATGGAAATCAACCCAGCCATATCCAAGGTTCCACTCTTTGGGAGACAGTGTCAGTTCTGTACTTATTTCCTGCAATAGCGTATCGACTCGGCTTTCTTCGCCGGAGTGGATGTAAAGCCCTGGATATCCAGCGAGGATATGGGATTTTATCTTGGTCTTAAGTTCGAGCAGATTCATCAGTATTTACCAGAATGAGAAAAGGTTTGAGGCAAAGTTACTGATACCCCGGCTAAAGGACTTAATGACATGACTCGTATTTTCAGTAACACTGGCAATGACTTTGGCAGCTGTTTTGGCAACAACCTTGCCCGCGTTATAGACGATTTCACCAATTTGCCCACCCGCTATACCACCTGCGACACCGCCAACAAACCCTCCAACGGCTGTACCGACTGGACCAAATACGGTACCAATCGCTGCGCCCAACGTGGCCCCCTCCGTTGCACCAGCAATAGCCATTGTCGTGGTTATAGTGGTGTTACCGATGGCATCGAGCGCTTCCTCTCCAGTCAGTTCACCTTTGCCCAGTTTATAAAGTACCTTTGCATTCTGTATGCCCACGCAGACGATATTGGTAATTAGGCCCGCAGGTGTACTGCGTAAGGCTGCGCCAAGAAAGCCGTTCTTGACAGCGACTACGACCGCTCCGGAAACAGCAACCTGTATAGCTGTTTGCGTACCGGTACGCAGCGAGCTTTCGAAAAAATCGTTGAGGTCTTCACTAGTGGATGGATTTTCACGACCGTTCAGGCGATTCCAGGCACGCCTTGCAAGGATTCTGGTTCCCTGCATACCCACCGCAATACAGGCACCGAGCACAGCCTGTTTACCAATTTGCTTGGCAATATCAATACGATTAGTGTCATTCCAGTCGTACTGACGTGCTTCGGCATCTTGTTGAGCTTTTTTCTGTAATTCTTTTGCTTTCTCTTTAGAAAGTGGCTGAGAAGACACTCCGTCAGCTTCAATAACCTCTGTGCTGTTGACCACATCTGCGCCTTGCCCCTCGGGAACTAGCGCTTGTTGATCGTTATAGTCGCCCCGATTGAGCTGTGTATTTGTGGCGTTTGAGTCAGCACCATATTTCGACTGATATTTGCAGACCACATTGCCGTTGCCGTCAACAATCTCAATATCAACGGAGTTTAGCTCCTGTGAACCAACAACCCGTGCACGATACGGACTGCCTTTGGTGGTTGCATCGATATTAAATGTATCGACGTGATGCTGTTCCGCAACAAGACCATCTAGATTGGGGTTTTGGTTGATATTCCCGGCCAGCGTGGTGATTGTTTTGCGCGCATTTTCGTTAGCGTCTACCAAGGCGCTATCGATAAGGCTGGCGTATTGGCCTACGTGTACCGAACCGGAAACTGCTGCATTTTTTTCTATCTCGCCAGCCAACCAGGAGGCACGGCTACGACCTTTATCCATATGCTGCTGTAATGAGTCGCGAGACTGATTAAAGGCTTCCGTAGACCGTATTATCTGCCGACGAGTGTTTAGTAACTCTTCTTCGTTTTTCCAGATCTGTGGATATTTACGAAATTCATCATCCAACCATTGCCCCAATGGCTGATCGCCGCGAGCCTGGCAGGAGGTTACGAAAGAGCTAATAATGGATGCGGTCTGCTCGGGAGCATTAATCTCCTCTACAACTTGCAATTCTACCTGTGTGATGGAGGAAAATTCATCATCGTTAATATTCTGAGCGAGATTATTATTTTGTTGTGTCATCATTTTTACCGTTAAATCTGCTGTGTGATATATCATCAAATGACTATGATAATTGACGCAAATGATATTAGCCGTAATGCTAAATGCAGACTAGCGCAGCGATCACTAATATTGATTATGAACTCTATGACTGAGGTAGCCAAAATCTTCAGGTTGCCACCCGATTTAAAGCTTCTTGGTCAGTTTCTCATTAGGGATTAATTTCGGGGAAATGCCATGTTTTTAAGGCTAAACCAGCCTATCATGCAGGAAAATCCTTCTCGCCGTTTTTTTTGCACAATACAAAACCTCCATATGGAGGAGCGTTAATCTCCATATAAATTTCAAGATTCTCTAAAAAAACCCTTATTTTTAGGAGGGGGGAGGCTCTACAACTCATGGCTGTATGGCAATATCTGTAGACTGATAGGTAGCAACAACACGATGTTATGACGTTAAGTTGTATGGTGTTTTGCTTAATTAATATGCAGTTTTAGTTAAGGGAATAAAAAAACCGGCACGGGAGCCGGTAAGTGGAACAATGTAGGAATATAATTATTATTATAATTCAGCCAACTCAATAGGAACGGGTTTCCCTATATGGTATCCCTGTAACCAACCAATACCCATCGTAATTAGCATCTTTTCAATTTCCTCATTTTCAACAAACTCAGCTACTACTTCCATGTTTTTGAGTTTTGCTACTTCGCAGAAGGATCTGACGGCGCATCGACTAAATTCATCGGTCAGTATATTACGGATGAAGGAGCCATCAATTTTCAGAATATCTGCGTCTAATGTTCTGAGTCGTGAATAGCTTGACGCCCCTGTGCCAAAATCATCAATAGCAATTTTAGAACCGGCTTTACGTAATGCTCTCAGAACATCAGTGACATTAGCGTTGTCAATGATATCTGATTCAATGATTTCAAAAATTATACGTTTAGGTGTGATGGAATATTTTCTAAACAATGTGAAAACATTATCAAGAAAATCAATTTTATTAAGCGAGTCAGGTGTCAGATTAATGGAGAAATGACTGTTCGGGTCAGATTTCTGCCGTGACTGTATAAAACGAAATGTTTGCTCTATAACAGTGATATCCAGTGCAGGAAGTAATCCTGCCTCACGAGCAACGGGTAGGATGGTATCTGGAAAGATTAACTTACCATCAACCATTTTTATCCGAATAAGTATCTCGTGATAACGTGTCAGTCCCGTAGTTGAAACGATAGGCTGAACAACCAGCATCGTTGATACGATGGGTTGAGCCATAAGCTCAAACGATTTTCTGTCAATTGCTTTTTGCAACATATGACGAATGACTGCCTGACTGACAATTTTATCGCCTGGCACCTGCGGGCTGAGTAACAACGGTTGCCCCTGCATTAACGAGATGTAGCTTTGGGTATTAAGATGTTTAATTGCTTGTGATAAATTTTTAATCAGGTTTTTCTCGGTGGTATATGCCACACCACAAGATAGTCCCAATTGGTAATCCTTCCAGATAAAACGAAAAGAGTTTAGGTCTTTGTAAAGAGTAGGAATGTCAGGGGCAGTATTAAGGCGAAGAATTATTCCATGACCAGGTGCGTAATAAATGTTACCTGTATCCTTAATCAATTTACGTACATATGAGCTTAGCGCTTTTACAAATTCAAAACGGAATTCTATTCCATGGGTTTGCTCCAGCGTATTCAACTCTGTACAACGGATGTAACACAAGCACTCTGTTGCGTGTTTACGGATGTCCATTTGCAGGGCCTGAAAGTTAGGCAGTCCGGTATTAGGCTCTGATCTAAAAAGTTGTTTGAGGCGGCGGAGATATTTTCGGTTACGGACCACAAGTACACCGGTAACAACAATCGTAAGAGAAAAGACAAACACTATCGTGGAGGAAATCACGAGACTATGTAAATAATTATTATAGTTATCCGGCGAAATATAACTGTTTATATAATATCCCAACAGGATGAGCATTGTTACCCATACAGGGGATATAAAAGCATGGCCAATGCAGATCACTCCCCACAGCATTACTGGAAGTAACCACAGTAATGAATAGTCTGTAAATATAAGAATATCTTCTCTGATGACGATCAAAGCGGACATAATGCAGAGTAACAGCACCAGCCATAATACTTGATACAGAATAGGAGGGCCGGATTTTATCAGCGTCTTCACTTGTCTGATGTATAAAATGCACCATGCAGGGTTTTGAACGCTTCTAAGCAACAGATAACAAAAAGGGATGCCAGTCAGGCAAGAGTTCATCAACCACTGTAAGTTAATTAGTGTTTGTAGTGTAAAAAGGTTTGTGATCGGTGCTGAGGCAGTGTTCGACTGGAGCCAGTAATCAATCGAGATGAATAGTAAGGCGTTGCAACACACGAGCCAGACAATACGCAGGGTTGTAAGCTGGCTACGACCAAAGCTAACCGCGCCTCGTTTACCTGTCGAGAAAAAGTAGAGTGTCTGGCTAATGAGAGCAGCCAGCAGTTGAGCCGTTAGCGTGAACACCGAAGATAAAGAGTAAGAATAAAGGGCATACAAGAAAAAGGCACCCAAAATTGGCAGCGCCTTTTGCCGGTATAAAACCAGCAGTGCAGAAATAAGAGGTAAAGTGAGATTGTAAAAATGCAGTGTTATACCCGCAACATCCTCTTGCTTACTGAGATGACCAGCGACCAGCTGTAATGCAAAAAACGCGATGCCTACACAAAAATAGCCTCTAAATGTATTAATGAAATTTATATTTTCAGTTTTTCTTAGCAATATCATCATTCGCAATTCTCAGTGAGTTATCACCGTTCTCGATTTAAGTCATCTACTTAAAACAGGTTAGACTGGAGGTTTGAAATGTGTATTTTTGGATGTTTTCGCTAATTGAAAACTATTCTAAAATATGTTATGTAAATTTTTTAAAGGTAACCTCGATAATTTCCGTGTGTTTCACAACGCAGGGAAGAACAATCTTTGTGACTGTACTGATAATAAAAATTCCGTCAGTAGCCATTATTTAAGACAGAATAGACGATCGATAAAAACGATCAATATAAATCTTTTGATAGATTTTATCGATAGGTTTGGCAGATCATAAATACCACGAAAGATCGATAAAAGCTATTAAAATGTTATTTTTTAAAGGTATTTATTTCATAAATGTTAATTGAGCACTTTGTTTATTAAAAATTAACCTATGCAGGCATCCTTCTAAAGGAATTATTATGATATTGGCAGGAAAGTGAGTTTCCCCACCTTCCCACAATACACTCAATTGTTAATCATTAACGAGGTTGCTGCTGTGTCGCGCAGTGAATGCCGCCGCCAGCTGCAATGCCATCAATATTCAGTTGTATAATTTCACGATCGATAAACTGCTCCTGCAAAATAGCATGGGTATTACGATCGGTGCGCTTATCGCCAAATTGTGGTGCAATGACGGCATCATTACACAGATAAAAATTGATATACCCTGCGGCAAAATCATCACTCGCATAAGTCTGGCGGATGGTAGAAGGTCCTTCCAGCGTGACTACCTTCAACCGTCGGCCTTTGGCATCCGTGGCGGCTCGTAATATGTCCAGATGACGTCGGGTGATCGCGTAATCAAAGGACGACGGATCCTGCTCAAGACCTGTCACCACCGTACCCGGATGCGTGAACCTGGCATAAAAATCTGTATGGCCGTCGGTAATATCCTTGCCGGCAATACCCGGCAACCAGATGATTTTCTCCAGACCTAGCAGTCGCTTAAGTTCTTCTTCGCATTCGGCTTTGCTGACGCCGGGATTACGGTTGGAGTTAAGCACGCAGCTCTCGGTAATAATCGCCGTGCCTTCGCCGTCTACCTCAATACCGCCACCTTCCAGAGTCAGTGCCGAGCGGATGAACTCGGCATGAACGTAATCAGTAACGAATTCAGCCACATCGGCATCACGTTCGTGCTCTTGCTTATTGCCCCAGCCGTTGAAATTAAATCCCACACCGCCCAGCGCACCGCTGGCGCTTATCACAAACACCGGCCCGGTGTCGCGGATCCACAAATCGTCTATCGGGTGAACCAGAAGATTGACCGACGGTCCGCACAGACGCGCGGCGAGCTCGCTGTCTTCTTCGCGTACCAACATATTTACGGGTTCAAATGCGGCGATGGTTTTAGCAACTAGCGCCAGGTTTTCCTGCACCACCGGTAGCAGATGAGGCTCCCAGATCTCGGCACTGGCACCAAACGCCATCCAGGTTGCCGCATGCGGTGCGCCTTCATCCGGCATTTGCCAGCGGCGGTCCTCTGTTGCGCGGGCAAATTGGCTAAAACTGATGCCTGTCATACCGGCGAGTAGCATACTCGTTGAAGTCACCAGACCTTGCCAGACGAACGAACGTCTTGTCATCATAGGATTAACCTTTGCGTATATTTATCTGATATTGGATGAATAAAATAATAATAGATAATTAATGTTCTGCGTATTTTAAATATTGAATAATAAATAAATTGATTGCGGATAAGTTTCATGCGGAATATAGCACAGGAGATATTCGTTGCAATCTCTTCTTTTTATATTATGAGTGAGTCTGACTACTATTAAAAATTATCAACTATATATTTATATATAATTTATATTTATCAGCATGAACATGTGTCACGTCGTAGGCTCTGAAGCCTCGTCTGACGGGCCTTGCCGCGGATTGTGATCTGGCCGATTGTTCTGTTGTATTTATTAATGCCATGAACCGTGTGGACTATAGTAAAGATGGCCGTTATTTCTCATCATTAATAACCGTGAGTGGGGGATGTGAATGAAGAAGATACTGATGCTGGTCGGAGATTATGTCGAAGATTATGAAACGATGGTGCCTTTTCAGGCTTTGCAAATGCTTGGGCATCGTGTGGATGCCGTCTGTCCGGATAAAAGTCAGGGTGACTACGTTCAAACCGCCATTCACGATTTTGATGGGGCGCAGACATACAGTGAAAAGCCGGGGCATCGTTTTACGTTGAATGCGAATTTTGCCGAGGCGCGGGCCGCCGATTACGACGCTCTGTTGATCCCCGGCGGGCGTGCTCCGGAATATCTTCGACTGAATCCAGATGTCATTAAGCTGGTGCAAGATTTCAACACTGCCGATAAGCCTATCGCTGCGGTTTGTCATGGACCCCAACTATTAGCGGCGGCGGGAGTGTTAGAAAACCGGACCTGTAGCGCTTATCCGGCCTGTGCGCCTGAGGTTCGTCTGAGCGGTGGACATTATGCCGATATTGGCATTGATCAGGCCCACGTTGATGGCAATCTGGTGACGGCACCAGCATGGCCCGCGCATCCGCAATGGTTAGCTAAATTTGTTGAAGTATTAATGAAGTAAGCGACGATGAGATGAAAAAGTCGGTATAACCAGCCTGGCTATACCGACAGGAGATATTACCTCCGCATGAGTGCGAACACGCCCCACCCGATATATTCCCGGGTGAAGGTAACGTGGCGTGCTGGTGAACTTCTCAGTTGCTCTCTGACTTCGACGGCAAACTCATCGTCCGGATTTGCCTCCAGCCACTGGCGCATCGTCAACCATTTTGCCGCCTCGTATCTGTCCCAACCCTCCTGGTCCGCCAGTACCATTTCGACCACGTCATAACCGAGCTGGTCGAAAGACGAAACGCGTTCTGGTAGAGAGAGGAAATCAGTCACTGAGGTCGCGCCGCAAGACTTAGCGATCTCCTCCGTTGCGGGTATCTGGCGCCAGTACGGTTCGCCGATGAGCAGGATCCCGCCTGATTTGAGACTTTGTTCCAGCTGTTTGACCGTTCCGGCAACGCCGCCGGCAATCCAGGTTGCATCAATGCAGGCGGCAATATCGAATTTTTCTTCGGCGATATAACCTGTTGCATCGGCATGAATAAAACGCACGTGCTCAGCGACGCCCAATTCACTTGCCCGCAGGGTGGCTTGCTCGCTGAATAACTGGCTCATATCGATACCAACGCCGGAAATTCCATGATCGCGTGCCCAGGTGCACAACATCTCGCCAGAGCCGCTGCCGAGATCCAGGATGCGGGTTCCTGGAGTCATCCGTAAAACCTGACCTAACGTTGCATATTTCTGCGCGGTGAACGGATTATGAATGCGATGTGCGCTTTCGCTGATTGTAAAAATCTTCGGGATATCCATCTCTCTCTCCTTAGCGATTATCCAGTTGGGCGCGAACGTTGTTCAGCCCAGTGGTATTGATGCGGTAGGGCTGACCATTGACGGATTTGATCAGTTTTTTCGTTCTGAGCTTTTTGAATACATCGAGCGTGCAGTCGCAGAGCAGTAACCCTTCGCGGCTATAGCATTCGACGGAAGTGACGCGACCAGAAGCATCACGGACGTGAGCAATACGGCCACCTTTGGCGAGTACGTGTAAGGTACGTTGTTCCTGACGGGATAAATTCATACTGGAAAACCTGTTTAATCATCATGTGCAAAACGTGCAAACACACAGCGGTGTCCGCATTCGATTTCGGCGCATTGATAACCAGTCCGGCCTGAAAAGGTCGGTAAGCTGATTATCTGATGATTACATTCTCCAGCATCAAAGCCTCGGGTTGAGTTGATAGATATTTACCTGCTGAATCATACCAGCCTGGACGAGTAGGGGAATCGTCCTGTCGGGAAAATGTGATCTATGACTAAAAATTGCGTTTAGCTTATTTTATAATTTTTTAACTCTCAGCTAGCTGAGCGGTGTATGAATGTATTAAATTTATTGAATTTTCAGACATCGTCAGTAGCGGTATTGGTCGTAATGATGTGTAGTTGGTCTCACTTGCGTCACACTATAGATTAGTGATATTTAATCTTTTCTTATCTTAATTTTGTTTTATTTGATAAACAGGTCTTTATTATAAAAAGAATTTTTAATGGTGTTTGTGTTTAATTCTATTTAGGAATTTTCTTAACGTCATGAAGTGTGTATACTCAATCCTGCAAGAAGCTCTTCTGTTATCATCAAAACTATAAAAATGTCCTTAACACCCGTATTACCTCTGCCCTGTATCTCTTCTCAGGGGAGAGGTTTTTTTTTCTGTATATTATTTTGATAGTCATCATAAATAGATAATTAATATTATTGTTCTTGTTGCATTACATTAGTGATGACGACAGATTTTTTTCTCTGAATCATACGTTACTATTGAAATAGTATCGCTATGAATCTATTTTATAGTGAATAGTGTAATTTTATATTTATTTATAGCGGTATTATATGATTTTTCTTATAACTGCCTGTTTTTCAGCGTTATGTTAATTCTCGCTTTTGAAATAATTGTGATTTTGTTCACGGATTTTAGTGCGTTAAGTGGCTATTTGTAGAGAGGTGCAAACGGTTGCATTTTGCTGTTACAGGATTCGTTCATTAAAAAATATAGCGATGGTATATCTTGTGTCGGTATTGGGTGCAAGAATCTAAATGATTTTTATTATCTCTTAGATATACGAATACCGTTTATGACTTCTGTTAGCTTAACACCATGGAAAATGCAGTAAAAACAGACAGGAAATATGATTTTATCAATCAGAACGGAGCTTTTAATCACTGGCATAATTACTGGTTTTTTATCTTCCTTTTTATAAATCGTTGTCGTAATGCCCATAAAGTCAGCATTCTGGGATGAGTGCTGATTTTATTTTGTTCTCAGATTATTCAACCCACGCTGTATGCAGGTCTTCTCTTGCAGTACCTCGTAAATGATACATTAAAGGATCTCCTGGAATGGATATTGTTGAACGCTTTATTAACTACACGAAAATCAATACCACGACCTCAAGGGAAAATGGTGCTAATGGGATAATGCCTTCTTCACCTGGTCAAATGGAACTGGCAAAACTGCTGGCAGTAGAACTTGAAGCATTAGGAATGGAAAACATTGAGGTCAGGGATACCGCTATTGTGACAGCGACATTACCTGCAAATACGGACGACGCGATCCCTGTCGTTTCCTTTTTTGGTCATCTCGATACCAGTGCGGAACAGACTGCGGACACAAAAGCACAACGTCTTCACTACAGCGGTGGGGATTTGTGTCTGAACCAGGAGCTAAAAATTTATCTGCGCGAAAGTGATTTTCCAGAACTGAAAAATTATATCGGTGATGACCTGCTGGTGACGGATGGTACCAGTCTGTTGGGGGCAGATGATAAAGCCGCCATCGCCGCGATTATGAATGCCCTGGAGTACCTTGTCGCACATCCGGAGATTAAGCATGGGCCAGTGAAGGTCGGTTTTGTTCCTGATGAAGAGCAGGGATTACGAGGTGCAAAAGCATTTGATGTTGCGGCGTTTGGGGCTGATTTTGGCTATACCCTGGACTGCTGCGGCATTGGAGAATTTGTCTATGAGAACTGGAACGCGGGTGATGCGGAAATCATCTTTACCGGCCAGTCCGCACACCCTATGTCGGCCAAAGGTAAGCTGAAGAACTCTCTGCTGATGGCGCATAAGTTTATTGCGATGCTGCCCGGAGGAGAGGCGCCTGAGTATACGGAAGGACGCGAAGGGTATTACTGGGTAAAACAACTTCAGGGTAACAGCGCCCGTACGGTACTTAAGCTGGATATCCGGGATTTTACCGAAGAGGGGTATAAGGCGCGTATGGCATATATCCGCCAGCTGGCCGTCGGCACCTGCGCGCTGTGGGGAGAAAACAGCGTGGTCTGCCATTTAACCGATCGCTATGCCAATGTGTTCAATAGCTTGCAGGGCGATGCTCACTACCCGATTGATATTGCGTTACGCGCGTATCAGAAGTGTGGCATTACCCCGCAACCTGTCGCCATGCGTGGTGGATATGATGGCGCAGTGTTATCGCAGAAAGGACTACCTTGCCCGAATATTTTTACCGGTGCCCATAACTTTCATTCGATTTATGAATACCTGCCGGTGCGTTCACTGCGGGCCGCCAGCGATGTCGTGGTAGCGGTCATTGAGGAAACCTTTTCTGAGTTCGCGCAGGGGAGAGCTCAGTCATGATTCAGGTGTTAATTGCCCTACTGGTTATCGTAGTGGTCGCGCGTCTTATCCTGAAAGGTTATCGCGCTGAACCCGTGTTGTTCATTGCTGGCCTGGTGTTGATGATTTGTACGGCGTTAACCGGATGGGGTTCTGTATTACCGAAGGGCGTTGCCAGTACGGGGATTTCATTTCTCGATCCTTTCGAGGTGATGCGCGATCTCTTTAGTACGCGTGCCGCCGATCTCGGCCTGATGATCATGGCGCTCATGGGATTTGCGCATTACATGGATCATATCGGGGCAAATGAAGCGGTTGTGCGGGTTGTGACGAAACCTTTGCGTGCGCTGCGTTCGCCCTATGTGCTTCTATTTTTCTCCTATCTGCTCGCCAGCCTCCTGCAGTTGGCCATTCCATCCGCCACTGGGCTAGCCGTGTTGCTGATGGGGACGATGTTCCCCATTATGCTGGGGTTAGGGCTTTCTGCGGCCTCAGCCGCTGGGGTTATTGCCACCTCGCTTGGTGTGGCATATACCCCGACGGCCATCGATGCTATCAGGGGATCTAAAGCGGTCAATATGGATGTGGTGGAATACGTTGTTTACCACCAGGGACCCGCAGCGCTGGCAACCGTGCTGGTCGTCGGCGTCTGCCATTTCTTCTGGCAGCGGCATTGCGACCGTAAAGCGGGGACGCTTCCACGAGAAATCGGTAGCGCTGAGGTGACTGACTCAGGAAAAGCCCCGGCTTTTTATGCGCTGCTCCCGATGCTTCCGATACTGATGGCGGTGGGATCATCGGAAATGTTTGTCAGTGGTATTAACCTGAATATTATCACCATTGTGCTCATTTCGATGGCTGTCTGTATGTTGATTGAATGGCTGCGGGTGCGTGATTTAAAGTCAGTATGCGAAGGATTCAGCCATTTCCTTAAAGGCATGGGCACTGCCTTTACCGGGGTAGTTGGGCTGCTGGTTGCGGCAGGTGTTTTTGCCCACGGGATTAAAGTTATTGGTGCCATTGATCAATTAATCCTGATGGCGGAGCACGTGGGATTACCCCCATTTGCTATGGCGGTGGTGTTTGCGCTGGTGACGCTGGCCGCGGCTATTATTATGGGGTCGGGTAATGCGCCATTCCTTGCTTTCGTTGAGCTGATCCCGCAAATCGCGGCAAGTATGGGCGCTAACGCTGTTGCCATGATCCTGCCGATGCAGCAGGCATCACATATGGGGCGGGCAATTTCACCGGTTTCCGGCGTGGTGATTGCCGTTTCCAGTGGGGCGAAAATAACGCCATTTGATGTGGTTAAACGTACCGCCGTACCGCTGATTGTGGGCTTTGTAACTCATACCCTGATCATCGGTATTTTCTATTAACTTCGTTTGTAACAAGCAAACTTCCGGCTTGCTAAATGCCCGGTAGTTTGCTTTTTCTGATTACAGCTCTTATCACCGCAGATGATATTGATTACTGGTGATTATTATTAACTTTTATCTTTATCGCATTATTCTTATTGGACATTGTTGAGCTATTCTGGATTAATGATTAATAAGTATGATGTATTGTATTTGCACGTTTATTACATAGGGATAAGTTAACCTGGATCATATTTTGGCGATTTTAGTTGTAGTAGTTTTTTAATAGAGTAATACAAGAATAACGTGGAATAACAATGACGATTTATTTGGGCAGGTTTAAGTGGTAAGGGATTCTGGAAGAGTCAGTACGTTACGACATCATTATCAGGATGATCTGGAAACATTTACCTGGAGTGCGTTAGTTGCAATTGGTATCGCAATAAAGGATCATAAGATCTACTCCAAAATGTCAGAGCATCTATTCATTATGCATTGGCTGGCTATTGCAAAAAAAAGAAAAATATTTTCGAAGAGCATTGTCAGTGAGCTTCAGTGGCTAATTGATGAGGGGAAGAAAAAAAGCATCAATGCACAACTTAAATTTAAAATAGAATATTTGTACGCCACGTCGAGTGGTGACGTGACAATGCAAAACGACTATTTTAAATTTACTCATACGATTGAAGTGTTGAGAAATAATGGATGGGAGAGCTTTCTGCTCACTCCAGAGAAGTGGCAAGGACTTCATGAAAGTATTAAAGTCAGAAAAGGTGACTTTATCTTTATGGATGATGCCCGGCTTCAGGAGTGCTTTGGCGTGCAGGGCGAGATTGTCAAACCTTTCTGTATTCGAGTGTACGGCGATGTTGAGTTTGCAAAGTTAACGTTCATCAAACATAACCTGCCGGTTGAATTTGTGAAACACATTTCGAATGAGTTTCATTATTTCAATTTCCTTTCTGTTAAGTAATGCTTAACTGATATAGAGGAAAAATTTCTGTTTGTTCAAAGAGTAGTGATCTACTTGTGAAAGTATCGGATATATACCACGCGCAAAGGATAGCGAATGTTTACTCGAAAGTTAGTGATTACAACCGAATGGATAAGGTTGTCGGATACGTCAGACAATATGTCCATTTCTTTTCGGGGCGTTCTTGAGATCGGTGAAAGCACAGTTGTGCCAGATGACAATACACCTCTACTTCGTTTAGAAAATGACATGGCACCTATCGCCGTTGATGCGTTATCATGGGTGAGGGTGCCAGTTGAACGCCATGAAAATGTTATCGTCTATATTTTCTGAATCCGGGTTTATTGATCCATTAATAATATTAATGTCGATTTGTTCTTATTTTATCCTTCCCGGTGCAAGATGAGATGTCTGGCTGAACAATTTGTTGAGGATCACAGCGCGGGTGAGAGCATTTGTAGTGCGTGTACATTATAAATAATGCCAAACACCGCCACCGCGAGCAGAAAAAGAAAGGAGATAAAACTGCTGCATCTGGCAAAGCGCTCTGGTATCCAGCGTTTGAAAACCACGATGTAAAAAGACAGCACCGTCAGATCAAAAATAACCCACACCAGCGTTAGCGTCAGAATGCTGGTGGTGAAATCTTGCGTAATGGCAATGAACTGGGGGAAAAACGCTACGAAAAACAAAATGTCCTTTGGGTTGGCGACCCCGGTCAGAAATCCGTGGATAAGCCCGCTGTTATCGCGTTTTCGCGCACCCAGCCCGGGGTTTGAGGCCCTGGCCCGCAGGCCGTTAATCGCCATCACTCCGATATACAACGATCCCACAAGACCCAGTACGCCAAGCCATATCGCAGAGATTGAAACCACGCCAGCTAGCATCAGTGCAGCCAGAGCAATCAGTACTAAAGAAGCGCCGTTAGTGCCAATCAGCGTGAGAAAAGCCCGGCGATAGCCGTGCTGCGCCGCGGTGGTGGTAATCAGCGCCACGACAGGACCCGGCGTTAACAGCAGGGTTACTACGCTGAGGCTATAGGCAGCCAGTAAAGTGAAATTCATACCTGATTATCCTGATGATATTTTCCACCAGTATTCCGTTTACGTAGCGCATTGAAAAACGAATAAAACTGCGCTCTACTGTGAGTAAAACTCAACATAGAAACTCTCGATGACGCTACCTCCGTTGTATGCCCTGAGGGCTTTTGAAGCCGCAGCCCGTCTAGGATCGTTCAGCAAAGCCGCTATTCAGCTTAACGTGACGCCGGGCGCGGTAAGCCGTCATATTCGCACGCTGGAGGCATGGTTTGGCTGTGAGTTATTTATCCGCAGCGGCCCGCGTATCGAGATAACACCTTCTGGCCAAGGGTTAGCGCAGCAGTTGACGGCTGGGTTTCAGAGTCTGGAACACGCGTGTCATGCCTTTCGCAGCAGCAGTCATGAGCTGCGGCTGAAAGCGCCGTCTACGTTGACAATGCGCTGGCTTCTGGATGTGCTGCGTCTTTTCCGTGAAGCGCATCCGACTCCGGTGATCGAAATTTCCAGCGTCTGGATGGATACCGATTCCGTATCATTCAGTCGTGAACCGTATGACTGTGCGATCCTGTTAGGGAATGGCCATTTTGGCGACGATACCGACAGCCGGTTGCTGTTTCAGGAGTGGCTTATCCCAGTGTGTTCACCCGCACTGCTGGTGCAGGCGCAGCGCGATCTTTCTGCCTGTGAACTGATTCATCCCTCAGCGGATCGCCGAGACTGGCGTCGGTGGCTGCAACGCACTGGGAAGTTTCCGACGTTGAATCTTGCGCGAGGCAAAGTGTTCGACACCCTGGAGCAGGGTAGTCTTGCCGCGATGAGTGGTCATGGCGTGTCTGTTGCCGACCTGCTGCTAAGCCTGGCGGCCATTCAGGCAGGGATGTTGGCGTTACCGTTTAAAGATGCTGTGGCGACTGGCGAGGGGTATTACCTTGTCTGGCCAAAGGCTTCAACACGGCTCAGAAATATTGAGCTGCTGTATCGCTGGTTAAAAGAGGCTGCGCCGTGTGCCTCCTCGGCAGATCTAAACTGGCTGGATTAAGCTGTTTATTTAGCTGATTACCTATATTGATAATGGTTCTCATTATTATTGTCGTATTGTGCAGGTAATGGTAATGTTGCTTCAGTTATAAACCGTTAATCCCATTTCCTGTGCAGAAGACAGCATGAACAACACCACCGCCCTGAATGCCTCCGGACGCGTCGCTCGCACTTTCTCCGTAAGCGAGTTTATGGATTTTGGTGAGCGCTACGGGATCGATTACCGCTTTCCCCTGTTGGCACAAAGACCGGATTTGCCGTCTGGCAGCCCTGTTCTGCAAGGTGAAATTGAGGAGATGACTCTCCCCTGCGGGATGTGCGTGACGCACTCCGACGTACAGGTATTGCAACCCTACGAAACCACCTCTCGCCACGACAGTCCTCTGTATATGCTGGTGGTTCTGGAAGGCTGCGTGATCCTGACGCTTAACGGACAGGAGCATGTGGTGCGCTCCGGCATGGCGTTTAGCTCACGCCTGAGTGAGCACCAGACGATGCGTGCCCGTCATCATGCTGATTGTAAACTCCGGACATTATCGCTCGGTTTATATCCCGACGGCGCGTATCGCACGGGGTTGCTTGAATCGTTGATGCGCGAGTGGGAAAGGTGCCAGACGCCGACGCTTATCTGGCAGGTACCGGGGTTTTTACTCAGCGGACTGCAGTACGCGCAGCAGAGTACGATTAGCCATGTTTCTCGTCAGCTGATGCTGGAAGGGCTGATATTACAACTGTTCGGTCATGGTCTCAGCATGTGTCAGGTCGAGAGCGGTAAACGTCTTGCGACGAGCGGTGAGCAGCAGCGGCTGGAGGTCGTTCGCCGACTGCTGGAGGAGAGTCCCGAAAATGACTATACCCTTAATGAACTGGCCCAACGCGCGGCGATGAGCCCCAGCAGCCTGCGCAGTAAGTTCCGTGCAGCCTATGGCTGTTCGGTATTCGACTACCTGCGCGATTGCCGTCTGGAACATGCGCGCGGCTATCTACTGGAAGGATATAGCGTACAGCAGGCGGCCTGGATGTCGGGTTATCAGCATGCCACCAACTTTTCTACCGCTTTTCGTCGTCGTTACGGCTTTTCGCCCGGCGATTTGCTCAAACCTTGCTAATCCATATTTGCGTTTTACGCACGTGATTTCCTGACAATTTGGCACTGCGCATAGGCAACCTGGCATCCGGCATAGCTATCTCCGTCAGCAAAAAGGTAATAATTCTCACTTACAATTAGACATGCCTTTGGAGATATTCATGTTCGCGAAGACTCGCTTGGCGCTGCTGGTGGGATGGGTGACCGGCTGCGTGGCTTTTCCTCTGCTGGCGCAGGAAACAACAAAAAACGATACGGTGGTTGTCACCTCGCAGATGCAGAGCGGGGCCACGAAGCTTGCCACGCCGGATATTGAAACGCCGCAGTCGGTATCGATCGTTACCCGTGAACAGTTTGAAGAGCAGGGCGCAACCAGCGTGCGCCAGGCTGTCAGCTATACGCCGGGGGTGTACAGCAATCAGATTGGCGCCTCCAACCGCTTTGACTACATCGTGTTGCGTGGCTTTTCTGACGGTAGCCTGGATAACGTCTATCTCGATGGTCTGAAGATGATGGGCGACACCAACTCACACAGCTCGCTGGTGGTTGATCCGTGGTTCCTCGAAGATATCGAAGTCGTACGTGGCCCGGCTTCCGTACTGTATGGCCGTTCCTCCCCGGGCGGTATTGTGGCGCTGACCTCACGTAAGCCGTCGTTTGATGCGGGCGGTGAAGTGAAGCTGTTTGCTGGCAACAATAACCAGCGCGGCGCGGCGTTTGACGTCACCGGGGCGCTGGATGATAACGATCGAGTGGCGGCGCGATTGAGCGGGATGACGCGTTATGCGGACTCGCAGTTTGGTCCATTGAAGGAAGAACGTTACGCGCTGATGCCCAGCCTGACCTGGCGTATCACCGACCAGACGCGTCTGGATCTGATGGCCTATCTGCACCGTGACCCGGAAGGCGGAAGCCACTCCGGTCTGCCGTATGACGGCACCGTGGTTCCGCATTACGGGCAAAAGATCTCCAATACCTTTTACGAAGGCGAGGATGATTATGACAAATACGATCGCCGTGAAAACATGGTGGGCTACAACATTGAGCATATGTTTGATAGCGGTTGGTCGGTGCGGCAAAAGCTGCGCTATCTGCATACCGACGTTGAGCTGAACCAGGTGTATGCGGCGGGCTGGTTGAATGAAACCGAGCTTAATCGCGGCTACTCCGGCTCCGATGAAAAAATGTCGGCGATTACGCTGGATAACCAGCTCGACGGCAGCTTTGATACCTGGCAGGTAAACCACCGTCTGCTGGTGGGGATCGACTATCAGGATCGCAGCAACAATACCACCGGCTACTACGGCGCTTTCCCCCCGATTGACGCCTTTAATCCGGTGTACGGCGCGAAGCCTGATTACATCGACATGTATGCGCGTGAGAAACACAAGCTGCGCCAGACGGGTTACTATTTGCAGGATCAGATGTCATGGGATCGCTGGCGTATTACGCTCGGTGGTCGCTACGATCAGGTCAGCGTTTCTAATATTGATAAGATCAAGGATACTCGCAGCGATCTGGATAAAAACAACTTCAGCACCCGCGCCGCGTTGCTCTATTTGTTCGATAACGGCTTTGCGCCGTACGTGAGTTACTCCACTGCTTTTACGCCCACCAGTTTTGCCGATGAGAACGGCAATCTGCTGGATCCGATGAAAGGCAAGCAGTGGGAAGCCGGGCTGAAATATGAGCCGGAAGGACTTAACAGTCAGTTCAGCGCGTCGGTGTTCCGTATCAATCAGACGAATATAGCCACTAAAGAAGAGCCGACCGATCCATACCGCTCGATTGGGGAAATTGAATCTGAAGGGGTGGAGCTGGAGGCAATTAGCCAACTGACGGATAGCTTCCGTTTGCAGGCGGCGTATACCTATACCGACATTCGCTATAAGAAAAGCAGCCCGGAAGAGCAGGGCAAGCGCGCAGTGTACGCCCCGCGTAACCAGGCCAGTGCCTGGCTGAGCTACGATGTAAAAAGTGGTCCGCTGGACGGTCTGACGTTGGGTTCAGGCGTGCGCTACGTTAACGGTATTACCAGCGATCGCTTGAATACTCACACCCTGCCGTCATACACACTGGTGGATATGGTGATTGGTTACGACTTAACGAATATCGGTATTAATGGGTTGAGCGCGCAGCTGAACGTTAACAACCTGACCGACAAGCGCTACGTTGCGGCCTGTAACTCGCTCTCATACTGCTACTTCGGCGCCGAGCGCAGCATTGTCGGCAGTGTGTCCTGGAAATTCTGATGTTTTAGCCGGATGCAGCGCTGGCGCCTTATCCGGCCTGGTGCAGTGTGTAAATTGTATGCCTGATGAGCGTAGCGCATCAGGCATAGTGGATTGCGGTTATTGTGTAAAACCGTTTTGCATACAAATCTGCGCGCTGGTTCTCAGAGTAAAGGCGACTTTGTCTGGGTACTGACTGTAATAGTTATGCTCTTCTTCCAGCCCTTTTGCCTGCGCCAGACGTACCGTTTCCAGCGAGCAGGTACGGTAGATCAGGTCTTTATTCATATTGGTCTGCTTCTCGCGCTGTTTATCTGCGGACAGCGCCAGC
This sequence comes from Citrobacter sp. BIDMC107, assembly GCF_001037575.1. NCBI lineage: Bacteria > Pseudomonadati > Pseudomonadota > Gammaproteobacteria > Enterobacterales > Enterobacteriaceae > Citrobacter > Citrobacter sp. BIDMC107. Next base: position 1,344,171 of record NZ_KQ089848.1, on the reverse strand, counting down.
CAGTTTTCGGACAGTGAGTAATCGTAGACCACCCGATTTCCTTTCGCCTGCACGTTCTCAATGGTAATAAATTCGTCGATTTTCAGTCTTGGCTGCCCACGCATTTTTTTCTTATCTTCTGCGGCGGCATATTGGGCCAGCGCATGAATATCCATACTGGCTATTTTCTGTTTATAAGCATCTACATAGGCGGTAGGTTGCTGATAATGCTGAGCGTAAGCGTTTCTTAATTCCCCGTCACTCATCGTACAACCTGCCAGAAACAGAGGTAATAGCAGTGCCAGTTTTATTTTAGTCATGATGTTATCCCGTTCATTATTTTGATCCCAGTCGCCCATAACAAAATAGAAAAATTATTACGGATGATATTTAAGGTTGTATAAACGAGAGCACGATGGCACAAGTTCAATTGTCTTAAAATGGCAGGACAGACGGGAAACCCTGCCAGAATTGGCAGGGTTAATGGATGAAGAGGATCAGAATTCCATTTTCACCGTGAACTGCACTTCTCGTGGGTCGCCAATCTGATTACCCAGATTATTGGTGGCAATGGATGAAGTGTAATAGGTCTTATCAAACAGGTTTTTCACATTGAGCTGCAATGTGACCGGATACTGCAGCTTCATTTTATAAGCGGCAAAGGCATCGGCGACAAAATAGCCCGGCAGATAATAGTCTGCGCCATTGGTTGCGGAACGGCGGCTCACCCCATGACCCCCACCGCCAATCGTCAGGGTATTGCCCATAAAGGCATTCTGAATATCGTAGGTGAGGAATAATGAGCCGGTATGCTTCGGTACATTAGGCAGCGGCTTACCTTTGTAATCAGGATCTTCCGTCACTTTCGCGGCGGTATAACCGTAGCTGGCGATGATATTGGTGTTGGTGGTCAACGAACCGGCGACATCCACTTCCACACCTTGTGAACGCACGCGACCCGCAGTTTTCGCCACAGTTTCGCCATTGATCATTTCGTTGTACAGCACATTGCGTTTATCAATATCAAACAGGGCAATATTGGCGGTGATACCGTCAAAGATATCGAATTTTGCCCCCACTTCATAAGCCGTTGAAGTTTCAGGTGGCAATTCGCCAATATAACTGGCGATAGAATATTGCGGCATGAAGGATCGCGACACGTTACCGAACAGCGATACCGACGGCGTCAGTTTGTACACCATACCGAATTTGGGCACCCACTGTTGGTCGGTACTGTCGGTGTTGACGTTGAACGGACGGCCTTTGCCAGCGTATTCGGTGTAGTACTGATAACGCATCCCGGCGACGGCGATCCATTTATCGGTCAGGTACAGCGCGTCCTGCACATACGCAGAATAGCTCTCTTGTTGAATAGTCTGATCGCTATCAGCGGCAGAAACGTTAGTACATTTATCCAACGTACCGTAGACAGGATTATAAATATTGAACCCTTTTACGTTCTTGCAGCGGATCATGTCGGTGCGTAGCAGATCGTAGTTCTCATAAGAGACGCCGGTGAGGATCTCGTTATAAAAGCCAGCGATATCGACGTTGCCCTGTAAATCGGCACGTGTGGCGTGCATGCGCTGAGTGGAGCCTTGAGTGGCATCAACACGGCGGGTAAGATTTCCGCTTGCAGAATCATAAGCCATCACGCGAGCCTGATTATCGCTGTATTTATCCTGACTAAAGCTGTAGTCGAATTTCGCTGTCCATTCGCTGTTGAAACGGTATTCGGCATTCAGCTGCGCCAGATCCGATTCGCCATCGGTGATATTAAACGGCTCATCAAAACGGGTTTTGCGATCCACATTCACCGCGTGTTTGGTGTTGAGATCGAAAATGGTGCCGCGATCGAACGGGGCTTTATAGTCGCGATGTGAATAGAGCACGTTGACGGTGGCCTTGTCGCCAAACCAGGTAAGGGACGGGGAGATGAAGCTGCTCTGATTGGTGCCGAAGTTACGCCAGTAATCCTCATGCTGATATTCGCCAATCAGGCGATAGGCTAACTGCGTGCCTTCAATCGGCCCGGTCACGTCAAACTGCCCTGTGCCACCGCCAAAGCTGCTGGAGGTTGCTGAAATCGACCCGCCAAACTGTGTTTCCGGACGTTTGGTGACGACATTAATCAGGCCGCCGGGATCGAGAATCCCATACAGGGTTGAGGCCGGGCCTTTCAGCACTTCCACGCGTGAGGTGGCGGCGTTAAAGCTGCGCGGCAACACGGTTTTCAGACCATTGGTCATCACCGAACCGTCACGGTTTGCGCCGAAGCCACGGCGGACAAACGCATCCTGTGTGCCACCTAATGTGTTGGTTTGCACGACGTTACTAACGTTATACAGCGCTTCGTCCAGCGTCGTGACATGCTGATCTTCCAGAACTTTATCGCTGACAGTGTTCACCACTTGTGGGATATCCAACAATGGCATGGATGTCAGCGTCGCGGTGGACGAACTCAGCGGTTGATAACCCGATGTTACGGCCTGATCGGCAGACGATGCATCTGCCCGAACGGTGATGGTATCTTCCCCTTTAGGCGGAGTCGTCTCTTTCTCCGCTGCAAATACCGCAGGTGTTGTTGTCATGCCCAGAAAGAGAGCAGAGCACAATGCCCGCCCTTTCATCCCCGAAAAGTAAGTCGTTAACTCAGCCATTATTTTATTTATTCCGCAAAAGACCCTGCCAAAAATGGGCAGGGAAACAAGTTGATTCAATTCATTGCCCGGCTTGCCAGCCCTGCATTTATCCATCTGTAAGCCAGCGTTACTGGCGTCAGATGTGTAATTGAGAATCATTCAATCATGAGTGTTTGTAGTAGTAAACGTAAAATTGAAAAAGAAACTACAAGCGATTTGACGCAATTTAACCGTCGTTTTTTTAAGAGTATTTAATTTTCAATATATTGAAAAAGAATGATTTTTATTGATTTTTCAGCGTTTTTTATTTGTGCTTTAGTTGTTGGCGACAGGTGATGTAACTACAGGGTGTAATTGCTTGACTACTACAGTGCAAGCCAGCAAGATCACAAAGAGAATGAGTTTTATTTTTATTTAGAGAATTACGCATGCAGGCTTTGCCATGCGGCGGCGCAGGAGTGAACATGCCACAGCATGTGGAAAATATCGCCCACAGAACGGGCATTGAACTACAACAGCTTTCTGCGGGTTATCGCCATAACACCATTGTCCACGATATCTGTCTCACTATTCCGCAAGGCAAAATGACGGTACTGGTGGGGGCGAACGGCTCGGGTAAATCAACGTTGTTAAGCACTATCGCCCGTATGTTGAAACCGCACGGCGGCAGCGTATTGCTGGATGGAAAAGCCATTTATCAACAGCCTACCAAAGCGGTTTCACGCCAGCTCGGCATCCTGCCGCAATCCCCATTGGTGCCCGAAGGACTTACCGTTTTCGAACTGGTATCGCGTGGGCGTTTTCCCTGGCAGAACATGCTTTCGCAATGGACGGACGATGACGAACGCGCCGTGGAGCAGGCACTCCAGTTAACCGGAACTGCTGATTTTGCGCATTTGCCGGTAGAGAGCCTTTCCGGTGGGCAACGTCAGCGCTGCTGGATTGCGATGGCGCTGGCACAGCAAACGCCGGTCATCTTGTTGGATGAGCCGACTACGTTTCTCGATCTGCGCTATCAGGTGGAGATCCTCGAACTGTTGCATTCACTGACTCGTCATCATGGCCGTACTGTGGTTGTGGTCCTGCATGACCTGAATTTTGCCGTGAATTACGGGGACATGCTGGTGTTCCTCAAACAGGGGACGTTGCAGGGCGTCGTGCATGATGGCGAAAACTGCACGCCCGAGTTGATTAAGCACGTGTTTGACGTCGACGTGCAGATGTCGGTGAATCCTCTCACCGGCAAACCGTTCTTTATGCCGTTCCGCGCGCCGGGCGGGCAAGAGCAATGACGGTCATGGCAAGCACACTGGCTCGTCGCCGTGGCCGGATTATGCTGGCGTTCCCCGTGTTAACGCTGCTGTTGTGTGTTCTGGCAGTGGTGCATCTGGGTGTGGGCGCACGCACTATCAGCCCGCAGACCGTCGTGCAGGCGCTGTTCCACTTTGACGCGAAAAATTTCGACCACCGGATTATTGTCTCCTTACGTCTGCTGCGCATGACGGCGGCGATGCTGGTCGGCGCGGCGTTAGGTGTTGCGGGGGTTCTGTTGCAGGCGTTGATTCGTAATCCGCTGGGAGAACCGCATATTCTGGGGCTGAATGCCGGTGCGGCGTTTGTCGTTGTGTTGTGCACCGCGCTTGGCGTGACGGGGGTAAGCCAGCCATTGCTGGCGGCAGGCGGTGCTGCGGCACTCTTTTCGTTGGTGATGGCGCTTGCATCTGCCGGGCGCGGTGGCTTAACGCCGCTGAAGGTCACGCTGTGCGGCGTGGCGCTGTCGGCCATGGTGTCATCGCTTACTGCGGCCATCCTGATTCTGGATGAACAAACCCTGTTGGCAATGCGCACCTGGCTGGTGGGTGATCTCGCGGGTCTGCGTTGGGAAAGTGTCAAAAGTGCCGTTCCCCCGTCGCTTGCCGGTATGGTGCTGGCGATCGCTATCGCGCCGGGCCTGAATATTCTGGCTCTCGGCGACCGTATGGCCTGTGGGTTAGGGGTGAACATTCTGCGCATACGCTTGCTGGCGATGATCGCCATTGCGCTGTTGTGCGGTGCGGCAGTTTCTGTCGTGGGGCCGCTGGGATTTATCGGCCTGTTAGTGCCTAACGTTACCCGCCGTCTGGTAACAAAAGATATTCGTCAGATGCTACCGACGTCGGCATTGCTGGGCGCGGCGCTGCTGCTGCTGGCGGATATTGCCGCCCGCACGGTGCTGGCTCCGCAGGAGCTGGCTACAGGGATCATGACCGCCCTGGTGGGCGCACCGGCGTTTATTTTCATTGCGTCGAGGTTTTTGAAATGAACGATATGCTGCAACGTGCAGGGCTTCGTGCATGGCGGGTGGGTGGATTTTCTCGTGTCATTCGTCCCAAAACCGTGCTGTACAGCCTCAGCCTGACGGTGCTGGCAATCGCATTACTGCTGTTTGGCGTGATGCAGGGGTCGCTCCCGGTTCCGGCTTCCGCTATCGGACGGGCGGTGTTTGACCCTCAGGCGTTGACGGCTCAGCAACAGTATGTCGTTTGGGATGTACGACTGCCTCGACTGCTGATGGCGCTTCTGTGCGGGGCGATGCTCGGATTGGCAGGGGCGGCGATGCAATCTATCACCCGCAACGGGTTGGCCGATCCCGGGCTCATCGGTGTCAAAGAAGGGAGTTGCGTGGTGGTACTGGCCCTGGTGCTGCTTTTCCCGTCAGCAAGTCTGGTTTGGCGGCCCCTGGCGGGAATGGCCGGCGGCGCACTGGTCGCCACACTGGTGATGCTGCTGGCCCGTGATTTCTCCCGGCCTCGCTTCGTGTTGATAGGCATTGGCGTGTCGTGGTTCTTTGCCGCGGGAATGGGCGTATTTATGACCACCGCCGATGTCCGTGACGTACAGACTGCACTGGTCTGGCTGGCGGGGAGCCTTCATGCCGCCACCTGGCCACTGCTGCTGGTGGCACTGGTCTGGACGTTGCCTGCGGCCATCATCTTATTTGCCACGGCGCGCGCTTCGGATATGGCGCTACTTGGCAATGCGACGGCAACGGGGCTAGGAGTCCATTTACCCCGACTGGCGTTGTTGCGTTTTCTCGCGCCGGTTGTACTCACCGCCGCCAGTGTTGCCTGCGTGGGCAGCCTCGGTTTTGTCGGGTTGATGGCGCCACACATGGCACGATTCTGGCTGCGTGGCGGACAAACAGCGCTGCTGTGGGGAAGTGCGTTGATCGGTGCGTTGCTGGTGCTGGTCACCGATACCGTGGGTCGTCTGGCGTTTGCACCACTGCAAATCCCCGCCGGGATCGTCATTGCCCTGGTCGGTGGACCGTTCTTTTTGCTGTTGCTCTGGCGTCGCCGGGATCGTTTGTAATTGTTAAGAGGGTATATGCGTTTAATCTTTTCATTGCTGCTGCTGGTCGGCTGCACCGTCCAGGCGGCGGAGCCTGTTCAGTCATTTACTGACGATCTCGGGCGAGTGGTGAACGTGCCGTTGCATCCGCAGCGTATTGTGTCATTGCACGATCTCGACATCACTATTCCGCTGATCGAACTTGGCGTGCCTCCGGTGGCCAGTCATGGCCGAACGCGCCCGGATGGCAGCCATTTTTTACGCTCCGGCGTGCTGCTGACCGGCGTGGATTTTGATAATTCGAACATGACGTATATCGGTACGGCAGACATTGATATTGAAGCCATTGTGGCGGCAAAACCGGATTTAATTATCACCGAACCCAGCCGTAACACGCCGATTGAGCAACTGGAAAAAATAGCGCCGACGGTCAGCATCGATCATCTTGATGGCGGTGCGCCGGAAATCTACCGCAAGCTGGCGCAGCTTACCGGTACGCAGAACCGGCTGGCATTGCTGGAACGGCGCTACCGTGAAGAAATAGCCCAGCTCAAGCGGACGGTCGATACGCAGCACATCTCTGTGGCGGTAATACAGGCCAATCAGGGCAAAATCAATGCGTTGCACACCTATCATTCCCTGGGGCGAGTTTTACGTGATGCTGGTTTCACTTTCCCGAAGATTATCGACAGTATTCCGCCGGGTGGGCGCATTGATGTCAGTGCGGAACGTCTGCCTGAACTGGATGCCGATTTTGTCTTCGCGACCTGGCGTGGCGATACCGGCGGTAAACCGCAGGATGAAATCGCGGCGATGGATGCGGTGATGCCTGGCTGGTGTGAGTTCCTGACCGCCTGCCAGCGCGGACATTACGTTTTACTCTCCCGTGAAGAGGCGATATCTAATTCCTATGCCTCGCTCAGTCTGATGGTGGCGCAGGTGCAAACGCACATCGCCGGACGATGGCTACCGGAGGCTAAATAACCATGCTGACGGCGAAAAAAGCCAAAAACCGTATTGATGTCTATGGTGACCGTTTTCGCGCCCGGGCGCATTTACTCTCGCCACGTATGCAGGCCGTGGCGCGTTATATCAACGAAAACCGCGAAGTGGTGCTGGAGTTTACAGCGATAGAAATCGCTGCCGCCACGCAAACATCTGACGCGACGGTGGTCAGGGCAATTCAGGCGCTGGGGTTTGCCGGGTTGCGCGATTTAAAGCAGACCATTGAACACTGGTTTGGCCCTGGCGTGACCTCAGAAGAGAAGATGACCACCACGGTGAATACGCTCTCTTGCGATGTTAATTCCAGTATTGATTTTGTCTTGCAGGGGCATCAGCGTACCTGTGAAGCGCTTTCTACACCGCAAAACCGCTATGCAATTGCCCAGGCGGTGGCATTACTGGTAGAAGCCCGTCAGGTGGGAATTTTTGGTATTGGCGCATCCGGCGTATTGGCGGATTATACCGTTCGTCTGCTCAGCCGTATTGGCCTGCCTGCGGTAGCATTTAATCGCACCGGGATTAACCTCGCGGAGCAACTGATCGCATTGCAGCGTGGAGATGTGCTGATCATGATGGCGCAGAAATCTCCGCACCGGGAAGGGCTGACGACCATTCGCGAGGCCAGGCGGTTGGGTGTCCCGGTTATTTTACTGACGAACGCGCTGGACTCCCGTTTTAGTAAAGAAGCGGATGTGGTGATTAACGTGCCGCGCGGCGGCGAGAATGGGAAAATGCCGCTCCACGGTACGGTGCTGGTGTGTCTGGAAATGATTGTGCTGTCTGTCGCTTCCACTGCGCCGCAGCGATCAATTAAATCCGTGAAGCGGGTTAACGAACTGTATCGGGGCATTGGTAAATCCGGGGCGAAGAAATAAACCGGTGATATCCGCTGTGTAGGCCGGGTAGGGTGTTGTCGCCACCCGGCATAAATGCAGACAGTTCAAACCATTAATGGCCGATCATTCTGGCCTTCGGGATCAACTGGAAATACATATGATCCGGCACCGGCGTCTGCCAGACGTTGGCGTACACCGCATAACCTACGGCGGCAAACAGAATACCAAGCACCAGTAGCGCCATGGCAACACCTGACATCGTCCTCTGACGCCATAACGATTTACCACCGTTGCCTTGTGCTCCAGGCGGAGTCTGCAGTGAAAAGCTCAGCGTTGAGGCTACCGGGCAGGATTCAACGCAGGTCATGCAGCCAGTGCATTCCACGGTACGCACCTGAATCAGTCTGTCGACCGGGATATTCGACGGGCAGTTTTTCGCGCATTTTCCGCAGTCGATGCAACTGTCTGCGTTACGGCGGATTTTAAACGGCGAGAATAGCGAGAACAGGCCGAGCAGCGCGCCATAAGGGCACAGATAGCGGCACCAGGCATTGCGAATAAACAGGCTCAGGACGCTGATAACGACAAGAAAGATGAGCGTAGCGGAGCCAATATGGCGAAAGAAATCGAGCATCTTCACGTCGATAATCATGCCATAGGCCGACATTAGAAAATACTGAATCCCCTGTGCAGGCATCGACAGGGCGATATACAAAAAGAAACTCAGCAACAGATACTTCAGACTGAGCAGCGGGATATCCAGCCAGCGGGGCAGCGTGAAGTTGCGACCAAAGACTTTTTTCCCCAGATTGCCGAGCAGTTCGGACAGTGTGCCCACTGGACATAACCACGAACAGAAGGCTTTTTTTAACAACAGACTAATCAGGATAAACGCAACTAACAGCAGCATGGAGGCGGCATGGATAGGAGGAAGAAAACCAGTCTCCAGCGTATAGCGGATATTCATCAAGCCCGCGATCGGTAGCCATCCCTCAATACCACCAGGCCTTGGAATATAGACGCTGGTGCCGGCGGTTTCGAAATAGCGGACCCAGTAATAGAACGTTACGCCAATATAAATATTAATAGCCAGCAGGAGAAACTGGGTGGCTTTTCGCCAACTGCTGGCATTTCGCCAGTCATTCCACGGCAGTTTGCCTCCGATCGTGCCAGGACGGCGCTGCCAGCGCGTTCTCTTCTTCCCATTCATGATTTTATACTATCCCTCATATTTCCCCTTCTGCATTCAGAAGGCGTTATCACCGGGATATGCTAGCGCTATTTAGATTTGGTGTATTTGATTTGCATCTTATTACGTGGCTGTTATTTTCATCATGCAAATATGCCTGAATAAAAATAACAGCTCGATATTTATCGCAAGCCAGATAAATACCCTGAACGGGGTATTTATTTCTCTGCAGGGCAATGGTTATTCCTGATAAACCTCAACGCGGTCGCGACCATTACTTTTTGCCAGATAAAGTGCGCGATCGGCTTTATCAACCAGCTGTTTGTAGTCGGGATGATAATCATATTCGGCAATACCGATACTGACGGTAATAGAAAACGTTTCTGTCGCAGAGGCTGCCATGCGCATCCCAGCAATTTTCATGCGCAGCGTTTCCAGAATAATACTGGCCTGCGATTCATCTGACTCGACGAGCAGAATCATAAATTCTTCACCACCGTAGCGGAACACATAATCGCTGCTACGGATATGATCATAAATGACCGCTGCGACATTTTTGAGCGTCAGATCGCCGATATTATGCCCGAAGTTATCGTTAATTTGCTTGAAGTAGTCGATATCCAGCATCGCCAGGCTAAAAGGCTTACGCGCATGTAACGCCAGCGAGATTTCACGTCGCATGATGGTCGGAATAAAGCGGCGATTAAGCAACTGGGTCAGCGAATCTTTACCATTTTCCTGCTTAACCAGCGCCTCAAACATTGAAGCGAGCAGGAAATGGATTTTTGCCGACAGCTGGCGAACATCCTGTAATAAGCTCATCCGCTCGGGTTCTGTGGGCTGATGCTGAGGTGACAGGGTTGTCGTCAGACGGGTGTCGATCTCTGCAATCAGTGATTCCATTTCTTTGAGCAAATTGCTGTTGCCAAGAATATGTTTTCCCTTATGTGAGAACCACATACCAAAATCAGAGTTCGCCAGAAACACCATTTCACCGAAAGGCATTCCGGTAGCAATGTTATAGATAAACTGGTTTTCCCAGTCGGTAAACGAACGGATTTGCCGCTCGCGCTCGACGTTAACGTCATCGTAAATAGTCTGCAGACGATACTGCTCTTGTGTATGCAGGGAGTTTTGGTAGCTTGGGGAATAGGAGACGGTCATGGCCTCCAGCGCAGTATCCATTGCCAGACTGCTGAAACAGATAGCATTGCTCAGCAGGGAAGACGAGTCGTCAGCTTTGGTTTTCAACACCCGATACAGCTCATCTTTGAGCTTACGCGCGCCGCGGTTCACCAGATCGATGGGCAGACCGATACGGGCATGCACTACGCCAATTTTGCGTTGTTTGGCCAGCAGCTGTGAGAGATCTTCGTGCGCGCTGCCGAGCACGCTGCGTAACCAGTCAAACATACTGCCGCTGAGGCGGGTACTGACCTGTTCTGTATTGAGGAACAATGCACTCTGGGCATGAGAGAGCATATAGTCATAAAAAACGGTCACTAAATGGTGGATCTCTTCATCGCTTAACGATGTGAGGAGCGTGTGAACGTCAGGCGATGTTTGTCGTATCAGCGCCTGCCATTCTGTAAGGAGTAATGTGTCGTTTACCGGTTCAATCTGTTCCATCTCGCTGCCACTCAACGTGCGATTAAAAATTCAGGCAGTATTACGGACAATTACCTCACGATGGTCAAGTTAAACTCTTTTATCGATGGCTAATACCCTCATAAATAAGCCTGAGCGCGAAGACACCTATTATTGCGCCAATGATTCGGCTGGCAACGCATTGGATGCGACCATACGCCCGTCGCACTGCAGGCAAAGAAAATGCCTGGCTGAGAAAAATACGCCAGATAACGGAAGACAACACAATACCTGCCCAGGCCATCAGTCTGGCCCACGTAGGTGTGTCTGCGCTTAAGGTGACCGAGAAGATACTAATAAAAAACAGTACGGTTTGCGGGTTCGATAAATCCGTTAGTAATCCTCGGCGGAAAAATACATACCAGGGGGCGGAAATCGGCTGCTGTAGCGTGGGCATTTGCGGCGTGGCCTGATGGCGGATGCTGTTCCAGGCAAACCACAGCAGATAGACGCCGCCGACAATCTTAATCAATGAAAATATCTCTTCACACTGGGTGATTAGCGTTGCCATACCAAAAAGCCCAAGGCCGGAGTAAAACGCATCACCTAAGGCGACCCCCAGACCGGTCATCACACCTGCGCGTCGTCCGGATGCCAGGCTAGTTTGTACCACTACGAACAGATTTGCGCCGGGGTTAAAAAAGGTTGAAACAAACAGGCTGACGGTGAGCATGACGGCGTGTAGCGGTTCCATAGACAACCATTCCTCAAATATTCATAAAGTTAACACTATAATTTCAGCGAGCTGGCTGTTCTGAGGATCAACTCACACTGGCTATTGAAACTTTGATCTGGTTGATGTGCTGATACTCGACGGCCGGTTTTTCTGCGCTGCAAAATTTCTATATATTTCTGCTGAGTGTGGATTTTTTATCCAGGCTGGACTAGTTATTAATCATCCTTGAATCGCGTTATCTCATGTTCAGGGATCGATGATGGCGTCATAACAAAACCTGGAGCTGGTCTATGAAAACTGGAATTAAAGTACTTATTGGTGCGTTAGCTTTTGTCGTGACCAACGCATATGCCGCGGAGTTTATGACAAAGCTTGAGTTTGAAAAGGTTGAGTCGCAGTACACAAAAATCGGTGATATCTCAACGAGTAATGAAGTTTCTGTCGCAGATGCCAAAGAAGAACTGCTGAAGAAAGCCGAAGAGAAAGGTGCCGATGTTGTGGTATTAACTTCCGGTCAAACGGATAATAAAATCCATGGCACAGCCAATATCTACAAGAAAAAATAATACGCTGCTGTAAAAATCACTATTCCCGCCGGTCATTGTACCGGCGGGTTTTCTTTTAATCTGCGCCAGAACGTGGTTCTGCTAATTCCGAGATAGCGTGCAGCCGCGGTTTTATCACCATTGAATTGTGCCAACACCTGCTGCGGCGTCAGCAATGACGATGATTGTGGTGAGTCTGCAACAATGGCCAGTTCCGGTAATAGCTGTTGTAAAAAATCAACATTCAGCTCCGGCTGCGGCTCGACGCTTAAAAATAGCGCCAGGCGCTCCATCATATTACGCAGTTCGCGGATATTCCCCGGCCAGCCATAATTCAGTAACGTCGGCTGACTTAAACCCAGCCCATTGCGTACTGGCTCAGAAAACGGCACATCCAGTTCCGCCAGCGACTGTTTTAAAAAATCTTCTGCCAGCGGCAGGATATCGGGCAAGCGCTCGCGTAGCGGCGGCAGCTTGAGGCGTAAAATGCTCAGGCGATAAAACAGATCGGTACGAAACTCCCCCTGTTTCATCTCCTGCTCCAGATTACAGTGTGTGGCGCTAATCACCCGGACATCGACCGGAATAGGCTGATGCCCACCGACTCGGGTGACCTCTTTTTCTTCCAGTACGCGCAGCAGCCGGGTTTGTAACGGCAGCGGCATCTCGCCTATCTCATCAAGAAAAAGGGTTCCGCCATGAGCAATTTCAAACAGGCCCGCGCGTCCTCCCCGACGAGAGCCGGTAAAGGCGCCATCTTCATAGCCGAACAGCTCCGCTTCCAGCAATGATTCGGTGATTGCTCCGCAGTTGACGGCAACAAACGGCGGTGAGGGTTTACCGCGCCGATTCTCCTGACGAGTGAAAAACTCACGGTGAATGGCCTGTGCCGCCAGCTCTTTGCCCGTACCGGTTTCACCCTGAATTAGCACCGGCGCACGCGAGCGGGCGTAGAGCATAATGGTGTGTCGCACCTGTTCCATCTGCGCAGAATGACCGCGCATATCACCGAGCGCGTAGCGGGTGCGTAACGTATCGCCAGAAGCGTACTGACCGTTTCTACGCAGCGTCAGGCGGGTCATATCAAGCGCATCGACAAAGGCCTGGCGCACGGTGGCCGCCGAATAGATAAAGATGCCGGTCATACCTGCTTCTTCTGCCAGATCGGTAATCAATCCCGCACCAACTACCGCCTGCGTGCCGCCAGCCTTCAGCTCGTTGATTTGCCCGCGGGCATCTTCCTCGGTGATATAGCTGCGCTGTTCAAGCTGCAAATTAAAGGTTTTTTGAAAGGCGAGAAGCGCAGGAATGGTTTCCTGATAGGTAATGACGCCAATCGACGAGGTGAGCTTCCCTGCTTTTGCCAGCGCCTGTAGCACGTCAAATCCGCTGGGTTTAATCAGGATCACCGGGATCGATAAACGGCTTTTCAGATACGCCCCGTTGGAGCCAGCCGCAATAATGGCATCACAACGCTCGGTAGCCAGTTTTTTGCGGATATACGCCACCGCTTTTTCGAAACCAAGCTGAATGGGGGTGATGGTCGCCAGGTGGTCGAACTCCAGGCTGATGTCGCGAAACAGTTCGAACAGGCGCGTGACAGAAACCGTCCAGATAACCGGTTTGTCGTCGTTCACCCGCGGTGGAAGATGCGTATCAGCCATAACTAACCCAAAAAGTAAGGAACCGAGTATTAGGGTTTAGTTGTGTTTCATAAATGTTGCAATGAAACATTCAGGTCAGTTTCATGAAACGATAGCTGACACGCTTTAAGCTTCAATTTATTCAGTACGTATCCAATCTCTTGCTATAAATTTTGTTTTGATAAATTTCCTGCTACAGAAGGCCCGTAATTGACTGCTGTAAGTGTTCCTTGCTCCATAAGTAAGACTCGATCTGCTGATGCAAGTGTTTCAGGCCTGTGAGCTATCAATAATATTGGAAGCCCGATTTGGCGTAGTGTTTGACTGATAATTATTTCACTTTCTACATCCAGGTGGCTTGTTGCTTCATCTAGTAATAAAAAAAACGGTTTTTTATATAATGCTCTGGCAAGGAGTATTCGTTGTTTTTGTCCCCCTGATAGTCCACCCCCATTTTCACCAATTAATGTCTGATATCCCATGGGCATTGCTACTATGTCGTCATTGATTAAGGCCAGTTGCGCACAGTGAATCATTCTTTCGTGGTTTTTTTCTTCATGAAAGAAGATTATGTTGTCAGCTATTGAACCTCGAAACAAAATATCATTTTGAAGAACGGCTCCAATATTTTTACGTATGTGTAAATAAGCCGGATGGTTGTTTTTTATACCTAAAGTTAGTATTGAGCCTTCAGTTGGATGGTCAATTCCTAAGATAATATTTAATAAAGTTGACTTCCCACATCCGGATTTTCCTGTGATGGCTAAAATTTCATTTTGGTGAAGGGTTAAGGATAATTTATTGAATAATAATGATTTTTCTCCTTTGTGGTGAAACGAGATATTTTCGACTACCACTGGGTACTCTGCTTTTATTTTTGGAGTCTGGGCGATACTTGCGTTAAAAATTGGAGACTGTTCGTGTTTTAACTCAATACTAGTTTGAGCTGCATTATCCTCTCTTTGAGTCATGACAATATCTGCAAGACGCTCATTGTAAATGTCAAGTAAGCACCAGGAAAAAATAGAGTCAGTTAGGCTACTAATACTGGATGAAAATCGGGTATGAAAAGAGAGATAGGCTACAAGCATACCTACGGTGAAATTGCCATCTAAAACTTCTCCTGCGCCTTTCCATAGAATAATCACGGAAGCAATACTTTTTGTGAGAGTATTGGCAATATCAAATCCCATGATGAGTCGGCTTTGTTGCAACTGTGTATTTCTTCTCGATACGTTGAGATTCAGCCAGGCAGCTTCTCTGTGTGCTGTAACGCCATTTACTCTGAGGCTTAAAATCCCATTTAAAGTTTCCAGGAAATAACTTGACTCCCGAGCTTCAGCATCCCAGGCATCCTCTGTTGCCTGCCGTATAGCTGGATGCCAAAGAATTCTCAATATCCCGTAAACCAAAGCTGATAATAATGCAATTAGGGTCATTGTTGGGCTGTATAGCAACATCATACTTAACGATGTTATAAGCAAAAGAAAGTCGAGAATACCGCCAAGTACTTGTAAGGTTAGGGCTTGCTGAATGTTATTTATGGCATTGAAACGAGCTTCAATACTTCCTTGGCTTCTGGCATTGAACCATGTGAGAGGAAGCCTCAATAGATGATGAAAAACGTTAGCAGTCCATTGCATATTAAAATTTACAGACATGTTTATACTGGTTAATTGTCTGGCAAGGGAAAGTAACAACTGTGTTATAGATAGTAAAGCTAAAGAAATAACAATAACAGTTAATAGATTTTCATCTGCAGCAACTAAAACTTCATCAATAACAATTTGATTAATTAATGGTCCAGCAAGAGTGATTATTTCTAGTGCCAGAGCAAAAATTATTATGCGAAGCATAGAAGAAAATAACCCTTGAGTTTTTCCTGTTAACTGCCTTAATCGTATTTTTGTTTTTTCATTACGAGGTGTAAAATTACTATTTGGAGTTAGTTCGAGTGCTATTCCTGTAAAATGTTTCCCCGCTTCTGAGACAGAAATAGATAACTTTCCTTTGTCGGGGTCATGGATTGTCAATTTATTATTATGAACCTTACATAGTACAACAAAATGATTCATATTCCAGTGAAGTATGCAGGGAAGATTGAGTGATTTAAGATCGTTTGGCTCCAATCTAACTGGTCGAGATGAAAAATTGATATCTGATGCACAATCAATTAAACGCTGTAGAGTCATCCCTTGCGTGCTTATATTAAAACGGTTACGAAGTGTGGGTAGATCAATTAATAGCCCATGCCAACTGGATATCATCGCCAGGCAAGCCAAACCACATTCCGCAGATTCTGTTTGTCTAATCATGGGGGGGGATTTTCTATCGATCAATTTTGTTTTTATCATCATATTTTTCCTTTGAGAGACCAGATTGGTTCTGTTAGCCATTCCCATAAATATCTGGTGTCCAGGCTGACATCCCCTTCAAGTAGCATTCCTGGTCGGAGTGTTTCTTTTTTCCCATAGGCCAAAATATAGGATAATTTAGGTTCAACAATTACACGATAGTGCCCTTCGTTAACAGTCCAGGTTAGAGGTGTAATTGAGAGCAAATCTGATGGTGATAACGTTGTTCGACTTATTTCACGAATAACACCGTATTGAACACCAAATTTCTGATATGGGAAAGCCTGAAATCTTAATGATACTTTCTGATTCGCACGTATAAAGCCTGCATTCTGGCTGGTTGCATAAAGCTCGATTTGAAGTTTTGTATTCTCAGGTATTAATGTTAATGCAGGTTCATATGCTTTGACTGATTGTCCTTGTTTTACAAGAATGGCCGCCACTGTACCTGAGACAGGTGCTGTCAATGCAAAATTTTCTTGGCTGGAAATTTCGACTTGTTGTTTTCGTATCTCTTGTAACTGTCTTTCTAATTCTGTATTCCTACTTTGCCCTTGAAGAGTAAGATGTGAAAGATTATCTTTGGTAGTGTCTAGTAAAGTGTGAAGTTGTAGAAGTAATTGGCGTTGGTTTTCCACATTTTCTTTTGCTGCTGTTTCTTCTATCTGTTTCTGTTGATAGTCAATGTCAGATACATATTTTTGTTTAATAAGTTTCTGATAACGTTTTACGGTCGCGGATGAAAGCTCTACTTGGTTTTTTGCTAGTGACAACCTTTGTTCTGCACTTTTTATTTGTAATAAAATTAATGGGATTCGCTGTTTTGCTGCTTGCTGTTGTTGATCGTTGTCAAGTTTTTCAAGATTTTGCTGTGTGGTAAGCATTGCATATTGAGCTTGCAATGATTGATTTATTATTGCGAATGTTCCAGTCCCCTGACGATCATAATGTTCGCCACTGATTTGATAAAGTAATTGTCCCTTTTCAACATGATCACCCTCTTTGACTGTTAACTTTGTTACATGACCATTAAATTTTGGAGTTATTTTTATCAAACCTGATGAAGGCATTACTATTCCAGTGAGACGAGATTTTCTCGTATACTCTCCAAAGGTAATAAATATAGCTAACATAATTATTAGTAGGATGGTTGCAATAGTGCTAATAGTCATACACAGTGAAGACTGTATGAGAATATCTCCGGTTGTTACTCTATAGTGATTATCGAGAACTTCTTTTCTGAATAATTCCATCATTTAAATCTATAATTTATAAAACATATTGATATTAGGTCATTCATATACTTTGTGAATAACTGGGTGTGCATATTATTAATAGATTTAACAACGTGTTTGTGTCAAGCCCTGTTAAATGGAAGTGTTGTTGCTTTGAATGCTTTTTTGACTTGTATTCGTGCAAAAAATGTATTTGAGGTTTGTTATTAAAGGGTTTTTGATTTTGCGGTGAATGTCTCAAAAACATACTTAACTTTAATTGCTTATTTGCTGGTATTAAATTTTATGTTAAAAGTGTTAGTGAGGTAATTATCGGTTTTGGTTTTTATTGAAAGGAGTAATTAAGTATGAGTATAAGGGAATTATCATTAATGGAAATAAGTTGCGTATCAGGTGGAAATGCGAACTCAAATTATGAGTCGGGCAGGAACGCAGGTAGCTCTTCTTCCAGAAACAATAACAAAAATAGTAGCAGTGGTAATCGCTCTGGTTTTTACGGCAGTTTAGGGCAGGATGTGACTAACTGTAATAATGGAATTATTGGCGGGGCTATTGCAGGCATGATGGGAGGTCCTGCGGGAATGGCTTTAGGTATCATGGGCGGGGGATTGGCGGGCGGTTGTTTTTCTAATGGTGGCAATAATAGTAATGGTGGAGGAACTGGTACTAACAGTAATTGTAATTCTGGAGGGATGGGGGGAGTTTGCAGATAAAAATTGAAAATAATGGAGGGATGCCTCCATTATTGATAATGGTTGATAAATATGATGAAAAAAATAATAAGATTAGCTGGGGTCTTTGTTGCTGTGTTAGTCGCTTCTTCTGTACTGAGTGGAGCTGGAGTGGCATTTACAGAGACCTGGTATCCAGCTCCAGAGGTATTCTCAAAATTTATTTTGGTGATCTCAACAATGTTATTTTTTGTTCAAGTATTATTGAGGATTTTAAATAAATTTTGATTTCAAAAGTATGAACCACACTTTTGGAAAGCTGTGAGATGCCTTGTGTGGTTAAAATCAAGTAATTCAAATTTAACTCTGTTTCAAAAATGTTTCAACGAAACGTTTAATACCGTTCCGTTGAAACATTAACATAATGTGTTATTTGAAGTTTTTATTACATTGTTATTTATAATGCATTGTTGTTAATGGT
This sequence comes from Citrobacter sp. BIDMC107, assembly GCF_001037575.1. Classification (NCBI taxonomy): domain Bacteria; kingdom Pseudomonadati; phylum Pseudomonadota; class Gammaproteobacteria; order Enterobacterales; family Enterobacteriaceae; genus Citrobacter; species Citrobacter sp. BIDMC107. The sequence continues at coordinate 1,325,938 of NZ_KQ089848.1, read as the reverse complement.
TTTATTGAAAAAAATTGCTCATAAAAATTTTTTGGCATACCCCTTGCTTTAAGTAAATCAACGAATGCTAACAAGTTGATAACAAGAGGACGGGATATGTCTCTACACTCCCCAGGGCTGGCGTTTCGCGCCACGCTCAGCAAAGAAAATCCATTACAAATCGTGGGCACCATCAACGCCAATCACGCTCTGCTGGCCCAACGTGCCGGGTATCAGGCGATTTATCTCTCCGGCGGCGGCGTCGCGGCAGGGTCTCTGGGGCTGCCGGATCTCGGTATTTCAACCCTTGATGATGTGCTGACTGATATTCGTCGCATTACGGATGTTTGCCCGCTGCCATTGCTGGTGGATGCGGATATCGGGTTTGGATCGTCAGCGTTCAACGTGGCGCGTACCGTGAAGTCGATTTCCAAAGCGGGTGCTGCAGCGCTGCATATTGAAGATCAGATCGGCGCTAAGCGCTGCGGCCATCGCCCGAACAAAGCGATCGTCTCTAAAGAAGAGATGGTCGACAGGATCCGCGCCGCGGTGGATGCACGTACCGATCCCAACTTTGTCATCATGGCGCGGACCGATGCGCTGGCGGTGGAAGGGTTAGAGGCAGCCATCGATCGTGCCCAGGCGTACGTCGAAGCAGGCGCGGACATGCTGTTTCCGGAAGCCATCACCGAGCTTGCGATGTACCGCCAGTTTGCCGACGCGGTGCAGGTGCCGATCCTCGCCAACATTACCGAATTTGGCGCTACGCCGCTGTTCACCACCGATGAACTGCGCAGCGCAAACGTCGCGATGGCGCTGTATCCGCTGTCGGCTTTCCGCGCTATGAACCGCGCTGCGGAAAAGGTTTACAACGTGCTGCGTCAGGAAGGAACGCAAAAGAGCGTGATCGACATTATGCAGACGCGTAACGAGCTGTACGAAAGCATCAATTACTACCAGTTCGAAGAGAAACTCGACGCGTTGTATAGCAAAAAGTAACCGTCGTAGGCCGGATAAGGCACAGCCGCCATCCGGCAATAAATTTGTACCCTACATATTATAAAAATGACGAGGACAACATGAGCGACACAACGATCCTGCAAAATAGTACCCATGTCATTAAACCTAAAAAATCGGTTGCGCTGTCAGGCGTTGCCGCCGGAAATACTGCGCTGTGTACCGTAGGCAAAAGCGGTAACGACCTGCACTATCGCGGCTACGATATTCTCGACCTGGCGCAGCAGTGCGAATTTGAAGAAGTCGCGCATCTGCTGATCCACGGGAAATTACCCACCCGCGATGAACTCACCGCCTATAAAAGCAAACTCAAAGCGCTGCGCGGACTGCCCGCTAACGTACGCACCGTGCTGGAAGCGCTGCCTGCTGCCTCGCATCCGATGGATGTGATGCGCACCGGCGTCTCCGCGCTGGGCTGTACGCTGCCGGAAAAAGAAGGTCATACCGTCTCTGGCGCGCGCGATATTGCCGACAAGCTACTGGCATCGCTCAGTTCAATCCTTTTGTACTGGTATCACTACAGCCATAACGGCGAGCGTATTCAGCCGGAAACTGACGATGATTCCATTGGCGGTCACTTCCTGCACCTGCTGCATGGCGAAAAGCCTTCGCGAAGCTGGGAAAAAGCGATGCATATTTCGCTGGTGCTGTACGCCGAGCACGAATTTAACGCCTCCACCTTTACCAGCCGCGTGATTGCCGGGACCGGCTCCGATATGTATTCCGCGATTATCGGCGCGATTGGCGCACTGCGTGGACCGAAACACGGCGGGGCGAATGAAGTGTCGCTGGAGATCCAACAGCGCTACGAAACGCCGGACGAAGCCGAAGCGGATATCCGTAAACGCGTGGAAAACAAAGAAGTGGTGATTGGCTTTGGTCATCCGGTTTACACCATCGCCGACCCGCGCCATCAGGTGATCAAGCGCGTGGCGAAACAGCTTTCTCAGGAAGGTGGTTCGCTGAAAATGTACAACATCGCTGACCGTCTGGAAGACGTAATGTGGGAAACGAAAAAGATGTTCCCCAACCTCGACTGGTTCTCGGCGGTCTCTTACAACATGATGGGCGTTCCCACCGAAATGTTCACCCCGCTGTTTGTTATCGCCCGCGTCACCGGCTGGGCGGCGCACATCATCGAACAGCGCCAGGACAATAAAATTATCCGTCCTTCCGCCAACTATACCGGCCCGGAAGATCGCGAATTTGTCCCGATTGAAAAACGTTGCTAATTCAAAACCTCATACCCTAAATAATTCGAGTTGCATGAAGGCGGCAAGTGAGTGAATCCCCAGGAGCATAGCGAACTATGTGACTGGGGGGAGCGAGCGTAGCCAACGCGCATGCAGCATGAAGTATGACGGGTATAAAGATAAAAAACAGGAAATGTACCCTATGTCCGCACATATTTCGAACGTCCGCCCCGAATTTGACCGTGAAATCGTTGATATCGTTGATTACGTCATGAACTACGAGATCACCTCGAAGGTGGCGTATGACACTGCGCATTATTGCCTGCTTGATACCTTAGGCTGCGGCCTGGAAGCACTGGAATATCCGGCCTGTAAAAAACTGCTGGGGCCGGTCGTCCCAGGTACAGTGGTACCGAACGGCGTGCGCGTACCTGGCACCCAGTTCCAGCTCGAGCCGGTGCAGGCGGCGTTTAACATCGGTGCGATGATCCGCTGGCTGGACTTCAACGATACCTGGCTTGCCGCTGAGTGGGGTCATCCTTCTGATAACCTCGGCGGTATTTTGGCCACGGCTGACTGGCTGTCGCGTAATGCGGTGGCGGTGGGGAAAGCGCCGTTGACCATGAAAACGGTGCTGACCGGGATGATCAAAGCTCATGAGATTCAGGGCTGTATCGCGCTGGAAAACTCGTTTAACCGTGTTGGTCTCGATCACGTCCTGCTGGTAAAAGTGGCCTCCACGGCGGTGGTCGCTGAGATGCTTGGCCTGAACCGGGATGAAATTCTTAACGCCGTGTCGCTGGCGTGGGTCGACGGCCAGTCGCTGCGTACTTATCGCCATGCGCCAAATACCGGCACGCGTAAATCCTGGGCCGCAGGCGATGCGACCTCGCGCGCGGTACGTCTGGCATTGATGGCTAAAACCGGTGAGATGGGGTATCCGTCTGCGCTGACGGCGAAAACCTGGGGCTTCTATGACGTCTCTTTCAAAGGCGAATCTTTCCGCTTCCAGCGCCCGTACGGCTCTTATGTGATGGAAAACGTGCTGTTTAAAATCTCCTTCCCGGCCGAGTTCCACTCTCAGACCGCGGTAGAAGCGGCCATGACGCTGTACGAGCAGTTACAGGCCGCAGGTAAGACCGCTGCCGATATCGAAAAAGTGACCATTCGTACGCACGAAGCCTGTATCCGCATCATCGATAAAAAAGGCCCGCTGAATAACCCGGCGGACAGGGATCACTGTATCCAGTATATGGTGGCCATTCCGCTGCTGTTCGGGCGCTTAACGGCGGCAGATTACGAAGACGGCGTGGCGCAGGACAAACGCATTGATGCACTGCGCGAGAAGATCAACTGCTTCGAAGATCCGGCCTTTACCGCCGATTACCACGACCCTGAAAAACGCGCCATCGCCAACGCCATCACTCTGGAATTCACCGACGGCTCACGCTTTGAAGAAGTGGTAGTGGAATACCCAATCGGCCATGCGCGTCGTCGTACTGACGGCATGCCGAAGCTGGTCGAGAAGTTCAAAATCAACCTGGCGCGTCAGTTCCCGACCCGTCAGCAGCAGCGCATCCTGGATGTCTCCCTGGACAGAACTCGCCTGGAGCAGATGCCGGTCAATGAGTATATGGATCTCTTCATTATTTAAACCAGCGTGCAGCAAGGCGTAAGTTCAACAGGAGAGCATTATGTCTTATAGCGAGTTTTATCAACGTTCCATAACGCAACCTGAGTCGTTCTGGGCCGAGCAGGCCCAGCGTATTGACTGGCAGCAGCCGTATACGCAGGTACTGGACCACAGCAACCCGCCGTTTGCCCGCTGGTTTTGCGGCGGCACGACCAATCTGTGCCATAACGCCATCGACCGCTGGCTGGAGAAACAGCCTGACGCGCTGGCGCTGATTGCTGTGTCATCAGAAACTGAAGAAGAACGCACGTTTACCTTTCGTCAGCTGTATGACGAAGTGAACGTCGCGGCGGCGATGCTATTGTCGCTGGGCGTACAGCGTGGCGATCGGGTGCTGGTGTATATGCCGATGATCGCCGAAGCGCACATTACGCTGCTGGCCTGCGCACGCATTGGGGCAATTCATTCGGTGGTGTTCGGTGGTTTCGCCTCGCACAGCGTGGCGGCGCGCATCGACGACGCCAGACCGGTGGTTATCGTCTCGGCGGATGCCGGGGCGCGCGGGGGCAAGATCCTGCCGTATAAAAAGCTGCTCGATGATGCGATCGAACAGGCGCAGCACCGACCGCGTCATGTGGTGCTGGTCGATCGCGGTCTGGCGAAAATGGCGCGGGTCGAGGGACGTGACCTCGACTTTGCCGCCCTGCGCCAACAGCATCTCGGCGCGCGGGTACCAGTTGTCTGGCTGGAATCAAACGAAACATCCTGCATTCTCTATACCTCCGGGACAACCGGTAAACCGAAAGGCGTCCAGCGCGACGTTGGCGGCTATGCGGTCGCGCTGGCGACCTCGATGGACACCATTTTCGGCGGTAAAGCGGGCGGCGTGTTCTTCTGCGCGTCGGATATCGGCTGGGTAGTTGGGCATTCGTATATCGTGTATGCCCCGCTGCTGGCGGGGATGGCGACGGTGGTTTACGAAGGTCTGCCAACGTATCCGGACTGTGGTGTATGGTGGAAAATTGTTGAGAAGTATCAGGTCTGCCGGATGTTCTCCGCCCCGACCGCCATCCGCGTGCTGAAGATATTCCCGACCGCGCAAATCCGTAATCACGATCTCTCCTCGCTGGAGGTGTTGTATCTGGCGGGGGAACCGCTGGACGAACCAACCGCCAGTTGGGTAACAGAAACGCTGGGCGTCCCGGTTATCGATAACTACTGGCAGACCGAATCCGGCTGGCCGATTATGGCAATTGCCCGCGGGCTGGACGACAGGCCGTCGCGTCTGGGCAGTCCCGGCGTGCCGATGTACGGCTACAACGTACAACTGCTCAATGAGGTGACCGGTGAACCTTGTGCGGCGAATGAGAAGGGTATGCTGGTGATTGAAGGGCCGCTGCCGCCGGGCTGTATCCAGACTATCTGGGGGGATGATGCGCGGTTTGTGAATACCTACTGGTCGCTGTTTTCTCGCCAGGTGTACGCCACCTTTGACTGGGGCATTCGTGACGCTGACGGCTATTACTTCATTCTGGGGCGTACGGATGACGTGATAAACGTGGCAGGACACCGGTTGGGGACGCGCGAGATCGAGGAGAGTATTTCCAGCTATCCGAACGTTGCCGAAGTGGCGGTAGTCGGCGTGAAGGACGCGCTGAAGGGGCAGGTAGCGGTCGCGTTTGTTATTCCGAAACAGAGCGACAGCCTTGAAGATCGCGACATCGCACATTCGGAAGAGAAGGCGATTATGGCGCTGGTGGACAGCCAGATTGGCAACTTTGGCCGTCCGGCACACGTCTGGTTTGTGTCGCAGTTGCCGAAAACACGTTCCGGTAAAATGCTCAGACGGACGATCCAGGCGATCTGCGAAGGCCGCGATCCCGGCGATCTGACGACCATTGACGATCCCGCGTCGTTACAGCAAATCCGTCAGGCGATCGAAGAGTAACATCGCGTGATGCCCGGTGGCGGAATGCTTACCGGGCCTACGTTCTAATCCACTTTCTTATACGGCCCGTGATAGTAATCAAACGGCGCATAAACCGTATCGGCCACGAACGATAACGGCACATCAACAAACAACAGCGCTAAATCGAAATAGTTATAATCGTAAGCGCCTGGGTTTTTTAGTTTATCAATATCATGATGCATACCCACGTAATAGGTATCTGAATTCTCGCCTGCCGTGCGTGCATCAATGCTGCCACATCCTGAAAGTAGTGCGCTGATAAAGAGCGCCGTTACCGCAATTGTCTTTCTGCTCATGCTATGACCTGGCTTCTCACCCCGTTTTACCATAACGGTAAAAAAGCGGTTTGTTGCCCGCAGAACTTAAACCTCCAGGTCAGGATGGTCGTGTGAAGATGACGCGTTGTAGGCCGGATAAACCACGTGAGTGGTGCATCCGGCAAAGATGCTTTCACAGCGCGACGCTTTCGCGACGACGCAGCAGGGAAAACGGCCCCGGCCCACTTAGGATAAATACGGAAATCAGCGTGAAGCTCAGCGCAATGATCCCCAGCACCAGATAAGCTCCCTGGAAACCAATACTTTCATACATTTTTCCGGCCAGAACTGACATGAAAATCATTGCTAACTGTTTGAAGAAGCAGAAACACACCAGATAAATCGTCGCCGAGAAACGCACTTCAAACTGACTGGTGATGTATTTGAAGCAACCGACGATCAGGAACGGTATCTCAAACATATGCAACGTTTTGAGAATAACGACTTCCAGCGCAGTGGTGGCGAATGAGGAGCCAATAATCCTTACCGACATGATCGTACCAGCCAGCAGCAGGGCGTTCTTGCCGCCGATGCGATTCACAATCAGCGGCGCAAAGAACATGATTGAGGCGTTGAGTAATTCTCCCATCGTCGTGACGTAGCCAAACACGCGGGTACCCTGTTCGCCGGTGGCAAAGAACGAGGTAAAGAAGTTGGCGAACTGCTGGTCAAACACATCGTAAGTACAGGAAACGCCAACTACGTACAGGGAAAGGAACCAAAGTTTTGGTTGTTTAAATAACTCCAGCGCCAGCTTCAGGCTGAATGCCGAGTTATTGGCGCCTACCGCATCCGCGACTTTTGCAGAAGAGGGGGCATCTGTTTTTGAAAATAACAGCAGCAATGCCAAAATGACCGCGCAGCCGGAGCCTAACCAAAAGACAAATTGGTTATTGATGGTGAACATAATGCCGGCAATCGAGGCGCACAGCGCCCAGCCCACGCACCCAAACATGCGCGCGCGACCAAACTCAAAGTTGCTTCGGCGGCTGGCTTTTTCAATATAGGCTTCAATCGCCGGAGCGCCGGCATTGTAAATAAAGCCAAGGTAAATCCCACCGACAATTGAACCCAGTAAAATATTAACTTGTAATAACGGACCAAAAACGTAAATAAAGAACGGGGCAAACATTACCAGCATGCCGGTAATTACCCAAAGCAGATGTTTACGCAGGCCAAGCTTGTCGGAGAGCAGTCCGAAAATTGGCTGGAATAACAAAGAAAACAGTGAGATACAGGCGAAGATGATGCCGGTATCGCCTTTGCTGATATGGTTTACCTCGTGTAACCAGATGGGGAAGAAGGGGAAATACGCACCCATAATAAAAAAGTAAAAGAAGAAGAAAAAGCCGAACATCCAAAAGTTAGTGTTTTTTAAATAATACATAACAGACTTCCTATAAATGCGGGCAGGTTTGGGCCTGCCCAACTTATATTATTATTTTTGGCCCCAGATGAACTGGAAGTGGTAGCGTCCGGCGCTCAGCAGAAATTCCGGCGACACGGAAGGGCTCCACGAATCATCGCCGCCAACGCCCATATGGAAGCCATCAATATTGAGCCAGGTGCCCGCCTCAGGTTGCAGCAAATGGCGGTGGCTGGTTGCCATCAGTTGCTGCTGGCTAAAGCGGCTGATGTTGAACAGGAAGTCCCCACGCCACTGGTGCGCGCCGTAGTGCAGTTCGCGCGTGCCGCAGCGCAGACCGTTTTCACTTGGGAAAACATACGGGGTGTACATCTCATCAAGCGACAGATCCCAGCGATCAAAACAGGCGGCGCCCAGACGGTCCGGGTAGTTCTCATGTGGACCGAGACCTAACCAGTTCACTCGCTCTGCGACCTGCACTAACTGGCAGCTAAGGCCGATGCGGGCCGGATGCGGCGTACCGCTGGCAACGTCGACATCCACCGTTATCTGCATTTCACCCTTGCCGTCAATGCGGTAGCTTTTTCGGCTGATGAACAGCGTTTCGCCCTGATACTGCCACGCATGTTCAGTGGTGATCAGTACCGCATCGCTCAGCGTATTGGCAGCACAGTGCAGTAACGTTGCTTCAGCCTGATAGTGACCGGCGGCCTTCCAGCGTTCGACCCAGGCGTTCGGGTCGATGCGGGTTGACTCGCTCACGCCGATGTCGTTGTCCAGCGGGGCGCGGGTGAACTGGTCAGTAAGCGGAGTTAACAGTTGGGCTGAATCGCCAATCCAGTACTGTGTCAGCAGGCCAGACTGACGGTCGAATTGCCAGCGCTTGTTGTCGTTCTCAACGGTAAAGACGTTTTCGCTTACATTGAGCTGTGGCGCGGTGTGGGCAGACGGCAGTTGCGTCAGGCTGAGCTTCTCTTGAAGCTTCCATTGCTGCCAGGCGCTGATGTGCCCGGCGTCTGACCACGCGGTTGCATGAGGTTGTTCGACGCGCACCGTCAGCCACAGCTGACCTGCGGTTTCCGGCATCGGGACATCTGGCAGGGTAATCACCTGGCGACCCTGTGGAGCGATATCCAGAACGATTTCTCCGGCGGCCAGCGGGTTGCCGTCCTGGGCAATAGACCAGTGCAGAACTTCGTTATCGCTGCGGCGGAACAGATATTCGCTGGTCACTTCAATCTGGCGTTCAGCGCCCGGCAGTAACGTGAACTGGAAAAACTGCTGTTCATGTTTGGCCTCGTATAACGCCGGGTGTGGGGTGCGATCGGCGAACACCAGCCCGTTCATGCAAAACTGACGATCGTTAGGTGTGTCGCCAAAATCGCCACCGTAGGCTGACCATGCTTTGTCGTTCTCATCATATTTGGTCAGCGACTGATCCACCCAGTCCCAGACAAATCCGCCCTGCAGGCGCGGATACTGACGGAACGCTTGCCAGTATTTGGCAAAGCCACCGAAACTGTTGCCCATGGCGTGGGCGTATTCGCAAAGGATCAGCGGACGGTGCTCGCCGGGCATCGACAGCCACTTTTTAATCGACCATTTGGGGACGGCGGGGAAGGGCTGATCTTGATCGACGCGGGCGTACATCGGGCAAATAATATCGGTCGCTGCGGTATTTGCGCCGCCGCCTTCATATTGTACCGGGCGTGACGGGTCTTCTGATTTTATCCAGCGGTAGAGCGCGTCGTGATTGACGCCATGGCCGGATTCATTGCCCAGAGACCAGATGATAATGCTCGGATGGTTGCGATCGCGCTGCACCATGCGCGTGACGCGCTGGCTCATGGCAGGCAACCATGCGGGATCGTCGGTGAGGCGATTCATCGGCACCATGCCGTGGGTTTCAATGTTGGCTTCGTCGACGACATACAAGCCGTAGCGATCGCACAGGGTGTACCACAACGGATGGTTCGGGTAATGGGAGCAGCGCACGGCGTTGAAGTTATTCTGCTTCATCAGGATGATGTCTTGCACCATCGTCGCCTCATCCATCACCTGGCCGTTGATCGGATGGTGCTCATGGCGGTTGGTACCGCGAATCAACAGCGGCTTACCATTGAGTAACAGCAGTCCGTTTTCAATGCAAACCTGACGAAAGCCGACGTCACAGGCCTCCGCTTCTATCAGCGCTCCGTCCGCGGTGCGCAGCTGCACAACGGCGCGGTACAGATTGGGCGTTTCGGCACTCCACAGAGCCGGTTTTTCGACGTTCAGACACAGAGTCACCCGGTCATGATAAGCACCGCGTTCATCAATAATCTCACTGCCGAGTGGGGAATTCGTTTCGGCTGTGAGCGTTTCTCCCTCCCACAATTGCAGGGCTACGCGTAAATCTTCGCTCGCGTTGCCCGCTACTCTGACTTCCACTGCCAGCATGGCGCGGCTGAAGTCGTCGTTAAACCGGGTATTAATGCGCAGGTCGCGAATTTGCGTTGTGGGCTTATGCAGCAAAGATACGTCGCGAAAAATACCGCTCATGCGCCACATATCCTGGTCTTCCAGATAGCTGCCATCGCTCCAGCGCAGCACCATCACCGCCAGACGGTTTTCGCCGTGCTGCAGATAATCGCTAAGATCGAATTCAGATGGCAGGCGGCTGTCCTGTCCGTAGCCGACCCAGCGGCCGTTGCACCACAAATGAAATGCGGAGTTCACGCCGTCAAAAATAATGCGCGTCTGACCCTCATCTAACCAGGCATCGTCAATATGAAATGTGAGCGAGTAACATCCCGTCGGGTTCTGTGCCGGAACGTACGGAGGGTTAACCGGGATTGGGTAGGTGACGTTGGTATAAATTGGCGCATCGTAACCGTTCATCTGCCAGTTCGAGGGGACGTTGACAGTATCAGCTTGTGGCAGATCGCTTGTCAGCCAGCTTTCCGGCACAGCCTCCGGCGCGGCAAACCAGGCAAATTGCCACTGGCCATTAAGCGAGCGTAACTGACTTGAACGCTGATTCGTACGTGCGTCATCTGCTGAACGCCAGCTACAGAACGGTGGATGCGCCTCCAGGCGGTTGAGCTGCGTGACGCCGGGATTTTCCCAGTCACGGCGGGCCAGAACAGCGGAGAGTGAATCTGTGTTCAGGTTCATAACGGTATCCTGTTTGAATTTGTTATTCGCTCACAATTTCAATCAAGATACGGATAAGCGATCCCAACTGTAAAGGCTGGGGCGTTCAATGAGTGAACTCACTCACACAATTGTTGTGCGTTCACAATTTGGGGGCGAGCTGAGAAGCTTGCCGCGCGAGCTGGATCAATGAATCGGCCAGCGCCTGGGGAGAGATAGTTTGCGTATTGGGTGGCAGAACCGTTTTGCGCTTAACCAGGGTGACGGGCAGCAGTTGGTTGCCCACGGTTGATTCGCCACGGGGAAGTTGCAGCAGCCTGTCGACGCTGGTTTCACCCAATAACGGAAAATCCTGCCTGATGGTGGTCAGCGGTGGAATGTAGCAGGCGCTGTCTTCGGTATCATCGTAGCCAATCACCGAGATATCTACCGCCACCTGCAGACCGAACTCGCTGATTGCGCGCATCGCGCCCAGCGCCATTTGATCGTTAGCGACCAGCATGGCGGTAGGGAGGTTACCGTTATTCAGCATATGCATCGTTTGCTGAAAACCAGACATCGCACTCCAGTCGCCTTCCAGCTCCACAACGGGTTGTAGCTGGTAATGTGCCAGATACTTGTGCCAGCCCGCACGGCGAAGCCTTGCCGAAACGGAAGTGTGCGGCCCGCTCAGCAGGGCGATACGCTGATGTCCGTACTGCACCAGATGTTCAACGCCGAGGCGCGCGCCGTCGTCATGCGAGAAAATCACGCTGTTAATTGGCGTCAGGTCAGAGACATCGAGAAACAGCACCGGCACCGTACCGCAGGCGGCGGCCACGGCAATGGCGTCTTCTTCATCCAGCGGATAGTTGATGATAAGTCCGGTTACGCGCTGAGAAAGCAGGTTGTGGACCGCGGCTTTACATGCCTCAACGCCGCTGCGCTCGACCATGGCGATCACCACGCTGGCACCGGACTGGTCGGCGCGGGATTTTATGGCGGCAACGATTTGTGAGGGGGCATGCAGGGCAAGGTTCGCCGTCACGACGCCAATCAGCGGCGTTTGTTTGCCAGCCAGCTGCTGTGCGACGCGGTTAGGGATGTAATTGAGTTCCGCCATCGCGGCCTCAACTTTTTGTCGGGTTTTTGCGGAAACGTGGCTGGCCTGATTAACGACGCGCGAGACGGTCTGGTAAGAGACACCTGCATGGTCTGCCACATCGTATAGCGTTACCGGTTTCACGTTTATCACCCCTGTCATGACGTTATCTGCGCGCTATGATGCCACAGCGGGACGGTTTTGGGGGATTTACGCATAGGTTCTGCGAGGCGCATTCCAGGGTTGCGGATCGTGTGCTGGAGGATTTATCGTCGTTCTTCTTAACAGAAGAAAAAAGTGAGGATATTGTGAGCGACTCTGCGGCAAATAATATTCTGTCCATCTACCGACGTCATGCGGATGCCTTTGCCAGCCAGCGCTCGCGCACCTTGTTCGAGAAAAGCTGGCTCGATAAATTCATTTCCGAGATGGGCGGGCAGGGCAGCATTGTGGATATTGGCTGCGGCAACGGTCAGCCGATTGCCGGTTATTTTATCCAGCAAGGTTTTCAGCTTACCGGCGTTGATGGTTCTCCGGCGATGCTGGCGCGGGCCCGAAACACTTTTCCCGCACAGCGCTGGCTGGAGCAGGATATGCGCGAACTGGCACTCAATGAGACTTTCGATGGTCTGATCGCCTGGGACAGTTTTTTCCATTTAACTCAGCAGGACCAGCAAAAGATGTTCCCGATTTTTGACCGCCTCAGCCATCCCGGCAGCGCGCTGATGTTTACCAGCGGTACGGACAATGGCATCGCGATGGGGCAATTTGAGGGTGAGCCGCTGTTTCACGCCAGCCTCGCGCCGGACGAATACCGCGCATTGCTGTCAGCGCATGGCTTTGCGGTGGTCGAGATGGTGATGGAAGATCCGCACTGCGCTGGGCACACTGTCTGGCTGGCGCAAAAAAGAGGCTAATCGCCGCGAAAGGTTTTACGCCATTCAGCCGGGCTAACACCAAAGTGGGATTTAAAATGCTGACGCCAGGTGACAGGCGACTGAAAACCAACCTGTTCTGCAATGCGTTCAACGGGTAACTGGCTGGACTCCAGCAACGTCTGGCTACGGCGCAGGCGCTCGGCAATCAACCATTCGGCTACGCTTGACCCGGTGGCCTTCATAAAATGACGAGTGAGGGTACGACGGCTCATCATCACTCGCTGCGCCAGCTCGTCGAGATTATGCGGTTCGTGGAGATGCTGGCGCAAATAGTCGAGCAGGGCGTTGATGCGCTGATCCTGGGTATTTTTCGCTACCGGTTGTTCGATAAACTGTGCCTGGCCGCCCTCGCGATGTGGCGGCACAATCATCCGTCGGGCAATCTGATTCGCCACCGTGCTGCCAAAACGCTGGCGGATGACGTACAGGCAGCAATCCAGCGCGGCGGCGGTCCCTGCCGAGGTAATAATACCGTCGTCATCCACGTATAGCGCGTTGATATCCAGACGGGCCGCCGGAAAGCGCGCCTGAAAATCCTGCTCGAACTCCCAGTGCGTAGCTGCCCGTTTGCCATCCAGCAGACCGGCATAGCCGAGAACAAACGCGCCCAGACATAACCCAACAATTTGCGCGCCGTTTTGTCGTGCGCAGTTGAGCGCATCAAGCAGTCTTTGTGGTGGTCGATGTGCCGTGGTGCCCCACCAGGGGATCACTACAATGTCGGCGGCCTCAACTGCTTCATAGCCGTAGGCTGCGGTAATGGCGAAGCCATCCTGCGAGGAAACGATGCCCGGCTGTTCGGCGCACAGTTGCACCTCAAAGCGCTTTTTCGCCGCCACTTTGTCACTGAAAATAATGCACGGCACTGAGAAGTGAAACGGGCTGAAATCTTCCACGGCGACAATGGCGACGTTAAGCGGTTGCATACGATTCCTCTGTGGAGTTTAAAACGTCAGGGTTTCGCCATCTTCCGGCACGTTAACGAATTGCGCAATCTGGTTGTCGCGGGTGTACTCTTTCAAGGCCGCGCGGGTCAGCAGACAGTGGTTAATCGCCTCCATGTGGGTCGCCACAATTTGTGCCTCAGGTAGTACGAAGTGGGTTTTTAGCACATCTTCCGCGCCCATGATAATTGGGCCAAACCCGATAACGTGGGCAAAGCCTGTGTTCAGAATGACCACGCCTGGTTGAAAAGTCTGCATGTTGGTTTCCACCTCGTCGCGCCAGATGGTGTCCCCGACCAGATACAGCGTTTTTTCCGCCGGATGCTGGAAGATAACCCCGCAGGCATCACCCAGACGCTCAGCCATTTGCGGGATGGCGTAAGCGCGATCCGAACCGTGCTGGCCGCCGGTTTTACGCAGGGTGATATCACCAAGCGCGGTGTTTTGCGTCAGTACGGTCAGTTGCGTGAAACCTTGTTCCCGCAGTACCTGCGCATCGCGATCGTTTTGCACATAAATCGGTTTGTCTTTCGGCACGACACGAGCCGCTGCTTCATCCCAGTGGTCTTCATGCAGATGGGTCACGATCAGCGCATCAACGTTGAGCAGCCTGTCGATATCGACAGGCAGATCAACGGTCGGGTTGCGGATCTCGGCGCGAGCCGTTCCGGCAAAGCCCGGATAAGTACCTTTATCCGCCAGCATCGGATCAATCAGAAAAGTTTTACCGCCAAAGGTGATGTGCTGCGTGGCGTTACGGATTTGTGTGATGTTCATGATGTTTGCTCCACGTGTTGGATCAGTGGTGTCATCGTAGAGTGTTGTCCAGAAGATGAATGTGGGCAAATGGGCGACTAGCGATGGGATTGGGCCAATAGCAGATTACATATATCAATTATGTAATTAAAGTAATTTAATATTTCCTTTGTGACTCGTTATTTAATTTGCTGCCATTATATCGAAATGAATAAGAGTGCTGTTACTTAAATACGGAAAAATTTATTAAATACGAAGCGGTGCCAGAAAACATTATTGATATATGTAATGCATAGTGACCAATAAAACAGATCGCGAACCATGAAATAAGAATGCTATCATTCACATCAGACGCGGCAGGCAACTGCTGGCACACGCATATCCCCCCGGAGCAACTGATGAACAACGACATTCCGCTTAAATATTATGATATCGCCGACGAGTACGCGACCGAGGCCGCAAAGCCGGTGAGCGACACAGAACGTGACGCGCTGGCGCACTACTTCCAGCAGTTGATTACCCGTTTGATGAACAACGAAGAGATCAGCGAAGAAGCGCAGCAGGAGATGGCAACCGTGGCCGGTGTCGACGCTCAGCGTATCGATGATATCGCGGAGTTCCTCAATCGTTGGGGTAACGAGTAGCCAAAGGTATGGCCTGTGTTTTACACTGCGCGCAAATTGAGTAGGTATACTCTACGAGTAATAGGTTTAATCAGGCGGAAACAGCAATGAACGGAACAATCACAACGTGGTTTAAAGATAAAGGCTTTGGATTTATCAAAGATGAAAACGGCGACAATCGCTATTTTCATGTGATTAAGGTTGCTAATCCTGAGCTGATCAAGAAAGACGCGGCGGTGACTTTTGAGCCCACCACCAATAACAAAGGCTTGTCTGCCTACGCGGTAAAAGTCATACCAGACAGCAAGTACATCTATATCGCAGGCGAGCGTCTGAAGCTCACCTCGATCAAGTCATTTCTGGTCTACAGCGAAGAAGTCCCTGCCGAGACCCGTATCGACAAAGAAAATGCAGTGCTGTCTGTCGGCGTGCTGATGAACAGCATCCGACCAAAATCAGACGTGAAGCCTGGTGAAATGCGCACGCTGAAAAAGCTGGCTATCACCACCTTCCAGGGCACGACGCTGATTTTCTCTGAAGATGAAATCGACATTGACGAGACGGTGAAACTGCTTAAGGTCTGAAGCCCATTCAGAGTGAATGAATGCCGAAACACTGCTCTTTTCAGAGCGGGTTTCGGTTTAGTATTGTGTGAATGGGTTGAAATAAGAATAGCTTTCTTTGACAACCCTAATCACACTTGCAGCAGCATAAGAATGCTTTTGATTATATTGAATTGTTTTGTAAGCATTCCAGATGATACAGTTATCCCGAAAGTGACTAAACCGAGGTCTGATGCTTACCTCATTATGAGGACATAAATGTCTGTCGGAATTGATCACTTCGTAATGAGTTTATATGAATTTTTCGGGCGAAAGATGAAAATATATAAAATAGTGATCATTATAGCGGGTTTGTTTGTTTTGCAGGGTTGTGATAGTCAGGAAACGAAAGTTAAAAAATTACTAAAGTGTGGTTTGGCAGTTAATGAGATAGGTAATTCCCTGGCACAAGAAAATTACGAAAAAAACGGTGTCACGGCCATATTTGGCCGCTCACCACCGCATATTAGCTCTTATGACATGATGAGAATAGGTCAGGATGCCAGAGATGAGTTATGGATGAATGGCCGAAACCGTAGAGGAGAGGCCCAAAGAATAATTGAAGAGTATGAAGAGAGCTACTGTGTTGACATACACCAGGTTCCGGATGATGAAAATATTAAAAAATTAAAATTGATGTTGCGATTATGAAAAGCAGAAGGAGAGACTATTGACGCCACTCTTTATTGATATGGCCCTGGCCTCTTTACAAGAGACCAGGTTCAGCATCTGGCTACTTAAGCTTGCCTCGTAATCCTTCATAGACATCCAGTGCTTTCTGCACATTTGCCTCGTCCATCGATATCTCTGAGAAGTCGATAAACCAGGTACCGGAGCTATGTTTATTAATGACAAAGAGCTTTTTGCTCTGAACAACACGATACTCAACATCGTATTCTTTGTTAAACGTTGAGCCTGTATCAGGAATGGTGAACGTTGTTGTTACACCTGAATCATTTGGATCCCATTTTAAGAAGCCAGAATAAAGTGTGATCCAGTTTTCAAGATTGCTTTTCGTGACATAGCCGAATTGGGTAACCACATTACCGCCGTTATAAATAACGATCATTGCATAATCGCCATCGTCGTCGAGGCGTAAAGTCCCATGGAAAGCATCATTATATTTAGGATCTTTTGGCAGCTGAATATCGATGCCCGTTTTGTACTGTGTCCAGGGGTAGTAAAAGGCTGGTTTGCCTGGTGTGGAGCATCCTGTTAAAAACATAATTAATAGTAAACCAAGTACTTTCTTCATTACCTATCCTATTTCTTAATTATGATGTGACCGTTGGATTTACCACGCCATCCATCAATATGTAACGTGCTTCCTGTCGTGTGTATTGATCAATTAACGGTACAAGTCGTCGGAAATGCTCACTGGCACAATGTTCATCGAGAGCCGCGTGGTTTGGCCATTCTTCGATAAAAATAAAATGACCCGGATCTTTTTCATCAATATAGAGGTCGTAAGCAATACAATGCGGTTCTTTCTTCGTTGCCGATATTAGCTCACGATACAACGGGAGAACGGTTTCAATAAACTCAGGTTTGATGAAATCTTCGGCAATGACCTTTAACACGCAGCCTCCTGGCAAATAAACAATGCACACTATGTAATGTAGATATCATTTGGGCAAGACACCACAATGTTATATCGGCAGGTGAGTGAGTCATCCCAGCTATCAATCAGATGATCCGCATAACTGTGATCCATCTCACCTCCCGGCCACCAAAATCTCCTGCGACTCGACGCCGTCCTCTATCTGTTTCGCCACCTTTTGTAAGGCCGGAAGATGCTTTTCCGCGGCCTGTTCGATGGTCATGGCGCTGGCCATATACACCAGATTCAGGCAGCCGATCACCCGCTGTTCGCTACGGATGGGGACAGCGATAGAAGCGATTTTCTCCTCCTGATCCCAGCCGCGAAAGTTCTGGCCAAAACCGTCTTTTCGCGCCCGGGTTAAAATGGCATTGAGCTTCAGCGGTTCGCGCGCAAGCTGGAACTCTTCTCCTGGTCGGGAGGCCAGCATTTCAATCAGTTCCTGACGTTCATTCTCAGGACAGAATGCCAGCCAGGTCAGGCCGGATGCGGTTTTCAGCAATGGCAAACGACGCCCGACCATCGCCCGGTGAAACGACAGGCGGCTGAAGCGGTGGGTTGTTTCACGTACCACCATCGCGTCCACATCCAGCGTGGAAACGTCGGTCGGCCAGATGACCTCGCGCAGCAAATCCCCCAGCAGCGGGGCGGCGAGTGCGGAAATCCACTGCTCGTCACGAAATCCCTCGCTGAGCTGGCGGACTTTAATGGTTAAGCGAAAGCTGTCATCGGACAGGCTGCGCCGAACATAACCCTCATCCTGCAGGGTTTCCAGCAGCCGTCTGACCGTGGTGCGATGCAGGCCGCTTAACTCAGCAAGTAAGCCAACACTGGCCCCACCATCGAGCCGGTTTAACATATTTAATAACATTAATCCGCGCGTTAATCCGCGTACGGTTTTGTACTCAGTGCTCTCGTCATTTTTCATATTCATTGACAAATCTACAGGTAAAACAACGTTGTGCACTTAGTGCACATCCAGGCATGTTTTGATTGTAGCGCAAAAACTCACTCCTATACTGACCGCACAACAAAAAATTATTCACATATTTTTAACAAAACAAATTGCGCCTCACCAGGGTCCGCAATTGCGTTTTGTCCGAGTCGTGAGGTTCTGAAATGACAACAAAAAACCCGGATATCCAACCCGCTGTGCAGCACACCGTTCAGGTCGCGATTGCTGGTGCCGGCCCGGTGGGGCTAATGATGGCCAACTATCTTGGCCAGATGGGCATTGACGTGCTGGTGGTGGAGAAGCTCGACACGCTGATCGACTATCCCCGAGCCATCGGCATTGACGATGAAGCGTTGCGCACCATGCAGTCTGTGGGGCTGGTCGAGCGCGTTTTGCCGCACACCACGCCGTGGCACGCGATGCGCTTTCTCACGCCGAAAGGCCGCTGCTTTGCTGATATCCAGCCGATGACCGACGAATTTGGCTGGTCGCGCCGCAATGCGTTTATTCAACCACAGGTGGATGCGGTGATGTTGGAAGGGCTGTCGCGTTTTCCCAACGTGCGCTGCCTGTTCTCCCGCGAACTGGAAGCCTTTAGCCAACAGAACGGTGAAGTAACGCTGAATCTGAAAGCTCCGGACGGCCAGCGCGAAACGGTGAAGGCCCAGTGGCTGGTGGCATGCGACGGCGGCGGCAGCAACGTCAGACGCTCGCTGAATGTGCCGTTTGAAGGCAAAACCGCGCCGAATCAGTGGATTGTGGTGGATATTGCCAACGATCCGCTCAGCACACCGCATGTGTATCTGTGCTGCGATCCGGTGCGCCCGTATGTCTCCGCTGCGCTGCCGCATGCAGTGCGCCGTTTCGAATTTATGGTGATGCCGGGGGAAACCGAAGCGCAGCTCAGTGAACCGCAGAATATGCGTCAGCTCTTGAGCAAAGTGCTGCCGAACCCGGACAACGTCGAGCTGATCCGCCAGCGCGTGTATACCCATAACGCCCGTCTGGCCGAACGTTTTCGCATTGACCGCGTGCTGCTGGCGGGCGATGCGGCGCACATTATGCCGGTCTGGCAGGGGCAGGGTTACAACAGCGGCATGCGCGATGCTTTCAATCTGGCGTGGAAACTGGCGCTGGTCATTAAGGGCAAAGCCGGTGATGAGCTGCTGGATACCTACCAGCAGGAACGCCGCGACCACGCCAAAGCGATGATCGATCTCTCCGTGACCGCTGGCAACGTGCTGGCGCCGCCAAAACGCTGGCACGGCGCGGTGCGCGACGGGGTTTCCTGGCTGCTGAATTATTTTCCGCCGGTCAAACGCTACTTCCTCGAAATGCGCTTTAAGCCGATGCCGCAATACCATGTTGGAGCACTGGTGCGTGAGGGTGACGCGAGAACGTCTCCGGTCGGCAAGATGTTTATCCAGCCGAAGGTGACGCTGGAATCGGGCGAAGTGACGCTGCTCGACAACGTTATTGGACCGAATTTCGCGGTGATTGGCTGGGGCTGTAACCCGCTATGGGGCATGAGCGAGTCGCAGATCCAACAGTGGCAGGCGCTGGGGACGCGTTTTATCCAGGTCGTGCCGGATACGCAGATACATACCGATCAGGATAACCACGACGGCGTTACCCGCATTGGTGATACGCAAAACCGCCTGCGCGCGTGGTTTGCCCAGCACAACGCCGCGCTGGTGGTAATGCGCCCGGACCGCTTCGTGGCCGCCATCGCCATTCCGCAAACCCTGGGCAGCACCCTGAATAAACTGGCGTCGGTGATGACACTTACCCGCGCTACTGCCGATATTCCTGTTGAAAAGGTTGCCTGATATGCACGCTTATCTTCACTGTCTTTCCCACTCGCCGCTGGTGGGCTATGTCGACCCGGCTCAGGCTGTGCTTGACGAGGTTAACGGCGTGATCGCCAGCGCCCGGGCGCGTATTGCGGCGTTCGACCCGGAACTTGTAGTGCTGTTTGCCCCCGATCACTACAACGGTTTTTTTTACGATGTGATGCCGCCGTTCTGTTTAGGCGTGGGAGCCACGGCGATCGGCGATTTCGGCAGCGCGGCGGGGGAACTGCCGGTGCCGACAGATCTCGCTGAAGCCTGCGCCCACGCGGTGATGAAAAGCGGCATCGATCTTGCCGTGTCCTACAACATGCAGGTCGATCACGGCTTCGCGCAGCCGCTGGAGTTTTTGCTCGGCGGTCTGGATAAGGTGCCGGTGTTGCCGGTGTTTATTAACGGCGTCGCCACGCCGCTGCCGGGCTTTCAGCGTACCCGCATGCTCGGTGAAGCGATTGGCCGTTTCGCCAGCTCGCTGAATAAGCGCGTGCTGTTTTTAGGCTCCGGTGGTCTATCGCATCAACCGCCGGTCCCGGAGCTGGCGAAGGCTGATGCCCATATGCGTGACCGCCTGCTCGGCAGCGGCAAACAGTTACCTGAAAACGAACGCGAGCTGCGCCAGCAGCGGGTGATCAGCGCCGCCGAGAAGTTCGTGGCCGATCAAAACACGCTGCATCCGCTGAACCCTGTCTGGGATAACCGCTTTATGAGCCTGCTTGAGCAGGGGCGTTTGCAGGAGTTGGACGCGGTCAGTAACGAAGAGCTGTCCGTGATGGCGGGCAAATCAACGCACGAAGTTAAAACCTGGGTTGCCGCCTTTGCCGCCATTTCTGCCTTTGGTAGCTGGCGTAGTGAAGGCCGTTATTACCGCCCGATCCCGGAGTGGATCGCCGGATTCGGCTCCCTGAGCGCTACCACACAGAACTGAAACAGAACTGAATATGCAGGAGAACATCATGACTTACCAACCGCAAACCGAAGCCGCTACCAGTCGTTTTCTGGAGGTGCAGGAAGCAGGCGAAACACTACGCGTGCATTTCAATGACTGTGGACAGGGCGAAGAGACCGTCGTGCTGCTGCACGGCTCCGGTCCTGGCGCGACGGGCTGGGCAAACTTCAGCCGCAATATTGATCCGCTGGTACAGGCCGGATACCGGGTGATCCTGCTGGATTGTCCTGGCTGGGGCAAAAGCGATGGGATCGTTAACCGCGGTTCGCGATCTGATCTCAACGCTCGCATCCTGAAAAGCGTGGTCGATCAATTGGATATTCAAACAGTCCACCTGCTGGGTAACTCGATGGGCGGTCACAGTGCTGTGGCGTTTACCCTGAGCTGGCCGGAGCGCGTGGGCAAACTGGTGCTAATGGGCGGCGGAACGGGCGGCATGAGTCTGTTTACCCCGATGCCGACCGAAGGTATCAAGCGCCTGAATCAGCTATACCGCGAGCCGACCATCGAGAACCTGAAGCTGATGATGGAGATCTTTGTCTTCGACACCAGCGACCTGACCGAGGCGTTGTTTGAGGCACGCCTGAATAACATGCTGTCGCGTCGCGATCACCTGGAAAACTTTGTCCAGAGTCTGGAGGCCAACCCGAAACAGTTCCCGGATTTCAGCCCGCGTCTGGGTGAAATCAAAGCCCAGACCCTGATTGTCTGGGGACGCAATGACCGCTTTGTGCCGATGGATGCCGGTCTGCGCCTGCTCTCCGGAATTGCCGGTTCTGAGCTGCATATCTACCGCGACTGCGGGCACTGGGCGCAGTGGGAGCATGCGGATGCCTTTAACCAGTTGGTGCTGAACTTCCTCGCACGCCCTTAAGGAACGGACATGACGAATCATAATCTTGAGCAGCTGGCCGCCGATTTACGTCAGGCTGAAGAAAAAGGGGAAGCTATCGCCCCACTGCGTGAATTGATTGGTGTGGACAACGGCGAAGCGGCCTACGCCATTCAACGCATCAACGTGCAGTATGAAGTGGCGCGCGGGCGTCGCGTGGTCGGGCGCAAAGTAGGGCTGACACACCCGAAAGTGCAGCAGCAGCTTGGCGTCGATCAGCCGGACT
Source organism: Citrobacter sp. BIDMC107 (assembly GCF_001037575.1). Classification (NCBI taxonomy): domain Bacteria; kingdom Pseudomonadati; phylum Pseudomonadota; class Gammaproteobacteria; order Enterobacterales; family Enterobacteriaceae; genus Citrobacter; species Citrobacter sp. BIDMC107. The sequence goes on along the minus strand of NZ_KQ089848.1, from coordinate 1,303,916 downwards.
TCGGTACGCTGTTTGCCGACATGTGCTACGGCGATAACGACACCATTGCGTTTGAGCGCGTGCTGCAACCGCGTATTGAAGCGGAAATCGCGCTGGTGCTGAACCGCGATCTGCCCAATGCCGACACTACTTTTGACGAGCTGTATAACGCCATCGAGTGGGTGCTGCCCGCGCTGGAAGTGGTCGGCAGCCGTATCCGTGACTGGTCAATCAAGTTTGTTGATACCGTGGCGGATAACGCCTCCTGCGGTGTGTATGTGGTCGGCGGCCCGGCACAGCGTCCGGCAGGATTAGATCTGAAAAACTGCGCGATGAAAATGACGCGCAACAACGAAGAGGTTTCCAGCGGACGCGGCAGCGAATGCCTGGGACATCCGATCAACGCCGCCGTCTGGCTGGCGCGCAAAATGGCCAGCCTCGGCGAGCCGCTACGTGCCGGAGATATCATTCTCACCGGCGCGTTAGGCCCGATGGTGGCGGTGAATGCGGGCGATCGTTTCGAGGCCCATATCGACGGTATTGGTTCAGTTGCCGCCACCTTTTCTGCGGCGATTACAAAAGGAAGTCAGTCATGAGTAAGCGTAAAGTCGCCATTATCGGCTCCGGCAACATCGGTACCGATTTGATGATAAAAATTCTGCGTCACGGGAAGCATCTGGAAATGGCGGTGATGGTCGGTATCGATCCAGATTCTGATGGTCTGGCGCGTGCCCGACGCATGGGCGTTGCCACCACCCATGAAGGGGTGACAGGGCTTATCGCCATGCCGGAATTCGCCGACATCGACATTGTTTTTGATGCCACCAGCGCAGGCGCGCATGTGAAGAACGACGCCGCGCTGCGCGCCGTTAAACCAGCGATCCGCCTGATCGACCTGACGCCCGCGGCAATCGGCCCGTACTGCGTGCCTGTGGTGAATCTGGAGGCCAACGTTGATCAGCAGAACGTTAATATGGTGACCTGCGGCGGGCAGGCGACTATCCCGATGGTGGCGGCAGTTTCTCGCGTGGCAAAAGTCCATTACGCCGAAATTATCGCCTCGATCGCCAGTAAATCTGCGGGTCCTGGCACGCGCGCTAATATCGATGAGTTTACCGAAACCACCTCGAAGGCGATTGAAGTGGTTGGCGGCGCGGCAAAAGGTAAAGCGATTATCGTCCTTAACCCGGCCGAGCCGCCGCTGATGATGCGCGACACGGTGTATGTGCTGAGCGAAGCGGCCTCTGAGGTTGAAGTTGAAGCATCGATTAATGAGATGGCGGCGGCGGTGCAGGCTTACGTGCCGGGCTATCGTCTGAAACAGCGTGTCCAGTTTGAAGTCATCCCGCAGGATAAACCGGTCAATCTGCCGGGCATCGGTCAGTTCTCCGGGCTGAAAACCGCGGTGTATCTGGAAGTGGAAGGCGCGGCGCACTATTTACCTGCCTATGCGGGCAACCTCGACATTATGACCTCCAGCGCGCTGGCGACCGCTGAGAAAATGGCGCAGTCACTCACTCGTCAGGCAGGAGAAGCAGCATGAACGGTAAAAAACTCTATATCTCTGACGTGACCCTGCGCGACGGCATGCACGCCATTCGTCATCAATATTCGCTGGAAAACGTGCGCCAGATTGCCAAAGCGCTGGACGACGCGAGGGTGGATTCCATTGAAGTGGCGCACGGCGACGGTCTGCAGGGTTCCAGTTTTAACTATGGCTTTGGCGCGCACAGCGACCTGGAGTGGATTGAAGCGGCGGCGGACGTGGTCAAGCACGCCAAGATCGCCACGCTGCTGTTGCCGGGCATCGGCACGATTCATGACCTGAAAAATGCGTATCAGGCTGGGGCGCGCGTCGTACGCGTGGCGACCCACTGCACCGAAGCGGACGTGTCGGCCCAGCATATTCAGTATGCGCGTGAACTGGGCATGGACACCGTCGGCTTTCTGATGATGAGTCATATGACCACGCCGGAAAACCTCGCACAGCAGGCGAAACTGATGGAAAACTACGGTGCGACCTGTATCTATGTGGTCGATTCAGGCGGGGCGATGAACATGTCTGATATCCGTGACCGCTTCCGCGCCCTGAAAGCGGTGCTGAAGCCGGAAACAGAAACCGGGATGCACGCCCACCACAACCTGAGCCTTGGCGTGGCGAACTCGATTGCTGCGGTAGAAGAGGGTTGTGATCGTATCGATGCCAGCCTGGCCGGTATGGGCGCAGGCGCAGGCAACGCGCCGCTGGAGGTGTTTATCGCCGCGGCGGATAAGCTTGGCTGGCAGCACGGCACCGATCTGTATGCGCTGATGGACGCCGCCGACGATCTGGTGCGTCCGCTGCAGGACCGCCCGGTGCGGGTGGACCGCGAAACGCTGGCGCTGGGCTATGCCGGCGTGTACTCCAGCTTCCTGCGCCACTGCGAAGTGGCGGCGGCGCGTTATGGCCTGAGCGCGGTAGATATTCTGGTGGAACTGGGCAAACGCCGGATGGTGGGCGGCCAGGAAGATATGATCGTCGACGTGGCGCTGGATCTGCGTAACAGAAAATAAAAATGATTACGCGGCTGGCAACGTATCAGCCGCGATTCACCTGCATCGTGACCTCAGAGGTACATCTTATGACTACCCGTACCCCCGCATCCTCATCCCGCCTGACGTTGACCGTCGGGCTGTGTTTTTTAGTCGCCCTGATGGAAGGGCTGGATTTACAGGCCGCCGGGATCGCTGCCGTCGGTATCGCCCATGCGTTTGCATTGGATAAAATGCAGATGGGCTGGATCTTCAGCGCGGGCATTCTTGGGCTGCTGCCCGGCGCGCTGGTGGGCGGCATGCTGGCCGATCGCTATGGCCGCAAACGCATTCTTATTGCCTCCGTGGCGCTGTTCGGCCTGTTCTCACTGGCAACAGCGATATCCTGGGATTTCTCATCGCTGGTGTTTGCTCGCCTGATGACCGGTGTTGGGTTGGGTGCGGCGTTGCCGAATCTGATCGCGCTGACTTCTGAGGCGGCGGGCCCGCGTTTTCGTGGTACGGCGGTGAGCCTGATGTACTGCGGTGTGCCGATTGGCGCGGCGCTGGCGGCAGCGCTCGGGTTTAGCGGTCTGGCCTCTGCCTGGCAAACCGTGTTCTGGGTCGGCGGGGTGATCCCGCTGCTGCTGGTTCCGCTGTTAATGCGCTGGCTGCCGGAATCACAGGTTTATACCCAACAAACGCAGGTGGCTGCCGCGCCGCTGCGCGCTCTGTTTGCGCCAACCACCGCGACAGCCACGCTGCTGCTGTGGCTGTGCTATTTCTTCACCCTGCTGGTGGTGTATATGCTGATCAACTGGCTGCCGATGCTGCTGGTCGAGCAGGGCTTTCAGCCCTCGCAGGCAGCAGGCGTGATGTTTGCTCTGCAAATCGGCGCGGCCAGCGGGACGTTAATTCTCGGGGCGTTGATGGACAAACTGCGTCCGGTGGTGATGTCGCTGCTGATCTACACCGGGATGCTGGCATCACTGCTGGCGCTGGGCACGGTATCGTCATTGAGCGGCATGTTGATGGCTGGATTTGTGGCGGGGATGTTTGCCACCGGTGGGCAAAGCGTGTTGTATGCGCTGGCACCGTTGTTTTACAGCACGCAGATCCGCGCCACCGGCGTTGGTACCGCTGTCGCCGTCGGGCGTCTGGGCGCGATGAGTGGTCCGTTGCTGGCAGGAAAAATGTTAGCGCTCGGCACCGGAACGGTAGGGGTGATGGCGGCTTCTGCGCCGGGGATATTGCTGGCAGGGCTGGCGGTATTTATTCTGATGAGTCGCAAATCGCAGATGCCGATCCCTGCCAGCGGTGCTTAAACGCTCATTCGGTAGTATGAGCAGGGAGATACGGTTCCCACTTCCGGGTGAACGCCAGCCGGTGAGGACGTTGCCAGAGTTTACATAAAGCCTGGCAACGGAGGCGTTATGAGCTGGCGGCCCTTTTTGTATTTGATTATTAATCCCCATCCGATATTAAGCGCCCGGCGCGGGCATTTGCGCCTGGTGCAGGGTTGACTTTGCATTCTGTTAACAAACGCGGTATAACAAACCTTCTTTGGATGTTTAGATGTCCATACGTTTAGAAGGTTATATGCAAACAACACAACAAAATGCGCCACTGAAGCGCACAATGAAAACGCGTCACCTGATAATGCTCTCCTTAGGCGGCGTGATTGGCACAGGGTTATTCTTCAATACCGGGTACATCATCTCCACTACCGGGGCGGCGGGAACGCTGCTGGCTTATCTGATTGGCGCGCTGGTGGTCTGGCTGGTTATGCAGTGTCTGGGCGAGCTTTCGGTCGCGATGCCGGAGACTGGGGCGTTTCACGTCTATGCTGCGCGTTATCTCGGCCCCGCAACGGGATATACCGTAGCCTGGCTCTACTGGCTGACCTGGACTGTGGCGCTGGGGTCGAGCTTTACCGCCGCCGGATTCTGTATGCAGTACTGGTTTCCACAGGTGCCGGTTTGGGTCTGGTGTGTGGTGTTCTGCGCGATTATTTTTGGTCTGAACGTCATCTCCACGCGCTTTTTTGCCGAAGGGGAGTTCTGGTTCTCGCTGGTAAAAGTGGTCACTATCATCGCCTTTATCATCCTCGGCGGGGCGGCGATTTTTGGTTTTATCCCGATGCAGGATGGCTCACCCGCGCCTGGACTGAGTAATATCACGGCGGAAGGCTGGTTCCCACACGGTGGCTTACCGATCCTGATGACGATGGTGGCGGTGAATTTTGCTTTTTCGGGAACCGAGCTTATCGGCATTGCCGCCGGAGAAACAGAAAACCCGCGCAAGGTCATTCCGGTAGCGATTCGTACCACTATCGCGCGACTGATTATTTTCTTTATCGGCACCGTGTTTGTGCTGGCGGCGCTGATCCCGATGCAGCAGGCGGGCGTGGAGAAAAGCCCGTTTGTGCTGGTGTTTGAGAAGGTGGGTATTCCTTACGCCGCCGATATTTTTAACTTCGTGATCCTGACGGCTATTCTATCCGCGGCGAACTCCGGGCTGTATGCCTCCGGGCGCATGCTGTGGTCGCTGTCGAATGAACGTACGCTACCGGCCTGTTTTGCGCGAGTAACGAAAAACGGCGTGCCGCTGACGGCGCTGTCGGTCAGTATGCTCGGTGGTGTACTGGCGCTGTTTTCCAGCGTGGTGGCCCCGGATACGGTATTTGTCGCGCTGTCGGCAATCTCCGGGTTTGCGGTGGTGGCGGTGTGGCTGAGCATTTGCGCTTCACACTTCGTCTTTCGCCGCCGTCATCTGCAGCAGGGTAAGGCATTGAGTGAATTGCATTATCGCGCGCCGTGGTATCCGCTGGTGCCGGTACTGGGATTTGTGCTGTGCCTGGTGGCTTGTGTCGGGCTGGCATTCGATCCAGCGCAGAGAATTGCGCTGTGGTGCGGGTTACCGTTTGTGGCAGTGTGTTATGGTGCTTATTTCCTTACTCAACCGCGTAAAACCAAACAGGAGCCCGAACATGTCGCAGAATAATCCGTTAAGCGCCATCCTCGATAAACAGGATTTCCTGCTGCTCGATGGTGCGATGGCGACGGAGCTGGAAGCGCGTGGCTGTAACTTAGCCGATAGTCTGTGGTCAGCCAAAGTGCTGGTCGAAAATCCGGAGCTTATCCGCGAAGTCCATCTCGATTACTACCGGGCGGGGGCGCAATGTGCGATCACCGCCAGCTATCAGGCGACGCCGGCGGGCTTTGCCGCGCGAGATCTGGATGAAGCGCAGTCGAAAGTGCTGATTGGCAAAAGCGTGGAGCTGGCGCGTAAAGCCCGCGAAGCGTATCTGGCAGAGAACCCGCAGGCGGGCACGCTGCTGGTAGCAGGATCGGTCGGGCCTTACGGTGCGTATCTGGCGGATGGTTCTGAATACCGTGGTGATTACCAACGTAGCGCTGAAGAGTTTCAGGCGTTTCACCGCCCGCGCGTGGAAGCCTTGCTGGATGCCGGGGCCGATCTTCTGGCCTGTGAAACCCTGCCAAATTTTGCCGAAATTAGCGCGCTGGCTGAGTTATTGACTGCATATCCGCGTGCGCGGGCGTGGTTCTCATTTACCCTGCGCGACAGCGAGCACCTGAGCGACGGTACGCCGCTGCGTGACGTGGTTGCGTTGCTGGCGGATTATCCGCAGGTGGTGGCGCTAGGTATTAACTGCATTGCGCTGGAAAACACCACCGCTGCGTTGCAGCATTTACACGGTTTAACGGCGCTGCCGCTGGTGGTGTATCCGAACTCGGGCGAGCAGTATGATGCCGTGAGCAAAACCTGGCATCATCACGGTGAGCATTGTGCGCATCTGGCGGATTATCTGCCGCAGTGGCAGGCCGCTGGCGCACGGTTGATTGGCGGGTGCTGTCGCACCACGCCGAAAGATATTGCCGCGCTAAAAGCGCGAAGCTGAGAGTTTATCGGGCCTACATCGTTCACTGTAGGCCTGATAAGCGCAGCGCATCAGGCATTGCCGGATGGTGGCATAAGCGCCTTATCCGGCCTACAAAGCCACAAAACGTTATGCCGCATCCGCCAGAACAAACATGCCGTACGGATGGATTTCGAGATAATACTGCTCGCCGACGTCCGGCTGTAAACGCGTAGCGTTGACCTGCAATAAGATCTCCTGCCCGTGCCATTCCACCGTGACTTCATACTGGGGGCCCATATAGGCCACGTGGCGGATCACGCAGCGCTGACTCTCTTCGCCGCGATCGCTAAGCGTGATCGCTTCCGGGCGCACGCCGACCATGCCTTCGCCTTGCGTATCAAAGTGCAGCGGGCGCGGCAGGTGGTAGCCGTAGATATCAACGTATTGGTCACCGAAGGTGGCCGGGAACAGGTTGGCGTCACCCATAAAACTTGCCATAAAGCGCGAGGCGGGCTGGCGGTAAAGATCCTGCGGTGAACCGATCTGCATGATGTGTCCCTTGTTCATCACCAGCACGGTATCGGAAACCGCAAAGGCTTCGCTTTGATCGTGGGTGACGTACAGCGAGGTGATATCAAACTGCTTTTGCAGTTCGCGGATCTTGTCGCGCATGCTGCGACGCAGGTTGGCGTCGAGGTTACTCAACGGCTCATCAAACAGCAGCACTTTCGGCTTGAGGATCAACGCGCGGGCCAGCGCTACGCGCTGCTGCTGACCGCCGGAGATCTGATCAACATAGCGCTCTTCGAATCCTTCCAGATCGACCATCGCCAGTGCTTCTTTGACACGGGCTTTCACTTCAGCGCGGGACACGCCGAGCATCTTCAGGCCGTAACCAACGTTCTCTCCCAGCGACATATGCGGGAACAGGGCATAGGACTGAAACACCATACAGATATCACGCTGCTGAATTGAGCGATGGGTGACGTCTTCGCCATCAATGAAAATCTGCCCTTCGCTCGGTTTTTCCAGCCCGGCGACCAGGCGCAAAATGGTGGTTTTACCGCAACCGGACGGGCCGAGCAGCGTCACCATTTGCCCCTGCGGGATGGTGAGGTTGATATTGTCGATTACCGTATTACTGCCAAATCGTTTGGTGACGTTGCGCAGTTCAACGAAATTTTTCTGAGTCATAGTGCGCTCCATTACGCCTGGTTTTTGGCTTTTGAACGGGAGGTACGTGATTCACCGATCAGCCAGTCAAAGATGAAAATAATCGCCAGCATCACCACGATCAGAATGGAACCGTAGGCAATCGCCACACCGTATTCGCCGTCTTCCACGCGGTTAAGGATGTAGGCCGTGGCCACGCGGGTATCCGGCGTGACGAGGAACACAATGGCGCTGACGGTGGTAATGGCGCGCACAAAGCTGTAAATCAGCGCCGAAAGGATCGCCGGGCGTAGCAGCGGCAGCAGGATATGCGTAATGGTACGCAGCGAACCGGCGCGCAGGCTGAGCGAGGCTTCATCCAGTGATTTATCGATCTGGCCTAAGCCCGCGATACCCGCGCGAATGCCGACCGGGACGTTACGCATTACCATCGAGATAATGACAATCGCCGCCGTACCAGTGAGGTACACCGGGGCGCTGTTAAAGGCCAGAATGTACGATACGCCCGCGACGGTGCCTGGAACGGCAAAGCACAGCATGGTGGTGAACTCGATGGTCTTCTTGCCCTTAAACTGTTGGCGCACGACTACCCAGGCGATCAGCAGACCGAAGATGGCGGTGATCGGCGCGGCAATACCGGCGTAGAGCAGGGTGTCGAGCAGTGAAGGCCATGCGCCGTCGCTCATCCCCTGACCGAACAGTTTGGTAAAGTTCGCTAACGTCAGGGTGTAGTCCACGCCCCAGTTAACGGTGAAACTGCCGTAGAAAATGCTGCCGTACAACAGGGCGTTAAAGGCAATCCACACCGCCAGCAGCGCGACCACGCTCCATACCAACGTCACAGGTAACGGTTGCACGTCGCCCCGGTAGGATTTACCGGAAACGGTGACGTATGAGCGTTTACCAATCCACATATATTGCACGCAGAACACCAGCAGTGAGAACAGCAGCAGGAAGGCACCCAGCGTACTGGCGGCCTGGTAGTCGAGCTGCGAACCGGTGATGTAGAAGTAGATTTGCGTTGCCAGCACGTCGAAGTTACCGCCGAGCACCAGCGGGTTACTAAAGTCAGCCAGCGACTGCACAACCACAATCAAAAAGGCGTTCGCCAGCGCTGGTTTCAGCAGCGGGACAAACACGCCGTTAAAGGTCTGCCAGCGGCTGGCACGCAGGGTGTATGACGCTTCTTCCAGCGACGGATGAATGGTTTTAATTGCTCCGTCGAGGATCATAAACGCCATCGGAGTGAAGGCCAGCACCTGCGCCAGCCAGATGCCGGTAAAACCGTACAGCCAGTTGGTGTTGGTTAAGCCAAACCATTCGACCATAAATTCGGTGATGTAGCCGGAGCGTCCCATCATCAGCGTGACGCCTAAACCCACGACAAACGGCGGGGTGACGATCGGCAAAATCGAGAAGATACGTCCGATTATGGCGCTGCGTCTGGCGATACGGGTAGTATAGATAGCCAGTACCAGACCAAAGAAGGTACAGCCGACGCCGACGGCAATCGACAGCATAATCGAGTTGAGGATCACCTGAATGATATGTGCCTGCGACAGCACATTCATAAACGCCAGCGGGGCAAATTCCCCGGCGTCGTTGGTGAACATCGGAATAAAAATAGCGATACTCGGCCAGACGATAAAAATACCGATTAGCGCGACAATCGCGGTGAGCGAACCGATGACGAAACGGTCGCCGCCCAGCCATTCCAGACGGGTGAGCGCCAGGGTCATGATCGCGCCAAGTGCCACAAACAACACTATGGTGGCATAGCCTAAGCCGCGCCCCTCAAGAGTCGCGCTGGCGACGATAAACGCCATACAGAAAAAAGCCCAGCCCGCATCAAGATAATGGCGGCCGCGCTGTTCGCGCCTGGCCTCATGGAACGGACGCACCAGTAGCAGGCTCGGCAGCAGATACCATAACCAACTGATATTGAATTGTGACCAGCCGTAGGCAGCGAGTATTTCCTCTCCTGTCGACTCCAGCAGACCGTAGTCCAGGCTCCAGCTTGGCAACAGGGCAAACGCCAGCCAGCCAAGCAAAACCCAAAGAAATATCGCATCCCGTTTTTTCACGGGATGGAGTGCAAGTGTGTGTGACATAGCGGTTCCGGTATTCCAGGCCGGATGCGGTATTTACGCCGCACCCGGCAAATGATCGCCGATGTAGGCTTATTTACCCATCTTCACTTCGCTGACCCACTTATTGATCAACGCTTTACGCACGTCGGTCGAGCCGTACTTATCCATGTCGTAATTGATAAGTTTCAGGTCGTCGAGCTTCAGCGAGTTAGGAGACGTCTCGGCGGTGGTGTTGGTCAGGATCTGATAGGACTTACCTTTCTTCCACGCCAGTTCCTGGGCATCTTTTGACAGTACCCAGTCAACGAACAGTTTGGCGTTATCGAGGTTGCGCGCGCCTTTCAGAATGCTAACGCCGCCGATCTCATAGCCAGTACCTTCGCACGGTGAAATTAGCTCCAGCGGTGCGCCCTGTTCTTTTTCCAGCGAGTAGTCGTGCAGGAAGCCAATGCCAATCGCCGTTTCGCCACGGGCGGCGTTACGCGCTGGGGCAATGCCTGATTTAGTGTATTGAGAGACGTTGGCGTTGAGCTGTTTCAGGTAGTCAAAGGCCTGATCTTCACCCCACAACTGGGCAAAAGTCGCCAGCGCGGTATAGGCGGTACCGGAGCTTTGCGGGTCAGCAATCTGGATTTCACCTTTGTATTCCGGTTTGGTCAGATCCTTCCAGCATTTTGGCACCGGCAGGTTTTTCTCTTTCAGGCGCTGGGTATTGACGCCAAAGCCCAGAATACCGACGTAAACCGCCGAGGAGAGATTGCCTTTCACCTTCGCGGGATCGCGGAATTTCTCCATGATCTGTTCGAGATTGGGTGATTTATACGGCTGCAGCAGGCCCATTTCCCCGGCCTGGGACTGCGGATCCAGCGTACCGCCGTACCAGACATCCGCCTGCGGATTTTTCTTCTCGGCATCCACTTTCGCCAGCGTACTGCCCGAACCGTTGCGAATGAATGAGGTTTTCACATCATATTTTTCACCGAAGGCTTTGGTTTCGGTTTCGCACATCTCGTTAGTGGCGCTGCAATACACCACCAGACGGCCCTGCGCCTGAGCTGCGTTGCTGAAGGCTGCCAGCGTCAGAGCGGAGGCAATTAGTGTAGAGGTAAGCGTCAGTTTCATTGTTTTATCCTTTGACTGAGAGAAGGGGTAATGCCTGCAATGAGCAGTGGCATCAGCAATAAACCCATAAAGACAGCGGCGACCGAGAGCAAACTGAACATTCCCGACCAGCCGTAGTGTTCTATGACCAGCGACAGCGGCCAACCCGCCAGCGCGGCCCCCAGATAGGCAAACAGCCCGAGAAAACCGGTAATTGAACCTGCTGCCGCTTTGTGTCCGCACTCCACTGCCGCGAGGCCAATTAGCATCTGTGGGCCAAACACAAAAAAGCCCACCGTAAAGAAACACATTGCCAGTAGCGCGTAGTGGTGCACCGGCGCCAGCCACAGCGCGGCGACGGAGACCATCAGCCCCAGCGTGAACAGCAAAATCATCGGCGCACGCTGACCGCTGAACAGCAGATCCGAGCCCCATCCGGCAAACAGCGCCCCCAGCAAACCGCCAACTTCAAACAGCATCACCGTGGCATTGGCGCTGAGCAGATTCACGCCGTGGCTTTCCGTCAGCCAGATGTTGCCCCAGTCGTTGAGCGCAATGCGGATCAAATAGACCAATACATACGACACGCCGAGCAGCCAGATCATCGGGTTTTTCAGCATGGTGGTACGTAACATTTGCCACAGCCCCATCGGCGGACTTTGCTGTTCCTGACGCAGCTCCAGCGGGTCATGCCGCCATTCCCCAACCGTCGGTAATCCCTCTTCCCGGGGCGTGCCTTTCAGTTGCAGAGTGAGCCAAATGCCTAACGCCATGCTGATAATCCCCGGTGCCAGCATCGCTGCCTGCCAGCCCCACCAGTGGGCGGCAAAGGCGCTAATCAGCGGGATAACTGCCCCACCAATGTTGATCGACATATTCCAGCAGCCCCACCAGAATCCGCGTTCGTTGCGCGAGTACCAGTGGGTCAGTAGTCGGGCGCAGGGCGGCCAGCCCCAGCCCTGAAAAAATCCGTTCAGCGTCCAGACCACCAGCAGTAGCGTCAGCGATTCACCAAAGGCGAACAGCACATTCAAAACACCGGTGGCGAAAAGGCCAATGCCCATAAATGCGCGTTGTCCATGGCTGTCGTGCCACAGTCCGGCGGTAAATTTCGACAGGCCATAGGTCAGGTAAAACAGCGACCCCAGCAGGCCGATATCGCCTTTATCCAGACCCAGGTCCGTTTGTAGCGCCGGGAGGACGTAGTTGACACTTTTACGCGTCAGATAAAACGCGGCATAGCCAATGACCATACACATCAGCAGCCGAGGGCGTAGCGCCCGGTATTGTTGATCTGTTTCGCTGGCTGAGCGTGTATGCATGGCAGTCTCCGTTTGTGCTGACTATAGGAAAGTGAAAGCAAAAGGGGATGAGAGAAAGTCCAGAGTGGCTAAGACTTTTTCCTGGTTAGCGGCTGATTTGTTGCAAATTTGTGGGCAGGTTAACAATTACCCGTGTGCCGTTGTTTGATTCGATCGTCAGTTCACCGCCAAGGGCGCTCACCCGCTCACGCATTCCCTGGATACCGAAACCGGGAATTTTTTCCGGCAGAATACCCACGCCATTGTCAGCGACGTCCAGAAACAAGCTATGTTCCTGCTGGCGCAGCGTAATCGACACATCGCTGGCATCGGCATGTTTACAGACGTTATTGAGTAACTCCTGCAACAGGCGATACAGCGTGAAGCGCACCGTTTCGTTTTCTGGCGTATTCTCTAGCTGATAATCAAAGCGACAGCGAATACCCCGTTCAGCAAAAGCAAATTCATTCACCAGATGATGTAGTGCATCTTTAAAAGACAGTTCATCGAGCGCGGGTGGGCGCAGCTGGCGCAACAGCTGGCGGGTGGAGTGGTGAATACGCCGGGCCAGGTCGTTGATCTGATTTGCCGCCTCAAGCGTTTGCTCGCGACCCGGTGCGCGTTTGACCAGTTGTGATTGAATTTGAATGGCGGTGATGTTCTGACCAATCTCGTCGTGCAGTTCCCGCGCCAGGCTTTTGCGCGTGTTTTCTTCGGTGCGGATCAGCTGTTCGGTCAGCGCGCGACGCGCCGCCAGTTCAGTTTCCAGACGCTGGCGATAATGGTGCAGGTTTTGCGCCAGATGCTGCTGGCGGCTGATGGCGATCCCCAGCCCTATGCCGAGCAGCGCTTGGGTGGCGAGGAAAATCTCCAGCTCCAGTAAATTACTGAACCCGACGCCGATTTGCCGGGCGATGGTGATCATCATACTGCCGAGTAATCCGGACAACACGCCGCCCTGCCAGCCAAATTTCCACGCCATCACCACATTCGGTAAGAACACCACGATCAGCAACAGGCGCTCGATCTCCGGCGACAACACCATCTGGGTGCCGATGCCAATAATAAAAAACAGGCTGCACCAGATGATAAGCGAGGTGCGCAGCGGGGGATTGGTGGTATCCAATCCGAGCAAATGATAGCGGTGCTGCTGGCGCAAAAATTCATAGATCAGATAGACAAACGGCGTCAGCAGCACTCCGCCGGTAAACGACGCCAGGCCAATTAACGTTGCCGGACTTTGGATAAACGGTGAAAGCAGGGCGGTATTGAGCAATGAGGTGAGCGTCACCGCGGCCAGCAGCAGCGTTAAGCGCTGCCAGTAAAGGGGGAAGCGGTGCCAGTATGACTGGCCGATGCTCGCCGGAATCAGGCTAATTAACGGCGCAGCCAGCAGGATATAGCCATTCAATAATTGCTCACTGTGCAGCCAGAACAACATCAGCACCGGCGGCAATACCAGCGCGGGCCAGTAACGGCGAGAAAGCAGGATGAGCAGCGCGAGATAGACGCCGTGTGGCAGGAACAGCGCCGCCTGCTGGCCGTTGTGGGTCAGGTAAAACCCCAGCGTCCACAGCATCAACCAGCCCGATCCCCAGGCCAGCAGAATAAACAGAGAAATAACCCAATGCCGAAGGCTACGCGACATTAATGCCCCGTTAATAGCTGGTGGTCGAGGGCAAAATGCACCAGATCGATGGTGCTGTGGCATTGCAGTTTGCCCAGCACGTTCGCCCGATGAACGTGCACCGTCTTGTGGCTGAGGTCGAGCTTGAAGGCGATCTCTTTTACGCTGTCGCCTTTGACCAACAGCTCAAACACTTCGCGCTCGCGTGGGGTCAGTACTTCCAGTACCTGCGCGGGCTGTTCGCCGCCGCGTAGCGCCCGCAGCGCATCGGCGCACAGGTAATGCCCGCCCATACCGACCGATCGTACCGCCTGCACCAGCTCCTCTGGTCCGCAGCGTTTGGTCAGGTAGCCACTGGCGCCGGCATCCAGCGCACTTTGCACAAACGTGGGTGAGTCATAGATGCTGAGAATGATGGCGCGAAAACCGGGCTTCTGTGCCCGCAGTCGTTTTAACAGGCTCAGACCATTTTCATCCGGCATGGCGATATCCATCACCGCAACGTTGACGTCATCATGCAGAAGTGCAGGCCAGGCCTCCGCTGCGCTGCTGTACTGACCGGTAACGTTGAGATCGTCTTCGAGACTGAGTAATTGCGCAAAGCCGGAACGCACCACCACATGGTCATCCACCAGCACAACATGAATCATGATTTTATTCTCTTGCCTGATAATGGCGTCTATGATGCCGGTCAGCGCCGCGCTGGCAATCATCCAGGTGTAGTTATGTAACGAATGTAACAAAATCGCAATAATTTGCCGGGTGTTGTAGGCCTGATGGCGGCGCAAGCGCCTTATCAGGCCTACGAATTCCATCTGTAATGAGCAAAATCGCTAACTATTGCCGCTTTTTTTCTAAAAACGCTTTGTTCTTAGCCAGAATTTTTAATTCCTTTATCAAATTGTGCCGCAACGAAATACTGCCTCCATAACAAGACAGGGGAGCAGACAATCATGGCTATTTCATCGCGTAACGCACTTCTCGGTGCTCTGGCATTCATCGCATTTCAGGCGCAGGCGGTGAACGTCACCGTCGCTTATCAGACCTCCGCCGAACCCGCCAAAGTGGCGCAGGCGGATAATACTTTTGCCAAAGAGAGCGGCGCTACCGTTGACTGGCGCAAATTCGACAGCGGCGCGAGCATCGTCCGGGCGCTGGCCTCCGGCGACGTGCAGATCGGTAATCTTGGCTCCAGCCCGCTGGCGGTCGCCGCCAGTCAGCAAGTACCCATTGAAGTTTTTCTGCTGGCGTCAAAGCTTGGTAACTCCGAGGCACTAGTGGTGAAGAAAAACATCAGTAAACCGCAAGATTTGATTGGCAAACGCATTGCGGTGCCGTTTATCTCCACCACCCATTACAGCCTGCTGGCGGCGTTGAAACACTGGGGGATTAAACCCGGTCAGGTGGAGATTGTGAACCTGCAACCACCTGCGATTATTGCCGCATGGCAGCGCGGGGATATTGACGGCGCGTACGTCTGGGCTCCTGCGGTCAATGCGCTGGAAAAAGACGGCAAGGTGTTAACCGACTCATCGCAGGTTGGTGAGTGGGGCGCACCGACGCTGGACGTGTGGGTGGTACGCAAAGATTTTGCAGAGAAGCATCCTGAGGTGGTGAAAGCCTTTGCCAAAAGCGCTATCGATGCGCAGCAACCTTATATCGCTAATCCCGATGAGTGGCTGAAGCAGCCGGAGAATATCAGCAAATTGTCGCGTTTAAGCGGCGTGCCGGAAGCGGATGTGCCGGGACTGGTGAAAGGTAACACTTACCTGACGCCGCAACAGCAGACTGCCGAACTGACCGGACCGGTGAACAAAGCCATTATCGACACCGCGCAGTTCCTCAAAGAGCAGGGCAAAGTCCCCGCTGTTGCGACGGATTACAGCCAGTATGTGACCGATCGCTTCGTGCAATAAATAAGGAGGCGCTGATGCTGCAAATCTCTCATCTTGCCGCCAGCTACGGTGGAAAACCGGCGCTGGAGGATATCAACCTGACGCTCGATAGCGGTGAGCTGCTGGTGGTACTCGGACCTTCCGGTTGCGGGAAAACCACATTGTTAAATCTGATTGCCGGATTTGTGCCGTATCAGCATGGCAGCATCACGCTGGCGGGTAACAGGGTTGATGGTCCGGGGGCAGATCGCGGGGTCGTGTTCCAGAATGAAGGTCTGCTGCCCTGGCGTAACGTGCAGGACAACGTGGCTTTTGGTCTGCAGCTGGCGGGGGTGGATAAACCACAGCGTCAGCGTATTGCCCTGGAGATGTTGCAGAAAGTCGGGCTGGAGGACGCGGGCAAACGCTTTATCTGGCAGCTTTCCGGTGGACAGCGGCAGCGCGTCGGCATTGCGCGGGCGCTGGCGGCCAATCCACAGTTGTTGTTGCTGGATGAACCTTTTGGCGCGCTCGACGCCTTTACTCGTGAGCAGATGCAAACTCTGCTGCTGAAGCTGTGGCATGAGACTGGCAAACAGGTGCTGTTGATTACGCACGATATTGAAGAAGCGGTGTTTATGGCGACAGAGCTGGTATTGCTGTCGCCAGGCCCTGGCCGGGTACTGGAGCGTCTGCCGCTGAATTTCGCCCGTCGCTTTGTGGCTGGAGAGTCGAGTCGCAGCATTAAGTCCGATCCGCAGTTTATCGCCATGCGCGAGTACGTGTTAGGTCGAGTCTTTGAACAACGGGAGGCATTTTCATGAGCGTGGTGATTAATGATAAACCCCGTCGCCAGCGCGCGCTCAACTGGCGCTGGCCGTTCTCGCGGCAGATTACCTTAAGCCTTGGTACGTTGGCCGTCATTTTGGCGTTGTGGTGGACGGTGGCGGCGCTGCAGTTAGTCAGTCCGCTGTTTTTACCGCCACCGGGACAGGTTTTACAAAAGCTGATCGTTATTGCCGGTCCGCAGGGATTTATGGACGCCACGCTGTGGCAGCATCTGGCGGCGAGTCTGACACGTATTGTTATCGCGCTGCTGGCGGCGGTGCTGCTGGGCGTTCCGGTTGGAATCGTTATGGGGCTGAGTCCGACGATGCGCGGCATTCTCGATCCGATCATTGAGCTGTATCGTCCGGTTCCGCCCCTGGCCTATCTGCCGCTGATGGTCATTTGGTTTGGCATTGGCGAAACGTCCAAGATCTTGCTTATCTATCTGGCGATTTTCGCCCCTGTAGCAATGTCGGCGCTGGCGGGAGTGAAAAGTGCGCAGCAGGTGAGAGTGCGCGCCGCGCAATCGCTGGGAGCCAGCCGTGCGCAGGTGCTGTGGTTTGTTATTTTGCCGGGGGCATTACCTGAGATCCTCACCGGATTACGTATCGGACTTGGGGTGGGCTGGTCGACGCTGGTGGCGGCAGAGCTGATTGCCGCCACGCGAGGCTTAGGATTTATGGTCCAGTCTGCCGGTGAGTTTCTGGCAACGGATGTGGTGCTGGCGGGGATCGCGGTGATTGCCGTTATCGCGTTTATTTTAGAACTGGGTCTGCGCGCGCTTCAGCGCCGCCTGACGCCCTGGCATGGAGAAGTACAATGAGTGAACGTCTGAGCATAACCCCGCTGGGGCCGTATATTGGCGCACAAATTTCCGGTGCGGATTTGGCGCGTCCGCTGAGCGATAATCAGTTTGAACAGCTTTATCACGCGGTATTGCGCCACCAGGTGGTGTTTCTGCGCGAGCAGGTGATTACGCCGCAACAACAGCGGGCGCTGGCGCTGCGTTTTGGCGATCTGCATATTCACCCGGTCTATCCGCATGCCGAAGGAGTAGAAGAAATTATCGTGCTGGATACCCATAACGATAATCCGCCGGATAACGACAACTGGCACACCGATGTCACCTTTATCGACACGCCGCCTGCCGGGGCGATTTTAGCGGCGAAAGAGCTGCCATCAACTGGGGGCGACACCCTGTGGACCAGTGGGATTGCCGCTTATGAAGCATTGTCTGAGCCGTTCCGTCAGTTGCTGAGTGGCCTGCGGGCAGAGCATGATTTCCGTAAATCATTTCAGGAATATAAATATCGCAAGACCCCAGAGGAGCACCTGCGCTGGCTGGAGGCCGTCGCTAAACATCCACCGTTGCTGCATCCAGTGGTACGCACGCATCCGGTGAGCGGGAAGCAGGCGCTGTTCGTGAATGAAGGATTTACCACACGAATTGTCGATGTCACGGAAAAAGAGAGCGAGGCGTTACTGAGCTTTTTGTTCGCGCATATCACCAAACCGGAGTTTCAGGTGCGCTGGCGCTGGCAGCCCAACGATGTGGCGATTTGGGATAATCGCGTGACGCAGCATTATGCGAATGCGGATTATCTGCCGCAGCGGCGCATTATGCATCGGGCAACGATTCTGGGAGATAAGCCATTTTATCGGGCGTGATGATTACCGGAGACGCTTCACTTGCCGGGCCTACGACCTGTAGGCCCGGTTAGGCGTTATTAACGCAGAATTTTTTTCTCAGCCAGATCCAGTGCGAAGTAGCTGAAGATCAGATCCGCGCCAGCGCGTTTGATCGACCCTAAGCTTTCCAGCACCACTTTCTCTTCATCTATAGCCCCCGCCAGCGCCGCGAATTTGATCATCGCGTATTCACCGCTGACCTGATAAGCGCCAATCGGCAGCTCGGTGCGCTCGCGGATATCACGCAGAATATCGAGGTATGCGCCAGCCGGTTTGACCATCAGGCAGTCTGCGCCCTGGGCTTCATCCAGCAGCGATTCGCGAATCGCTTCCCGACGGTTCATCGGGTTCATCTGATAGGTTTTACGATCGCCTTTCAGCGCGGTGCCCGCGGCTTCACGGAATGGGCCGTAAAAAGATGAGGCAAACTTAGTGGAGTAGGACATGATAGCGGTATCGGTGAAGCCCGCGGCGTCCAGCGCCTGGCGAATCGCCTGTACCTGACCATCCATTGCGGCGGAAGGTGCGATGAAGTCCGCACCCGCTGCGGCGGCAACCACCGCCTGCTTGCCAAGGTTGGTAAGGGTTAAATCGTTATCCACGCCGTGATCGCATAACACGCCGCAGTGGCCGTGTGAGGTGTATTCGCAGAAGCAGGTGTCGGACATGACGATCATTTCCGGCACGGTCTGTTTGCAGATACGCGACATGCGCGCCACCAGGCCGTCTTCTTTCCAGGCATCGCTACCGGTGTCATCCGTATGGTGGGAAATGCCGAAAGTCATCACCGAGCGGATGCCAGCATTAGCAATGCGTTCAATTTCGCGCGCCAGGTGCTTCTCTGGAATACGCATCACGCCTGGCATGGCGTCGATAGCTTTGTAATCGTCGAGTTCTTCTTCAACAAAGATCGGCAACACCAGGTCATTTAAGCTGAGTGTTGTCTCTTCAAACATAGCGCGCAGCGCGGGAGATTTGCGCAGGCGGCGAGGGCGTTGGATTAGGTCTGTCATGGTATGCCTGATGTTTGTGGAATCGAAGGCCGTAGTATACCCGAACCTGAGGGCGTGTGGTTTACGAAAGTTGGCGTTATATCTGGATTTCCTGTAACGAAGGGATGAATCATTAGCGCAATTTATTCACAAGCATAGCAATTTATTCATATTCATTATTTTGTTTATTGTTTTTTTATTATTTTAAATATCTATGTGTTTGCTTTTATAGCGTGGTGTATAGATTTTG
This sequence comes from Citrobacter sp. BIDMC107, assembly GCF_001037575.1. Lineage (NCBI taxonomy): Bacteria > Pseudomonadati > Pseudomonadota > Gammaproteobacteria > Enterobacterales > Enterobacteriaceae > Citrobacter > Citrobacter sp. BIDMC107. The sequence goes on along the minus strand of NZ_KQ089848.1, from coordinate 1,284,618 downwards.
TTTGTTTATTATCTATATATTTGTTTGCGTTCTGATTCATTAGTGAATTGTATGATTTGAATGTTGGTTAGCTTTTAATTGATTGAAAGTGTTGGTTTTTATATTTCTTAAATGGCGTAACTTGGATTTATTACGTTGTCCGTTTTCGGACAACGGGCAAAGAATAATTGAACCTTTCCTTAATGAAACCGCATAATCGTCCCTGCGAAACATAAAATGTTTTCTTTGCATTGATAATTGATGGATCAACTATATTACGTCCCTGAGGAGGGATGACAAATGCACATTTGGAAAAAGAAACTTGTAGTATCACAATTAGCATTAGCCTGCACTTTGGCAATCACTTCTCAGGCGAATGCTTCTACTTACGATACCTGGACCTACTACGACAATCCCACTACGGCCCTGAACTGGGGCAATATGGATGACGCCGGAACTGTAGATGGTAACTACGTGAATTATAGTGGCTTTGTTTACTATAATAATGCAGCTGGTGATTTTGATCAGTCTTTTAACGGCGATACCGTTAACGGCACGATTTCTACCTACTATCTGAATCATGACTACACTGATGGCGCAGTGAATCAGCTGGATATCAGTAACTCTGTTATTCATGGTTCAATTACATCTATGTTGCCAAGCGGTTACTACGATCGTTTTGATGTTGATGGCAATGGCTTTGGTGGATATGAATTTAACAACACTACCGTTGTTGACGGAAACTGGTATGACGGTGATATTTTTACTCTGAATATTGCTAATTCCACCATTGATGATGATTATGAAGCGTTGTATTTCACCGATTCTTATTTATCTGTTGATGTGACTAAATATACCAATGAAACGTTTGATACCAGCGAAGGTGTTGCGGTTAATCTTGATGTAGAAAGCAATATCAATATTTCCAACAACTCACGTGTTGCTGGCATTGCTCTGTCTCAAGGGAATACTTACAACAACACCTATACGACGGAATCCCATACCTGGGATAACAACATCAACGTCTACAACTCTACTGTAACTTCTGGTTCAGATTCCATTCTGGAATCGAATACTGCCTTCTTTGGTAATTCCAGTGAGCCAAGTGATTACACTGGTCCGGGCGATGTTGCATTGTCTTTCACCGATAGCTCTTCTTCAGACTATGCAATGAAAAACAATGTGTACTTCAGCAATTCAACGCTGATTGGTGATGTTGCATTTACCAGTAACTGGAATGCCAATTTTGACACTATTGGTCATGATTCCAACGGTGACGGTGTGGCGGATACCAACCTTGGTTGGGCTGACGATAGCCTGAATGTCGATGAACTGAACCTGACTCTTGATAATGGTAGTAAGTGGGTTGGCCAGGCTACTTTCGATGCTGAGACTATCTACCCAGCAAATATGTTTGATGTTGCAACCAATAGCCTGACTCCGGGTGGAACCGCTGAAGCCAATGGTTGGGGACGTGTTGTTGATAATAAAGTCTTCCAGAGCGGTGTGTTCAACGTAGCGCTGAACAACGGTTCTGAGTGGGATACCGTTGGGGATTCATTAGTTGATACTCTGACTGTGAACAATGGTTCTCAGGTTAACGTCTCTGATTCAATGCTGACTTCAGATACTATTGATTTAACCAATAGCTCTTCATTGAATATTGGTGAAGGTGGTCAAGTTGATACAGATCATCTGACAATTAACAGCTATAGTACTGTGAATTTGACCGAGTCCACTGGATGGGCGACGGGTTCTAACTTGTATGCCAATACCATCACTGTAACTAATGGTGGTGTGTTGGATGTTAATGTTGATCAATTTGATACTGAAGTATTCAACACCGATAAACTGGAACTGACCAGCGGCAATTATGCTGATAACAGCAACCATGTTGTTTCTGGTGTATTCAACATCCACAGCAGCGACTATGTTCTGAATGCCGATCTGGTGAACGATCGTACCTGGGATACCACTCAGGCTAACTACGGTTACGGTACTATCGCAATGAACTCTGACGGTCACCTGACCGTTAACGGTAACGGCGATATCAACAATGGCGACGAACTGGATAACAGCTCTGTTGACAACGTTGTTGCGGCATCCGGTAACTACAAAGTGCGTGTCGACAATGCGACCGGCGCTGGCTCCGTTGCTGATTACAAAGGCAAAGAGCTGATCTACGTTAACGATGTGAATACCACTGCCACCTTCTCTGCAGCCAACAAAGCTGACCTCGGTGCTTACACCTATCAGGCACAGCAGCAGGGTAACACCGTTGTTCTGCAGCAGATGGAACTGACAGACTACGCGAACATGGCGCTGAGCATCCCGTCTGCTAACACCAATATCTGGAACCTGGAACAAGACACCGTTGGTACTCGTCTGACTAACGCACGTCATGGTCTGGTTGATAACGGTGGTGCATGGGTAAGCTACTTCGGTGGTAGCTTCGATGCAGATAACGGCACCATTAACTACGATCAGGATGTTAACGGCATCATGGTTGGTGTTGATTCCAAAATTGATGGTAACAACGCTAAGTGGATTGTCGGTGCTGCAGCAGGCTTCGCGAAAGGTGATATGAGCGACCGTACCGGTCAGGTGGATCAGGATAGCCAGACTGCCTACATCTACTCTTCTGCTCGCTTTGACAACAACATCTTTGTTGACGGTAACTTAAGCTACTCCCACTTCAACAACGATCTGTCTGCCAACATGAGCAACGGTCAGTATGTTGATGGCAGCACCTCTTCTGATGCCTGGGGCTTTGGCTTGAAACTGGGTTATGACCTGAAGCTGGGTGACGCAGGCTACGTAACGCCATACGGCAGCGTATCCGGTCTGTTCCAGTCTGGTGATGATTATAAGCTGAGCAACGACATGAAAGTTGACGGTCAGTCTTATGACAGCATGCGCTATGAACTCGGTGTAGATGCAGGTTATACCTTCGCCTACAGTGAAGATCAGGCGCTGACCCCGTACTTCAAACTGGCCTACGTTTACGACGATTCTAACAACGATTCTGACGTAAACGGCGATTCTATCGACAACGGTGTAGAAGGTTCTGCGGTACGTGTTGGACTGGGTACTCAGTTCAGCTTTACCAAAAACTTCAGCGCTTACACCGATGCTAACTACCTCGGTGGTGGTGATGTAGATCAAGACTGGGCTGCAAACGTTGGTGTTAAATATACCTGGTAAGAATTTTCTTTTATAGAAGTATAAGGTGATTTAATCCAGAAAAATGCCCGTCACGGATTTGACGGGCATTTATTGCAAGGAATGCAAAAATGTTATCTACGAATAAACCTCTTTTAGAATTTGGTAGGCTTGATAAATGTTTATCAAAATATGGTAAACATTTCAAATGTGATAACGAAAAGCAAATCATATATTCCAGTGATATAAATGCTGACGATACCTTTATTATTTTAAGCGGCGTAATTTCCCTGCATCGAGGAGAAAATGTGCTGGTCGGTATTGCACAGGCGCCATTTATTATGGGGCTTTCAGATGGTGTGATGAAAACAGATATACAATACAGATTAATCACGGAAAGCGATTGTACGGGATACCATCTACCTGCCTCACAAACAATTAATATAATTGAAGAGTGCCAGCTTTGGCGTGAAGCTTTTTGTTGGTTGGCATGGCAAAATTCCATGCTTGAATTGCGAGATCTGCAGTTGATCGGCAATAACTCCTACGATCAGATTCGCGCGACGCTGATATCCATGATGAAATGGGACGACGTACTGCGTTCGCGTATCGGCGTCATGAACTATATTCACCAACGCACGCGAATTTCCCGCTCGGTTGTCGCTGAGGTTCTCGCGGCTTTGCGTAAAGGTGGTTACATTGAAATGAATAAAGGCAAACTGGTGAGCATTAACCGTTTGCCTTTTGAGTATTAACTCAGGATGCGGGAATAACCTGCGGTTTGTTCCCGCTCAACTCTGCAACCAGATCGTTGATACCGTCACTCATATTGGTAAAACGGGTTAGCGGAGAACGGGTCACCACGATAAACGCCCCGACGTTTTGTTGTGGGATCATCGCCATATAGGTGATGAAACCACCGCCGCCGCCGGTTTTTTGAATAATTCCCGGTCGGCCATTCTTCGGCGCCATGTAGACCCAGCCCAGACCAAGCGCATCGGCTCTGCCTGGAACATCCATTCCCACCACTTTAGTTAACTGCGTACGCTGATAAATCAGCGTCTGCATCCGGTCGGCCTGCTGGCTACGATGATAAAAGTCAGAAGAGAGATACTGCTGCATCCAGCGCATGATATCGCCGGGCGTAGAATAGACACCGCCGCTGCCCATTGCCGCCAGCGTATTGTTACAGGGGCTGGCGCCTTTTTCCGCGACCATCAGGCGTCGGCATTGATCGGGGGACGGGGTAAAGGTGGTGTCTTTCATCCCCAGCGGACGGGTGATTTTTTCTTCAAACAGCTGCGGATAAGGCTTACCAGAGGCCGCTCCCAGCGCATCGGCCAGCAGGTCAAACGCCAGGTTGGAATAAGATGCCTGTGAACCCGGTGCGGCTTTCAACGTGGCAGTAGAGAGATAGCTCCAGCGCTGCTCGCGGGTTGGCCAGACAAACACCGGGCGCTTTGCTGCGCCGCCAGGCTGCTCGCGCGGCAGCGCGCTGGTATGCGTCGCCAGATTCACCAGCGTAATCGGCGTGCCCTGATAAGTCGGCACGCGTGCACCTGGAGGTGCATATTTACTCAATGGATCGTTGAGTTTGACCGTGCCCTGATCGAGCAATTTCACCAGCATTTCGCTGGTCATTAATTTAGTGATTGAGGCAATTCGAATCACGGAATCAAGCTGTGGATGGACGTTGTTACCGGGACGCGTTTCGCCAAAGCTGCGAAATACGCGCTGATTACCATCAATCACCACGAGCGCCATCCCCGTAGCACCACTGCCGTAAAATATATGGTCGGCATAACGATCGACGATATCGGAGGCGAAAACCGGATCGGTTATAGGCTGTGCCGCCTGGACTGATGTCAATGACGCCGCACACAGCGCGGCAGAAAAAAGCAGACTACGTTTCAACGGTGGTGTCCATGAGTTAGATAAAGTGAAAAAGGATGTCGTGCGTATGCGTATTTATACTACTCATCGGCGTATTGCAAAGCGCTTATCAACCAATGATAGTGGGAAAAACGTAACGATGAGTAAACGTAGGAATTTCCTGGATTGCGGATGTTCGCTTTTGTGATCTTACGCTGTGATAATCTGCACATACTGGAACGTTGTCGAGTGTGAAAACCACAGAAACAATTCTTCATAACCGAGGTGCGAACTAAGTGCCTCGGTTTTGGTCACAATTGTCGGTTTCAGCTTGTGTTTTTGGGCGTAAGCCGTCTGGCCTCCGCACTCCACGGTGGCAAATGCACAGCAGTCGTCATAACGATAAGAAGTTAGCAGGAGAGCACTATGTTTAAGTCTTTTTTCCCAAAGCCGGGGCCGTTCTTTATTTCGGCATTTATTTGGGCACTTGTCGCCGTTGTATTCTGGCAAGCAGGTGGGGGAGCCTGGGTTGCACATATTACTGGCGCGTCGGGAGACGTACCTATTAGCGCAGCGCGTTTCTGGTCGTTGGATTATCTGATTTTTTATGCGTACTACATTCTTTGTGTCGGGGTGTTCGCGCTGTTCTGGTTTCTCTACAGCCCACACCGCTGGCAGTACTGGTCTATTCTGGGCACATCGCTGATTATTTTTGTGACCTGGTTTCTGGTTGAAGTCGGCGTCGCTGTCAACGCCTGGTACGCGCCATTTTATGACCTAATTCAAACTGCGCTCAGCACACCACACAAGGTGAAGATTGAGCAGTTCTATCATGAAGTTGGCATTTTTCTCGGCATTGCGCTGATAGCCGTGGTCATTGGCGTGATGAACAACTTCTTCGTCAGCCACTACGTATTCCGCTGGCGTACCGCGATGAACGAACACTATATGGCGCACTGGCAGCATTTGCGTCACATCGAAGGCGCAGCGCAGCGTGTGCAGGAAGACACCATGCGTTTTGCTTCTACGCTGGAAGATATGGGCGTCAGCTTTATCAACGCGATTATGACGCTGATTGCCTTCCTGCCTGTACTGGTTACGCTCTCTGCCCATGTTCCTGACCTGCCGATTGTTGGACATGTGCCTTATGGCCTGGTGATTGCCGCGATTGTCTGGTCGCTGATGGGAACCGGTTTGCTGGCCGTGGTCGGGATAAAACTTCCTGGGCTGGAGTTTAAAAACCAGCGCGTGGAAGCGGCCTATCGTAAAGAACTGGTCTATGGCGAAGATGATGGCAACCGTGCGACGCCACCGACGGTGCGTGAACTGTTTCATGCGGTACGCCAAAATTACTTCCGTCTCTATTTTCACTATATGTACTTCAATATCGCCCGTATTCTTTACCTGCAGGTTGATAACGTTTTCGGTTTGTTCCTGCTGTTTCCATCGATTGTTGCCGGTACGATTACGCTCGGCCTGATGACGCAAATCACCAACGTGTTTGGCCAGGTGCGCGGCTCGTTCCAGTATCTGATTAACTCCTGGACAACGTTAGTGGAACTGATGTCTATTTATAAGCGTCTGCGCAGCTTTGAACGAGAGCTTGATGGTCAGGATATTCAGGAAGTTACCCATACACTGAGTTAATAATAAGGAGATGTTATGTCGACGGTTTCCCGTCTTTACCCCTTGTCTGGTCTGGCAGCACTAGTGCTGGTGGGATGTAGTAGCCAACCCGCGCAGCCGCTAAAAAAGGGGGAGAAAGCCGTCGATGTGGCGAGCGTGGTGCGTCAGAAAATGCCCGCCAGCGTGAAAGACCGGGACGCATGGGCGCAGGATTTGGCAAAGACTTTTGAAAGCCAGAAGCTGGCGCCGACGGTTGAAAACATCTGTTCGGTGCTGGCGGTCGCGCAACAGGAGTCAAATTACCAGGCGGATCCAGCCGTGCCGAACTTAAGTAAAATCGCCTGGAAAGAGATCGATCGTCGTGCCGAGCGTATGCACATCCCGCTATTTGTGGTGCATACCGCGCTGAAGATTAACTCGCCAACGGGGAAAAGCTACAGCGAGCGCCTGGATACGGTGAAAACCGAAAAACAGCTTAGCGCGATCTTTGATGATTTTATCAACATGGTACCGATGGGACAGACGTTATTTGGTTCGCTTAATCCGGTGCATACCGGTGGGCCGATGCAGGTTAGCATCGCCTTTGCTGAGCAGCATGCCAGCGGCTACCCGTGGAAAATGGCGGGAACCGTGCGCCAGGAAGTATTTAGCCGCCGCGGTGGGCTGTGGTTCGGTACGTATCATCTGCTTAACTACCCGGCGAATTACAGTGCGCCAATTTTCCGCTTCGCCGATTTCAATGCCGGGTGGTATGCCAGCCGCAATGCAGCTTTCCAGAATGCGGTCAGTAAAGCCAGCGGCGTGAAGCTGGCGATGGACGGTGATTTAATTCTCTATGGCAGCAGCGAGCCGGGCAAAACGGAGCTGGCGGTACGTAAACTGGCCGGGAAGCTGGACATGAGCGAGAGTGAGATCCGCCGTCAGCTGCAAAAAGGCGACAGCCTGGCCTTTGAAGAGACCGCGCTGTACGAGAAGGTTTATAAGCTGGCGGAAGCGAAGGCCGGGAAAACGCTTCCCCGTGAAATGCTGCCTGGCATTCAACTGGAAAGCCCGAAGATCACACGTAACCTGACTACCGCGTGGTTTGCTAAACGCGTGGACGATCGTCGGGCGAAATGTATGGGTCAGTCATCGTTATGATGACGGCGGCGCCAGCGCGCGAATGCTGCAATGGCGCCAAGAATCAGGCTTCCGGCGAGAAAAGGGACCAGTCCAAAAAGGGTTCCGACGCCCAGGCCGATTTCAACTCGCGGGCGCCCTGTCTCTTGCATTTGCAACTGCATCAACTGCTCATAGATGCCGGGAGCGTGGGCCAACAGATTTAAAATCTGCGCGCCTGCCCAGAAGCAAAACAGCACAAATACGGCATACGCAATGTTGCCGGGCAGGGAGGAGGGATCCCGATGCTTGCCCTTAAACAGGGATTTTGAGAGCGTAAAATCAGCCATAAAGACCTCCGGAAATAACCTGCTTTTTTTGACGTAATGCCTGTAACTGAAAGTGAGTCTGACAGGTGATCGGCAATGTCAATATCAGAATGATGGTAATTTCAGGTAGAGATTATTCCTGGATTTAGTTTTTTTGCTTATCGTCACAATTACGCAATCTTAAGTGAAATTAATTTACATTTCAGAAATTCCGCACAGGCCACAGACGTGTATGAGGAAATGTGCGAGGATGCGTTTTCATGTTGTATATCCACCGGAGCCGTTATGAACCTGCCTGTTAAAATCCGCCGAGACTGGCACTATTATGCCTTCGCTATTGGGCTTATCTTTATTCTCAACGGCGTGGTGGGCTTACTCGGTTTTGAAGCGCAGGGGTGGCAAACCTATGCGGTGGGGCTGGTGACCTGGGTGATTAGCTTTTGGCTGGCCGGATTAATCATCCGTCGCCGCGTTGAAGATGATGAAGTAAAGGATGCCCAATAGCTATATCAGGCATCCTGGCGGGTTTACATACTGGTTTTCAGCGCGCTATCCGCAGCATGGCGTTCCAGCGCCAGTTCGATCAGGCGAGTGATCAAATCGGTATAGCCTAAACCGCTCGCCTGCCACAGCTTCGGATACATACTGATGTTGGTAAAACCTGGCAGCGTGTTGATCTCATTGATCACAACGTCGTTTTCAGCAGTTAAGAAAACGTCCACGCGCGCCATGCCGGCACAGCCCAGTGTCTGGTAGGCCTGAATGGCGTTTTCGCGGATCTTGTCGTTAATCTCTGGTGCAATTGCTGCCGGAACGACAACTGTGGCACCGTTATCGTCAATGTATTTAGTGTCGTAAGCGTAAAAATCGCTGTTCAGCACAATCTCTCCACAAGTACTGGCCTGCGGATGATCGTTGCCCAGTACCGCACATTCGATCTCGCGGCCTTTGATCCCTTGCTCCACCACGACTTTATGATCGAATTCAAATGCCAGCGCGACGGCCTGATCGTATTGGGCTTCGCTGGTTACTTTGCTGACGCCAACGGACGATCCCTGGTTGGCCGGTTTTACAAACAACGGCAGACCCAGGCGGGATTCCACTTCGCTAAAGCTGATGCTGTTGCGATTGGCGCGAGTTAGCGTGATAAATGGCGCGATGTTTAATCCGGCATCACGCAGCAGACGTTTGGTCACGTCTTTATCCATACAGGCCGCAGAACCCAGCACATCAGAACCTACGAACGGTAGGTTTGCCACGCGCAGCATGCCCTGCAGAGAGCCATCTTCACCCAGAGTGCCATGTACGATCGGGAAAATAACATCGACCGTCGGCAGCGGTTGACCGTTTTGTGCATCGATCAACTGGTGCGCTTGTTTACCCGGTACCTGCGCCAGGTTGGTCTCAGAAGGTCGCAATGCAATATGCGCCGGGTCGTCTGAATTGAGCAGATAATTACTGGCATCGCTGACGTGCCATTGCCCTTGTTTATCAATACCTAACAGCACAACGTCAAAGCGAGTCTTGTCGATGGCATCGACAATATTTTTTGCCGATTGCAATGACACTTCATGTTCCGCTGATTTACCACCAAATACGATTCCTACCCGCAACTTTGCCATCTTAAAAACCCATTCCATGAATGCAAAGCACATACATTACCACGACAAAACGCAGGTTTCCTCGGCTTCTGGCAGATTGTTTTGGCTGACGACAGGGGAATAGAACAGAACAAACAAGAGGCCCGCACGCGAAGCATAATCCCCTGCTTATATTATGGGTTTGATGTGAGCTGTATCACAAATATGATGAGCGGGAAGATAAAATACTAAACTGTGATTTATCGCACCTGTGGACCCTTATTCAGCTAAGTAATTTGTTAAGCTGCTCGCAGTTTTCAGCTACTTATCGTTATGAGTCCTTATGGAATCCTGGAGAGTTAACCTTATTTCCGTTTGGTTCGGGTGCTTTTTTACCGGACTGGCGATTAGCCAAATCTTGCCTTTTTTACCACTCTATATCTCCCAACTGGGCGTGACCTCACATGAAGCGCTCTCAATGTGGTCCGGATTAACGTTCAGCGTCACCTTCCTGATTTCAGCTATTGTCTCTCCAATGTGGGGCAGTTTAGCCGACCGCAAAGGACGCAAGCTAATGCTGCTGCGGGCCTCACTGGGTATGGCCATTGCGATTTTGCTACAGGCATTTGCTACTAACGTCTGGCAGCTTTTTCTGCTGCGCGGGGTGATGGGGTTAACCTCCGGTTATATTCCTAATGCGATGGCGCTGGTCGCGTCACAGGTTCCGCGTGAACGCAGCGGCTGGGCGCTGAGTACGCTGTCGACGGCGCAAATTAGCGGTGTCATTGGTGGACCGTTAATGGGGGGCTTTATTGCCGATCACGTTGGCTTACGGGCGGTATTCTGTATTACCGCCGCTTTGCTGGTGGTGAGTTTTCTGGTCACGCTGTTTTTGATCAAAGAGGGCGTTCGTCCGACGATTAAAAAAAGCGAACGTCTGAGTGGGAAGGCCGTATTTGCCTCGCTTTCACATCCGGCGCTGGTGATCAGCCTGTTTTTTACCACCATGGTGATTCAACTGTGTAACGGTTCAATTGGGCCAATTCTGGCGCTGTTTATTAAATCAATGGTCCCAGATAGTTCGAATATTGCCTTTCTCAGCGGGCTGATAGCCTCAGTACCGGGCATTTCTGCTCTGATTTCCGCGCCTCGACTTGGTAAATTAGGCGACCGTATTGGTACTGAGCGGATTTTAATGGCGACGTTAATCTTCGCGGTGGTGCTGTTTTTCGCTATGTCGTGGGTCACCACGCCGTTGCAGTTGGGAGTTCTCCGTTTTCTGCTTGGCTTTGCCGACGGTGCGATGTTGCCGGCGGTGCAGACGCTGTTAGTGAAATACTCCAGCGATCAGATAACCGGGCGCATCTTTGGTTATAACCAGTCATTTATGTATCTCGGCAACGTCGCCGGGCCATTAATGGGGGCGACGGTTTCGGCAATGGCGGGGTTCCGTTGGGTGTTCATTGCTACAGCAAGCATTGTGCTTATCAATATCTGGCAATTGGCTATTGCGTTGCGACGTCGGCGCGGGGGGCGTTGAGCTCCTGATTAACAACGCTGCCTGTCAGCGTTGTTAATCCATAATTGTGTATTGTATATTTGTGTGATTATTAATTTTCTTACCTTTTTATATTGAATCATTCTGCGTCAAGACGCATTTACCCTTATTTTGTGTTGTGATTGTTTTCGCAAATCGTTTTATTACTTATAAAAATACAACTTTCATCCTCTAGGCAGTCGTGAGCCTTAATGATAACGTGACCCATATTTTGTTAAGGGAATAGGCAAATGAAAAACCTCGTCACTGAGTTGTTACTTAAACTCGCGCAAAAAGAAGAAGAGTCGCAAGATCTGGCGGTACAGGTCGAAACGTTAGAGCGGGTAATCATCGAAATGCTGCGCAATATGGCGTGGAACGATCGGCAAATATTTATTCGTCAAATTGAGGGGGCGCTGGCTGATGTAAACCGCATGCCCGCGTTTCTCACGAACATACATAACGCTTGCGAGATCGTACCAAAAGCGTTTTGAACCATCTGTGGCGGGGCACCCACAAATTATCATAAAAGTGTCACATCAAATACTTATAGTCGCTTTGTTTTAATTTTACCGTATTTATACATGGAGAATATAAAGTGAAACAAAGCGCACTCGCTATTGCCCTGTTACCTTTGCTGTTTACCCCGGTTATTAATGCAGAAACATCTACTGTAGCGGTTTTGGATAATCGTGCCGCTCAAGGTGATATCTCCACGCCGGGTGGCGCTCGCCGATTGTCTGCCGACCAAACCGCGGCTCTGCGCGAATCGCTGAACGACAAACCGGCCAAAAATATTATTTTACTGATTGGCGATGGGATGGGTGATTCCGAAATAACGGCAGCGCGAAATTATGCTGAAGGCGCGGGCGGCTTTTTTAAAGGTATTGATGCTTTACCGTTGACCGGACAATACACACATTATGCGTTGGATAAGAAAACCGGCAAGCCCGATTATGTGACAGATTCTGCAGCATCGGCGACGGCGTGGACGACCGGTGTTAAAACTTACAATGGTGCTCTGGGCGTTGATATTCATGAGAAAGATCACGCTACTATTCTGGAAATGGCCAAAGCGGCGGGTCTGGCGACAGGTAACGTTTCCACGGCTGAATTGCAGGATGCCACGCCTGCCGCACTGGTTGCCCATGTCACTTCGCGTAAATGCTATGGCCCGAGCGTGACGGCTGAAAAATGCCCGACGAACGCGCTGGAAAAAGGCGGTAAAGGGTCGATTACCGAACAATTATTAAAGGCCCGTGCGGATGTTACGTTAGGTGGCGGGGCAAAAACTTTTACTGAAACAGCTACGGCAGGTGAGTGGCAGGGTAAAACGCTGCGTGAACAAGCACAGGCCCGTGGTTACCAGATGGTGAGTGATACCGCGACGCTGGCGGCGATTACCGAAGCGAATCAGGATAAACCGCTGTTGGGTCTGTTCTCTGACGGTAATATGCCAGTGCGTTGGGAAGGCCCGAAAGCGTCTTATCACGGAAATCTGGATAAGCCGGTAGTGACCTGCACGCCAAATCCAAAACGTAACGACAGCGTGCCGACTCTGGCACGGATGACGGATAAAGCGATTGAGCTATTAAGCAAAAATGAGAAAGGCTTCTTCCTGCAAGTGGAAGGCGCGTCAATCGACAAACAAGATCACGCCGCTAACCCGTGTGGACAAATTGGTGAAACTGTCGATCTGGATGAAGCGGTGCAGCGTGCGCTTGCTTTTGCGAAGAAAGATGGCAACACCCTGGTCGTGGTAACCGCTGACCACGCGCATGCCAGCCAGATAGTCGCACCGGATACTAAAGCACCCGGTTTAACGCAAGCGCTGAACACCAAAGATGGTGCGGTGATGGTCATTAGCTATGGCAACTCTGAAGAAGAGTCCCAGGAGCACACCGGCAGCCAACTGCGTATTGCAGCCTATGGCCCTCATGCGGCGAATGTGGTTGGCCTGACCGATCAAACCGACCTGTTCTACACCATGAAAGCGGCGTTAGGACTGAAATAACCCGACGCCCGGCGGCAATACTTTTGCCGTCGGGTGGTATTTTTATCGTTAGCAGCCAAACTTACCTGTGTGTCGTCGTTCAGAAAAGGATGGTGCTATGAAAATTACATTATTAATGACGTTGCTTTTTGGTCTTATTTTTTTAACTACCGTCGGTGCTGCCGAGAAGACATTAACCCCGCAACAACAACGTATGACCACCTGCAATCAGCAGGCAACGGCGCAAACCTTAAAAGGGGATGCGCGTAAGACGTATATGAGTGATTGCCTGAAAAACAGTAAATCTGGGCCTGAGGAAAAGAGTCTGACGCCGCAGCAGCAGAAAATGCGTGAATGCAACGTCAAGGCGACGGAGCAGTCTCTGAAAGGCGATGATCGTAATAAGTTTATGAGTGCTTGCCTGAAAAAATCTGCTTAGCACTTCCGGGTGAGCAGATAAAATCGCTCACCCGAAATATCATACTTCCGCCGCCAGACCCCTTCCTATAATTTGGGAAATTTGTTTCAGAATATTCCCAAATACGATGAATGATGAAAATTTTTATCAAAAGAAGGTCGTCTCAAATGAAGCATTTATATTGCTTCATCAAAATGACCACCAACGTTCCGGTCTGCGATTTGCCCGACGAATCAGGCTGCCGCGAGCGGTGGGACTGGGGGGGATGTTTTTCCCTATCGCGTCGGTATTAGTTTCTCAGCCAATAACCGGAGGCTGGTGGCTTTTGCTGGTGGGATGGGCATTTGTCTGGCCACATCTGGCATGGCAATTGGCAAGTAAAGCTGTCGATCCACTGCATAGCGAATATACCAACTTAAAAGCCGATGCCATCCTCGCCGGGATGTGGATGGGGATTATGGGGATAAACTTGCTGCCATCCACGGCGCTGTTGATGATTATCTGTATCAACCTGATGGGCGCAGGAGGTATGCGAGTCTTCATCGCAGGCGCCGTGTTGATGGTGGTTTCCTGCCTGGTGACGTTACAGTTAACGGATATCCCCATGGCTTTTAGCAGTACGCAGCTGAGCGTGCTGCTGTCACTGCCAGTGTTAGTGGTTTACCCGTTGCTGTTTGCCTGGGTGAGTTATAAGACGCTCATCCGGCTGGCAGAACATAAACGTCGCTTACAGGTTATGAGTACGCGAGATGGGATGACCGGGGTGTATAACCGACGTCATTGGGAACTGTTGCTGCGTAATGAATTTGATAATTGCCGCCGCCATCAGCGTGATGCCACGCTTCTTATCATCGATATCGACCATTTTAAGAGTATCAATGATACCTGGGGCCATGACGTAGGGGATCAGGCCATTGTTGCACTGACCCGCCAGTTACAGATGACCTTACGCGGTAGCGATGTGATTGGGCGTTTTGGCGGTGATGAGTTTGCGGTAATCATGTGTGGCACGTCGGCGAGCAGCGCGATTGCAGCGATGTCTCGTGTTCACGAACGGCTTACCCAACTGCGTTTATCTTGCGCGCCGCAGGTTGACCTGCGCATTAGCGTGGGCGTTGCGCCGCTGACATCTGAAACTGAACACTATAGAGAATGGTTAAAATCAGCAGATATGGCGCTCTATAAAGCAAAGAATTCCGGACGTAACCGCACTGAAGCGGCGGCATGACGTCCGGCGGTGTTAACTCAGGAGCGGCTGAGTTTTTCCGATTGCTCCATGCACTTAATCATCGCTTCAATTACTGATGAACGGAAACCGCGTTCTTCCAGGACGCGTACCGCCTCAATGGTGGTTCCACCTGGCGAGCACACCATATCCTTTAATTCGCCAGGATGTTTACCCGTTTCCAGCACCATCTTCGCCGAACCCATTACCGCTTGTGCCGCAAATTTATAAGCCTGCGCGCGGGGCATTCCCCCCTGAACGGCGGCATCTGCCATTGCTTCGATAAACATAAATACATAGGCCGGTGCTGAACCGCTGACACCAACGACCGGATGAATCATTGCCTCCGCAATGACTTCAGCTTCGCCAAAGCAGCGGAAGATATTCAGCACGTCAGCCGTATCTTCCGGCGTGACTAAGGCGTTTGGCGTGACGGAGGTCATTCCGGCGTTCACCAGCGACGGCGTGTTTGGCATCGCGCGAATGATTTTACGGTCGTGACCCAGCGCGCGGGCAAGCTGATCGAGGGTGACGCCTGCGGCAATTGAGACGACCAGGGAGTCTTTGTTCAGGCTGGAGGTAATTTCGCTCAGCACCTTAATCATAATGCCTGGCTTTACAGCCCCAAAAACAATATCAGCGATCTGCGCGACTTCTTGTGCAGACTGCGCCGCATTAATGCCGTACTGGTCGTGTAGCGCGGCGACCTTATCGGGGGAAGGGGTATAGACCCAGATTTGTCCGGGGAGAACCTGACCGCTGGCGATCATGCCGCCAAGAATGGCTTTGCCCATATTACCGCAGCCGATAAAACCAATTTTCTTGTCCATCTTGTCACTCCCTATGGATGATATTCATTGTTTTATACCCTAATTACTTCAAGTAACTTGAATTATTTGGGGTAAATCTGGGAAAGCTAAGCTTAGCGCGGAATGAATATGTTCAGAAGGAGAAACAGCACTTTGCCTGAAAGTAAAAGCACGCGACAATGTGCGGCAGCACAACAGTGGGGAGAAGTTATGACAATATGGGTGGATGCCGATGCGTGTCCGAATGTGATTAAAGACATTTTGTACCGCGCTTCTGAGCGCATGCAAATGCCGCTTGTTTTGGTGGCCAACCAAAGCCTGCGCGTCCCGCCTTCGCGTTTCATCAGCACATTACGTGTGCCTGCGGGCTTTGACGTGGCTGATAACGAGATTGTGCGTCAGTGCAGTGCTGGTGATTTAGTGATAACGGCAGATATTCCGCTGGCGGCTGAAGTGATTGAAAAAGGTGCGGCGGCGCTTAACCCGCGTGGCGAACGTTATACCGAAGCCACGATCCGCGAGCGTCTGATGATGCGTGATTTTATGGATACGCTACGCGCTAGCGGTATTCAGACCGGGGGGCCGGACAGCCTTTCGTCCCGCGACAGACAGCATTTTGCAGCTGAACTGGATAAGTGGTGGCTGGAAGTTCAGCGTAGAAAATAGTGTGTGTAATTTATTATTTACACTTTATTCGTTGTGAATTCTTGTTATAGTAGGGGTTAACTCATCTCGCCATTCTTTATGTAATTTTTTCTTTACGGTTTTGGCTGTGTACTAGTTTGATGATATGATTATATTTTTAACCGCATCAGATCCCGCTTGTTGGCGGCTCTCTGGGGAAATTCTGTGATGACGCAACCTCTTTTTCTTGTTGGCCCCCGGGGGTGTGGTAAGACGACAACCGGTATGGCGCTGGCAAAGGCTATTGATTTCCAGTTCGTTGATACCGATCGCTGGTTGCAATCGCACGTGCAAATGACCGTGGCGGAAATCGTCGAAAGAGAAGGGTGGGAAGGGTTTCGTGCCCAGGAAACGACCGCTCTGCAGGCTGTCACAGCACCAGCAACGGTTGTTGCGACCGGCGGCGGTATTATTCTTACCGAATTTAACCGTCACTACATGCGCAGCCACGGCGTGGTTATCTATTTAAGCGCACCGGTATCGGTACTGGTTGATCGTCTGGAGGCGACGCCTGAAGAAGGATTACGACCGACCTTAACCGGCAAGCCGTTGACTGAAGAAGTGCAGGAAGTGCTCGCCCAGCGAGATGTTTTGTATCGCGAAGCCGCGCACTATATCGTTGATGCCACTAATGCGCCTGCGCAGGTGGTGGAAGACATTCTTGGGATACTGGCGCAGGCAGCGCCACGGTTGCAGGGCGGTGTCTATACTTAATGTTCATCCAGTGAAAAGGAAGAACTATGCCGACACAACCACCTTACCCACGTCAAGCGACCATTGTTACGGTTGAAAAAGGGACGCCAGGCCAGACGGTAACCTGGTATCAACTTCGTGCCGATCACCCTAAACCGAATTCGTTGATCAGTGAGCATCCTTCGGCTCAGGAAGCGATGGATGCTAAAAAACGCTACGAAGACCCCGATAAAACCTGATACGAAGACCGCCCTGGCACGAGTCTTAAAAGTGCCAGTCCGGGCGTGCATCACATTTTTTTAAATTTCGCTGTATACAGTAAAAATTGAAAATTAAACAATAACAATCCAGTACTGGAATGATCTGGAATCTTTACACAATACACCGCCGATCTACTGCTACGCTTTTGAGCATTTGTAGCACAGGTCAGCGCCCGGCACTTATCCGGGATTTCACAGCAAAGTAAGAAGACGGTGGAGCAACAAATGAGTACGTCGTTGGCTATCCTCACGATTGGCGTTGTGCCGATGTGTGAGATGTTACCGCTCCTGACGGAATATATTGATGAACAGCACATTACTCACCACAGTCTGCTGGGGCAGATGCAGCGAGAAGATGTGATGGCTGAGTATGGAGCTTCACCCGGTGATGAGCTGTTATTAACGCTGCTTAGCGATCATCAGCTTGCACATGTCTCGCGCCTGAAGGTAGAACGCTCGCTACAAAGTATCGTGGAGGTGCTGGATAATCAGGGCTTTGACGTGATCCTGCTGATGAGTACCGCTTCAATCACCCGTCTGACCGCCCGCAATAGCATCTTGTTGGAACCCATACGCATTATTCCCCCGTTAGTGGCTTCGATTGTCGAAGGGCATCAGGTTGGGGTCATAGTACCTGTTGCTGAATTGCTCAAAGCCCAGACACAAAAGTGGCAGGTGTTACAAACGCCGCCAGTGTATGCCGTAGCGAATCCAGTAGAAGGTTCTGAACAACAGCTGATTGATGCCGGAAAATATCTCCTTGAGCAAGGCGCTGATGTTCTCATGCTGGACTGCCTGGGTTTTCATCAACGCCATCGTGATTTACTGCAAAAGTCGCTGGATGTCCCGGTTTTGCTGTCCAATGTGTTGATTGCCCGACTAGCTTCGGAATTGCTGGCGTAATTTTGCGTGACAGGTGGAACGTCAGCCCCCTATATTGGTTCCTAACTTAATCACGAGATAGGGCCAGTTGTATGCTTCAAAGTAATGAATACTTTTCCGGCAAAGTAAAATCGATCGGTTTTACCAGCAGCAGTACTGGCCGCGCCAGTGTAGGCGTGATGGCTGAAGGTGAATATACCTTTGGTACTGCGGCGCCTGAAGAAATGACGGTGGTTAGTGGCGCACTGAACGTGCTGCTGCCAGGGGAAACCGAGTGGAAAGTATATGCCGCAGGAGACGTGTTTAACGTACCGGGCAACAGTGAGTTTCATCTGCAGGTAGCAGAGCCAACATCCTATCTTTGCCGCTATTTGTAAGCGTAAAAATGACGAATGGCGATATTGTGTCGCCATTCGCTAAACAGGGCTAACGTTGCGCTTCGCCGCCTAATCCTTCCACCAGACTTTTAATCAGCGCCGCCAGTTCACCTGTCATCAGGATGAAATCGGCATCAAAACGCTGAGCATAATCTTCACGGTCGATATCTTCGTTCTGATCGCGCAGCTCGTCGCTGAACTTCAGACGCTTAATGGAGCCGTCGTCACACATAACGAACTGAATACGCTGCTGCCAGTCGAGGGCCAACTTGGTGACCAGTTTGCCCGCCTCGATATGCACGGCGATTTCGTCGCAGACCAGATCCTGCTTTTTCGCGCGGATCACACCGCCGTCTTCAAGGATCGCTTTCAGTTCAGCTTCATCCAGTAACTGGAATCCTTGTGCTGTTGTGCCGGAGCGAACCCATTCGGTCAGCGTCAGCTCAATAGGATTTTCCATCGTCAGCGGAACGACCGGCAGCGAACCGAGGCTTTTACGCAGCAGCGCCAGCGTATCTTCCGCTTTTTTCGCGCTTGCACAGTCGACCATGATCAGATCGTTGACGGTGTCGATCCACATCATTGTCTGGCTGAAGCGGCTAAAGGCGCGCGGCAGCAATGAGTGCAGAACTTCATCTTTCAGTGAGTCTTTTTCGGTCTTCTTGAGTTTGCGACCTTGCTCAGCTTCCAGTTTGAATATTTTGGCTTCCAGCGCCTGTTTGATAACCGGCGACGGCAGAATTTTTTCTTCTTTGCGGGCGCAGATAATAATTTGGCCATTGGCGGTATGCGTTAATGCATCGCTGTGCGATCCCATCGGCGGAACCCAGCCCATTTTTGCCATATCCTGGCTACCGCAAGGGGTGAACGTCATTGATGCCAGCTGTTTTTCCATCTCTTCGGCACGCAAAGAAACATCGCGGCTAAGACGGTAAACCATTAAATTTTTGAACCACAGCATGATAATTTCCACGGCCTTGTCGTTAAATCCAGCGGGCATGATAGCGAATTGTCGCTATGCTTGCATTGTTAATCGGGAAGAGGAGCAAACAGTGCGTATAGGTATCGATTTGGGCGGTACGAAAACGGAAGTTATTGCACTTGGCGATGCGGGCGAACAGCTTTTTCGCCATCGCCTGCCCACGCCGCGTGATGATTATCGGCAAACGATAGAAACCATCGCCATGCTGGTGGAGATGGCGGAAAACGCCACCGGGCAGACGGGAACCGTTGGAATGGGCATTCCCGGTTCAATCTCGCCCTACACCGGGGTGGTAAAGAATGCCAACTCGACCTGGCTTAACGGGCAACCTTTTGACAAAGACCTGAGTGCGCGTCTGAATCGCGAAGTGCGGTTGGCAAATGATGCCAACTGTCTGGCGGTTTCTGAAGCGGTGGATGGTGCGGCGGCGGGGGCGCAAACCGTGTTTGCGGTGATTATCGGCACCGGATGTGGCGCAGGCGTGGCGCTGAATGGTCGGGCGCACACGGGCGGTAACGGTACCGCAGGGGAGTGGGGGCATAATCCGCTGCCGTGGATGGACGAAGATGAGCTGCGTTATCGGCAGGAAGTCCCCTGTTATTGCGGCAAACAAGGCTGCATTGAAACCTTCATTTCCGGGACCGGTTTTGCCACCGACTACCAGCGCCTGAGCGGTAAGCCGCTCAAAGGCAGTGAAATTATCAGCCTTGTTAATGCGCAGGATACTCTTGCGGAGCAAGCGTTGAGCCGCTATGAGCTTCGTCTGGCGAAATCACTGGCACATGTGGTGAATATTCTCGATCCGGACGTCATTGTGCTGGGTGGCGGAATGAGCAATGTCGACCGACTGTATCAAAACGTTCCGACGTTGATGAAGCAATTTGTTTTTGGCGGCGAGTGTGAAACGCCTCTACGCAAGGCGTTGCACGGTGACTCCAGCGGCGTGCGCGGCGCGGCCTGGCTGTGGCCGCACGTATAAACGGTTGTTATGTCGCGGGTGCAACCTGTTGTTGCACGCCGCGCTTCAGGCGACCATAGAGCAGCAGCGAGGACATCGCAGAAAACGACAGCAGCGCAGCCGGCAGCGTCACGTAGTTGTAGGCAAATCCCAGCGTCAGCATCATGCCACCGCAGTACGCGCCAATCGCGCTGCCGAGATTGAAGGCAATTTGCCCGCCAGCCGCGCCCAGTAGTTCTCCCCCTTTAGCATTTTGCAGCAGCAAAATTTGCAACGGCGCCGACAGAGCAAACAGACCCGCGCAGCAAATGAAAGCGAAGGTCAGCGACGCGGCTTTGATGCCGCCAAAGGCAAAGAGCAGCAGCAGAGCCAGCACAATCACGAAGTCGGTTATTACCGCAATTCGCAGCGGCGTATAACGGCCTGACAGCCTACCGCTTAGCAGATTTCCTAACACCATTCCCAATCCCACCAGCATCATGATGAAGGTCATTAGCGCCTCGGAGAAGCCGGAGATATACATCATGTACGGTTTGACGTAGCTGAACCAGGCGAAAACCCCGGCGTTCCCAAACATGGTGGCGGAAAAAATGAACCACGGGGCGGGGCTTTTCAAAAAGTGAAATTGTTCGCGCAGTTTCCCTTTTACCTCATCGCTAATGTTGGGGACCCAAAAAGCGACCGAGACTATTACGGCGATATTAAAGACGGCTATCAGCAGAAACGTGTAGCGCCAGCTAAATTCCTGGCTCAGCCAGGTGCCGACGGGAATGCCAACCAGATTGGCAACGGTCATCCCCGAAATCATGCCCGCGACGGCGGCGGTGACTTTTCCTGGACGGGCTAGCTTCGACAGGATAATCGCGCCCACGCCGAAAAATGCGCCATGAGGGAAGCCGGAAACCAGCCTGCCCACCGCCAGCATAAAATACGAGGAAGAGAGGGTGAAGATGGCGTTGCCAATCACGCACAGGGTGACCAGAAACAGCAAAATATGTTTGAGCGAAAAGCGATTGGAAAAGAGCGCAATAATGGGCGCGCCAAGCACTACGCCAAAGGCGTAAAACGAAATCATATGGCCGGCGGCAGGAATGGAAATTCCCACGTCCCGCGCCAGCTCAGTGAGGACACCCATGATGCCAAACTCGGCCATGCCCAGCCCAAATGTTCCGAGCGCTAAAGAGAAAATGACTTTTTTCATACCACCTGCCAACAAGAAAGACGCAGGATATGCGTCATAGCGACGAACGTTCGCCGCCAATAGCGATAGCTTGCGGATAAGCGAAGTGGAATGCCATTTCATATCCGTCCCTGAGTATGCAATATTGTGCTACATAGCGTGCCGGATAGCGTTAGCGCTTATCCGGCCTGTGACACCATATCCGCTGGCCGATTACTCCACCGCAAACATTTTGTCGAGTTTGCTGTAGCCCAGACCGTTGATTTTTTTCACCTTGATCTGCACCGGAATGCGTTCTTTCATTGCTTCGACGTGGCTGATCACGCCAATGGTTTTACCGGTAGCGTTGAGCGCATCAAGCGCGTCCAGGGCGGTATCCAACGTTTCACTGTCCAGCGTGCCGAAACCTTCGTCGAGGAACAGGGAGTCAATTCGGGTTTTGTGGCTGACCAGATCGGATAATGCCAGCGCCAGCGCCAGACTCACGAGGAAGCTCTCGCCGCCGGAAAGCGTACGCGTATCACGTACGGCATCGGCCTGCCAGGTATCAACCACTTCCAGCTCTAACGCTTCGCTGGCCTTTCGCTGCAACAAATAGCGACCGTGCAGACGGGTTAACTGGTTGTTGGCAAGCCAGACGAGGTTATCCAGCGTCAGCCCCTGGGCAAATTTGCGGAACTTATCTCCCTCTTTCGAGCCGATCAGTGCATTCAAATACCCCCAGTCTTCGACCTGCTGCGCGACTTTTTCAATCTCCTGCATCAGCGCCTGCTGCTGCTGACGGTTTTCAGCATCTTGTTTGAGCTGCTGGCGAATTTCGCCCTGACGAGTAGTGTTATCGCGTAGCAGTTGGGTGAGCTGCGCCAGCGCGTCGTGCAGATGCTGCGCCGTCAGCGTGAGATCCACTTCTGTTGGTTGCTGCTGTTGATGAGCCGCCAGTACCTGCTGGGCCTGATTAACCAGCGTTTGCGCCTGCTGTCGCTGGCCTTCCAGTGATTGCTTCAACTGCTCCAGGCGATTAAAGGTCTCTTCGTCCAGCAGGGCGGCAATAAAGGCGTCGCGATCGGCAAAGATGCTGGCCTGCAATGCGGCATCAAACTGCGCCTGGATTTCCGCGGCGCGCTGAACGTCCTGTGCCTCCTGCTGTTGCAAGGTTTGCCACTGTCCCTGTAAAGAGAGGCAATCGTCGTGCACCTGCCGCCAGTTTTCCAGCGACAAATCCTCAATGTTTTCAGAAAGCGCCTCGGTTTCAGGCAACGTTTCCAGCAGCGGCGCAAGCTGGGCAATCCGGGCCTGTAACTCGGTCAGTTCATTCTGACGCTGTTGCCACATTTGTGCTTCGTTCGCCCGTTCGCTTAGCCATGAGGCGACGTCATCCTCGGGTGGAAGGGCCAGACCATAGCGGGAAAGCTCGGCGGTTAGCGTCGCCTGGCGCTGGTCAATATGCAGCTGGAGCTGGGTAATCTGCTCGGTATGCGCGGTGATTTGCGCCTGCAGGGTATGACGCAGGCTCAACTGGTGAAGCTGTTGTTCGTGCTCTTCCTGAGCGGCCAGCCACGGGGCAATGTCATCCTGCGGTTGTAGCGTGACGTTGAGGCTGGCGGTGACGGTCAGCCACTCTTGAGTAAGTGCTTGCTCCTCCTGAGAAAGCGTCTGTGCTTCGCGTTCATCCCGCTGAAGTTGCTGGGTTATCGCCTCAAGCTGGCCGCGTAACGTTGAACCCTCATCGGCCAGTGTTTTGACCTCTTTTTCCAGTGCCTCACGCCGCGTCTGATTCACGCTCAGTTCGAGCGTTTGATAGCGTTCAATCGCCGGATGTGCGGTGGAGCCGCATAGCGGGCAAGGCATGCCGGATTGCAACAATGCCCGTTGGCTTTCCAGATCTTTGATGCGGGCTTCTTGCTCGCAAATGACTCTCACATCGGTAAGTTGCTGATTTTTATCTTTATAGCGCTGACGTTTTTCGGCAAGCACCGCGTTGCGCTGGGTCAACTCTTGTTGACGCTGTACAAGCGTGGCGCGTAACTGTGCCAGTTGTTTTTGCTTCGGGGTGATTTGTCCGTGTAAATTGCTCAGCCGCTGGCGTAATGGACGAAGCTGCACATGTTGCGCCAGCGCATCCGTTACCTCCTGCGGCGAAAGGGTCAGCGCGGGAAGCGTTAGTGCATTGAGCTTACGCGTGTCGTTCTCTCGCAGCTGCTGCCATTGGCGTAGCTGGGCGCTGGCGTCGGACTGTTGGGCCAGCAGCGCTTTCCATCCTGCCAGTTCGCTACTCCATAAGCGGAAGCGATCATGCTCATTAAGCCAGTCGGTTAACGTCTGTTGTTCGGCTAGTATCAAGGTCGACTGCATTTGCGCCTGCTGGCGAATACGCCCGCGCAGCGTTAAGCTGCTTTGTAAGCGAGCATTCACTTCCTGAATCTTCTGGCGTGTACGCTCGATAGTAGCCGTTTGTTCCTGAATTCGCTCCCAGTGCGGGCGTAACGCCCTGGCCGGCAGTGCCAGACTCAGTGCCGCCAACTGCGGCTGCGCGTCTTCTTGCGCCTGAAGCGCTGCCTGTAATGCCTGCTGGTGACGGTTTATATCCGTTTGTAGCTCATTTTGCCGAATGAGCCAGTTGAGGTGCTGTTGCTGGGTTTGTTGGCTGGTAAGGTATTGTTTTTCTTCGTCAGTAAGTACCTGCAAACTTTCCGTCAGGGATTGCACCTGCTCTGGTGCTAACAGCGCCACGCCGCTGGCCTGGGCCTGTAGTTTTTCCAGCTCCGTACGCGCTGATTTGTGCTTTTCAAACACCATAGCGGAGATTTGACCGTAAATCTCTGTGCCGGTCAGCTCTTCCAGCAGTTCGGCGCGCTCTTTTGGTTTGGCATTAAGAAATGCGGCAAACTGGCCCTGAGAGAGCAGCATGGAACGGGTAAAACGACCGTAATCCAGCCCGGTAAGCTCGGCGGTCATCTCCAGCTTGTCTTTGACTTTATCGGCGAGGATTTTACCGTCGGCGCAGCGGGCCAGCTCTACGCGCGGGACCTGCAGGTTTCCCTCAGGCTGGTTGCGTGCCCTGTTCTGGCTCCAGAATGCGCGGTAGGCTTCGCCCCGCACCTCAAACTCCACCTCGGCCAGACACTCCGCTGTGTCGCGGGTCATCAGGTCGTTTTGCGACTGTGACACAGTATTCAGGCGCGGCGTTTCGTGGTACAGCGCAAGGCAAATTGCGTCCAGCAGGGTGGTTTTCCCCGCGCCAGTGGGCCCGGTGATGGCGAACAGCCCGTTGCTGGCAAAAGGTTCTGCCGTGAAATCGACTTTCCATTCTCCCTTCAGGGAGTTGAGGTTTTTCAGGCGCAGGCTGAGAATTTTCATGCTTCAGCCTCCCCGGCAAGCGTCTGTACGGTTGCGCTAAACAGCTGATTAAGCCGCTCGCGCTGCGGTTCTTCGAGTTCTTCCAGCGCCAGGCGGCGGTCAAAAACCTCCGCCACGCTCAGCTCGCTTAATGTTTCACGACGTTCATTGGCCATAATACGTTCGCGCTGTTCCCGACTGCGGCGCACCAATAACACCTCAACCGGTAAATCTTCGGTCAAGGCCTGGATTTTACGCTGCATATCATGCAGATAGTCATCGGTGGTAATTTCAATATCCAGCCACACCGGCGGCTCTTGCTGTACGTTGCGCCACTGCTCAAGCTGGGCGGTAATGGCGGCGAGATCGCCTTTCAGTACCGCAAGCGGCTGGGTGACCGGTACGGCGAGATTCTCGACGGCGTTGAGTTTCCCTGCTTTAAAGCTCACCAGATGCACGCATTTGTTTTTGCCGCACTCGTCAAAACTGAGAGCGATCGGCGAGCCGCAGTAGCGAATATGCTCCGTGCCGCCGATAACCTGCGCCCGGTGAATATGGCCCAGCGCGATGTAGTCCGCCGGAGGGAAGTTTTGTGCAGGGAAGGCGTCCAGCGTACCGATATAAATGTCTCGGACGGCGTCACTTTTACTGGCGCCGACGGTGGTCAAATGCCCAGTCGCGATGATGGGCAGATTCTGATCACCACGCAGCGTGCAGGCATCCTGATACTGCTGCTGGTAATAGTCGGTGATGGCTGACAGCAAATGTTGCTGTTTTTCTTGCCCGGTTAGCCCGGCCTGGCTGGTAATGATGTCGCGTGGACGTAAAAAAGGAACCGGGCACAGAATCGCCCCCGGCGTGCCGTCGCGTTGCGGCAGTACCTGCGGCGCATGGCCGGCGCTGGCAACGACCGTGGTGTTGAGAAACGCCAGTATATCGCGGGATTCATTGAGTGTGGCGACGGAGTCGTGGTTGCCTGCCAGCACCACCAGATGACACCCGGTTTGCTGTAAATTAACGACAAAACGGTTATACAGCTCACGAGCGTAGCTTGGCGGTGAGCCGGTATCGAAAATATCACCCGCCACAATAATGGCATCCACCTGGTGGGATTGTGCCGTTTCCAGCAGCCAGTCGAGAAAGGCCTGATGTTCAGCGGCGCGGCTCTTGCTGTAGAAATTTTGGCCCAGATGCCAGTCAGACGTGTGAAGGATGCGCATAAGAGTTCCATGACGATAAAACAGTGGTGGGGATTATAACCTTTCAAGGACGGTAATATCTTGTCTCCGGGCTGTCATAATTCGCCGGGCTGCGTTAAACCTGGGCTATCTTTTCATAAATCTGTCATAAAACTGACGCATAATGGCACCGTATTGATGGCAAACGATTTAATTATAAACAGGGCAAATCATGGCGAGACGTATTCTGGTCGTAGAAGATGAAGCTCCAATTCGTGAAATGGTCTGCTTCGTGCTCGAGCAAAACGGTTTTCAACCCGTAGAAGCCGAAGACTATGACAGTGCTGTGAACCAACTCAATGAACCCTGGCCGGATCTCGTCCTGCTTGACTGGATGCTTCCCGGCGGCTCGGGTCTGCAGTTTATTAAACATCTCAAGCGCGAAGCCATGACGCGGGATATCCCCGTGATGATGCTGACGGCGAGAGGTGAAGAGGAAGACCGCGTCCGGGGTCTGGAAACCGGTGCGGATGATTAT
Organism: Citrobacter sp. BIDMC107; assembly: GCF_001037575.1. Lineage (NCBI taxonomy): Bacteria > Pseudomonadati > Pseudomonadota > Gammaproteobacteria > Enterobacterales > Enterobacteriaceae > Citrobacter > Citrobacter sp. BIDMC107. The sequence continues at coordinate 1,257,922 of NZ_KQ089848.1, read as the reverse complement.
ATTACCAAGCCGTTTTCTCCCAAGGAGCTGGTGGCGCGTATTAAAGCGGTTCTGCGTCGTATTTCACCGATGGCGGTGGAAGAGGTTATTGAGATGCAGGGGCTAAGCCTTGATCCGACCTCGCATCGCGTGATGACCGGCGAGGATCCGCTGGATATGGGGCCGACCGAATTCAAACTGTTGCACTTCTTTATGACCCACCCTGAGCGCGTCTACAGCCGTGAACAACTCCTCAATCATGTCTGGGGAACCAATGTCTACGTGGAAGACCGGACAGTGGATGTGCATATCCGCCGCTTACGTAAAGCGCTGGAGCACAGCGGACATGATCGAATGGTGCAGACAGTTCGCGGGACGGGATATCGTTTTTCGACCCGCTTCTGACTGACAAGAATCAGGGCCTGATGGATTAGGCCGTTTATGGAGTAAGACGTTTGCTAGAACGATTGTCATGGAAAAGGTTGGTACTGGAGCTGATCCTGTGCTGCATACCGGCATTTATCCTTAGCGCTTTTTTCGGTTACCTGCCCTGGTTTTTACTGGCGTCGGTAACGGGTCTGCTTATCTGGCATTTCTGGAATCTATTACGTTTGTCCTGGTGGCTATGGGTCGACAGAAGCATGACGCCGCCGCCGGGGCGAGGCAGTTGGGAGCCGTTGTTATATGGGCTGCATCAAATGCAGCTGCGCAACAAAAAGCGCCGTCGAGAACTGGGTAACCTGATCAAACGTTTTCGCAGCGGGGCGGAATCACTACCCGACGCGGTGGTGTTGACCACCGAAGAAGGCGGTATCTTCTGGTGTAACGGACTGGCTCAGCAGGTTCTGGGACTGCGCTGGCCGGACGATAGCGGGCAAAATATTCTTAACCTGCTGCGGTACCCGGAATTCACACAATATCTGAAAACGCGCGACTTTAGCCGGCCTATCAATCTGGTGCTCAATACCGGACGGCATCTGGAAATTCGCGTGATGCCCTACACGGATAAGCAACTGCTGATGGTGGCGCGCGACGTTACCCAGATGCACCAACTGGAAGGTTCACGGCGAAACTTTTTCGCCAACGCCAGCCATGAGCTGCGCACACCGCTGACGGTGCTGCAAGGTTATCTGGAAATGATGCAGGAGCATCCGCTGGAAGGGACAACGCGCGAAAAAGCGCTGCATACCATGCGCGAACAAACGTACCGTATGGAAGGCCTGGTGAAGCAGCTGCTGACGCTGTCAAAAATTGAAGCTGCTCCGACGTTGCAACTGAATGAGAAAGTCGATGTGCCCATGATGCTGCGCGTGATCGAGCACGAAGCGCAAACCCTGAGCCAGCATAAACATACGTTTACCTTTGATGTCGATAACAGCCTGAACGTGCGGGGCAACGAGGAGCAGTTGCGTAGCGCTATCTCGAATCTCGTGTACAACGCGGTGAACCACACACCAGCGGGAACGCACATTACCGTACGCTGGCAGCATGTGGTCTCGGGGGCGGAATTTTGTGTGGAAGACAACGGTCCAGGCATTGCCGCCGAGCATATTCCACGTTTGACCGAGCGTTTTTATCGGGTAGATAAGGCGCGATCGCGGCAAACGGGCGGTAGCGGGTTGGGCCTTGCCATCGTGAAACATGCGCTGCATCATCACGACAGCCGTTTGAATATCGAAAGCGAACCAGGCAAAGGGACGCGATTTAGTTTCGTGATCCCGGAACGTTTGATTGCCAAAAGTAACGGTTAAAGCACATTCGTAAGATTATCTTTCCAAAAGCCAGCACAAGCTGGCTTTTTCTATACGGTCAATATATGACTCCTGAATTTTACGACGTTTGATTGTTTTTTGTTCGAACTATTACCCATACCTTTTTCCATGAAATGGTGTTTTGTGCTAACCAAATTTTTCATATCGCTATATTGTTCTGGTTTTTGGATCCCACCTTGCTTTAAAACGTTATAAGCGTTTAAATTGCGCTCCAGGTGCTGTCATACCGACTGCATTTACGCGGTAAATCGAAAAACTATTCTTCGCCGCGCCAGGTCGGGAGTGTTTCCCGCTGGAATTGAGCAAAAATGCCGCTGTATTGTCCCCCAGGGAAAGGCAAAAATTTACTATTTTCAACACCACATCCACAGGCAGTAAGACTTTATGACCCATCAGTTAAAATCGCGCGATATTATCGCTTTGGGATTTATGACATTTGCACTGTTCGTTGGTGCAGGTAACATCATCTTCCCCCCAATGGTTGGTTTGCAGGCAGGTGAACACGTCTGGACTGCGGCTTTTGGCTTTTTGATTACCGCCGTTGGCCTGCCGGTACTTACCGTTGTCGCGCTGGCGAAAGTCGGTGGTGGTGTGGACCGACTGAGCACACCTATCGGTAAAGTTGCTGGTCTGCTACTGGCGACTGTTTGCTATCTGGCCGTTGGGCCGTTATTTGCTACCCCGCGTACCGCGACGGTCTCTTTCGAAGTCGGGATTGCACCGCTGACCGGTGACTCTGCGCTGCCGCTGTTTATCTATAGCGTTATCTATTTCGCGATTGTGATTCTGGTTTCGCTGTATCCGGGCAAACTGCTGGATACGGTGGGTAATTTCCTGGCGCCGCTGAAAATCCTGGCGCTGGTTGTTCTGTCTGTCGCCGCAATCGTCTGGCCAGCAGGCCCGATCAGTAATGCGATGGAAGCCTACCAAACTGCGGCATTTTCTAATGGCTTCGTGAACGGGTATCTGACCATGGATACGCTGGGCGCGATGGTGTTTGGTATTGTTATCGTTAACGCCGCTCGCTCGCGTGGTGTTACTGAAGCGCGTCTGCTGACCCGTTACACCGTTTGGGCGGGTTTAATGGCGGGTGTGGGCTTAACGCTGCTGTATCTCGCGCTGTTCCGTCTGGGTTCTGATAGCGCGATTCTGGTCGATCAGTCTGCTAACGGCGCGGCGATTCTGCATGCGTATGTTCAGCACACCTTTGGCGGTGCAGGAAGCTTCCTGCTGGCGGCGCTGATTTTCATCGCCTGTCTGGTCACCGCGGTTGGCTTGACCTGTGCGTGCGCAGAGTTCTTTGCCCAGTACGTTCCACTGTCTTATCGTACGCTGGTATTTATCCTCGGCGGCTTCTCGATGGTGGTTTCTAACCTGGGTCTGAGCCATCTGATTCAGATCTCTATTCCGGTGCTGACGGCTATCTATCCGCCATGTATCGCACTGGTTGTATTAAGCTTTACCCGCTCATGGTGGCATAATTCTTCCCGCGTCATTGCACCTGCGATGTTTATCAGCCTGATTTTTGGTATCCTTGATGGCATTAAAGCTTCTGCAATTGGCGACGTGTTACCGGCCTGGACCCAGCGTTTACCGCTGGCGGAGCAGGGGCTGGCGTGGTTGATGCCAACAGTCGTGATGGTGGTCCTGGCAGTTATCTGGGATCGCGCCGCGGGTCGACAAGTGACCTCCAGCGCACACTAATATCACTGACAATAAGTTTTAACCACGGGGCTATTAACATGGCCCCGTGGTTTTTTTATTGTGTTAACAGGTTAGGAATCGATGGAAAGTAATAACAAGCTAAAGCGTGGGCTGAGCACCCGGCACATCCGCTTTATGGCATTAGGTTCAGCAATTGGTACCGGGCTGTTCTATGGCTCGGCCGATGCCATCAAAATGGCGGGGCCAAGCGTGTTGCTGGCCTATATTATCGGCGGCGTAGCGGCGTATATTATTATGCGCGCGCTGGGCGAAATGTCTGTTCATAACCCTGCAGCCAGCTCCTTCTCGCGCTATGCGCAGGAAAACCTCGGACCGCTGGCAGGCTATATCACCGGCTGGACCTATTGTTTTGAAATCCTGATTGTCGCCATTGCCGATGTGACTGCCTTTGGTATTTACATGGGCGTCTGGTTCCCGGCCGTACCGCACTGGATTTGGGTACTCAGCGTAGTGCTGATTATCTGCGCCATCAACCTGATGAGCGTGAAGGTGTTTGGCGAGCTGGAGTTCTGGTTCTCGTTCTTCAAAGTCGCCACCATTATCATCATGATTGTCGCTGGTTTCGGTATCATCATTTGGGGGATTGGCAACGGCGGGCAACCGACCGGTATCCATAACTTATGGAGCAACGGTGGCTTCTTCAGCAACGGCTGGCTCGGCATGGTGATGTCGCTGCAAATGGTGATGTTCGCTTACGGCGGGATTGAGATTATCGGGATTACCGCAGGCGAAGCCAAAGACCCGGAAAAATCTATTCCGCGCGCTATCAATTCCGTACCAATGCGTATCCTGGTGTTTTATGTGGGGACGTTGTTCGTCATTATGTCTATCTACCCGTGGAACCAGGTGGGTACCGACGGTAGCCCGTTCGTTATGACGTTCCAGCATATGGGCATTACCTTTGCTGCCGGGATCCTCAACTTTGTGGTTCTGACTGCGTCGCTGTCGGCAATTAACTCTGACGTCTTCGGTGTGGGACGTATGCTACACGGCATGGCGGAGCAGGGCAGTGCCCCAAAAATGTTTGCCAAGACGTCGCGTCGTGGCGTGCCGTGGGTTACGGTGATGGTGATGACCATCGCGCTGCTGTTTGCGGTTTATCTTAACTACATCATGCCGGAAAACGTCTTCCTGGTGATCGCCTCTTTGGCAACGTTCGCCACGGTTTGGGTGTGGATTATGATCCTGCTGTCGCAGATTGCTTTCCGTCGTCGTCTGCCGCCAGAAGAGGTCAAAGCGCTGAAATTTAAAGTACCGGGTGGGGTAACGACGACCATTGTTGGCCTGATTTTCCTGGTCTTTATCATCGCGCTTATCGGCTATCATCCGGATACCCGCATTTCGCTGTACGTTGGCTTTGCGTGGATTGTCCTGCTGCTGGTCGGCTGGGGATTCAAGCGCCGTCGCGAGCGCCAACTGGCTGAAGCACAGTAATATTTTTGCCGGGTAGCTTTGCGTTACCCGGCAATTTTCTCCTCCCCCGAACTCCTCCCCCAATAAACGTTAAGATGATGAGTGATCCTGCACTTCGCTATGGCAAGGTGACGTCATTATCATCAAAGGGGATACGTGATGTTGAACGTCTGGCACCTTCCGGTTGCCCCATTTGTTAAGCAAAACAAAGATCAACTGACGATTACATTATGGCTGGCGGGGGAAAATCCACCCCAGCGGGTGACGCTACGCGCAGAAAACGATAACGAAGAGATTTCGCTGGCTATGCACAAGCAGCGCAGCCAGCCGCAGCCGGGTGTGACCGCGTGGCGAGCGGCGATCGATCTCTCCAGCGGGCAGCCTCGTCGACGCTATAGCTTTAAATTACTTTGGCTCGATCGTCAGTTGTGGTTCACCCCACAGGGATTCAGCCGTTTTCCGCCTGCGCGTCTGGAGCAGTTTGCCGTCGATGTGCCGGATAACGGTCCGCAGTGGGTCGCTGACCAGGTCTTTTACCAAATTTTCCCGGACCGTTTTGCCCGCAGCCAGTCGCGTGAAGCGGGCCAGGATAACGTCTATTATCACCACGCGGCCGGGCACGACATCGTGCGGCGCGAATGGGACGAACCGCTTACGGCTCAGGCCGGTGGCTCCACGTTCTATGGCGGTGATTTGGACGGCATCAGCGAAAAGCTACCGTACCTGAAAACGTTAGGGGTCACGGCGCTGTACCTGAATCCTGTGTTTACCGCGCCGAGCGTGCATAAATACGATACCGAAGATTACCGTCATGTTGATCCGCAATTTGGCGGCGACACGGCGCTGCTACGCCTGCGGCACAACACCCAACAGCAGGGCATGCGCTTGATTCTGGACGGTGTTTTTAACCATAGCGGCGATTCGCACGCCTGGTTTGACCGGCATAGTAGGGGAACGGATGGGGCGTGCCATAACCCAGAATCCCCCTGGCGCGACTGGTATCATTTCTCAGCCGACGGCGTTGCGCTCGACTGGCTGGGGTATTCTAGCCTGCCCAAGCTGGACTTTTCTTCGGAAAGCCTGGTAAATGAAATTTATCGCGGCGAAGACAGTATCGTCCGTCACTGGCTGAAAGCGCCGTGGAGTATGGACGGCTGGCGTCTTGATGTGGTGCACATGCTGGGAGAAGCAGGAGGCGCACGTAACAACCTACAACACGTGGCCGGCATTACGCAGGCGGCTAAAGAAACCCAGCCAGAGGCGTATGTGGTGGGTGAACATTTTGGCGATGCGCGCCAGTGGTTGCAGGCCGACGCGGAAGATGCCGCCATGAACTATCGCGGCTTTACTTTCCCTCTCTGGGGATTCCTCGCCAATACCGATATTTCATACGACCCACAATCCATTGACGCCCAGACCTGTATGGCGTGGATGGATAACTACCGCGCGGGGTTGTCGCATCAACAGCAATTGCGCATGTTTAACCAGCTCGACAGCCACGATACCGCTCGCTTTAAGTCTCTGCTCGGTAAAGACGTCGCACGTTTACCGCTGGCGGTGGTGTGGCTATTTACCTGGCCTGGCGTGCCCTGTATTTACTACGGCGACGAAGTGGGGCTGGATGGCAACAACGATCCGTTTTGCCGCAAACCTTTCCCATGGCAGCCTGAAAAACAGGACGCTAACCTGCTGGCGTTGTACCAGCGGCTGGCAAAATTACGCCACCAGAGCCAGGCGCTACGCCACGGTGGTTGTCAGGTGATTTACGCCGAGGATAACGTGGTGGTGTTTGTACGGGTGCTAAACCGCCAGCGCGTGTTAGTGGCGATTAACCGTGGCCAGGCTTGTGAAGTGGTCCTGCCAGCCTCGCCATTACTGAGCGTGAGTCATTGGCAGCACAAAGAAGGCAAAGGTGTGCTTGCCGACGATATCCTGACGTTGCCGGCGATTTCCGCCTCGGTATGGTCAGGTCATTGATATAAGTGCGCAATCGCCGGGCTTGCCAGCAGCGCGTCTCGCCACCAGCGCTGCGCCAGCCCATCACGGTTATTACGCCATGCCATATAGGCCACGTCTTTTTGGCGAAATGAGATAACCGTTTTTTCCACCAGCTCGCCCGTAGCAAGCCACGGGCTGGCAATATGGCGGGGGAGAAATCCGCAGCCCATGCCGGCTCGCAGTAGCATCACTTTACTGTGGAAGTCATCGACACGGATCTGCGCCTGCTCCTCCATCAGATTGGTTTGTAACGGATGGCAGAAGCGGGCGCTGTCGCTGATAACAATCGCCCGATGCAGGCACAACTGCTCGTTGGTCAGGCCATCAGGTGCTGCGGCCAGCGGATGCTCAGGTGCCACGACAAATACATTGTCCAATGTACCGAGCATTTTGTAGGACCAGGCCGCTGACGTTGGTGGTTCATTAATCGCCCCCAGAATAATATCTGCTCCATTATGGGTCAGCTCCTCCCAGGAACCCGCCAGCGTATGATGGGTAAAACTGAGGCGGGTTTGCTTATTCAGCGCGTGAAATTCATCGATAATGGGTAACAGCGAGGCGAAAGGAAAGGAGTCGTCCAGCGCAATCGCCAGCTCTTTTTCCCAGCCTGAACTCAGCTGTACCGCCTGTTTTTCGAGATCTTTTGCCGCACTTAGCAATAAACGTCCCTTTTCCAGCATCATCTGTCCGGTGTCGGTAAATTTAGCCCGGTGTCCGGAACGGTCAAGCAACTCGATATTCAGGTCGCTTTCCAGCTTTTGAATCATATAGCTGAGTGCCGCAGGCGTTTTAAACAGCGATTCGGCCGCCGCGGCAAATGAACCCTGTTTGTCGAGTGCGTCGAGAATAAGCAAAACATCCAGATTAATGCGCATAAGCAGAAAAGATCCTGAAAATTAAACCCTTCTGTTGTACCGAATGAAGAAAAACAATGCCAGTGAATAAATTAGATGAATCATGCGCATTTTTTTGATGTTGTTTAGGATATATCGCAACACAGAATTAATAGTTTCACAGGATGGTAAGTTTTCTTTAATAACTCGTTAGAAATTTCCCGCTATACTCAACAAGCTTTCTGATTCAGGATCCTGCTGCTGACGGCAGATACAGACCGTTGCCTTTTAACTTATTGATTAAGAAGGTGTGATATGTCTATTCGGGAACTGATTGACCCTCAAAACTCTACGCTTATTTTTATTGATCATCAGCCGCAAATGTCATTTGGTGTAGCGAATATCGATCGCCAGACTTTAAAAAATAATACCGTGGCATTAGCGAAAGCCGGGAAAATATTCAATGTTCCGGTGATTTATACTTCTGTAGAAACGAAAAGTTTTAGCGGATATATCTGGCCAGAACTGTTAGCGGTTCATCCTGATGTAAAACCCATTGAACGCACCTCAATGAACTCCTGGGAAGATGCGGCGTTTGTGAAGGCCGTGGAAGCGACTGGGCGCAAAAAACTGATTATCTCCGCGCTGTGGACCGAAGTCTGCCTGACTTTCCCGGCACTGATGGCGCTGGAAGCGGGTTATGAAGTATATGTGGTGACCGACACTTCCGGCGGCACGTCCGTGGATGCCCATGAGCGTTCTATCGACCGCATGGTACAGGCTGGTGCCGTACCCGTAACCTGGCAACAGGTTCTTCTTGAGTATCAGCGCGACTGGTCTCGCAAAGAAACCTACGACGCCGTCATGGATCTGGTACGCGAGCACAGCGGTGCCTACGGTATGGGCGTGGATTATGCCTATACCATGGTGCATGGCGCGCCAGAACGTAAAGCCTAAATACACGTCATCCTTCATGTTGCATCTTTGTTGGCTTCGCTTGCGTACCCCAGTCACTGACTTATGTAAGCTCCCGGGGATCCACAACCTTGCCGCCTCGATGCACCATGAATGATTTTGTGTATTGCTTTCCTGGCCTAAGCGGCCTGTTTCCTCTCAACAAGGAATCCTTCATGGCGCAGAACAAACATGTGACGTTGGTGATTACCCACACCCTGCTGCCTGAGCAGGCGCAGCGGTATGAGCAATGGCTGGGGAAAATTATGCCGGTGGCGGCCGAGTTTCCCGGTCATCTCGGGGCGAACGTGATTCGCCCTGCGGATGGCGACAACCTGTGGAATATCATTATTCGCTTCGACACGCTTGAGCATCTGTATAACTGGACCCAGTCCGATACGCGCCGTGTGCTGGTGGAAGAGATTGCCCCACTGCTGGCGGAAGGTGATAAAACCGAAATTCGTACCGAAGCGGCATTCTGGTTTACGCCACCAGCGCCCCATGTACGCCAGCCCAAACGCTGGAAACAGTTTCTGATAACCCTGCTGGTGATATTTCCTAGCACCAATCTGGTGCCGTGGTTGACCGGCATTGTGCTGCCTGCAATGAAGGGCTCGTTACTCCTGCATCTCATCAATGATGCCTGTGTGGTTGCGCTGGTGGTCTGGTTCTGGATGCCCATCGTAACCCGTCTGTTTGCCGGATGGCTGAAAAAAGCCTGACCGGTATCTCAGGAGATTGTTATGTCTCAAACTGCCACACTGATTCTGACTCACGGAAAAATTCATACTCTCGATAGGCAACGCCCGCAGGTCGAGGCGGTGGCGATTGCCAACGGAAAGATCCTGGCGACCGGTAGTCACGAGCGGGTAATGAGCTTTGCTGCCGAAGGGACGCAGGTTGTCGATCTGCAAGGACATACGGTGATCCCGGGTCTGAACGATTCGCACCTGCACCTTATTCGTGGTGGACTGAATTACAACCTGGAATTACGTTGGGAAGGCGTGCCGTCGCTGGCGGACGCCCTACGTATGCTCAAAGACCAGGCGGACAGAACGCCGTCGCCGCAATGGGTACGCGTGGTGGGCGGCTGGAGCGAATTCCAGTTTGCCGAACGTCGCATGCCAACCCTGGAAGAACTGAATGAAGCTGCTCCGGATACCCCGGTTTTTGTTCTGCATCTCTACGACCGGGCTTTGCTGAACCGCGCTGCGCTGAAAGCCGTCGGCTACACCAAAGCGACGCCGGATCCGGCGGGCGGTGAGATTGTGCGTGATAGCAACGGCAACCCGACCGGGATGTTGATCGCTAAACCAAACGCCATGATCCTTTATTCGACGCTGGCAAAAGGACCAAAACTGCCGCTGGAAATGCAGGTTAACTCGACCCGCCAGTTTATGCGTGAACTGAACCGTCTGGGGCTGACCAGTGCCATCGATGCGGGCGGCGGCTTCCAGAACTATCCGGAAGATTACGAGATCATTGAGCAGTTACATGCCAACAAGCAGATGACGGTGCGTATTGCCTACAACCTGTTTACCCAGCGTCCGAAACAGGAACTGGAAGACTTTGAACGTTGGACCGATATGCTCAAACCGGGGCAGGGGACCGACTTCTACCGCGCCAATGGGGCCGGGGAAATGTTGGTCTTTTCGGCAGCGGATTTTGAAGATTTTCTCCAGCCGCGCCCGGACCTGCCGGAGGGTATGGAAGATGAGCTGGAGCGCGTGGTGCGACACCTGGTGGAGCACCGCTGGCCGTTCCGCCTGCACGCCACCTACGATGAATCTATCAGCCGCATGTTGGACGTGTTTGAGAAGGTGAATCGTGATATCCCGTTCAATGGCCTGCACTGGTTCTTCGATCATGCCGAAACCATTACTGAACGGAATATCGAGCGCGTTAAAGCGCTGGGCGGCGGGATTGCTGTTCAGCACCGAATGGCGTTCCAGGGCGAATATTTTGTCGATCGTTATGGCAAAGATGCGGTCAAACACACGCCGCCGGTGGCGAAAATGCTGGCGGCTGAAGTTCCGGTAGGGCTGGGGACTGACGCCACCCGTGTGGCTAGCTACAACCCGTGGACCGCGCTCTATTGGCTGGTTTCGGGCCGCACCGTTGGCGGTATGGCGATGTACGATGATAACAACCGCTTGCCGCGCGACGTGGCGCTGGAACTGTGGACCGCTGGCAGCGCCTGGTTCTCCAGCGAGCAGGGTAAGAAAGGGCGAATCGAGAAAGATCAACTGGCCGACCTGGTGGTGCTGTCTAAAGATTACTTCAACGTGGCGGAAGAAGAGATCAAAGGCATTGAGTCAGTGATGACCATTGTCGATGGCAAAGTCGTGTATGCGGCAGGGCATTTCACCCCGCTGGCACCACCAGCCATCCCGGTTGTGCCGGACTGGTCGCCGGTGGTGAAGGTGCCGGGGCACTATCGCTCAGCGCCGCCTGCTGCGGCTAAAATTGGCGCAATGGTGCAGATGCATCAGTGCTGTGGTAGCTGTGGCGTACACGGTCATCAGCATGATATTGCGCGTCAATCAGGCATTTCGGTGTCAGATGACCGGGCTTTCTGGGGGGCGCTTGGCTGTTCCTGTTTCGCGTTTTAATTGTGGTTTGGATAAGCGTATTGTCGCGGGTGATACTTACAGAGAGTGACGCAATCGCCTACCTGACCTACGAACAATAAAAAAGGCCCGCACTAGCGGGCCTTTTGTCGATTCATGCCAATTACAGGCTGGAAACGTTCTCGGTCAGGTATTTTGCTACGCCGTCCGGAGACGCGTTCATACCTTCTTTACCTTTTTCCCACTGTGCCGGGCATACGTCGCCGTGCTCTTCGTGGAACTGCAGCGCGTCAACCATGCGCAGCATTTCGTCGATGTTACGGCCCAGCGGCAGATCGTTAACTACCTGGTGGCGAACAACGCCGTTAGCGTCGATCAGGAAAGAACCACGCAGAGCAACGCCGGCTTCCGGGTGCTCGATGCCGTAGGCTTTCTGGATTTCGCGTTTAATGTCAGCAACCATTGCGTATTTCACTGCACCGATGCCGCCTTTGTCGACAGGGGTGTTACGCCATGCGTTGTGGACAAATTCGGAGTCGAAGGAAACGCCAACAACTTCAACGCCGCGTTTCTGGAATTCTTCGTAACGTTTGTCGAATGCGATCAGTTCAGACGGGCAAACGAAGGTGAAGTCCATCGGCCAGAAGAACAGAACGGTAGTTTTACCGTTGGTATGCTGTTTGAAGTTGAAGTTTTCAACGATCTCACCGCTACCCAGTACCGCAGCTGCTGTGAAATCCGGAGCCTGACGAGTTACCAGTACCATATAATTCTCCTGCAATGTTAAGGGGTTTTTGGAACGCAACGCGGGCCAGTATAGAGAGTGTTCGTGAATAAGACAAAGAGGCGCTGGCAATCAATGAGACAGGTTTTGTCTATCAATCTTTTGCCGGATGACGGCTACGGCTTATCCGGCGGGGAATGCGGGTTGCAATCAAAGGGTTTTACGCCGCGCCTGGTCCATCATTTGCGGATAAAACTGCCAGAATCGTTCTTCTAACGCATCGTAATGCGTATTGAGGTCATACCATGAGTCGCGTAGGGCATCGAGCCGTGGACGGCGGCTGGCCATGCCGTTCAGGACGTTCTGGATAAAATCCATGTCCCGGTAGCGCTCAAGCCATTTCTCTGACCATATATAGTTATTCAGATTGATAAAGCGTGGCGGCGATTCTGGCAAAATAGTGGTTACCTGGGTACGGGCATAGCGCACAAAGTCCGTCAGCGGGAAGTCAGGGGAGATCTCCGACCAGTGGCGCGACAGAAAATGATCCCACATGACATCCAGCGTAATCGGCGCGACGCGGCGCGTTTCGCTACGAAACCATTCTTTGGCTTCACGCACCTGCGGCAGGTTATCTGTCATCACGTCGATACGACGATGCATGAAGATGCCTTCTACCACATCAGGCGAGTAGTGCGTTTCCGGATTACCCCGGACAAAATCGGCCAGCAGATTGCCGGAAAGCGAGCTGTCGGCAAGGTGAGCGAGATGCAAATGTGCAAGAAAATTCATAGTTAAATGTTTATCCAGAGGGGTAAAGGTTGCAGGGAGAACGCCCCGGCACTAGACTACCCGCCTCTTATTTTAGTCTGAGTCAGTGTCATGCGCGTTACCGATTTCACCTTTGAACTACCCGAATCCCTGATTGCCCACTATCCGCAAGCTGAGCGCAGTAGCTGTCGCTTGCTGTCTTTGGACGGGCCGACGGGCGCGCTGACGCACGGTACTTTCACCGATTTGCTCGATAAGCTCAACCCTGGCGATTTGCTGGTCTTTAACAACACCCGCGTCATTCCTGCGCGTCTGTTTGGTCGTAAAGCCAGCGGCGGTAAAATTGAAGTGCTGGTCGAGCGTATGCTGGATGACAAACGTATTCTGGCGCATATTCGTGCCTCGAAAGCGCCGAAACCGGGCGCCGAGCTGCTGCTGGGCGATGACGAAAGCATTAAAGCAACGATGGTGGCGCGTCATGACGCGCTGTTTGAAGTTGAGTTTAACGACGAACGCAGCGTGCTGGATATCCTCAACGCGATTGGCCATATGCCGTTGCCGCCGTATATCGACCGTCCGGATGAAGACGCCGACCGCGAGCTGTACCAGACCGTGTACAGCGAAAAACCGGGTGCCGTCGCTGCGCCGACCGCGGGTCTGCATTTTGACGATCCGCTGCTGGCTAAACTGCGCGATAAAGGCATTGAAATGGCGTTCGTCACCCTGCACGTTGGAGCGGGCACTTTCCAGCCGGTGCGCGTAGACACTATTGAAAACCACATTATGCACTCCGAATATGCGGAAGTGCCGCAGGATGTGGTGGACGCGGTGCTGGCGGCGAAAGCGCGCGGTAACCGCGTGATTGCGGTGGGCACCACCTCCGTACGTTCACTGGAAAGTGCGGCGCAGGCGGCCAAAAACGATCTAATCGAGCCGTTCTTCGGCGATACACAAATCTTTATTTATCCAGGCTATAAATATCAGGTGATTGATGCTCTGGTCACCAACTTCCACCTGCCGGAATCGACACTGATTATGCTGGTTTCCGCATTTGCTGGTTATAAAAACACCATGCACGCCTATCATGAAGCGGTAAAAGCGGAATATCGCTTTTTTAGTTACGGGGATGCGATGTTTATCACGTACAATCCGCAGGCTATTTCTGAGCGTGTCGGGGAATAAGTTTCCGGCATGAGTGTTTAAAACGTCGGACTGTTTTTCTGACGCAGGAGTGAAGATGAAATTTGAACTGGATACCACAGACGGTCGCGCTCGCCGCGGCCGCCTGGTTTTTGATCGTGGCGTAGTAGAAACGCCTGCTTTTATGCCGGTCGGTACTTACGGCACAGTAAAAGGCATGACGCCGGAAGAAGTTGAAGCGACCGGCGCACAGATCATCCTCGGCAACACTTTCCACCTGTGGCTACGCCCGGGGCAGGAAATCATGAAACTGCACGGCGATCTGCACGATTTTATGCAGTGGAAAGGGCCGATACTCACCGATTCCGGCGGCTTCCAGGTGTTCAGCCTGGGCGATATCCGGAAGATAACCGAACAAGGCGTGCATTTCCGTAACCCGATCAACGGCGATCCGATTTTCCTCGATCCCGAGAAGTCGATGGAGATTCAATACGATCTCGGTTCCGATATCGTGATGATCTTCGACGAATGTACACCGTATCCGGCCGACTGGGACTATGCTAAACGCTCGATGGAGATGTCTCTGCGTTGGGCGAAGCGCAGCCGTGACCGTTTTGATAGCCTCGGCAACAAAAATGCGCTTTTTGGCATCATTCAGGGCAGTGTTTACGAAGATTTACGTGATATCTCCGTCAAAGGTCTGGTAGATATCGGCTTTGATGGCTACGCTGTCGGCGGTTTGGCTGTCGGTGAACCGAAGGAAGATATGCACCGCATTCTGGAACATGTTTGCCCGCAGATTCCGGCAGATAAACCGCGTTACCTGATGGGCGTCGGTAAACCAGAAGATCTGGTTGAAGGCGTGCGTCGCGGTATCGATATGTTTGACTGTGTGATGCCAACGCGAAATGCCCGTAATGGTCATTTGTTTGTGACTGACGGCGTGGTAAAAATTCGTAACGCGAAACATAAAAGCGACACCAGTCCGCTCGATGCTGAGTGTGATTGCTACACCTGTCGCAATTATTCGCGCGCTTACTTGCATCATCTCGACCGTTGCAACGAAATATTGGGCGCGCGTCTCAACACGATTCATAACCTTCGCTACTACCAGCGTTTGATGGCGGGTTTACGCAAGGCTATTGAAGAGGGTAAATTAGAGAGCTTCGTGACTGATTTTTACCAACGTCAGGGTAGACCAGTTCCACCTGTGAACGTTGATTAATTTTAATAATGAGGGAATTTGAATGAGCTTTTTTATTTCTGATGCGGTAGCGGCAACAGGTGCTCCGGCGCAGGGCAGCCCGATGTCTCTGATTCTGATGCTGGTGGTGTTTGGTCTGATTTTCTACTTCATGATCCTGCGCCCGCAGCAAAAGCGTACCAAAGAACACAAAAATCTGATGAACTCCATTGCGAAAGGCGATGAAGTGCTGACTAACGGTGGTCTGGTGGGTCGCGTGACCAAAGTAGCAGAATCTGGCTACATCGCTATCGCGCTGAACGACACCACTGAAGTGGTTATTAAACGTGATTTCGTAGCTGCCGTTCTGCCGAAAGGCACCATGAAGGCGCTGTAATTTATTGTTTTCCCAAAGGGAACTGCCGTGTTAAACCGTTATCCTTTGTGGAAGTATGTCATGCTGATCGTCGTTATTGTCGTCGGTCTGCTCTATGCGCTTCCCAACCTGTATGGTGAGGATCCGGCTGTTCAAATCACTGGCGTGCGCGGTGCCGCCGCCAGTGAGCAAACGCTGATCCAGGTCCAGAAAACGTTACAAGAAGATAAAATCACACCTAAGTCTGTGGCTCTGGAAGAGGGTGCTATTCTCGCGCGCTTCGACTCCACTGATACCCAACTGCGCGCACGTGAAGTATTAATGGGCGTACTGGGCGATCAGTACGTCGTGGCGCTTAACCTTGCTCCGGCAACCCCGCGCTGGCTGGCTGCCATTCATGCAGAACCGATGAAACTCGGTCTTGACCTGCGTGGCGGCGTTCACTTCCTGATGGAAGTGGATATGGATACCGCGCTGAGTAAGTTGCAGGAACAAAATATCGATAGCCTGCGCAGCGATCTGCGTGAAAAAGGCATTCCTTATACTACCGTTCGCAAAGAAGATAACTACGGTCTGAGCATCACTTTCCGTGATAGCAGCGCCCGTGATGAAGCTATCTCTTACTTGAGCAAACGTCACCAGGATCTGGTTATTTCCAGCCAGGGCAGCAATGCGCTGCGCGCTGTAATGACCGATGCGCGCCTGAGTGAAGCCCGTGAGTACGCGGTACAGCAGAACATCAACATTCTGCGTAATCGTGTTAACCAACTGGGTGTTGCTGAGCCGGTGGTACAACGTCAAGGTGCTGACCGCATCGTGGTCGAACTGCCGGGTATTCAGGATACCGCGCGTGCGAAAGAAATTCTGGGCGCAACCGCGACGCTGGAGTTCCGTCTGGTAAACACCAACGTTGACCAGTCCGCTGCAGCATCGGGTCGTGTTCCGGGTGATTCGGAAGTGAAACAGTCTCGTGAAGGTCAGCCTGTTGTGCTGTACAAGCGCGTGATCCTGACCGGTGACCATATCACCGACTCCACTTCCAGCCAGGACGAATACAATCAGCCGCAGGTTAACATCTCGCTGGATAGCGCGGGTGGTAACATCATGTCCAACTTCACCAAGGACAACATCGGTAAGCCGATGGCGACCCTGTTCGTGGAGTACAAAGACAGCGGTAAGAAAGATGCTAACGGTCGTGCAGTACTGGTGAAACAGGAAGAGGTGATTAACATTGCCAATATCCAGTCTCGCCTGGGTAACAGCTTCCGTATCACCGGTATCAACAACCCGAACGAAGCGCGTCAGCTTTCTCTGCTGTTACGTGCCGGTGCGTTGATTGCGCCGATTCAGATTGTGGAAGAACGTACCATCGGCCCAACCCTGGGTATGCAGAACATTAAACAGGGTCTGGAAGCGTGTCTGGCCGGTCTGGTGGTGTCTATCCTGTTCATGATCTTCTTCTATAAGAAGTTCGGTCTGATTGCGACCAGTGCGCTGATTGCTAACCTGGTATTGATTGTCGGTATTATGTCGTTGCTGCCGGGCGCTACGCTAAGTATGCCGGGGATTGCGGGGATTGTCTTAACCCTTGCCGTCGCGGTCGATGCGAACGTACTGATCAACGAACGTATCAAAGAAGAGTTGAGTAACGGGCGTTCGGTGCAGCAAGCCATCAACGAAGGTTATGCGGGCGCATTTAGCTCCATCTTTGATGCGAACATTACGACGCTGATCAAGGTCATCATCCTGTACGCAGTTGGCACCGGGGCAATTAAAGGGTTCGCGATTACTACCGGTATTGGTGTGGCGACGTCGATGTTTACCGCGATTGTCGGTACACGTGCCATCGTAAACCTGTTGTATGGCGGCAAGCGCGTCAAAAAGCTGTCAATCTGAGGAGTGCGAAGTGGCACAGGAATATACTGTTGAACAATTAAACCACGGCCGTAAAGTCTGGGACTTTATGCGCTGGGACTACTGGGCTTTCGGCATTTCAGGTTTCCTGCTGATTGCGGCCATCGTGGTGATGGGCGTACGCGGGTTTAACTGGGGTCTCGATTTCACCGGTGGTACGGTTATTGAAATCACGCTGGAAAAACCGGCCGATATGGACGTGATGCGCGATGCGCTGGAGAAAGCGGGCTTCGTTGATCCGCTTCTGCAAAACTTCGGCAGCAGCCACGACATTATGGTACGTATGCCGCCAACTGAAGGTGCGGACGGCGGTCAGGTGCTGGGCAGCAAAGTGTTGAGTGTGATTAACGAATCCACCAACCAAAACGCCGCGGTGAAGCGAATTGAATTCGTGGGTCCGAGCGTGGGGGCTGATCTGGCGCAAACCGGTGCGATGGCGCTGATGGCGGCGCTGATCTCCATCCTGGTGTACGTCGGTTTCCGCTTTGAGTGGCGACTGGCGGCGGGGGTGGTTATCGCTCTGGCGCACGACGTGATTATCACACTTGGGATCCTGTCGTTGTTCCATATCGAGATTGACCTGACTATCGTCGCATCACTGATGTCGGTAATCGGTTACTCGCTGAACGATAGTATCGTTGTATCTGACCGTATTCGTGAAAACTTCCGCAAAATTCGTCGCGGTACGCCTTACGAAATCTTTAACGTGTCACTGACTCAAACGCTGCACCGTACGTTGATTACGTCCGGTACAACGTTGATGGTTATTCTGATGCTGTTCCTGTTCGGTGGTCCGGTACTGGAAGGCTTCTCGCTGACGATGCTGATCGGTGTTTCCATCGGTACCGCATCTTCTATCTACGTGGCATCAGCGCTGGCGCTGAAGCTGGGTATGAAGCGTGAGCACATGCTGCAGCAGAAGGTCGAGAAAGAAGGGGCGGATCAACCGTCGATTCTTCCTTAACCATTAAGAGTGAAGATACTGGAATCCCGATCGTAAGGTCGGGATTTTTTTTGCCTGTGAATTAGCGACAGGCAATTATCTTTTCCTGCCGCCACACTACTGACAGTATGCTGTCAGTAGCCCTGTCTTATAGTCCTTCTGAGATTACCCACACAGGCAGGAGGAAGTATGAGCAACGTAATTAATTGGTTTGAAATCCCTGTAGCACAAATGGATCGCGCCATCGCTTTTTATGAACCAGTGATGCAGGTTTCTTTGCGTCGGGAAAATATGGACTGCGCTGAGCTGGCCGTATTTCCGCATCAGGATCCCGCTTCCGGCGGGGCGCTGGCTAAATTTGACGGTATTACTCCTTCAGCGCAGGGCGCTATTATTTATCTGCATACGGACGATTTGGCTGCAACGCTTGAACGCGTCGCCACTGCTGGCGGTCAGTGTGTGTTTGGCCCACTCGAACTGGGGCAGGACATTGGTACGATTGCGCTATTTACTGACAGCGAAGGCAATCGTGTTGGTTTACATCAACCCGCGTAATATTTTCAGCACTGAGGATTAAAATGAGCAGACGCGCCGACCGCTTGTTTCAGATTGTACAAATCCTGCGTGGCAGGCGAGTGACAACGGCGGCGCTGCTGGCAGAACGTCTTGAAGTTTCTGAACGGACGATTTATCGCGATATCCGCGATCTCTCTTTATCCGGCGTGCCCATTGAAGGCGAAGTGGGCAGTGGATACCGCTTAATGGCGGGGTTTGATTTGCCGCCGTTGATGTTAACCCAGCACGAATCAGAAGCGTTGATGGTAGCGATTCGGTTGCTGAAAACATGGGGCGGGGATTCACTCTCACAGGCGCTGGAATCAGCACAGGAAAAAGTGTTGGCGATATTGCCGCCAGAGAGTCGGCGCAGAGCCGAGCAAACGCGGATTTTCGCGCCAGATTTTGGTAATCAGCCGCATTCACGCAGTGCGTTCGATCTCATACATCGCGCGGTTTCAGCTCAGCAGGTGCTGGCGCTGCATTATCGCGATGAGTCCGGGAACCTCTCGTGGCGCGACGTTCAGCCGCTGGGATTATTTTTCTGGGGCGAGCACTGGCTGCTGGTTGGCTGGTGCGAGAAGCGTGATGATTATCGTTGTTTTCGCGTTGATCGATGTCTGAAGATCACGCCACTCGACAGGCACTTTCGCGAATCTGCGGATCGTTCGCTAAGTGACTTTTTACGTAAAGTACGCTGTGAAGACCAGCCATAAAAAAGCCAGCGGTTAAGCTGGCTTGTTTGCGATAAATTGTCTGGATTAGAAGTTGTAACCTACGACCAGGTAACCACCCCAACCGGTAGATTTCGCGCTGAAGTCGCCTTCGCCCCAGTTCAGAGTATCCCCACCTTTCCACTGACCGCCGTTATGGAAGTAACGTGCTACGACAGAGTAGTGCCAGTGATCGTAGTTCAGCGCCAGGACGTGGCTGGAAGCGATAGAGTTGCTGGTGCGGTTCGGGTCATCACCCAAATCTGAGCCCCAGTCGAAGTTGGTGAAGCCGATGTAGGTCAGCTGGCCGCCCCAAACCTGGGTGATCGGCACAAAGTATTTCACTTTGAAACGGTAGCCATCCCACTCGTTTTCGTTGGATGCGCCATAGTTCTGCCACTGGTATTTAGCATAGACGTTCAGGGACAGACCCATCGGCAGACCGGTATCGATATCGGTACCCAGACCCATATACCAGGTGCTCTGGCGGCTGGCTTTGTTATCACCCATGTCGTAGATGTAGTTGTTGGCGAAATACCATTCTTTGAACGGACCAAAGCTCAGGTCAGCACCGGTCAGTTTATCGATGGAGAAACGCGGTTCGATTTCCATAAACAATGGGGAACCGTCAGACCAGATACCTTTATCGTTGCCGTTACCCCAGTCGAAGGTTTTCGGAATATCGATGTAGCCATAGAAATCAAACCAGTCTTTTTTGGCAAATGCTTCGTATTCCAGATACACGTCGTTGTTCAGTTTCGGAGAGAAACGGGTGTGATAGCTACCCACCACGTTAACGCTCTGGTGCCACCAGTCGGACAGATATTGCGGTTTGTCATTTTCTGCTGCGTTGGCAGTAAAAGACGAGGAGAGCGCCAGGACTGCACCGGCTGCAAGTAATGTTTTTTTCATATGTATGCCACTGTTTGAAATCCCTTTCGGGAGTGAAAAATGCGCAATTTGCGTTTCTAAATATTTCGTAATTCTTCGGAGCCTATTATAAAAATCATTGTTCACAAAAATATGTCTTGTTTCACAGTTCTATCATTTGCGTAATCGATTGCGTTCACGTTTGCGTACTTTAGGCGGCGAATTGTACTGGCTCTCATGAATGTTGCCAAGTTTTACCAGAAATATCGGTTATGTCAGGGGAGTAACAAAATGGAGCGGATTGATGTTGCGGAACGCACAAAACGTTCCGCAAAAAAGTTTATTGGCTAACAGGTTGGATGTCGTGGATGCGAACAAATCCTAACTGATCTGGAGTGAGGCCATTTATCTGCAACGGAATGTCTACGTCGCTGGGAGCAAGAATACTCGCCGGAGCGTTGACCAACTGGTTGTGAACGTTCACTTCCTGATAGTTGTCCGTGGTGCCCTGAATTTGCCCGTATTCGACGGTGGCGCTAAAGGCGGGTAAAGGCGTGTTGGATTCACCCTGAATCCGTAGCGTCAGGCGCGTACCATCCGCGTTCGGTGCAATGTTTACCAGCGACATGCGTAAAGTGCCAATCTGGCTGTCCAGCCGTGCCGGGGTTTTGGAACCCGGTAGCAGATAGACGCCGCTGGTTGATTTTGCATTCAACATATTTTGTTGCGTAATTTTTACTGTTTCCTGATTAAGCTGCGCCATCTCTTTATTCAATGTGCTAACGCTTTGATGCATCTGGCGTACTTCGCTTTGCTGTGCGCAGGCACTAAGACTAAAGAGACTTCCCACCAGGAGAATTCTTAGGTAACGTCTTGTCATTGTGATTACTTCCTTCATTGTCGCGATAGCATAATGGTAGTGTGGACTGAGCACGAAGGCATCGATCCTTTGTCTCAAAAGCGCAGTGCCTTTGTTGTCACGGCAGTTCAGGGTAAAATAGATTCTGTTAACCACTGAGGTACAGGACGCCGTATGCATTGCCCATTCTGTTTCGCCGTAGACACTAAGGTAATTGACTCTCGTCTTGTAGGCGAGGGCTCCTCGGTACGCCGCCGTCGGCAGTGTCTGGTCTGTAACGAACGTTTCACCACTTTTGAAGTGGCTGAACTTGTCATGCCGCGCGTTGTGAAAAGCAACGACGTGCGTGAACCCTTTAATGAAGAAAAGCTGCGTAGCGGCATGCTCAGAGCGCTTGAGAAACGGCCTGTGAGCGCGGATGACGTCGAAATGGCGTTAAACCATATCAAATCACAGCTGCGTGCGACTGGTGAGCGTGAGGTGCCGAGCAAGATGATTGGCAACCTGGTGATGGAGCAGTTGAAAAAGCTCGATAAAGTCGCCTACATCCGCTTTGCCTCTGTCTACCGGAGTTTCGAAGATATCAAAGAATTTGGCGAAGAGATTGCTCGCCTACAGGACTAAGCCATGCAGGATGAATTGTACATGGCGCGTGCGCTGAAGCTTGCTGCGCGCGGACGTTTTACCACTCACCCCAACCCCAACGTAGGCTGCGTGATTGTGAAGGATGGGGAGATCGTCGGTGAAGGATATCATCACCGTGCGGGCGAACCGCATGCCGAAGTTCATGCTCTGCGGATGGCTGGAGAAAAAGCGCAAGGGGCAACGGCCTATGTGACGCTTGAACCCTGTAGTCATCATGGTCGCACGCCGCCGTGTTGCGATGCGCTGATTGCGGCGGGTGTATCGCGAGTGGTTGCGGCGATGCAGGATCCCAATCCGCAGGTCGCAGGACGTGGGCTCTACCGTTTGCAGCAGGCGGGCATCGACGTCAGCCACGGGCTGATGATGAGCGAAGTTGAGCAACTGAATAAAGGCTTTCTCAAGCGCATGCGTACGGGATTCCCGTATCTGCAGCTTAAGCTTGGCGCGTCGCTTGATGGCCGTACGGCGATGGCCAGCGGTGAAAGCCAGTGGATTACCTCACCACAGGCGCGCCGCGATGTGCAACGCTTGCGCGCGCAAAGCCATGCCATTTTAACCAGCAGTGCTACGGTGCTGGCAGACGACCCTCAGCTTACCGTGCGTTGGTCGGAGCTTGGGGAGTCAACTCAGGCGAGTTACCCGCAGGAAGAGCTGCGCCAACCAATCCGCATTGTTCTGGATAGCCAGAATCAGGTCACGCCGGAGCACCGTATTGTGCAACAGCCTGGAGAAACCTGGATTGTCCGGACTGAAGACGACCCCGGTAGCTGGCCGGAGACGGTTCGTAGCCTGAAGGTGCCGGAACATAACGGGCATCTGGATCTGGTGGTGCTGATGATGCAACTGGGCAAACAGCAAATTAACAGTATTTGGGTTGAAGCAGGTCCAACGCTCGCGGGGGCATTATTACAGGCCGGTTTGGTCGATGAGCTAATCGTGTATGTTGCGCCTAAACTGTTAGGCAGCGATGCGCGAGGATTATGTGTGCTTCCAGGCCTTGAGAAACTGGCTGACGCACCCCATTTTAAATTCAATGAGATACGCCAGGTGGGCCCGGACGTTTGCCTGCATTTAACGACTGCGTGAGGCTTTCTGATTTAGAGGAAGCAGCGCACAGAATATTATGATAAAATCCGCCCCCCTTACGGGGCCATAAATCGAACCCGAAGGAAGAATATGAACATTATTGAAGCTAACGTTGCTACCCCGGACGCTCGCGTCGCCATCACCATTGCGCGTTTCAACAACTTTATCAATGACAGCCTGCTGGAAGGGGCTATCGACGCCCTGAAACGTATTGGCCAGGTTAAAGATGAAAACATTACCGTTGTTTGGGTTCCAGGTGCATATGAGCTGCCGCTGGCCGCTGACGCACTGGCAAAAACCGGTAAATACGACGCGGTAATTGCGCTTGGTACGGTGATCCGTGGCGGTACCGCGCACTTCGAATATGTGGCTGGCGGTGCAAGCAATGGCCTGGCGCATGTCGCTCAGGACAGTGGCATTCCGGTAGCCTTCGGTGTTCTGACCACCGAAAGTATTGAACAAGCCATCGAACGTGCTGGCACTAAAGCCGGCAACAAAGGCGCAGAAGCTGCACTGACTGCGCTTGAAATGATTAATGTATTGAAAGCCATTAAGGCCTGATTTTTGTAAGGGGAAATCCGTGAAACCTGCTGCTCGTCGCCGCGCCCGTGAGTGTGCCGTCCAGGCGCTCTACTCCTGGCAGTTGTCCCAGAACGACATCGCTGATGTTGAATACCAGTTCCTGGCGGAACAGGACGTTAAAGATGTCGACGTTCTGTATTTCCGTGAACTGCTGTCCGGGGTGGCGACTAACAGCGCGTACCTGGATGGATTAATGAAGCCTTACCTGTCTCGTCTGTTAGAAGAGCTGGGTCAGGTAGAAAAAGCCGTACTGCGTATTGCGCTGTTTGAACTGTCTAAACGTAGTGATGTGCCGTACAAAGTGGCCATCAACGAAGCGATTGAACTGGCGAAAACCTTCGGCGCTGAAGATAGCCATAAATTCGTGAACGGCGTACTGGATAAAGCAGCACCTGTGATTCGCCCCAACAAAAAGTAATCCCGAGGCCGGCTGGATGGTGGAACCTGTTTCCGCTGTCCCCGGCTTTTTCTTTTTTTTCTGCTGAGGCATAACGTATGGCATGCGGCGAGTTTTCCCTGATTGCCCGTTATTTTGACCGCGTAAGAACGTCTCGTCTTGATGTCGAAACCGGTATTGGTGACGACTGCGCACTCTTGAATATCCCTGAAAAACAGACGCTGGCGATCAGTACCGATACGCTGGTGGCAGGCAATCACTTCCTCCCCGACATTGATCCCACCGATCTCGCCTGGAAAGCACTGGCGGTGAATTTGAGCGATCTGGCGGCGATGGGGGCCGATCCTGCGTGGTTGACGCTGGCACTCACGTTACCTGACGTTGATGAAGCCTGGCTTGAAGCCTTCAGTGATGGCCTGTTTGAACTGCTTAATTACTATGATATGCAGCTGATTGGCGGTGACACCACGCGTGGGCCACTGTCGATGACGTTGGGTATCCATGGCTACGTTCCTGTAGGACGGGCCTTAAAACGCTCTGGTGCGAAGCCGGGGGACTGGATTTATGTTACCGGTACGCCGGGAGACAGCGCGGCGGGGCTGGCGATTTTACAGAATCGGTTGCAGGTTGGAGATGCAAAAGACGCAGACTATCTGCTTAAACGCCATCTGCGTCCCACGCCGCGTATTTTGCAGGGACAAGCCCTGCGCGATCTGGCCAGTGCGGCTATCGATATCTCCGATGGCCTGATTTCTGATCTGGGGCATATCGTTAATGCCAGCGGCTGTGGCGCGCGGGTTAACGTCGATGCGCTGCCTTACTCCACGGCATTCGCCCGGCACGTTGAGCCGGAACAGGCCCTACGCTGGGCGCTCTCGGGCGGTGAAGATTATGAGTTATGCTTTACCGTACCGGAAATTAACCGTGGTGCGCTGGATGTGGCGCTGGGAAATCTCGGCGCAGCGTTTACCTGCATTGGGCAGATGAGCGCAGACGTGGAAGGCATTCACTTTACGCGCGATGGAAAATCCGTCACGTTTGACTGGAAAGGATATGACCATTTTGCCGCGCCTTAAAAAAGATGTCGCCAAAAGCCGCCTGAGTATGCGCAATCCGTGGCACCTGCTAGCCACCGGTTTTGGCAGCGGGTTGAGCCCAATTGTTCCTGGCACGATGGGATCGCTGGCGGCGATCCCTTTTTGGTATTTAATGACCTTTCTACCGTGGCAGCTGTATTCACTGGTGGTGATGTTATCTATCTGTATCGGCGTTTATCTGTGCCATCAAACGGCGAAAGATATGGGTGTGCACGATCACGGTAGCATTGTCTGGGACGAGTTTGTCGGGATGTGGATTACCCTGATGGCGCTGCCGACCAATGACTGGCAGTGGGTTGCCGCCGGATTTGTGATTTTCCGTATTCTGGATATGTGGAAGCCGTGGCCGATTCGTTGGTTCGATCGCAACGTGCATGGCGGGACGGGGATCATGATCGACGATATTGTGGCCGGAATACTCTCTGCCGGAATTTTGTATTTTATCGGTCATCACTGGCCGGTAGGTATCATTTAACCCTTTTGGGGGGCTGTTTTAGGCCCGATAAGCGTCGCGCCATCGGGCAATCAGTGCCGGATGCGCTATGCTTATCCGGCCTACAATTAGCTATCGCCAATACTTATTTAAATCCCACCACCGGATGCTGTTTGTACGGCGTTTCCAGCTCGGCAATCTGCTCCGGCTTCAGCGTTAAATCCACCGCATTGAGCAACTCATCCAGCTGTTCCTCGCGCGATGTGCCGATAATCGGCGCTGCCACACCCGGTTTGCTCAGCAGCCAGGCCAGCGCAACCTGCGCCCGTGTAACACCCAACTCCTCACTGACCCCGGTCAGTCGTGCGGCAATTTGCGCGTCGTTTTCATCGCTCTCGTTGTACAAATTTTTACCGACTTCATCGGAAACCAGACGTGCTGTCGTTTCTCCCCATGGGCGCGTCAGGCGTCCACGTGCCAGTGGACTCCAGGGGATCACTGCCACGCCTTCCTGATAGCACAGTGGCAGCATTTCGCGTTCTTCTTCGCGGTAGATCAGATTGTAGTGATCCTGCATGCTAACGAACTGTGCCCAACCGTGTTGCTTCTGTAAGGCCAGCGCCTGAGCAAACTGCGAAGCGTGCATGGATGAGGCGCCGATATAGCGCGCTTTACCGGCTTTCACGACGTCGTTCAGCGCTTCCAGGGTTTCTTCAATAGGTGTGTTGTAATCCCAGCGGTGAATTTGCAGGATGTCGACATAGTCCATACCCAGACGTCGGAGGCTGTCGTCGATTGAGCGCAGGATTTGTGCGCGGGATAATCCTTCTGCTAAATCATCAACCTGGTGAAAAACCTTGGTAGCGACCACGACATCTTCGCGGCGGGCGAAATCACGCAGCGCGCGACCGACAATCTCTTCGCTACTGCCAGCGGAGTAGCTGTTGGCGGTATCGAAAAAGTTAATGCCGCCCTCAAGGGCGTGTTTGATTATCGGGCGGCTGCTTTCTTCAGGTAGCGTCCAGGCGTGATTGCCGCGATTAGGCTCGCCAAACGTCATGCAGCCCAGGCAAAGGCGGGAGACCCGTAGGTCGGTTTTTCCTAAGATGTTGTATTTCATCAATCCACTCCTGCTTAGCTCGTGATGAATTAAGCATAGCAGGAGCGGGGAGGGGTTTATGCCAGCCAGGCCTTGATTTTGGCCTCAATTCCGACGGCATTCAGACCCAGATCGGCGCGAGCTTCATCCTGAGTTCCCTGCGGGATGAAGAAGTCTGGCAGGCCAATGTTCAGCACCGGGACGGGCTTACGATGGGCCATCAGCACTTCGTTTACACCGCTACCAGCACCACCCATAATGGCGTTCTCTTCAATGGTAACCAGCACCTCGTGTTGGGCAGCCATTTCAAGGATCAACGTTTCATCCAGGGGTTTCACAAAACGCATATCGACCAGCGTGGCGTTCATCGACTCTGCGACCTGAGCGGCTTCCGGCATCAGGGTACCGAAGTTGAGAATTGCCACTTTCTCCCCGTGACGTTTCACTATACCTTTCCCGATAGGCAGTTGTTCCAGCGGGGTCAACTCTACGCCCACCGCGTTACCGCGCGGGTAGCGCACGACCGTTGGACCGTCGTTGTAGTGATAGCCGGTGAACAGCATCTGGCGGCATTCGTTTTCATCACTCGGGGTCATAATGACCATTTCCGGGATGCAGCGCAGGAAGGAAAGATCGAACGCCCCTTGATGGGTTTGTCCATCTGCGCCAACAATTCCTGCCCGGTCAACGGCGAACAGAACTGGCAGTTTCTGGATGGCGACATCATGCAGCACCTGATCGTAGGCGCGCTGCAGGAAGGTCGAGTAAATAGCCACGACCGGCTTATAGCCGCCAATCGCCAGACCGGCAGCAAACGTCACCGCGTGCTGTTCGGCGATCGCCACATCGAAGTAGCGGTCCGGAAACTTACGTGAAAATTCCACCATACCGGAGCCTTCGCGCATCGCCGGGGTGATTGCCATCAGCTTATTGTCTTTCGCCGCGGTTTCGCACAGCCAGTCACCGAAGATTTTTGAATAGCTCGGCAGGCCGCCGCTGCTTTTCGGCAGGCATCCGCTGGATGGATCGAATTTTGGTACCGCGTGGAAGGTGATTGGATCTTTTTCTGCCGGCTCGTAACCACGACCTTTTTTGGTCATGATGTGCAGGAACTGCGGGCCTTTCAGATCGCGCATGTTCTTCAGTGTGGTGATAAGCCCCAGCACGTCGTGACCGTCCACCGGACCGATATAGTTAAATCCCAGTTCTTCAAACAGCGTACCCGGCACAACCATGCCTTTGATGTGTTCTTCGGTACGTTTGAGCAGCTCTTTAATCGGCGGTACGCCGGAGAAGACTTTTTTCCCTCCTTCGCGTAGCGAGGAGTAGAGTTTGCCAGAGAGCAGTTGCGCCAGATGATTGTTCAGCGCGCCAACGTTCTCTGAAATCGACATTTCATTGTCGTTGAGGATAACCAGCATGTCGGGTTTAATATCGCCTGCGTGGTTCATCGCTTCAAACGCCATCCCGGCGGTGATAGCGCCGTCGCCAATCACACATACGGTACGACGTTCTTTGCCTTCTTTCTCAGCGGCAACCGCAATACCGATACCTGCGCTGATGGAGGTTGAAGAGTGCCCAACGCTCAGTACGTCATACTCGCTCTCACCGCGCCACGGGAACGGATGCAAACCGCCTTTCTGACGAATGGTGCCGATTTTATCACGGCGTCCGGTCAGTATTTTGTGCGGGTAAGCCTGATGTCCTACATCCCAGATTAACTGGTCAAACGGGGTATTGTAGACATAGTGCAGCGCGACGGTGAGTTCCACCGTGCCCAGACCAGAGGCGAAGTGCCCGCTGGAACGGCTTACGCTGTCGAGCAAATAGCGGCGCAGTTCGTCGCAAAGCTTTGGCAGGCTCTCTTTTGGCAGCAGACGTAACTCCTGGGTGGAGTCGACCAGCGCCAGGGTCGGGTATTTGGCTATATCAAAACTCATCGCAAGCTCATGGGATATGTTGGTTTATTTATCACGCTGGATTATGTAGTCCGCTAGCGCTTCCAGTGCCGAGGTATCGAGTGACTGTGCGGCCAGCAAACTTAGCGACTGGCGGGCATCCTCGATTAAATCCCGGGCTTTATTCTGGGCTTGCTCAAGACCCAGAAGTGCAGGATAGGTACTTTTGCCAAGCTGCTGGTCAGCACCCTGACGTTTACCCAATGTTGCAGTATCGCCTACCACATCCAGGATGTCATCCTGAACCTGGAAGGCCAGACCGATGCTTTCTGCGTATTTGTCGAGTATTGCCAGGCATTCTCGCCCTTTATCGCCTGCGCTTAATGCTCCCAGACGTACGGCGGCGCGAATCAATGCCCCGGTTTTATGGCGGTGAATACGCTCCAGCGCATCCAGCTCAACCTGATGACCTTCAGCTTCCAGATCCAGTGCCTGACCGCCGCACATACCGGCGATACCGCTGGCCTGAGCCAGTTCAGAGATCATCGCGATGCGGTCACGGTCAGATACTTCCGGCATTGGAGCGTCGCTGATAATGGAGAATGCCAGCGTTTGCAGCGCATCTCCGGCCAGGATCGCGTTTGCCTCACCAAATTTTACGTGGCAAGTCGGCAGACCGCGGCGCAGGTCATCGTCGTCCATCGCGGGTAAATCATCGTGCATCAGCGAATAGGCGTGAATGCATTCGACGGCGGCAGCGGGAGCATCAAGCGTACTCAGGCTGACACCAAACATCTGACCGGTCGCATACACCAGGAACGGGCGCAGGCGTTTACCGCCTAATAATGCGCCATATTGCATGGTTTCGACCACGGGAGTGTTCTGAAAGGGCAGTGGCGCGATAAAACGGCTCAGTGCCTGGTTGGCCTGCTCAACGCAAGCCTGTAGCTGCTGCGTAAAATCCATTTACTCATTATCCGGTGTAAAAGGCGTAAGGGCCGCGTCTTCAGTATCTGACAGCAGGATTTGTACGCGCTGTTCAGCCTGTTGCAATTTGACCTGTCCTTGACGCGCCAACTGTACGCCGCGTTCGAATTCGTTTAACGCTTCTTCTAACGGCAGGTCGCCGCCTTCCAGACGGGTAACAATTTGTTCCAGCTCGCTCAGCGCGGTTTCAAAACTGGCGGGCGCTTCATTTTTCTTCGGCATAATGAATGTCTGACTCTCTGTATTGGCAGCACAAGACTATGGTAACGGACTCGCACTGATAAGCAAATAACGCGCAATGTGCACAGTAGCCGCGTGATGGTGATATACTTGCGCGCCTGGATGCAGTCGCGGGTATGGGCTGCTGTATTTTTTTCCATTACAAGTCATTCAGACTTGCCTAAGAACCATTGCCGCCATGAAGTTTATCATTAAATTGTTCCCAGAAATCACCATCAAAAGCCAATCTGTGCGTTTGCGCTTTATAAAAATTCTGACAGGGAACATTCGTAACGTTTTAAAGCACTATGATGAAGACCTTGCCGTTGTCCGTCACTGGGATCACGTTGAGGTTCGCGCTAAAGATGAAAGCCAGCGCCTGGACATTCGCGACGCGCTGACCCGTATTCCGGGGATCCACCACATTCTCGAAGTAGAAGACGTGCCGTTTACCGATATGCACGATATTTTCGAGAAAGCACTGGTGCAGTATCGCGATCAACTGGAAGGTAAAACCTTCTGCGTACGCGTTAAGCGTCGTGGTAAGCATGAGTTTAGCTCCATTGAGGTGGAACGTTATGTTGGCGGTGGACTGAACCAGCATATTGAATCCGCGCGCGTGAAGCTGACGAAGCCGGACGTGACGGTTAATCTTGAAATCGAAAACGACCGTCTGTTGCTGGTTAAAGGCCGCTATGAAGGTATTGGCGGTTTCCCAATTGGTACGCAGGAAGACGTACTGTCGCTGATCTCCGGTGGTTTCGACTCCGGCGTGTCCAGCTACATGCTGATGCGTCGCGGCTGCCGCGTGCACTACTGCTTCTTCAACCTTGGCGGGGCAGCGCATGAAATCGGTGTTCGCCAGGTGGCGCATTACCTGTGGAATCGCTTCGGTAGTTCGCATCGCGTGCGTTTTGTTGCTATCAACTTTGAACCGGTGGTCGGTGAGATCCTGGAGAAAGTTGATGACGGCCAGATGGGCGTGGTTCTCAAGCGTATGATGGTTCGCGCGGCGTCGAAAGTCGCTGAGCGCTACGGCGTACAGGCGCTGGTAACCGGTGAAGCACTGGGCCAGGTGTCCAGTCAGACGCTGACCAACCTGCGTTTGATCGATAACGTATCAGACACCCTGATCCTGCGCCCGCTTATCTCCCATGATAAAGAGCACATTATCAACCTGGCGCGTGAAATTGGTACCGAGGACTTTGCGCGTACCATGCCGGAATACTGCGGTGTGATTTCAAAAAGCCCGACGGTGAAAGCGATTAAAGCGAAGATTGAGGCCGAAGAAGAAAACTTCGATTTCTCGATCCTCGATAAAGTGGTTGAAGAAGCGAATAATATTGATATTCGCGATATCGCCCAGCAGACGCAGCAGACCGTGGTGGAAGTGGAAACCGTGAGCGGTTTCGGCCCGAACGATGTGATCCTGGATATCCGTTCTGTGGATGAACAGGATGATAAACCTCTGAAGGTTGACGGTGTGGACGTCGTTTCTCTGCCGTTCTACAAGTTGAGCACCAAATTCGGCGATCTGGACCAGAGCAAAACCTGGCTGCTGTGGTGTGAACGCGGGGTGATGAGCCGTCTGCAGGCGCTGTATCTGCGCGAGCAGGGCTTTGAAAACGTGAAGGTGTATCGCCCGTAATTGAGTAAACACCGTGTTGTAGGCCGGATAAGGCGGTTACGCCGCCATCCGGCAATGCAACGATATTATTCAAAACGCACAGGAAGCGTCTTCCCGTTCGACTCCCAGACGCCTTGATAGACACCGTCTTTTAACTCCAGCGTTATCTTCTCTTGCGCTTGTTCAGCAGCAGATGTCTTCAGTTCATAATGTTGATTGTCGGCTGTATCGCATTTGCCGGTTAATTCAATCGGTGCGCCAAATTTCTGGTAAAAGTAAGCCCCTTCAAAAAAATCACCGTATTTGCAGTCCACCTTCAACACAATACGCATGCTTTTTCCCAGCGTGCCGTACATGACTTTGCCGTCAATGCCGGGCGCTGGGGAAACCTGTGTTGTACTCTTTGCTCCAGTCAGATACTGGCCGTACGGCGTGAGCCGATTTTGCAGTTCCGCGGTTGGGATTTTCGTGGTGAAATCACCCAACTCGTCGAGTGCGCGGCTGGCGTGGTTGCTACAGCGTCCGTTCAGGAAGGCCAGATGGTCTTTTTGCAGGGAGAATTTGTCGATGTAGTACAAACCGTCGGTGTAGGTTGCGCACGATGCGTAGAATTCGGCGTAGTTAAAAACTTCACCTTTCTCTTCTTTTATTTGTTCTGGTGTTTGCGATTTATGCGCATCAACAAATGTGTCGATTTGGCCACGGATATCTTTTCTGATGCGAGTATTTAATTCGGCCATCGTAGAACGGGAAAAGAGGTCGTTGAGGGTAATTGCCGCGCCGTTGGCTAAATCGAAGCTGAGCGGTACATTGTACGATTCGCAATACGCTCCGCAGCCTTCGACAAACATATTCATGGTCAGGATTTTTTGGTCGCGAAATTCAACCGTGTAGTTAAGGTTTGCGGTGGGATTCATGGCTGATTTCGCAAACTGGTTTACTGTGGCCTGCGGAGTATTACCCGGTAGCTGATTGATAAAGGTTGCGAAAATATAATCGTTAATACGTTTCGCAACCTTGGGGTTATCCGTCGAGGAAAACCATGGCACGCGATATTGCATTTCAGTGCTTCCGGGATAGCGATACTCAATACTCTTTATGTCGAGTTGCGTCGCTGTGGCATAACCGGAAAGGAGCAGTAAAGCCACTCCACTTAGATATCCTTTCATTATGATTCCTTATAAGGGAGTGGCCTGAAGATTTATTCGTAGTAGTTATAGATTCCCGCTGCCATCACCAGTTGTGATGCAACTTCGTAAGCCTTTTCACGACTGACCAGAAGATCAATGATTTTCAAACCGAAATCGATTGAGGTTCCCGGTCCCTGGCTGGTTAACAGGTTGACGCGCGGATCCCATACGACGCGCTTGTCCTGCCATTGATCAGCGGGGATTTGGTCTTTCAGCGCCGGAAAACCGGTCATGTTACCGATGGGGAAAATATCGTGCGGGACGAGGACGGTGGCAGCCGCGGCACAGATTGCCGCGACAATGCGTCCGGAGCGATGAAACTGCTTCACGGTTTCGACCAGCAGAGGGCTGTCGCGAAAACACTTGGCGCCTTTAATACCGCCCGGCAGTACGATAATGTCGAAATCGCCATCAGCAACTTCGACTAATGGCGCATCCGCCAGCAGTTTCACACCGCGCGAGCACACGATCGTCAGGTTGCCATCGCTGGCGACGCTGGCGGTTGTGACCTTAATTCCGCCGCGAACCAGTAGATCGATAGTAGTAACCGCTTCGGTTTCTTCACTACCAGGGGCGAGACATACCAGTGCTTGAGCGCTCATACTCACTTTCCTTTCTTTTAACCATTTCAAACAGGCGGGCATTTTCCGGAACGGCGATGCCGTGCGCGCGTGCACGTTTTAACAAATAACCGGTAATGTAGTCGATCTCGGTATGACGCATGGCGCGAATGTCCTGAAGCATAGATGAGATATTTTCCGCCGTACTGTCAATCACTTGCTCGACATAATAGCGTAAATCATCCGCTGATGTGTGGTGGCCTTCGCGTTCGATCACCGCTGCTACTTCCTCGCAGATGAGCGCTATTTTTTCCGGATGATGGCGTAACTCACCGTTTGGGCAATCCCATAATGCGGTCAGCGGGTTAATGACGCAGTTGACGGCCAGCTTGCGCCAAAGCTCGGCGCGAATAGTGTTATGCCAGGCGACGTCCGGCAGCACCTCTTGCAGGGTTTCAGCCAGATAGCTGAAATCGCCGTCTTGCTCACGCGCCGGCCCAATACGCGTTGTTCCCTGAGCGACATGAATGATGACGTTCCCGTCACGGCGTGCTGCGTGGGTGGTGGTTCCCATCAGCAAGGGTTGCTTAATGTTATGTAACTCTTCAATCGTCCCCATGCCGTTGTGAATAAGCAGAATGGGCGTGGTTTCAGGCAGAATTGCAGACAGGCCTTTTACCGCATCAGAAACCTGCCAGGCCTTCAGGGTGACTAGCAGCAGGTCACTTTTTGCCAAAAAGTCGGGGTCATTTGCCGTCAGGGATTCATTAAAAACTGAGCCATCCGTGTCGATCAGGTTTACGCTGCAGTAGGGTTGCGGTACGCGCAGCCACCCTTGCACCTCATGTCCATGTTTGCACAGCGCTGTAAGCCATAGCTGTCCTAACGCTCCACATCCCAGTACGGTAATTTTCATTCTTCCTCCTCACCTGCAACAGCACCAGGTGTTAATCCATATCGACCGCACCCTATTATTGTTCGCAGATGTCGCTACCACGTACAATGAAAGGATACAGCCTAGTATAGCGCTGTCTGTTGAGTAACTTTGCAGGTATTATGCTTCGCATCAAAAATGAAGGGAGAGGAAAAGATGCCATCTTTCGATATTGTCTCTGAAGTTGATCTTCAGGAAGCCCGTAACGCGGTGGATAACGCCAGCCGTGAAGTCGAGTCACGCTTTGATTTTCGTGGCGTTGAAGCCACTTTTGAGCTGAATGAGTCAAATAAGACGATTAAGGTGCTGAGCGAGTCTGATTTTCAGGTTAATCAGCTGCTGGATATTTTGCGTGCCAAGCTGCTGAAACGCGGTATTGAAGGCACCTCGCTGGACGTACCAGAGACCTTTGTGCACAGCGGTAAAACCTGGTTTGTTGAAGCTAAGCTGAAGCAGGGCATTGAAAGCGCGGTGCAAAAGAAAATCGTTAAGCTGATCAAAGACAGCAAGCTGAAGGTGCAGGCGCAGATTCAGGGTGAAGAAATTCGTGTGACCGGTAAGGCGCGTGACGATCTGCAATCCGTCATGGCGCTGGTTCGCGGTGGTGATCTCGGCCAGCCGTTCCAGTTTAAAAACTTCCGTGATTAAGTCGTAATGCCTGATCCGGCCTACAGGTCGCACACGCTATTTGTAGGCCGGACGAGACGTTAGTTACCATCCGGTAATCATCACGTCTGGCTGATGGTCTGCTCAACCTCAAATCGATTGGTGACTTTGCTGTCGATTTTCACGTAGGCCGAATGCTCTTTCGCCACAATTAACACTTCGCTTATTCCTTCTTTTGCCAGCAGGCGCTGCTTTAACGTGTCATCTGCGGCAATTTCTGGTGGAATTTCCACACGCAGGCTGCTGACGTACGGTGGCTCTTTCATTGTGTTTGCCACAATCAACCAAACTGCCGCCAGCAGCGCACCGGCCAGAAATACGGCCTGACCATCAAACATTTCAACCACCCAACCGCCGAGCGAACCGCCAATCGCCACGCCAAGAAACTGGCTGGTGGAGTAAACACCCATTGCCGTGCCTTTGTAACCCGCAGGCGATTCTTTGCTGATAAGCGAGGGGAGGAGGGCTTCCATCAGGTTGAAGGCGAGGAAGAAAATCTGCACCCCCGCAATCAGGCCCCAGAAACGCACGTTAGCGCTCCACAATACAATCTCTGCAATAAGGATTAGTAACACGCAGGCGAGGAACACGCGTTTCATCTTGCGCTTCACTTCGGCGTAAATGATGAACGGCACCACGGAAACAAAGGATAGCAGCATCGTCACCAGATAAATTTTCCAGTGTTCTGCGGCGGGGAAACCGGCTTTCGCCAGTTGTCCTGGTAACGCGACGAAAGTGGACATCAGCAAAATGTGCAGGCACATAATGCCGAAATTGAGCTTCAGCAGTTTGGGCTCCGCCAGCACTTTGCTGAAGCTATCTTTTACCATGCCCGATTCACGGTTTAGTACGTGGCTGGTGCTATTGGGAACGACCCAAATGGTCAGCACGATACCCGTGGTAGCAAGGGCGGCAATCATCCAGAACAGCGCGTGGAGCCCCAGCGCATGGGTAACGATTGGCCCCAGCACCATCGCAATGGCAAAGGTGATACCAAAGCTGACGCCGATAAACGCCATCGCTTTGGTGCGGTTTTGCTCGCGGGTTAAGTCGGAAAGCAGCGCCATCACGGCCGCGGCAATTGCTCCGGAACCTTGCAATGCGCGACCAAGAATAATGCCCCAGATTGAATCGGAGAGGGCAGCAATCACGCTGCCGAGAACGAATACCGCCAGTCCGCCGACAATAAGCGGCTTACGACCAATGCGGTCAGAGAGCAGACCAAAGGGGATCTGGAAGACGGCTTGCGCCAGGCCGTAAATGCCGATGGCAAGGCCAATCAACGCTTCGCTGGCGCCCTGTAGCGCCATACCGTACGTGGTCAGAACCGGTAGAACCATAAACATGCCAAGCATGCGCAACGAGAATACGGTCCCTAAACCCCAGGTGGCGCGCAACTCACCGGGCGTCATTTTGTAATCGTTCATTCCCACCTCTGTATTAATTTCGCGCCTAGTGTAAAGCGCTAAGCAGGCTGGGTAAATATGCGCTTTATTAACAAATGTTGGGGTTGTGAGGGGAGTCGGCTGGAAACGAAAATGCCGGATGACGATACTCACGTATCTTATCCGGCCTACAAGCAATGTGCTTTTTTGTAGGCCGGATAAGGCGTCAGCCGCCATCCGGCATAGAAGATGTGACGATTAACTTACCAGACGTAAGTCAGCAGGTTCTGCGAGTTTGGCACCATAAAGTCGACGGACATCATCACGGAAAGCGCGGTAATGGCGATGATGGAGAAACCGAACAGCTTGCGCGCCCAGACTTTGTCATCTTCCACTTTATAACCGCGCAGCGCCATGCCCAACCACCAGACGCTCACCGCCGCAGCAACAATCAGGTATTTATAACCTGCATAGCCGCCCAGGGTTAGCATCAGCGTGGCGATAGCAAATGCGATGATATACAGCGTGATATGGTTTTTCGCGACGGAAATACCTTTCACCACCGGCAGTACCGGGATGTTGGCGGCCTGATAATCCTTAAAGCGGAAAATCGCAATCGCGTAAGAGTGCGGCATCTGCCACAGGCTGAAAATAGCCAGCAGAATCAGCGCACCGCTATCGAACTCACCGGTTACGGCGCAGTAGCCAATCACCGGCGGCGCTGCGCCGGAGAGTGAGCCAATCAGCGTGCCATAAACGGAATGGCGCTTCATGTACAGGCTATAGACGCCCACATAGACCACGAAGCCCATTACCCCCAGCCAACAAGCCAGAGGGTTCGCGCCAAACCACAGCAGCATAAAACCAGCAATACCCAGCAGGGTGGCGTACATCAGTGAGACCGCAGGGGAAATCAGACCTTTAACCAGCACGCGGTTTTTGGTCCTCTCCATCTTCCTGTCGATATCCCTGTCGATGTAGTTGTTAAATACACAACCCGACGCCACAACCAGTGACACCCCAACCAGCGTGTAGATAAACAGGGGATAATCAATGCTGCCTTTCGAGGCCAGTAGGAATCCCCCAATCACCGAGATCAGGTTGCCAAAGATGATGCCTGGTTTCGTTACTTGCAGGTATTGCTTAAACATCATAATTGCCGCTCTTAGTGCATCATCATGTTGTAGTTAAGGTTCCACATAATCCAGATGGAGCCCACAACCAGGATGGCGATGATTAGCACAGTAAAGACAAAGGCCGTCATGTTCCAACCTTCATCAGATTTACTATTCATGTGCAGGAAGCACACCAGGTGCACCAGAATCTGTACCACTGCCATTGCCAGAATAGTTCCCAGAATGACGGCCGGAGAGGCAGAACCTGTCATCACCATCCAGAACGGAATAACCGTCAGGATGATCGACAGGATAAAACCTGTCATGTAGGTTTTTACGCTGCCATGGGATGCGCCGCCGCTCTCGTTAGCATGACTCATTACATCGCCCCCATCAGATAAACAACAGTGAACACACAGATCCATACCACATCCAGGAAGTGCCAGAACAGGCTCAGGCACATGATGCGGGTACGGTTAGTACTGGTCAGGCCGCGACGAGCGACTTGCACCATCAGAACCGCCATCCAGATAAGACCGGAGGTGACGTGCAGACCGTGCGTGCCGACCAGCGCGAAGAACGCAGACAGGAAACCGCTACGATCCGGGCCCATGCCGTTAACAATCAGGTGATGGAATTCATAGAGTTCCATCCCGATGAATCCGGCACCGAACAAGAAGGTCAACGCCAGCCAGGAGATAACCTGGCTCTTGTTGTTCTTGTACATGGCAATCGCTGCCATGCCGTAAGTAATGGAGCTGAATAACAGCAGGAATGTCTCAACCAGAACGAACGGCAGTTCAAAAATGTCCTTACCTGTCGGGCCACCTGCGGTGCCGTTCACCAGAACGGCATAGGTTGCAAACAGAATAGAGAACAGAATGCAGTCGCTCATCAGGTAGATCCAGAATCCGAAGATTTTGGTCTGGCCTGCATCGTGGTGCCCGTGTTCGTGCGCGTGGGCAGTCGCGTGCGTTAAAGTATCAGTTGCCATTTTTCAGCCCTGCCTTAGTAATCTCATCGAAATGCTGGTTTTCCAGTTTTTCGACTTCCGGGACCGGCACGTAGTAATCCACGTCTTCATCAAAGCTTTTCACAATCCAGCTGATGATCATGCCTGCGAAGCTTGCAATCGCCAGCCACCAGATATGCCAGATCATGGCGAAACCAAACAGTGTTGCGAAGGCGGTAATGACGATACCGGCACCGCTGTTCTTCGGCATATGAATTTCTTCATAGTGCGCAGGCTGCTTGTACGCTTCACCTTTTTCTTTCATTTCCCAGAAGGCATCACGCTCGTGAACGTGCGGCACAACGGCAAAGTTATAGAACGGAGGCGGGGAAGATGTTGCCCACTCCAGCGTACGACCACCCCATGGGTCACCGGTCAGGTCACGGTTCTGCTCGCGGTCGCGAATAGAAACGTAGATCTGAATCAGCTGGCACAGGATACCCAATGCAATCAGCGCGGCACCGCAGGCGGCAACGACCAGCATCGGATGGAACTGTGGGTCAATCTGCTGGCTGAGACGACGGGTCATACCCATGAAGCCCAGCACGTACAGCGGCATAAATGCCACGAAGAAGCCGATGATCCAGAACCAGAATGCGCGTTTACCCCAGGTTTCGTTCAGCGTGAAGCCAAACGCTTTTGGCCACCAGTAGGTCATACCTGCGAAGCAGCCAAATACGACGCCGCCGATAATAACGTTATGGAAGTGCGCAATCAGGAACAGACTGTTGTGCAGTACGAAGTCTGCGCCCGGAACCGCCAACAGTACGCCGGTCATGCCGCCGACTGAGAAGGTCACGATAAAGCCAATCGTCCACAGCATCGCTGAGTGGAATACGATACGGCCCTGATACATGGTGAACAGCCAGTTGAAGATCTTCACCCCAGTCGGGATGGCGATAATCATGGTGGTAATACCGAAGAAGGCGTTTACGTTAGCGCCTGCACCCATGGTGAAGAAGTGGTGCAGCCAAACAACGAACGACAGAACGGTGATACACACGGTTGCCCACACCAGCGAGGTGTAACCAAACAGACGTTTACGTGAGAAGGTTGCCGCGATTTCGGAGAACACCCCGAAGACCGGCAGAACCAGGATGTACACTTCCGGATGGCCCCAGGCCCAAATCAGGTTGATGTACATCATCATGTTGCCGCCCATATCGTTGGTAAAGAAATGGGTACCCAGATAGCGATCCAGGGTCAGCAACGCGACGGTAACCGTCAGGATTGGGAAAGAAGCGATAATCAGGATGTTCGCGCACAGAGACGCCCAGCTGAATACCGGCATCTTGAACATGGTCATTCCTGGCGCACGCATCTTAATGATGGTCACAAAGAAGTTGATACCGGTCAGGGTTGTACCAATACCGGACAACTGGACTGCCCATATCCAATAATCGACCCCGACGCTTGGACTGTACTCTATTCCCGAAAGTGGTGGATACGCCAGCCAACCGGTCTGTGCGAATTCACCTACGCCCAGAGACAGGTTAACCAGGATTACGCCGACAACGGTGAACCAGAAGCTCAGGTTGTTCAGGAACGGGAATGCAACGTCACGTGCACCGATCTGCAGTGGAACCACCAGGTTCATCAGACCGATAACAAATGGCATTGCCACGAAGAAGATCATAATCACGCCGTGAGCCGTGAAGATCTGATCATAGTGGTGAGGTGGCAAGAAGCCCGCTTCACCTGCAGAAGCCAGCGCTTGCTGACTACGCATCATGATGGCGTCGGCAAAGCCACGAATCAACATGACGATTGCAACAATGACATACATGATGCCAAGGCGTTTGTGGTCAACCGAAGTCAGCCACTCTTTCCACAGGTAGGTCCACTTACCGAAGTAAGTGATTAGGCCCAGTAAGGCCGCACCACCGATGATAATGGCAGCGATCGTAACCATGACAATGGGTTCATGGAACGGCACTGCATCCAGCGTCAATTTTCCGAACATCGTATTCTTCCTCGGCCCCTTAGTGAGCGGATTCCGCGTGGCTCATGTCCATGCCTTCCATGCCTTCGTGTGCGTTGTGCTCACCTTCGGGTTGGGTCATGTCCATGCTCTTACCGTGAGCCATAAATTTGTTAATAACATCTTTAAACAAATCGGGTTTCACGTTGGAGAAGTATTCCACCTGGTTGTATTCGCTTGGCACAGCCACTTTCTCGAACGCAGCCATGTCGCTCATGGTGTTCGTGGACTGTTTAGCTTTAGCAACCCATTGGTCGAATTCGGCGCGGTCCTTTGTTGCGATAGCCTTGAACTTCATACCGGAGAAGCCTGGTCCGCTATAGCTTGCGGAGATACCATCATAAGTACCGACTTCGTTGGCGATCAGATGCAGTCGAGTCTGCATACCGGCCATGGCATAAATCTGGCTACCCAGACGCGGGATAAAGAAGGAGTTCATCACGGAGTTGGATGTCACTTTGAACTCAACCGGAGTATTCGCCGGGAAGGCGATTTCATTCACGGTAGCGATACCCTGTTCCGGATAGATGAAGAACCATTTCCAGTCCATGGAAACCACTTCGATGGTAATGGGCTTCTCGTCATGCGCCAGCGGTTTGCTTGGCTCAAGAGCGTGAGTGGTTTTCCAGGTCAGAACGGCAAGGAAAATGATGATTAAGATCGGCACCGTCCAGACCACAGCTTCCACTTTATTGGAGTGTGACCAGTTCGGGCTGTACTTCGCATCTTTATTGCTTGCACGATACTTCCAGGCAAAACCAACAGCCATCAAGATGGCAGGAATAACGACAATCAACATCAGGCCAAATGCCGTCAGTATCAGTGAACGTTGTTCCAGTCCAATCTGTCCTTTAGGGTCAAGCAGCGCAGAATTACAGCCACTGAGTAACGCAGTGCCTGCAATTAATGACAACCATCCCAAACTTTTATTGTATTTCCTGAGTCTCATTTAACGACCTCAATTCCACGGGACCGGGTGGCGTTTAAAGTGTGAGGGCATTTTACGGGAAGGTTACATTACTGTAAACATCCTTGGATCTGTGTTACTGGGTTCTGCCGTGCATGTCACATATGTTGCAATATATGTCGCTTTGACTTTAAGAACCTGTTGCAACATCACGTTATAACGAAAGCAGGCAGGTGGGGGACAGGCTGAGGGCAATTGGTATAACCAATACGAAAATAAAACAATTGTTTAACAATTGATTATCAATAAAAAGACAATTTGGGAACAAAAAATAAATCTGTAGTGGCTGAATCGAGTAAGGAAAATAAAATATATAAAAGGCGTCAATAATTTCCAAATTCTTTGGCGCACAAAATAACAAATATTATTTTTATCAATTGTTGTTTATTTAGCCGTTATAATTACGCAAGGTGATTACAACGGCTTATTAATACGGTTTTTTACGCCAGACGGTTTTTGCGCAGAGCCAGATAATCCAACAATCCGCCAAAAATCACCCCGCAGACCGCGACCGCCACCGAGACTTCAAGCAGTTCCGGCAGGAAGGAGAAGTTGGTGTAATCCAGCGCATTCATGGTTAACAGCAGCAGCCAAGCCAGCAGCAGGCAGCAGCCCACTACCAACGTCATTAATGCCAGACTGTACGCTCCACGAAATTCCGTACGC
This sequence comes from Citrobacter sp. BIDMC107, assembly GCF_001037575.1. Lineage (NCBI taxonomy): Bacteria > Pseudomonadati > Pseudomonadota > Gammaproteobacteria > Enterobacterales > Enterobacteriaceae > Citrobacter > Citrobacter sp. BIDMC107. The sequence continues at coordinate 1,216,084 of NZ_KQ089848.1, read as the reverse complement.
GGAATAAAGCTTTCATTTTGCCAGCTATGTTCCAGGGTCTGGCGACATACCAGCAGCAGTATGAGGCCGGGGATCGCTGCAAACACGGAGAACAGATAAAATGTCGGCCAGCCGTGTGCTTCGACAAACCAACCTGCTACCGGGCCAACATAAACGCGACCAACGGCTGAAAGCGCGGAGAGCAGGGCGAACTGGGTCGCTGAGAAGGACTTATTGCACAGCGTCATTAATAAAGCGACAAACGCCGCCGTGCCCATTCCGCCACACAGGTTTTCAAAGAAGACGGCGGCCGCCATACTGAACATGTGTTTGTCAGTGATGGACAATAGCCAGTAGCCTGCATTTGACGCCCCTTGCAGAATGCCAAATATCAGCAATGCGCGGAACAGCGAAAGGCGCTGCATCAGGATCCCGCCGTACAATGCACCAACGATGGTTGCCAGAAGCCCGAGCGTTTTATTCACCACACCAACCTCACCCGCATCAAATCCAACGCCGCGGATCAAAAAGGTGGTGGTCAGGCTCATGGCGAAGGCATCCCCGAGCTTATACAGCACAATAAGCAGCAGGATAAGCCAGGCGTTGTTACGACCAAAGAAGTCGCGCAGCGGAGCCGCAACCGCCTGTTCCAGCGTTTTAGGTACCGGAATGGTATCAGTCGGTTCAGGTGCTAACAGGGTGGCGATGATACAAGGAATCAACAGCGCTGCCATCAGCCAGTACATCCCTTGCCAGCCCAGCCAGCGATCGGCCATCCACAGGGCCAGTCCGCCTGAAACCAGCATCCCTAATCGATAGCCCAGCACGCTGATAGCAGCGCCGGTGCCGCGCTCTTCTGCGGGCAACACGTCGGTTTTCCAGGCATCAAAGACGATATCCTGCGAGGCCGAGCAAAAAGCGATCACCACTGCGAGTGCGGCCATCCAGCGTAACTGTGTGCCAGGCTCCAGAAAGCCCATCGCGGCGATAGAAATTAACAACAGCACCTGGGTCGCCAGCAGCCAGCCGCGACGTCGACCTAAAAACGGTGGCGTGTAACGGTCCATCAACGGGGACCAGAGAAACTTAAATACGTAGGCCTGACCTACCAGGGAAAAGAAACCGATGGTTTTAAGATCGATATTCTCGACCGTCATCCACGCCTGAAGCGTACCGGAGGTGAGTGCGAGCGGTAAACCGGAGGCGAACCCCAGAATAAGCAGGATAGCTGAGCGTGGTTGCTGAAAAATACGTAAGTAATGACTGGACATGGGCTTCTATAGGCCCGACGAACGCCGGGCCATATGGGCAGAAATTAACGAGCGTTCTGCTTGATGAAATCGTGAACGCTGGTGTCCTGAGACATATCAGCGATGGTGTCGGTCAGCACGCTGTTAACGGCGTCAGCGATATTTTTGTTAGAGGCCTGCAGTGCGCCTTCAACAGAATAGCTTGCGCGGTAGTTTTTGGTCATCTTGTTGCCGTTAGCAGCGGTCGCAATGATGGCGATATCTGCTTTGGTGGCAATGTTATAGCGCACGCTACCCTGAGACACGTCAGCGTACAGCTGGCTAACAATGATTTGCAGGTTTACAGCGCCGTTTGGTCCAATCATATAACCGCGTGCGGTCATCTGTTTTTCCAGTACTTCTTGCAGCAGGAAGCGCAGATCGCGGGACGCAGTCAGCGTAACCAGTTGGTTGTCGCGGGTGACTTTTGCCAGCGCTTGATCCTGACGCTGGTCGGCACCGTTGATGCTAACGGTCACGCCCATCAGGCTTGGGTCCTGCTGTGGCAGGGTAATTTTCGGGGAGACTTCAATAGTGGTCGGCGGCGTTGCGCATCCAGCTAACATGAACATCGCGACTAACGGGAAGAGGATTTTTTTAAACATGCCAGGGCTCTCAGCGAATCTAAATTGTATGGTTGGAGAAAATTCCCGCCATCATAACATCGCCAACGATGAGGGGAAGTGGGTAACGCATGTAAATTCATTGTGTTGTCCGTTTTATGGCTTTGTGGAGACCATAAACGGACTTTTTGCAATAAATCGAAGTGAGGATTCAGTGAACTTCATCCGTTTGGCTGAGAAAATCAGACAAGCGCTAATTTTTTGTTGCTAAGGTGTAATGAAAACGGTAAAAGCGGCTAGTATTTAAAGGGATGGGTGACATCTCAGCGTTGTCGGAGGAAAATTTCATGATGATTCGTGAGCAAATAGAAGAAAAATTAAGGGCAGCGTTCGAACCCGTGTTCCTCGAAGTTGTGGATGAAAGCTATCGTCACAATGTCCCGGCTGGTTCTGAAAGCCACTTTAAGGTTGTGCTGGTTAGCGATCGCTTTACAGGTGAACGTTTTCTTAATCGTCATCGGATGATTTACAGCACGTTAACGGCGGAGCTTTCCACAACCGTTCATGCTCTTGCCCTGCATACCTACACCATTAAGGAGTGGGAAGCGTTGCAGGATACGATTTTTGCATCGCCTCCGTGTCGTGGGGCGGGAAGCATCGCGTAAAACGGATTTGCAACAACCGACGCTTTTCCAGTATGTTGCTACAGATTATGTGAAAACGGCCTGCGGGCCGTTTTGTTTTGTCTGAATTCTGGGGCAGTCGTACAGTATTCAGACAAAAATTAGCCGGGAATTGTGAAAAAAGCCGCAGCAACGCGCGATAACCGTTCTCGACTCATAAAAGTGATGCCGCTATAATGCGCGTCTTATTTTTCGGAATGTCTTCGGGATGATTCTGACGACAGGGAATGTGATTGCTTATGAGAACATCCCAGTTCCGCGAAGCCAACAACCTGTGCTTGCGGAGAAGAGTTGACCGAGCACTGTGATTTTTTGAGGTAACAAGATGCAAGTTTCAGTTGAAACCACTCAAGGCCTTGGCCGCCGTGTAACGATTACTATCGCTGCTGACAGCATCGAGACCGCTGTGAAAAGCGAGCTGGTCAACGTAGCGAAGAAAGTGCGTATTGACGGTTTCCGCAAAGGAAAAGTACCGATGAATGTTGTTGCTCAGCGTTATGGCGCATCTGTTCGCCAGGACGTTCTGGGCGACCTGATGAGCCGCAACTTCGTTGACGCGATCATCAAAGAAAAAATCAATCCGGCTGGCGCACCGAACTACGTTCCGGGCGAATACAAACTGGGTGAAGATTTTACTTACGCGGTAGAGTTCGAAGTTTACCCGGAAGTTGAGCTGACTGGTCTGGAAGCAATCGAAGTTGAAAAACCGGTTGTTGAAGTCACCGACGCTGACGTTGACGTGATGCTGGATACCCTGCGTAAGCAGCAGGCTACCTGGAAAGACAAAGACGGCGCTGCTGATGCAGAAGACCGTGTAACCATCGACTTCACCGGTTCTGTAGACGGCGAAGAGTTCGAAGGCGGCAAAGCGTCTGACTTCGTACTGGCGATGGGTCAGGGTCGTATGATCCCAGGCTTTGAAGAAGGCGTTAAAGGCCACAAAGCTGGCGAAGAGTTCACTATCGACGTGACTTTCCCGGAAGAGTACCACGCTGAAAACCTGAAAGGTAAAGCCGCTAAGTTCGTTATCAACCTGAAGAAAGTTGAAGAACGCGAACTGCCGGAACTGACTGAAGAATTCATCAAACGTTTCGGCGTTGAAGATGGTTCCGTAGCAGGTCTGCGCGCTGAAGTACGCAAAAACATGGAACGCGAGCTGAAAGGCGCTGTGCGTAACCGCGTTAAGTCTCAGGCGATCGAAGGTCTGGTAAAAGCTAACGACATCGACGTTCCGGCTGCGCTGATCGACAGCGAAATCGACGTTCTGCGTCGTCAGGCTGCACAGCGTTTCGGCGGCAACGAGAAACAAGCTCTGGAACTGCCGCGTGAACTGTTCGAAGAACAGGCTAAGCGTCGCGTAGTTGTTGGTCTGCTGCTGGGCGAAGTGATTCGCACCAACGAACTGAAAGCTGACGAAGATCGCGTTAAAGGCCTGATCGAAGAGATGGCTTCTGCTTACGAAGATCCGAAAGAAGTGGTTGAGTTCTACAGCAAAAATAAAGAGCTGATGGACAACATGCGTAACGTCGCTCTGGAAGAGCAGGCTGTTGAAGCCGTTCTGGCGAAAGCGAAAGTGACTGAAAAAGCCACTTCCTTCAACGAGCTGATGAACCAGCAGGCGTAATTCGTCGCTTTTTTAGCTCGAATTTCGTACGCAAGCCCGTCACCTTTTGGTGGCGGGTTTTTTTTTGTCACGCATTTTGCATGGGAAGAGTGCGAAAACAGCGTTTCAGTGTTAGCGTTACAACAAAAGATTGTTATGCTTGAATTATGGCGATGTCGTACCCATTACTGAGGGACTAGCTGATAATCCGTCCATAAGGTTACAATCAGCACAGCAGGTTTTTTCAAATTTTATCCAGGAGACGGAAATGTCATACAGCGGCGAACGAGATAACTTTGCACCCCATATGGCGCTGGTGCCGATGGTCATTGAACAGACCTCACGTGGTGAGCGCTCTTTTGATATCTATTCTCGTCTACTTAAGGAACGCGTCATTTTTCTGACCGGCCAGGTCGAAGACCATATGGCTAACCTGATCGTGGCGCAGATGCTGTTCCTGGAAGCAGAAAACCCAGAAAAAGATATCTACCTGTACATCAACTCCCCTGGTGGAGTGATCACTGCCGGGATGTCTATCTATGACACCATGCAGTTTATTAAGCCGGACGTCAGCACCATTTGTATGGGCCAGGCGGCCTCAATGGGGGCGTTCCTGCTGACCGCCGGGGCGAAAGGCAAACGTTTTTGCCTGCCTAACTCTCGCGTCATGATCCACCAGCCTCTGGGCGGTTACCAGGGCCAGGCAACGGATATTGAAATTCATGCCCGTGAAATCCTGAAGGTAAAAGGGCGCATGAACGAACTTATGGCGCATCATACGGGTCAATCTCTTGAGCAGATTGAACGTGATACCGAGCGCGATCGCTTCCTCTCCGCTTCTGAAGCGGTAGAGTACGGTCTGGTCGACTCGATTTTGACCCATCGTAATTAATGCCCAGTGCGCAGGTGTGCCGCTATAATTACCTGGAGCGGCACAACGCTGACTAGCGTCTTGCGCCTGAGAATGGCATTTGCGTCGTCGTGTGCGGCACAAAGAACAAAGAAGAGGTTTTGACCCATGACAGATAAACGCAAAGATGGCTCGGGCAAATTGTTGTACTGCTCTTTTTGCGGCAAAAGCCAGCATGAAGTGCGTAAGCTGATTGCCGGACCATCCGTGTATATCTGCGACGAATGTGTTGATTTATGTAACGACATCATTCGCGAAGAGATTAAGGAAGTAGCACCGCACCGTGAACGCAGTGCGCTGCCGACGCCACATGAAATTCGCAACCACCTGGACGATTACGTTATCGGTCAGGAGCAGGCGAAGAAAGTGCTGGCGGTCGCGGTATACAACCATTACAAACGTCTGCGCAACGGCGACACCAGCAATGGGGTTGAGTTGGGCAAAAGTAACATCCTGCTGATTGGTCCGACGGGTTCCGGTAAAACGCTGCTGGCTGAAACGCTGGCGCGCCTGCTGGACGTTCCGTTCACTATGGCCGACGCCACCACGCTGACCGAAGCCGGTTATGTGGGTGAAGATGTTGAAAATATTATTCAGAAACTGTTGCAGAAGTGCGATTACGACGTGCAGAAAGCACAGCGTGGGATCGTCTATATCGATGAAATCGACAAGATTTCTCGTAAGTCTGACAACCCGTCCATTACCCGTGACGTTTCCGGCGAAGGCGTACAGCAGGCGCTGTTGAAACTGATCGAAGGTACGGTTGCCGCCGTTCCGCCGCAGGGTGGTCGTAAACATCCTCAGCAGGAATTCCTGCAGGTTGATACCTCCAAGATCCTGTTTATCTGCGGTGGTGCATTTGCCGGTCTGGATAAAGTGATTGCTAACCGTGTTGAAACTGGCTCCGGCATTGGTTTTGGCGCAACGGTAAAAGCGCAGTCTGATAAAGCCAGCGAAGGTGAACTGCTGTCGCAGGTCGAACCGGAAGATCTGATCAAATTTGGTCTGATCCCTGAGTTCATCGGTCGTCTGCCGGTTGTGGCAACCCTGAGCGAACTGAGTGAAGAAGCGCTGATTCAGATCCTCAAAGAGCCGAAAAATGCCCTGACCAAGCAGTACCAGGCGTTGTTCAATCTTGAAGGTGTTGATCTGGAGTTCCGTGAGGAAGCGCTGGATGCGATCGCCAAGAAAGCGATGGCGCGTAAAACCGGTGCCCGTGGTCTGCGTTCTATCGTCGAAGCCGCGCTGCTCGACACCATGTACGATCTGCCTTCTATGGAAGACGTCGAAAAAGTGGTGATCGACGAGTCGGTGATTGGCGGCCAGAGCAAGCCATTGCTGATTTACGGTAAGCCGGAAGCACAACAGGCATCTGGCGAATAATTCATCAATTCATACAGACATTTAATTAAAAAGGGGGGATTTTATCTCCCCTTTTATTTTTCCGTAAACATGGCGTTGAATGTGTGGGAAACATCCCCATATACTGACATACATGTTAAAGGTGGTGTGAAGCACAGTCGTACCACCTGATTACCTGGCGGAAACTAAACTAAGAGAGAGCTCTATGAATCCTGAGCGTTCTGAACGCATTGAAATCCCCGTATTGCCGTTGCGCGATGTGGTGGTTTATCCGCACATGGTCATACCCTTATTTGTAGGGCGGGAAAAATCTATCCGTTGTCTGGAAGCGGCTATGGACCATGATAAAAAAATCATGCTGGTCGCACAGAAAGAAGCGTCAACGGATGAGCCGGGTGTAAACGATCTTTTCACCGTCGGGACCGTGGCCTCTATTCTGCAGATGCTGAAACTGCCTGACGGCACCGTAAAAGTGCTGGTCGAGGGGTTACAGCGCGCGCGTATTTCAGCGCTGTCTGACAACGGCGAGCATTTCTCTGCGAAAGCAGAGTACCTTGACTCGCCTGCTATTGATGAGCGCGAACAGGAAGTGCTGGTGCGTACTGCTATCAGCCAGTTCGAAGGCTACATCAAGCTGAACAAGAAAATCCCACCAGAAGTGCTGACGTCGCTGAACAGCATCGACGATCCTGCACGTCTGGCGGACACCATCGCAGCGCACATGCCGCTGAAGCTGGCTGACAAACAGTCCGTGCTGGAGATGTCCGACGTTAACGAACGTCTGGAATATCTGATGGCGATGATGGAGTCTGAAATCGATCTGCTGCAGGTTGAGAAACGCATTCGCAACCGCGTGAAAAAGCAGATGGAAAAATCCCAGCGTGAGTACTATCTGAACGAGCAGATGAAAGCTATTCAGAAAGAGCTCGGCGAGATGGACGATGCGCCGGACGAAAACGAAGCGCTGAAGCGTAAGATCGACGCGGCGAAAATGCCGAAAGAGGCAAAAGAGAAAGCGGAAGCGGAACTGCAGAAGCTGAAAATGATGTCTCCGATGTCGGCGGAAGCGACCGTAGTGCGTGGCTACATCGACTGGATGGTTCAGGTACCGTGGAATGCGCGTAGCAAGGTCAAAAAAGACCTGCGTCAGGCGCAGGAAATCCTCGATACCGACCATTACGGTCTGGAACGCGTCAAAGATCGTATCCTTGAGTATCTCGCGGTCCAAAGCCGTGTGAATAAAATCAAGGGGCCGATCCTGTGTCTGGTTGGGCCGCCTGGGGTAGGTAAAACTTCTCTGGGGCAGTCCATCGCCAAGGCGACCGGGCGTAAATACATCCGTATGGCGCTGGGCGGCGTGCGTGATGAGGCTGAAATTCGCGGTCACCGCCGGACCTATATCGGTTCTATGCCGGGTAAACTGATCCAGAAAATGGCTAAAGTGGGTGTTAAAAACCCGCTGTTCCTGCTTGATGAGATCGACAAAATGTCTTCCGACATGCGTGGCGATCCGGCTTCCGCACTGCTTGAGGTGCTGGATCCAGAGCAGAACGTGGCGTTCAGCGATCACTACCTGGAAGTGGACTACGATCTCAGCGACGTGATGTTCGTTGCGACCTCTAACTCCATGAATATTCCGGCGCCGTTGCTGGATCGTATGGAAGTGATCCGTCTGTCCGGTTATACCGAAGACGAGAAGCTGAATATTGCAAAACGTCACCTGTTGCCGAAACAGATTGAGCGTAACGCGCTGAAAAAAGGTGAGCTGACGGTCGACGATAGCGCCATTGTAGGCATTATTCGTTACTACACCCGTGAAGCGGGCGTGCGTAGTCTGGAGCGAGAAATCTCCAAACTGTGCCGTAAAGCGGTGAAACAGCTGTTGCTCGACAAGTCGCTGAAACATATCGAGATCAATGGCGATAATCTGCACGACTATCTGGGCGTACAGCGCTTTGATTATGGCCGCGCGGACAACGAAAACCGCGTTGGTCAGGTAACCGGCCTGGCGTGGACGGAAGTGGGCGGCGATCTGTTGACCATCGAAACCGCCTGCGTACCGGGTAAAGGTAAACTGACCTACACCGGTTCTCTGGGTGAAGTCATGCAGGAATCTATTCAGGCTGCACTGACCGTGGTACGTGCGCGTGCGGAAAAACTGGGTATTAATCCGGACTTTTACGAAAAACGCGACATTCACGTTCACGTACCTGAAGGAGCGACGCCGAAAGATGGCCCAAGTGCGGGTATTGCCATGTGTACCGCGCTGGTTTCTTGTCTTACCGGTAACCCGGTTCGCGCCGACGTGGCGATGACCGGCGAGATCACCCTGCGTGGTCAGGTTCTGCCAATCGGTGGTTTGAAAGAAAAACTGCTGGCGGCACACCGTGGCGGTATTAAAACGGTCTTAATTCCTGATGAGAACAAACGTGACCTGGAAGAGATTCCGGATAACGTAATTGCCGATCTGGACATCCATCCGGTGAAACGCATTGAGGAAGTTCTGGCTCTTGCGTTGCAAAATGAACCCTCTGGAATGCAGGTTGTGACGGCAAAATAGTGACCTCGCGCAAAGAGCATTAATAAAAACAGGGCTGGCAGGCCATTTCGGGCTTGCCAGCCTTTTTTTGTATAGCTAATTTAGATGACGGATTAGGCTTGCCATCATTAACGGGTGTTGTAAGGGCATGGCAGGCCTGATATAACTGCTGCGCGGTCGCACTTTGAAGGATTCAGGTGCGATATAAATTATAAAGAGGAAGAGAAGAGTGAATAAATCTCAACTGATCGACAAAATTGCTGCAGGGGCTGATATCTCTAAAGCTGCGGCTGGACGTGCGTTAGATGCAATTATTGCTTCTGTTACCGAATCTCTGAAAGAAGGTGATGACGTAGCGCTGGTAGGTTTTGGTACTTTTGCCGTTAAAGAGCGTGCTGCCCGTACTGGTCGCAACCCGCAAACAGGTAAAGAGATCACCATTGCCGCGGCTAAAGTACCGGGCTTCCGTGCAGGTAAAGCACTGAAAGACGCGGTAAACTAAGTGATTTCCCCTTTGGGGATGTGACGAAGTACAAGGGCGCATCGACTGATGTGCCTTTTTTATTTGTAATTCCGGTACTTTCTACGTGTTGTGGGCTGACAATTACCCCTGTTTCTTGTCACAATAGGCCTTTGTGCGCAGCGTTCAGGAAACGCTATGCTGCGTGAAGCATATATACTCAAAATCCTTGCCGCCGTTGTTGTGTCAACGCGCAGGCGGCTTTAGAGATAACGCGTATAGTCATCTACAGCGGAGTGTGGTTACACCATGATGGACAGCTTACGCACGGCTGCTAACAGTCTCGTGCTCAAGATTATTTTCGGTATCATTATCGTGTCGTTCATTTTGACCGGCGTGAGTGGTTACCTGATTGGCGGGGGCAATAACTTCGCCGCCAAAGTGAATGGCCAGGAGATCAGCCGCGGGCAGTTCGAGAATGCGTTCAACAGCGAACGTAACCGCATGCAGCAACAGCTGGGCGATCAATACTCCGAGCTGGCCGCGAACGAAGGTTACATGAAAACGCTGCGTCAGCAGGTGCTGAATCGTCTTGTTGACGAAGCGCTGCTGGATCAGTATTCCCGCGAGCTTAAGCTCAACATCAGCGACGATCAGATTAAACAGGCTATTTTTGCCACGCCTGCTTTCCAGGTCGACGGTAAATTTGATAACAACCGCTATAACGCAATTGTTAATCAGATGGGCATGACCGCAGACCAGTACGCTCAGGCATTACGTAATCAGCTTACTACCCAGCAGCTGATTAACGGCGTTGCCGGTACGGACTTTATGCTGAAAGGCGAAACGGACGAACTGGCGGCGCTGGTCGCACAGCAGCGGATCGTGCGCGAGGCGACGATTGACGTTAACGCACTGGCCGCGAAGCAGTCTGTTACCGAGCAGGAAGTTGCCAGCTACTACGAGCAGAATAAAAACAACTTTATGACGCCGGAACAGTTCCGCGTGAGCTACATCAAGCTGGATGCTGCTGCTATGCAGGAGACGGCCAGCGATGCTGATATTCAGTCTTACTATGACCAGCATCAGGATCAGTTCACTCAGCCGCAGCGTAACCGCTATAGCATCATTCAGACCAAAACTGAAGATGAAGCCAAAGCGGTACTGGACGAGCTGAATAAAGGCGGTGACTTTGCTGCGCTGGCGAAAGAAAAATCTGCCGATATCATCTCTGCCCGTAAAGGCGGCGATATGGGATGGCTGGAAGATTCAACCACCCCGGATGAGCTGAAAAATGCCGGTCTGAAAGAAAAAGGCCAACTGTCTGGCGTAATTAAGTCTTCCGTTGGTTTCCTCGTTGCGCGTCTTGACGACGTACAGCCTGCACAGGTTAAACCGCTGAGCGAAGCCCGTGACGACATTGCGGCAAAAGTGAAGCAGGAAAAAGCGCTGGATGCCTACTATGCGCTGCAACAGAAAGTCAGCGATGCGGCCAGCAACGATAACGAATCTCTGGCGGGTGCAGAGCAGGCAGCAGGTATGAAAGCGGTTGAAACGGGCTGGTTTAGCCGTGACAGCCTGCCGGAAGAACTGAATTTCAAACCAGTCGCTGACATCATTTTCAATGGTGGTCTGGTTGGCGAGAACGGTACACCTGGCAGTAACTCCGATATCATCACCGTGGATGGCGATCGCGCGTTCGTGCTGCGTATTGCAGAGCACAAAGCTGAAGCCGTGAAGCCACTGGCTGAAGTGAAAGAGCAGGTAACTGCGCTCGTTAAGCACAATAAAGCAGAGCAGCAGGCGAAGCTTGATGCCGATAAACTGCTGGCGGATTTGAAAGCCGGTAAAGGCGATGAAGCGATGAAAGCTGCGGGTCTGAGCTTTGGCGAGGCAAAAACGCTGAGCCGTACGGATCAGGATCCGTTGAGCCAGGCTGCCTTTGGTCTGAGCCTGCCGGCGAAAGACAAGCCGAGCTACGGCGTAGCGAACGACATGCAGGGTAACGTTGTTCTGTTGGCGCTGGACGAGGTGAAAGCCGGTTCTATGCCTGAAGCGCAGAAGAAAGCGATGGTTCAGGGGATCACTCAGAACAACGCGCAGATTGTCTTCGAAGCGCTGATGAGCAACCTGCGTAAAGCCGCAAAAATTAAAATCGGTGATGCACTGGAACAGCAGCAATAACCGAGGCAGTTCGCAAAAAATTGCAAAAAGTTGTATCTACCAAAGGCCGCTTTCGCGGCCTTTTCCATTTCTGATATTTGCCATTTGTCTGCCGTTCTGCACCTCGCTATCGTGATTCCACTGTTAACAAACAAGGAGAAAACAGTATGAAACATGGAATCAAAGCCCTGCTTATCACTCTTTCATTGACCTGCGCTGGTATGGCCCAAACTGCATTGGCGGCTGAGCCTGTCGCCAAAAGCCAGGCGACTCAAACCAAAGCGGAAAACTCAGGGACGGCACAAAGCAAAGCCACACTGCCCGCTAAAGCAAGCGACGATGAAGGCACCAGGGTAAGCATCAACAGCGCTTCTGCGGAGGATTTAGCGCGAGTCATGAATGGCGTAGGTCTGAAGAAAGCGCAGGCGATTGTGAGCTATCGTGAGGAGTACGGACCGTTTAAAACGGTGGAGGACTTAAAGCAGGTGCCGGGTATGGGCAGTTCGCTGGTGGAGCGTAATTTGGCATTTTTAACACTTTAATAACTTGCACAGCGCTGAAAATTTGCCAGACTAGAGAGGTCATACCAGTTATGACCTCTCTACCCTGAATATATTCTTATAAAAACGTAAGGTTCCTGCGCTATGCAAACACAAATCAAAGTCCGTGGTTTTCATCTTGATGTCTATCAGCACGTCAACAACGCCCGCTATCTCGAGTTTTTGGAAGAAGCCCGCTGGGATGGTCTGGAAAACAGCGACAGCTTTCAATGGATGACTGCACACAACATCGCTTTTGTGGTCGTGAATATAAATATTAACTACCGTCGTCCAGCGGTGCTAAGCGACCTGCTGACCATCACTAGTCAGGTGCAACAGCTAAATGGCAAAAGCGGGGTGTTAAACCAGACAATTACCCTGGAGCCGGAAGGGCAGGTAGTGGCCGACGCGTTGATTACCTTCGTCTGTATTGATTTGAAAACGCAAAAAGCGCTGCCGCTGGAAGGGGAGTTACGCGAAAAACTGGAGCAGATGGTGCAGTAGCTCAACGTTGCCTGATGGCGCTTCGCTTATCAGGCCTACGGGCGATATTGTGTACGATGAATGCTGTCGGTAGGCCGGATAAGGCGTTTACGCCGCCATCCGGCACTATTCGCTCAATTATTTCAGGCCGGTTTTCTGCTTCATTGCCGCCATCACTCCCGGTTTATCCGCCAGATAATGGTTCAGGCCGTTGGCACGCAGATTACACGCCGCACAGTGACCGCAACCGTCACCTTTGATGCCGTTATAGCAAGTTAGTGTTTCTTCGCGTACCAGGTCCAGCTTGCCCCAGTAATCAGCCAGCGCCCAGGTTTCGGCTTTATCGATCCACATCAGTGGGGTTTCAAAGCGAATATCTTTCGCCATCCCCAGGCTTACGGCATGGTTCAGGGCTTTGACGAACTCATCGCGACAGTCCGGGTATCCAGAGAAATCCGTTTCACAAACGCCGGTAATGACTGCCTCTGCCTGCACCTGGTACGCGTAAATCGCTGCCAGCGTTAAGAACAGAATATTGCGTCCTGGCACAAAGGTATTGGGAATGCCGTTCGCATCCGGTTCGTAATCGGGTACCGGAATATTATCGCGGGTCAGGCTGCTGACAGCCAGTTCACTGAGCAGCGTGACATCAAGCACTTTGTGCGCGCGTGCGCCAAGTTTTAAGGCCAGGTCACGTGCGACATCAATCTCAGCGCGATGGCGCTGACCATAATCAAAGGTCACGCAGTGCACTTCATCATACTGATGCAGCGCTTGCGCCAGACAAGTCGTGGAGTCCTGACCTCCACTGAATACAACAACGGCACGTTTCATGGCTTTTCCTGACAAAATAACGAAGCCCTTATGGTAGCGCCTGGGCGTGTCGCCGACCAGCTTCTTCACGCTGAAGGAGGTGGCAGCCAGGCTTCGGTAAACTCGAACCAGCCACGAGGATTCAGGCGTACGCCGTTCACCCCTGGTGGCGCGCTGATGCGATAGTGATAATTGAACAGTGGCGTCAGGGTAGCGTCATGCATTAGCGTGGCGAAAACTTGTTGTAAAGCCGCGTGGCGATCGTCCTCATCGGCCTGGATTTGTAGGGCATCCAGGGTCGTTTGCAGATGTGTGTATGCTGGTGCATTCAATACATGTGACCAGAGCTGATCGCAGCGTAACCACTGTTCGAGAGTATATTCAGGTGCTTCACCAATCAGCCTGTCGCCCATCATCAGGTCGGCCTGGGCTAAAGGATGATCGCCATCCCAGTTTTTAGCATTATGAAAAATAAGGGTTAATTCACATCCAAGCAGTGCCAGCGCCTGGCGAAGCTGTTCAGCCATGGCGTGAAGTTCTACTGGCAGATGATAAGCCAGCGTCAGCTTTTCCGGTAATGCTACCTCGTCGAGTTCATCCCAGTGCGGGATACTCCATCCGGGCAGCAGTGCATTGCTTGGCGTGATCAGATTTTCATCCACTTCAAGCGTTTGTAGCAGGGAAGAACGGTGGATAATATCGACCAGTCGACGAGCCTGCTGCGTATTCAGGCGCGCGCTTTTTCTGAGTGTGAGATAGCAAAAACCAAGGCTGATCCCGCTGCTTACCTGGCTTAGCATAGGTAACTCTTCGGGTTTACCAATCGCAATTTGCACCGGATGGCGGCAGCTGGTGCCCAAATCCTGGGAGAAGAGCTGCGGGGTTATCCAGTATTCAATGGCTTTTAGCAGCGGATGACTCAGATGGTAGTGATCGTGACTCTCGATACGCACCAGCTCAGGAGTAAACAGTGTCAACCGGAACGGGCCGGTACCCACAAACGGGTGCTCAGGATGCGCCAGGTGACTGCTGTAGCTCGCCAGACGGTGTGCCAGCCAGAAGTCGGGACGATGCAGAATAAAGGTCAGACACTGGGGATGCGTAACCTCAATGCGCTTTACGCTGATAAATAGCTTATTCAGCGCTGGTAACTCTAACAGCTTCAGCAACTGTTGATGTAGCTGCGTGCTGCTTACCGTATCGCCGTTATGCCAATGCAGGGTGGAACGAATATAGAAATCCCAGCGCAGGCCGTCAGCGGAGATATTCCAGTGGTGGGCTAAGTCTCCACAGGGACGTTGCGTAGTGCTGTCAAATCGGGTCAGGCCAGAGAAAACTTGTCCAGCAAGGTGTTGCTCCGCGCGACCGGGGAGAAATCCAGGGTGCAAAGGGTCAAGCTGGCGATAATAGGGGATACGCAGGGTTGGCGTGTCGTTTTGCCATTGGCCGCCCATAAACGGTTGTAGCAACGTTCTTAATTCTCCCGGTGCTAATTGAGCGAGTTCCAGCACGCTAAGCTGTTCTCCCTTTTGCAGCGCCTGTTCCATCATGGTGTTGCGTAGGGAATCCGGCGTCACCAAAAAGCGTAATTGCCCGCGTTTCCCACGCCCAGACTGGGCGTGCCACTCCAGCCAGCCAGCATCCTGCGCTTGCTTCAGCAGGGTACGCACGTGGCGCTCACTGCAAAAACAGCGTTCGGCCAGTTCCCCGACGGTCACCGACTGCGGTTCGCCGTTCGAAGGCTGCCACAGGCGTTGGTATTGGTTCAGGCGATTCAACAATCTCATATACACTTCATCCTTCAAGCTGCCTCTTTGTTGGCTGCGTTTATTCACCCCAGTCACATACTGAAATGTATGCTCCTGGGCGTTCATTCACTTGCCGCCTTGATGCAACTTGAATGATTTTCTGTAATAAACCCGGAACAATTCATTTTATCTATTCACTATTACTTCCGTATATCTCAGGTGATACTGAATCACAAGTTAACCGCGTCACAGTGTGGAGAAAGAAATGGCTCGTCTGGCTGCATTTGATATGGATGGCACCCTTTTGATGCCGAATCACCATTTAGGTGACGAAACGCTTTCAACGCTGGCGCGCTTGCGTGAACGCGATATCACTCTGACATTTGCCACTGGCCGCCATGTGCTGGAAATGCGCCACATTTTGGGTTCTATCTCACTGGACGCCTTTTTGATCACCGGTAACGGCACGCGCATTCACTCTCTTGAGGGCGATGTGTTGCACCGTCAGGATCTGGATCCGAATGTTGCGGATATCGTGTTACATCAGAAATGGGATACCACCGCCAGCATGCATGTCTTTAATGACAACGGTTGGTTTACCGGACAAGAGATCCCCTCGCTGCTACAGGCGCATGTGTATAGCGGATTTCGCTACCAGATCGTCGATGTGAAACGTATTCCGGCTCATCAGGTAACGAAGATCTGTTTCTGCGGCGATCATGAGTCTCTGATCCAGTTGCGCATTCAACTGAATGAAGCGCTGGGAGAACAGGCGAATCTCTGTTTCTCCGCGGTTGATTGCCTTGAGGTACTACCGCTGGGCTGTAACAAAGGATCCGCGCTGGCGGTATTGAGTGACCACTTAGGATATTCAATGTCCGAGTGTATGGCGTTTGGCGATGCTATGAACGATCGCGAAATGTTAGGCAGCGTTGGGCGCGGCCTGATTATGGGTAACGCAATGCCGCAACTGATGGCTGAACTGCCTCATTTATCGGTGATTGGACATTGCCGTAATCAGGCGGTGTCACACTTTTTGACGCATTGGCTGGATAATCCGCATCTACCTTATTCCCCCGAATGAGAGATCCCTTCCAGCAAGCCAGACTTCGCGTCTGGCTTTTTTTTGTCTGCTTAATGTGTATTCAGCAACTGGGCAAGTTCCACTTTCCACGGCGTTAAATCACCGATGTGCGCGTCAACCCATTGCGGGTTGTAGTAGGTTTCCAGATAGCGTTCACCGCTGTCGCAGAGCAGCGTCACCAGTGAACCGGTTTCTCCGGCGTTGCGCATGCGCGCGGCAAGTTGCAGCGTTCCCCACATGTTGGTGCCGGTTGAGGCACCGACTTTACGACCCAACTGCGTTTCCAGCCAGTGCGCGGTAGCCACGCTGGCGGCATCCGGCACGCGCAGCATTTCATCGACCACATCAGGAATGAAAGAGGGTTCTACGCGTGGACGCCCGATACCTTCAATTTTGCTTCCTACCGGGCTGCGCAATGTCGCATCGCGATCCTGCCAGAAGGGCAGAAATACCGAATTCTCCGGATCTACTACCATCAGGCGAGTATCGTAGCCCTGACAGCGGATATAGCGGCCAATGGTTGCTGAGGTGCCGCCGGTGCCGGCGCTCATCACGATATGGCGGGGAACGGGATTGGGCTCGCACTGCATCTGACGAAAAATGCTGTCGGCAATATTATTATTGCCACGCCAGTCGGTGGCGCGCTCAGCATAAGTGAACTGGTCCATGTAATGGCCGTTCAGTTCACGCGCCAATTGTTCAGAGGCCGCGTAGATTTCGCAGGCGCTTTGCACGAAATGACAGCGACCGCCGTAAAATTCAATCTGTTCAACTTTACGTTTCGCCGTACAGGAAGGCATGACGGCAATAAACGGCAGCCCTAACAGTCGAGCGAAATAAGCCTCAGATACCGCCGTTGAACCGGACGATGATTCAATGATGGTGGTGCCTTCTTTGATCCAGCCATTGCACAATCCGTACAGAAACAGTGAGCGCGCCAGACGATGCTTCAGGCTCCCGGTCGGATGCGTGCTCTCATCTTTTAAATAGATCTGAATGCCCGGAAACGCCGGTAGCGACAGACGAATGAGATGTGTATCTGCAGAACGCTGATAATCCGCGTTGATTTCATTGATGGCGTTTTTAACCCAGGAGCTATTCATCATTAATAAATATCCATTTGTCATTTTGTGCCCAGAATAGCGAAAAGCACGGAAAAAATTGTTGCCATTTAGCCTTTAAAATAGAATGTAAGTAGAAAATTCTTCTCTGTGGAGTGGATATGCTAGACAAAATTGACCGTAAGCTGCTTGGCTTACTGCAACAGGACTGCACCCTTTCTTTGCAGGCGTTAGCAGATGCCGTTAATCTGACTACCACTCCCTGTTGGAAACGCCTCAAACGGCTCGAGGATGACGGTGTTCTGCTGGGCAGAGTCGCCTTGCTGGATCCGGAAAAACTGGGGCTGGGCTTAACCGCGTTTGTGCTGATCAAAACTCAGCATCACAGCAGCGAATGGTATTGCCGCTTTGTCACTGAAGTGACCGGAATGCCCGAGGTTCTGGGGTTCTGGCGTATGGCAGGGGAGTATGATTACCTGATGCGAGTGCAGGTCGCTGATATGAAAAGCTACGATGAATTTTATAAGCGCCTGGTGAACAGCGTACCGGGCCTGTCTGACGTCACCTCCAGCTTTGCCATGGAACAGATTAAATACACAACTGCTCTCCCTATTGAATAATTCTCCCGGCGCTTATTGCCGGAAATTTTGTCAGGACATAACGCGTGCGATTATTTGCTCAATTAAGCTGGTACTTCCGCCGGGAGTGGCGTCGCTACCTCGGGGCGGTGGCCCTGCTTATCATCATCGCTATCCTTCAGCTTATTCCGCCGAAAGTGGTGGGGATCATTGTGGATGGCGTAACGACACAACGCTTCACCACCGAGCGGCTGCTGATGTGGGTGGGAACCATTGCTCTGATCGCCGTGGTAGTTTATTTACTGCGCTATGTCTGGCGCGTGCTGCTGTTTGGCGCATCCTACCAACTGGCAGTTGAGCTGCGGGAAGATTATTACCGTCAGTTGAGTCGTCAGCATCCAGAGTTTTATCTGCGTCACCGCACGGGCGATCTGATGGCGCGTGCAACTAACGATGTTGACCGCGTGGTATTCGCCGCTGGGGAAGGCGTACTGACGCTTGTAGATTCGCTGGTCATGGGATGTGCGGTGCTGATCGTGATGTCAACGCAGATAAGCTGGCAACTTACGTTGATTGCGCTGCTGCCGATGCCGGTGATGGCGATAATGATCAAACGTTACGGTGATCGACTCCATAACCGCTTTAAGCTGGCGCAGGCGGCGTTTTCCAGCCTCAACGATCGTACTCAGGAAAGCCTGACCAGTATTCGTATGATCAAGGCCTTTGGTCTGGAGGATCGGCAGTCGGCATTATTTGCCGCTGATGCTGAAGATACAGGTAAGAAAAACCTGCGCGTGGCGCGCATTGACGCCCGCTTTGATCCCACGATTTATATCGCCATTGGGATGGCTAACCTGCTGGCGATTGCCGGGGGAAGCTGGATGGTGGTTCACGGTTCGCTGACGCTCGGCCAGCTCACCAGCTTTATGATGTATCTCGGTCTGATGATTTGGCCGATGCTGGCGCTGGCATGGATGTTTAACATCGTCGAGCGCGGCAGCGCCGCGTATAGCCGAATTCGCGCCATGCTGGCAGAAGCGCCGGTAGTGGATGACGGTACTGAACTGGTGCCGGAAGGACGCGGCGAGCTGGCGGTAGCGATTCGCGAATTTTGTTACCCGCAAACCACCCACCCGGCGCTGGAAAATGTGAATTTTCAGCTTAAACCAGGGGAGATGCTGGGCATCTGTGGTCCGACCGGCGCGGGGAAAAGTACGGTGCTGTCGCTGATCCAACGTCATTTTGATATCACCCAAGGCGATGTACGCTTTCATGATATCCCACTAACGCGCTTACAGCTGGATAGCTGGCGCAGCCGGCTGGCGGTTGTCAGCCAGACGCCATTCCTGTTTTCCGATACCGTCGGCAATAACATCGCCTTAGGACGCCCGCAGGCCACCCAGGCAGAGATCGAGCATGTGGCGCGCCTTGCCAGCGTTCATGAAGATATTTTACGTCTTCCTCAGGGCTATGACACCGAAGTGGGCGAACGTGGGGTGATGCTGTCTGGTGGACAAAAACAGCGTATTTCTATCGCCCGAGCGCTACTGCTGAATGCTGAAATCCTGATTCTGGATGATGCGTTATCGGCGGTAGATGGTCGTACCGAGCATCAGATCCTGCATAACCTGCGTCAGTGGGGCGAAGGCAGAACCGTGATTATCAGCGCCCACCGTTTATCGGCTCTGACGGAAGCCAACGAGATTATCGTGATGCAGCATGGGCATATTGCCCAGCGCGGTGAGCATGAATCTTTAGTGCAACAGCCCGGCTGGTATCGCGATATGTACCGCTATCAGCAACTGGAAGCGGCGCTGTCTGATGCGCCAGAAATAAACGAGGAGGCGGCTAATGCGTAGTTTTGGGCAACTATGGCCGACCCTGAAAAGATTGCTGGCGTATGGTTCACCATGGCGAAAACAGTTGGCGATTGCGGTGGTCATGCTGTGGGTGGCGGCTGCGGCGGAAGTCAGCGGTCCGCTGTTGATTAGCTATTTTATTGATAACATGGTGGCGAAGAACAATCTGCCGTTGGCGATGGTTGTCGGGCTGGTTGCGGCCTATGTCGGTCTGCAACTGCTGGCGGCAGGTCTGCATTACGCGCAGTCGTTGTTGTTTAACCAGGCGGCGGTTGGCGTCGTACAACAGTTACGCACTGACGTAATGGACGCTGCGCTGCGCCAGCCGCTCAGCGCCTTTGATACTCAGCCCGTCGGGCAGCTTATCTCCCGCGTGACCAATGACACCGAAGTTATTCGCGACCTGTACGTGACGGTGGTCGCGACGGTCCTGCGCAGCGCGGCCTTAATCGGCGCGATGCTGGTGGCGATGTTCAGCCTCGAGTGGCGTATGGCGCTGGTGGCGATGGCCATTTTCCCGGCGGTGATGGTGGTGATGGTGATTTATCAACGCTACAGCACCCCGATTGTGCGTCGGGTGCGCGCTTATCTGGCGGATATTAACGATGGCTTTAACGAAGTCATCAACGGCATGAGCGTTATCCAGCAGTTCCGCCAGCAGGCGCGATTTGGCGAGAGAATGGGGGAGGCCAGCCGCTCGCACTATATGGCGCGTATGCAAACCCTGCGACTGGATGGCTTTTTGCTGCGCCCGCTGCTGAGCCTTTTCTCGGCGCTGATCCTCTGCGGTTTGCTGATGCTGTTCAGCTTTACCTCTGGCAGCTCCATTGAGGTTGGCGTGCTGTACGCGTTTATCAGCTACCTCGGCCGTTTGAACGAGCCGCTGATCGAGCTGACCACCCAGCAATCCATGCTGCAGCAGGCGGTTGTCGCCGGCGAGCGAGTGTTCGAACTGATGGACGGGCCTCGTCAGCGCTATGGTGACGATGATCGACCGCTGAAGAGCGGGGACATTGAGGTGGATAACGTTTCATTTGCCTATCGTGACGACAATCTGGTGCTGCAAAACATCAGTCTGTCCGTGCCTTCGCGCAGCTTTGTAGCCTTGGTCGGACACACCGGTAGCGGCAAAAGTACGCTGGCCAGTCTGCTGATGGGTTACTACCCGTTGACGCAGGGCGAAATCCGCCTTGACGGACGTCCGCTGTCTTCTCTGAGCCACAGTGCGTTACGTCAGGGCATCGCGATGGTGCAGCAGGATCCGGTGGTGATGGCGGATACCTTCCTGGCAAACGTCACGCTGGGTCGTGATATCTCAGAAGAGCGGGTATGGCAGGCTCTGGAGACTGTGCAACTGGCAGCACTGGCGCGGGGGCTGAGCGAGGGGATCCATACCCGGCTGGGCGAGCAGGGCAATAATCTCTCCGTTGGGCAGAAACAGCTGCTGGCGCTGGCGCGGGTATTGGTGGAAACGCCGCAGGTACTGATCCTCGATGAAGCCACGGCCAGTATTGATTCCGGTACTGAACAGGCCATTCAGCACGCGCTGGCGGCGGTACGTGAACACACCACGTTGGTAGTGATTGCACATCGGTTATCGACGATTGTCGATGCGGATACCATTCTGGTGCTGCATCGCGGGCAGGCGGTTGAGCGTGGTACGCACCAGCAACTACTGGCGGCGCAAGGCCGTTACTGGCAGATGTATCAGCTGCAACTGGCGGGTGAAGAGCTGGCGGCCAGCGCACATGAGGATTCGGTTATCGCCTGATGGCGCTGCGCTTATCACGCCTACGGTCAACGCGGTTTTGTAGGCCGGATAAGGCGTTTACGCCGCCATCCGGCAATCAACAATCTGGTGCAAAAATGTAACGCACTATGCACCGTCATAGTGCGTTTTTTCTTTTTCTCCCCCAGCAATACCCTGCAAGCCTGAATTATTCCGCGTTTTTCATTCCTGGCACACCCCTTGCAATATTCCTCTCGTGTATCTGCAGCCACTACTGAATTCTGACTGGAGGGGATCTATGAAGCTGGTTACCGTGGTAATCAAACCGTTCAAACTGGAAGACGTCCGTGAAGCACTGTCGTCTATTGGTATTCAGGGGCTGACCGTCACCGAAGTGAAGGGCTTTGGCCGACAGAAAGGTCATGCTGAGCTGTACCGTGGGGCTGAATATAGCGTCAATTTTCTGCCAAAGGTGAAGATTGATGTGGCGATTGCCGACGACCAACTGGATGGCGTGATTGATGTCATCAGTAAAGCGGCATACACCGGAAAAATTGGCGACGGCAAAATCTTCGTCGCCGAGCTGCAACGTGTGATTCGTATTCGTACCGGCGAAGCCGACGAAGCCGCACTGTAACTTCTGGCACACAGTGATAGGAAACCAAAAAATGAAGATAGCAACGATGAAAACAGGTATTGCTTCACTGGCGCTACTGCCGGGACTGGCAATGGCGGCACCGGCGGTTGCGGATAAAGCAGATAACGCTTTTATGATGATCTGTACCGCGCTGGTGCTGTTTATGACTATCCCTGGCATTGCGTTGTTCTACGGCGGTTTGATTCGCGGTAAGAACGTGCTGTCGATGCTGACTCAGGTGACGGTGACATTCGCTCTGGTTTGTATTCTATGGGTGGTTTATGGCTACTCACTGGCATTTGGCGAAGGGAATAATTTCTTCGGCAACTTCAACTGGGTATTGTTGAAGAACATCGCGCTGACGGCGGTCACGGGGAGCTTCTACCAGTACATTCACGTTGCTTTTCAGGGTTCTTTCGCCTGCATCACCGTTGGGCTGATTGTCGGGGCGCTGGCTGAACGTATTCGCTTCTCTGCGGTGCTGATTTTTGTAGTGGTATGGTTAACGTTGTCGTACATCCCCATTGCCCATATGGTCTGGGGCGGCGGCTTGCTGGCTTCCCACGGTGCGTTGGATTTTGCCGGCGGAACAGTCGTGCATATCAACGCGGCGATTGCCGGTCTGGTTGGTGCGTATCTGATTGGCAAACGCGTCGGTTTTGGCAAAGAAGCCTTTAAACCGCATAACCTGCCGATGGTCTTCACCGGTACCGCTATTCTCTATATTGGTTGGTTTGGCTTTAACGCCGGTTCAGCGGGAACGGCGAATGAGATTGCCGCACTGGCCTTCGTCAATACCGTGGTCGCCACCGCCGCAGCCATCCTCGGATGGATCTTCGGTGAATGGGCGCTGCGTGGCAAACCGTCCCTGCTGGGCGCGTGTTCTGGTGCTATTGCGGGTCTTGTGGGGGTAACACCGGCATGTGGCTATATTGGTGTCGGCGGCGCGCTGATTATTGGTGTCGTTGCGGGACTGGCTGGCCTGTGGGGTGTGACCATCCTGAAGCGTATTCTGCGCGTGGACGATCCGTGTGATGTGTTTGGCGTGCACGGCGTGTGCGGCATTGTCGGCTGCATCCTGACCGGGGTGTTCGCTGCCAGCTCTCTGGGCGGCGTGGGCTTTGCCGAGGGCGTGACCATGGGGCATCAGCTGCTGGTGCAACTGGAAAGCGTGGCGATTACCATCGTCTGGTCCGGTGTGGTGGCTTTCATTGGCTATAAGCTGGCGGATATGACGGTGGGTCTGCGTGTACCGGAAGAGCAGGAACGCGAAGGTCTGGATGTGAACAGCCACGGCGAGAACGCTTACAACGCTTGATGTTTCAATCTGCCGGATGGCAACGCTTTTGCGCCGCCATCCGGTAATTCTCAATTACGATTACGCATTACCCCTTCCTGCACGGTAGAGGCGACCAGCACGCCGTCCTGCGTATAAAACTCCCCGCGTACAAAACCCCGGGCACCGGAGGCCGAAGTACTCTCGACGTTATACAACAACCACTCATTGATATTGAACGGACGATGGAACCACATGGAGTGGTCAATGGTGGCGATCTGAATCCCTTTTTCCAGGAAACCAATTCCGTACGGCTGCAGCGCAACAGGCAGGAAGTTCAGGTCTGAAGCATAACCCAGCAGATATTGATGGACGCGCAGATCGTCCTGCAGCTCGCCGTTTGCGCGGATCCAAACCTGGCGCGCCGGAGGTGCGACGTGACCTTTTAAGGGGTTATGAAATTCAACCGGACGCACTTCCAATGGACGATCGTTGATAAATTTTTCTTTCAACAGCGGCGGCAGCAAATGCGCCACTGAGCGGGCAATTTCTGTTTCTGATTTAAGCTCATCGGGACTCGGCGCATCCGGCATGGTTTTCTGATGTTCAAATCCGTCTTCCGGCGCCTGGAAAGAGGCTGTCATGTAAAAAATAGGTTTACCATTCTGGATTGCGGCAACGCGGCGTGCGCTGAAGCTGTTACCATCACGCAGGACTTCTACATCATAGATGATGGGCTTTTGGCTATCGCCGGGGCGTAAAAAGTAGCTGTGAAAGGAATGGACCAGACGCTCTTCTGGTACGGTTTCCTTTGCGGCATACAGCGCCTGACCGACAACCTGTCCCCCAAAAACCTGACGTAACCCTAAGTCTTCACTTTGGCCCCGAAAGAGTCCTTCTTCAATTTTTTCCAGATTTAACAATGTCAGCAAATTTTTCAGCGCCAGACTCATACGTGCTCTCCAGGTTATATCGTTCTCGCAGCGAGGTAGGCAGAGTATAACGCAATTTTGAAAGTGGTCCGATGGGTGCAATTGTCTGAATTAAAGGCCTATTACAGGCAAAAACAGCTATCTTGTGCCACACTTAGTCACGTTATGTTTTTGTTAACCACTCTTCTGGCGAGGAAAGTTCTCGCTGGTGCATAGATGAAAAGGAGAATTTAATGAAACTCGTGCACATGGTAAGTGGTTTAGCGGTTGCGGTCGCTCTGGCAGCTTGCGCCGATAAAAGCGCGGATATTCAGACACCTGCGCCAAGCCCTAATACGTCAATTGCTGACACACAGTCTAAAATTCAGCAGCCTAATGTCTCCGGTACAGTATGGATCCGCCAGAAAGTGGCCTTGCCACCTGATGCGGTGCTGACCGTAACGCTGTCAGATGCTTCACTGGCCGATGCGCCGTCAAAAGTGCTGTCGCAAAAAGCGGTCCGTACTGAAGGTAAACAAGCGCCATTCAGCTTTGTATTACCGTTTAACCCGGCTGATATTCAACCTAACGCCCGTATTCTGCTAAGTGCGGCAATTACGGTTAATGACAAACTGGTCTTCATTACTGATACCGTGCAGACGGTCATCAATCAGGGGGGGACAAAAGCTGACCTGACGCTGGTCCCTGTACAGCAAACGGCAGTACCGGTTCAGGCGAGCGGTGGGGCTGCCACCACGGTGCCGTCAACGTCACCAACCCAGGTGAATCCGTCTTCTGCCGTCCCTGCTCCCACACAGTACTAAGGCAGTCGTAACCCTCTCCGCCCAGAGAGGGTTAGTACACCCAGCGATAGCGCTGTAAATCGATCTGTCCGCTTCCTGAAACCACTATTCCTTCAGCCAGCAACGCCTGACGCTGCCGTTGCAGATCGGGGCCTGTCAGCGAAATGGCACCATGACGATTAACCACCCGATGCCAGGGCAAAGTGCTGCCTTCGGGGAGACGCTTAAGCACGCCGCCTACCTGGCGCGCAGCACGCGGCGAACCGGCAAGCCTGGCAACATCGCCATAGGTGGTGACGAAACCTTCGGGGATTGACGCGACGATTTGCCAGACGCGTTGGGGGAAAGTGTCTTGTATATCCATCATTTATTCCTGCGCTAATCCTCCAGCATAATGCTGAACGGCGAAGGAGTGAAGCCGCATTGCACAAGAAAACAGCATCCGATGCTGGATGGGTTGCAATTACAGGGTGCAGCAGTGATAATGCGCCTGCGCGTTGGTTAACAACGCTCTCAATGGGGGCTCTGTTGGTTCTCCCGCAACACTACTCTGTTTACCAGGTCAGGTCCGGAAGGAAGCAGCCAAGGCAGATGACGTGTGTGCCGGGATGTAGCTGGCAGGGCCCCCACCCAATTCTGCCGTCCGGCAATTTTCCTTCTGTTTATCTTCTTTTCTTTGTCATCGTATTGTCATTTTAATGTCATCAAATGCTGTCAATGTGTTTCGGGGATGTTATTTGATGCTTTTGCCGCCGCCATCGCACTGTAACGACAGGGTCTTACATTCGGTGTGTTTTGGCTGACCACAAGGATTTTCTACGATGTCGACCGCTGTATTGAATGTCAAAATTGATGAGGCGCTAAAAGAAAAGCTTCGCCATTACGCTGAAGTGCATAGTGAAAATTTAAGTATCGCGACGGAAAAACTACTGCTGATCGCGTTTTCCGCCGTTGAAGAGGCGGGAGTCTCCGCTGAGGATATCGATAGCCAGCATACGGAAGAATCCGTGGTTGAAGCACTGACTCCTAAAGAAATCAAAGCATTGCGAAGACTACTGAAGAAGAAAAAATGAAACAACAACCGCTCTCAACCGCCTGTAATTATGGCGAAGCCTGTGAAATGCTGCGTTCCGGTTATGTGAAACATGTTCGTCTGAGCTGGAACGTCGGCAGCGATGAGTTCTTCCGTATTGCCTCCGACTGGTGTGATGCCGGGGCAAAAATTAAGAAAGACGGTGAGAATTTCGTGATTTCTCTGAAGGGGTTTCCGGTTCCTCCTCAGCGGTAATATTGCCGGGACATCCTCGTCCATCACGGCATTCAAGGACGAGTCCTTTGACTCGTCGTTTAGATTATTTTACGTATTTTCCCGCTGCTGGCCTGCAAACGCAGGTTATCCCAAATGGGTTGCAACACCCGGAAGGCGGCACGCGTTGTGTCATCCGGTAATGTGAAGGGCATACGCAAAAAGCGGTCAAATGCACCATCAAGACCGAAACGCGTACCGGTTCCCAACTGAATGCCTGCGATTTCGGCGCGCGTAGCGAATAGCGTTGCCAGCGTATCGGGCAGTTCAACCCAAAAAGAGAGTCCTCCCTGTGGCTGGGTAAACTGCCACTCCGGGAAATGTGCGTTCATCAGATCCGAGCACAGATCTCGCTGCGATGTGAGTAGCCGTCTTCTGTCAGGAAGAAAGTCGGCGGCATTATCCAGCAGCCAGCTGGTGGCGAGTTGTTCAAGCACCGGGGAGCCTAAATCGAAGGTGTCGCGAGTTTGTACCAGCGCCGCAATGGTTCGCGCCGACGCCCGAATCCAGCCCAGACGCAATCCTCCCCAAAAGCTTTTCCCGGCAGATCCCAGCAGGATGATCGGCGCATTGCGGTTGAATGCGGCAAGCGGCGGTGGTGGCGGGGTGTCATACCACAGGTTCACCATGGTCTCATCAATCACCAGCGTGGTGCGGGTCCTTTCAGCAATATCTGCCACGACCTGGCGAGTTGCAGCGTCCATGCAACGCCCGGTCGGATTGTGAAAGTCCGGCATCAGATAGGCCATTCTCGGTGCGGTTTGCGCGATGGTGGCGACCAGACCTGCCGTATCCCAACCGTGTTCGGGCAGCGACACACCGACGGGACGACATGATGCGCCTTGAATCGCGGCAATCGCCAGCGGATACGTGGGATGATCGACCACCACGCGATCGCCTGGGCCGGTGAGTAAACGCAGGATCAGCGCCAGGCCACTGACCGCGCCGTTCACGACCATAATCTCATCGGGCTGCGTCGGGAGTCCGCGTTCGCAATAATGCCGGGCGATGGATTCACGCAAAACCGCCAGTCCCTGTGGTAGATACCCGGAACTCAGCAAATGCTGCGGCATCGCAAACAGCGCTTGTTGGTAAGCATGGTGAATTTCGGGACCGGCACTCAGCGCCGCCGTGGACAAATCCAGCGCTGTACCGGTACTGGTTCGTGTAGGCACATGACGAATGTGTTCCGGCAGGATCACCCGTGAGCCGCTCCCATGACGGCTTTCCAGATATCCCTCTTCACGCAGTTGCGCCATGGCGCTGGCGACGGTGGTTCGGCTCACTTGCAGAACGGCAGCGAGCTCGCGTTCGCCGGGTAAGCGACTATCCAGCGCCAGTCGACCATCAAGGATCAGCAGACGTAACGCTTCTGCCAGCTGTCGCCAGATTGGCGTTCGTGAGGGGTTTTCCTGCCAGTGTCCGAGCAGGCGCTGCAAAGACTGGCTTCCGTAACGGCGTGATGACATAGCAGTCCACTTTTTGAAAACTGGACATTAATCATAGTGCCAATTGCGGTGATGATGAAAGTTATCTGAGAGTGAGAGGGGAAAAGCATGCTGCGTCGTTTACTTCAGCTGTTCATCGGGCTGACGCTGTACGGTGTGTCGACGGCGATGTTTGTCCGTGCCGATTTAGGGGCCGATCCGTGGAACGTGTTTCACCTGGGCGTGGCCAATTTATTGTCGATGAATATTGGCGTGGTGATCATTGCCGTGGGTGTGTTGGTACTGCTGGCGTGGATACCGCTGCGCCAGCGTCCAGGGTTTGGCACGTTGAGCAACGTGATTATGATCGGGCTGGCGGCAGATGCCGCGCTGCTGGTGATTCCGGGATTTGAATCCCTGCTGGCGCGCAGCGGGCTGTTGGTGTCAGCGGTGATCTTGAATGCGTTAGCAACCAGCCTGTACATTGGTGCCGGTTTTGGCGCCGGTCCGCGTGATGGTCTGATGACCGGTATCCACGCACGTACCGGCTGGCCAGTACGACGAATTCGAACCGCAATTGAAGTGTCGGTGCTGCTTATCGGTTGGTTGCTGGGAGGAACCGTGGGGGTTGGTACGGTGCTGTATGCCTTGGCTATCGGACCACTCATTCAGCTTTGCCTGCCGTGGTTTCGCCATCAGCCGCAGGCACGTATTCGCATCAAGAATACGCCTGGGGCTGATGGCGACTAAACTTAACCTCGACTGACGCGGCCGGAATCGGCTTGCCGCGCAGTACACTTCGGAGGTTTTTCTCATGAAGTATGTTGATGGCTTTGTGGTTGCCGTACCCGCTGAAAACAAGGAGGCGTACATTGCGATGGCGGCAAAAGCAGCTCCGCTTTTCAAGGAGTTCGGTGCATTGCGCGTGGTGGAGTGCTGGGCAGATGATGTCCCTGACGGCAAATTGACCGATTTTCGCATGGCTGTGAAAGCGCAGGATCATGAAGAAGTGGTATTCAGTTGGATTGAATACCCTTCCAAAGAGGTCCGCGACGCGGCGAATCAGAAGATGATGTCCGATCCCCGTATGAAGGAATTCGGTGAATCTATGCCATTTGATGGCAAGCGAATGATCTACGGTGGATTTGCGCCCATTATGGAAGAGTGATGTGACTGGCTGTGCGGCGTGCCGCCAGCCATCTCAACATCAACAGCCATGTTAAAGCCGTTTTTCTGCCCACAGTATAAATTCCGTTTTCGGCAGCGCTTTGCTGTAAAGCCAGCCTTGACCGTACTGCACTCCGTGCTTGCGTAGCCAGGTTTCCTGATTCTCGGTTTCGATACCTTCCGCCACCATCTCAAGTTTCAACGCTTTTGCTATCTCGATGATATGTGGTGTGACGTTGTTGTACTCCAGTGCATCGACGAACGATTTGTCTATCTTCAGAATGTCTACATCCAGATCCTGCAAATAACTCAGGCTGGAATAGCCGGTACCAAAGTCATCAATATAGATTGAATGACCCGCCTGACGGTATTTGGCAATAAACGGCGCGCTGTTTTTTGGGTCAGCAAATTCGCGTTCAGTTAGCTCCAGCGCGATTTGCGCAGGCTTAAGTTGCCAGTGATTCACCTTCTGGCTTAACAGGGCCGGAAGCGTTTCGGAGGACAGATCGGCTGACTCAAGGTTGATGGATATATGCTGCTCAGGATGCTGACGCAGCCATTTGCCTAAATCTTCAAATACGCTTTCAATAATCAACCGGGTGAGGGACTCTGTCAGCCCGGTTTCATGCGCCAGCGCGACGAAAATTTCAGGTGACAGATAACTCCCATCGGCCTGCTGCCAGCGAGCCAGCGCCTCTGCCCCAACCACTTTCCCCGTTTTGAGCGAGATAATTGGTTGATAGTGGACTTTGATGTCCCGATGCTGGATAGCGTCCTGCAACTGGTGATGGGGCGACTGTAAGCGGCGCAAAATACGCAAAATAAAGGCGGCGGTGAGCAAACCGATAAGAATACCTGCCGGGAGCCAGATCAGTGCCTGCCGGTGCCAGGTTTTTTGCAATGGTAGGGTAGACGCCCAGGTTACGATCGTGATGCCCAACTCAGGAAAGGGGCGGGCGTTATAAATGCTGCCATCTTTGTTAAAATGAGTAATCGATCGTTCTTGCTGTATATGCTGCAAAACGTCCGATGGCAGATCGGCGCTACTGGCAACCACGACGTTGCGCATGGTGCCAATGATAGTCACTTCAATCGGCCATGAGCCAAACGGGATGACGTCAATGAAAGAACCCGGATCGACCATCACAATATAATGTTCGCTCCCTAATGCTGCCATAAAGCGCTTGATGCCCAAATCATTTTGCGTGGTAAGCCATGCGCGATATCCATCAGGAGTGACTTTCATTGCGGGTGGAAATGCGTCTGCCTGGCTTCTTTTTTCCAGAGATGAGCATTGCGGAACGTTATCTTTGAGGTACAGCACTTCCTGAATATAGCGATAGCTATATGACAAACGACGCATTTCCAGCAGATGCTCATCACTACAAGGCACCCCCCTGAAATGCTTCAATATGGCGTAATGCTTTTTTCGCCTGCTCGCCTACGCGTTCCGTACGTAATGCGACTCGTGTTGAGAACATGTCGAGTTCATCGATAAATTTCGTTTCGACCTGACGATGTGCAAGCCACAGGCTTAAACCTACAGGCGCGAGGATGGAAAGGAACAGTACCCCAGTCACCAGGCTTATCAGATGTCGTGTTGTCACAGTGATATCCTTATTTACACAGCGTAGGGAAAGTATATCTGAAACCCCGAAAAGCTATTCGATTGACATCATATATTTACGGCCACTTATCATCCCGTTTAACTCCCTGTAGCGTAAATCAGGTTGTGGTTTGTACAAGAGTGGTGTATTTTGTTGGTTATGTTATAACGTAACAAATCGAGGTTGCCATGAAACCGGATATTCATCCTTTTTACCGTACCGTGGTGTTTCACGATACCAGTGCCAATGAATTCTTTAAGGTCGGTTCGACCATTAAGACTGAGCGTGAAATTGAGTTTGAGGGGGAAATGTACCCGTACGTGACCCTCGATATCTCTTCTAAATCGCATCCGTATTATACCGGGAAACAAAAAACCTTTGATAATGAAGGTAGTGCAGCACGTTTCCAAAAACGTTTTGGTCATTTTATTGGCGTTAAGCGGAGTTAAAATGCAGGTACTCAATTCACTTCGCAGCGCAAAACAGCGCCATCCTGACTGCCAGATAGTAAAACGCAAAGGGCGTTTGTACGTTATCTGCAAAACGAATCCGCGCTTTAAAGCAGTACAGGGGCGTAAAAAGAGACGTTAGTTTCTTTGCCAGCATTTCAGGGATTAAAGTGCGTTGCCTGGGCAGGAACGCACTTTTTTTATCTGCGCTGAGATGCCGTTACTGGGTGGTCTGGGCGCGGGTAAGCGTAAAGACATCGTAAAACGAGAGTTCGCCTTTGCGCGATATCATCTTTTGCAGCTGTGCTTTATGTTCGCTATCCACGGACGGTGAGTGCAGGATAG
Organism: Citrobacter sp. BIDMC107; assembly: GCF_001037575.1. Classification (NCBI taxonomy): domain Bacteria; kingdom Pseudomonadati; phylum Pseudomonadota; class Gammaproteobacteria; order Enterobacterales; family Enterobacteriaceae; genus Citrobacter; species Citrobacter sp. BIDMC107. The sequence continues at coordinate 1,184,711 of NZ_KQ089848.1, read as the reverse complement.
TATCGATGAGCGAGGAGGGGACAAAGCGCGTGTTGTACCATTCTCCGTTATAGCAAACTCTAAAATCCAGAACGTCGATATCTTCAAAGCGGTACCGTGGCGCAACGTCGAAAAAGAAAAAGCCGTTGAGTACAACGAACAGTACCACCAGCAGCCATACTGAATCGACTAACGTTTCTGACTGTAGCATCACCGCCAGCGTGGCAAACCAGGCAACATACATGCCGATAAACAGCCCAGGGTGTTTGCGAATAAAGCTGATGCTAAAGCGCGGTTTGTTGTCACGCTTCTCGCGAATATTTAAGTCGTCGATTGTTTCAGTAAGCAGGCGCTGTATTTCTGTCATCTCTTGCCTTCGTGATATCTGCAAAATTCAGGAGGGATCGCCCTATTTTAAAAGGGGATACCCTTTGAAGAAAGTAACAGATTAACCGTAATTTAGCATAACAGTTACATTTAAGATCACAGCGTTTTGATGATCCTTGCGGGATTGCCCCCAACCACGGTGTTTGCTGGAACGCTTTTAGTGACTACTGCGCCTGATGCCACAACCACGTTATCGCCCAGCGTGACGCCAGGATTGATCACTGCACGGCCACCTATCCAGACATTATTGCCGATAGTCACGGGCTTTCCGAACTCAAGGCCACTGTTGCGCTCGGTAGCATCCAGCGGATGGGTCGCGGTATAGATATGAACGCCAGGTGCCAGCATGCAGTTGTCGCCAATATGAATTGGACAGACGTCGAGCATAACGCAGTCGAAATTAGCGTAAAAGTCTTTACCAAGATAGATGTTATAACCGTAATCACACCGGAAAGAGGGTTCAATATAGGCACCCTCACTCTGACCTAACAGATCATGCAGGATTGCCTGACGCTCATTTTTTTCATCGGGAGCGGTGAGATTGTAGCGATGGATCAACTGACGAGCGCGTAGTCGGTCACTGCGCAGCGTTTCATCTGCCGGGCGATAGTATTCGCCGACGATCATTTTTTGCTTTTCATTACGCATTACGATTTCCCTGTGTACTGAAGGTTATTTCAGCACAGTAAAACGTAATGCAAGCAAGGGGAACGTTCCCGCTTCTTTGCTGTGATCATAGTCACGTGATTTGAATTAAATAACCATTGTATACCTTAAATAATTCGAGTTGCAGGAAGGCGGCGACGCAGCGAATCCCTGGGAGCGTACATTAGTACGTGACTAGGGTGAGCGAGGAAAGCCAACGCACATGCAACTTGAAGTATGACAGGTATAAATACGAAAACGGTCAGCCAGACAAATGTGCCGCTATACCTGACTTAACCTTGAGTGCAATTAGCGAATGAATTTCCAAACAGAAGTTGGAATCTTGTCGTAAAGCTTATTCATGGTCAATTCAGCAAGGCGATGATCTGCTGCTGAGTAAAATACAGCCAGTTCGTTGTCGGACAATTCATATTTATTTTTTTCAATAACGCGCTCTAGCGTATCAATTGTCTGGCAACGTCGCAGGCGCATCAAATAATCTGTTTTAGTTAATGGTTTATCGGACATAACTCTTACCTATGATTGTAATAATTTTTAACAAGACAAACTAACAGGATTAGCCCTGGTGGCATTGACAAAACAGCGAAACAGTCGATTACCTGACTTCCGCCATTTCTGCAGATCCTGCGTATTAATACCATAACTGCTGAACAACATAAAAGTGTCATCCAGGTATTCATCTATCTGCGCGATCAGCTTATTGTCCTCATTGTACTTAATTTTATAATTAAGTGCGAAGGTTGCAATATGCTCTATCAGTTCATTGAGCTGCAAGCTGGTTGCAGAGGTAGGGTCATTAACCCAGCCATGGTTACTTTGTTCAAGGTTTGCAAGACAGTCATGATACAGAGTTTCGCAGAGAAATTTAAGCTGCGCGATATCATGTCTTTTGGGTGAGTATTCATCCATAACGCATCCCCTTCTTAGTGGCTTAAACTAACCGAACACCTTTCGGGATGGATACAACAACTACCTGGAACTTGCCCGTGACTCCTGATGATTTAACTATAATCTACTCTAAAAAAGATTTCATCGTCATATCACGAAAAATTACAATTATGTAAAATTATGATGCTACGTCATTTTTACATTTTAACAGATAAATGCCGCAATTCGAAATGGGACAATTTCTTTATTCTTCGGGCAATCATCGGGTTATCTTGTTTAGGTTTAGCAACGAAAGGCAACAACCGACAATGAAAACCAGTGGATAGGATTAATCTTAATATTTATTAAAGTAAATAAGAACTCTCGCTGTGTTTTTAAGAATAGCCTTTAAGGCTGCAAGGATTATATCGCTTATTTACCCGATAGAAAATAAACGGAATGGCAATAAGTGATTTTTATGATTTTTCCAGAAAAAAGGCCGCTTGCGCGGCCTTATCTTTAGAGATGTATCAATGATGCTCTACTGAGTGGCTATGCTCAATATCTTCATTTTTGCGGCTAAAGCGGCGGCGTACCACCACAAAGAACACCGGAACAAAGAAGATCGCCAACACGGTTGCCGTCACCATCCCACCCATTACGCCAGTACCAACGGCGTTCTGCGCACCGGAGCCTGCGCCGGAGCTGATGACCAGCGGCATTATGCCCAGAATAAAGGCCAGTGACGTCATCAGGATTGGACGTAAACGCATGCGTACTGCGTCCAGCGTCGCCTCTATCAGACCTTTACCCTCTTTATCCATCAAGTCTTTGGCGAATTCGACGATAAGTATCGCGTTCTTCGCCGACAACCCAATGGTTGTAAGCAGGCCTACCTGGAAGTAAACGTCGTTGGTCAGGCCGCGGAACGTTGCTGCCAGCAATGCACCGATAACACCTAGTGGTACAACCAGCATTACGGAGAACGGAATTGACCAGCTCTCGTACAACGCTGCCAGACACAAGAATACGACGATCAGTGAAATGGCATACAGGGCAGGAGCCTGGTTGCCGGACAGTCGTTCCTGGTAGGACATACCGGTCCAGTCATAACCGATACCGGATGGCAGTTTGCTGGCCAGTTGCTCCATCATCGCCATGGCTTCACCGGTACTTTTACCCGGAGCGGCCTGGCCTAAGATTTCCATGGAAGGCAAACCGTTATAGCGTTCCAGACGCGGCGAACCGTATTCCCAACGTGAGGTTGAGAAGGCGGAGAACGGTACCATCTGTCCATCGCTACCGCGGACATACCAGTTGCCAATATCTTCTGGCAACATACGGTATTTCGCTTCAGACATGACGTAAACTTTCTTCACACGACCACGGTCGATGAAGTCATTCACGTAGCTTCCGCCCCATGCTGCACCCAGCGTTGTATTAATATCACTAATGGAAACGCCCAGAGCCTGCGCTTTTTCCTGATCGATATCGATCTTGAACTGCGGCGTATCTTCCAGACCGTTAGGACGAACACCGACCAACAGATCAGGATGCTTCGCGACTTCACCAAACAGTTGGTTACGCGCCTGAGTCAGCTTCTCATGGCCCAGACCCGCCTGGTCAATCAACTGGAAGTCAAAACCGGTTGCGGTCCCTAACTCCACAATCGCTGGCAGGTTAAAGGCAAAGACCATCGCGTCTTTAATCTGCGAGAATGCGCCCATTGCACGCTGAGTAATCGCTTCAACCTTGTTCTCTTCGCCAGGACGTTCACTCCAGTCTTTCAGAGAAACGAACGCGATGCCGGTGTTCTGACCACGACCAGCAAAACCGAAACCGTTAACGGCAAACACCGATTCAACGTTCGCTTTTTCCTTGGTCAGGTAGTAATCCGTCATTTCGTCCAGTACCTTCTGGGTACGCTCTTGCGTCGCACCCGCTGGCAGCTGAGCCATAGACAGGAATACCCCCTGGTCTTCATCTGGCAGGAACGAACTTGGCAGACGAACGAACAGATAGGCCATGCCCACAACGATAATCAGATACAGCGCCAGATAACGACCGGTGCTGCGCAGAATACCGCCCACGCTATCGGTATAATGATGCGTGCTCTTATCGAACATGCGGTTAAACCAGCCGAAGAAGCCTTTTTTGCCTTCTCCGTGATCGCCTTTAGCAATCGGTTTGAGCATGGTCGCACACAGGGCAGGGGTCAGAATCAATGCCACCAGTACAGACAGCGCCATCGCGGAAACAATGGTGATGGAGAACTGACGGTAAATTGCACCGGTCGACCCCCCGAAGAACGCCATTGGGATAAATACCGCTGACAGCACCATCGCGATACCCACCAATGCGCCCTGAATCTGGCCCATCGATTTTCGCGTTGCTTCCTTCGGCGGTAGTCCTTCCTCAGCCATTACACGTTCAACGTTCTCGACCACCACGATGGCGTCATCCACCAGCAGGCCGATGGCGAGCACCATCCCGAACATCGTCAGGGTATTTATTGAGAAGCCGAAAATCGCCAGGACGGCAAATGTACCCAAGAGTACCACCGGCACGGCGATAGTCGGAATCAGCGTCGCGCGGAAGTTCTGCAGGAACAGATACATTACCAGGAACACGAGGATGATTGCTTCTGCCAGCGTTTTCACAACTTCGTGAATAGAAATTTTCACGAACGGCGTGGTGTCATACGGGTAAACGATCTTCAGACCTGACGGGAAGAACGGCTCCATCTTCTTCAGTTCTTCGCGGATAGCGTTTGCGGTGTCCAGGGCGTTAGCACCTGTTGCCAGCTTGATACCCAGACCGGATGCCGGTTTACCGTTGAACTTCGCAATGATGTCGTAGTTCTCACCGCCCAGTTCCACTTTCGCTACGTCACGCAGACGAACCTGGGAACCATCCTGATTCACTTTCAGCAGGATTTTGCCGAACTCATCAGCGGAGGTCAGACGGGTTTGCGCAATGATCGATGCGTTAAGCTGCTGACCTTTCACCGGCGGCGTACCACCTAACTGACCGGCTGCAACCTGGGCGTTCTGCGCTTTGATGGCGCTGATTACATCAACCGGTGTCAGCTGGAAGTTGTTCAGTTTGTTCGGATCCATCCAGATACGCATCGCATACTGAGAACCAAACAGCTGAACGTCGCCCACGCCTGAAGTACGGCTAATGGCATCCTTCATGTTGGCGCCAACGTAGTCGGAAATATCCTCCTGCGTCATGGTGCCGTTGGTGTTGATAACACCGACAACCATCAGGAAGCTGCTGGATGACTTCTCAACGCTAACCCCTTGCTGCTGTACTTCCTGAGGCAGCAACGGCATGGCCAGCTGCAGTTTGTTCTGCACCTGTACCTGTGCGATATCCGCATCAGTACCAGACTGGAAGGTCAGGGTGATCTGCACGGTACCCGTGGAGTCACTGTTTGAGGACATGTACATCAGGTTATCGATACCGTTCATATTCTGTTCGATAACCTGCGTAACAGTATCCTGTACTGTTTTGGCATCAGCGCCAGGATAGGTCGCGGAGATCGTCACTGCTGGCGGTGCAATAGTCGGATATTGCGCTACCGGCAATTTGAGGATCGCGAGCCCCCCTGCCAACATGATGATAATGGCGATCACCCACGCAAATATTGGGCGATCGATAAAGAAATTAGGCATGTCTTAACGGCTCCTGTTTAAGTTAAGACTTGGACTGTTCAGGCTGGCTACCGCTTTGGCCTTGCTGGTTGTTATCAGCGGTGATTTCCTGCGCTTTTACCTGCGCGCCAGGACGTACTTTCTGCAGCCCAGTAACAATCACGCGGTCGCCCGGCTTAAGTCCATCAGTGACTAACCATTTGTCGCCAATCGCTTGTGCGGCGACAATTTGACGAGTTTCAACTTTGTTGTCTGCACCGATAACCAATGCACTGGCATCGCCACGCGGTGTGCGGGTAACGCCTTGCTGTGGAACCAATAATGCAGTTGGGTTAATCCCTTCTTCCAGACGTGCGCGGACGAACATACCCGGCAGTAAGGTATGATCCGGGTTCGGGAAAATTGCGCGTAACGTAATCGACCCAGTGGTTTGATCTACCGTCACATCAGAAAATTCCAGCGTACCGGACTGCGGGTATTTAATGCCGTCATTGGTCACCAGTTCGACTTTCGCTTTACCGTTTTCTTGCTTCAGCGTGCCGTTGGCCAGCTCTTGTTTCAGGCGCAGGAAGTCGTTGCTTGACTGCGTCACGTCTACATAGATGGGATCCAACTGCTGAACGGTCGCCAGTGCGGTCGCCTGACCGTTTTGCACCAGAGCGCCTTCCGTAACGGATGATTTACCAATGCGACCGCTGATCGGTGACGTCACTTTGGTGTAAGCCAGATTGATGCGTGCAGTTTCTACCGCGGCTTTCGCGGCAACAACGGCGGCGTTTGCCTGCTGTGCGTCAGCCAACGCGCTATCGTAGTCCTGTTGGCTGATGTACTTAGTACCCAACAGTTTCTGATAACGTTTCACCGTCAGTTGAGCAATGTTTGCTGCGGCTTGTGCTTTAGCCAGATCGCCTTTTGCACTTTCATAAGCGGCCTGGTAAGTAGCAGGATCAATCTGATAGAGAGATACACCCGCTTCGATGTCACCACCTTCCGTGAAATTACGTTTCAGGATAATCCCGCTAACCTGAGGACGAACTTCAGCAATACGAAACGCACTGGTGCGACCCGGAAGTTCGGTTGTGATCTGTAGAGGTTCAGTTTTGAGCGTAACAACTCCAACCTCTGGCATTTGCTGGCCCCCTTGTTGGGCCTGTTTGTCGTCACATCCTGTTAGCGCTAAGCTGCCTGAGAGCATCAGAACGACTGCCAGAGGCGTTAACCCTCTGTTTTTGTTCATATGTAAACCTCGAGTGTCCGATTTCAAATTGATCAATGGCTTAAAGCCCATAAACCCATTGCTGCGTTTATATTATCGTCGTGCTATGGTACATACATTCACAAATGTATGTAAATCTAACGCCTGTAAATTCACTGACCTATGGCACGAAAAACCAAACAACAAGCACAGGAAACACGACAACACATTCTTGATGTCGCTCTGCGTATGTTTTCGCAACAAGGGGTCTCATCCACCTCGCTGGCTGAGATCGCAAAAGCCGCTGGTGTGACGCGCGGTGCAATCTATTGGCATTTCAAAAACAAATCGGATTTATTCAGTGAAATCTGGGAGCTAGCAAAACCTAACATTGATGAGTTAGAGACTGAGTATCAGGCAAAATTCCCTGACGATCCACTATCAGTATTAAGAGAAATTTTAATTTACGTTCTTGAAACTACCGTGACAGAAGAACGCCGACGTTTATTGATGGAGATTATATTCCACAAATGCGAATTTGTCGGGGAAATAGCATCAGTTCAGTTAGTCGAACGTAGCCTGTGTCTGGAAAACTATGACCGTATAGAAAAAACGTTACGCCACTGTATGGATGTCAACATGTTGCCGGAAAACCTGAACACACGTCGTGTAGCGGTGTTAATGCGTAGCTATATTTCCGGGATCATGGAGAACTGGTTATTTGCTCCCGAATCGTTTGATCTGAAGAATGAGGCTCGTCAGTACGTGGCGGTGCTGCTGGAGATGTGTCTGCTTTGCCCAAGCTTGCGCCTGCAGGCAGGAGAGACAAGCTAGTTTGCCATTCTGCACCAGGAATTCTCCTGGTCGTTTTGCCTGCTGCTATTCTGCCGGTCACAGCCGTGATATTCTTGCCGCTTGACTATTTCCGGTCACTTTCCCGGTTCAGAAACATTCATTCTCATGACTATGTTGCAGCTCTATAAACGTTCACAGCATGTAATTGCTATTAGCATACTTTTCTTCATTCTATTGTTATCCTGCCAGTCATCTGCATTTGCGCGGGCGCAACAGAGTGGTGAACTGCCGACGAAAGCAGATATTCAGAGCCAACTGGACGCACTGAGTAAACAAAAAGATCTCTCCGCGCAGGATAAGCTGGTCCAACAGGATCTCATCGATACTATCGCCACGCTGGATAAAATCGATCGCGTGAAAGATGAGACCGTACAGCTTCGCCAGAAAGTGGCCCAGGCGCCGGAGAAAATGCGCCAGGCGACGGATGCGCTAAATTCGCTCAGCGATGTCGACAATGACGACGAAACGCGAAAAACGCTGAGCACGCTTTCCTTACGACAGCTTGAGTCACGCGTCGCGCAGGTGCTCGATGACCTGCAAAGCTCGCAAAACGATCTGGCCACGTATAACAGCCAGCTGGTGTCGCTCCAGACTCAGCCAGAGCGCGTACAAAATGCGATGTACACCGCGTCGCAGCAGATGCAGCAAATCCGCAACCGACTTGATGGCACTAATGTAGGCGAAGGTGCTTTACGCCCCAGCCAGCAGGTGCTGTTACAGGCGCAGCAGGCGCTGCTGAATGCGCAGATCGACCAACAGCGTAAGAGCCTTGAAGGTAATACGATTTTGCAAGATACCTTGCAAAAACAACGTGATTACGTGACGGCGAACAGTAACCGCCTTGAGCATCAGCTCCAGCTCCTGCAGGAAGCGGTGAACAGCAAGCGACTGACGTTAACCGAAAAAACGGCGCAGGAAGCAGTCACGCCGGATGAAGCCGAGCGTATTCAGTCCAATCCGTTAGTGAAGCAGGAGCTTGATGTTAACCATCAGCTCAGCCAGCGTCTGATTGCCGCGACCGAAAACGGCAACAGCCTGATGCAGCAAAATATCAAAGTCAAAAACTGGCTTGACCGCGCGCTGCAATCCGAACGCAACATTAAAGAACAGATCGCCGTTCTGAAAGGCAGTCTGCTGCTGTCGCGTATTCTGTATCAGCAACAACAAACGCTGCCGTCGGCGGATGAACTTGCCGATATGACCAACCGGATCGCCGACTTGCGTCTGGAGCAGTTCGAGGTCAACCAGCAGCGCGACGCGCTGTTCCAGAATGATGCGTTTGTCGCCAAACTGGAAGAAGGGCACAGCAACGAAGTTAACGGCGAAGTCCATGATGCCTTACTGCAGGTTGTGGATATGCGTCGTGAACTGTTGGATCAGCTCAATAAGCAACTGGGCAACCAGCTGATGATGGCGATTAATCTGCAAATTAACCAGCAGCAGTTAATGAGCGTGTCGAAAAACCTGAAAGGGATCCTCACGCAGCAGATTTTCTGGGTTAACAGTAACCGTCCGATGGACTGGGACTGGATCAAAGCTTTCCCGCAAACGCTTAAAGACCAGTTTAAGTCGATGAAAATCACGGTGAACTGGGAAAAAGCGTGGCCCGCAGTATTTATTGCGTTCCTGGCGGGATTGCCGCTGCTGCTCATTGCCGGGTTAATCCGCTGGCGTCTGAAATGGTTGAAAGAGTATCAGGCGAAATTAGCCGCTGCGGTGGGTAACCTGCGTAATGACAGTCAGCTCAACACGCCAAAAGCGATTCTGATCGATCTCATCAGAGCCTTGCCGGCGTGCCTGATTATCCTTGCGGTAGGTCTGATTCTGCTTACCATGCAGTTGAATATCAGCGACCTACTGTGGGCGTTCAGTAAGAAGATGACAGTCTTCTGGCTGGTGTTTGGTTTGTGCTGGAAGGTGCTGGAAAAAGATGGCGTGGCAATTCGTCATTTTGGTATGCCAGCAAAACAAACTAGCCATTGGCGCCGCCAAATCGTGCGTATTAGCCTGGCGCTGTTGCCGCTTAATTTTTGGTCGGTCATTGCTGAACTGTCACCGCTCAATCTGATGGACGATGTGCTGGGTCAGGTGGTGATTTTCCTCAACCTGCTGCTGATCGCCTTCCTGGTATGGCCAATGTGCCGCGAAAGCTGGCGTGATAAAGAGTCGCATGGTCTGCGTCTGGTGACGATTACCGTGCTGTCTATTATCCCGATAGCATTAATGGTGCTGACGGCGACCGGCTATTTCTACACCACGCTGCGTCTGGCGGGACGCTGGATTGAAACGGTTTATCTGGTCATTCTCTGGAACCTGCTGTACCAGACCGTGTTGCGTGGGTTGAGCGTCGCGGCACGACGTATCGCCTGGCGTCGTGCGCTGGCGCGTCGTCAGAACCTGGTGAAAGAAGGAGCGGAAGGTGCCGAACCGCAGGAAGAACCGACCATCGCGCTTGAGCAGGTTAACCAGCAAACGCTGCGTATAACTATGCTGGTGATGGTTGCCCTGTTTGGTGTCTTGTTCTGGGCCATTTGGTCTGATTTGATCACCGTGTTCAGCTATCTCGACAGCATTACGCTCTGGCATTACAACGGTACCGAAGCGGGTGCGGCAGTGGTGAAAGACGTCACCATGGGTAGCCTGCTGTTTGCGATTATTGCCTCAATGGTCGCGTGGGCGCTGATCCGTAACTTACCCGGCCTGTTGGAAGTGCTGGTGCTCTCGCGACTGAAGATGCGTCAGGGCGCTTCGTATGCGATCACCACGATCCTTAACTACGCGATCATCGCCATCGGCGCGATGACGGTCTTCGGATCGCTCGGTGTTTCGTGGGATAAGCTACAGTGGCTGGCAGCAGCCCTGTCGGTTGGTCTTGGTTTTGGTTTGCAGGAAATCTTCGGTAACTTTGTTTCGGGTCTGATTATTCTGTTTGAACGCCCGGTCCGCATCGGCGATACCGTGACTATCGGTACGTTCTCAGGAACGGTCAGCAAGATCCGTATCCGTGCCACCACCATTACCGACTTCGATCGCAAAGAGGTGATCATCCCGAACAAAGCCTTTGTGACGGAGCGTTTGATCAACTGGTCGCTTTCCGATACCACCACGCGTCTGGTAATCCGCATCGGCGTGGCCTACGGTTCGGATCTGGACAAAGTGAAGAAAGTGCTGCTGCAGGCGGCGATGGAACACCCGAAAGTGATGCACGATCCGGAGCCTGCTGTGTTCTTTACCGCCTTCGGCGCCAGCACGCTGGATCATGAACTGCGTTTATACGTGCGTGAACTGCGCGATCGTAGTCACACGGTTGATGAACTGAACCGTGCGGTCGATCGTTTGTGCCGTGAAAACGACATTGATATCGCCTTTAACCAGCTTGAAGTGCACCTGCACAACGCGAAGGGCGACACCGTGACCGAGGTTAAGCGTGACATCATTAAAGGTGATGATCCGACGCCTTCGGTAGGTTAATAGAAAAACTCATCAGGCCTGCGAGCTTCGATTCATTCGTAGGCCTGGTAAGTGCAACGCTATCAGGCATTTCAGCTATAGCGCGTTTTTTGAAGAAGAGAGCTGTTTCTTTTCGTAATCCCGTTTAACAATCTCCAGCGCCTTCAGTACGGTTTCAGGTGCAACCTGATTTTCCTCAAGTAAAACAATCAAATCGACGGCCAGTTTGACCTCGTCCGGGGCGTTCTCTAATGACATAAATTCTCCGGGGATTAACGGGTTAAACGCGCCAACACGTTTTCTATTCTTGCCAGAGCATGACGGCAGCGCGCCAGTCGCGCCTCGAATGCTTCTACTTCACGATGAAGTTTTTGCTGTTCTGCAAAGCCGGTAGCCTGAGCCAGACGCTCTTTGCGTTCACGCGTCATTTCAACCAGACGGCGTTCAAACTCCTGATGTTGGACCCGCTTGCGCTGCCAGCGCGCCAGACCTGGAGATGCGCTGTCCCACTCGCGTAGCGACCAACTGGCAGTTTCACGTGAAATCGCCTCTAACTGTGAGGCAAGGTGTTCCGCAAGCCAGGTGATTTGTGGTAGTTGTTGCTGCTCAACGGCGCGACGTAGGGCAGTAAGATTATCGTCAGCTTCATCCAGGCAGGCCTGCAGCAATGTGCTGCGCGTGTGAAACAGATGCCTGTCAAAGCGGGCGCTAAGCGTTGTGTGGTGCGCCAGCGGAGCACAACGCTGTCGCAGGCGGTTAAGCTGGTTTTCGAGCGTCTGTAACAGCATGGCGGTTTTCACAACAACACTCCGATGAAAATGAGAACTGTTATGCTAAAGTAGCGATTCTCTGTGCTAAGTACTGATATTATGCAACGCATTATTCTAATCATCATTGGCTGGATAGCGGTAGTGCTAGGTACGCTGGGCGTAGTATTGCCTCTGTTGCCGACGACGCCGTTTATACTGCTGGCCGCCTGGTGTTTTGCCCGCTCATCGCCGCGTTTTCACGACTGGTTGCTTTACCGTTCGTGGTTCGGCGGGTATCTGCGTCACTGGCAAAAACATCGCGCGATGCCGCCGGGAGCAAAACCGCGCGCTATTTTGTTGATTCTGGTGACGTTTGCTATTTCCCTCTGGCTGGTCAATATGATGTGGGTACGCGGCCTGCTGCTGGTTATTCTCGCCTGTTTACTGATTTTTATGTGGCGGATCCCGGTGATTGATGAAAAACAACAAAAGCAGTAAAGCGCAATAATCGCTGTTGCAATTGTCTCTCGCAGCCAGTAAATTCGACCGTTTTCGAGCACAGGCGCAGATGGTCAAAGGTTAACCAAGTGTAACCTTGGCCCTAATATAGACACAAAATCATTCAAGATACGTCGAGGATGAAGTGTATAGTGCGCCGTGAAGTAATACTGTATTAATCAGGCACAAACTTATGACCGCGACTGCACAGCAGCTTGAGTTTCTCAAAAATAGCATCAAAAGCATCCACGACTACCCAAAACCGGGCATTCTTTTCCGTGATGTCACCAGTTTACTGGAAGATCCGAAAGCCTACGCCCTCAGCATTGAATTGCTGGTTGAGCGCTACAAAAATGCGGGGATCACTAAAGTGGTTGGCACCGAAGCGCGTGGCTTCCTGTTTGGCGCGCCGGTAGCGTTGGGGCTGGGCGTCGGCTTTGTTCCGGTACGCAAACCGCGTAAGCTTCCGCGTGAAGTTATTGCTGAGACCTATGAGCTGGAGTACGGCACCGATCAGCTGGAAATCCACGTTGATGCCATCAAACCGGGTGATAAAGTCCTGGTTGTGGACGATCTTCTGGCAACTGGCGGCACGATTGAAGCGACCGTGAAGCTGATCCGCCGCCTGGGTGGCGAAGTGACCGATGCTGCCTTTATCATTAACCTGTTTGATCTGGGCGGCGAGCAGCGTCTGGAAAAGCAGGGGCTGACCTGTTATAGCCTGGTTCCATTCCCGGGCCACTAATTTAGGGCTATCTTTTTTGCCATTTTGGCCCCGGTCAGTGCTCGAAATCCTCACGTACTGCGTGTACGCTCCGGTTTCTGTGCGCTGCCCGAAACCAAACTGACTGCAACGATAACGCCCGAATATAACGTGTCAACCTCGCCGTTGCTGCGAGGTTGTGTTAGCATTACCCTCCTGTGAATCCACCCTCCAGCCTTTCAGAGCCTGCCAATGAGTTATCAGGTCTTAGCCCGAAAATGGCGCCCACAAACCTTTGCTGACGTCGTCGGCCAGGAACATGTGCTGACGGCACTGGCGAACGGCTTGTCGTTAGGGCGTATTCATCATGCTTATTTGTTTTCCGGTACCCGTGGCGTCGGAAAAACCTCTATCGCCCGCTTGCTGGCGAAGGGATTAAACTGTGAAACTGGCATCACCGCTACGCCGTGCGGCGTGTGCGATAACTGCCGGGAAATTGAGCAGGGGCGTTTTGTCGATTTGATTGAAATCGATGCCGCCTCACGCACTAAAGTCGAAGATACTCGCGATCTGCTGGATAACGTTCAGTATGCGCCCGCGCGCGGGCGCTTTAAGGTCTATTTGATCGACGAAGTGCACATGCTGTCGCGCCACAGTTTTAACGCCTTGCTGAAAACGCTCGAAGAGCCGCCCGCGCACGTCAAATTCCTGCTGGCGACCACCGATCCGCAGAAGCTGCCGGTGACCATCCTGTCGCGCTGTCTGCAATTCCATCTTAAAGCGCTGGATGTCGAACAGATTCGCTATCAGCTTGAGCATATTCTCAAAGAAGAGCATATCGCCCATGAACCGCGTGCGCTGCAACTGCTGGCTCGCGCCGCGGACGGCAGCCTGCGCGATGCGCTAAGCCTGACCGATCAGGCGATTGCCAGCGGCGATGGTCAGGTCTCGACCGACGCGGTCAGCACCATGCTCGGCACGCTGGACGACGACCAGGCGCTCTCGCTTGTTGAAGCGGTTGTGGCTGCGGACGGCGAACGCGTGATGACGCTGGTGAACGACGCTGCCGCGCGTGGTATCGAATGGGAAGCGCTGCTGGTTGAGATGTCGGCTTTGCTGCATCGTATTGCCATGGTTCAGCTTTCACCTGCTGCGCTCGGTAGCGATATGGCCGCCATTGAACAGCGTATGCGTGAACTGGCGCGAATTGTACCGCCTACCGATGTGCAGCTTTACTACCAGACCCTGTTAATCGGGCGCAAAGAACTGCCGTATGCGCCGGACAGGCGAATGGGCGTCGAAATGACGCTGCTGCGTGCGCTGGCTTTTCATCCGCGCATGCCACTCCCGGAACCTGAAGTCCCGCGCCAGTCGTTTGCCCCGGTCGCACCCACAGCGGTAATGACCCCGACGCAGGTGCCACAGCAGCAACCTGCGCCAGCGCAACAGCAACAGAATGTGCCGCTTTCCGATGCCACCAGTCAGGTGCTGGCGGCGCGCAGTCAACTGCAACGTGCTCAGGGAGCAACCAAAGCAAAAAAGAGTGAACCGGCAGCCGCTTCCCGCGCGCGGCCGGTGAATAATGCTGCGCTGGAAAGACTGGCTTCGGTGTCGGAACGTGTTCAGGCGCGTCCGGCAGTCTCTGCGCTGGAAAAAGCACCGGCGAAGAAAGAAGCGTATCGCTGGAAAGCGACCAATCCTGTTGCAGAAGTCAAAGAAGTCGTCGCCACGCCGAAAGCGCTGAAAAAAGCGCTTGAGCATGAAAAAACGCCGGAACTGGCGGCAAAGCTTGCGGCTGAAGCCATTGAACGCGACCCGTGGGCTGCCCAGGTGAGCCAGCTCTCGCTGCCTAAACTGGTGGAGCAGGTGGCGCTTAATGCCTGGAAAGAAGAGAATGGCAACGTGGTTTGCCTGCACCTGCGTTCCACGCAGCGACACCTTAATTCCAGCGGCGCGCAGCAAAAACTGGCCGAAGCACTGAGTTCCTTAACGGGGTCAACGGTTGAATTGACCATCGTTGAAGATGATAATCCTGCGGTGCGCACGCCGCTGGAGTGGCGTCAGGCCATTTATGAAGAGAAGCTCGCGCAGGCGCGTGAGTCGATTATTGCGGATAATAACATCCAGACGCTGCGTCGTTTTTTCGATGCGGAGCTGGACGAAGAGAGTATTCGCCCCATTTGATCGTCAGCCTAATGGTTTGACGGTCGTCATCCCTTAACGTGATTGAGAGAGAAGCCTATGTTTGGTAAAGGCGGTCTGGGTAACCTGATGAAACAGGCCCAGCAGATGCAAGAAAAAATGCAGCAGATGCAGGAAGAAGTCGCCAAGCTGGAAGTGACCGGCGAATCTGGCGCGGGTCTGGTAAAAGTGACCATCAACGGCGCGCATAACTGCCGTCGCGTGGAGATCGATCCAAGCCTGCTGGAAGACGACAAAGAGATGCTGGAAGACCTGGTTGCTGCGGCATTCAACGACGCGGCGCGTCGCATTGAAGAGACGCAGAAAGAGAAGATGGCCTCTGTTTCTTCCGGAATGCAGCTGCCGCCTGGCTTTAAGATGCCGTTCTGATGCAAACCAGCCCGCTGTTAACTCAGCTTATGGAAGCACTGCGCTGTCTGCCGGGCGTTGGCCCGAAGTCGGCGCAGCGCATGGCGTTCACGCTGCTTCAGCGCGATCGCAGCGGCGGGATGCGTCTGGCGCAGGCGTTAACGAAGGCGATGTCGGAAATCGGCCACTGTGCCGATTGCCGCACCTTCACAGAGCAGGACGTCTGCAACATCTGTTCGAACCCGCGTCGCCAGGAAAACGGTCAGATTTGCGTGGTGGAGAGTCCGGCGGACATCTACGCCATTGAGCAAACCGGGCAATTTTCCGGACGTTACTTCGTGCTGATGGGACACCTGTCGCCGCTGGACGGTATCGGGCCTGATGATATCGGGCTGGATCGTCTTGAACAGCGACTGGCGTCTGAGCAAATCAACGAACTGATTCTGGCGACCAATCCCACGGTCGAAGGAGAGGCGACCGCCAACTATATTGCTGAGCTTTGCATGCAATATGGCGTTGAAGCCAGCCGTATCGCCCATGGCGTTCCGGTAGGCGGCGAGCTGGAAATGGTCGATGGCACCACGCTGTCGCACTCTCTGGCAGGACGACACAAGATTAAATTCTGAACAAACGGAGGCCGCGACGGCGGCTTCCGCTTGAAATCCTTCCCGCTTGTCCCCATTTCACCCTCAACGTGTTTTTACCATTGAATATGGCATTGTTGAGGTAGATCTACATGAAAGGACAAGAAACTCGTGGTTTTCAGTCAGAAGTAAAACAGCTTCTGCACCTGATGATCCATTCTCTGTATTCCAATAAAGAAATCTTCCTGCGTGAGCTTATCTCTAACGCCTCGGATGCGGCAGACAAGCTGCGTTTCCGCGCACTGTCTAACCCGGACCTGTATGAAGGTGACGGTGAGCTGCGTGTGCGTGTTTCCTTCGATAAAGATAAGCGTACGTTGACCATTGCCGATAACGGCGTGGGGATGAATCGTGATGACGTTATCGATCATCTGGGGACCATTGCGAAATCCGGCACCAAATCTTTCCTCGAATCCATGGGCTCCGATCAGGCGAAAGACAGCCAGTTGATTGGTCAGTTCGGGGTTGGTTTCTACTCTGCCTTCATCGTGGCGGACAAAGTCACCGTGCGTACCCGTGCTGCGGGTGATAAGCCGGAAAACGGCGTTTTCTGGGAGTCCGCGGGCGAGGGTGAGTACACCGTTGCTGATATTACCAAAGAAGACCGTGGTACCGAAATTACTCTGCATCTGCGTGAAGGCGAAGACGAGTTCCTCGATGACTGGCGCGTACGTTCCATCATCAGCAAATATTCCGACCATATTGCGCTGCCGGTAGAGATCGAAAAATCCGAAGAGAAAGACGGCGAGACCGTGGTTTCCTGGGAAAAAATCAACAAGGCACAGGCGCTGTGGACGCGTAACAAGTCGGAAATCAAAGACGACGAGTACAACGAATTCTACAAGCACATCGCCCACGACTTCACTGACCCGCTGACCTGGAGCCACAACCGTGTGGAAGGTAAGCAGGAGTACACCAGCCTGCTGTATATCCCGTCGCAGGCGCCGTGGGATATGTGGAACCGCGATCACAAGCATGGTCTGAAACTGTACGTCCAGCGTGTCTTCATCATGGACGATGCCGAGCAGTTCATGCCGAACTACCTGCGCTTTGTCCGCGGTCTGATAGATTCTAACGATCTGCCGCTGAACGTTTCTCGCGAGATCCTGCAGGACAGCACCGTCACTCGTAACCTGCGCAGCGCGCTGACCAAACGCGTACTGCAGATGCTGGAAAAACTGGCGAAAGACGACGCGGAAAAATACCAGACCTTCTGGAAGCAGTTCGGCCTGGTGCTGAAAGAAGGCCCGGCGGAAGACCACGCCAACCAGGAAACGATCGCTAAACTGATGCGCTTCGCGTCTACGCACACTGACTCCTCCGCGCAAACCGTGTCGCTGGAAGATTACGTGTCGCGAATGAAAGAAGGGCAGGAGAAAATCTACTACATCACTGCAGACAGCTATGCGGCGGCGAAGAGCAGCCCGCACCTGGAACTGCTGCGTAAGAAAGGCATCGAAGTGCTGCTGCTTTCTGACCGCATCGATGAGTGGATGATGAACTACCTGACCGAGTTCGACGGTAAGGCATTCCAGTCCGTTGCTAAAGCTGACGAGTCCATCGACAAGCTGGCGGATGAAGTTGACGAATCGGCAAAAGAAGCGGAAAAAGCGCTGACGCCGTTCGTTGAGCGTGTGAAAACCCTGTTGGGTGACCGCGTGAAAGAAGTGCGTCTGACTCACCGTCTGACCGACACGCCAGCCATCGTTACCACCGATGCGGATGAAATGAGCACCCAGATGGCGAAACTGTTTGCCGCTGCGGGCCAGGCCGTACCGGAAGTGAAATATATCTTTGAACTGAACCCGGACCACGTGCTGGTAAAACGCACGGCGGATACTCAGGACGAAGCACAGTTCAAAGAGTGGGTTGAGCTGCTGCTGGATCAGGCGCTGTTTGCCGAGCGCGGCACGCTGGAAGACCCGAACCAGTTCATTCGTCGTATGAACCAGTTGCTGGTATCCTGATACCTGTAATGTAATGCCGGATGGCGCTAACGCTTATCCGGCCTACAACATCTTTTTGATCGTAGGCCGGATAAGGTGTTTACACCGCCATCCGGCAATTTCTTTCCTTATTTTCAATTTTCCCGCCATTAACCGTTTCAGCGCAGACTACCTTCCTTGAGCCAATTGCGTGATGGTGGTATCGTTTAGCGCTTTTTAAAAAATATCGACAACCTTTAAGGGGATTTTCGTAATGCGTATCATTCTGCTTGGCGCTCCGGGCGCGGGTAAAGGAACTCAGGCTCAGTTCATCATGGAGAAGTATGGTATTCCGCAAATCTCCACCGGTGATATGCTGCGTGCCGCCGTGAAATCTGGCTCCGAGCTGGGCAAACAAGCGAAAGACATCATGGACGCCGGTAAGCTGGTGACTGATGAGCTGGTGATCGCGCTGGTAAAAGAGCGTATTGCTCAGGAAGACTGCCGTAATGGTTTCCTGCTTGATGGCTTCCCGCGTACTATTCCGCAGGCAGACGCCATGAAAGAAGCGGGCATCAACGTGGACTACGTTCTGGAGTTTGACGTACCTGACGAACTGATCGTTGACCGTATCGTCGGTCGCCGCGTACACGCTGCTTCTGGCCGCGTTTACCACATCAAATTCAACCCGCCTAAGGTTGAAGGCAAAGACGACGTGACCGGCGAAGAGCTGACCACCCGTAAAGACGATCAGGAAGAGACCGTACGTAAGCGCCTGGTGGAATACCATCAGATGACCGCACCGCTGATTGGCTACTACTCTAAAGAAGCGCAGGCGGGTAACACCAAATACGCGAAAGTTGATGGCACTCAGGCAGTTGCTGACGTGCGCGCAGCGCTGGAAAAAATCCTCGGCTAATTTTTTCGCGTAATAAACCTCTTATCAGGTCTGCCATTATCTCGTAGGCCTGATAAGCGCATCGCCATCAGGCAAATTCTCGTCTTACCTTTCACAGCAATTAGTTCTTCTTTACCGCTTTTCCGCTACAATTATCAACAATTTGAATCGATAAGAGGCGGTAATGCGTCAGACGAAAACCGGTATCCTGCTGGCAAACCTCGGCACTCCCGATGCCCCAACTCCCGAAGCCGTTAAGCGCTACCTGCGCCAGTTTTTAAGCGATCCACGCGTAGTTGATACGTCCCCTGCACTGTGGTGGCCGCTGCTGCGCGGTGTGATTTTGCCGCTGCGAGCGCCGCGTGTGGCAAAGCTGTACCAGTCAATCTGGATGGAAGACGGTTCCCCGCTGATGGTCTACAGCAAGGCGCAACAGCAGGCGCTGGCACAACGTCTGCCTGATACCCCTGTCGCGCTGGGGATGAGCTACGGTTCGCCATCGCTCGAAAGCGCGGTCGATGAACTGTTGGCAAGCGGAGTGGAACACATGGTGGTGTTACCGCTGTACCCGCAATATTCCTGTTCGACGGTTGCAGCAGTCTGGGACGAGCTAGCGCGCATCTTAGCGCGTAAACGCGGTATTCCCGGCGTCTCTTTTATTCGTGATTACGCCGATGACAGCAGCTACATTGATGCGCTGGCCAAGAGTGCCCGGGATTCATTCGCTCAACATGGCGAACCTGATTTACTGCTGCTCTCCTACCACGGCATTCCGCAGCGCTACGCCGATGAAGGCGATGACTACCCGCAGCGCTGTCGCGATACGACGCGTGAGCTGGTTTCAGCACTTGGTCTGCCGCCGGAAAAAGTCATGATGACCTTCCAGTCTCGCTTTGGCCGCGAACCCTGGCTGACGCCGTATACCGACGAAACGTTAAAAATGCTGGCGGAGAAAGGAACCCGACATATCCAGGTTATGTGTCCGGGCTTCGCGGCTGATTGCCTCGAAACGCTGGAAGAGATAGCGGTGCAAAACCGGGAGATTTTCCTTGAGGCTGGCGGTAAGCAATATGAGTATATTCCGGCGTTGAATGCCACACCGGAACATATCGAAATGATGGTTAAACTGACCGCCGCCTACCGCTAAAGCTGTTGCTTAAAGAAACGCGCGCCGTCCTGCAGAGCTTCATCGGCGGTTTTCATCACCCGCGAATAGTGCAGGAAGGCGTGCAGCGTACCGGGATACATTTTGTACTGGCAGGGCTGCTGATGCGCCTGTAACGTGTGGAATAATAAGCGGCTATCGTCAATCAGTGGATCGAACTCCGCGCCGGCGATAAAACACGGCGGCACGTCACGCGTCAGGTCGTTATTAAACAGGCAATAGTACGGTGACTCGCGATCGTCAGCGCTACGTAGGTACGCGTTTTCATACATCTGCAAGTCCTCGCGGGTTAACCCATCCCACGCTCCGCCCATCAGCCGTCGGCTCAGTGAATCCTGTAGCCCGTAAAGCCCATACCACAACAGCACGCCAGCCACCTTGCCGCAGGCAATGCGTTTATCCCGCAGCCACAGCGCGCTGGCAAGCGCCAGCATGGCTCCGGCGGAATCGCCCGCAAAACCAATCGTATTGATATTGAGGGAATAGTCGCCAGCATGTTGATGATAGTACTGGCAGACGGCGACGATCTCTTCGATGGCTTGTGGGTAGCGGGCCTCCGGCGCCAGCGAATAGTCGATGCCGATCACCGTGCACTGGGTGTAATGCGCAAGTAAACGCATAATACGGTCATGGGTATCCAGATTACCGAGAATAAAACCGCCGCCGTGCAGGTAATACAGCGTGGCCTGGCTTTGGGGCTGCGGAGCGTAGATGCGTGTGGCAACGGGGCCGCACGCGGTAGAAATCACGCATTCTCGGGTATGCATCTGCGGGGCATCGGCATTCCACAGTCGCCGCTCATGAATGTAGTGTTGGCGCTGGGCCACGAAGTCATCGGCAGCGGGCCACGGCGGCAAATCGTCGCGATGAAAATTCACCACGCTTTTCATTTCATCCGAAATTTTGTCGAGTACGGGGATTTTGTTTTCCGGCTTCATAAAACGCTCCTTGTGAAGGTGAGTTATTGTAGAAATTAATCCCGGATAAACTGCGATCTCACCGTCCGATATTGAAACTCAGCGTCGCATCGCATGCGCAGCAGGGAATGTGCTACCATGCATCGCTCAGTTAACCACCCGTAAAATCGACCATGAAATTTCCCGGTAAACGTAAATCCAAACACTATTTTCCCGTCAGCGCGCGCGATCCGTTGTTGCAACAAATTCAGCCAGAAAATGAAACCAGCGCAGCCTGGGTGGTGGGTATCGACCAGACGTTGGTGGATATTGAAGCCAAAGTGGATGATGACTTTGTAAAACGTTATGGATTAAGCGCCGGGCATTCTCTGGTGATTGCCGATGATGTCGCAGAAGCGCTCTATCAGGAACTGGTGCGTGAAAATTTGATCACCCATCAGTTTGCGGGCGGTACGATCGGTAACACGATGCACAACTACTCCGTGCTGGCGGATGACCGCTCGGTGCTGCTGGGCGTGATGTGCAGCAATATCGAGATTGGCAGCTATGCGTACCGCTATTTATGCAATACCTCCAGCCGTACCGATCTGAACTACCTGCAAGGCGTTAATGGACCGATTGGTCGTTGCTTTACGCTGATTGGTGAATCCGGAGAGCGTACCTTCGCAATCAGCCCTGGGCATATGAATAAGCTACGGGCGGATAGCATCCCTGAATCGGTAATTGCCGGAGCGTCCGCGTTGGTGCTGACGTCCTATCTGGTGCGCTGCGAGCCGGGCGAGCCGATGCCGGAAGCGACCATGAAGGCGATTGAATACGCTAAAAAACACAATGTGCCGGTGGTACTGACGCTGGGCACCAAATTCGTCATTGCCGATAACCCGCAATGGTGGCAGGCATTCCTCAAAGAGCATGTCTCTATTCTGGCGATGAATGAAGAAGAGGCTGAAGCGCTGACCGGCGAGAACGATCCGCTGCTGGCGTCTGACAAGGCGCTGGACTGGGTGGATCTGGTGCTGTGCACTGCGGGTCCGGCGGGTCTGTATATGGCGGGCTTTACGGAAGAAGAAGTCAAACGTAAAACCCAGCATCCGCTGCTGCCTGGAGCGATTGCCGAATTCAATCAGTACGAATTCAGCCGCGCCATGCGCCATAAAGACTGTACCAATCCGCTGCGCGTGTATTCGCACATCGCGCCATATATGGGCGGGCCAGAAAAGATAATGAATACCAACGGTGCTGGCGACGGCGCGCTGGCGGCATTGCTGCATGATATTACCGCCAACAGCTATCACCGCAGTAACGTGCCTAACTCCAGCAAGCACAAGTTCACCTGGCTGACCTATTCGTCTCTAGCCCAGGTGTGTAAATATGCTAACCGCGTGAGTTACCAGGTGCTGAACCAGCATTCACCGCGCCTGACGCGCGGTTTGCCGGAACGTGAAGACAGTCTTGAAGAGTCGTACTGGGATCGCTGAGTTCTTGCCCGATGGCGCTACGCTTATCGGGCCTACGCGTAGCAATAGCAGGCCGGATAAGGCGTTTTACGCCGCCATCCGGCACGTAACATTAACTGGCGGTAGCAACTTCACCGGCAGGCGGCGTTTCAATTAGCTCCAGCATGGTACGGGCGATTTCACGCTCGCCCATGACGACCTGATTGGCTCCGCGCTCAGTAATATATTCCACCTCATCGTCATAATGTGCGCGGGCGATAATCTCAATCGACGGGCACTTCTCACGAGCGGAAGCGACAATTTCACCCGCTTCATAGCCATTCGGAATGGTTAGCAACAGCCAGCGTGCGCAATCCAGATGCGCCAGATTCATGATCTCTTCGTTAGCGGCATTTCCCAGCACCGCGCGGATCCCACGCTCGCGCAGTTCATCCACCCGGGTACGTGAGGTTTCGATAACCACCAGCGGGATCCCGGCAGCCATCAATTTCTCACCCAGCAGGCTGCCGACGCGACCAAAGCCAACCAGCAGGGCGTGATTGCAGATATCCACCGGAATTTGCTTCTCTTCTTCGATAGCCTCTTCCAGAGTCTGCTCTTCCAGCGTTTCTGTTTTGGCGAGATATTTTTCTAACACCGCGAACAGCACCGGGTTGAGCATTATGGACAGGATTGCCCCTGCCAGCACCAGATTCTGTCCGGCCTGCGGCAGCAGGTTTAACGCCATTCCCAGACCCGCCAGGATAAAGGCAAATTCACCAATCTGCGCCAGACTGGTGGCAATGGTGAGCGCCGTGCGTTGAGAGTGACCAAACATGCGCACCAGGAAATAGGCGGCAAGGGATTTACCAAAGATGATAATCGCCAGCGTGCCCAGTACTGCCAACGGCTGCTGGATCAGGACTAACGGATCGAACAGCATTCCGACGGAAACGAAGAACAGCACGGCGAACGCATCGCGCAGCGGCAGGGTGTCATGCGCCGCACGGTGGCTCAGCTCAGATTCATTCAGCACCATACCGGCGAAGAACGCGCCCAGTGCAAAGGAGACATCGAACAGCTCTACTGCGCCGAAGGCGATACCTAAGGCGAGGGCGAGGACTGAGAGGGTAAACAGTTCGCGTGAACCGGTTGCGGCGCTGCGGGCCATAATCCACGGTACCAGGCGACGACCCACCAGCATCATAATCGCGATAAACGCCACCACCTTACCGATGGTAATGCCCATATCGACAGCCAGAGAAGCGAAGCCGACATCTTCTTTTTCCAACATTCCGGCGACGGCTGGCAGGAGAACCAGCGTCAGTACCATCATCAGATCTTCGACAATCAGCCAGCCAATGGCAATTTGCCCGCGCTGGCTGTCAATGAGCTGTCGTTCTTCAAGCGCACGCAGTAGCACCACGGTGCTGGCGGTTGAAAGACACAGACCAAACACGATCCCCACCATCAGCGACCAGCCTAATACAGCTGAAAGCGCCATACCCAGCAGCGTTGCCACTGCTATCTGGGCAATCGCGCCGGGAATGGCGATTGACTTTACCGCCATCAAATCCTTCAGGGAAAAGTGCAGCCCGACGCCGAACATCAGCAGAATAACGCCAAGCTCGGCCAGTTCAGGCGCGAGCTTAGTATCAGCAACAAAACCAGGTGTAAATGGACCGGCCAGAACGCCCGCTAACAGATATCCCACCAGAGGAGAAATACGTAGTTTATTGGCAATCATGCCTAATATAAAAGCGAGTACAAGGCCGCCGACAATGGTGGTGATAAGCGGGGTGGCGTGATGCATTCCGTCTCCTTTGGTTGCTGTGATGATCCTAAAAACCCAAACTGCGAGTAATAGTTTATGACAATTTTAATGTTTATGTTTATGAATAATTATTGAATTTTGAAGAAAACAGGATTTTAAAGGAAAAAAAGCACGGATCGGAAAACTACGAGGGGATGTTTGAGGCAAACGCTGATGGTCACTGTAAGTGATGACGACCAAAGTTTACCTTTGGCCGTCAGAAAATCAGGCTTTATGTCGGTTATCAGGTAAGAATATGGTCAGTATCCCCAGAAGTGGCAGGAAAGCACATATTTTGTAGACCAAATCGATACTGGTATGGTCGGCAATCAGCCCTAACACCGCGGCTCCCAAGCCACCCATGCCGAAGGCAAAACCGAAAAATAACCCAGAAACCATGCCGATACGTCCAGGAAGCAACTCCTGTGCGTAAACCAGAATGGCAGAAAACGCCGATGCGAGGATAAAACCAATGATCACGGTTAAAATCCCGGTCCATTCCAGCGTTGCGTAGGGTAAAACGAGGGTAAATGGCGCAACGCCGAGGATAGACCCCCAAATAACATATTTTCTGCCAATTTTATCGCCTAATGGTCCGCCAATCACCGTCCCGGCCGCGACGGCAAACAGGAAGGCAAACAGGTGAAACTGGGCGTTTTGTACCGATAATCCGAATTTTTGCATCAGATAAAAGGTGTAATAGCTGCTGATGCTCGCCATATAGAAGTATTTGGAGAAAATCAGTACCAGCAGGATGCTTACCGCCAGCACCACTTTATTACGCGGCAACGGATTAACGATAGCGACCTTCGGCTTTCCTTTACTCATCCGATGCTGCGCGGCATACCAACGGCTGATTTGTGCCAGGACGACAATCGCTAATAGCGCAGCCAGAACAAACCAGGCCACATTACCCTTACCATATGGCGCGATGATGACAGCCGCCAGCAACGGTCCCAGTGAGCTGCCGAAGTTGCCGCCAACCTGGAAAATCGATTGGGCAAGGCCGTGGCGACCGCCGGAGGCCATACGCGCCACACGGGACGATTCCGGGTGAAATACCGAAGAGCCGGTGCCAACCAGCGCCGCGGCGAGCAGCACCATATGGAAGCTGCCGGCCATGGCCAGCAAAACAAGCCCGCTCAGCGTGAAGCACATTCCTATGGGCAGCGACCACGGCATCGGGTATTTGTCCGTCCAGTAACCCACCACCGGTTGCAGCAGCGAAGAAGCTAACTGGAAGGTTAGGGTGATCATCCCGATCTGCATAAACGTCAGCGAGAACTCTGACTGCAATAGCGGATAAATCGCCAGGATCAGCGACTGAATCATATCGTTTAGCAAATGGGAGAGGCTGATCGCTCCTAAAATGCCAAATGAGGTGCGTGCTTTAGCAACCGACGCTGACGCGCCAGCCACAGGCTGGGTTGGTTCACTTATTGCCATAGAAAGTCACTTCTGTTTGGGTTGCGATTATGAGGGTAATCTAATTTGTTATTATTACCTGACTAACATACCTGCGGAAGGTGTTTGAAGGAAGTCTCATTTCTGAAAACATTTTCGACTATTATTTCATATCATTGTAATTTCAGTCGTTGATTTTGGCTCAGGGAGAGAAATATGAAGTTTTTAAAACGGGGCGTGGCGCTGGCGTTATTAGCCGCATTTACGCTGGCAGGTCAGCCAGCGCAAGCGTACGAAAAAGATAAAACCTACAAAATTACCATTCTGCATACCAACGATCATCACGGTCACTTCTGGCGTAGCGAATATGGGGAATACGGACTGGCGGCGCAAAAAACGCTGGTGGACGGTATTCGTAAAGAGGTGGCTGAGGAAGGGGGCAGCGTACTGCTGCTTTCTGGTGGTGATATTAATACCGGCGTACCGGAGTCCGATCTGCAGGATGCGGAACCTGATTTTCGCGGGATGAACCTGATTGGCTATGATGCGATGGCGGTCGGAAACCACGAGTTTGATAATCCGCTTAGCGTATTGCGCCAGCAGGAAAAATGGTCCAAATTTCCGTTTCTCTCGGCCAACATTTATCAGAAAAGCACCGGCGAGCGTTTATTTAAGCCGTGGGCCATCTTTAAGCGCCAGGATTTAAAAATTGCCGTACTTGGTTTAACCACTGACGATACGGCGAAAATTGGCAACCCTGAGTTCTTTACCGATATCGAATTCCGTAAACCTGCTGATGAAGCCAAACTGGTTATTCAGGAACTGAATATGGGTGAAAAGCCAGACATCATTATCGCGACCACCCATATGGGACATTATGACAACGGCAACCACGGCTCGAACGCCCCTGGCGATGTCGAAATGGCGCGCAGCTTGCCAGCAGGTTCGCTGGCGATGATTGTCGGTGGCCACTCGCAGGATCCGGTGTGTATGGCTGCGGAAAATAAGAAGCAGGTTGATTACGTACCGGGTACGCCGTGTGCGCCAGATAAGCAAAATGGGATCTGGATTGTACAGGCACACGAGTGGGGAAAATACGTGGGCCGGGCGGACTTTGAGTTCCGTAACGGCGAAATGAAAATGGTTAACTACCAGCTCATTCCCGTTAATCTGAAGAAAAAAGTGACCTGGGACAACGGTAAAAGTGAGCGCGTACTCTACACCCCGGAGATTGTTGAAAATCAGCAAATGCTTTCGCTGCTGACGCCGTTCCAGAATAAAGGTAAAGCGCAGCTCGACGTGAAAATCGGTAGCGTCAATGCGCGCCTCGAAGGCGACCGTAGCAAAGTCCGTTTCGTGCAAACCAATATGGGGCACTTGCTGCTGGCTGCGCAAATGGCGCGAACCAGCGCTGATTTTGGCGTGATGAGCGGCGGCGGTATCCGTGACTCCATCGAAGGTGGCGATATCACCTATAAGAGCGTGCTGAAGGTACAGCCGTTTGGCAACATCGTGGTGTATGCCGATATGAGCGGGAAAGAAGTGATTGATTATCTGACCGCGGTGGCGCAAATGAAGCCGGACTCCGGAGCCTACCCGCAGTTTGCCAACGTCAGCTTTGTAGCGAAAGACGGCAAACTTAACGATTTGAAAATCAAAGGCGAACCTGTTGACCCAGCCAAAACCTATCGTATGGCAACGCTGAGCTTCAACGCCACCGGCGGTGATGGCTATCCGCGCATTGATAATAAACCAGGCTATGTGAATACCGGGTTTATTGATGCGGAAGTGCTGAAAGAGTACGTGCAGAAGAACTCACCGCTGGATGCCAGTGCGTATGAGCCGAAGGGTGAGGTGAGCTGGCAGTAACAGAGCGGAGTGCCGGATGGCGGTGCTGGCACCTTATCCGGCCTACAGGTCAGTGCGATTTGTAGGCCTTAAAGCTGCGCGCCATCAGGCATTCATTCTATAACCGCTTAATCCCGGCGGGCGATATCGGCGAATTTCGCATCCAGAATTTTCGCCAGATCGCTCGCTGCCAGTTCGATATCCAGCCCGCGTTTGCCGCCGGAAACATAAATGGTGTCAAACGTTTGAGCAGGCGCATCGATAAGCGTCGGCAATCTTTTTTTCTGCCCCAGCGGGCTAATACCGCCTACCAGATAGCCGGTAGTGCGTTGCGCGACCATGGGATCGGCCATATCGACCTTTTTGGCACCCAATGCTTTGGCAACCTTTTTGAGATCCAGTTGACCTGCTACCGGTGTGACGGCGACCGCCAGATGCTTCATGTCGCCATTCACGGCAACCAGCAGCGTTTTGTAAACCTGGTCCGCGTTCAGACCTAACTTTCGCACCACTTCATCACCAAAGTTCGTCTCGGACGGATCGTGATCGTAGGTGTGGATCTGGAAAGAAATTTTGTTTTTTTCGAGTAATTTAACGGCGGGTGTCATAGCAATTTTCCTGGCCCAGACAAAATACGACTCAAGCATACGCCTGATGTCTGTCTAAAAAATAGTACCATCTTGCGCAATAGTATTGGCAGGATGATGACTTTGAGCGACAATCGAACTACACCGACGCTTTAAGCGCCGGGATCATAATAATGATGAAATTCCTCTTTGACGGGCCAATAGAGATATTGGCCATTTTTTTTACCGTAACATCTCCGGCAAATTTCCTTCTCCGTATAAATGCAGTGCGCCAACGGCCACGACGTAGTGACCAGCAGGCATCGCTCTGAGCCGATCGCGCCAGGCTGTGTTGCGTTGATGCATCAATACGTCATACAACGACTGGCTAAAGGTATTGGGAAGCGTCAGTTCGCTATTGTGCGGTGGCGTTTCAAGCCACCAGCCCATCATCTGCTGGAGCAGTCTGGCATTGGTATGCCAATGCGTCAGAGTATCGTCCAACAGGGCCAGTCCGTTATCAGGCAACTGACATAACAGCTCGATTTGACTGGATGCGCCTTCCAGTTCGATTATCGGTTTATGCGCCTGTTTAGCCGCATTCAACAGTTGATAATCAATCCCGTATTCCGCTCGCAGCCCTAGCTGCTGTGCCTGCGTTGCCTGTAATACCATGGCAATTTGCCACAACGGCTGAGTAGATAACAGGGATGGGGAAATGCCCAGTTCGTTGGTGACTTTACGCAGGTTTTCTAACTGCTCCGGGCTGAGACGTTCTTCGAGTGCAGCATAGGTCGGAAGGTTGGCAAACGGCGCGTCGTCACCGGAAACATCCGCTTCGACAATCAGCGCATCGGCATGCTTGAGCTTTTTGAGTAATTTGGCAGGCAGAGGCGCCATATCGCGGCTGCCCATGTGAATGCTGCCAATCAGATGAAAATGGCGGTTGCCGGGCAAAGAGATGTCGATGGCAGGCCAGGTATAGTGGTTGCCGCGCAGTGCAGACCATAATGCTTTTACCCGGTATAACAAATCCATACGACCTCCCTAAGTGGAGAACCATGCTAGCGCGTGGCCGGAAAAGTCGCAATGTGTGAATTGCCGGATGGCGCAGTTGATAGCGCCATCCGGCAAAGGGTTACTCTTTAGGTTTGAAGCGCAGCAGTCGGTTCGCGTTGCTCACCACGGTAATGGAAGAAAGCGCCATCGCCGCCCCGGCGACTACCGGGTTGAGCAGCGTGCCGGTGAACGGCCACAGGATCCCAGCGGCAACCGGGATGCCGATGCTGTTGTAGATAAACGCGCCGAGCAGGTTCTGTTTCATATTGCGTAGCGTTGCCCGGGAGATAGACAGCGCATCCGCAACGCCCATCAGGCTATGACGCATCAGCGTAATCGCGGCTGTTTCAATCGCCACATCGCTGCCGCCACCCATGGCGATCCCTACATCGGCCTGAGCCAGCGCAGGTGCATCGTTGATACCGTCACCGACCATGGCGACCTGACGCCCCTGGCTCTGCAGACGCTTGATCGCCTCGGCCTTACCGTCCGGCAGAACGCCCGCAATCACCTCGTCAATACCCGCCTCTTTGGCGATGGCGTTGGCGGTCGTTGGGTTGTCGCCGGTCAGCATCACCAGACGATACCCGGCGCGGTGCAGGCGCTGGAGCGCTGCCACGCTGTCGCTACGCAGTGGATCACGAACCGCTAACAGCGCCGCCGCTTTACCATCAATCGCCAACAGGACCGGAGTTGAACCCTGGGAAGCCTGAGCGGTGATTTCAGCTTCCATTTCAGTGGTATCAACCTGCTGTTCATTGAGCAGAGCCTGATTTCCCAGCAGCAACGTATGACCTTCGGTCTCTCCGCTGACGCCTAACCCGCGCAGCGTACGGAAACCGTTGACCTGCGGCAGCGAGACATCGCCTGCTTTGTCCAGAATCGCCCTGGCCAGCGGGTGGCTGGAACCCTGTTCAAGGGCGGCAGCCAGACGAATTGCCCGCGCTTCATCGGTGTTGCCAAACGTTTTGATGGCGACAACCTGCGGTTTGCCTTCAGTCAGCGTCCCGGTCTTATCAAAGACGAGAGTATCGAGCGTGCTGGCGCGCTGCAGCGCATCGGCATCGCGTACCAGTACCCCAAACTCAGCGGCACGCCCCACGCCGGAAATAATCGACATCGGCGTTGCCAGACCCAGCGCACAAGGGCAGGCGATAATCAGAACGGTGGTGGCAATGACCAGCGTATAGACAATCTGCGGTGCTGGTCCAAAGAAATACCAGATAGCCGCACTGACCAGCGCAATGGCGACCACGACCGGAACGAACACCGAGGAGATACGGTCGGCCAGTTTGCCAATTTCCGGTTTGCTGCTTTGCGCTTGACGCACCATACGAATAATGCGTGACAGCGTGGTGTGGCTGCCAACGGCGCTGGCGCGGAACAGCACGCTGCCGTCCTGTACGACCGTACCGGCGTGGACGCTATCGCCTTCACCTTTTTGCTGCGGAATCGGCTCACCGGTCAGCATCGCTTCATCTAGCCAGGCTTCGCCCTGCGTAATTTCTCCATCGACTGGCACGCGGTCGCCGGTGGTCAGGCGCAACAACATTCCCGCCTGAACGTCTGCCAGCGGCACGTTCTTTTCACCTTCGTCAGTAACGACGCGTGCGGTCGGTGGCGTCAAATCAAGCAGTTTTTCCAGCGCTTTGGACGAGCGCTGGCGAGCCCGCGCTTCCAGCATGTGTCCTAGGTTAATCAGACCAATAATCATGGCGCTGGCTTCATAATAGAGGTGTCGCGCTTCCATCGGGAACCATTGCGGCCAGAGGTTGACGCTCATGGAATAGAGCCATGCCACCCCTGTACCCAGCGCGACCAACGTATCCATAGTCGCGGTGCCGTTCATCAGGCTTTTCCACGCATTGCGGTAAAAGTGACCGCCCGCGAAAACCATCACCGCAAGCGTTGCCAGACCAATCGCCAGCCACAGGCTGCGGTTGTCATCGCTCACCATCATGTTGTCGCCAATCATTCCCAATACCATGACAGGGATACCCAGCAGCAGCGCGACGGCTGCCTGCCAGCGAAAACGTTTCATGGTTGCCACGGCGGTTTCTTGCTGACGCTCGCGGCGCTTAGCATCATCTTCAATGGCTTCTGCGCCGTAGCCTGCTTTTTCTACCGCCTGCACTAAATCTGCGGCGGAGGCACTGCCCATTACCAGCGCAGTGCGTTCCGCCAGGTTTACCCGTGCCTGGGTGACACCCGGTACGCTTTGCAATGCATTTTGTACACGGGTCACACAACTGGCGCAGCTCATGCCGTTTAACAGCAACTGTTGGCTGTCATCATCAGCCGTAGCTGCCGGAAGCTCGGAAGGGACCGCTGCCAGTGCTTCCGACGGGATTGATGACTCCGTCAGCGGTTTAGCCTTTGGGTGGCTTAACTCCGCGCCGTAACCGGCTTGTTTGATGGTTTCAATCAGCGCTTCTGCGCTGGCGCTCCCGGTAACATGGGCCTCTGTCACGGTAACATCCGCTTGCTCAACATCCGGACGTTGTTCCAGACTTTCTTTAACGCGTTTTACGCAGTGACCACAGGACAAACCGTCCAGGGTTAGATCGATTGTTTGAGACATAACCAACTCCTTCATTGCAGGTTTAACTGACTGTGATAAAGGTTAAACCTTCCAGCAAGGGGAAGGTCAAGGGTGTTTTTAGAAAAGATGAAAAAAGGGGCGAAGGGGAAAAAACGGGAACGTCACCTCAGAGCGTTCCCGG
The DNA here is from genome assembly GCF_001037575.1 of Citrobacter sp. BIDMC107. Classification (NCBI taxonomy): domain Bacteria; kingdom Pseudomonadati; phylum Pseudomonadota; class Gammaproteobacteria; order Enterobacterales; family Enterobacteriaceae; genus Citrobacter; species Citrobacter sp. BIDMC107. The sequence goes on along the minus strand of NZ_KQ089848.1, from coordinate 1,152,755 downwards.
TCTGTTATTGATTGAGGACGATAAGCGGCGTTCGATGCTCCGGTTCATTTATGACCGTGAGATCGGCACCGTACAGCGCGTTCAGCGCCCGTTGCTTCAGGACATCCTGCGGATACCCGTTATCAACAATCCTGCCGCGTTCCATCAATACCACGCGGTCGGCATAACGCGCTGCGAGGTTGAGATCGTGCAGGACGCAGCAGACGCTAAACTGCCGTTCACGCACCAGGCGACGCAGCAGACGAAAAAGGTGCTGCTGGTGGTGAATATCCAGGGCGGAGGTAGGTTCATCGAGAAATAACCATTTGGGCCGAGGCACGGGCTCCCAAAGCTGAACCAGCAGGCGCGCCAGTTGTACCCGCTGTTGTTCTCCTCCCGACAGATGCCGGTAATCGCGCGCGGCCAGCGCCTGGCAGTCGCACAACGTCATGATGTGTTCCGTTTCATCGCCCGTATTGCGCGTGCGATACGGATGCCTGCCCATGCGAATAACCTCCTGCACGCTAAACGGGAAGGCCATATGACTGTTCTGGCGCATCACCGCACGGGTTTTTGCCAGCTCGGTGATTGACCATTCGTTCAGCGGCTTGCCGAATAAGCTACAGCGCCCACTGTGAGGTTGCAGATAACCCGTGAGCTGGCGTAGCAGCGTTGATTTCCCGGCGCCATTCGGGCCAAGAATCGCGATAATCTCTCCTTCAGGTAGCGTCAGGGAAACATCGTCGGTCAATCGTCTGCCCTGAATGTGGTAAACCAGATTTTCAGCAACGATCATGACACCCTCCGGCTACGCAGGATTAACCACAGAAAATACGGTCCTCCGATCAGGCTGGTTAACAGACCAACGGGCATTTCGGCAGGCTGCACCAGAGTGCGGGCCAGCGTATCGGCAATCAGGAGTAGACAGGCGCCCGCCAGTGTCGAGCAGGGAATCAACCAGCGATGATCGGCGCCGGTAGTCATTCTGATCAGATGTGGGATCACCAGGCCAATAAAACCAATTACGCCGCTGACGGAAACGGCAGCACCAACCAGTAGCGAGCTGAGCAACAGTAACTGCTGGCGCTTACGTTTGACGTTCACGCCGAGGTAATGCGCCTCTTCATCACCCAATTGCAGCAAATTAAGCGTGCCCGCCATACAGACGGTGACAGCAATGGCTGGAAGAACAAAGGTACTGGCAACCAGCAGCGTTGGCCACTGGGCCTGGCCGAGATTGCCCATCATCCACAGCGTAAGTTGACGTAGCTGTTGCTCATCGCCCACATAGCTCAGTACGCCAATAGCCGAACCGCACAAAGCATTGATAGCGATACCGGCTAACAGCAGTTGCATCATTCCGCCGTGGCTATGACGCTGGCTTATCAGGAAAATAATCGTGCAGACCACCATGCTGCCTGCGACGGCAAAAATCATCTGCTCATACAGCACCAGCACCACGGGAAACGAAAAGGGGATAACTATCGCGATACCGACCATCAGCGCGGAGCCGCTACTGACACCAAGCAGGCCAGGATCGGCCATCGGATTGCGAAAAAGCCCCTGCATGATAACCCCTGCCGTTGCCAGCGCTGCGCCTACCAGAACGGCCAGCAACACACGGGGCAAACGGATGTTCAACCAGATGTCACGGTATTCGTCGTTGAGCAGCGCGCTGAAGCTAATGTTCAGCGCCCCCTGGCTGGCTCCGAAGAGCATCAGAGCGACCAACAACAGAGAAAGACCCGTCAGAATGCTGACGGAAGAAAGCGAGTCCTTAAGCACGCAACGCTCCATAACGTCTTTGCGGCGCGAATTTCCCGCGCCGCGAGGGGTTTACGCGGGTTTCAGTCCTGGCTCAACCAAACTGTAAATCTGGTTATTGAGTGACGGGGCTGTAGCCAGTTCGTGAATGTGCCTTGCAACATCTGCACGCATCACAAAACCATGGCACTCCTCGGCCTGTATCCGTTGCGCCTGACCTGTGGCTGCACCGTTCAGCAAACCGCCGGGGCGGAGAATGGCGTAGTCCAGTTGACTGGTTTGTAGCCAGCTTTCAGCCAACGATTTTTCCCGTACAGCCTGACCAAATGCGGCCCTGGCGCGTGGGGACAAAAAGGGCCAACTGTCGCCACAGCCAAGCGAAGTCACCAGAATCATGCGTTTGATCTCCGCTTTTTCTGCTTCATCAATGACGGTTCTGTGCGCCAGATAATCCTGGGCACCGCCCATGGAGGAGATCACCGTGGCATGTTGACCCGCTGCGCGACAGGCACAGGCGGTGACCTGGCTGTCGCAGGCGTCGCCAATGAAGACCTGCACACCTTTTTCCTGCAACCCGGCAGCGACCTGCGCGTTGCGAACGACGGCAATCACCGGACGTTGTTCCGCCAGTGCGAGTGCCAGTGTTTTCGCGCCGACGCCGCTACCACCTGCACCAAAAATGAGCCATGGAGCCATCAGGCATGTTCCTTTAAGGATGAAGACAGCGCGTGAAAGGCGCTGACCTGGTCGGCCAGTAGCTGACGATGCTCATCCCGACCGAGGAAAATTTTGAACATAGCGCTACCCGCCTGGTTAAAGAAGAGAATGGACGCGGTGTCCATGCCCATAAATTTGCGTTCAATCAGGGCGATATGTGTGCAGTTTTCTGCCTTGATATGACCGGTCATGCCTTTTTTGCCGCGCAGGTTGAAGTAACCGTGGCGGTGGAATCCTGAAGGTAATTCACCCGTGAATTCCAGTATGACATCAGCAGTATGGACCAGGGTGGTGACTTTGCCCCATTCGCTGACGGTTTCCCAGACGGTATCAAATTGATCGCCGGAAACCAGCGTCGGGGAGGGGAGGTTTTTCACCACCTCCAGCAGCGTGGTGTTGTACTGGGCTGCGATAGCTTCCAGCGTACCGTCCGGCTCAGTTTTCAAAAAATCCTGTAAAGAGACATGGCTCATACTTCACTCCTTTTATGGTTGCTCTACCGCAATGCGCGGCGCGTTAAGTGCCTGAATCAGTTCATCAAGAGACTGCAAAATATTGCTCGCCCAAAAACGCCCTTCATTGGTCAGGCGTAAACAGGTGCTGGCATCTCGCGTCAGTCCTGCGTGATGCCACTGGGTCAGTAGCGGGGTCAGTTTTTGTGCATGAGGTGTCAGTTCATCCAGCGGGACGCGGGCCGTTTCAATACCGGCCTGGAGGGTGTGTCGCCACTGGAAACCACGCTCGGCGGTGCGCATCATCATCATGAGCGGTTTTTTTCCGGCGGCGATGGATTCATGCCATGTGGTCAGATTGCGCTCGACCATCCAGGAATAGCCATTGACTGATCCTCCTGCGCCAGAGCCGAATGCCAGACAGTCTGCGCCCTGTTTAATCAGCAGGTTGTACAGATTGCGTTCCCGTGTGGTGCGCGCCCAGTGGCTGTTGCTGATGCAGCGCCAGCCCGCGCTGTCCATATAATCGCAGCCCTGAAGATAGAGGTCGCGACGTTCGGCAGGAGAGGGAACCGTTGTGCGCCCGGTTTCAACCGCTTTGCCAAGCGGTGTATTAGGGAGCAGGTTCAGCGCATAAAGATCTACGCCGTCGAGGCCGATGTCGCGGGCGATCGCCAGATCCTCGCTCCACACCTTTGCGTCCTGTCCTGGCAGACCAAACAGCAGATCGCAGACCACGGCGGCTCGATCCCGTTTTACCAACCCCTGCATAAAGGCCATCGCGGTCGGGCCGTCCGAAGTGCGCGCCATTTTCTTGCGGATCCGGCTGTTAAATGACTGAATGCCGATCGAAAATCGATTGGCGCCAGCGTCAAGGCAGGCATCTATTCGCGCATCGTCAAAATTGAGTACCCGCCCCTCAATGGTGATTTCGCAGTCCGGCGCCAGCGGTAGCTTGTCACGTAGTGCGGTGATGATTCTGGCCAGATCCCGTGCCGATAGCGCAGACGGTGTACCGCCGCCAAAATAGACGGCGTGAATTGGGGCCGACTGATGCAATGCGCTATCGGCTTCCATCTCTATTTCGCGTAATAGCGCGTTGGTGTAGCGGGCGCAGTGATCCTCTTCAAAGCGGTTTTGATAAAAACCGCAGAAAGTACAATGTGTTGCACAGAAAGGGATATGCAAGTACACCAACCGTTTCCGCGGTGGGGTTGGCTGGCTGATGACCTCCTGCCAGGTTTGTGACAATAGCTCTTTGGCAACCGGGATCGCCCCACGCCAGGGCATCGTGGCGCGGCGATCCTTAAATGGCTGACTTCCCTCGAGCGCAAAATGCGCAGTGAGATCCAGCGAGTGTTCAGTTTTCATTGTTCTTTATAAATCCAGTTAGTGAGGCCAGAATTGCTGGTGCATGGCTTCAACCGCATCGGCGACGCGCGGCCCCATACCCAGAATCAGCGCCTGGTCAATCGCCACAATGCGCTGGTTTTTCCAGGCCGCAGTGTGGGTAATCCCGGCAATCGCGCTCAGACGAGCCAGACCGCCATCCACCATTTGCGACGTCACCACGATCACCTCTGGGTTGGCGGCGATCAGCGATTCCGCGCTGTAGCTTTTATACTGCGCATGGGTGGCGACATTTTGTGCGCCTGCGAGGGTCATAATGGCATCGGCAACGCTGCCTTTTCCGGCGACCTGTGGCGCGCTTCCGCCAGCGGAGAGAATGAACATGGCTTTGACCGGCGCGTTTTTCGCTGCCACGTTGTGCTGAACGCGATCCAGACGTTGACGTATGCGATCGATCAACGTCTCACCTTGTTCGGGAATGCGCAGGGTTTGAGCCAGTTCCCGAATGTTGGCGTACATCTGTTCGACGGTGGCCGGTACGCGCGGCAACGTCACGACGTTAACTTTTTGCGCCCGCAACTGATCCAACACGATTTGAGGGCCAGCATCCTGCCAGGTGATAAAGCTGTCCGGATGCAGCGATAAAATGCCCTCGCTGCTTAACTGCTTCCAGTAGCCGATATGCGGGAGTGCGGCAGTTTCGGGTGGATACGAGGTGGTTTCATCAACGCCGACCACCCGGTTGCCGATGCCCATGGCGTATATCAGTTCGCTAAGAGAGCCGCCCGCCACCACCAGGCGGTCGGCGGACTGGGCACTGAAAACGCAGGCGAGGCTCAGTAAGCCAATCAAGAGTTTTTTCATCGTCAGAAATTCCACGCAAAGCCAACGGCGGCATTGAAACCAGCGTCTGGAATAGATTCATGCGCGGTTCTGTAACGCTTGTCGGTCAGGTTGTTGAGCGCGAGGTTGACCTGATACTGATCCTGCGGACCGAACTCGGTGTTGAATGCAAGGTTAAGCGTGGCCCAGCCTGGGTAGTTGATTTCCTTGGTGCCGGTATTATCTTTGGCGCTGGACGCCGCGCGGATAAAGACATCGGACGTCAGGTTAGCGGCGTTCATCAACCAGGTATGTTTCAGGCCGACGCGCCCGGTCAGAGTGGGTTCGCCGGTATCCCAGGTTTTAAGGGTATTGCCTTCGTACTGACGGCGAATGAGATTACCGCTCAGGTAAGGTGAAACTGCCCAGCCGTTGTATTCTGCGGTGAGTTCCATGCCCCAGGTTTTGGCCCGATCGATGTTGTCGTAGTAGTAATAGCCGCCCCGTGAAGAGGTGGTATTACCGCTGCATACGGGTTGACCTGAACAGGCCAGGCTGGCGATATAGTCTTTGGCTTCGGAGTAATAAATGGCGCCGTCAATCAGCCACATATTCCCTTTATACCGTGCACCCAGCTCATAGTTATTCGAGTGTTCCGCCTTCAGGTTTGGATTGCCGTAGGTTACGCTGCCGCCTGCGGACGTCTGCATAAACAGCTGAGTCAGCGTGGGGAAGACATAGCCCTGGGCATATGCAGCCCGGAGTTCAAGATCTTTAAAACCGGAATAGCGTAGGCTGGTTGAGGTCACCAGTTCATCATCGTGAACGGAATTTCCTCCGGTGGATTGCCAGGTGCTGCCGCTGCTTTGCAGGGTTTGCGTATCGTTGCGATTGAGCTTCGAAGACAGCCAGTACTGGCGTGCGCCCACGGTCCACGTCCAGTCATCGGCAAAGCGCCAGTCGTTTTGCGCGAACAATGAGGTGTTGCTTTGCTCCGCTTCGTTGTATGACAGGGTACGTGTTTGCGTATCGAAGAAGCCGGTAGCTGCGGTCTGGCGCGTACTGCCGTCCGTGTCCTGTTTTATTTTGTCATGCTGATATTGAGTGCCAATCACCAGCTCGTTGTTAGCAGGCAGGGAGAAGTTGCTCTGTAGCGTTACCCCCTGGGTATACTGTTTGTCGTTGGTATTGGTCTGATTGCTGACCGTCAGCGCTTTAATCATCGGGCTGGGAATAACCTGGGTCGTTTTGACCCGGTTTTCAAATTTGCGCTCTATTGTCTGGCTGTATGCGTCAACATGGATGTTCTTCAGGTAATCCCCATCGGCCGCGTAGTCGTAGAAAAGACCGATTTTCTCGCGTTCCAGCTTAGGTATTTTGACGCTAAAGTCGTCGAACTGGCCCTCTGGATCGTCAAACCAGGTTTGAGTAGACAGTTTGTAACGATCGAGGGAGAGCCCAATTTTGTGGCGATCGAAGTTGTAACCCAGCCATACGCCCTGGCCGTTATTACGGAAGTTGGTGTTGGGCAATCTTCCGTCAGGCGTATCGCGGTCCCCCTGGTCGGAATAGCTGCCATTGATGCGGTAGTCAAAGTTTCCGATGCTCCCCCAGGCCGCTGCCGACTCTTCCCATCCTGCCGTTGCGGAGTTATAAACAGCCTTAACGCTGCCGCCGAGAGGCTTATCACCGCCTTTTTTGGTAATAAAGTTTACGACACCGCCAATCGCCTGCGAACCGTAGAGGACAGAATAGGGGCCTTTGACCACTTCAATCCGTTCCAGCGCGGATTCGTCAATCAGCAAACCGGCTCCGTAGTTTTGTCCGGCACGTTGGTAACTGACGACCTGGCCGTCGATCAAAATCAGCACCCGCGAAGACGCTTCGCCACGGATACGAATTTGTTTCCGCCCTGCGAGGGCGTTATCGGTGACTTCGACGCCGGGAATATCTTGTAAATCATCAGCAATAGAAACGCTGGTGGAGTTTTGCAGCGTCTGGCGATCGATAACCTGGATGGTTGCTGGGCTATCCCAAAGGCTACTTTCTGTGCGGTTAGCCGTGACGATAACCGTGTCTTCGTCAGACGTAGAAGCGTGTGTTGGAGAGGTAGCTGCAAAAGCGGCGCCGGACATGCATAATGTCAGGGCTGAAAGAATAAATGGCCTTTGGTTATTCCGTGGCAACATAAGAGAACCTTTATTGAATGTAAATGATCATCATTATCATTCGCGTTTATATATAAAATTGTTTCCCTTTGTTCAAGATGAAAGATGTAGAACCAATATATCTTTTGATTTGAGTCAATTTCGTGCAGTCATTAAATGCATAAATGTGATCTGAATCGGATATAACAATGTGAATTAAAAGGATTTGTGCATCGCGGTAATGGTGGGAAATGTGCAGGGTTCTCGGGTAAATCATTAGGACAATCTGGGCTATAATGGGGCTCAGTACCAACAAGATCCGCGGGGGAAATGTGAATATTAGCGATGTTGCGAAAAGAACCGGTTTGACCAGCAAAGCGATACGTTTTTATGAAGAAAAAGGCTTAGTGACGCCGCCGCTGCGTAGCGAAAATGGCTATCGCACATACAACCAACAGCATCTGAATGAACTTACTCTGCTGCGCCAGGCACGCCAGGTGGGTTTTAATCTCGAAGAGTGCGGCGAACTGGTGAATCTGTTTAACGATCCGGCGCGTCATAGCGCAGATGTGAAAAAGCGTACCTTAGAAAAGGTCGCGGACATTGAGCGGCATATCAGCGAGCTGCAGGCCATGCGCTTGCATTTGCTGGCACTGGCGGAGAGTTGCCCTGGCGATGACAGCGCCGAATGCCCGATCATTGATAACCTCTCCGGCTGCTGCCACCATAAAGCGAAGGCTTAACGGCGAGGGGGATTAAGCATAAATACCACCGTGCCGCGGTACCACGGGGATTTCTCAAGCTGCGCTTCAGCCTGCGGGTCCCGGCTACCGTTTTGCACCAGCCCCAGCTTAAACGGAATGCGCAGACGACTGAGTGCGGGCAGATACGCCTGATAATTTGTTACCGTATGACGGCCCTGATAGCTCTGGACCACCAGTTCATCGACCGCCAGCGCATTCAGCGTGGCGACGTCGCCCGTTTTTGCCCAATCCAGCAGTCCAGTCACGCCAAGTGCAAACTCGGCCGGTAACTGTTGGCGTAATTGCTGCAGAAAGCGGGCGTAATCGGCAAGCTGATGGGTCGCCGCGTCAAAATCAACCTGCAGGCCGACTACATGATTCCCGGCGGCCTGCCAGCGTTGCATCAATCTTATGATGCGAGCCGGGATCGCCTCCGGTACGTCGAGCGTGGTAAAGCGCACGGTCAGCCAGATCGAGGGAAAAGACAGGCGGCTGACCGGCAGCCCGAGACGCTGGAAAACCACGTTACCCGAACGAACCAGCACCTCACCCTGATGCAGATAGACCGTTTGTGCGTCTTTCAGCTCATCACTGGCCTTCACGCCGGACCACAGCCAGAAGGCCGGATGCTCACGGGCGGCGACGATATCCGCCGCCTGTGCCTGGCCTGTCAGCAGCGCGGTTACCAGTAGTATTTGAGTTTTTGCGCCCACGGACTTCCCGGAAACTGCGTTTTCAGTTGGGTGAACCAGCCTTTACGCTGCAGTTTATCCACTTCCTCACCGCCGCACTCGTTAGAGCCTGACGGCGCATAGCACATGATGGCGCGATACAGCGCGAAGCTCTTGTCTTCAACCTCTGCTTTCGGCGAAGTGATCACCTGCTGATAGTAGCGTTGCCTGTCGAACTGGCCGAACGGCTCCTTGCGCGATATTGCTGATTCAAGTACGTCGTTGCCAGCACTGTTTTTCCACAAATCGACGTGTGTTTGCGTGGTGCGGAAGAATTCGCCTAAGCAGTTCAGCGCGTGGGCATCATCCGCTTTTTTGCTCAATACCGTTACCGTTTCATTGAGGCTGCGACAGGTGTAACCGCGCTCGGCAGCGTCGCCGTTCCAGTCGAAAATACTCAGATTAACGTCATCAAACGCGTCGCCAATAACCGGCGGAGTAATGGCGCTGGCCAGTTTTCTGTCATTCAACCAGTCGCCAAAGCGGTTTTCGGTAAGATCGCGTACCAGCAGCGTATGCAGGGCGATGGTACGCTCTTCATTGTTAGGTCCATGGACGGCCTGCTGGCGCAGCAGTTCAGGCGAGGCCTGAGTTTTCAGTATCTGCGAGCGAAAACGCAGGTTGGTTACTGCGCTTTCTGGGGCAAAAACCGCCGCCACGTCGCCGCTATAAACCAGCGTTGCGGCGAGCTTAGCCTGTACATACTGCTGCTGTTCGTTGTCCTGACTGAGTTTTAGCAACTGCAGCCAGAAATCACGCGCCGCGCTCCAGTTCTTCTGGCCCATCAGCGCTTCGCCGTACAGCACTTGTTCGCTGAAGGCGAGGGTATCGTGAACGGCAAGTTTCTGCGCTGGCGTAACTGCCTGAATAATCGCCGCGTAGTTCTCCGTCGCCAGCCACAGATTCAGTTGCAGATCGCGCCATAGCGGCAATTTTTGGCTCTGCTCAAACACCGGTTTGCTGGCATCGAGCTGCGCCTGGGTCAGCGTGGGTTTACTGTTGTTATCCAGACGCAGCGCGCGCAGTAGTTCGATATAGCTGACAAGCGGCGCATCGGGGAATGCTTCCACCACGGACTGTTCGTAGAACGCCATACCGTAGACATTATCGTATTCGATGACAATTTCACGCAGTTGCCGAGCGTCAGCCGACTGCTGGAGCGTCTGCTCATACAACCCGGCCAGCTGCGGCCACGCCTGTAAATACCAGTTTATGCGACGCAGCATACCGCGCGCGGAGTCGGCATACAGGCCTTGCGGGAAGCGTTGCAGGTAGGCTTGTGCCTGCGTCTGAGCCTGAGTCGCGTCCTCGCGGTTAATTTTTGCAATATCAAAATCGCCGTACTCGCCTACGCTGTTCTGGCTGCTCTTGTTCAACGCCGCACGCATCAGCATGTATTGCGCGGTCTCTGCCAGCCACGGGCGCTCACTTTTGGCAAGCTGAGTGAAATCCCGTTCGGCGCTGGCATAATCACCGGCATAGAAACTGGCAGCTGCGGCCAGATAATTTTTATAGGACTGAGCCGGTGAATCAGCCGGGAGGGTGGCAAGTGAAGACTCAATTTGCTCGCGGGTTGCCCCGGATAGCAGCCCCGTACGCGCCTGGGCTAAGGCCTGGCGCTGTTCCGCTGTTAACGTCGAGTCGGCCAGCAGTGCGGCAAAAAATGCGCTGACGCTCTCGGTGTTATTCGAAACATGACGGTTCTCAAGCTCAGCGTCGTTGACGTTTATTTCGTCTGCGCTAATGTTCAGTTCGGCCATCTGTCGGGAGAGTGGGTTGTCTGCGGCGGATGCCGGAGCAGCGGCTGGCTGTGAGGTTGCCTCATCCCATTGCGGGTGATAGGCAAAATAGAAATCCCGGGAGCGGGTGATATCCGCTGGCATTGATTGCACCGGCAGAGCAAATGATTTTTCCTGGCTCAGCAGCCGCAGCAGGTTGTCGCGGCTGTCGTTTTCAGGGTTAAAGGTTGGCGTGCCTTTCAGCAGGCAGCTGTCGTCGCTCCATTTGCAGTCTTCCATATCGAAAGAGGCGAATGCCTGCGGGGCGGCGGTCAGTAATGTGCAAAGGGCAAAGGCAAGGGGTGTCTTCCTGACCATAGTCTTATTTCCTGTCTTTTTAATGTGATACCGCTTTAATAATCAGGGTTATCCCTTCAACGGCAATGACTTCAACCTGCGTTCCGGCGCTCAAATCGTCGCTGGCGCTAACGGGCCATGAGCTATCGCCGACGCGCATGTGTCCGCGACCATTGACCAGGGCGGTTTCCAGAATAAATCGTCGGCCAACCAGCTGCTGTCCGCGCTGGTTAAGATGGCTGTCGGCGGGTTTCTGCTCCTGAACGCGCCTTGCCAGCCATTTCCACCACAGCCACGCCGCCAGCAGGGTGAGGACGGCGAACATTGCCCCCTGCCACGCCCAGTCTAGCGGAACGAGCCAGACGACCAGACCGGTAATCACCGCTGCCACGCCGCTCCACAGCAGATAGCCGTTGCCGCCCAGCATCTCGGCGGCGAGTAGCAAACCGCCGAGGCTGAGCCAGAAGATGTGCGGGTGCACCAGAATCATCGCTATCATGATTTTTTCCGCTCGCTGGCGCTGTCCTTAACCAGTTCGGCGATCCCGGCAATAGAGCCCATCAGGCTGCTGGCATCCAGCGGCATCATCACCACTTTGCTGTTATTCGACGAGCCGATATGCTGCAGCGCTTCGGTGTATTTCTGTGCCACGAAGTAGTTCACTGCCTGAATATCCCCAGCAGCAATGGCCTCAGACACCATCTGCGTTGCGCGAGCTTCGGCTTCTGCTGAACGTTCACGCGCTTCAGCCTGTAAAAACGCGGACTGGCGTTCACCTTCCGCTTTAAGGATCTTCGACTGTTTCTCACCTTCGGCCTTGACGATTTCTGCCTGACGGATCCCTTCGGCCTCAAGAATGTAGGCGCGCTTGGTACGTTCGGCTTTCATCTGCGCGTTCATCGCGTCGATAAGTTCTGCCGGAGGACGCACGTCGCGGATCTCGATACGGGTGATTTTGATGCCCCAGGGATTCGTGGCTTCATCAACAATATGCAGCAGGCGCGTGTTGATGTTGTCGCGTTGGGAGAGCATTTCATCGAGTTCCATCGAACCGAGAACGGTACGAATGTTGGTCATGGTCAGGTTGATAATCGCCAGTTCCAGGTTGCTGACTTCATAGGCGGCTTTCGGCGCGTCGATCACCTGAATAAAGCACACGGCATCAATTGCGACGTTGGCGTTATCTTTGGAGATGACTTCCTGAGAAGGGATATCAAGCACCTGTTCCATCATGTTGATCTTACGACCAATGCGGTCCATGAACGGCACAACAAGGCTTAAACCCGGTTGCAGGGTTTTGGTGTAACGGCCAAAACGCTCTACCGTCCACTGATATCCCTGCGGGACGATTTTGACGCCAGCGCCGACGATCACCAGCGCGACAAAAATAAGAATAGGAATAAAAATGAGCATTGATGAAACCTCCTGTTGTGCTGTCCTTTACTGCCTCATTAATCAAATTATACCCGATTTATCAAGGTGGGCTCCCTTATAATAAATTACAGGGATAGACTGTCTGCACGAAAGGTGTAAAAAAGGAATGGGTAATGGAAGAAAGCAGTATTTTGCTTCAGTTAAAAAATGTCGCATGGCAGGCAGGGGAGACGCAGGTTCTCAATAACATCAGTTTTGATCTCCGCGCCGGAGAATTTAAGCTGATTACCGGCCAGTCCGGCTGTGGGAAAAGTACGTTACTCAAGATTGTGGCGTCATTAATGAGTCCGACTGCCGGTGAAATTCTCTTTGAAGGCAAGGAGATCAATACCCTCAAGCCGGAAACGTATCGCCAGCAGGTCTCCTATTGTGCGCAAACGCCTGCTTTATTTGGTGACACCGTTTACGACAACCTCATTTTCCCCTGGCAAATCCGTAACAAACGTCCGGAGCCGGATGCGTTTCTGAGCGATCTGGCCCATTTTGATCTCCCCGAGACGATCCTCAAAAAAAGCATCAATGAGCTGTCCGGTGGCGAGAAGCAGCGCGTCTCGCTAATTCGTAATTTGCAGTTTCTGCCCAAAATTCTGCTGCTTGATGAAATCACCAGCGCGCTGGATGAGGCTAATAAACGTAATGTGAACGAATTAATTCACCACTATGTTCGCGATAAGAATATTGCGGTGCTGTGGGTGACGCACGACAAAGATGAAATTACGCATGCGGATAATGTCATAACCCTTCAACCGCACGCCGGAGAAATGCAGGAAGCACGCAATGAACGAGCATAATATTACCAATGAGTCCCTGGCATTAGCGATGATGCTGGTGGTGGTGGCGATCCTGATTAGCCACAAAGAAAAACTGGCGCTGGAGAAAGATATTCTCTGGAGCGTTTGCCGGGCAGTGGTTCAGCTGATTATCGTCGGCTATGTGCTGAAATATATTTTTGGCGTTAACCACAGTATTCTGACCTTACTGATGGTGCTGTTTATCTGCTTTAACGCGGCTTATAACGCACAAAAGCGCAGTAAATATATTGATAAAGCTTTCCTCTCGTCGTTTATCGCTATCACGGTGGGGGCGGGGCTAACGCTGGCGGTGCTGGTTTTGTCTGGCTCTATCGAGTTCACGCCGATGCAGGTCATCCCGATCTCCGGCATGATTGCAGGCAATGCGATGGTGGCAGTGGGGCTGTGTTACAACAATCTGGGACAGCGGTTTAACAGCGAACAGCAGCAAATTCAGGAAAAACTTAGCCTCGGCGCGACGCCGAAAGTGGCCTCTGCGCCGCTGATTCGCGACAGCATTCGCGCCTCGCTGATCCCAACGATCGACTCTGCAAAAACGGTAGGGCTGGTGAGTTTACCGGGGATGATGTCCGGGTTGATCTTCGCGGGTATTGATCCAGTAAAAGCGATTAAGTATCAGATTATGGTGACGTTTATGCTGCTTTCTACCGCCAGCCTGTCGACCATTATTGCCTGCTACCTGACTTATCGGAAGTTCTATAATTCGCGCCACCAATTAGTCGTAACGCATTTGAAGAAGACGTGATGTGATGCCGGAGGGATCGGTATTGGTAGAATTTGTATGCCCGATAAGCGCAAGCGCCATCGGGCAAAATCAAACGGATTAGTACAACAGTGCGTACAGTTGGCGGCGGTATTTTGAGGCCAGCGCATCGCCGGTTCCGAGTGCGGCAAGGATCTCCTGGAAGGTCTTACGTGCCTGACCGTCGGCAGCAGTGAGATCTTTCTTCAGGTGGCTGAACAGCAGTTCCAGTGATTCCTCGTTACGTCCGACCTGATGTAACTGGATGGCTAGTTGAGTTGCCAGCGCCGCATCCTGCGGATTGCTGGCGACTTGCTGCTGCAGCTGTTGGATTTCCGGCGTATCCGCCGCCTGCTTCAGCAGTTCTATCTGCGCCACCAGTCCCTGATAGCGGGTGTCCTGATCCTGCAACGGAATGGTTTTCAGCACCGCTTCGGCATCGTCAGAACGATTGAGGGCGATTTGCGTTTCCGCCAGCAGCAGGCCAATTTCGCTGCTCTGGTTGGAGAGCTGCCAGGCTTCTTTCAGCAGCGGCAGTGCATCCGCGTGATTACCGGCTTCGATGAACTCGATAGCCTGACGCGCTTTCAGCTCTTCTTCGCTCGGCAACACTTTTTCCAGCAGCGCGCGGATAACCTCTTCCGGCTGCGGGCCCTGGAATCCGTCTACTGGCTGACCGTTCTGGAACAGATAAACGGTAGGGATGGCGCGCAGGCCAAACTGAGAAGCGATCATCTGCTCGGCGTCGCAGTCGAGCTTGGCGAGAATAAATTGGCCGTTGTACTGGGCGGCAAGGCTCTCCAGTACCGGCGTCAATTGCAGGCAGTGCTGGCTGCGCTCAGACCAAAAATAGAACAGGACCGGCGTGGTCATCGACTGTTCAAGGGTCTGCTGCAGGTTCGATTCGTTAATGTTAACAATATTCTGTGTGGACATGGAGTTACTCTCTTTTGTCGATTTCTTGTTACATGGGGGCTGACGCGCGTGCTTCAACTCAACCCTGTAAAATTTTGTCCATTATGCGGCCTGGCAACAGGCGTTTAAGTAGCATCACTGCCCAGGTCACCAGCGTAACCGGATAACGTAGCTTCGGTTTATCGCTCTCAAATGCATGACGTACTTTGGCGACAACCGCTTCTGGTCCCAGCGTAAAACGCGCGGCAATGCCGGGGTTCTCGACGGGCTTATCGCTCTGGGTCTGGTTGACGTTTTCGGTAAAGCGGGTACGGATGGGGCCGGGCTCAATCAGGCTGACCTTAATCCCGCTGTGGCGCAGTTCCATACGCAGCGCGTCGGACCAGGCTTCCAGTGCATATTTGCTGGCGGCATAGGCGCCGCGTCCCGGCGTTGAGATCAATCCCATCACCGATGAAGTCATCACGATACGTCCTTCGCCGTGAGGGAGCATAGCGGGCAACAGGCGCATGGTAAGCTGATGTGCGCCAAAGAAGTTGGCGGAAAATTGCTGTTCCATCTGTTCACGGCTGATGGTGGGCAGGGGACCATAGACACCGTATCCGGCGTTGTTAAAGATCCCATATAAACGATTATCGGTCAGGGCGATCACTTCATCGGCGGCACGATCCACGCTTTCGGGTGAATCCAGATCCAGCAATACGCCAGTGAATCCCATACTGTTCATACGCGCGACATCGTCAGGTTTGCGACAGCCTGCCAGAATTTGAAAACCCTGGCGCTTTAGTTCAAGCGCGCTTTCCAGACCGATTCCGCTGGAACATCCTGTTATTAAGACCGATTTTTGCATAACTTTACCTGTCAGGATCTCCGTTGTTTTATGAGTCGTGATTTACTAGAGGAGTGAGATGTTGCGCCATCCAGTCGGCAATAAACGGCTGAGCGTCACGGTTAGGATGAATACCATCATCCTGCATCCACTGGGGTTTCAGATAAACCTCTTCCATAAAAAATGGCAGCAGAGGAATATCAAACTCTTTGGCGAGCTTTGGATAAATCGCGCTAAAGGTTTCATTATAACGGCGGCCATAGTTTGCCGGCAGACGAATTTGCATCAGCAGCGGTTCGGCATTTGCCGCTTTGACATCCTGCAGAATCGTGCGCAGGGTTTGTTCGGTTTGCGCAGGCGCAAAGCCGCGCAGGCCATCGTTACCGCCAAGTTCGACCAGCACCCAGCGCGGCTGGTGCTGCTTGAGTAATGCAGGTAGACGGGCCAGACCTTGCTGCGAGGTGTCGCCGCTAATGCTGGCATTCACCACTGGCGTTTTGGTTTGCCATTTATCATTAAGTAGCGCAGGCCACGCGGCGCTGGCGGACATACGGTATCCGGCGCTCAGGCTGTCACCCAGAATTAATAACGTGTCCGCAGCGGCGGCGCGGAAAGTTAACAGGACCAGGAACAGGAAAGGCCAATGCCAGCGGAAAACATTGTTGAAGTTCATCATCTTAAGAAATCCGTCGGTCAGGGTGATCAAGAGCTATCCATCCTTACCGGAGTTGAACTGGTTGTCAAACGCGCCGAGACCATTGCGTTGATTGGCGAGTCGGGATCGGGGAAATCCACGCTGCTGGCGATCCTCGCCGGGCTGGACGATGGCTCCAGCGGTGAAGTCAGCCTGGTGGGGCAGGCGCTGCACACTATGGACGAAGAAGCTCGGGCGCAGCTGCGGGCGCGGCACGTGGGTTTTGTCTTCCAGTCATTCATGTTAATTCCAACCCTCAACGCGCTGGAAAACGTCGAACTACCCGCGCTGCTACGCGGCGAAAATAGCGGAAAAAGTCGTGACGGGGCAAAAACGCTGCTGGAGCAACTGGGGTTGGGAAAACGTCTTGATCATCTTCCGGCCCAGCTTTCCGGCGGGGAGCAGCAACGCGTAGCGCTGGCACGGGCGTTTAACGGACGCCCTGACGTGCTGTTTGCCGATGAACCAACGGGCAATCTGGACCGCCAGACCGGAGACAAAATCGCCGACCTGCTGTTTTCTCTGAACCGGGAACACGGTACCACCCTGATTCTGGTGACCCATGACCCGCAGCTGGCGGCGTGTTGCGATAGGCGTTTACGCCTGGTGAACGGACAGTTGCAGGAGGAGGCATGATTGCACGCTGGTTCTGGCGCGAATGGCGCTCGCCTTCATTACTGATTGTCTGGCTGGCGTTAAGCCTGGCGGTGGCCTGTGTACTGGCGCTTGGCAATATCAGCGATCGCATGGAAAAAGGGTTGAGCCAGCAAAGTCGTGAGTTTATGGCGGGCGATCGGTCGCTGCAAAGTTCGCGCGCCGTACCGAAAGCGTGGATTGACGAGGCGCGACAGCGTGGTCTGAAGGTGGGTGAACAGCTCACCTTTGCCACCATGACCTTTGCCCGGGATACGCCGCAACTGGCGAACGTCAAAGCAGTGGATGATGTGTATCCGATGTACGGCACGCTGCAAACCAATCCGCCGGGGCTGAAACCGCAGCCGGGCTCAGTGCTGTTGGCCCCGCGTCTGATGGCGCTACTCAACTTAAAAATCGGTGATTCCATCGACGTTGGCGATGCCACCCTGCGCATCGCCGGAGAAGTGGTGCAGGAACCGGATTCCGGTTTTAATCCCTTCCAGATAGCGCCGCGCCTGATGATGAACATGGCGGATGTCGAAAAAACGGCGGCGGTCCAGCCGGGAAGCCGTGTGACCTGGCGCTATAAATTTGGTGGTACGCCACAGCAACTGGAAGCCTATGAAAAATGGCTGCTTCCGCAGTTAAAGCCAGAACAGCGTTGGTATGGGCTGGAGCAGGATGAAGGGGCGTTGGGGAAATCACTGGAGCGTTCGCAACAGTTCCTGCTGCTGTCGGCACTGTTAACGCTACTGCTGGCGGTTGCTGCCGTTGCCGTGGCGATGAATCATTACTGTCGCAGTCGTTACGATTTGGTGGCGATATTAAAAACGCTCGGCGCGGGCAGGGCGCAGCTGCGCAAGCTGATTATCGGCCAGTGGCTGATGGTGCTGACGCTTTCTGGCATGACCGGCGGGCTGTTCGGGCTGTTATTTGAGCGGGTGCTGGTGGTATTACTGAAGCCAGTTCTGCCCGGTGAGCTGCCGCCCGCCAGCCTGTGGCCGTGGCTGTGGGCACTCGGTACGATGACCGTCATTTCTCTGCTGGTGGGGCTACGCCCTTATCGCTTGCTGCTGGCGACGCAGCCGCTGCGGGTACTGCGTCGCGACGTGGTGGCAAACGTCTGGCCGCTTAAGGTCTATCTGCCCGTAGCAACGATAGTTGTGGTTGCGCTGCTGGCCGGATTGATGGGCGGAAGTATGCTGCTGTGGGCGGTACTGGCCGGGGCTGTGGTGCTGGCGCTGCTGTGCGGCGTGTTGGGCTGGATGTTGCTTAACCTGCTGCGTGGTCTGACGCTGACCTCGCTGCCGCTGCGTTTGGCGGTCAGCCGGCTGTTGCGCCAGCCGTGGTCAACGCTGAGTCAACTGTCGGCATTTTCGCTGTCCTTTATGCTGCTGGCGCTGCTGCTGGTGCTGCGCGGCGATCTCCTCGACCGCTGGCAGCAGCAAATGCCGCCGGAAAGTCCAAACTATTTTCTGATCAACATTGCCACTGAGCAGGTGGCTCCGCTGAAGGCTTTCCTTGCTGAGCATCAGGTGATCCCGGAGTCGTTCTACCCGATAGTGCGGGCCCGTCTGACGGCGATCAATGAGAAATCGACCGAAGGCAATCAGGATGAAGCGCTGAACCGCGAGCTTAATCTGACCTGGCAGGATACCCGCCCGGATCATAACCCGATCGTTGCCGGGAGCTGGCCGCCAAAAGCGGGCGAAGTGTCGATGGAAGAGGGGCTGGCGAAACGGCTGAACGTTAAGCTTGGCGATCGGGTGACCTTTATGGGGGATACCCAGGATTTCAGTGCCACGGTCAGCAGTCTGCGCAAAGTGGACTGGGAAAGCCTGCGACCAAACTTTTTCTTTATCTTCCCTTCCGGCGCGCTGGATGCTCAGCCACAAAGCTGGTTAACCAGCTTTCGCTGGGAGAACGGCAACGGCATGCTGACGCAGCTTAACCGCGAATTCCCGACTATCAGCCTGCTGGATATTGGTGCCATTCTCAAACAGGTGAGTCAGGTGCTGGAGCAGGTGAGCCGTGCGCTGGAGGTGATGGTAGTGCTGGTCACCGCTTGCGGTATGTTGCTGCTATTGGCGCAGGTGCAGGTCGGGATGCGTCAGCGTCATCAGGAACTGGTGGTCTGGCGCACGCTGGGCGCGGGCAAGAAGCTGCTGCGTACCACGCTGTGGTGCGAGTTCGCCATGCTCGGGATGGTCGCCGGACTGGTGGCGGCCATCGGGGCGGAAACTGCGCTGGCGGTGCTGCAAACCCGCGTGTTTGATTTCCCCTGGGAGCCAGACTGGCGGCTGTGGGTTGTGTTGCCGCTTTGTGGGGCATTGCTGCTCTCTCTCTGCGGCGGATGGCTCGGTTCACGTCTTCTTAAAGGCAAAGCGCTGTTCCGTCAGTTCAGCAGTTAATTCATATTCGTGATGATTACGCACCGGTTTTTTTAAATCGGTGCGTTTTTTTATCTATGTAGCACAAAATGATAACTCATTGATATTTAACAGCACAGAACAATAAAAACCCGACAACACGAGTGTATTAATAAACGTTAATATTTGTATGCTGAATAATTGGCAGGCTATCTATCAAGGTACAAATAATGACTATAAAAAAAACGGCGCTGGCGGTATCGATCGGCGCAGCAGTGGCATTAACGACTTTCGCCTCCCAGGCGGAAATCACGGTCCTGAAACAAGATCCGCAGGCGGGCAACCCGCTGAGCCGTCTTAATTTCACCGTCGGCGGGAGTATTCGTCCGCAGTTCCAGAATATGGCCGGTGACGATGGTAAGAATGGCTACAAACGTAATGGCTTCGACGGTGGAACGCGTTTCCGCTTCGCTGCTGACTACTATCTGTTTGATGACATCAGCTGGGTGAGCTATTACGAGCTGGGCGTAAACTTCCCGGCGATGTTCAACTGGGACAATCACTATGCTAACGGCGCCAACGATACTACGCGTCGTATGCTGTACACCGGTCTGAAGAGCGCGACCTGGGGTACGCTGACCTTCGGTCAACAGAACAGCATTTACTATGATGTGGTGGGTGCGAAAACGGATATCTGGGACTACGACATGATTGGCCAGGCGCCAGGTAACGGTATCAATGGCGACTACGACGGTTCCTATCGTACACGTAAGTCACTGAAGTATAAAAATACGGTAGGCGATGTTGATCTTTACGCGTCTTATCTGTTCAGCGATGACTACAACCCGAACAACGGTTTGCGCTACAAACGTAAAGGCGGCGGCTCCCTGGGTGTGGATTATCACATCACCGATGACCTGACCTGGGGTACGGCGTGGAACTACACCCGCGCGGAAATGCGTGGCAACACCAGCAAAACCTACGATCAAAACATCGTCGGTACTGCGCTGAGCTGGAAACCGGACAACTGGACCTTCTCGCTGGGCGGCGGTTGGTATCAAAACTTCATGACCACCAAAAAAGTCTCTGTTAATGACTATTTTGCCGGTGACGCCTGGGGTCTGGAATACTTTGCGGGATACACCTTCCCGGTTGGTCAGTATGCGCTGAAATCCGTGCAGCCATACTTTATGGGCGATCGTATTGAATACGTGAATGGCCGTAACTACCTGCGTACCGACAACGGTGTGGGTATCAGCTTCCAGCTGGATTACGGTTTCCGTGTGGATTACGAACACGTCTTCACCTCCAGCACTGACAATCTGGGCGACATGAACCTGGTGCGTCTGCGTTACGACTTCTAATCGAACGCCTGCCGCCCGATGCGTTTATCGGGCCTACGAGAGCAGGGGGATCGCGTTATTTGTAGGCCGGATAAGGCACTTGTGCCGACATCCGGCTTTTTCATGCCTTCTCACATTTAAAAACACACTCTGCAACATCATGAAATAATTTCAAGGACAGCAGGTTGTGATCTGTGTCATGTTAACAATCAGCCTGTTAACAGGCCAACAAGAACAACGCCGCAAGAACGGCGTGAGACATGACACCACAACGTTAAAATGGAGAGATTATGGGATTGCGTCAGAGTTTACGCGTCGCGACCGGGGCGCTGTTACTGGCCTGTGGATTACAATTTGCTCATGCGAACAGTGATCCGCACACCATCGTATTTGGCGTCGCACCTGGGCCGTACGGCGATATGGTAAAACAAGCCATTGCCCCTACGCTGAAAGAGAAAGGCTATAAGGTAGTAGTGCGCGAATTCAGCGACTACGTGCAGCCTAACATGGCGCTCTCCAATGGCAGCATCGATGCTAACCTGTTCCAGCATTCACTCTACTTTGACAAATTCACCGCCGATAAAAGCCTGAAGCTGAGCAAGCTGATTGTGGTCCCGACGGCCGGGATGGGTTTTTACTCACATAAAATCAAAAGCCTGGATGAGTTGAAAAAAGGGGATGTGATCACGCTTTCCAACGATCCCACCAACCTGGCTCGCGGTCTGCGTTTCCTGCAGTCTATTGGCCTTATCACCATCAAAGATAACATCGATCCAACTAAAGCCTCCGAGCGCGATATTGCCAGCAACCCGAAAGGGCTGGTGTTTAAACCGCTGGAAGCGGCACAGCTGCCGCGTACGCTGGACGGTGTGACCGGTGCGCTGGTCAACGGCAACTTTGCCGTAGCGGCGAAACTGGATCTTGCCAGCGCCATCAAGCAGGAACACCTGGACGAAAATCTGAAAAATATCATCGCGGTACGCAGTGAAGATGCGGATAAACCATTTGCGAAAGATATTGTCGAGGCGGTGAAATCTCCGGCGTATCGTGCTGTGATCGACGATCCGCAAAATATCTACAGCGCCTTCCAGAAACCGGAATGGATGTCGGCAGCCCAATAATCGCTGCGCACAAGGGTTAACAGGGGCAGCGACGACTGCCCTTTTCGCATTTCTGAGGTGGCTATGATTGAGATTGAGAAAGTTTGCGTGGATTTTAGCGCAGGCCGTGGAGCATCAACCCGGGCGGTTGATGACGTTAGCTTGCGCATTGGCGCAGGTGAGATATTTGGCATTGTCGGGACCAGCGGCGCGGGAAAAAGTACGCTGCTGCGCACCCTGAACGCCTTAACGCGTCCGAGCCAGGGAAGCGTTAAGGTGAACGGCGTAGAAATTTCCGCACTGGAAGGCGCGCATCTACGTAAAGCCCGTCAGCGTATCGGGATGATTTTTCAACATTTTAATCTGATGCATACCCGTACCGTGGCACAAAACGTCGCCTTTAGCCTGAAGGCTGCCGGATGGGAACGCAGTAAAATTGGCCCGCGCGTGAGCGAAATCCTGTCGCTGGTGGGGCTGTCAGACAAGGCGAACCGCTTTCCGGTTCAGCTCAGCGGTGGGCAAAAGCAGCGTGTGGGTATTGCCCGCGCAATTGCCAATCACCCGGATGTGCTGCTGTGTGATGAACCCACTTCCGCGTTAGATCTCGAAACCTCGGCCACGATTCTGGCGTTGCTTAAGCAGATCAACCAACAGTTGGGGATCACGATCGTGCTGATCACCCATGAGATGAACGTAATCAAATCGATTTGCGATCGCGTGGCGGTGATGTCCGGTGGCAAGGTGGTGGAGTCTGGTGAGGTGTTTGATGTTTTTGCTCACCCGCAGCACGCTTTCACTCAGCAACTGGTGTCGCATACCCTCAATCTGACGCTACCTGAGCGTCTGCGCCAGCATCTGCCCGGCCAGTTGCTAAAAATTCTGTTCATCGGTGATTCGGCAGAACAGCCGGTGTTGTCAGAAGTGGCGGTTAAATTTGGCGTGGCGGTGAACATTCTGCACGGCAAAATTGAATATATCGGCGAACGTGCGCTGGGGATTCTGGTGGTGCAACTGACCGCGCCGCATAACCCTTCTGCGGTGGATGTCGCCGTGGAACATATTCGTCAACGTACTGCACAGGTGGAGGTGATTCGTGGATGATTTATTGCCTGATTTGACGCTGGCGTTTAATGAAACCTTCCAGATGCTGAGCATCTCTACGCTGTTGGCGATTATTGGCGGTCTGCCGCTCGGTTTTCTTATTTTCGTTACCGACCGGCATTTATTCTGGCAGAACCGTTTTGTGTATCTGCTCAGCTCCGTGCTGGTGAATATTATCCGCTCGGTGCCGTTTGTGATCCTGCTGGTTCTGTTGTTGCCGCTAACCCAGTTTTTGCTCGGCAATACCATTGGACCCATCGCGGCATCGGTCCCACTTTCGGTAGCAGCAATTGCTTTCTATGCCCGTCTGGTTGATAGCGCGCTACGTGAAGTCGATAAAGGCATTATCGAGGCGGCGGAAGCGTTTGGCGCCAGCCCGATGCGCATCATCTGCACCGTTCTGTTACCGGAGGCGAGCGCGGGTCTGCTGCGTGGGCTGACGATAACGCTGGTGAGTCTGATCGGTTACTCCGCAATGGCCGGTATCGTTGGCGGCGGTGGAGTCGGCGACCTGGCGATTCGCTTTGGTTATTACCGCTACGAAACCCAGGTCATGATCGTCACCGTGGTGGCGCTGATTATTCTGGTGCAGGTCGTTCAGGTGCTGGGCGACTGGTTGGCGAAACGCGCAGACAAGCGCGACAGACATTGATTACTGTACGCTAAGCCAGTCAGCCACCTCCTGCCATGAGCCGCGAAAGACGATTTTCGCGGCTTTCTTTTCCAGCTGATAGCGATACATCGGGTCGTAATACTCGTTGAGCAACGGCACCAGCCAGCCCATATGCGCGTCGGTGCTGCCCGTTGCCTGCTGTTCGTGCAGAGCCACGTCGAGCAGGGTGGTCAGCTCGGCAAAACGTTGCAAACCCAGACGACGGCGGATAGCAAACAGACCGTGGTGCAGATACTCGCTGTACTCCTGCCAGCCCTGACTCTCGCCATAAGCGTGAGTGAAATCGTGGTGCATGCGCACAAAATACTCTTCGCGCAGTCGCTCCAGCCGTAGCTCAAAAGGATCGTCCACCACCGCAATAGCGGCCTGGCTCATGCGTTCGCGCAAACATTCGGGCAGATGATTAGCGCCGATCATGCGGCCTTCGTCTTCAAGTACCCACAGACGCAGATCCTGACGGCTGTCGGTTTTCAGCATTTCGACCGCCAGCAGGTTTTCAAAGCTTGCCTGGCTCAGCTGCGGTTCGACGGTGCGTCCAAATGAGGAACCGCGATGGTGCGCCAGACCTTCGAGATCCACACCGTTTGGCTGCTGTTGCACCAGCTGCGTTTTACCGTTCCCGGTACAGCCGCCAATTAAGACGATCGGTTTTTGCACCAACTCTTCAGTCAGTTGAATCACCGCCTGACGCAATGCTTTATAACCGCCTTGTATTAGCGGGTAGTCAGTACCGGACTCGTGCAACCATTGCTGCACAATGTGCGAACGCTGGCCGCCGCGCGCGCAGCATAAGTAGCCCGCAGGATTTTGACGACAGGCATTAAGCCAGGCCTTCATGCGTTGCTGGCGAGTCTCGCCACAGACCAGTTGATGGCCGAGCGCGAGGGCGGCCTCAGGCCCCTGACGTTTATAACAGGTACCCACGGCAGCACGTTCGTCATCGTTCATTAAGGGAAGGTTTATTGCGCCCGGCATGGCGCCCTGCTGAAATTCGACGGGGGCGCGTACATCGATTAAAGGCGTACCGGCGAGCAGAATTGCGCGATAGTCCTGTACTGTTTGTGTGTCTTGCATAGTAAAAAACGAAACCTCAAATCATCCTGCGTACCATTTTACGCGTCAAATGAGACGATGACTTGATTTTCAATCGCGTGAGTTGTTGAAAATTGCTAAAAACCCGGCAATTTCAGGCTTTCGCTGGGTAAACAGCGTCACGATATCTTCAACGGCCTTACCCGCGCCGAACTTATGCCAGGCAAGGCTTAAGGGGGAAGGAGGACGCATAGTGGGGATGATATTGCTGACCAGATGCCCGCTATCCAGTAAAGGTTGGCATATCGGTTGCGGAACGAATCCAATGCCCACTCCTGCAAGATGCGCTGCGAGCTTGGTTTCCATGTCCGGTACGATGATCTCTTTTTGACCGGGAAGGCGCCACGCGACACGTTTGCTCAGCGTCCGCGCGCTGTCCTCAATGTTAATCGCCGGAAAACGGCGCAGTTGGGCTTCTGTTAATGGACCGCTCGCGTCTGCCAGCGGATGATCTGCTGACATAACAAATCGCCACTGAACAGAACCCAAAGGATCGAGGGTAAAGGTGTTGGCCATCGGTTCCGTGCCGGTAACGCCGATAGCCAACGAGAATCCTTCATACAAGAGTGAATCCCACACGCCCATATAAATTTGCCGGGAAAAGTGAAACTGAGTAAAGGGATAGCGCGCGTTAAGCCAGGATAACAGACGAGCGACGGCTTCAGGGCTGTACAGTAGGTTGTTAACCACAATATTCACCTGGCGCTCTACGCCGTCGTTCACTTGCTGCAATTCGCTGGGCATGCTGTCCAGCCAGGCGAGCCAGTCTTTTGCCTGTGAAAGAAGGTGAGACCCTGCGGCGGTTAACGTCACGCTTCGGGTTGTACGAAAAAACAGCGCGACACCGGTGTTTTCTTCCAGAAGCTTAATACGATAGCTGATCGTGGCCGTGGTTTTACACAAGCGCTCCGCCGCCCTGGAGAAACTCCCCGTTTCGGCGACGCCGATAAAGGTACGCAGTGTTTCCGGGTCAAACATCGTCAGCTACTCCCTTAATGATCTTCTACAAGCATGATTTCTTTTTCTCTGATTTATAAGTATTTTTGCATAATGGCCTTGTTCAAATTGTGGTCTAAATCTAATTTTGGAAAATTTTTCCAATTTTTGTGTTGATGTTAAATCACGAAGGTTTTAGATTGCATGGTATTGAAGCCGCTATGTGTTCTGGTCGCGGTTCAACGGAATTCAGTTACAAGGAAATAATGATGAAACTTGAGGTCTTACCGTTAAATCAGCACACGTTCAGCGCCTATGGTGATGTCATTGAGACGCATAAACGTGATTTTTTTCATATCAATGATGGGCTTGTTGAGCGTTATCACGATCTGGCCAATGTGGAGATCCTTAATCAGGATCGCACCCTCATCAGTATCAATCGCGCGCAACCGGCAGCAATGCCAATTGTTGTGCATGAGCTGGAGCGCCACCCGTTAGGCACCCAGGCATTTATGCCAATGAATGGCGAAGCGTTTGTGGTGATTGTCGCACTCGGTGAGGACAAACCTGACCTTTCCACCTTAAAAGCCTTTATCACCAATGGCCAACAAGGCGTGAATTATCATCGAAATGTCTGGCATCACCCGCTGTTTGCCTGGCAAACCGTCACCGATTTTCTGACGGTCGATCGCGGTGGCAGCGATAATTGTGATGTTGAAAGTATCCCGACGCATGAGCTCTGTTTTGCGTGACGCTTTCGGCCTTCTTGCTTAATATGCGCATATTGTTCATTGTTTATGCTCATATTTTGGGCCGGAGTAAACGTAGTGGAGACGGAAGTAAGACGGCGCGGCAGGCCTGGACAGGCGGAGCCGGTTGCGCAGAAAGGCGCTCAGGCGCTTGAGAGAGGCATTGCGATTTTGCAGTACCTCGAAAGAAGTGGAGGCAGTTCGTCAGTGAGCGATATTTCCGCCAGTCTGGATTTGCCGCTCTCTACGACCTTTCGCTTGTTGAAGGTTTTACAGGGTGCTGATTTTGTCTATCAGGACAGCCAGTTAGGCTGGTGGCACATCGGTTTAGGCGTATTTAACGTGGGCTCCGCGTATATTCATAATCGCGACGTCCTGTCGGTAGCCGGACCGTTTATGCACCGATTAATGCTGCTGTCAGGCGAAACGGTTAATGTCGCGATTCGCAATGGCACCGAAGCGGTGTTGATTGGTCAGAAGGAGTGCAAATCGATGGTCAGAATGTGCGCACCTTTAGGCAGTCGTATGCCGTTACATGCTTCCGGTGCGGGAAAAGCGCTGCTTTATCCGTTGATGGAAGAAGAGTTAATGGACATCGTCGTGAAAACGGGGTTACAGCAGTTTACGCCGAACACGTTGGTGGATTTTCCTACTCTGCTGCGCAATCTGGAACTGGCGCGTGACAATGGTTATATCGTCGATCACGAAGAGCATGTTATTGGTTTGAATTGCATCGCATCAGCTATCTATGACGATGCAGGCAGTGTCGTTGCTGCCATCTCTATTTCGGGGCCCGCATCCAGACTGACAGAAGATCGTTTTATCAGTCAGGGGGAGCTGGTACGGGATACTGCACGAGATATCAGTACGGCGCTGGGTTTAAAAGCCCCCGTAGCTTAAGTCGCAACCCGCTCAGAGGAGCGGGACTTTTTTGGATTTTTTCAAAGTTGGAAAATTTTTCCAATAAATAGAGGTAGAAAGAAAATGGCAAAAATGAGAGCCGTTGACGCGGCAATGTATGTGCTGGAAAAAGAAGGTATCACCACCGCATTTGGGGTTCCGGGGGCGGCAATTAACCCGTTCTATTCCGCAATGCGTAAGCACGGAGGCATCCGTCACATTCTGGCTCGTCACGTTGAAGGCGCTTCCCATATGGCGGAAGGCTATACGCGTGCAACGGCAGGAAACATTGGCGTCTGCCTTGGCACCTCTGGACCGGCAGGCACTGACATGATCACTGCGCTGTATTCCGCTTCTGCCGATTCTATTCCTATTTTATGCATCACCGGCCAGGCGCCTCGCGCTCGCCTGCATAAGGAAGATTTTCAGGCTGTTGATATTGAATCTATTGCCAAACCGGTCAGTAAAATGGCGGTAACGGTGCGTGAAGCCGCGCTGCTTCCCCGGGTTTTGCAGCAGGCATTTCATGTCATGCGCTCTGGTCGTCCTGGTCCGGTATTGATCGATTTGCCTTTTGATATTCAGGTTGAAGAAATCGAATTCGATCCAGACATGTATGAACCGCTGCCAGTCTACAAGCCTGCGGCCAGCCGTAAACAGATTGAGAAAGCGCTTGAAATGCTGATTCAGGCTGAGCGCCCGGTCATCGTGGCTGGAGGCGGGGTGATTAATGCTGATGCCAGCGAACTGCTGCAACACTTTGCTGAATTAACCCACGTACCGGTAATTCCTACGCTGATGGGCTGGGGATGCATCCCGGACGATCATGAGTTAATGGCAGGAATGGTGGGTTTGCAAACGGCGCATCGTTACGGCAACGCCACGCTGTTGGCCTCCGATATGGTGTTCGGTATTGGTAACCGTTTTGCTAACCGACACACCGGTTCCGTCGCGAAATATACCGAAGGTCGCAAGATCATTCACATCGATATTGAGCCGACGCAAATTGGCCGAGTCCTGTGTCCGGATTTAGGTATCGTTTCGGATGCCAAAGCCGCGTTGACTTTGTTGATTGACGTTGCTCAGGAGATGCAGAAAGCTGGACGTTTACCTTGCCGGAATACCTGGGTTGATGAATGCCAGCAGCGTAAGCGGACGCTCCTGCGTAAAACACACTTCGACAATGTCCCGGTTAAACCGCAGCGTGTGTATGAAGAGATGAATAAAGCCTTTGGCCGTGATGTCTGCTACGTCACGACTATTGGCTTATCGCAAATTGCCGCCGCGCAAATGCTGCACGTATTTAAAGATCGTCATTGGATCAACTGCGGTCAGGCAGGCCCTCTGGGCTGGACGCTGCCGGCGGCATTAGGGGTTTGTGTGGCCGATCCGGCGCGTAATGTTGTTGGGATTTCCGGTGATTTTGACTTCCAGTTCCTGATCGAAGAGCTGGCGGTGGGTGCACAGTTCAACATTCCTTACATCCATGTACTGGTCAACAACGCCTATCTCGGCCTGATTCGCCAGTCTCAACGCGCTTTTGATATGGATTACTGCGTCCAACTGGCGTTCGAAAACATTAACTCCAGCGAAGTAAACGGCTATGGCGTCGATCACGTCAAAGTGGCAGAAGGACTCGGCTGTAAAGCCATCCGCGTATTTAAACCTGAAGATCTTGCTCCAGCCTTTGAACAAGCCAAAGTACTGATGGCGCAGTACCGCGTTCCGGTTGTGGTCGAAGTGATCCTTGAGCGCGTGACCAACATCTCTATGGGCAGCGAGCTGGATAATGTCACCGAGTTTGAAGAGATTGCAGACGGTGCGATGGATGCGCCAACCGAAACCTGTTTTATGAAATACGAATAGAAGGGGTGACAGATGTTACGTTTCTCAGCCAATCTTTCCATGCTGTTTCTGGAATACAGTTTTCTTGAACGCTTCGATAAAGCGGCACAATCGGGGTTTCGTGGCGTAGAGTTTATGTTTCCCTACGATTACGACATTGATGTATTAAAGGAAAAACTGCAGACCAATCAGCTGGAGCATACGCTGCACAATCTCCCGGCAGGAGACTGGGCAGCGGGTGAGCGGGGTATCGCCTGTATTCCGGGTCGCGAAGAAGAATTTCGCGATGGTGTCGCGGCAGCTGTTCGCTATGCTAAAGGGCTCGGTAATAAGAAGATCAATTGTCTGGTGGGTAAAACACCCGCGGGTTTTTCTGCCGAACAGATCCAGCTGACGCTGGTGGAAAACCTGCGCTATGCGGCAAATATGTTAGCGAAAGAAGATATTTTATTGCTGATTGAGCCGATCAACCATTTTGATATTCCTGGATTCCATCTCACCGGAACTCAGCAGGCGCTGGCTTTAATAGATTGCGTCGGTAGCAATAATATCAAGATACAGTACGACATTTACCATATGCAGCGTATGGAAGGGGAATTAACCCAGACCATGACCACATGGGCAAATAAAATAGGTCATTTGCAAATTGCCGATAACCCTCGTCGCGGAGAGCCGGGAACCGGTGAGATTAATTATGACTTTATTTTTAAGTTTATCGATAAATCAGGTTATGACGGATGGGTTGGTTGTGAATATAAACCACTAACCACCACCGAAGCGGGATTATCGTGGATTAATCAATATCGATAATTTGTAAGGAATTTCAGGCATCGCCATTTTTTCCACTTTGCTGGAAGGGGATCGTGTTGCCTGAATTCGGGAAAACCGACAGAGATATATGAGGTTAAAAATGAAACTGGGATTTATTGGCCTGGGTATTATGGGTTCGCCAATGGCTGTCAATCTGGCTCGCGCCGGACATCAATTGCATGTCACGACCATTGGTCCGGTTGCGGACGAATTGCTGTCATTGGGGGCAGTTAATGTTGAAACTGCGCGTCAGGTAACTGATTTCGCAGACATCATCTTCATAATGGTTCCCGACACGCCGCAGGTAGAAGAGGTACTTTTTGGCGAACAGGGTTGTGCCAAAACCGTATTGCAGGGAAAAACCATTGTCGATATGAGTTCTATCTCTCCTATCGAAACTAAACGTTTTGCGAAACAGGTTAATGAATTGGGCGGGGATTATCTCGATGCGCCCGTCTCTGGCGGGGAAATTGGCGCTCGCGAAGGTACTTTGTCCATTATGGTTGGCGGTGAGCCAGATGTATTTGCACGGGTCAAACCGCTATTTGATATTTTGGGTAAAAATATCACGCTGGTTGGCGGTAATGGTGATGGTCAAACCTGTAAGGTGGCAAACCAAATTATCGTTGCCTTAAATATTGAAGCGGTTTCAGAGGCGTTAGTCTTTGCTTCGAAAGCTGGCGCGGATCCTGTTCGTGTACGTCAGGCATTAATGGGCGGATTTGCCTCTTCCCGTATTCTGGAGGTTCATGGCGAGCGGATGATCAAGCGCACATTTGAGCCTGGTTTCAAAATTGCATTGCATCAAAAAGATCTCAATCTTGCATTACAAAGCGCCAAGGCACTGTCATTGAATTTGCCTAATACGGCAACCTGTCAGGAGTTATTTAATACCTGTGCCGCGAATGGAGGGAGCCAGTTGGATCACTCGGCTATGGTTCAGGCGTTGGAATTAATGGCAAATCATAAATTGTCATGATCATTGGTATCGCTGCAATTACTGCAGCGATACATTTTAATCAGACACACTTTAGAAAGGTGCATGTCATGAGTGAAAAGAAAACATCCGGTATTGAATACTGGAAGAAGATTGTCGTCGTAATGAGTCTGGGCTGGGTGGCAATATGGATATATCGCACCGTGCTCACGCCTATTTATCCTGAGATCCAGGCATCACTGGGCAATGTCAGCAATGCTGAAATAGGTGCTATCGCCAGTTTCTATTTCTTCGCCTATTGCAGTATGCAAATTCCCTGTGGAATTCTGGTTGATAAGTTTGGCCAGAAAATTATGCTGATGTGTGGGTTTACGCTGTTTATTATTGGTACGCTAAGTATTGCAAAAGCCACTGGGCTGGTGATGATTTATGCGGGTTCGCTAATGGCGGGCGCGGGCTGCGCTTCGTTCTTTAGTTCTGCGTATTCACTCTCTTCGGCAAATGTCCCACAGGCTCGTCGGGCACTGGCTAACGCCATTATTAATAGCGGCTCAGCAATTGGGATGGGAATCGGGTTAATCGGTTCCAGCGTGCTGGTAAAAAGCATGAGCATGGCCTGGCAAAATGTGTTGTTCCTGGTTGCTGCTATTCTGGTGGTGATGCTGTGCGTATTCACTCTGGTTATCCGTGGTAAGGTAAAAAATGAAGTACCTGCTGCAGACCAGAAAATTCAAACGGTAACGGCGTCAGAAGAAAAGAGTCCGCCGCTGTTTTCAGGTCTGTTATGTAGCGTGTACTTCCTCTACTTCTGTACCTGCTATGGCTATTACCTGATCGTGACCTGGCTTCCGTCTTATCTGCAGACCGAAAGAGGATTTGATGGCGGCGCAATTGGGGTGGCCTCGGCGCTAGTCGCCGTGGTGGGTGTCCCGGGCGCATTGTTCTTTAGTCATCTGTCCGATAAGTTTCGCAACAGCAAAGTCAAAGTCATTCTTGGTCTGGAAATTATGGCCGCCGCAATGCTGGTATTTACGGTGCTATCGCCGAATACCACTATGCTGATGGTCAGCCTGACTCTGTACGGTTTACTGGGCAAAATGGCGGTCGATCCGATTCTGATCTCCTTTGTTTCTGAGCAAGCGTCGTCAAAAACGTTGGGCAGAGCATTTAGCCTGTTTAACTTCTTTGGCATGAGCTCAGCGGTTATTGCGCCAACATTAACCGGATTTATTTCTGATTTGACTGGTTCTAAAGAAATAAGCTTTGTGATCTCCGCTTGTCTGGTTGTTACCGGAACGCTTATTTTTGCGGCCGTTACGTTATATAAAAAGAAAGCAACGACAGTCATTGCTTCAGCATAAAAACATAATTAAAACTATTTAACTTATTCCTTTATTGTTTTTGTTCCGCATAGCTAAACCCATTACAACGTTATCCGATACGTGACAAGAGGGATTTATGGAACATCAAAGAGATCTATACCAACAACGTGGTTATAGTGACGATTTATTACCAAAAACGGCCGAGCAACGAAACTGGAAAACATTCAACTATTTTACATTATGGATGGGTTCTGTGCATAACGTACCTAATTACGTTATGGTTGGCGGATTCTTTATTCTTGGGCTTTCTACATTCAGCATTATGCTGGCTATTATTATTAGTGCAGTGTTTATTGCGTTAGTTATGGTAATGAACGGTGCAGCCGGAAGTAAATACGGCGTACCTTTTGCCATGATTTTGCGGGGCTCGTATGGTGTCCGTGGAGCGCTATTCCCAGGATTATTAAGAGGGGGGATTGCCGCAATCATGTGGTTCGGTCTACAGTGTTACGCCGGATCGCTGGCCTTTCTTATTTTGATTGGCAAGATATGGCCAGGGTTTTTAACGTTGGGCGGTGACTTTACCTTATTGGGGCTTTCTCTGCCGGGGCTGATTACATTTCTTATTTTTTGGCTCATTAACGTCGGTATTGGTTTTGGTGGTGGTAAGGTATTAAACAAATTTACCGCAATCCTCAACCCCTGTATTTATATTGTATTCGGCGGGATGGCTATCTGGGCGATATCACTGGTAGGAATTGGACCGATTCTGGACTACATTCCCGGTGGTGTGCAAAAGGCGGGCAACAGCGGATTCCTGTTCCTGGTAGTGATTAATGCAGTCGTTGCAGTATGGGCCGCTCCGGCGGTAAGCGCATCCGACTTCACGCAAAATGCCCACTCATTTCGTGAACAAGCGTTGGGTCAGACGCTGGGGCTAATTGTCGCATACGTGCTATTTGCCATTGCCAGCGTGTGTATTATCGCCGGAGCCAGCATTCATTACGGCATGGATACGTGGAATGTTCTGGATATCGTCCAGCGTTGGGACAGCTTATTTGCTTCGTTTTTTGCGGTACTGGTTATTTTGATGACGACAATCTCTACGAATGCCACTGGTAATATTATTCCGGCTGGTTATCAGATTGCCGCTATTGCACCTACTAAATTAACGTATAAAAATGGTGTATTGATTGCCAGTATTATTAGTTTGCTGATTTGTCCGTGGAAGTTAATGGAAAATCAGAGCAGTATTTATCTGTTTCTGGATATTATTGGTGGAATGCTTGGTCCAGTTATTGGCGTTATGTTAGCGCATTATTTTGTCGTGATGCGCGGTAAGATTAATCTTGATGAATTATATACCGCCAGCGGTGATTACCAATATTATGAAAACGGATTTAATCTGACAGCTTTCTCCGTAACGTTAGTGGCAGTCATTCTTTCACTGGGGGGTAAATTTATTCCTCTCCTCGAACCGTTATCGCGAGTGTCGTGGTTTGTTGGCGTTATTGTCGCATTTATCGCCTATGCCTTGCTGAAGAAAAGAACGGTTGCTGAATCAGCCGGAGCGCAAAAAGCCACAGGGCAGATGTGATGAAATCAGTAAGCGCTTATTTAAGCGTGAGTTATTTATAAAAATTATCTGTATCCATACAAGGAGTTCGTTATGTCTTTTGATTTAATTATTAAGAACGGTACTGTTATTTTAGAAAATGAAGCTCGTATTGTTGATATTGCCGTCCACGCTGGAAAAATCGCCGCCATTGGCGAGAATCTGGGGGAGGCGAAGCAGGTTATGGATGCGACGGGTCTGGTAGTTTCACCTGGTATGGTTGATGCGCATACCCATATCTCTGAGCCAGGTCGTACCCATTGGGAAGGGTATGAGACAGGGACGCGTGCCGCGGCAAAAGGCGGTATCACCACGATGATCGAAATGCCCCTCAACCAGCTGCCAGCAACGGTGGATCGTGAAACCATCGAACTGAAATTTGATGCGGCCAAAGGCAAGTTGACCATTGATGCCGCGCAGCTTGGGGGGCTGGTTTCTTACAACCTCGATCGTTTGCACGAACTGGATGACGTCGGTGTCGTTGGCTTTAAATGCTTTGTTGCCACCTGCGGTGACCGCGGTATCGATAATGATTTCCGCGATGTGAACGACTGGCAGTTCTACAAAGGCGCGCAGAAGCTGGCGGAAATGAATCAGACGGTACTGGTGCATTGCGAAAACGCGCTCATCTGTGACGAGCTTGGTGAGGAAGCTAAACGCGAAGGTCGCGTCACGGCGCATGACTATGTGGCCTCACGCCCGGTGTTTACCGAAGTGGAAGCGATTCGTCGCGTACTGTATCTGGCGAAAGTTGCTGGTTGTCGCCTGCATGTCTGCCATATCAGCAGTCCGGAAGGCGTGGAAGAAGTAACCCGCGCCCGTCAGGAAGGTCAAGATGTGACCTGCGAATCTTGCCCGCATTATTTCGTGCTGGATACCGATCAGTTTGAAGAGATTGGCACCCTGGCGAAATGTTCTCCACCGATCCGCGATCTGCAAAATCAGCAAGGTATGTGGGAAAAGCTGTTTAACGGTGAAATTGACTGCTTGGTTTCCGACCACTCTCCATGCCCGCCGGAAATGAAAGCCGGCAATATCATGCAGGCGTGGGGCGGCATCGCCGGACTGCAGAACTGCATGGACGTTATGTTTGATGAAGCCGTGCAAAAACGCGGTATGTCGTTGCCGCTGTTCGCGAAATTGATGGCAACCAATGCCGCCGATATTTTTGGTCTGAAGCAGAAGGGACGTATCGCCCCGGGTAAAGACGCCGACTTCGTCTTTATTCAACCTGACAGCAAATACGTTCTGAAGAACGAAGACCTGGAATATCGCCATAAAGTCAGCCCGTATGTAGGCCGTACAATTGGCGCGCGCATTACGAAAACCATTCTGCGTGGTGATGTTATTTATGACATTGAGCAGGGTTTCCCGGTATCGCCTAAAGGTCAATTTATCCTTAAACATCAACAATAATGTGATGTGAATTAATGCCCGTCATGTTGGCGGGCATTCTCTATTTTAAGGTATGAATATGCTTCCTGTTATTAACCGCGAAAGTTTGTTGTCCGGCTTTCAGTGGTTTTTCTTTATTTTTTGTAACACGGTCGTGGTCCCGCCAACGCTGGTTTCTGCTTTTCATCTTCCTGTCAGCAATCTGCTAATGCTCACGCAGTACGCTTTTTTAACAACGTCGCTGGCCTGTCTGGCGCAGGTAATTTGTGGCCACCGCCGCGCCATTATGGAAGGGCCCACCGGTTTATGGTGGGGAACCATTCTGACGATTACCCTGGCTGAGGCATCACGTGGGACACCGCTCAATGATATTGCTACCAGCCTGTCCGTTGGCATTGTGATTTCCGCTGTACTGACGATGATTATCGGCTTTAGCGGCTTAGGGCATCGATTAGCCCGGTTTTTTACCCCAACGGTGATGGTTTTTTTTATGCTGCTGCTCGGTGCGCAGCTGACCACCATCTTTTTTAAGGGCATGTTGGGATTGCCCTTTGGTATTGCGGATACCAGCGTCAAAATTCAACTGGCTCCCTTTAGTCTGGCCGTTGCCGTGATGTGCTTCATCCTTGCGATGATCATCTTTTTACCACAGCGGATCTCGCGCTATGCCCTGTTGGTGGGGGCGATAGTGGGATGGGGTCTTTGGCGATTGTGTTTTCCATCAATGACCTTGCCGGCTGGTGATTCAAGTTGGCAATGGTTTCCACTAGGTAGCCACGGTAAACTGTTACCGGGCATTATTTTGACGGCCGTGATCACTGGTCTGGTGAATGTCAGTAATACCTATGGGGCAGTGCGCGGCACGGACGTCTTTTATGCGCAGCAAGGCTCCAGCAGTTCGCGTTATCGCCGCAGTTTTATTATTTCCGGTTTTATGACGTTGGTGACAGTCCCTTTTGCCGTTATTCCATTTTCACCTTTTGTCTCTTCTATTGGCTTGTTAACACAGACCGGCGACAGCTCGCGAAAATCATTTATTTGCGGCAGTGTATTATGTTTATTCGTGGCGATAGTGACGCCGTTAACCCGCTTATTTTGCGCTATTCCGCTGGCGATCAGCAGTGCCGTGATGCTGGTTTCTTATCTTCCGCTACTCTATTCCGGCCTGGTTTTTAGCCAACAAATCACATTTACCGCACGCAATATTTATCGACTGGCGCTCCCGCTATTTGTCGGCATTTTTTTGATGGGGTTGCCTCCAGTTTATTTACAAGATCTTCCGCTGACGATTCGGCCATTACTGAGCAATGGTTTGTTGGTGGGAATTTTACTGGCGGTGCTTATGGAAAATCTCATTCCATGGGAACGCATTAAATAACATGATGAAAAAGGATTGATGATGAAAATTGTAATTGCGCCAGATTCATTTAAAGAGAGCTTAAGCGCTGACCAATGCTGCAAGGCAATTAAAGCTGGATTTTCAGCCATATTCCCGGATGCAGAATATATTTGTTTGCCGGTTGCTGATGGCGGAGAGGGAACTGTAGATGCAATGGTGGCGGCGACAGGCGGAAAAGTTATCACTGTGGAAGTCTGCGGGCCGATGGGGGAACAGGTTATGGGATTTTATGGCCTGACCGGGGATGGTAAGACCGCAATTATTGAAATGGCGGCGGCGAGTGGGCTGATGCTGGTCGAACCGCAGGCGCGCAATCCACTGCTGGCCTCAAGTTACGGCACTGGTGAACTGATTCGCCATGCGCTGGATACCGGTATTCGTCATATTATTCTTGGTATTGGCGGGAGTGCGACGGTTGATGGCGGTATGGGGATGGCCCAGGCGCTTGGCGTTCGTTTTCTGGATGCGCAAGGTGCGCCATTAAGCGCTGGGGGCGGGAGTTTGTCTCGCCTTGCGCGCATCGACCTGCAACACTGCGATCCGCGGCTGAAAGCGTGTCGCATTGACGTCGCCTGTGACGTTGATAATCCGCTGGTTGGCCCGCGCGGCGCGGCAAGAGTATTCGGCCCGCAGAAAGGGGCGACGGCAGAAATGGTTGAGAGGCTGGAAGAAGGGTTGCTCAACTATGCCCATGTGCTGCAAACGCTGACCGGCGAGGATGTTGCTCAGGTGGCGGGCGGCGGAGCGGCTGGAGGAATGGGGATTGCTGCGTTTATCTTCCTGCAAGCCAGCATGAAACCCGGGATCGAGATTGTGCTGCAGGCTGTACAGCTGGAGCAGGCAATCCAGGACGCGGCGCTGGTTATTACCGGCGAAGGGCGTATTGATTCGCAAACGGTCGGTGGCAAAGCGCCAATCGGTGTCGCGTCGGTAGCCATGCGGCATCATGTTCCCGTGATCGGCATCGCCGGGGTGTTGGGCGAAGGCGTAGAGGTGGTTCACGATCATGGTATCGATGCGGTGTTCAGTATTCTGCCGCGACTCGCGCCGTTAGCAGAAGTGCTGACAAACGGCGAAACCAATCTCTATCACTGTGCGCGTAATATCGCTTGTGCGATGAAATTGGGTCAGGTGGTGGCTCAGCGTTAAGCATAAAAAAAGCCACGGTATACACCGTGGCAAAACCCAACATAGCTAAATAAAAAAAGTATCATGAGGGCTATACGCTGTTAGATCTCAACATCCCGGTTGCAATCTTTGGAATAGATGTAGCTGAATGCTTCGCCACGACCCACGCCGTATCCGGCCTGCAGGGAATAAGCTCCCATAAAGATGTAGTCGCCTTTTTTCACCGGGATCCACTGATTGTCGAGGTTATAAACGCCCTGGCCTGAAAGAATATACGCCCCGTGTTCCTGGACGTGCGTTTCGATATAACCGTGGCTAGCGCCCGGCTCGAACGACAGAATGTGCATATTCATATCGAAGCCCAATTCTTTAGGCAGGAAATCCAGCAGGATCACGTCATCCATGCCTTCATAATGAATACGTTCTAACTGGTTGGTGTTACCGGAAACCAGCCACGGCGAATGACCTGCTACTGGCGTATAACGACGTTTGTATAAAAACAGCTGGCTGTCTTCAGCCTGGGCATTACTAAAGGTGAGCAGCTCGCCGGGCGGGCAATAAAGGTATCCACCCTGAGTTAAAGCGAATGTTTTACCCTCTGCTTTTGCTTCAATTTTGCCGGAGATAACATAGACGAACGTTTCAACGCCTTCGCCGCCGAAACCGCTCTGGTTACCACCGCTTTGGTGAACCGTTACCAGATAATCAACAAACGACGCGCCTAGTTTCGGCGTTGAGAGGATGGTGACGTCACAGTTTTCAAAACCCGGAATGATGTTTTTAACCAGTCCGTCCGGGGTTAGCAGGGCGAAGTTACCGTGTTTTACAATTGCGCGATTAGCCAGTAAATCATCGCGATAACCCGTAACGTTATTCAGATATCCCATGGGTGACTCCTTATTTCTGCCAGGCAAGTTGATGAAGCATTAATGCCAGAGTTTTGACCCCTTCGGCAAGGTCGTTAATGTTTGTGCGTTCAGCGGGGTTGTGGCTGATACCGTTAATGCTGGGAATGAAAATCATGCAGGTCGGTACGCGAGGCGCGAAAATTTGCGCATCATGGCCCGCGCCGCTGTGCATCACACGGTAGTTCAGCTGTTCTTTTTCACACAGTTCGGTAAGGGTGGAGACCAGTTTACTGTCCATCGGGACCGGCGTTTCATCCATCCACAAATCGATATCAATACCGATATCCATTTCATCGCAGATGGCGCGCATGTCGTTTTCCAGTTGCTGAGTAAAATCACGTAATACATCGGCATCAGTATGACGGCAATCGATCGTGAAGGTCGTTTTTCCTGGCACCACGTTGACGGTGTTCGGCTGCGGCTCGACCTTACCAAAGGTCAGTACCAGAGGATCGCCATGCTTTTTGGCTTTCTCGATAGACTGGCTGCAGATGCGACTGAAAGCGTAAACGGTATCGCGACGGTAGCTCAGCGGCGTTGTACCCGCATGGTTGGATTCGCCGTTCAGCGTTACCGTGTAGCGACGTTGTCCTACAATCGTGCTGACGACGCCTATCGACTGGCCATTGCTTTCAAGCACGCAACCTTGTTCGATGTGTAATTCAACGAAGGCTTTGATGTCATTACGGGCATGAAGTGGTTCTGCGGGGAGGGTAAAGCCGCAGGCGTTCATTGCGTCAACAAAACGGGTGCCTTTGGCGTCCTGGATGTTACGGACGTCATCGGGATTGGCCAGCCCAAAAATGTTTTTGCTGCCCCAGAAGACATACGGGAAGCGGCTGCCTTCTTCTTCTGCCATCGAGACCACTTCGACCGTTTTCAGCGGTGCGCCGTAGGTGGTCTTAAGCCAGTCAATTGCTAACCACGCCGCCAGCGCGCCAAACTGGCCGTCAAGATTGCCGCCGTTGACGACGGTATCAATATGCGAGCCGCTTAAAATGACTTGTTCCGGGGATTCACTCCCGCGCAGGCGACCGTATAAATTACCTACTTCATCAAAGCGTGTTTCCAGGCCGCTGACATCCATACGCTTTTTAAATTGCTGTTGTGTTTCAAGCCATTCTGGCGAATACAGCAGGCGCGTCATCCCACCGGATGGATCTGCGCCAAAGGAAGAGAGCCAGGGAAGGGTTTCTTCTATTGCGTGACGAAAATGATTAATCATATGAAATTCCTGTTTCAATAATTATTGCGCAAAGGGGTTCTTTGTTTCGTATGACTTGATATAGAGAGCATCGGAAATCAGGTATTGATAAATATCATCAACAATGTCAATGCCATGAACGGCGGCATTACGTTGATTAATATCTTGATCCTGTCCGGGGTAATAAACCTGTTTAAAACCAGGCGCAGGAGTAACGGCATTCAACTCTTGCATGGTTTGACTGAGATGCTGACGAAATAATTGGCTGGAGGAGAAAAACTCGGGGTTAATCACCAAATGCAGTTGGCCTAAATTACGTCCAGCATGGAGATCTTCATACATAGAACTGACCTGACGACCAAACGGTAATCCCAGCAGAATCCCGGATAACACATCGATCATCATCATCAGACCATAGCCTTTCGGCCCGGCAGCGGGAAGCAACGCATTAACCGTAAAAGGATCGGTGGTCGGCGCGCCATTTTTATCGACAGCCCAGGTATCGGGGATTAGTTCATTGCGTGAGCGGGCATCCAGAACTTTGCCCCAGGCCTGCACCGTCGTCGCCATATCGAAGGTCATGATATCGTCACCAGCCCCCGGCGCTGCGAAGGCTAACGGATTGGTTCCGTAGTAAATTTCCGCGCCGCCGAACGGTACGACCATCGGATCGGACTGGCAGATAGAGAGTCCAATCAGGCCTGCGCGGGCGGCTTGCTGCACAAAGTAAGAAATGGCTCCGCTGTGCCCCATTCGGCTAATGCCGACAACGGCGACGCCATTTTTTTCAGCAATTTCAATTGCATGCTCCATACCCATCTTTGCTGCGACTTGACCGGCGGCATTATCGGCATGCAAAATCGCTGTGCAGGGACCGGTATCTTCGAAACGAAATGTGGGTTCGCGGTTGGTGCCGCCTTTTGAAATGCGCTCGGCATAGTATTCAACGCGTACAGCGCCATGAGAATGAATGCCTCTGGCATCGGCATAAACCAATACCTCGGCAACCGTTGCGGCGTGCTCACGTTTTAGTCCGGCCTTGCAAAGCTTATTCTCGATAAGCTGGTGGAGTGTTTCCCGACTGATTTTCATCTGTCTTCCTTTTTAACGACGGTGTGAAGCATGACTGCCGTTAACATACCGGGAAAATAAATCTAATATGTGATCCAGACAGGCAAAAAAATATAGTTAGAATTTATTTGATAATCAGCATTGGTTTGCCTTTTCTTTTTAAATAAATAATGTCGTTAGAAAATAACATGTAATCCTTAGGTGGTTATTAAAATTCTTTTGCTAATAAATTGTATGTGATATCAGTCACTCTATTTGCTATGCCAGATATATACCTTGAGTTCCACATTAACACTACTCGTGCAATTGCCATGGGTGCAATTATTAAGGGGTTGTTATGATCCACGCCTTTATTAAAAAAGGGTGTTTTCAGGACTCTGTCAGTTTAATGATTATTTCACGCAAGCTGAGTGAGTCCGAAAATGTAGACGATGTATCGGTGATGATGGGAACGCCAGCGAATAAATCATTGCTGGAAACAACCGGATTCTGGCATGACGATTTTAATCAGGCGACGCCGAATGATATTTGCGTGGCGATTCGTACTGAAGCGGCGGATGAAAGTATTACCCAGACTATTTTGCAGCAACTGGATGAGTCGTTGCAGCAGTTGGCGCAGGCAACCGGGGGGAGCCAAACGCTATTGCAGGTCAGGCGCTGGGAAAGCGCGTGTCAGAAATTGCCTGAAGCGAATATGACGTTAATTTCTGTAGCGGGCGAATACGCGGCTGAACTGGCGAACCAGGCGCTGGATCGCAACCTGAACGTCATGATGTTCTCCGACAACGTCACGCTGGAAGATGAAATCAATCTGAAGCGGCGTGCACAAGATAAAGGCCTGCTGGTGATGGGACCCGATTGCGGAACCGCCATGATCGCTGGTACGCCGCTGGCATTTGCCAACGTGATGCCGGAAGGCAACATTGGCGTCATAGGCGCCTCCGGCACAGGGATCCAGGAGCTCTGTTCACAGATAGCACTGGCCGGGGAAGGCATCACTCACGCTATTGGTCTGGGTGGACGCGACCTGAGCGCTGAGGTGGGCGGAATTAGCGCACTTACTGCGCTGGATATGCTCGGTGCGGATGATAAAAGTCAGGTGTTGGCTTTTGTGTCTAAACCACCTGCGGAAGCCGTTCGCCAGCGGATTGTCACGGCGATGAAAGCCACGGGTAAACCCGTTGTGGCCCTGTTTTTAGGTTACACCAGCGCAGCGACCCGCGATGAGAACGTCTGGTTTGCCTC
This sequence comes from Citrobacter sp. BIDMC107, assembly GCF_001037575.1. Lineage (NCBI taxonomy): Bacteria > Pseudomonadati > Pseudomonadota > Gammaproteobacteria > Enterobacterales > Enterobacteriaceae > Citrobacter > Citrobacter sp. BIDMC107. The sequence goes on along the minus strand of NZ_KQ089848.1, from coordinate 1,110,771 downwards.
GACGCTGGATGATGCGGCCCGTCTCGCCTGTTTGCTGGCGCGCGTCACGGCGCGACGTGGCGCGCTTTCTGCCACGGGGGACGGCCTTATTCGGGGGCTCTATACCGGAGGAACGCTGGCTGCCGAAGCGGCGGGTCTGCTGGCCGCAAACCTTAACGTTGCTGCGGATGCACATCATCATCACGGCATGATGCTGGATGCCGCCGGGCATCAGATTATCGACCTCGGGGATGATTTTTACACCGTCGGCCGACCGCATCCGATGATCGACCCTGCGTTACGCAATCAGCTTATTACGGACCTCGGCTCTCAGCCGCAGGTGCGGGTGTTATTGGTCGACGTCGTGATTGGTTACGGGGCGACGGCAGATCCAGCTGCATCACTGGTTGAGGCTTGGCAAAAGGCATGTGCTGTGCGAGACATCGACCAACCGCTGTTTGCGATTGCAACGGTGACCGGTACAGAACGCGATCCGCAGTGTCGTTCACTGCAAATCGCCACGCTGGAGGATGCCGGTATCGCCGTGGTGAGTTCATTGCCTGAGGCTACCTTGCTTGCCGCTGAACTGATTCGCCCATCTCAACCTTTATCTCATCAATCCTCACCTTCGCTACTGGAAAAAGTGGCGGTCATTAATGCCGGGTTACGCAGTTTTGCACTGGATTTACAGGCGGCAGAAAAGCCTGTGGTGCATTACCAGTGGGCGCCTGTCGCTGGCGGTAACAAAAAACTGGCTCGTTTATTAGAACGTTTGCAATAAGGGGTTCCAATGTTTACATCAGTGGCACAAGCCAATACTGCAGTAATCGAACAAATTCGTCGTGCGCGCCCGCACTGGCTGGATGTGCAACCCGCGTCCTCGTTAATCAGTGAACTTAATGAAGGAAAAACGCTGCTTCATGCGGGACCGCCAATGCGCTGGCAAGAGATGACCGGCCCGATGAAAGGGGCCTGCATTGGTGCGTGCCTGTTTGAAGAGTGGGCCAATGACGAAATGAGCGCGCTGGCATTATTGGAGCAGGGGAAAGTCAATTTTGTACCTTGCCATCACGTTAATGCCGTGGGGCCAATGGGCGGGATCACTTCTGCCAGCATGCCGATGTTGGTGGTGGAAAACATTACTGAAGGGAACCGCGCGTACTGCAATCTCAACGAAGGCATTGGCAAGGTGATGCGCTTCGGTGCGTACGGCGAGGATGTCCAGCAGCGCTTACGCTGGATGCGCGATGTTCTGATGCCGGTCTTAAGCGCCGCATTGGGGACGCTGGAACAGGGTATTGATCTGACCGCCATGATGGCACAGGGCATTACGATGGGCGACGAGTTCCATCAGCGCAACATTGCCTCTTCAGCCCTGCTGATGCGTACGCTGGCACCGCAAATTGCCCGTCTACAACATGATAAGCAGCAGATTGCTGAAGTGATGGATTTCCTCAGCGTAACCGACCAGTTCTTCCTCAACCTTGCGATGGCTTACTGTAAAGCGGCGATGGACGCCGGAGCGATGGTGCGTTCTGGCAGTATTGTGACGGCGATGACCCGTAATGGCGACATGTTCGGAATTAGGGTGAGTGGACTTGGCGATCGCTGGTTTACCGCACCGGTTAACACCCCGCAGGGACTGTTCTTTACTGGTTTTTCGCAGGAACAGGCTAACCCTGATATGGGTGATAGCGCCATCACCGAAACGTTTGGCATTGGCGGAGCAGCGATGATCGCCGCACCAGGCGTCACGCGTTTTGTCGGGGCTGGTGGAATGGAAGCGGCGAAATCTGTGTCCGAGGAGATGGCGGAAATCTATCTGGAGCGCAATATGCAGTTGCAGATCCCTGGCTGGGATTTCCAGGGGGCTTGTCTGGGACTCGATATTCGCCGCGTGGTCGAAACGGGGATTACGCCACTGATCAATACCGGTATTGCGCATAAAGAGGCCGGTATTGGTCAGATTGGCGCGGGAACCGTCCGTGCGCCGTTGGCCTGTTTTGAGCTGGCTCTCGAAGCGCTGGCTGAAAGCATGGGCATTAGCTAAAAGAGGCACGCATGATGATCATCCATCCTTTGCTGGCCAGCCAACAGTCCCCGGATTTCCGCCAGTCCTGGCAATTGTCTGGCGTCTGGCGACGCGCGATTAATCTCGTGGCCGAAGGGGGCGCACTGTTGACGTTGCACCGCCAGGGGAGCGGCTTTAGCCCGGCAGGATGGGTGATCCGTACGCATGATTTTGATGCGCTGCGTGCGGTGTTACGTGGAAACGAATCTCCTCAGGCTGTCCCTGGTGGGATCCAACTGGGGCCATTTTTGCTGTGCCAGCCGCATCGCCGCTGTTCGTTGAGAATCACTTCCCGGCCACATTCCCCGCGCCTTGCACCTGCCTGGATGGATCGCGGTGAGGAAACGGGATTGTTCGGGCCGTTAATGTTGGCGGCAAACCTGCCTTTGTGCCCCGAACTACGCCAGTTCCGTCACTGCTTTTTCTCGGCGCTTGCGGGGTTGTCGACAGACTGGCGACAGTGGTTAGGCAAGGGGCCCGGGCTAACGCCCAGCCATGATGACACGTTGACCGGCATGCTGCTGGCAGCCTGGTATTTCGGTGCGCTGAATAAGGTTTCCGGCCAACATTTCTTTGCTGCTTCCGGCAACCTTGAACAGGCGACGACTGTGGTTAGCGTGAGCTACTTGCGTTACGCGGCTGCAGGTTACTTCGCTTCACCTTTACTCCACTTTACCCATGCATTGCGTCGTCAGGAAAGACTGGATGCGGCGATTGATTCGCTGCTGGCGCTTGGGCATACCTCCGGCGCAGATACTCTGCTGGGGTTCTGGATTGGACAACAAATCATAGAAGGATAGGGAATGAAAACGCTGGTTGTTGCTCTCGGTGGCAACGCATTATTGCAACGCGGCGAGGCGCTGACTGCAGAAAATCAATACCGTAATATTGCCAGCGCCGTACCCGCCCTGGCGCGTCTGGCGCGCACATATCGCCTGGCTATTGTCCATGGCAATGGGCCGCAGGTTGGCCTGCTTTCGTTACAGAATCTCGCCTGGAAGGAGGTCGAGCCTTATCCATTAGATGTGCTGGTGGCCGAGACGCAGGGCATGATTGGTTATATGTTGGCCCAGAGCCTGACCGCTGAACCGGAAATGCCGCCAGTGACCACAGTGTTGACACGAATTGTTGTCTCAGAAGACGATCCTGCGTTTATGGCACCGGAAAAATTTATTGGTCCGGTCTATTCGCCAGAAGAACAAACGCAGCTGGAAGCGACCTACGGCTGGCATATGAAGCGTGACGGCAAATACCTGCGGCGCGTTGTCGCTTCGCCAGAACCTCGCCAGATCGTTGAAAGTGACGCCATTAAGCTCTTACTCAAGGAAGGGCATGTGGTGATTTGCAGCGGGGGTGGCGGTGTCCCGGTTACTGGCGAAGGATTAGGGTCTGAAGCGGTCATTGATAAGGACCTGGCGGCGGCGTTGCTGGCTGAACAGATTGATGCCGATGGTCTGGTTATTTTGACCGATGCTGATGCGGTCTATGAAAACTGGGGAACGCCGGAACAGCGCGCGATTCGTCAGGCCTCTCCGGATGAACTGGCGCCGTTTGCTAAAGCAGATGGTTCGATGGGACCAAAGGTCACCGCTGTCAGTGGATATGTGAAACGCCGTGGGAAACCAGCATGGATTGGCGCGCTGTCACGCATTGAAGATACGCTGGCGGGCAACGCTGGAACCTGTATCCGTCTGTAAAAAAACGGGGCGTGTGTATACCCGCCCCGCGTCTTCTTATTTCAGCTTTGACTGCGCCCAGATAATACCGCTGGCATATTCCGGCGGCAGCAGGGGGATAAGCGCTTCCAGTGTCGCGCTAAGGCGCGCGGTATCGCTGTCGCTCAGGTTCAGGTGCCCCACCTTACGCCCTTCACGCACTTCTTTGTCATACCAGTGCAGGTGTACCAGCGGCAGCTTCAGCCAGTCGTAGTTCAGGTCGCTACCAATCAGGTTTACCATCACCGAAGGATTATTCACCACCGGCGTCGGTAACGGCAGGTTGGTAATGGCGCGCAGGTGCAGCTCAAACTGGCTGATACTGGCGCCGTTTTGCGTCCAGTGCCCGCTGTTGTGCACGCGCGGAGCCAGTTCGTTGATCAGCAGACCTTCCGGGGTGATGAAACACTCCATCGCCATCACGCCGACATAGCCCAGCTCCTGCATGATGGCGGAGAGCATCGCTTCAGCCTGTGCCTGCTGTCTGGCGTTAGCCTGCGGGAACACCACGCTGGTGCGCAGAATACCGTCCTGATGCAGGTTATGGGTCAGGGGATAGAAAACGGTGCTGCCGTCATGCGCCCGAGCGCCAACCAGTGAGACTTCGCCAGAGAAGTTGATTCCCCGCTCGACGATGCACTCGCCATAGCAATCATCCGGCAGTTGTGCGGTTTCATTTGCGCGCAAACGCCACTGTCCACGACCGTCATAGCCGCCGACGCGACGCTTGACGATCGCCAGCTCGCCGAGTTTGTCGAATACCGCAGACCATTCGCTTTTATCTGCCAGCAGTTGCCACGGCGCAGTCGCCAGACCGAGCTTGTCAAAAAGCTGCTTTTGCGTCAGACGGTCGGCAATAATCGGGAAGACGTCGCGGTTAACAAATGCCGGGTGGCGCGCCAGTTCGCGGGTGAGTGCCGTTTCCGGCCAGCGCTCAATCTCTGCGGTGATCACGCTTTGCTGAAAAGGGACAGCAGCCGGTTCAGCGTCCAGCCCGACGGGCCAGACCGCAATGCCCAGCGGCTCGCCGGCCTGACGCAGCATGCGTCCTAGCTGACCGTTACCGAGTACGCAGACCTGCTTCATGCCGCACCTCGCGGGTCCGGGTTTTCCAGCACTTCATCGGTTTGTGCTTTGCGCCAGTCGTCCAGACGCTGGTGTAATGCGTTGTCGTGTGTAGCCAGAATTTGCGCTGCCAGTAGGGCCGCATTGGCCGCACCCGCTTTGCCGATCGCCAGTGTTCCAACGGGAATACCGCGAGGCATTTGAACAATGGAGTAGAGGCTATCTACGCCGCTCAACGCTGCGCTTTGCACCGGAACGCCGAGAACTGGCACCAGCGTTTTCGCCGCAATCATGCCAGGCAAATGCGCTGCGCCACCGGCTCCGGCAATAATCACCTGATAACCGTTCTCTTCAGCGCCTTCGGCGAAGCTGAACAATTTGTCTGGGGTGCGGTGGGCGGAGACGACTTCAACATGATGCGGAACGTCCAGGATTTCGAAGATTTCGGCGGCGAACTGCATGGTAGCCCAGTCGCTTTTGGACCCCATCACGATGGCGACACGCGCCGGATTATTGCGGGAAGACATGCGTCTGAAAACTCCTGTGGTGCACTACACTCGACTTTTGAGGCCACAGAGAATAGCATAATTAACCTTCAAGGAAAACGATTGCGCGCTTTACACTTCACTCTTCAAGCTGCCTCTTTGTTGGCTGCATCTGCTCACCCCAGTCACTTACTTTTGTAAGCTCCCGGGGACTCACAGATTTGCCGCCTCGATGCAACTCGAATTGTTTTGTGTAAAGAGGAACTGGATATCTGCAGAATTAAAACGGAAACGCGATTAGCTCAACGTCGCTGGGCGTGACTTTCACCATTGAGCCTTCGGTATGCCATGCGCCTAATACCACGCGGAAAGCGGGTTGCTCATTGGCCGTGAGTTCGTGGACAGCCGGACGGTGTGTATGTCCGTGAATTAACCACTGGACCTGATGTTTTTCCATCTCGTTAATCACGGCCTGCGGATTCACATCCATGATTTCCAGCGATTTACTGCTGTTGGCGGCTTTACTGTTGGCGCGCATTTTTGCGGCAATGCGCTGGCGAACAAACAGGGGCAGGGCGAGAAACAGCTTCTGTAGCCAGGGTTGATGCACTTTGGCGCGAAACGCCTGATAGCCTGCGTCGTCGGTGCATAAGGTGTCGCCATGCATGATCAGAACCTTGCGGCCATACAGATCGAGCACTTTTTCTTCGGGAAGCAAGGTCATGCCGCTCGCACGGGCAAAACGTTTACCGAGCAGAAAATCACGGTTGCCGTGAATAAAAAAGCAGGGAACGCCGGAATCAGCCAGTGATTTTATCGCTGCGGCCATTTCATGATGCAGTGGATTCGGGTCGTCGTCGCCAATCCAGGCCTCAAACAGGTCGCCGAGAATGTATAGCGCATCGGCATTGCGTGCATCGCCGGCTAAAAAACGCAGAAAACCGGCGGTGATCGCCGGTTCTTCTGTGCAGAGGTGAAGATCTGCAATAAACAGTGTCGCCACGATTACTCGCTGACGGTCACGTTTTCAATGATGACGTCTTCTTTTGGCACATCCTGGTGCATACCGCTGCGACCGGTGGAAACGCCTTTGATTTTATCAACCACGTCCATGCCTTCAACAACTTCAGCGAACACGCAGTAACCCCAACCCTGCATGCTTTCACCGGAGAAGTTCAGGAAGTCGTTGTCAGCAACGTTGATGAAGAACTGTGCGGTTGCGGAGTGCGGAGCCTGAGTACGCGCCATTGCCAGCGTACCACGGGTGTTTTTCAGACCGTTGTTCGCTTCGTTTTTGATCGCTTCTTTCGTGGCTTTTTGCTTCATGCCTGGCTCGAAACCGCCGCCCTGGATCATGAAACCGTTAATAACACGGTGGAAAATGGTGTTGTTGTAAAAACCTTCGCGGCAGTAGTCCAGGAAGTTTTTAACTGTTTCAGGCGCTTTATCATCAAACGTTTTGATTACGATATCGCCGTGATTAGTGTGGAAAGTAACCATTTTTGCATCCTGTTCCGATAGATTGGTGCTTCGACCCCGTCAAGGGTCAGAGTTAGGGGTGTGTTATAGCATAACCGCAAGCTGTGATCACCTCGCAAAGTGTGCTGCTTCCGGTCTAAATTATGGGTATTATACAGACTTTACTATCCACACACGTCTACACGGAATCTTCGATGTTAAAAATCTTTAATACACTGACGCGCCAAAAAGAGGAATTCAAACCTATTCATGCCGGGGAAGTCGGCATGTACGTGTGTGGTATTACCGTTTACGATCTCTGTCATATTGGCCACGGACGTACCTTTGTTTCTTTCGACGTCGTCGCGCGCTACCTGCGCTTCCTCGGCTATAAGCTGAAGTATGTACGCAACATTACCGATATTGATGACAAAATCATCAAGCGCGCGAATGAAAACGGTGAAAGCTTTGTCGCATTGGTCGACAGAATGATCGCGGAAATGCATAGCGATTTCGATGCGCTGAATATTCTGCGCCCGGATCTGGAGCCGCGCGCTACGCACCATATCGCTGAAATTATCGAAATCACTGAGCAGCTGATTGCCAAAGGTCACGCTTACGTTGCTGATAACGGCGACGTGATGTTCGATGTGCCGACTGACCCGAACTACGGTCAGCTGTCACGCCAGGATCTGGATCAGCTGCAGGCGGGTGCTCGCGTTGACGTGGTTGATGTGAAGCGTAACCCGATGGACTTCGTGCTGTGGAAAATGTCCAAAGAAGGCGAGCCGAGCTGGCCGTCTCCATGGGGCGCAGGTCGTCCGGGCTGGCACATCGAATGTTCGGCGATGAACTGCAAACAACTGGGTAACCATTTCGATATTCACGGCGGCGGTTCGGACCTGATGTTCCCGCACCATGAAAACGAAATCGCGCAGTCCACCTGTGCGCATGATGGTGAGTACGTTAATTACTGGATGCACTCCGGGATGGTGATGGTTGACCGCGAGAAAATGTCTAAATCGCTGGGCAACTTCTTTACCGTGCGCGATGTGCTGAAATACTACGACGCCGAAACCATTCGCTACTTCCTGATGTCGGGTCACTATCGTAGCCAGCTCAACTACAGCGAAGAGAACCTGAAACAGGCGCGTTCTGCGCTGGAGCGTCTGTACACTGCACTGCGCGGTACCGACAAATCCGTTGCCCCTGCGGGTGGCGAGGCCTTTGAAGCACGTTTCATTGAAGCGATGGACGATGACTTCAACACGCCGGAAGCTTACTCCGTGCTGTTTGATATGGCGCGTGAAGTTAACCGCCTGAAGGGTGAAGATATGGCGGCGGCTAACGGTATGGCTGCGCATCTGCGCAAGCTCTCCAGCGTGCTGGGACTGCTGGAACAGGATCCGGAAGCGTTCCTGCAAAGCGGGGCGCAGGCGGATGACGGTGAAGTTGCTGAAATTGAAGCGTTAATCCAACAGCGCTTAGATGCGCGTAAAGCGAAAGACTGGGCGGCAGCTGATGCCGCGCGTGACCGTCTCAATGAGATGGGCATCGTGCTGGAAGACGGCCCGCAGGGCACCACCTGGCGTCGTAAGTAACGCTCTATATTGCCGGATGGCGGCTTACGCCTTATCCGGCCTACGATGGAATGATCGGTAGGCCTGATAAGCGTAGCGCCATCAGGCACTATTAATGACGTTTGTACCACCACAGCACACCCATCATCATAACGGCCGGCAGCCATACCCACATCAACTCCGAAGTTATTACCTGATGCCCATACGGTGTGGCGTAGCGTGATAGCGCAAACGGGGCGACTTTAATCACCTGCCACGGTGCAAAGAAGCGTTCATCCGACCACGGCCACAGCCAGCCGACGCCTTTGCCGCCTGTCGTAACGGAATCCAGCAGACTGTGTGACAGCAGTGAAACCGTCAGGAATAGCCAGCAGCGAATCAATCCCGCCTTAAACCATCGTCGGCCAATCAATACGCAGAGCAGCGGTACCACGAAGGCGAACAGCAGTGAGTGGGTAAATCCCCGGTGGCCAAACACATTGCCATAGGCGACACCGAACTTAAATGACAACACATCGGCATCTGGCAGCATAGCCAGAACGACGCCAGCAAACAGTAATCGTGGGGGGATGACTTTAAGTCCGAGACCTAACCCTAAACAGAGCGGAACGGCTGCGTGGGTAACAATAGTGGGCATGATGATCGCTTCGTGTGGAAAAACAACATGCTAACAGCCTGAATTGCGATCACACAGGGAACACATTCTGAAAACTGGCAGCGAGTGCTGCCAGATTCAGTACTCGTATCACTTAAAAGTCAGAAAGCTTGCTTCTCGCATACTGAATACAGCGAATGATTTCTGGCAGCAGATCGATCAGATATTCATCGTAGTCATCAGATTCCACAAGGGGATACTGTATTTTATAGGTATAGGTAAAAGCGTTGTTTTCTACGGACAGGCCGATGATCCCGCCTTCTGTGGCATCCCACAGATGATTCATTTTCAGCAGGGCGATAAGCGCCTCCGTGGTCTCCGTGGCGGTGTATTCCGCTATATCAGCCTGGATATAAAGCTCTGATTGCTCCGGCTCGTCAAAGAAATAAAACAAGATATTATCAGTTTCCAGAATATACTGGTTCTCTGCGGATTCGGTAAATCCAAGGGAGCCGTAGGCGCTGAACAGGCGTTCAAGTAAAACCATAGAGCGTGTTATCGGATTCATGACATTTTCTCGGTAAATTGAATCAAGATTTCATTCATTCCCGTCAATCTATTTTTCCATTCAAGTGAAATTTGATATGCGCAGGCTATTTTTGCAAGAAAACTGTCTTCTGATTCCGTTAGAAGGTCAAGCCTCAGGCTTAGGCAGAGGCATTCTGTTTGCTCATCGAAGCCAAAAATACCACCTGCAGTATTTCTCCAGGAATGATTGTCTTTTAGTATATGAAGATACAGTGAACGCGAATTGTCAATATTCTCATTTGATAATGGGGCAATATGGATGATACAAATTAACTCCTGATGATTTTTGTCATCAGGATCGCTAAGGATGAATGAAAATAACATGTCTGATAACCAAAAGAAACTTACGCCATTGTCATTAACAGTCGGCGTTGTCCCTCCAGTGTGTCTGCCTAATGCAGACACAAGGTTAGTGAATTTTTCTTTATATTCTACTGGGTTAATCATTTAATTGCCTCGTTTCCTGGAACTAGCCGAAGTTTATATTTCCATTGACATGTATATCTTCAGGGATTGTCAATGTAATCTCGCTGTTGTCGGAATCCAGAGCCATAGTTACTCGAACTGTAACTTGACCTCTCATGTGTTCATCATCATTAGTTATGGCATGATACATCTTTGTCTCTGCTTCATTCTTTACATTTTCAAATAAAGCATTGCCCCAATAGGAAGTAGACGCAGTCACGTCAACAATTACTTGGTTATTACCACCAGTGTATTGGCGTTTAATCTCCAAAGATTGAGGAAGGGCCCTTGGTGAGAGATCATTGGTGAATCCTATTACTCTATTTTCATCTGCTGCCAGTAATTTACCCATAGCATTTCCTAATTGTATTAAAATGCTTTGTTCACAACATGCAGCAACAGCAGATGTTATTTTTTTTAGTTGTACATCAGTTAAATTTTTTTCAGGTGGTGATGTGGTGGGGCGAATGAGACCAGATATCCAGTCAAGGGCATTTTGTTTGATTTGTTTGATTTGTTTGATTTGTTCGATTTGTTTGCTTTCGTCTTCTGTTTCAGTCTCTTCAAGGCCAGTAAATGGCACACCGTCTGACTGGAGTTTGAAGCCTCTTTTAATATCTGACCCAAGTGAGGTTCTGTTGGTAATATAGCCCACAGGATCTTCTATCCATGTGCCCGACTTCTCCGAGTGACCTGCTAATGATAGAATTTCTATGAATGTTTTTTTTGTTTTTTCTTGTAAGTCAGGATTGCTGATATCAACATTGGCAGATGAGACTGGAATTCTGTAAGGACCTGTGATAATAATTTCATTACCAATTCTAATATCACTGTGATCGCGTGATCTTAAATCATCATAAAGAGTGGTTGTTTTCTCCAGGTATTTGTTTGCTTCTATTTTTTGTGAATCGATGCTTATGGCTGTCTTGATGTAATCTCGCATTAATGCCAAGTCTTCAATCATAGTTTTTATTCCGCCGGTAGTACTCAATGCGTTACTGGTATTAATGTTCATACCTGTCCATGAGTTAAAGCCAGAAGCAAGTTCTGAATAACTTTTTTTGATATCGGCGGGGATTCGTTCCCTGTTATCTACACCGTCATCACGTTTATTCACCCCAAATTTCTGTTCTAAGAGAGTAGGGATGTAATTAACACCATGAGATACCTTATCTTTTAATCTATGGCATCCATGTTCTTCCATTTTAATGAATAACATATTTTTACCTGGGATTCCGGTAGGAGTATTCTCACTTTTTTGTGGCATCCTGGCAAAGAGAATGGTTTTACGATTGTTAGGTAAGAATATATTTTTGCTATCAATATCTAAACCTCGTGAATGATAGTCTGCTCCGGCATTTTTAAATTCTTTGAGGTGGCTTGATTTCCTTGAATAACTACCTGCGTTATTCAAAAAGTTCTCTATATTATGGTCTTTATCTTCAATGCTGAAAGCGCCCATTTTGAAATTTTGTGGGCCACTTTCTGCTAATCCCGCAGAAACAGAAACTTTGTTTGATGCCTGTGCCTGTAAGTACCACATCAATTTAGCGGCGTTTTCTTTGGTATTCTCCACAGATCTACCGGCCATCAGTTCTCTATATATGTCATCACCTTGTTTACATATTGAAATAATATCGTCATTACTGATTTTAGGGTGTTCAGGTAATTTAACATTTTTGCCATGCAGGTTGAAATCAACGGTTTTGGGGGCATTTTTCCTGTTAGCTATCTGATGAGTATCCAGGGCCTCTGGCTGAACCGCGTTGGGTAAGATGTTTGGATCAGCGATGACAGGCCCCTGTTGTTCGGCTGGCGGCATGCGATTATAACCAGCAAAAGGGGCACGATGTTCAGCATGAATGGGATGCTGTATACGCTGAAGGGCGTTGTGGGCAAGACGGGAAACAGTCATATAATGTCCTTATCAAGGTTTTTGTTGAAAAACGGGACTGATAAGGAAATCCTAAAACGGATGCTGAATAAAAACTTTCAAAAAGTGCTCTACTTTAGTGAAAATAATGGGCATGGGCAGGTTGTGGGCTGAGAGAGCGGCAAGGGGATAAAATGATCCCGGCAGCTTGCGCTGCCGGTGAAGTTATCAAGCGATGACGGTAATGCTGTGACCTTCAAAGCTCACGGTCTGTCCGGCAACAATTTTGCAGCGCTTGCGCGTTTCAATAACGCCGTCGACCTTCACCAACCCTTCGCCAATAGCAATTTTTGCCTGGGCGCCGCTTTCGCTCCAGCCTTCCAGCTTCAGCAGATCGCAGAGTTCAACATGCGGGTGTTTACCCAGTGAAAATGTGGCCATCTTAAACGTCCTTTACATCATGATATTCAACACACGCCTGCAGCGTGTTTTCGATAAGTGTGGCTACGGTCATGGGGCCAACGCCGCCCGGCACTGGCGTGATATATGACGCGCGTGCGGCAGCATCTTCAAAGACCACATCGCCAACAACCTTACCATTCTCCAGACGGTTGATGCCGACATCAATCACAATCGCACCTTCTTTGATCCACTCACCGGGAATAAAGCCCGGTTTACCGACGGCAACAATTAGCAGGTCAGCATGCTCAACGTGGCGACGCAGATCTTTGGTGAAGCGATGGGTGACGGTGGTGGTGCAGCCAGCCAGCAGCAGTTCCATGCTCATTGGGCGACCGACGATGTTTGAAGCGCCAATGACGACCGCATTAAGGCCGTAGGTGTCGATGTTGTAACGCTCAAGCAGAGTCACAATACCGCGTGGGGTACAAGGACGCAGGCGCGGCGCACGCTGGCACAGGCGACCGACGTTATACGGATGAAAACCGTCAACGTCTTTATCTGGTGCAATACGCTCCAGCACTTTAACGTTGTCGATACCGGCAGGTAACGGCAGTTGTACCAGAATACCGTCGATGGTGGTATCTGCATTGAGCGTATCGATCAGCTCAAGAAGCTCCGCCTCGCTGGTGGTTTCGGGCAGGTCATAGGAGCGGGAGACGAACCCCACTTCGTCGCAGGCTTTGCGTTTACTCGCGACGTAAATTTGCGAAGCCGGATTGCTGCCTACCAGCACAACAGCCAGGCCTGGGGCGCGTAATCCAGCCGCTAAACGCGCCTGAACTTTTTGAGCAACCTCAGAGCGCACCTGCTGCGCAATCGTTTTACCGTCAATAATCTTTGCTGCCATCAGAGAGAGGATTCCGTCTGTTACGTTAAATCGAAGGGGATGCCACTATTTTGTCAGAAGCGGGACGTGCTGTCAGTTTTCGTTTGCGTTTTTATGTGCGCCAGGGCCATCACGGGCTGTAAATGGTGTCAGCACAAAGGCTGAAGCCTTACGAATAAATAGTAAGCATGCTAATTAAAATTAACGTGAATGAAACATCTCATCACCCTGGGTTCTTTATGGGTAATGCTTCATAAACCAGACTGTTACGTACTATTACGGCGGCATTTAGGTAATATTAACCAAGACTTTTCTTAGATCCCATTAAGAATTAGCCAGGGCTATTAAAAGGATTTGCAGGTATTTTTCATTAATTGAAATGTTTAATTTATCGCTGTGACGAATAGTCATATTCGCGAAGGATAATTAGTAAATCAAATACTCAGGAGAGTCGGGGTAAAAGGTTAGCTAATTCTCTTGCGATATATATCTTTACAGGATGCAGAGATAATTAGCCTGACATTTAATGTCGATAATGAAAACGGATCCCGCAGGATGCTGGAGCCGGATGTGTGTAATTCAAGGGAAATCCATGAAACGTAAATTAATGACCTCTTCTGTTATTGCCAGCCTGATGTTAGTCGCAGGTGCTGCGGTTGCAGCCGATCCGGTAAGCGTGAGCGGGGGTACTGTGCATTTTGAAGGTGAACTGGTCAATGCAGCCTGTGCAGTCAGTACTCAGTCATCCGATCAGGTTGTTACCTTAGGCCAGTATCGTACTGCCAGTTTTGCCGCTGTAGGTGATACAACGGCACAAATTCCGTTCTCCATCGTGCTGAACGACTGTGACCCGAAAGTTGCCGCAACCGCAGCTGTGGCTTTCTCTGGTCAATCCGATATTACCAACAACAACCTGCTGGCTGTCACTTCTGCAGATAACGGTACCACTGCCAGCGGTGTCGGGATTGAAATTCTGGACAATACGTCCACCGCGCTGAAGCCAGATGGTGCCACCTTCTCTACCGCTCAGGCTCTGGTAGAAGGGACCAACACCCTGCGTTTCTCTGCGCGTTACAAAGCCACTGCCACCAGCGCTACGCCGGGTCAGGCAAATGCCGACGCGACGTTCATCATGAAGTACGAATAAGCCGTTTTGATTTGCGCAAGGATGACGTTCGCCTCACTGGATGAGGCAATTTCCGGGGATGATGAAGGATGCGGCAGATGATATGGAAAGGCGTGGCGCTGGCGGGAATGCTGTGCGTACTGCCTGTGTTTGCACATACGGTAATACTGGAAAGTGGCCGCCTTCACTTACGGGGGCAGCTCGTCAATGGTGCCTGCACGGTCGCTACTGACAGCCAAAATTTGCGGGTGCAAATGGGGCAGTATCGCACCAATGCTTTCTCCGGGACGGGGAGCTTTGCCTCTACCAGCGTGCCGTTTTCACTGCGCTTAACGTCATGCAGCTCCGATGTTTATGACCACGTTGGGATTGCGTTTGCAGGCGTGACGCCAGCGGAAGATCCGCAGGTTTTCCTTGCCAGTGGAGATGCGTCTGCGACTTCGGGGATCGGCCTGGCGTTATTTGACCAGCGCCAACGGCAAATTATTCCGAACGCGCTGCCGCTTCATTATGCGCCGATTATAACGCAAGAGATGACGTTTCATTTCACTGCTCGTTATCGGGCTGTCTCGGAAAATATAACGCCGGGAACGCTTCGTTCAGACGTGTGGTTTACGTTGGTTTATCCCTGATTTATTTCCCAACGATAATCACACCAAAGGTATTTGTAGCTATGTTTAATTATCTAAAATCAGGTTTTATCCTTTTACTGTTCTTATTTCCTGTTGCCAGTGTTCAGGCTGCCGGAGGCATTGCATTAGGCGCTACCCGTGTTATTTATCCAGCCGATGCCAAACAAACGTCACTGTCTATTAGCAATAGTGATACCAAAGAACGTTACCTGGTCAATTCATGGATTGAGAATAGCGCAGGTGTTAAAGAAAAATCGTTTGTGGTTACACCTCCGTTGTTTGTCAGCGAGCCCAAAAGCGAAAACACGTTGCGTATTATCTATGCAGGTGTTCCGTTGCCCAAAGATCGTGAGTCGCTGTTCTGGATGAACGTAAAAGCCATTCCGTCAGTCAATAAAAACAGCCTTGAGGGCAAAAACGTTCTGCAACTGGCGATTCTGTCCCGCATCAAGCTTTTCGTCCGTCCGAATAATTTGCCGCAAATCCCGGAAGATGCCCCGGGGATGCTGACGTTTTCCCGTTCAGGCAACCACCTGAAAATTAACAATCCGTCAGCGTATTACGTCACGTTGGTCAATCTCAACGTGGGGAAAACGAAGGTCGATAACGTGATGGTTGCACCGAAAAGCGATGCGCAGGTTCTGTTGCCAACAGGCGTGCAGGGCAACGTTACGTTCCAGACGGTCAATGATTATGGCGCTGTGACCCCGGCCCAAACGGTTAGCGTGCGTTGAGATAACGATGAATAAGACAACGTATTTTCCTGGCCTGTTTCCGGGGGTTACGCCACCGCTGGCGGGGGTGGCGTTGTCCACGCTGGCGGCGCTCTTTCCCTCTTTAAGCCATGGTGAAAGCTATTTTAATCCGGCCTTTTTATCTGCGGATACGGCAACCGTGGCGGATTTATCACGTTTTGAAAAAGGTAATCACCAGCCTGAAGGTGTTTATCGCGTGGATATCTGGCGCAATGATGAGTTTGTGGCTACTCAGGATATTCGTTTTACGACCAGCGCGGGAAAAGCCGGGGAGAAGTCCGGTGGGCTGATGCCGTGTTTTGGGCTCGACTGGGTGAAGCGCCTTGGCGTCAATATCGCCGCGTTTCCGGCACTCAGTAAGGATGCGAACGATACCTGCATCAATCTACCAGAGGCGATTCCAGGCAGCGAGATTGCGTTTGATTTTTCTACCCTGCGACTAAACGTCAGCCTGCCGCAGGCGTCGATGTTAAACAGCGCGCGTGGCTATATTCCACCGGAAGAGTGGGATGAAGGCATCCCGGCTGCGCTGGTTAACTACAGTTTCACCGGCAGCCGCGGGAGTGATACGGACAGCTATTTCTTAAGTATGCTCAGTGGCCTGAACTATGGTCCCTGGCGCTTGAGAAATAACGGCGCATGGAGCTATTCCAAAGGTGACGGGTATCACTCACAAAGCTGGAAAAACATCGGCACATGGCTTCAGCGCGCGATTATCCCGCTGAAGGGCGAGCTGGTGATGGGTGACAGCAACACCGGCAACGACGTTTTTGACAGCGTCGGATTTCGCGGGGCGCGGCTCTATTCCTCAGACAGTATGTATCCCGACAGCTTACAGGGCTACGCGCCTACCGTTCGCGGTATTGCGCGAACAGCGGCAAAGCTAACCATTCGTCAGAATGGCTATGTGATTTATCAAAGCTATGTTTCACCGGGCGCTTTCTCGATAACCGATCTCAACCCGACGTCATCCAGCGGTGACCTTGAGGTGACGGTGGACGAAAAGGACGGCAGCCAACAGCGCTATACGGTGCCGTACTCCACGGTTCCCTTGTTACAACGAGAAGGGCGTTTCAAATATGACGTGGTCGCAGGGGATTTTCGCAGCGGCAATAGCCAACAATCTTCTCCATTCTTTTTCCAGGGAACATTAATTGCTGGGTTACCAGAAGGCTACACCGCTTACGGCGGTACGCAGTTGGCCTCACGCTACACGGCGGTGGTTTTAGGCACCGGCCGAAACCTGGGGGACTGGGGGGCGGTTTCTGTCGATCTGACCCATGCCCGCAGCCAACTGGCGGATGACAGTACACACCAGGGGCAGTCATTGCGTTTTCTATATGCGAAATCGCTGAACAATTTTGGCACCAACTTTCAGTTGTTGGGATATCGCTACTCTACGCGTGGTTTCTATACCCTCGACGATGTGGCGTATCGCAGTATGGAAGGCTATGAGTACGAATACGACAGCGAGGGCAATCGCCACGATGTGCCCGATGTGAAGAGTTACCACAACCTGAGCTACAGCAAAAAGGGCCGTTTCCAGATAAACATTTCGCAGAATCTGGGGGATTACGGATCGCTGTATGTCTCGGGTAGTCAGCAAACGTACTGGAATACCTCAGACACCAATACCTGGTATCAACTGGGCTATGCCAGCGGCTGGCAAGGTATTAGCTATTCACTCTCCTGGTCGTGGAATGAATCGGTTGGCATCTCCGACACCGACCGTATTGTCGCGTTCAATATGTCAATACCGTTCAGCCTGCTGAGCGGACGGCGCTACTCGCGAGATAGCGCCTTCGATCGCACCTACGCCACCTTTAATGCTAACCGTAATAGCAATGGACAAAATAGCTGGCAGAGCGGGATCGGCGGTACGTTGCTGGATGGACGCAACCTGAGCTACAGCGTGAATCAGGGGCACAGCAGCACCAATGGCTACAGCGGAAACGCCAGTGCCAACTGGCAGGCGGCCTATGGCACGCTGGGCGTGGGATACAACTACGATCGCGATCAGCATGACTACAACTGGCAACTCTCTGGCGGCGTGGTGGGGCATGCGGATGGCATTACGCTCAGTCAGCCTCTGGGTGATACCAATGTGCTGATTAAAGCGCCTGGCGCACAGGGTGTGCGGATAGAAAACCAGACCGGCGTTCAAACCGACTGGCGTGGATACGCGGTGATGCCGTATGCCACCGTCTATCGCTATAACCGTGTCGCGTTAGACACCAACTCCATGAACAACAATACCGATGTGGAAAATAACGTCAGCAGCGTAGTACCAACGCAAGGGGCGCTGGTGCGAGCTGCGTTTGATACACGAATCGGTGTGCGGGCGCTGATTACCGCCAAACATGCCGGTAAACCCGTGCCGTTTGGCTCTATTGTGCGGGAAAACACCAGTGGCGTGACCAGTATGGTGGGCGAAGACGGGCAAATTTATCTCAGTGGTCTGCCGCTAAAAGGCGAGTTGCTGATCCAATGGGGGGAAGGCGCAAACGCTCGCTGCGTGGCGCGCTATGCCTTGCCTGAGGAGAGTCTGAAACAGGCGGTGACGCTCACGAACGTGACGTGCGAATCTCCAACGGCACGACAGGAATAATACGATGAAAAGACAAACGGGTTTGTTACTGGGAAGCGCTTTACTGCTGATGGCACATTCGTCATGGGCGACGGTCTGCCATAACTCGAATGGCACGCCAACGGATGTTTTTTACGATTTGTCGAATGTCTTTAACAGCAGCAACAACCAGCCGGGACAGGTGGTAACGTTACCGGAAAAATCGGGCTGGATTGGCGTGAATGCCACCTGTCCGGCCGGAACGTCGGTGAATTACACCTACCGAAGCTATGTCACTGAACTTCCGGTGCAAAGTACCGAGGGCGGTTTTCAGTATCTGAAGCTCAATGACTACCTGCTGGGAGCCATGAGCATCACCGACAGCTATGCCGGGTTGTTTTATCCTCCGCGTAATTATATCCGCATGGGGACTCACCCCAACGTATCGAAACAGCAGCCTTTTGGCGTAATGGATTCAAAGCTGGTGTTTAAACTCAAAGTGATCCGCTCGTTTATTAACATGGTTCCGATTCCGCGTCAGACGATGTTCAGCGTCTATGTCACGACCAGTACCGGAGATGCGCTAAGCACGCCGGTGTACACCATCAGCTACAGCGGTAAGGTGGAGGTTCCACAAAACTGTGAGGTGAACGCCGGGCAGATTGTTGAGTTTGATTTTGGCGATATTGGCGCATCGTTGTTTAGCAAGGCGGGGGCAGGAAACCGGCCCGAAGGCATTAATCCGCAGACCAAAACCGTGGCGATAAAATGCACCAACGTCGCCGCACAGGCCTACTTGACCATGCGTGTAGAGGCTGAGAAAGCCACCGGACAAATGATGGTTTCTGACAACCCGGATTTAGGTTTTATCGTCGCCGATAGCAGTGGTAACCCGCTGACGCCTAACAATTTGTCCAGCAATATCCCATTTCAATTGGATGATAACGCCGCAGCCAGGGTCGGTATTCGGGCATGGCCGGTCAGCGTGACGGGGAATAAACCTACCGAAGGGCCTTTTACGGCTCGTGGTTATCTGCGAGTGGATTATGACTAACAAGCAAACGCCATTCGCAGGGGCGCTTCTGGCGATGGTGTCCCTGCTAACATTCAGTTCGTTGGGCCATGCCTCCTCGTCGCTGGGGGAAATCAATATTGAGCTGCGTGGCAACGTGGTGGACTTTACCTGTGCGGTGATTGCCAGCGACAGCAATAAGTCGGTGGAGTTGGGGACCTGGCCGACAAAGCAGCTTCAGACCAGCGGAGATACCACTCAACCGGTCGCGTTTACGCTGAAGCTTGAAGGTTGCCCGCCGGGATCCGCATCGATAACGTTTTCCGGTACTCCGGCTCCGGGCACGACGCTGTTGGCGCTTGATGATGCGGTCATGGCACAAAAGGTGGCGATTGAACTGCACGACAGCGATCGTACGCGATTACCGCTCGAACAGGCGAGCCAGGCCGTGGGGATTGATGAGAACGGCAATGCCACGCTGACCTTTTTCGCCAACTATATCGCGTTAGCCGATGGAGTTCAGCCTGGCGTCGCCAGGGCTGATGCCACGTTTATGATTAACTATAATTAATCAATAAGCTGACAAAACGCTCCCGAACGACATCTCGCCGGGAGTGTTATTACATTAACTCATGCATTTTTGCATAATCGATCAGCTCAACGATGGTGTGCAACCCGAGCTTGGAGTAGATATTCGCCTTGTGAGCGCTAATCGTTTTATTGCTGAGTAACAACTGTTCAGCAATTTCCTTATTGGACAGACCGTTTGCCAGATAACGCAAAACCGTAACCTCGCGGTTAGAGAGCGGCATGTCATTCAGCACACCTTTTTGTGCGTTTATATTGTTAATGAAATTAAGGGTGTCCGACGGGAAAAAAGAATATCCCGATAAAATCATTTTTACTGCATTGTAGATATCATTGAGATCCTTTCGTTTACTGACAAAACCATTTGCACCGGCCCGGATAGCACGCCCGGCATAAAAAGACTCCGATTTGGAAGAGAGAAACAGCACCCGAGTTTTCTCCTGCAGAGACTTTATTCTCTTGAGTAATGTAAATCCATCCGAACCAGGTAGTTCAATATCCAGGATGACAAGATCGACCGGGTATGTGCGCAGGTGTTCTATTGCCGTACGGCTGTCGTCGGTTTTCAATACTACCTGAATATTACTGTTTTTCTCGAGTAGCACTTCTATCGACATTCTGACAATAGGGTGTTCGTCCATAATGATAACGGATGCTGGTTTCATTGTTGTATGCCTCAAACTGTTTGCGTATCTTGCGAATTTGATAAAACATCAGGCGTTATAATATTGTCAAATAGCCAAGAATTGTTCTGCGGGAAAACCGAATAAATATTATTTCATCCTTGTTTATTCGGTTGTTCTTCTGCAGAACAATGAATTTGTGGAAAATCCATTTCACACCGGGAAAACTAACAATTAATCAGGAAACTGTGGGGATTATACCTGCTCTGTTCTTTCGGAAAAGACTTACAACATCCCGGTTGTTAATGTCAGTTAGGATATTCTGAAAGATCCAGATGTGTTAATGACTATTGGTAGTATTTATCTGCAGTTCGAATTATGGCAGATTGAAAATTTTTTTTAAATAGTAAAAACGATACAATAAACCAATTGTTTAGGTTTTGTTAAGACTGCAATTAGGCTTTTTTATATTGAAATGCACAGAATCAGTAAGGTTAAGTGTGACAGTGGCACCAGGCATAATACCAGGAATAGTTGTAAATATTAAATATTTGTAAAAATTAGATCTTTTTTCTTATTCAAGAATAAGTAGTTTCCTAAAAAATCTTATCGCACATAGGGTTATGGTGTTAAATTAAATGAAGAGAGGTAACGTTGAGGCGGTGTATCAGATGCAAAAAGCGTTGTCTGCTGGGTAACCCCAGGCGCGTAATCAATTGGTTCAGTCGATAGATGATACGGTGGTAGGGTTGTGTTTGTAACAATGCAATCTTTTTTAAGGAGTTACCTTGTAAAAGTAAGGCAATCATCTCCCAATCGAGCTGATTTATGCGTCTGGAATGAATATAGTCAGGAACCGGCGATAATAAGGCGTGACGCACCTCCGGAAGGCGTAAATTGCGTGATAGGATATAAAATGGACCGGATAGTGAAATAAAGGTAGTCAGGTCTTCATCACGACTGGAAAGCATTATGAAGATCTGGATTTCATTACGCTGCCTAATTAGCTGGCGCAAACGTTCAAGTATATCGAAATAGGGGAGTGTTAAGCTTTCTATGTCAATCACTAACTGGCTAATTACTGGTTCTTGCATGCTGGGTAAGGCCGACTCAACGCTCTGGAAGACCGCCGTACGTGTGCCTGAGAATAAATGTCGACTTAACGCGTAGGCCAGGTAGTAGTCTGTTGTAATTATCGCCTGAGATATAGTGTCGTCCGGTAATGTGTATTCGAGTTTTTGCGCCAGATACTCGAGCCGGTCAAATACTTGTGAGGTACAGTGGGGATATTGCCAGGTACAGTTAGTGTTTCGTATGCGGCGATAGCGGTCCCGGCGTTTTGCGCTGTGCATCCTTTTCCATTCCATTTCTGTTGCGGCAGGTCTGGATAAATTGCTGACTATAAACATCCCTGACCCAAATTTTTGCCAGCGTAAAGGTCAATGTCCTTGTGCCGTTGGGTTTCAGTACTTCAACAATCATCAGACTGGCAATTGCGTATCCCATCAGAATAATCTGCCGGAAGTTTTCTGATGTCTTACTCAATGCCCAAAAGATCGTTTTATCCAGTTCAACCTCTCTCTGATATTAGATAAAATATTACCGGGTGTGTCTTTCTGTTACCCCGGAAATAGTATGGCTGGATTATTCTGGCAGGCAGAGGATAGGTACAGTAGGAGTCGATACTTAATCGAGGATGAGATATTTCTCAATAAAAATTAGGCAGAGATACCCCGTCTAATTTTGTAGAAAATTCAGATGGGCGCGGATGTATCTTAAGAATTGCTGATCGTTTTTCACATGCAGCTTTTTCATTATGCCGCGGCGGGTCGCTTTGGCCTGAAGATCGCTTATTGAGAGTAAGTGAGCCGTTTCGGCTAAGGTATATCCGCTGGCGAGAAACATTAAGAACTTGCGTTCGTCGACAGAAAAGTTGCGGGTAGTGCAGTAATGGCAGATAGTTGCAGGCACGTTGCTGCGCAGCGCACGTTTTTGCAGGATGGGGACTAATTTTTTAGTCATTTCCTCAACGTCATCTTCCCGATAGATCAGCGGCAACATGTACAGGCAGGGCCGGAACATCAGCTTATCTTTATCATTTCTGTTGCAGATGACAACCCGGTGTTGGCGGCGGGTATGGATCGGAATCTGATAGCAATCGGCGCTGAGCCAATCTTCATCCAGGGAGATAAATGCGATGTCAGCGCGATCGATATTCTCGACAGGTAAAAAGCAGATCTCCTGATGCCACTGATTTGACAGATGGGAGATGATGATTTTCAGTCCATGTTCGAAGTGACTGTTTTCTTCCTTGATGGCGATACTTAACATTAAAGAGTTCCTGAACCACTGGAGGGGTAAGGGAATGTTAAGCAAAATCATAAATATTCTAAATACATGTATCCTTAAATCTGGCGTTTCGTGGGCTGAGTTGTTACCAGGTGATTTCCTGGATACCCTTGAACAAGCAGAAAAAATCAACATTCGTACACTTCGCCAGCAACTGAAATAAAAGGCATTGACTCAGCAGGCGCTGACCGTATAATTCACGCGTTTCATCTGCATGAAGTAATCACTTCGCAATGCGCCCTTAGCTCAGTTGGATAGAGCAACGGCCTTCTAAGCCGTAGGTCGTAGGTTCGAATCCTACAGGGCGTACCATTCAAAGTTAGTCCCTATGCTCAGCTTCAACGCACCGTTACGCGCGGGACGGTTTTTCTGCTTCCAGCCAACGTTCTACCTCATAAAGACTTTGTTGGATCTCCTCTCTGAGTGAAAAATCACCCAACGGCTGCTGTTCAAGTGCTGCACACATCGTGCTGGCTGAGCGCATTCCCATGCTGGCGCAGCTGCTTTTGAGCTGATGTGCCAGACGTTTTATCTGCTCGCGCTCATTTAAATCTCGCGCCGTGTCAATTTCATCTAATAAAGGAAGGGTGTGTTGCTTAAAGAGCGCTAACCATTCGTGCACCTTTTGCCATCCCATGACCTGGATATCCCCAGCCAATTGCTGAAAATCTAAACGTTTGTTGTCATTGTCTGATGCAAGCGGGAGAGACTCGTTGGCGTGCAGATAATGCGTAATAAGTCGACTGAGTTCATCCCGGGGAACCGGTTTTTGAATAATGCCGAGAAACAGGGTACTGGTTCTTTGGTTAAGCGTTTCGTCGATGACGTGTGCGCTAAAGCCGATCAGGTTAAGTGCCGGATAGTCGTGGGCTAACTGCTGCGCCAGCGTGATCCCGTCGATATCAGGAAGATCGAAATCAACCAGAGCAGCATTAAAGCTGGCATCTTCCCGCAACAGGCTTAACGCCTCCTCGGCACAGTCGACAGCGGTGACCTGTGCGCCATTGAGAGTGAGCATTTCTGTGCTGATGCGCTGCGTAAGAGGATTATCCTCGATAAGCAATAAGCGTAAGCCCTGTAACGATATGGAGCGTTGTGCGGGTTTAATGACGGGCATCGTGGTTGCCCGCAATGGCAGACGTAGCTGGAAACAACTCCCGACGCCGGGTGTGCTGGTAACGCTTAGCTCTCCCTGCATTGCCTTGGCGAGACTGGCGCTGATGGTGAGTCCGAGCCCGGTTCCTCCGCGTTTACCGCTTACCTGAACGAACGGCTGAAAAATATCGTGCTGACGGGCAGGGTCAATTCCGCATCCCGTATCCTCAACCTCAACATACCAGTCCTGATCTTCACGCCGACTACGCAGGATAATGTGTCCTCGATCGGTAAAGCGTAGTGCGTTGTTTAATAAGTTAGTAATGATTTGCCGGATACGGCGCGGATCGCCACGCAGGGAAGCGGGAACGTCATCGGCAAAATCCGCAACCAGCACGACCGGGCGACCGCTAACGCGGCTGTTCATGAGTTGAAGCGTACTTTCCAGCAAGGGTTTGGGTTCAAAAGGCTCATCGCCTATCGCCACATTCTTTCCACCGGCTTCGATGGCGGAATAGTCGAGGATATCGTTGAGGATGGTCAGCAGAGACTCGCCCGAGTCGGTGATTGCGCGTAGATTTTCCCGATGCTGTGCCAGGGCTGGATTGTCTGAGAGCAACTGCGCAGTGCCGAGGATACCATACAACGGAGTGCGTATTTCATGACTCATGGCGGCAAGAAACGCCGATTTTGCCTGGTTAGCTTTTTCAGCTTCTGCACGGGCCTGCCGGTGTTCAGATACCATAGAATGCAGCTCGGCGGTGCGAGCTTTAACCTGTGCGGCCAGATGTTTGCGATGGTTATTGAGGGCGTGAACGCTACTGCGAAAGGCATCCATCAACCGCCCGATGGTATCCAGCTCGCGAACGCCTGCGGTTTCCGGAAAGGGGGAGTCAATATCCCCCTCAAGTAGACGCTGCAACGCCTGGGTTTGCTGTGCCAGTGGGCGTGTGACTGAGCGATAAACCACACGCCAAAGTATAAGAATCAGCAAACATAATGACACGCCACCTAACAGCAGCAGCAAGTGTTGCCCGCGCTGGCTGGCCTGTTTGAGATGCGCGAGTCCGCTTTGATTGCGTTGGCCGATGATTTCCACCAACTGGCTGACTTCGCTACTGAAACGGGTAAATTGTTCGATATTATTCTGCGATAAGATCTGCAATTGGGTCGTGAAGTCATTATCCTGGCGATACAGGGACAGCAGCTCAATATAACGGCTAATCGTATTGACGGTGTCGGCCACCTGAGTGCGCACCACTGGATCTTCAATACGTATTTGTCGGCGGTGAAGCACTCTGACGGCGGCATTCAACTGGCTTTCCAGCGCAGCCAGGTTATTCTGCGCCTGGTTATTCCCCAGATTCATCACCATTTGCTGCACGCGTAGCGCGCTCAGGCGCAGCTCATTCATCTGGTTATAATATTCCAGATCGATATCGATGAGCCTGTCCAACGCGTGTTCAGCCGCTTGCCCCTGATGACTCTCAATTAAATCATAAATGCTTGCCTGCGTGGCGCCCGCCGAGGTAGCTGCATTGCTGGCCTGGCTGCGCGCCATTTCGGCAACGTCAGCGGTGGCCTCAATAATTTGCTGGCTAAGTTGTTGCTGTTGAGCGCGTAATTTCAGGCGTTCGCCAACCATCTCCCCCTGATGGCTTAACGACTGGGCGATCTCTTTTTCCTGTTGTTCTATGGCCGAAGTATCAAAGCCCTGTTCACGAAGAGTTTTGAGTAATGTGGTTATTTTCAGACTCTGGGCGGTTAGCATTCTCCCCTGAGCCAGCCACATATTTTCATTGTCTGCGGTGGTCAGATTTTGTGCGGAAAACAGTTCCCAGGCACTGGCCTCGCTGAGCTGGCGCGCCATATCCATGGTTGGAATTAGCGCCTGGGTATTGGCCTGCTCAACTTGGCTGACAAAACGCAGGTTATACCAGCCTGTCAGCGTACTGATAAGAGTCAGTGCCGCCATCAGCGCAAAGCCTATCCACAGTCGTTTGGTCAGAGATAAATTCACTGTCTGGTCGCCACAGATTAAAAAGGTTGAGTCCAAAAGAGGAAAGCAACTAGGATAAAGCCTTATCAATGTTGAGGCTATCATGCGCGTATTGGTTTTCCTGCTTATCACACTTTTTCCCGGCTTAAGTCACGCGGCCGGGTCTGCACTGCTGCGCTGGCAGGATACCCGGCAGTCAGTCTCGGTGCCGCAGACGGACGTTACTGCAAGCAAAGTCTGGAAACTGTGCGCGTTGTATCCCAGCCTGAAGGATTCCTACTGGCTTTCAGTGAATTACGGCATGCTTGAGGCGGCAAAAAAATATGGAGTAAGCCTGAAGGTGTTTGAGGCGGGAGGGTATCGTCAGTTCACCACGCAAAAAACACAAATCGCCCAGTGCCAGCAGTGGGGCGCGGATGCCATTTTATTGGGCAGCAGCACAACGACTTTTCCGGATTTGCAGGCGCAGGTTGGTACGTTGCCGGTCATTGAGGTAGTGAATGCGATACACGATCCGACGGTGAAAGCCCGGGTCGGAGTTCCATGGTTCCAGATGGGTTACCAGCCAGGCCACTATCTGGTTAAGTGGAGCGCGGGAAAACCGTTAAAGGTCTTATTATTGCCCGGACCTGATGACGCCGGAGGCAGCCGCGAAATGGTGGCAGGATTCCGTCAGGCGATTGCCGGTAGTCAGGTGCACATCGTGGATGTGGCGTTGGGGGATAATGATATTGAAGTTCAGCGCAACCTGTTACAAGAGATGCTTGAACGTCACCCGGATGTCGATGTGGTTGCCGGTACAGCAATTGCTGCGGAGGCAGCGATGGGAGAGAAGCGGAATCAGGGGACGCCGCTAACCGTTGTCTCTTTTTACCTGTCGCATCAGGTTTATCGCGGACTTAAACGCGAAAGAATCATTATGGCTGCCAGCGATCAAATGGTCTGGCAAGGTGAACTGGCGATTCAACAGGCTATCAGAGTATTACAAGGGCAACCGGTGCGGGAAAATATCAGTCCGCCGATCCTGGTGCTCACCCCGAAAAATGCCGACAGCCAGCATGTTCAGCGCTCACTTTCTCCTGGCGGGTTCCGTCCGGTTTATCTGTATCAGTACACGTCGGCCGCTAAAAAATAACCTTCGCCGTGCTGCGTCACCAGTAAATCAGCCCGTAGCTTATGGCGCAAACGGCGGATCAATACATCCACGGTGCGTAAGTCTGGATTGTCTACCCGTCGTGCCGAAAGCATACGCAGTAAACGTTCGCGGCTGAGAATTTCCCCCGGATTGGTGACAAAGGCGACCAGCATTTCATACTCGGCGCGGGTGAGTTTGATCGTCTCATCGCCCAGCTCCAGGGTATGCCGGGAGACATTCAGACAGTATCCGGCAAACTGATAGCAGTTATCTTTGGTCTCCGGCTGTGCCTGGCGGGCAAGATCGATACGCCAGAGCAAATTTTTAACCCGAACCACCAGTTCACGTAGCTCCAGCGGCTTGGTGACATAATCATCAGCACCCATTTCCAGGCCAACGATCCGGTCAATTTGATCGCTACGACCCGTCACCAGAATGATCCCTACCGTTGAGCGTTCGCGCAGGGCACGGGTCAGCATTAAGCCATTTTCGTCCGGGAGATTGATATCCAACAGAATAAGATCGACAGGATGTTGTGACATGATTTCACGTAGGCCTGTAGCGCTGGCGGTGACCGAGACGTGGTAACCCTCCTGTTCAAAGTATGCCTGTAACCTCGCCTGGGTGACGGGTTCATCTTCAACAATTACAATGTGATGCGACATCCTGATGGCGTGCTCTTTCTGTTCATATCTGTTCACATTGTGCCGTAAGTCATTCATCCTGACCAGTGTTGCTGTTCACATTTGAGAAATAAGATCCTCTGTAACTAAACCATAAAATTACAGGGGCTATTATGCGGAAACTATGGAGGGCGCTGCTCAGACCGAGCGCACGTTGGTCAGTGTTGGCGCTGGTCGTTATCGGGATTGTGGTCGGTATTGCGCTGATCGTCTTGCCGCACGTTGGTATTAAATTAACCAGTTCTACCGAGTTTTGCGTGAGCTGCCACAGTATGCAGCCGGTTTACGAAGAATATAAACAGTCTGCGCATTTTCAGAATGCCTCCGGGGTACGCGCAGAATGTCATGACTGCCACATTCCATCCGATATTCCAGGCATGGTGAAACGTAAGCTGGAGGCCAGCAACGATATTTACCAAACCTTTGTTGCCCACTCTATTGATACTCCAGAAAAATTCGAAGCCAAACGCGCTGAGCTGGCGGAGCGCGAATGGACGCGAATGAAGGAGAACAACTCCGCGACCTGTCGTTCTTGTCATGACTATGATGCGATGGACCACGCTAAACAGCATCCTGAAGCTGCGCGCCAGATGAAGATTGCGGCCAAGGACAACCAATCCTGTATCGACTGCCATAAAGGAATCGCGCACCAGCTTCCCGATATGAGCAGCGGTTTCCGTAAGCAGTTTGACCAGTTACGCGCCAATGCAAACGATGATGGCGAGACGCTCTACTCTCTGGACATCAAACCTATTTATGCCGCCAAAGGTGATAAAGAACCTGCAGGCTCACTGCTGCCCGCTTCTGAAGTGAAAGTGTTAAAGCGTGACGGTGACTGGCTGCAAATTGAAATTGTGGGCTGGACCGAGAGTAATGGGCGTCAGCGCGTGTTGGCGCAACTGCCGGGCAAGCGCATTTTTGTGGCTTCCATTCGTGGCGACATCCAGCAGCACGTGAAGACGCTGGAGCAAACCACCGTTGCGGAAACGAATACACCATGGAGTAAATTGCAGGCCACCGCCTGGATGCAGAAGGGCGATATGGTCAACGACATCAAACCTATCTGGGCTTATGCCGACTCGCTCTATAACGGAACCTGTAACCAATGCCACGGCGCGCCAGAGAAAGAGCACTTTGATGCTAACGGTTGGATTGGCACGTTGAACGGCATGATTGGCTTTACCAGTCTGGATAAACGTGAAGAACGTACCTTACTGAAATATTTGCAGATGAATGCCTCTGACACTACGGATAAGCCGCATGGCGATAAGGGAGAAAGCAATGAAAAATAACGATCTCTTTCAGGCATCTCGCCGACGTTTTCTAATGCAGTTGGGGGGCTTGACCGTAGCTGGTATGTTAGGGCCTTCGCTGCTCACGCCGCGTAGCGCTAACGCCGCAGAAGTCCAGGGCACTGGTGTCAAAGAGGGGATTCTGACCGGTTCTCACTGGGGGGCTATCCGTGCCACCGTGGTTGATGGTCGTTTTATTGAGGCCAAACCGTTTGAGCATGATAAATACCCGTCAAAAATGATCGCCGGACTCCCGGATCACGTACACGGTGGGGCGCGTATTCGCTACCCGATGGTCCGCGTGGACTGGTTGCGTAAGCGCCATCAGAGCGATACCACTCAGCGCGGAGATAACCGTTTTGTACGCGTTTCGTGGGATGAAGCGCTGGACTTCTTCTACCAGGAGCTGGAACGCATTCAGAAGACCTATGGTCCGAGCGCGCTGCTGACTGCCAGCGGCTGGCAATCGACCGGGATGTTCCACAATGCTTCCGGGATGCTGGCACGTGCCATTGCGCTGCATGGCAACAGCGTGAGTACCGGGGGAGACTATTCCACCGGCGCCGCTCAGGTCATTCTGCCGCGCGTGGTAGGGTCAATGGAGGTATATGAGCAGCAGACCTCCTGGCCGCTGGTACTAGAAAACAGCAAAACCATTGTGCTGTGGGGTTCTGATCTCATCAAAAACCAGCAGGCGAACTGGTGGTGTCCGGATCATGATGTCTACGAATACTACGAGCAACTGAAGGATAAAGTGGCGCGGGGTGAGATTTCGGTCATCAGCGTTGACCCGGTCGTCACCTCAACGCATGACTATCTGGGCCGCGACAAGGTTAAGCACATCGCCGTGAACCCGCAGGCTGATGTGCCGCTACAGCTGGCGTTGGCACACACGCTGTATACCGAGAAGCTCTACGATAAGCATTTCCTCGATAACTACTGCGTTGGGTTTGAGCAATTTCTGCCTTATCTGCTGGGCGAAAGTGACGGACAGCCTAAAGATGCCCAGTGGGCGGAAAAAATCTGCGGAATTGATGCAGATACGATTCGTGAACTGGCGCGGCAGATGGCGGGCGGCAGAACGCAAATTATTGCCGGCTGGTGCGTGCAGCGTATGCAGCATGGGGAACAGTGGGCGTGGATGATCGTGGTGCTAGCCTCGATGCTCGGACAAATCGGTTTACCCGGCGGCGGCTTTGGCTTTGGCTGGCATTACAACGGTGCGGGCACCCCGGGGCGTAAAGGGATTATCCTGAGCGGTTTTTCTGGCTCCACCACCGTGCCTCCTGTGCATGACAGCACCGATTATAAGGGCTACAGCAGTACTATTCCGATCGCGCGTTTTATCGATGCGATTCTGGAGCCGGGCAAAAACATTAACTGGAACGGCAAAACCGTTAAGTTACCGCCGCTGAAGATGTGCGTTTTTGCCGGGACCAACCCTTTCCATCGTCACCAGCAGATTAATCGCATTATTGAGGGATGGCGTAAGCTGGAAACCGTCATCGCCATCGATAATCAGTGGACGTCGACCTGTCGATTCGCCGACATCGTATTGCCGGCGACGACCCAGTTTGAACGTAACGATCTTGACCAATATGGCAACCACTCCAACCGCGGAATTATCGCCATGAAGCAGTTGGTGCAGCCGCAGTTTGAAGCGCGTAATGATTTCGATATTTTCCGCGATCTTTGCCGCCGCTTTAACCGTGAAGAAGCGTTCACTGAAGGGCTGGATGAGATGGGCTGGTTGAAGCGCATCTGGCAGGAAGGAAGCCAGCAAGGGAAAGGACGCGGTGTTCATCTTCCGGCCTTCGACGTTTTCTGGAATCAGCAAGAGTACGTTGAATTCGAACATCCGCAGATGTTTGTTCGTCATCAGGCCTTCCGCGAAGATCCCGACCTTGAACCGTTGGGGACGCCAAGCGGTTTGATCGAGATATATTCGAAAACCATTGCCGATATGCAATATGACGATTGCCAGGGGCATCCGATGTGGTTCGAGAAAATCGAACGTTCACACGGTGGGCCAGGGTCGCAACGTTGGCCGCTGCATCTGCAATCCGTCCACCCGGATTTCCGTCTGCATTCACAGCTCTGCGAGTCCGAAGCGTTGCGTAAGCATTACGCGGTAGGTGGCAAAGAGCCGGTGTTTATTAACCCACAGGATGCCAACGCCAGGGGCATTCGCAACGGCGATATAGTTCGTGTATTTAACGCTCGTGGACAAGTGCTGGCCGGGGCGGTTGTCTCCGATCTCTACTCGCCGGGCGTGGCGCGCATCCATGAAGGTGCCTGGTACGACCCTGATAACGGTGGAGAAACCGGAGCGCTGTGTAAATACGGCAATCCGAACGTGTTAACGATAGATATCGGCACGTCTCAGCTGGCGCAGGCAACCAGCGCCCATACTACGCTGGTGGAAATTGAGAAGTATACCGGCAAGGTGGATAACGTGACGGCGTTCAGTGGCCCGATAAAAATGGTGGCGCAGTGTGAATATGTCCCGGCTGAGCAGGTGAAGTCATGATGAAAGACACCTCCCTGACAAAAGAACAAATGGCCTGCGTGTACGCCTGGCTGGCGCAGTTGTTTTCCCGGGAGCGTGACGATGAAAGCCTGGGGCTTTTGCAGTCCAGCGAAATGGCTGAGTGGTTCGCGGTGCTCAAAGGCGAGCCGCTGCTTGAGGCGCAGGTCCTTCTGCTGGAGGCGAAAATTGCCGCGCTCAAGGTGCGGGAAGACGCCACCCTGGAACTGGCGGCTGATTTTTGCAGCCTGTTCCTGATGTCGGATAAACACGCGGCGTTACCCTATGCATCGGCTCATCTTGAAGGAGGGCCAAACTATGGGGTCATTAAACAACTATTATCTGATGCGGACATGCAGGTAAGCGATACGTTTAGCGAGTCAGCCGATCATCTGGCAATTTTTATCGAACTGCTGAGCCATCTGCATTTTTCCCTGGCAGAGGCAGGACCGCGTCATCAGCAGGTTGATGCGTTGCGCAGAGAAACGCTGGCAGGGCTGTTACGCTGGTTGCCGGAGTTCACCACTAAATGCTGTCGGTATGATGACTTTGGTTTTTACGGCGCGCTAAGTCAGCTGTTGCTGGCTTTGGTCAGACTGGATAATCAGCGCTGAGAGCAGCACATCCGGCGGTAATGAATCTGTTGCCTCCGTCGTATTGCTACGTTCACCTTATGTTTTTCACTTCTCTGAAACGATACTGTCTGTGAACGTGTTAAGGGTACTATCGCCGTACCCTTAACAATCCCGGCTCCCGGCGGGAAAATTGTTGCTGCGCAATACCCTCCGCTTATTCCTTCAGGCTACCGGGCCGGGCGCGAGGCAACGTCCCTGTAAAACGCGCCCTGAACCCGCATCCCTGCGGGTTCTCCCGGCCTTACGGAAACACGTCGGCAATTTTCAGCCGGACCAGTCCACACTTGACCTCCTGCGCTTTTATTTGAAAATCGCTGAACAGCAAAACAGATTTAACTGGAAATTAGGGCGTTGAAGCGATGACCTCGCTATGGTCGTTCCACTCCCAGTTATTTCCATGGTCTTTCATCTTCGTGAACTGAATGGCATTAGCACATTCGCTCCCGTTTTAACCCTATCACCGTACAACCAGCACCGGACATTTCGCGTGGCGTACCACGGCTGCTGCCGTTGAACCCAGCAGATAAGTGCTAAAACCGGGTTTATGTGAGGCGATGACAATAAGCTCGGCGTCTACTGATTCTGCCAGTTTGAGGATCTGATCCTTTGGCGGGCCGTAAACGACATGAGTTTGACTCCTGCCTGCAGGAATATTGAACTGCTTAATAATCTCTTCGAGTTTTTCGCTGGCCTTGGCCTGCAGGCCACTTCTGTCCGGGAATTCGGTAGAGTAGGCTAGCCCCAGCGAGGCATAGAACGGAACGGTAGGAATAACGGCTAAAAAGTGAACCTTCGCGGTTTTGGCATGCGCCTGAACCTGTGGAACAACATGGCGAGTTAAATCGGTTTCAGAGATATCAATGGGCACCAGAATTGAGCGATACATATTCACTACCTCCTGTTTGTTTACCTCTACTCTGAGTGTAGCGAAAGTTGTCTTTGTATAATAAGTGACCAGATCAAGGTTACGTGCATAAATGTGCGTCAATGAAATGTGTGTGTCGCATGTCTGGCCGTATATGTATATGTGAGCAAAACTGTAAGACAGGTATCTTCATTAATACGTGTAATCAAAAAACAGAAAAGGGTTCTTTTTTATGTGTTTTCATTATATATTTAATTATATAACGATTGTCACCAAAGGATTAATTTCAGCAGCTTTTAATCTTTATCAAACTTTTATTCTGATGTTTGTGTAATTAATAGTTAATCAAACTTTATGTTTGGTTTAAAATTCTAATTTTAAACGAAATTTGATATTTACATTTCGTTCTCATTAATTATGCGAGCCCCTTCAAACTTACCCGTTGGCTGATTCTTATTTCTCTCTTCGCTTGATGAATATCAATAAGTAGCTGCTTTAGTATATTTATTGTCTACCTCTAAAATAAAACTATCATATGGACGATGCTGCTGTGCATTGTTCTTGGTGCAGTTATTGTTTTGGCAGGGCAATGGACATTGCACAAAACCTCGAGCACGGAATTTTGTTTGTCGTGCCATACGATGCAGGCACCTTACGAGGAATATACCGGCTCGGTTCACTTCCAGAATCAGAAAGGCATTCGCGCAGAGTGCGCGGACTGTCATATCCCGGAGGGCGGGCTGGATTATCTGGTGGCTAAGCTGCGGGCCTCAAAAGATGTTTATCACCAGTTCATAACCAAAAAAATCGATACCCCGGAAAAATTTGAAGAACATCGTCTGGAGATGGCGCAAACCGTCTGGGCACAGCTCAAGGCGAGTGATTCTGCGACCTGCCGTAGCTGCCACAGTATGGACGCCATGGATCTTGCTGCACAAAGCGCGGATGCCCAGAAGATGCACAAAATGGGCATCGCGGAAAAGCAAACCTGTATTGATTGCCATAAAGGCGTCGCCCATTTCCCACCTGAAATAAAAATGGATGACAGTGCGCTTAAAGGGCTTGAAGCGCAGTCAGCCTCTACTCCAGCCTCGGCAACTGAGCTTTATGCCGTAAGCAATACCGCGCTTGGCGATCTGGGAACCGTTTACCCGGCAACAAAAATGCAGGTTCTGAAA
Source organism: Citrobacter sp. BIDMC107 (assembly GCF_001037575.1). Lineage (NCBI taxonomy): Bacteria > Pseudomonadati > Pseudomonadota > Gammaproteobacteria > Enterobacterales > Enterobacteriaceae > Citrobacter > Citrobacter sp. BIDMC107. The sequence continues at coordinate 1,076,549 of NZ_KQ089848.1, read as the reverse complement.
ACAACGGACAACGCACGACTGGTCGAGATTCGCGGTAGCCAGATGCAAGGAAGTGAACAGGTTATTTACTACGCAGCAGGGCAGCGTTTGATTCTTGCCAGCCTGAGTGAAAAAGGTCAGCAGTCGCTGAAGATCCTCTCCGACTGGAAAAAAGATGACTACGGCAATGCGTGGCGAGATGTCGTGCTGCAGGGCGAATGGAGCGGTTCCGCTCTCGCCAGCCGCGAACCCATGTGGGATTACGCACGCAAACTCGACAATGTGTACTGCGCGGGTTGTCATGCGCCAATTCCGGCGAATCATTTCACGCTCAACGCCTGGCCTTCTGTGGCAAAAGGGATGGGTGCTCGTACCAATATCAGTGAAAACGAACTGGATATCCTGAGCCGTTACTTCCAGTACAACGCGAAAGACATGAACAAATAAGCGATAAATCAGGAGAAATCATGAAACTCACAAGACGTGACTTTATCAAGACGGCTGGCGCGGCAACCGGGACAATGGCGATTTCTTCGGTGATCCCAATGCCGGCCTGGGCCGAAGGCCAGAATGGCGGGGCAATCCTGACGGCAGCACGTTGGGGTGCGGTATACGTGGAAGTAAAAGACGGCAAAGTGGTTTCCTCAAAAGGTGCGTTGCCGAAAACGGTGCCGAACTCATTACAGCAAACCGCGCCGGATCAGGTTCATACCAATATCCGCGTTAAGTATCCGATGGTGCGCAAAAGCTATCTGGAAAACCCGGGTAAAGCGGATGGTAAACGTGGTAACGATCCTTTCGTGCGTGTGAGTTGGGAACAAGCGCTGAAGCTCATTCACGAGCAGCATAGCCGGATCCGTAGCAGCTATGGCCCGTCCTCAATATTTGCCGGTTCCTATGGCTGGCGCTCCAGCGGCGTTCTGCATAAGGCGCAAACCCTACTGCAACGCTATATGAGCATGGCCGGTGGCTACGCCGGTCATACCGGAGATTATTCAACCGGGGCCGCGCAGGTGATCATGCCTTACGTTGTGGGATCGGTTGAAGTCTATGAGCAGCAAACCACCTGGCCGATGGTGCTAGAGCACAGTCAGGTCGTGGTGCTGTGGGGGATGAACCCGCTCAATACCCTCAAAATTGCCTGGAGCAGCACGGATGAACAGGGGATTGAATACTTTAATCTGCTGAAAAAATCAGGGAAAAGCGTCATCGCCATTGATCCGATGCGTTCTGAAACCATCGAGTTCTTTGGTGATAATGCGACCTGGATTGCGCCACATATGGGGACCGATGTGGCGATGATGTTAGGGATCGCCCACACGCTGGTGAAGAAAAATCTTCACGACAAAGCCTTCCTGGAAAAATACACCACTGGATATCCGCAGTTTGAAGAGTACCTGCTCGGCAAGAGCGACAAAATTGAGAAAACCGCCGAGTGGGCATCTGGCGTGTGTGGCGTGCCTGCTGAGCAACTGGAAAAACTGGCGGAAATTTTCTCCAGCAACAAAACCATGCTCATGGCAGGCTGGGGGATTCAGCGTCAGCAATACGGTGAGCAAAAACACTGGATGCTGGTGACTCTGGCGGCGATGCTGGGGCAAATTGGTACCGAAGGCGGTGGTTTCGGGTTCTCTTATCACTATTCTAACGGCGGTAACCCAACACGCACCGGTGGGGTATTGCCAGCAATTTCCGCCAAAATTGAGGGGGGATCATCTGCGGGCAACGACTGGGCGGTTTCCGATGCGGTGACCAGCCTGCCGGTAGCGCGAATTGTCGAGGCGCTGGAAAACCCAGGCGGCAAATATCAGCATAACGGTAAAGAGCAAACCTTCCCGGATATCAAAATGATCTGGTGGGCGGGTGGCGCTAACTTTACCCATCATCAGGATACCAACCGCTTAATCAAAGCCTGGCAGAAGCCTGAACTGGTTGTCATCTCTGAGTGTTACTGGACCGCAGCGGCCAAACACGCCGATATCGTTCTGCCAATCACCACCTCGTTTGAGCGTAATGATCTGACCATGACCGGTGATTACAGTAACCAGCATCTGGTGCCTATGAAGCAGGTCATCGCGCCGCAGTTTGAGGCGCGTAGTGATTTTGACGTATTTGCCGATCTGGCTGAGATGCTCAAGCCGGGTGGTAAGGCGGTCTACACCGAAGGCAAAGACGAAATGGCGTGGCTGAAGCAGTTCTATGACGTCGCGCAAAAAGCCGCCCGCGCCCAGCGTGTCGCCATGCCTCAGTTCAACGCGTTCTGGCAGCAGAATAAACTGATCGAAATGCGTGAGAATGAAAAGAATAACAAATATGTGCGCTACGCGGATTTCCGCAGCGATCCGGTGATGAATGCGCTGGGAACGCCGAGCGGCAAGATAGAAATCTACTCGAAAACGATTGAAGGCTATCAGTATAAAGACTGTCCGCCGCATGCGTCCTGGATTGAACCGGATGAATGGAAAGGAACTGCGGATAAAGATCAGCTGCAGCTACTGACGGCGCACCCGGCACATCGTCTGCATAGTCAGCTGAACTACGCGTCGCTGCGTAAAGAATACGCGATTGCCAATCGTGAACCGGTGACGATTCATCCAGATGACGCGAAAGCCAGAGGGATTGTCGAGGGCGATCTGGTTCGTGTATGGAATGCTCGCGGACAGGTTCTGGTGGGGGCGCACGTCAGCGACGGTATCAAACCGGGAATCATCTGTATCCATGAAGGCGCATGGCCGGATATTGAAAACGGTATCTGTAAAAATGGCGGCGCGAACGTGCTGACGGCGGATATCCCAACCTCACGGCTGGCGAATGGCTGTGCGGGGAATACCAGCCTGGTATATGCAGAAAAATTCACCGGTGAAGCGCCAAAACTCACAGTCTTTGATGAGCCAGCAATTGTCACCATGTAATGATGATGGCTGATAAACGGGGGCCGTAAGGCTCCCGTTTTTTATTACTGTTTGGGCAACGTTTTACTGTTGTTACTCAGCCAGTTCAATCACATCTCCCGTTGCCGGTGCATCAGTTCCCGGTAGCCACAATCGACCCCATGAACCAGTGCAATGACAGCCGAGCAGTTTTTCGGGTTGTTGTTGCTTAATAAATTGTCGGGTCCGCCATAGCTTAGCGGGGGAGGCTGCACGTAAATGAAACCCACCGACCAGGGCATAAATTTGGTTAACCCCTGTGATTATCTGGCAATGGCGTACGATGTTCTCTATTCCCCGATGCCCGCAACCAGTAATGATGACTAACCCGCGTTCAGATTTATAGATCAACACGCCTTCGTCACTGATGTAATCTGGTTGGAGTGTTTTTTCGCTAATCACACCATAGGACTGTGGCGTGGGGACGCTAATTTCCCCGGACCACAAAAAGCGATCGCTGATAGCCAGCGGCTCGCGAGTGTATTCCATGATGAATCGAGAGTAGTTGTTATCACGCGAGAGTTTTTTAATTTTTCGTGGTGTTCCCGCAACCGTAACTGAGGCGTATCGTTCACAGGCTATTTGGGGATGGCAAATGATACGGCTGTTATCCGCAAGCCACGGCACGCCGCCGCAGTGATCGTAATGGCCGTGCGACAGCACCACGGCGGTTAAGTGCGTCAGGTCCACGCCCATTTGTGCAGCGTTATGCATGAAGCTGCCATCCGGCCCGGTATCAAACAATATTGTGGTCGTTTCATCCTGAACTAACAGACTTAATCCAGGCTTTGCCAGTAATGTTTTTCCAGCGCCAGCAGCACGTCGGTTTTCAAGCAGCACCGTGAGGGTCAAAGCCATGTCTGACTCCAGTATTAAAACGGCATACTGTAATGCATGGCTTTTGAGAGTGTTGTGATCGCAGCGCTCTTTAGCGGTATCTGTTATTCACGCACAATTTTGCCAGCGTTTCCTGCATCGCTGTCATTCCAGCTACCGCGACCATTTGTTTTAATGGTGTAAGTGGCATAACCGACGCGGAAGGTCATCGTATCCTTATAGGTATTTACGTCACGTACTTCCTTACCATTGACGTAAACGCCGGAACCTTCGACGTGAATATCAACGCTGCGTTGACCATTGGCAAATTTGGCCACGTAATTTCCGCTGAATTTGCCATCAATACCCGCATTATCGTAGTTATCCCGGCCTGTGGTATTTTGCTGCTCTTCACCATGGCGATGATGACGATTTTGCTGGCTGTTATCGTTCTCGATAAAGCCATGATCGTGGTTCCATTGATAGGATTTGTTCACATCACAACCATTGAGTTCGCTCATTTGCGTACAACCTGAACGTTCATACTTTTTCTGCATTGCCGGGGTAATTGCACATGCCGTTGTGGCCGTTGTCAGGCCAAGGACCAGGAGGGTCAGCAGACGTTTATTCATTTTTCACTCACTATCATCATTAAGTTTATTTATAGGAACACGAACTTTTTGGCTGTCATTTTTACGACGATGGCAGTCTCCCATTAAATATTAACGACGCATACCAGGGGTAATCCTAATTTATAATTAGGGTGAGGTGATAAATGTTGTGATACGCAACATAATAAGTAGTTGATTTACGATTTTTATACAATCTGAATAAAGAGTTAAAAGGTTTTTACTTTTTAATGGAAGATTTAATGAATTATTAATGTTGACATTAACGATGAACAAGGATGCAGGCTTGTATATAAACAGGCCTGCACGGGGAGAGTAGTCCACAATATTCAAACTTAGCGTATTTATGGATATTGTCGTCAATACAGCTCGTCTTTACCCTTGAGTGGAGATCTGTGCGCGGTGCTGCTCGGCCTGTATCTCATGAGCAAATGAATGGCCGTTATTTACTGATTGGTGAACAACCATTGCTTTTTCATGTTCATTCATTTGTGAAAATGATTGCGCATTGGTTGGTGTTGACGATGAATTATTTGCCTGCGAGGCATGTGCCTGCGCCATTTGTTGATGTGCAGAGGCATCACTGTTATTCATCATTTCATGAGCCATTGCGGCCTGTTGATGCATTTTAGGTGTTTCTGCCGCATTAACGCCAACTGAAATAAAAAACGCGATAGCTAAAAAAGAGGACATCTTATTCATCATATTTCTCCTGTTTGGGTTTACGGAAGAAAGTATAATTAATGGGGACTGTCAGTGGCGTGACAGGATTATGACGGTTGTGTCAGAGAATAGGTGATGACAGGTATAAGCGTCATCACCATAAATTACATCGCGTGCTTGGGAAGCGTCAGAATAAAGCGAGTGACATAAGGATCGGAAGTTACTGAGACTTTTCCGTGATGGGCAATCACAATCGATTTCACAATCGCCAGACCAATACCGCTGCCTTCGCCTTTACGCTGCCGTGAAGGGTCCACGCGATAAAAGCGGTCAAAGAGTCGCGGAAGATGTTGCGGGGGAATGGGGGGGCCGGGCTTCTCAACGACTATCTGGACCAGACCATCCGCCTCTTTCACCCGCACGGTTACCGACTCACCTTTTGGCGTATAGCGCATGGCATTTGACAGCAGGTTACTCATTGCCCGGCGTAACATTAATGGGTCGCCTGAAACCCAGCATGCGCGTCCTTCAAACCGTAAACCAACCTCACGCTCCTCTGCCCAGGCTTCGAAAAAGTCGAACACTTTACCGACCTCATCAGCCAGATTGAGCGCTTTTTTTTCTGGGATCAGCTGATTGTTATCTGCCTGCGCCAGAAACAGCATATCACTCACCATTTTCGACATACGGCCAAACTCTTCGAGATTGGAATACAGCACATCTTCCAGTTCTTTTTGGCTGCGGGTCTGGCTGAGCGCAATTTCCGTTTGGGTGACGAGGTTAGTTATTGGCGTGCGGATCTCATGGGCAATATCCGCCGAGAAGTTCGACTGACGTTTAAATACGTCCTCGATGCGTTCGAGCATGTGATTAAACGAACTAACCAGTTGTTCCAGTTCAATAGGCACAGCCTGCGGATCGAGACGGACATCGAGATCTTTCGAGGTGATATTTTGGATGCGACGACTAACATTACGGATCGGTTCATGGCCTTTGTATACGGCGAACAGCACGATAAAAACAATCATGATGCTAATCAGCGAAGCCGTCATAATTAACTTGTTTTTCAGATCGTTAATATAGTGCAGGTGAAAATCGATCGATAACGCCAGATACAGCGTATATGCTGGTTTTCCATCGGCAAGCTTTCCTACTGGCAGACGAATCATTCGCCAGTTAGACGATGTTTTCTGTCCGTGGATATGTCTGGAGGTTTGCAGTGTAGGACCTGAGATAATAAAAACGTCGCTGGCATGAGCATTTTTATCCGGCCTTGCGCTGGCGATAAATTGCCGAAGATCCGGCGCATTGGGCGAATGAAAAATGGCCTTCTGGTTGCTATCTACCAGAGAAATAATGACGTTCGAGTAACCCGCCACCACATTTTTTAGCGTTTCCAGTCGGCGTGATTCTGGCTCGTTAGGTTGGTTAATAATCCGCTCCAGCGTGGTGCTAATCTCTTGTAAATCATTGATGTCCTGCTCGGCGAAGTGGACTTTCACGGAGTGGATCATTATCCATGCAAAGGCGAAAAATGACGCAATTGTCGCCAGACTGATAAAAAAGGTTAGTCGTGTCGCCAGTGAAAAAGGGCGCCGCCATCGTTTACTGGCCATCAGGAACCTCAAGCATATATCCCACGCCGCGCACGGTCTGAATCAGTTTCGGCTCATAATCGTTATCAATTTTGGCGCGCAGACGCTTAACGGCGACATCGATGGCATTAGTATCGCTGTCAAAATTCATATCCCAGACCTGGGAGGCGATCAGCGAGCGGGGTAAAACTTCCCCCTGATGGCGCAGGAAAAACTCAAGCAGCGTAAACTCTTTGCTGGTCAGAGTGATGCGCGTACCGCTGCGGGTAACTTTTCTGCTGACCAGATCGACCATTAAATCCGCGACCTGAAACTGGCTTTCGACAATCACCGCCGCGCCTCGACGCAACAGCGTTCTGACCCGTGCCAGCAGTTCGGCGAAGGCAAACGGTTTAACCAGGTAATCATCAGCACCCAATTCCAGACCTTTAACCCGATGTTCAATGGTACCCAGTGCGGTGAGGAGAAGAATGGGCATTCCTTTGTTGGCGGAACGCAGCATCCGCACGATATCCCAGCCGTTTACATCCGGCAGCATGATGTCGAGTATGAGCAGGTCGTAATCGCCGGTCATCGCCAGGTGATACCCGTTCAGGCCGTTATCCGCTAAATCCACGACAAAACCCGCTTCCGTCAGGCCTTTCGTCAGGTATTCACCGGTTTTTTTCTCATCTTCGACTATCAAAACCTTCATCGCATTCTCCTTCACGCACGGGTTGTGCGGACTTTCAATTCTAGGGAAGCGGGATCGGATAGCAATCGGTTATTGGGAAAATGACAGTTTTGTCATTTTCCTGTCACCGGTTAAACAGAGTCACTTGGTTAAAGTACTGCACTATAAATTCCTACACATTTTAGGGACATCAGTCCGGTCAGGACGAGAAGAACTATGAGCAAATTTAAGCTTCTTACCCTCAGCGCTATATTCGTGCTCGCCGGTTGTTCATTGGCGCCGGACTATCAGCGCCCGGCTTTGCCGGTGCCGCAGCAATTTTCTTTAAAACAGAATGCCCTGGTAGCGGCTCCTGGTGAATATCAGGACACGGGCTGGCGGAGCTTCTTCGTTGACTCCCAGGTAAAGGCGCTGATTGGCGAGGCATTGGTTAATAACCGCGATTTACGTATGGCTGTGCTAAAAGTTCAGGAAGCGAGAGCGCAATATGGCGTCACGGACGCCGACCGCTACCCGCAACTCACGGCAGGCTCCAGTGGTACTTACAGCGGTAAATTAAAAGGTGATAGCAGCACCGATCGTGAATTCGAAGCTGGACTCAATCTTAGTTTCGACCTGGATTTCTTTGGGCGGCTAAAAAATATGAGTGAAGCTGAGCGACAGAATTTCTTTGCCAGCGAAGAAGCGCGTCGGGCGGTACACATCTCATTAATCTCCAACGTGTCGCAAAGTTATTTTAATCAGCGTCTGGCTTACGCGCAGTTGCAAGTTGCTGAAGAAACGCTGCAAAACTACCAGCGCTCTTACGCTTTTGTAGAGAAGCAACTGGTAACCGGTAGCACCAACGTACTGGCGTTGGAACAAGCGCGCGGTGTGATCGAAAGTACGCGTAGCGAAATTGCCAAGCGTAAAGGTGATCTGGCGCAGGCCAATAACGCGCTGCAGCTGTTGCTGGGTACATACGGGAAATTACCTGATGACCACGCGCGCAGCCGTGGGGATATTAAACCGGTAACGCTGCCGCCATCGCTCTCGTCGCAAATACTGTTGCAGCGCCCGGATATTATGGAAGCTGAGCATGGATTATTGGCGGCAAATGCCAATATCGGTGCTGCGCGGGCGGCATTTTTTCCGTCTATAACGTTGACCAGTTCCGTGTCCAGTAGCAGCAGCGATCTTTCCAGTTTATTTAATGCCGCCAGCGGCATGTGGAATTTTGTCCCCAAAATAGATATTCCAATATTCAACGCTGGACGTAATCAGTCCAATCTCGACCTGGCAGAAATTCGCCAGCAACAGTCGGTAGTGAATTACGAACAAAAAATTCAGAACGCGTTTAAAGAAGTGGCGGATGCACTGGTGTTGCGCCAAAGCATTGCCGATCAAATTAGCGGGCAGCAGCGTTATCTGGATTCATTGCAAATCACACTACAACGCGCCAGAGCGCTTTATCAGAATGGTGCAGTTAGCTATATCGAAGTATTAGACGCAGAACGTTCTTTATTCGCTACGCGGCAATCGCTGCTCGATCTTAATTACGCCCAACAGGTTAATGAAATTAAGCTGTTTGCTGCCTTAGGCGGCGGTTGGGTGGAGTAATCCTTAATATTAACCTTTCAGGAGCATCAATTATGAATACTACCGCCAAAGCTGTGCTGTTTAGTCTTTTCTCTATGATCATGTTTAACGCTCAGGCCAATGAGCATCAGCATGGTGAGATGATGAATATGCAGCCAGCGGCTCAACAGGAACAACTCATTAGCGCCACCGGGGTGATTGAAGCTGTTGATATGGAAAGTAAAAAGATTACGATCAAGCATGATCCTATTCCTGCGGTGAACTGGCCAGCCATGACTATGCGTTTTACACTGGTTGCCGATACGAAGGCTGATGATATTAAGCCAGGCGATAAGGTCGCGTTTACGTTTGTTCAGCAGGGAAATCTCTCTGTGTTACGCGATATTCACATTAGTAAATAACGTTCTCGTTGGTCTCTTTTATTCTTGCCCGGGTTTTTGCGAACGCGGGTGAGACTATCGCGCAATGGAAATCACTATGGCGTCTTTAAATATTAAAAATACCGCGCTTATTCTCGCTGGCATGATTGCCGGTGGGGTTATTTCTGTCGGTATTTATACTTATTATTCATCCGCAAAAGCAACGGCTGAAACCGGTCAGGCTTCGCCAAAAGAAGCCAGAAAAGTGTTGTTCTGGTACGACCCCATGTACCCAAACACGCGTTTTGATAAACCGGGTAAATCGCCATTTATGGATATGGATCTGATCCCGAAATATGCCGATGAAGAGACCGCGAACGCGTCATCACCAGGCGTGCGCATCGATCCTACACAAACCCAGAACCTGGGGCTGAAAACAGAGCCAGTGCGTCGTGGACCACTGCACTACGCGCAAACTTTCCCGGCCAACGTTAGTTATAACGAATACCAGTTTGTTATTGTCCAGGCACGCTCAGCGGGCTTTATCGAGAAGGTTTACCCACTGACCGTGGGGGACAAAATTAAGCAAGGCGCGCCGCTGATCGACCTGACTATCCCCGATTGGGTTGAGGCGCAGAGCGAATATTTATTGCTGCGAGAAACTGGCGGCAGCGCGACGCAGGTGGAAGGAATTCTGGAGAGATTACGTCTGGCTGGAATGCCTGAAGCGGATATTCAGCGTTTAAAATCGACGCGTAAAATTCAGACCCGCTTTACCCTGAAAGCGCCTATTGATGGGGTGATCACCGCATTCGATTTACGTACTGGTATGAACATTTCCAAAGACAATGTGGTCGCGAAAATTCAGGGTATGGACCCGGTATGGGTCAGCGCGTCGGTCCCGGAATCTATCGCCTGGCTGATTAAAGACGCCTCGCAATTTACCATCACCGTGCCCGCCTGGCCGGATAAGCCTTTCACCATCAGCAAGTGGAGTATCTTACCCAGCGTTGATGCTACCACGCGTACGCTCCAGCTCCGTTTACAGGTCGATAATCCTGACGAGGCGCTCAAGCCCGGGATGAATGCTTACCTGCAACTGAAAACACAAAGCGAGCCAATGCTGCTGATCCCGTCTAAAGCGCTAATTGATACGGGTACCGAGCAGCAGGTAATCACCGTTGATAACGAAGGTCGATTTGTGCCGAAACAGGTTGCGGTATTCCATGAATCTCAAGGACTGACGGCTATCCGCTCCGGCCTGACCGAAGGTGAAAAAGTGGTTTCCAGCGGTCTGTTCCTGATTGATTCCGAAGCGAATATCTCTGGCGCACTGGACCGTATGCGCGCCCAGAACAGTAAGACGCAAGACGCAGCCTCCATGCCAGCCCAGGCGACCCATTCACACTGAGGATATGATAAATGATTGAATGGATTATCCGCCGCTCGGTGGCAAACCGTTTTCTGGTGATGATGGGGGCGCTGTTTCTCAGTATTTGGGGAACCTGGACCATCATCAATACCCCGGTTGATGCGCTGCCCGATCTCTCTGATGTTCAGGTGATCGTCAAAACCAGCTATCCGGGTCAGGCGCCGCAAATTGTTGAAAATCAGGTGACCTACCCGCTGACCACCACCATGCTGTCGGTACCGGGCGCGAAAACTGTGCGTGGTTTCTCGCAGTTTGGCGATTCCTACGTGTACGTCATTTTCGAAGATGGTACCGATCCTTACTGGGCGCGCTCGCGCGTACTGGAGTACCTCAACCAGGTTCAGGGAAAATTACCGGCTGGCGTTAGCGCGGAAATGGGACCGGACGCTACGGGTGTCGGCTGGATATTTGAGTACGCGCTGGTGGATCGCAGCGGGAAACACGATCTGGCGGAATTACGTTCTCTTCAGGACTGGTTTTTAAAGTATGAGTTAAAAACGATTCCCAATGTGGCGGAAGTCGCCTCGGTAGGCGGCGTGGTTAAACAGTATCAGGTCGTTATCGATCCGATGAAGCTGACGCAATATGGCATCAGTCTGGCGGACGTGAAATCGGCGCTGGATACGTCGAATCAGGAAGCGGGCGGCTCATCTGTTGAGATGGCTGAAGCGGAATATATGGTCCGCGCCAGTGGATATCTGCAAACGCTCGATGATTTCAATAACATCGTCCTGAAAACAGGGGCCGACGGTGTACCTGTTTACCTGCGCGATGTGGCGCGCGTACAGATTGGGCCGGAAATGCGCCGTGGGATCGCCGAACTGAATGGCGAAGGCGAAGTGGCGGGCGGGGTGGTTATTCTGCGGTCCGGTAAAAATGCGCGTGAGGTGATCTCCGCGGTTAAAGCCAAGCTCGATACGCTGAAAAGTAGCCTGCCGGAAGGCGTAGAAATAGTTACAACATACGATCGCAGTCAGCTCATTGACCGCGCCATTGATAACCTGAGCTACAAGCTGCTGGAAGAGTTTATCGTTGTTGCGCTGGTGTGTGCATTGTTCCTGTGGCATCTGCGTTCTGCGCTGGTGGCGATTATTTCCCTGCCGCTGGGGCTGTGTATCGCGTTCATCGTGATGCATTTCCAGGGGCTGAACGCCAATATCATGTCGCTGGGGGGCATTGCCATTGCCGTCGGGGCGATGGTCGACGCCGCCATCGTGATGATTGAAAACGCCCATAAGCGGCTGGAAGAGTGGGGGCATCAGCATCCGCATGAAAAGCCGGATAACGCAACGCGCTGGAAGGTCATTACTGACGCCTCGGTAGAAGTCGGCCCGGCATTGTTCATCAGCCTGCTGATTATCACATTGTCGTTTATCCCTATTTTCACGCTTGAGGGGCAAGAGGGGCGACTGTTCGGGCCGCTGGCGTTCACCAAAACGTATGCCATGGCAGGTGCGGCGTTTCTGGCCATCGTGGTTATTCCGATCCTGATGGGATTCTGGATCCGCGGAAAAATACCTGCAGAAAGCAGCAACCCGCTTAACCGTTTCCTGATCCGTATTTACCATCCGCTATTGCTGAAGGTATTGCACTGGCCCAAGACCACCATTCTGGTGGCGGTGCTTTCAATACTGACGGTTATCTACCCGCTGAATAAAGTCGGTGGCGAATTCCTGCCGCAGATTAACGAAGGTGACCTGCTGTATATGCCTTCGACATTGCCGGGGATCTCAGCGGCGCAGGCAGCGGACATGCTGCAAAAAACCGACAAGCTGATCATGACCGTTCCGGAAGTGGCGCGCGTGTTTGGTAAAACCGGTAAGGCAGAAACCGCAACAGACTCCGCACCGCTGGAAATGGTTGAAACGACGATCCAACTGAAGCCGCAGGACCAGTGGCGTCCGGGGATGACGATGGACAAAATCATTGCCGAGCTGGATAAAACCGTACGCTTGCCGGGACTGGCGAATCTGTGGGTTCCGCCGATTCGTAACCGTATCGACATGCTCTCTACGGGGATCAAAAGCCCAATTGGCATTAAGGTGTCAGGTAACGTTCTGGCAGATATCGACGCCACGGCGGAGCAAATTGAAGAGGTGGCCAGAACCGTGCCGGGCGTCTCTTCGGCACTGGCTGAGCGCCTGGTCGGGGGGCGCTATATCAATGTGGATATTAATCGGGAGAAAGCGGCCCGGTACGGAATGACCGTCGGCGCGGTGCAACTGTTTGTCACCTCAGCGGTCGGAGGCGCAATGGTCGGCGAAACTGTGGAAGGGATTGCACGTTATCCGATTAACCTTCGCTATGCGCAGAGCTATCGTGATAGCCCGGAAGCGCTGCGTAATCTGCCCATTCTGACGCCCATGAAACAGCAAATCACGCTGGCGGATGTTGCAGATGTGACGGTGGTTTCGGGCCCTTCGATGCTGAAAACCGAAGATGCGCGACCAACCAGCTGGATTTACATCGACGCCCGCGATCGTGACATGGTCTCAGTGGTGAACGATCTGAAAAAAGCGATCGCTGAAAACGTACAGTTAAAACCGGGGACCAGCGTGGCGTTTTCCGGGCAGTTCGAGCTGCTTGAGCGCGCCAGTCATAAGCTCAAACTGATGGTGCCGATGACGCTGATGATAATCTTCGTTCTGCTTTATCTGGCCTTCCGTCGCTTTGGTGAAGCGCTGCTGATTATCACCAGTGTGCCTTTTGCGCTGGTGGGCGGCATCTGGTTCCTTTACTGGATGGGGTTCCATATGTCGGTTGCAACCGGAACCGGATTTATCGCCCTGGCAGGTGTTGCTGCGGAGTTTGGCGTGGTGATGCTGATGTACTTGCGCCACGCTATTGAAGCCGACCCCGCGCTGGAAAATCCGCAAACCTTTGCGGTGGATAAGCTGGATGAAGCGTTATATCACGGTGCTGTGCTGCGCGTGCGCCCGAAAGCGATGACCGTGGCGGTGATTATTGCGGGTCTGTTACCTATCTTGTGGGGGACGGGAGCTGGCTCAGAAGTCATGAGCCGCATAGCCGCGCCGATGATTGGCGGCATGATCACCGCACCATTGCTCTCACTGTTCATTATTCCGGCCGCTTATAAGCTGATGTGGCTGCATAGGCATCGCCACCAAAAGTAATGCCCTGAAGCGCTCGTCTGCCTCGGTTTTACTGCCGAAGCAGGCGTTGCGTTATGCCGCCAACGCTTTCACGCGTTTGCGGTACTCGCCTGGCGTGCAGCCAAATTCCCGTAAAAAGACTTTATGAAACGACGATTCGCTGGCGTAACCCACCGACTCGGCAATAACGATTAACGGCTGTGTACCGCGCGATAGCATCTGGGCGGCGAACTGCAGGCGCAGCGCGGTTAACACCGCCAGCGGCGTGGAGTTTGATACTTCACGGAATAGCTGTGCGAAGCTGGCCCGCGACATATGTGCACGTTTTGCCAGTTCTTCGACGGTCCAGGCAAAAGCCGGTGACTCCAGCATCATGAATACAACGGCTCCAAGCCTGGGGTGCAGCAGTAAATTCAGCACATTTTTAGCGGGTGTCGACTGGGCGAGCCACTCGCGAACGGTTAACGCGAACAGCGTAGCGCATTGCTGGCTGCAAACGATGCTGGAGCCAGGCAGGTCGTTGATGTATTCCTCCTGCATTAGCGTAATCATGGCCTTCAGCCAATGGCTGACGGGGCTGTTCTCCTCAGGCGCCAGTAATAATACTTCCGGAAGCGCGGTTAAAAAATAGCGTGAAGATGCCTGTAATCGCAGGCTCCCGCAGACAATATGCGTTTGTTCTTCCCCTGTCTGGCACAGACGATGCGCGGAGTTTTGCGGCAGAATGACTATTGTTCCAGGGCGTAATGTGGAAGATGTTCCGTCAGGCATATCCAGTTGAGCGAATCCCTGGGTTACCGTATGCCAGCGAATAACGGACAGTTCACCCGCCGCATGCGGTAGTTGCCAGTCCCTGCTCAACAGGCAGTTTTGATCAATCGAGCCCTGCGGGTCGTTAAGCATAAGTAATCGGCTAAGTGCGTCCATGAAGACTCCTGGGCAGTTTTTGCTAATGCTAATTGAGATGAAAACAATGCTATTACACATAATTTTATTAATAATTTTATGGTATTAGTTTAATTTCTCAATAAGTTGAGTGGAAGGGAAAGAGCGGTTTTTTAGACGATTTGACAGTAATTGGCGCGTTATGGATACATTGTTCGTGCATCGCTAAACCTATAATTCAGTTCAACAAACGAACAGTGACATGGCGGAGAGACAGCATGAATCAGTATCAGGCGATTGTTATCGGATTTGGTAAAGCGGGTAAAACGCTGGCGGCAACACTGGCCAAAACGGGTTGGCGGGTAGCGATTATTGAACAGTCAAACACCATGTATGGTGGGACATGCATCAATATCGGCTGCATTCCCACCAAAACCCTGGTACACGATGCTGAACTTCAGCATGACTTTGCCGCAGCGATGCAGCGCAAGACCTCCGTTATCAGTTTTCTGCGCGATAAAAACTTCCACAATCTTGCCGATCTGGAAAACGTGGATGTGATTGAAGGTCGTGCTGAATTCATTGATAACCATACAGTGCGGGTCGTACAGCCAACAGGTGAGGTTGAACTGAGCGGCGAGAAAATCTTTATTAATACTGGTGCCCAGTCAACGATTCCGAACGTTGAGGGATTAACCACGACGCCTGGCGTATTTGACAGCACCGGGTTGTTGAATTTGACGCAACGTCCCGAGCGTCTGGGCATTTTGGGCGGTGGGTATATCGGCGTTGAATTCGCATCGATGTTTGCCAACTTTGGTAGCAAAGTCACTATTTATGAAGCAGCTCCGCAGTTTTTGCCTCGTGAAGACCGGGATATTGCTGACACTATCGCCAACATTTTACGCGACCAAGGCGTTGAGCTGATCCTCAATGCCAACGTGCAGTCTGTCTCCTCTCACGATGGTGCAGTACAGCTGCACATGCCGGAAGGTACCCAGACGGTGGATGTGCTGCTGGTGGCATCGGGTCGCAAACCGGCGACTGAAAATCTGCAGCTGCAGAATGCGGGTGTAGATGTAAACGACCGTGGTGCCATTATTGTAAATAAATATCTACGTACCTCGGCAGATAACATATGGGCAATGGGCGATGTCACTGGTGGATTACAATTTACCTATATCTCGCTGGATGACTTCCGTATTGTGCGCGACAACCTGCTAGGCGAGGGGGTACGTAACACGGGTGATCGTCAAAATGTACCATATTCCGTCTTTATGACGCCGCCGCTTTCCCGCGTCGGAATGACTGAAGAACAGGCTCGTGCCAGTGGTGCGGCGGTGCAGGTCGTGACGTTGCCGGTAGCGGCTATCCCGCGTGCGCGGGTGATGAATGATACCCGTGGCGTACTTAAAGCGGTGGTGGATAGCGAAACGAAACAAATATTAGGTGTGTCGCTGCTGTGCGTGGATTCTCATGAAATGATTAATATCATCAAGACGGTTATGGATGCGGGGTTACCTTATACCACATTGCGTGACCAAATATTTACCCATCCAAGCATGAGCGAATCACTAAACGATCTCTTTTCTCTCATTAAATAATAATAGCGTAGTCTACATATTTGCCCCACCCGTGTGGGGCTTTTTTATTTGTTTTTATACTTCCTGATACTAATTGACAGTTATTTTGGCGTTACGGATGAAATAAAATAAAGTGACATGTTTTATTATATTTCCACTGAAATAACTTGTTAATGGGAATAGAAATGAACATGTTTAAAACTACGTTACTAATGACTGCATTACTGACTGCTCCGGTGACATTTTCCGTGTTAGCGCAAACCGAGGTTGCCCACGTTAGCGTATCAGCTGTGTCTGGCACTCCTTCCGTGGTGGAAGATGCCATTGCGAAACTGGCACAGGAAAAGAAAGCGACTTCCTGGAAAATTACCTCAATGCGTATTGATAGCAGCACTCACGCAACGGCAATTTTGTACAAGTGAGGAGAGCTGGAATGGAAAAATATCTTCGTATATTGGGCAAAGGTGATAGGGTTGGATTAACCTTGATTCGCCTGAGTATCGCGATTGTTTTTATCTGGATTGGGTTATTAAAATTTGTACCTTACGAAGCCGACAGCATTACGCCGTTTGTCGCCAATAGTCCGGTAATGTCATTTTTTTATGAGCATCCAGAAGAATACAAACAACATTTAACCCACGAAGGTGAATTCAAACCGCAGGAGCGTGAATGGCAGACGGCGAATAACACGTATACGTTCTCAAATGGCCTGGGCGTAGTCGAAGTTCTTATCGCTTTGCTGGTGCTGGCTAATCCTGTTAGCCGTTGGCTGGGATTAATTGGCGGCGTTCTGGCATTTGCCACACCAATTGTAACTTTATCATTTTTAATAACCACACCAGAAGCATGGGTGATGCCGCTGGGTGATTTACACCACGGATTTCCGTACTTGTCAGGCGCTGGACGGTTGGTGTTAAAAGATACGTTAATGTTGGCGGGAGCGGTGATGATCATCGCGGATTCTTCCCGATCAATTATTAAGCAAAAGTATTGAATTTTTAACGTTGTACCCTCTGCAAGACAGTAAGCCACTATAGTTCGATTCGGTAATTACCGGGCCAGCAGGACGCTGGCCTTTTTTTCTGCCCTAAGGGAAATTTATGTTATACATGAAATACAATGATTCGCTTTGCCACAATAACCAGTCGGACTTATATTACTGATTAATAATATAGTGACGTAAGCATCTTCTTTCTTCTTTCGATAGCGCACCAGTTCGCATATTGCGTAGTTCCTCCATCAAAATCCATTCATTTTTCTCTGTTTTTTTCTGTGCAATTCTTGCTATTTGTTATCTCAAAATGACACTTTAAAAAAAATTGTTATGCACTTTTGTTATAATTAATCAACACGTTCGCATGGTTTTAGGCATGACTTCAGCTAGAATTAACTTTGATTAAATGTTTTTACGTATCAATAAATGGCTAAAGATAGTTAAAAACTTAATTTTTAACCAACTGTTCGACATGGAATCCACTATGGTAATTAAGCACCAGGGGTGGATGCTGATCTCGCGTTTTGTGAGTAACCAAACGCGAGACATATCTTAAATATGGAAATAAGGGTTTTAGAATGAGCTTTGGATTAGCAAAGGAAGATAAGTTTGAAATCATAGCTACCCTTCGTGAAGAGCTGCACAAGAAAACGAAACTGGAAGTGTTATGTGAAAACAGTAGCGTTATCACGCAGTTAGAGAAGGTTGATTTCGAGCGGTTTGTTATTTCCTGGCACGAAGACATTGTTCCTGAAAAGGTCCAATACTTTATCCTGCACAGCGAAAGCGGGATTGTGAAATTTAGTGCCAGATTCGAGCAAACCCCATCAGCAGGTGCAGAAGTAGGATTATCCTACCTCATACCGGATTTGATTTTCTTTGCCCAGCAGAGACAAAATCAGCGTTTTTCCTTCATGAAGGGGTATGACTTTTTCTGTTTTGGTCGTTACAAAAATGGAGAAAACTACTCTTTCAAGATTAAAAATATCTCGCAGGGTGGTTGTGCGTTAATCGTTAAAGATGTAAACGCCCGTTTTCTTTATAAAGATGCGGTGATTAAAAATGCATCTCTGGATTTCGATACATTTGGCAGTTTACAACTGGACTTAAAAGTGATCGATGTCGTCCTGATCAATGAGTTTGATGAGGATAACCAGTTGTATTCCTGTCATCAGATCTCGTGTGAGTTTGATTTTAAAAATCGTCGTGAAGAAACTGAAGTCGAGAAAATTATTATTAAATTTTTAATGAGTAACAAGATTAGAAGCTTATAAGGAACGGTGAACAGGATGTTGATGTGTGGCAGTGATAATTTTGTGGGCAATGGTATGTTTGCCTACCTCACCAGCAAACATGTACCGATACAAACATTCCAGTTTGAGGATATGTTGCATCAGTCATCATTATGCCAGCATCAAACCATGGTTTTTAATATCATCGATAATGAACATGCGTGTTCGGACATTGTTCAGTTTTTGAATAAAAACCGATTCAAATTTTATAATAACGTCGTGGTGATTGTTGCTGATAGTTTGGTGGCGAAATTATGCGTAGAGTTATTATATGTCGAAAAAATAATAGTTTTGACTGAAAAATCTTCATTGCGTGATTTTGGTCAATTGGCGACATTATCAGTCGGGAAATGGAACCCCCGACTGTATCGTTCGCAGAAAAGATTAACCGAAAGAGAGCAGCAGATCCTGAACTTACTGGTAAGTGGTTATACAGCCAAAGAAATTTCTGAGTTAGTTAGCCTGAACTATAAAACGATTCAGGCACATAAGATGAGAGTCGTCGCCAAGCTTGGCCTGACCAATACCTCTGATTTAAATAAGTTAATTGTCAGATTTACCCATCGTATGTCTTTTTTACCCTAACCTGACCATTCTTTTCTGATGTAATACACCTAATAGTAGATACAATTCGGGAGTGATTTTGACTGGTTTTTAATGTTATGATTTGTAGAGGGAGAGGGGAATGTTTAATTCCAATGAGGTGCTAACTGCGCTTGAAAAGGCTTTGAATACCAGTCAACTTTATATGGTTTATCAGCCTATTTTCAATTTACATGCCCAGTGTATAAGCGGATTTGAAGCATTAATGCGTTGGAATAGTCCTCAGATGGGTATGATCTCTCCCGATGTTTTTATTACGTTACTGGAAGATAGCGGCAATATTATTTCAATTGAAGATATGGTTACTCACTCTCCGTGGGATGTTGCAACTTCCTGGCCTGACCCCATTGTATTATCCGTCAATATTTCCGCGCTTGAATTCTGCGATCCTCTGTTACCCCAACGCGTCAGACAAAATCTTGCCACCTCCGGATTGCCGGTCCATCGATGCCAAATAGAGGTCACCGAAACGTCACCGCTGTACGACAGTCAGATTGCGGCTAAAAATATGACGGAATTAAAGGCGATAGGGGTCAAGCTTGCGCTTGATGATTTTGGAACCGGTCATGCTAATCTTAATTACCTGTTGAAATATCCTTTTGATACCTTAAAAATTGATAAGGAATTTGTCACCGCTATTGAGCCCGACACCCGATCGACAAAGATTGTTGAGGGTATTATTTCACTGGCGCATAATTTTGGTATCGAAGTTCTTGCCGAAGGGGTGGAAACCCAGTCCCAACTGGACCGGTTGATGCAGATTGGTTGTGACAAAATTCAAGGCTTTTTCATTTCTCCCCCGGTGCAGGCACAAGAGATCCCTTCACTCTTAGCGCAATATAATCGTTAATCCTTCCGTATTTACGTTTCCCAATCCCTTGATTGTTCCACGTTGCTGGTAAGTCTGTAGGCCTGATACGCGTCGCGCATCAGCCACCCCTGTAATACTATAAGCAAAAAAAAGCCCCCTGCTGAACAGGAGGCTGGCGAGTTTATGTCAGCTTAGAACGATTTCTTAAAGCCGATAGAGGCATTGACCGGCGCTTCGACCTGCGACTTACTGCCGCCGTTGCTGAATTGCGTACCCAGCTCACCGTAGACCTGCAGGTTTCTGTCGATAGACCATGACAGGCCGGCTGCAACTTCAGTGCTGGAGTACTGCTGTGAAGATTCCAGCGTAGTGGTGGCTACCGCATTGCTAAAGTGCGTTTTGTCTTTTGAACCCAGACCCTGCCAGACGTTAACCCTGCCGTACGGCTGGAATTTGCCATGGTTGGTGTCATAGTCAGCGACCAGACGCACGCCCAGACGCGCGGTAAAGGAGTCTGCGGTATCCATTTTCACTTTCGTTGGGGTCACACCATCCAGCGTGCTGTTATCAAAGTCGCTGTACTGGTAGATCAACTGAGCCTGAGGCTCCAGACTCCATGCGCTGGCGCCTAAACGGAACGATTTACCCACCTCTGTCGACGCCGTCAGCGTGTTGCCTCTGACGGTATACGAGCCGTTGTTACCGGTCGCCGCCAGGCGGGATTTATGGTTACCGTACTGCAGGACGTTATCAACATACATACCGTCACCCGAGAACCAGGTCGCATAGCCACCGACGTAAAATGCGTTGTCGTCGATGTTACCGCCTTTGCCATCGCTGCCTGTCTTCGTGCCTTTCACATTGCTGTCGATATCAAGGATGCTGGTATACATCCCGGCTTTCCAGCTTTCGTTAGCATACATATCAACGCCGACCTGGATACCCATGGTATGGGAGCTGGTTTGCGTACCGGCTGCATCATCCAGTTTGGTTTTACCGGAGTAGCCAATCATTCTTGCCCAGGCGCGATTGTCTTCATCAATGCCCGGTTTAACCTCGTCCCCCATACGTTGGTGCATGTTACCTAACAGGCTAATATCACCCTGACGTACTACGCTGGCGAGGCCAGAATACAGCATGGTTTCTGGACGGTATTCACTTCTCAGATACCAGTTTTCACCCTGGCCCTGAGCATTACCCGCATGTAGTTGGTACTCAAACGCACCTGCAGCCATACGATCGGCGGCAAGATGGAAGGCATCCCGCGACGTTTGCGCGGTTGTGGTTGCGCCATTGAGCGCAGTCACCACTTCGATACCATCCCCAATGGTCGGCGCGCCAAGACCAGAGCCATCGACATCCAGCAGTGTGCTACCGCTGGCTTTACCGCCATCGATAATCAGACGGTCGGCAATGCCTGCTCCGCTACCATTCTGGATAGCTGCCATGTTGATAGTCCCTTTTTCGCCGGTGTAATCCCCTTTGACGGTTAAGGTTGTGCCAGTCTGCTGACCGATGAGCGAGACATCGCCACCGTTGCTCAGGCCCGCTACCGTCTGGTTATAGCCCTGCGTGTTCAACGTGGTGTCTGCGACTACATAGTGGTGTGATGCGCTACTCAGGGTGTTGGTATTACCCGCTTGCAGCACGCCGTTGGCGATCAACGTAGCGCCGCTGTAGCTGTTTTCACCTTGCAGCTCGGTAATGCCGCTACCGGTCTGATGCAGCTGGCCTTTACCACTGATATTGCCGGTCAGCGCCAGGGTATCGCCACGATTGACGTTGAGTACGCCGTTATCAACGACATCCCCCTGAATGCTGCCAATATCACCGCCGTTACCCAGTTGTAAAACACCTTGTTCGATGGTGGTGCCGCCAGTGTAGGTGTTATCCAGCGTCAGGGTGAGGGAGCCTTTACCGGTTTTGGTCAGTTGACCGTTACCTTCGACTTCCGTCAGCAGAGAAACGTCATGCCCGTTGGTGTCGAATGTCCCGCCGCCGGATTCCAGCGTCACCTGACGGGCAGTATCAAACGCTTCGCCATACTTCAGCGTACCGCCATTAAAGGTAATTCCCGTATCTGCCGCACCCAGGTTGGTATCACCCGCCACCTGCAGCGTCCCTGAGGTGATGGTGGTGCCACCGCTGTAAGTATTGTCGCCGGTGAGAATCAGCGTACCGAGATCGCCTTTATTCAGGCCGCCGGTACCACGGATAACGCTGTCGATAGTGGCGGTGTAACTGGCGCCGTCTACTGTGCCATCGCCGACACGAATCAGGGTGTTTGCCGTGTCGGTGGTAATGGCTTCTCCGCCCACACGATAACCATCGGTGGCGAACTGCGCGCCGCTGATGATGACATCGCCTTTGCTGTTATCGACGGTTACGTTGCCCGCTTCACCCTGGAAGACGGCGAATGCGGCATCGGTAAACGGTGCGTTCAACGCGCCTTCTGGCGTCGATTCATCGGTGGTCCAGTTGTCGTTACCCTGGCTGGATTGCCAGATACCGTCGCCGCCGTTGATGACGCCGTTATTTTTCAGCTCGCCATTCTCACCGCCGGTGCCGTCCCAGAAGCGCAGCGTCAGTCCGGCGTGGTTGACCAGGTTGACCTGATTTTTCACCGATGTCTGCACGTACAGGCTGTCAGCTGCTTCCGGTGCGTTAGCAATATCCATCACATTGTTGGTCAATGTGCCGGTGTAGTTGATGACGCGGTAAACGCCCACATCAAAGCTTCCACCTGGTGAGGTTTCAATGTTGAGCTTACCGTCGAGCGTCAGATCGCCATTTACGTCAATCAAGTCGTTGAAGGCACCGCCCGGGGTATAAGCCTGACCAAACTGATAATCCAGTTGGGCGTTATCACTGAGCGTCAGAGAACCGGTAGTGAGTTTACCCACACTGTTGATAGCTGCACCCGCGGTAATATGCGCGTCGTCCAGCACATCAACCGCGCCGCCGATAATACCGTTACCGCCGAGCGTTGCCCCGGATTTCACCGTCACCTGGCCGGTAGCCGCAGACTGATTACCGTTGACCAGCAGCACGCCTTCATTGACGTCCGTGGTGCCGGTGTAAGTGTTATCGCCGGTCAGCGTCAACGTACCGTCACCGATTTTCACCAGGCTGCCGTCGTTGCCGCTGATAATACCGCTGATGGTGTCATCAAGATGCAGATTACCCAGCGACAGTTCTTTATTGCCCAGTTCGACATTACCCGCGCCGGACAACGAGCCGATAGACGTTGCGCTGTCGACTGCGCTGATATCGACCTTACCGCCCACCAGGTTTTTAACGACGGTGTTCTCTGCCATCGCATAGTCAGCAAAGGTCATCAGTCCGCTGTTATTCACGGTGGCATTGCCCCCGCTGGCATTTTCTTCCAGCGCCAGGGTACTGTCTTTTGACACGTTAACCGTCGCGTTGCCCGCGCTGGCGTTGTTGGTTAACACCGCTTTTGCTGTGCCCGTCAGGTTCAGCATTGCGCTTGCGGCGGTGACGTTATCCGCCAGCGTTAACAGGCTGTCGGCGATGTTCATAGTCAGGGATTTCAGGCTGGTATCTGTCCCGCTGACATTGAGCGTCGCACCCTTATTGACGTTCACGGTGCTGCTTTCATTACTGCCAAAGGCTCCGGTTTTGCTGACGTTGACCGTCACATTGTTGGCGTTTCCGGTACCGGCAATTTCGGTGTCGCCTTTGTAGCTGTTTGCGCGGTCGAGCGACAAGGTGCTGCCCGCATCGCTAGAGCTGCTGGTGACTTTCAGTTTACCCTCGCCGGTAATCTCACCGGTTGGCGTGAAGTGGTGCGAATTAAGGTCAAACACCGCAGCATTCTCATTCGCTCCCAGCTCAATGGTGCGATTGCTGGTCAGGTCCGCGCCCAGTTGCAGCGTTGAACCGTTATTGATGGCCAGGTCAGTTCCGCTCTGGCCGAGATTGCTGTCGGAGGAGATCTGCAACGTGCCGCCATCAATGCGCGTGCCGCCGCGATATTCGTTGTCACCGCTGAGGATCAGACGGCCAAGGTCGGTTTTCACCAGCGTCAGCTTGTCAGCAGTACTGGCCTCGCGGATAACGGACTCAATGGTCGCGGTATAGTTTTGCCCCGCGCCACCAGCGCCAACGCGCACCAGCAGTTCGCCAGTCCCCGGCGTCTGGCCTGCGTGGGTCGCGTTTTCCGTGGTGGCATACGCGTTAAGCGCATCGCCTTTAACGACATAGCCATCGGCATCAAACTGTGCTCCGGAGAAGTTAATTTCTCCCGCGGCGTTATCCACGGTAACGGTACCGCCTTTGGTGGTGAAGACGGCGAAGGACTTCTGTGCCCAAGGGGCGTTACCCTCACCGGTTGCGGTGGTCCAGTTGTTATCACCCTGACTGCCGATTGCCATCCATTTGCCATCGCCACCGTCAATTTTGCTGTTGCCTTCAATGCCCGACGCGCCGTGGCTCTGATTAACGGTTGCGCCGTCCCAGAACTGCAGGGTAACGCCGTTGGCATTCACCAGGTTGACCTGTTTGTCGATGGAGGTTTGAACAAAAATATTGCTCTTATCCTGGCTATTCGGTATCGCGCCTAATTCCAGCGTCTGGTTATCCAGCGTGCCACCGTAGTTATAGATACGGTACACGCCCGGTCCGAAGTTACCACCCTGTGAAGTGGTGACGTCCAGAGTCCCGTCCAGTTGCAGATCGCCTGCGACGTTAATCAGATCGTTTAGCGCGCCGCCTGGCGTATAGGCTTGACCCAGTTCGAAAGCGGAGGTCGTTTTGCTGCCAAGCTGCAGATTACCGTTAATGGATAACGTACCCGCACCGCCGTCACCGGCGCTGAGGGTAGAGGCATCGTTCATCAGCACGTCGCCGCCGATCACCCCGTTACCCCCCAGCGTCGCCGTACCGCTTACTTTGGTCACACCCGTCGCGGCACTCTGATTCCCTTTCACCAGTAGCGTACCGCTGGTGACGGTCGTGTCGCCGGTATAGGTGTTATTGCCCGTCAGGCGAGTAATACCGTTACCAATCTGCTGTAACGCACCGATCCCGGAGATTACGCCGCCAAGCAGCACATCATTGGCCCGATTAATCGCCAGTACGCCATTGTCGATGATGTCAGACACGGCGTTGACTCCGCCTGTATTTCCGCCGTCACCCAACTGCAGCGTACCGGTTTGATCAATAGTGGTAGAGCCGGTATAGGTGTTGTTGGCGGTAAAGACAGTGGTGCCGCCCGCCGCGCGTTCAAACTTCCCATCACCGCTGATGACGCCGTTATAGATCTGCGCAGCCGCCGTATCGCCCTGCGTGTCAAAGATGACCCGGCTGCCTGCACCCTGAGTCGTCACATTGTAGTCAGCGATGGTCGCGGCAGTGCTGGTGGACTCGCCGTGATCGCCGGTACGCAGCGTTGCGCCATTGGTAACCGCAATGGTTTTACTTGCCAGTTGCAGACGATCGACGATGCGCATATCTGCACTTGAACCGCTAATGGTCAGTGAGTCCCAACCCGTGCCGATGTTGGTACCGGTGGTCAGGTTATCGCTGCTCAGGCTGCCAATTTTCGCACTGTTACCGTGTGTATTGGTGAAGGTGAGGGCGTTGCCACTGCCGGCTTCGGTAGTGATATGGCGCGTTTTATCCAGCGTCACATTGCCGATGTTGGCTTTATTGTTGCCGCCGGTTCCGGCGAAATTCACCTCGCCCGCAAAGGTTCCGCTTTGCCAGTTAAAGGTGTCCTTGCCTTCTCCGGTGTTGATGACGCCACTGGTGATACCCTGGCTGATATCAATGGTGTCATTGCCCTTGCCAGATTGAATCGCCACTGCTGTATCGTTGATAGCCTGAAGGGTACCGGTATTGGTGATTTTTTTATTGCTGTCACCGCTGGCATCAATAACGGGTGCGGTGGTGCTGGCAGAGATAATTTTTCCGCTATTGGCTATTGCGCTAACATTTTTAGCGATGATTGCAGAACCACCTGCGCTGTCGTAGACGTTGATATTGGCATTGGTGGTGACCTTACCGTCCGTATTGGCGCGAATACCGCTGCCTTCGCTGTTATGCACCTCAACGGTATAGCCTTTGCCGATGGTCAGATTGCCTGTCACTGCGTCACCATTGCGCTGCTCAAAGGCGAAGCCGGTACCTTTACCGTTAACGTTCAGAATGTTATTCAGGCCATCTTTCATGTTTAACGCGACGCTGGTACGGATCCCCGGACCGTCGTTGGCATTGATGGTGACATCATTGAGTGTGATATCGGTATTGTTGGCATCGTTTTGAATGCCCGCGCCAGTACCTTCGGCGCTAATAATCACCCCTTTGGCAGCCAGCTTACCGGCTCCGGTGTCCAGGCGAATACCGTCAGCAGTGCCATTGGTGGTGATGGCATCGCCAGTATTACCAGTAATATTCAGGCTGGCACCGTTGGTCAGCAGAACCCCTGCGGTTCCATCATCAACTTGAATCTGACCCAATTTTTTAATCTGTGCGTTCGAACCAGAAGCTTGTACGCCAATGCCGTTACTCACATGTAAGGCAGCGGTCGCGTTATTGGTTAAACTCCCGCCTTGTTGCACGTTAACACCAATGCTGTCGGTGCTGGCAAGATCGATAATTGCCTGGGTATCGAGGATCAGGCTGCCCTGGTTCCTTGCCACATAGGCAATAACCTTGTTGCCGCTGGCTTCTGAAGTGATTTTTGCGTTTGAAGTGAGGATGGTCGGAGTGGCGCTACCTTCTGCGTTGCCATTCAACTGATGAGCCTGACCGTCCACTACCCCGGCAATGGTTCTTTCACCGGTTAAATTGATGGTGGTTTTATCGCTGATGTTACCTGTGGCACCGCCTTCAATCAGCAGCGCTGCGGAGTCGGTGCCCTGCACGGTGAACGTGGCTTCGCCGGTATCCACACTACTGCCTGTGCCCGTCGCTAATACGCCAACGGACTGTTCGCCGCTTAAGGTCAGGTCAAGGTTTGAGCTGGGCTGACCGTCAGGAGTGGTGGTGTTACCGGCCAGCATTGCGCCGTTGGCAATACGGAAAATGGTTGTGCGATCTTGCCCGTTGTCATTCATTACCGCCTGACCAATATTCGCAGTTGCGCCTTTACCATACAGGTAATAGCCAATCTGATCGGTGCTGTTGAATGCCGGGCTACTCAGACTGTCGACGTTAGCGACGGCGTTATCACGCACGTGTACGCCGATGTTCCCGGCTTTGTTTAGCGTGATGTTGGAATAGACGTTGACCACTGCCTTTCCATCTTTGCCACCTTCAGCCCAGACGGCATAGTTACGGTTACCGACACTACCTTCACCATCAACTACGATAGAGCCTGAAGCGCTAGTCGTGGCTTCGGCATTTTTGTTAGTTGCGCTGACGTGGATGCCGACGTTGTTGGTGCCGTTGACGTTAATCTTGCCGTCGTTGCGAATTTCCTGATTATTTTCCGCGCCGCTGTCACGCACGGTGATACCGTAGTTCCTGCTACTCCCCGCGCTGGAATCGCCATTGATCACGATATTACCGGTATTGATGACGTTGCCGGTCGCGTTACCAATCAGCATACCCGCGGCGTTACGTACGCCGGTTCCCAGCGTGATAAGGCCGTTGTTAATCACCTCTTTGGCGCTCTTGGTCATGATCCCGGCGCTCAGACTTGAACCGCCTGCCATGGTGACATCTTTAGACGGATCACTTGCGTTACGGCCAAGATAAATAGAGGCACCTGCGCTGTTGGTAAAGGTGGCGTTGTCGGCGACTTCTACGCCATAGGCGATGCCGCTGCCGTAGGATGCACCGTTTTTGCGCCCGTCCACGACGTTGATATCGCCGTTGTTGACCCCTTGAGCATTGTCAGACAGTTGCATACCAATGGCCAGCGTCAGCTCGCCAGCGGGTTTGTCCTTACTCCAGGGATCGGCGGCAGAAGCGGTACCGAAGTTATCGGTGGTGATCGCCTGGTTGATGGTGCCTTCGTTGGTGATTTGACTGGCGCCTTGCCCCTGCATACCAAATGCGCCATAGCTGTTGACGTTTTGGTTGCCGTCTTTATCAATAAACAGCCCGGAGTTGATGATCCCGTTGTTGGTTGCCGTCGCGTCTTTTGCCAGCATGCCAATCGCCAGGCTTTGCCCGGTAGATGTGCGTAATGCGTTCAGCTCACCAAGGTTAGTGATAACCCCACCATTAATGGCTTTCATCACGCCATTAATACTGCCGTCAACGGCAATAATCGCGTCTTTGTTCAAGGTGCCTGAGGTGCCTGCGCCGTTGGCGTAGATGGCATGTAACTCACCACGGCCAGCGGTCGCGTTGTTGGTATGTGACAAACCGTCGGTCCAGACGTCGTAATCCCAGCTGAGTATGTCAGCTGGCTTACCGGAGGTGAGCAGATTTTCAATCAGCCCGGCGTACTTTGTTTGTGCTGCGGTGACGGTTGTGACTTCCTCCGCATCTATCCACAGCTGGATTTGGCTGACTTTTTCACCATCAGGGTTGAGTGCCGCGTCGTCGCTTTTGCCCAACAGCCAGTCATTGAATTCGGCCAGTTCTTGTGTGTTGGTAATGGTAAATGTGCGCTCCCCGGTTTTGACGACCTGACCATCCTCGTCATAGCCATAGGTCATCAGCGTCACATCATCGCCAAACACGGAGGTTTGCGCTGAACCGGTGAACGTTTTTTCAGGGATCACCGGGGCTGCGTTAAATTTTATATAGTTATCTGACTGCCAGTTCACCTGGCTTGCAGTACCTTGTGCTTCCAGCAGCGAGGAATCTTTTGCCAGCATTTCAATGGTATTGGCTTTGTCACGCACATTGAGGGTGTCGTTGCCAATATTCAGATTGGCAATGGAGCCATTTGTCGCCAGTGCGATACCAAATTGCTTATAGATTTCTGATTTCTGAGCATCAAAGGTGTTTAATACCGCATCGCCGACTTGCGCTTCGGTAAGAAAACCATTTAACTCATTGGTATCAAAGACTTTGATGGTCGTTTTTTCACCGGGAAACGCCGGATCGTTGATATCAAATTCTGTGCTCTGCGAAGGCGTTGACGACTGGTTGTAAGTCAGGTATTCCGCCAGTTCTTCAGAGTTGGTAATGGTTTTTACGCTCTGGTCAGGGCTGGTCGCCAGCAGGGTGATTTTGCCGCTTTCCAGCAGTTCCCGGATAGTGGTTGATTCAACAACGCCGCTTTGACCCGGGCTAAATGTTGGGATTGCACCACTGATATTCAGTGCCTGACCAGTTGTGTTATCTTCATATAAGAAGCCGTAGTCGTGGATACCCTCATAAACCCCAGCGGAAATACCTGTCTTGAAGTCTTCATGAATATCGTGTTCACCCGTTGCGGTAATCTGGGCTGCAGAAGCCAGCAATGAAGCACCGCTTAATGCGCCAGCTGCCAGTACGGCGACAGTTTTACGCGAACTGCTTTTTTTCTTTCCTTTCGTTAATTCAGAAACGACCACCCAGATACCGAGCGCCGCGTTCCAAATAATGCTGTAAACTTTGTTCATATATAACCCTTGTCTACATTCCTGTTATGTATGTGTTAATACGTTGAGTTGTTGGCTATGGTTGGCACGCGGATGTGCTACCCGGTAATGGATTTTGGAAATAGGGTTCCCTTCCGTGCGATGCGGAATTAAAAAAGCGAGTCGAAAGAAAACCTCTTTAAATAATAACCGTGATAATTGTCCTTAAATAAGTCAGTTACGGCTGGCTATAGTGGGAAATGGTGTACTTGAGCCGGGTGTTATTTTTGCCGAGTTTTCTGGCAATATTGCTTTTGTACGCCCCGATGGTTTTTTCACTTTTTTGTGATGCCCCGGCGATTTGTGTCAGTGACCATCCTCGTGCAAGCATCATCATTACGTTAAATTCGTTAGCTGTAATTTTTGTGTGTAGTTCTTTGATACTTTGTTGTTTTTTGTTTTGCGTGATACGTGTGACGGTCTGTAATAGCTGATCAAGGCTGGTGTCTTGATCGAGAAATTGCATGTTCTTCCCGCAAACGGTTTGAAAAATGGCAAAGGTAGCTTCATCTGCCAAAACAATAATTTTGGTGACAGGTCGTAAAGCCATGTTGCGGATAATTCTGGCATATTTTAAAAAATCTGATTTGTCAGGATTAATGATGATGCAATCCGTTTCATAAGGGAGCATTTTGACAGCAGAAAGTGTCTGGGAGGAGTAGTACGTGATATCAATAAATAATGATGAGCCACGTAGGATTTCTCGCATGCCTAGCCAAGGGTAAATTGAGTCACCCAAAAAAATAGCTTTTGACATAACGATCTCCTTGAAATTTTGGTGCAAGCAGTCGCCTCTTTTTTAGGTTAAAAAAGAGTTTCTTGCGACGCGTGAAATGTTAATTAAATCTCGTATAACGTTCTGTGCTGTGAACGTATCCTTATTAATTCCAGATCAAACAGAAATTCTCTGTATTAATTAGAATCATTAACTATCCTTAAAGTGGATATTACACTTTGTTAAAATTTAAGATAAATCGTTTATTTCAGCTCTGAGTAAATGATTGATAGATTTCGCTTATGGATCGGGATAATAATAAGAAGGAGGTTTGTATAAAGGCAGGGTATTCCTAGGGTTAAAGAAAGGTATTTATATGTAATGGCTTTAATTTCAATAAGATACTCATTTTTCTTCATGGGATTAATTGAGGGTAGGAGAATTCTTAATCCTGGCCAGGACGTAGGAGGTGGAAGGTCAGGAGAAGAGGGAAATATTGCCGAATTTACACCTATCGGCTAAAAACAGGATTATTCCAGATTATATTTCTACGTTAAAGCAATTTATTAGTGCTTTATCCTTTTTTGGTCTTTTTGTGCCTAATGTTGAAATCTGGCTTGCAGGTGTCATTTTGTCTTAATGCGCTAGCGATAGCGCTTAGCCCGCCAACAGCTCCTGCTCAACCTGTTGCACCTGTTGTTCCAGCGTATTGCGGATTTCCGTAAGCGCCCGTTGTTGATCGGAGAAGTAGGCCTCTTTATCTGTCACGGAGGTGGCAAGCCGCCAGGCGTTCTCCGCTTCCAGTTCGGTAATCTCTTTCAGCAGCGCGTTAATGTGTTCTCTGAGCTGTTGTATTTTGCTGCGTAAATGCTGCAAATCGTTCAATCGGTCACTCGCCATCATCGGTTCGAGGCCGCTTTGCAATTGAGTCAGTAGCGCCCGGACGGCGGCAAGATCGGCATTTTGGCGTGCCTGGTTAAGCTGCACCATCATCTGATGCGCTTTCTCTTTCAGATCATCGGCTACCACGTCCGGGTGGCAAAGACGGCTGGCCTGACGCCACAGGCGTTTTAGCTCATTACGTTCATCAGAGGAAAGCCGCTGGTCACGACTAAAACGATGCTGCGCATCCTGCTGCTGCTCCTGATATTCATCATATTCATGGCTGGCCTCTTCCTGTGCCTGACGGGTTGCGCTGTCGTCCTGGCGAGAAAAGTCGTTTTCCAACTCACGAATTTCCGCCAGAAGGGCGGTAATCAGTTCCGTTTGTTGCTGAATACGTTGGCGTGTTTCCACCGATTCGCGCGAATCTGAATTCTGGTTCATCCAGTGCTGCTTGAGCCTTGCCAGTTGATCAACAGCCTGGGAAATATAGTGCTGGCAGGATTGATAGTCTTTTTCCCGGCGTTTTCGCTCCGCTTCCTGTTTGCGCTGGGCGCTGGCGGCGAGCTGTTTACGCAGTTCGAGAATGCGGCTCATCAGCGGTCCAAGACGAAGGTGATACAGATCGTTGAAATCATCGAGGATTTGAATGCGCGTGTTGCGCTTATCGATCAGGTCACGCAGCTGTGTTTCGAGCGCTTTGAGTTCCAGCTTACTGGCGGCAATGGCTGGATCCTGCCACGTAGAGACTGCCCGTTGAGATTGCAGCCAGGCCGAGATTTCACGCAGGGCATCACTAAAGCGTCGTTCTTCGATCGCCTGCACAATGGTGCCTGGCACGACGGATAACGGCTCATTTTTAAGATGCGCCACCTGCTGGAAAATAATCTCCTCATCTTCCAGTTCAATAGCGCTTTTGACGATTTCCAGTCGTTTGATGATCTTATTCATGACAGTCGTTGCCTGGCCTGACTCAAAAACGAGTGGCTGAAGTACAACAGGTTCACCCGTTTGAAAATGTTAGAAAAACAGTAAAGCGCATTCTGTGGCCTGTCATGCCTTTTCGTCCAGAATAATTCACCGTAATTATGAACAAACGCAATGCTACAGGCACGGCAGGTCCTTATTGCGCCTTGCGACAACCAGGTTGAAATGTTAAAAGAAGCCCCTTCAATAAAAACGACACAGGGGAAGGGCGTGAAAAACGCGTCAACTGCATCTGACACCAGCGTGTCTGATGCCGCGTCAACAAATGAGCCGACGCTTCAACGAGGGTTGCAAAACCGCCATATTCAGTTAATTGCACTGGGCGGTGCAATTGGTACGGGCCTGTTTTTGGGCATTGGCCCGGCTATTCAGATGGCGGGACCTGCGGTGTTACTGGGTTACGGTGTGGCCGGGATCATCGCTTTTTTGATCATGCGTCAACTGGGCGAAATGGTAGTGGAAGAACCCGTTTCCGGATCCTTTGCCCACTTTGCCTATAAATACTGGGGACCGTTCGCGGGTTTTCTGTCCGGTTGGAACTACTGGGTGATGTTTGTGCTGGTCGGTATGGCGGAACTGACAGCGGCCGGGATCTATATGCAGTATTGGCTGCCCGATGTCCCGACCTGGATTTGGGCCGCGGCATTCTTCGTGATCATCAACGCCGTCAATCTGGTCAACGTACGTCTGTATGGCGAAACGGAATTCTGGTTCGCACTGATTAAAGTGCTGGCCATTATCGGCATGATAGGTTTTGGCGTGTGGATGCTGTTTTCCGGTAACGGCGGGGAACATGCAAGCATCGATAACCTGTGGCGTTACAACGGCTTTTTTGCTACCGGCTGGAACGGATTAATTCTGTCGCTGGCAGTGATTATGTTCTCCTTTGGCGGGCTGGAGCTTATCGGGATTACCGCCGCGGAAGCGCAGGATCCGCAGAAAAGCATTCCAAAGGCGGTAAACCAGGTGGTGTACCGTATTCTGCTGTTTTACATCGGTTCTCTGGTGGTGCTGTTGGCGCTATACCCGTGGGTGGAAGTGAAATCCAACAGCAGCCCGTTTGTGATGATATTCCATAATCTTGATAGCAACGTGGTGGCTTCTGCGCTGAACTTTGTCATCCTGGTGGCTTCGCTGTCGGTGTATAACAGTGGCGTCTACTCTAACAGTCGTATGCTATTTGGTCTCTCGGTTCAGGGGAACGCGCCGAAGTTCTTAACCCGCGTCAGCCGTCGCGGCGTACCGGTGAATTCACTGATCCTTTCCGGTGCTATTACGTCGCTGGTGGTACTGATCAACTATGTGCTGCCGCAAAAGGCCTTTAGCCTGCTGATGGCGCTGGTGGTGGCGACGCTGCTGCTGAACTGGATTATGATCTGCCTGGCACATCTGCGATTCCGGGCGGCGATGCGTCGCAAGGGCCGTGACACGCAGTTTAAAGCGCTGCTGTATCCAGCAGGGAACTACCTGTGTATTGCTTTCCTTGGCATGATCCTGGTGCTGATGTGTACGATGGATGAGATGCGCCTGTCAGCTATCCTGCTGCCAGTGTGGATCATTTTCTTGTTTGTGGCCTTCAAACTGCTGCGTCGTAAGTCCCGCTAAGTTTCTACCTATCTTGTTGCTACCGATCCCATCGTCAGGATGGGATCGGATCCTCCCTCAACGTTTATCGTGACCGTTCTCGCAATTTTGCTTTTGCTGACAGGATCTTTATTTTGTAATCGATTACTTTTCTATTGAATCTATTTTGTAATCGATTACTTTTTAAGGGTGGGGCAAAAATGGTGTCAACAACCGAAAGTAGTGGAAAACAGAGCGTACAGTACCGGCTGCTGGTGCCCCGGCTGTCGCTAATGATGTTCTTACAGTTCTTTATCTGGGGAAGTTGGTCCGTCACGCTGGGGCTGGTGATGAGCCAGCACAACATGTCACTGTTGATTGGGGATGCGTTTTCAGCCGGGCCCATTGCTTCTATTCTGTCGCCGTTCGTCTTAGGGATGCTGGTAGATCGCTTCTTTGCCTCGCAAAAGGTGATGGCAGTGATGCACCTTGCTGGTGCGGCAATCCTGTGGTTTGTTCCGCAGGCATTGGTGGCGCAAAACGGCGCGCTGTTGATTGGTCTGCTGTTTGGCTACACGTTGTGCTATATGCCAACTCTGGCGCTTACTAACAACATTGCTTTTCATAGCCTGTCGGATAAGGACAAAACCTTCCCGGTGGTGCGGGTGTTTGGCACCATTGGCTGGATTGTTGCGGGGATCTTTATCGGTGTAACCGGAATTTCAGACACCACCGGCATCTTTACGCTGGCGGCGATTATCTCTGTGATTCTGGCACTCTACAGCCTGACGCTGCCCAACACACCAGCACCGGCGAAAGGACTGCCGGTAAAAGTTCGCGATCTGTTTTGTGCGGATGCTTTCGCCTTACTCAAGGTTCGTCACTTTTTTGTTTTCTCACTCTGCGCGACGCTCATCTCTGTGCCGTTGGGAACCTATTACGCATATACCGCGTCGTTTCTTGCTGATGCGGGCGTTGGCGACGTCAGTACGGCGATGTCATTTGGTCAGATGTCTGAAATTTTCTTCATGCTGGTAATCCCTTTCCTGTTCAGACGCCTGGGCGTGAAATACATGCTGTTAATCGGGATGTGCGCCTGGTTCGTGCGTTATGCCTTCTTTGCCCTCGGCATCAGCGAAGAGGGCAGATTCCTGCTGTATCTCGGCATTCTGCTGCACGGCGTGTGTTACGACTTCTTCTTCGTGGTCGGCTTTATTTACACCGATCGTATCGCCGGGGAAAAAGTAAAAGGTCAGGCGCAAAGCATGATCGTCATGTTTACCTATGGGATCGGGATGCTGCTGGGCTCGCAAATTTCAGGCGCACTTTACAACCGGCTGGTGGCGGGGCAAACCGTGCCTCAGGCATGGACCACATTCTGGTGGATCCCGGCAGTAGCTGCCGCAGTCATTGCCGTGATTTTCCTTTTCTCTTTCAAGTATGACGATAAAGAGCAGGCGTAATTTTTAGGAGGGGTTATGAAAACCATCAAAGGGCCTGGCATTTTTCTGGCGCAATTTATCGGGGAACGCCCGCCATTTAACACCCTGGAAGGCGTGGCAAAATGGGCAGCGGAGCTGGGCTATAAGGCATTACAAGTCCCGTGTAATCACAAGTCGCTGTTTGATGTCGAACAAGCTGCTGTAAGTCAGGCCTATTGTGATGATATTCGCGGGATGCTGGCCGGGCATGGGTTAGTGATTAGCGAATTATCGACCCATCTTGAAGGTCAACTGGTTGCAGTCCATCCGGCTTATGATGACGCTTTTGACGGATTTGCTCCGCCATCTGTACGCGCTAATCCGCAGGCCAGACAGGCGTGGGCCATCGAAACCTTACACCAGGCCGCTGCGGCTTCGCAAAGACTGGGGCTGACTGCGCATGCCACGTTTTCAGGTTCGCTCGCCTGGCCTTTCTTTTATCCATGGCCACCGCATAATCGTCAGCGTTTTGAAGAGGCCTTTCTGGAGCTGGCGCGGCGCTGGAGACCGATTCTCGATCGCTTTGATCATCATGGGGTGGATGTTTGCTTTGAGATCCATCCCGGCGAAGATCTGCACGATGGCGTGACGTTTGAGCGTTTTCTGGCGCTGGTTGATAATCATCCTCGCTGCAACATTCTCTATGATCCTAGCCATCTGTTATTGCAGCAGATGAATTATCTTGGATTTATCGATGTTTACCATTCCCGCATTAAAGCGTTTCACGTCAAGGACGCTGAGTACCACGCCAGTAGCCGTAGCGGTGCCTATGGCGGTTACCAGCCGTGGCTCGATCGTGCCGGGCGTTTCCGTTCCCTGGGGGACGGGCAGGTCGATTTCAAAACGATCTTCAGCAAGCTCACACAATATGATTTCCCTGGCTGGGCGGTGCTGGAATGGGAGTGTTGCCTGAAAGACGCGCAAACCGGGGCGCGTGAGGGGAGTGATTTTATACGCCGCCATATTATTCCGGTTTCTGCACGCGCATTTGATGATTTCGCCGCTGGCGATGAGGTACGCAAATGATACAGGTTGGCATTATTGGTAGCGGATTTATTGGACCTGCACATATTGAGGCATTGCGTCGACTCGGCGGTCTGAACGTGGTGGCGCTCTGTGATAGCTCGCTGGCGGTTGCCCAGGAACGTGCAGATGCTCTTCATATTCCTCATGCGTATGGCAGCGTTGAGGCGCTGCTGGCGCATCCCGGACTGCAGGTAGTGCATAACTGTACGCCGAATTATCTGCATGCCGACATCAATCGGCAGATTTTACGCGCGGGCCTGCATGTGTTTTCAGAAAAGCCGCTGTGTATGACGCCGGATGAGGCTCGTGAACTGGAAAGGCTGGCACAGCAGGTGGGAGTGGTGCACGGCGTGAGCTTTGTCTATCGTCAGTTTGCAATGGTTCAGCAGGCGGCCAGTATGGTAAGAAGCGGCAGCGTAGGCCGTCTGTTTGCCGTTCAGGGGAGCTATTTGCAGGACTGGATGCTGCTGGAGACTGACTACAACTGGCGGGTCGATGCTGTACAGGGCGGCAATTCGCGGGCGATAGCGGATATCGGTTCACACTGGTGTGACACGGTGCAATTCGTGACTGGAAAACGTATTGTCGAGGTGATGGCAGATTTGGCTATCGTCTGGCCGGTACGTAAAGCCAGCATTGCCAGTAACGCTACGTTTGGTCAGCAAATGGCTGATGTGCAATTTGAGGATAAAGCGGTTACGACGGAAGATCGTGGATCGGTGCTGGTACGTTTTGATGATGGCAGCAAAGGCTGCTTTAGCGTTTCGCAGGTGAGTGCAGGGCGCAAGAATCACCTGAGCTTTGAAATTAACGGTAGCCAGTGTTCACTGCACTGGGATCAGGAAACGCCGCAACAGCTTTGGGTTGGACACCGTCAGCAGGCGAACCAGATCCTGACGGATGACCCTGGATTGATGAATGCGGATGTTGCTGCCAGTGCGCACTTTCCTGGCGGGCATATTGAGGGCTGGCCGGATGCGTTCAAGAATATGATGCAGCAGTTTTATCAGGCGGTGTCGGCAGGCAAAATGCCCGCGACGGCGGAGCGTCGATTTGCGTCATTTTCTGATGGCGCGGATGTGATGTATATCATTGATGCAATTATAAAAAGCCATCAGCAGCAGCGTTGGATATCAGTACAGCGCTAAACACGCATCCGGTTCGCCAGGCGGCGATTTTATGGTAGCCTCAACGCAAAGCGTAAACCGCAGGATGTGTCGTCGTTATGTCTATTCAAAAAATCGCTCAGCTTGCCGGTGTGTCAGTGGCGACGGTATCGCGTGTGCTGAATCACAGCGATACCGTCAAAGCCAAAAATCGCGAGCGCGTGCTACAGGCTATTAAAGAAAGCAATTATCAGCCCAACCTGCTGGCGCGTCAGTTGCGTACGGCACGTAGTTCGATGATTCTGGTAATGGTTTCCAACATTGCCAACCCTTTTTGTGCAGAGGTTGTTAAAGGTATTGAAGAGGAGGCGGAGAAGAATGGCTATCGCATTTTGCTGTGTAATTCCGGCTCGGATACAGCCCGCTCAAAATCGGCGTTGAAGTTGCTGTCGGGGAAAATCGTCGATGGCATTATCACCATGGATGCATTCTCAAAATTACCGGAACTGACTACGCTGATTGGCGACGCGCCCTGGGTTCAGTGTGCGGAATACGCTGATAAAGGTGCGGTTTCCTGCGTCGGGATTAACGATGTTGACGCTGCACAGTCGGTAATATCTCACCTGGTGGAAAAGGGCTACCAACGCATTGCCTTAATCAACCATGATCTAAGTTATAAATACGCCCGGTTACGCGAACGCGGCTATAAAGCGGCGCTACATGCGCTGTCGCTTGAATATCAGGCCGTGGAATACGCCAGTGAATTAAGTTCCAGCGCAGGAATTGCGGCGATGAAAACATTCCTTGCCGCAGAGGTGAAACCCGACGCGGTGTTTGCCGTATCGGACACGTTAGCCGCTGGTGCGATGCGAGCTATTTTCGATGCCGGATTACAGATCCCGCAGGATATCGCCGTCGTTGGATTCGACGGTACGGAACTGGCAGAAATGGTTTCCCCTCAGCTTTCGACCATTGAGCAGCCCTCGCGGGATATAGGCCGCAAAGCGGTAGGATTGCTGCTGAATAAAATAGAAAATCCTGACGCGCAGACGGAAAGGGTGATGATGGACTGGCGCTATATTTCACGCGCCAGTACCTGAGCGTTATCGCTGAAACGCGCCAGACAGTGCGCGAATATCGTTTCCGGTAGGCGACTGATGAATGCGCAGGCCAAACTCTTCGACCACGGCAAAGATATGGTCGAAGATATCAGCCTGAATACTTTCATATTCCAGCCAGACCACCGTATTGGTAAAAGCATAAATTTCGATTGGTAATCCGTGATCGTCTGGCGCAAGCTGGCGCACCATTAACGTCATATCTTTGCGAATACGCGGGTGATGACGCAAATATTCGTTCAGATAAGCGCGGAAGGTGCCAATATTGGTCATTTGGCGGTGATTCAATACCGATTCAGGCGCATCTAATTGCTGATTCCACGCGTCGATTTCCTGGTGACGCGTGGTCAAATACGGTTTCAGCAGGTGAGCTTTATGTAGTCGCTGACGCTCATCCTCATCAAGAAAATGGATGCTGGTGGCATCAATGCTGATGCTGCGTTTAATTCTCCGACCGCCTGAAGCCGACATTCCGCTCCAGTTTTTAAAAGAGTCTGATACCAGTGACCAGGTGGGGATCGTGGTGATGGTGTTATCCCAGTTGCGCACTTTGACGGTGGTTAAACCAATATCGATAACAGCACCGTCTGCACCGTATTTCGGCATTTCCAGCCAGTCGCCAAGCTTAAGCATGTCGTTGGCCGAGAGCTGTATTCCGGCCACCAGACCGAGTATCGGGTCTTTAAATACCAGCATTAGCACGGCTGCCATGGCACCCAGGCCGCTTATCAGTATTGCCGGCGATTGACCTATCAGCAGGGAAATCATCAGGATCCCGACCAGGATGGCGGCGATCAGTTTGATACCCTGAAATATACCTTTTAAGGGTAATTGGGATGCGGCTGGGAGCTTTTGTGACAGGTTAAGAATAACGTCCAGCAGAGAAAACAGGGACAGCAGGGCGTACATCATGATCCACAGCTGTGCGCAAGTCACTAATATATCGGCCGCTTCACTGCCTTTTTGTAGCCAGAGTGTGGCCTGTATATTGACGATGATACCTTGCAGCGTAAACGCCAGGCGGTGGAATAATTTGTTCTGCGTGATAATTTGCAACCACAGACGGGAACTGGTGCTGGCGCGTTTTTCAAATGCGCGTAATACCACCCAGTGCAAAATAACGTGAACAATAATGGCGGTGATAAAAATAATGCCAAAAATCATCACCAGCGAAGTGGTGTGATTTATTTCAATGCCGAGTTCTTCTACCTGAGATATCAATTCCTGCATAACGTCTCCTTAATAAACAGCGGTCTATGATGACCGCTGTGTGGAGCTTATGCAAATGTGGGGACTAGACTTCTGTCAGCGTTGTTTCCAGCGGCAGACGGGATTTCGGCAGCGCGGCGTTGAAATCTTCTACGCTGTGATGACCCACCGGGACCACCACTACGCTAGTGAAACCTTTTTCTTTCAGACCAAACTCTGCATCCATCACCGCTGCATCAAAGCCTTCGATCGGCACTGCATCCAGACCCATTGCTGCAACGCCCAGCAGGAAGTTACCAACGTTCAGGTACACCTGTTTTGCCATCCAGTGGTTGTCATCTTTCAGTTCTTTGCGATGCATATCAGCAAAGAAGGTACGACCTTTGTGGTTTGCAGCTTTAGCTTCAGGGGTGGCGAAGCGGCCATCGCTCTCTTCCTGATCCACCACGCGCTCCAGCCACGCGTCGTCCATCGCCGTTTTGGCGCAGAACACTACTACGTGGGAAGCATCCAGCATTTTACGTTCGTTGAACACAAAGCCGCCGGCTGCGGATTTGGCCACACGCGCTTTACCTTCATCAGTACTGGCAACGATAAAATGCCATGGCTGAGAGTTGGTGCTGGATGGGCTAAACTGCAGCAGCGTTTTTAATTTTTCGGCCTGCTCAGCGGTCAGTTTTTTAGTCGGATCGAATGCCTTAGTGGAGTAACGTTTTAAGGCGACAGAAACAATATCCATAACTACTCCTGGTGGTTTTTTATACCCTGCGGGTACGTTTTGTTTCAGCAGGGTACAGGGTTAGCAGGAAAAAGATAAGACAGGAAAATGCAAAAACACTTATCGGGGTTAACGATAAATCAGTCTGGACGCAGGCGTTTTTGATCCCGCTTCGGCAAGCCGTCAACGACGCGGTGCCAGGAATCATTCACCAGCTCTGCCAGTAATGACTCGGTAATGTCGTCGCCCGGATAGACCGAGATCCAGTGCTTTTTATTCATGTGATAGCCGGGTTTAATGCTGGGGTAGATCTGCTGGTTTAACAGTGATTTTTGCGGATCGGATTTCAGGTTAATAAGCGGACGTCCGCGAAGCTCCGTGACCAGCATAAAAATTTTACCGCCAACCTTGAATACATCGTATTCCGGGCCGAATGGCCAGCAGTGTTCGGTAAAAGGCAGTTCGAGCGCAAGGCGTTTCGCACAGGTAGGCAGGGTCAGGCCGTCCATTATTGTTCCTCGCGGGTTAGCGCGCGCCACATCGCTTCAAATCCCATCGATATGTATTCCTTGGCCCGGGCAGAGTCTCGGGCAGCGAACTCCATGGTGGTTTCCGCCAAAGAGAGAAAAAGGCCATCGCCGAAGGCGCGATATTCGTCAGACATAAACTCAGGTCGCACGGAGCGATGACAAAGATCGCGCAGTTCCGGGAACATATCGTCGGCCTGCTGTTCTGTTTCTTTGCTGATTTTCTCGCTAACGGCTAACTGGCGAATCGTGCGATGCCCACAGGTATGGTTCAGGCCCCAGCTAATGTAGCTGTTCCAGATATAGTGAGTCATGGTTTTGGCATCGGTCACTGAGCGATCCAGATTTGCCATCATCGACTGACAGAGATCGTGCTTTAAAAAGAGGTAAAGCTCGTTGATTAAATCATCTTTGGTCGCGAAATAGCGAAACAACGTTCCCTCCGCAACACCTGCATTGCGGGCAATTACGGCGGTAGACGCCGCAATACCTGATTGTGCAAATGCTGTGGTTGCAGCTTCCAGTAATGCCAATTTTTTGTCTTCACTCTTCGGACGAGCCACTACACTTTACCCTTAAGTTGTAAAAAGCATGATTGAATCACGGCCTTTGCAGCACCGCAACGGTGAATGTCAAAGATTGAAAATCATCTTGACGGCGAACTTTCGATTTCTATAATGAGTGCTTACTCACTCATAATCAAGAGTCAGTCACGCAAACCAGCGGAAAGGGGGCGTGTTTAAGGTCAGGATATGAAGCGTCTCACAGTTTGTGTGGTTGTTAT
The DNA here is from genome assembly GCF_001037575.1 of Citrobacter sp. BIDMC107. NCBI lineage: Bacteria > Pseudomonadati > Pseudomonadota > Gammaproteobacteria > Enterobacterales > Enterobacteriaceae > Citrobacter > Citrobacter sp. BIDMC107. The sequence continues at coordinate 1,034,950 of NZ_KQ089848.1, read as the reverse complement.
TATGCTCATTGGCGCAGCTGCAAGTTTACCGTTTTTACTCAATGCCGGGTTTGGTCAGGCACCGAAAGGGGCACAGCTGAGTCAGGTTGAACAGTCACCGCACTATCGTGATGGACAGTTTCATAACCAGGTACCAACACCGGGCTATACCGGCAACAAAAGTATGCTGGCTGCCTGGTGGGAGTTTTTGGTCGCTAAGCGCGAAAATGCGCGGCCAGCACATCCGTTGCCATTGGTGGCGACCGATCTCGTCGGGTTATCTCCAGAGCAGGACACGCTTGTCTGGCTGGGTCACTCTTCGTGGTATTTGCAGCTGGCGGGTCAACGTATCCTGATCGATCCCGTGTTTAGCAACTATGCCGCACCGCTTTCATTCCTGAACAAAGCCTTTGCCGGTGATTATCCGTGGTCCGCACAGACGATGCCGGAGATCGATCTGCTCATTATCTCGCACGATCACTATGACCATCTGGATCTCGCTACGATCAAGGCGTTAATGCCGAAAATTAAGCGGGTGATTACGCCGCTTGGCGTAGGGTCACATCTACGTTATTGGGGAATGCGCGGCGAGATAATCGACGAGATGGACTGGAATCAATCCATCAGAGTAACGGATTCGCTGATCGTTCATGCGTTGCCAGCCCGTCATTTTTCGGGGAGAGGCATCAAGCGCAATCAGACGCTATGGGCGAGTTTCATGTTTGAAACGCCGGAGCAGAACGTTTATTACAGCGGCGATTCCGGCTATGGACCGCATTTTAAAGCCATCGGCGAGCAGTTTGGCTCGGTTGATTTGGCGATTATGGAGAACGGCCAGTATGACCATGACTGGAAGTTTATTCACATGATGCCGGAAGAGACGGCACAGGCTGCGGTCGATCTGCATGCGAAAGCCGTTCTACCAGGGCATGCAGGTCGTTTCGTTCTGGCGAAACATACCTGGGATGATCCTTACAAACGACTGGCGCTTGCCAGCCGTCGTTACGATTACCGATTGCTGACGCCAATGCTGGGTGAACCGGTAATACTGTCCGCACCGGACCAACTGTTTACGGCCTGGTGGCAACAGGTGACTCAATGAATACAGGGGAGAGCATGATGACGATTTCTGCTCAGGTAATTGATACGATTGTTGAATGGATTGATGATAATTTGAATCAACCATTGCGCATTGATGATATTGCACGCCATGCGGGATATTCAAAATGGCACCTGCAGCGTCTTTTTATGCAGTATAAAGGCGAAAGCCTCGGGCGTTACATTCGGGAACGCAAGCTGCTACTGGCCGCGCGCGATCTACGCGATACCGACCAGAAAGTGTACGACATCTGTTTGAAATACGGATTCGATTCGCAGCAGACCTTTACGCGTATTTTCACCCGTACGTTCAGCCAGCCGCCGGGCGCTTATCGCAAAGAAAATCATAGCCGAACGCATTAACAGCTAAGGGTTCTCGCGGGCCTAATCCGCCAGCGAGAACCAGCGCCGCCATATGAAGCGCAAAACGAAATACTCAATCACCCCCAGCAGTAAAAACCACAGACAAAACAGCAAAGTATAAAACTGGTTGAGATCCATCAAATGAAAGGTGGCCACGAATTTTTGCGCCAGTACCAGGCCAACTGAGGGGGCGGGCAGCAGCAGACAGGACAAAAATGCCAGCAACAGGATCCCGGCGGCGGTCATCAGTGATTCAAGCGGGTGTTTCATGGTATTGTTAAACTTGAGTTAAAAAGCCATTGTCCGGGATCTCTGCGGGCAACGCAAATTCCCACGCTCAAAGCCCGGCCCAAATCTCACAATGTTTTTTCACCAGACCACTCAGTGACCCGCCTTCGGCGACGAAGTCACGCATGTTTTGTGCTTCATCATGATCATTTTTAACCTGCAGGTGTATAGCTTCAATCGCGCTGGCCGCGCCCACTTTATCCGCAGAGACAGTAACATTCTCCAGTAGTCGCAATGTGTCATCTGACAAGCGACAACCGTCGCCGGTATTGACGTCGGTGATGATTCCCGCCATACCAAAGCGACAGGCCTGAAAACGATTGAATTTATACAACAGGTAATCACGCTCCTGGTGCTTGAACGGACGTTTGGTGAGTAACCAGTGGGCGGTAGCCTGAATAAGCCCTGCCATATTGACCGCATGATCAAGGGTCAGTGGCGTATCCATTACCCGAACCTCTACCGTGCCAAAGTGTGGGCTGGGACGGATATCCCAGTGTAAATCTTTAATACTATCAATCATGCTGGTGTAAGCCAGTCGACGGAATAGCCCCTCGAATTCCTGCCAGTTATTCACCCATGGCATCGGGCCATTATCGGGAAATCCGGAGAATATATTCAGTCGCGCGCAGGCAAACCGCGTGTCGGACGTCTGCATATAAGGTGAAGCGGCAGAGAGCGCAATAAAATGCGGAACAAATCGCGACAGGCCATGCAGAAGGTATATGGCATCGTCGCCGTTTGCGCAGCCGATATGCACATGCTGGCCAAATACCGTCGCCTGCTGAATGAGATAACCGAAGTTTTCCAGGTTACGCCGATAGCGTTCGTCATCGCAGACTTCCTGACGTTGCCATTTTTGAAATGGATGCGTACCCCCGCCACAAATGGCGAGGTGCTGCTCTGCAGCAACCCGCGTGATTATCTGCTGCATGGCGGATAATTCAGCACTCGCCTGGTCGATATTGCGACAAACTCCAGTCGCCATCTCCAGCATACTTTCCGTGATATCGTGCTTGACTTCTCCAGCGGTAAGCAGCGGCTTTACGGCGTCAATCAGCCGGGAAGAATCCTGGCTCAGGTCGTAGCCCGGAGGATTGACCACCTGCATTTCCAGTTCAATGCCTAACGTGAAAGGGTCAGAAACATGAAAATCGGGAAGTGGCATAAGACTCTCTTCAGCGTTGATTTTTAATCAGTATAGAAGGGCGGCTGATTTTCTGTTCGTTGTCAGATATTCCCTGGTGACGCTTTGAAGGTGAAATAGCTGGTGTTATAACTATTTTTTACTTCGCAACTGGGGTTGAATCGTGCCGGAAATAAATCTTTATGGGCAGACCGTCGGCGATGTTGTGCCGGACTGGAATGGCGCTACCGTACTGCCACGGGAAACGCTTGTCGGTCAATATTGTCGACTGGTTCCTCTGGATGCCGACAGCCATGCCGCCGATCTGTTTGATGCCTACGCGCAGGCACCGGACGATCGCGACTGGACCTGGCTTGCAAGCTCTCGCCCCACAAGCGTTGAGGCTACAGCTTGTTGGGTTGAGGGGAAATCCACTGATGCCTCTCTGGTTCCCTATGCCGTCATTGATCAGCGTTTCGGACGAGCCGTCGGACTGGTGTGTTTTATGGCGATCGAACGCGAGCACGGTTCGGTCGAAATTGGTCATGTGACCTGGTCACCGCGCATGAAAAATACGGTACTTGGCACCGAAAGCATCTGGCTGCTGCTGCGCCAGGCGTTTGCGTTGGGTTATCGTCGCGTGGAGTGGAAATGCGATTCTCTGAACACCGCTTCTCGACGAGCGGCGGAGCGCCTTGGGTTTATCTTCGAAGGACGCTTTCGCCAGAAGATTGTGCGCAAGGGCCGCAATCGCGACAGCGACTGGTTATCGATGATTGACGGCGAATGGCCCCAGTGTGACGCCGTGTTACAACGCTGGCTGGCTGCGGAGAACTTTGATGAACACGGGCGGCAACGCCGGTCAATGGCGGACTTTGTTACAAAGTCGCTTCACACAGAGTAATGATGTTTTCATCATGCTGAAACCAGCGAACATTAAATTCCTGTCCGCCGAGGTTTTGCGAAAATGACGGGGTGATTTGCACCGTTAAGTGTGTCGCTGTGAGTGCAACTATTTTGGCGCTGGCAAATCCCGGCAGCTCCGATGCCTGCGCGGAAAATGTTTTATACACGCTCTCTTTGGCGGAAAACGCCAAGGTTAAGGCGAGCGGAAAGGGAACCAAACTGAACTGTAAAAGCCGTTGTTCACAGTTATCGATAATGCCGCCAGTCAGATCAACTGCGGTTTGTGGTGTAAAAATAGCTTCTATATCCAGTCCGACGGGATGCGTCGATACCACCGCCAGCGCAGTTGACGTACTGTGGCTGATGCTGCCAAACAACTTTTGTGGCCACAGCGGTTGTCGCTGCCCGCCGATGCCAGGCACAGTTTTGATACCGTATTCACGTAATGCATGTACTGCGGCAATACGCCCCGCTAAGTGCTCAGCTTTACGCTTACGCCCACAGGATTGAAGCTGAGTATGGTGAGGGAGCCAGAGCAGGTCGTGCTCATGGAAGCTGTCGGGATCGAACTCGACAATGTGCAGCGTGTGCTCTGCGAAAGTGAGTGGTGTGTGCGTTGTGTGCATCATAGTTATGATTTCCCTCTCCCCGCAGCGAGGAGAGGGAAAGCGTTATCAGAAGTGTGTGTTAACGCTCATGAACCACGTCCGGCCCGGTTCGTTATAGGTGTACGCGCCAGCGCCCGCCATATAGTCGCCAGTTTTGATATCACTGGTTGTTTGGGCATTACCTTCACGCCACAGACGTTTGTCGAAGACGTTATCCACGCCGCCGGTCAGGCTGACGTTTTTCGTCACATCCCAGGTCGCGCTCAGGCCGACGATGCTGTACGGGCTCACTTCCTGGGCTGAACTGCCGGTCACCGGTTTACCCTGGTAATCATATTTCTTCGGCTGTTGTTTGCCGTACCAGGTAAAGGTGGATTGCAGTGACAAATCTTCACGCGCCTGCCAGCTTAGCGTTGAGTTCAGCGTGTATTCAGGAATAATCGACAAGCGTTCGCCGGTCTCTTTATTCTTACTTTGCAGCATGTAAGTGATGTTGTTGGTCCAGGTAACGGTTTCGCTAACCGGTACGTTCAACGTCCCTTCCAGGCCTTCCACCACCGCTTTAGGTACGTTTTCCCACTGATAGATATCGGTGTAGGTTGTTGTTTCTTTACCCGTAGTCGGGTTTTTCTGGGTAATTGACGTTCTGCTTAGCGGTACAGTCCCCGCTTCGATCTTGTTACGGTAATCGTTGCGGAACCAGGTTACGCCGGCCAGCCAACCGTCACGTTTGAACTCCAGACCAATCTCTTTGTTGATACTGGTTTCGGCCTTCAGGTCATCATTGCCCATCATGTAGCAACCAATGCCCGTCGCAGAACCGGTGGCATAGCAGCCCTGGCCTTTGCTGTACAGAATATAGTTCGGGTTAGTCTGGTACAGGCTAGGTGCTTTATAGGCCCGTGCGATACCCATTTTCAGCGTAAAGTCGTCGCCCAGACCTTGGGACAGGTTCAGGGACGGGCTCCAGTTGTCACCAACGACGCTGTGGTGGTCGAAGCGCAGACCCGGCGTCAACATGGTGCTGTCGGTCAGCTCCATGTTATTTTCTGCAAACAGGGAGAAAATTTCAGCCTGTGAATACGGGCTACGATCGGTGCTGCTGGCACCAGGTATGTTCCCGCCCATAAAGGTCTGGGTATTGGAACTCATGTCTTTCATACGCTGCTGGTTCCATTCGGTACCGAGCGTCAGGTTCTGGTTAACCAACAGGTCGAATGGAATGCTAATTTCGCTGTGCAGGGTGACATCAGCCAGGTCAGTGTCGGTAAATTGATTACTGTTAAATAACCCTTCAAGGCCACCTGCCAGACCTTCACCCAAACGGGAGTTACGGGTGTGTTCGTATTGCGCCCAGTTGCTGGTGGTAATGCCGTTGTCCCAGCCGCCGTTCCACGTCAGCGCATAGTTCTGGCGGTACATACGGTTAGTTTCTTTACCGTAGTATTTTTTTACCAGCCCGTTAGTTTTGTTATCGTTGTTGGTGTTTTGAGTGTCACCCGCATACAGGTTGCCCTGACGGCTGTAGCCGGCTTCAAACTCCAGCGATTGCATTGGGGCAAAATCCCAACGCAGCAGACCGTTGATATCTTTGTTTTTTACCCCTTCACGACCCGCAGGCATCGTATCGGCATATGACCCTGTACGTGCTGACTGGTGACCGTCGTTGATGTCCCAGGCATCGGCCTGGGTTTTGTCGAGGTTACCGTTCAGGCGGAAGCTGAAATCTCCGCCCAGCGGGCCATTCAGACTAAAGTTGGTACGCTTGGTTGAACCTTCTTCTTTGTGTTCCGGGGCGTTGAAATAGGTATTCCAGGAACCATGCCACTCATCGCCGCCTTTCTTGGTGATGATATTCACCACACCGCCAGCTGCGCCATTGCCATAGCGTGCTGCGGCAGGACCGCGCAGCACTTCAATACGTTCAATCATTTCCGGAGCAACCCATGCGGTATCGCCGCGGGTATCGCGTTCGCCGCGCCAGCCCTGGCGCACGGAGTTACGGCTGGTAACCGGTTTACCGTCGATCAAAATCAGGGTGTTTTCTGGCCCCATGCCGCGAATATCGATCTGGCGGTTGTTGCCGCGCTGACCGCTGGTTGAGTTACCGGTCAGGTTAACGCCAGGCATGGTACGGATGATTTCCGACACATCGCGAGCGGGAGGGTTCTTACGAATTTCATCAGCGGTAATGGTTGACACGCCCGGCGCCTGTAGGTTCTGCTGGGCGGCGGTAACGACGATGGTGTCTTCATGAGAGACAGCGACGCTATCGGTTTGATCTTCTGCCATTGCTGGCAGGGCTACCCCGTAAATCCCTAAATTGACCAATAAGGCCAGTGAATGAATCTTGTTGTTCATTGTATGTCCTGCTGTTCTTTTAGCCACGAGTACCAATGTGCCTCGGTGCGGCATTTGGTCTGATGTCGCCCGCATCTGCGTAAACTATCCATTCCAGAAAAAGTACGCAGCGCCAGGTCGGTTTATAAGTGGTGAAAAACTGTGCGCGCTTCCCACAGCGCGACAATACGCTATTGCAAATGCAAATAGTTATCAATAATATTATCAATATATTTCACGCTAGATCATAAAATTTCACAATAAACATGGGGTTATGGCGGTGACGACGTTAAAGATGGGAAGCGAGGCGTGGTGGCAGTCAAAAAAAGGCCCGGAGTGGGAGCGTGAAGACAACGGAAATTATCGGGTAACCTTCTGGTGGCGTGACCCGCAGGGAACGGAGAAAGAGTCAGCCATTCATCGCGTGTGGGTCTATATCACTGGCGTCACCGATCATCATCAAAACGCTACCCCTCAGTCGATGCAACGCATTGATGGAACAAATGTTTGGTGCTGGCGTGTTTCTCTCAGCGCCAACTGGCGCGGCAGCTACTGTTTTATCCCGACAACACGAAACGATATCTTTTCCTCGCTGGCGGTGGGCGCAGCGCCTGACCGAAGCGTACTGCGTGAAGGCTGGCGGCAATTGCTGCCGCAGGCCATTGCCGATCCCCTTAATCCGCAGAGCTGGCAGGGCGGTCGCGGTCATGCGGTGTCTGCGCTGGAAATGCCGGAGGCGCCCGTACAGCCCGGATGGGATCGACCTGAAAACCCCGATTCACCCGCAGTTTGCCTGCAATGGCGTAGCGCCAGGCTCGGTAATACGCGTCGCGTATGGGTATTTACCACCGGAGAGGCCCAAGCGGAATCTCGTCCGCTGGCTATCCTGCTGGATGGGCAGTTTTGGGCACAGAGTATGCCGGTCTGGCCTGCGCTAACTTCACTTACGCATCGTGGACACCTTCCTCCTGCCGTTTATCTCCTGATTGATGCCATCGACACGGCTCACCGTAGCCGCGAACTGCCGTGTAACGCGGATTTTTGGTTGGCGGTACAAGAGGAGCTGTTGCCGCTGGTGAAGACGACGACCGCATTCAGTGACGATCCGCAGCGTACTGTGGTCGCCGGACAAAGTTTTGGCGGGTTGTCATCGCTGTATGCCGGGCTGAACTGGCCCGCGCGCTTTGGCTGTGTTCTTAGCCAGTCGGGCTCTTACTGGTGGCCGCATCGTGGTGGTGGTCAGGACGGAGCGATCGTCGAGCAACTGAAGACCGGGACCATCAGCGCTCAGGGACTGCGTATTGTACTGGAAGCGGGGATCCGCGAGCCCATTATTTATCGCGCTAATCAGGCGTTATATGCCCAGTTACCTTCTGCACTACAGTCTATTTTCTGGCGTCAGGTTGATGGTGGACACGATGCGCTTTGTTGGCGCGGCGGTCTGATGCAAGGGCTAATGACGCTCTGGCAACCGCTTACCGACACGATTTAACCGGACGACGTTCCACGACAGGAGTTGAGTATGGAATTCAGTAACCCCTTCGATAATCCGCAGGGCCAGTTTTACATTCTGCAAAATCCCCAACGTCAGTTTAGCCTTTGGCCGCAGCAGTGTTCACTTCCTGCTGGTTGGCAAATTGCTTGCGAACCCCAATCCCAGGAAGCCTGCCAGCAATGGCTGGATGCAAACTGGACCACGCTGACGCCCGCGAACTATGTCGATGTGCAGGAGGCTCCATGACTCAGCGTTTACCGTTAGTGGCGGCTCAGCCGGGGATCTGGATGGCGGAAAAACTCTCCACATTGCCATCGGCGTGGAGCGTGGCGCACTACGTAGAATTAACCGGCGAACTGGACGCGTTGTTGCTGGCGAAAGCGGTTGTGGCGGGCCTGGAGCAGGCCGATACCTTGCGAATGCAGTTTAGCGAAGATAACGGCGAGGTCTGGCAATGGGTGGATCCTGCGCTCACTTTTGCGCAACCCGAAATCATCGATCTGCGCGAAAAATCCAACCCACATGAGGCGGCGCGTGCGTTGATGCAGGCAGACCTGCAGCAGGACATACGTGCTGACGGCAATAAGCCGCTGGTTTTTCACCAGCTTATACAGGTGGGAGATAAACGTTGGTATTGGTATCAGCGTTACCATCATTTGCTGGTCGATGGCTTCAGCTTCCCGGCCATTACCCGCCAGATAGCCGAAATCTATCGCGCATGGCTAGATGGCGAGTCTACGCCAGACTCGCCTTTTACGCCGTTCGCCGAGGTGGTGGAAGAGTATCAACAGTACCGTCAAAGTGATGCCTGGCAACGCGACGGCGCCTTCTGGCGCGATCAGCGAAAGCAACTCCCACCTCCTGCTTCGCTGTCGAACAATCCGTTGCCGGGACGCTCGGCCAGCGCGGATATTATTCGCATGAAGTTAACCGCGCCTGAAGGAGCGTTTCGCCGGCTTGCGGCACGCATGCCTGACGTTCAGCGTGCGGATCTGGCCCTTGCGCTGGTGGCATTGTGGCTGGGACGCTTATGCAGCCGAATGGATTATGCCGCCGGATTTATCTTTATGCGGCGCATGGGCTCGGCGGCGTTGACGTCCACTGGACCGGTTTTAAACGTTCTGCCATTTGGTGTGAGGCTGGATGCGGCAGAAAGCTTGCCTGAGCTTGCACAACGACTGGCCGGGCAGTTGAAGAAAATGCGTCGGCATCAACGTTATGATGCCGAACAAATCGTTCGCGACAGCGGGCGTGCAGCCGGTGCAGAGCCGCTGTTTGGCCCGGTGCTGAATGTGAAAATATTCGACTATCATCTGAATATTCCCGGCGTTCAGGCGCAAACTCATACGCTGGCGACAGGACCGGTGAACGATCTTGAACTGGCGTTGTTCCCGGATGAAAACGGCGGGCTGAGTATTGAAATCCTGGCCAATAAACAGCGCTACGATGCAGAAACGCTGGCGCAGCATGCCTCGCGTTTAATCGGGCTTATCGAGCAGTTTGCTGACAATCCGTCGCTATGCTGCGGCGACGCCGGGATGCTGTTGCCTACAGAACATGAGCGGCTGGCGAAGATTAACGACACGACCGTGGAGATCCCGTTCACTACGCTTAGCGCACTGGTGACACAGCAGGCCGATAAAACGCCGGATGCCCCGGCGCTGGCCGATGCCCGTTATCAGTTTAGCTATCGCGAAATGCGCCAGCAGGTCGTGGCGTTGGCGAGCCTTCTGCGCGAACGCGGCGTCCGTCCTGGCGACAGCGTAGCTGTGGCATTACCGCGTTCTGTGTTCCTGACGCTGGCGCTGCACGGTATTGTGGAAGCCGGAGCTGCCTGGCTGCCGTTGGATACCGGATACCCGGACGATCGCCTGCGGATGATGCTCGAAGACGCGAAGCCAAAATTGTTGATAGCGACTGAAGAGCAACTGGCGCGTTTTAGCGATATCCCAGGGCTGGAAAGTCTGTGCTATGACTCGCCGCTGCCAGCAGAAGATGCTGCTCCGTTGGCGCTATCTCAACCCAATCATACGGCCTATATCATTTTTACTTCCGGTTCTACCGGTAGACCAAAAGGGGTGATGGTTGGGCAAACCGCCATCGTTAACCGTCTGCTGTGGATGCAAAATCACTATCCGCTGACCGCAGATGATGTGGTGGCGCAAAAAACGCCATGCAGTTTTGACGTCTCGGTATGGGAGTTTTTCTGGCCGTTTATTGCCGGGGCAAAACTGGTCATGGCAGAACCTGAAGCGCACCGCGATCCGCTGGTGATGCAGCAGTTCTTTGCCCGTTATGGGGTGACGACCACGCACTTTGTCCCCTCTATGTTGGCCGCTTTTGTCGCTTCACTGACGCCGGAAACCGCGCGGGAGAGTTGTGCCTCTCTGAAATGGGTATTTTGCAGCGGCGAAGCCTTGCCAGCCGATTTATGCCGTGAGTGGGAGCAGTTGACTCATGCGCCACTGCACAATTTGTACGGACCAACGGAAGCTGCGGTCGATGTGAGCTGGTATCCGGCCTGGGGAGAAGATCTCGCTGCCGTAACCGGCAACAGCGTGCCGATTGGCTATCCGGTTTGGAATACCGGTTTACGCATTCTGGATGCCATGATGCGCCCGGTGCCTTTCGGCGTAGCGGGGGACCTGTATCTGACGGGGATCCAACTGGCGCAAGGCTATCTGGGGCGTCCGGATCTGACGGCGAGCCGCTTTATCGCCGATCCGTTTAACGTCGGTGAACGTATGTACCGTACCGGAGATGTGGCGCGCTGGCTGGAAAATGGCGCGGTGGAATACCTCGGGCGCAGCGATGACCAGCTTAAAATTCGTGGACAGCGCATTGAGCTCGGCGAGATTGACCGGGTGATGCAGCAGTTGCCTGATGTCGAGCATGCCGTTGCCCATGCCTGCGTATTCAACCAGGCTGCGGCGACAGGCGGCGATGCGCGCCAACTGGTGGGGTATCTGGTGTCGCAATCGGGTTTGCCGCTGGATACGACTGTGTTGCGGGAACGTCTGCGCGAAAAACTGCCTGCGCACATGGTACCGACGGTATTGTTACAACTGGCGGAGCTGCCGCTTAGCGCGAACGGCAAACTGGATCGTAAAGCGCTACCGATGCCGCAGTTGATGTCGCGTGTTTCCGGGCGCGCACCGCGAACAGGGACTGAGACCACCATCGCGCAGTCTTTTGCGGCCTTGCTGGATTGTGAGGTGAATGATGTAGAGGCTGATTTCTTTGCGCTTGGTGGGCATTCGCTGCTGGCGATGAAGCTGGCAGCGCAGTTGAGCCGCATTTTTGAGCGTCAGGTGACGCCCGGGCAGATTATGGTGGCTTCCACCGTGGAACAACTGAGCGCATTGCTGGAGAGCAATGATGATGAACAGTCGCAGCGTCTGGGATTTGAGACGCTATTGCCACTGCGTGAAAGTTACGGCCCAACGTTGTTCTGCTTCCATCCGGCGTCGGGTTTTGCCTGGCAGTTTAGCGTGCTGTCGCGCTATCTCAGCCCTCAGTGGTCGATTATGGGTATTCAGTCGCCACGACCGGATGGCCCGATGCAGACGGCGGAAAATCTCGACTCGGTATGCGAACATCACCTGGCAACGCTGCTCAGTCAACAACCTCACGGACCTTACTATTTATTAGGTTATTCGCTGGGCGGCACGCTGGCTCAGGGGATCGCCGCGCGCTTACATGCCAGAGGAGAGTCGGTTGCATTCCTCGGTCTGTTGGATACCTGGCCGCCAGAGACGCAAAACTGGCAAGAAAAAGAGGCCAATGGGTTGGATCCAGCGGTGCTGGCGGAGATCGAGCGTGAACGCGAAGCCTTTCTGGCGACGCAGCAGGGGAATGCGTCAGAGGCCTTATTTAACGCTATCGAAGGCAACTATGCCGATGCGGTTCGCCTGCTCACGACGGCACACAGCGTGCCGTTTGCAGGCCACGCCACGCTGTTCGTTGCTGAGCGTACCTTAGTGCCGGGTGTCAGCCCTGAACGTAGCTGGGCCCCGTGGATATCCAGTCTGGATGTTTACCGCCACGACTGCGCGCATGTTGATATTATTTCCCCCGCCTCGTTTGAGGTGATAGGGCCAATCATAAACACCCTGATCAATAAATCGGTATAACCAGACTTATTTCGTTATCGGAACGATCGAATAACTCCATAATGTAAATGATATGTTATGGAGTTGATCTTCTTGGGGACAGAGGGCGATTAAAGGGGTGAATAAATTCCTAATATAATTTTTGGTAGGGCTTCCAGCACAAAGAGTGTTTCGGATTATTCTGACTAACTGGTAGACTCTCCCTACAGAAATGTTTTTCTTTTGGGAAAGTTTTCAGGTCACGCAACATGTCATCATTAAATATTAAGCAAGATAACGTTTCGGAATTTACTGGCTATCCTCAGCCAGCGGCAAACGCAAATGAAATCGATTTAGTGAACCTAATCGAAATCTTATGGCGAGCAAGAACGAAAATTATCGCGACCGTTTTCGCCTTTGCTTGTGTGGGTATTCTGGTATCTTTCCTGCTTCCGCAAAAATGGACCAGTCAGGCAATCGTGACCCCCGCAGAACCGGTTCAGTGGCAGAGTCTCGAGAATATGTTGACCAAATTGCGCGTGCTGGATATGGATATTAGCGTTAGCCGTGGTGATGTGTTTAACCTGTTTATCAAAAAATTCCAGTCGCCTTCATTGTTAGAAGAGTATCTGCGCTCTTCACCTTACGTGATGGATCAATTGAAAGGCGCTGATATCGACGAAATGGAGTTGCATCAGGCAATTGTCAGGCTTAGTGAGAAAATGAAAGCGGTTGATACTAACCTGGGTAAGAAGAACGAAACTTCGCTGTATACCTCATGGACGCTGAGTTTTACCGCACCTCAGGCCGAAGAAGCTCAGTCTGTGCTGAAGGGATATATCCAGTATATTTCTGATATTGTAGTGAAAGAAACGCTGGAAGATATTCGCAATAAACTGTCCATCAAAACCAGCTTCGAAAAAGAAAGGCTGGAGATGGATCGCGTCAGGCTCAAGAACCAACTGGAAGCAAATATCCAGCGACTGAACTACTCGCTGGAGATTGCCAATGCCGCCGGGATTAAAAAGCCGGTCTACAGTAATGGCCAGGCGGTGAAGGATGATCCCGATTTCTCTATTTCACTGGGTGCTGACGGCATCGAACGTAAATTAGAAATAGAAAAATCAGTAACGGATGTTGCTGAAATTAACGGTGAATTACGTAATCGGCAGTATCACGTTGAGCAACTGTTAGCGATGAATGTGAGCGACGTAAAATTCACACCGTTTAAATATCAACTTACGCCTTCGCTGCCGGTGAAAAAAGATGGCCCGGCTAAATCAATGATCGTTATTCTGGCCGCATTACTGGGTGGAATGGTGGCGTGTGGTGGCGTTCTGCTGAACTATGCCATGGTGTCGCGTAAGCAAAAAATGACGTTTATTGATCAGCAACTGGTGTGATGAATTGTCGTATGGCGGCAAGCCAGCCGCCTTACGATAACGCGTGTTATTTGCTGCGTCCAAGCGGCACTACTAACGGCGTTCCGGCAACTGGATCGTCGATAATCATACAGCGCAGTCCATAGATTTTTTCAATAAGCTGCGCGGTGACGATCTCCTTCGGTGCACCCTCGGCAATAATTTTTCCATCTCGCAGCGCAATCAGATGCGTCGCATAGCGACAGGCCTGATTCAGGTCGTGCAAAACGGCGGCCAGCGTGTAGCCTTTTTCCCGGTTTAACTCACTCAACAGTTCCAGCAGATCGATCTGATGACTGATATCCAGCCAGGTGGTGGGTTCATCAAGCAGCATAATCGACGTTTCCTGCGCCAGCACCATCGCAATCCATGCACGTTGACGTTGTCCGCCGGAAAGGGTATCCACACTTTGTGATGCCAGGTGGGTGATACCCGTCGCCTGCATGGCGTTTGAGACCGCAATTTCATCCTCTTGCCGCCAGCGGGTAAACAGCGGCTGGTGCGGATAGCGCCCGCGGGCAACCAGCTCCTGTACCGTAATATCTCCCGGCGTGGTGGCGTTTTGCGCCAGCAAACCTATTCGTCGGGCGACTTCCTTGCTGGCATAGTGTTGAATATGTTCGCCGTCGAGCCAGACCTTGCCGTTCGCGGGCGTCATCAGGCGACTAAGCGTGCGCAGCAATGTCGATTTCCCGCAGCCATTTGGCCCGATAATCGCGGTGAAGTGACCGTCGGGAATCGACACATTGAGGTTTTCCGCCACGGTAAACTTGCCATAACCCAGCGTTAACTGGTCGCCACGCAAACGGGCTACTGATTCGGTCATTTTTTGCGGGACTCCTGAATTAACAAGACGATAAGATAAATACCGCCGAGGCTTACGGTGACAACGCCCACCGGAAGCTGATAAGGCATAAACAGCTGTTGGGCGCATAAATCCGCCATCAGCAGCAGCAACGCGCCGCACAGCGCTGACAGGGTTAATCCCCAGCGCGATGTGCCGCTTATACGTCGCGCGATATGCGGCGCGACAAGGGCAATAAACGAGATAGGACCCGCCAGCGCGGTGGCGGCAGCGGTTAGTACAACCGCAACCAGCATCATCATCAGACGCGAGCGCTCAACGCTGACACCAAGCGCACAGGCACTGTCATCACCCATTTCCAGTAAGCGCATCCGGCGTACCAGCAATGTGGCGCATACCAGCATGATGATAATCAGCGGGGCAGACGGCCAGGTTTTGGCCCAGGTCAGGCCATTGAGCGATCCAGCGTTCCACAGTCCAGCCGTTAGCGCGGTTTCTAATGATGCTTTCAACAGTAGCCAGGTGTTGAACGCCACCAGCATGGCGCGTATGCCGATACCAATAATAATTAGCCGGAAGGTGTCGATCCCATTGCGCCAGGCTAGCGCCCAGACCACCAGAGAAGTCAGGATCCCACCGAGCATGGCCGCCAGCGCGATCGCGGTAAGATGCTGTCCGAACAGCACCATTGCCACCAGCACACCGCTCCAGGCACCGGTATTAAAGCCCATCACATCCGGGCTACCCAGCGGGTTACGCATCAGCGACTGGAATATTGCGCCGCTCACGCCGAGCGCTGCGCCAATCAATAGCGCCATGAGCACGCGTGGCAAACGCCATTCGGTCACCACCAGGGTAATACTGCGCGGCGCATCGCCGAGCAGGGCGGCAATAATTTGCTGGGTTTCCAGCGTAACAACGCCGCTACGCAGGCTCCATAAACCAATGACGAGACAACCTGCAACCAGCAGCAGGCTGCTGATTATCAGGCGGCGGGAGAGGTGCATCATGCGCCACCCCCGCGCGATTTACGGCGTACCAGAAAGATAAGCACCGGCGCGCCGATGAAAGCGCTGACCACCGACACGCGCAGCTCGCCGGGAACAATCAGGCGACCGATGATATCGGCAATCAGTAACAGAGAAGGGGTTGCCAACAGGGTGACGGGCAGTGACCAGCGGTGATCCGCCCCCACCAGCCAGCGCGCCATGTGAGGTATCATCAGGCCGATAAAGGCGATAGGACCGACAATCGCGGTCGCGCTGCCGCACAGTACGGTAATCACCAGCAGGCCAATAAACTGTGTGCGAGCGACTTTACTACCAAGCGCGGTAGCTGTGTCGCTCCCGAGGCTCAGGCTATTCAGGGCGCGACTGAGGAACAGTGCGACAGCCGCGGCAATCAGTACTGGTACCAATACAACCTTCAGCGTTTGCAGGCTGCGGATATCCAGTGAGCCAGCTTGCCAGAAACGCAACTGATCGTAAACGTCCGGGTTGAGCAGGGCGATGCCGGTGGATAATCCTTCCAGCACCGCGCCCAGGGCAACGCCCGCCAGCGTCAAACGTACCGGGCTTAACTGCCCACCGCCCTGACTACCGGTAAAAGCTACGATCAGCGACGCAGCCAGCGCACCGCAAAAGGCCATCAGCAGTTGCTCTTGCGCAGAGGAAAAGCCGAACAGCGCGGCGCCCAGCACAATAGCGAAGCTGGCACCGGAGTTGACACCCAGAATGCCGGGATCGGCGAGAGGATTACGCGTGAGCGTTTGCATTAATGCGCCAGCCAGGCCCAGCGCACCACCGGCGAGCAGCCCCGCCAGCGTGCGTGGGAGTCGCGCGTCAAGCACGATGGTGCAATCAGCGCTTTGACAACTGCCGGTGAGCGCATCCAGCACCACGGAGGCAGGTAGCGACTTGGCGCCAATAACCAGACTTAATACCGTGGTCAGAACAAGTAATAACAATAGTCCGGGCACGGCGAAGGCGCGTGTCGCGGAAACAGAGCATGACATATCAACTTCCCTGATAATGATAGTAATTATCGTTATCGATCTTATTTGGATATGTTAGCATGTGCAGCCATCGAATGGATATTGAAAAAGTACCTGGTAAGGCTCTGTAATGAATCGACAATCATGGCTGCTCAATCTCAGCCTGTTAAAGACCCACCCTGCATTTCGTGCAGTCTTCCTCGCCCGTTTTATTTCCATTGTCTCTCTGGGGCTACTCGGCGTCGCGGTTCCGGTTCAAATCCAGATGATGACCCAGTCGACCTGGCAGGTCGGTTTGTCGGTGACGCTGACCGGCAGTGCAATGTTTATTGGCCTGATGGTGGGCGGTGTGCTGGCCGACCGCTATGAGCGTAAAAAAGTGATCCTGCTGGCGCGTGGTACCTGTGGCATTGGCTTTATTGGCCTGTGTTTGAATGCGTTACTTCCCGAACCGTCGTTACTGGCAATTTATCTGCTTGGCTTATGGGACGGTTTCTTTGCTTCGCTGGGCGTGACTGCTTTACTGGCAGCGACGCCAGCGCTGGTCGGGCGGGAGAATCTGATGCAGGCCGGGGCGATTACCATGCTGACGGTACGTCTGGGATCGGTAATTTCGCCGATGCTTGGCGGGGTGTTGCTCGCGACCGGCGGCGTGGCCTGGAACTACGGACTGGCGGCGGCGGGGACCTTCATTACCTTACTACCGTTGCTGAGTCTTCCCGCGTTGCCGCCTCCGCCGCAGCCGCGTGAGCATCCGCTGAAATCGCTGCTGGCAGCATTCCGCTTTCTGCTTGCCAGCCCACTGATTGGCGGCATTGCACTGCTCGGTGGTCTGTTAACCATGGCGAGCGCCGTGCGCGTGCTGTATCCGGCGTTGGCGATTAACTGGCACATGTCGAGTGCGCAAATTGGCCTGCTGTATGCGGCTATTCCGCTGGGGGCAGCCGTGGGTGCATTGACCAGCGGACAACTGGCGCACAGTCTTCGTCCGGGACTGATCATGCTGGCATCGACCGTGGCTTCATTTCTGGCTATCGGTCTGTTTGGCTTGATGCCCATTTGGCAGCTTGGTGTGGTTTGTCTGGCGCTGTTCGGTTGGTTGAGTGCGGTCAGCTCTTTGTTGCAGTACACCCTGTTACAGACGCAGACGCCGGAAGCGATGCTCGGGCGAATTAATGGTTTGTGGACCGCACAGAACGTCACCGGCGATGCGATTGGCGCGGCGTTGTTAGGTGGTCTGGGCGCGATGATGACGCCGGTTGCTTCGGCAAGCGTGAGTGGGTTTGGGCTGGTGATTGTCGGTCTTTTACTGCTGCTGTTGTTGGGAGAAGTGCGCCGATTCCGGCAAGTCCCCGTGAATGTCTGATCGCGTTGTGCTCTACGGATTGTAGGCCGGATAAGGCGTTAGCCGCATCCGGCGCTGGCAATTAAAACAGAGCCGACAGACGTTGCAGCAGCAGCATTGCGCTGTAGTAGTCGAGACGGAAGGTTTCCGTACCCAGGGCATAAACACGTTTATTTTGCACGGCTGGCAGATGCGCCAGAAGCGGATTAGCGTAAATAGCATCGGCATCTTTGCTGTCGCCAGCAAACAGGAACAGCGCTTCGCCGTTCAGGCCTGCCGCCAGGTTCTCACCGCCAAGCTGGATGATATCGTGGCGTTTGCCCTGACTCTGGCTGGTATGCAAGTTGGCAGGCAGCGTTGCCAGCGTGAACCCTAACTGCTCCATCAGCTTGCCTTGCGCTGACTCAGGCGTCCACAGGTTGGCGCTGTGCGCTGCGGCGGTATATACCAGCGCGCTGACCGGCTGTGGTGGCAGGGTAATACGTTGCTTAACTGCCTGTAGTTGCTTATCAAACTCGGCAATACGCGCAGCAGCCTGTTGCTCCTGACCGGTAATTTCACCTAACTGGGTCAGCAGCGACTGCCAGCTTTTATCGTCGTAATTAATGATGAGCGTTGGCGCAATGGTGGACAGCTGATCGTACAGCGCGAGGGCAGAATCGCCCCCGGTGGCGCTTACCAGAATCAAATCCGGCATTTGAGCTGCGACGGCCTCGGCGCTCGGTTCGCCGATATACAGGCGGCTCAGTTTGCGTTCTTTTGCCACTTCGCTCCACTGGCGTAAAAAGCCCTGCGCATCGCCGATGCGATTGTTCGGCGTAGTGGCACCGCTGGCGATGACCGGGGCATCAATCGCCAGCAGCGAACCGGTGAGGGTCACGCTGGTGGAGACAATTCGCTGCGGTTTATGCTCCAGCGTATGCGTGCCGCGGCTGTCAGTAACCTGACGCGGCCAGTCGGCGGCGTGACCTGAAGAAATTCCTGAAAGAGATAAACCTGCCAGTAAGAGCACGGTGCGGCAAAAAGAGGGGAGACTCACGAATCAGCTTCCTGTTATCAGTATAAGTAATGCTTCTCATTTTCATTGTTAGCGAGCAAGGATGCAAGCCAAAGTCGCACATTGTGCTACCACAAGAGTTGACATACCGCCGCTTTACTTTTAGGTTAGCGACCGAAAATATAAATGATAATCATTATTAGAGCCTTTATCATTTTTGGAGGATGATATGGATACGTCACTGGCCGAGGAAAAAACGCAGACTATGCCGACGCTCGCTCCCGACAGTTTTTTCTTTATGTCGCCGTACCGTAGTTTTACGACGTCAGGATGCTTCGCCCGCTATGCGGAACCGGCAATTGATGGCGATTCGCCAGACAGCCCTTTCCAACAAAAAATGAACACACTGTTTGCTGATGCCAAATCACAGGGTATCGCGAATCCTGTCATGGTCGGGGCGATTCCCTTTGATACCCGCCAGCCATCATCGCTGTTTATTCCCCAATCGTGGCAGAGCTTTTCTCGTACGGCGAAGCAGCGATCATCACGTTACTTTACCGCGCATCAGTCGCTGAACGTCGTGGAACGTAAATCGATCCCGGAACAGGACTTTTTTGAAGATATGGTCGCCCGGGCGGCTGCGCTGACGTCTACTCCGGAAGTCGACAAAGTGGTGTTGTCACGCCTGATCGATATCACCACCGATGCCAACATTGACAGTGGTGCGCTGCTGGAGCGTCTGGTGGCGCAAAATCCAGCGAGCTACAACTTCCATGTGCCGATTGAAGACGGCGGCGTATTGATTGGTGCCAGCCCGGAATTGCTTCTGCGCAAAGAAGGCGAGCGTTTCAGTTCTCTGCCGCTGGCGGGCTCTGCACGTCGTCAGCCTGATGATGTGCTGGATCGCGAAGCAGGGATCCGCCTGCTGGCATCTGAGAAGGACCGCCATGAGCACGAACTGGTGACGCAAGCGATGAAAACGATATTGCGCGATCGCAGCCGTGAACTGCAACTGCCTTCTTCTCCGCAGCTGGTTACTACGCCGACGCTCTGGCACCTCGGCACGCCGTTTGAAGGTAAAGCCAACGCGCAGGAAAACGCCCTGACGCTGGCGTGCCTGCTGCACCCGACGCCTGCGCTGAGCGGCTTCCCACATCAGGTTGCGCGCAAACTTATCGCCGAGCTGGAGCCGTTCGATCGCGAACTGTTCGGCGGTATTGTCGGCTGGTGTGATGCCGAAGGTAACGGTGAGTGGGTAGTGACGATCCGCTGTGCGAAGCTGCTGCGCAATCAGGTGCGTTTTTTTGCCGGAGCAGGAATTGTTCCAGCCTCTTCCCCGGTTGCGGAATGGCGTGAAACGGGGGCCAAGCTCTCCACGATGTTGAATGTTTTTGGACTGCATTAAGAGCCTTGTGGACTGGTTTTAAGGAGCAATAATGAGTATTCCATTCACCCGCTGGCCGGAAGAGTTTGCCCGCAGGTATCGTGAAAAAGGTTACTGGCAGGATTTGCCGCTGACCGACATTCTGACCCGTCATGCCGACAGCGACCATACGGCGGTTATTGATGGTGAACGCTATCTGAGCTATCGCCAGCTGAATCAGGCCGCTGACAATCTTGCCTGCAGTTTGCGTCGCCAAGGGATTAAACCCGGTGAAACCGCGCTGGTACAACTGGGCAATGTGGCTGAGCTGTATATCACCTTCTTTGCGTTACTCAAGCTGGGCGTAGCTCCGGTGTTGGCCCTGTTCAGCCATCAGCGTAACGAACTCAACGCCTATGCCAAACAGATTGAACCGGCGCTGCTGATTGCCGATCGCCAGCATACGCTGTTTAGCGGGGACGATTTTCTAAACGCTTTTGTGGCCGAACACAATTCAGTGCGCGTGGTGCAACTGCACAACGACGAAGGTGAACACAATCTGCAAACGGCGATAAGCCAACCTGCGACTGATTTTACGGCTACACCGTCGCCCGCTGATGAGGTGGCGTACTTCCAGCTTTCCGGCGGGACGACCGGGACGCCAAAGCTGATTCCTCGCACTCATAACGATTACTACTACAGCGTGCGTCGCAGCAATGAGATTTGCCGCTTCACCGGGGAAACGCGTTATTTATGTGCAATCCCGGCGGCGCATAACTACGCCATGAGTTCGCCAGGCGCGCTGGGCGTGTTCCTGGCCGGCGGCACCGTCGTGCTGGCGGCCGACCCTAGCGCTACCCTGTGTTTCCCGCTGATTGAACAGCATCAGGTTAACGTCACGGCGCTGGTGCCACCTGCGGTGAGCCTGTGGTTGCAGGCGATTGCGGAGTGGGGCAGCAATGCGCAATTGGCTTCGCTGAAACTGCTACAGGTCGGTGGAGCGAGACTTTCCGCCACGCTTGCGGCGCGTATTCCGGCTGAGATTGGCTGCCAGTTGCAGCAGGTCTTCGGCATGGCGGAAGGGCTGGTGAACTACACCCGTCTGGACGACAGTCCTGAGCGCATCATCAATACCCAGGGTCGCCCGATGTGTCCTGATGATGAAGTCTGGGTAGCAGACGCTGACGGCAACCCCTTAGCCCAGGGAGAGACCGGACGCCTGATGACACGTGGTCCGTACACCTTCCGTGGTTATTTCAAAAGCCCTGAGCATAATGCCAGCGCCTTTGACGCCAACGGCTTTTACTGTTCCGGCGATCTGATCGCTATCGACCCGGATGGCTACATCACCGTTCAGGGACGCGAAAAGGATCAGATCAACCGCGGCGGGGAGAAGATCGCTGCTGAAGAGATTGAAAACCTGCTGCTGCGCCATCCAATGGTTATCCATGCCGCGTTGGTCAGTATGGATGACGAACTGATGGGCGAGAAAAGCTGTGCCTGGCTAGTGGTAAAAGAACCGCTGCGCGCGGTTCAGGTGCGCCGTTTTCTGCGCGAACAGGGTGTGGCGGAATTCAAATTACCCGATCGTGTTGAGTGCGTTGAGTCATTACCGCTGACTCCAGTGGGGAAGGTAGATAAAAAACAATTACGTCAGTGGCTGGCATCACGTTCACTGGCCTGAAGGAGAAATAGAAATGGCAATTCCTAAACTGCAGGCTTATGCGCTACCAACGGCGCTTGATGTTCCGGTGAACAAAGTCGACTGGGCATTTGACCCTGAACGCGCCGCGCTGCTGATCCACGACATGCAGGATTATTTTATCGGCTTTTGGGGCGATAACTGTCCGATGATGGAGCAGGTCGTCGCGAACATCGCCGCGCTGCGCCAGTACTGCAAAGAGCATAATATTCCGGTGTATTACACCGCTCAACCGAAAGAGCAGAGTGATGAAGACCGCGCTCTGCTCAATGATATGTGGGGACCGGGCCTGACGCGTTCGCCGGAACAACAAAAGATCGTTGAGGCGCTGGCGCCGGATGAAGCGGATACCATTCTGGTGAAATGGCGTTATAGCGCATTTCATCGCTCCCCGCTGGAACAGATGCTCAAGGAAACCGGGCGTAATCAACTGATCATTACCGGGGTGTATGCGCATATTGGCTGTATGACCACCGCAACTGACGCTTTCATGCGTGACATCAAGCCGTTTATGGTTGCCGATGCGCTGGCGGACTTTAGCCGTGATGAACACTTGATGTCGCTGAAATACGTGGCGGGACGTTCCGGGCGTGTGGTTATGACCCAGGAATTATTACCGACGCCGGTTCCGGCCAGTAAAGATGCGTTGCGCAGCGTTATTCTGCCGCTGCTGGATGAGTCCGAAGAGCCGATGGATGACGAAAACCTGATCGACTATGGGCTGGATTCCGTGCGCATGATGGCGCTGGCGGCGCGCTGGCGTAAGGTTCATGGTGACATTGATTTCGTGATGCTGGCGAAAAAACCGACCATTGACGCATGGTGGGCTCTGCTCTCCCGCGAGGTGAAGTAATGGCCGGATTTGATTTTGCCGGGAAAACCGTCTGGGTAACCGGGGCGGGAAAAGGGATTGGCTACACCACGGCGCTGGCGTTTGCGAATGCAGGTGCTGAGGTGACTGGATTCGATCGCGAATTTCCTCAGGATAACTACCCGTTTACGACCGAAGTGCTGGATGTGGCGAATGCCGGACAGGTAGCTGAGGTGTGCCAGCGCGTCCTCAAAGCGCGCGAGCGTTTGGATGTGTTGGTCAATGCCGCAGGTATTTTGCGTATGGGTGCCACCGATGCGCTAAGCGCTGAGGAGTGGCAGCAGACGTTTGCGGTTAACGTTGGCGGAGCGTTCAATCTGTTTCAGCAGACGATGGCGCAGTTTCGTCGCCAGCAGGGCGGGGCGATCGTGACCGTCGCGTCGGATGCGGCGCACACGCCGCGTATCGGCATGAGTGCTTACGGTGCGTCAAAGGCCGCGTTGAAAAGCCTGGCGCTGACCGTCGGACTTGAACTGGCAGGCAGCGGTGTGCGTTGTAACGTGGTTTCTCCGGGTTCGACCGATACCGACATGCAGCGTACGCTGTGGGTCAGCGATGACGCGGAGCAACAGCGCATTCGTGGATTTGGCGAGCAGTTTAAGCTTGGGATTCCGCTGGGGAAAATCGCCCGGCCGCAAGAGATCACCAACACTATTTTATTCCTCGCTTCCGATCTGGCCAGCCACATTACATTACAGGATATCGTGGTGGACGGCGGTTCCACGCTGGGGGCATGACGATGATCTGGAAACGTCATTTGACGCTGGATGAACTCAATGCCACCAGTCAGAACACGATGGTGGCGCATCTGGGAATGGTCTATACCCGACTGGGTGATGATGTGCTGGAAGCCGAAATGCCGGTGGATAGCCGAACGCATCAGCCGTTTGGCCTGCTGCATGGCGGCGCGTCGGCGGCCCTGGCGGAAACGTTGGGTTCGATGGCGGGTTATCTGATGACGCGCGACGGGCAGTGTGTGGTGGGGACGGAACTAAACGCCACGCATCATCGGGCGGTATCGCAGGGGAAAGTACGCGGCGTTTGTCAGCCGTTGCATCTTGGGCGTCAAAATCAAAGCTGGGAAATCGTCATCTTTGATGAGCAGGGACGACGCTGTTGCACCTGCCGTTTAGGCACGGCGGTGATGGGGTGAGGTTACCCGGCAAAGTAAAATGAAATTGCAGAGTTAACAGGTAAATGAAGTGATCCAGTTAACAATGCAATGTAAATAGTCAGTTATGTCTCAGGTTTATGTGGTTGTCAGGTTGTTAAAATCAGGAAAGATGTTATAGAAACAAAATGTAACATCTTTCTGGATCACGCAAACGGACAACAACTATGAATAAATCAGGGAAATACCTCCTCTGGACATTGCTCTCCGTTATCGGAGCATTTGCCCTGGGATATATTGCGTTAAATCGTGGTGAACAGATCAACGCGTTGTGGATAGTCGTGGCGTCAGTCTGTGTCTACCTTATCGCTTACCGTTTCTACGGCCTGTACATCGCGAAAAATGTACTGGCGCTGGACCCGACGCGTATGACGCCAGCCGTGCGTCATAACGATGGTCTGGATTATGTACCCACCGATAAAAAAGTACTGTTTGGTCACCATTTTGCGGCGATTGCCGGAGCGGGTCCGTTAGTTGGACCGGTGCTGGCGGCGCAAATGGGCTATCTGCCGGGGATGATCTGGCTGCTCGCCGGGGTGGTACTGGCAGGGGCGGTGCAGGACTTCATGGTGCTGTTTGTTTCTACCCGTCGCGATGGTCGTTCCCTTGGCGAACTGGTGAAAGAAGAGATGGGCCCAACGGCGGGTGTTATTGCGCTGGTAGCCTGTTTTATGATCATGGTGATTATCCTCGCGGTACTGGCGATGATTGTCGTGAAAGCGCTGACCCACAGCCCGTGGGGAACTTACACCGTAGCGTTCACTATCCCGCTGGCGATTTTTATGGGGATTTACCTGCGCTATCTGCGCCCGGGCCGCATTGGTGAAGTGTCGGTTATTGGTCTGGTATTCCTGGTGTTTGCCATTATTTCCGGCGGCTGGGTAGCGGAAAGCCCGACCTGGGCACCGTACTTTGACTTTACCGGCGTACAGCTGACCTGGATGCTGGTGGGCTACGGTTTTGTCGCCGCCGTGCTGCCGGTGTGGCTGCTGTTGGCCCCGCGTGATTACCTCTCTACCTTCCTGAAAATCGGCACCATTGTTGGTCTGGCGGTAGGGATTCTGATCATGCGTCCGACGCTGACCATGCCAGCTCTGACCAAGTTTGTTGACGGTACCGGCCCGGTCTGGAGCGGTAACCTGTTCCCGTTCCTGTTTATTACCATCGCCTGCGGCGCAGTCTCTGGTTTCCACGCGCTGATTGCCTCCGGCACCACGCCGAAGATGCTGGCGAATGAAGGTCAGGCCTGTTTTATCGGCTATGGCGGGATGCTGATGGAATCCTTTGTCGCCATTATGGCGCTGGTGGCGGCCTGCGTTATTGACCCGGGCGTTTACTTTGCGATGAACAGCCCAATGGCGGTACTGGCACCTGCCGGAACCACCGATGTGGTTGCGTCAGCGGCACAGGTAGTCAGCAGTTGGGGTTTTGTTATCACGCCTGATACGCTGCATCAGATCGCTAACGATGTCGGCGAACAATCCATTATCTCCCGCGCAGGTGGTGCGCCGACGCTGGCCGTCGGGATGGCGTACATTCTGCATGGCGCGCTGGGTGGCATGATGGATGTGGCGTTCTGGTATCACTTCGCCATTCTGTTTGAAGCTTTGTTTATTTTGACGGCGGTTGATGCCGGTACACGCGCTGCGCGCTTTATGCTGCAGGACTTGCTGGGCGTGGTGTCACCGGGCCTGAAACGTACCGATTCGTTGCCTGCGAACCTGCTGGCGACGGCGCTGTGCGTGCTGGCCTGGGGTTACTTCTTACACCAGGGCGTGGTGGATCCTCTGGGTGGTATTAATACCCTGTGGCCGCTGTTTGGTATTGCTAACCAGATGCTGGCCGGTATGGCGTTGATGCTCTGTGCTGTGGTGCTGTTCAAGATGAAACGCCAGCGTTACGCGTGGGTGGCACTGGTCCCAACCGCCTGGCTGCTGATTTGTACCCTGACCGCTGGCTGGCAGAAAGCGTTTAGCCCGGATGCAAAAATCGGCTTCCTGGCTATCGCCAACAAATTCCAGGCGATGATCGACAGTGGTAACATTCCGGCGCAGTACACCCAGTCGCAGCTGACGCAGCTGGTGTTTAACAACCGCCTGGATGCGGGTCTCACCATCTTCTTCATGGTAGTCGTTGTGGTGCTGGGTCTGTTCTCCATCAAAACTGCGCTGGCAGCATTGAAAGAGGACAAACCAACGTCGAAAGAGACGCCGTACGAGCCGATGCCTGAGAATGTCGAAGAGATCGTGGCGCAGGCGAAAGGCGCGCACTAATATTCTCTTAACCAATGAGCCCTCTCCTGAACGGGGAGGGCGTTTGTACGACAGGGAATCACTATGTTTGAAACACTCGCCAAAGCCGGGAAGTATTTAGGTCAAACCGCCCGATTAATGATAGGTGTGCCGGATTACGACAACTATGTTGAACATATGCGCGTCACGCATCCGGACCAAACGCCAATGACCTACGAAGAATTTTTCCGCGAGCGCCAGGATGCGCGATATGGGGGGAAAGGCGGCGCGAAGTGCTGTTGATTTTTTGCCGGATGGCGCTGACGCTTATCCGGCCTACAACATCGCATTTGCCGTTATAATTAGTCGTCGTAGGCCTGATAAGACGAAGCCGCTATCAGGCATCCCATACCCTAATCATACCGTAAACGACTCTACCTTTTCGAATGCTGCGCGCAGTGTCTCCGGCGTTAACGTTACCGGCAGGGCGTGAATGGACTCCACCGGGCGCAGGGTGTGCGTAATCACTTTGTCGATTTCTGCGCGATTATTGATATCCACGTCCAGTTGAGCTAATCGGGTTGGCAGGTTGAAGCGCTGATAGGCGGTAATTAACTGCACCAGCACGGCATCTTGTCCCAACAACGCACTCTGCACCAGGATGCCGTACGCCACTTTAGTGCCATGTAAAAACTTCTCTGTTTGTGGGAGGACGGTCAGGCCATTGTGAACAGAATGCGCCGCCGCCACGCGGGTGTAGCGCTCGCCCAGACCACCAACCATGCCGCCTCCGGCAATAATCGCATCCACTACATCGCAAAACGTGCGGCTTAACGAGCCTTGTTGTTTGTCTGTCAGCGCCTGCTCGCTGCTTTCCAGCAGGACGTCGCGGATCGTCTGCGCGGCATCGATACCCAGACGAACAGTTAATGGCAGGTTTTCTGGCTGAGGCGCAAGCACGACGGCCTCGTACCACTTCGCCAGCGTGTCGCCGATCCCCGCCAGTAGATATTCCTCTGGCGCATTGAGAACGATCTCGGGTTCGACCAGAACGAGGAAATTGGCATCAGGGAAAATTTCAAAATGCAGCGCCTGGCCTGCATCGTTATACCAGACGGAGAGCGGCGTCCAGGCAGCGCAGGTCGCCGCAATCGTAGGAATACCGACAAACGGCAGATCCAGACGACGGGCCAACGCTTTAGCGGTGTCGAGCAATGTTCCTCCGCCCACGCCAATCACCACGCTGCGATTCTCTCCCGACTCTTTTGCCAGTTGAGCAACATCGGTTTCGCTGCAATGTCCCGTAAACAGCAGGCGCTTAGCCTCGGCGAGATGAAATGTCTCTGGCAGATAAGGGCGGGCCGCATCGATAGCGCGCTCACCATAAACCCACACGGCGCGTGAAAGTTGGTCGGTAGTGAAAAAATCGTTGAGTCTCGACAGGCTGCCGGGATGGGAAAAATAGTTGGCCGGGCCGGTGACGACGCGAATCTCTGTATTACTCATGTTGTGTTGTCCTTTGGCTGTCCTGTCCAGGCAGGTTATTTTTATATAGACGTCTGAACGTCTTGATTGCCAAATACTAGCATCGTGTTATAGTGGCTTCAACCACAACATCACACGCTGGGATAACAATAATGAGTAATAACCCGCTGATTCCGCAAAGCAAACTGCCTAACCTAGGCACTACTATCTTCACGCAAATGAGTGCGCTGGCGCAGCAGCATCAGGCCATTAATCTCTCGCAGGGATTTCCTGATTTTGACGGTCCGCTCTTTTTGCAGGAGCGTTTGGCGTATCACGTCGCGCACGGTGCAAACCAGTATGCACCGATGACGGGCGTGCAGCCGCTGCGCGAAGCCATCGCGGATAAAACGGCAGACCTGTACGGCTACAAACCCGACGCGAATAGTGAAGTGACCATCACGGCGGGGGCCACAGAAGCGCTGTATGCCGCGATCACTGCGCTGGTGCGCCCAGGTGATGAGGTGATTTGTTTTGACCCGAGCTACGACAGCTATGCGCCTGCGGTTGAATTATCCGGCGGGGTGGTTAAACGTATCGCGCTGCAACCACCGTCTTTTCGCGTCGACTGGCAGGCTTTTAGTGCCTTACTCAGCGACCGTACCCGATTGGTTATCCTGAACACGCCACATAATCCTTCTGCCACCGTGTGGCATCACGCCGATTTTGACGCGCTGTGGCAAGCAATTAAAGAACGCGAGATCTTTGTCATCAGCGACGAAGTTTATGAGCATATCTGTTTCGCCAGGCAAGGGCATGCCAGTGTGCTGGCACATTCAGAGCTGCGGGAACGCGCTGTTGCTGTTTCATCGTTTGGTAAGACCTACCATATGACCGGCTGGAAGATTGGCTACTGCGTTGCGCCAGCAGCCATTAGCGCTGAGTTACGCAAGGTACACCAGTATCTGACGTTTTCCGTCAACACGCCGGCTCAGTTGGCACTGGCGGATATGCTACGAGAAGATCCTGCACACTATCGCGAGCTGCCTGCGTTTTATCAGAAAAAACGCGACGTGTTGGTGAACGCGCTGCGTGACAGCCGACTGGAAATTCTGCCGTGTGAAGGCACGTACTTTCTGCTGGTCGATTACAGCGCCGTTTCCACGCTTAACGACGTGGAATTTTGCCAGTGGCTGACCACTGAAGTGGGCGTTGCGGCGATACCGCTGTCTGTGTTCTGCGCCGATCCTTTCCCGCATAAACTGATTCGTCTCTGTTTTGCCAAGCAAGAATCGACGCTGTTAACAGCAGCTGAACGTCTGGTGTCGCTGTAGCTATTTCACCGTCCAGGCTTTGGAGAATCGACGGTCGGCGAACAACTCTTGCAGACCGTTGATTTGCTTCAGGCGTAACACCTCGTCGTTGTCCATGCCGAGATCCTTGCTAATTCTTTCTTCACTCCATCCCAGTTGCGATAGCTCGCGGACAATCTCGGACATGGCGTGGATTTGATGACGCCCACGGGCGCGGTTGTGGCGAATGGTCGCCGCCATACGCTCATGGCGTTCTCGTTCTAAACAGGCAACCGGCAGGTATCCTTTAAGCTTGGGCCTCAGTGAGGCTTTGGCTTTACCTAACTCGTGGCGGTGGAAACCGTCGACAATTTCGTATTCATCTGCCGTTGAGTGAACCACCACAATGGGCTGTGTAAACCCGTCTGCTTCAAGGGACTTCAGCAGCAGCTTTTTCTCCGGTGGCGCAACGTTATTGGGGTTGTAGTCATTGGGTGAAATGTGATCATTTTTAACCCAAAGTACGCAATCTACGGGTTCCTCGCGAAAGGGACTGACGCTGTGTATCGCCCGCCTGAATTCATTGATGGCTTCAATTCGTTCTTCTTCTGACAGGCCAGAAAGAAAGCCGAGGAGTTCGTGAGTTAGTCGGTGTTGCATAAGATTCCCCATTCCTGGCGTTTTGTTTTCATACGTTCGTTATAGCGTTGGTAGTTTTTGGGTTTCGTTGGACTGAATGAAAGTGCCCGACACCAGTAATCATTATTCAACAGGACTTTGCAGATACGTCGCCATGAAGGAATATCTTTCGAACCAATATCGCCTTCCTGAGTTTGCGGGATATTATCCATGCCTTTTTTCTTATACCACTGCAAATAGACGGCGATTTTATTGCGGTAATGCTCTGCGGTAGTCTCCGGCATGCTGTTCAATAGCAGCATGGCATATTCCTGCCAGCTTAAATGCTCTGGTTTAAGTATTTTCCGATGACCGTAAAAATGGTTGTCATGACCGGCATAAATCCCCCCGCTTTTAACACCGCTGACACGGGCGCACATAGCCGCCCAGCGCTCGGGTTCAATGACATGATATAACCATAATCCCTGACGCTGTTCCGGGCCAAAGGGTTCGCAAATGCGCATATATCGTGTCGGGACCCCGGCCTGGTACATCAGATTATACAGGGGGTTACACGGCAATTTTGACTTCGCAAACCACGTCCAGATGTCGGCTGTTTTCCAGTCATACAGCGGGTAAATATACCAGGTGTGTCCACCAGGTGCTGCAGTCGTCCACGGCTTGTCATCGGCAAAACGCTGCTTTTGCGAGTTGGCAATGGCAACAAAGCGGTTATATGACTCATCGGCGCGGATGCCCACCATCATGGCAGCCGGTCGTTTCTGCGAAAACCAGTCAGCGAACTCACGAACAAATTGTTCAAAGGTCATGCCGGGTTGATAGAAGGAGAAATATTCAGGATCGGTTATGGCATCTGCGGGCGGCTGGCGAACCCATTGCGTACCCGGCTCCCAACACTGCCATTCGGGTTGAAATTGTGACAGTGAATTCTGCGTCGTCAGCGGTAATGCCACCCAATAGAAATTTTCGATGACATCGGAATAACTCTCGCGCAGCGCCTGGATATAATCGATAGTGCAGGAAAACTGCGCCTCCCAGTCGATAAACAAGACGTTTATTTTTTTCTGTAACTGGCGGGCAATGGCGGCGGTTAGATGTAACATCAGCCCCGAATCTTTACCTCCAGAGAAAGAAACGCAAATGCGTGGCAGAGCCTCAAGCGTCCAGGCGATACGATCCTGTGCGGCTTCGAGAACGTTTTGATTCAATGGTATTTTATAAACAGACATATCAAGACCATATCAGAGATTTTTATTGTTTGTATTAATAAGAGATGCACATTATTACGATATGCCAATTTATATAGTATGCAATATTTAAATATATATTTAATTTATATGTGTTGCCTTGTTACATTCTGAAAATGAATTAAATGTACTGATGAGAAGTTGCAATACGATTTACAGACCTTCTGAGGAGATTTGATTTATATATGCAGCGAATGCTTTGTTGTTAAGCGACGCCCTGTTATACATTAAAAATAGCTGGACGCTGGGTAGATTAAAGTCAACACTAATCTCTTTGAGATTAAGTGCAGTCGCATAGTGATCGTACATTAATTTAGGAATCAGGCCAATAATATCCGTGCTGGAAATAATATTAACGATTGATGTCAGAGAATCGCTACTAAATCCAATCTTACGATTAACAAAAAAAGTATTGGCTTGTGATTGACATTCTTTAATACCTTTCTCTTCGGTGAGTAAGAAGGTGAATTGCTCTTGCATAATTTGTTGCAGGGTGCTTGAGTCATTCATTCTGGGATGGTCTTTTCTGCAAATCAAAACACTCTCGATAGTCTTAAAAGGGATGCAAACGACGGAACGGTTATGGACCGGCATCATCGTAACCACCATGTCGGCCTTGCGGTAAGCCAGTATGTTTTCAGCAGTTTCTGCCGACATTAAGATATCGTGATGTTCGACTTCAATATCTGAATCTTGTACCAGAGCATGAATTAATGTCGTCACATTTACGGTGGTTGTAAGTTGTGGGCTGTAAATAATGAATTTATTTTTCAGCTGGGCACCATGCATGATGCTTATTGTTTGCTCCAGTTGATTCAGGTTTTGCTCAAGATGATGATGAAGATTAATACCCGTCACCGTGGGCGTAATACCTTTGCCGGAGCGAATAAATAAAGGGTCGTTAAACTGCGTACGCAGTCGTTGCAATGACTGACTTACAGCTGATGGCGTGATGTACAGCGTTTCTGCAGCCTTGCTGATGCTCAAATGTTGATATATGCATTCAAATATAATCAACAGGTTGAGATCGAACTTTTTGAGGTCATAGAGGTTAGCCATGCGTACTTTCCTGTGATGGTAATGTAGTGAGAAATTCAATTGTGGAATAGTTTAAATGGTAATTATTCTTGAAATTTATGTTTGTGTGCTTAATGAATAATTAACTTTAGCTAAAATAGCACAAGTTGCGTAATTTTCAGCAGGAAAGTTAATTTAAATGAGTGATTGATATGAGAACGATAACAATCACTCATCTTGTTACTTTTATTTATTTCCCATAATAATGTTTAATTTTTCTTTATCCGGTAAGCCTACTTCCTGTTGTAACGTATCGTCTTTACTCATGTAATAGATAGCCGGCGTTACGTTGGCCCCCAAATCATCCATCAACTTTTGGTTGATATTCAGTAACTTCATTTGCTCCGCAGGGACCGAAGCCGGGATTTCCAGCTTCATTTTCCCACCGGATGCCTCATAGTCATGCCAGGTTTTGGCCGGATCTTTGGTTGCCAGAATTGCAGCGGCGGTGGCCGGACTTTCAGGTTTAATTACGCCAACCAATAATGTACGCAACTGAACTTTACCGGATTCTACCCACGGACGCGCCTGCTGCCAGAACTGTTTACAATAGGGACAGAAGGGATCGGCAAACACGTACACAATAACCGGTGCCTCTTTTTTCCCGTCCAGAATCCACGATGCTTTTTCCATTCGCTGCCACATTTCACGTCCGGCAGGGGCATAGATCTCTTTTTCTATGAGCGAATTACTGAGGTTTTCGCCTTTTTCATTATACATGTAGCCGGAGATGGCATGTTTACCGTCAGGCGTGACATAGATAGTGACCCCCATGTCCTGGTATTTTCCCAGATAGCCTTTCATTCCACCCGGTGCATCGAAAGGCTTCAGGATGGTAATACCCTGTTTCTCAATAGCTTTAACGGGAGCAGGCAGTTCTTCGGCATGCACCACGGCAGGGAGCAGGGTTAAAAGTAAGGTACGTTTAAACATTGATTTTCCTTATAAAATCAGCAGGAAAGGGGGCTTAATTGCAAAACCTATCGCAGCCATAGGTAAGATCGACGGTCCATCGATTGCCCTTTCTTGAGTTGGGTGATGTAATCCCAATCGCTGTTACGACCTTTGTTAAGGTAGTGTAGAGCGCAACACATAGCCAGCCCTGCTGGCACTGACGTTACCTGCGGGTAGCTCGGGTAATGAGGCTCCCTGCATAGGGGGCCTTTTTTACTTTTGTCTTTTAGGTTCGATTGAGTAAGTTGTTAGTTAACGCTTATTGATTTGATAAAGGAAACGCATTAGCCCTGCTAAGAGATTTTCGTTAACTTATCTCTCAACGAAAACACGGAGGAAGTACAGATGTCTTTGATTAATACCAAAATTAAACCTTTCAAAAACCAGGCGTTCAAAAACGGTGAGTTCATCGAAGTAACCGAGAAAGATACCGAAGGTCGCTGGAGCGTCTTCTTCTTCTACCCGGCTGACTTTACTTTCGTATGCCCGACCGAACTGGGTGACGTTGCAGACCATTACGAAGAACTGCAGAAACTGGGCGTAGATGTGTATTCCGTATCTACTGATACCCACTTCACCCACAAAGCATGGCACAGCAGCTCTGAGACCATCGCTAAAATCAAATACGCGATGATCGGCGACCCGACTGGCGCCCTGACCCGTAACTTCGACAACATGCGTGAAGATGAAGGTCTGGCTGACCGCGCAACCTTCGTTGTTGACCCGCAGGGTATCATCCAGGCAATCGAAGTTACTGCTGAAGGTATCGGCCGTGATGCATCTGACCTGCTGCGTAAAATTAAAGCTGCACAGTATGTCGCTTCTCACCCAGGTGAAGTTTGCCCGGCGAAATGGAAAGAAGGTGAAGCAACCTTAGCTCCATCTCTGGACCTGGTTGGTAAGATTTAAGTCGCATAATTTGTAGGCCGGATAAACGTAGTGCATCCGGCATTCCACAGGCGCAAATCTGCGCCTGTTTTATTCCAGCACCATGACGCAAGTTGCATTAATGCAGTCCCGCAAAATCGGCTTGCATGATGATGTTTTCAGAGAGGGAAGAATAATGCTCGACACAAATATGAAAACCCAGCTCAGGGCTTATCTTGAGAAACTGACCAAACCTGTTGAGCTGATTGCTACGCTGGATGACAGCGCTAAATCGGCAGAAATCAAGGAACTGCTGACTGAAATTGCTGAACTGTCAGAAAAAGTCACCTTTAAAGAAGACAATACTCTGGCGGTGCGTAAGCCATCGTTCCTGATTACCAATCCCGGTTCTCACCAGGGACCGCGTTTTGCCGGTTCTCCGCTGGGTCATGAGTTTACCTCTCTGGTGCTGGCTCTGCTGTGGACCGGCGGTCACCCGTCAAAAGAGGCACAGGCGTTGCTGGAGCAGATCCGCGATCTCGACGGTGATTTTGAATTTGAAACCTATTATTCGCTCTCCTGCCACAACTGCCCGGACGTAGTGCAGGCGTTGAACCTTATGTCGGTACTGAACCCACGTATCAAACATACGGCGATTGACGGCGGTACATTCCAGAACGAAATCACCGATCGTAACGTGATGGGCGTTCCGGCGGTATTTATGAACGGCAAAGAGTTCGGCCAGGGTCGTATGACGCTGACTGAGATCGTGGCGAAAGTGGATACCGGCGCAGAAAAACGTGCAGCTGAAGAACTGAATAAGCGCGATGCTTATGACGTGTTGATTGTCGGTTCTGGTCCTGCGGGGGCGGCGGCAGCGGTGTACTCTGCACGTAAAGGCATTCGCACCGGTCTGATGGGCGAACGTTTTGGCGGTCAGGTTCTTGATACCGTTGATATTGAAAACTACATCTCAGTACCGAAAACTGAAGGTCAGAAACTGGCAGGTGCGCTGAAAGCACACGTTGATGATTATGATGTCGATGTGATCGACAGCCAGAGCGCAAGCAAACTGATCCCGGCAGCGCAGGAAGGCGGTTTGCATCAGATTGAAACAGCCTCCGGCGCGGTGCTGAAAGCACGTAGCATTATCATCGCCACCGGCGCGAAATGGCGCAACATGAACGTTCCGGGTGAAGATCAGTATCGCACCAAAGGTGTAACCTATTGCCCGCACTGTGATGGTCCGCTGTTTAAAGGTAAGCGTGTTGCGGTAATTGGCGGCGGTAACTCCGGCGTTGAAGCGGCTATCGACCTGGCAGGTATTGTTGAACATGTGACGCTGCTGGAGTTTGCTCCTGAAATGAAGGCAGACCAGGTGTTGCAGAATAAGCTTCGCAGCCTGAAAAATGTCGACATCATTCTGAACGCGCAAACGACAGAAGTGAAAGGCGATGGCAGCAAGGTCACTGGCCTGGAGTATCGTGACCGCGTGAGCGGGGATGTTCACAATGTGGAACTGGCCGGTATCTTTGTACAGATTGGTCTGCTGCCGAACACCAACTGGCTGGAAGGCGCCGTTGAACGTAATCGCATGGGTGAAATCATCATCGATGCCAAGTGCGAAACCAGCGTGAAAGGTGTTTTCGCTGCCGGTGACTGCACCACCGTACCGTATAAGCAGATTATCATCGCGACCGGTGAAGGCGCGAAGGCCTCGTTGAGTTCGTTTGATTATCTGATTCGCACGACAGTAGCATAAAAAGAGTAAGACTCACCTGCAATGCCAAAACCGCCAGTCATACGCTGGCGGTTTTTTATTTCCATATACTCACATTGTCAATTCTTGAAACAATAAACCGTATAAAACATTCACTTAATTAGCCTGATCATTATTTTCATCAAAGAAAGAGAGGGCGTTATCTTTATTATATTAACCTGCATTATTTTTTCATTTGTTGTGTGAATAAATGGTTGGTTAATTCATGGGTGAAATATATGAAACCCTGACGATCTTTGAATCGACAGGGTTATTGTTACGTGATTTTTTTATCTCTCACGATAATTGCACGCTGAAAGCGGCTTATTCAGCTTTAGATACAAATGCCTCGGTGCTAACAGAGCAGGAGTGGCTGGAAGCGGAGTACGACTTCAATGCGCTGTTTGTCGGACCGCAGAAGCTAAAGGCCGCGCCGTTTGCCTCGGTTTATCTTGAAGAAGATGCCCTTGTAATGGGTAAATCAACCCTTAGCATTCGGGAATTCATGGCAAATATAGGGTTATCTATAAGTGTCGTGAATAATATTCCGGATGATCATATTTCCTGTGTATTGGAATTGGCGGTTTTATTATCAGCTAATGCCAGAGCATCGTCAGAATACCAGGTGACCCTTACTCGATATGCCTCTGAGTATGTCGCGGTGTGGGTGCCCGAGTATATAGAAAAAATAAATATAAATGCACAAACCGCCACGTTGAAAAACGTTGCTGGAAGATTGTCTTCTTGGCTTGATGAATTAAAAACGAGAGTATCAATATGAGTAATGAACCGGGAGTTCTGAACAGACGTTCATTTTTGAAAGGGTTGATTGCCCTTGGCACGGTCGCAGCCCTGCCAGGGGGATTGCTGACTTCACGCTGTGCATTGGCGCAACCGCCCATTCCATTTAACCCCAAAACCTACAAAATCTATCGTAACGCCTGTCCGCGTAACTGCTATGACACTTGTAGCCTGAAAACCTGGGTGAAGGATGACGTCATCACCTTTGTGGAGGGTGCGCCTGAGTCAACGTTTACGCATGGAACTCCGTGTGTGAAGGGACTGAGCTACCCGCGTCGGGTATACAGCCCGGACCGCATTAAATATCCGATGGTTCAGGATGTTCGCGGTAGCGGGAACTGGCGTCGTATTTCCTGGGACGAAGCAATGCAACGCATTGCGACCAAGATGCTGGAGATTAAAAAGAAAGACGGTTCAATGCTGGGTCTGGCGATGACCAAATATTCCGGCAAATTTGGGGTATTGAACTATGCGGTTGAAGGGATGATGTCTTCGCTGGGTTACACCACGCGTTTTGCCGGAACACCTTGCTGGCCAGCCGGTATCGATGCCCAGAACTACGATATGGGTGATATGTGGTGTAACGACCCGGAAGATTTTGTGAAAGCAAAATACATCATTATCTGGGGCGCTAACCCGGCCTGGTGCTCTATGCACACCATGAAGTATATCTACCAGGCGCGGGAGAAAGGGGCGAAAGTGGTCGTTATCGATCCGCTGTTAACCCAGACCGCTGCGAAAGCCGATCTCTATTTACGCGTTCGTCCTGGTTCTGATGGTGCGCTGGCGCTGGGTATGGCACGTCATTTGGTGGATAAAGGTCTGGTGGACCAGGATTTCGTCAACAACTATTCCCATGGTTACCCGGAATTCGAAGCCTATCTGCGCAACAGCGTTACCGTAGAGTGGGCGTCTGAGATTTGCGGGCTGTCGGCGGATGTTATTCGCCAGTTGGCGGAAGAATTTACCGCGGTTAACCCTGCTACCGTGTGGATTGGCTACGGCATGCAGCGTCATGTTAACGGCGGCGCTAACGTACGGGCGATCGATGCCTTTGTGGCAATGACCGGCAATATTGGCATTGAAGGCGGCGGCGCTCGCTACGGTCATCTGCATACCTGGGGCTTTAACTACAACGCCATGCTGCAGAAGCCACCGGTAGGCTCCATCGGTATGCCAGGTGCGGCGGGAACTACCAGCGAGTTTGGTTCTGCGGGGGAAGTCGCACAGTATTCCGATCGCTCATTGAATATCAACCAGACCGCCAAGGGAATTCTGGAAGCCAACGAGCCGCCTGTCCGAATGCTTTGGGTTGCCTGTAAGAACCCGTTTGCTCAGGATTTTGATCGCAGCAAGATGGAAAAAGCATTCGAAAAACTGGAAATGGTGGTCTGTGCCGATCAGTTCTTTAACGAGACCGTCCAGCATGCCGATATCGTTTTGCCTGTCACCACGGCCTTTGAAGAGTGGAACGTAGACGCCTCATATTGGCACTACTGGCTCTCAATCAACCAGCCTGCAATTAAGCCAATGTACGAGGCAAAATGCGATCTGGAAATCGCCGTTTTACTTTCCCGCACAATCAACAAGCTGGAGCCGGGTTCTTGCACATTCCCGCAGGAGTTCAATCATAAGCGTTGGCTGGACCAGGAATTCAATGACGGAATGGCCAAAATGTTTGGCATCTCCTCCTGGGATGACTTACTGGATGGCCCGAAAAAAGCCATTTTGCCGAGTTCTGCGGCCTGGTATGACCGCAAATTTAAAACCCCCTCAGGAAAGTTTGAGTTCAGATCTGAGCTGTGTGAGAAAAATGGTCATACGGCGCTGCCGGAATACAAACCGGAGGCGAAAAGCACGCTGCCATTCCACTTGTTTACACCGCATGTGCAGTTCGGTATCCATTCCCAATTTATCAACCTTGACTGGATGCAGGTCTTCTATCCGGAGCCGTTTGTCTATATGCATCCGATTTCCGCAGAAAAAAGAGGCATTGCCGAAAACGACCTGGTGAAAGTGTTTAACACCGTAGGTGAAGTAGAACTGCGTGCGAAGGTAACCGCTAACGTTCCGGAAGATTTCCTGGTGATGTACGAGGCGTGGTTCCCGAAACGGAAATACAACGTTCAAAACGTGGTGGCGGATACCCCAGCCGATATGGGGTTGATGAAAACCGGTGCGCCAGGTGCGGCTATCCACAGTCAGTTTGCGGACATCATTTTGATCAGTAAAGGAGCAGCGGCATGAGACGCGCGTTTTTAGTTAATAGCGATAAATGCATCGGCTGCCGTGGCTGTGCAATGGCGTGTAAGAGTTTTAACCAGTTGGAACCTGAACGTTTCTGGCGCTATGTCTACCCGCTGGATAAAGAAATTTATCCGCATGAAGAGCGGGCGTTCTATTCGCTGGCCTGTAACCACTGCGAAAACCCGGCCTGTCTGGCGGCGTGTCCGGTAGAGGCGTACACCAAGCGTGAAGATGGTGTCGTGGTGCATAACCCGGAGCGCTGTATTGGATGCAAAAACTGTATCCGCAACTGCCCATACGGTGCGCCGCGTTTTAATGAGGAGACGAAGAAAGCGGAAAAATGCAGCATGTGCTACGAGCGCCTTGATGTTGGTATGCAACCGGCTTG
Source organism: Citrobacter sp. BIDMC107 (assembly GCF_001037575.1). Lineage (NCBI taxonomy): Bacteria > Pseudomonadati > Pseudomonadota > Gammaproteobacteria > Enterobacterales > Enterobacteriaceae > Citrobacter > Citrobacter sp. BIDMC107. Next base: position 996,022 of record NZ_KQ089848.1, on the reverse strand, counting down.
CGTGAATGCCTGTCCGGTAGGTGCGCTGACGCTTATCGATCTGGATGCCGATCCTATACCTGACAATGCCGTACAGTATCCGCCGGGATTCCCGCGTATGCCGCAGCTTAATCCTGGCACGCGTTTTATCCTTGCGCGTCAGCCGAAGCAGCCGGAGGGCAAGTAATGGAAAAGTATGAACTTCCGCTGGTTATTTTTACCGTATTGAGCCAGATGTCGGTTGGGATCACGCTCATTCTGACGCTACGCACGCTGCAAGGAAAACTGGAAAGCAAACGCCTGTACTGGCTGGTAAGTGGGCTGGTTCTGGCGGTGGCGTCCGTTGCAGCGATCCTGCACCTTGCGCATCCGGATCGCGCCTACGATGCCCTGATTAACCTGCAGCACGCCTGGCTGAGCCGTGAAATTCTTGGCGCAACCTTATACGGTGCGGCGGTCGGGGTGACGTTTTTGGTAAAAGGGCACAAAGCGCCAGCTGTTCTGGCCTCTGTTCTCGGTATCGCGCTGGTGGCGGTGCAGGGGATGACCTATGCTGCCCCGGCAATGGTGGCGATAGCCAACGGTCTGACAATGCTGTTGTTCTTTATCACGGTGTGGGTGATGGGGTGTGCGGCGATTCCACTGCTTAACCTTGCACCTGCCGTTGCCGCATTGCGCCAGGGGATTGTTGTGTGTATGGCGGTCATGATCGCCGCGCCCATTATCTGGCTAAGCGGCGGCACTATCATGCAGATGACGGCGCATGCCTGGCTGACGTCGCCGCTTTATCTGGCGAGTCTGGTCTGTCTGGCGGTGGCCTTTGTGCTAAGCCGTCAGGGAGAGCGTCGCGCAAAAGCGATTTTTGTCCTGCTGTTTGTTGGCATATTCCTGAGTCGTCTGACGTTCTTTGGCGATACGATCAGCACCATCGTGAATATCGGTCATTTGTATTGATCGTGAGGTAATAAAAACCCCTGTCAGGCGTTAACCTGGCAGGGGTTTTCTTTAGCGAATCAGTGGCAGTTAACGAACAACCAGCACTGGCAAAGTCGCGTGACGGACAACGCTGGAAGCGTTTGAGCCGAGCAGATGGGTGCTGATTGATGGGTTACGCGACCCAATGACAACGACATCTGCATTCAACTCTTCACCCAACTCGTTGACCACGTCACGGACGCTGCCAAAGCGGACGTGTTGCTTAATACGGGAAGGATCTATGCTGAAGTGACCGACCATCGTTTGCAGACGGGTTTCCGCTTCGTGTTGCAGATGCTCTTCAAAACGACGAACGTCAGCGGCAAAGCGATGCAGACTTAGGCTCGCTGAGCCTGGCAGCACATGCAGCAGATGGATAACCCCTTTATCCTGGGCCAGAAATTCTGCATGGCGAATAGCCTTGTCGCTCAGTTCCATTTCGAATACATCAACAGGCATTATGATTGTGTTGTACATAAACATTCTCCTTGTCATTACATGAACACATAACAGCATAGTATTAAAAATGATTCTGTCAGTCACGACACAGATTTATGTTTTGCGAACATGAAAGAAAGCGAGGAGCAGGGAGATCTAACCGGAAAGAGGATGCGGATGCATCCCCTGTAAGATAAAGCGAGTGGCTTTGATAAGACAGAGTTAGCGCAGGTAGTCGCCTGCAGCTTCAGGCTGGTACTCAAGCTCAATAACTTCGAGGTGCGTTGAGGTCCCGCCTGGCAGTTCCCAGTGAATGGTATCACCAACGCGCAGCCCCAAAAGTGCAGCGCCGACAGGTGCCATTACCGAAAGCTGTGTGCTGCTGTCAGTCATAGTGGCCGGATACACCAGGGTACGCACACGGACTTCGCCATCACTCAGATTGCGGAATTTCACGCGGCTGTTCATGGTCACGACATCGTGCGGCATGGTTTCTGGAGAACACATTTGGGCACGATCCAGCTCGGCGTTAAGGGCGTCGGCAATCGGTAAACCAGCAAACGCAGGTTGCTCCAACAGGCGGTCAATGCGTTCCGCATCGAGGTCGTTAATGATGATAGTTGGTCTGGACATTTATTACTCCATGTCGTCGATACTGCGGGTGCGCAGGTAAATAATCCCAAAAGAAAACCCTCACCGTCAGGCGGCAAGGGTTTAGCTTTTATGATGATACTGAGACTTACCCCATGTTTGAAGTGATTTAGTTCACATTCAGGCAAATCATCAATATTGTCGCGTATGGTGTGATTTTAGCCGAAAAACGTGATCGTTCTCCAATTTGCATTATGCTTTTTAAGCGCTCGCTGCGGGCGCGTCAAACAACTCAGTGTTCCGCGACAGGAGATCTCATGAGCCAGTACGACAAACTTACCTTGAAAGACGGCAGCTATTTGCATTTTAAAGACTGGGGAAGTGGACAGCCCATTGTCTTCAGTCATGGTTGGCCGCTGACGGCAGATGCGTTTGAGGATCAGATGTTGTTCCTCGGGTCGAAAGGATTTCGTGTGATCGCCCATGACAGGCGTGGACATGGGCGTTCGGCCCAACCCTGGGATGGTCACAATATGGATCAGTATGCTGACGATCTGGCTGAACTTACCGCGCATCTCAATCTTAAAGATGCCGTCCATGTCGGACACTCTACCGGCGGTGGGGAAGTGGCTCGTTATATTGGCCGGCATGGGACGCAGCGGGTGGCAAAAGCGGTGTTAATTGGCGCGGTGACGCCCATCATGATCAAGACTGACTTTAATCCAAATGGCGTGCCGAAAGAGGTATTCGATGGCATCCGTGAGGGGGTTGTGAACGATCGCGCCGCCTTTTTCTATGAATTAACCGCTGCATTCTATGGCTACAACCGTCCTGGCGCAAAAGAGTCGAAAGCCGTCAGGGAAAGTTTTGTTGAACAGGGTTTACAAGGTTCCATCAAAGCGTTGTACGACTGTATCCACGCGTTTTCGGAAACAGATCTGCGTGAGGACCTCAAAAAGATGACCATCCCGACGCTGGTGATCCACGGTGATGACGATCAGATTGTCCCGTTTGAAACCTGCGGAAAGATCGCGGCGGAAATACTGCCTGATTCGCAGTTGAAGGTATATGTCGGCGGCTCGCATGGCATTTGCACCACCCATAAACAACAGATCAACGGTGACCTGCTCAACTTTATTCAGTCGTAATCGTTGGCAGATTGTTCTACGCTGATCTTCTTTTTCCAGGGGGATGAGCGAAGCATAATTTGTGCTGCGCTGACGTTAACTTCAACAGGGAACGCTATGTATTTCTATCAACCGTCACAGGGACACGGCTTACCGCATGACCCGCTAAATGCCATCATTGGACCGCGCCCGATTGGCTGGATTGCGTCGCGTGACGGCAATGGTCGGCACAATCTGGCACCATACAGTTTCTTTAACTGTTTTAACTATCATCCGCCGATTATCGGTTTCGCTAGCAGCGGCTGGAAAGACAGCGTGCAGAATATTATCGAAACCGGTGAATTTGTCTGGAACCTGACGACTCTTGAGCTGGCCACTGCGATGAACGAAACGTCAGCCAGCTTGCCGCACGGTGAAGACGAGTTTTTTGCCGCCGGGCTTAGTAAAGCAGATAGCCGGATAGTCAACGTGCCGCGCGTGGCGCAAAGCCCGGTCAATTTTGAGTGTCGCTTATCGCAAAGCCTGCAACTGACTACCGCTGATGGCTCACCGGTTGATACCTGGCTGGTATTGGGGGAAGTGGTGGGCATCCACATTGATGAAACGCTCCTGGAAGACGGCATCTATCAGACGGCGAAAGCGAAGCCGGTACTGCGTGCAGGTGGGCCAACGGCGTATTATTCGATCAGTGAAACACACCGTTTTGATTTAGTTCGCCCGGATGCACGAGCAAAACGCTGAGCTTACGGACCGACGCCAGCTTGCAGCGTCGGTTGCAAGTTTCAATATCCCACTTTGTCGATAATAAACCGTTTACCGCAGCTACCCGGATGCGGTTGCGGTAAGAATGACTGTGCAGATAACGTCTGGTTGATGTTGTCGGCTTTCAGGGATAACTGGATCTCAGTGAGATACGCCGGATTGCCGTGGCAGCTTAGCTTCACAGCTTTGACGTTCTCTTTGCCCCAGCTTTTGGCAACTGCGGCGTCAAATGCGTTACGGCTGACAGTTTTGCCGTAGTTTTCCGCCAGGAATTTGCCCACCTCGCTGTTCTTAACCTCATTATTCAGCCGTACCATCGTGCCAAAGTACGCGTCGGGATCAAAACCGAAACATGCGCCATGTTTGGCATACTCGTAACGTTCCAGACAGGATCTCCCTCCAGCGCCGGGCATTACGGCGCTGAGTTTTGCTGCGCTTTCCAGCGACAGCCCGGTTTCGGGGGCCGCGCATTTACGGCTGGCACGTGCTTCAGGCAGGTTGGGAATAGGGCGAGTCGCGCAGCCAAAACGCATCCAGCGGCGGTTGTCGACTCCACGGGCGGCAATGGATTTAGGCAGGCTGGGCCATAAACCGTGAACGGTCAGGAAATCCGCTTTGTCTGCGCTCTCTTTTTGTAAACGACATTCGTCAGGCTCCTGACGATTACGCTCGTGTTGGCTCTGACAAAATCCGGTTTGCCAGGAGAGGGCCAGCACGTAGCTGTCAAAATCAGCGTACTGTTTTGCCTGAAGTTCATCGGCCTGAGCTGCAGAAACCGGCAGCAGGAGTGCTGCCAACAACGAAGAATAACGCCATGTTGATGTCATGATGATTTCGGATACTTATATAAATTCTGAATATCATCTATTTAATCATAAAAAATGCCAGTCAGGTTTAGCTGACTGGCATCATTTTCATCAGGTGTGAACCGAAATGATTAGCTCCACATTGCCAGAATCGGCCAGCCGACCAGCAGAAGCATAGAGATGTAGATAACGCCGAAGATAGCACCCAGACGCCAGTAGTCTTTGGACTTCACATAACCACATCCGTAGATGATAACGCCAGGGCCTGTTGCATATGGAGTCAGACAGCCCATGATACCGATGGACAGTACCAGCAGGATACACAGATGTTCCATCGGCACGCCCGGGATACCTTTACCGACAGCCAGAATAACCGGCAGCATGGTGGCAGTGTGTGCAGAAAGGCTGGCAAACAGGTAGTGAGCAAAGTAGAACACCAGCACCAGCACGATTACGGTCGCGTTAGGCGAGAAGCCTTCCAGGTGCGTGCTCATGGTGTTGGCGAACCAGTCGATGAAGCCTGAACGGGTTAAACCATTCGCCATAACGACCAGCGTGGCGAGGTTAACCAGGGTGTTCCATGCGCTGTTATAGCGGGTAATGTCTTTCCACGGTACCACATGCAGCGCCAGCATCAGGGAGACAGCAAGCAAACCCACTGCGGTTGCATCAATCAGTTTACCACCGAAGACCCACAGGCCCAGGCTGAGCAGAACCAGACCGATCAGCGTTATCTCTTTACGGGTCAGTTTACCCATGCCTTTCAGTTCATCACCGGCCCATGCGGCAACTTCAGCACTGTGAGTGACTTCTGGTTTGTACAGAACGTATGACAACCACGGAGCAACGATCAGCAAAATAATACCAACCGGCAGGAAGCTGAGGAACCATTGCAGCCAGCTGATTTGAATACCGGCAATTTTGTTGACGAATTCCAGACCCAGTACGTTTGGCGCAGCGCCGGTCACGAACATAGAGGAGCTCAGGCTGGTACTGATTACCATCATCCACATCAGATATCCGCCGATACGGCGCGCGGAAGGATCGTTCGGGAATGATTTAAACAGCGGTGGCAGGTTTTTGATAACCGGGAATACGGTACCACCGGTACGCGCGGTGTTAGACGGTGTAAACGGTGCCAGCAGAATGTCGATGATAACAATCGCATAGCCCAGCGTCAGGGTGCGTTTACCCATAAATTTCACCAGGAACAGCGCGATACGACGACCCAGACCGGTGACTTCATAACCCAGTGCGAAGATAAACGCACCAAACACCAACCACACGGTGGTGCTGGAGAAGCCCGCCAGACCCCATTTCAGCGCTTGCTTACCCGCTTTAAATGCCGGGTCGGCCAGTTCTGAAGCATCAAACAGCAGATAGTTGCTGCCGATAACGCAGATCGTTACGGCGATAAAGCTGATCGCTGTTGCCGGAATTGGCTCGAGGATCATACCGACGATCATCGCCACAAACACGGCAAAGTAGTGCCAGGCCTGTGGAGGCATTCCATCAGGGACGGGGATAAGAAACATGACGCCCATTACGACCAATGGGGCCAGTAACTTCCATATTTTATCTTTTGCTAAAGACATGTGTGTGATTCTCCGGAAAGGATCTTTAATTGTGATAATGATGAACTTGTGAAATCTGAGCTAAGAACCAGGTGACGATCAGCAGATCGGCGCAGCCTCCGGGACTGAGGTTGCGTTCAATGCACTGTTGGTCGAACTGGTGTAGGTATTCGAGATCGGCAGGGGTACGAATCCCCCCTTGCTGCATCAGGGCGGTGGCCTGCTGCTGTAGCCAACGCAGACCTTCTGCGCCGCCACGTGAAGCCACGTTGGTGTCGCCGTTGATAGACATCAGCAGCAATAAAGTGTCGAGTAACGCCAGTTCAGGGTCGCGGCCCTGAGTCAGCAGTGCGCGGTAGTGCGGCAGGGCATGCTGGATGACTAGCGGGTATCCCGCTTCGGCTTCGCCCCGTGCGCCGGTTAATCCCAGTTGCTGATAAAGACGTTGGCCTGCCGTGAGTTGTTGATTGTTTTGGCGCAGTTCGCGCTCGGTCAGACCACGGCAAAATGTTGCTGCCGTAGAGCAAATGGTTTCAGCGGTAACAGTTAGTTGGAGCTGGTGCAGACGGCCAATGGCGGCGCACAGCAGGCCCAGAGAAAAGATGCTGCCTTTGTGGGTATTCACCCCAGCGGTGGCGCGAAACATATCAGCTTCGCAGGCCATGCCCAGCGGGCGCAGTCCTTTCAATACATCCTCAGGCGACAGCTGTGCGCTAAACGCCCCATATTCAATAAAACGTGGCAGCCAGGCCTGAATAGCCTCGGCGCTGCGATGAAAATCTTCCAGCGCCATATCTTTATGCGCGCCGTTGTTAATACGATCTACCAGACCGGGTTTGGGTGACAGGTTGACTTCAGTCAGCATGGCGCGCCACGCGAGCGTTGCGTAAGCATCAGGCAGATCCAGAGGAAGGACTGCATTATTGGTTGATGTTGCGGGAATCGGCATCATGCAGCAGTGCCTCCATCTGAGTGAGTAAGTCGGAAAGTGCGTGGGTTTTACCCCGCGCACAGTCGGCAGCACTTTGCTCGCACAGCAGACAGCGGCGGGCGGGGAGTGCGAAATGACGCCGGGACAGAATTTCCCCTTCAGGGGTCAGGACATCGATGTCCCATAGCCGTCCCAGCGGGTGTGAATGCTCAAGTTCAATCGTGGCGAGCTTGAGGTCGTGGGCCGGAGCCTCAATAGACAAAAGACCTTCTGGACCACTGGCAGAAACCAGCGCTGTTTGCTCCCTGACAATCCAGGCAGATTGTTCCGCCAGTGCGAGCAAGGCGGTTACGCCGTGATTAAAGATGCGACGGGTTAATGCGCTGTCTTTAATCGGACCCGGTGCAACCACGGTGAACGAGACCAGCGGCGCAGAGTGGCGTGTCAGCCAGTCCTGTTGCCTTGCTTGTCTCTTATCGCGGCTGGCGAGCAGCTCGGGAATCGAAACCGCGTGTTGGGTGGCGAGTTCAGGGAGCAGGTGCATGGCTTATTCCTTCACCTGATGCACAACGTCAATCACTGAACCGTCGCGATAACGCACAACGGCAATCACGCGGTCAGTGAATTCGATAGCGCGTGGCTGACCGGTGAGTTGCTGTGCACGTTCGCGCAGCCATCCAATGGACACCACTTTCATACCGGCTTCTTTCAGTCGTTCTGCCAGTTCCGGACGTGCAGGGTTGACGGCGATACCGTGGTCAGTGACCAGAATGTCAACGCTGGAGCCAGGGGTTACGCAGGTCAGCACGTTATCAACCAGCGTCGGGATGCGTCCGCGAACCAGCGGTGCGACGATGATGGAAAGCGCTGCGGCCACAGCCGTATCGCAGTGTCCGCCGGATGCGCCTCGCAGTACGCCGTCAGAACCGGTCAGTACGTTCACATTGAAGTTGGTGTCTACTTCTAATGCGCTCAGTACCACCACATCCAGACGGTCAACGGATGCGCCTTTTGAACCCCAGTTGGCATACTGGTTTGCACTGATTTCGATATGGTTTGGATTGCGGGCCAGAGATTCCGCGGCGTTACGGTCGAAGCTCTGCACGTCCAGCAGTTTGCGAATCAGGCCTTTTTCATGCAGATCCACGATGGTGGCGGTGATGCCGCCCAGCGCGAAGTCAGCACGGATATCACGGCTGCGCATTTTGTCTTCCAGGAAACGCGTCACGGCCAGAGAAGCGCCGCCGGTGCCTGTCTGCAGTGAGAAGCCTTCATTGAAGTAGCCGGAGTTAGCAATGACCTCTGCCGCGCTACGGGCGATTAACAGTTCTCGCGGGTTAGTGGTCATGCGGGTCGCATCAGCACCGATTTTGTCCGCATCGCCGACCTGATCGATCTGCACGATCAGATCTACCTGATCCTGTGTAATGCTGGCAGGGTTATGTGGATAGGTCAGCAGTTGTTCAGTCAGCAGGACAACCTGTTTCGCGTTTTCGGCGTCTACGCGGGCATAGCCCAGTGAGCCGCAGCATGCTTTACCGGTATAACCGTTGGCGTTACCAAACTGGTCGCAGGACGGTACGCCGAGGAACGCCACATCAATGCTGAGTTCGCCGCTTTGTACCAAGTGTACACGTCCACCGTGGGAGTGAATCTGTACCGGTTCGGCCAGCAGGCCACGGGAGATCTCTTCCGCCAGCGGGCCACGCAACCCGGAGGTATAAATACGGCTGACCACGCCCTGACGGATGTGCTCAACCAGCGGAGCATGGCAATCGCTCAGAGAGCTGGAGGCCAGCGTCAGGTTTTTGAAACCCATACTGGCGATGGCGTCCATCACCAGGTTAATGGTCAGATCGCCACCGCGAAAAGCGTGGTGGAAAGAGATGGTCATGCCATCCTGTAAACCCGAACGACGAATGGCGTCTTCCAGGTTAGCGCACAGCTTTTTGTCGCGCGGTTTTTGCGCCTGTAGTTCTACTTTTGCGGTGCTCTGATAAGCGGAAAGCTCACTTTCTGCATGACGGCTCCAGGTCGCCACGCGATCCTGGCGTTGAGACTGTTCGATTTTCTGCGTCATTTTTTTGCCTTATTCTTCGCGAATGCCGGAAAGTTCTGCACGGGAGATAACCAGAAGGGCGCGCTCGATAACCGGGCTGTCGACCATTTTGCCGTTCAGGGAAACCACTCCACGACCTTCGCGGGCAGCGGCTTCAGCGGCTTCTACGACCAAACGGGCGTGAGCCAGCTCTTTGCGCGTCGGGGCGTACAGGTTATGCAGGAGTTCGATCTGGCGCGGGTTGATGAGCGACTTGCCGTCAAAACCCAACTGCTTGATGTGTGCGGCTTCGTGCAGGAAACCTGCTTCGTTGTTGGCATCGGAATACACGGTGTCGAACGCCTGAATACCGGCAGAACGTGCAGCCTGCAAAATAGAGCAGCGGGCAAACAGCAGTTCAGTACCCTCTGGCGAGCGTTCAGTGCGCAGGTTACGCACATAATCTTCCGCACCCAGAGCAATACCGATCAGGCGCTCGGAAGCGTGGGCAATTTCTACCGCACGGGTAATGCCTAACGGCGACTCAATGGCGGCTAACAGGCCGGTGCTGCCGGGTTCACGGCCACAGGCGTTCTCGATGCGCAGAATTTCACTTTCGATGTCGATGACATCCTGCGCGGTATCGGTCTTCGGTAAACGTACGATGTCAGCACCGCCGCGTACCACTGCTTCAAGGTCGTTGATGCCCCATTCGGAGTCGAGGGCGTTTACACGCACGATGGTTTCAACGTCGTGATACAGCGGATGCTGCAGCGCGTGGTACACCATGCGGCGAGCGGTATCTTTTTCACGCAACGCGACGGAGTCTTCCAGGTCGAACATCAGTGCATCTGCCGGGTAGATGAACGAGTTGCTGACCATGGCGGCATTGGCACCCGGTACGAACAACATGCTGCGGCGAGTACGGGTTTTACGTTGTTGCAAAGATGCGGAAATCACTGGCAATCCTCCCATGGCAGTGCCGGAATACCGCCAGCGCGGGCCAGTAGTGCTTCCAGTCGCGCACGTAAAATGCAGTCCAGTGCGCCTTTATCATCAACATTTAATTGCACGCCGCGTACGTTGTAGCGGGACAGAACGTCCAGGATGGTGGTCCGGATGGCATCACCGAACTGTTTTTCGACGCTACTGTTAACCTGCAGGTCAATATCCTGCGAATCGAGTGGGGCGATGCGAATCATCACATCACCGGACTCGAGTGTGCCTGCGACGGCTGCCTGGTTTATTTTCATTTTTCACCTGTTGCTAATGCGGGGGTATTTTGGCGGACTGCCGCACCTGATGAGGCTCGTTCAACCATGCTTTGCAGATAGTGCAGCGTGGCGTCAGGGACCAGGGATGCGATAGCCGTGAGATCTTTTTTAACCAGCAACTTGCGCACCCAAGAGGCGGAAATCGGCATCTCCTGGAAGCACAGCCGCTCAATTTCCACCAGTTCAATCGGTGGGGCGGGAAGCGTTGGGGTCTCCAGCCAGTAGCGCATATCGTTGTTGTACTGGGAGGTGACGGTGCAATACGGCTCGGTACCGACGAAACGATGTGTAACGCCGAGAGCCGGTGCCAGGTACTGGCGGAAGATTTTCAGGTCTATTTCGGTGTAGCAGTGGTTAATAACGCTCTGCTCTTTGATGAAGTAGCACGGGAACGTGGCGCGGGAAATGATGTATTCCGAACCGCGATGCACGGTTAAACGTGGAATATCTTTTGTCCCTTTAAGCACCAGATCCAACCGGTCTTCATACGGAAACCGTGAGGTATCCTCTTTGACCAAAAACAGATGCAGCCAGTCACATTGTGCGGCCGCCTGTTGGATCAGAAAACGATGTCCGTTGGTGAAGGGGTTGGCGTTCATGACGATGCAACCAATTTTTTTCCCTTCACGACGCTGTTTTGCCAGAGATTCAGCGTAACGTTTCAGACGCGTGGTGCTGTTTTCCATCAGCACCATAATGCCGGGAACGCTGGTCAGCGTAGAAAAGCCACACTGTTTAAACAGCGATTCGTACTCGGTTTTGGTATAGATGAAGAGGTGCGTACAGTGGCGCTCATAGGCGAGGTTGATTAACTCGGTCGCCAGCGTCAGCGCTAAGCCTTCGCCCCGTACGGATTCGCAGATGGCGACACATTTAATAATATTCCCAGCGATACCGCCGCAGGCAATCAGGCGGTCGTCACGGGTGACGGTGATAAATACTTCGACGGTGGTGTCAACGCTCAAATCATTCTCTTTCAGAAATTGCGTGATAGCCGCCATCTTTTTATTTTCTGAGCGTTTAACTTGCGTGAATATATTATTACCGAACATAGTGAATAGAGCCCCGATGCTATATTTGTTACTGGGTTTCTGTTTTTGTTGCTCTGCTTAGCAACCTGATAACGTTTTGTTTGCAATTGAAGGGAATGGTTTTTTATTACGGAGTATTTCTTTTTTTCCCTGCTGCATACATCGTAAGGGGTATTTTGGAGGTAATTTTTGATTTATTTCACAATAAGTTAGAAGGTTTTAATGTGTTTTATGGTTTTAAGTTTTTTAATTAATTTAACCTCGAAATAGCGTGTGGTTTTAATTTGTTTAATTGATTTAAAGTGGGGAATCTGCAACGATCTTGTTTTATACCGTAACGTGTAAATAAAACATTTCTATTACAACTACAATGAGAAATAAGTTTCGGGTAACGTGGATGAGGAAGATATATGGCTGAGCAGAAAAATAAAACACGGTTTCCTTTTTTCCGCAGCCTGGCGTTTCCTTTACGCATCTTTCTGCTTATTTTGGTCGTTTCTGTTTTTATCATCGCCGCCCTGGCACAATACTTTACCGCCAGCTTCGAAGATTATCTGGCCGCGCATGTCCGCGATATGGCAATGAACCAGGCCAAAATCATCGCCTCTAACGAGAGTATCATTACGGCGGTTAAACATCGTGATTACAAGCGTTTGGCGACGATTGCCGACAAACTGCAGAGCGGAACTGACTTCGACTATGTGGTTATCGGGGATACCAACTCCATTCGTCTATATCATCCGAACCCGGAAAAAATTGGCTACCCGATGCAGTTCACCAAACCCGGTGCGCTGGAAAAAGGGGAGAGCTACTTTATTACCGGTAAAGGGTCCATCGGGATGGCAATGCGCGCTAAAACGCCCATCTTTGATGACGATGGCAAAATCATTGGCGTAGTCTCAATTGGTTATCTGATCAGCAAAATCGATAGCTGGCGATCGGATTTCTTACTCCCGATGGCCGGTGTGTTTATCTTGCTGTTGTTGGTACTTATGCTGCTCTCCTGGTTTTTCGCTGCCCATATTCGTCGGCAGATGTTGGGTATGGAACCGAAACAAATTGCGCGGGTGGTACGTCAGCAGGAAGCGTTGTTCAGCTCGGTATATGAAGGATTGATTGCCGTGGATCCTGATGGATATATCACCGCAATAAACCGCAGTGCGAGGAAAATGCTGGGGCTGTCTTCACCAGGGCGAAAGTGGCTTGGAAAACCGGTGAGTGAGGTGGTTCAGCCAGCGGACTTTTTCACCCAACAGATTGCGGAAAAACGACAGGATGCGATGGTAAACTTTAATGGCCTGAGCGTTATCGCCAACCGTGAAGCGATTCGCTCTGGTGACGAACTGCTTGGGGCAATCATCAGTTTTCGTAGTAAAGATGAAATTGCTACCCTTAATGCGCAATTAACGCAGATCAAACAGTATGTAGAGAGCCTGAGAACGCTGCGTCATGAGCACCTGAACTGGATGTCGACTATCAATGGCCTGCTGCAAATGAAAGAATATGACAAGGTTCTGGCCATGGTGCAGGGAGAATCCCAGGCGCAACAGCAACTGATTGACAGCCTGCGTGGCGCGTTTGCCGATCGTCAGGTCGCCGGTCTGTTGTTTGGCAAGGTGCAGCGCGCGCGGGAACTGGGCCTCACCATGACTATCGTTCCGGGGAGCCAACTGCATCAACTCCCCGAGGGGCTGGATAGCACAGAGTTTGCAGCAATTGTTGGCAATCTGCTTGATAATGCATTCGAAGCGAGCTTGCGCACCCAGCAAGGCAACAATGTCGTAGAGCTCTATTTGAGCGATGAAGGGGATGACGTGATCATCGAAGTTGCCGATCAGGGATGCGGTGTGCCGGAAGCATTGCGTGAGAAAATATTTGAACAGGGTGTGAGCACCCGTACCGATGAACCAGGTGAACATGGCATCGGTTTGTATCTAATTGCAAGTTATGTGAGGCGCTGTGACGGGGTGATTACGCTCGAAGATAACTCCCCTTGCGGTACCTTATTTTCTTTATTTCTTCCGAAAGTGAAAAAAAATAATGACGGAACCATTAACGCTGTTGATCGTTGAGGATGAAACGCTACTGGCGGAAATGCATGCTGAATATATCCGCCATATACCCGGTTTCAGCCAGATATGGCTGGCGGGTAATCTTGAGCAGGCGAGGATGATGATTGAGCGTTTTAAGCCCGGTCTGATACTGCTCGATAACTACTTGCCGGACGGCAAGGGAATTACGTTGCTGCATGAGCTGACCCAGGCGCGCTATCCGGGCGGCGTAGTGTTTACCACGGCGGCCAGCGATATGGAAACGGTCTCCGAGGCCGTGCGCAGCGGTGCGTTTGATTACCTGGTCAAACCCATTGCCTACGAGCGGCTGGGGCAGACCCTGACGCGTTATCAGCAACGTCGACGCATGTTGGCGGGGAATGACAGCGCCAGCCAAAAGCAGATTGATGAAATGTTTAATGCCTACGCGCGGGGCGAACCGAAAGGGGATTTACCGACCGGGATTGATGCGTTAACACTGAATGCAGTGTTGAAATTATTCGCCGACCCGACGGTACACCATACTGCGGAAACGATCGCCCAGGCGCTTACCATCAGCCGAACGACTTCCAGACGCTACCTGGAGTACTGTGCCAGCCGTCATTTGATTATTGCGGAGATTATTCACGGTAAGGTGGGTAGGCCGCAGCGTATTTATCATGGCGGCTAAATGCTGATTTCTGACGTAGGCCGGATAAGATGCTTTAGCATCGACATCCGGCAATGGTGCGGTTTAAATGCCGGATGCGGCGTAGATGCCTAATCCGGCCTAAATTTCACTGAGTATCAGCCGCCAACGACGGCTGAAGAAGAACCTGGTACCATCACTTCAGTTGCGATAATCACCACCAGCAGTCCAACCAGAACCGGAACCGAAGTACGTTTCACCACTTCGAACGGAGAAATCTTTGCCATACCTGCTACAGCGACAACCACGCCGGAGACCGGGGAGATGGTGCGCCCAAGGTTTGACGCCTGCAGCATCGGGATAACAAGGTAAGCCGGGTTAATGCCGGAAGAATGCGCCAGCTTAGGGATCATCTCAACGAAGGCGTAGAACGGGGCGTTACCGGAACCCGTAGTCATTGCCGCCAACATAGTCAGGATCACCAGCACCATCATCAAGATAATGCTCGCTGAACCAAACGAGGTGGCGATAGAAATCAGACTCTGAATAAAGCCGATTGTGCTCAGACCCTGGGCAAAAACACCCGCAGCGACTAACAACATCACCACGTTAGCAAAGGCATCCGCCATGCCACGGTAAGCGACTTCCAGACCAGAGAAAACCTTTTGGGTGTTGAACCCACGTACGAACTCCAGAATAGCCGCGATGAGCATGCACAGAACCAGAATCGTAATGATGTGCAGCTGCGGGCCCCATTTACCATCAAAAATCAGGACGCCAACGATCGGGGTAAACGGCAGAATGGCGTAAAATGACGGGGCAGTCGTGGTGATTTCAGCCACATCTAACATTTCATGAGAAATGTTCTCTTTTTTATCCAGATAACGCTGCCAGAAAAAGTGGGCAATCGCCATAGCAATGATGGCGGCAATGGAAATTGGCAGCGTGGTTTTAAAGGCGAAATCGATCAGCGGCATTTCCGCAGCTTTTGCCGCCAGCACCACATCACCGGATGTTGGTGAAAGAATAATTGCAGCAGGGGAGGCACAAATAGCCGCTGCAGCGCCACGGCTGATTCCAACGTTAACCATGACCGGGAACAGTGTTGCCATCAGCAAAACGCCCAGACCGGTTGCTGAAGAAACCGCCAGTGACATCAGGCAGGCGACAAAATAGGCGGCAATCATTAGCAGGTAAGGAGAGTTGATGTATTGCAGGGGCTTGGAGGCCAGCTTAACGACCATATCGTTCGCGCCAATATGGGTCATATAGGCGGCAAAACCACACAGCATCATGATCATCATGCCGAGATCGCCACCACGGCTCATCAGCAAAATTTTAATATATTCAACAATGTCTGTTGCCGTATAGCCCGTCGATGCCGCGCTGGATGGCAACACTTTATGCCCCATCAGCGCACTGATAATCAGCAAAACCAGACCGCCAACAAACAGTACGCCTGTCGCGGAATAACCTTTAATGATGTAGCGCGCTACACCCACAATAACCACAACTCCAATAAGGAGTTCAATAAATGTCAACATCGTTTCCCCTGTCGCATTGCTGCCCAGAAAGTAAAAAAACTAAAAAAAGTAAAAAGTGGTGACAGAATGTGCCTAATAAACCGATAACTCTTGCTGATTAAAATCAATAAAAATACGGATTCAAGCGATGGCTTAGCCGTTTTTTCAGCATCGTGGTTAAAAAAAGAATCTCACAATAAAAAACTGTGAAGTGCAGCGCCGGTGTGTGTGTTTTGTGGTGGCATTGATTCTTAATTGTTAATTTATTGTAAAGTTATTTAACTTTTTCCGGAGTAAGGAACAATTTATTGGCAATAAAGAGAAAATAGTTCCTATGAAATGGCTCAATAAATTAAGGGCTAAGTATCTTAAAAATTTCATGCTGAGGAATATTCTGATTTTTTAGCTGCGCATTTTTGTTAAGCTAACATTAAGGTTGGGTTTGCTACAATTAATAATAAATCCCAGGATGGTAATTAAGTTGTGATTGTCGCTAAACGATATTTTCTCATTTTTTCATTTCTTTTTATTCAGTTAGCTTTCATTCCCCAGGGCGCTGCTGAAGATAAAGGCTGGTTCGCTACTTTTAAAGACAACGTCAGTGAAACCTGGCAGCAGCCGGAACATTATGATTTGTATATACCGGCTATTACCTGGCATGCACGCTTTGCCTACGATAAAGAAAAAACGGATCGCTACAATGAACGCCCGTGGGGGGCAGGATTTGGTCAATCCCGTTGGGATGATAAAGGTAACTGGCACGGACTTTATATAATGGCCTTTAAGGATTCCTACAATAAATGGGAACCCATTGGTGGTTATGGCTGGGAAAAAACCTGGCGACCGCTGGCCGATGAAAATTTCCATACAGGTCTCGGTTTTACCGCCGGTTTTACCGCGCGTGATAACTGGAACTACATTCCGGTACCCGTGCTGTTACCGCTGGCATCGATAGGGTATGGTCCGGCAACGTTCCAGATGACCTACATTCCGGGAACGTACAACAACGGTAACGTCTACTTTGCGTGGATGCGTTTCCAGTTTTGATGGACTACCTGTATTGTCAGATGGATTATTAAAAAGTCTTTTTAAAACAGTGTGATATCAGCGTTAACTGAAAAATAACGCGACATTTATCACTTTTTGATAAAGTTCGACTGGACAAAGTGCACCACAATTGTTGTACTGATACCCGACACAGCATTTGTGTCTATTTTTCATGTAAAGGTAATTTTGATGTCTAAGATTAAAGGTAACGTTAAGTGGTTTAATGAGTCCAAAGGATTCGGTTTCATTACTCCGGAAGATGGCAGCAAAGACGTGTTCGTACACTTCTCTGCAATCCAGACCAATGGTTTTAAAACTCTGGCTGAAGGTCAGCGTGTAGAGTTCGAAATCACTAACGGTGCCAAAGGCCCTTCTGCTGCAAACGTAATCGCTCTGTAAGCATACGACAGCAAGCATTCAAAACCCGCTTAATTGCGGGTTTTTTTTCGCCTCAGTGTGCGGGAGAGGCCGAAACCAGCCAGAATGCCAGGGCG
The DNA here is from genome assembly GCF_001037575.1 of Citrobacter sp. BIDMC107. Taxonomy (NCBI): domain Bacteria; kingdom Pseudomonadati; phylum Pseudomonadota; class Gammaproteobacteria; order Enterobacterales; family Enterobacteriaceae; genus Citrobacter; species Citrobacter sp. BIDMC107. The sequence goes on along the minus strand of NZ_KQ089848.1, from coordinate 978,753 downwards.
GTCATCGCAAATGATCCCAGCAGATTCGCCAGCACATTCAACATAGCCCAACCAAAGCGTCCTTCCTGTAGCAAAAACACCACCTCAGCCGAGAAAGTGGAAAATGTTGTTAGTCCCCCGCAAAAGCCAGTTGTAATCAGTACCTTCCACATTGGATCAATGTTTGTCATGCGATTAAACCATGCCAGACCCATACCAATGATAAATGCGCCAAGTAAGTTTGCAGTCAGCGTACCGAATGGAATGGCCTGATGTAGCGGGTTAAACCTCATGCTCAACATCCATCTTGCTACACTACCTGTACCACCACCGATAAAAACCGCTAAAAGGAGTTGTAACACTGCGTAATCCTGCTATTTGATTGTATATAGGATGAGTGTAACGCTGAATAATCGTGGTTGGCGAGCCTAACAACGTTTTCTGGAGGGAATATGTTCGTTGCAGCAGGGCAATTTGCCGTGGGACCTTCATGGGAAAAAAATGCAGAAACCTGCGTTTTACTGATGTCTCAGGCTGCGGGAGAGGGGGCATCGTTACTGGTATTACCGGAAGCGCTTCTGGCCCGTGACGATCTGGACCCTGATCTGTCAGTGAAATCAGCTCAATTGCTGGAAGGCGGGTTTTTGACGCGCTTGCTGCGAGAAAGCGCGCAAAACGAGATGACGACAATCCTGACGATTCATGTTCCCTCTGTGCCTGGACGGGCGTTTAACATGCTGGTGGCGCTACGGGCAGGTCAGGTAGTTGCCCATTACGCTAAATTACATCTCTACGACGCCTTTTCGATTCAGGAGTCACGAAATGTGGATGCAGGGGACGCCATAGCGCCGCTGCTGGACGTAGGCGGGTTAAAAGTAGGGTTAATGACCTGTTATGATCTGCGCTTCCCTGAGCTGGCGCTGGCGCACGCATTGCAGGGAGCGGAAATTCTCGTATTACCCGCAGCCTGGGTACGGGGATCGCTTAAAGAGCATCACTGGTCTACGCTTTTGGCTGCAAGAGCGTTAGATGCAACGTGTTACCTGATTGCGGCGGGAGAGTGCGGTAATAAGAATATCGGCCAAAGCCGGGTCATCGACCCTTTTGGTGTGACCATTGCTGCTGCGGCGGAAACGCCTGCACTAATTATGGCCGAGGTTTCTGCAGAGCGGGTAAGGCAGGTCAGGGCACAACTTCCGGTGTTAAGTAACCGACGTTTTGCGCCACCGCAATTATTATGACGTTTTTTTAAACAAGGCTTGATTCACCTTGTTACAGATTGCTATTGTGTGCGCGCGTCGAAAGGCCGTTAATATTCTCAGGTTAATATGGCGCTTTATGCAGCCTGGTTTAAGTGAAGAAGGTATCTATGGGTGAGATTAGTATTACCAAACTGCTGGTGGTTGCCGCACTGGTTGTTCTGCTGTTTGGTACCAAGAAGTTACGTACACTGGGTGGAGACCTGGGAACGGCAATCAAGGGCTTCAAGAAAGCAATGAACGACGATAATGCCGATGCTAAGAAAGATGCTGATGGTAGCGTTCAGGCTGAGAAGCTTTCTCATAAAGAGTAATGTCAGGAGCATGATGCTCATACTGCATACTCTGCATGAAAAAAAACCGGCAATTTGCCGGTTTTTTTATTACTGATATGTAAGTGAGTATTACACGATTACTTCACTTCCAGCCCTTTGGCCTGCATGTCTGCATGGTATGAAGAGCGAACGAATGGACCGCAGGCTGCATGGGTAAAGCCCATGGCCATAGCTTCGGCTTTCATCTCATCGAACTCATCCGGGCTTACATAGCGTTGAACCGGCAGGTGGTGACGGCTTGGCTGTAAATACTGCCCCAGCGTCAGCATGGTCACGCCATGACTGCGCAGGTCACGCATGACCTCAATGATTTCTGCATTGGTTTCGCCCAAACCAACCATCAGACCTGATTTAGTCGGAATCTCCGGGTGCGCTTCCTTGAAACGTTCCAGAAGCTTCAGTGACCAGTTGTAGTCTGCCCCCGGACGTACATTGCGATAAATACGCGGTACGTTTTCGAGGTTGTGGTTAAACACGTCTGGCGGCGTGGCGGTGAGGATATCCAACGCGCGATCCATACGACCACGGAAGTCAGGCACCAGCGTTTCGATTTTAATCGACGGGCTTTTCTCACGAATAGCGGTGATACAGTCAGCAAAGTGCTGAGCGCCGCCGTCACGCAGATCGTCGCGGTCAACGGAGGTAATGACGACATAGCGCAGCGCCATGTCAGCAATCGTCTGAGCAAGTTTTAACGGCTCGTTAGCATCCGGAGCAACCGGACGGCCATGGGCAACGTCACAGAATGGGCAACGGCGGGTACAGATTGCGCCGAGGATCATAAAGGTTGCGGTTCCGTGATTGAAACATTCAGCCAGGTTAGGGCAGGAAGCTTCTTCGCAGACAGAGTGCAGGCCATTCTTGCGCATTGCCGCTTTGATGCCCTGGATGCGAGTGGAGTCCGCTGGCAGTTTTATTTTCATCCATTCCGGTTTACGCAGCAGGGCTTCACGCTCTGTTGCCACATTTTTTACCGGGATAAGAGCCATCTTATCGGCATCGCGGTATTTAACACCGCGTTCCATCACAATGGGTTTACTCATAGCTTGCGTGTTCCAGTTGCGAATTACGAAGGAAAGCGTTTCAATTCAAGGGAATGTTGCATTTATCAACTATTTTTGAATTAGTGATACGCAGTATATCATTGAAACGGGCCAGAAAGCAGCCTGACAGGCTGGCAAAATGTAAAATAGTTGTTGTTTTGTGCCATTTGCCACAACATTTGCCGTGGCAAAGTATGACCGTATTTTCAGTCTGCAACGTACTCGTGCGGTGGGTTACCCAACAGCGCTAATATGTTGGCCAGCAGGCGTGGGCGAACGCTCTCGGTCGTGGCTGCGCTATCCCACTGCGATACTTTCGCCATCTCCATTCCGGCGTAACCACAAGGATTGATACGCAGGAAAGGCGACAAATCCATATCCACGTTGAGCGCTAAGCCGTGAAACGAACATCCTCTACGAATACGTAATCCCAAAGAGCAGATTTTCTTCTCCCCGACGTATACGCCAGGCGCATCGGCTCGCGGGTGGGCATCAATGCCGATTTCCGCAAGTGTATTGACGACGGTTTGTTCCAGCAGCGTAACCAGTTCACGAACGCCAAGTTTGCGACGCTTCAGGTTCAACAGCACATACATGACCTGCTGGCCCGGCCCGTGGTAGGTCACCTGGCCGCCACGATCGCTCTGGATCACCGGAATATCGCCCGGCATCAGTACGTGCTCTGCTTTACCTGCCTGACCCTGGGTAAAAACAGGATAATGCTCTACCAGCCAGATTTCGTCATAACTGTTTTCATCGCGGGTATCGGTGAATTCGTGCATGGCCAGAGAAACTGGCTCGTAAGGTTGAAGACCGAGCTGGCGGACCAGAATTTTATCCTGATACAAAACGGCATCTCCGTAGATACTCACATAGAGTAGAGAATATAAAAGAGGGGAAAAAGTATATCACAGGAGGGAGGGGTTACCCGAGCGGGGATGCAGCGGGTAACCAACAGGTTTTTACAGTACCATGCGTACGATATCGATATTGCCTAATTCTTCGTACAGCGTTTCAACCTGCTCAATGTGTGTAGCAGTAATAGTGATTGAGACCGAGTGGTAGTTGCCTTTGCTGCTCGGTTTTACCGTCGGAGAGTAATCACCTGGCGCATGGCGCTGTACCACTTCAACCACCTGATCAACCAGCTCAGGCAACGCCTGCCCCATTACTTTGTAAGTAAATGGAGTAGGGAATTCAAGCAGTTCGTTAAGTTTGGTTTTCATGTCAGCTCCGGCGTTACATCAATAAATAATAACTCCCACAGCGTGTGGGAGTTATCTGGATACCTAGTATATGGGGACGTAAATCACACTTTCAAGTGTTCGATTTTTAGCCAAACCAGTGATGGAACATTAATTTAATGTAATCAATGATTTTCCCAAAGAAGTTGCCTTCAGGGATTTCCTGCAGGACTACCAGCGGGCGCTGTTCGATGGTTTTGCCATCCAACTGGAAGTTGATGGTGCCGACAACCTGGTTTTTCTGCAGCGGTGCATGCAGTTCTGTGGTGTTCAGCACATAGCTTGCTTTCAGATCTTTCATGCGGCCGCGCGGAATAGTCAGGTAGACATCTTTATCTACGCCTAACGATGCACGATCGGTGTTACCAAACCAGGCCGGTTCTGAAGCAAACTCTTTACCGACTTTCAGTGGATTCACGGTTTCAAAGAAACGGAAGCCCCAGGTCAGCAGTTTTTTACTTTCGGTTTCGCGACCTTTATAGGTGCGGCCACCCATGACGGCAGAGATCAGACGCATCTGACCTTCGGTTGCGGATGCAACGAGGTTATAGCCAGCTTTGTCGGTATGACCGGTTTTGATACCGTCGACATTCAGGCTGTTATCCCACAGCAAGCCGTTGCGGTTTAACTGACGAATGCCGTTAAAGGTGAACTCTTTTTCTTTATAGATAGAGTATTCGTTAGGCACGTCACGAATCAGCGCCTGGCCAATCATCGCCATGTCGCGAGCCGAGCTGTACTGACCGTCAGCATCGAGACCATGAACGGTCTGGAAGTGGGTATTTTTCAGGCCCAGCGCGTTCACATAGCTGTTCATCAGACCGACGAAAGCATCCTGGCTACCGGCTGCGAAGTCCGCCATTGCCACACACGCGTCATTCCCGGATTGTAGGTTGATACCACGGATTAGCTGGGAAACAGGAACCTGCATTCCAGGTTTCAGGAACATCAACGATGAACCTTTAAACACCGGGTTACCTGTAGCCCAGGCGTCATTGCCGACAGTGACCAGATCGGTTTCTTTGAACTTGCCGGCTTTCATCGCCTGGCCGATGACGTAGCTGGTCATCATTTTGGTCAGACTGGCGGGGTCGCGGCGAGTGTCCGCATTCTGTTCTGCCAGAACTTTGCCTGAATTGTAATCAATCAGGATATATGACTCCGCATCGATCTGCGGAACACCCGGGATCATGGTTTTAATATTCAGGTCATCGGCATGGGCAGCAGAGAGAGAAGCTGCGCAGAGAGCCGCGGTGAGCGCCATACGCTGCACGAAACGAGCGGAAAAAGTGGTCTTCATGGTCTGAACTACGACGTCCGTGATGAAATTTAAAAAAGTGCCCTACTATAGCAAATGCAAAACGGGCAGGCATCTGACTTTCCGCGTGACTTTGTTAATGTCATTTACAGAAACTGACAGTTCAGATACCTGATTTACGTTATTACACGCCGGTGATGAAGGACTGTAATTGCGCCTCGGATTGAAGACGCTGCTGCAATGTGGAGGCTTCAGCTTTGCTGGCGAACGGCCCCATCTGGATACGCCAGACTGCGCCATTTTGTACCACCCGACCCGGGACGCCAAACTGCTGGCTTAAACGTTTTTGATACTGCTGCGCACGCGACTGCTCGCTGACTGCGCCAACCTGAACCACGTAACGTCCGTTGGCTACTGCCGCTGGAGCTGGTGCCGCGACGGCGGTTGATGTTGCTGCTGGTGCGGTTGGTGTTGCCGGTGCGGAGATGGTCGGTTGCGGAGCCGGAGTCGGCTCGCTACCTTCCAGCACGCCTGCGGCGAGGGTGGTTGGCGCACCGAGGAATCCACCGCTGTTCACTGGCGCACCGGTTGGATCATCGCTTTTCAGCGTGGAATTGCTGATCGGACGAATATCGCCTTGCGGCTGACCCGCATCCGATGGCGAAGGCATACTTCCCATATTACCGCCACCGCTTAAATCAGGACGCGCGGGCAGGGCATAGGTTTGCTTTGCGACTGTCGTACACGCCATACCCGGACCGGACAATGAACCATCCTGGGCGACGATGATCGGGTCGATACGCACTTTGGTGTTGTTGGAGGTATTCAGACGGTCTGCTGCTGCACGTGAAAGTGAAATCACGCGATCGTTGCCATAAGGGCCGCGATCGTTTATGCGCACGACAATCATCCTGCCGTTTGCCAGGTTAGTTACTCTGGCATAGCTTGGGACTGGCAGCGTGGGATGCGCTGCGGTCAGTTGCATCGGGTCGAACGCTTCACCAGACGCGGTTAAGTTGCTTCCGGGTTCCGCATCATAGATAGCGGCAAGTCCTGCCTGGCTAAAGCGGGAAGGATCCTGGACGATTTTGTAGCTCTTACCATCACGCTGATAGTCCTGATTCGCCGTTGGGTTCAGGGGTTCAAAGCGCGGATCGGCCCCGCTGATTTCAACAATCGGACCATTGCACACCGCAGGCTGCGGCGCGACAGCACCCTGTTGCTGACCATCATCACTCGAACACGCCGCGAGCATTCCTGCTGCGATGCAGATACCAAGCCACTGCTTACGCATTGCGTACCCCTTACACGCTTTTCGACAACATTTTTCTATGGGTGTGGATCGACATAACAATCCCGAACCCGGCCATCAGCACGATAAGTGCCGAGCCTCCGTAACTGACCAGTGGGAGAGGAACGCCAACCACGGGCAGAATACCGCTCACCATACCAATATTTACGAAGACATAAACGAATAATATCAACATTAAACCACCTGCCATGACGCGACCAAAGGTGGTTTGCGCGTGGGCAGCGATCCATAATCCGCGCATAATCAGCAAAATGTACAGCGCAAGCAGAATTAAGATCCCTACCAGACCCAGCTCTTCTGCTAGTACCGCGAAGATAAAGTCCGTGTGACGTTCGGGTAAAAACTCAAGCTGCGACTGTGTACCGTGCAGCCAGCCCTTGCCGCGTAGACCGCCGGAGCCAATAGCAATTTTAGACTGAATAATATGATAACCCGCACCCAGTGGATCGGTTTCCGGATCGAGCAACATCATGACGCGCTGACGCTGGTAATCATGCATCAGGAAGAACCACAGTATCGGGATAAACGCCGCAACCAGAACCACCGCAACACCGATTAAACGCCAGCTTAAACCAGAAAGGAACAGAACAAACAGACCGGAAAGGGCGACCAGTATTGAGGTACCGAGGTCAGGCTGAGCGGCCACCAGCAGGGTGGGCATAAATATCAGCACCAGTGCAATGGCGGTATTTTTTAGCGATGGCGGGCAAACATCACGGTTGATGAAGCGTGCGACCATCAGCGGCACGGCAATCTTGGCAATTTCGGAAGGCTGAAAACGCACAATACCCAAATCCAGCCAGCGCTGCGCCCCTTTGGATATCGCGCCGAAGGCATCTACCGCCACCAACAGGATGATGCAGAAAATATAGAGATAGGGTGCCCAGCCTTCATAAACCCGGGGCGGGATTTGCGCCATCACCACCATGATGACCAGGCCCATTGCGATCTGGCCGACCTTGCGCTCCATCATGCCGATATCCTGGCCGCTGGCACTCCAGATGACCAGCGAGCTGTAAACCAGCAGCGCCAGCAAAATAAGCAACATCGTGGGATCGATGTGGATTTTGTCCCAGAATGTTTTTTTGTTCGGATTATCCGTCACGATTATTGGTCCTCCGCTGCTGCAACCGCGGGGTTTTCTGCAGGCAGATTGGTGTTGTTGTCGCCCAACATAATGTGGTCAAGGATCTGGCGCATAATGGTACCCACAGCCGGGCCCGCGCCACCGTTTTCAAGGATTATGGCGACAGCAACCTGGGGCTTATCATAGGGTGCGAAGGCCGTCATCAGCTTGTGGTCACGTAAGCGCTCGGCGATCTTGTGCGCGTTATAGGTTTCATTGGCTTTCAGGCCAAAGACCTGGGCAGTACCGGATTTCGCCGCAATTTTGTAAGGCGCGCTAGCGAAATACTTGTGCGCAGTACCGTTAGGGCGGTTTGCTACACCGTACATGCCGTCTTTCGCGATTTCCCAGTATCCAGAATGAATATCACCAACGGGCGGTTCGTGCGGCTGTACCCACGGAACCTGCTTGCCATTTTCTGCCGTGCTCATCAACAGATGCGGAACTTTTATCAAACCGTCGTTGATAAGGATCATCAGCGCTTTACTCATCTGGATTGGGGTTGCAGTCCAGTAACCCTGACCGATGCCGACCGGAATGGTATCACCCTGGTACCATGGCTTTTTAAACCGTTTTTGCTTCCACTCGCGGGTAGGCATATTGCCGGAGCGTTCTTCAGCGAGATCGATACCCGTATATTTGCCGTAGCCGAATTTGCTCATCCACTCTGAAAGTCGGTCTATCCCCATATCATAGGCGATTTGATAGAAAAACGTATCCGCCGACTCTTCCAGAGAACGGGTGATGTTCAGATGGCCGTGCCCCCATTTTTTCCAGTCACGGTAACGTTTTTCAGAGCCCGGTAATTGCCACCAACCTGGATCGAACAGACCAGTATTGCGGGTGATGACACCTGCACTTAATGCAGAAACCGCGACGTAAGGTTTAACTGTCGAAGCAGGAGGGTAAACACCCTGCGTGGCGCGGTTAACCAATGGGGTGTTCGGGTCATTGAGCAACCCGGAGTAATCTTTACTGGAGATACCATCGACAAACAGGTTCGGGTCGTAGCTCGGCATGGACACCAGCGCGAGAACGCCGCCGGTACGCGGGTCGGTAACCACCACGGCGGCTCGACTGCCCGCCAGCAGCGTTTCAATGTACTGCTGGAGTTTCAAATCGAGGGTGAGATAGATATCGTGCCCGGCCTGCGGCGCCACTTCTTTCAGCTGGCGAATGACGCGGCCGCGGTTGTTCACTTCAACCTCTTCATAACCGGTCTGGCCGTGAAGTACATCTTCGTAATAACGTTCAATACCCAGCTTGCCGATGTCGTGCGTCGCCGCGTAGTTAGCCAGTTTGCCGTCTTTGTCCAGGCGGTCTACGTCTTTATCGTTGATTTTTGATACGTAGCCAATGACATGGGTCAGCGCAGAGCCGTAGGGGTAGTAGCGGCGTTTATAACCTTTAACTTCGACGCCAGGAAAGCGATATTGATTAACGGCAAAGCGTGCGACCTGAACTTCACTCAGGTTAGTTTTTACCGGAATGGATGTGAAACGGTGTGAACGGGCGCGCTCTTTTTTAAAGGCGGCAATGTCATCGTCCGTCAGGTCTACGACGTTACGCAGCGCGTCGAGGGTATCCTGAACGTTGTCGACCTTTTCTGGCATCATTTCTATCTGATAAATGGTGCGGTTAAGGGCGAGCGGAATTCCGTTACGGTCATAAATGATGCCGCGACTGGGGGCGATAGGCACCAGTTTGATGCGGTTTTCGTTCGAGCGAGTCTGATAATCAGTAAAGCGAACGATTTGCAGATTATAAAGGTTGGCGATCAGCACGCCGGTGAGCAGCAAAATCCCCAAAAAAGCGACCAGCGCCCGGCGCACAAACAGCGCAGACTCAGCCGAATAGTCGCGAAAAGAATTCTGTAGTTTCATCCGCTGCTTAATCTACTCAAGAATCAATGATCACTCACGGTGATAAGGATGGTTGGTGGTAATGCTCCACGCCCTGTACAGACTCTCCGCAACCAGAACCCGAACAAGAGGGTGAGGAAGGGTTAACGCTGAGAGTGACCAGCTTTGTTCCGCTGCTGCTTTACAGGCAGGAGAAAGACCTTCCGGCCCACCAATCAACAAACTGACGTCACGACCGTCCAGTTTCCAGCGTTCCAGTTCGGTCGCCAGCTGCGGCGTGTCCCAGGGTTTGCCAGGGATATCAAGGGTGACGATGCGGTTTTTGCCTGCTGCAGCCAGCATCTGTTCACCCTCTTTGTCGAGAATGCGTTTAATATCCGCGTTCTTGCCGCGTTTTCCTGCCGGGATTTCGATCAGCTCAAAGGGCATATCTTTCGGAAACCGACGGAGATACTCCGTAAAACCGGTTTGCACCCAGTCAGGCATTTTCGTACCCACAGCGACAAGTTGCAGCTTCACGCATTAACTCCAGAGTTTTTCCAGTTCATACAGGCGACGGCTTTCTTCCTGCATCACGTGGACAATAACATCGCCGAGGTCAACGACGATCCAGTCTGCGACGTTCTCGCCTTCTACGCCGAGCGGCAGCAGACCAGCAGTGCGGGACTCCTGAACAACGTGGTCTGCGATAGACATTACATGACGGCTGGACGTGCCAGTACAGATAATCATGCAATCAGTGATGCTGGATTTGCCCTGAACGTCTAAGGCGATGATGTCTTGACCTTTCAGGTCATCAATTTTGTCGATTACAAAATCCTGAAGTGCTTTACCCTGCAAGTGTTCCCCCTGGGTGAAAATAGTTAAAAACGTCTGTTAGTATACCTGAACCAGAGGCGATATCGGGACAAATGTCTCCGAAAGCGCTTGTGAAGTGCGCTATCATCCCACCCCACGCCGCAGAATGCATCGCCATTTTTGTAAAACAATTTCTGCAAAGCTCTGAAGGGCGGGAAAAGTCAGGTTGCGGAGAATAACAGCCTGTCATGGGGTGTCAATGGGAGAGAAGCCCTTCGGCAGAAAAAACAGTGCTTTCACTCTCCGTCGTGCCATACAGCCCGGCTGTTAAGTACTTTCAGAACCGCAAAATCGTCGCAAAAATCAATCGCGCTCCAGCAACCTTGTTCGACGCGAAAATGCCACATTGCTGCTGCCGGCATGGACAACAAACGGGCGATCAACACGCTCAGTACACCCTGATGGCTCACCACCAGCAGGTTTTGGCACATTTTGTAATCATCGAGTTGAGCAATGAAGCGTTCCACTCGCATGGAAAATGCCTGAAAACCTTCGCCATTAGTGGGCGTCGCGTTCTGCCAGTCGTTACACCACACGGCGTAGTTTTCGGCGTCTTCGCGCGCCAGATCTCGATGGTGGCGCATTTCCCAGTCGCCAAAAAACATCTCATTGAGCTCAGGCATCTTACGCACAGGAATCTCGCGATCGCCTAAGATCAACTGCGTTGTATGGCGAGCGCGCTCCAGCTCGCTGCACAGAACGTTGTCGACAGGCACATTGCGTAACAGCGTACTCAGCGTTTGCGCCTGAGCTATTCCCCGTTCTGTTAGTGGTGTGGGAGCGTGTCCGCTATATAAACCCGCGACGTTGGCTTCGGTTTCGCCATGACGTACCAACCAGAGTCTCATTTTTTCCTCTTGGGGTTATTCGCACAAAACATGATGTTTGCCCTGATTGCGCAGAGATTTTTCACTAAAATACCTTTTTTTACGTGGAGCGGCACGATGTCTTTATTGAAGAGCGCGCATGGTGGTAATACCCGAGAAGCCGCCGAACTGTTGGGCGTCTCGCCTGAGCAATTGCTGGATTTTAGCGCGAATATTAATCCGCTGGGTATGCCAGCAGCTTTAAAACGCGCAATTATCGACAATATGGACTGCGCGGAGCGTTACCCGGATGTCGATTACGCGCAACTGCATGCAGCGCTGGCGGAGCATCATCAGATTCCGGCCTCGTGGATCCTGGCCGGAAACGGTGAGACCGAGTCTATTTTTACCCTGGTAGATGGCCTGAAGCCACGTCACGCGATGATCGTGACGCCTGGGTTTGCTGAATATCGTCGGGCGCTGCAATGGGGAGACTGTACGATCCATGAGTTTGCGCTGCGCGAAGACGATGGCTGGCAGCTTACCGATGCGATCCTCGATGCGTTAACCTCAGAGCTGGACTGCCTGTTTCTCTGCACGCCCAACAACCCCACCGGGTTACTACCGGATAACCGCCTGCTACGTGAGATTGCCTCACGTTGTGAGCGGCTTGGGATCAATCTGATCCTTGATGAAGCGTTTATCGATTTTATTGCCGGGGAGCCGGGGTTTATTCCGCTACTTCGGGATAACCCGCATATTTGGGTGCTGCGCTCGCTCACCAAGTTCTATGCGATACCGGGGCTGCGTCTGGGGTATCTGGTTAACAGTAACGAGCAGGCCGTTGTACAAATGCGCAGCCGACAAATGCCGTGGTCAATTAATGCGTTTGCTGCTCTGGCTGGCGAGATTATTTTACGCGACAGCGCTTATCAGCAGGCGACGTGGAAATGGCTGGAACAAGAGGGTGCGCGGTTTGAGCAACAGCTACAAAACCTGCCTGGCCTGAAGGTGTATCCCGGCCAGGCAAATTATCGTTTATTACGCTGCGATCGCGCGGATATTGATTTGCAACGGATGTTGCTGGAACAGCATGTCTTGATTCGCAGTTGTGCCAATTACCCTGGGTTGGACGCGCGTTATTACCGAGTTGCTGTTCGCAGTCAGGAAGAAAATGACCGCCTGCTGGCGGCATTAAACAACACGCTTAGCGATACAACCCCTGCTGATTGATATAGTCAAGCACTGCGCCTGGCATCAGGTCGTCGCACGGCTCGCCTTTTTCCAGGCGCTCGCGAATGAGCGTGGCGGAGATGTTGAACCACGGCGTTTCGGCCAGGTAGATTTTCCCGCAAGGCAGGTTGTGCAGGTCATCCGGCGAATGAGTCAGGTGATCTTCCAGCCATTGCTGGTGCTTTTCCTGCGTCATTTCGAGAGGATAACCTGGACGTCGGCATACGATGAGATGGGTATTATCCAGAATCGTGTGGTAGTCGTGCCAGGAAGGGAAGGTCAGCAGCGAATCCTGACCAATGATAAACGCTAACGGCACATTCGGGCCTTGTTCCTCGCGCCACTCTTTTAGCGTTTGCGCGGTGTAGGAGGCCGTGTCGCGTTTCAGTTCGCGTTCATCCAGGGAAAACAGCGGTTTATCAGCAATGGCCAGTTCAACCATGCGCTTACGTTGCTCACCGGACGCTTCAGGCTGCGCACGATGCGGCGGCACGTTATTGGGCATGATGATGACCCGGGAAAGACCAATCAGATTCGCCAGAATTTCAACCGGTTTAAGATGACCATAATGCACCGGATCAAAGGTGCCGCCGAACAGAGCTTGCAATGATTTCATATCAACCATCAATAAAAACATCGGCCAGTGATTTATGGCAGAGCAAAAGGGACAGTCCCTCAAGTTCCGCCCACACTGACTGACCATAGTCTTGTTTAAGCGTAATTTCCGTACGCGTTAACAGCGTTACCGCCTGACGCAGCTGTGCCGGGTTCAGCCGGTTTAGCGCATCACCCATCATGCCTCGGCGATTTTGCCACACCCGGTGTTTATCAAACAACGTGCGCAAGGGGGTATTCGCCGACTGCCGTTTTAGGTTGACCAGCAACAGCAATTCACGCTGTATAGTACGCAGCAAAATAACCGGCTCACTGCCTTCCAGACGTAGCTGTTGCAGAATGTGCAGCGCGCGTTTGCTTTTGCCCATCAGCAGCGCATCCACCCAGTGGAACGGGGTAAAGTGCGCCGCATCGTTAACGGCTTTTTCTACGCGAGGCAGCGTTAGTTTGCCATCAGGCCAAAGCAATGCTAACCGTTCCAGTGCTTGCGCCAGTGCTAACAGGTTACCTTCATAGCAATAGCACAACAGCTGATTGGCTGCGTCATCCAGTTGCAGGTTATTGAGTTTAGCCCTCGCGGCGACCCAACGTGGGAGCTGTGCTTGCTCCGGCGTCTGGCAGCTGACCTGCACCGCATTATTGGCAAGTCCGGTATACCATGCGGCGTTTTCCTGCGCTTTAGTCAGCTTGTTACCACGAACAATCAGCAGCAGGTCGTTATGTAGCAGTGTGACGAGTGAAGCGAGCTGTTCGTTAATGGCGGCATTGGGGGCATTTTCAGGCAGTTGCAGGAGCAGGGTTTGACGGTTGGCAAACAGGCTCATCGCCTGGCAGAGTGAAAAAATCTCTCCCCAGTCGGTGCTGTTGTCTAGAGTGAAGGCGTGGTGTTCTTCGAACCCTTGTGTGGCAGCAGCCTGACGGATGGCATCCTGGCTTTCCTGCAATAAGAGGGGATCGTTACCTAAGAGCAAATACGCCGCGCGCAGCCCTTCATTGAGCTGTGCGCGGAGTTGTTCAGGGTACAACTTGAGCATCAGTTACCCAGCGTGGTGGAGACACGCGCCGGAGATGACGCAGGCTCTGCGGCTTTTGTCGCAGCTGGCTTAGCATCATCATCAGCATTGGATGACAGAGTATCAGCCAGATGTATGCTTGGCAGCTTACGAATTAACTGTTCAGCCGCTTTGTCATACATCTCTTTTACGATCATCTCCTGCTCGTTATCCTTCGCCAGTGCAGCCTGTGGGTTGTCAAAGAACGAACGATAAACTTTTGCGCTGATAGGGTAAATATCATGTCCTGGAATCAGCACGGTAGCGCTTACGGACATCACCATCTGGTATTCAGCCGTTTGACCGTTCTGGAATACCGACGCCGTATCCTGCGAAATGCTGACCGCGCCAAGACGTAAAGACGTCACATCTTTACGCATTGTACCGTCTTCAAGCAGAGTCACACCGTTCAGACGCAGCTGGTTACGGACCGCACGGCTTAACGGGCCGTTCGGATCGCCAGAGTTCAGGATCATGGTTTTCATTGAGGGTGGAACCTGCGTAGTACTACGCAGATGCCAGCCACACCCGGCGGTGACAAGCACCGCCAGAGATAACAACAATGTTGTCAGAAGTCGCACGCTTCCTCCCGCGCTTAGCCAACGACCAGATTGAGGAGTTTACCCGGTACATAAATCACTTTACGTACGGTAACGCCATCAAGATATTTTGCCACCAGATGCTCCTGGCCAGCACGTTCACGAACCTGCTCTTCAGTGGCATTTACCGGAACGGTAATTTTGCCACGGACTTTACCGTTCACCTGAACAACAACCAACGTCGAGTCTTCAACCATTGCGGCTTCGTCAGCTACCGGCCACGGCGCATTGTCGATATCGCCTTCGCCTTTCAGCGCCTGCCACATCGTGAAGCAAACGTGTGGGGTGAACGGGTTGAGCATGCGTACAACGGCCAGCAGCGCTTCCTGCATCAGGGCGCGGTCCTGCTCGTCTTCCTGCGGTGCTTTCGCCAGCTTGTTCATCAGCTCCATAATCGCCGCAATTGCGGTGTTAAAGGTCTGACGACGACCAATATCATCGGTCACTTTAGCAATGGTTTTATGCACGTCGCGACGCAACGCTTTTTGGTCTTCGCTCAACACATCAACGTTCAGTTCAGCTACATCACCTTTGGAGGTATGTTCGTAAACCAGCTTCCAGACACGTTTCAGGAAGCGGTTCGCCCCTTCAACGCCGGATTCTTGCCATTCCAGCGTCATATCAGCCGGAGAAGCGAACATCATGAACAGACGTACGGTGTCGGCGCCGTAACGTTCAACCATAACCTGCGGGTCGATACCGTTATTTTTCGACTTGGACATTTTGCTCATGCCGGTATACACCAGTTCATGGCCTTCTGCGTCCTGAGCTTTGACGATACGACCTTTCTCGTCGCGCTCAACGATGGCATCAACCGGAGAAACCCAGTTACGCTCACCGTTTGCACCAACGTAATAGAACGCATCGGCCAGCACCATACCCTGGCACAGCAGCTGTTTAGCCGGTTCGTCAGAGTTGACCATACCCGCATCGCGCATCAGCTTGTGGAAGAAGCGGAAGTAGAGCAGGTGCATGATGGCGTGTTCAATACCACCAATGTAGATATCAACCGGAAGCCAGTAGTTTGCAGCTTCTGGATCCAGCATCCCTTCGTTGTACTGCGGGCAGGTGTAGCGCGCGTAGTACCAGGAGGATTCCATAAAAGTATCGAAAGTGTCGGTTTCGCGCAGTGCAGGCATGCCGTTAACGGTGGTTTTTGCCCACTCCGGATCGGCTTTGATTGGGCTGGTAATACCATCCATAACCACGTCTTCCGGCAGAATAACCGGCAACTGGTCTTCTGGCGTCGGCAGTACGGTACCGTCTTCCAATGTCACCATCGGAATCGGCGCGCCCCAGTAACGCTGACGGGAAACACCCCAGTCACGCAGACGGTAGTTCACTTTACGCTCACCCACGCCAAGAGACACCAGCTTGTCAGCAATGGCATTGAAGGCTGCTTCGAAGTCGAGGCCGTCAAACTCACCGGAGTTAAACAGCACCCCTTTTTCGGTCAGAGCTTGTTCGGACAGATCCGGCTCTGCGCCTTCAGCGGTCAGAATTACTGGCTTGATGGTCAGGCCATATTTAGTCGCAAACTCGTAATCGCGCTGATCGTGGCCCGGAACGGCCATGACTGCGCCCGTACCGTATTCCATCAGGACGAAGTTTGCTGCCCAAACCGGGATCTCTTCGCCAGTCAGCGGGTGAACGGCTTTAAAGCCCGTGTCGACGCCTTTCTTCTCCATGGTTGCCATTTCGGCTTCAGCAACCTTGGTGTTGCGGCATTCGTCAATGAAGGCGGCTAGTTCCGGGTTATTTGCAGCGGCTTTCTGCGCCAGCGGGTGACCTGCGGCAACGGCCAGATAGGTCGCACCCATAAAGGTGTCCGGACGGGTTGTGTAAACGGTCAGCGTGTTGTCGTAATCGTTCACATCGAAGGTGATTTCTACGCCTTCAGAACGGCCAATCCAGTTGCGCTGCATCGTTTTCACGGTGTCAGGCCAGTGATCCAGGTTATCCAGGTCACGCAGCAGTTCGTCAGCGTAAGCGGTAATTTTGATGAACCACTGCGGGATCTCTTTACGCTCGACTTTGGTATCACAACGCCAGCAGCATCCGTCGATAACCTGTTCGTTCGCCAGTACGGTCTGGTCATTCGGGCACCAGTTGACCGCAGACGTTTTCTTGTACACCAGGCCTTTTTTGTACAGTTCGGTGAAGAATTTCTGTTCCCAACGGTAATATTCCGGGGTGCAGGTCGCCAGCTCACGGCTCCAGTCGTAACCGAAACCCAGCATTTTGAGCTGGTTTTTCATGTATGCGATGTTGTCGTACGTCCACGGTGCCGGCGCGGTGTTGTTTTTAACCGCAGCACCTTCTGCTGGCAGACCGAACGCATCCCAGCCAATTGGCTGCAGTACGTTTTTGCCCAGCATGCGCTGGTAGCGGGCGATCACGTCACCGATGGTGTAGTTACGTACGTGGCCCATGTGTAGTCGACCAGAAGGATAGGGAAGCATAGACAGGCAGTAATACTTCTCTTTGCTCTCGTCTTCGGTAACTTCAAATGTGCGCTTCTCATCCCAGTGAAGCTGTACTTTGGATTCTATCTCTTCCGGGCGGTATTGCTCTTGCATGGCAGCCAGTGGTCCTGTTTTCAATACAGCTACAAACGTAGCTCTAGATGTGGTGTTTCAGATCCGCATAGCATAGCCCAAACGCCCGCGCCAAAACAGCCTTTCGCGCATTCAGCGTTGAATTCCCGCAAGGATAATTCTTGCACGAATTTACACACTCTGTGGACAGTCTTGCAAAGCGTAGTGTAAATAACGTCTATTATTATAGACAGTTAACGACCCAGGAGGCGAAGCGATGAACAAGGTTGCTCAATATTACCGTGAACTGGTAGCTTCACTGAGCGAACGTCTGCGTAATGGCGAACGCGATATCGATGCGTTGGTGGAGCAGGCGCGTCAACGAGTTATGCAGACCGGGGAGTTAACGCGAACCGAGGTGGAAGAGCTCACTCGGGCCGTCAGACGTGACCTGGAAGAGTTTGCTCTGAGCTATGAAGAAAGTCTCGATGAGGAGACAGACAGCGTCTTTATGCGGGTTATCAAGGAGAGTATCTGGCAGGAACTGGCCGATATTACCGATAAAACGCAGCTCGAATGGCGCGAAGTGTTCCAGGACCTCAGTCATCACGGTGTTTATCACAGCGGCGAGGTGGTCGGATTAGGTAATCTGGTCTGCGAGAAGTGCCACTTCCATTTAGCGGTTTACACCCCGGATGTGCTGCCGCTGTGTCCGAAATGCGGACACGATCAGTTTCAGCGCCGACCGTTTGAACCGTAATTGCTTATTGCCGGATGGCGACGCAAAGCGTCTTCTCCGGCCTACAAATTGCACGATTTTGTAGGCCGGATAAGCGTTAGCGCCATCCGGCGTGTATTATGCGTAAAACTTCAGCCGTTCTGCCAGCAAATCGACAAACCCCTGGCGATCAACATCTACCATCACGGTGGCGTTTGGCTTATTGCCGCTCAGGAAGTAGTAGTCCACCACGGTCATTCCCTGGGTATATTTCCCCTGAGTTTCCACGCCAACCCAGCGTTCAACGGTGGTAAACAGTTCAGGTTTCAGCAGCCAGGCAATGGTACATGGGTCATGCAGCGGTGCGCCGATGAATCCCCATTTTTCGTCTTTGTGATATTCAAAGAAGAAATCGAGTAGTTCAGCAACGATCGTTGAAACAGGATTGCCAATAGCGCGGAACCGTTCGGTATCTTCACGATGTATTTGCGCTTTATGCGTCACGTCCAGACCAGCCATCACCACCCGAATACCCGACTGGAATACGATCTCCGCGGCTTCGGGATCCACAAAGATGTTGAACTCGGCGGCGGGTGTCCAGTTTCCGAGGCCCATTGCACCACCCATAATCACGATACGGTCGATTTTGGCGTGCAGCTCAGGATGGCTATTCAGTAGCAATGCCACGTTAGTTTGCGGGCCGGTGGAGACAATCGTCATCGGTTCTGGGCTTTCACGCAGGGTTTTCGCCATCAGTTCCACAGCGGTACAGTCTTGTGGAGCAAAAGTGGGTTCCGGCAGCGCCGGACCATCCAGCCCACTCTCGCCATGGACGTTATCGGCGATAATCAGATCGCGCATCAGTGGTTTCACAGCGCCACCGGCGACGGGAATATCCGTACGCTTGAGCAACGTCAGCATGCGCAATACGTTACGCAGCGTTTTGTCGGGAGTCTGATTCCCGGCTGACGAGGTTATCGCTTTCACATCCAGTTCAGGTGAGGCGAGGGCGAGTACAATTGCGATAGCGTCGTCATGACCTGGATCGCAATCAAACAGGATCGGAAGTGCCATTGTTGCTCCTTGTAAGTGGGACTTTGTGACAAGGTTAACGCTGGGCTGTATGTGTTTCGAGAGGCGAAGGGATAAAGCGTGAGGTGGCGCGCACATGGAGATGCGCGCCAGCAAGATTAGTGCAGGATTTTCGCGAGGAAGTCTTTGGCGCGGTCCGATTTCGGATTAGCGAAGAACTCTTCTTTCGGTGAGTCTTCAACAATTTTCCCTTCATCCATGAAGATCACCCGGTTCGCTACTTTACGCGCAAAGCCCATTTCATGGGTCACCACCATCATGGTCATCCCTTCATTGGCCAGTTCAACCATAACGTCCAGTACTTCGTTGATCATTTCAGGATCAAGCGCCGATGTCGGTTCGTCAAACAGCATGGCGATAGGATCCATACATAGTGCCCGGGCGATAGCGACACGCTGTTGCTGGCCCCCGGAGAGTTGGGCCGGGAACTTCTCGGCATGTGCCGACAGGCCAACGCGTTCCAGTAACTTTTGCGCTTTGTCGCGGGCCGGCTTTTTATCGCGCTTAAGCACTTTTACCTGCGCCAGAGTCAGGTTCTCAATGATCGACAGATGTGGGAACAGTTCAAAGTGCTGGAACACCATACCAACACGAGAGCGCAGTTTGGCCAGATCGGTTTTTTTATCATTCACCACGGTACCATCAACGGTAATGACGCCCTGTTGTACCGGCTCCAACCCGTTCACCGTTTTGATAAGCGTTGATTTACCTGAACCTGACGGGCCGCAGACCACCACCACTTCACCTTTTTTCACTTCCGTGGAGCAGTCGGTCAGCACCTGAAAGTGACCATACCATTTAGAAACATTTTTCAGGGTAATCATTAAACTGTCCTTTTCTTCAAATAGCTGACCAACAACGATGCGCTCAGACTGAATACAAAATAAACGGCGCCAGCAAACAGGATCATTTCAACCTGTGTGCCGTCACGCTCGCCAATGGTGGAGGCGGTACGGAAGAAGTCTGCCAGACTCAATACATAGACCAGCGAGGTATCCTGGAACAGTACGATGCCCTGGGTCAGCAGCAGTGGTACCATCGCGCGGAATGCCTGTGGCAGAATGATCAGCTTCATCGACTGCCAGTGTGTCATCCCCAGCGCCAGCGCGGCGCTGGATTGCCCACGAGAAATACTCTGGATACCGGCACGGATAATCTCGGAATAGTACGCAGCTTCAAACATCGAAAATGCGACCATCGCTGAGATCAGGCGAATATCGGTTTTAGGCGACAGACCCAGTACGTTTTGCAAAAAGCCGGGCACAATCAGGTAGAACCACAGCAGCACCATGACCAGCGGAATAGAACGAAATACGTTGACGTAGCCTTTCGCAAACCAGGCAATCGGTGCGAAGCTGGACAGACGCATTACTGCAAGGATGGTTCCCCAGACAATACCAATGACGACCGCCGTAACGGTGATTTTCAGGGTGATGATCAGCCCGTCCAGCAGATACGGCAGGGAAGGGACGATAGAACTCCAGTCAAATTCGTACATTATTTGCCTCCCAAATTGCCAGGCAGGCGGATTTTGCGTTCGACGAGATTCATCACCAGCATGATGACGGCGTTAATCAGGACGTAGGCCAGCGTGATGGCGGTAAACGACTCCCATGCGTGGGCGGAGTAATCCAATAGTTTTCCCGCCTGCGCCGCCATATCGACCAGGCCGATGGTAGAGGCGATCGCGGAGTTCTTCACCAGGTTCATCATCTCTGAGGTCATTGGCGGAACAATCACGCGGTATGCGTTTGGCAGCAGCACATAGCGGTAGGCCTGCGGCAAAGTCAGCCCCATCGCCAGCGCGGCGTTTTTCTGCCCGCGAGGCAGGGACTGAATCGCTGCGCGAACCTGCTCACAGACGCGCGCGGCGGTAAACAGCCCCAGACAAAGCATGGATGAGAGGAAGAACTGAATGTTGGGATCCAGTTCCGACTTGAACCACATGCCAATGTTTTCCGGCAGCAGTTCAGGAATGACCAGATACCAGGTAAAGAACTGAACGATGAGCGGAACGTTACGAAACAGCTCAACGTATAGCGTGCCGATCCCGGAAAGGAAACGATTTGGGACGGTACGTAAGATGCCGAATAAAGAGCCTATGAGGAAAGCGATAATCCAGGCGGTGATAGATAACGCGACCGTGACCTGGAAACCACTCCAGAGCCAGCCGAGATAGGTGGTGTTGCCGAACGGGGCCTGTTGTAAAAAAATACCCCAGTTCCAGTCTATAGACATAAATCTACTCCAGAAAAAAAAGGGTAGCAGCGCTACCCTCGAAGATTGTTATTCGGCGTTTTGCGGTTTTCAGGCCTGATGGGGAACGACCATCAGGCTTATAGTCTGTCCGTGCCGAGTAGCAATCGAGAGGGAGGGGAAGCCTCCCATTTATTTTAGTTAGTTAAGCGCTTTATCATTCGGTTCTTTGAACAGGGCTTTCATCTCATCTGACAGTTCGAAATTCATGTTCAGGTTCTTCGGTGGAATTGGATTTTTAAACCACTTATCAAACCATTTCTCAGCTTCGCCTGAGGTCTGCGCCTTGGCGATAGTGTCATCCATCAGCTTTTTGAACTCAGGGTCATCTTTGCGCAGCATGCAGCCGTAAGCTTCCTGAGACTGTGGCTTGCCAACGATCTCCCAGTTGTCTGGTTTCTTCGCTTTCGCGCGTTCGCCAGCCAGCAGGGCGTCATCCATCATAAAGGCAACGGCGCGACCGCTTTCCAGAGTACGGAAAGAGTCACCGTGGTCTTTCGCGCTGATAATGCGCATGTCCATTTTTTGTTCTTCGTTCAGCTTGTGCAGCAGCACTTCTGAGGTGGTACCTGAAGTCACGACCACGGCTTTGCCTTTCAGGTCAGCGAAATCTTTGACGTCGCCGCCTTTTTTCGCCAGCAGACGGGTACCGACAACGAAAATGGTGTCAGAGAAGGCTGCTTGTTTCTGACGCTCGACGTTGTTGGTGGTGGATCCACATTCAAAGTCGAAGGTGCCGTTTTGCAGCAGCGGGATACGGTTTTGTGAAGTAATCGGGATCAGTTTTACCTGCAGATCGGGCTTGTTCAGCTTTTTCTTCACCGCTTCAACGATCGCGTTGGAGTAATCCTGTGAATAACCGACCACTTTTTGCTGATTATCGTAGTAAGAAAACGGTACCGATGATTCACGGTGACCGACCACGATCACGCCATTTTTGGCGATCTTATCCAGCGTGCTGCCTGCCGCGGGTGCTGCGTCTTCTGCGTGCGCCAGACCGGCGGACATTCCCATGACCAGCATGGCAGTGGCGAGCTTACGTAATTGCATATCCAACTCCTTTATCGTCTGCGCCAGGGACGCATTGATACCCATTGTGATGTTGTTATTGTTTGCTACTAAAACGTGCAGTCTTGTATGTGTTTGTTAACATTTAGTTTGGATGAATGTAAAGAATTTGCTGTGTTATTGTTTATTTTTGCGAAGTGCGCCGCACCATTTGGGGGCAAAAATATCTTGTTGCACTTTTCAGGTGCTACCGGCGCTCAACTTTGGTGCGACCAGGTTGCACATTCAGCCAAAACAGCGTTTGCCTTGTAGAACAAAGCAATAGACGTGCCAGAATGGTCTTTTGGAGGGGAGTTGGCCTGATAAGCGTAGCGCCATCAGGCAAGATGCTGCACAACTGCCGGATGGCGGCGTACCGCCTTATCCGGCATGAAGTTGATGGGGCACTGTTTTATTTGCGACGTTGGCGCAGGCTCATTACCACCGCACCAAAGCCAAACAGTGCGGTCAGCAGCCAGAGCGGCCAGTTACCGGTACGGGCATAAGGGGTCAGGCCAGTGGTTGGCGTCACGCTGGTGGTCAGAACCTGACGGGTAAACTGCGGGATCATCGCCTGAATCTCACCCTGGGGACCAATCACCGCCGTAATACCATTGTTGGTGCTACGCAACAGGGGGCGCGCCAGCTCAAGGGAACGCATCCGCGCCATCTGGAAGTGCTGCCACGGTCCAATGGACTTACCAAACCAGGCATCGTTGGAGATAGTCAGCAGGTAGTCCGTATCCGGACGGAAGTTATCCCGAACCTGTTCGCCAAGAATGATTTCGTAGCAAATGGCAGCCGTCAGCTTAAAGCCGTGCGCATGCAGCTGCGGCTGCACATAAGGCCCACGGCTGAACGATGACATTGGCAGGTCAAAGAACGGCGCCAGCGGGCGCAGGATTGATTCCAGCGGGACAAACTCGCCAAACGGTACCAGATGGTTTTTGTTGTAGCGGTTGCTGGAGTCGTAGCTGTATGGACTATCTTTACCCAGTGTGATGATGGTGTTGTAGGTGTCGTAACGATTCTGCTTGTTCAGACGCGCGTCCACGATACCGGTAATCAGTGTGCTGTTTTTCGATTTCAGCAGGTCATCCATCATGCTCAGAAAACGCTGCTGGTTAATTTCCAGATCCGGAATAGCGGATTCTGGCCAGATGATTAGCTGTGATTTGCCCATCTCGGGTTGGGTGGCGTCGAGATAAATCTTCAGGGTGTTGAGTAACTGACCTTCATCCCATTTAAGCGACTGCGGAATGTCGCCCTGCACCATCGAGACCTGGGTGGTTTTTTCCGGCTCAAGCGTGTACCACTGGATATAGCGCAGTGGAAAAGGCAGAGCAAAGAGCACGAGTGCGGCAACCAGCGGCTTCCAGTTACGTGTCACCAGCGCTAGCGCCAACAGGCCGCTAACCATCATCAGCAGGAAGTTAATCGCCTCAACGCCCATTACCGGCGCCAGCCCCTTTAACGGACCGTCGATCTGGCTATAACCGAACTGCAACCACGGGAAGCCGGTCAGTACCCAACCGCGCAGGAATTCCGTGATTTGCCAGACTACCGGCGCGGCAATTGCCACCCGTAGCCAGGTGGTTTTCGGCCACAAGCGCGCCAACACGCCGGCAAACAGACCGGTGTAGAGGGAAAGGTATGCGGCAAGCAGAACCACGAGGAAAATGTTAACCGGGCCGGGCATACCGCCAAACTGCGCGATACTGACGTAAACCCAGTTGATGCCTGAGCCAAACAGTCCCAGTCCCCAGAAGTAGCCGATAGCGGCAGACTGGAGCGGACGGCGGTTGAAGGTGAGAGCCTGCAGGCCCATCAGCGAAACAATCGCAGCGGGCCAGATGTCATACGGTGAGAAAGCCAGTGTCCCGCAGGCACCGAATAACAACGCCAGCAGCAGGCGAATGCGCTGGCGTTCAATTAATGGGGCAAATGCCATGTAGTCTTAGATCCAGTTTCGGGTTTATTCGTCCAGTTTTGGCTGGGGTGAGTCGTCCGGAATTCTGACATGAACCTGAATAATACGGCGGCTGTCGGCCATTGCCACTTTAAACTGGTAACCATCAATGTCGATAGTTTCCCCACGCGCGGGCAGATGACCAAAGGCCTGCATGACCAGCCCGCCAATGGTATCGACTTCTTCGTCGCTAAAGTGGGTCCCGAAAGCTTCGTTGAAGTCTTCAATCGATGCCAGCGCGCGAATAGTCCAGGTGTGGCGACTGAGCTGACGGAAATCAATATCGTCTTCTTCGTCGTACTCATCTTCAATTTCACCGACAATCAGTTCAAGGATGTCCTCAATGGTCACCAGACCTGAGACACCGCCAAACTCGTCGATGACGATAGCCATATGATAACGCTGGGAGCGGAACTCTTTCAGCATGCGGTCAACCCGCTTGCTTTCAGGTACGACAACCGCCTGGCGTAACACTTTCTCCATGCTGAAGGCTTCGGCATCGCTGCGCATAAACGGCAGCAAATCTTTGGCCATCAGAATCCCTTCAATGTGATCCTTGTCTTCGCTAATCACCGGGAAACGCGAGTGAGCAGACTCGATAATGACATCGAGACATTCATCCAGGGTCTGGTTGCGTTTCAGGGTAATCATCTGAGAGCGAGGGATCATGATGTCGCGCACGCGTTGGTCCGCAATATCCATTACCCCTTCGAGCATATCGCGCGTATCTTCATCGATAAGGTCGTTTTGCCCGGAATCACGGATCAGCTCCAACAGTTCGTCGCGGTTTTTCGGTTCACCGTGGAAAAGTTGGCTCAGTAACAGGGAAAAAAATCCCTTTTTGCTGTTTAAGGTGTCACTACTGTGTGAATTGTCGTCGCTCATGGCGTCGTATGGGTTCTCATGTTAGTTAATACAAAGCGCGTCATGCGTATACTCAGCTGTTGACGGCATGTTTTGCCTGATGCGCAACGCTTATCAGGCCTACGAAAGGCATGAATGTAGGCCGGATAAGGCTCAAGCGGCGCCATCCGGCAAGCTACTATTCTGCAATCTTCTCGGCAATGTACGGATCCTCATAGCCCAGAGCAAGCATAATCTCTGTTTCGAGGGATTCCATTTCTTCCGCTTCATCGTCTTCAATATGGTCGTAGCCGAGTAAATGCAAGCTTCCGTGCACCACCATGTGCGCCCAGTGGGCCTCAAGCGGCTTACCTTGTTCCTGCGCTTCTTTCTCGACGACCTGACGGCAGATGATCAAATCACCCAGCAGCGGCATCTCAATGCCCGGCGGGGCTTCAAACGGGAAAGAGAGCACGTTGGTGGATTTATCTTTCCCGCGATAGGTCAGGTTGAGCTCATGGCTTTCCGCGTCATCGACCAGACGAATGGTTACTTCAGACTCTTCCTGAAACTGCGGGAGCACCGCATCCAGCCACCCCTGAAACTGACTTTCTGTGGGTAAACCGGATTCGTCTTCACATGCCAGCTGTAAATCGAGAATAACCTGACTCATTTTTGTTCCTGCTCCTGAGCTTCGCGCTTGCGTTCTGCAGCCTGCTCGGCTTTACGTTTCTGTTCTGCTTCTTCCCAGGCTTCATACGCCGTGACGATACGAGCCACCACCGGATGGCGAACCACGTCTTCGCTATGGAAGAAATTAAAACTAATCTCGTCGACCTCAGCCAGCACTTCAATGGCATGACGCAGACCGGACTTGGTGCTACGCGGCAGGTCAATCTGGGTGATATCGCCGGTGATAACCGCTTTGGAGTTAAAGCCGATACGGGTCAGGAACATTTTCATCTGTTCGATGGTGGTGTTCTGGCTCTCATCAAGAATGATGAACGCATCGTTGAGTGTACGTCCGCGCATATAGGCCAGCGGTGCAACTTCAATGACGTTACGTTCAATCAGCTTTTCAACCTTCTCAAAACCGAGCATTTCGAACAGCGCGTCATACAGCGGTCGTAAATAGGGATCGACTTTCTGGCTGAGATCCCCCGGCAGGAATCCCAGTTTTTCGCCCGCTTCCACTGCCGGACGGGTCAGCAGAATACGACGGATCTCCTGACGCTCAAGCGCATCAACCGCAGCGGCAACAGCGAGATACGTTTTACCCGTACCCGCAGGGCCAACGCCGAAGGTGATGTCGTGATCGAGGATATTCGCAATGTACTGTGCCTGGTTCGGCGTACGCGGCTTAATTACCCCGCGCTTGGTTTTGATGTTCACCGCTTTGCCAAATTCAGGCACGCTGTCTGCGCTTTGCTCAAGCACACGCGCTTCTTTGATCGCCAGATGAATTTGTTCAGGCTCGATGTCCTGCGTCTGACCGCGCATTGGGGCGGTATCGACGTACAGACTACGTAAAATATCTGCCGCAGCGGTGACGCAAATTGGGCGGCCGGTCAGTTTAAAGTGGTTATCACGGCGGTTAATTTCGATGCCGAGGCGACGTTCCAGCTGTTTGATGTTGTCATCAAATGGGCCGCAAAGGCTCAACAGGCGGGCGTTGTCTGCGGGTTCAAGGGTGATTTCGCGAGTGTCTATGTTCAAACTGTTCCTCTTATGCATGTCTCGCCGGACGCTGAACATTTACCGGCATCTAAGGAAATTATTCACGCCATGGGGGAAAGGCGCAAGCATTGCAATAAATATGGGGATGCCAGGGCTGATTACAAGGCCCGCCGGGACAGCGAGCCCAGAAGTGTAGGCCCGATAAGTGTAGCGGTATCGGGCCTTTTTTACGTCTTTCTGCAGGATTAAGGCTGATAAATACCAACACCCAGATCGTTTTCTTTGCGGGTACGCGCAATGACCGATTCAGGGGATTCTGCGATGCGCAGGCCCATTTCGTCTTCGGTACGCACCACTTTGCCGCGCAGGGAGTTCGTCCAGACATCGGTAATTTCAACATCCACAAACTTACCGACCATATCCGGGGTACCTTCAAAGTTCACCACGCGGTTATTTTCGGTACGCCCTGACAGTTCCATAATGCTCTTACGCGATGTGCCTTCAACCAGGATGCGCTGGGTCGTACCAACCATACGACGGCTCCAGGCCATAGCTTGCTGGTTAATACGCTCCTGTAGAATGTACAGACGCTGTTTCTTCTCTTCTTCTGGTACGTCATCAACCATATCGGCGGCAGGGGTGCCAGGACGCGCAGAGAAGATAAAGCTGTAGCTCATGTCAAAATTGACGTCAGCGATCAGCTTCATGGTCTGCTCGAAATCCTGCGTGGTTTCACCTGGGAAGCCAACGATGAAGTCGGAGCTAATCTGGATATCCGGACGCGCATCGCGCAGTTTGCGGATGATCGCTTTGTATTCCAGCGCCGTGTGGGTACGTCCCATCAGGTTCAGTACGCGGTCTGAGCCGCTCTGTACCGGCAGGTGCAGGAAGCTCACCAGCTCTGGCGTATCGCGATAAACTTCAACGATATCATCGGTGAATTCGATCGGATGGCTGGTGGTGAAGCGGATACGATCAATGCCGTCGATTGCTGCTACCAGACGCAGCAGATCGGCAAAGGATCCGATCGTGCCGTCGTAGTTTTCACCACGCCAGGCGTTCACGTTTTGCCCCAGCAGGTTCACTTCACGCACGCCTTGGGCTGCCAGCTGGGCGATTTCAAACAGAATATCATCCGCCGGACGGCTGACTTCCTCACCGCGGGTGTAGGGAACCACGCAGTAAGTACAATATTTATTACAACCTTCCATGATGGACACAAACGCGCTTGGACCTTCAGCACGCGGTTCCGGCAGGCGGTCGAACTTTTCGATCTCCGGGAAACTGATATCAACCACCGGGCTACGGGTCGTGCTTCCACGCACTTTGTTGATCATTTCCGGCAGGCGATGCAGCGTTTGCGGCCCAAAAATAATATCGACGTAATGCGCGCGCTGGCGAATATGATCGCCTTCCTGAGATGCAACACAGCCACCGACCCCAATGATGAGCTTGGGATTTTTCTCTTTTAACAGTTTCCAGCGGCCCAGTTGATGGAACACTTTTTCCTGAGCCTTCTCACGGATTGAGCAGGTATTCAGCAGCAGCACATCCGCTTCTTCCGCCACGTCAGTCAGTTGATACCCATGAGTGGCATCCAGCAGATCGGCCATCTTCGATGAATCGTATTCGTTCATCTGACAGCCCCAGGTTTTAATATGGAGTTTTTTGGTCATCGACTTGCTCTTGCGAAATTGTGGCTGAAATGCAGGGCGCATAGTGTACTGCTTTGGCGCGGTTGTGACCAGTATGACGGATGTCAGCCTCAAGGGGTAAAAAATCCTGTAAACTTACACAATACATGTAACTGGAAAATTGACCATGACAAATCAACCAACGGAAATTGCCATTGTCGGCGGGGGGATGGTCGGCGGCGCGCTGGCGCTGGGACTGGCGCAGCATGGATTTTCGGTAACGGTGATTGAACATGCCGCTCCTGCGCCGTTTGTTGCTGGCGGACAGCCTGATGTCAGAATTTCGGCCATTAGCTCCGCCTCCGTGTCGTTGCTGAAAGGGCTGGGCGTCTGGGATACGGTTCAGGGAATGCGTAGCCATCCTTACCGTCGTCTGGAAACGTGGGAATGGGAAAATGCCCATGTGATGTTTGATGCCGCCGAGCTCAAGCTGCCTCTGTTGGGCTATATGGTGGAGAACACGGTCCTGCAACAGGCGCTCTGGCAGGCGCTGGAAGATCACCCTAAAGTTACGCTGCGTGTGCCGGCGTCGCTTCTCTCTTTGCATCAACATCACGATCGGCATGAACTTGAACTGGCAGACGGTGAAAAAATCAGCGCGAAGCTGGTTATCGGTGCGGATGGTGCAAATTCTCAGGTGCGGAAAATGGCTGGGATTGGCATTCATGCCTGGCAGTATGCGCAGTCCTGTATGTTGATTACCGTGCAATGCGAGCATTCGCCGGGAGACAGCACCTGGCAGCAATTTACCCCTGACGGTCCGCGCGCGTTTTTACCGTTGTTCGATAACTGGGCCTCGCTGGTGTGGTACGACTCACCAGCTCGCATCCGCCAATTGCAAGCGCTAAATATGCCGCAACTGCAGGCGGAGATCGCTAAACATTTCCCTTCACGACTCGGTAACGTTACGCCTGTGGCGGCGGGGGCATTCCCACTTACGCGTCGTCATGCGCTGCAGTATGTGCAACCGGGGCTGGCGCTGGTAGGTGATGCCGCGCATACCATTCACCCACTGGCGGGGCAGGGCGTTAATCTGGGTTTTCGTGATGTCGATGCGTTGATTGATGTGCTGGTGAATGCGCGCAGCTACGGTGAATCCTGGGCCAGTCAGCCGGTGCTCAAGCGTTATCAGAATCGCCGTATGACTGACAATTTCATCATGCAAAGCGGTATGGATCTGTTCTACGCCGGATTCAGCAATAACCTGCAGCCGCTGCGTATCATGCGTAATCTCGGGCTCATGGCCGCAGAGCGCGCTGGCGTACTGAAACGTCAGGCACTGAAGTATGCGTTAGGGTTGTAGTGCCGTTAAACCAGGCGCGAAAACAGAGTTTCTCTACCTTCCTTACCTGGAAAGAACCCCTGATACCAAACACTTCCGGTGTTGGTTGTCAGGGGTTCACATTGCCATTGATGAGTGGCAACGCAATACAAAGCTCTGGTGCTAATACCTGCGAAGATGAGCAGGCAAGCCAGCACAAACAGCGCCGCAACCGTATTTCCCCCATTGGCATAATCATGCGCCAGTATGGCAATACAGGCAATTTGCAGGCAGAGCTTGCCGCTAAACCCATAGATAAAAAACTGGCGAAGCCGTGCTTGTGAAAAGAAGCAGGGATTTTTCAGTACAGATCGCTGTTCCTGAGCGGGAAAGCCGTGGATATAGACCATCCACTGAGTATTCTCCGTCAGCGTTAAGGCCGTACCGGCTTCATTAAGTCGGTGAAGATGCATTGACACAATAACCGGGAATACGATGCCAATCAGAACGAAGTAGGTTATCAGTGACGAAATGCCGATAAAGCTGAGACCAACCGCGAGAAGAAAAAACAACAGGGCAGTTATTCGCATGAAAAACAGAGGGAAAATCTGATAATTCATCACAAGCTCCTTTTGTGCAAAAAAGGCATTCTAGCATTAAGCTTTTGGGCGCTTGTGCAGGAGAGGGTGTTTTTAGGATTTTATAAAAGCAAAAAGCTCGCCGAAGCGAGCTTTTTTAATATGGCTGGGGTACGAGGATTCGAACCTCGGAATGCTGGTATCAGAAACCAGAGCCTTACCGCTTGGCGATACCCCAACGGGTGCACCCACAAAGTGGACGACTTTTTGAAATTGGCTGGGGTACGAGGATTCGAACCTCGGAATGCTGGTATCAGAAACCAGAGCCTTACCGCTTGGCGATACCCCAACAATTTTTTGGATTTACCGAACGAGTCGATACGTCCTTAATATGGTGGCTACGACGGGATTCGAACCTGTGACCCCATCATTATGAGTGATGTGCTCTAACCAGCTGAGCTACGTAGCCAGATACTATCATATTCTTCGATGGCTGGGGTACCTGGATTCGAACCAGGGAATGCCGGTATCAAAAACCGGTGCCTTACCGCTTGGCGATACCCCAATGACCGTTGCGGTGAACCGCTATATCGAAGAAAAAATGGCTGGGGTACCTGGATTCGAACCAGGGAATGCCGGTATCAAAAACCGGTGCCTTACCGCTTGGCGATACCCCATCCGTGCAACGCTTACGGGTGAATGGTGCGGGAGGCGAGACTTGAACTCGCACACCTTGCGGCGCCAGAACCTAAATCTGGTGCGTCTACCAATTTCGCCACTCCCGCAAAAAAAGATGGTGGCTACGACGGGATTCGAACCTGTGACCCCATCATTATGAGTGATGTGCTCTAACCAGCTGAGCTACGTAGCCATCTTTTTTTTCGCGTAACCTTATCGGCGTTGCGGGGCGCATTATGCGTATTGAGCCTTGAAGCGTCAACCCCTTTTTCATTGAAAATAGCTGGAATGTGACTGTTTGGTTAGGTTGCGAACAGCATGACGCAATATTCGGCAATTATTAGTTATTAATTGTTTTTTTGCACAGAAAACAGACATAAAAAAAGAGCCCCGCAGGGCCCTTTTCTAAGGATTAACTTATTTATAAGCGGACTGGTGTACGCCAACCGCACGACCAGACGGATCGTTCATGGTTTTAAACGCTTCATCCCATTCGATCGCTTTAGCGGAAGAACAGGCTACAGATGGCCCGCCAGGCACACATTCCGCAGCGCTCGCAACCGGGAACAACTCTTCGAAAATCTCACGGTACAAATACGCTTCTTTAGATGATGGCGTGTTGTATGGGAAACGGAAGCTGGCGGTTTCCAGTTGTTGGTCAGAAACTTGTTCAGCAGCGACTTCTTTCAGTGTATCAATCCAGCTGTAACCGACACCGTCAGAGAACTGCTCTTTCTGACGCCATGCGACGCTTGCCGGCAGGTAGGACTCAAAACATTCGCGCAGAACGTGTTTTTCCATTTTGCCGTTGCCGCACATTTTGTCCTGCGGGTTGATGCGCATCGCCACATCAAGGAATTTCTTATCCAGAAACGGCACGCGTGCCTCCACGCCCCAGGCTGACATCGCTTTGTTGGCACGGGCGCAGTCGAACATATGCAGTGCCTGCAGCTTGCGCACGGTTTCTTCGTGCAGTTCTTTTGCATCTGGCGCTTTGTGGAAATAGAGATAACCGCCAAATACTTCGTCCGAACCTTCGCCCGACAGCACCATTTTAATGCCCATCGCTTTAATTTTACGCGACATTAAGTACATTGGCGTCGAGGCGCGAATCGTCGTGACATCGTAAGTTTCGATGTGATAAATCACGTCGCGGATAGCATCCAGACCTTCCTGCACGGTGAAGTGGATCTCGTGGTGCACGGTACCCAAATGGTTTGCCACCTCTTGCGCAGCTTTCAGATCCGGAGCGCCTTCCAGGCCGACGGCGAAGGAGTGCAGCTGTGGCCACCAGGCTTCGCTACGTTCCTGATCTTCAACACGGCGTGCCGCGTATTTTTTAGTGATCGCGGAAATGACGGATGAATCCAGACCGCCGGACAGCAGTACTCCATAAGGAACATCTGACATCAGGTGGCTTTTCACCGCATCTTCCAGCGCCTGGCGCAGCTCGTTTTTATCGGTAACGTTGTCTTTGACTGCATCGTATTCAAACCAGTCGCGCTGGTAGTACTGACGAATTTCGCCGTCTTTACTCCATAAATAACTACCGGCCGGGAATTCTTTGATTGTGCGGCAGACAGGAACCAGCGCTTTCATTTCAGACGCAACATAGAAGTTACCGTGTTCGTCGTAACCCATATACAGCGGGATGATCCCAATATGATCGCGACCGATCAGATAAGCGTCCTGCTCGCTGTCATACAGGGCAAAAGCAAACATGCCTTGCAGATCATCCAGAAACTCTGGGCCTTTTTCCTGATACAGCGCGAGGATAACTTCGCAATCGGAACCGGTCTGGAACTGATAGCGATCGCCGTACTCAGCGCGCAGCGCCTGGTGGTTATAAATTTCACCGTTAACCGCCAGGATATGCGTTTTCTTCACGTTGTACAGCGGCTGAGCACCGGCGTTGACGTCGACGATGGACAGACGTTCGTGTGCCAGAATGGCGTTATCACTGGCATAAATACCCGACCAGTCCGGGCCGCGATGGCGCATCAGACGAGACAATTCCAGGGCTTTTTTACGCAGTTCAACTGCGTCAGTTTTAATATCGAATACGCCAAAAATAGAACACATAACCTTCTCCGTTAACCTGTTGCGTGATGCTTTTTATGTTTGCTTGATAAAGAAAATGCCGCAAAGCGGGAGAGGGCGCAAGCGAATTGCGGGTCAGAAAATAAAAACTGCAATGGTCATTGTAGATTGGTGAAAAAAGATTACAGAATAGACGTGTTTATTGATGAATCGACAGTTTTATGGCGGTTTTATTGAATGGAGGGGCTTCGTGGGGCGGATAAGACGATGACGCCGCCATCCGGCAATAACGCTGCATAATTGCCGAATAAGACGAACTTATGTCTTATCCGGCCTGCGAATCAAATCACATCAATTTCAGCAACAGACGGGTAAATCCAGCTTGGTCTGAACGGCATGTTGTCAATATCATCGAGCTTGGATACGCCAGACAGTACCAGGATAGTTTCCAGACCCGCCTGAAAACCTGCCAAAATATCGGTGCGCAGGTTGTCGCCAACAATGACGGTTTCTTCTGAGTGCGCCTGCATTTTGTTGAGCGCCGCGCGAATAATCCACGGGCTTGGTTTGCCGACATAAAATGGTTTACGACCTGAGATCTTCTCAATACCGGCACAGAGTGCTCCACAGGCGGGATAAAAGCCGCGACCGTGGGTATCCGGGTTAGTGGCGATAAAACGAGCGCCGTTGGCGACAAAATACGCCGCTTTATGCATCATGTCCCAGTTATAGGAACGCGTCTCGCCAACAATCACAAAATCGGGGTTCACGTCGGTAATGGTAAATCCAGCTTTATACAGTTCGTGAATTAACGCGCCTTCACCAACCACATAGGCCTTTTTTCCTTCCTGGCGACGAAGAAAATCAGCGGTAGCCATCGCGGAAGTATAAAAGACGCTATCAGGGACATTCACACCTGCGGTGGCGAAGCGGTTTGCCAGATCTTGCCCGGTCTGCGAAGGGTAGTTAGTCAGCAGGACTAACGGCAGACCTTTTTCCAGGATCCCAGTCAGAAATTCTGCCGCACCCGGTACAGCAACATTGTCGTGCATCAGCACGCCGTCGATATCACAAATTACATTCTTAATGGCCATGGACAATCCGACATTAAAAAAAGAAGGCATTACTATACACAAAATACACTACATCATTCGAGTCGCATCAAGGCGGCAAGTCTGCGAACCTCCGGAGCTTACTGAAGTAAGTGACTGGGGTGAGCAGATGCAGCTAACGCAGAGGCAGCTTGAAGGATGACGTGTATTAGCTTTCCAGCAAACGTTGCAGCAAAGTCCCGTTAAGCATTGCGCGTTTCACCAGCGCAAAGGCGCCAATGGCGGAGCGGTGATCCAGCGTGGACCGAACCACCGGTAAATTATGGCGAAACGCCTTCAAAGCCTGCGTGTTGATACAACTTTCTATTGCAGGCAGCAGTACTTTATCAGCCTCGGTAATTTCGCCCGCAATGACGATTTTCTGCGGATTAAAGAGGTTGATGGCGATAGCGATGGTTTTACCCAGATGGCGGCCAACATGCTCGATGACTTCTGCTGCCAGATTATCGCCTTTATTCGCTGCCTTACAGATGGCTTTGATACTGCAATCATCCAGCGTGAGCCGGCTTGGATAGCCTTGCTTTAGCAAGTTTTGTACGCGGTGTTCGATAGAGGCGTTGGCCGCAATGGTTTCCAGACAGCCGAAATTACCGCAGTGACAGCGCTCACCCAGCGGCTCAACCTGAATATGACCAATCTCACCGACGTTGCCATTGCGACCGATGAAAATGCGGCCATTGGAAATAATTCCCGCGCCGGTTCCGCGGTGCACTCGCACCAAAATGGAGTCTTCGCAATCCTGGCTTGCCCCGAAATAGTGCTCAGCCAGCGCCAGGCTGCGAATATCGTGACCAACAAAGCAGGTAACTTTGAAGCGTTTTTCGAGCGCTTCGACCAGCCCCCAGTTTTCGACCTGAATGTGTGGCATATAGCGGATGACGCCGCTTTCAGGATCGACAAGGCCTGGCAGGATGACAGAAATTGCGATCAGCTCGCGGATTTTCCGCTGACAGCTCTCTATAAAGATGGCAATGGTGTTGAGCAGCGCATATTCCAGCGTTTCCTGGGTGCGCTCCGGGAGAGGGTAATGCTCTTCGGCGACCACTTTACTGCTCATATCATAGAGAGTGAGCGTCGTATCGTGGCGACCCAGGCGTACGCCAATTGCGTGGAAATTGCGGGTTTCTGTGACGATAGAGATAGCGCGGCGGCCCCCGGTGGAGGCCTGCTGATCGACTTCTTTGATCAGCCCGCGTTCGATCAACTGACGCGTAATTTTGGTTACGCTGGCGGGGGCAAGCTGGCTTTGCTCGGCAATTTGAATTCGCGAGATTGGCCCATGCTGGTCAATCAGGCGATAAACCGCCGCGCTGTTAAGCTGTTTTACGAGATCAACATTACCTATTTGAGCTTGTCCGCCTGGTGTCATTCTTTCTCTTACTCAGTAACGACCTCGTTGCCATTAACGATGGTCTTGATAATTTTAAAGTCGTGCGTGAACGCAGTCAGGTTGGCTACTTTGCCTGGCGCGATACTGCCGAGTTGTTTGTCGACGCCAATGGCGCGAGCAGGGTAGAGCGTTGCCATGCGCAGGACTTCGTCGAGAGCGATATTCGCATGTTCGACCAGATTGCGTACACCCTCAATCATGGTTAATGATGAACCGCTCAACGTACCGTTCTCATCAACACACAGTCCATTGCGGTAGTATATTGTTTTACCAGCGAAAATGAACTGTTCAATGTTTGCACCTGCTGGCGCGGTCGCGTCAGTGACCAGGCACAGCTTGTCGCCTTTCAGGCGCTTAGCATTACGAATGTTAACGTAATCAACGTGCAGGCCATCGGCGATGATACCGCAGTAGATATCGGCTTCATCAAGAATTGCGCCCGCCAGACCTGGTTCA
The DNA here is from genome assembly GCF_001037575.1 of Citrobacter sp. BIDMC107. Classification (NCBI taxonomy): domain Bacteria; kingdom Pseudomonadati; phylum Pseudomonadota; class Gammaproteobacteria; order Enterobacterales; family Enterobacteriaceae; genus Citrobacter; species Citrobacter sp. BIDMC107. Next base: position 942,824 of record NZ_KQ089848.1, on the reverse strand, counting down.
CGACCGGTAATGTACGGCATCGCGTTGAACAAATGGGTCGCAAAGCTGATGCCTGCGCGGAAACCGATTTTGGCTTCTTTGACCGTTGCATTGGAGTGACCCGCAGAAACCACGATACCGGCATTAACCAGTTTGGTGATGACCTCTACCGGGACCATTTCTGGTGCCAGTGTGACTTTGGTGATCACATCCGCATTATCGCACAGGAAATCAACCAACGCAGCGTCCGGCTGACGGACAAATCCAGGATTATGGGTACCTTTTTTCACAAGGTTCAGCCACGGGCCTTCAAGATGAAGTCCTAATGCCTGATTCGGGTGTTTCGCCAGGTATTCACGCATCACGCGAACACCCTGTTTCATCAGGTCATCGCTGGTGGTGATAAGCGTTGGTAAATAGTTGGTGCAGCCAGATTTTTCATTGGCTTTCTGCATGATTTCCAGCGTTTCAACGGTCACGGCTTCTGCCGTATCGTTAAACTGTACACCGCCGCAGCCGTTTAGCTGTACATCAATAAAACCGGGGGAAACAATGGCCCCATTCAGTGAGCGCTGTTCAATTCCTGACGGTAACTCAGCCAGTGGGCAAACGCTGTCAATCAGGCCATTGGCGACAACAATCGCATGGTCATCAAGAATTTCGTGACCGGTAAAGATCCGGCCCTGGGTTAAAGCATACATTCCGACCCCCGATTTCAAAAAATGCCGCCCTGCAACTCATCGACAGGGCGGAGACATCAATTACAGACCTTTAATATTTTCCGCTTCTAACTCGTTGAAGTATTTCAGCGTCTTCACTTTCAGTTCCATGGTGGAAGGCTCATCGCAGACCACAACGGCTTTTGGATGCAACTGCAGGCAACTGATGGTCCACATGTGGTTAACGTTGCCTTCAACGGCGGCTTGCAGCGCCTGTGCTTTCTGGTGGCCCAGAACCAGGATCATCACCTCTTCGGCATCCAGCAGGGTACCCACGCCAACGGTCAGCGCATATTTAGGCACCTGGCTTACGTCGCCGTCAAAGAAGCGTGAGTTAGCAACACGTGTGTCGTGAGTCAACGTTTTGATACGGGTACGGGAAGCCAAAGAGGAAGCCGGTTCGTTGAACGCGATGTGACCATCGTTGCCTACACCGCCCATAAACAGGTGGATTTTACCGTAAGAACGGATTTTTTCTTCATACTGACGGCATTCTGCATCAATATCCGGCGCATTACCATTGAGGAGGTTGATGTTTTCTGCTGGAATATCAACGTGATCAAAGAAATTGCGGTGCATAAAGCTGTGGTAGCTTTCCGGATGCTCTTTCGGCAGGCCAACATATTCGTCCATATTGAAAGTAACAACATGCTTGAAGCTCACCTGGCCCGCTTTGTGCATTTCAACCAATGCTTTATAAGCTGTCAGCGGAGTACCGCCAGTCGGCAGGCCCAGAACGAACGGACGATCTGCCGTTGGTTTGAACGCGTTAATACGGTTAACGATATGGCGAGCAGCCCATTTGCCGACTTGTTCAGCGGTATTCAGGGGGATCAGTCTCATTCTTCACCTCAAAAGTAAATGTAAGCAATTGGCGGATTGAGTCTCTGTGCAGTATTAAGCGTAACCTGGTTTTGCATCGGTAAGGATCAATCCATTTCGATTTTTTGAATGATAAAATAAGTTTTCGTAGTTAGCCAGTGGAAGGGAGGGTTAATAACGATATTTGGTGACTGAAATCACAAAAAACACGCGTTTAATTTGCGATACGAATTAATTTTTCACACACTCTGAATGTAGATGAATGGTTAATATCGTTGTTCCAGAATCTTGCTGTCAGGAATGGTCACACAATAAAAATATGGCTTCAAAGAAGCCTAATCGGGGTCTCGTAGGGGGAATAAAATGAATATTTTAGGTTTTTTCCAGCGGCTGGGTAGGGCGTTACAGCTCCCCATCGCTGTGCTGCCAGTCGCGGCACTGCTGCTGCGATTCGGCCAACCAGATTTACTTAACGTACCCTTCATCGCGCAAGCGGGTGGGGCCATCTTTGATAACCTCGCGTTAATATTTGCGATCGGTGTTGCTTCCAGCTGGTCAAAAGACAGCGCAGGTGCAGCAGCGCTGGCAGGTGCGGTCGGTTATTTCATATTGACCAAAGCAATGGTTACCATTAACCCTGCAATCAATATGGGCGTGCTGGCTGGTATCATCACCGGTCTGGTCGGCGGTGCCGTGTATAACCGCTGGTCTGGTATCAAACTGCCTGACTTCCTGAGCTTCTTTGGCGGCAAACGCTTCGTGCCGATCGCCACTGGCTTCTTCTGTCTGGTGTTGGCTGCTATCTTCGGTTACGTATGGCCACCGGTACAGAATGCCATCCATGCGGGTGGTGAGTGGATCGTGGGCGCTGGCGCGCTGGGTTCCGGTATCTTTGGTTTCATCAACCGTCTGCTGATCCCAACCGGTCTGCATCAGGTGCTGAATACTATCGCCTGGTTCCAGATTGGCGAATTTACTAACGCTGCAGGTACCGTATTCCACGGTGACATCAACCGCTTCTACGCGGGTGACGGCACTGCGGGTATGTTCATGTCTGGCTTCTTCCCGATCATGATGTTTGGTCTGCCGGGTGCGGCGCTGGCGATGTACTTCGCGGCTCCGAAAGCACGTCGTCCGATGGTTGGCGGTATGCTGCTGTCCGTTGCGATCACCGCGTTCCTGACCGGTGTTACCGAGCCGCTGGAATTCCTGTTCATGTTCCTGGCTCCGCTGCTGTACCTCCTGCACGCACTGTTAACGGGTATCAGCCTGTTCGTTGCAACACTGCTGGGGATCCACGCAGGCTTCTCCTTCTCCGCAGGTGCTATCGACTACGTGTTGATGTACAACCTGCCGGCAGCAAGCCAGAACGTCTGGATGCTGGTGGTGATGGGTCTGGTGTTCTTCGTTATCTACTTTGTGTTGTTCAGCGCGGTTATTCGTATGTTTAACCTGAAAACGCCGGGCCGCGAAGATAAAGAAGACGATATCGTTACTGAAGAAGCCAACAGCAACACTGAAGAAGGTTTGGCTCAACTGGCAACCAGCTACATTGCAGCGGTTGGCGGCACTGATAACCTGAAAGCGATTGATGCCTGTATCACTCGTCTGCGTCTGACCGTTGCCGACTCCGGTCGCGTAAACGATGCGATGTGTAAACGTTTAGGAGCATCGGGTGTCGTTAAGCTGAATAAGCAAACAATTCAGGTCATCGTGGGTGCGAAAGCTGAATCCATCGGCGACGAAATGAAGAAAGTTGTCGCGCGTGGCCCGGTGGCAGCAGCGTCTGGTGAAAGTGCGCCAGCAGCAGCGGCTCCGGCAGCAAAACCGCAGGCTGTAGCGAATGCAGTCACCGTTGAAGCGCTGGTTTCTCCGATTACCGGTGACGTAGTTGCGCTGGAGCAGGTTCCTGATGAAGCCTTCGCCAGCAAAGCTGTAGGTGACGGCGTGGCGGTGAAACCAACGGATAAAATCGTGGTTGCTCCGGCTGCGGGCACCATCGTGAAAATCTTCAACACTAACCATGCGTTCTGCCTGGAAACTGTTAAAGGCGCGGAAATCGTGGTCCATATGGGCATCGACACCGTCGCGCTGGAAGGTAAAGGCTTTAAGCGTCTGGTTGAAGAAGGTGCGGAAGTTACTGCAGGTCAACCGATTCTGGAAATGGATCTGGAGTTCCTGAACGCTAATGCACGTTCTATGATAAGCCCGGTTGTGTGCAGCAACAGCGATGATTTCGGCGCTCTGGTCATTAAAGCCGAAGGTCATGTGGTTGCTGGTCAAACACCACTGTATGAGATTAAAGGTAAGTAACTGCTCCTGAGTAAAGTGAGTTAAGTGCCTTAAGCGGCGGGGGATAGTCCTCCGCCGCTTTTTTTTGCAGCAAATGCCCTCATATCTCCTGCTGAACAGCTTTTTTGTGCAACTAATAGTTGTCTCCTGACGTCGCTTATAAGATCATACTCCGTTATACGTTGTTTACGCTTTGAGGAATCCACGATGAGTGAGGCTGAAGCCCGCCCGAGTAACTTTATTCGTCAGATCATCGATGAAGATCTGGCCAGTGGTAAGCACACCACTATCCATACCCGTTTTCCGCCGGAGCCAAATGGCTATCTGCACATTGGCCACGCGAAATCCATTTGTCTGAACTTTGGCATTGCGCAAGATTACCAGGGCCAGTGCAACCTGCGTTTTGATGATACGAACCCGGTTAAAGAAGATATCGAGTACGTTGAGTCGATTAAAAACGACGTTGAATGGTTAGGTTTCCACTGGACTGGCGACATTCGCTACTCTTCGGATTACTTCGATCAGCTTCACGCCTATGCGGTAGAGCTTATTAATAAAGGGCTGGCGTACGTTGACGAACTGTCAGCGGACGAAATCCGCGAATACCGTGGCACGCTGACTCAGCCAGGTAAAAACAGCCCGTACCGCGATCGTAGCGTTGAAGAGAACCTGGCGCTGTTCGAAAAAATGCGTACCGGTGGCTTTGAAGAAGGTAAGGCCTGCCTGCGTGCGAAAATCGATATGGCTTCGCCGTTTATCGTGATGCGCGATCCGGTGCTGTACCGCATTAAGTTCGCCGAACACCATCAGACCGGCAACAAGTGGTGCATCTACCCGATGTACGACTTTACCCACTGCATCAGCGATGCGCTGGAAGGCATTACGCATTCACTGTGTACGCTGGAGTTCCAGGATAACCGTCGTCTGTATGACTGGGTGCTGGACAACATCACCATTCCGGTTCATCCGCGCCAGTACGAATTCTCGCGCCTGAATCTGGAATACACCGTGATGTCCAAGCGCAAGCTGAACCTGCTGGTGACCGACAAGCACGTTGAAGGCTGGGACGATCCGCGTATGCCGACGATCTCTGGCCTGCGTCGTCGCGGTTACACCGCTGCCGCGATCCGTGAGTTCTGCAAACGCATTGGCGTGACCAAACAGGACAACACCATTGAGATCGCTTCTCTGGAATCCTGCATCCGCGAAGATCTGAACGAAAATGCTCCGCGCGCGATGGCGGTTATCGATCCGGTGAAACTGGTTATCGAAAACTACCCGCAGGGCGAAAGCGAGCTGGTCACTATGTCTAACCATCCGAATAAACCGGAAATGGGTAGCCGTGAAGTACCGTTTAGCGGTGAAATTTGGATCGATCGCGCAGACTTCCGCGAAGAAGCGAACAAGCAGTACAAGCGTCTGGTGATGGGTAAAGAAGTACGTCTGCGTAATGCATACGTGATCAAGGCCGAACGTGTTGAGAAAGATGCAGAAGGGAAGATCACCACCATTTTCTGCACCTACGATGCTGACACCCTGAGCAAAGATCCGGCCGATGGTCGTAAAGTTAAAGGCGTTATTCACTGGGTGAGCGCGTCCCATGCGCTACCGATTGAAATCCGTCTGTACGACCGTCTGTTTAGCGTGCCAAACCCAGGTGCGGCGGAAGACTTCCTGTCCGTTATTAACCCGGAATCGCTAGTCATTAAGCAGGGTTACGGTGAGCCGTCGCTGCAGGCTGCGGTTGCAGGTAAAGCGTTCCAGTTTGAGCGTGAAGGTTACTTCTGCCTGGACAGCCGTTATGCAACGGCTGACAAGCTGGTGTTTAACCGTACCGTTGGTCTGCGTGATACGTGGGCTAAAGCGGGCGAATAAGTCGCAACACATCCTCTCTAAACGCCGCTTCATGCGGCGTTTTTTTTCGCAAAAAAACCGTTTGACAGGCTCCGTTTGCGCAGCGAATTAATTACATGTCTGTAATAATAAATCGGCTGAATGTTTTTACGTTTAAATAACTTACCTCAATGTGAAATGGGCTGAAACCGATTTCATCTCTATGGAAAACAAGCGATTTTTTCATTTTTTCGACGCTTTTTTATCTCCCAATGAAAATGTAACAGAAAGCAATGAAATATGTGCGGTTGCTCATACTATTACATACTCGTTACAGAAAGAGATTGATAATTCGCGTCGCGAAAAATAGTCTATTCATTGTAGTCACTGAGGTTTTCTTGGCGCTACTTTTTTAATTTTTGTTTTTTCGCTGTCCGCTTATATCGGCAGCATTTTTATGTCAAAGAGGATTAACATATGCGTACGTTTAGTGGCAAACGTAGTACGCTGGCGCTGTCTATCGCCGGTATCACAGCAATGTCGGGTTTTGTTGTCGCTCCGCAGGTACACGCCGAAGGATTTATTGATGACTCAACCTTAACCGGCGGCATCTATTACTGGCAGCGTGAGCGTGACCGTAAAGATGTGACCGATCATGACAAATACAAAACCAACCTTTCTCACTCCACCTGGAACGCTAACCTCGACTTCCAGTCCGGTTATGCGGCCGATATGTTTGGTATTGATATCGCAGCATTTACCGCTATTGAAATGAACGAAAGTAGCGAAAGCGGCCATCCAAACGAAATCGCATTCTCTTCCAAAAATAAAGGCTATGACGAGGATTACTCCGGCGATAAGAGCGGGATTAGCCTTTATAAAGCAGCAGCTAAATTTAAATACGGCCCAACCTGGGCGCGTGCCGGTTACATTCAACCAACCGGGCAGACTTTGCTGGCACCGCACTGGAGCTTTATGCCAGGTACCTATCAGGGGGCTGAAGCCGGTGCCAACTTCGACTATGGTGATGCTGGAGCACTAAGCTTCTCCTATATGTGGGCTAACGAATATAAAGCGCCGTGGCACACCGAAGTCGATAAATTCTATCAGGCTGATAAAAAGACCAGCGTTGATTACCTGCATTCAATCGGCGCGAAATATGACTTCAAAAATAACCTGTTACTGGAAGCGGCATTTGGTCAGTCTGAAGGCTACGTCGATCAGTACTTCGCCAAAGCCAGCTACAAATTCGATTTAGGCGGTAACCCGTTTACTACCAGCTATCAATTCTACGGCGCACGTGACAAAGTTGACGATCGCACCGTGAACGATATTTATGACGGCACGGCCTGGCTGCAGGCGCTGACCTTCGGTTATAAAGTAGCGGAAGTGGTCGACCTGCGTCTGGAAGGCACATGGGTTAAAGCAGATGGGCAGCAAGGCTACTTCCTGCAGCGTATGACCCCGACCTACGCCTCATCAAACGGTCGCCTGGACGTGTGGTGGGATAACCGTTCTGACTTCAACGCCAACGGCGAAAAGGCAGTCTTCTTCGGCGCAATGTATGACCTGAAGAACTGGAACCTGCCGGGCTGGGCAGTGGGCGCGTCCTACGTTTATGCATGGGATGCCAAACCCGCTACCTGGCAGCTCAACCCGGATGCGTACTACGACAAAAACCGCACTATCGAAGAATCTTCTTACAGCCTGGATGCGGTCTACACCCTGCAGGATGGTCGTGCGAAGGGCACTATGTTTAAACTGCACTTCACCCAGTACGACAACCATTCAGATATTCCGAGCTGGGGTGGTGGTTACGGCAACATCTTCCAGGATGAGCGTGACGTGAAATTCATCGTTATTGCTCCGTTCACTATCTTCTAATGCCAATAGCGGCAGGCCGGGCGCCTGCCGCCTCGTTGAGGAACGTGCTATGAAAAAACTGATACTCATCGCCGTTATGGCATCAGGGCTGGTGGCTTGTACGCAATCCCCTGCACCGAAAGAAGACAGCCGTCTGAAAGAAGCCTACAGCGCGTGTATTAATACCGCTCAAGGATCGCCGGAAAAAATAGAAGCCTGCCAAAGCGTGTTGAATGTACTGAAGAAAGAAAAACAGCACCAGCAGTTTGCCAATGAAGAAAGCGTACGCGTGCTGGATTATCAGCAGTGTATCCAGGCTACGCGCACGGGTAACGATCAGGCCGTTAATGCTGATTGCGATAAAGTCTGGCAGGAAATTCGCAGCAAGAATGCCGCACAGTAATTCAAAAAATGAAAAAGACAACGGGCGGAGAATTTTCCGCCCGTTTGCATTTCAGAGCTTATTTTCCACTGGTTGATAACCCCGACTTAGCCGGACAAACAGCATTGCCGTGGCGGCGAGTCCGCAAAGTGCCGCGCACATCAGCCACCATCCCGGTGAGCTTTTGTCCCCGGTTAGCTGAACCAGTGCCGTGGATATGACCGGCGTTAGGCCGCCAAAAATCGCCGTGGCAAGACTGAATGCCAGTGAAAAGCCCACCGTACGCACATAGACCGGCATCACCTCGGTGAGTGCGGCTACCATTGCCCCGTTATACATACCAAAAAAGAATGAGAACCAAAGCAGGACCAAGGTCATGCGTGTAAAATCTGGTGCGGCGGTGAGCCAGTGCATTACCGGCCAGGTGGTGATCAGAGCGAGTACGGTAATCCCCATTAACACCGGACGACGACCAATTCGGTCAGAAATTGCCCCGCCAATGGGCAGCCAGATAAAGTTAGAAATACCGACCAGCATGGTGACCACCAGGCTGTCGCGAGCGCTCAGGTGGAGTACAGCCCTGCCGTAGGTCGGGGTGTAGACGGTGATGAAGTAAAATGTCGTTGTGGTCATCGCCACCAGCAGCGTACCTGCAGCGATAAGACGCCAGTTTTTGACGATAGTGGTGAAAATATCCCGAGTGTCGGGGCGGTGCGTGCGTTGTAAAAATGCGTCTGTTTCCTGCAGCGAGCGGCGGAGCACGAAGATCAAAGGAATAATCATGCAACCAATAAAGAAGGGAATGCGCCAGCCCCATTCCGAGATCTGATCGTGTCCCAAAGTGGCGTTCAGACCGTAACCAATCAGCGCCGCTACCACAATGGCGACCTGTTGACTGGCCGACTGCCAACTGGTGTAGAAGCCTTTATTGCCAGGCGTGGCGATTTCCGAAAGATAAACCGAGACACCGCCTAACTCTACGCCTGCAGAAAATCCCTGTAATAATCGTCCAAGTAATACCAGCACGGGAGCCAGCAGGCCAATACTGTGATAGCCAGGTACAAGGGCTATCAGCAGGGTACCGCAGCCCATAATCGCCAGCGTCACCATCAGGCCTTTACGACGACCAATTCTGTCGATGTAAGCACCCAGCACAATGGCGCCAACGGGTCGCATTAAGAAACCCGAGCCAAAAACGGCGAAAGTTAACATTAGCCCGGCAAATTCACTCTCCGCGGGAAAGAAGGTCTTTGCAATATAGGTGGCGTAAAACCCGAACAGAAAAAAGTCGAACTGTTCGAGAAAATTACCGCTGGTTACCCGCAGTATTGCGCCGAAAGTTCCGGCGCGCGATGGTTGTTGTGTCATTGGGTTTGCTCCACTGTCTTATCATAATATTTATAGAGGTAAGAGTGTGCGGGTTAGTTGTCTGTGACCCCCGCCTGTTTGCCGCGCCGTTTCTCAATCGCCCACTTGAGTAAGGCTGCGCAGCGGTAAAATCCATGGGCAAATTTTCCGTAAGGAATGGTCAGAAAGAGCGCCATGACCACGCCGAGGTGAATGGCGAGCAAAATAGCCATCCAGGACGAGTCTCTTCCTGCCAGCAGGGCTAAACCGGTCAGACTGGTCAGCAGCAGCAGCAAAATAAAACCGCGATCCATCGGTTTTTGCCGTGCGTCGCCATGTAGCGGTGAACGCTTGAGATTGAGCCATAGCAAGCCAGCCGGGCCGACAACCAGGCCAATGCCGCCTAACGTGCCCAGCATGACCGGAACGCTGAAGAACGGATAGGGTGCTTCTATACCTGCGAAATAGTGATAGCCCGTCGCCACCACGGTGGCGGCAAAGCAGAGCAGAAAACCGTAGAAAGTGAAGTGATGAAAACGGCGGCGCATCAGAGTGAAGGCATCATCTGCTTCATTACAACCTTTACCGTGCCCACCATCGAGATACTTTAGTGTCAGCGCATCGTGTGAAGCTTCAGCAATTTCGACGGAACGTGGCATACCGGGAGAAATCTCGCGCCAGAAGCGGATAACGCCCGCCATCAGCAGACCTATCGCCAGAATAAATACCGAACCAAACATCCAGGCCAGCAGGTTATGCGGGAAAATTTGGTAGAAATCTCCGGCCAACGGAGGATGGAGTAACGAGCCTTTTAACCCCATGGCGAGCAGTAAAAACAGGATCAGACCGAAAACCAGCGCCAGCGTCACGGTGACGCCTGCGCGACGATAAAGCGCGCCAAAGGCCGCGGGTTGTGCGTAGTGCTGATAGGTTTCAAGCCGGACTTCTGCCATCGCCTTCGGCACGTTGATGGCAAACTCATGAGGCGGGGCATACTGACAGGCGTGCAGGCAGGCACCGCAGTTATGGCACAAGTTTGCCAGATAATTGATATCCGCTTTACCGAATTCCAGGCGCTGCGTCATTGCCGGGAACACGGCGCAAAATCCTTCACAATAGCGACAGGCGTTGCAGACCTGCATCACGCGTTCAACTTCCGCTTCCGGTTCGGTGATAATTTGCGCGTCGATAATCAGTTTCTCAAGCTGCCTCATGACGAGTCTCCTTACGTGCGGCCAGCGCGGCTTCTTTTCCGGCAATACGGCCAAAAGTGGTACCGATTGACATGCCCACGCCTGCGGTGTAGCCCTTGCCCAGCACGTTGCCCGCCATCATCTCTCCGGCGACGAACAGGTTGCGGCTTGGCTGCCCGGCAAAGTGTACGGCAGCGCGTTCATTTACTTTTAACCCGAGATAGGTGAAAGTGATCCCTGGCCGCAGGGCATAGCCGTAGTAAGGCGGCTGGTCCAGTGGTCGCGCCCAGTGTGTCTTCGCGGGGGTTAACGCTTTTGTCGTGCAGTTATCCAGAATGGTATGGTTGAACTGGCCGGGCTGGCAGGCGTTGTTGTACTCCGTCACGGTGTGGGTAAAGTGTTCGCCATTCAGCCCCAACTGATGAGCCAGTTCCGCCAGCGTATTGGCCTGTGCGCCAGGAAAGACCGGAGGCATGAAGTGGCCGATGGCTTTACTGTCGATAATGGAGTAGCCAATCTGCCCGGGCTGTTGGGCGACCAGTCGTCCCCAGATGGCGTAGCGTTTGGGCCAGAAATCTTCGCCTTCATCATAAAAACGCTCAGCGTCACGGTTGACGACTATGCCGAGCGAAACACAGTCCACGCGGGTACAAATCCCGCCGTCATATAATGGCGCTCTGGCGTCAATGGCTACGCAGTGTGACTGGGAGGGTTCGCCGATGATGTCGGCTCCGGCATCGATCATAAATTTGAGCAGTACGCCCTGGTTAAAGCGCGTGCCGCGAATCAGAAAGTTATCTGCAGGCCATTCGCCGCGCTCGTTCTCTCCCCACGCTTCTCGCAGCCATTCGCGGTTTGACTCAAACCCGCCCGCGGCAAGCACGCAGGATTTAGCTGTGATGCGCTCTTCACCTGCCAGCGCCGCCACGAACTCGCCATTACGCAGTTCAAGCGCCTGAACGGGGGTGTTATAGCGGATCTGCACTCCCAGTTTTTCTGCGCTGCGATAATAGGCATTCACCAGGGCCTTGCCACCGCCCATAAAAAAGGCGTTGGTTCGCGCCACGTGTAAAGCGCCAGAGAGAGGAGGTTGAAAATTGACGCCGTGTCGGCGCATCCAGTCGCGACACTGTGAAGAGGTGCGGATCACCAGACGAGCCAGGGCTTCGTTGGTATTTCCTTCCGTGACGCGCTGCAGATCTTGCCAGAACTCCTCTTCCGGATAGCTTTCCACCAGCACATCCTGCGGTGCATCATGCATACAGCGCAGGTTACGCGTGTGTTGGGAATTTCCCCCACGCCATTCCCGGGGAGCCGCTTCGAGTAGTAAAACGGAAGCGCCTTGCTCCCGGGCGGTAAGGGCAGCGCATAAGGCAGCATTGCCACCGCCAATCACCAGAACATCAACCATCGTATACTCCATTACCATTTAACTAATTGTTAAATTTGTAATTAAAATGTATGCGAACGGCTTGTGCGGGCGCTATGACGTAGTGCTAAAGAGGGCTTTAGTTATTGTAAAGGATGGCGCCTGGCCAGCGTCCTGCTTCCACCAGTTGATGCATCACTTTCGTCAGCACCACGCGGGCTGCGAGGCCCGCCGGGGTGAGCTCATCGTCAGAGAGGCTCACCAGAAAGTTGGGGCGGCTAAGTATCGGATTATGGACGCCGATCACTCTTAGCGTCTCTTTATCGAGATGGGAAATCGCCGCTCCGGGTTGAAGAGTGGCGCCAATGCCACTGCGCACGGCGCGCATCAGCAGCGCCAGACCATCAATTTCTGTAGCGATCTCAATGTTCAGCGAGTGTTCCTGACAAATTGCTTCCAGCCTGCCGCGCAGACCGTGGCCTGGGCTGGGCATTATCAATGGAATACTCGCCAACTGGGCTGGGGCAATATTGTCATCGGTAATATCAGCCAGTAGGGCATGGGTCCCAATCAAAAACAGCCGTTCTTCGAGAATCGGTCTGGCACTCCAGCGCAGGATCTTTTCTTTTTGAAACACCACAGCCAGATCAATCTGTCGGGTATTAATCATCCGTTCCAGATTACCAGAGAGACTTTCCACTACATGCAGGCGAACATCGCTATAGCTTTCCCGCATGGCGTGAATAAAAGGCATACCGAGAACTGAAGCGGTACTGGGAGCCATGCCGACGCTGACGTGCCCGGAAAGCCGGGATTCACGCGCGGCGAGGATTGCATCGTCTGCGTGACGGAGCGCCAGCTGCGCCTGGGAGTAAAAAGCCAGTCCGGCGCTGGTGGGGGTCACGCCTCGCGAAGTGCGCTGCAGCAGGCGAATAGCGAGTTCGTTTTCCAGACGCGACATTTGCTGGCTGAGTGCCGAAACCCCGATATTGAGATCGAGCGCCGCGCTACCCATGCTGCCGGTTTCTACAATGCGCACAAAATAGCGTAGCTGGCGAAGTTCCATTTCGACTCTCCGGAAGGGGGCAATTGATTTTTACATTAAAGCAACACAGGAGCGGAGGGAAGGGGAAAAGGGCAGGTAACGCCCATAAAAAAAGCCAACCGGATGGTTGGCTTTTCAGAAAGCATTACATTATTTGCCGTCGTGGGCGTGCTCATCTTCGCGGCAATCGCCTTCGGCACAGTGACCGTAAAGATAGAGGCTATGGTTAGTTAAGCGAATGCCATGTTTAGCCGCAATCTCACGTTGGCGGGCTTCGATGGAATCATCGCTGAACTCGACCACTTTGCCGCAGTCAAGGCAGATGAGGTGATCGTGATGATGCTGTTGAGTCAATTCGAAGACGGATTTACCACCTTCAAAATTATGGCGGGTCACGATACCGGCATCATCAAACTGGTTCAGCACGCGATACACGGTCGCCAGACCAATTTCTTCACCCATATCGATCAGGCGTTTGTATAAGTCTTCCGCACTGACGTGATGGTTATCCGGTTCCTGAAGAACTTCCAGAATTTTTAAACGAGGAAGCGTTACTTTCAGGCCAGCCTTCTTTAATGCGGTATTGTTGTCAGTCATGCGGAATCTGTCCTGTAGCTAAACGATTCACTTCATTAACAGAAGTGACAGAAATTGCACTTGAGATAATGCGATTCATTATAGAACTGCCATGGCTAAATGAAAACTGCAAGTCTCTGGCATATATTGTTAATCAAAACGTGGTATCGCCGACAAACACACTGTGCAACACCCGATTGGCATCCAGCCATTGTACAGGGTCAGACGAAAAAGTTACAAATTTGTAGCAATTATTTTGATTGGTTTTATCTATTGATGCGGCGCAGATGGAAATCTGCGCCACACGAAATCAGGCATTAATGATTTCGTCGAGGTGCAGTTCTTCAGAGATCTGCTTAACCCATTTTTCTACGCGTTCTGCGGTCAGTTCAGGTTGGCGATCTTCATCGATAGCCAGACCGACAAAATGGTCGTCGTCAGCCAGACCTTTGGACGCTTCAAAGTGATAACCTGCCGTTGGCCAGTGACCAACGATGGTTGCGCCGCGCGGTTCGATGATATCGCGAATGGTCCCTAACGCATCGCAGAAATATTCTGCGTAATCTTCCTGGTCGCCACAGCCGAACAATGCAACCAGTTTGCCGTTAAAATCAATGTCTTCGAGGGTAGGGAAGAAGTCGTCCCAGTCGCACTGCGCTTCACCGTAGTACCAGGTTGGGATGCCGAGCAGCAGAATGTCATACCCTTCGAGGTCTTCTTTGCTGCTTTTTGCAATGTCATGAACATCGGCAACGTCTTTACCAAGCTGTTTTTGAATCATTTTTGCGATGTTTTCGGTATTACCGGTGTCGCTGCCGAAAAAGATGCCAGTGATTGCCATGAGTAAAATAACCTCTTGAAACTTATTGAAATGATGGTGGCGCATTGCCCACGGATAAGGGCAATCATAGCAGAACAGTCTGGCATGCGGAAACAGCAAACACGCAGGACTGCACTCTGTGCTACACGATTTATGATTTAGAGCAGAAATTCAGACTATGCCTGACCGCGCAATGCGCTGAGTTGGTTCATCAGCATCTCTTCGATGAGTTCACTGCGACTCATGTTGCGTGCCTCAGCCAGCTCGTTCAGAGCGTCAACGGCATCAGCGTTCAGTTTCAGTTCGACACGCTTAAGCCCGCGAACTTTGTCACGCTTAAGCTGATTACGTTTATTAATACGTAACTGTTCATCACGCGAGAGCGGATTAGTTTTGGGTCGTCCCGGGCGACGCTCCTGCGCGAACAGATCTAATGTCGTACGGTCCGTTTGTTCTTTGGCCATGATCTTGGTGACTTCGGGGAAACAATCAGCCAGGCGTCTGCCCGGATGGATAGCGCGCCATAATACATCAGCAGGGGAGACACGCCAACGCCCGCGCGCGTAATCGCGCGCAGACGCTGAGTTTTTAATCAGTTAGCCTGCTCGCTCAGATAACGACGGATGGCGCGCAGCACCGCCTCCGGTTTTTCGGCATGCACCCAATGCCCGGCGCCTGCTATAACGTGCGCACGAGCTTGTGGGAATTGCGCCAGCAGTTGTTCGCGATACGCTTCGGTAACATACGGTGAGTTGCCGCCTGGGATAAACAGCGCCGGATGCTCCCACGCAGGAATGGTTTCCCAACCGACGATATGCGGATATTGATCCCACAATACGGGAACGTTAAAGCGCCACTCGCCGTCAACAAAGGATTTCAGCAGAAACTGGATAACACCTTCCTCTTGCAGGTGCTGGCGCATGACGCTTGCCGCCTGCTGGCGTGAGGACGCTTGTGCATCGGTTACGGCATTGATTGCCGCAAAAATCTCATCGTGGCGGCGAACATGGTAGTCAACGGGAGCAATGTCGATGGCGACCAGCCGTTCGACACGTTCCGGAGCCAGAGCAGTCAGCGCCATGACGGCTTTTCCGCCCATCGAGTGGCCAATAAAGATCGCTTTTTCGATCTGCCGATCGTCCAGCGTATCCAGCAAATCTTGCGCCATAGCCGGATAATTCATCTCAGGTGAACGAGGGGAGAGGCCATGGTTTCGCATATCGACCTGGATGATGTGGTGGTCGGCTACTAGATCGCGTGCCAGGATCCCCAGGTTATCCAGGCTGCCAAACAAGCCGTGAACCAGGACGATGGGAGAATTATTGTGCAGGTTTTGCGCAGATTGCGCTCGGATATTCAATTTCATGGCAAAGTTCTTTTTTTCACACTCACGGGTTAGGGTATCATGTTGACCATTCTGCCACATGGCTGCAACAACTACGGTTACTCTGAGTTTTGCTGGCCACCAGGCTTGACGCTATCCGCTGTTGGGATTTGCCTTTACACTACGTGTGTTTACCCCGACAACTTGTATTCAGCTAAACACTGCACTGGATTAAGATGAAAACGATTGAAGTTGATGATGAACTCTATAGCTATATTGCCAGCCACACCAAGCATATTGGCGAGAGCGCATCCGACATTTTACGGCGTATGTTGAAATTTTCCGCCGCATCACAGCCTGTCACTCCGATAGTCAAAGAAGTCCGCGCTGTGCAACCTGTCGTGGAAGCCAAGCCGGTTAACCCCGTAAAAGATAAAGTGCGCGCGATGCGTGAGCTGCTGCTGTCCGACGAATACGCGGAACAGAAGAAAGCAGTAAATCGCTTTATGCTGGTGCTGTCTACACTCTATTCACTGGATCAAAACGCGTTCGCCGAAGCAACGGAATCGTTGCATGGTCGTACGCGTGTTTATTTTGCAGCTGATGAACAGACGCTGCTGAAAAATGGTAATCAAACCAAACCGAAGCACGTGCCAGGCACGCCGTACTGGGTGATCACCAATACCAATACCGGCCGTAAATGCAGCATGGTTGAACACATCATGCAGTCAATGCAATTCCCTGCGGAATTGATTGAAAAGGTTTGCGGAACAATTTAATCCTTGCATTAGAAGGACCAGGCAATGGCAATCCACAATCGTGCAGGTCAACCTGCGCAACAGAGTGATTTGATTAACGTCGCCCAACTGACGGCACAGTACTATGTACTGAAACCAACGGCAGGGAACGCTGAGCACGCTGTTAAGTTCGGTACGTCCGGACATCGCGGCAGTGCAGGTCGTCATAGTTTTAACGAGCCGCATATTCTGGCTATCGCCCAGGCGATTGCTGAAGAACGTGCGAAAAACGGGATTACTGGTCCGTGCTATGTGGGCAAGGATACCCACGCGCTGTCTGAACCGGCTTTTATCTCTGTACTGGAAGTGCTGGCGGCGAACGGCGTTGACGTCATCGTGCAGGAAAATAACGGCTTTACGCCAACCCCTGCTGTATCGAACGCTATCCTGGTCCACAACAAAAAAGGCGGCCCGCTGGCTGACGGCATTGTGATCACGCCGTCCCACAACCCGCCGGAAGATGGCGGCATTAAATACAACCCGCCAAACGGTGGTCCGGCAGACACCAATGTCACCAAAGTGGTGGAAGACAGAGCCAACGCGCTGCTGGCGGCCGGTCTGCAAGGCGTGAAGCGTATGTCGCTGGACGCTGCGCTGGCATCTGGTCATGTGAAAGAGCAGGATCTGGTTCAGCCGTTTGTTGAAGGACTGGCTGACATCGTAGACATGGCGGCGATCCAGAAAGCGGGTCTGACGCTGGGTGTCGATCCGCTGGGCGGTTCCGGTATCGAATACTGGAAGCGTATTGCTAAGCACTACAACCTGAACCTGACTATCGTTAACGATCACGTTGATCAGACTTTCCGCTTTATGCATCTCGACAAAGATGGTGCAATCCGCATGGACTGCTCCTCCGAGTGTGCGATGGCGGGGCTGCTGGCGCTGCGCGACAAGTTCGATCTGGCCTTTGCCAATGACCCAGACTACGACCGTCACGGTATCGTCACCCCGGCAGGGCTGATGAATCCGAACCACTATCTGGCGGTGGCGATCAACTACCTGTTCCAGCATCGTCCGCAGTGGGGCAAAGATGTTGCCGTCGGTAAGACGCTGGTGTCATCGGCGATGATTGACCGAGTGGTCAACGATCTGGGCCGCAAGCTGGTGGAAGTGCCGGTGGGCTTTAAATGGTTTGTTGACGGTCTGTTTGACGGCAGTTTTGGCTTTGGTGGGGAAGAGAGCGCGGGGGCATCTTTCCTGCGTTTCGACGGTACACCGTGGTCAACCGACAAAGACGGCATCATCATGTGCCTGCTGGCGGCAGAAATTACCGCAGTGACCGGTAAGAACCCGCAGGAACACTACAACGAACTGGCTGCTCGCTTTGGCGCACCGAGCTACAACCGCCTGCAGGCAAGCGCGACCTCCGCGCAGAAAGCGGCGCTGTCTAAGCTGTCTCCGGAAATGGTGAGCGCCAGTACGCTGGCGGGCGACCCGATCACCGCGCGTCTGACGGCTGCACCGGGCAACGGCGCTTCTATCGGCGGTCTGAAAGTGATGACTGACAACGGCTGGTTTGCCGCGCGTCCTTCTGGTACGGAAGACGCTTACAAGATCTACTGCGAAAGCTTCCTCGGTGAAGAACATCGCAAGCAGATCGAAAAAGAAGCGGTTGAGATCGTCAGCGAAGTGCTGAAGAACGCGTAAACCGTAGGCCGGATAAGACGCTAGCGTCGCTATTCGGCATGAATAATGAAAAAGCCGGACAGCAAATACGCTGATCCGGCTTTTTATATTCAACTTAACGTCATGGCATGAACCGATAACCAATCCCGGTTTCGGTCAGAAAATGACGCGGACGTGCCGGGTCCAGTTCCAGTTTCTGGCGCAGGTGTCCCATGTAAATTCGCAGATAGTGGCTGTGTTCGACGGCGTTTGGTCCCCAAACCTGATTGAGCAACTGGCGCTGCGTCAGTACCTTTCCGGCATTATTCAGCAGTACCGCTAACAGGCGAAACTCAATCGGCGTCAAATGAATCTCTTCATCACCACGATGTACGAGTCGGGCGGCGATATCTACTTTTACGTTGGAAAAATGCACCACCGGCTCGGGAGACGTGCCGCTGGCGTGGCGACGCAATGCCACGCGCAATCGCGCCTGTAGCTCGCCAATACCAAAGGGTTTACTGAGATAGTCATCGGCACCGGCATCCAGGGCGGCAATTTTATCGCTTTCTTCGCTGCGGGCTGAGAGCACAATTACCGGTATCGCGCTCCATTGTCGCAGGTCACGAATAAAATCAATGCCGTCACCGTCCGGCAGACCGAGATCGAGAATGATGAGATCGGGTTTTCGCGTGGCGGCTTCCAGCAGACCACGTTGCAGCGTTTCCGCTTCATATACACGCAGACCATCGGCTTCCAGCGCAGTGCGCAGAAAGCGACGGATAGCCTGTTCATCTTCAACAATCAGTACGTTCGTCACATATCCTCATGAAAATCTTCAAGTTCAGGGGGGATTTCCTGGGGCAGTGTAACACGGAAACATGCTCCTCCCTGTGCGCGATTGTGGACGGAAATTGTACCGCCGTGCACGTCCACAATGGCCTGGCAGATTGCCAGCCCCAGCCCAACGCCCGGTACAGATGACTCTTTGTTTCCCCGGGAGAACTTGTCAAAAACTCGTTGCTCCATTCCCGATGGAATGCCAGGGCCATTATCCCAGACGTCCAGTTGCAGATGCTCGCCATCGACGCTGGCATCAATACCGATTTGCGCCGCTGGACCTGCGTATTTAACAGCGTTTTCCAGCAGGTTAATCAGCACCCGTTCAAATAGCGGGCCATCGACGTGGATCAGCGTCAACGGCGCGGGTAGCGACAAATTAATAGGAGCAGAGAGTCCTGGCTCCAGCATCTGCAGGGCACTGCCGACCACCTCTTCCAGCGTTAACCACTCTTTCTTAAGATTAAAGCCGCCAGACTGAATTCGCGCCATATCCAGCAGGTTATTAACCAGTCGGGTCGTATTCAGGACGTGCTGGCGAATTTCGCTGGCCTGGCGCGCGTGCGGCGATCCTTCACTTGCCAGATCCAGCGTTAAGATCTCTGCCTGACCAAACAACACCGTCAGCGGCGTGCGCAAATCGTGGGAAAGGGCGGCGAGCAGGGCATTGCGAATGCTTTCACGCTCGCTGGCAAACCGGGCCTGCTCTTCGCTGGCGGTGAGCGTCAGGCGTTCCAGCGCACTGGCGACCAGTAAAGTGAAAGTTTCCAGCAGGCGCTGCTGTTCGGGGATCATCAGCTGGCGTAAATTTCCTGGTTCCACAACCAGCAACCCATGCGTTTTGTCGGCGCTTTTTAACGGTAAAATTTGATACGGCACACCCGGTAACGTGTCAGTGCCTGCGCCGGCCGGTTGCCCTTTATCAAAGCTCCATTGGGCAATGGCGTCATCCCACGGTGTCATGCCCTGTTGATGAGTGAGAGGGGCCAGCTTACCGTTCTCACCGGGCAGTAAAACCTGGCTGCGGGCCTGGAACGTTGAGGCAATAAACTGTTCGCTGGTGGCGGCGATATCCTGCTGGCTCCGTCCGACGGCCAGCGCTTTCGACATCTCATATAAATGACGCGTACGCTGTTCACGATAACGCGCTACCCGTGCTTGATAACGCACTCCAGCGGTGAGATTACCGATAACCAACCCTACCGTTAGCATCACGGCAAAGGTAAGCAGGTACTGGACGTCGGAAACGGCCAGCGTACCGCGTGGGGCAATAAAGAAGAGATCGAAGCTGGCAACGTTAATAAAGGTTGCCAGCACTGACGGCCAGCGTCCGTAAAAGAGGGCGATAACCACCACACCCAATAAATAGATCATCACCAGGTTGGCGGCGTCAAAGGCCATCAACCACTGCATGGCAATCAACGTAATGATGGCGCACAGCGCGACGGCAACCACGCAACCCTGAATTTGAACCCGCCACTTATCCTTAAAGGTGCGGCTATCTGCAGTTTGCAGCACAGGGCGCGAAGGTGGTTCGTCGAGCGCAACAATCATCAGGTCGAGATCCGGTGCGCGATGGGCCAGTTTGTCAGCAAAGGAATCACTGCGCCACCAGCGTCGCGTAGTCGGACGTCCGAGGACAATTTTTCCCAGATTATGCTCACGGGCGTAGCGGATTACTGCTTTGTCTTCAGCGGGATCGGAAAGGGTGGCGGTTTCTGCACCCAGCTCCTGGGCTAATCGCAGGGCGCTTAAAATTGCGCGGCGTTGTTTTTCGGGCAGTCGGTGCAGCGCTGGCGTTTCGACATACACTGCATGCCATACGCTGCCGAGGCGCGCTGCCAGACGCGCGGCGGCACGCACGAGCTTTTCGCTGCCGGTGTTGTGTCCAATACACAGCAATATGGCGTCGCGGGTATGCCAGACTTTCTCCTCTCCCGGACGTCCACGCCAGGCACGCATCTGATCGTCAACCCGATCGGCCGTGCGGCGCAGGGCCAGCTCACGTAGCGCGATCAAGTTACCTTTGCGAAAGAAATGCTCGATGGCTCTTTCCGCCTGACCGGCGATATAGACCTTGCCTTCGTTCAGGCGCTGGCGCAAATCGTCGGGGGGAAGATCGACCAGCACCACATCGTCAGCGGCATCGAAAAAAGGATCGGGGACGGTTTCGCGAACCTGAATGCCGGTGACGCCGCTGACCACATCATTGAGGCTTTCCAGATGCTGCACGTTGACGGTAGTAAAAACGTCAATACCGGCTTCCAGCAGCTCTTCAATATCTTGCCAGCGTTTAGGGTGGCGTGAGCCTGGCGCATTACTGTGCGCCAGTTCATCCATCAAAATGAGTGCCGGGCGGCGGGCCAGCGCCGCGTCGAGATCGAATTCGCTGATATGACGACCATGGCGCGCCTTTCGCTTTAGCGGCAGGATGCTGAGACCGTCCAGCAGCGCGGCGGTCTCTTTGCGTCCGTGGGTTTCCACCACGCCAATCAGCACATCTAATCCCTGCGCCCGCAGCCGCTGGGCCTCTGCCAGCATGGCCCAGGTTTTACCGACGCCTGCACACGCGCCGAAGAAAATTTTTAGTTTTCCCCGGTGCGGAGCGGTGGTCTGCTCCAGCAGGCGATCGGGGTCGGGGCGTAAGGGTTCGTTATGCATGTCCTTTTTCTCAGTGCTTATCCAGCGCTAAATTAAGTTCCACTAGGTTCACCACCGGTTGGCCGATAAAACTGACCAACGGCTTTTGCGTGTATTGTGCAACCAGGCGTGTGACCTCTTCAACGCTGAGGTTGCGAGCCTGCGCCACGCGGGGGATTTGCCAGGCCACCGCAGCTGGCGTCAGGTTGTTATCCAGCCCGCTGGCGGAAGCTGTTACCAGCTCTACCGGAACGGCAGGATTTGCCTGCGGGTTAGCGGCACGCAGCGCGGCAATCCGGCTTTGCAGCTGTTTATCCAGTTCCGGGTTGCTGGCTGCCAGATTACTGCCGCCTGAAGCCATTGGATTATAGGGCATTTCCGCTGTGGCTGAGGGGCGTCCCTGAAAATAACCGGCAGCGGTAAACTGTTGCCCAATGAGCTCGGAGCCGCGAACAATCTGACCTTCGCGGAGAAGCGAACCGTTAGCCTGGTGGGGAAACCACCATTGCCCCAGCGCAGTGGTCAGCAGCGGGTATGCCCCGCCGGTGATAAGCATCAGGAAAATCAATGTTGATAATGCAGGACGTAATCCACTCATCTGAAACCTCACACCAGACCCAGCAGGGTCAGCAGTAAATCAATTGCTTTGATACCGATAAACGGCACAACCAGACCACCCAGGCCATAGATCCACAAATTGCGGCGCAGCATCGCGGAAGCGGATAACGGTTTGTAACTCACGCCTTTCAGCGCTAGTGGGATCAGAAAGACGATAACCAGTGCGTTAAAGATAACCGCGCTGAGGATCGCCGAGTCCGGCGAATGCAGCCCCATCACGTTCAGCGCATTGAGCTGCGGGTAGGTGGCGGCGAACGCGGCCGGAATAATGGCAAAATACTTCGCTACGTCGTTGGCGATACTGAAGGTGGTCAGCGAACCGCGCGTCATCAGCATCTGTTTACCAATGTGCACCACTTCAATCAGTTTGGTGGGGTTGGAGTCGAGGTCC
Source organism: Citrobacter sp. BIDMC107 (assembly GCF_001037575.1). Taxonomy (NCBI): domain Bacteria; kingdom Pseudomonadati; phylum Pseudomonadota; class Gammaproteobacteria; order Enterobacterales; family Enterobacteriaceae; genus Citrobacter; species Citrobacter sp. BIDMC107. The sequence goes on along the minus strand of NZ_KQ089848.1, from coordinate 920,369 downwards.
ACCATGTTGCCCGCTTCTTTCGCTGCCTGGGTTCCGGAGTTCATGGCAACGGCCACATCGGCCTGAGCAAGGGCTGGTGCGTCGTTAGTTCCGTCGCCGGTCATCGCCACCAGACGACCTTCCGCCTGATACTGACGAATCAACGCCAGCTTGGCTTCCGGTGTGGCTTCGGCTAAGAAGTCATCCACTCCGGCTTCCGCGGCGATTGCGGCGGCGGTCAAACGGTTGTCGCCAGTGATCATCACCGTTTTGATCCCCATTTTACGCAGCTGGGCAAAACGCTCTTTAATCCCGCCTTTTACGATATCTTTCAGGGCAATCACGCCAAGTACGTGGGAGCCTTCAGCAACCACCAGCGGCGTAGCGCCAAGGCGTGCGACGTTTTCGACCTTCTGCTCAACGTCGGCGGGGAAGTGGCCGCCGTTGGCTTCGACGTGACGACGAATAGCATCGACCGACCCTTTGCGGATCATACGGTTGTCGATGTTGATCCCGCTCATCCGACTTTGGGCGGTAAACGGTACAAAGGTGGCGTGTAGCGATTGCACGTCGCGTATACGCAGATTAAAGCGCTGTTTAGCCAGAATCACGATGCTGCGGCCTTCCGGCGTTTCATCGGCCAGGGATGAAAGCTGCGCGGCATCGGCCAGCGTTTTTTCGTCCACGCCGTGGGCGGGCAGAAAATCTGAAGCCTGGCGGTTACCCAGCGTAATGGTGCCGGTTTTATCCAGCAGCAGTACATCCACGTCACCCGCCGCTTCTACTGCACGTCCGCTGGTGGCAATGACGTTCGCACCCAACATGCGGCTCATCCCGGCGACGCCAATCGCGGAGAGCAGCCCGCCTATCGTCGTAGGGATTAAACACACCAGCAGCGCAACCAATACAGTGACGCTGACCGCGCTACCGCCCCAGGCGGAAAACGGCCACAGCGTGGCCGTAGCCAGTAGAAAGACGATGGTCAGGGCTATCAACAGGATCGTCAGGGCAATTTCATTGGGCGTTTTACGCCGCTGTGCACCTTCAACCATGGCGATCATCCGGTCGAGGAACGTTTCACCAGGGTTTACGCTGCATTCGATAACCAACCAGTCGGAGAGGATGCGAGTCCCGCCGGTGACGGAGGCGAAATCACCACCGGATTCACGAATCACCGGCGCGGATTCACCGGTAATGGCGCTTTCATCTACCGACGCGCCTCCTTCGATCACCTCGCCGTCACACGGGATAATATCGCCAGCTTCCACCAGCACGATATCGCCTTTACGTAAATCATCGGCAGGGACGTGATCCATTGCCGCGCCGTATTTCGGTTCGCGAAGCTTGCGGGCAAAGGCGGTTTTTTTGACGCCTTTCAGGCTGTTGGCCTGAGCTTTACTGCGTCCTTCCGCCAGCGCTTCAGCAAAGTTGGCGAACAGAACGGTAATCCACAGCCACAGACTTATCGCACCGGTAAACCAAGGATTACCCGGCATATGGCCTGTTGCCATCGCCACGGTTAACAGGGTCGTTAACAGACTGCCCAACCAGACGATAAACATCACCGGATTACGCCATTGGGTATGTGGGCTTAATTTTTTCACGGCGTCCATCAGCGCCTGTGCGACCAGAGAGGGTTCGAACAGCGACAGTTGCTTGCGACTCATAGTAATGTGCTCCGCATCACTCAGTGTAATGACAGGTATTCTGCGACCGGGCCAAGCGCCAGGGCAGGAACAAAGGTGAGAGCGCCAACCAGTAACACCGTACCGATCAACAACCCGACAAACAGCGCGCCGTGGGTAGGTAGCGTGCCGGAGCTGGCTGGCTGGATCTTTTTACTGACCAGCGATCCGGCAATCGCCATCACGGGAATGATCACGCCGAAGCGACCGAAGAACATGCATAAGGCCAGCAGGCAGTTCCAGAACGGGCTGTTGGCGCTTAACCCGGCGAAGGCGCTACCGTTGTTGTTCGAGGCGGACGACACGGCATACAGCACTTCGCTAAACCCGTGTGGACCCGGGTTAAGCATGGCGCTGCGGCCAGCTTCGGTCATCATGGCGATCGCTGTGCCGAGCAGGACCAGCGCAGGGGTGACCAGAATCGCCAACGCGGTCATTTTCATTTCGCGCACGTCGATTTTCTTACCCAGATACTCTGGTGTGCGGCCAATCATTAACCCGGCGATAAATACCGCCAGCAGCACGAACAGCAGCATGCCGTACAGACCTGAACCCACGCCGCCGAAGACCACTTCACCAATCTGCATTAACCACATTGGCACCATGCCGCCCAGCGCAGTAAAGGAGTCATGCATCGCATCAACAGCACCGCAAGATGCCGCTGTCGTGACGACGGCAAACAGACTCGTGGCCAGCACGCCAAAGCGGCTCTCTTTGCCTTCCATGTTGATATTACTGTCTGCGCCGAATGCCATCAGGTGTGGGTTGCCCTGAACTTCAGCCCACATCACGACGGCCACGCAGACCACAAAAATCAGTGACATGGCCCACAGCAGGGTCCGTCCCTGGCGACGATCGCCCACCACATCACCAAAGGCAAAACACAGCGCGGTAGGAATTAAGAAAATAGCCAGCATCTGTACCAGATTGGTCAATGCGGTAGGGTTTTCAAACGGATGTGATGAGTTAGCGTTAAAGAAACCGCCCCCGTTAGTGCCAAGCATCTTAATCGCTTCCTGTGAGGCGACGGGCCCCATCGGCAGCAGTTGTTTAACTCCTTCAAGTGTGGTGATGGGCTGATAGGGCAACACGTTTTGCAGCACACCTTGCTGAATGAAGAACAGCGCAATGAGCAATGCAATGGGGAGCAAGATCCACAGCGTAATGCGAATCAGATCGACCCAGGCGTTGCCCAAGGTGTTCATACTCTGGCGCGTGAAGGCGCGGGTCAGGGCAAAAATCACCGCAATCCCGGTTGCCGCTGACAGGAAGTTTTGTACGGTCAGCCCGACCATCTGGCTGAAGTAGCTTAAGGTGGTTTCACCAGCATAGGATTGCCAGTTGGTATTAGTGACAAAACTCACCGCGGTGTTAAGCGCCAGATCCCATGAAAGCCCTGGCAGTTGCTGGGGATTTAACGGCAGCAGGTTTTGCGCCATCAGCATCGAAAACAGGACCAGCAGGCCCAGTACATTGAGCGCGAGGATCGCCAACAGATACTGCCGCCAGTTCATCTCCTGCTGTGAGATGCCCAGACCACGCCAGAGCAAATTCTCCACGCCAGTCAGGCCCGGCAGGGACGTATTATTGATCAGTCGAGCCAGCCCAAAGCCCAGCGGTCTGGCGACGACAAACAGCACCAGCAAGAAACTGGCAATGAGTAAAAATCCTTGGGCCGCCATCAGAACGCCTCCGCATTAATCAGGGCATACACCAAATAACCTAATAATAAAAAGACCAGCACAATGCCGGTTATCACGCCTGCACTCACAGTGCACCTCCAGTGGCATAAATGTGATAACCAGAGCGTAGATTTTTGCTTGCAAAGATTTCGCAAAAATCAGTGGGTGGGGTGTAAAAAAAGTATAAAAATGGCAAAGACCATTATTTAACTAATGATTAGTATTAATTTAACTTTTATGTAACTTAATTACAGTTTTTAGCTAAACGGAGCATCAATAGATAAAAATAAGTGGTCGGATGAGTAGCAAAATTACACACAAGGCGGTATTATTTTCATCAGTTAACCAAGTTTATTTTTCCGGTGCGATTCACCGAACAGATATATGGGAGAGGATTATGGACTTTTATAAAGAATATCCAGCACACATTGTTTTCTTGCGCCGTACCTTTGCCGTTGTGGCGGGCGTGCTGGCGCTGCCGGTCATGTTGTTCTGGAAAGACCGCGCCCGTTTTTACAGCTACCTGCACCGCGTCTGGTCTAAAACCAGTGATAAACCGGTGTGGATGGAGCAGGCTGAAAAAGCCACCTGCGATTTCTACTGATAGCTAATAAATCCCCAAAAGCCGCTGATATCAGCGGCTTTTTTGTTCATGATAGCTACACTTATCTCAGGAATGAGAAAGGAGCGATCATGAGCGAGAAAATCCCTGTTGGTATCAGTGCCTGTCTGTTGGGGGAGGCGGTTCGCTATGATGGTGGGCATAAGCGGCTGGCCTTTGCTGTAGAAGAACTGTCGCCGTGGGTCGCGTTCGAACCCGTATGCCCTGAAATGGGTATCGGGTTACCGGTCCCGAGACCTGCGCTGCATCTGGTCAAAGAGGGCGAGGCTGTCTCCCTGCGTTTTAGTGATAAGCGCGAGGGTGATTTGACAGACGTAATGACGGCTTTTAGTCAGCGACAAAGCAATCGTCTGGAGCATTTGTGTGGCTATATTGTCTGTGCAAAATCCCCCAGTTGCGGTATGGAACGGGTGCGGGTCTACGACGTGGAAGGCAAAAACAACCGTAAAGCGGGACGAGGGATCTTTACGTCCGTGCTGATGTCGACGTTACCCTGGCTTCCCGTGGAAGAGGACGGGCGTTTGCACGACCCGCAGATTCGGGAAAATTTTGTTGAGCGCATTTATGCCTTGCACGAGCTCAACGGTATCCGTCAGCAAGGGTTAACGCGCGGCGCACTAATCGATTATCACAGCCGTTACAAGCTATTACTGTTGGCCCATTCCCAGCCGGACTATCGCGAACTCGGGCGTTTTGTCGCGGCGATCGGCGAATGGCAAGATTTGCAGGCTTATTTTGTCGAGTATCGCTTAAGGCTGATGAGTTTGCTGGCGCATCTTCCCTCGCGGCGCAACCATACCAACGTGCTGATGCATGTCCAGGGCTATTTCCGTACGCAATTAAATTCTCGTCAGCGGCAGGAGCTGGCCTCTCTCATTGACGGGTATCGACGTTCGACTCAACCGCTGCTTGCGCCAATAACATTACTCAAACACTATATGGCGGAATATCCGGATGCTTATCTCTCCGGGCAGCGCTATTTCAATCCCTGGCCAGAGGCTCTGCGTTTGCGCTACGGGCGTTAAGTTTTTTCTTCAGGAGTGTTATGACCACCCATTTGGTCTGGTTTCGGCGTGATTTACGCCTGCACGACAACCTCGCGCTGGCGGCGGCTTGTCGGGATCGTTCTGCGCAGGTGCTGGCGTTATATATCGCTACCCCCGAGCAGTGGAAGGCCCACGATATGGCCCCGCGCCAGGCGGCATTTACCTGCGCGCAGTTGAATGCGTTACAAACAGCGCTGGCAGAAAAAGGCATCCCTTTACTGTTTTACGAAGTGGCTGATTTTGCGGCCAGCGTGGACCCCATCAAAAGTGTCTGCCTGCAGCATGACGTCAGTCGATTATTTTATAACTATCAATATGAAATAAACGAACGCCAGCGTGATGCTGCCGTCGAAAAGTCCTTACCTCAGGTGGTGTGCGAAGGGTTTGACGACAGCGTGATCCTGCCCCCGGGGGCGGTGATGACCGGGAATCATGAGATGTATAAAGTGTTCACGCCGTTTAAAAATGCCTGGCTGAAGCGGATTAAAGACGGTATTCCAGAATGCGTTAGCGCGCCGAAAATGAGGGACAGCGGCGCACTCAGCACGTCGTTAAGCGCAATAACGCTGAGCTATCCGCAGCAATATTTTGATGCGCAGAGGTTTGTGGCAGATGAAAAATTGGCCATCGCGCAATTACGCCATTTTTGCCAGCAGGCTGTGGGAGAATACGAGCAGCAGCGTGATTTTCCCGCGATTGACGGGACCAGTCGATTATCCGCGAGCCTGGCGACAGGAGGACTATCACCGCGCCAGTGCCTGAATCGACTGCTCGCGGAGCAGCCGCAAGCGCTTGAGGGCGGCAGGGGTAGCGTCTGGCTGAACGAGCTTATCTGGCGTGAATTTTATCGTCATCTGATGACTTACCATCCGGCGCTGTGTCGGTATCAACCCTTTATCCGCTGGACCGATCGCGTGCAATGGCAGAATAATCCGACGCATTTGCAGGCCTGGAAAACGGGTAGTACGGGTTACCCTATTGTGGATGCGGCGATGCGTCAGCTCAACGCCACGGGCTGGATGCATAATCGATTACGCATGATTACCGCCAGTTTTTTGGTCAAGGACCTGCTGATTGACTGGCGTAAAGGCGAACAATATTTCATGTCGCAACTGATTGATGGTGACCTCGCGGCCAATAACGGCGGCTGGCAGTGGGCAGCCTCAACCGGAACCGACGCCGCACCGTATTTCCGTATCTTTAACCCCACGACGCAGGGCGAAAAATTCGACTGTGACGGTGAGTTTATCCGCCAGTGGGTGCCGGAACTGCGCGACGTGCCGGGTAAAGCCATTCATGACCCGTGGTCGTGGGCAGAAAAAGCGCAGGTAACACTAAGTTATCCTCGCCCGATTGTGGATCATAAACAGGCAAGGCTGGCGACGCTGGCGGCATATGAGGCGGCGCGCAAGGGGTAAAGGCATGGTGGATTTTGCGTAATACCTTCCAACAGAATGAACATGTTGCAGTCGGGTGATTTTAGCGCTGAAGCGTGCGCTCAGTACCGTAAATACCCTGCTGCACAAGTTTTCTCTCAGCAGTAAATTTCCGTCATCTGAATGAAAATGACGGAAATTAATGACAACGCCAACGACCTCCACCCCGCATGATGCGGTGTTTAAAACGTTTTTACATCATCCCGAAACTGCACGAGATTTTCTCGACATTCACCTGCCAGCTGAACTGCGGATGCTTTGCGATTTGAATTCGCTGCAACTGGAGTCAGAAAGCTTTATTGAAGCGGATTTACGTTCGCGCTACTCCGACGTGCTCTGGTCTTTGCACACACGCAACGGTGACGGTTATGTCTATGTGGTGATAGAGCATCAAAGTTCAGCCGAGCCACATATGGCTTTTCGTCTGTTGCGTTATGCGCTGGCGGCGATGCAGCGCCATCTGGACGCAGGGCACAAGGAACTGCCGCTGGTGATACCGATGCTGTTTTATCATGGCTGCCGAAGCCCCTATCCGTACTCATTGTGCTGGCTGGATACCTTTGCCGACCCCGTGGCGGCAAGACAGCTTTATTCCAGCGCATTTCCGTTGGTAGACATAACGGTGGTACCCGATGATGAGATCATGGCTCACAGGCGAATGGCGCTGCTGGAATTAATGCAAAAACATATCCGTCAGCGGGATTTGATGGGGCTGATAGAACAACTGACCACGCTACTACTTACTGGATGCACTAATGACACGCAACTGCAGGCGATGTTTAATTACATCCTACGATCCGGCGATGAATCTCGCTTTAATGAGTTTATGCAAGAGATGGCACAACGGATCCCCCAACATAAGGAGAGGCTGATGACTATTGCGGAGCGGTTACGGTTAGATGGATTACAGGAAGGTTTACAACAAGGGCTACAACAAGGCAAAGAAGTAGGAAAGCGAGAAGCCGCATTACGTATAGCGCAAACTATGCTGGAGCAGGGAATAGATCGCGCAATGGTACTACTAGTGACGGGGCTTACTGAAGAGGAACTCGCTGCAAGTTATGCGTAATTACCCGAAAAAACAGGCCCGAATAGTATTACATCATCGGGCCCTTACACTCAGGATTCTACCGCCAGCGGACGGTTTCTGAACTTAAGCGACTGGTACAGCCAAATCAGCAGCACCAACACCACGCAGGCCAGCGCGCCCCAGGTAATTTCGCTAAAGACATCAATATACGCATTGATGGAGTAGTTGATAGCGCCAGCAGCATCAAACGAGCCTTGCGACGTCTGATCGGCGATAACGCCTGCCAGATAGTTGGCGATGGCGCCGGACAGCAGCATATAAATGCCTGTTAATACGCCAGTCACCCCAGGGATCTCAATACGCGTAATTTGCGACATCGCCACCGGGTCGATAAACAGTTCGGCAAAGCCCATGACCGCCAGCCCCAATACCATCAGCGGCATGGAAGAGTGGCCGTAAGCTGCGGACCAGCGGGCGCTTAAGGTCAGAATGCAGAACCCTGCGCTCATTAAACCGAGGCCAAGGGCGAATTTACCCCAAATACGTACGGTACGATTGCCGCCAACGCTTTCTTTGATTACCCAGGCCAGCACGATACCGCACAGCATAACGGCAAAGGCGTTAACCGACTGGAACATCGCGGTCGGGACGGAATACCCCAAAATATCGCGATTTACGAAGCGGTCAATATACAGGCTAATCGAGCTGCCGCCCTGTTGAGCAAAGGCCCAGAACAGCAAGCTGAAGAAGGTCAGCGTGACGATAAGCCCCAATTCTTTGCGCTGCTTTTGGGTTTGCGCCTGACGGTAAATCTTCGCCAGAACCGCCAGACCAATAACCGTGGCAACAATCAGTGCGTAAACGGACCACTCTTTCCAGAACAGGACGGTAATCAGTAACGGTGCTGCAACCAGCAGAACTAACAGCCAGGCCCAGTTTGGCAGCATATACTTTTTCGCACACAGCACAGCCTTGTTGACGCCAGTGGTATGAGCGAAATGGCGATTACCGCATAAGAAAATCACCAACCCTGCCAGCATGCCAATCGCAGCCAGCGCAAAGCCCATCGCCCAGCTGTACTCTTCCTGCACGTATCCGCAGGCAATCGGTGCGATGATCGAACCGATGTTACCGGCTGCGTAGAGCAGAGAGAATCCACCGTCGCGACGCGGATCTTCAGGTTGATATAACTCGCCCAGCAGGCAACTAATGTTGGATTTAAACAGACCGTAGCCGCAGACAATGATCGCCAGCGACAAATAAAGGAACGCCGGAGCCATTTCGCTTGCGCCCAATACCAGATGTCCCACCGCCATTAAAAATGCGCCGATCATCACCGCCATTCGATTCCCGAGCACTTTATCTGCCAGGTATCCCCCGAGAATGGGGGTGACGTAGACCAGTGAACAGTAGGCGCTGAACAGTTCATATGCGTGATTATCGTCGTACTTGAGCTGGTTAGTGAGATACAGGATCAGCAGCGCACGCATGCCGTAAAAACTGAAATATTCCCAGATTTGTAGCGCGACGACGTAATAAATCGCCCGTGGTTGAGATGCTTGTTTATTCATTATTTTCTCGAAGTAAATGCCTCGCGACAGGCTGAGCGTACTGCGCGAGCGTGTTTCCTTAAAGTTGTAACTTTGATACAGATCTGATTATTTTTGCAATATGCTGTCTGATTGCATAAATATACATGAATTGGATCGCGTAGTGGTAAGCAAATCATGTTCAAAGCGGGTGTGATTGTTTCTTGATGTGTCAGTGAAATGGCTATCGACGAACGCAGGCGAGGACGCTATTTTAACCTAAGCTGTGTTGCTGATTAGGCAGGCAGAATTAATGACTACGAGGACGATGATGAAAAACACCGAACTGGAACAACTGATCAACGACAAACTGAACAGCGCCGCCATTAGCGACTATGCGCCGAATGGTTTGCAGGTTGAGGGCAAAGAGACGGTGCATAAAATCGTGACCGGCGTGACCGCAAGTCAGGCGCTGCTGGATGAGGCGGTGCGCCTGCAGGCCGATGCGGTTATCGTTCATCACGGTTATTTCTGGAAAGGCGAATCTCCGGTAATTCGCGGAATGAAGCGCCATCGTCTGAAAACGCTGTTGGAAAACGATATCAACCTGTATGGCTGGCACCTGCCGCTGGATGCTCACCCGGAACTGGGGAATAACGCGCAGTTGGCCGCGCTGTTGGGGATTACCGTGATGGGTGAGATCGAACCGCTGGTGCCATGGGGAGAACTCTCCATGCCGGTTCCGGGACTGGAGTTGGCATCGTGGATTGAAGCGCGTTTAGGCCGTAAACCGTTATGGTGTGGTGATACCGGTCCGGAAAAAGTTCAGCGCGTCGCCTGGTGTACGGGGGGCGGTCAAAGTTTTATTGATAGCGCAGCCCGGTTTGGCGTCGACGCTTTTATCACTGGTGAAGTTTCAGAGCAAACCATTCACTCAGCCCGCGAGCAGGGGCTGCATTTTTATGCTGCCGGTCACCATGCGACCGAACGCGGCGGCATTCGCGCATTAAGCGATTGGCTTAATGAAAATACCGATCTGGACGTGACTTTTATCGATATTCCTAATCCAGCGTAATAAAGAGGGACGAAAGTGCAGCGAGCGCGTTGTTATCTGTTAGGTGAAACGGCAGTGGTTCTTGAACTGGAACCGCCCATTACGCTGGCGACTCAGAAACGCATCTGGCGTCTGGCCCAGCGTCTGGTTGATGCCCCGAATGTACTGGAAGCTATTCCAGGCATGAACAATATCACGGTGACCTTGCGCGACCCGCAAACGCTGGCGCTGGATGCGATTGAGCGCCTGCAACGCTGGTGGGAAGAGAGTGAAGCACTGGAGCCGGATTCGCGCTTTATTGAAATTCCCGTCACCTATGGCGGTGAGGCCGGTCCCGATCTGGCAGAGGTCGCCCGGCACAGCGGATTAAGTGACAAGCAGGTTGTGGAACTTCATGCGTCGGTTGATTACGTGGTGTGGTTTATCGGTTTTCAGCCGGGATTCCCCTATCTCGGGAGCTTACCTGAACAACTGCATACCCCAAGACGTGCGGAACCGCGTTTGCTTGTTCCGGCAGGTTCTGTCGGTATCGGTGGATCTCAAACGGGGATCTACCCGCTTTCCACGCCTGGCGGGTGGCAATTGATTGGGCGTACTTCCGTTTCGTTATTTGATCCAAAACGGGAGGAGCCGATTCTGTTGCGGGCTGGCGATACCGTGCGTTTTGTCCCGCAGAAGGAGGGGATATGTTAAACATCATCCGCGCTGGCATGTATACCTCAGTACAGGACGGGGGACGTCATAGTTTTCGTCAATCCGGAATCAGTCACTGTGGGGCGCTGGATAAACCGGCGCTGAACGTGGCTAACCTGCTGGTGGGTAATGATGCGAATGCCGCAGCGCTGGAAATCACGCTGGGGCAACTGGTGGTGGAGTTTGAAGCCGATGGCTGGTTTGCCCTGACCGGTGCCGGATGCGAAGCGCATCTGGATCGTACGCCCGTGTGGAGCGGATGGCGGTTACCGGTAAAAGCCGGGCAGCGCCTGACGCTAAAACGTCCGCTTCATGGCATGCGCAGTTATCTGGCGGTAGCGGGCGGTATTGATGTTCCTGAAGTGATGGGCTCGCGTAGTACCGATCTGAAAGTGGGCATTGGTGGGTTTGAAGGGCGTCTACTGCGTGATGGCGATCGACTGGCGATTGGCGTATCTACCCGGAAATTCAGCGAGCCGCAAGGTGTTAAGCAACTGATGTGGGGTAATCTCATTCGTGCGCTGCCCGGACCTGAATATCAGGAGTTTGATGAGGTATCGCAGGCTTCGTTCTGGCGCTCACCGTGGCAACTTAGCCCACAAAGTAACCGTATGGGGTATCGTCTTCAGGGGCAGCCGCTGACGCGCACGACCGATCGCGAGCTGCTGTCGCATGGCTTGCTCCCCGGCGTGGTGCAGGTTCCACATAATGGCCAACCCATTGTGCTGATGAACGATGCTCAGACGACGGGCGGTTATCCGCGCATCGCCTGTATCATCGAGGCAGATATGTATCATCTGGCGCAGATCCCGCTCGGTCAACCGATTCATTTTGTGCAGTGTTCGCTGGAGGAAGCGCTGAAGGCGCGGTACGACCAGCAGCGTTACCTGGAACAGTTAGCATGGCGACTTAACAATGAAAATTGATCTCAATGCAGACCTCGGTGAGGGATGTGCGAACGATGCAGCGTTGCTGCAATTGGTGTCATCGGCCAACATCGCCTGTGGGTTTCACGCAGGCGATGCGCAAACCATGCTCTCAAGCGTGCGCGAAGCGCTAAAAAATGGCGTAGCGATAGGTGCGCATCCCAGCTTTCCGGATCGGGAAAATTTTGGCCGTAGCGCCATGACCCTGCCTGCACAAACGGTGTATGCGCAGACGCTGTATCAAATTGGCGCGCTGGCTGCCATCACGCGGGCGGAGGGCGGTGTGATGCATCATGTCAAACCGCATGGCATGCTCTATAACCAGGCAGCGAAAGATCCTCAACTGGCTGATGCGATTGCGAAAGCGGTTCATGCCTGCGATCCGTCGCTGATTTTAGTGGGACTGGCGGGAAGCGAACTGATTCGTGCTGGAGAACACTATGGCCTGGTAACGCGTCAGGAGGTGTTTGCCGATCGGGGTTATCAGGCCGATGGCAGCCTGGTGCCGCGTAGTCAGCCGGGCGCACTGATTGAGGATGAAGAGCAGGCGTTGGCGCAAACGTTAGAAATGGTGCAATCCGGCAGAGTAAAAAGCCAAAGTGGGACATGGGCGAGCGTGACTGCCCAGACGGTATGCATTCATGGGGATGGCGAGCACGCACTCGCTTTTGCCCGCCGCTTGCGTAGCGCCTTTGAAGCATGCAATATTCAAATTAGCGCATAAATTTATTCATACAAAACAATAATATATTACACAACAACATAAGGGATTTAATTATGGGAGAGGCTATTTCTCTCTGGCCATTGACGGGGATCGCCGTCATCGTGGTCGGATTTCTTTTACGTTTTAACCCGGTATTGGTGGTTATTATTGCCGGGATTGTCACGGGGCTGGCGGCGCATATGCCTATCGCCACTATTCTCGAGAAACTGGGTGAAGGTTTTCTTAACACCCGCAACCTACCGTTTATCCTGCTGATCCCACTGGCGGTAATCGGTCTGCTGGAACGTCACGGTCTGAAAGAGCGTGCGCAGGCGTGGATTGCAAAAATCCGCAGCGCTACCAGCGGCCGCCTGCTGATTGTCTATCTGTTCATTCGCGAAGCGACCGCTGCATTAGGACTCACCAGTCTGGGGGGGCATCCGCAAATGGTGCGTCCGCTGCTGGCGCCGATGGCGGAAGGGGCCGCTGAGAAAAATCACGGCGAGATACCTGGGGCGGTACGCTATCGACTGCGCGCAATGTCAGCGGCGACCGATAACGTCGGGCTGTTTTTCGGTGAAGATATCTTTGTTGCTTTCGGCGCCATCATCTTCATGCATAACTTTATGCTGGAGTCTGGTGGGATCCAGACCGAACCGCTGCATATCGCCCTATGGGGGATCCCAACGGCAATTTGTGCTTTCCTGATCCACGGCACACGTTTGTGGCGTCTGGATAGCTATTTGCAACGTGAGGTGGCGAAAGCGAACGCCGCAGCGAAAGGGGAAGCGCAATGAATTTTCAACAAAGCTATCTCTACTGGCTGGCGGGCGCGGTATTACTGATTGTGGCCGTCATGTCCTGGCAGGATAAAGCGAACCCGCGTCGCTTCACCACTGGTCTGTTTTGGGGCATATACGGCGTACTGTTTCTGCTTGGCGACTGGACATTCTCGCTGTTTGGCGACAAGCGCGCGGTGCATATTGCCGTCGGTATTGCGGTGGTCGTCCTGGCGCTGATCGCCGGTTTCGGCGGCGTAAAGCTGGGAAGCTATCATCAACGGACGCAGCAACAGCGCGAAGAAAGTGCCAGTCGCTTGGGCAACCGCCTTTTTTTCCCGGCGCTGGCGATCCCGGTAGTAACGGTTATTGGCGTGCTGATGTTCAACCATATTCCGGGCTTACAGGATGCGCTGTTTGGGCCGGGTAATCACGCCACGCTGGTGACGCTTTTTTCCATGACCGCAGGTTCGTTGATTGGTCTGGCGATGGCAATAAAAATGACCCATGAGCGGGTGCATCAACCGATCCAGGAGGCGCGCCGTCTGCTGGACTCCATCGGCTGGGCGTTCATCCTGCCACAGATTCTGGCTACGCTCGGGCTGTTGTTTACGGCAGCGGGCGTAGGCAGCGGCATTTCATATCTGACGCAGGAATATCTGGCGGTAGACAGTCGCTTTATCGCAGTGGCGGTGTACACCATCGGCATGGCATTGCTGACTATGGTCATGGGCAATGCGTTTGCTGCTTTCCCGATCGTGACCGCTGGGATTGGTATTCCAATTCTTGTACTGCAACACGGTGGTAATCCGGCGGTAATGGCGGCGATTGGTATGTTCTCCGGTTATTGCGGGACACTGATGACGCCGATGGCGGCGAACTTTAACATTGTCCCTGCTGCGCTGCTGGAACTACCGGACAAAAACGCGGTGATTAAAGCGCAGGTGCCAACCGGCATACTGCTGCTATTGGTCAACGTGTTCCTGATGTATTTCCTGATGTTCTTGTAAGGTGACAGGATGAAAACAGTACTCATCACGGGATTTGAACCCTTTGGCGGCGAATCAGTTAACCCTTCCTGGGAAGTGGTCTCGGGACTCGATAATGCTATCATCGGTGGATGCCGCGTCGTTGCCCGCCAACTGCCGTGCGTCTTTGGCGAGTCTCTTACCGTACTCAATGGCGCAATTGACGCGCTGTCGCCATCGCTGGTCCTGGCGGTGGGGCAGGCAGGTGGCCGCACGGATATCACCGTGGAACGCGTGGCGATTAACGTTGACGATGCGCGTATTGCGGATAATCAGGGGCAACAGCCGGTAGATGTGCCGATTGTAGCCGATGGTCCAGCGGCATGGTTTAGCACGTTGCCGATCAAAGCGATGGTTATGGCGATGCGCAACGCGGGAATTCCGGCCTCGGTTTCCCAGACCGCTGGTACTTTCGTGTGTAACCACGTGATGTATGGCCTGCTGCATAAACTACGCGACGCACCGGCGGTGAAGGGCGGCTTTATTCACATCCCTTATTTGCCGCAACAGGCCGCACAGCATCCCGGGGCGCCAAGTATGGCGGCTGAAACAGTACGCCGGGCGCTGGAAGTCGCAATTGCCACCTCCTTGCAGGTGGAAAGCGATATCGCAGTGACGGGCGGTGCAACACATTAACAAAGGACAGTATTATGCCTGAAGGCCCGGAGATCCGCCGCGCGGCGGATAACCTGGAGGCGGCAGTCAAAGGCAAACCCCTGACGGAAGTCTGGTTTGCCTTTGAGCAGTTAAAACCGTATCAATCTCAACTAATTGGGCAGAGTGTTACCCAGCTTGAAACGCGAGGGAAAGCATTACTGACCCATTTTTCTAATGGCCTGACGCTGTACAGTCACAATCAGCTCTATGGTGTGTGGCGAGTGGTGGATACCGGCGAAATTCCGCAAACTTCGCGGGTACTGCGCGTCAGTCTGCAAACACATGACAAGACAATTCTGCTGTATAGCGCGTCTGATATCGAAATGCTGACGCCAGAACAGCTAACCACCCACCCGTTCCTGCAACGGGTTGGGCCGGATGTACTGGATTTACGTTTAACGCCCGATGAGGTTAAAGCGCGTCTGTTATCTCCGCGTTTTTGCAATCGCCAGTTTTCTGGTCTGCTACTGGACCAGGCGTTTCTGGCGGGATTAGGTAACTACCTGCGGGTAGAGATCCTCTGGCAGGTAGGGTTGACCGGGCAGCATAAAGCGTCGCAGCTTAGTGATGAGCAACTGGATCAACTGGCACATGCGCTGCTTGATATTCCGCGCCTGTCTTATAATACCCGCGGGCTGGTCGATGAGAATAAACATCACGGTGCGTTGTTTCGCTTCAAGGTCTTTCATCGGGACGGCGAAGCCTGTGAGCGTTGTGGTGGGACTATCGAGAAAACGATGCTCTCCTCGCGACCTTTTTACTGGTGTCCGGGATGTCAGCACTAAGCGGGCCGTTTTGGCGCGTGCACCGAAATAAACCGCGCGACTGCGGGGCCAGTTAACAAAATGCTGAACAGTCGCAGGGTTTGCATCGCCATGATGAGCGCCATATCAGCGTGGCTTCCTGCGGCAATCACCGCGACAGAATCCACGCCACCTGGACTGGTCGCCAGATAGGCAGTGAGAAAATCAATCTGCATGTAATGCGCCAGTCCCCAGGCCATAGCGGCGCAGATCGCCATCAGTGAAAAAATGGACAACAGGATCTGCGGCAAAGGGCGCAGCGCCATTAAAAATATCTGCTTGTCAAAGCCCAGGCCGATTTGCCAGCCGATGGCCATATAGGCTATCGCCAGTAGCCATTCCGGCAGTTCAATCACCATCACTCCGCTTGCATTCAGCAAGGCACCCACCAGCATCGGCAATAGCATGACGCCAGAGGGAATACGCAGTAAGCGTCCAGCCGTGCCGGCAACGGCGGCCAGCATCAGAGTGCTGAAAAGATTGCCGCTTAGAGGCGGAAACCAGATGATTTGTTCACTGACCGCCTGCGCCTGGTCGCCCATCACCAGACGGGTGACCATCGCCGCCGCGCCGACCACCAACAGTACACGCAGATACTGCATAAACGCCACCAGTCGGATGTCGGCACCATAATCCTGCGCCATCGCCACCATTGCCGCTGCGCCGCCTGGTGACGAGCCCCATGCGCCGGTGTTACCCGGTAGATTACTGTAGCGAACCAGCAGCCAGCCGATTATCGCGCTGCTGATAAGGGTTGCCAGCAGGATAACAATCACCATCGGCCAGTGGGCTGCAAGGGTTGTGAAGATTGAACCGGTCAGATTTTGGGCAATCATGCAGCCGAGAATCGCCTGCGCGCCAAGAAATGTGCAGCGGGGAGGATGCAGAGAGATGCCGCGCAGACTGAAGATGATGCCGACGATCATCGAACCGAGCAGCAAGGGTCCTGGAAGATGAATAAGCAGAAAGAGCAGGGAAAGCAGGAGCGATAGCACAAACAACAGGCTCCACTGCAAAACAGGCATCCCATGCTCCTGAGTTATATGCTGCGTTTAACGTGTTGATACAGCATAGAGAAAAAGTCCGCTGAAAAAAATATCAAGTATCAATAAAAACGGACTAACCGGTGATCGGGTATTGATGCCTGTTATCTGAATAAATCATCGACAGCATCATTCCATGCATGCCCAAAGACAGACCATTCCTGACTGATTGTAGGTGGAAAACCGCTCCGGCAGTATCCATTTTTAGATTCAAAATTAAAGACGCCGTGTGGGTAACCATTTATCAGCAACACACATTTCTTACTGTCTTCTGACCAACCGATCTTCACATCTGATGGGATATGCCCATCTGAAACATCTTCTGCATTGTAAATATGCAGTGCATCTTTGATAGGATTTCCGTCAGCAGATTCATCAAGTGCATAGAAGTACCCGGTTTGACCATCATCTTCAAATACAGCCGTGTAAGAACCTTCTGGGGCCAAACTTTCTATTACCTGTGCTTCACCGACAATGAGTTGAGCTTGAACCGTAACCGTGATCGTCATTTTAAATTCCCACATGTATAAATATTCGTTGTTATATAATTTACACTGATAATTCGAGTGTTTGATTTGAAAATTTTTAGGTTGATTGTTTAAATGATGAGCGTCCCTGGGACTTACGCCATCTTTTGATTTCATCAATGACGCCTTGTGGGCTGTCTTCCCTGTCATCCGTGGGATAAAAAATCAATCCATTACTTTCCGGATGGTCCACGATTTTATCGAAATGATCGACTAATGAGTCGATGTAAGATTCACGATCCATTTCTCCCTGGTAGCGCGGGTTTGCAGAGAATTCATTTAGGAAGTCTAAGAATTCGGATTCAGTGTAGTCTTCGAGTTTTTGCTTAAGATGATTCATATATTCACCTTTATAATAAGATGCTTTGCAGAGTGTTATTATTTGTTTTTTGAATGCTTATTCAACTTTTAAGACAAAAAGGTAACTGTTCTAAAACTATGTTTAACTTTTCAATTAACTCATTTTTATCCCATCCAGAGGATATTTTTATCATAGGGTGATCCCAGTCACTATTTTGTATCACTTGAATGATAAATTTACCACCTTCTTCAAATGAAGGATACCAACCAATGTCTACAACAACTCCATCATTTAAGGCTAGCTGAAATAAATCTTCATCTAATCGTGTTACCTCTTCCAACTCAGTTTTGTTGAAATCTAAAGCTGATATTTCGTCGTAAATATTCTCTACATTTTCGATATGATAGTTATTTCCTAAAATGCAGTAATTTGTTTTCATTTTGTTAATTTCCTGGCCTCATTTGAACCTATTGGATGAGAGTGAATAGTTCCTTGAGATTCTTTGGTAACCACCCATTTCGTTTCCTTTCCTTTATAAGCGCCTTGGACATTATTGAATTCTTTAACTTTCCAGTTTTGTCCATTAGTTGTTGGAGTACCATTCTCCCATACATCCTGGTCTACAGATTCGATATGGACTTCTGGTTTGAATTTTGCTGGACCAGACTTCGTATTTTTTATCACTTCCTCCCAGGGTCTATTTTTGGAAGGATAGTGCTTATGTCTATGAGTATAAGATGTTTTTCTCTCGCTGAGGTAAACATATATCGGCTGAATGCCTGAATCGGCCGGAAAGACCAGAATATAATCGTTAAAATCGGCGACATCGGGCACAAGGAACGGCGGCGTGGTGTATTCGTTTTTGCCATCCGGGATTGGTGTCACCAGAATGGTTGGCTGATCCAGCGGTGGAACATTGCTACCCGTATGTGTGGGTAAATCGCCGGTCGCAGGATTTTCCGGCGTCCATGTGATTAACGGCCCGTCTGCGTCGTGGGCAGGCGTAAATTCATAGCGATGATGTTCATCGTTCCACAGCATATTCGCGACGCGCACGTTTTCATAAGGAGTACCTTCGCCGGTATGCACGCCGTAGACTTGCGATTTACCGTGAATGTCGGTTCCCCAGAAAAAACGAACCCGGGTGGTGGCAGTGCCACCTACCAGCGCCTTTTTCCGCAGTTCTTCCTCATACCAGAACTCATCACGTCCGGGAACGCGTGCGCTGCCCGTACCCGCGGACGGAATATACAGCGCGGAAGCTAGCGCTCCGATATAAGGAACGCCGCGTGCGGCGCTGAGCATGCCACTGAGTGACCACTCGCCCCACACCTGCGTCAGCCCACCTAAGATCGGCAGCGCGGCCGAGGCTTCTGCGGGCTGTGCATATCCGCAACAATCATCGACGGAAGATTGTGCGAAAACCGCCATCTGTCCGAAGTTTTCAGCCGATTCTTCACGGCTCCCCGCGTCTGTACAGCCTTTTTCTTTCAGACAGGATTTAGCATAGACCGGCGTAACTGCTGGAATGTGTGGTGCAGGGGGAGAAGGGCGTTTCACTATGGGTTTTATCGTACTGACCGGCTGAGGGCGGGGTGGTATAAACAAACGGTTGTACTCAGCAGGCAATGCCAGGTAGTCAAACTCAGTGTTGGCAATCAGGTGTTTGCAAAGAATATAGTCATACGATACTGCAATTTCTTCGGTATCCAGCTCGTTTAGGGCCACATAGGTTTGTATGCTTTTTACCGATGCATTTCTTAATTGAATATAATAGAAGCGTTCCCATCTACCAAATCTGTTTATTCTCCATAAATCAATTTCAATAAACAGACGTTCATTATTATTGATGGCGTTAATCAATAATGGTGTGCTTTTATCAATTAGTTTTGTGAAGTTCAGTGGCTGGGTATTAATACCAGAATCAGTATTAGCTAATCCATTCGAAAGTGAAAAAACAAAAATCTCATCAGGATGGTTTTCCTGCCAGCGATTCCCTACTGACGCGGAAGTGCCGCAGCCGGAAGAAATATTTCCTTGTTGTTCACCTGTTATCTTCAGGTAAATAAGATCGCCCATGCCATTTAATCCAGAGATGTATTTTATAAGGCCGAATTAAATAGCTAATAAATTTAAAAATCAAATTATGCGTTGGCGATTGATGCTATATAAAAGGGGGTGCATGTCTGAAATGTATTATGGGACGAATTGGCTGATGAGAATAATATTAATGAGATGAATGCGGTAATTTGAGCAGGGTCTGAGAAAAGCCACCGGAATTACCCGGTGGCCTGAACAATTAACGCTTAATATCAGATTTAAAATCGCGCTTGTCGTAGCCGGTGTACAGCTGACGCGGACGGGCGATTTTCATGCCGTCGGTGTGCATTTCGTTCCAGTGTGCAATCCAGCCAACGGTACGCGCCATGGCGAAGATAACGGTGAACATGGAGGACGGAATACCCATCGCTTTCAGGATTATGCCGGAGTAGAAGTCTACGTTCGGGTAGAGTTTCTTCTCGATGAAGTATGGGTCGTTGAGCGCAATGTGCTCAAGTTCCATCGCCACTTCCAGCAGATCATCTTTGGTGCCCAGTTCTTTCAGCACTTCGTGGCAGGTTTCACGCATGACGGTAGCGCGCGGGTCATAGTTTTTATAAACACGGTGACCAAAGCCCATCAGGCGGAAGGAATCATTCTTGTCTTTCGCGCGGCGAACAAATTCCGGAATGTGTTTAACAGAGCTGATTTCTTCCAGCATTTTCAGCGCAGCTTCGTTTGCGCCGCCGTGTGCCGGTCCCCACAGGGAAGCGATACCAGCCGCGATGCAGGCAAACGGGTTAGCGCCAGAAGAGCCCGCGGTACGTACAGTAGAGGTTGAGGCGTTCTGTTCGTGGTCAGCGTGCAGGATTAAGATACGGTCCATGGCGCGTTCCAGAATCGGATTCACTTCGTATTTTTCGCACGGCGTAGAGAACATCATGTTCAGGAAGTTACCGGCGTAGGAGAGATCGTTACGCGGGTACACGAACGGCTGCCCGATGGAATACTTGTAGCACATCGCTGCCATGGTTGGCATTTTGGACAGCAGGCGGAAGGCGGCGATTTCACGGTGACGCGCGTTGTTTACATCCAGCGAGTCATGATAAAACGCTGCCAGCGCTCCGGTGACACCGCACATAACGGCCATCGGGTGAGAGTCGCGGCGGAAACCGTGGAACAGACGCGTGATCTGCTCGTGGATCATGGTATGGCGAGTGACTGTGGTTTTGAACTCGTCGTACTCTTCCTGCGTCGGTTTTTCGCCGTACAGCAGGATATAACACACTTCCAGATAGTTGGACTCGGTCGCCAACTGGTCAATCGGGAAGCCGCGATGCAGCAAAACACCTTCGTCACCGTCGATGAAAGTAATTTTGGATTCGCAGGATGCGGTAGAGGTAAAACCTGGGTCAAAAGTAAACATCCCTTTTGAGCCAAGACTACGAATATCAATAACGTCCTGACCGAGCGTACCTTTCAGCACATCCAGTTCAATAGCAGCGTCACCATTTAGAGTGAGTTTTGCTTTAGTATCAGCCATTTACGGTCTCCTTAGCGCCTTATTGCTTAAGACTGCCGGAACTCAAATTTGCCTTCGTGCATCAATAAACCGTTACCAGTTTGTTATTTGGCTCGCCGCTCTGCGAAAGAGGGGATGACCTGGGTACAGAGCTATGGGCGCTTGCAGGTAAAACGGTCTTTTTATGGCGAATAAACTGCAAATCAAGAACTTAGCAATCCGAATTATTTAACCTGTCTATCACTAATAACTGTCCTGAAGGTATTGGTCAATACTTCCACACTGTTACATAACTAAATCTCCGGTGAAAGAGTGACCCCATAACTTTTACGCATTATATGCTTTTTCTGGTGTCGTTTGTAACAACTTTGTTTAATGATTGTCAAATCAGATGATTAAAAATTAAAATAATGTTGTTATCGTGACCTATGTCACTGTTCGGGATAAAACCCGACAAACTATATGTAGGTTAATTGTAATGATTTTGTGAACGTCCTATACTGCCGCCAGGTCTCCGGAATACCCTGCAATCCCGAGCCAACCAGCGTTGTAACGTGTCGTTTTAGCATCTGGAAGCAGTGTTTTATATGACGCGTAGTTATAGTAAGGACGCTGTCTGACCCGCACGCAGACCGGAGGAAGGAAATCCCGTCGTCTTTCAGGCTACAGGTGTCTTCATCTTCTGTACCCGAAGTCTAAAGGGAATAATAAGAACAGCATGTGGGCGTTATTCATGATAAGAAATGTGAAAAAACAAAGACCTGTCAATCTGGATCTGCAAACGATCCGGTTCCCAATCACGGCGATAGCGTCCATTCTCCATCGCGTATCCGGAGTGATCACCTTCGTGGCGGTCGGGATTCTGTTGTGGTTATTGGGTACCAGCCTTTCCTCCCCTGAAGGTTTCCTCACCGCGTCATCCATTATGAATAACTTCTTTGTGGAGTTAATTCTGTGGGGGATCCTGATTGCGCTGGCATATCACGCCGTAATGGGCATTCGCCATCTGTTGATGGATTTTGGCTATATCGAAGAAACCCTCGAAGCAGGGACACGCTCCGCCAAAATTTGTTTCGTTATTATTGTCGTGCTTTCACTTCTCGCAGGAGTCCTCGTATGGTAAGCAACGCCTCCGCATTAGGACGCAACGGCGTACATGACTTCATTCTGGTCCGTGCTACCGCTATCGTTCTGACGTTATACATCATCTTTATGGTCGGTTTCTTCGCCACCAGCGGCGAGCTGACGTATGAAGTCTGGACCGGTTTCTTCTCATCGGCATTCACCAAAGTCTTCACCCTGCTGGCACTTTTCTCCATCTTGATTCATGCCTGGATCGGCATGTGGCAGGTGTTGACCGACTACGTTAAACCTCTGGCTGTGCGCCTGATTCTGCAACTGGCTATCGTTGTTGCGCTGGTGGTTTACGTCATTTATGGATTTGTTGTGGTGTGGGGTGTGTAATGAAACTGCCAGTCAGAGAATTTGATGCTGTTGTGATTGGTGCCGGCGGCGCAGGTATGCGCGCGGCGCTGCAAATTTCCCAGAGCGGGCAGACTTGTGCGCTGCTCTCTAAAGTGTTCCCAACCCGTTCCCATACCGTATCCGCGCAGGGTGGCATCACCGTTGCGCTCGGTAATACCCATGAAGATAACTGGGAATGGCACATGTACGACACCGTTAAAGGGTCGGACTACATTGGTGACCAGGACGCTATTGAATATATGTGTAAAACCGGTCCGGAAGCGATTCTGGAACTGGACCACATGGGGCTGCCGTTCTCTCGCCTCGACAATGGCACAATTTATCAACGTCCGTTTGGCGGCCAGTCGAAGAACTTCGGCGGTGAGCAAGCGGCACGTACTGCGGCAGCGGCAGACCGTACCGGTCATGCGCTGTTGCACACGCTGTATCAGCAGAACCTGAAAAACCATACCACCATCTTCTCAGAATGGTATGCGCTGGATCTGGTAAAAAATGCCGATGGCGCGATTGTCGGTTGTACCGCGTTGTGTATTGAAACCGGTGAGGTAGTTTACTTCAAAGCCCGTGCGACCGTGCTGGCGACCGGCGGTGCTGGCCGTATTTATCAGTCCACCACCAATGCCCACATCAATACTGGTGACGGTGTTGGTATGGCTATCCGCGCTGGCGTGCCGGTGCAGGATATGGAAATGTGGCAGTTCCACCCAACCGGTATCGCCGGTGCGGGCGTTCTGGTCACAGAAGGCTGCCGTGGTGAAGGTGGCTACCTGCTGAACAAACACGGTGAGCGCTTCATGGAGCGTTATGCCCCGAATGCAAAAGACCTGGCGGGTCGTGACGTGGTGGCGCGTTCCATCATGATCGAAATCCGTGAAGGTCGCGGCTGCGACGGCCCGTGGGGTCCGCACGCTAAGCTGAAACTCGACCACTTGGGTAAAGAAGTGCTGGAATCCCGTCTGCCGGGCATTCTCGAACTGTCCCGTACCTTTGCTCACGTTGACCCGGTTAAAGAGCCGATTCCGGTTATCCCAACCTGCCACTATATGATGGGCGGTATTCCGACCAAAGTTACTGGCCAGGCGCTGACTGTGAATGAGCAGGGCGAAGATGTGGTGATCCCGGGGCTGTTTGCCGTCGGCGAAATCGCCTGTGTGTCGGTTCACGGCGCCAACCGTCTCGGCGGCAACTCGCTGCTGGACCTGGTGGTGTTTGGTCGTGCGGTGGGTCTGCATCTGCAGGAATCTATCGCTGAGCAGGGTGACCTGCTGGATGCGACCGAAGATGAAATCGATGCTTCTCTGGCACGACTGAACCGCTGGAACGGTAACCGTAACGGTGAAGACCCGGTGGCGATTCGCAAAGCGCTGCAAGAATGTATGCAGCATAACTTCTCGGTTTTCCGCGAAGGCGATGCGATGGCGAAAGGTCTGGAAGAGCTGAAAGCGATTCGCGAACGCCTGAAAAATGCCCGTCTGGACGATACCTCCAGCGAGTTCAACACCCAGCGCGTTGAGTGTCTGGAGTTGGATAACCTGATGGAGACCGCGTACGCCACTGCAGTATCTGCAAACTTCCGTACCGAAAGCCGTGGCGCGCATAGCCGCTTCGACTTCCCGGAACGTGATGATGAAAACTGGCTGTGCCATTCCCTGTACCTGCCAGAGTCGGAATCCATGACGCGACGTCAAGTCAATATGGAACCGAAGCTGCGCCCGGCATTCCCGCCGAAGATTCGTACTTATTAATGCGGAGACAGGACAATGAAACTCGAGTTTTCAGTTTATCGCTATAACCCGGATGTTGACGACGCTCCGCGTATGCAGGATTACACCCTGGAGGCGGAAGAAGGGCGCGACATGATGCTGCTGGATGCATTGATGCAGCTGAAAGAAAAAGATCCTTCTCTGTCGTTCCGCCGCTCCTGCCGTGAAGGGGTCTGCGGCTCCGACGGTCTGAATATGAACGGCAAAAATGGACTGGCCTGTATCACACCTATTTCTGCGCTGAATCAGCCGGGCAAGAAAATTGTCATTCGCCCGCTGCCGGGTTTACCGGTTGTGCGCGATTTGGTGGTAGACATGGGGCAATTCTACGCACAGTATGAGAAGATTAAGCCTTACTTGTTGAATAATGGGAAAAATCCGCCGGCTCGTGAGCATTTACAAATGCCTGAGCAGCGTGAGAAGCTCGATGGGCTGTATGAATGTATTTTGTGTGCATGCTGCTCAACGTCCTGCCCATCATTCTGGTGGAATCCGGACAAGTTTATTGGCCCGGCAGGCCTGCTGGCCGCGTATCGCTTCTTAATTGATAGCCGCGATACCGAGACCGACAGCCGCCTGGAAGGTTTAAGTGACGCTTTCAGCGTATTCCGCTGTCATAGCATCATGAACTGCGTCAGCGTATGTCCTAAAGGACTGAACCCGACGCGCGCCATCGGCCATATTAAGTCGATGCTGCTCAAACGTAGTGCGTAAGTTTTTGTAGTCGTTGCCGGGGAAGTGATTCCCCGGTAGTACAGGAAACCTCTAAAAACTGCCATATGAGTAGTAATAATCGAGATGTTCAGAGCGAGACAAGGCCGCAACGCAGTCGTAGCCTGAACAGCGAAGATTATTAGACAGTTTTTAAAGGTTCCTTAGCGGACGCAGATGACACGACAGTCCGCAACAAGTGAACCCCGGCACGCACATCGGTGTGCGTGGTAGTATCCACGGCGAAATACTCGTCATAGTTCACGTTGCATGTGCGTTGGCTGCACTTGCTCACCCTGGTCACTTACTGGATGTAAGCTCCCTGGGATTCGCAAGCTTGCCACCTTCCTGAAACGCGATCTATTTAGAGTATTAAATAAGCAGAAAAGATGCTTAAGGGATCACGATGCAGAACAGCGCTTTGAAAGCCTGGTTGGACTCTTCTTACCTCTCTGGTTCTAACCAGAGCTGGATAGAACAGCTCTATGAAGACTTCTTAACCGACCCTGACTCGGTAGATGCTAACTGGCGTTCGACGTTCCAGCAGTTACCTGGTACCGGAGTCAAACCGGATCAACTCCACTCAAAAACACGTGATTATTTCCGTCGACAGGCGTTGATTACCCCACGTTACTCTTCTTCTATTTCCGACCCTGATGCCAATGTGAAGCAGGTTAAAGTCCTGCAGCTCATTAACGCCTACCGTTTCCGCGGTCATCAGCATGCGAATCTTGATCCGCTGGGACTGTGGCAGCAAGAAAATGTGGCCGATCTGGACCCGTCTTTCCACGATCTGACCGATGCGGATTTCCAGGAAAGCTTTAACGTAGGTTCTTTTGCCGGCGGCAAAGACACCATGAAGCTGAGCGACCTGGTTGTTGCGCTGAAACAAACCTACTGCGGCCCAATTGGCGCCGAGTATATGCACATCACCAGCACCGAAGAAAAACGCTGGCTTCAACAGCGTATCGAGTCTGGCCGTGCCGCATTCAGTACCGAAGAGAAGAAACGCTTCCTGAGCGAACTGACCGCAGCAGAAGGACTGGAACGCTACCTGGGCGCTAAGTTCCCGGGCGCGAAACGCTTCTCGCTGGAAGGCGGTGATGCGTTAATCCCAATGCTCAAAGAGATGATCCGCCACGCTGGTAACAGCGGTACCCGTGAAGTGGTGCTGGGTATGGCGCACCGTGGTCGTCTGAACGTTCTGGTTAACGTACTGGGCAAACGCCCGCAGGAACTGTTCGACGAATTTGCGGGCAAACATAAAGAACACCTCGGCACCGGTGACGTGAAGTACCACATGGGCTTCTCGTCTGATATCGAAACCGAAGGCGGTCTGGTACACCTGGCGCTGGCGTTTAACCCGTCGCACCTGGAAATCGTTAGCCCGGTGGTTATCGGCTCCGTACGTGCACGCCTGGATCGTCTGGACGAGCCGAGCAGCAATAAAGTACTGCCAATCACCATCCACGGCGATGCGGCGGTAACCGGGCAGGGCGTGGTTCAGGAAACCCTGAACATGTCGAAAGCGCGTGGTTACGAAGTGGGCGGTACCGTGCGTATCGTCATTAACAACCAGGTTGGCTTTACTACCTCTAACCCGTTGGATGCGCGTTCTACGCCGTACTGCACCGACATCGGTAAGATGGTTCAGGCGCCAATCTTCCACGTTAACGCGGATGACCCGGAAGCGGTCGCTTTCGTGACGCGTCTGGCGCTGGACTTCCGTAATACCTTCAAACGTGATGTGTTCATCGATCTGGTGTGCTACCGCCGTCACGGCCACAACGAAGCCGACGAGCCGAGCGCAACCCAGCCGCTGATGTATCAGAAAATCAAAAAGCATCCGACCCCGCGTAAAATCTACGCTGACAAGCTGGAAGCGGACAAAGTCGCCACGCTGGAAGATGCGACCGAAATGGTCAATCTGTACCGTGATGCGCTGGATGCTGGCGAATGCGTGGTGAAAGAGTGGCGTCCAATGAACATGCACTCCTTCACCTGGTCGCCGTACCTCAACCACGAGTGGGACGAAAGCTACCCGAACAAGGTTGAGATGAAGCGTCTGCAGGAGCTGGCAAAACGCATCAGCACCGTGCCTGAAGCCGTTGAAATGCAGTCGCGTGTTGCCAAAATTTACGGCGACCGTCAGGCCATGGCCGCAGGCGAGAAGCTATTCGACTGGGGTGGTGCAGAGAATCTGGCTTACGCCACGCTGGTTGACGAAGGCATTCCGGTTCGTCTGTCGGGTGAAGACTCCGGTCGCGGAACCTTCTTCCACCGTCACGCGGTCATTCATAATCAGGCGAACGGTTCAACCTACACGCCGCTGCAGCATGTGCATAACGGCCAGGGCACGTTCCGCGTATGGGACTCCGTACTGTCTGAAGAAGCGGTGCTGGCGTTTGAATACGGTTATGCCACGGCAGAACCGCGCACGCTGACCATCTGGGAAGCGCAATTCGGCGACTTCGCCAACGGTGCGCAGGTGGTTATCGACCAGTTCATCTCTTCCGGCGAGCAGAAATGGGGCCGTATGTGCGGTCTGGTGATGCTGCTGCCGCACGGCTACGAAGGTCAGGGTCCGGAGCACTCCTCCGCGCGTCTGGAACGTTATCTGCAACTTTGCGCTGAGCAAAACATGCAGGTTTGCGTCCCGTCTACCCCGGCACAGGTCTACCACATGCTGCGTCGTCAGGCGCTGCGCGGTATGCGCCGTCCGCTGGTGGTGATGTCACCGAAGTCGCTGCTGCGTCATCCGTTGGCGGTGTCTACGCTGGACGAACTGGCAAATGGCACCTTCCTGCCAGCCATTGGCGAAGTCGATGAACTTGATCCGAAAGGCGTGAAGCGTGTCGTGATGTGTTCTGGTAAGGTTTATTACGACCTGCTGGAGCAACGCCGCAAGAACGACCAAAAAGATGTTGCCATTGTGCGCATCGAACAGCTCTATCCGTTCCCGCATAAAGCGGTGCAGGAAGCGCTGAAACCGTTTGCTCATGTACATGATTTTGTCTGGTGCCAGGAAGAGCCGCTCAACCAGGGCGCATGGTACTGCAGCCAGCATCATTTCCGTGAAGTAATTCCATTTGGGTCAGCTCTGCGTTATGCAGGTCGCCCGGCCTCTGCCTCTCCGGCAGTAGGGTATATGTCCGTTCACCAGAAGCAGCAACAAGATCTGGTAAATGACGCGCTGAACGTCGATTAAATAAAGGATAAATAATGAGTAGCGTAGATATTCTTGTTCCCGACCTGCCTGAATCCGTAGCGGATGCAACGGTTGCAACCTGGCACAAAAAACCGGGCGATGCAGTACGTCGTGATGAAGTACTGGTAGAAATCGAAACTGACAAAGTGGTACTGGAAGTACCGGCATCAGCGGACGGTATTCTTGATGCGGTTCTGGAAGATGAAGGGACAACCGTCACTTCTCGCCAGATCCTTGGTCGCCTGCGTGAAGGCAACAGCACCGGTAAAGAAACCAGCGCTAAGTCTGAAGAGAAAGATTCTACTCCGGCACAGCGCCAGCAGGCGTCTCTTGCTGAGCAGAACAACGATGCCCTGAGCCCGGCGATCCGTCGCCTGCTGGGTGAGCATAACCTCGAAGCCAGCGCTATCAACGGCACCGGTGTCGGCGGTCGTATCACGCGTGAAGATGTTGAAAAACATCTGGCGAAAGCCCCGGCTGCGAAAGCCGAAGCAAAAGCGCCGGCAGCAGCACCTGCACCACAGGCTCAACTGGGCGCGCGTGGCGAAAAACGTGTTCCGATGACCCGTCTGCGCAAACGCGTAGCCGAGCGTCTGCTGGAAGCGAAAAATTCCACCGCCATGCTGACCACTTTCAACGAAGTCAACATGAAGCCAATCATGGACCTGCGTAAGCAATACGGTGATGCGTTCGAGAAACGCCACGGTATCCGTCTGGGCTTTATGTCTTTCTACGTGAAAGCGGTAGTTGAAGCGCTGAAACGCTATCCGGAAGTGAACGCGTCCATCGACGGCGATGACGTGGTTTATCACAACTACTTTGATGTCAGCATGGCGGTCTCCACGCCGCGTGGTCTGGTCACGCCGGTCCTGCGTGATGTGGATCTGCTGGGTATGGCTGACATCGAGAAGAACATTAAAGAACTGGCAGTTAAAGGTCGCGACGGCAAGTTGACGGTTGAAGATCTGACGGGCGGTAACTTCACCATCACTAACGGTGGTGTGTTCGGTTCCCTGATGTCCACGCCGATCATCAACCCACCGCAGAGCGCCATCCTGGGTATGCATGCCATCAAAGATCGTCCGATGGCGGTAGACGGCAAGGTTGAAATCCTGCCGATGATGTATCTGGCGCTGTCTTATGACCACCGTCTGATCGATGGTCGTGAGTCAGTAGGCTTCCTGGTAACCATTAAAGAGTTGCTGGAAGATCCAACGCGTCTGCTGCTGGACGTGTAGTTAATAAGAGTATCACCTGCCCCGTAGGTCTGGATGCTTATCAGACCTACGGGTAAAAGATAACGATTACCTGAAGGATGGACAGAACACATGAACTTACATGAATATCAGGCAAAACAACTTTTTGCCCGCTATGGCTTACCGGCACCGGTGGGTTATGCCTGTACTACTCCGCGTGAAGCAGAAGAAGCCGCTTCAAAAATTGGCGCTGGCCCGTGGGTAGTGAAATGTCAGGTTCACGCTGGTGGCCGCGGTAAAGCGGGCGGTGTGAAGGTTGTGAACAGCAAAGAAGACATTCGCGCTTTTGCTGAACACTGGCTGGGTAAACGTCTGGTTACTTACCAGACAGACGCTCATGGCCAACCGGTAAATCAGATTCTGGTTGAAGCCGCGACCGACATTGGTAAAGAACTTTACCTCGGCGCAGTTGTTGACCGTAGCTCCCGTCGCGTGGTCTTCATGGCCTCTACCGAAGGCGGCGTGGAAATCGAAAAAGTAGCGGAAGAAACCCCGCACCTGATCCACAAAGTGGCGCTCGATCCGCTGGCAGGCCCGATGCCTTACCAGGGTCGCGAGCTGGCGTTCAAACTGGGTCTGGAAGGTAAACAGGTTCAGCAGTTCACCAAGATCTTCATGGGTCTGGCGACTATCTTCATGGAGCGCGACCTGGCGCTGATCGAAATCAACCCGCTGGTTGTCACCAAGCAGGGTGACCTGATCTGCCTCGACGGCAAACTGGGTGCTGACGGCAACGCGCTGTTCCGCCAGGCTGACCTGCGCGAAATGCGCGACCAGTCTCAGGAAGATCCGCGTGAAGCGCAGGCTGCGCAGTGGGAACTGAACTACGTTGCGCTCGACGGCAACATCGGTTGCATGGTTAACGGTGCGGGCCTGGCAATGGGCACCATGGACATCGTTAAGCTGCACGGCGGCGAACCGGCTAACTTCCTCGACGTTGGTGGCGGTGCGACCAAAGAGCGTGTAACCGAAGCGTTCAAAATTATCCTCTCTGATGACAATGTTAAAGCCGTACTGGTTAACATCTTCGGCGGTATCGTACGTTGCGACCTGATCGCCGACGGTATCATCGGCGCGGTAGCAGAAGTAGGTGTAAACGTTCCGGTCGTGGTACGTCTGGAAGGTAATAACGCTGAACTCGGCGCGAAAAAACTGGCTGATAGTGGCCTGAATATTATTGCAGCGAAAAGTCTGACGGATGCAGCTCAGCAGGTTGTTGCCGCAGTGGAGGGGAAATAATGTCAGTTTTAATTAATAAAGATACCAAGGTTATCTGCCAGGGCTTCACCGGTAGCCAGGGGACATTCCACTCCGAACAAGCGATTGCTTACGGTACGCAGATGGTTGGCGGCGTAACGCCAGGTAAAGGCGGCACCACGCACCTGGGCCTGCCGGTGTTCAACACCGTACGTGAAGCCGTAGAAGCGACGGGCGCGACCGCCACCGTTATCTACGTTCCGGCACCGTTCTGCAAAGACTCCATACTGGAAGCGATTGATGCTGGTATCAAACTGATTATCACCATCACCGAAGGTATCCCGACGCTGGATATGCTGACCGTGAAAGTGAAGCTGGATGAAGCTGGCGTGCGCATGATTGGCCCGAACTGCCCAGGTGTTATCACCCCGGGCGAGTGCAAAATCGGCATCATGCCGGGCCACATTCACAAGCCGGGTAAAGTGGGTATCGTTTCCCGTTCAGGTACCCTGACCTATGAAGCGGTTAAGCAGACTACCGACTACGGTTTCGGCCAGTCCACCTGTGTGGGCATTGGTGGCGACCCGATCCCAGGCTCTAACTTCATCGACATTCTGAAGCTGTTCCAGGAAGATCCGCAGACTGAAGCGATCGTCATGATCGGTGAGATCGGCGGTAGTGCAGAAGAAGAAGCCGCTGCATACATTAAGGATCATGTAACCAAGCCGGTTGTGGGTTACATCGCGGGTGTGACTGCGCCGAAAGGTAAGCGTATGGGTCACGCGGGTGCGATCATCGCAGGTGGGAAAGGTACGGCGGATGAGAAATTCGCTGCGCTGGAAGCTGCAGGCGTGAAAACTGTTCGTAGCCTGGCCGATATCGGCGAAGCGCTGAAAACCGTTATTAAGTAATAAATAAAAAACAGCCCTGACTCTCTGCGTAGTCAAGGGCTGGTCCCGTTTCGACATGGTTGGCCATCTGATGATGGCCTTTTTTTATTTTTAGTTATCTGAATCTTGCAAATTACTCATAATCATCTGCATAAATAAGATTATTTTTTGCGGTGAACATCATTCTTTCTCTTGATTAAATTCTGCATATTACCGGCTTTAATTTCATTAATGCCGGAGGATACCGTGTCGTTGAAAATTCAGGATGATTACCTACAACGTTTTTTCTCAATAGCAAAGGTATTTTCCAGTGCGACTGGATTAGCCACCGTCGTGGTTGATGTTACCGGAAAAATTCTCTCGGATTGTCATAATTTTAATTCGTTCTGCACATTAATGCGGGCGGATGAACGCTATTGTGTGAGTTGTCAAAAGTGTGACAAGTATTGTGCTTTTGAAGGATTAAAACACCTTAAACCCAGAATACTCAGCTGTCATGCAGGGCTAAGTCTGTTTTCTATGCCATTAATTCGCGAGGGGCATCTGTACGGTTTTATGCTTTGTGGGCAGGTGCGGGCAAAATATCAGGAATATAAAACTATCATTATTGATAATGAATACTCATGGATGGATGAACCAAAAATAAAAACTGAATGGAGTAAGGTGGCGGTAGTCGATAATAATACGCTGGTGGCATCAGCAAATTTATTGAATTTTATTATTGATAATTTTGAAACAGAACAACTACAATCTGATGAGATTGTTATCCCAGCGACCAGTTACATGCGTCATTATTTTACAGAACCTTCCCGACACGAGAAAAAGCTACTGGCAGCGTTGCGTTATATCGATGAGAATTTGTATGGTGAATTATCCCTGGAATCCGTAGCAGCTCACGTCTGCTTAAGCGCAAACTATTTCAGCCGTTTTTTTAAGAAACGGCAGGGCGTTAACTTTAAAACCTGGGTGAATCAGAAAAAAATGCAAAAAGCGGGGGAGTTATTGCACGATCCCGTTCATTCCATAGACAGCATTGCCCGGAAACTCCAATACGCACAAACCAGCTACTTTTGCCGCGTTTTCCGGGCGGCGCATCAAACGTCGCCCCAGTCTTTTCGTCATGCCAGACTGTCACAGTAAAGGTTTTCTGGCAGCTTGAAGGCTTCAGGGATAAAAGAGAGCCGATCGCTCAGGGTTACCACATCACCAATCACTATCAGTGCAGGGGGAAGGATGTTAGCTTCCTGCGCCTTGCTCAGTAGTGAACCGAGCGTACAGGTCAGTCGGCGTTGATTATCGCGGGTGGCAGACATAATTAGCGCTGCAGGCGTATCTGCTGATTTTCCACCCATCAATAACTCCTCACAGATAAACGCCAGATTGGCGATACCCATGACGATAACCAGCGTACCATTCAGTTTTGCCAGTTGACGCCAGTCCTGCTGTTGGTTGCCCTCCCGTGTATGGCCGGTCACTACGTGAAATCCCGAGGCGAAATCGCGGTGTGTTACCGGAATCCCGGCATAGGTCAGGCCACCAATGGTTGAGCTGATACCCGGCACCACTTCAAACGGGATGCCCGTCTCGACGAGATCCTCAACTTCTTCAGCCCCACGGCCAAAAACATACGGATCGCCACCTTTCAGACGTACAATATTATTGTGAGTTTGGGCATACTGGACAAGCAGCGCATTGATTTCATCCTGGGGTACACAATGGAAGCCTGGGTTTTTGCCGACATTGATAAGCAGGCAATCTGGTAATGCCCATTCCAAAATTTTAGGATTGACCAGCCGATCGTAAATAATGACGTCAGCCTGTTTAATGCACATCATTGCTTTGAGGGTGAGCAATGAAATATCACCGGGACCTGCCCCAACGAGCCAGACCTTTCCGAAAGTTTTCACATTGTGTCCTTTATCACGTCTAACAAAAAAAGGCAGAAACTACATCAAGGAATGATAAAAAGCAGTCGTTTGCCCGTAAGTTATAACGTGAAATTATCCAAAATTATCGCATTGATAATATTGATTAATCTCGCAAAGTTTTTTCTGCAATAAACAAGATGACTTGAAAAATTATTAAGAACTTATTGGCACTATTTGCTTAAGTTTAACCTTATTTAAATTGTGTTTATTGTTTCCCTTAAGTATTATTGGTTAATATTTACCCGTCATCAGTGTGAGTAAATCATGGATTGGATCAATGACATCAATGGATAAAATAAAATATAACTCTCGATGCTTATCTGGGTGTCTTGAATTATTTTTTATAAATTAAACTATTTTTGTACGCTGCAAATGGAAGAGGTTATGAGAGGAAAAATACCCAAGACGGAGTTGCTGGTAACTTTTGAAGTGGTTGCGCGTCACGAAAGTTATACCCGGGCAGCTGAAGAGCTGGCTTTAACACAAAGTGCTGTTTTCCGCCAGGTAAATGCACTGGAGGATTTTCTCAATACCGCGCTATTTAATCACGCCAAAAAACGCATTTTTTTAAATGCGGCGGGCAAACACTATTTAAGCATCGTTAAAGAAACGTTAAATAAGCTTGAACGAGATACGACGACGATAATGACCTGGCAGCCGACGGTACAGGTTATTGAGCTGGCGGTGAATCCGACGTTCAGCACGCACTGGCTGATCCCAAACCTGCGGGAATTTAACAAACTTAATCCTGATATTATCGTGAACATTCATTCCCTGGCGAATATTGGTGATTTTCTCAATCGAGAGTATGACGCGGCAATCATGCGCGAAGACTTTTATTCGCCATGGTCAGGGGTTGAGTACCTGTTTGAAGAGGAGATTCTGCCGGTATGCAGTCGCTGTTTGCTGGCCGAACCGGAACGAAAACTGGCGGTAAACGAATTACTAAACGAATTCCCGCTATTGCACCAAAGCACGCGCATCAAAGGGTGGCAGGAATGGTTTGCGCTGTCAGATGTCAGCAGTCCGTTGGTGAATAAAGGTCCGAGATTTGATTTGTTATCGATGCTGATCGCGGCGGTCCGCTCTAATCTGGGCGTTGCGCTGCTCCCGCGTTTTGCCATTCAGCACGATCTGGACAGTGGCGATATGGTCATTCCTTGCGATGTTCCGATGCGTACCGGGAATCGATTTATTATGACGTGGCGTGAAGAAAAATCGGAATCCGAGCATTTACAGATTTTCCGCAACTGGTTGCTCAGTAAGTCCGTAGTATCGGCTGCCTGAGGGTGGCTTATGCCTTATCAGGCCTACAACGATGGGTAGGCCGGATAAGACGCGTTAGCATCGTTATCCGGCAAAAGAACGGCTACCAGTCGATCCCAATCTGTGCCTGAATACCGCGGTCAAACGCGTGTTTGACCGGGCGTATTTCACTGACCGTATCGGCCAGTTCCAGTAACAGCGTATGGCATCCGCGTCCTGTGACGATAACGCTCTGACCGGCAGGACGATTTTCGATGGCGCTGATAACCTCTTGCGTATCCAGATAGTGGTAAGCCAGCATGTAGGTGAGTTCATCCAGCACCACTAGATCGTAATGCGCATCAGCCAGCATGCGCTTACTTTCCTGCCAGACAACCGTTGCCGCCTCGATATCTGCTTGCCGATTTTGGGTTTCCCAGGTAAATCCGGTACCCATAATATGGAATTCGACGCCGAGCGGTTGCAGTGTGTTGTACTCACCATTATCCCACTGACCTTTAATAAACTGCGCGATGCCAACGGTTTTTCCGTGACCCACTGCGCGCGTTGCCGTGCCAAAGGCTGCGGTGGATTTTCCTTTTCCGTTGCCGGTGAAGACAATCAGGATCCCTTTCTTCTCCGTTGCCGCCGCTACGCGGGTATCAACCTGCTCTTTCAGCTTCTGCTGACGCTGACGGTGTCTGTCGTTATTGGCGCGCGCTTCCATGGAAACTCCTTAATGCCCTGCCGGACAGGTTGCGCAGCGATGCTGCTGCTCGAACTGGCTGAAGAAGTTATTACCTTTGTCATCCACTAATACGAAGGCGGGCATATTTTTAACTTCCATCATCCACACCGCTTCCATTCCCAGTTCTGGATATTCAAGACACTGCAGACTCTTCACGTACTGTTGCGCCAGTAGGGCTGCGGCACCGCCAATGCTGCCGAGGCTAAATCCACCGTGTTTGTGACAGGCATCAGTGACCTGCTGGCTGCGGTTACCCTTGGTGAGCATAATGAGGCTGCCGCCTTGTGCCTGGAAAGCATCGACATACCCATCCATGCGCCCGCCGGTGGTGGGTCCCATTGAGCCACAGGCCTGATTTTCCGGGGTTTTGGCTGGACCAGCATAGTAAACGATATGCTTTTTCATGTATTCCGGCATCGGTTCACCGTTATCCAGTCGCGCTTTGATGTTCGCGTGAGCGATATCGCGAGCCACAACAATCGGGCCGCTTAACGACAGACGTGTACCAATGGGCAAGGCGGAGAGATCATGCAGAATCTCGCGCAGCGGACGGTTCAGATCCAGTTGTACGGTCTGGGCGCCGTTTTCTACCCGGTGAGAATCGGGGATAAATTTGCCCGGATTATGCTCGAGTTTTTCCAGCCAGATACCGTGTTTATTAATTTTGGCTTTAATATTGCGGTCGGCAGAGCAGGAGAGGGCCATCGCGATTGGGCAGGAGCCGCCGTGGCGCGGTAAGCGAATTACGCGAATATCGTGGGCAAAGTATTTACCGCCAAACTGCGCCCCGATGCCAAACTCACGGCTGGCATTGAGCAACTCGGCTTCCAGCGCCGTATCACGGAACGCCTGGCCCAGCTCGTTCCCGCTGGTGGGCAGATTATCGTAATATTTGGTTGAAGCCAGTTTGGCGACTTTCAGCGTCTGGTCGGCGGATAAGCCCCCAACCACAAAAGCGATGTGATACGGCGGGCAAGCGGCTGTACCCAGTGATTTCATTTTTTCGATCAGGAACGCAGTGAGCTTTTCCGGCTGCAGAATGGATTTGGTTTCCTGGAATAACGCCGCCTTATTGGCAGAACCGCCGCCTTTGTTGACGAACAGGAATTTATATTCATTGCCCGGCGTGGCGCTGATGTCGATTTGTGCCGGCAGGTTTGTCTGAGTATTGACCTCGGTATACATGTCCAGCGGGGCATTTTGCGAGTAACGCAGATTGTTTTCGGTGAAGGTGGTATACACGCCTTTGCTTAAGGCTTCGGCGTCATCGCCGCCGGTCCAGACATGTTGCCCTTTGCTGGCCACAATGGTTGCCGTCCCGGTGTCCTGGCAGTTAGGCAGTACACCTTTAGCTGAAACCTCTGCATTGCGCAGCAGCTGCAATGCGACGTACTTATCGTTACCGCTGGCCTGTGGGTCGTGCAAAATGCTGGCAATCTGTTTTAAATGTCCGGCGCGCAGGAAAAATGAAGCCTCATAAAACGCCTGCTGTGCTAACAAGGTTAACGCTTCCGGTGCAACCTTGATAACTTCCTCTCCGTCTAACTCCGTTACCGTAACGTGCTGGTTACTGAGTAATTCATATTCGGTACTATCTTTACTCTGAACAAAGAGTTCCTGCCAGACAAATGGTTTAGACATGTTTACTTCTCACCTCTTCGTATTGTTTGCCGGATAAGCAATGTGCCATCCGGCGTAAAGTTATTTGGCTAAAAAGACGTTGGCTTTTGTCGCTTCGGCGACATATTCGATAGTTTTCTGGGCACGAACGCTGTTTCCGGCTTCATCAAGCGGCGGAGAATAGACCGCAATCGCATATTCGCCTGGGACGACGGCAACCATGCCGCCGCCGACGCCGCTTTTCGCCGGAATGCCAACGGTGTACAGCCATTTACCGCTGCCGTCGTACAGTCCGGCAATTGCCATTTCTGTCAGTACCTGTGGAACATATTTCTCATTCAGCAACTGTTTGCCGTTGAACGGAGATTTGCCTTTGTTCGCCAGTACGGCACCCATTTTGGCCAGTTGCTCAACGGTGATATCCACCGAGCACTGGCGGGTATAAATTTCAACGGCTTCGTCAGTGTTGCCATAGAAGCTGTTATAGGATTCCATCAGTTTGGCCAGCGCCTGATTGTGCTGGTTGGTTTCCATTTCAGATTTGAAAACCGGTTCGTTTACGGTGAGAGTGGCATCGGCCCAGACGTTCAGGTTGTCGAGGATTTTGTTCCAACGATCGGTTTTGTCTTTGGCTTCAATCAGGCTAACGGTGCTCATGGCCCCGGCGTTTACCAGTGGGTTTTCAGGCGCGCCTTTGGTCAGTTCAACGGCCAAACCTGAGTTGAACGGCATGCCGGTGGCATTGGCGCCAAGTTTATCCAGCACTACCTGTGGACCGTGCTGCTCCATGGCGAGCGCCATGGTGAACACTTTACTCAGGGATTCCATTGGGAAAGGTTTGTTAACATCGCCAACCTGGTAGATCTTGCCGTCCACCGTCGCAATGGTGATGGCAAAATTTTTCGGGCTATAGGTCGCCAGAGCAGGGATGTAGTCGGCGACTTTTCCATCGTTATTACTTTTGTACTTCTGATGAGCCTGTTCTATCAGCTTGGCGTAGTCGGGCGTGGTTTGCGCGAATGTAGTTGCGCTAAACAAGACGCTGAAAGAAAAGAGACTCACGCCGATAATTGTTTTATTCATTGTGCGTTCCTGTTGGTGTGCTCATCTTGATGCCGGATGGCGGCGTACCGCCTAATCCGGCCGACGGATAGTTAAACGTTATGTAGGCCGGATAAGCGCAAGCGCCATCCGGCAATAACGTAGTATCAGGACAAAGCGACTTCCGTTTCGGTAACCGGGCGTTCCTGTTCCGGTGACTTCACTGGCGCAGTTCCACGGCAACCCTGGCCGAAGTGTTCGCCTTCCCAACGGCCCACAATGGCAGCGCCCATGGCGTTACTCATGACGTTGGTAGCGGAACGACCCATATCGAGGAACGGATCGACGCCCATCAGCAGGATCAAACCCGCTTCCGGAATGTTGAACTGGTTCAGGGTAGCGGCGATAACGACCATCGAGGCACGCGGTACACCCGCCATCCCTTTAGAAGTCAGCATCAGAATTAACAGCATGGTAATTTGCTCGCCCATGCTCAGTTCGATGTTGCACGCCTGAGCAATAAAGACAGTGGCAAAGGAGCAATAAGCCATGGAGCCGACCAGGTTAAAGGAGTAACCGATAGGCAGAACGAAGCTGGCGATTTTTGAAGAAACACCGAATTTTTCCAGCTTGTCCAGCGTACCCGGGAAGGCGGCTTCAGAGCTTGAAGTGGTAAAGGCCAGCAGAGCGGGTTCGAGGATTGATTTAGTTAACCGTGCGATGCAAGGCCCGACGATCATAGTAGACAGGCCAATCAGGATCGCCCACAGCATACCCAGCGTCAGGTAGAACTCACCCATGAAGATCCCGGCGCTAACCATCACACCCAGACCACGTTCGGCAATCAGACCTGAAATAGCGGCAAAAACGGTCAGTGGCGCAAACAGCATGACGTAACCCGTCAGCTTCAGCATCACGTGCACCAGTGAATCCAGCACTTTCACAATAGGGTCGGCTTTTTCACCAATCGCAGCGAGGCTGCAACCAAGGAAGATGGAGAACACGACGATCTGCAGAATTTCGTTACGCGCCATCGCATCGACAATACTGGTCGGTACCGCGTGTGAGATGAACACTTTCAGCGTGAATGGCTCTGACTTAACGGCGGCAACAGCGCCGACATCATGTGGCACAAAGTTGATACCTGCGCCTGGCTGGAAGATATTTACGATAACCAGACCCAGCGCGATTGACAGCAATGACGCGCAAATAAACAGGAAGAAGGTTTTCGAAAATATACGTCCCAGCGTTTTGGCATCGCCCATTTTGGCAATACCCACAACCAGAGTTGAAATAACCAATGGTGCGATAATCATTTTCACCATACGTAAGAATATAGTGGTAAAAATGGAAATGTCTGCTGCATAAGATTTTGCTGTTTCAGCCGCGGCCATATTATTTATGGCCACCCCGGCAATCATGCCGAGTATCAGGCCTAATATGATCATCTTCGTTAAACTTATTTTCTTCATGTGTACTCCATCGGATAAAGGTTGGTAATTGGAATTGTGTAGGGTGGCGTGCGCCTGAGCCTGGACAGCAGCTTAGACGCACGCCTGTTGTGACCAACCGCATGAATAATTCGAAGCACTGTGATACAGCTGAATTCTGTGCCCCAATGGTTGTTATTGTGTTTTTTGTTACAAGTCGAACTCAATACTTAATAATGGTGCGTGTTGCTGTGCACCATAAACATCATTGTCACCGACGTTACCGGAAATAATATCGCGCGGCATGACGATTTTTACGGCATTCGCCGGATCGAACCATACAATATTGTGAATAAAGTCAGGTTTAACGTTATATAAACCGGCAATAAGCTGCGGTGTTAATTGCTCTGAGCGTTTTACGCGCTGATAATCTTCCCGGGTTTTAAATAAAATATCTAAAACCAGTTCGTACGGTCCGGCGTTTTTCGAGCGAATAACTTGTGCCAGTGAACAAATTGAGTGTTTCATGCCTGAACTCCTTCTGGCGTCACCTGTTCAATGTGGAAATCAAAACGCAGCGCATCGCTCGCTTCAATCAGGTGATAGATCGAGAACTCATACACCGGTCCACTCTGAATATCAGATGGCGAGAACGGGAAGGCGAGGTTGCCCGCAGTCGCAATGCGATTTTCATAGCCGTAGTGCAGCAGGGTAGAGCGCACCAGCGAGCAAACGCTGTTGGCGATGTCCTGCGTCGGCGCAACGACATCCAGTAAAATTCCCAGTTCATGGCCCGCAGTTTTCATCGGTTCATGGTTGCCCATCACACCGTTCTTACCGTACAAGTGGAACGTCATGCGGATACTGTCGTCGTTCAGGGAGAGGTTACGTGCAACGCTTGCCTGTACCTCTTCAAGAATCGTGTCAATCCCGGCAATCATAATCGGGTCGCGTGTTCCGGCGATGGTCAGGCAACGGAAGCCAACCTGGCGTGCACCTTCCAGTTTCAACGCATACGGTGTTTCTTCATGGCGTGAACCGCTGACATACACTTCACCCTCGTTAACCTGGGTAAAGGTGCACGCTTTCAGGTTCAGCACACCGCCTGGCCCTGGCAGGAAGTAAGGATCTGACTTCTCGTACAGGGTGTGCGCCGCAGCAGAAGTTTCAGTAAACTTACGCTTGGGATTGAACGCCTTCAGCGTAAAGCCGTTGTCGTCGATAATCCCCATCGCACAATCGGAGCCGGAGCCAGGGGTGGCGGCAATGGCAGCACACTCAAGGATCTTACCGCAATGAAGCGCCAGACCTTCATCAAAGCCCTGCATAATCGGCAGCGCGGCGAAGCAGGCCGGATCGTAGGCACGTCCGCCCAGGACCACCTGTGCACCGGCTTTCAGCGCACGCTGGAAAGGCTCGACGCCCATCTGCGCGACAATGTAGGTGCTCTCTTCAATGGCCTCGTGAGTCAGTTCAGGCACAAAATCGAGCGCGGTGATTTTGCCGTTATCCAGTGCCTGATGAACGATTTCTTTGTCGACATCAGACGGAATTAGCGCCATTGAGAAAGACAGTTTTTCTTCCTGTGCGATCTCATGGATTATTTGGCGACACCACTCCAGATGCGGAGCTGCGCCAGAACCACCGGCTGTGCCGATCACTACCGGGATGTTGTTCTTAACGCCTGCCACAATCATATAGCGCAGATCGCGTTTCACACCGGCCCTGTCAGTAAAGGGTTTACCTGCCCCCAGGTAGTGAGGGCCAGGATCGGAGGAACCTGCGTCAACAGCAATAAGATCCGGTGACTCTTCCATGGCTTTACGAAAACTTTCTTCCGGGAAGCCATAACCCAGGATAGCCGTAGGCGATAAGATCTTAAATATGCGTGCCATCTCTTAATCCTTAGTTTGCAACAGCGCGATGGTGCGGTTCATTTCGTTAAACACGATGTTGAGACCTTCATCGAAACCCATACCCGGTTTGATCAGCATGCGCATTGGACGCGCGGCCAGCGCGACGTGTACGCAGGTACGAGCACTGATTTCCGTTTCGTTACAGGTACCGCCCTGATAGGCTTCCATTCCGTGTTTGTTGCAATACAGCACTGCATCAACGATGTTGTGAATACCGCCCAGATCCGGGGTTTTAATCTGCACCATGTGGCAGCTGCCCGCGTCGGTGAAGTCCACGATGTCCTGATAGGTGTTACACCATTCATCCGCAACGATTTTCACGCCGGAACCCAGACGAGTCAGCTCCTGAGTGATCTCGGTTAACATGCGGATCTGATCCGGCTTGTTACCGGCATCAACCGGGCCTTCAATGTACAGCGGTAGACCTTGAGCTTCGGCTTCCAGGCTGGCGATGTATTCGGCGCAACGCACTGGATCCATATCGAAGATCAGACCAATGGTGCCGTAGACATCAATATGCAGCGTCGGGTGATAGCTTTCGTTGGTGCGCAGGCTCAGGATGCGGTTAGACAACCAGCGGACGTACTCACGCAGTTTTTCACCTTTAAAGCCCAGTTTCTCTTCAACGTTATTGATCAGGGCATGCGGCAGGACATCCACACCTTTGAGGATCATCTTGTCGACGGCGATATAACGGTCGTCGCCGCTCTGACCAAATAACGGAATGGCTTCCGGAACGCATGGCAGTTGCCATTCATCACAAACCACTTCGGCTTTCAGACGACCGGTAGCCAGTGCCGCCGCGTCGAGCAGTGCCTGAGACAGACCATAACGTACGGCGGTATGCAGCAGATGGCCGTCAATACGCAATTCATCAAAGAAACGGGCGTTGGTCAGGAACGAATCAACGTCACGACCTTCCAGCAACGGCTTGATGTGGTCGTTGAGAAACGGAATGAAGTTTTCAGCCAGGAACAGCGGGTCACGACCGCCTGCACCTGAATATTGCACC
The DNA here is from genome assembly GCF_001037575.1 of Citrobacter sp. BIDMC107. Taxonomy (NCBI): domain Bacteria; kingdom Pseudomonadati; phylum Pseudomonadota; class Gammaproteobacteria; order Enterobacterales; family Enterobacteriaceae; genus Citrobacter; species Citrobacter sp. BIDMC107. Next base: position 877,834 of record NZ_KQ089848.1, on the reverse strand, counting down.
GCTGCGCAATCGCCCACAGCTACCGCACCGTTTTCCAGAATCAGTTGTACGGAAACACATTCACCCGCCTGACGAACAGAGGTAAATCCAGGCGTGACCGGATCGCCGGTGTAGATAAACCCGTCATGACCGGCGCCATTTTTGATGGCCTGCTGATCGTCAAAATAAAATGAGGAGTAGCCAGCGGTGAAAAGGGCCTTTTTGATTTTCATTATGGTCTTCCTATTAATTTACTGTGGGATACGGCGTTGATGTCATCAATGACCATCTGGAAAGAAGGCTTGCGGCCTTCAAAATGTGCGCGCTCTGCGACATAGTCGTGGTGCAGGGCGAGAATATCTTTCGGCAGCGGCACGGCACCGGCTTCAAGAATACGGATTGCGCCTGTGTTATCGCGAACAGGCAGGATCTTACCGGCGTTACAGGCGGCAGGAGCGAAAGGTACATCCAGCACGCCAGCTTCAAAGGCCAGCACCGTACCGCGCGCAATGTCGCCATTGCCCAGTTCGAAGACTTTCTTCAACACCGCGCGGACTTCGCTCTTAATCAGGTCAACTTCCTGCTCCACGGCAGCGCACTGCGGGAATTTCTGGTCGCTGACCATGTTGAGCATCTGGCGTGACGCTTTCAGACCCTGGGCGTTAGCTGCCGCAGTTGGGATACCGAACGCTTCGTGCGGGCTTTTGGTGATCACTTTTGTGGCACCCGACATACCAGCAACCGCTGCACCCCAGGCGATAACGGAGAAGGCTTTCGCTTCATCTTCCGGGAATCCGCCCATCCACTGGTGGAAAACGGTGCTCAGTTCGTAATCGTCGAAGCCATGGTTATGGAAGTATTCGTGGGACAGTTCACGCAGCGCCTGAATAGCGGCGATATCCTGCGTCAGGCTACCGACCTGGCCGTAGCCGACGGTAATGGATTTCACGCCTTGTTCCAGCGCCAGCAGACCTTCAATAATCGCCACCGAGTGGGACATAAACGGCGGGATCAGGGTACCGGTCAGCGGGCCAAACGGCTCACGGTTGATGCGAATGCCGTTCTCTTCGTACAGACCCATCAGACGGTCGCAGTACTGCCAGTCGCGAATGGATTTTTCCAGGGTGACGCGTTTGGCGTAAGGGATGTTGTAGGAGATACCGCCGCCTTCGTAGCTGGTGAAGCCACTGGCCATGGCGATTTCTGCCAGCAGGCGCGCATCCGGCGTACCGTGGCGAACCTGGATCGGTTTTTCCAGCGATTCAGTCATCCGGCGGCAGGCAGCAACCCCGTGATTGACGACTGGTAAACCATTCAGCTTGGAAGTACCTGCTTCGATGGATTTCTGGATCCCGACAGCGGCTTCTTCATAGCGGTTCAGACGGGTATAGGCATCGATAGTACTCGGCAGGAGGTCGCACTCTTCCTGCAATGTTTTGAGCAGCGCAATATGCTCATCCATTAATGCTACGCCTGCACGCGGCTGGCTCAGGGTTTTACCTTCCTGATCGGCTTTCAGCAGGGCAAGGGAGAAGCGTTTTTTATCTGGAATAGATTGCTGGTACTTCACGCCATCTTCGAAGTTCTCAACGTCTTTGCCGGTTTCCCAGGTTTGTAATACCTGATGCCTTTCGGTCATGAATTCGTCATGGGTCAATTTTTTATTTCGAAGTTCCATTCGTAGCTGCCTTAAGTTTTATAGGGTTAAACACTGAATGCTGGTGCGAGCAGCGGCTTGCGGGTACAGCCTGGCGACGTTTGCCAGAAGCGGGAGCAGGCCATTTGAATCGCGGTAATACTCAAACTGATTCGGTAACAGAATTCTTTTCCCCTGGTCGTCCAGCTCCCGGTATTTGAGCCAGTTATGGATATCGAACTGGCTGGCGCGAGAGAGCCATCCCCCTGAACCGACGACTTTGCGTACGGTGGTGAGATCGCGACCCATCTGTAAATCCACGTTACCCACGCAGGTGCAAACCTGCTTTTTAGTGCCCGCGTGGCGCTCAGCGGCATAGCCCACGCATAAACCTGCCAGCAGGGTGTCGTAATATTTCTCTTCCTCACTGAGTGGCAGGTAATCCGGTTGCCCTACCAGATGGCGCAGGTAGCGATAAAACGCTTCCTCACGTTGCGGTTGTTGGGCGAAGATGACTTTCACCATATCCTGCGTGCTTTCTCCCACCACGACGGCGGAAACGCGCATGCCCAGGTCGCCTTCTACGGTACGTTTGACGAACGGTTCAGGAACACCATGCAGGACGGTATCGGGGGAGAGGGTATTCGCGCTTGCCGAATAGACATCCGTGGTGGCTCCGCCCATATCAATCAGCATGAATTCCTTCCATGCGCTGTCGTAATCGCTAATGGCTTTGACTAACTCATAGACCGTCCATGGCGTCGGCATTGGCTCTTCGCCTGTTTCGCCAACAATGACGTCCAGACCTTTGCCTTTGACAATACGTGACAAGAACACATCACAAATCGCCTGGCGTGCGGCAAACGGATTCGGGTGATCGAGGTCAGGCAGAATGTTGTCTACCGTGGTCAAATCCTTATGTCCCAGAATCGTTTGTATTTCGTCCTGAATGTCCCGGTTTCCGGCGTAGATAATGGCGCAATCAAGCTTTGAGCCTGCCAACGCATGCGCATTCGCCAGGCCGTAACTTTCTTCGCCACCGTCTGTACCGCCGGTAAACAGCAGAATATCTGGAGGGGATGACTCCAGCTCCTGGATGTCATGACGGTTCAGCTTGTACGAATAATATTGCGCGATTTTCGCTCCTGCCGAATGGGCGGTAACTTTTGCCGATTCCAGCGTAATGGAAGGCACCAGCCCCATTGCTGCAACGGCAAGCCCACCTTTCGCTGAGGAGGAGTATTTCAACTGCACTTCACCACTTTTCAGTAACGGGCGAGCATCGGCAACATTCAGCACCTGATTCAGGCTGGCAAAAAAACCGTCTGCCAGATGATGTGTGGTGGTTGGGGTCAGGACATGGTTTATCAGGGTTAAATCCTCGCCTTCATGGGCGAAGAGGGCTGCCTTGGTCCATGTCGAGCCGATATCGACAGAAACTGTTTGCATCAGATGGCCTCTTCCAGGCAACGCTGTTCGAGGCCATTGTGTTGGTGAATATCATTAGTGATAAGCGCGCAAACATCTTCCAGATCGTGACTGGGGGCGAAGACCCGGTTAAAGCCCATCTCTTTAAACTTTACTTCCACATCGGCGAAGTCATGTTTACCGACGACCAGGTTGCCGCCGACGTACAGCAGAATGTCGCCAAGGCCGCGTTCGATGCAGCGCTCACGTAATCCGAGGCAATCAATGTCGCCATGACCGTAGATAGAGGACACCACGATGGCATCGGCGCCTGTTTCAATCGCAGCATCAATATATTCATCCTGGCTCACCATCACCCCGAGGTTGATTACGTGAAAATCATGAGCGGTAAAAACGCGATCCAGAACTTTATTACCTACTGCATGGCAGTCAGCACCGATGACGCCAATAACAAGTGTAGATTTCTTCATGGGTAATCCTCTGTAGGGCTGATGGTCAATAAGTGAAATTATTTTCTAATATTTAGAACATGGATTGTGACAACCTCTTAATAGGGTTGGAGTTTCTGTGGAAGCGAAAAAGGAAGCAATTGATCTATTTTCAAAATATCCTGAGAAAAATGATTGTTATATTTGGTTGTTATAAAATCCCTTTATAATCAGTGGGATGTATCATATTTTCTTGGCCGGTTTTAATTTATTAGAAAAATGGGTAATAAATTACTTGCCATGTTTGTGATCGAAATCTTATTTTGTTATGCGCGCCATTTATGTCGTGTTTTTAATAATTTCAAAAATCACAATTACTAATTAACTTGTGAACGACGTAACGGTTTTTTATTTTTTAATCTTATATGTCACAATTCATTTTTGTTAATTTTAGGATAAAAATGATAATGAAATGTTTGTGGCATATTTAATCTTTGCCACATAAGTGCAGAGTGGGCGTTAAAGATAACTTTCAGTGATGATTTAAGCGAAACGCCAGCGTTTTCTCGCAGAACACCAAACGCAATGCATCGGTCAATGTGGAACGTTTTCTCTTCCAGCTGAGATAGTTACATCTCGGTGTTAATTATAAGTAAAATTTAAATGAATAATTTGTATGAAATAACAAGTCCATGACTTGCTAAACAAAAAACTGTGAGCTACCTAGCATTAGTGATTCTTTATCTGCTATCAATTTTGTCAGCCGGGCTGGTTAAAAGATCGTGTACATTTAAATAAATATCCTATCATTTGTAGTAACGGCAATTACTCATTGAAAAACATGTTGTTAACATCGCATTCACTAGTCATGCGAGTGTTAAACACTATTAACATTAAATTTGAAAATTGATTTAAATCAATGTTTAAAACTTGGAAAACAGCATCAAAAGAGGTTAAATTGCTGCAGATCAAATTGGTCTGAAAGTGGTAAATTAGCTATAAATTGATCGCTATCGAAAAATGCAAATTTGTCTCGATAAAAACCTGTTTATTGTAAGGATTTTACGGCGTAATATAATTGCGGGATCAATTTGAGTGTTTTATTAACATGTTTGTAACCTTTCTCCATTGTCCTTTCTTCACAAGAGAAGAAAGAGTAGCGGCGTAAGGAAGCAGATAAATTTGTATTGGGGCATGCGTGTGACCCTTTCTAACGGGGTTCACTCTCGGAGTCTTCATGCGATGAGCAAGGAGTCATGATGTTAGATATAGTCGAACTGTCGCGCTTACAGTTTGCCTTGACCGCGATGTACCACTTCCTGTTTGTGCCACTGACGCTCGGTATGGCGTTCTTGCTGGCCATTATGGAAACGGTCTACGTCCTTTCCGGCAAACAGATTTATAAAGATATGACCAAGTTCTGGGGCAAGTTGTTTGGTATCAACTTCGCTCTGGGTGTGGCTACCGGTCTGACCATGGAGTTCCAGTTCGGGACTAACTGGTCTTACTACTCCCACTATGTAGGGGATATTTTCGGTGCGCCGCTGGCGATCGAAGGTTTGATGGCCTTCTTCCTCGAATCCACCTTTGTAGGTCTGTTCTTCTTCGGCTGGGACCGTTTGGGTAAAGTCCAGCATATGTGTGTCACCTGGCTGGTGGCCCTGGGTTCTAACCTGTCCGCGCTGTGGATTCTGGTTGCGAACGGCTGGATGCAGAACCCAATCGCAGCGGATTTCAACTTCGAAACCATGCGTATGGAGATGCTGAGCTTCTCTGAACTGGTGCTCAACCCGGTAGCACAGGTGAAATTTGTTCACACTGTGGCATCTGGTTATGTATGCGGCGCGATGTTCGTTCTGGGTATCAGCTCCTACTATATGCTGCGCGGTCGTGACTTCGCGTTTGCTAAACGTTCTTTTGCCATCGCTGCCAGCTTTGGTATGGCTGCCATTCTGTCTGTTATCGTTCTGGGTGATGAATCCGGTTACGAAATGGGCGACGTGCAGAAAACCAAACTCGCAGCGATTGAAGCAGAATGGGAAACTCAGCCTGCACCGGCTTCCTTTACGCTGTTCGGTATTCCGGACCAGGATGCGCAGGAAAACCATTTTGCGATTCAAATTCCTTATGCGCTGGGCATCATCGCCACCCGTTCTGTTGATACACCGGTCATTGGTCTGAAAGACCTGATGGTGCAGCACGAAGAGCGTATCCGTAACGGGATGAAAGCGTATCAGTTGCTGGAAGAACTGCGTGCTGGTACTACCGACCAGGCCGTTCGCGACCAGTTCAACAGCATGAAGAAAGACCTGGGTTATGGTCTGCTGCTGAAACGCTATACGGATAACGTCACCGACGCGACCGAAGCGCAAATTCAGCAGGCAACGAAAGATTCTATCCCTCGCGTTGCGCCGCTGTACTTCGCTTTCCGTATCATGGTGGCATGCGGCATCCTGATGCTGGCAATTATCGCGGTATCCTTCTGGACTGTGCTTCGTAACCGTATCGGTGAGAAAAAATGGCTGCTGCGCACTGCGCTGTACGCGATTCCTCTGCCGTGGATTGCTATTGAATCCGGTTGGTTTGTCGCAGAGTACGGTCGTCAACCGTGGGCGATTGGTGAAGTGTTACCAACAGCCGTAGCGAACTCTTCGCTGACTGCTGGCGACCTCATCTTCTCGATGCTGTTGATTTGCGGCCTGTATACCCTGTTCCTGGTGGCTGAACTGTATCTGATGTTCAAGTTCGCACGCCTTGGGCCGAGTAGCCTGAAAACCGGTCGTTATCACTACGAGCAGTCCACTGTGACTTCTCAGCCGGCACGCTAAGACAGGAGTCGTCAAATGATCGATTATGAAGTATTGCGTTTTATCTGGTGGCTGCTGGTTGGCATTCTGCTGATTGGTTTCGCGGTCACTGATGGCTTCGACATGGGGGTGGGCATGCTCACCCGTTTCCTCGGTCGTAATGATACCGAGCGTCGAATTATGATTAACTCTATCGCCCCGCACTGGGACGGTAACCAGGTTTGGCTTATCACCGCGGGTGGCGCACTGTTCGCTGCCTGGCCGATGGTGTATGCCGCTGCTTTCTCCGGTTTCTATGTGGCGATGATCCTGGTACTGGCGTCTTTGTTCTTCCGTCCGGTCGGTTTTGATTACCGCTCCAAGATTGAAGACATGCGCTGGCGCAACATGTGGGACTGGGGCATCTTCATTGGTAGCTTCGTGCCACCGCTGGTGATTGGCGTGGCGTTCGGCAACCTGCTGCAAGGGGTTCCGTTCCACGTAGATGACTACATGCGTTTGTACTACACCGGTAACTTCTTCCAGTTGCTGAATCCGTTTGGTCTGCTGGCTGGTGTCGTGAGCGTTGGGATGATCATCACCCAGGGTGCGACCTATCTGCAGATGCGTACGGTAGGTGAACTGCATCTGCGTGCTCGTGCAACTTCACAGGTTGCGGCGCTGGTGACTCTGGTCTGCTTCGCGCTGGCCGGTGTATGGGTGATTTACGGTATTGACGGTTATGTTGTGACCTCAGCCCTGGATCATCATGCCGCCTCCAACCCGCTGACCAAAGAAGTGGCTCGCGTGGCTGGCGCATGGATGGTGAACTTTAACAATGCACCTATCCTGTGGCTGGTTCCTGCACTGGGCGTGGTTCTGCCGCTGTTGACCATTCTGACTTCTCGTATGGAGAAAGGGGCCTGGGCATTCGTCTTCTCTTCACTGACGTTAGCATGCATCATCCTGACTGCCGGTATCGCAATGTTCCCGTTTGTGATGCCATCCAGCACCATGATGAACGCAAGTTTGACCATGTGGGATGCAACGTCCAGCCAGCTGACGCTGAATCTGATGACGTATGTAGCTTGTGTGTTCGTACCGATCATTCTGCTGTACACCGGCTGGTGTTACTGGAAGATGTTTGGTCGCATCACTAAAGAAGATATTGAAAGCAACACCCACTCTCTGTACTAAGTAAGGAGCTTAAAATGTGGTATTTCGCATGGATTTTGGGAACGCTTCTTGCCTGTGCATTTGGGATAATCACAGCGCTGGCGCTTGAGCACGTTGAATCAGGCAAAGCCGGACAAGAAGATAGCTAATGACCAACATTATCGCGATGTTATACAACGCGATGGACAAGCGCCCCTTGCGGGCGCTTTCATTTGTGCTGGCAATCGTATTGGCCGGCTGCATATTCTGGGATCCGTCACGTTTCGCGGCCAAAACCAGTGAGCTTGAAATCTGGCATGGTTTTCTGCTGATGTGGGCGGTCTGCGCAGGCATCATTCACGGCGTTGGCTTTCGTCCTCGTGCCGTACACTGGCAGGGTATCTTCTGCCCGCTGATCGCGGATATCGTCCTCGTTGTTGGTCTGTTTTTCTTCTTCTTTTGAATAAGAAACATCCTTAAATATTTATGGGCTTGCATAAGCCCATAATTTTTTACTCTCCGTTTACTTTCCCCCATTCCAAAGCACCATTCCCGCGCGTATAGTAGCGAAGTTTGAAAGCACTAACCTTTTGTTGCATTACCGGGATGTAAAGTGAATACAACGCTGTTTCGATGGCCGGTTCGTGTCTACTATGAAGATACCGATGCCGGTGGGGTGGTTTACCACGCCAGCTACGTCGCTTTTTATGAAAGAGCGCGCACAGAGATGCTGCGTCATCATCACTTCAGTCAGCAGGTCCTGTTGGCTGAACGTGTAGCCTTTGTGGTGCGCAAGATGACCCTCGAGTATTTTGCGCCTGCCCGGCTCGACGATATGCTCGAAGTTCAAACCGAAATTACGTCAATGCGTGGCACCTCTTTGGTTTTCACGCAACGCATTGTCAACGCAGAGAACACCGTGCTGAATGAAGCCGAAGTTCTGATTGTTTGCGTTGATCCACTCAAAATGAAGCCTCGTGCGCTTCCCAAGTCTATTGTCGCGGAGTTTAAGCAGTGACTGACATGAATATCCTTGATTTGTTCCTGAAGGCAAGCCTTCTGGTTAAACTTATCATGTTGATTTTGATTGGTTTCTCAATCGCATCCTGGGCCATTATTATCCAGCGGACCCGTATTCTTAATGCTGCTTCACGTGAAGCCGAAGCATTTGAAGACAAGTTCTGGTCCGGCATTGAATTGTCGCGCCTGTACCAGGAAAGCCAGGGGCGTCGTGATAATTTGGCTGGCTCAGAACAAATTTTCTACAGCGGGTTCAAAGAGTTTGCTCGTTTGCATCGGGCAAATAGTCACGCGCCGGAAGCGGTCGTTGAGGGGGCTTCCCGTGCGATGCGTATCTCGATGAACCGTGAGCTGGAAACGCTGGAAACGCATATTCCATTCCTCGGAACCGTTGGCTCCATCAGCCCGTATATCGGTCTGTTCGGTACCGTTTGGGGGATCATGCACGCATTTATCGCGCTGGGCGCGGTAAAACAGGCGACGCTGCAAATGGTTGCACCGGGTATCGCGGAAGCGTTGATTGCAACGGCTATCGGTCTGTTTGCGGCAATCCCGGCGGTTATGGCCTACAACCGTCTGAACCAGCGCGTGAACAAACTGGAACTGAATTACGACAACTTTATGGAAGAGTTCACCGCGATTCTGCACCGCCAGGCGTTTACCGTTAGCGAGAGCAACAAGGGGTAAGCCATGGCCAGAACGCGTGGACGAGGTCGTCGCGAACTCAAGTCCGAAATCAATATTGTACCGCTGCTCGACGTACTGCTGGTGCTGTTGCTGATCTTTATGGCAACCGCACCGATCATTACGCAGAGTGTGGAAGTCGACCTGCCGGATGCGACCGAATCGCAAGCCGTCAGCAGTAACGACGAACCCCCGGTCATTATTGAAGTTTCCGGTATTGGGCAATACAGCGTGGTGGTTGAGAAAGATCGTATGGATCAACTGCCGCCGGAGCAGGTTATCGCGGAAGCGAAAAGTCGCCTGCAGACCAATCCGAAAACGGTCTTTTTAATCGGTGGTGCGAAAGACGTGCCTTATGATGAAATAATTAAAGCGCTGAACTTGTTACACAGTGCAGGCGTAAAATCGGTTGGCTTGATGACGCAGCCAATCTGATGACGGCGTTTTGCTGGCTTGAAAGATAGCACGTAACAGGCGAACAGTTTTTTGGGAACCGAGAGTGTCAAAGGCAACCGAACAAAACGACAAGCTCAAAAGGGCGATAATTATTTCAGCGGTGCTGCATGTCATTTTATTTGCAGCGCTGATCTGGAGTTCGTTCGATGAGCACATTGATGCTTCAGCCGGCGGCGGTGGTGGTTCGTCCATCGACGCCGTTATGGTCGATCCTGGAGCCGTTGTGCAACAGTACGACAGGCAGCAGCAACAGCAGGCAAGCGCGAAACGTGCTGAAGAGCAGCGTGAAAAGCAGGCGCAGCAGCAAGCTGAAGAACTTCGCGAGAAACAGGCAGCTGAGCAAGAGCGACTGAAGCAGCTGGAAAAAGAACGCTTAGCCGCGCAGGAAAAAGTGCGCGAACAGGCGGAACAGCAGAAGCAAGCTGAAGCCGCCGCCGCGAAAGCGCAAGAGCAACAGAAACAGGCTGAAGAAGCTGCGGCGAAGGCTGCTGCAGACGCGAAGGCTAAAGCTGATGCACAGGCGAAACAAGCGGCAGATGCCGCGAAGAAAGCCGCTGCGGACGCACAGAAAAAAGCTGAGGCGGAAGCTGCTAAAGCCGCTGCTGATGCGAAGAAAGTTGCCGAAGCACAAGCTGCTAAGGCTGCCGCGGACGCTGCGAAGAAAGCACAGGCTGAAGCCGCTAAGCAAGCAGCAGCCGAGAAAGCTGCCGCTGAGAAAGCAGAAAAAGCCGCCGCCGCGAAAGCGGCCGCTGCTGAAAAAGCGGCGGCTGATAAGAAAGCCGCAGCGGAAAAAGCAGCAGCAGACAAAAAAGCTGCAGCCGAGAAAGCCGCTGCCGATAAGAAAGCTGCGGCAGATAAAGCAGCAGCTGCTAAAAAGGCTGCGGCCGAAAAAGCCGCTGCAGCCTCTGGCGTTGACGACTTGTTGGGTGACCTGAGCTCCGGTAAGAATGCACCGAAATCGGGCGGTGGAGCGAAAGGAAACGGCCAACCGGCGAAAGATAGTGGTACAAGTGGTGCCAATGGCGGTGCATCTGGTGCTGATATCAGTGCTTACGCATCTCAAATTCGTAATGCGATCCAGAGCCGTCTGTATGGTGCAGATTTGTATGCAGGTAAATCTTGCGTATTACATATCAAGTTAGCACCCGATGGTCTGTTACTGGATGTGACCGAAGAGGGTGGGGATCCAGCATTGTGTCAGGCTGCGCTGACGGCTGCGAAAACCGCCAGAATTCCTAAACCGCCTAGCCAGGCAGTTTATGAAAAAGTAAAAGATGCCAAACTGGACTTCAAACTGTAATAACGACCCCTGAGAAATCAGGGGAAACGGTCTAAGGTTGATACTGAGTTGTGGTAGTTTTGTGTATTTGAGTTTGTTAACATTCTGCTAAATTATCGTGGGCTTTCCGTCCAGATAAGGGAGATATGATGAAGCAGGCATTACGAGTAGCATTTGGTTTTCTGATGCTGTGGGCAGCGGTGCTGCACGCAGAAGTACGTATCGAGATCACCCAAGGGGTGGACTCGGCGCGCCCGATTGGTGTTGTCCCCTTCCAGTGGGCAGGACCGGGTGCTGCACCTGAAGATATCGGTGGTATCGTAGGTGCTGACCTGCGTAACAGCGGTAAATTTAACCCGTTAGACCGTTCTCGTCTGCCTCAGCAGCCTGGTACCGCGCAGGAAGTTCAACCTGCCGCTTGGTCTGCGCTGGGCATTGATGCCGTAGTCGTCGGCCAGGTTACGCCGAACCCGGATGGTTCTTACAGCGTTGCCTATCAGCTGGTTGACACCGGTGGCGCACCGGGTACCGTACTGGCACAGAACACTTATAAAGTGAACAAGCAGTGGCTGCGTTACGCGGGGCATACTGCAAGTGACGAAGTGTTTGAAAAACTGACCGGCATTAAAGGTGCATTCCGTACCCGTATCGCTTATGTTGTTCAGACCAACGGTGGTCAGTTCCCGTACGAATTACGTGTGTCCGACTACGATGGTTACAACCAGTTCGTGGTACACCGTTCTCCGCAGCCGCTGATGTCTCCGGCGTGGTCTCCGGACGGATCAAAACTGGCGTACGTAACCTTCGAGAGTGGTCGTTCTGCACTGGTTATTCAGACGTTGTCTAATGGCGCGGTTCGTCAGGTAGCGTCGTTCCCACGTCACAACGGTGCGCCTGCGTTTTCTCCGGATGGCAGCAAACTGGCGTTCGCCCTGTCTAAAACCGGTAGCCTGAACCTGTATGTCATGGACATTGGTTCCGGTCAGATCCGTCAGGTGACGGATGGTCGTAGCAACAATACGGAACCGACCTGGTTCCCGGACAGCCAAAACCTGGCCTTTACATCTGACCAGGCCGGTCGTCCGCAGGTATATAAAGTTAACGTCAACGGCGGTGCTCCGCAGCGCATTACCTGGGAAGGTTCGCAAAACCAGGATGCGGATGTGAGCAGCGACGGTAAATTTATGGTAATGGTAAGTTCGGCCAACGGTCAGCAGCACATTGCCAAACAAGATCTGGTAGCGGGTGGCGTACAAGTTCTGTCGTCAACGTTCCTGGACGAAACGCCAAGTCTGGCACCTAACGGCACTATGGTAATCTACAGCTCTTCTCAGGGGATGGGATCCGTGCTGAATTTGGTTTCTACAGATGGGCGTTTCAAAGCGCGTCTTCCGGCAACTGATGGACAGGTTAAATTCCCTGCCTGGTCGCCGTATCTGTGATAATAAATAATTGATTAATAAAGGAATCATTGAAATGCAACTGAACAAAGTGCTGAAAGGGCTGATGATTGCTCTGCCTGTTATGGCTATTGCAGCGTGTTCTTCTAACAAGAACGCCAGCAATGACGGCAGCGAAGGCATGCTGGGTGCCGGCACTGGTATGGATGCAAACGGCAGCGGCAACATGTCTTCTGAAGAGCAAGCGCGTCTTCAGATGCAACAGCTGCAGCAGAACAACATCGTTTACTTCGATCTGGACAAGTACGATATCCGTTCTGATTTCGCTGCAATGCTGGATGCTCACGCTAACTTCCTGCGTAGCAACCCGTCTTACAAAGTCACCGTAGAAGGTCATGCGGACGAACGTGGTACTCCTGAGTACAACATCTCCCTGGGTGAGCGTCGTGCGAACGCCGTTAAGATGTACCTGCAGGGTAAAGGCGTTTCTGCTGACCAGATCTCCATCGTTTCTTACGGTAAAGAAAAACCTGCAGTACTGGGTCATGACGAAGCGGCTTACGCCAAAAACCGTCGCGCCGTACTGGTTTACTAAGAGAATTGCATGAGCAGTAACTTCAGACATCATCTGTTGAGTCTGTCGTTACTGGTTGGCATAGCGGCCCCTTGGGCCGCTTTTGCTCAGGCGCCAATCAGTAGTGTCGGCTCAGGCTCGGTCGAAGACCGTGTCACTCAACTCGAGCGTATTTCTAACGCTCACAGTCAGCTTTTAACCCAACTCCAGCAACAACTCTCCGATAATCAGTCCGATATTGATTCCCTGCGTGGTCAAATTCAGGAAAATCAGTATCAGTTGAACCAGGTTGTTGAACGCCAGAAGCAAATATTGTTGCAGATTAATAATCTTGGCAGCGGTAGTGCGCCTGCGGCGCAGTCTGCAGGTAGTGATCAGAGTGGGGCAGCAGCACCCCCTACGCCTGACGCGGGCGCAGCGGCAGCGTCAGGAGCCCCGGCGCAGACTGGCGATGCGAACACTGATTACAATGCGGCCATTGCTCTGGTGCAGGATAAATCCCGCCAGGATGATGCGATTGAAGCATTTCAGAACTTCATCAAAAAGTACCCAGACTCGACTTACCTGCCAAATGCGAATTACTGGCTGGGTCAGTTGAATTACAACAAGGGGAAAAAAGATGATGCAGCGTTCTATTTTGCTTCAGTAGTTAAAAACTTCCCGAAATCACCAAAGGCTGCAGACGCGATGTATAAAGTCGGCGTCATCATGCAGGACAAAGGTGACACAGCAAAAGCTAAAGCCGTTTATCAGCAGGTTATCACTAAATACCCTGGCACTGATGGCGCGAAACAAGCGCAAAAACGCCTTGGCGCGATGTAATGAACACCATGCGACCAGAAATCGTGTTAATTCTGGTCGCGTCGTGTGATTCCTAAGCAGTTGAGTTATTTACATCGAAATTTTTGTTGCGCTAAAATCTGAAATCAGTAATATATGCCGCCGTTGCCAAGGGATATCAAACAGCCCGAAAGCGGCAAAAAAAGTGGGTCGTTAGCTCAGTTGGTAGAGCAGTTGACTTTTAATCAATTGGTCGCAGGTTCGAATCCTGCACGACCCACCAATCGCTAAGGTGGAACGCGATTGTAAAACGTGAAGGATAACGTTGCGTAAGCAACGGCCCGTAGGGCGAGGCAAAGCCGAGTCATCCTGCACGACCCACCATCCTGAAAGTATAAAGAAGTAAACCCCATAAGGGGGCGTTAGCTCAGTTGGTAGAGCAGTTGACTTTTAATCAATTGGTCGCAGGTTCGAATCCTGCACGCCCCACCAGTGTAAAAAAGCGCCCTAAAGGCGCTTTTTTGCTATGCGCAGGATTTCATGATTCGAACCTGCAGCAGGTTCGGGTCGAACGAAGTGAGACAACGGAGCCGTTTACGGCGATGACCCGAAGGGCGAGCGTAGCGAGTCATCCTGCACGCCCCACCAGTGTAAAAAAGCGCCCTAAAGGCGCTTTTTTGCTATGCGCAGAATCAACGATTCGAACCTGCTTGCCTGATGCGCTTCGCTTATCAGTCCTACAGACGACACTATTCACGTAGGCCGGATAAGACGTCAGTCTCCATCCGGCATTCATCACACGCAATTATTGTGACTTTCTTACGCCAATCCGCTATCTTGTTTAGCATATAAAACAAATCTAACCGAATACGGCGTGCGTCACGCTTTTAATCGGTTATTTCGTTAAGCTAGTAAAACGAGAAAGCAAGATGAGCGTGATGTTTGATCCAGAAGCAGCAATTTATCCGTTTCCGCCGAAGCCAGCCCCGCTGAGTGTGGATGAAAAGCAATTTTATCGTGAAAAAATCAAGCGCCTGTTGAAAGAGCGTGATGCCGTTATGGTCGCGCACTATTACACCGATCCTGAAATTCAGCAATTGGCCGAAGAGACCGGTGGCTGTATTTCTGATTCTCTGGAGATGGCGCGGTTCGGCTCAAAACATTCTGCCTCTACGCTGTTGGTTGCAGGAGTGAGGTTTATGGGGGAAACCGCCAAAATCCTCAGCCCGGAAAAGACCATCCTGATGCCGACCTTACAGGCGGAATGTTCATTAGATCTGGGTTGTCCGATTGATGCTTTCAGCGCGTTTTGCGATGCGCATCCTGATCGTACCGTGGTGGTTTACGCCAATACCTCCGCTGCCGTTAAAGCACGTGCGGACTGGGTCGTCACGTCCAGTATCGCGGTAGAACTTATTGAGCACCTTGATAGTTTAGGTGAAAAAATCATCTGGGCTCCGGACAGACATCTGGGCAACTACGTGCAAAAACAGACCGGTGCAGACGTTCTTTGTTGGCAGGGGGCCTGTATCGTCCACGACGAATTTAAAACTCAGGCTTTAACACGCATGAAGGGGCTTTACCCTGATGCTGCGGTGTTGGTGCACCCGGAGTCCCCTCAGTCTATCGTTGATATGGCCGATGCGGTTGGCTCAACCAGCCAGTTAATCAACGCAGCTAAATCGTTACCGCATCAACAGCTGATTGTGGCGACTGACCGGGGCATTTTTTACAAAATGCAGCAGGCCGTTCCGGATAAAGAATTGCTTGAAGCGCCGACGGCTGGCGAGGGGGCAACCTGTCGCAGCTGTGCGCATTGTCCGTGGATGGCGATGAACGGCCTCAAGGCGATTGCTGAGGGCCTGGAACAAGGCGGAGCGGCTCATGAGATACATGTTGATGCTGCGCTGCGAGAAGGGGCGTTGTTGCCGTTAAACCGCATGTTGGAATTTGCGGCTACACTTCGAGCTTAATTATTTTTTTTGCTCTGGGGGAAAAGATGGACTTTTTTAGCACGCAGAACATTCTGGTACATATTCCGATTGGCGCTGGCGGTTACGATCTGTCGTGGATCGAAGCTGTGGGGACGATCGCCGGGTTGCTGTGTATTGGTCTGGCGAGCCTTGAGAAAATAAGCAATTACTTCTTCGGCCTGATAAACGTCACGCTGTTTGCGATTATCTTCTTTCAGATCCAGCTCTATGCAAGCCTGTTGCTGCAAGTTTTCTTCTTTGCCGCCAACATCTACGGCTGGTATGCCTGGTCCAGGCAAACTAACCAGCATGAAGCGGAACTGAAAATTCGCTGGCTGCCGTTACCAAAAGCGATCGGCTGGCTGGCGGCTTGCGTGGTAGCGATCGGTCTGATGTCGGTCTATATCGATCCGGTCTTTGCATTCCTGACCCGCATTGCGGTGAACATTATGCAGGCATTAGGATTACAGGTTGTTGTGCCTGAGTTGCAACCCGATGCATTCCCGTTCTGGGACTCCTGCATGATGGTGTTGTCGATTGCGGCGATGATCCTGATGACGCGCAAATACGTCGAAAACTGGCTGCTGTGGGTGATCATTAACGTAATAAGCGTAGTGATTTTCGCCCTACAAGGCGTATATGCCATGTCGCTGGAGTATATGATCCTGACGGTTATCGCCCTGAATGGTAGCAGGATGTGGATTAACAGCGCGCGTGAGCGGGGTTCCCGCGCGCTGTCCCATTAATGGTGATGATGTGAATGGCCGGACACGCCTTGGTACAGGTGGCAGTCCGGCCCATTGCACGGCTGATACTCCATCTGGATCGTCGCGTGTTCAATCTGGTAGTGATGGATAAGGAAATGCTGAATACGTTCCAGCAGGGCATCATGATCGTGCGGCGGGATCACCTGCACATGCAGAGTCATTACCGGTTTTTCACCCACCATCCAGACATGGACATGGTGTACATTGCGGACTTCGGGGATATCCCGGCTGAGATGGCGCTGCAGTGCGGCAATATCCAGCGTCAGCGGGGCACCTTCCAGTAATTCGTTAACGCTATCCTTTAACAGTCGCCAGGCGCTGCGCAGTACCAGCACGGAAACCAGAATCGAGAGAATCGGGTCCGCAGGCGTCCAGCCCGTCCAGATAATAATAAGCGCAGCGATGATCGCCCCGACCGAGCCGAGTAAATCGCCCATCACATGTAGTGCCGCAGCGCGGACGTTCAGGTTTTTCTCCTCACTGCCGCGGTGTAGAACCCAAAAAGCCAGCACGTTGGCGAGTAAACCCGCGACAGCTATAACCATCATCATGCCGCCTGCCACGGGGCGGGGCGTATGGAAGCGCTCAATGGCTTCCCAGACGATTAAAATGGTGATCACGACCAATGCGATGGCATTAACAAACGCGGCCAGTGTCGTGAGCCTCAGCCAGCCGAAGGTGTGTCGTATTGTGGGCGGTCGATGGGAAAACCGGACGGCCAGCAGCGCGAAAAGGAGCGCTGCGGCATCAGTGAGCATATGCCCGGCATCAGCCAGCAAGGCCAGTGAACCTGAAAGTATTCCACCTACCACTTCAACCAACATAAATCCGGCTGTAATGCAGAATGCAAACATCAAGCGGCGGGCATTATTGTCCTTGGGTTGCTCAGAGGAATTATGAGTATGCGAGTGCGTCATTATGCCATCCCTTTGTTATTCTCATCTTTACTGTATGCCATCATACCGTTTTTGGGATGATAAAATTAAAAAGGAGAGCTATTGCTCTCCCGTTATTAGCTTTATTTTCAGCGTTACTGCGTAGTGCCATCAGTTTTTGTCTCGGCATCATTATTAATGCCGTTTCCGGTCTCAACCTTCTTATTCACATCAGGGCAGCGACCGTCCTTACACATGGTGTTCTTGTGCATCTCGTCTTTGGTCATCCCTTCATGGTTCATTGATGAACCGTTCGGGTGCAGCATTGTGCCACCCGAATTCACGTTACTGTTGTCGACGTTATTTGGTGCCACGTTTTCGCGTGCGTCTGGGGCGACCTGACCGGCATCCGCCGAGGAATTTGCCTGGCCGTTATTGGACTGCGTATTGGTTTCAGCAGCCAGCGCCGCGCCGCTGGCGAGGCTGAGTGTAGCGGTAAGAAAGAGTGAAGCCAGCTTTGTCATATGCATAATATGCTCCTGTTATGGTCGATATGTCGGATAACGTCTTCCAACAGTGCATGTGCCAGTTACATCATCAATATGTGGTTAATAGTTTTGCCTGAGAAATTAAACCCAGCATAGAATCTTGAAATTTATGAAAATTAAAGCTGTTACAGTTATAAATTGTAGGTTGGATCTCGTTTTTCGCTACTTTATTGTGTTTTTTTGGCCAATTCCAGGATTAATCCGTCCAAAGTGTAAAACCCCGTTTACACTTTATGACTGAAGATATAGATTGGAGGGATTGCATTCATTTATATAAGTATGGCAACGCTGGAATAATCATGAATTATCAGAACGACGATTTACGCATTAAAGAGATCAACGAGTTATTACCGCCAGTCGCATTGCTGGAAAAATTCCCCGCTACTGAAAATGCCGCAAACACGGTGGCTCATGCCCGTAAAGCGATTCATAAAATTCTGAAAGGAAGCGATGATCGCCTGTTAGTGGTGATTGGGCCGTGCTCTATTCATGATCCGGCAGCCGCTAAAGAGTACGCCGCCCGCCTGCTGGCGCTGCGCGAAGAGTTAAAAGGCGAGCTTGAAATTGTCATGCGCGTCTATTTTGAAAAACCGCGAACCACCGTCGGCTGGAAAGGGCTTATCAACGATCCGCACATGGACAACAGCTTCCAAATCAACGATGGGCTGCGCATTGCACGTAAATTGCTGCTGGATATCAACGATAGCGGATTGCCGGCTGCGGGTGAGTTCCTCGATATGATCACGCCGCAATACCTCGCCGACTTGATGAGTTGGGGCGCGATTGGGGCTCGTACCACTGAGTCTCAAGTACACCGCGAGCTGGCATCAGGTCTGTCTTGCCCGGTTGGTTTTAAAAACGGTACCGATGGCACGATCAAAGTTGCGATTGATGCAATCAACGCAGCAGGGGCGCCACACTGCTTCCTGTCTGTGACCAAATGGGGTCATTCGGCGATCGTAAATACCAGTGGTAATGGCGATTGCCATATTATTCTGCGCGGCGGCAAAGAACCTAACTACAGCGCTCAGCACGTTGCCGACGTGAAAGAAGGTCTGATCAAAGCAGGGCTTTCAGCGCAGGTGATGATCGACTTTAGCCATGCCAACTCCTGTAAGCAGTTCAAAAAGCAGATGGATGTTGCGAAAGACGTTTGCGGACAAGTCGCTGGTGGAGAAAAAGCGATTATTGGCGTGATGATCGAAAGCCATCTGGTCGAGGGTAATCAGAACCCGGATAGCGGCGAGCCGCTGACCTACGGTAAGAGCATCACTGACGCCTGCATTGGCTGGGAAGACACCGATGCGGTGCTGCGCCAGTTGGCGGATGCGGTAAAAGCGCGTCGCGGTTAAAACGTTAGCCTTCCAGAAAAATAAAAAAGCGCGGATAATCCGCGCTTTTTTATGTGTCGCGAAGAAATTACTTCGCTTTACCCTGGTTCGCAACGGCCGCAGCTTTTGCGGCGATCTCGTCAGCGTTACCCAGATAGTAGTGTTTGATCGGTTTGAAGTTTTCGTCGAACTCATATACCAGCGGTACGCCGGTCGGAATGTTCAGTTCAAGGATCTCATCTTCGCCCATGTTATCCAGGTATTTAACCAGCGCACGCAGAGAGTTACCGTGAGCGGCGATAATCACACGCTCACCGCTTTTCATGCGCGGCAGAATGGTTTCGTTCCAGTAGGGGATAACGCGATCGATGGTCAGCGCCAGGCTTTCGGTAACCGGTAACTCTTTGTCGGTCAGCTTCGCATAACGCGGATCATGACCCGGATAACGCTCGTCATCTTTGGTCAGTTCCGGTGGCGTTACCGCAAAGCCGCGACGCCATTGCTTAACCTGCTCGTCACCGTATTTTTCAGCGGTTTCAGCTTTGTTCAGACCCTGCAGCGCGCCGTAATGACGTTCGTTCAGTTTCCAGGATTTCTCAACCGGCAGCCAGGCCTGATCCAGTTCGTCCAGTACGTTCCACAGGGTGTGAATGGCACGTTTCAGCACAGAGGTATAAGCAAAATCGAAGCTGTAGCCTTCCTCTTTCAGCAGTTTACCTGCCGCTTTTGCTTCGCCCACACCTTTCTCGGACAGATCAACGTCATACCAACCGGTAAAACGGTTCTCGTTGTTCCACTGACTTTCACCGTGACGTACCAGAACCAGCTTAGTTACAGCCATACACTCACTCCTATAAATCATATTTAATGATAATAATTCTCATTATATTGCCGTAATGCGTCAGCGGCAATCCTTACGCATAACCATAGCGAAAATAGCGCCACAGTGTAAGGTTCTTGTGAACTCAAGGTTGCGATTTTGTCTTTGAACGGTGGGGATTTGAGCGGTTCTACTGTGATAAACAAGCAACAGGCCCGATACGTTACGTCATCGGGCCTGGGAGGGGGAACGATTAGGCTGGAATAAACCGGTATTCCGTCACGCTGGCATACTCTTCGCCAGGACGCAGGAAGCAGTCTGGCTGCGGCCATTCCGGATGGTTCGGGCTGTCCGGCAGGAACTCGCTTTCCAGTGCCAGACCTTGCCAGTCGGCGTAGGCATCAGGACCACGGGATGGCGTACCGCCGAGGAAATTCCCGGAATAAAACTGTAATGCCGGGGCGGAGGTGTAGACCTCCATCTGCAGTTTTTCATCCTGGGACCACAGTCGAGCGACCGGCGTATGCGTATTGCCCTGTGCCTGGAGCAGGAAGGCGTGATCGTAACCTTTTACCTTGCGCTGATCGTCATCGGCAAGAAATTCACTGCTGATGATCTTAGGCGTACGGAAATCGAAAGTGCTACCAGCGACGGATTTCAGTCCGTCGTGCGGGATGCCCATTTCATCAACCGGCAAGTACTCGTCGGCGAGGATTTGCAGCTTGTGTTGGCGCACATCCGTTTTGTCACCGTCGAGGTTGAAATAAACGTGATTCGTCAGATTCACCGGGCAGGGCTTATCGACCGTGGCGCGGTAGGTTATCGAAATACGATTATCGTCAGTCAGGCGATACTGCACGGTAGCGCAAAGATGGCCAGGGAAGCCCTGATCGCCATCGTCAGACGTTAAGGCGAACAGCACCTGGCGGTCATTTTGATTGACTATCTGCCAGCGACGTTTGTCAAAACCGTCCGGCCCGCCGTGCAGCTGGTTGTCGCCCTGACTTGGTATTAATTCAACGGTTTCGCCAGCAAATGTATAGCGGCTGTTGGCGATACGGTTAGCGTAGCGACCAATCGAGGCCCCCAGAAATGCAGCCTGTCCCGGGTATTGTTCCGGGCTGGCACAACCGAGTAATGCTTCGCGCACGCTACCATCGCTGAGCGGAATACGCGCAGAGAGTAGGGTCGCGCCCCAGTCCATCAGCGTGACCACCATCCCTGCGTCATTGCGCAGGGTGAGCAGGCGAAACGGCTGACCGTCCGGAGCCTGCACGGGGATTTCGTTTAACATTGTCCGGCTCCTTGAGAAGGTTTGCAGACGTAGAATGTTTCTTTAATTCCAGTTTTTGCTTCGTACTGCTCAGCTACAGCTTGCTGTACGGCTGGCACCAAATCTTGCGGGATCAGCGCCACTATACAGCCGCCGAAGCCGCCGCCGGTCATGCGTACACCGCCTTTATCGCCAATGGTCGCTTTGACAATCTCAACCAGCGTATCAATTTGCGGCACGGTAATTTCAAAGTCATCGCGCATTGAGGTGTGAGATTCCGCCATCAGTTGGCCCATACGCAGCAGGTCGCCTTTTTCCAGCGCCTGTGCTGCTTCAACAGTACGCGCATTTTCCGTGATCACGTGGCGAACGCGTTTGGCGACGATTGGATCCAATTCGTGGGCGACGGCGTTAAACGCTTCTAGGTTAACATCACGCAGCGCTGGCTGCTGGAAGAAACGAGCGCCGGTTTCACACTGTTCGCGACGGGTGTTGTATTCGCTACCGACCAGCGTACGTTTAAAGTTACTGTTGATGATCACCACCGCTACGCCCTCAGGCATAGAAACTGCTTTGGTGCCAAGCGTTCGGCAGTCGATCAGTAGCGCATGATCTTTCTTACCAAGTGCCGAGATCAACTGATCCATAATGCCGCAGTTACAGCCGACAAACTGGTTTTCAGCTTCCTGACCGTTCAGGGCAATCTGCGCGCCGTCGAGCGGCAGATGATAGAGCTGCTGGAATACCGTACCCACAGCGACTTCCAGCGAGGCAGAAGAACTTAACCCCGCGCCCTGTGGGACGTTACCGCTGATCACCAGATCAGCGCCGCCAAAGGTGTTATTGCGCTTTTGCAGATGTTTCACTACGCCACGCACGTAGTTTGACCACTGCTGGCTGTCGTGGGCGATAATCGGCGCATCAAGCGAGAACTCATCAATCTGATTGTCGTAATCAGCGGCGATCACGCGGACTTTTCGATCGTCGCGTGCCGCACAACTGATAACGGTTTGATAGTCGATGGCGCAAGGCAGAACGAAGCCGTCGTTATAATCGGTATGTTCGCCGATCAGGTTTACACGACCCGGTGCCTGAATAGTATGGGTGGCAGGGTAGCCAAATGTTTCTGCAAACAGAGATTGTGTTTTTTCTTTCAGACTCATTATTTAAACTCCGGATTCGCGAAAATGGATGTCGCTGACCGCACGCAGTCGTTCAGCCGCTTGTTCTGCCGTCAGGTCGCGCTGGGTTTCTGCCAGCATTTCATATCCGACCATAAATTTACGCACAGTCGCGGAACGCAGCAGCGGCGGATAAAAGTGTGCATGCAACTGCCAGTGTTGGTTTTCTTCACCGTTAAACGGTGCGCCGTGCCAGCCCATGGAGTAGGGGAATGAACACTGGAACAGATTGTCGTAACGACTGGTCAGTTTTTTCAACGCCAGCGCCAGGTCAGCACGCTGTTCGTCGCTCAAATCGGTAATACGCAGCACATGCGCTTTCGGCAGCAGCAGCGTTTCGAACGGCCACGCGGCCCAGTAAGGCACAACCGCCAGCCAGTGCTCGGTTTCTACGACCGTACGACTGCCGTCCGCCAGTTCTCTCTGGACGTAATCAACGAGCATTGGCGCGCCTTGTTCGGCGAAGTACGCTTTCTGCAGGCGATCTTCACGTTCGGCTTCGTTAGGCAAAAAGCTGTTGGCCCAAATTTGTCCGTGTGGGTGCGGGTTCGAGCACCCCATCGCTGCGCCTTTATTCTCAAATACCTGCACCCAGGGATAGGTTTTCCCTAAGTCTTCGGTCTGCTCCTGCCACGTTTTTACGATTTCTGTCAGTGCAGGGACGCTGAGTTCCGGCAACGTTTTGCTGTGATCGGGTGAGAAGCAAATCACGCGGCTGGTACCGCGCGCGCTCTGGCAGCGCATCAACGGATCGTGACTGTCCGGCGCGTCGGGGGTATCGGACATCAGCGCCGCAAAGTCATTGGTAAAGACATAGGTCCCGGTGTAATCCGGGTTTTTGTCGCCGGTAACGCGCGTATTGCCAGCGCACAGGAAGCAGTCCGGGTCATGTGCAGGTAGTACCTGCTTAGACGGAGTTTCCTGCGCCCCTTGCCACGGGCGTTTGGCGCGATGCGGTGATACGAGGATCCACTGCCCGGTGAGCGGGTTAAAACGGCGGTGTGGATGATCGACAGGATTGAATTGCGTCATGATTGGTCCTTAATCCGAATATCCCTGTGGGTGGCGTGACTGCCAGTGCCAGGTATCTTGTGCCATTTCATCCAATGTGCGGGTCACGCGCCAGTTGAGCTCGCGATCGGCTTTGCTGGCATCAGCCCAGTAGGCCGGAAGATCGCCTTCACGGCGCGGGGCGAAGTGGTAATTCACCGGTTTACCACAGGCTTTGCTGAAGGCGTGGACCACGTCCAGCACGCTGCTGCCGATGCCTGCACCGAGGTTATAAATATGCACACCCTGAATGCCTGCCAGTTTTTCCATGGCGGCAACGTGGCCGTCGGCGAGATCCATCACATGGATGTAGTCGCGTACGCCGGTGCCATCTTCAGTAGGGTAGTCATTGCCAAATATGGCAAGAGACTCGCGGCGGCCAACGGCAACCTGCGCGATGTAAGGCATCAGGTTGTTTGGAATACCTTGCGGATCTTCCCCCATATCTCCTGACGGATGAGCGCCAACAGGGTTAAAGTAGCGCAGCAGGGCAATGCTCCAGTCGGGCTGAGCTTTTTGCAGATCGGTCAGGATCTGTTCCACCATCAGCTTGCTTTTGCCGTACGGACTTTGTGGCGTGCCGGTGGGGAAGCTTTCAACGTAAGGAATTTGCGGCTGATCGCCATAGACGGTCGCGGAGGAGCTGAAAATGAAGTTTTTCACGTTGGCTGCGCGCATTGCATTCACCAGACGCAGAGTGCCGTTGACGTTGTTGTCATAGTACTCCAGCGGCTTGGCAACGGATTCTCCAACGGCTTTTAAACCGGCAAAATGGATGACCGTATCAATGGCATGATCGTGCAGAATTTCGGTTATCAGCGCTTCGTTACGGATGTCTCCTTCCACGAAGGTCGGATGCTTGCCGCCTAAACGCTCAATGACGGGCAGTACGCTGCGCTTGCTGTTGCAGAGATTATCCAGGATCACCACCTCGTGACCGTTTTTCAGCAACTGCACGCAAGTGTGGCTTCCAATGTAACCGCTACCACCTGTAACCAATACTCTCATAATTCGCTCCGTTAAGCCTATGGTATGCAATAACCATAGCATAACAAAGATGCGAAAAGTGTGACACGGAATAAATTAGTGGAATCGTTTACACGCCAAGATTTTCACTCGATGCTGCTAGTTACTTTATTATAAATCATTATGTTAGGTTGTTATTACAGCGATTGTCTGAAAAAAAAGCAGAAAAAAGGGCGTGATAAACGCCCTGGCATGAAAATTAACGCAGAGAGGTTTGTCGATAGCCGTAGATATCGCCCTCGGGTACAAACTCTAGCCGATGGGTAATGCAGGCCGGGGCATCTTCGGCGTGATGAGAGACGAACAAAAGCTGAGTTTCGCCTTCACCGATCAGAACATCCACAAACCGACGGATCAGTTGGCGGTTGAGCGGATCTAATCCTTGCAAGGGTTCATCGAGGATCAGCAATGTAGGATGTTTCACCAGAGCACGAACAATCAACGCCAGCCGCTGCTGTCCCCAGGAAAGACTATGAAATGGCGCATCCGCGGTACGTTTATCGATGCCAAGAATATCCAGCCACTGTTGTACCAGCTTGTGCTGCCTGTCGGAGACGGCCTGATAAATGCCGATTGAATCGAAATAACCGGAGAGAATAACGTTGCGAACTGTCGTACTTACCCGGTAATCCAAATGCAGGCTGCTGCTGACATAGCCAATGTGTTTTTTGATATCCCAGATAGTTTCACCGCTGCCCCGGCGTCGGCCAAACAGGGTCAGGTCGTTGCTATATCCCTGGGGATGATCGCCGGTGATTAAACTGAGCAGGGTTGATTTCCCCGCACCGTTGGGGCCGACGATTTGCCAGTGTTCCCCCGGATTTACCCGCCAGCTCAGATGATGCAGGATAGGGCGATCGTTATACGAGACAGTGCCATCTTTAAGCACAATGCGCGGCTCGTTATCTGACAATGTGTGGCGTACTGAAGGCTCATCCGGCTCGGGTAACTGGATGCCTTCCAGCCGCTCGCTATGGGCAAGTTGAGCGATTAATGCCTGTTGCAGAAGGTCGATTTTTGCGCCGGTTTCCGTCAGTGTGCAATCGGCAAGCACGCCGGCAAACTGCACGAATTCGGGAATTTCATCAAAGCGATTAAGCACCAGTACCAGCGTTAAACCGGACTGGTGTAGCTCATCGAGCAGTTCTGCTAACTGGCGGCGGGACGCGACGTCCAGCCCGTCAAAGGGTTCATCAAGGATCAGCAAATCTGGCGTGGACATTAATGCCTGGCAGAGCAGAGTTTTGCGTGTTTCACCGGTGGAAAGGTATTTGAAACGCCTGTTGAGTAGGGCTGAAATGCCAAACTGCTGCGCCAGCGCAGCGCAGCGGGCGGGATCGTTGACCTCATCCTGAATGATTTCTGCGGTGGTGCGCCCTGTGTCGTCTTCACCGGGACTAAGAAGGTCGGTGTTGTTCCGCTGCCACTCGTCGCTGACCAGCTTTTGGAGCTGCTCAAAGGAGAGTCGGGTAATACGTGTGAACTGGCAGCGGCGTTCGCCTTTCAGGAGCGGCAACTCGCCCGCCAGCGCGCGGGCCAGCGCAGATTTCCCGCTACCATTAGATCCAACAAACGCCCAGCTATCACCCGCGTTTAACGTCAACGCATTTAACTGGAGCGTTTTTGTGTCGCTAAGACGAAACATACCTTGCGAAATTTGCAACGATGACATTTTGTATCCCATTATTTGCAGCGATGAATAACAGGGATACGTGTTCTTAGGGCTGATGTCAATCAACTCAGCACAGCGTGGCGATAATCACTCTATCAGCATTAAAATATGCTGTGACGTTAGCGCCTTCAGTTAATGTGTGGGTCTGAGCTATCGGCAACGTCGCGCAGAGCGTCTGGCCATCTGGCAACGTCATCAGCACTTCACACTGTTCCGCACCGCGTTCAATATGGCTAATCGTGCCCTGCAACTGGTTATCGGCAGCCTGAGCGATAGCGTCGTCCTGAGTGATTCCCACCCACGGCGCTTTCAGCAAAATCAGTACTTCTTTGCCTTCCTCAAGACCCAGACGCTCGCCGCTTTGCGCAGTGATTGCCACTTTCAGGCGCGTTTCGCCATCGGCCAGCAGGACGTCAACATGCTGCTGGACCTGATCGTGGTCGCGAGCGGTAATAGTGCCAAACCACTGGTTACGGGCGCTGGTTTGCAGTGAAAAACGCGAGATAGCTGCCAGCAGGCTGTTGAGCGGTAGCGCATCGTCATCGCTCAAAACATCAAAAGCTTTTTGTTGGATTTGCGCCAGTAAATCATATAACTGGATTAAACGTTGGCCATAGCGCGTTAACACCGCGCCACCGCCGCCTTTACCGCCTGTGGCACGTTCAACCAGCGTCTGCTCGCTGAGCTGGTTCATTTCGTTAATCGCATCCCAGGCGCTTTTGTAGCTGATACCTGCATCCTTCGCGCCCTGACTGATGGAACCGGAAAGCGCAATGTGCTTAAGCAGAGAAATGCGACGGGGATCAGCAAACAGTTTTTGCTGAAGTTTCAGCGTAAGAAGGATTTCGGCCTGCATCACAAGCTCCTGGCAAAAAAGGGTATTGTGACGGAAAACCGTGCCTGAGCAAAGCCGACCGCACAAAAGGGGAGTGCTTTTCTGCGTTATGTGGTTAGAATACAACTAAGGACTATATCTGGAGTTGACCATGTTAGAGTTATTGAAAAGTCTGGTATTCGCCGTAATCATGGTACCTGTGGTAATGGCCATCATTCTGGGTCTGATTTACGGACTGGGTGAAGTGTTCAACATTTTCTCCGGTATCGGTCAGAAAGACCAGTCCAGACAGAATCATTGATTCCCCAAACGCCCGCTCAGTCGGGCGTTTATATTTTTAGCCTTCCTACTCGTTTTCTGTCGCTACAGTTTCTCAAGATCCTGCTTTCCCTGCCGATATTTTCTTTGTGTAACCTCTAATTGGTATCAATAACCACTGGGAAAATCCTGGTTTAATCGTTATATTTGCGCCTACATAACGAAACGCAAAGGAGTTACAGATGGCACGTACATGGTTACGCTTGTTTGCAGGGGCAACACTTTCTCTTACTGTTGCCGGACATGCGCTGGCGGATGAAGGAAAGATTACCGTTTTCGCAGCGGCTTCGCTGACCAACGCGATGCAGGACATTGCAACGCAATATAAAAAAGAGAAGAACGTTGATGTTGTCTCCTCTTTTGCTTCTTCTTCCACACTGGCGCGTCAGATTGAAGCAGGTGCACCGGCCGATCTGTTTATTTCTGCCGATCAGAAATGGATGGACTATGCGGTAGACAAGAAGTCGATTGATACCGCAACGCGTGAAACGCTGTTGGGTAACAGCCTGGTGGTGGTTGCGCCGAAAGCCAGCGCACAGAAAGACTTCACCATCGACAGCAAAACCAACTGGACCAGTCTGTTGAACGGTGGGCGCCTGGCTGTTGGCGATCCGGAACATGTTCCGGCAGGCATTTATGCCAAAGAAGCGCTGCAAAAACTGGGGGCATGGGATACCCTGGCCCCGAAACTGGCTCCTGCTGAAGATGTGCGCGGTGCGCTGGCGCTGGTAGAGCGTAACGAAGCGCCGCTGGGGATCGTCTATGGTTCTGATGCCGTCGCCAGCAAGGGCGTAAAAGTTGTTGCGACTTTCCCGGAAGATTCGCACAAAAAAGTGGAATACCCTATCGCGATTGTTGATGGGCACAAAAACGCAACGGTTAGCGCGTTCTATGATTACCTGAAAGGACCGCAGGCTGCTGAAATCTTTAAACGTTATGGATTTACGACCAAGTAATGATACTGACCGATCCTGAATGGCAGGCCGTTATACTGAGCCTGAAAGTTTCTTCCCTGGCCGTGTTGTTTAGTCTGCCATTTGGGATCTTCTTTGCCTGGCTACTGGTGCGATGCAAGTTCCCGGGCAAAGCGCTGCTCGACAGCGTACTGCATTTGCCGCTGGTTCTGCCGCCTGTGGTGGTGGGGTATCTGCTGTTGGTCTCTATGGGACGGCGCGGATTCATTGGCGAATGGCTGTACGACTGGTTTGGCATCACTTTTGCCTTTAGCTGGCGTGGGGCGGTGCTGGCCGCTGCGGTGATGTCCTTCCCGCTCATGGTGCGGGCTATTCGTCTGGCGCTGGAAGGTGTCGACGTCAAGCTGGAGCAGGCGGCCCGCACGCTGGGAGCCGGACGCTGGCGCGTCTTTATGACCATTACGTTACCGCTGATGCTGCCCGGCATTATTGTTGGTACGGTGCTGGCGTTTGCGCGTTCCCTTGGGGAATTTGGTGCAACCATTACCTTTGTTTCCAATATTCCTGGCGAAACCCGCACCATTCCTTCGGCGATGTATACCCTGATCCAAACCCCGGGCGGCGAAAGCGCGGCGGCGAGATTATGTATCATTTCCATTGTGTTGGCGCTGATTTCGTTGCTGATTTCTGAATGGCTGGCGCGTATTAGCCGTGAGCGGACGGGGCGATAATCATGCTTGAACTTAATTTCTCCCAGACGCTGGGGACGCATTGTCTGACGCTCAACGAAACGCTGCCAGCCAGCGGCATCACCGCTATTTTTGGCGTTTCCGGTGCGGGCAAAACCTCACTGATTAACGCCATCAGTGGTCTGACGCAGCCGCAGTCCGGGCGCATCGTGCTCAACGGTCGGGTCTTAAACGACGTCGAGAACGGTATCTGTTTAACGCCGGAAAAACGCCGGGTGGGCTATGTTTTCCAGGATGCGCGCCTGTTCCCGCACTATAAAGTGCGCGGCAACCTGCGTTACGGAATGGCGAAAAGCATGGCCGGACAGTTTGATAAGCTGGTGGCGTTGTTGGGCATTGAACCGCTGCTTGACCGTCTGCCAGGCGGTCTTTCTGGCGGTGAAAAGCAGCGTGTCGCCATCGGTCGGGCGCTGCTGACCGCGCCTGAGTTATTGCTGCTTGATGAGCCGTTAGCCTCTCTGGATATACCGCGTAAACGCGAACTGCTGCCTTATCTGCAACGCCTGGCGCGGGAAATTAATATTCCGATGCTGTACGTCAGCCACTCGCTTGATGAGATTTTGCACCTGGCAGATAAAGTGATGGTGCTGGAAAACGGGCAGGTCAAAGCGTTTGGTTCGTTGGAAGATGTCTGGGGCAGCAGCGTGATGCACCCCTGGCTGCCTAAGGAACAGCAAAGCAGTATTCTGAAAGTCAGCGTGCTGGAACATCATCCACACTACGCGATGACCGCGCTGGCGCTTGGCGATCAGCATCTGTGGGTCAACAAGCTGGAGCAACCGCTGCAAACCGCGCTGCGTATTCGTATTCAGGCCTCTGATGTTTCATTGGTACTGCAACCGCCGCAACAGACCAGTATTCGTAATGTTCTCCGGGCAAAAGTCGCGCAATGCTATGACGACAACGGTCAGGTGGAAGTTCAGCTTGAGGTGGGCGGTAAGACGCTGTGGGCGAAGATCAGCCCATGGGCCAGGGATGAACTGGGTATCAAACCTGGCCTGTGGCTGTACGCGCAAATTAAGAGCGTATCGATTACCGCCTGATTACAGCAGGTGAGAGTAGATAAATTTCGCGATGCTGTCGGTGGTGTTATCACCAATCACGATGTTGGCGCGTGCTTTGACCGCGTCATCCGCGTTGCCCATGGCTACGCCGGTGCCTGCGGCTTCCAGCATGCTGATATCGTTAAAGTTATCGCCAAAGGCAATCACGTTTTCCATTGACCCGCCCTGTGCTTCTATCCACTGGGTCAAGCGTCGTCCTTTACTGTTGCCTTTACGGGCAATGTCGACCTGATCGTGCCAGGACCATTCACACTCCAGCCCCAGATGTTGCTCGACATACCGGCCAAACTGCTGCAGTTTCGGAATATCTTCGTCGGTCAGAGCAAATTTCCAGACGGCGTTAACGTCATGCGCCGCCTGCGCCAGCGAAGGAACTTGGGTGAAGGTCGGGCGCTGTTCCGGCGGCAGCGTTTGTGCCCAGTTAGCAGTACGCACTACATGCCCGGTAGGGCGCTCATACAGCATGGCCTCATCCACATACATCAGCCCGTGGATCTGATGTTCATCCAGCATTTCGATCAGCTGTAATGCCTGGTCTACCGGAAGGGGATCGGATTCCAGCACCTTTTTTGCTTGATAATCATACAAATAGGTACCGTTACAGCAAATTGCAGGTGTATCCAGCGCCAGTGCCTGATAAAAAGGATGAATAGCAACGTGATGGCGACCTGTGACAATGATAAGTTGGTAGCCTGCTTCTCTGGCGCGCGAGAGCGCTTCGAGAGAGGATGGCAGCAAGGTTTTTTTCGGGGTCAAGAGGGTACCGTCTAAATCCAGGGCAATCACGCGTGCGGTCATAGGTTTATCCAGATTAAGGTTGAGAATTATGTCTGTTGGAATGGTACACCGAGACGTGAGCCGGACAAAATTCTGAGCCTTAATTAAGCATTCACCGTTAAAAGCGTCTACCTTAGGCGTGTGTCAGGCAATTGCAGCCACCTGCCAAAAAGCAAAGGAGTATTCATGAAGCAAACCGTTTATACCGCCAGCCCTGAAAGTCAGCAAATCCACGTCTGGAGCCTGAATCACGATGGTTCTCTGACGCTGACACAGGTGGTTGATGTGCCGGGTCAGGTACAGCCGATGGTCGTCAGCCCGGATAAGCGTTACCTCTATGTTGGCGTGCGCCCGGAGTTTCGCGTGTTGGCTTATCGTATTGCGCCTGATGACGGTGCGCTGACCTTCGCGGCAGAGTCTGCGCTGCCGGGTAGCCCGACGCATATTTCTACCGATCATCAGGGACGTTTCGTGTTCGTGGGTTCTTATAACGCTGGCAGCGTGAGCGTCACGCGCCTGGAAGATGGCCTGCCGGTGGAACTGGTTGACGTGGTTGAGGGCCTGGATGGTTGCCACTCAGCCAACATCTCTCCGGATAACCGTACCCTGTGGGTTCCGGCGTTGAAACAGGATCGTATCTGCCTGTTTGACGTAAGCGATGATGGCCATCTGGTCGCGCAGGAACCGGCTGAAGTAACTACCGTGGAAGGCGCGGGCCCGCGTCATATGGCGTTCCATCCGAATAAGCAATATGCCTACTGTGTGAACGAGCTGAACAGCTCTGTTGATGTCTGGGAGCTTAAAGATCCGTACGGCAAAATTGAGTGTGTGCAGACGCTGGATATGATGCCTGCAGATTTCGCTGATACCCGTTGGGCAGCAGATATTCATATCACATCTGATGGGCGTCATCTGTATGCCTGTGATCGCACCGCCAGCCTGATTACGGTCTTTAGCGTGTCTGAAGACGGTAGCGTACTGACTAAAGAGGGTTTCCAGCCTACCGAAACTCAGCCACGTGGTTTTAATATCGATCACAGCGGAAAATACCTGATTGCCGCCGGGCAAAAATCGCACCATATCGCGGTGTATAAGATTGCAGGCGAACAAGGACTGTTGACAGAGAACGGTCGTTACGCGGTAGGACAAGGCCCGATGTGGGTGGTGGTTAACGCGTACTAACAATAGCGACGCCCGTTAGCGGGCGTCGCTATCTTTAAGATTGATTGCAAATACTTTAGCTGTTTCTGCTTGTTTAATTCCCTTCTACAGTAGGCTGGACTTGCGTTTCTGCTGACGATTTAGTTTCTTCCTTTTTTCTGCATTAAATATCACTGAATTTTTGCGTAAAAAATTTTCGGAAAATGGAGCGTTTTTTGAAATTTTCCATTCAAAGAGTATGAGATTCTATACGGTGAAAAGAATAGATTCTACATATATTCTTGCTGTGATTTATTCAAATCATTGATAGTTAAATGGATTATTTTCTGGGGGATAATATGAGCGAAATTTATTTATTGAATGCTGGAAGCCAATGTCGCGCTGTACCTGAAGTACAAAATTCAATTCCGAAACAATTACACAGAAACAAAACGGTAGACAACTTTAGGGATAACATTCAATCTGTATCTAATCTATCAGGCCAAAAACTTTCCAGAGCCGAAACATGTCACACCATTCGACGTCTTTCTGATTGTCGACCGAAAAGTGAAGCTACGGCGACTATTAATGTGCCTCTAAAATCGCAGGTTAGTGTCATGGGAACCTTGACCCTTGATTCTGGCAGCGGTGATGGCAAGGGTACCCTTAATTTACATGTACCAGCTAAACATGTTGGTAATGCTCTGGTCCACTATTCCTTGGTCGAGAAGGATGATGGGACTACATTTGCCAGAACGTTAGACAGAAAAGAGAGAATGACACTCATTGCTGAAAGTGCCACCGATAGTAAAGGAAATAAATTAATCAGTACTAAAGGAATTCAATATAACGGTAAGATCATTTCATGGGATAATATAATTGCCTGGCAGGAGCCTGAGGCAAAATATAGTAATTTTGACAAGCCAAATAATATTGCGAATTTAAAGTTATTTATCCGTGAGAAAAGCCAGAATATCATTCTTAACGAAAATAATGCACTTCCTCTCGGCGTGTTATATGGAAAAGAATCTTTAGAGACACACTTCCCCACACTTCTGGATACATCAAAATATTCTCAAGAGAATAAAGTCAGTGAATATGTAAAATCTCTTGTTCATGAATTTGGCAGTGGTGTTCCTGCCAGGGTTATAGGTATAGGAATAGATGCTGATGTTAAGGAGTTTTTTGGAAAGGATAAGCTGTATCATTTGCAGAATAATATCGATTCTATGTTCCATTATTCCAATGGAAAGAATATAGAAGCGCTACAACAAAGTAAACGCCATGCAGATTCTCAGGCTCTAACGCGGTCTACGGCTAAAAAAAACTACGCGAAAGGGATTGATGCACTGTGTACGGACTGGTCCGCAAAAACAATGAAAGGCTGGACAGATAAAGATAAACTCCGTTGTGCTGCTATTGAGAATGTTATAAAAAAAGGATGGGTTGAAAATATATCACAATCTGATGCGGAAAAATATCTTCCGACAATTTATAGTAGTGATAAATTCAAGAGCTATATTGATACTGTATATGCTGATTCTGGCTATCTATCCGCCTTGAGTACCATGGTTAACAGTAATGATTTTAGCAATATACAAGATGTTAAAGTATTGTCGTCAAGATCGGAAAATATCAAAAAGGCTATTTCTAAGTTAGAGGATATGGCATCCCTGAATCCAAAAAAAATAAAGAGTGAACTGAAACGAAAGGAAATGGAGTTACTCAATCATCTGGAGGATAATGGCATCACGGATGATGATGCCAAAACTTTAGAATACGGACAAGAGATTGGTAAACTAGCCAGACAGTTGAATCTGTTAAAAAATAAAGCATATCGTAAAGAAATTATCTCACTTAAAATAGAGTTGAAAAATATCACCGAAGCAGAACCAGAACCCGGTAGTATAGCGAGTATGGTTGCGGTGTGTCTTAAAAACAATAATGTAGAAAATGAGTTTTCTCAGAAAGGTATTAATACGCTCAGGGAATTGAGAGATAGCAAGATATCTGGGCTTCACGAACTTAAAAAAAAATATGAGCGAGAAAGTTCAAGACAGCAAATTGCCTGGCTGGATAACCACATTGAGTCTTTTGCAGTTAAAGATGCTATAAAAGACTTCTCTGTCGTGAGGTCATACTACCATGACTTATCGCCGAAAGATAAAGTTCTTTTTTTACAACAAGAATCTGCTATGGCGTGGGATAAGTATGCCTCGTATTCAAGTAAAGAACATACATCGGGCAACAGGGAGTTAGCCAGAAAATATCATCATCTGGCAATTACCAGAGAAAGTCAGTTGAAGTATTTGCTTTCGTCAATAGAAAAAATGGTCGATATAAAAGGTGCCGCTTTTACATTTTCATCTCATGCGCTTAGAGAGATCAGCACGCTTAATGACGATAAATTAACTTCTGTAAACGAAATGGCGCTAAGCCATCATCAGAATAAAGAATCTAAAGAACAATGTCGCGCAACTGAGAAACAGGCAAAAAGAGTTAATGAGTTTCTAAAATGGGTTAGTGATTTACCGCAAAATGCAAAAACTAACGCTACAGTAGGGCAACCCAGTCAGCCTGAAGCGAATGAGCATATTGTTGATACACAGACAACTGAAGCTGTAGTGAATCAAGCCAGTGAGCCAGACCTGTTTATCGATATGTTGCCAAGTGAAGAAGAAGTAGAGCAATCCAGTGAATCAGGAGCGGAAGACCCGCTCTTTGAGCTGTTGGCAACCGACGCAGTAGTGGGGCAAGCCACTGAGCCAGTAGAGAAAGATCTGTTTATCGATATGTTGTCAAACGAAGAAGAAATGGGGCGAGCCAGTGAATCTGTAGAGGATACACTGATTGTAGGGTTAAATTCTGGTAAAGAAACCATTGTTTCAAATACATCTACAGTATCGACTGGTTCAACTGTTCCTGTGGAGCCGAATACTCCTGAGTTTAAAATAACATTTAATAATGAAGTATATACGTTAAAAAATGTAAATGCTCTTGAGGAAATGGCAAGGAAAACCTCTGATAGAGCAGAAAAAAAAGAGATGCTTAAAGAAATTGAACGGCAAAAGTCAATTTTTAAAAAAATTAGTATCCCCTATGATGGTGTTGAGTTTACTGAAAAAGGTATGTGTGTCACTAAGTTGGAAAAGCAAGGAGATGCAGAACATAAAAAATTTCTTAAGGTCGAGGTTAAATATTTTTATGACTCCAATGGTAAGCTCGATGAACTTGCAACAGAATATAAACCAATATCTGGCAATGGGGATCTTAAAATACCGGGGGTGAATGGTAAGATTTATACTATTCCTGGTTGTATTTATAAGAAATATGAGAGAGGGTTGGCTGCTTCTCATTTCTATGAGTATTTTAAGCAAGTAGAGGAGGCAAAAACAACCCGTTCTTCACATGAAGGTTTTATCGAATATATTGATTCATTAATAAATGAAAACAGATTTGATTATATAAGAAGCATGACACCATCGGAATTGGATGATTTTCGCGAGCAAGTTGGAGGTATATCTCAGCAAAAGCTGATAGATAGTACTACTAGCAAGATCGAAAGCTATTTTAAGCCGCAAATAGCGGAAAATGAAAATAATCCTGGTCAGGAGAACATTATCAGTATTAATTCTGGTAATAGAATTCCCATTATCAATAGTGAGACTAAAGGTCTTGATCCGAGATTAATGACCATTGTCAATAAGTTTCCGGGTGTTTTTGAAGAATATAAAAATAATGGCAATAACTTTTCAAGCAAAGTTATTTCTGAGTTTTGCAAAAGTAATGAGAGTGAAGTTAGAAATATTCTTGCAGAAAATTATATTGAGTTGAAGAGTGAAGGCGGAATTTTTCTTCGTTTTATGGCAGATCTTTTATTTGTTGCATCCAGGGTAGACTCAGGTGCTCCTTATCTATTGAAGGATGAATCAACCGTACAAATAAAATCGCTATTATCTCCCGACGTTGAAGGTTTCCGTTCAAATGGACTAACATCTATAAAGTTTAAAAATGGAGTTGATTTGCCACTAAATGAATTATTTGTTAAAAAAAGATATAGTGGGGCAGATGTTACTATCGATGTGAAAAATAAATTT
Source organism: Citrobacter sp. BIDMC107 (assembly GCF_001037575.1). Classification (NCBI taxonomy): domain Bacteria; kingdom Pseudomonadati; phylum Pseudomonadota; class Gammaproteobacteria; order Enterobacterales; family Enterobacteriaceae; genus Citrobacter; species Citrobacter sp. BIDMC107. The sequence goes on along the minus strand of NZ_KQ089848.1, from coordinate 841,819 downwards.
AATTACCCCATTATTAATGAAACGACAAGTTTTAAAGATAAATTTATGTGGCAAGAGGAAGTAAAAACCAGTGTTAACAATTCAAGAGTATTACTTGATGTTGTTGTTCCCACTGGTCGTATTGCGCAGGAAGTTATTAAAAATGATGATATCAGTGAGGTGAATATTGAATCTCAACTTTATAAATATGATCTTTCAATACTTGAAAAAATGGGGGTAGATAAAACTCAATTTGTTGAGGTGATTAATAATATTAGATTAAAGAACAGCGGTTTGTTGGAGGTTTATCAAGATGAAAAATATAATTGTGATAATTCTGACGGCAACTCCTACTTTGATTTTAAAATGATTGAAACTAACTCGGATTTCAAGAAGAAATTTAATCAATTTTTTGGAGAAAAGTACTCAGACCCATCACTGGGTAGCATTTCTGCATTTGGTGATAATGAGATAAGTGACGATCTGTCGGATGTGGCGAGACCTAGAGATTATCTTGATGATATGATTGATGCTCTTGTACAAGATGACAATGTTTCACTACCTAAAACGGGTACGGATAAACCCACAGCAGCTGTTTCTGTGGAATCCATGTTGTCACCGGTAAGCGAGAATATTTCGCAGGAGTTGCCGCTGCGAACCTTGGCGCCGTCTCAATCATTGCAAGAAAATAATGTAATTGGCAAAACGATGAGTGGCCGGGAAATCCGCCGTCTACAGGAGTCCTCCCGTTCGCGTGTCAACAACAGCAATGAAATTTATATTCAAAAAAATGAGAAAGTAGTAGAAAATAGCCAGAATACCGACAAAATTAAACGTCATGATGAATCCGTGATATCAACAGATGGTGTGCACCAGTCTCAAAAAGTCAAAGAGACAGTAAATGCACCAAGTTCCGATTTGACGCCTGAAAAATCGCTATCGATTGGTACAAACCTCAAATTATTAATTGGTGATAATGGTAAATATTCATTTTCGCCAGATATTCCAAAGGGATCTGTTCAGTCAATAGACGGCCTCCAGTCTTGGCGAGTGTCTTCTCTACAAAATAAGGTCGATAGCGTTGCTTTTATGGAGCTTTATCATGACCAATTTGTTGATAAAGTTCTCAATTCAGATTTAAAAGATGAAATACTTACTCAAGCTCTTATTCGCTATGTGAAAATAAATATAAATGAAAGTGCAAGTAAATATATAAATAAACATAAAAATAAAACTGATATTTTTAAAGTTGCTAGCTATAAATTGACACCAAGCAAGTCTATTAAGGCTATTGCCCCCAATTTTAATAGGAAAGAAAAAATTGATGCTATGGCTAATATTCTGAAATCAAAGGCTGAATATTTATTGCACAGTAATGAGTTTGCTAATGTAATCCATGACATGGAAGTGCCGAGCGATAAAAAAAATAGTCTGGTGAACATTAAGGCGAGTTATGAAGATTTTTTGTCTATGTATCGTCGTATGCTAGTAGGACCAGGGGGGTTAATACCTGATGAGGGGCTTGCATATCGTATATATAATGGATGTCTTCAGGTAGTAAGAATAAAAGACAATGCTATTACGTCAACCAGTTACAGTCTTTCTGAAGGGACAAAGCCCAAGGAACTGTTTATCCCAAATCTAGTGACTACTAATATGACTATTGAAACCCACGATGCTACTGTTTTAAGTACATTCTTAGATGCTAAAGTTACACCTATGACTGACCCTGCCTTTATAAAGGAGTTATCAATGGATAAATTGATGTCAGATATGTTAGAGCTGGCAAAGAAGCAAGAGCATGATAGGATTGATACACAACTTGATGATAACGATCCACATGTTTTGGAGCCATCATTGAGTAATGAAAATGAAACTGCCGCTGTACAGCCTGCAGATGATTTACTTCAAAGCAAGACTCCAGAACGCGGACTCAGCAGAAAAGAACTCAACCGCCTTTACAGCAACCGGCCAGTGCTGGCGCAATAAAAAGAGTGACATATTCAGGGATGGCGGTAAGCCATCCCTTTTCGCTGTTACTGCTTCGGCTCGGCAACCACTTTGCTACCGATACCGCGGTTGTTGTATTCCCACATGCGGTTGAAGTTGGTGTCGTTCAGGTTGCGCTGGATTTCACCTTTGTCATCTTCCGCACCGGTATTACCGGCAAACGGGCGTTTTGCGATAACGCTGTCAGCCCATGGTTTTGCCATGTTAAAGCCTTCGTTAATCACGCTGTCACGGATAACGACCTGACCGTTAGTGTTGGAATCGACATCCAGCGATCGGCCTAACTGCGCCACGCCATCGCCGCTTGCCGTGAAGCGGCTATTAATCGCCAGGAAACCGTAGTAGATGTTTGACAGAGTAGCCGGTGCGAACACGTAACCTTCCTGCTGCGTACGGGAATTCACAACACGGAAATCGGTGTTCTCGAACACCACTGCGCCACGACCAGAAACGATATCCACATCACCTTCAATGTAGCTGTTGGTTACCAGCGTGCGAGGCTGACGATCGTTTTCCAGACGGTTTTGTACGCCGCTGTTGGTTACAAAGAACGTATTCTGACGACCCAGAATATTGACCTTGTTGATCTGCACTTTATCACCATCGGTACGCAGCGCAACGGCCGGGTGGTTGCCTGCATCAACGCTATCACCCAGGTTGTTTTCGATGGTCAGGTTCTGCAATTGCAGACCGTTGTTTTGCGACCAGACGACGGCAGAACACATCACACCAATATTTGTGCCACGTTTGTTCTGGCAATTATCAAACATATACCACGCAGGTTTACCCGGCATATATTTACCGCCTGGGTTCACCGTACGACGCCAGTCTGCGGTGCTCATGTCACCGTCAATGGCCTGGCCAATTTTTACATCCAGCGGTTTTTCGCCCATACCGTACAGCGTCAGGCTACCCGTTGCTGCCGGGATGTATACCGTGCCCTGATACTCGCCCGGCATAATCGCGATGTACTGACGTTTGTTCGTACGTTTGATGATTGCCGCATCCACCGCAGCCTGAATGCTGGTATGGGTTACGCCCTGAGTGCCTGCCGGGCCAACGACGAAGTCAGGTTGTGCAGGCAGAGAAATTGAAGAAGGGCTCCATGGCGCGGTGTTTGGCGTCAGCGCGGAAAAATAGTGCGCAGCAACGAAGTTTTTCGCTTCATTGGCCGACAAGATCGGGCGCGAAGAGGTACCTGGCGCGGTCTGATCGGAAGGAATTTGATCGGGCGGCGTAGAGCTACAGGCGGTCAGCGTCACGCCAAAAGCCATTGCCAGCGCCAGACGGGAAACTGATGATATATTCACAGGTTGCTCCGGGCTTTGAAAGTTATCCATTAAAGCCTGCTTTTTTATACTAAGTTGAGCGAAACGGGAAGGCGAAAAGGTAAAAAGTTGTTTTTTATCGCAGCAATGTCTGGCGCGGAGAGTCTTTATATCACAAATAGATAACAATTATGGCTCTTCAGGTTGACAACATCCCTATAATAAAAAATAAATGTCTATACAACCTATGACAAGTGGTGAGTCGAATGCAGCAATTCTTCCCTGATGATGTTATCTGGCGCAATGTTCGTTTGGCGACTATGGATCCTGAACGTGGTACCCCATATGGGCTGGTGGATGGTCATGCGCTGATCGTCCGCCAGGGCAAGATTCGCGATATCGTCCCGGAATCATCGTTATATCTCACACATGACAATACTTTTGATATGCAGGGCCGGCTGATTACGCCTGGCCTGATTGATTGCCATACGCATCTCGTCTTTGGCGGAAACCGCGCAGGTGAATGGGAGCAGCGGTTAAATGGTGTCTCCTACCAGCAGATAAGCGCTCAGGGTGGGGGGATCAATGCCACCGTATCGGCGACCCGCAGCGCCACGGATGAACAACTCTTACACGTAGCCCATCAGCGGATGGAACAGCTGATCAAAGAAGGTGTTACGCTGTTGGAAATAAAATCCGGCTACGGCCTGGATTTGCCGACAGAAGAGAAAATATTGCGCGTGGTGGCAGCGCTGGCGGCAGAGAATATCGTTGAAATCAGCCCGACGCTGTTGGCTGCGCATGCGACGCCAACGGAATTCAGGGATGATCCTGACGGCTATATTACGCTGGTGTGCGAGACCATTTTGCCGCAGCTGTGGGAACAAGGGCTGTTTGAGACCGTTGATCTGTTCTGTGAAAGCGTTGGTTTTTCGTTGGCGCAGAGTGAGCGGGTGTTTCAGGCTGCGCAGGCGCTGGGCATCCCGATTAAAGGCCATGTCGAACAACTGTCATTGCTTGGCGGCGCACAGTTGGTAAGCCGCTACCACGGGCTATCCGCCGATCATATTGAATACCTCGATGAAGCAGGCGTGGCGGCAATGAGCCAAAGCGGTACGGTCGGCGTGCTGCTGCCCGGCGCATTCTATTTCCTCAAAGAGCAGCAGCGCCCACCGGTAGCGTTGCTGCGTCAATATCAGGTACCGATGGCGGTAGCGACAGATTTTAACCCCGGTACCAGCCCGTTTATCAGCCTGCACTGGGCGATGAATATGGCCTGCGTTCAGTTTGGCTTAACGCCGGAAGAAGCATGGGCGGGCGTAACCCGTCATGCGGCCCGGGCGCTGGGGCGTCACGACACCCACGGTCAATTGAAGGCCGGGTTTGTGGCCGATTTTGTGGTGTGGGATGCAACACTTCCTGTTGAGATCCTGTATGAACCCGGACGCAACCCGCTCTACCAACGCGTATTCAAAGGACAAATAGCATGACTCACTGGCAACCTGCTTCACCTGCGCTATGGCAGGGACGTGATGACCGGGCCGAATCGCCGAATGCGCTGCGCCTGTTTCAGACTATCACCCAGAGCCCGACGTTTAGCCCAGAAATGTATCGCGAGCAGATAGCGTTGCTCGGGTTTGCCTGCGACGAAGGTGTTAAACGTAATCAGGGGCGCACGGGAGCTGCCGGAGCGCCCGATGTGCTGCGCAAGGCGCTGGCGAATTTAGCCAGCCACGATGGGCATCATCGACTGGTGGATCTGGGAAATATTGTGGCGCAGGCCCCCGATCTTGAGGGCGCGCAGCAGGCGCTACGCAATGCGGTACAGCGTTGCCAGCAGGAAAATATGCGCACCTTTGTTCTGGGGGGCGGACACGAAACCGCATATGCCCATGGCGCAGGTGTGCTGGACGCGTTCCCGCAGGCGAAAGTGGGGATAGTCAACTTCGATGCGCATCTCGATTTGCGCCATGCCGGGCAGGCTACATCCGGTACGCCGTTTCGCCAGCTGGCGCAGCTTTGCGATGAACAACAGCGTGAATTTCACTATGCCTGTATCGGCGTCAGCCGGGCGGCAAACACCCAGGCGCTTTGGGATGAGGCCCAGCGGCTCGGTGTGACCGTAGTGGAGGATCTGCATTGTGATACGGCGCAGGCGCGGTTAGCGCAGTTCATTGCCAATCTGGATGTCATCTATCTGACAATCGACCTCGACGTGCTGCCGGTGTGGGAAATGCCCGGTGTGTCGGCCCCCGCCGCGCTTGGTGTACCGTTGGCGACGCTGCTGAGACTGATTGAGCCTCTGTGTCGTAGCGGTAAACTACAGGCGGTGGATATGGTTGAATTTAATCCACGCTTTGACGATGATGGCCGGGCGGTGCGGGTTGCGGCGCGATTAGGCTGGCAAATCGCCCACTGGTGGCACTGACATACCTGATGGCGTTGCGCTTATCAGGTTCGGGTAATGCCTGTAAACTGTACCCACTCACATTTTTAGCTTAAGGAAGGCTCACGCATGCTCCCATCCCGTTCTGCTCCGGCTCCTTTTTACGAAAAGGTCAAACAGGAGATCAGCGAAAAAATTGCCAGCGGTATCTGGCAGCCTCACGATCGCATTCCGTCTGAGGCAGAACTGGTGGCGCAGTATGGTTTCAGCCGCATGACCATCAACCGGGCGCTGCGTGAGTTAACGGATGAAGGTTTACTGGTGCGTTTGCAGGGCGTGGGGACGTTTGTCGCCGAGCCAAAAGGTCAGTCCGCGCTATTTGAAATTCGCAGCATCGCGGATGAAATCAACGCCCGTCAGCATCAGCACCGGTGCGAAGTGCTGACGCTGGAAAGAACCCGGGCAAACGCGCAGCAGGCTTTGGTATTAAACGTCAAAGAAGGCACCTCTATTTTTCACTCTGTCATGGTGCACTACGAGAACGATCTGCCGGTACAGATTGAAGATCGCTGCGTGAATGCCGAAATTGTGCCGGAGTATCTGGCGCAGGATTACAGCCAGACTACGCCGCACGCTTACCTGTCGCTGATAGCCCCCTTGACCGAAGGTGAGCATATTGTTGAAGCGGTACGTGCCAGCGCCGAAGAGTGCGCGCTGCTGAACATCAAAGAACACGATCCCTGCCTGCTGATCCGCCGCAAGACCTGGTCCGCGTCATCCATTGTCTCTCATGCCCGTTTGCTGTTCCCTGGTTCCCGCTATCGACTGCAAGGGCGGTTTATGTCCTGATACAGGAGATGAAAACCGTGATTGCTGACGCAATATAATAAAAATGTATCTTAATTGTTAAAATCATCCTTGCGGTGACTTGTATAGACAAGTATATGTTACTTATCTATCCGACGTTCGCGAGGAGTTTTCTGTCATGTCCCATAGCAAATATCGTCAGCAGGATATTCGTGCCCCACGCGGCACCACCTTAACGGCCAAAAGCTGGCTGACCGAAGCGCCGCTGCGCATGTTAATGAATAATCTGGATCCCGATGTGGCGGAAAATCCGCATGAGCTGGTGGTTTACGGCGGGATTGGCCGCGCCGCACGGGACTGGGAATGTTATGACGCCATCGTCAACGCGCTGACCAAACTGGAGACCGATGAGACGCTGCTGGTCCAGTCCGGAAAACCGGTAGGCGTATTCAAAACTCACGACAACGCACCGCGCGTGCTGATTGCCAACTCCAACCTGGTGCCACATTGGGCTACCTGGGAACATTTCAACGAACTGGACGCCAAAGGGCTGGCGATGTACGGTCAGATGACCGCCGGGAGCTGGATCTACATCGGCAGCCAGGGCATCGTGCAGGGGACTTATGAAACCTTCGTTGAGGCCGGGCGTCAGCATTATCAGGGTAACCTGAGCGGGCGCTGGGTACTGACCGCCGGACTGGGCGGTATGGGCGGGGCGCAGCCGTTAGCCGCTACGCTTGCGGGGGCGTGTTCGCTGAACATTGAATGCCAGCAAAGCCGAATCGATTTCCGTCTGCGTACCCGTTACGTGGACGAGCAGGCGACATCGCTTGACGATGCGCTGGCGCGTATCGACAAATACACTCGCGAGGGTAAAGCGGTCTCCATTGCGCTGTGTGCGAACGCCGCCGACGTTGTGCCGGAACTGGTGAAGCGCGGTGTGCGCCCGGATATGGTCACCGACCAGACCAGCGCCCACGATCCGCTGCATGGTTATCTGCCGTCTGGCTGGAGCTGGGAAGAGTATCAGGCAAAAGCGGTGTCCGATCCGCAGGGCACGGTGCAGGCGGCGAAACGTTCAATGGCAACGCACGTTGAGGCGATGCTGGCGTTTAGCAAAATGGGCGTGCCAACGTTTGATTACGGCAACAACATTCGCCAGATGGCCAAAGAGATGGGCGTGGAAAATGCCTTTGATTTCCCCGGCTTCGTACCTGCTTATATTCGACCGTTGTTCTGTCGCGGCATTGGCCCGTTCCGTTGGGTGGCGCTGTCCGGCGATCCGCAGGATATTTATAAAACAGATGCCAAAGTGAAAGAGATCGTGGCAGATGATAAGCACCTTCATCACTGGCTGGATATGGCGCGTGAGCGGATTAATTTCCAGGGTTTACCGGCGCGTATCTGCTGGGTCGGCCTGGAGTGGCGTCAGAAACTGGGGCTGGCGTTTAATGAAATGGTGCGCAGCGGTGAAGTATCCGCGCCAATTGTTATTGGCCGTGACCATCTGGACTCCGGTTCTGTTGCCAGCCCGAACCGCGAAACTGAAGCTATGCGCGACGGTTCAGACGCCGTATCCGACTGGCCGCTGCTGAACGCGCTGCTTAACACCGCCAGCGGCGCGACCTGGGTGTCGCTGCATCACGGTGGCGGGGTCGGTATGGGCTTCTCTCAGCATGCCGGGATGGTGATTGTTTGCGATGGCACCGATGAAGCCGCGGCGCGTATCGCCCGGGTCTTACATAACGATCCGGCGACCGGGGTGATGCGTCACGCCGACGCCGGATATGACATTGCGGTGGAATGCGCCGTCGAAGAAGGGCTAAATTTGCCGATGGTTGCCGCGACGCAGGAGAAACGCTGATATGAACACCATGACACTCACGCCGGGCCATCTGAGTTTTATCCAGCTACGTGAAATCTGGCAGCAGCCGGTCAAACTGAGTCTGGATGCCGGGGCGATCGATGCTATTAACGCCAGCGTCGCCTGCGTCAATAATATTGTCGCTGAAGGCCGTACGGCGTATGGCATTAATACCGGCTTTGGCCTGCTGGCCCAGACCCGTATCGCCACGGAAGATTTGCAGAATTTGCAGCGTTCGCTGGTGCTTTCCCATGCGGCAGGTGTCGGCGAGGCGCTGGACGACGCGATGGTGCGTCTGATTATGGTGCTGAAAATCAACAGCCTGGCGCGCGGTTTTTCCGGTATTCGCCTGAGCGTGATTGAAGCGCTGATTGCGCTGGTGAATGCCGAGGTATATCCGCTGATCCCGGCGAAAGGCTCCGTGGGGGCATCGGGTGACCTGGCGCCACTGGCGCATATGTCTTTGACGCTGTTGGGAGAAGGGAAGGCGCGCTGGCAGGGTGAATGGCTCCCGGCGACCGAAGCGCTGAAAAAGGCCGGGCTGGAGCCGATAACGCTGGAGGCAAAAGAAGGGCTGGCGTTGCTCAACGGCACCCAGGCTTCGACGGCCTTTGCGCTGCGCGGGCTAATTGAAGCTCAGGAACTGTTTGCGTCTGCAACGGTGTGCGGGGCGCTGACCACCGAAGCCGTGCTGGGTTCCCGTCGTCCGTTTGACGCCCGTATTCACGCCGCGCGAGGGCAGCGTGGGCAGATTGATGCCGCAACGCTGTATCGTCACGTATTGACCGACACCAGCGCGCTTTCGCAGTCGCATCATAACTGTGAGAAAGTGCAGGATCCGTATTCTCTGCGCTGTCAGCCACAGGTGATGGGGGCATGTCTGACGCAAATGCGCCAGGTGATGGATGTTCTGCTGGTGGAAGCCAATGCGGTTTCCGACAACCCGCTGGTATTTGCCGAAGAGGGGGATGTCATATCTGGTGGCAACTTCCATGCTGAACCGGTGGCGATGGCAGCAGATAATCTGGCGCTGGCGATTGCGGAAATCGGCTCGTTATCGGAGCGACGCATTGCGTTAATGATGGATAAACACATGTCGCAACTGCCGCCGTTTTTGGTGAAAAACGGTGGGGTGAACTCCGGCTTTATGATTGCTCAAGTCACGGCTGCCGCGCTGGCGAGTGAGAACAAAGCGCTGGCGCATCCGCATAGCGTAGACAGTTTACCGACGTCCGCCAACCAGGAAGATCACGTATCTATGGCTCCGGCGGCGGGGCGCAGACTGTGGGAGATGGCAGCAAATACGCGCGGCGTGATTGCCGTAGAGTGGCTGGCGGCGTGTCAGGGGATTGACCTGCGTGAAGGGTTAACCTCAAGCCCGCTGCTGGAGCAGGCGCGCCAGGCTTTACGCGAGCAGGTTGCTCATTACACGCAGGATCGCTTTTTCGCACCGGATATCGAGTGCGCGACCGAACTGTTAGCGCAAGGAACGTTGCTGAAATTGCTGCCTGAATTTCTGTAGAAAATTGCCTGATGGCGACGCTGACGCGTCTTATCAGGCTTACGGTCTGCTTTGTACGCCGGATGAGGCTAAGCCGACATCCGGCACAACAGAACTTAGCTAAATATTGCGGTAATAGAAGCGCTGGCGAGCGAGTGGAAATGGACGTTAAATCCAACCATCGCGCCGCTGGCGTCCTCATCGACATCAATACGCTCCACATCCAGTGCGTGAACTGTAAAGATATAGCGGTGGGTTTCCCCCTTCGGCGGCGCAGCGCCACCATAACCGGCTTTACCAAAATCCGTGCGTGTTTGCAGCACGCCTTCCGGCAACGCAACCAGCCCCGAGCCGTAACCTTGTGGTAAAACCCGGGTATCTGCAGGCAGGTTAACCACCACCCAGTGCCACCAGCCGGAGCCGGTTGGCGCATCAGGATCGTAACAGGTCACGACAAAGCTTTTAGTCCCGGCGGGCACATCATCCCATGCCAGATGCGGGGAAATATTATCCCCGTCATATCCCATGCCGTTAAAGACGTGGCGATGAGGAAGCTTTTCGCCATCGCGCAGATCGTTACTGATTAGTTTCATGCTGACTCCTCTCGTTAGCCAAAAAGTGTAGCCAGAAACCGTAGAGCTTACCGCCGATTAATCGCTAAAAAATGTTGCATTGCGCACAGCCTCATTGACGGCCTGGGTCAGACGACGCAGTTGTTCGGGCTTGATGATGTACGGCGGCATCAGATAAATGAGCTTACCAAACGGTCTTACCCACACGCCCTGTTCGACAAAGAACTTCTGTAACGCGGCCATATTCACCGGATGCGTGGTTTCTATCACGCCGATGGCACCAAGCACGCGTACGTCGGCGACCCAACGGGAATCTGCCGCCGGGGCGAGTTCTTCACGCAACTGCGCTTCAATGGCCGCGACCTGCGAGCGCCATTCGGCGGTTTCGAGCAGCGACAGGCTGGCAGAGGCGACGGCGCAGGCCAGTGGATTACCCATGAAAGTCGGGCCGTGCATAAAACATCCGGCTTCACCGTTACTGATGGTTTCCGCAACCAGGCGCGTGGTCAGGGTGGCGGAAAGGGTCATCGTTCCGCCGGTTAACGCTTTTCCAAGGCACAAAATGTCCGGAGTGATATCGGCATGCTCACAGGCAAACAGCTTGCCCGTGCGACCAAATCCGGTGGCGATTTCATCGGCAATCAGCAAAATGCCTTCCCGGTCACACATCTTACGGATGCGCTTTAACCACTCAGGATGGTACATGCGCATGCCGCCAGCGCCTTGCACAATCGGTTCAAGGATCACTGCCGCAATTTCGTGGCGATGTGCGGCCATCAGACGGGCAAAAGGCACCATATCCAGTTCGGCCCATTCGCCGCCCATCCGGCTTTGCGGAGCGGGCGCAAACAGGTTATCAGGCAGATAACCCTTCCACAGACTGTGCATCGAGTTGTCAGGATCGCAGACCGACATCGCGCCGAAAGTATCGCCGTGATAACCGTTACGAAATGTCAGGAAACGCTGACGGGATTCACCTTTGGCCTGCCAGTATTGCAGCGCCATTTTCATCGCGACTTCCACGGCGACCGAACCAGAATCCGCGAGAAAAACGCACTCCAGCGCCTCGGGCGTCATCGCCACCAACTGGCGACACAGCGCAATAGCCGGGGCATGGGTAATGCCGCCAAACATCACGTGCGACATGGCATCAATCTGTGTTTTCATCGCGGCATTCAGCTGCGGGTGATTGTAACCGTGGATCGCCGCCCACCAGGATGACATGCCGTCAACCAGCTTCTCACCGCTGGCTAATATCAGTTCACAACCTTCGGCACTGGCCACCGGATAAACCGGTAGCGGGGAGGTCATGGAGGTGTAAGGGTGCCAGATATGGCGTTGGTCAAACGCAAGATCGTCCGTTGTCATAATCGACTTGTAAACCAAATTAAAAAGATTTAGGTTTACAAGTCTACACCAAACTAACAACGAAACGTATACCAATATGGCTCATTCTTCTCGCTGGACAATGTCGCAAGTCACCGAATTATTTGAAAAACCGCTGCTGGATCTGTTGTTTGAAGCGCAGCAGGTTCATCGTCAGCATTTCGATCCGCGGCAGGTACAAGTTAGTACGCTGCTGTCGATTAAGACCGGTGCTTGCCCGGAAGACTGCAAATACTGCCCGCAAAGTTCCCGCTATAAAACCGGACTGGAAACGGAACGTTTGATGGAAGTTGAACAGGTTCTGGACTCTGCCCGTAAGGCGAAACAAGCCGGTTCAACGCGGTTTTGCATGGGCGCGGCGTGGAAGAACCCTCACGAACGCGATATGCCGTACCTGGAACAAATGGTTCAGGGCGTGAAAGAACTGGGGCTGGAAGCCTGTATGACGCTGGGCACGCTGGACGAATCTCAGGCCCAGCGCCTGGCCAATGCGGGTCTGGACTACTACAACCACAACCTCGACACCTCGCCGGAATTTTACGGCAATATCATTACCACCCGTTCGTATCAGGAGCGCCTGGATACGCTGGATAAAGTGCGTGAGGCGGGCATTAAAGTTTGCTCCGGCGGGATTGTGGGGCTGGGTGAAACAGTGACCGACCGCGCGGGTCTGCTGCTGCAATTAGCGAATCTGCCGACGCCGCCGGAAAGCGTGCCGATCAACATGTTGGTGAAAGTGAAGGGCACGCCGCTTGCCGATAACGACGACGTAGATGCTTTTGATTTTATTCGTACTATCGCCGTCGCGCGTATCATGATGCCGACCTCATACGTACGTCTTTCTGCCGGGCGCGAGCAGATGAACGAACAAACCCAGGCAATGTGCTTTATGGCCGGGGCCAACTCGATTTTCTACGGATGCAAACTGCTGACCACGCCGAACCCGAACGAAGATAAAGATTTATTGTTGTTCCGTAAGCTGGGTCTTAACCCGCAGCAAACGGCGGTACTGGCGGGTGATAACGAACAGCAACAACGTCTGGAGCAGGCGCTGCGTACCCCGGATACCGACGATTACTACAACGCGGCAACCGTATGACCTGGCAGCAAAAAATAGACGATGCGCTAACGGCGCGTCGTCGTGCTGATGCGTGGCGTCGGCGCTATGCAGTGACACAGGGTGCTGGTCGCTGGTTACAGGCTAGCGGTCGTCAGTATCTGAATTTCTCCAGCAACGACTATCTCGGCTTAAGCCACCATCCGCAAATTATCTGCGCGTGGCAGCAGGGCGCTGAGCATTTTGGCGTCGGCAGTGGCGGCTCGGGCCATGTCAGCGGTTATTCCGTTGCGCATCAGGCGCTGGAAGAAGAGCTGGCGCAGTGGCTCGGCTATTCCCGGGCGCTGTTGTTCATCTCCGGTTTTGCCGCTAATCAGGCAGTGATAGCCGCATTGATGGAAAAAGACGATCGCATTGTCGCCGACAGGCTTAGCCATGCCTCGCTGTTGGAGGCCGCCAGCCTTAGCCCTGCTGTTTTACGTCGCTTTACCCATAACGATCCGCAACACCTGGAGCGTCTGCTGACTTCCCCCTGTCCGGGGCAGCAGCTGGTGGTCACTGAAGGCGTATTCAGCATGGATGGCGATAGTGCGCCGCTGGCAGAAATCCACGCGGTGGCGAAACGGCAGGGCGCGTGGCTGCTGGTGGATGATGCGCATGGGATTGGCGTAAGCGGTGAGGAAGGGCGCGGTTCGTGCTCTCGACAACAGGTGAAACCTGAGCTGCTCGTAGTGACGTTTGGCAAAGGGTTTGGCGTCAGCGGTGCGGCGATCCTGTGTTCTGATAGCGTGGCCGACTATCTGTTGCAGTTTGCCCGCCATCTGATCTACAGCACCAGTATGCCACCGGCGCAGGCGCAGGCTTTACGCGCCGCGCTGGCGGTGATCCGCAGCCGTGAAGGCGATGAACGCCGGGAAAAGTTAGCGATGCTGATCCAGCGTTTTCGCGCTGGGGTGAATACTACGGATTTGACGCTGGCGCATTCAGATAGCGCTATTCAACCGCTGATCGTTGGCGACAATCATAAAGCCCTGCAACTGGCACAGACGTTACGGCAACAGGGATGCTGGGTGACGGCAATTCGCCCACCAACGGTGCCCACCGGTACGGCCAGATTACGGCTGACGCTGACTCAGGCGCATGAGGTGCAGGATATCGATCGTCTACTGGAGGTGTTGCATGGCACAGGTCAATAAACAGGCGATTGCCGCCGCGTTTGGCCGCGCTGCCACCCACTATGAGCAACACGCAGAGCTACAACGTCAGAGTGCCGATGCGTTACTGGCACAACTCGATGGCCGGGCGTTCTCAAGGGTTTTGGACGCGGGCTGTGGGCCTGGGCGTATGAGTCGCTACTGGCGGGAGCAGGGGAGCGAGGTCTGCGCGCTGGATCTGTCGGCGCAAATGCTGGCTGAAGCGCAGCGTCACGATGTTGCCCATCACTATCTGCTGGCGGATATCGAAGCCATTCCGCAGGCCGCTGCCACTTTCGACCTGGCCTGGAGCAATCTGGCCGTGCAGTGGTGCAGCGACCTACGCGGTGCGTTAAGCGAGCTATACCGGGTGGTGCGTCCTGGCGGAACGGTGGCGTTTAGTACCCTGGCGCAAGGTTCGATGCCGGAACTTCGTCAGGCGTGGCGAACAGTTGATGACCGGGAGCACGCCAACCGTTTTTTGCCCGTGGAGCAACTGGAAAACGCGCTGTGCGGCTGGGACGTTGAATACCAGTCTCAAGCCGTCACGCTGTGGTTTGACGATGCGCTGAGCGCCATGCGCTCGTTGAAGGGTATTGGTGCGACGCATTTGCATGATGGACGCGAGCAGCGTGTGCTGACCCGCTCGCAACTGCGTCAGCTACAGCTCGCCTGGCCCTGTCAGCAGGGGAAATATCCGCTGACTTATCATCTTTTTTTGGGAGTGATTCAACGTGACTAACACGTATTTTGTCACCGGGACGGACACTGAAGTAGGTAAAACTATCGCCAGCTGTGCGTTGCTTCAGGCGGCGGGACAGTTGGGATTGCGAACCGTCGGCTATAAGCCGGTGGCGTCAGGCAGTGAAATGACGGATGAAGGTCTGCGAAACAGTGATGCGCTGGCGCTACAGCGCAACAGCGTTGTAGCCGTGGATTATGCAGCCATCAATCCGTATACCTTCGCGGAACCTACCTCACCGCATATCATCAGTGCTGACGAAGGGCGCCCCATTCAGGCCTCCGTGATGTCTGCGGGTTTACGCCTGCTTGAAGAACAGGCTGACTGGGTATTGGTGGAAGGTGCAGGCGGATGGTTTACGCCGCTTTCGCCAACGCTGAGTTTTTCTGACTGGGTAAAAGAGGAACAACTGCCGGTGATTCTGGTGGTTGGCGTTAAGCTCGGTTGTATCAATCATGCCATTTTGACCGCCCTGGCGGTGCAGCAGGCCGGGCTGACGCTCGCCGGATGGGTTGCCAATGATGTGACGCCCCCCGGCAAGCGTCATGCTGAATATATGGCGACGCTAAAGCGTGCGCTTGCGGCTCCGCTGCTGGGGGAAATTCCCTGGCTGGCAGAAGAGCCGGAGCAAGCATCGACAGGTCGTTATATCGATCTTAGCGTTTTGTCTCTGGCATCCACCAGTCGTTGATTAGCGGGTCGCTGAATTGTGTTATTTGCCCTTGAGCCACGTTGCGGCCACGATGTAACAAGCAATAGCAGTCGGCGACCCGACGAATGAACGGCAGGCTCTGCTCCGCGAGCATAATGGTGATGCCAAGCTCCTGGCTTAGCCTCACAATCAGATTCCCCAGTTTGTGGATATACGCCTGGCCTGTTCCTCGTGTGGGCTCATCGAGGATCAGCAGACGCGGGCGAGTGACCAACGCGCTGGCGAGTGCAAGCTGGTGCTGATTTTCCTCCGACAATGCCACCCCTTTGGCCTGACGCAGTACAAACAGCTGTGGAAACAGGCGGTAAATATCGCTGCTGTTCATTGCTTCGCTTTCCTCAACCGCCTGGCGCGCAATGTGCAGATTTTCCTCTACCGTCAACTGCGAAAAAATTCGCCGCTCCTGTGATACACAGTTAATACCTAGTGCAATGCGCTTTGCCGCCGGAATCTGAAGCAGATCGCAAGGTGGTGCGCCAGCCTGATGCCAGAACATGGTTCCGCTCTCAATCGGTAAATTGCCGATGATGCAATTGGCAAGCGTAGTCTTTCCCATCCCTGGAAGACCCAGCACGGCGGTACATTTACCGGGCAACAGGTCGAGATCGACATCCCAAAGCGAGTGTTGATTACCGTAATAGTGATTCACTGCACGAAGACTCAACATAGATTTCTCCCTCATGATGATATCCGCCTCGCGGAATGGTGGTCGGGAGAAAACTGCAAATCTCTTGCCAGAAGCGGAATTGGGGAAAAATACAGCAGGATGGCGTGCAACGCTGGCGCTAAATTCTTACTGACCGCATTCCTGACGTTCTTTTGTGCACATTGGCAGTGCCTGGTGGTGTCGTGATGGTGCAGGCAGGAAAATGATGAAAATGCGAGCAAGATCTCGGCCATCCGAGGTCGCTTCGTTAGCTGATAAATATCAAAAAATAGCGATAATTTTTTTTTATCCCACCAGAAAAGACCATCAGGACGTTTTTGCCAGGCTACAGTCCATACGGGCTGGAGGCAGTTATCCACTATTCCTGTGGATAACCTTGTGTATTAGGGTTAGAAAACACAATGTAAGCGAGAGAAGACGCGGCCTGCGACTAAATTGATGCGAAAGACGGCTCGAGATAATAATCATTAAATTACAGGATGTTAGATAAATGCAATGGCTGTCGCAGAAGTGTCATGCGTTGCCACAAAACTTTCATCGAGTAGCTTGACAAATGTTAAAAAAGTCATTGGTTTGGGGATAACACATTTTTGCTGGTGTTTTATCTTGCCTGCGGACAAATTTTAGCCTGTAGTCACGGCCATTTTGCTGGGGTAACAGAAATATTCTGGCGCGTTACTGTTTTTTCATCCAGTATATTTTACTGGCAAAATATACTGCTGCGAGTAAAATTACACACCTGCCCGCCCATTGCTTCAGGTAGCTGCTCATGAGTAAACCGTTCAAACTAAATTCCGCTTTTAAACCCTCTGGCGATCAGCCTGAGGCGATTCGTCGCCTGGAAGAAGGTCTGGAGGATGGTCTGGCGCATCAGACGCTACTGGGGGTGACAGGGTCGGGGAAAACATTCACCATCGCTAACGTGATTGCGGACTTGCAGCGTCCTACCATGGTGCTGGCCCCCAATAAGACACTTGCTGCTCAGCTGTACGGTGAGATGAAAGAGTTCTTCCCGGATAATGCGGTGGAGTATTTTGTCTCTTACTACGACTATTATCAGCCGGAAGCCTACGTACCCAGTTCTGACACCTTCATCGAGAAAGATGCTTCGGTCAACGAACATATTGAGCAGATGCGTCTGTCGGCAACCAAAGCGCTGCTGGAACGTCGCGATGTCGTTGTCGTGGCGTCGGTTTCCGCGATTTATGGTCTGGGTGACCCGGATCTGTACCTGAAAATGATGCTGCACCTGACGGTGGGGATGATTATCGACCAGCGTGCGATCCTGCGTCGTCTGGCGGAGCTGCAATATACCCGCAACGATCAGGCATTCCAGCGCGGGACCTTCCGCGTGCGCGGTGAAGTGATCGACATTTTCCCGGCAGAATCCGATGACATCGCGCTGCGCGTGGAACTGTTTGATGAAGAGGTTGAACGTTTATCGCTGTTTGACCCGCTGACCGGACAGGTCGAATCCACAATTTCGCGCTACACCATCTATCCTAAAACGCACTACGTGACGCCGCGAGAACGTATCGTGCAGGCGATGGAAGAAATCAAAGTTGAGCTGGCAGAGCGACGTAAAGTCCTGTTGGCAAATAACAAACTGCTGGAAGAACAGCGCTTAAGTCAGCGTACCCAGTTCGATTTGGAAATGATGAATGAGCTGGGTTACTGCTCGGGGATTGAAAACTACTCCCGCTATCTGTCCGGGCGCGGCCCTGGCGAGCCGCCGCCGACGCTGTTTGATTACCTGCCTGCCGATGGCCTGCTGGTGGTGGATGAATCCCACGTGACTATCCCGCAAATTGGCGGCATGTATCGCGGCGATCGGGCGCGTAAAGAAACCCTGGTCGAATACGGATTCCGTCTGCCGTCGGCGCTGGATAACCGTCCGCTCAAATTTGAAGAGTTCGAGGCGCTGGCTCCGCAAACTATCTACGTTTCGGCGACGCCGGGCAACTATGAGCTGGAGAAATCCGGTGATGAAGTGGTCGATCAGGTGGTACGACCGACCGGCCTGCTGGATCCGGTCATTGAGGTGCGTCCGGTGGCGACGCAGGTTGACGATCTGCTGTCGGAGATCCGCACCCGTGCGGCGATTAACGAACGTGTGCTGGTCACCACGCTGACCAAACGGATGGCAGAAGACCTCACAGAATACCTCGAAGAACATGGCGAGCGGGTGCGTTATCTGCACTCTGACATCGATACTGTGGAACGCATGGAAATCATTCGTGACCTGCGTCTGGGCGAGTTTGACGTGCTGGTGGGTATCAACCTGTTACGTGAAGGTCTGGACATGCCTGAGGTCTCCCTGGTGGCGATTCTGGACGCAGACAAAGAAGGGTTCCTGCGTTCTGAACGTTCGCTTATCCAGACCATCGGTCGTGCGGCGCGTAACATCAACGGTAAGGCTATTCTCTACGGCGATAAAATTACCGCCTCAATGGCTAAAGCGATTGGTGAAACCGAACGTCGTCGTGAGAAACAGCAACTCTACAACGAAGAGCACGGTATTACGCCGCAGGGCCTGAATAAGAAAGTGGTCGATATTCTGGCGCTGGGTCAGAATATTGCGAAGACCAAGGCGAAAGGCAAAGGGAAGTCACGTGCAGGCGCGAAGTCTGAAGTTGTTGAACTGGATATGACGCCAAAAGCGCTGCAGCAGAAGATTCACGAGCTGGAAGGGCAGATGATGCAGCATGCGCAGAATCTTGAATTTGAAGAGGCAGCGACGATCCGCGACCAGTTGCATCAACTGCGCGAGTTGTTTATCGCAGCATCGTAAGAGTGTGCCGGATGCGGGGTAAACCCCTTATCCGGCCTACGGCAAAGATCGCGTTCGTAGGTCGGATGCCGGAGCAGAGCGTTTTGTAGGCCTGATAAGCGCCGCGCATCAGGTAAATCCGTTTAGCCTAGCGCCTGCACCGCTTTCTCCAGCGCACTATGCAATAGCTGGCGGTCATGGCGGTAGGGAATATCGCTGGCTTCCAGCACTTCCTGAATGACAACGCGGTCGGTAACGGCGGAAGCATCCACTTTCGGACCCACTACTACCGCATCAATCACTTTCTTCCCGACGTACTGTTCAATAATGGCCAGCTTATCGCTAAGCGTCAGGCTGGCTGCTGGCAGGCTTAATTCGCGCCCAAGATTGCCTATATAGACCATCGGAGCCGGTGTGCGACGCAAGGCCTGCGCCATTTCGTCGAGCAGCAGGATCGGCATCAGGCTGGTGTAAAAACTGCCTGGCCCAATTAAAATCAAATCAGCTTCAGCGATAGCCTCTACTGCTTCCCGCGTGGTGGGGACTTTTGGCGACAGCATCAGCTCCTGAGGCGGGATGGTGAGCTGATCGATATTCACTTCACCATACACCTCATGCCCCTGATCGTCGATAGCCATCAAATCCACCGGCAGCTCCGACATCGGAATTAAATGCGCGTCGACTTTCAACAGGCTTCGAATTAAATTGATGGCTTCCAGAGGCCGCACGCTGAGGTGATCGAGCGCTTTTAACATCAGATTTCCGAGGTTATGCCCGGAAAGTTCGCCATTACCCCCAAAACGATACTCAAACATGGCTGATGCAACGCTGGGTTGGGTTATTAACTGGTTCAGACAGTTACGCATGTCTCCCCAGGCTATCCCTCCTTCAGAGCGACGAATACGGCCTGTCGAGCCGCCGTTATCTGTGGTGGTGACGATACCCGTCAGGCGGGAACCTAATGGGGAAAGAGAGGAGAGAACGCGTCCTAATCCATGCCCTCCGCCGAGAGCGACAACGCGGTCCAGATCTGCCAGCGTGCGAGTGCGCATATATTTTCCTGATATCAATTGATCGGCGCTACAGTAACGTAAATAGCGTGTTTTCAGCAATTATCCAGTCGGCATCTGCCGTAATTATTTTCTGCGATCTACTCCTTTCTGACGAGATCCACCTGATGGCAAGATGATGTATATCAATGCAAAACTGTGGTTTTTGCTTATTCTGTAGCGAAATTGCACGATCATGTCGTTATGTATGTATTTATATAACGAAAGTGTACATGGCAAAAGCGTCATTTACACGCTAGTATCGGCATAACCACTAAGTACTCTTAATAATTTGAGTTGCCGGAAGCCAACGCATCTGCAACACGAAGTATGACGAGTATAAACACTCTAGCCTCTGCACCTGGGTCAAATGATACGGTGCTTTGGCCGTGACAAGACTTGAAAAAGTTTGTCACCAGGGCGCAGGAAGAAATGACTACGTCTCCCGTATTTGGAAAGGTGTACATGGGCTCTCAACTTACCGATGCTTTCGCACGTAAGTTTTACTACTTACGTTTGTCGATTACCGATGTGTGTAACTTTCGTTGCACCTACTGCCTGCCGGATGGCTATAAGCCCGGTGGGGTCACCAATAACGGCTTTCTGACCGTTGATGAAATTCGCCGTGTCACGCGCGCGTTCGCCAGTCTGGGAACGGAAAAAGTGCGTCTGACAGGGGGCGAACCTTCACTGCGTCGCGACTTTACGGACATTATCGCCGCCGTGCGCGAAAACGACGCCATCCGTCAGATTGCGGTAACCACCAATGGTTATCGTCTGGCGCGCGATGCTGCTGCCTGGCGCGATGCCGGACTGACCGCGCTCAACGTCAGCGTCGACAGCCTGGATGCCCGTCAGTTTCATGCCATTACCGGGCAGGACAAGTTTCAACAGGTGATGGCAGGCATTGACGCCGCCTTTGATGCGGGTTTTGAAAAAGTGAAAGTCAACACCGTGCTGATGCGCGACGTAAACCATCATCAACTGGACACCTTCCTTGCGTGGATCCAACCTCGGCCAATCCAACTGCGTTTTATTGAACTGATGGAAACGGGCGAGGGCAGCTCTCTCTTCCGTAAACACCATATCTCCGGACAGGTACTTCGCGATGAGCTGCTGCGTCGCGGCTGGATCCACCAGATCCGACAGCGCAGCGACGGCCCGGCTCAGGTTTTCTGTCATCCTGATTATGTTGGTGAAATTGGTCTGATCATGCCTTATGAGAAAGACTTCTGCGCCACCTGTAATCGTCTGCGCGTTTCCTCTGTTGGCAAGCTTCATCTGTGTTTATTTGGTGAAGGCGGCGTAAGCCTGCGTGATTTGCTGGAAGATGACGCTCAGCAGCCGGCGCTGGAAGAACGTATTTCAGCCGCGCTGCTGGAGAAAAAGCAGACCCATTTCCTGCATCAGAACAATACCGGTATTACGCAAAACTTATCTTACATTGGCGGCTGATCGCTAAAAGGAGTTTTTCATGAGTCAGGTAAGCGCTGAATTTATCCCGACACGCATTGCTATTCTTACTGTTTCCAACCGTCGCGGCGAAGAAGATGACACCTCCGGCCATTATCTGCGTGACTCGGCGCAAGAAGCGGGTCATCAGATTGTCGATAAGGCGATTGTCAAAGAAAACCGTTACGCCATCCGCGCCCAGGTTTCTGCCTGGATTGCCAGTGATGATGTACAGGTAGTGCTCATTACCGGCGGTACCGGGTTAACCGAAGGGGACCAGGCGCCGGAAGCGCTGCAACCGCTGTTTGACAGAGAAGTTGAAGGGTTTGGCGAAGTCTTCCGTATGCTGTCGTTTGAAGAGATTGGCACCGCGACGCTGCAATCCCGCGCGATTGCCGGAGTGGCCAATAAAACGCTGATTTTCGCCATGCCGGGTTCGACCAAAGCGTGTCGTACCGCCTGGGAAAATATCATTGCGCCGCAGCTTGATGCCCGTACGCGTCCGTGTAATTTCCACCCACATTTGAAGAAATAAGTATGTCGCAACTGACTCATATTAACGCCGCTGGCGAAGCGCATATGGTGGATGTCTCCGCCAAAGCGGAAACTGTACGCGAGGCGCGTGCTGAAGCATTCGTGACTATGCGTAGCGAAACGCTGGCGATGATTATCGATGGCAGCCACCATAAAGGTGATGTATTCGCCACGGCGCGTATTGCGGGTATTCAGGCCGCCAAACGTACCTGGGATCTTATCCCGCTGTGCCATCCGCTGATGCTGAGTAAGGTGGAAGTCAATCTTCACGCTGAACCGGAGCACAACCGCGTACGGATTGAAACGCTGTGTCGCCTGACCGGTAAAACCGGCGTTGAAATGGAAGCGTTAACGGCGGCCTCCGTGGCGGCGTTGACCATCTACGATATGTGCAAAGCGGTGCAAAAGGATATGGTGATTGGTCCGGTGCGTCTGCTGGCAAAAAGCGGCGGCAAGTCCGGAGATTTTAAGGTAGATGCGCATGATTAAGGTTCTCTTCTTTGCTCAGGTACGCGAACTGGTAAACACCGATGCGTTAGAGGTTGCCGCCGAGTTTGCAACGGTAGAAGCGCTGCGCAAGCATCTTGCGGCAAAAAGCGATCGCTGGGCGTTGGCGCTGGAAGACGGCAAGCTGCTGGCGGCGGTAAATCAGACGTTGGTCAGTTTTGATCATCCTCTTAACGCGGGTGATGAAGTCGCTTTCTTCCCGCCCGTAACCGGAGGCTAAAATGACTGAAACGCGAATTGTTGTTGGCCCTGCGCCGTTTCGCGTCGGGGATGAGTATCCCTGGCTGGCAGAGCGCGATGAAGATGGCGCGGTAGTCACTTTCACCGGTAAAGTGCGCAATCACAATCTCGGTGACAGCGTTAAGGCGTTAACGCTGGAACACTATCCGGGAATGACCGAAAAAGCGCTGGCGGAGATTGTCGACGAAGCGCGTTTGCGCTGGCCGCTGGGTCGGGTGACGGTGATTCATCGCATTGGCGAACTGTGGCCGGGTGACGAAATCGTGTTTGTTGGCGTGACCAGTGCGCATCGCAGCAGCGCGTTTGATGCCGGGCAGTTCATTATGGATTACCTGAAAACCCGCGCGCCGTTCTGGAAGCGCGAGGCCACGCCGGAAGGTGAGCGCTGGGTTGATGCCCGAGACAGCGATAAGCTAGCAGCAAAACGCTGGTAGAGTACAATTGTTGTAGGCTCATACTGATTCAGGAGATTGTCATGGACCGATTCCCACGATCCGATTCTATTGTACAGGCCCGTTCCGGCCTGCAAACGTATATGGCGCAGGTATACGGCTGGATGACCTGCGGACTGTTGCTGACGGCGTTTATCGCCTGGTATGCGGCAAATACGCCCGCAGTGATGATGTTTGTCTTCTCCAGCAAAATCACCTTCTTTGGCCTGATCATCGCTCAACTGGCGCTGGTGTTCGTCCTGTCCGGCATGGTGCAAAGGCTGAGCGCGGGTATGGCGACCACGCTGTTTATGCTCTATTCGGCATTAACCGGGCTGACGCTATCAAGCATTTTTATCGTCTATACCTACTCGTCTATCGCCAGCACCTTTGTGGTTACCGGAGGGATGTTCGGGATCATGAGCTTGTATGGCTACACCACCAAACGTGATCTGAGCGGCTTCGGCAATATGCTGTTTATGGCGCTGATTGGTATTGTGCTGGCCTCGCTGGTTAACTTCTGGCTGAAGAGTGAAGCGTTGATGTGGGCGGTGACGTACATAGGGGTGATTGTGTTTGTCGGCCTGACCGCCTATGACACGCAGAAGCTGAAAAATATCGGTGAGCAGATCGATCTGCGCGACAGTTCCAACTTGCGTAAATACGCTATTCTTGGGGCGTTAACGCTGTATCTGGACTTCATTAACCTGTTCCTGATGCTGCTGCGTATCTTCGGCAATCGTCGTTAATTTTCCGTCACCGGATGGCGTAAGCCGCCATCCGGTGAATTATTTCGCCATCGCCTTCTCGTTTTTTACCCGCAACTTTTTTGCCCGACTCTCCAGCAGCAAATAACACACCAGTGCCAGAAGCAGCGGAATAAAATAGTACAACACGCGATACGCGAGCAGGGCAGCAATGATCGTTCCCTGAGACGAGTCCTCTCCTGCCAGCAGCGCCATAAACACCGCTTCCAGCACGCCGATCCCCGCCGGAATATGCACGATTACGCCGGCAATACTGCTCACCAGCAGCACGCCCAGCACGAAGAAATAATCGATATTCTGACCGATCAACAACCAGATAATCGCCCCCATTACCATCCAGTTCGCACTGGATATCGTCATTTGCGCGAGGGCAAATTTCCAGGAGGGCAGCACCAGTCTTTGGCCCTTGATGGTGATGTGACGATGTTTAGCGAAGGCGCAAAACCACAGATAAACAACAATAATCAGCAGCAGCGCAATGCCTAAGATGCGCAATGTGCCTTCATCGATATACCAGTGTGCGGGCAGTTCGACGACGCCGAAGGTAAATATAAAACCGCCCAGCAGAATATAGCCCAGCCAGTTAGTGGTAATACTCAGCGAAAAAATCCGCGTTATTGTGCCCCCCGGCAATCCGAGGCGCGAGTAAAGGCGATAACGCATCCCTATACCACCCACCCAGGTGCTCAACGTCAGGTTGAAGGCGTAACAGATAAATGACACCAGCATGACCTGGCGTTTTGCCAGTTTGTGGCCGCAGTAGTAGCGCCCGAGCAGATCATAACAGCCGTAAAGTAAATAACTGACGATCACCAACCCCACGGCGCTGAGCAGGGCGATCCGATTGTAATCGCGAATTACCGTCCACACTTCCTGCCAGTTGACCTTGCTGGCATAAACAACCAGCAGCACGATCACCGCAATAAAAAACAGCCATGTGAGGATCTTTTTCGCTAACCGCCAGCGTCGGTGGCTTTTTGCCATCAGGTTTTCCCTCCTGCATCCTCAGTTTGTATACGGTCTTGAGTTTCCAGAGCAGGCTGCGCGGGCGGCTCTACCTCGGCCAGATGCGGGGTATGCGCCGGCAGCCAGCCGACCAGCGCCGGGAAGTGGCGTAAAAAGTGGAAGGCCAGTACGCTCTTGGTCAGGTTCCACCAGGTGCGTTTTGGCAGCATGGATTCATCAACCCGCTTGCAGTCCTGCGCAATAATAGGATTCAGGTTGTCACGCAGGGTCTGATTAAACGTGCGGTCATGAATAATCAGATTTGCCTCCAGATTCAGTGACAGGCTCAGTGGATCAAGATTGCTGGAACCCACCGTCGCCCAGTGATCGTCCATCAGCGCCACTTTGCCATGCAGAGGTTTACGGCGGTATTCATAGACATGGACGCCGCCTTTTACCAGATAGTTGTACAGCAGGCGGGCACCCACTTTCACAATCGGCATATCCGGTTCACCTTGCACGATGAGTTTTACCCGCACGCCCCGTCGGGCCGCTTTACGCATGGCATGCAGAAAGCGATAGCCGGGAAAGAAGTAGGCATTGGCGATGATCACTTCCCGCCGTGCCTGGGTCAGCATTTTCAGATAGTGGCGTTCAATATCATCACGATGTTCTTCGTTATCGCGCCAGACAAACAGCGCCTGCGCTTCGCCGGGGCGATGATTGTCGATTGCCCGGTGATGACGTCGCCACCAGCGTCGTACAGCACTCTGTCCGGGCAAGTTTTCCAGCACGAATTTCAGAATGTCAGCAACGACTGGACCTTCAACGCGCACGGCGTAATCCTGCTTGGCCTCCGGACCGTAATCAGACATGTGTTCAGCGGAGTAATTGATGCCGCCAACAAAGGCAACACGATCATCAATGACCACAATTTTGCGATGCATACGGCGAAAGAGATTAGTGCGCATCCCGAACAGACGCGGACGCGGATCGTAGTAGCGGAAAACAACGCCGGCTACGGTGAGCTCTTCGACAAAACTGTCGCTAAGATCCGGCGAGCCGTAGCCATCCAGCAGCACCTCTGCTTTGATTCCTCGCCGGGCGGCTTCGAGCAACGCGGCATGCAGCTGTTTTCCTACCGCATCTTCAAACCAGATAAAGGTCTCGAGGATTATTTTTTGCTGTGCCTGTTCAATGGCGTCAAAGACGGCGGGGTAGAATTGATCGCCGTTTTCCAGCAGTTGAATTTGATTGCCTTCACGCCAGCCATATTTCATAAATGAATCTCCGCACTCAGAGGGGCATGATCGGACAAATGTCGCCAGTGACGCAGCGCCAGCGTCGTTGGGGTACTGGCATTCGCGTTTTTCACATAGATCCTGTCCAGACGCAGCAGGGGAAACTGCACCGGAAATGTTCGCGCTGGGCGGCCGTGGGCGCGGGTAAAAATCTCGTCAAGGCCAGCTTTGGCTTTCAACGGGCGATTGGCCGTTTGCCGCCAGTCGTTAAAATCCCCGGCAATCACCACCGGCTCCGCGTCGGGCAGGGCGTTAACCCAGTCTGCCAGCATCGCGAGCTGGGCCTGGCGGTGAGCTTCACGCAGGCCGAGGTGCACACACATCACATGGATGGGGTGGGAGAGCATTGGCGGTACGATTCGGCAGTAAAGGACTCCGCGCTTTTCACTCGCGCCGACCGAAACATCACGATTTTCATAATGCTCAATGGGATACCGCGACAGCACAGCATTACCGTGATGTCCCTGCGGGTACACGGCGTTACGCCCGTAGGCGAAGTCGCTCCACATCGTGTCCGCCAGAAATTCGTAGTGGCTGGTATCCGGCCAGTTCTCAATGTGCAGCGAATGAGCTTCGTGCTCACCCATCACTTCCTGCAGGCATACAATGTCTGCACCGACCGTTCTGACGGCCTCCCTTAGCTCAGGTAAAATAAAACGCCGGTTGAAGGCGGTGAACCCTTTGTGAGTATTAATGGTGAGCACATTGAATGAAAATTGAACTCCCGATCCGCTCATGAGCCTCCCGTTGGCGTCACTTCCTAAATAAAATAGTGTAGTCATCGTCACAAAAAGATGCAGTGTTGCGGAATTTTCCGTAAAGTCCGGTACTCTGAACAATTAGTTGAAAATCCTTCAGGAGAAAAGCCATGAGGTGGCAACAACGTGTTCGTGTCGCAACGGGTCTAAGTTGCTGGCAGATTGTGTTGCATTTACTGGTAGTGGCGTTGCTGGTAATGGGCTGGATGAGCGGCACGCTGGTGCGCGTCGGCCTGGGATTATGCGTCGTTTACGGCGTAACGGTTTTATTAATGCTGGCCTTGCAACGTCACCATGAACAACGCTGGCGTGACGTCGCTGATGTGCTGGAAGAGCTGACTACCACGTGGTATTTCGGTGCCGCAATGATCGTGCTGTGGTTGCTGTCGCGCGTGCTGCAAAACAACGTCTTGCTGGCACTGGCGGGTCTGGTGATCCTGGCCGGACCCGCCGTGGTCTCGCTGCTGGCGAAAGACAAAAAGCTACATCACCTTACGTCGAAACATCGCATACGCCGCTGAGCCGGTTGTGGCCGCTATCACCAACAGCGGCCACAAACTTCCCCAGACAATCTGCAGACTCGCATCCTTCAGGTAAATCTGTTTCGTGATGTCCGTAAAATGGCGGATCGGGTTTATCCACGTCAGATTCTGCAACCAGACCGGCATGTTTTCGACCGGTGAGACGTAGCCCGAGAGTAAAATCGCCGGCATCATAAACACAAACACGCCGATAAACGCTTGCTGCTGGGTGGCGCACAGCGATGAAATCAGCAGACCAAAGCCGACCAGCGACAGCCCGTAAATTACCATTGTGAAATAGAACAACCCCAGTGAACCGGCAAATGGAATGTCATAAGCCCAGATACCAATTGCCAGCACAATGGTGGCCTGAAAAGTAGCCACAATCAGCGCGGGCACAGCTTTACCGATGAAAATCTGCCAGGTGGTAAGTGGGGAGACCAGCAGCTGATCCAGCGTACCTTGCTCGCGCTCGCGAGCAACCGAAAGCGAGGTGACGATCATTACGCCGATAGTGGTGATCATGGCGATCAGCGACGGCACCACGAACCATTTATAATCCAGATTCGGGTTGTACCAGTTACGCACGACCAGCTCGCTGTTGTTTGGTTTCAGCTTGCCGTCCATCAGCTCCTGCTGATACGTCTTAACGATTTGCTGCAGGTAATTGGCGGCAATTTGCGCGCTGTTGGAGTTACGCCCGTCGAGGATAATCTGCATAGGAGCTTGCTGGAAGGTGTCCAGGTTGCGCGAAAAATTGGCCGGGAAGCGCACCAGCAGCAGGGCTTTTTGCGTATCGATGGTAGGCTTAATCTCCTGCGGGCTTTTCAGCAGCAGAACATGCGTAAAAGCGCTGGCGCGGGCGAAGCGCTGGGTAAGCTCAACCGAATGTTTACCGTTGTCTTCGTTATAGATAGCGATCGTGGCGTTGGTGACTTCCAGCGTTGCCGCGAACGGGAACAGGATCACCTGAATCAGCACCGGTAAAATCAGAATGGCTCGCGTCTGCGGTTCGCGTAATAGCGATTGCAGCTCTTTGCGAATTAATGTCCATAAGCGATGAAACATGCCCGTCCCCTTAATCCAGCCGACGTTTGGTTTTAAGCCACGTCAGGCCAATAAACATCACCGCCGAAGCGATTAAAAACAGCACGTTAATAATCAGCACCACCGGAATATTTCCCGCCAGAAACAGGCTTTGCAGGGTACTGACGAAATAACGCGCCGGAATAATGTAGGTTACCGCCCGGATAATCGCGGGCATGCTGTCTATCTGGAAGATAAAACCTGACAGCATAATCGAGGGCAGGAAAGCGGCGTTCAGCGCGACCTGCGCGGCGTTAAACTGGTTGCGGGTGATGGTGGAAATAAGCAACCCCATGCCAAGCGTACTGAGCAGAAACAGGCTGGTAATGAAAAACAGGATCAGCAACGAGCCGCGATAGGGCACGCCAAGAATAAATACCGACACCAGCATACACAGCAGCATCGCCAGCATGCCGAGGAAATAATAGGGGATCAGTTTACACAGCAGTAATTCGACGCGGGTGGCTTCGGTAGAAAGCAGTGCCTCCATGGTTCCGCGTTCCCATTCGCGCGCCACCACTAATGAGGTGAGGATCGCGCCAATCACCGTCATGATGATGGTTACCGCCCCGGGAATAATAAAGTGCTGGCTGATGGCCGCCGGGTTAAACCAGTAGCGTGTTTGCACGTCGATCAAAGGCTCGAACGATTCCCCACGATCTTCCGCCCGCTGTTGCTGCCAAATCTGCCAGATGCCTTCGACATAACCCTGCACAAAGTTGGCGGTATTGGGTTCGCTGCCATCGGTGATCACCTGGATCGGTGCCACGTCATTAGGTCGCGCCATCTGCTGGGCAAAATCCACAGGGATCACCACCAGCCCACGAATGCGCCCGGCCTGCATTTTTTCAATCAATTCCTGCCGGTTATCGCTGATGGTGGCGTCAATATACGGCGAGCCGGTCATGGTATGGGTAAAATCCAACGCCTCTTCGCTTTGCTGTTCGAGCAAAATCCCGACCCGCAGCTTGCTGGAGTCGAGGTTTATCCCGTAGCCGAAGATAAACAGCAGCAGCAGCGGGATCACCACCGCAATCAGCCAACTGCTGGGATCGCGAACGATCTGGCGCGTCTCTTTCACGCACAGCGCACGTACGCGACGCCAGGAGAGAGCGGAGTTACTCATGCGTATGCTCCTTATCCCAGTCATTGATTAGCGTAATGAATGCCTGCTCCATGGTCGGGTCCGGAGTGTCGCTGTCGGCAGCCTGAGCTTTCAGGTCGTCCGGTGTTCCGCTGGCAATCAGTTTGCCGCGATACACCAACCCGATGCGATCGCAGTATTCCGCCTCGTCCATAAAGTGGGTGGTCACCATCACCGTGACGCCTTTTTCCACCATGCTGTTGATATGCAACCAGAACTCACGACGGGTGAGGGGATCGACCCCGGAAGTGGGTTCATCAAGGAACAGAATGTCGGGTTCATGCATCAGCGAGCAGGCCAGCGCCAGACGCTGCTTAAACCCCAGCGGCAGTTCGTCGGTGGCGTGGGAAGCGATACTCTTCAGGCCAAATGCCTCGCTCATTCGATCGATTTTCTCCTTCTGCGCCCGACCACGCAGGCCGTAGACGCCGGAGAAAAAGCGCAGATTTTGTTCAACCGTCAGGTTACCGTACAGGGAGAATTTCTGCGCCATATAACCCAGATGCTGACGCGCTTTGCCGGAGCTGACTTTCAGGTCCATATCCAGCACCAGCGCTTTGCCGGAAGTGGGGACCAGCAGGCCGCACATCATTTTAAAGGTGGTGGATTTGCCGGCACCGTTGGGTCCTAACAGACCAAAAATCTCGCCGCGCTGTACGGAAAAGTCTACGTGGTCGGTCGCGGCAAAATCGCCAAACTTCTTGGTCAGCGCTTTGGCTTCGATCACCGTTTCGCCAGGCGTGCCTTCTACGGTATGCAGGATAGCGCCCAGCGGGGATTCCGATGTTCCGGCTCCGCCGAGTAAATCGATAAAGGCATCTTCGAAGCGGGGTGCAGTTTCATTGATGGTTATCTGCGGCATGCCGTCAGCGTTTTGGATCTGCTGAGCTGTCGCCTCTTTTTTCAGGATTAAACGGACGGATTTCCCCTGAATCATTCCGTCGCTGACCAGCGGTAGTTTTAACGCGCGTTGTAGCAGTCGGCGGTTATTTTCCTGCGGACTGCTCATCAGGAAGCTGCGACCAGCCATGGTTTGCGTAAGCTGAGTAGGATCGCCCTGGTATAACAATTCGCCTTCGTTCATCAGCAGCACATCACGGCATTGCTCTGCTTCATCCAGATACGACGTACTCCAGAGGATCAGCATGCCGTCTCCGGCCAGTTCGTGGACCATTTGCCACAGTTCGCGACGGGAAATTGGGTCGACACCCACACCTGGCTCATCCAGCAGCAACACTTTGGGTTCGCCGACCAGCGTACAGGCTAGCCCGAGCTTCTGCTTCATGCCGCCGGAAAGTTTGCCGGCCAGTCGTCCGGTAAATGGCCCCAGCGAGGTAAACTCCAGTAGTCGGGCAAAGGTTTTTTCTCGCGCCTCACCGGTGACGCTGCGCAAATCGGCATAGAGATTGAGGTTCTCCATGACGGTCAAATCTTCATACAGACCAAATTTCTGCGGCATATAGCCCAGCACCGCGTGCAGCGCGCTGTCGTCTTTGATGGGGTCAAAACCAATTACCGCAGCACTTCCGGCATCAGGTTTTAATAATCCCGCCAGCATGCGCATCAACGTGGTTTTGCCCGCACCGTCCGGCCCGACAAGCCCGGTCACGTAGCCCGCATGCACGATACAGTCGAGCGGGGCGACGGCCGGTTTTTCCATTCCAGCAAAGTTTTTCGTCAGCCCTTTAAGCGTAATGACGGCGTCATTCATGCCGTGCCTCATCGCCAAATTTTATCGTTACCGGCATTCCCTGACGTAGCGCATCGTCCGCGTCGGTTACGACAATTCGTAGGCGATACACCAGATCGGTGCGCAGATCAGGAGTCTCGACCGTTTTCGGCGTAAATTCGGCGGTTGGTGACACAAAGCCGATTTTGCCGTGATACGGTTTGTCCGGGCGACCGTCGGTATAGAGCAGGATCTCACGTCCTGGCTGCGCCTGGCTCAGATTGCGTTCGTCAACGTAGGCGCGGACCCATACCGGACGCGTGAGCGACAGCGTCAGTACCGTGCTCCCTTCGTTCAGCATGCTGCCGGGTTCAACCGCGCGGGTGAGAAGCGTGCCGTCAGATGGCGAGGTCAGCGTGGTATCATGCAAATTAAGCTCTACCTGTGCCAGCTCTGCCTGAGCTTGTTCGAGCGTGGCTTTTGCCTGTTCGATGTCCTGCACACGATTACCGCTGCGATATTGCGTGAGTTTATCCTGTGCGGATTTCAATGAAGCTAACGCCTGATCGCGAGATGAACGCGCATTTTCCAGATCGTTGGCAGAAATGGTACGGCTTTTCCACAATCCTACCTGCCGATTGTAAAAATTCTGCGCGTAATCATAGGCGGCCTGCGCCTGTTTGACTGCCGCCGCGGTTTGCGCGATCTCTTCTTCGCGATACCCTGCCAGCATCAGATCGTATTGCGCCTGCGCGGCGGCAACGTTGGCTTTTGCCTGCATCAATGCGTTTTCATACGGTGCGCGGTCCAGTTTACCCAGTACCTGACCGGCGGTAATCGCATCGCCTTCATCAACCGCCAGTGAGGCCAGTCTGCCGCCGACGCGAAAACTCAGGTTGACGCTACGGATATCGACATTGCCGTATAGCGTCAGGCTGTTATCTTGCCGACTCTGATACCACCACGTTCCACCGGCAATCACGGCAACGAGGGCCGCGATAACCAGCCCGAGAACGACAGGTTTTTTCATGACTCCAGACTCCTTTGCGTTAAACCTTGCAGAATAAGATCGATGTGACAGGTGATCGTTTGGTCAATCAGCGCGGTTTTATCCTCATCAAATTGTGACCAGCCCGTACGCAACAGAATGGTTTCTTTCCCCAGACGAAAAGCCAGTACCTCGCCGAGTATGGCGTGGGTATGCAGAATCATTTGGGTATCGTTGGCATCGCCGCCGGTATAGGCGGCAATTAGGCGCGTCAGGTGTGTATGCAGCGGATTGATAACCTGGTCGTGCACCAGTTGATAAGCCGCAGTGGGGGAAAGCTGTTCACGCGAGATAAATTTGCTCAGGTTAACAGTGTCGTCCTGGGTTAACAGCATGATCATATTTTTGCAGGCGCGCAGGATCAGTTCACGCATCGCGCCACGATCCGGTTCTGGCTGAGCGAATAAACGCTCGGCCTCTTCAGCGTGCGGACGAAACTGTGAGCCGATAAAATCTGCAATCCACTGGGCGCAGGCGAGATATAAATCCTCTTTTGAGCCAAAATAGTAGGTGATAGCCGCAGTGTTTTGCCCGGCCTGTGCAGCGATATCGCGCGTCGTGGCGTGCAGACCATACTCGCCGAATTGTGCCAATGCGGCGGCAATGAGCTGGTTCTTCGCCTGTTCACCTTTGGTTGTCATGGTGGGTGTATTCATGGCACGACTCTAATCTTAATCAATCGATTGATTAAGATTATGACTGATGTGCAGCCTTGTCCAGTCCGGACGGTTATTTTCCAGTGAAGGGATAATTTATGCGGCACATCACAAAAACTGCTACACTCCGCCCCTTCATGACATTGTGGTTTTTGTCATCTCTATTGTATGTATCTCCCTGAAAACGACACCGGTAACGGTCAGGGCGGTTCGGAGTTGTTATGTCTTTTGATTCCCTTGGTTTAAACCCTGAAATTTTACGTGCCGTTGCCGAGCAGGGTTACCGTGAACCTACCCCTATTCAGCAGCAGGCTATTCCTGCCGTGCTGGAAGGCCGCGATCTGATGGCCAGCGCCCAGACCGGTACGGGGAAAACGGCAGGTTTTACCCTGCCGCTGTTGCAGCACCTGATTACCAATCAGCCGCATGGTAAAAGCCGTCGTCCGGTTCGTGCGCTGATCCTCACGCCAACCCGTGAACTGGCGGCCCAGATTGGCGAAAACGTCCGTGATTACAGTAAGTATCTGAATATTCGCTCGCTGGTGGTCTTCGGCGGCGTCAGCATTAACCCGCAGATGATGAAACTGCGTGGCGGTGTGGATGTACTGATTGCCACCCCGGGTCGTTTGCTCGATCTGGAGCATCAGAATGCGGTAAAACTGGATCAGGTGGAGATCCTGGTACTGGATGAAGCTGACCGCATGCTGGATATGGGCTTTATTCACGATATTCGTCGCGTTCTGGCAAAACTGCCGGCAAAACGTCAGAACCTGCTGTTCTCGGCAACGTTCTCTGATGACATTAAGTCGCTGGCCGAAAAACTGCTGCATAACCCGCTGGAAATCGAAGTGGCACGTCGTAATACCGCGTCCGAGCAGGTAACTCAGCATGTTCATTTCGTCGATAAAAAACGTAAACGTGAACTGTTGTCACAGATGATTGGTCAGGGCAACTGGCAGCAGGTGCTGGTGTTTACCCGTACCAAACATGGCGCGAACCATCTGGCAGAACAGCTGAATAAAGACGGCATCCGCAGTGCGGCAATCCACGGTAATAAATCTCAGGGGGCACGTACACGTGCGCTGGCTGATTTTAAATCCGGTGATATACGCGTGCTGGTAGCGACCGATATTGCCGCGCGTGGTCTGGACATTGAAGAGTTACCGCACGTGGTGAACTACGAGCTGCCAAACGTCC
Organism: Citrobacter sp. BIDMC107; assembly: GCF_001037575.1. Lineage (NCBI taxonomy): Bacteria > Pseudomonadati > Pseudomonadota > Gammaproteobacteria > Enterobacterales > Enterobacteriaceae > Citrobacter > Citrobacter sp. BIDMC107. The sequence continues at coordinate 807,600 of NZ_KQ089848.1, read as the reverse complement.
CAGAAGATTATGTGCACCGTATTGGTCGTACCGGGCGTGCCGCTGCCACCGGCGAAGCGTTGTCTCTGGTGTGCGTCGATGAACACAAGTTGTTGCGTGACATCGAGAAGCTGCTGAAAAAAGAGATCCCGCGTATTGCAACGCCAGGCTATGAGCCAGATCCCTCCATTAAAGCTGAGCCGATCCAGAATGGTCGCCAGCAGCGTGGCGGCGGTGGTGGTCGCGGGCAGGGCGGAGCAGGGCGTGGCCAGCAGCCGCGTCGTCAGGATGGCGGTGCGCCAAAAGCGAAGCCGCGTAATGGCGAAGGCAAACCGGCAGGCGATAAGCCTCGTCCGCCGCGCCGTCCGCGCAAACCGTCTACAGCGCAGTAATTCCCTTACTGTATGGCTGTATAAACACGCTATCCGGTCTACACACTGTGTAGGCCGGATAGGTCAATCACTCCCCCGAACTTTGCGATTTCAGCACGATCGAGCAGGTATATCGTCCTGCCGGGTGAATCGAAATCGTCGTCTCAAATACTTTCCCGTCCCTGTCCAGATAACGACGCACAATTCTCATCGCTGGCGAATCAGGCGCTACAGTGAGAATCTTTGCCACCTTTTTGGGCACTCCGACAGCCGTAATGGTCTGATGCACCTCATGACTTTTGATACCGTAATGCGTTTCGATCAAATCGCTGATTAATGAGTGTGGATCGTCACGGATGTACGTGCGCAACTTGGCGTAATCCGTGCTGGCATAGCTGTCCGTCCAGCAGATTGGCGCGTCGGGGTTGTGCGCATCTTCGCGAGTGCTGGCAATGTGCAGCCATCGAGAACCTGGCGGGCAGCCAATCATCTGGGACAACTCTATGTCCGCCACAATCTCATCGATTTTCTTGATGACGCGCAGATTGTTTTTGGCCAGCAGCAACAGATCCTCAAGATGCGATAGCGGGTGATTGACGCCGTTCGCCTTAGGTTCGCAAACGCGAGTACCCGCACCTTTACGCCGTGAAATCAGACCTTGCTCTGTTAATTCCCTTAACGCCTCACGCATGGTGTGGCGGCTGACCTGCCATGTTTCGCACAGTTCCATTTCCGTAGGAAACAGCGAGCCGGGGGCGAAGGTTCCCACCGCAATTTGCTGCGCCAGTTCACGTGCTATTCGCTTGTACAGAGATTCTTTCATCGCAGTTTCATCAAAATATTAGTGATCTTTATCACGAAAATTTGTACGGACTATTCCCTACATTTCTTATGAATACTATAAATGTCCGTACATTCAAATGTACGGACATTTAATTATGTCTGGACATTGTGTCGGCGTTTGAATATCTAAAAAACGACCGTAAACACGCATCTTATCACTATCAGATTTTCCAGGGGGATTTATGGCTTCGAATGTACTTGATTCTGTTCTGTTCAGGGATTCTTTCGGCACACCGGCGATGCGCGCGGTGTTTGACGATCGCGAGCTGGTACGCAAATACGTGGAAGTGGAAGTGGCATTAGCTAAAGCCCAGGCACGCTGCGGTGTGATACCTGAGGCTGCGGCGCAGGAAATTGCTGAAAAATGTAATGCCGATACGCTCGATTTTGATTTATTACGCCATGAAACCGAAATCGTGGGTTATCCGATCCTACCGCTGGTGCACCAGATTTCTAAACAGGCTGGCGAGTCCGGCGGCTATGTGCACTGGGGGGCAACCACTCAGGACATTATGGACACTGCTGTAGTCCTGCAAATTCGTGATGCTTTTGCGCTCATTGAGTCCGATATGGACAAACTTCGTGCAACGCTGGCCGATCTCTCACGCCGTTATCGTGATACGCCGATGGCCGGGAGAACCCATTTGCAGCAGGCTCTGCCAGTGACCTTCGGTTATAAAACAGCCATCTGGCTGGATATGTTTGAACGTCACGCGGAACGTCTGACTCAGGCGCGTCCTCGTGTATTGGTCGGCGAGTTTGCGGGTGCCGCCGGTACGCTGGCATCGCTGGGGGATAAAGGGCTGGCGGTACAAAAAGAGATGATGGAAGAGCTTGGGCTGAATATCCCAACGTCCACATGGCATGTTGCGCGTGATGGTTTCGCCGAGGCGGTGAATCTGTTAGCGGTGATTACCGGGTCGCTGGGCAAGATTGCCTACGACGTAATGCTGCTGGCAGCAAACGAGTTTGGTGAGCTGTATGAGCCGTTTGTTAAAGGACGCGGTGCCAGCAGTACTATGCCGCAGAAACGCAACCCTATTTCCAGCGAGTTAATGCTGGCCTGTGCCAAAGGCGTTCGCCAACAGGCAGGGCTGATGCTTGATGCAATGGTGCAAGATCTGGAGCGTGCAACCGGGCCGTGGCATGCCGAATGGATTGCTATCCCGGAGAGTTTCGTTCTCAGCGCGGGGGCATTGCATCAGGCTAACTTTATGCTGGCGGGGCTGGTGGTCGATGAAGCGGCGATGAAACGTAACCTCGGTATGACCAACGGATTGATTGTGGCTGAAGCGGTCATGATGGGGTTGGCTCCGTACATTGGTCGTCAGGATGCGCATGATGTGGTGTACGACGCTTGCCGCATCGTCAACGAACAAGGCGGGCGATTAGCGGACGTGCTGAATGCGATGCCATCTGTCTCGGAACGACTTGACCCGCAGTTGATTGAAGAACTGACCGACCCGGCAAATTACCTTGGAATGGCGCCAGCAATGGTGGATCAGGTATTAGCGAGATATATGTCGCGGAAATGAACGCTCTTGGGCTAACGGAATAAGGATATTTTTATGTCAAAAAATTCTGCCACGGGAAAATCCATTCTCTCGTTCCTGATACCGCTGGCGATAGGCGCGATCATTTGGTTTTATCCCGTACCTGCTGGTCTGACGCCTCAGGCCTGGCATATGTTCGCGATATTTGCCGCGACCATAGCCGCGATTCTTACCCAGCCGCTCCCTTCGGGGGCGGTGATGTTGATTGCACTTTGCGTGGTAATTTTCACCAAAACGTTGCCAGAGGCAAAAGCATTGTCAGGTTTTGCATCCGGTACAGTATGGCTCATTTTCTGTGCCTACGTCTTGTCTCTGGGTTTTGTAACCTCGGGATTGGGGAAACGTATTGCGTATAAAATGTTATCGCTCTTTGGTGGCAGCAGCCTGGGTATCGCTTACTCACTGGGGGTTTCCGATCTGATTATGGCCCCGGCAATGCCATCAGTAACCGCGCGTTCCGGGGGGATTATTTTCCCTATCACTCGTTGCATCAATGATGTATTGGGCTCAGCGCCGGGGGCAACGGGCAAGCGTATCGGCGATTTCTTAACCATGGTGTGCTTCCAGTTTACGCCGATTACCGGGGCAATATTTCTCACCGGGATGGCGGCGAATCCGCTGGTAGCGAGTCTGGCGAAATCGTCATTAGGAATAGAGATAACCTGGGGCGGATGGTTTATTTCCGCAGTGGTTCCTGCGATGGTCTGTTTCTGCCTGATGCCGCTATTGGTTTATAAATTATTGGATCCCGAGCTTAAGCGTACGCCGGAGGCGAAAGCGATGGGCAAACAGGCCCTCGGTGAGCTCGGTTCGATGAGCAGCAATGAGAAAAAGGTCGCGTTTGGTTTTGTGCTGGCATTGGTTGGTTGGGGGACCAGCTTGATTACGGGATTGTCTGCCACATCTGTCGGGCTGGGATTGGCTGCGTATCTGTTTGCCTCGGGCGCTGTTAGCTGGAAAAGTTTGCTTAATGACCACGCTGCCTGGGATACGGTGATCTGGTTTAGCGTCATTATTAGTCTGGCGACAGGGCTTGCCGATCTGGGTTTTATTAAATGGATGACCATAAAGTTAGGCAGCGGTATTCAGGGTTTTGGCGCGATCGAGTCCTTTATTGTGTTGGGGATCCTTTACATTTACGTCCATTATCTCTTCGCTACGGCGACCGGGCATGTGGCTGCGCTGTATGCCCCTTTCGCGGCCACGGCGATCGCTGCGGGAGCACCGCCGATGATGGTGGCTATTTGCTTCGGTATCTTTAGTAACCTGATGTGGGGGAATACCGAGTATGGTGGTGGACCTGGCCCCATTTATTTTGCCCAGGGCTATTTTGAACGACCGCGCTTTTACAAAATTAACCTCTGTGTGGTGACGGCAAATGTGATCATCATTTTTGCCGTGGGCATGCTGTGGTGGAAGCTGTTGGGATACTATTAAACGTCAGTGAATTATTGGCCGGACAGGACTCGAACAGCCGTCCGGCCAGGAAAAATGAATTGCGAAACGCTTTCCAGAATGGGGGAAAAAGGTACATCCAGGGCCTGAAATGTGCCACAATAGTGGCTGTTTATACAGTATTTCAGGTTTTCTCATGGCACTAACGGCCGCGTTAAAAGCGCAAATCGCCGCCTGGTATAAGGCGCTTCAGGAACAGATCCCCGACTTTATCCCCCGTGCGCCGCAGCGGCAGATGATTGCTGACGTCGCGAAAACGCTGGCAGGTGAAGAAGGGCGGCATCTGGCGATTGAAGCGCCGACCGGGGTGGGGAAAACTCTGTCGTATCTGATTCCCGGTATTGCCATTGCGCGTGAAGAGCAAAAAACGCTGGTGGTCAGCACCGCCAACGTCGCTTTGCAGGATCAGATCTACAGCAAAGATTTACCGCTGCTGCGCAAAATTATCCCTGACCTGCGTTTTACCGCCGCGTTTGGTCGCGGACGCTATGTCTGCCCGCGTAACTTAGCGGCGCTGGCCAGTACTGAACCCAATCAGCAGGATCTGCTGGCTTTTCTCGACGATGACCTAACGCCCAACAACCAGGAAGAACAAAAGCGCTGCGCCAGGTTAAAAGGCGATCTCGACAGCTACAAGTGGGACGGGCTGCGCGATCACACCGATATCGCCATTGACGACGGACTCTGGCAGCGTCTGAGCACCGATAAAGCTAGCTGTCTGAATCGCAACTGTCACTACTACCGTGAGTGCCCTTTTTTTGTCGCCCGTCGGGAGATTCAGGAAGCTGAAGTGGTGGTGGCTAATCATGCGCTGGTGATGGCGGCGATGGAAAGCGAAGCCGTTTTGCCGGAGCCGAAAAACTTGTTGCTGGTACTTGATGAAGGCCACCATTTGCCGGATGTCGCGCGCGATGCGCTGGAGATGAGCGCGGAAATCAGCGCCCCCTGGTATCGGCTCCAGTTGGATCTGTTTTGCAAATTAGTGGCGACCTGTCTGGAACAGTTTCGCCCGAAAACCACGCCGCCGCTGGCGAATGCCGAGCGTCTGAACGGTCACTGTGAAGAGCTGTATGAACTGATTTCATCGCTCAATAACATTCTTAATCTGTATATGCCTGCTACTCAGGAGGCGGAACACCGCTTTGCGATGGGCGAACTGCCTGCAGAAGTGATGGAGATTTGTCAGCGTCTGGCAAAGCTTACGGAAATGCTGCGCGGGCTGGCGGAACTGTTCCTCAACGATCTCAGCGAAAAAACCGGCACTCACGATATTGTGCGTCTGCATCGGGTTATTTTGCAGATGAACCGGGCGCTGGGCATGTTTGAGGCGCAAAGCAAACTGTGGCGGCTGGCATCGCTCGCGCAGTCGTCAGGCGCGCCGGTGAGTAAATGGGCGACGCGCGAGGTGCGTGACGGGCAGATCCACGTCTGGTTCCACTGCGTGGGGATCCGTGTGAGCGATCAGCTCGAACGACTGCTGTGGCGTAGCGTCCCGCATATTATTGTCACTTCCGCAACGCTGCGCTCGCTCAACAGCTTCTCGCGTTTGCAGGAGATGAGTGGTCTGAAGGAAAAAGCAGGGGATCGGTTTGTTGCGCTGGATTCACCGTTTAATCACGTTGAACAGGGCAAAATCGTCATTCCGCAGATGCGCTACGAACCGTTAATTGATAACGAAGAGCAGCATATCGCGGAAATGGCCGCCTATTTCCGCGAACAGCTGGAAAGCAAAAAGCATCAGGGGATGCTGGTACTCTTTGCCAGCGGTCGGGCGATGCAGCGTTTTCTTGAGCATGTTACCGATCTGCGCCTGCTGTTGTTGGTGCAGGGCGATCAGCCGCGCTATCGTCTGGTAGAGTTGCACCGCAAACGGGTGACCAACGGCGAGCGCAGTGTGCTGGTTGGGCTGCAATCTTTCGCTGAAGGTCTGGACTTGAAAGGCGACCTGCTGACCCAGGTGCATATTCACAAAATTGCTTTTCCACCGATCGACAGCCCGGTGGTGATCACCGAGGGCGAGTGGTTGAAAAGCCTGAACCGCTACCCCTTCGAGGTGCAGAGCCTGCCCGCGGCGTCGTTCAATTTGATCCAGCAGGTTGGGCGACTCATCCGTAGCCATGGCTGCTGGGGAGAAGTGGTTATTTATGACAAACGTTTATTGACCAAAAACTATGGCAAGCGTTTACTGAACGCGTTACCCATATTTCCGATAGAGCAACCTGCTGTGCCAGACGTTATAGTAAAACCAAAAGAAAAAGCGAAACCCACGCGCCGCCGTCGGCGTTAACGATGCGAGCAACAGGCAAGGAGTTATCGATGGATTACCGCAAAATCATTAAAGAGATTGGGCGAGGAAAAAATCACGCGCGTGACCTGGACAAGGATACTGCTCGCGGACTGTATACCCATATGATGAACGGCGACGTACCTGACCTTGAGATGGGCGGGGTGCTGATTGCGCTACGTATTAAAGGCGAAGGCGAAGCGGAGATGCTGGGCTTTTACGAAGCGATGCAAAACCACACCATTCGCCTGACTCCGCCAGTAGCCAAACCCATGCCGATTGTCATTCCCAGCTACAATGGTGCACGCAAGCAGGCGAATTTGACGCCGCTGCTGGCGATTTTACTGCATAAGCTCGGTTTCCCGGTAGTAGTGCACGGCGTCAGCGAGGATCCAACCCGCGTGCTGACAGAAACCATTTTTGAACTGATGGGGATTACGCCAACGCTGCATGCCGGGCAGGCGCAGGCAAAGCTGGATGGTCATCAGCCGGTGTTTATCCCGGTGAGCGCGCTGTGCCCTCCGCTGGAGAAACAGCTGGCGATGCGCTGGCGCATGGGCGTGCGTAACAGTGCGCACACGCTGGCTAAATTAGCCACGCCGTTTGCTGAAGATGCGGCGCTGCGTCTTTCCAGCGTTTCCCACCCGGAATACGTCTCGCGTGTGGCGAAGTTCTTCGGCGATATCGGTGGGCGCGGCCTGTTGATGCATGGTACCGAGGGCGAAGTGTATGCCAACCCGCAGCGCTGCCCGCAGATAAGCCTGATAGATTCATCCGGTGTGCGAGTGTTACAGGACCGACAAAGCGAGATGCCTGACGAGCCGGTACCGCTGCCGGTGGCAAAAGATCCGGAAACCACCGCGCGCTGGATTGAGCGTTGTCTGGCTGGCAGTGAGCCGGTCCCGGCATCGTTGAAAATTCAGATGGCCTGCTGCCTGGTGGCAACCGGTGAATCCGCCTCGCTGGCCGAAGGACTTGCCCGCGTCGAGCAAAGTTTCTGATTTATTTGTTATCCCGACGGGCCTTTTACCTGGTCTGTCGGTTTTCTCTTTTCGGCAACGTGAAATTTCTGCACGTTTATTGACCTCCTGAGCGCCGTGGCGCAGCATAGTTTGTTGAAAAATAAGAAACACAACAAACACGCGACACAACAGGAGATAACAATGAACAGTGGACATCGCTTCCATGTGCCAACGCTGCACGCCTTTATCCAGGCCGTTTTTCACCAGATGGGAAGCAATGATCAGGAGGCGCGGCTGGTGGCCGATCATCTGATAGCCTCTAACCTCGCCGGTCACGACTCCCACGGCATCGGTATGATCCCAAGCTATATTCGTTCATTCTCGCTGGGGCATCTGCAAATCAACCGTCATGCCAAAGTGGTAAAAGATGCGGGGGTGGTGATTACGCTTGATGGCGATTGTGCCTTTGGTCAGGTGGCGGCTCACGAAGCCATCACGCTGGGGATTGAAAAAGCTCGTCAGCACGGTATCGCCGCCGTGGCATTACATAATTCGCATCATATCGGACGTATTGGCTACTGGGCGGAGCAATGCGCGGCTGCAGGTTTTGTCTCAGTGCATTTTGTGAGTGTGGTCGGGATCCCGATGGTTGCACCGTTTCATGGCCGCGATAGTCGTTTTGGCACTAACCCCTTCTGCGTTGTTTTTCCGCGTAAAAATACCTTCCCGCTATTGCTCGACTATGCAACCAGTGCCATCGCGTTTGGCAAAACCCGTGTGGCATGGCATAAGGGCGAGCCGGTAGCTCCTGGATGTCTGATTGATGTGGAGGGGATGCCTACAACCGATCCTGCGGTAATGCAGGTTTCTCCGCTGGGATCGTTGCTAACCTTTGCCGAGCACAAGGGGTATGCGCTGGCGGCGATGTGCGAAATTATGGGTGGTGCGCTTTCAGGGGGTAAAACCACACATGAAGAGAGCCTGCAGACCAGCCCGGACGCCATCATCAACTGTATGACCACTATTATTATGAATCCGGAACTGTTCGGCGCGCCGGACTGCGACAACCAGGTCGCAGCATTTGCTGAGTGGGTGAAAGCGTCCCCGCATGCTGAAGATGCCCCGATCCTGTTGCCAGGTGAGTGGGAAGTGAATACTCGCGAGGAACGGCTGGAACACGGTATTCCGCTGGATGCAGGAAGCTGGCAGGCGATTTGCGAGGCGGCGCTGCAAATAGGCATGCCGGACGCCGTATTGCAGGAATTCCGTCAACGACTTGAACACTAAGCAAAAAAAAAGCCCGTCCAGTGGCGGACGGGCAAACAAAGGGTAACAAACAGGGTCAATGAGGGTTGGAGCATTGGGTCGTACAGGTAATCTTTCGGTTATTTATAGATAACCGCGGTGCCGCTCATTTTGTCTTTACCGACAGCGGAAGTGATGCTGTAACCAGTTGCGCCAGCAGCAGCCGCTTTCTCAGCCAGTTTGGCTTCCAGGCCATCCAGTGTGGTGGCGCCATCAGCAGAAACTACACCAATTTTATTCATGCTTTGTGCCTGAGTGGAGGAAACCGGCTCGGCAGCGAAAACGCCAAATGACAGGGTAGACAGGGCGATGGCAGCAACAGCAAATTTGATATTTTTCATGATTAATCTCTCGCAGGGTTGTTCTGTTAGTAGTCAGTGTTCTTTAAGAAGACGTTGTTCCGTCGATGTGATAAGTATCACGTTTTTTTTGGTGAGAGAAAATCGAATAGAATTGACGACATCAATCAAAAAAATTGAATGACAAATAACTTATTGAATATTAATAAATTCAGGCGAGGGATTTACAGTTCTTGTCATTGCGCTTTACAGAGAAACCAACAACGGCACATTTTGCCACACAGAGTGCGAAAAAGCGTGCTCGTAAAGGAAATCGTATGCGCTGAAACTTTTGGTAAAGATGAGTCAACGTAGCTGGCTATCTTTCGAACCTCTGCGATTATATCCTGAAAATGCCGCGCTATGTGAATCTTTATCCTGTTGGCAAGTGATGCACAAGCGTACCCCAGGTACGGCCTCACGTCTGGCCTGAGGGATAGGATTGCCACATTCTTCGCATTCATACAGACTTTCCCCCGTCGGTAACTCACCGCGGGCACGGGCAACAGCATCTTCAATAGTATTGTTGATCTGTTCGTTTACAGCGTCGTCATTTGCCCATCCGGATGCCATGTGTACCTCCTGCAGATGTCTACAGACTAAGTATAGCGAAGATGATGGCTGAAAAACGACCATGCGCCAGCAGTATCAGATTTCAGACCATTCGCGCAGCAGGTTATGGTAGAGATTGAGTAATGACAGGATCTCGTTGCTCTCTCCATGACGAGCCTTCAGGGATTGAATGTTTTTATCCAGTTCAAAAAGCATGGCGCGATTTTTGTCGTCACGGATCATCGATTGTACCCACATAAAGGACGCCACACGAACGCCATGGGTTACTGGCGTGACGCAGTGCAGGCTGCTGGAAGGGTAAAGCACCAGATCGCCTGCCGGAAGCTTCACCGCATGCTGGCCGTAGGTGTCATTAACCAGCAGCTCTCCGCCTTCATAATCATCCGGATTACTCAGGAATAAGGTTGCGGAAAGGTCTGTGCGCATCCAGCCGTTCTCCGGATGGCTACGCACCGCGCCGTCAACGTGAAAACCATAGGTCTCGTTGTCCTGGTAGCGATTAAACAGCGGTGTGGAGAGCGTTTTCGGTAGTGCTGCGGCGAAGAAAAGCGCGCTGTTATTTACCGCAGTCTGTACCGCCTGTTGTAAAACGCCGTAGCGTTCACTTTGCGTATTTACCTGCTGGTTGTTTTTAACCTGCGCTCCCTGAGCGCCGGTGGTTGCGCGACCATCAACCCAGTCGGCAGCGTCCAGTTGTTCGCGAAACCAGGCGACATCCTGCGCCGACAGAACGCCGGGAATGTGGTACATCATCAGTGTTTCTCCTGAAAGTGGGGCTTTCGCCCCACGCGATGGATCAGAAATGCATATTGGCAGTGAGCAGGAAAGTTCTTGGCTCGCCTGGATGATAACGGTATCCACTCTTGTTTATGGAGGATACATAGTCGGTGTCGAACAGGTTATAGACGTTTAGCTGGAAATCGAGATTGCGATTCACGCGATAGCCCAGTTTGGCGTCGGCGACCCAGTAACCTTCAGTGTAGGATGGCGTACCCACGGCGCCGTCCGAACCGCGATGCATACTGCCCACGTAGCGTGCGCCCGCGCCAACGGAAACATCGTCAGTTGCCTGATACTGGCTCCACAGCGTGAACGCATGTTCCGGCGTATAGGGCAGGGAAGAAGAACCATCCTGAGCAACGTTTTTGCCGCTGTGGATGGTGGCGCGTTGCTGGGTGTAACCCCCAATAACCTGCCATGCGGGGGTGATGTTGCCTGCTACTGAGAGCTCGTAGCCTTCAACGCGTTTCTCCCCGTACTGGGACCAGGTTCCGTCGTCGTTCTGCTCGACTTCATTCTCAATATCCGTGCGGAAAATTGCGGCGGTTAGCAGCAGGCGCTTATCCAGCACCTCCCATTTGGTGCCAATCTCGCTAGTTTTCGCTTTCTGCGGTTTGAAGTCGGTACGGTTTGCGCTGTTACCGCTTCCGCCCTGAGCAAGGGCAAAGTTGCTGCCGCCCGGCGGTTGCTGAGAAACGGCATAGTTAATGTAGACATTGCCGTTATCGGTCAGGTGATACAGCGCGCCCGCTTTCCAGTTCACCAGATTGCCTGATTTGGCAGTATCCACAGTGGTGACCGGGGAACCTTTGGCGGCGCCTGTCGGACATGCCACTGCACCACGGCCAGAAGCGCCGCAAGCGGTGGCGCTGTCATATTCAGTGCGGTAATTGTCGAGGCGAATACCACCGTTCAGCTCGAACTCGCGGGTAATTTGTAGCGTATCAAAAGCGTATACGCCAAAGGTATCGGTTTGCCCGTTAGCGTTGGCGCCGTTACGCGATAATCCGCCGATATTCACGTCGCTGTTGGGATGATAAATATTAACCGGCGGCGGGGTAATCGGGGCTACGCCATAGTTGGTTTGTGTTTCGCGCGTCAACTCCACGCCAGTGCTGATGTCGTGACCGATGGATCCCGTGTAAAACTTTGAGGTCAGGTTGGTCTGGTTGGTCAGGATTTTGTTACTGACATCTTTGGTATTTGCCAGGCGTGACCAGGTCCAGGTGTCGACGCTGCTGGTGGGTTGCGTAATATTAGACGCACCGCCCATCACCGCCGTCATCAGATAATCCTGTTTAATACGCGACCAGCGGGTGGTGTTGCGAATCGTGGTGCTGTCGTTCAGGTCATGTTCAAAACGCATCGTCGCGGTATCGGTCGTCGAATCGTCGTAATCCGAGTTGGTGCCGTAGAAGTTATGCGTATCAACTTTTCCTGAATGATTCAGTGCAGACGTCCCTGCGGAAGGCGCAGAATATCCCGGCAGACCGATGATGGGAATGCCTCCATCCGGTGTGTTGTGTTGAGTAACGTGCAGATAGTTCAGATACAGTCGGTTCTCGGTGCCTAAGCCAAAAGCAAGTGAGGGGGCCACGCCGTAACGTTCATTCTTCACGTTGTCGCGACCGGCATCATGTGTTTTTTCACCCATCAGGTTTAAGCGTGCGGCGGTGGTGTCGCCGATAACCTGGTTAATGTCCAGCGTACCACGGCGGAACCAGGCGCTACCGACGCTGGCCGACGCATCGATTCCTGAGTCGGTACGCGGCTGTTTGCTGATCATATTGATAGAGCCAGTCGGTGCGCTACGTCCATAGTCGGTACCGGAAGGACCTTTAATCACTTCGACCTGTTCGGTATTGAAGGTATCGCGCGTGACGCTGCCGATATCACGAACACCGTCGATATAAATACTGTTCGAAGTATCCGCGCCACGCATATAAACCGCATCACCGGTAGTGGAGTTGCCGTTTTCACCAGCGAAAAACGCGCCAACGCCCGGTACGTTTTTCAGCGCATCGGTCAAATTTGTTGCGCCTTGATCCTTAATCACCTGCTCAGAAATCACCGTCATGGTGCGGGTGGTATCCGCCACCGGGCGGGAGAATTTAGGGTCGGCAGACTGTGTTGGGGCGTACAGCGAAGGTTTGGCCGCTTCAACGACCAACGTATCTTCTTGTTTTTTATCCTGATCGCCTGCTGCGACAGCCTGGGCTACCGGAGACAGGCCAATGCACAGACCGGCAAAAAAAGTCAGTGAATGAAAACTACTGGACGGCAAGTTGCGATTTTTATCCATTTTAATTAATGACTTATTATTTTTTGAGTAGACGGTTTCACTCACGCGAAGGGACATCTCTGTGGATGTTGTACCCTGCAGGTCTCGCGAAAATGAATGTGTAATTGATAATGATTTTAATAATCATTTCTAATCAGTGCGACGTTTTAACATTCATTAATTCAAAAATAAATACATTTATTTACATTGGATTCAAAATGCCAACACATTGATTACAAATTGAGCTGCAATGAAGTGAACAGCGCGCACATAACTGCATTCGGGATGAATGCAGTTAGGCTAAGGAAGGGGAGTTATTTATAGATAGTTGCGGTGCCGTACATCTGATTTTTACCGCCAGCAGAATTAACGACAAAGCCTTTTGCCCCTTGCTCTTTCGCTTTCTCTGCCAGCTTGTCTTCGAGATCGCTCAGGTTAGTTGCACCGGTAGCAGATACTGTGCCGGAAGCTTGTAGCTGACCGGTAGCTGGGCTGGTGTATGGCTGTGCAGCAAAGGAGGCAAATGTCATGCCGGTAAGTACGGTAGCGGCAAGTAATGTGAGGCATTTTTTCATGGTGATATCCTCTGAAAAACAACAGGTGTGCCTGATAAGTTTAGGTCGTCAGCGGATGACATTTACCGCAAAAAACTGGTGATGAACTGTCTGTTTTTCGAACAATCAGCAAAGCGTCAAACAGGCGTAAAAAATCAAATTTCCTTGTTGTGTGTGTTTACCGCGTGGCGTTATGCGGGTATCTTACGCCGCTGTTAAAAGGAGAATGCTATGTCCGCCCAGAAACCGGGATTACACCCACGCAACCGCCACAATGGCCGTTATGATCTTGCGACTTTATGCCAGGTTACCCCAGAGCTGACGCAATTTCTCACCCTCACGCCCGGCGGGGAGCAGAGTGTTGATTTCGCCAATCCGCAGGCAGTAAAGGCGCTCAATAAAGCACTGCTGGCGCATTTTTATGCGGTGAAAAACTGGGATATTCCGGACGGTTTTCTGTGCCCGCCGGTTCCTGGTCGCGCTGACTACATTCACCATCTGGCCGACCTGTTGGGGGAAACCAGCGGAACCATTCCGGCAAATGCGAGCATCCTGGACATAGGCGTAGGGGCAAACTGTATTTATCCGCTGATCGGCGTGCATGAATACGGCTGGCGATTCACGGGCAGTGAGAGCAGTAGCGAAGCGTTTAACAGCGCTCAGGCGATCATAAACGGCAATCCGGGGTTAACCCGTGCTATTCGTCTGCGTCGTCAGAAAGATGCTTCGGCAATCTTCAACGGTATCATTCACAAAAATGAGCAGTATGAAGCCACATTGTGTAACCCGCCATTCCATGATTCTGCGGCCTCAGCCCGCGCAGGAAGCGAGCGTAAACGTCGTAATCTGGGGCAAGACAAAGATGATGCGCTGAACTTTGGCGGACAACAGCAGGAGCTGTGGTGTGAAGGCGGCGAAGTAGCGTTCATCAAAAAAATGATCGTCGAAAGCCAGGCTTTTGGCCGTCAGGTTATGTGGTTTACCACGCTGGTTTCTCGCGGCGAGAACTTGCCTCCGCTGTACCACGCATTAACGGATGCGGGCGCGGTGAAAGTGGTCAAGAAAGAGATGGCCCAGGGGCAAAAGCAGAGTCGCTTTATTGCCTGGACCTTTATGAATAACGATCAGCGTCGTCGTTTTATGGCGCGTAAACGCTAAAGTGTTGGCTCGGTTGGCGGCAGCGGTTCGCTTGCCGCAGATGTTGGGCCATTCCCTGGTGCAGGCAACACTTGATAGGTCTGTACCGGGGCGCGTATGTTGGCCAGATCGAAGTATTTCTTCACCTGGCTATCGAGCGCAAAACGTACCGTCCACTGCTTCAGCGGCAAGGTGGTAAACGAGACCCGTAGTGTGAATGCCGTATTGGTTAATCCTACAATCCCGGCAAACGACGGCTCGCCGATAATCAGCCCGCGAATATCATCTTTTTCCATCACCGCAGCAACCGCATCTTTCAACGCCTGATTCGCTTTATCCGCATCCTCATGGCGGTCTACGTCGTAATTGGCGACGACCGATCCAATTCCCCGCACAAAGTTGGCGAAGGTCGTTATCGATGACCAGGGAATAATATGGTACGCCCCGGTGTCCTGACGCACGCCCACAGAACGGATGGACATCCGTTCAACCGTACCGGTGAGTGGGCCAATGGTCACCAGGTCGCCGGTGTTCATGCCATTTTCAAACTGAATAAAAATCCCGGTAATAATATCTTTTACCAGCGTTTGCGAGCCGAAAGAGATAGCCAGCCCCAGCGCCCCGGCCCCGGCCAGTAAGGGGGCGATATTGACGCCGATTTCCGACAACACAATCATGATGGTGATCGTGCTGATGATCACCGCCAGTGCGTTACGAAACAGTGTCAGTAGGGTGCGGGTACGCGCGCTGGGCAGCGGACGACCGTGGATATCGGAAGCCAGACGATTTTCAATCAGGCTGGCGAGAATCGTCCAGCCGATGGCGGAGAAGAATAAAATCAGCGCGATACGGATCAGGATATCCACTGTTTTTTCTCCTGCGCCGTAATGCAGCCAGTTCCAGAAGTCGAACAGTCCCCAGGCATTCAGTAGCAGCATCACCGCAACGCACACCGTCAGGATCCTGGCTACGCTTAACGCTGTCGACAGCCAGCCATTCAGCCGCTTTTGCAGTTCCGGATAGCTGCGCTGGGTGTGTGGCGAAAGGGTAATAGTTTTGGCTATCCAGCGGGAAAACATGCCGGAAACAAAGGCGGCAATTCCAATGATTACCAGACTGCGCAGCGTAGCGCCCATCATGAATTTCAGGCTGTTGCCCGGATCAAACAGCGAAAAGAAAAACAGCACAATGAAATAGGCGCTGGCCAGCCAGTGCCATACCAACGCAAAAGCACGAATAAACAGACTGAAAAAAGCGAGGGATCTTTCCGCCAGATTCAGCAAATGCTGCGTTATCTCTTTCTTGTTTCTGAAAATCAGGTACAGCGCCCATAGCGTGATACACAACATGATGATGACGTTGGCCATCGCGCCGACCTGCACATTGACCTGATTCGAAATAATGGGCACGGCAACGATAAGCCCATAGCCAATCAGGCTGCTCAATGAACTCAAACGGCGATTCCAGTAGCATGCGCCAGCATCCTGAATGTTAAACGGGCGCAGCTCGGCCACCGTTGGGCAAAATATCAGGCGCAAAATGGCCTTGAAGAATTCAATCAGGGCGAAGGCATTGAGAAACAGGCTTTGCTGAAAGGCGATCGTGCGACTGCCAGCGTTCATTTTGTCGCTCAGTATCTGCCCGACAAATAATGTCAGAGCCAGCAGAAGCAAATCAATAATGAATGCGCCAACGATCATCGCCGGAAGCTGAAGCCAGTTGCTGCGTTCGCGGTTTTTGCGTCGTGCCCATTGTCCCATTTTGCGATACAACGGTAGCGCGCACAGGCGAACCAGCCAGAAAAAACCGAACACTGACACCGCCAGCATTAAAAAATGCGTCAGAGCATTGGTGAACGTTTGCGGATTAAAGGTCTTATGCGGGGCATCGGTAATATTGCGATAAAGCTGGGCAAAGCGGCTGGAGAGCGCCTCACCGTAGTGGCGGGTGACGTCCGTGACGTTTTCCAGTACCGTTTTTTCTTCCGTTAACGTGGGCGGGACAATGGTCGGCACCGGCTCGGCAGGAGGGGCAGTGGCCACTTTGCGTAACTGACCGATCAGCTCCTGACGCGAGGCGTCATTTTCCAACACATCGGCCAGTGCGCCGTAAGCCGCTTTTTTCTGTTCAATATCCGGCTCTTTCGCCGCTGTGGTTTGCGCGTTGGTTGATGTTGGCGTGGTGACGCCAGGTATCGTCACCGCCTGAGTCGGGAAACTCAACAGACAAACAAAAATGAACAGGATCCCGCGCATGACTCCTCCCATGAGAAAATAAATACAAAAGGATAAGTATAGATGTCAGGGCGGGAGAGAATTGAAATGAGAGGATTCTGGTGAAAAACCTCCCTTCGGGCGAAGGGAGGCAGAGCTATCAGGATACGTGCTGCAAGAATTCCTGTAAGCGTTGGCTGGGCGGATTTTCAATCAGGGCCTGCGGATTACCGTCTTCGGCAATACGACCCTTATCAATGAAAATCAGGCGTGAAGCCACTTTTTCGGCAAAACCGATTTCGTGGGTCACAATCACCATGGTCATCCCTTCTTCCGCCAGATCCTGCATAACTTTCAGAACTTCGTGGCGCAGTTCTGGATCCAGCGCTGAGGTTGGCTCATCAAACAGCATCATTTTCGGCTTCACCGCCAGCGCACGGGCGATAGCCACACGCTGTTGTTGACCGCCGGACAGCTCAGAAGGGTAGTGATGGGCGCGCTCGGCCAGACCCACTTTCGCCAGCAGTTCTTTCGCCAGTTTCTCGGCCTGTTCTTTATTCGCCCCGCGTACGCGCTGCGGCCCGAACATGACGTTTTCCAGCGCCGTCAGATGCGGGAACAGATAGAACTGCTGAAACACCATCCCGGCTTCCTGGCGGATTAACCGTTCGTCTACCTTCGGATCGTTCACTTTCAGACCGTCGACGATCAGATCGCCAGAGGTTATCTCTTCCAGTTTGTTAATGCAGCGTAGCAGGGTAGATTTACCGGATCCTGACGGCCCGATAATCACCACTACTTCACCCTGTTGAATGTTCAGGTCAATATTGTGCAGCACCTGGGTTGGACCAAAGTGCTTAGAAACGTTTTTAAATTCAATCACAGGATTTTCATCCTTCTTTCCAGACGACGCAGAATGAAGCTCAGCACCAGCGTAATGATCAGATAGAACACCGCAACGGCGCTCCAGATTTCCAGTGCGCGGAAGTTACCGGCAATGATTTCCTGGCCCTGACGGGTCAGTTCAGCGACGCCAATGACAATAAACAGCGAGGTATCTTTAATGCTGATGATCCACTGGTTGCCCAGCGGCGGCAGCATACGACGCAGCGCGAGAGGCAAAATAACGTGGCGAATAGTCTCTGTGCGTGAAAGTCCAAGGGCCAGTCCGGCTTCGCTGAATCCTTTATGGATTGAGAGCACCGCACCGCGGGTGATTTCCGCAATATAGGCACCGGAGTTGATCATGATGGTGACAACGGCGGCGCTAAAAGGGTCAATGCGTAAATCGTTAAATGCCATTGGTAGAGCGAAGTAAATAAACATTACCTGCACAACGATTGGCGTACCGCGAATGACTTCGATAAACACCAGCGCTACGTGGTTGGCGATCCAACCGCCGAAAGTGCGCGCAAACCCTGCTGCAAGTCCGATTATCAGACCGCCAGCCAGACCGAGGACCGAGATCCACAGGGTCATTTTGGCGCCTTCAATCAAAAGCGGGATGGCGGGCCAGATGGCACTCCAGTCAAACTGCATATGTCGTTCCTGTTACCGTGGTGTAAATATTCAAATGCCCGTTTTGCCGGATGTGCTGTGCTTATCCGGCTTACAGGTCTCAAAAATCCAGGCGTAGGCCCGGTAAGCATCACGCCACCGGGCAACGCTACCGGTTATTATTTAGGTTCAGTACCGAACCATTTTTTGTAGATTTCGTTGTAAGTACCGTTCTCTTTCAGCGTTTTCAGCGCGCCGTTCACTTTCTCACGCAGGTCGTCGCTGCCTTTCGGGAAGGCGATGCCGTACTGCTGGGCTTCCAGTGATTCGCCTACAGCTTTGAACTGACCATTGCCAGCTGTTTTGATGAAGTAAAGAATGTTTGGTGTGTCGTGCAGCACGGCGTCTGCGCGGTTGGTGCCCAGTTCCATATACGCGTTATCGATGTTCGGGAACTGACGCAGGTCTTTAGTTTTGATATTCGCTTTTGCGTAATCAACGGAACCGGTGCCGCTCTTCACTGCGACAACTTTACCATCCAGATCTTTTACGCTTTTGACGTCGTTGTTATTCGCTTTCACCATCACTAACAGACCGCTTTTGTAGTAGCCGTCAGAGAAGTCGATCGCTTTTTTACGCTCATCGGTGATGGTGATACCCGCCAGTGCCAGGTCGATATTTTTGGTTTGCAGAGCCGGGATGATGCCGCTGAAATCCATTGGTTTCAGTTCATAATCCAGCTTCAGTTCTTTGGCGACAGCAGCCCAAAGATCCACATCAAATCCAACGTATTTGTCACCCTGTTTGAATTCGAACGGTACAAACGCGGTGTCGGTTGCGACAACCAGTTTCTTATCTGCGGCATGGGAGGACACCGCAAAAGCCAGGGTAAGTGCAGCCAGTGAAACTTTTAATACAGACTTCATAGGATTTCCTTTTATATCCACGGGGCGATCCCCTGCGAGAACATATGGCTTAATGAAAGAATCGTGCCAATTTTGCAACTCATTGTTTTAACAAGAGGGTGTTTCGTTTCTCTGCACAATAAGTAGGGCAAAGCGAGTAATCTGCACTGTTTTGGGGCACTCATTTGGTGCGAACCAGGCACGGTGCAAACGGTATGACTATTTAGCGTAAAAATTGTTGATAAAACAATCTTTCGTTAACGATTGTGTGAGGTGATTATTACAAATAATTTACTTTGGAGTGACGAATGATCAATGTTATGCACCATAGATGTGCAAAACCCCCGCCGGAGCGAGGGTTATATAGGTAATTCTTATGTCTGCGGTTACTCAATGTTGGCTTCGATAAACCACAGGAATTTGTCGAGATCGCGAGAGGCTGCGGTAAAGATATCCGCGGTATCTTCGTCTTTTGCTTCGCTAATAGCCTTACGTACGCTGTTTGCAACTACGGCATAACGTTCGGCCAGCTCTTTTAAGTGGTCCTGTACGTTATGGATATCCAGCGGGTAACTTTTCAGAGGCGTTTTGCTATTAATAACCTGAGTTGTGCCCAGTGCCACACCGCCCAACTGTACGGCGCGTTCAGCCATAGTGTCGAGGTGATCGGTCAGGGCTGTACGGAAGCCATCCAGCATTTCATGTACCGCAATGAAGTTTGCGCCGCGCATGTTCCAGTGAGCCTGTTTGGTGATCAATGACAGGTCAATGAACTGGATTACTTGCTGATTCAGCAGTTCAACGGTCGCTTTCTTTTCGCTATCAGACACATCGTTGCGGGTATAAAGGAGGGCGGATGCTTTTGTTTTTACCAGTTTCGCGGTACTCATATTTTCATATCCTCTTGATAGTTATGTCCCAACTCTTCAACGGAATTAAGTATAGCGCTAAATTTGGATTTTTTTTTCCGGTGTTGCCTATCACTTTAATAGCGAAGAAGGGGGAAGATATAAAATATCAAATAAAATCAATGCAATGAGTGTTGTGTTTCTTACGTGGTGTTATTTTTATGTTAATTTTTGAGATTGAATGAAATATGCGGATGAGAAAATTATATTTTTTAGAATTATTATCACGCAGATTTACAATTGGATATTCTGCATGATTATGCAAACCATGCAGAATATTACGTGGTTAATTCACGTCGACTTGTTTTATTTGTGGCTCTTTACGAATAGTGAGCGTAGAGCCCATTGATGCGACGATAATGGCACCCAGAGCGAGTGTCTGGATAAGCGTCAGCGTTTCACCGAGGAAGATCATTCCGGAAACCGCTGCCAGGGCAGGTTCCATACTCATCAATGTACCGAAAGTACGCGTCGGCAGGCGCGTCAATGCAATCATCTCCAGTGAATAGGGAAGTGCAGTAGAGAGGACTGCAATGGCCAGGCCTAACGGCAGAATGGACCAATGCCACAGGGCATCACCAGCCTGGATCGCGCCGATTGGCACAAATACCAGTGCTGCAATTAATGACCCTACTGCGACGGTTGCCGGACCGTGTTCCGCCCCGGCTCGCTGCCCGGTAAGAATATAGATGGCCCAGCAGGCACCAGCCCCCAGCGCTAGCGCAGCACCGGTTAAATCGACGTGAGAAACGTCCTGACCTAATGGCAGCAGGAACCACAGTCCGAGTACAGCCAGTGCAACCCAAATGAAATCCACCGGGCGCCGGGATGAAAACAGCGCTACCGCCAGCGGGCCGGTAAATTCCAGCGCCACGGCAATTCCCAGTGGCACGGTCTGGATTGACAGATAGAAGAGATAGTTCATCCCGCCCAGAGACAGGCCATAAAACAGAAGGGGCAGGCGCTGTTCTTTGGCGAATCGCAAACGCCAGGGTTTAAAGAAGACGATAAGGATGAGGGTGCCCAACGCAAGGCGCAACGCGGTAACGCCCGGCGCGCCGACGAGCGGGAACAGCGATTTCGCCAGAGATGCTCCGCTTTGAATGGAGGACATAGCAATTAGCAAAACCAAAATAGGCAACCAGACTGGCGCTTTACGTGACGACCCCGGCATCCTTTCTCCTGTCAAATTATGTCAATAGAAGTAAAACAGCGAGTGTAATGGAAATACACACATGTGGTTGAGTATTCGTTGAAAAAAAAATTGCTCAGTTCCGTACAATGGCATGAAAATGATGGATTAATAATCTGTGTGATTAGGAATAATCTGGATGAATGTGCCATATTGTGCGCGCAATAATGGCATTTTACTTTAGAAAAGTGATGTTAATTGAAAGAGATAGCGGATTTCTGAAATGTTCTGTTACATGAAAGACCCCGTTAGACATCGCTAATCGCAAAGAGTTTCCCATCAATTTTTGGTATATTTAAAACTTAAGATTTACTTGAAGCACATTTGAGGTGGTTATGAAAAAAATTGCATGTCTTTCAGCACTGGCCGCTGTTCTGGCTTTCTCCGCAGGTACTGCTGTAGCTGCTACTTCTACCGTTACCGGTGGTTACGCTCAGAGCGATGCTCAGGGCGCAGCGAACAAAATGAACGGTTTCAACCTGAAGTATCGCTACGAGCAGGACAACAACCCGCTGGGTGTTATCGGTTCCTTCACTTACACTGAAAAAGATCGTACCGATGCTTCTGGCGACTACAACAAAACCCAGTACTACGGCATCACTGCTGGTCCGGCTTACCGTCTGAACGACTGGGCAAGCATCTACGGTGTAGTGGGTGTTGGTTACGGTAAATTCCAGAACGCAGCATCCCCGGCTGACAATCACACCACCAGCGACTACGGTTTCTCTTACGGTGCTGATCTGCAGTTCAACCCGATCGAAAACGTTGCTCTGGACTTCTCCTACGAGCAGAGCCGTATTCGTAGCGTTGACGTTGGCACCTGGATCGCTGGCGTGGGTTACCGCTTCTAATCACTTCGGTGATATGAAAAATCCGCCTCTCGGGGCGGATTTTTTTTGCCTGCAATATGAGCTGTTAACGAGATTTGGTCTCGAAGATGTCGGTACCAAGGTGGTTGTAGTCCACCTTCTGTAGCTTAAAGTTGGTGATGTACACCGGCCCGGCTTTTTTCTCTGAGATAAAGCGGTAGCTGTTGGTTATTTCTTTTGCGCTAATCCCTGTCCACTGCGAGAAAAAGCTGAGGAAATCATTGGCGGATCGGCGGGCCTTAATCACCCGATGCGCTTTATCATCGCTCGACAGCACCATGAAAGGTACCTGGAAATTCTGCTGGAACTGATCGTCATGCGCCAGGTACTGCACCTCTTTTCCACGCTCTTTAAACGCGAGGCCATGATCGGAGAAATAGACCATCGAGAAGCTGGTACCGCTATTACGTAGCTGATCGTATAGCTGGCGCAGTAGGTCATCCGTTTGCGTCATGGTGTACAGGTAGCAAGACGTCTCTTTTGACTGGACGAAAGTCTCGTACCTACCCTGCGTACGGTCGCAGGCCTGCGGATGTGAGCCCATTAAATGCAGTACAATAAGCTGCGGCTGAGTGCGCTCGGTTGCCAGCACCTGTGCGGTCATCTTCAACAGCGCTTCGTCACGGGTATTTTTATCCGCTTCGAAGTCACCGTTCTTGAGGAACTGAACTTCATCAGCGCGTTTTGCAATGCTGGCGATGGCCGTGTCGTATTCACCAATTTGTCCCTGATTGGAAAACCACCATGTCTGGAAACCCGCGCGGTTGGCCAGGGTGACAAAGTTATCCTGGAACTGGGGCTTATTGTCGACCACCCGATTCAGCGTCAGGCCGAGTGATTTTTGCGTTGAACCGCTGGCAGCAATGTAATCCGCAAAGATGTAGCCGTTAACGGAGCTGGTAAACGGGGTGTTATCCCAGTGACCGCCAAACGCGCCTAACGCATCGCGGCGGGCGCTTTCGCCGATCACCACGACGTAGGTGTGATACTTCGGCTTCACGGCGGTTACGGTCCAACTGTCTTTCACGCTCGACAGCTTCGCCATACGCTCTTGTTCGTCGAGCACTTCGTTGTTATTGACGATCACGTCCTTGGCAAACCGGAAAACCGGATAGCCAGTGTCTTTCAGCTTGAACACGCCGCCCCAGGCCAGGTTTTGTACCGGGGTAACAAAGAATGCGACAACGCTGAACAGCAAACAAACGCTGTCGAACTTGTTCCAGCCACGCTTTTGTTCATCTTTTTTACGACGTACGGCGATAACGCCGAGGGCGAAAATAAATACCCCAACCAGATAACTGTACCAGGGGAAGATGGTCAGGATTTCGGTGGACTCTTCCATATTGGTTGAGTGCAGCGCCAGCAAGGTATTGAAGTTCGGTGAGCCGTAAGCCTGGCCGAACGGAAAGTACATTGCCGCAATCAGCGAGCAAAGGCCAATCAGCACTTTCTGCGCGCGCGGCGCGCTGCGCCACAGCAGCATCAATATACAGGTGAAAGCAACGCTATAGAGCAGGCTAAGCGGATAGCCCAGCGCAAGGTTGATCAGCAGAGACTGTAAGAAATAGAGGCCAGTCCACGGACTAATCGCCCGGCTACGAGCAATGATTGAATCTTTGAGGGTTAAATTCATATGCCACTGTTACAAAAACGCCATGTGCTTACCCTGGCGCTAAGGGTCATTGCCTGCCTGAGAGAGCGAGAAGAGGGATAGGGTCCGCATCCGCGAGCCGCAATATACGCAGGGCTGCGAAAAGATAGAGTGTGCGCAAGAGAAGGTCAACTACTACAAAGAAATTGTTTTGCGAGGGACGTGGCAAAACTGACAAAAAGAAGGGTTATTGGGACGAAAACCACCACCGTACCCGGATGACGGCAGGAAAAAGAAGCGGCGTACCGCAACGCCGCATTAATTTTCTGAAGGTTTATCCTTCTCTGGTTTGCTGTTAATCATGTCACACAGCATAGAGATCAGCATCAACCGTACTTTAAAGGGAGAGTGGCTAAACACGCGTATACACCTCTTAAATTCATTCATGTAAACCTCCTGACTTCACGATCCCATCAGTCCTTGAGGGATGTCTTTATTATATACAGATATAGCACAGGCTATATTATATAGCTATTGCTAAAACGTTAATTTTTTGTGCCCGCGCAACTCTGGTTTACAATGAGCGCTCTCTAATCAGATGCCGTTAACGCGTCACAGTAACGAGGAAGCAGAATGAGTCGTCGCGCAGGTACGCCAACAACAAAAAAAGTGACGCAATTGGTGAATGTCGAAGAACACGTTGAAGGATTTCGTCAGGTCCGGGAGGCGCATCGCCGTGAGCTGATTGATGACTACGTAGAGCTGATTTCCGATCTCATTATTGAGGTAGGTGAAGCGCGCCAGGTGGATATGGCCGCACGGCTTGGGGTTTCCCAGCCGACGGTTGCTAAAATGCTTAAGCGTCTTGCTTCAGTCGGATTGATTGAAATGATCCCCTGGCGAGGCGTGTTTTTAACCGCAGAAGGTGAACGACTGGCTCAGGAAAGTCGGGAGCGTCATCAGATTGTGGAGAATTTCCTGTTGATGTTAGGTATCAGTCCGGAAATTGCCCGTCGCGACGCGGAGGGGATGGAGCATCACGTCAGTAAGGAAACGCTGGAGGCTTTTAGCCGGTTTACGCAACAGCAAGGAACAGGCTCTGAATGAGTTTTCCTTTATTACGCGCCTTACAGCGCGATCGTTTTTTCCAGCTGTTAATCATCGTTGGGGTTGTACTGAGCCTGTTCACGCCATTTACACCCCGGTCGTGGCCGGGAGCGATTGACTGGCACACAATTATCACACTCAGTGGCCTGATGTTACTGACCAAAGGCGTGGAGCAAAGTGGTTACTTCGATGTGTTAGGGCGCAAGATGACCCGCCGTTTCAAAACAGAGCGCCAGCTGGCGATATTTATGGTGCTGGCGGCGGCGTTGTTGTCGACGTTTCTGACCAACGATGTTGCGCTGTTTATTGTTGTTCCGCTGACCATCACCCTGAAAAAATTGTGCGCTATTCCGGTGAATCGCCTGATTATCTTTGAGGCGCTTGCGGTTAACGCCGGATCGTTGCTCACGCCAATAGGCAATCCACAAAATATTCTGATGTGGGGACGCTCAGGCTTATCGTTTACCGCGTTTACCTGGCAAATGGCGCCGCTTGCGGGGGTCATGATGCTGACGCTGGTGGTGCTGTGCTGGTTCAGTTTCCCGAATAAAGCGTTGCATTATCATACCGGTACGCGCGCACCTGACTGGCAACCGCGTCTGGTGTGGGGCTGTCTGGTGTTGTATATCATCTTCCTTGCAGCACTGGAGTTAAAACAAGAGCTGTGGGGTCTGGCGATTGTGGCGGCAGGGTTCATGGTGCTGGCTCGCCGCGTGATCCTCAGCGTAGACTGGACGCTGCTGTTGGTGTTTATGGCGATGTTCATTGATGTGCACTTGCTGACGCAGCTTCCGGCCCTGCAGGGGATAACCCACCAGATTGGCGCGCTTTCAGCGCCGGGACTTTGGCTGACCGCCATTGGCCTGTCGCAGTTTATCAGTAATGTGCCCAGTACGATTTTGCTGCTGAACTACGTCCCGCCAACGCTGCTTCTGGCCTGGGCGGTCAATGTGGGCGGCTTTGGGCTGTTACCAGGATCGCTGGCGAATCTCATTGCGTTACGGATGGCAAACGACCGCCGGATCTGGTGGCGTTTTCATTGGTATTCGGTACCGATGCTGATATGGGCGGCGCTGGTGGGATATGGTTTGTTGCTGATGATGTCATAGCGACGCAGAGGCGATAAAAAAGGCGGATGATTCATCCGCCTTTTTCGTTTCAGGTATGTGCTTAGTTCAGGCGAACCGGCATACCAGAACGGTTCTGTACCGCCTGCTCGACGACGGCCTGATCGACGTCAGACTGACCGGTGATGCTGGTAATGCTCTTATTCAGCGTAATTGGTACGATTTCCCCGCCTTCAAACTGCGCTTCAGTCGTAGACAGCGGGTTATGTACCTCGATGTAACGGCTGCCGTCTGGTTCGGTCGTGGCTTTTACCGGCTCATCAATGAACTGTACACGGGTGCCGACCGGCACATTTTCAAACAAGAATTTGATGTCGTCGTTACGCAGACGTACGCAGCCGTGGCTGACACGTAAGCCGACGCCGAAGTTAGCATTGGTACCGTGGATAGCATACAGGCGACCGATATACAGCGCGTACAGACCCATCGGGTTATCCGGACCTGCCGGAACAACGGCTGGCAGCGGCTCGCCTGCAGCGCGGTATTCCGCATGCATTTTCGCCGTTGGCGTCCAGGTTGGGCCTGCTTTTTTACGTTCTACTTTGGTGGTCCAGTTGATTGGCGTGTCTTTGCCCAACTGGCCGATACCGATCGGCAGAACAATGACGGTGTTGGTGCCTTTCGGGTAGTAGTACAGACGCATTTCAGCGCTGTTGATAACAATACCTTCATGCACGGTATCCGGCAGGATCAACTGCTGAGGAATGTTCAGCACGGTGCCGCCTTTCGGCAGGAAGGTATCCACGCCCGGGTTGGCTTCCAGCATGTTAGACAGACCCATCTGATACTCTGCCGCAAAATACTCCAGCGGTTGGGTGTTGCCTTCAGGAATAGTAATGACCTGGTTTTGGCCAATCAAACGGCTACCATCGGTCGGCAGCGGGTACGTGACGGCTGAAGCGGTATTACAAAAACCAACTATTGCGAGTGCCGCCGCGAAAAGCGTTGTTAATTTCATATTCATATTCATGTATGCGAGATTCAGTGCCAGGCAGGCTAGTGGGTTGAGATTTATGTAGTGTTGGGCACGCATTATATGTGCAATCTGAGCAACAAGGAATTCGGATGTGTACTAAATCACATTTTTTTCCTTTTGGTTTCACTTTATCCCTTCCGCATGAAGACGCGATCTTCTTGCAGACTTATGGCATAATAAGCGGTTTGTCACATATTTCTTTCTCTTTCAGGATACGCCAGTGTTAGTTTCCAGCAACGTCACTATGCAGTTCGGCAGTAAGCCGCTGTTTGAAAATATTTCCGTCAAATTTGGCGGCGGCAACCGTTACGGCCTGATTGGCGCGAACGGTAGCGGTAAATCCACTTTTATGAAAATTCTCGGCGGCGACCTCGAACCGACGCTGGGCAACGTTTCCCTCGATCCGAATGAACGCATCGGTAAGCTGCGTCAGGATCAATTCGCCTTTGAAGAATTCACCGTGCTTGACACCGTGATCATGGGTCACGCTGAACTGTGGGAAGTGAAGCAGGAGCGCGATCGCATTTACGCCCTGGCTGAGATGAGCGAAGAAGACGGCTATAAAGTTGCTGATCTCGAAGTTCAGTATGGCGAAATGGACGGCTACTCTGCGGAAGCGCGTGCGGGTGAACTGCTGCTGGGCGTAGGTATTCCGGTAGAACAGCATTACGGCCCGATGAGCGAAGTCGCGCCCGGCTGGAAGCTGCGTGTGCTTCTGGCGCAGGCGCTGTTCTCTAACCCGGACATTCTGCTGCTCGACGAACCAACGAACAACCTGGATATCGACACCATTCGCTGGCTGGAGCAGACGCTGAACGAGCGTGACAGCACCATGATCATCATTTCGCACGACCGTCACTTCCTGAACATGGTCTGTACGCACATGGCGGATCTGGACTATGGCGAACTGCGTGTTTATCCGGGTAACTACGACGAATACATGACGGCGGCAACCCAGGCGCGTGAACGTCTGCTGGCCGATAACGCCAAGAAGAAAGCACAGATTGCCGATCTGCAATCCTTCGTCAGCCGCTTTAGCGCCAACGCGTCTAAATCTCGACAGGCGACCTCTCGTGCGCGTCAGATTGATAAGATCAAGCTCGACGAAGTGAAAGCGTCCAGCCGTCAGAACCCGTTCATCCGCTTCGAACAGGATAAGAAACTGTTCCGTAACGCGCTGGAAGTGGAAGCGCTGGCGAAAGGTTTTGATGAAGGTCCGCTGTTTAAAAACTTCAACCTGCTGCTGGAAGTAGGGGAGAAGGTTGCCATCATTGGTGCCAACGGCGTGGGTAAATCCACCATGCTGAAAACGTTGGTTGGCGATTTGCAGCCGGACAACGGTACCGTTAAGTGGTCTGAAAACGCCCAGGTGGGTTACTACGCGCAGGATCATGAATACGAGTTTGAAAACGATCTAACCGTCTTCGAATGGATGAGCCAGTGGAAACAAGAGGGCGATGATGAGCAGGTTGTGCGCAGCTTCCTTGGCCGTCTGCTGTTCAGCCAGGACGATATCAAGAAACCTGCAAAAGTGCTCTCCGGTGGTGAAAAAGGACGCATGCTTTTCGGTAAGCTGATGATGCAGAAACCGAATATCCTGGTCATGGATGAACCGACCAACCACCTGGATATGGAATCTATCGAGTCGCTGAACATGGCGCTGGAAATGTATCAGGGCACGTTGATCTTTGTTTCTCACGACCGTGAGTTCGTCAGTTCCCTGGCGACCCGCGTGATTGAGATTACGCCAGAACGCGTGATCGACTTCACCGGCAACTACGAAGATTACCTGCGTAGTAAAGGTATTGACGGTTAATTTACCCGTCGTCTTTCGTGTTACAGGTGTGTTGGCTGCACCTGTTCACCCCGGTCACTTACTTATGTAAGCTCCCGGGGATTTACAGGCTGGTCGCCTTCCTGTAACGCGAAATATTTAGGGAAAATTGCGTAAGCTACATATTAAATAATCCCCAGCGCGCGTTTACCGTGGATATTCAAATCCTCCAGCGTGAAGCGTCCTTCCCAGTTAGTTTCATAATCCTCTCGCGGGAAATCACCCGGCGACGCGCCTTTTTCCAGCGCAGCTTTCACTTTGTGGGCGTAGGCCAGATTTTTTTCGCACATCGGGGCGGCAGGGATATACATTACGTTACCCCAGCCCTGCTGATTTTCGACAGGCGCGACGGAGTGAATCACATCGCAATGCCACCACACGGAGTCTCCGGCGTCCAGTTGTGGAATGCTGGTTAACGCTTCAATCAGCAACGGATGCCATTGCGCAGAAATCGGCAGGACTCTGCCGGGCGCTACGCCGCAAAGCTCATCCTCCGGCACATCGTCAAGCAATGGGCGTAACAGCACATACGCCATCGCTTCAGGAATCGGAACCACGTGCAACAATCCCTGACCTGGCAGCATATCGGACAACGCAGTCCAGCCCTGGAAGGTACGGAACACTGAACATTTGGTGGTGTTATCCACCGTGTATTCTTCTACTTCGGTGCGATGCGCAGCCTGCCACGGATCGTAATCTGCCAGCTTTCCATTGAAAACATGAGCAAATACCTGCTGATACGCAGGCAGCAGCCAGCGTTCCAGCGCGCCGGAATCCGTATGCGCGCCCAGCCCTTTGGAGGTGGTTCCCGGCGGACGGCGGCGTATACGGTCAGGGTAGATAACGCTGACATCCGGGTTAAACCATTGTTTACCTTCGCTTGAAAATGTCCAAAGACGATTGAGGAACGACTGCGCATTGGCCATTTCTTCACTTTGGCGGGCCTGCATCTGCGCCTGGGACCAGTAAATGGGGTAGATTTCAGGTCGCGATGCGCTCAGGGTGCCGAAGAAGTTATCGCCTGGCCCTTTGTAGACGTCATCAAAATGGTTGCGATCCAGGTAATCAAGCATCGACTGATCCCATGCCAGCGCCTGTTCGCGGGGGAAATGCCCTTTAATGACTGCGCATCCGCGACGCTTAATTTCTTCACGCTGCTCTGCACTCACGCGACCCGCTTTGATATCCGCATAGGACAACACAGGCCATACCGGGGAGCCTTGCGCTTTGAGAGCGTTGATTTCCGCCACGCGGGTGGCAATGGCATCGCTCAGCTGATTGAAGATCAACTGAACATCCCCAAGCTGTGCCCGCAGTTGCTGTTTCATCTGACGGATTGCAGCTTTGTGATCGGCGGGCAACGTGTCGCTGGTAAAAGTAAAAGCCATAACCACCTCGCATTAACTTTCATTCGAAACTAAATTTAATTACAAGTGACAATATAAGTTAAAAATTAGTTAATGCAAGTTTAAAAACCTGCTGGTGTGAGCAAAATAGAAAAAGAGTGAAAACCGGGATGAGGGATACCCCGGTTGGCAGGATCAGACGTTAAAAGGTGAAGTGTTATCCAGCACTGCCTGAATTACGTTCAGCGCGCCTTGATGGTTATTGTCATCGGTCTGATAGCGGGCAATCGCTTTGATGCTCTCTGCCGCATTGGCCATGGCGAAAGAGTAGTGCGCCATCTTCAGCATTTCCGCGTCATTGCCACTGTCGCCAATGGCGACCACGTTTTGCGGTGACAGGTTCCAGCGTTTTAGCAGACGGCTGATTCCGTTGGCTTTATGCAAGCCTGGAATGATCAGGTCGATAAACCCAAAGCCGCTGGTGACGGGCTTCATAATGCCGTCGAGAGCAGAATGAAGGTGATCGATAACCAGCGGGATCTGTTGGTCCGGTAAATTCAGCGAGAACTTGAACAGCACATCGTCGATATCCTGATAATCCTTGACGGGTTTCAGACGATGGTAGTGTTTTGCCATCAACGCGACAAAGGACTCTGGGGCATTTTCGCTCACGTAGGCGCTTTGCAGTCCACAGGCCACAAAGTTGAGCTGCTTATCTTTGAGCAGTTCGCCAATGACAATGCGTGATTCGTGGCGCGTAAGTTCGCCGTGAAACAGCTGTTTGCCATGTTCAAACACCAGCGCCCCGTTCTCGGCGACAAAAGAGATCTCATCTTTGAGCTGCGGGAAAAAGGAGATCAACTGGTAATACTGGTTGCCGCTTGCCACGACAAATTCAATATCTCGTTTCTTCAGTTCCTGATACTGCGCCATAAAGCGTGCACGATCGTATTGCTTGGCGTCGTCGAGAAAAGTTCCGTCCATGTCGGTGACGATAACTTTGATGGTCATATATGCTCCTGGCTCATAACTGCGACCAGAAACATTTTAATAACAATGTGAGCTAAAGCACAAATTTAATTTCGAATGAAAGTAAAACGCCAGGTGGCAACTTCGCCTTACCCGGCTAAAGGGGGAGTATGTAAGCCCGGTAAGCGCAGCGCCACCGGGCGGGAGGGTTACAGCATATGTTCAGTGCGCGCGATGATATCGTCCTGTGCATCCGGTGAGAGAGCGGTGAAGAAGGCGGAATAACCTGCTACACGCACCACCAGGTCACGGTACTGATCCGGGTGTTTTTTGGCTTCCAGCAGCGTTTCACGAGAAACGATGTTGTACTGAATATGCCAACCTTTGTGCTCTTCAAAGAAGGTACGCAGCAGAATCATCAGCTTTTGTTTGTCAGACTCATTTTCCAGCGTGGCCGGGTTCAGCTTCTGATTTAATAGCACGCCACCGAGAATCGAACCGGTCGGCAGTTTACCCACCGAGCCAATTACCGCAGTTGGGCCGAGATGGTCCGTACCGGAAGCCGGGCTTGCGCCTTCTGCCAGTGGAGTGTGTGCTTTACGGCCATCCGGTGTTGCCATCGTTGCTGCGCCAAACGGCACGTTTGCAGAAATAGACGAGGTCCCGGCGTAGTAATTGCCGCCAACCGGGCCACGTCCGTAACGCGGATTATGATACTGTTTCAGTTCATCGATATAAGTCTGATAAGCGCGGGCCAGCAGCGTATCAACGCTATCGTCATCGTTGCCGTATTTTGGTGCGCCATTGATTAGCCGTTGGCGTAACTGCTCATGGGTCAGACCGTCAAAATCATCGGCCAGCGCGGCGGCCAGTTGTTGTTGACCGATAGCGCCCTGTTCAAAGACCAGTTTCTTCACTGCTGCCAGGCTGTTGCCGAGGTTGGCGATACCCACCTGCAAACCTGATACCCAGTCATACTTCGCGCCGCCTTGCTTAATGCTTTTCGCGCGTTCGATACAGTCGTCTACCAGCGCGGAGCACAGAATATCGTGTACGTTCTCTTCCAGCATGGTGTCAACGACATACTCGATTTCAATGGATTTACGCGTGTAGTAGCGAATCTGTGTATCCCAGGCATCCATCACTTCATCGAAATTGTTGAAGTTGCCAGCTGAGAGCGCTTTTTCCTGCGGCAGGAAGACTTTGCCGCTGGTGGCATCGCGTCCGCCTTCCAGCGCCGCCAGCATCACGCGGGCAAAGTTAATAAAGCTCATGCCGGTGCAGCGGTAGCCCCATTTGCCGCCAACGGCGGTTTCGATGCAACCAATCGCTGCATAGTCATAGGCATCTTGCGGCTCAATGCCCAGCTTAATGAATTCCGGAATGACGATTTCATCGTTGTTAAAGGCTGGCATCCCGAAGCCGCAGCGGATCACCTGCACGCAGGCATCAAGGAAGTCATTACTCATCCCCGCGTGATAACGCACGCTCAGGTTCGGCTGAGTAGAACGCAGGCGGCCACATGATTCCAGAATGGCGTAGGAGAGCGGGTTGACGGCATCCATCGCCTGACCGCTGACCAGGTTCTGGCCACCTATGGTTACGTTCTGATAGAGCGGGCTGCCCGCTGAGGCTTTCGAATGGGAGCCGGAACGGATTTTGTTCACTTCCAGCAGTTTCAGCCAGCAGCTGTGCAACAGCTCAATGGCGTGCTCGCGATCGAGGCTCTGATTCAGTTCTACGTCGCGACGGTAGAACGGGTAGAGGTACTGATCCATACGGCCAAACGACACTGAGTGACCGTTAGATTCAATTTGCAGAATCAACTGGATGAAATAGCACAACTGCAACGCCTGCCAGAATGTTTTTGGTGGCTCATGGGCAATCACATCACAGTTTTCCGCCATGGTCAGCAGTTCATCGCGACGGCTGGTGCGCGTTTCTGTGGACGCCATTTTACGCGCCAGCGCGGCAAAGCGCTCAATGTGCAGGCTAACGGCCTCCAGCACGATATCAATCGCTTTCAGGAACTGATCGCCGTGGAGATCGTCCAGACACGTCAGATTGATGCGGGAGCGACGTTCATCGACCTTGTGGCGCAGGCCGTCGAGACCTTTTTCCAGTAGTAGCGGGAAGTTCACCGCCAGGTGTGCGTCGCCGGAGGTCATATTACCTTCGGCTTTGATAATGCCGGTTTCCAGCAGCCCTTTCTGCTCGTCAGTGAACATCCCGTAGCAGCGATCCTGCACGGTCTGACCACGCCACCACGGACACACCTCGTGTAAGACGCGTTTATTCTCTTCGCTTACCGCAAAGCCTGCGCCCGGTCTGTCGGCGAGGTCGTCGATCTCTTTTTCAATCCAGGAGACGGTGTATTCCGGGAAGATCGGCGCGGCGCGCACTTCGCTTGCCTGGTTACCGATAATCAGTTCGTCATGCTTGATCCAGATGGTGCGTTCCGCCAGATGATGGGCCAGCGCCAGCGCACGGCGTACCGGGATCGGCTTATCCAGGTGTTGCTGATACATCTCGGTATAGTGCTGGGCGCGCTCGGTACAAACCGGCGGTTTCACGATGTGGATCAGGGCTGTTTTATGCGCTTTGATACGATCGCTGAGTGTGTCCAGTTTCAGAGTGGTCATGGCGATTATCCTCGTAGGGTCGCGGTTAAACCTTTAAGGCTGGCATACTGCTGGGCAAATTCGAGCAGTGCAGGCGCATCAAGCGGTTTATCCGGTGCGTTGTAGGGTTGACTGAGTAAGTGGTATTTGTTGATACCAAGGGTGTGGTAGGGCAAAAAATGAATCTCCCCGACGTGAAGCTCGTCGGCAGCAAAATCGGTAATGGCCTGGATGGCGGCTTCTTCAGCGTTGAATCCCTGGATCAGCGGTACGCGGATAATCATTTTTTTACCAGCTGCGGCCAGTTTTTTTAGATTTTCCAGCACACGAGAGGCGCTGCCATCGGTCCACTGTTTAAACGGCGCATCCGCCACGTGTTTTAGATCGGCCAGAAACAGATCGACGTCAGGTAATGATGGTTCAATATACTTCCACGGGACATGCAGGCAGGTTTCCACTGCGGTATGAATGCCTGCGTCGTGGCTGGCTTTGAGCAAAGAAGCCGCCAGCTCTGGCTGCATAAACGGTTCGCCACCGGACAGGGTGAGGCCCCCTCCGCTGCGATCGTAAAACGGTTTATCACGCAATACGGTCGCCATGATTTCGTCCACGCTTTTTATCTCTCCACAGACGGTAAGCGCCTGCGTTGGACAGCAGTGGGTCAGCGCTGCGAGAACGTCATCGGTTAGTTTTTCGCGATGAATCAGCAACCCGCTTAGTGCCCGCTCAATTACCGCGGGTGCGGCCTGAGCACAGAGATCGCAACCGTCAAGGCACAGACGTGCGTCATAGAGCAGATCCTGCGTACGGGCGCGACTTTCCGGATTCTGGCACCACCGACAGCCCAGGGAGCATCCCTTAAGGAACACCACAGTACGGATCCCGGGACCATCATGCGTGGAATAGCGCTGGATATTGAAAATCATAAGCGACCTCTTTTCTTTCGTATAAAGATTAAATTACTTTCGAATGAAAGTTATATTGACGTGCGTCAACTAACCGTGAGGTTTCGCCGTGCTACCTTTTATTCATGCTAATTATTCGTTTGAGGAAAGGTTATGGAACTCTATTTAGATACGTCTGACGTTGATGCGGTAAAAGCTCTGGCGCGCATTTTCCCGCTGGCAGGGGTGACCACTAACCCGAGCATTGTGGCGGCGGGGAATCAGACGCTGGAAGTACTACTGCCGCAACTGCAGGAAGCGATGGGAGGACAAGGCCGTCTGTTTGCTCAGGTGATGGCGACCACCGCCGAAGGGATGGTTAGCGATGCGCGTAAGCTGCGGGCAATCATTGCTGATATCGTGGTCAAAGTGCCGGTAACAGCAGAAGGTCTGGCGGCTATAAAATTGCTGAAAGAAGAAGGGATCCCGACGTTGGGTACTGCGGTATACGGTGCAGCTCAAGGGTTATTGGCTGCACTGGCAGGTGCGGAATATGTTGCGCCATACGTTAACCGCGTGGATGCGCAAGGAGGGGATGGCATTCAGACGGTGACCGACCTGCAGACGTTACTGAAAATGCATGCCCCGCACGCCAAAGTACTGGCAGCCAGTTTTAAAACGCCGCGTCAGGCGCTGGATTGCCTGCTGGCAGGCTGCGAGTCCATCACGCTACCGCTGGACGTTGCTCAGCAGATGATTAGCTCCCCGGCAGTTGATGCTGCCGTCGCGAAGTTTGAGCACGACTGGCAGAGCGCATTCGGTCGCACGTCTATTTAAACGAGAGTGCCGGGATGTAGTCCCGGCATTATTGCGTACATGTTTCCGTCAAAATGAATGTGTTGCAGTTGTACGCTTTTATCTGCGAATCCCTCTCGTAAAACCGACAAAGTCGGCATGCGACCCGTCAGCATGGCAGGTACAGTCGTGTCATCATGTTAATCAGGTGACGGACCGCCATGAAAAAATCACCCACATCCACGCCGCACGATGCGCTATTTAAAACGTTTTTAAAATACCCGGAAACGGCGCGCGATTTCATTGAAATCCATCTTCCCTCCACGCTACGAACGCTGTGCGATTTTTCGACATTAAAGCTGCAACCGACCAGTTTTATCGAGGATAACTTACGTGCATATTATTCCGATGTACTTTGGTCGATGAAAACCAGTGAAGGGCACGGCTATATTTATGTCGTAATCGAACATCAAAGCCGTCCGGATGTTCATATGGCATTTCGCCTGATGCGTTATGCGATAGCGGCAATGCAAAGTCACCTCGACGCCGGGCATAATACGTTACCTTTAGTTGTGCCGATGCTGTTTTATCACGGAATCGATACACCTTATCCCTTCTCTCTATGCTGGCTGGATGAGTTTGATAATCCAACACTTGCACGTCAGCTCTACCTGTCAGCTTTTCCGCTGGTAGATATTACCGTTGTTCCAGATGAAGAAATTATGCAGCACCGACGCATTGCTCTTCTGGAACTGATTCAAAAGCATATTCGTCAGCGCGATTTGATGGGGTTGGTGGACAAGCTGGCCGCGCTGTTGGTTACCGGAAGCGCTAATGACAGCCAGCTAAAAGCGCTGTTTAATTACCTGCTAATCCAGCACGGTCACAAACCGCGCTTTGGACGATTTATGCGCAAGCTGGCGCAGCGGGTACCCGAACACAAGGAGAGTACAATGAATATTGTGGAAAAAATACGTAGGGCAGGACAGCGAAAGGGGATGCGGGAAGGAATGCAAAAAGGCTTGGTTGAAGGCCGCCGCGAGGAAGCGTTACGCATTGCTCACTCAATGCTGGACGATGGTCTCCCACGGGCGGTCATCGTGAGGATTACTGGGCTTTCTGAAGATGACGTTAAATCACTGACGTATTGAACGTATATTAATTCAGCCCCGGATAACAAACGCCGCCGGGGCTTTCGTTTATTGCCCGCAGACCTCGCACCCCGGATTACGCATCAGCTTCATTTCGCGAAACTGGCAGGTCATGGCATCGTACATGACGATTTTTCCGGATGCCGGTTTACCGTAGTTTGCCAGCAGCTTAATGCCTTCCATCGCCTGTAACGAGCCGATCACGCCGATCAGCGGGGCCATCACTCCGGCTTCTACGCAGGTCAGGGCGTTTTCACCGAACAAACGGCTCAGGCAACGGTAGCAGGGCTCGCCTTCCTGATACGTAAAGACGGTAATTTGCCCTTCCATGCGAATTGCTGCACCGGAAACCAGCGGAACTCTGGCGGCAAAGCATCCGGCATTCAGCTGATTGCGGATGCTGACGTTATCCGTACAGTCCAGCACCAAATCGTGTTCGGCAATAAGCGCGTGAATCTCGCTATCGTCCAGCAGCGCATTCAACGGCGTAATGGCGATATAAGGGTTAATCCGCGTTAGCGCGTCACGAGCGGATATCACTTTTGGTTGCCCTACGGTTGCATCGCTGTGCAGCGTCTGGCGTTGGAGGTTCGACACGGAGACCGTGTCAAAGTCGAGCAGGGTTAAATGCCCGACGCCAGCACCAGCAAGGTACTGGGTTGCAGCACATCCCAGTCCCCCCAGACCAACGACCAGTACCCGCGCATCTTTGAGCGCTTCCTGACCTTCGAAATCGAAGCCGCGCAGAATGATTTGCCGGTTATAGCGCATCATCTCCTGGTCGCTGAGTTCTGCCATTACAGACCTCCAAACAGTGCGTTAAATGGCTCAACTTCAACCCATTCTCCGACCTCAACGTTACCGCGATCGCGCTCCAGCACAATAAAGCAATTGCCCTGGCTAAAGGAGCTAAAAATATGCGAGCCCTGGTGCCCGGTGGTAGTGACTTCCAGTTCGCCTTCCGCGGTACGCTGCAATACACCACGCTGAAAATCCAGACGCCCTGGCGTTTTCTTCAGGCGTGAAGCGGTGCGCACGCGCTGGCGCGGAGGCAACCCACAGGCGGTGTTGCCGCTGAGTTTCGCCAGCAGCGGTTGTACCAGTTGATAAAAGGTGAGGGCAGCAGACACCGGGTTACCCGGCAGGCCGCAAAACCAGCTGTTGCTCAGTTTGCCAAAGGCGAACGGTTTACCGGGTTTGATAGCCAGCTTCCAGAAGGCAATTTCTCCCAGCTCTTCCAGAATGGTTTTGGTGTAATCCGCTTCGCCTACCGAAACGCCACCAGAGCTGATGACAACGTCGGCCTGGCTGTCGGCTTCGATAAATGCGGCCCGCAGCGCGTTGGGATTGTCGCGAATAATCCCTAAGTTGATCACCTCGCAGCCCAACTGCTGCAGCATCAGGTGAACGGTCAGACGGTTTGTGTCATAAATCTGCCCGTCGCCCAGCGGCTGACCCGGCAATTGCAGCTCATCACCGGTGGAGAACAATGCCACGCGGACTTTACGCACAACGGGGACCTCGGCAATACCGAGCGAAGCCAGCACGGGAAGCTCGGCGGTTGTCAGACGAGTTCCTGTAGGGAATACCACCGCGCCGTTTGCAATATCTTCACCGCGCAGACGAATATTTTGTCCGCTGCGGACGTCGGCGGTAAAACGCACACCGTCGTCAGTTTGTTCCGTTTGCTCCTGCATTACCACGGCTTCACAACCGGCAGGCACCGGGGCTCCGGTCATAATACGGATGCAGGTTCCCGCAGGCCACTCGCCGTGAAATGGCTGTCCAGCAAAGGCTTTGCCAGCCACCGCAAGAGGCTGGTCTGATTGTAAATCGGCTAATCGCACCGCATAGCCATCCATTGCCGAGTTATCGAATCCCGGCACATCAATCGGGGAGACGACGTCGGTGGCCAGAATGCGGCCAAAGCATTGAACCAGCGGCAGCGTTTCGACGGCGGTGAGTGGGGTAATACGCGAAAGCATCTGAGAAAGAGCCGTTTCAAGCGGCATCAGTCCGGCGGTAAATTCCATGAGAAGACTCCTGCGGGGCAAAATCGAATCCGCTCATTATGTCAGAAAATGGACGCGGACAGTATGCTACCTCAGGCTTAGGATCA
The DNA here is from genome assembly GCF_001037575.1 of Citrobacter sp. BIDMC107. Taxonomy (NCBI): domain Bacteria; kingdom Pseudomonadati; phylum Pseudomonadota; class Gammaproteobacteria; order Enterobacterales; family Enterobacteriaceae; genus Citrobacter; species Citrobacter sp. BIDMC107. The sequence continues at coordinate 769,081 of NZ_KQ089848.1, read as the reverse complement.
GATCTGATACAGGTTTTCTGCCAGAGATTAGCGCTACAGGAAAAATGCAGTATAGACTCATGATTTCTGCTTTTTCTCCAGGAGGCTAAATGTCTGCGACTATCCCGGATTCAATTCGACGACAGGTGAATGCCGCCAGTGCACTGATTGCGCGGATTATCGAGGGCGACCTGGTTGCTGTTCATTTGTATGGCTCTGCTGTTGAAGGTGGCTTAAAGCCCCAAAGCGATATCGATTTACTGGTTACCATTAGGCAGCCACTTAATACCCGGCAAAGAAAAGATCTGATGCAGGGTTTTCTGGAAATATCAGCCCCGCCTGGTAGCGTTGATAGATATCGGGCGCTGGAAGTGACCATCGTGATCTATTCACAACTTGTACCCTGGCAATTCCCACCGTCAAGAGAAATGCAATTTGGCGAATGGTTGCGTGACGATATTCGCGCGGGAATTGTTGAACCGACACAGGTGGATCCTGATCTTTCCATCCTGCTGACCCAGGCCAGGCGCGCCAGCGTAGCGTTGTTCGGTGAAGCCGCTGAGACGTTATTCAACGTCATTCCTTTTAGCGATGTCGTGCAAACATTTCGGCATATTCTTGATATGTGGCAGAAAACGGGCGATTTAGAGGGGGACGAGCGAAATATCATCCTTACTCTGGCGCGTATTTGGTACAGCCTGGTTACGGGCAATATTGTCGCTAAAGATGAAGCCGCCGCCTGGCTTATACCGCAATTACCCGTTGAGTATGCTGACACGCTGCAAGCCGCGCGTGCGGAATACCTGGGGTTAACCAAAAAGAACTGGGCTGCGTCTATGCCGTCTGTTGAACGCTTTGTGTTTTATGCAAAAAAACAGATTGCCGATCGGCTTGAATAATATATTCAACGATGTTGGAAGATCCCCTTTCTGATTAACTCATCTAAATAACCTGATGGGATGGGGGATGAGGTACGGGCCTTAACCTTTACATGACGTCTGCATCTTTCTATATTCAAAAATCGAATCAATAAGTCACAGAAATTCTGATATTTATAACCCCGGTACCTGCCACCTAATGGACGAAAAAAATGGGTAAAGCAGTCATTGCAATTCACGGCGGCGCAGGGGCTATTACCCGTTCGCAGCTGAGCCAGGAGCAAGAGTTGCGTTATATACAGGCGCTGTCGGATATCGTTGAAACCGGCCAGCGGATGCTTGAAGACGGTCGTAGCGCACTGGATGTCGTTACCGAGGCCGTGCGCCTGCTGGAAGAGTGTCCATTGTTTAATGCCGGAATTGGCGCGGTGTATACCCGTGATGAAACCCATGAGCTGGACGCCTGTGTGATGGACGGTAATACGCTGAACGCAGGCGCCGTCGCCGGGGTAAGCCATCTGCGAAACCCGATTCTCGCGGCACGGCTGGTAATGGAACACAGCCCACACGTCATGATGATAGGTGAAGGGGCTGAAAACTTTGCCATTGCGCAGGGTATGGAGCGCGTATCAGCGGATATTTTCTCGACGCCAGAACGCTACGCTCAACTTCTGGCGGCGCGAACAGCGGGTGAAACGGTGCTGGACCATAGCGCGAGCCCGCTGGATGAAAACAACAAAATGGGTACCGTGGGTGCGGTCGCGTTAGATATGTTTGGCAATCTGGCGGCAGCAACATCGACCGGCGGGATGACCAATAAATTACCGGGGCGGGTGGGTGACAGTCCGTTGGTTGGCGCAGGCTGTTATGCCAATAATGCAAGTGTGGCAGTCTCCTGCACCGGAACCGGAGAAGTCTTTATTCGTGCTTTGGCGGCCTATGACATTGCGGCGTTGATGGACTACGGCGGTCTGAGTTTATCCGAAGCGTGTGAACGCGTAGTGATGGAAAAATTACCGGCGCTTGGCGGCAGCGGCGGTTTAATTGCTATCGATCATGAAGGCAATGTCGCTTTGCCGTTTAACAGCGAAGGCATGTACCGCGCCTGGGGATACGCAGGTGATACGCCAACCACCGGTATTTATCGGGAAAAAGGAGATAGCGTTGCCACACAGTGATGAGCTTGATGCCAGCGATGTGCTGGCAGTCAGCAATCTGAATATTGCCTTTGAACAGGAGCAGCAACGTGTCAGCGCAGTGCGCAATCTGTCATTTCGCCTGAAGCGTGGCGAAACGCTGGCGATAGTCGGCGAGTCTGGTTCTGGTAAGTCGGTGACCGCCTTGTCGCTGATGCGTCTGATTGAACAGTCCGGCGGCGAGGTGAGCTGCGATGAAATGCTCCTCCGACGCCGTAATCGACAGGTTATTGAGCTGGGTGAACAGAGCGCATCACAAATGCGTCACGTGCGCGGTGCGGATATCGCGATGATCTTCCAGGAGCCTATGACATCGCTTAATCCGGTGTTTACCGTGGGCGAGCAAATTGCCGAGTCTATCCGCTTGCACCAGGGTGCCAGTCACGAAGAGGCGATGGTAGAAGCGAAGCGAATGCTCGATCAAGTGCGTATCCCCGAGGCGAAGGCGATTTTATCGCGTTATCCACACCAGCTTTCCGGCGGTATGCGCCAGCGGGTGATGATCGCCATGGCACTGTCGTGTCGCCCTGCGGTTTTAATTGCTGATGAGCCGACAACCGCGCTGGATGTCACCATTCAGGCGCAGATCCTGCAACTGATAAAAGTGTTGCAGCAGGATATGTCGATGGGAGTGATCTTTATTACCCACGATATGGGCGTTGTGGCGGATATTGCCGACCGCGTGCTGGTGATGTATCAGGGCGAGGCGGTAGAAACCGGCAGCGTTGAGCAGATTTTTCACGCTCCCCAGCATCCTTATACTAAAGCGCTGCTGGCAGCCGTGCCGCAGCTTGGGGCAATGAACGGGCATGAACTTCCGCGCCGTTTCCCGCTTATTTCATTACACGATCCCAGTCATGTAGAGCCGCAGACCGAACAGAATACCGTGGTTGAAGGCGAGCCAATTTTGCAGGTACGTAACCTGGTGACGCGTTTTCCTCTGCGTAGCGGCATTCTAAATCGCGTAACTCGCGAGGTGCATGCAGTGGAAAACGTCAGCTTTGACCTGTGGCCGGGAGAAACGCTCTCGCTGGTGGGGGAGTCGGGCTGCGGGAAATCCACCACCGGGCGGGCGCTGTTGCGCCTGGTTGAGTCTCAGCGTGGGGAAATCATTTTCAACGGACAGCGTATTGATACCCTTGCTGCCAGCAAGTTGCAGCCGCTGCGTAGGGATATTCAGTTTATCTTCCAGGATCCGTATGCCTCGCTCGATCCACGTCAGACGGTGGGATATTCCATTCTGGAGCCGCTACGGGTGCATGGGTTATTGCAGGGGGATGCGGGGTCAAAACGAGTTGCATGGCTGCTGGAACGCGTAGGATTGCTGCCTGAGCATGCCTGGCTCTATCCGCACGAGTTTTCCGGCGGTCAGCGTCAGCGTATCTGTATTGCACGGGCATTGGCACTCAATCCCAAAGTGATTATTGCCGATGAATCTGTCTCGGCGCTGGATGTTTCAATTCGCGGGCAAATCATCAACCTGATGCTAGACCTGCAGCGAGAATTGGGTATCGCATATCTGTTTATTTCCCACGATATGGCGGTGGTGGAACGGATCAGTCACCGTGTGGCGGTGATGTATCTCGGGCAAATCGTTGAGATTGGCCCCCGACGCGCGGTGTTTGAAAATCCGCAACATCCGTATACGCGCAAACTGATGGCGGCAGTACCAGTTGCCGATCCATCGCATCACCGACCACAGCGTGTGCTGTTGTCGGATGATATCCCCAGCAATATCCGCAAGCGCGGCGAAGAGATTTCCCCCGTGTCGTTACAGTTAGTTGGCCCGGGGCATTATGTTGCGCGTGGGCAACCAGAAAATGCGCTTTCACGTTTATAACAGGCAGACAGGGTTTAAGGAGAATAACATGACAAAAATTGTTGCTCGGAAATGGCTGGTTGCTTTGGGAGTGGCCTCTGCGCTGGCCGCATCGCCTGGCTGGGCGGCCAAAGACGTGGTGGTGGCGGTAGGATCCAATTTCACCACGCTTGACCCCTATGACGCGAATGACACATTGTCGCAGGCGGTAGCGAAGTCGTTTTATCAGGGACTGTTTGGTCTTGATAAAGAGATGAAGCTGAAAAATGTGCTGGCAGAGAGCTATACGGTTTCTGATGACGGCCTGACTTACACTCTTAAGCTGCGTCAGGGCGTGAAATTTCAGGATGGTACCGACTTCAACGCCGATGCGGTTAAAGCCAACCTCGACCGCGCCAGCAATCCGGAAAACCGTCTGAAACGCTACAACTTGTATAAGAATATCGATAAAACCGAAGTCATCGATCCGTCGACGGTGAATATTACGCTGAAACAGCCGTTCTCTGCCTTTATCAATATTCTGGCACATCCGGCAACGGCAATGATTTCTCCCGCCGCGCTGGAGAAATACGGTAAGGAGATCGGTTTCCATCCTGTGGGGACCGGGCCGTACCAGCTTGATACCTGGAATCAGACAGATTTTGTGAAGGTTAAGAAGTTCGCGGGTTACTGGCAGCAAGGGCTGCCAAAGCTGGATACGATTACCTGGCGTCCGGTGACCGACAACAACACGCGTGCGGCCATGCTGCAGACCGGGGAAGCGCAGTTTGCCTTCCCGATCCCTTACGAACAGGCGGCGTTACTGGCGAAGAACAAAAACCTGGAACTGGTGGCCAGTCCGTCTATTATGCAACGTTATATCAGCATGAACGTCACGCAAAAACCATTCGACAACCCGAAGGTGCGTGAAGCGCTGAATTATGCCATCAACCGCCAGGCGCTGGTGAAAGTGGCGTTTGCGGGTTATGCCACGCCAGCAACGGGCGTTCTTCCTCCGTCGATAGCCTATGCGCAAAGCTATACGCCATGGCCATACGACCCGGCGAAAGCGCGCGAACTGCTGAAAGAAGCAGGTTATCCGAACGGTTTTACCACCACGCTATGGTCTTCGCATAATCACAGTACCGCGCAGAAAGTGCTGCAATTTACCCAGCAGCAGCTGGCGCAGGTGGGAGTTAAGGCTCAGGTAACAGCGATGGATGCCGGCCAGCGCGCGGCGGAAGTAGAGGGTAAAGCGCAGAAAGAGAGCGGGGTGCGGATGTTCTACACCGGCTGGTCTGCCTCTACGGGGGAAGCTGACTGGGCGCTGTCACCGCTATTTGCATCACAAAACTGGCCGCCAACACTGTTTAATACGGCGTTCTATAGCAATAAGCAGGTGGACAGTGATTTAGCGGCAGCGTTGCAAACTAACGATCCAGCGCAGAAAGCGAAGCTGTACAAGGATGCGCAGGATATTATCTGGAAAGAGTCGCCGTGGATCCCACTGGTAGTGGAAAAACTGATTTCGGCGCACAGCACCAGATTGACCGGGTTCTGGATTATGCCGGACACCGGATTTAGCTTTGATGATGCGGATTTAAAATAAGCTATTCATTCGGCCCCGCTAACCAGGGGCCGGCGAAGGGAGCGTGATGCTTAACTATGTTTTCAAGCGCCTGCTGGGGTTGATTCCAACTCTGTTGATTGTTGCGGTGCTGGTGTTTTTATTTGTTCACCTGTTACCCGGCGATCCGGCCCGGCTGATTGCCGGACCGGAAGCTGACGCCGAGGTGATTGAACTGGTACGCAAGCAGCTGGGTCTGGACCAACCGCTGCATATTCAGTTCTGGCATTACATGACCAGCGTGTTGCAAGGCGATTTTGGCACGTCGATGGTTTCTCGTCGCCCGGTTTCCGAAGAGATAGCCAGCCGTTTTATGCCGTCGTTATGGCTGACAATTGCGAGTATGGCATGGGCTGTGTTATTTGGTATGACGGCGGGGATCATTGCAGCCGTATGGCGCAATCGCTGGCCGGACAGGTTGAGTATGACGCTGGCGGTCACCGGGATCTCGTTCCCGGCGTTTGCGCTTGGCATGCTGCTCATGCAGATATTCTCCGTTGAGCTCGGTTGGTTACCCACCGTTGGTGCTGACACCTGGCTGCACTATATCCTCCCGTCTATTACGCTGGGCGCGGCGGTGGCTGCGGTGCTGGCCCGGTTTACCCGCGCCTCGTTCGTCGATGTGCTCAGCGAAGACTATATGCGCACCGCGCGGGCTAAAGGGGTGAGTGAGACCTGGGTGGTGTTAAAACATGGTCTGCGTAACGCGATGATCCCGGTGGTCACCATGATGGGACTACAGTTTGGCTTTTTGCTTGGTGGATCAATCGTGGTTGAGAAGGTGTTCAACTGGCCTGGGCTTGGGCGACTGCTGGTGGACTCCGTCGAAATGCGCGACTACCCGGTGATTCAGGCCGAGGTGCTGTTGTTTTCTCTGGAGTTTATTCTTATCAACTTAGTGGTGGATGTGCTTTACGCCGCCATTAATCCGGCTATCAGGTACAAGTAAGGATGCGATTTTTTAACTGGCGCCGACAGGCGATTTTGAATGCAATGCCCCTTGTTAAGCCAGAGCAGATACGCACACCGTGGCATGAGTTCTGGCGTCGTTTCCGTCGACAGCACATGGCGATGTTCGCTGGGCTGTTTGTATTGCTCCTGATCATGGTCGCGATTTTTGCCCGCTGGCTGACGCCATTTGATGCCGAAAATTACTTCGATTATGACCGTTTGAATGATGGGCCGTCGATGCTGCACTGGTTTGGTGTCGATTCTCTGGGACGAGATATCTTTAGCCGCGTGTTGGTTGGCGCCCAAATCTCGCTGGCGGCAGGAGTCTTTGCCGTGTTTATTGGCGCGGCGATTGGCACAGTGCTGGGTCTGCTGGCGGGATACTACGAAGGTTGGTGGGATCGGCTGATTATGCGTATCTGCGATGTGCTGTTCGCCTTTCCCGGCATTCTGCTGGCGATAGCCGTGGTCGCCGTGCTGGGCAGCGGCATTGCGAACGTGATTATCGCCGTGGCCATTTTCTCCATTCCTGCTTTCGCGCGCCTGGTGCGCGGAAATACACTGGTGCTGAAGCAACAGACGTTTATTGAGTCTGCGCGCAGTATTGGTGCCAGCGATACGACCATCATTTTTAACCATATCCTGCCGGGTACGGTTTCATCGATCGTGGTCTTTTTTACCATGCGAATTGGCACGTCGATCATCTCTGCCGCGAGCCTGTCATTTCTGGGATTAGGCGCACAGCCGCCGACGCCGGAGTGGGGGGCAATGCTTAATGAAGCGCGTGCTGACATGGTGATCGCGCCGCACGTGGCGATTTTCCCGGCGGTAGCGATATTCCTGACGGTGCTGGCGTTTAACTTACTGGGAGATGGTCTGCGCGACGCGCTGGACCCGAAGATAAAAGGATAAATCACAGGCCGGATAAGACGTAACGCTTATCCGGCCTACGGTTGAGTTACGCTTATTAAACGCGTGAACCCCACAGATCGTATTCATCTGCGTTTTCGACCTTCACGCGGATGATATCACCAGGTTTCACCTTGGTTTCACCATTCAGGTATACCGCGCCGTCGATTTCCGGAGCATCAGCCATGCTACGACCAATTGCGCCTTCTTCGTCAACTTCATCAACGATAACCAGAATCTCGCGGCCCACTTTCTCTTGCAAACGTTCAGCAGAGATCTGCTGTTGCAATTGCATAAAGCGGTTCCAGCGTTCTTCTTTTATCTCTTCCGGGATTTGATCCGGCAGGTCATTAGCGCCAGCGCCTTCTACCGGGCTGTATTTAAAGCAGCCCACGCGATCCAGACGTGCTTCCTTCAGGAAGTCGAGCAACATCTGGAAGTCTTCTTCCGTTTCACCCGGGAAACCAACAATGAAGGTGGAGCGCAGCGTCAGTTCAGGGCAGATTTCACGCCACTGCTTGATGCGCGCCAGCTGTCTGTCTACGGAGCCTGGGCGTTTCATCAGTTTAAGAATACGCGGGCTGGCATGCTGTAACGGGATGTCCAGATACGGCAGGATTTTCCCTTCTGCCATCAGCGGGATCACGTCATCAACGTGCGGGTAGGGGTAGACGTAATGCAGGCGCGTCCAGATCCCCAGTTTTGATAACTGTTCGCACAGATCAACCATGCTGGTTTTGACCGGCTCGCCGTTATGGAAACCGGTACGATGCTTCACATCCACACCGTACGCAGAGGTATCCTGAGAGATTACCAGAATCTCTTTCACGCCCGCATCGACCAGACGTTTGGCTTCGCTGAGGACGTCGCCAATCGGACGGCTCACCAGATCGCCGCGCATGGATGGAATAATGCAGAACGTACAGCGGTGGTTACAGCCTTCAGAAATCTTCAGATAGGCGTAGTGGCGCGGAGTCAGCTTGACACCCTGCTCAGGAACCAGGCTCAGGAACGGATTATGCTTTGGTTTGGGTACGTAATGATGAACGTGCTCCAGAACCTGCTCGTAGCTATGCGGCCCGGTGATTTCCAGCACCTTCGGGTGGACTTCACGGATCTGATCGACTTTCGCGCCCAGACAACCGGTGACGATCACCTTGCCGTTTTCGTTAAGCGCTTCGCCGATTGCTTCCAGGGATTCCTGAACCGCACTGTCGATAAAGCCGCAGGTATTAACGATAACCATATCCGCGTCGTCGTAGCTTGGCACGACATCATAGCCTTCGGTACGAAGTTCGGTCAGGATGCGCTCAGAATCGACGAGGTTTTTCGGGCAGCCGAGGGAGACAAAGCCGATTTTCGGCTGGTGGGTTACATTGCTCATAGCGTAAAAAGTGTTCAGTTATTGGAATATTCAGGGCAGGGATTCTACAGAGTTCTGAACAAAAATTGTATCGCAATCTCATACCATCAGCGGCCTGCTGGGCGCGGAATTAAAGATTATTTGTAAATTATGTTAATTTTAGGTGATGGATTGATCCTGGACACGACTTTGTTCAAAAAATAACCATACTATTAAGTTGCACCATAGTTGGAAAGAGGAGGAACAAAGTATGGTTGTTGACAGACTGAGAACCGATCTTCTCAACAAATTGATAAACGCCCGTATCGAACTTGCCGCTTATCTGCAGTTGAGAAAAGCGAAAGGCTACATGTCAGTCAGCGAGAGCGATCGTCTGCGTGATAATTTTTTTGCACTGAATCGCGAATTGCACGAACAATCACAGCTTCACGGTATGCATCTTGATCAGGAAGAGTGGAATGCCCTTCATCGTGCTGAAGGGGCGTTAGCCGCCGCCGCTGTTTGTCTTATGAGTGGACACCATGATTGTCCAACGTTTATCGCCGTTAACGCAGAGAAACTGGAAAACTGCCTGACAACGCTGATGCTGAGTATCCAGAGTTTGCAATCTTACCCAACGCTGGAACACGTCTGAATCAGGGGGAGGGCACTCCCCCTTTTCGTTAAGATTATGTAAATATGACGGGGTGATTCCCCTTGCTGGCTACGCTTTATGCAGAGCCATTAAGGAGGTGTTATGCGTCGACTCTTTCTCTGTGCTATCCCACTTGCGCTATTTTCCTCTTATGCCGTCGCGGTAAAAGTGGAAGTGCTGCAAACCAAACTCGATCACCCATGGTCACTGGCTTTTTTACCCGATAACCGCGGTATGCTCATTACGCTCAAAGGTGGACAGCTTCGACTCTGGCAGCCTGATAAAGGGCTTTCCGACCCGCTGACCGGCGTACCAAAAGTCTGGGCGAATGGTCAGGGCGGATTGCTTGATGTGGTGTTAGCTCCGGACTTTGAACGATCCCGCCGGGTGTGGCTAAGCTTCGCTGAAGCCGACCGCGAAGGCAAAGCGGGCACCGCGGTAGGCTACGGGCGATTGAGTGACGATCTCAAACACCTGCAAGGATTTCAGACCGTTTTTCGCCAACAGCCAAAGCTATCCACCGGAAACCATTTTGGTGGACGTCTGGTGTTTGATGGCAACGGCTATCTGTTTATCGGCCTTGGTGAGAATAACCAACGTTCAACTGCTCAGGATCTGGATAAGCTGCAGGGCAAGGTCGTACGGCTTACCGATGAGGGCAAAATTCCACCGGATAATCCGTTTGTGAACATGGCGGGAGCGCGGGCAGAGATTTGGTCGTATGGCATCCGCAACCCGCAGGGTATGGCGATGAATCCGTGGAGTGATGTGTTGTGGCTCAATGAGCATGGCCCACGCGGAGGCGATGAAATTAATATCCCCGAGAAAGGGAAAAACTACGGTTGGCCTATCGCGACCTGGGGTGTTAACTACAGTGGTTTGAAAATTCCCGAAGCAAAAGGTCAAATTGTTGCTGGCACGGAACAACCCATCTTTTACTGGGAAAAGTCGCCAGCGGTCAGCGGAATGGCTTTTTATAATAGCGATACCTTTCCACAGTGGCGGCAGAAGTTGTTCATCGGCGCGTTGAAAGATAAAGAAGTGATCGTACTGAGCGTTAAAGGGAATACGGTCACTGAGGATGGTCGTCTGTTGCAGGAAAGGGGGCAACGGATCCGTGATGTGCGCGTCGGACCAGACGGTTATATGTACGTGTTAACCGACGAGTCCGACGGGGAATTACTAAAAGTGAGTCCCTGATTTGTTTAGCTAACCGGGATCATCACAATTTTTTGAAACGCCGGGCGCTCGGTCAGTTGTTGATACCAGCGTTCCAGATGCGGGCGCGGGGTCCAGCTCAGGCCAACGTTGAACAGGTTATAGATAAACGGTGCCACAGCGATATCGGCAGTGCCAAATTCAGCCCCGGAGAACCATAACTGGTCTGCCAGCGCGTTATCCAGAATGGCAAACAGGTTATCGCAAACTTGCTTACTGGTCTCAATGGCCGCTAGATCGCGCTGATCGGCAGGTGTTCTGACCAGGCCAAATAAGATAACCCGATGCGCAGGGCTTAGCGTCTGATTTGCCCAGTCCATCCATTTTTCGCCGACGGCGCGCGCGGCCGGTGCGTCAATCCACAAACGTTTTTGTCCGTACTGAGCGGCCAGATAGCGGACAATGGTATTGGATTCCCACAGCACAACGTCCGTTTCGTCATCGCGTAGCAACGGGACCAGTCCGTTCGGGTTTAGTGCCAGATAGTCGGCATCGCGGTTACCGCCATGCTGTCCGCCCGCCAGAATTTGGTTATACGGCAGTTCCAGTTCCTCGAGCGTCCACAATACTTTTTTTACGTTGGTCGAGTTATTGCGACCCCACAGTGTAATCATAGTAACCCCGCAAATTAATTGAGCAGCTTTATGGCTGCAGATGCCATCTGACTAGCTCACATGGTGGGGTAAACCTAATATTTACGCAACAAAGTCTAAAAAAATCGTGCCAGGAGCAGCGCAGCGCGGCGTTATTGCATAAACTTTAAAAACTTTACCAACTTACGGTTTCTTTAAGCTCGTTAGTGCGTTATTACTCACCGCACTTATTTTACACGTCATCCATCAGACTTTTTCTGCATGGGTTGGTCGAGGTCGCTTGGCCGGTTTTGTGTAAACACGGTGTGGTATGACGTGGTTTTTTGGAATGGATACTCGGGTGGCATTTATGACGCAATACTTCTCTTCACTTCGCAGCTTTGCTGCAGGTTCTGCACTCTTAATCCTTTTGGCGCCGACCGTACAGGCGGCGGAGCAACCGACGGCCCCGCCGAGCGTGGACGCGCGCGCGTGGATTCTGATGGATTACGCCAGTGGCAAGGTGCTGGCGGAAGGTAATGCTGATGAGAAACTGGATCCTGCCAGTCTGACCAAAATCATGACCAGCTATGTGGTTGGGCAGGCGCTGAAGGCCGGAAAAATTAACCTCAACGACATGGTCACCGTGGGCAAAGACGCCTGGGCGACCGGTAACCCAGCCCTGCGCGGTTCGTCGGTCATGTTCCTCAAGCCCGGCGATCAGGTTGCGGTGTCAGATCTGAATAAAGGCGTTATCATTCAGTCAGGTAACGATGCCTGTATTGCACTCGCTGATTACGTTGCCGGCAGCCAGGAATCCTTTATTGGTCTGATGAACGGCTATGCGAAAAAACTGGGGCTGACCAACACTACTTTCCAGACGGTGCACGGTCTGGATGCGGCAGGACAGTTCAGTACCGCACGTGATATGGCGCTGCTCGGGAAGGCGTTAATTCACGATGTGCCGGAAGAGTATGCTATTCACAAAGAGAAAGAATTTACCTTCAATAAAATTCGTCAACCGAACCGCAACCGTCTGTTGTGGAGCACCAACCTGAACGTGGATGGTATGAAAACCGGGACCACTGCCGGGGCGGGATACAACCTGGTGGCTTCCGCGACCCAGGGCGATATGCGCCTGATCTCCGTGGTGCTGGGGGCGAAAACCGATCGCATTCGTTTTAATGAGTCAGAAAAGCTGCTGACCTGGGGCTTCCGCTTCTTTGAAACCGTTACGCCGATCAAGCCGGATGCGACTTTCGTTACTCAGCGCGTATGGTTTGGCGATAAGAGTGAAGTGAATTTGGGTGCCGGAGAAGGTGGTTCTGTGACCATCCCGCGTGGCCAGCTCAAAAACCTGAAGGCCAGCTTTACCCTGACTGAACCACAGCTAACAGCACCGCTGAAGAAAGGTCAGGTTGTGGGCACTATCGACTTTCAGTTGAACGGAAAATCCATTGAGCAACGTCCGTTGATGGTGATGGAGGATGTGCAAGAGGGTGGTTTCTTTAGCCGCATGTGGGACTTTGTGATGATGAAATTCCACCAGTGGTTTGGTGGTTGGTTCTCTTAACCTTACCTATGCCGGATGGCGCAATCGCCGTCCGGCAGTATCTCTTAATACTTCAGCGTGATACGTTGCGCTTTAGCGTACTCAACAAACTCATCGTCAGGGCGGTTATCACTGATGATGGTATCAAAGCGTTTTAATTCCCCCATCCTCGCAGGCCGCACCTTGCCAAACTTGCTGTGATCGACCACCAAAACGTGATGCTGCGCCATCGACATTGCCCAGTGCTTCACCGGCAGTTCTTCCAGATTAAAACAGGTCGCGCCTTTCTCGATATGAACGCCTGCCGCGGAATAAAAGGCGATATCCGGACACAGATTGTTCAGCGTTTCCTGGAAGTCGAGCGGTTTAAAAATCGCGTTACTGGCATGGAATTCGCCACCACACAGAATGACGCGGCACTGCGGTTTTTCCTGCAGCACCAGAAACGTATTCAACGAGTAGCAGATTGCGGTGAAGGGCAGTTCATTGTCGATCGCTTCAATGATCCACGGTGTGGTAGTACCGCAATCGAAAAAGATGGTCTGATGTGCCTGCACGAGACTCGCCGCCAGCTGGGCGGCGCGACGTTTTTCATCAACCAGACGGGATTTTTGATCGCTGATTAAATAATGGTTAGCGCTGCGGGGTTCCAGAACAATATAGCCCCCGAGCAGTACGACGGGAGCATCATGATTATTCAGGTCGCGACGAATGGTCATCTCAGACACGCCCAGCAACGTTGCGGCTTCTTTGAGGTGTAATTTATCGCTGCGTTTCAGCGCCTGCAGTAATTGACCAATACGCTCGTCGCGTCGAGTTTCCATAGTTCCCCTGGAGAATAGAATAAGTGCTCAGTTTCGCGCTTAATACTACTCTTTTTACCGTGGGTTAGTCACGTACCCAACCTTTACGGATGGGGAGGGCGAAGCAGGCGCGATAGCAAGTTTGCAAGCCGAGGTACAGGGTCGCGCCAAAGCGCTGCCAGATCATCTGGGCGCTCAGACAGCCGATCAACCCAGCCAGTAATCCGCCCAGCATATCCAGCGGCCAGTGTACGCCAAGGTAAACCCGCGACCAGGCAATCGCCACGGCAACGACCATCAGCAGAGCGCCCGTCCACAGGCGATGCCAGAACAGGAAGGCCAGTGCAAAGGTAAAGATAACCGTACCGTGGTCACTCGGGAAAGAATCATCTGCCGCATGATGCAGGAAGTTGTAACCGATGTGGTTTACAAACGGGCGATCGTGAGGGAACAGATGTCCCATCAGCCAGGAAATCGTCAGACCAACTATCAACGCAATGGCCATTTTGATGACCAACTGGCGCTGGAGCGTAACCTGACCACGCGGTCCCCAAAGCCAGAGCACAACGGCTAACAGCGGCACAATGCTGATCAGATCTTTGGCAATGAAAATGGCGAGCGAAATTGCCCATTGCGCAGAGTCGGGTGTTGCATTGATCAGGTAAAAAAGTGAGTTGTTCAGATTTTCCAGCATAACGTCCAGACTCAGTGTAATCGTTAAAAAGGCCCATGGGAGCGAGAGCATAAAATTGCTTTCACGGGATAAAAAGCGGTCTTGTCTTATTTGTCTGCTAAATGACTATTTTTAAGACAATTAATGAGACTTATTGAGCATGATAGCGGTCTCAACTTAAATTAACCTTAAAGCAAAATCTTCTTGAGCAAATGAATGTAAAAATGTGCGCATTTTGCTTTCAAATCACATAATTCACTATCACCAGTACGGCGCATTTATTACACTTTGCGCGATTTTTCTATAGCTAAGAGACTGCATGCAGAACCGTTTATCTTCAGGCGCCCGTTTGGGGCGTCAGGCATTACTTTTCCCTCTCTGTCTGGTGCTTTACGAATTCTCTACTTATATCGGCAACGATATGATCCAGCCTGGAATGTTGGCGGTGGTGGAGCAATACAATGCCGGATTAGATTGGGTACCCACATCCATGACCGCCTATCTGGCTGGCGGCATGTTTTTACAGTGGTTGTTAGGACCGCTATCGGATCGTGTTGGGCGTCGTCCGGTGATGTTAACCGGCGTGCTCTGGTTCATCGTGACCTGCCTTGCGACCCTGCTTGCACAGAATATTGAGCAATTTACTTTCCTGCGTTTTTTGCAGGGGATAAGCCTGTGCTTTATTGGTGCGGTGGGTTACGCCGCCATTCAGGAATCCTTTGAAGAAGCGGTCTGCATAAAAATTACCGCGCTGATGGCAAACGTGGCGTTGATTGCGCCGCTGCTGGGTCCGTTGGTAGGCGCAGCCTGGGTACATGTTCTGCCGTGGGAAGGGATGTTTATCCTGTTTGCTGCTCTGGCGGCCATCTCCTTTTTTGGTCTGCAACGCGCGATGCCGGAAACGGCAACCCGGCTGGGTGAAAAGCTGTCCATTAAAGAGCTGGGCAAGGATTATAAGTTGGTGCTAAGGAACGTGCGTTTCGTTGCAGGCGCACTGGCGTTGGGTTTTGTCAGCCTGCCGTTACTGGCGTGGATTGCGCAATCTCCGATTATTATCATCAGCGGAGAACATCTCAGTAGTTACGAATATGGCCTGTTGCAGGTGCCGATTTTTGGTGCGCTGATTGCCGGTAACCTGGTGCTGGCGCGTCTGACTTCGCGAAAAACCGTGCGTTCGCTGATTATCATGGGCGGCTGGCCAATTGCCGTTGGCCTGATTATTGCCGCTGCGGCCACGGTGGTGTCATCTCATGCATATCTATGGATGACGGCGGGTTTGAGTATCTATGCGTTTGGCATTGGCGTGGCGAATGCGGGGCTGGTGCGCCTGACGCTGTTTGCCAGTGAAATGAGTAAAGGTACGGTTTCTGCCGCAATGGGTATGTTGCAGATGCTGATTTTTACCGTTGGTATCGAGCTGAGTAAACACGCTTATCTGCTGGGAGGCAACGGCTTGTTCAGCTTGTTCAATCTGGCCAGCGGGGTGCTGTGGCTGATTCTTATGGTGATCTTCCTGAAAGATAAACGGGTAGGGGATTCCCGGGAAGGCTAAAGCCCGGTTGCCCGGGCCTGGCAGAAGCTTAGTGGTGATCGTCAATCTGATGTTCGATGATCATGCCTTCACCGACGCTGGCAACATGTCGCGCATAAGGATGTGCGCGATAAACAGGAGCCGGGGCAGGAGTCGGGGCAACATACACCGTTTGTGGCGCGGTAGTCACGTTGACCGCCTGCGGCACGCTGACGGAAGAGGGCACGATCACCACTTTATAACCGCTTGGTACATCAACGGTAACGCTTTGCGCAAATACTGACCCTGCAAAACCCAGCAACAATGTCGCCATCAGTACACTTTTCTTCATAATCCGCTCACCTGAAATATTCACTGGAAGTAATAATCCAGTGGGTTAATTTGAGGCAGATTATGAATAGATCATGCCATCATTTTGTTGCCGTCTGTGCTGAGGCGTTAATGCGTAAACGGTGCTTCATTCTTTAACACGCGGTCGATAATATCCAGGACGCCCTCTTCGTTGTTCGATCCCGCGCGATATTTCGCCGCCTTGATAACCGGCTCATGGGCGTTGGCCATTGCAAAACTAAATCCCGCCTGGCGCAGCATTTCAATATCATTTCCACCATCGCCAAACACAACAACCTCATCGTCGTTAATATTCCAGCGTTGTTGCAGCAACCGCAGACCATTTGCCTTATGCACGCCAGGAATAATTAAATCGATGCTCCTGTAGCCGGTATGCACCGGCACCATAATGTCGCCAATCGCCTCGTGGAGATCGGCCTGCACCTGTGGGATTCTGTCGTCGGAAATATTCAGCCCGAACTTGAAGAAAACGTCGTTAAGATTGTCAAAATTATCTACAAATTCGAGACGATGATAATACATGGCAGAAACAGCTTTATGTTCATCGCTGTACTGCTTCAGCGTGTAGGCGCTGCTTTTACCACAGGCAATGATATCAATGTCTGTACGGGTCAGCAGATGTTCAACGATGGCCTGGAAATCATCCTTTGCCAGTTCGCCGTTAAAAACATCTTCACCTTCACTGACTACCCAACCGCCGTTTTCGGCAACAAATGAGATCTCACTGGCCAGTTCGGGGAAAAAGGAAATCAACTGATAATATTGATTGCCGCTGGCGACCACAAAGCGGATCCCTTGTTCTTTCATCTGGCGGTATTGCGCCATAAAGCGCTCACGGTTATAGGTTTTTTGGTCACTTAAAAATGTGCCATCCATGTCGACCGCAATTAATTTGATGCTCATTAGCTGTTCTCCATCACCGTGGTATTTTTGAGATCCGGTTTCGCCACCGCTTTCGCGACGATGGCGGCGACAAGCACCAGCGCCAGCACCACCAGCATAGCGCTGCGCAGGCCGTAGTGTTCACCCAGGTAGCCCAGCAGCGGCGGTCCAACCAGGAACGCCAGATAGCCGGTTGTTGCGACAACGCTGACGCGGGTTGGTGCATCGGGGCCGGTGTCGCTGGCGGCTGAAATGGTCAGCGGGAAGCCGAGTGATGCACCGAGTCCCCACAAAATAACGGAAACACCCGCCACCCAAGAGCTGTCGACAAAAATAATCAGGCTAATCCCGAGAGCGCCCATCAGCGCACTGGCGCGCACCACCGTGACGCGGCTGTAGCGGTCGATGAACCAGCCGCCAGTAAAGCGGCCAACGGTCATGCCCAGCGTAAATCCGGCATAAATCAGAGAGCCTGATGTTGGGCTAAACCCATGACCGTCCACCATCAGCAGCGGAAGCCAGTCGTTGGCGGAACCTTCAGCAAATGCCATTGCGAGCACCACGACGCCAATCAGCAATAACTGGATATCGCGATAAAAAGGCAGTCCTTTTTCACCGGAGGGAGAACCATCAGCGGCATTTTTACCCGTGCCGTCAGGAATTGCTTTGATGGCGATAAAGATAGGAGTGATAGCTACCAGCGCCGCCAGCAGAATATGCGCGTTTGCCGGGACGCTGAAGGCGGTAAGCATCATCCCGACTCCTGCGCCCGCCAGCGTACCCAGGCTGTAAAAACCATGCATCATCGGCAGCACGGTTTTATTCATTTCGCGTTCAACCGCCGCACCTTCGACGTTGATGGCCACTTCTGCTGCGCCAAAACTGGCGCCAAACACGGCCAGACCAAATGCGAAAAGCCAGGCGGAATGCAGCCAGAGCGCCATGCTGAGGATAGCCATCCCAATGACCGCACATGACATGGTAGTGCGGATCACTTTGCGCGTGCCAAATCGTTTCACCAGCCAGGCCGAACAAAGAATGCCACTCATCGAACCAATAGAGAGTCCAAACAGCACCGCGCCCATTTCGGCGGTAGAGATTGAGAGGATATCTCTGATGGCAGGGGTACGCGTTGCCCAGGAGGCCATTAATAATCCTGGTAAAAAGAAGAACGTGAACAGCGCCCAGGTGCGACGTCTTAAGGCTTTGCGTGATGAGATGCCAGTCATGAATTCGAGCCAAAGAAAAGAGGAAAGAAGACAACATTAGCAAGGTTGTGTACATTTGTACACAAATGCAAGAAGAGGAAATGCAGTGCGACGTGCAAACGATCCGCAGCGGCGGGAAAAAATAGTTCAGGCCACCCTTAAGGCGATAGTAATCCATGGTATTCATGGGGTTACACACCGTAAAATCGCTATGATTGCCGAGGTGCCACTGGGCTCAATGACCTATTATTTTGCAGGAATAGATGATCTGCTGTTGGAGGCATTCAGCTGTTTTACGCATACTATGTCTCAGCAGTACCAGGATTTTTTTGCCGACGTTGCTGATGCGCAGGCGGCCTGCCATGCGATTACCGATATGATTTACGGCTCCCAGGTCACAACGCCTGATAATATGGAGCTTATGTATCAGCTGTATGCTTTCGCCAGCCGTAAACCAGCGTTGAAAACGGTGATGCAGAACTGGATGCTACGCAGCCAACAAACGTTAGAGCAGTGGTTTAATCCGGTTACGGCGCGGGCGCTGGATGCGTTTATTGAAGGAATGACGCTGCATTTTGTCACGGATAAAAAACCGCTGCAGCGAGAAGATATTCTGATGATGGTGGAGCGTATTGCCGAATTGCCGCAGAGATAAAATCCTCAAAATGGTTTGTCGAGGCGGGTAACGGCCTGCCGTAAAAAATCAATGACTTTTACCGCCTCTGGCGTCAACGGTCGGGCGGCTATTTTTACCGTCCCGACATCCATATAAGTAATAAAATCATCAATCGTTCTGTGCATGACGCGCAGACCATCCAGTGACCACGGGCGATACACCAGGTCGGATAAAATGGTTATCCCTCTACCTTTTGCAACCAGACTTCTTATTGCTTCAAAAGAGTTGCTGCGAAAACTGATATTGGGCGTATAGCCACGCTGCTGCCAGTAATCGATGATTACGTCAGGGTACTTATCGGTTTCCAGTAGTAAAAATGGTAGTTTCTCGACGTCTATTAAACGGATCGATGCCTGGCTCTGTAGCGGATGCCCAATAGACGTCCACAGGCGGCGCTGTGAACGAATAAATGTTTCGATCTCCAGGTCGTTATCATGGTTGATATTTGAGGTCAGAAGCAGGCAAAAATCGACCTTTTGTTCCCGTAGCGCCTGTACCAGTTCCGGTGCAGTAGCTTCATAAAACACGATCTCCAGCAAAGGGAAACGTCGTTCAATATCGTTGAGTATATCCGGGATAAGATAGGCAGAGAGCGTTTCAGCAATGCCTATGCGCACCGTGCCGGTGAGAATTTCGCTCCTGTCATGCAGGGCGTCAATAGCCGAGTGGCTACTGTTGATGATGTTGCAGGCATGTGCCAGAAAGCGCTCGCCCTCAGCGGTGAGCTTCACACCTTTGGGATAACGTACAAATAGCTGCACGTCTAATGCTTCTTCCAGGTTTCGCATGGCAATGGTCATTGATGACTGAGAAATATGACAGCGTGCAGCAGCTTTGGAAATTTGTAATGTTTCTGCAAGCGCGATGTAAAACTCAAGTTGCCTTAGCGTAAATTTCATAGTTTTAATCTATGCAGATGGATAAAAACGTTATATTAGCATTCATTCTCACGCCGCCGTAGCCTTGTGGTCATACCGTACAACTGACAATAAGGCGCAAATATGCCCTATCTTTTACTCAGTCTGGCTGCCTGTTTTTGGGGTGGAAATTATGTGATTGGTCATCTCTTGGTCGCTGAAGTTAATCCCATCGTTTTATCAGCGGCACGCTGGGTATTTACCGCGTTATTATTGATGACGCTCTATTTTCGTCAGGTCACAGAGCAATGGCCGGTGATGAAAAAATCCTTTGGTACTATCGTCTTCCTTGCGCTTTGTGGTCAGGTTCTTTTCCCCTTAACGTTGTATATCGGCTTGCAATATACAACCTCGCTTAATGCCGCGATTTATATGTCCACCACCCCGGCGCTCGTACTGTTAATCAATAAGTTTTTTTTTAAAGAGCGGATTTCTGCGCGAAATATAGCTGGTGTGATCCTGAGTACTGTTGGTGTTATATGGCTGGTGTCGCAGGGTGATATGATAAATGCGCGGGTATTTGCGCATCTGAATCAGGGCGATTTCTGGACCATGGGGTCAGCGTTAAGTTGGGCCGTCTATTGTGCTTTTTTACGCATTAAACCGCGTGAGGTAAAGGGAAACGCCTTTGTCGCAGTGAGCGCGCTGTTAGGTGCGATTGTACTTATTCCGGTACTGGCTTTGGAGTTGATACGCAATGGTATGCCGGGATGGAATAGCTATGCCAATACAGGCGTTGTGACTGGGCTGGCATACCTTGTTATTTTTCCTTCGTGGCTGTCATATCTATTATGGAACAAAGGGATTAGCGCTATTGGCGCAACGCGTGGAGAGATCTATTCACACTTGATCCCATTGAGTGGCGGATTATTTAGCGTGATGTTTTTGCACGTCACTCTGCATTCATATCATCTGGTGAGCGCGTTGGTTATTATGTGCGGTATAGCATTGTGTTCCCGTCCGAGTGCAAAAAAAGGCTCGCAGCAGCGCGTGGCGTGAAAAGCGGGTAAATTAGCTTATGGTGGCGCCCCCGGTAATATTTACCACTGTGGCGGTCATGGCGCTGGCATGGTCTGAAGCGAGAAAGGTTGTAACCTCAGCGATTTGTGCAAGCGTAGGCAGGCGCGCGAGCATGGTACTTTGCGCCGCCCCCCCTAACCATTGATCGACGGTTAAACCCATTGACTGTGCTTTAGCGGTGAAAATTTCTCCGGTATAGGAGCCAGCCGCTACAGCATCCACAATCGCATGCGACCGCACGCCGACGACACGAATGTTTATTGGTCCCGTCTCGCTGGCGAGCGCCTTAATAAAAGCCTCTGTTCCTGCACAGCCGACGATATGGCCGAGATGCCCGGGCATCGCCATCGGGGCTGCGGGCGCAACGATGGTGAGAATAACGCCCGGTCGATTGCCGCCCATGTGCGGCGTTACGGCTTTTGCGATATTGAACTGCGCCGCAAGAAAAGGGGTGATACCGCTCATAAACTCAGAGAGGGATAATGCATCGATGCGTTTGCCCTGTTCGTGCATAAATCCCGTTGCGTTAACCACCACATCTATTCCACCGGTTTGCTGTACAAGGCGGGTAACTTCCTTCGATGCGTTGTGCTCGTCGAGTACATTGGTGATAAAGGTTTCGACTGTACCACCTGCCGTTCGGATAATACTGGCCGCCCAATCCAGCTTTTCCTGACTGCGCGCGCCCAGATACACATGGGCTCCTTCGCGCGCCATCGCCTGCGCAACCGCACTACCAATAGCGCCGCTGCCACCGAAGATCACTGCGACTTTGCCTGAGAGTAACATAGCAACCCCATCACCATTTAGCACCGAGTAAAGTATGTGCCATAACGGGCATGCTGCAAATTTGAGAAAGCGTTTCCGGGGAACCCCACTCAGCGATGAAAATCAGGTTATGTCGGGGACGTTGCTGCTATAGGTCTTATAGCAGCAATGTCTATCAGCTCATTTTAACGCCGATCAGTTACTGTAAGTGTTTGATATTTCTTTAACATGTATATCATTATCAAAATTATCAAAAGCAAGTACATCATCCAGATGCTGGTATTTAGCTCAATTAAAAAACTACCGACACCTCCGATAACTGACGGAATAACCAGCGAGGCGGCTCCCATCAACGCAGAGGTCGCTCCCAGGTTGGTGCGCTGGCTGGACATGGTCAGGTAGGTATAGAGTGATTCGAACATCCCTCCAGCAAACATCAGGATAATAAAGAAGAATATAAAAATATTGACGTGATAACTAAGTATTATTAATGGAATACACAGTACAATAAATGAGGCGATGATTTTCAGCCACGAATTCAAAATTTGCGACGCAGACCGTTTCTTAAGAAGTTTACCTGATAATGCAGCCCCCAGCAGTAGGAAGCCTCCAATAATTGATGAAAGCACACCAAATTGCGTTGATGAGTATCCAAACGTAACCATAAAAATAAATGGGGAGGCTGTGACATAGCAATAAATCAGCGAAAATGACAGACCAAGAGACAGACAAGGTAGATAAAATCGAGGTTGTTTGCTGATCTCTTTATACGTATTAAATGATGATTTTAATGAATAGGCAACCCTTCTCTCATGACTGAGTGTTTCAGGGAAGTTAAAATAAACGTATATTAACGTTATAATAGCATAGCCACATATCATTAAAAAAATTGCGCGCCATCCCCATAAGTCATTAATTATCCCTCCCAGCAGGGGCGAAGCAATGGGAACGACACCTTCGATAGTGATGATGATGGCATACAGCGTCGCGGCCACTGAACCACGAGTTACATCTCGAACTGCGCTGATTGCTGTAACCAGCGTTATTGATATAGAAAGACCTTGTATGACACGGATCGCCAGAAACATAACCAGATCGGTTGAGAGCGTGAGACAATATGTTGTCACGCCATAAATAACCGCACCTGTAAGCATAATTTTTCGCCGGCCAATAGCATCAGATAATGGACCAAAAATTAGCTGTCCAAAACCAATGCATAGGGTATAAACCATAATCGACAACTGCGTGGTTGAGACATTTTTTTCAAATTCTTTTGCGATGTCGGGAATTGAAGGTAAATAAGTGTCCACTCCCAGAATTCCCATTATCGTCAACATGGCCAGGCCGACAGTAAAGTAAATTATGTTCTTTCTATGAATAACAGTTTGCAGCTTCATTACTTATCACCATGAGTAAATTAAAAGCATGAAAAAGTTCACTATTTAAATAGAGATGTTGTGGATAATTATCGTGTAGGCAATAAAACAGAGTTGAAATGAACTGTCAAACTTTTGACTCAAAAAATTGAGATATGAGTCACAGGTATATAGCCATAATTTTCGATGGTAGGGTTCCAGTTAAATTTAATTGTGTTTGATTGCCAGGCAGCACGAGGAACCATAAGTACACTGACTTCGAATACGGGCATACTGCTGGTGTTGGTGTTGGTGTTGGTGTTGGTGTTGGTGTTGGTGTTGGTGTTGGTGTTGGTGTTGGTGTTGGTGTACGTGATTGATTTTTTCAGTAGTAAATTTCAGGCAACAAAAAACCCATCAACCTTGAACCAAAACGGCGGGGTTGATGGGCTCCACAAATTGGGGACATCAAAGAAAAGCAGTGGCAATAGTTATGACTGACGCCTTGAAGAAAAGTTCTGCTTACCTGCAAAAAATTTTCGTTTAAGGGTAAATTTCAGCGCTAACCAAGGCCAGGCCAGACAATGACGATGAGTGTCCCCGCTAATGTCAGCAGAACGTTGGCTATCGCGTAGGTCCCGGCATAGCCTAACGCAGGGATGTTGCTGCGTGCGGTGTCGCTGATGATTTCCATTGCCGGAGCACAGGTACGTGCGCCCATCATGGCACCAAACAGCAGGGCGCGGTTCATGCGCAATACGTAAGCACCAAACAAGAAACAGATAACAACCGGAACCAGGCTGACTACCAGACCGGCAATCAACATTTGACCACCGACGGCCCCCAGGCCATTACCAATGCCACTGCCTGCGCTTAAACCGACACCAGCCATGAATACCATCAGGCCAAACTCTTTCACCATGTTCAGCGCACCCTGTGGGATGTAGCCAAACGTTGGATGGTTGGCTCGCAGGAAACCCAGCATGATGCCGGCGAACAGCAGTCCAGCCGCATTCCCGATGCCGAAGCTGAAATTACTGAACTGGAAGGTGATCATCCCGATCATCAGACCGATGATAAAGAAGGCGCAGAAGGCCAGCAGATCGGTCACCTGACTGTGAATCGAAATGAAGCCGATACGATCGGCAATGGTTTTCACGCGACGAGCATCACCGCTGACCTGCAATACGTCACCTTTGTTGAGCACGACGTTGTCATCAATAGGCATTTCAATCTGGCTGCGGATCACGCGGTTCAGGAAACAACCGTGGTCGGTCAGTTTCAACTGGGCCAGGCGACGACCAACGGCATTGTGGTTTTTCACTACAATTTCTTCAGTGACGATGCGCATATCGAGCAGATCGCGATCGAACACCTCTTTACCGTTACGGAAGCTGGGATCGAGGCGGGCATGGGCGTCTGGATAACCCACCAGGGCTATCTCATCGCCCATTTGCAGCACCGCGTCACCATCCGGGTTGGCAAGAATGCCGTTGCGACGGATACGTTCAATGTAACAACCGGTCTGACGATAAATACCCAGTTCGCGCAGATTTTTACCATCGGCCCATGCCACCAGCTCCGGGCCAACGCGATAGGCGCGAATCACCGGGAGGTAAACTTTACGATTGGCGTCAGTATCCAGGCCCCGTTCACGCGCGATTTGTTGGGCGCTGGTTTGCAGATCCTGATGCTGAAGTTTCGGCAAATAGCGCGCACCAACAATCAGACTGACCAGACCAATCAAATAGGTGAGGGCGTAACCCAAGCTCAGGTTATCGAGAGCGCTTGAAAGTTGTGTTCCTGACATTCCTGAATGGCGCAAGGTGTCACCTGCGCCGACCAGCACCGGCGTTGAGGTCATCGAGCCAGCCAGCATACCCGCCGTCAGGCCGATGTCCCAGCCAAATAGCTTACCCAGCCCCAGGGCGATCAGCATTGCGCTACCGACCATCACCAGAGCAAGCATTAGATAATTTTTCCCATCGCGAAAAAAAATCGAAAAAAAGTTGGGGCCGGCTTCGACGCCGACGCAAAAAATAAACAGCATAAAGCCGAGATTTAATGCATCGGTGTTAATACTAAAGTGCTGCTGACCTAATAATAGGGAGACCACTAAAACGCCAATGGAATTACCGAGTTGGACTGAACCCAGACGCAATTTGCCCAGACACAGGCCCAGAGCCAGGACCACAAATAATAACAGGATGTAATTCCCATTTAACAAATCTGCGACGTTTATATTCACGGAGACTAACTTCTTGTTTACTAGTAAGCTATTGAAAGAAATGGCAATTTACGCTAATGTTTTTGCCAGAAATTAAGGGGCGATAGCATCGTACACAGCCCCGAATAATGCAGCATAACAATATATGCGGCTAGTTTAATCTCATTACGTATCAACGGCTATAAGAATCGTGTGGGTGTGTTTTTGGCATGGAATGCCGAGTTACTTTATCTGACTGGACGCCTGCGGGCGAAAAGAGTGTTCGATAGAGAATGTGTCAGGAGGAACGATTGAAACATAAGCAAAGTTGGGCGAGTGCGGTCTGCTGCTTTGTGCTCTTTATTGTGGTGTGTCTTTCATTAACGCTGAACGTGAAAGGGGCATTCAGAGCGGCAGGGCATCCTGAGGTCGGATTGTTGTTTTTTATCTTACCAGGTGCTGCAGCAAGCTTTTTTTCCCATCGTCGGGAAGTACTCAAACCCCTTCTTGGTGCAATGTTGGCGGCGCCGTGCTGCCTGTTACTGATGCGGTTCGTTTTTATGCCGACGCGTTCATTGTGGCAAGAGCTGGCGTGGTTGTTTAGTGCGGTGTTTTGGTGCGCGCTTGGCGCATTATGTTTTTTATTTATCAGTAGCTTATTCAATCAGCATCAACGGCGGAAAAAGAACTGATGACGCCCTCAAGCTGAGGGCGTAGAAACAGCTATCAGGCGAACAGATTCATATTCTCTTTTGCCCAGGCTTCAAAATCCGTGCAGCCGCCGATGTGTTTTTGATCGACGAAAATCTGCGGAACGGTTTCAACTGGCTTACCTACTGTTTTTTCCAGATCTGCTTTGGTAATTCCTTCAGCATGGATATCAATGTAGCGGAAGTTAAAATCGTCATGCTCACTGCTTAATTTTTCTGCTAATTCTTTTGCGCGCACGCAATACGGGCACCCTGGGCGACCAAAAATAACGGCAAACATCTCTTTCTCCTCGAACTTATCAGGCCGGATGGCAATACTTGTTATGATGCCGCGATTTGTGACGGATGGAAAGCAGGTTCAGCCTGTTGCTTTGATATCCTCAAGCTATATCTGTTAAACACGGCAAGCCGGAACGTTTTATAATGAAAGCCATTTCGCCGGGAGGCCGCGTATGCGCACAATTGGTGTATTACCCAAAAGCGTATTGATGCTGGAAATAATTGGGATGGTTTTGTTATCGCTGGCGCTGCTATCGCTTAACGATTACCTCACCTTGCCCGCACCGCTTAACAGCCCGTTAGCCTGCGTGGTGATGATATTTCTGGGCGTACTGCTGATGCTCCCTGCTGCGGTGGCGTTGATGTGGCGTATTGCGCAACTGCTGGCACCGCAACTGATGTCACGCGCACCCGGTGATTCAACTGATTTAGACAGAGACAAAAGAGATGACACCAACCATTGATTTACTCCGCAGCCACCGTTCCATTCGCCATTTTACCGATGATGCTATTTCGGATGCACAGCGTGAGGCGATTATTGCCGCCGCTCAGGGAACGTCAAGCTCCAGTTTTCTACAGTGCACGACGATCGTTCGTATAACGGATAAATCTCTGCGTGAATCGCTGGCTACCTTATCTGGCGGCCAAAAGCATGTGGCGCAGGCCGCTGAGTTCTGGGTGTTTTGTGCTGATTTTAATCGTCATTTGCAGATTTGCCCTGATGCGCAACTTGGGCTGGCGGAACAACTGCTGCTGGGCGTGGTTGATACTGCAATGATGGCGCAAAATGCGTTGACGGCGGCAGAGTCGCTGGGACTTGGCGGCGTATTCATTGGCGGTCTGCGTAACAATATTGAGCCGGTCACCGAACTGCTGAAGCTGCCGCAGCACGTTCTGCCGCTGTTTGGTTTGTGCCTTGGCTGGCCTGCGGATAACCCGGATATCAAGCCGCGCCTGCCTGCGTCGCTTGTTGTGCACGAAAACCAGTATCAGCCGCTCGATACAGACGTTTTGTCGCAGTATGACGAACAGCTTGCGCAGTACTATCTGACCCGCGGCAGCAATACGCGTCGTGACACCTGGAGCGATCACATTCGCCGTACCATCATTAAAGAAAGTCGCCCCTTTATCCTGGAATATTTGCATAAACAGGGATGGGCCACGCGCTAAAGATTTTAACCCAGTGTATGATACGCCAGCTTTTACCAGGTCATTCAGAGAGGTGCAGGGTGAAAATTGCCATTTTGTCCCGGGACGGAACGCTCTATTCTTGTAAACGCCTGCGTGAAGCGGCGATGCAGCGCGGTCACCTGGTTGAAGTTATCGATCCCCTTTCTTGCTATATGAACATCAGTCCGGCGGCATCTTCTATTCATTACAAGGGCCGTCAGCTTCCCCATTTCGACGCGGTGATCCCGCGGATTGGTTCCGCGATTACCTTTTATGGGACGGCGGCGCTGCGCCAGTTTGAGATGCTGGGTAGCTATCCGTTGAATGAATCGGTAGCGATTACACGAGCGCGCGATAAGCTGCGTTCGCTACAGCTGCTGGCGCGTCAGGGAATTGATTTACCCATCACCGGGATCGCCCACTCTCCCGACGATACCAGCGACATGATTGACATGGTTGGCGGTGCGCCGTTGGTGGTGAAACTGGTTGAGGGCACCCAGGGTATTGGCGTGGTGTTGGCGGAAACGCGGCAGGCTGCAGAAAGCGTGGTAGATGCCTTTCGTGGGCTGAATGCCCATATCCTGGTTCAGGAATATATCAAAGAAGCGAAGGGGCGCGATATCCGCTGTTTCGTGGTGGGCGACGAAGTAGTGGCCGCCATTGAACGACGGGCTAAAGAGGGCGATTTTCGTTCTAATCTCCATCGCGGTGGTGTGGCGACTATTGCGAGTATCACGCCGCGCGAAAGAGAAATTGCGCTCAAAGCCGCCCGGACTATGGGCCTGGACGTTGCAGGCGTTGATATTCTGCGCGCTGATCGAGGGCCACTGGTCATGGAGGTCAACGCGTCTCCGGGGCTGGAAGGAGTGGAGAAAACCACCGGGATAGACATAGCTGGCAAGATGATCCAGTGGATCGAACGTCACGCTACGCCTGAATTTTGCCTTAAAATCGGCGGCTAAGCGCAATATCGATTGCGATCGTGGTATGACACGCTCTTTTTGCGTAAGCTGTGCCGGTATTTTTTTCATCAATAGAGGTCGCACATTATTATGACATCACTGGTCGTTCCCACTCTGGATACGTTGCGTCAATGGCTCGACGACCTGGGCATGAGTTTTTTTGAATGCGATACCTGTCAGGCGCTGCATTTACCGCACATGCAGAATTTTGACGGCATCTTTGATGCAAAAGTTGATTTGGTCGATAACGTCATTCTGTTTTCCGCGATGGCAGAAGTCAGACCTTCTGCACTGCTGCCGCTGGCCGCCGATCTGTCCGCGATCAATGCCAGCTCACTGACGGTGAAAGCTTTTCTGGATATGCAGGATGATAATCTGCCAAAACTGGTGGTTTGCCAGTCTTTATCCGTTATGCCGGGTGTGACGTTTGAGCAGTTTGAATGTTTTGTTCGCCAGAGCGAAGAGCAGATATCGATGGTGATCCTTGAAGCCGGTGCGCATCAGCTGTTATTTAATGCTGAAGAAGATGCGCAGAATAGCACCGCTGAAATTCATTTCCTCCATTAATTCTTCCTGAATCTGGACATATATTGCGCAGCCGCTGCCAGAGCGGTTGCGTATTGCCCGTTTTTATTCTGTATTTAACCTTTCATTAAAGAATTATTCACCTCTATTCAGCGCCTTCCGCTTTACGTCATAGACAATTCCTGCATAAAAAATTGATAAAAGACGTTTTTTAATCTGGGCTATATCCACAATTCCTGGCTAAAGTTATTCTTGCGAAGCTTACCAACGTCATCATTTAAACAGCCCCTTGTGACCTGTTCTACGGCCACAATGTATGTTGAATGCCTGGACGGATGCCAGCGAGCAATAGCGGCGTGAGGAGAGGTCTCTCTTTACATCGGTGCCGCATGAAAGAATATGCACGTTTCTTGCATATCATTAGAGTGTGACATTTTTGTTCGTTTGTTAACGAACTTTCAGAAGGAAAGAGATTATGACCGCCTTAAATAAAAAATGGTTATCAGGCCTGGTTGCGGGTGCTCTGATGGCCGTCTCTGCCGGCACGCTCGCTGCTGAACAAAAAACGCTGCATATATATAACTGGTCTGATTATATTGCCCCGGACACGGTGGCTAATTTTGAAAAAGAGACCGGAATTAAAGTCATCTATGACGTATTTGATTCCAATGAAGTGTTGGAAGGTAAGCTCATGGCTGGCAGTACCGGCTTTGACCTTGTCGTTCCATCCGCCAGCTTCCTTGAGCGTCAACTGACCGCGGGCGTATTCCAACCGCTGGATAAGAGCAAATTGCCGGGCTGGAAAAACCTTGATCCTGAACTGCTGAAGTTGGTGGGCAAACACGATCCGGACAACAAGTTTGCGATGCCGTATATGTGGGCTACGACCGGTATTGGTTACAACGTGGATAAAGTTAAAGCTGTGCTGGGGCCGGATGCGCCGGTTGACAGCTGGGATTTGATCCTCAAGCCAGAAAATCTGGAAAAACTCAAAAGTTGCGGCGTCTCTTTCCTTGATGCCCCCGAAGAGGTGTTCGCCACGGTGCTGAACTATTTGGGTAAAGATCCAAACAGTACCAAAGCGGATGATTACACCGGGCCGGCAACGGATCTGTTGTTGAAACTGCGACCGAATATTCGCTATTTCCACTCTTCGCAGTACATCAACGACCTGGCAAACGGTGATACCTGCGTTGCAATCGGCTGGGCTGGGGACGTATGGCAGGCCGCAAACCGTGCGAAAGAAGCGAAAAATGGCGTCAATATCTCCTTCTCAATTCCTAAAGAAGGTGCAATGGCGTTCTTTGACGTATTCGCGATGCCTGCCGATGCGAAAAACAAAGACGAAGCCTATCAGTTCCTCAACTACCTGCTGCGCCCTGATGTGATTGCGCATATCTCCGACCACGTGTTTTATGCCAATGCCAACAAAGAAGCGACGGCTCTGGTAAGCCCTGAAGTTCGTGACAACCCGGGTATTTACCCGCCTGCGGATGTGCGAGCTAAGTTATTCACACTGAAAGTACAGGATCCGAAGATCGATCGTGTACGTACCCGCGCATGGACGAAGGTAAAAAGCGGGAAATAAACCGATGTTTGGGACATGACCCGGCAGGATTTGTGCCTGCCGGGCAGCGTTGAGCCCGGACACATATAACCCGGCAATACGCACCGTTATGGTGCGTTATTTGCACCGTTTCTTTGTTTTATGCCGGAGAGCACCTGAGTGAATGATGCAACCCCACGCCCACAAGCGAAAATCCGCAAGGCGCTGACCCCGCTGCTTGAAATTCGCAATCTGACCAAGTCATTTGACGGTCAGCACGCCGTTGATGACGTCAATCTTACTATCTACAAAGGTGAAATATTTGCTCTGCTCGGCGCGTCCGGCTGTGGCAAATCGACACTGCTGCGGATGCTGGCGGGATTTGAACTGCCGACTACCGGGCAAATCATGCTTGATGGCGTCGATTTAGCGCATGTCCCGCCTTATCTGCGTCCAATTAATATGATGTTTCAGTCCTACGCCTTGTTTCCGCATATGACTGTCGAGCAGAACATTGCCTTTGGTCTCAAGCAGGACAAACTGCCGAAGGCTGAAATCGCCAGTCGGGTGAATGAGATGCTGGGACTCGTGCATATGCAGGAGTTCGCTAAACGCAAACCACATCAGCTTTCTGGCGGCCAGCGTCAGCGCGTGGCATTGGCGCGCAGCCTGGCAAAACGTCCAAAACTGCTGCTGCTGGATGAACCAATGGGGGCGCTGGATAAAAAACTTCGAGACCGCATGCAACTGGAGGTAGTGGATATCCTGGAACGCGTCGGTGTGACCTGCGTGATGGTGACGCACGATCAGGAAGAAGCCATGACGATGGCGGGTCGTATTGCGATCATGAATCGTGGAAAATTTGTCCAGATTGGTGAGCCAGAAGAGATCTACGAGCATCCGACCACGCGTTACAGCGCAGAGTTTATCGGTTCGGTAAACGTTTTTGAGGGACTGCTGAAAGAACGCCAGGAAGATGGTCTGATTATTGAGTCTCCTGGACTGGTGCATCCGCTGAAAGTGGACGCAGATGCGTCTGTTGTCGATAACGTCCCGGTGTATGTTGCGCTGCGCCCGGAAAAAATCATGCTCTGTGAGGCTCCTCCGCCAGAGGGTTATAACTTCGCGGTAGGCGAAGTGGTGCACATTGCCTATCTGGGTGATTTGTCGGTGTATCACGTACGTTTGAAAAGCGGTCAGATGTTGAGCGCCCAGCTACAAAATGAACATCGTTACCGCAAGGGATTACCCACTTGGGGTGACGAGGTCCGTTTGTGCTGGGATGCAGACAGCTGTGTGGTGTTGACGGTTTAAGGAGCGAAGATGAGTACACTTGAACCTCCGGCGCGTGTGGATAAAGCAGGGCGATTCACGCTGTTTATGTCGCGACTGCAAATGAAGCACGGGCGCAAGCTGGTGATCGCGCTGCCGTATGTGTGGCTGCTGCTTCTGTTTCTGCTGCCGTTTCTGATCGTCTTCAAAATCAGTTTGGCGGAAATGGCGCGGGCTATTCCACCGTATACCGACCTCGTTTCATGGGCTGACGATCAGTTATCCATCACGCTCAACTTAGCCAACTTCCTGCAACTGACGGACGATCCGCTCTATTTCGATGCCTACCTGCAATCGTTACAGGTGGCGGGAATTTCGACAATCTGTTGTCTGCTGCTGGGATACCCGCTGGCATGGGCAGTCGCGCACAGTAAACCCTCAACGCGTAATATTCTGCTGTTGCTGGTGATCCTACCGTCCTGGACCTCGTTTTTAATTCGCGTGTATGCCTGGATGGGGATCCTGAAAAACAACGGCGTCCTGAACAACTTTCTGATGTGGCTGGGTGTCATCGACCAACCGTTGACTATTTTGCACACCAATCTGGCGGTCTATATCGGCATTGTTTACGCCTATTTGCCCTTTATGGTGCTGCCGATTTATACCGCGCTGACCCGTATTGATTACTCGCTGGTGGAAGCGGCGCTGGATTTAGGTGCCCGACCGCTGAAGACTTTCTTTAGCGTGATTGTGCCGTTGACCAAGGGCGGGATTATTGCCGGGTCAATGCTGGTGTTTATTCCGGCTGTTGGCGAGTTTGTGATCCCTGAGCTGCTGGGCGGCCCGGACAGTATCATGATTGGCCGTGTGCTTTGGCAGGAGTTTTTCAATAACCGCGACTGGCCGGTGGCTTCTGCTGTCGCCATTATTATGCTGCTGTTACTGATTGTGCCGATCATGTGGTTCCACAAATATCAGCAAAAAAGCGTGGGGGAACACGGATGAATAACTTACCGGTCGTTCGCTCGCCGTGGCGTATTTTTATCCTGGTAGTTGGCTTTACCTTCCTGTACGCGCCGATGCTGATGTTGGTTATCTATTCGTTTAACAGCTCGAAGCTGGTGACGGTTTGGGCGGGGTGGTCAACGCGTTGGTATGGCGAGCTTTTTCACGATACCGCGATGATAAGCGCCGTAGGCATGAGCCTAACGATTGCCGCAGGCGCTGCGACGATGGCGGCAATCCTTGGTACCATCGCCGCCGTGGTAATGGTGCGCTTTGGTCGTTTTCGTGGTTCGAATGGTTTCGCCTTTATGATCACCGCGCCGCTGGTTATGCCAGATGTCATTACCGGTTTGTCGCTGCTGCTGCTGTTTGTAGCGTTGGCTCACGCCATCGGCTGGCCGGCTGATCGCGGAATGCTGACCATCTGGCTGGCGCACGTCACCTTCTGTACAGCGTACGTAGCGGTGGTGATTTCTTCACGTTTGCGCGAACTGGATCATTCCATTGAGGAAGCTGCGATGGATCTTGGCGCCACGCCGCTGAAGGTCTTTTTCG
Source organism: Citrobacter sp. BIDMC107 (assembly GCF_001037575.1). Classification (NCBI taxonomy): domain Bacteria; kingdom Pseudomonadati; phylum Pseudomonadota; class Gammaproteobacteria; order Enterobacterales; family Enterobacteriaceae; genus Citrobacter; species Citrobacter sp. BIDMC107. The sequence goes on along the minus strand of NZ_KQ089848.1, from coordinate 735,990 downwards.
TCATCACGCTGCCGATGATTATGCCGGCGGTGATTTCCGGTTGGCTATTAGCCTTCACGCTGTCACTCGATGATCTGGTTATTGCCAGCTTTGTCTCTGGTCCTGGCGCCACAACGTTACCGATGCTGGTGTTCTCCAGCGTACGTATGGGGGTGAACCCGGAGATCAACGCGCTGGCAACGCTGATTCTTGGTGTGGTAGGAATTATCGGATTTATCGCGTGGTATCTGATGGCGCGAACAGAAAAACAACGGATCCGCGATATCCAACGTGCAAGACGCGGCTGAAAAAACTAAAATCTGCCAACCTGTCTATACGGCGCAGCTGTGGTGGTTGCGCCGTTTTCATGGAAGACGACGCGTTGGGATTTTTTAAGAAATCATCCACATCACATGCTCGCTTAAACGTCCCTGCTTTGGTGCAGGTGGCGGCGCTGGCTATTATTATGATCCGCTGTCTCGATCTGTTGATGATTTTTAATACGCTTGGGTTTCGTGGAACCAGTGAGTTTATTCATCGCAGTGTGCAGACCTGGAATTTGACGCTGGTGTTTCTGGGCAGTCTGGTGCTGCTATTTATCGAAATTTACTGTGCATTTTCGCTGGTAAAAGGACGGAACTGGGCACGCTGGATCTATCTGTTGACCCAGATTATCGCCAGCGTCTATCTGTGGGCTGCTTCGCTGGGCTACGGATATCCCGAACTGTTCAGTATTGCGGGGGAGTCCAGACGCGAAATCCTGCATACGCTGGTGATGCAAAAACTGCCGGATATGCTGGTATTGCTGCTACTGTTTGTTCCTGCGTCCAGCAGGCGGTTCTTCCGTTTGCAATAACGTGTATAATCTTGGCCCCCGGTTAATTTGTAGGTCTTTGTATGCAGTGCGCACTTTATGACGCCGAACGCTGTCGCTCCTGTCAGTGGATAACACAGCCTGTCGCCGATCAACTCTTCGCTAAAACAGCCGATCTGCAGAATCTGCTGGCCGATTATCCGGTCGGAGAATGGTGCGCGCCGGTCAGTGGTCCGGAAAGCGCGTTTCGCAATAAAGCCAAAATGGTGGTCAGCGGCAGCGTGGAAAAACCGTTGCTGGGGATGTTGCATCGTGACGGTACGCCGGAGGATTTGTGCGACTGTCCGCTCTACCCTGAGTCTTTTGCGCCCGTATTTTCCGTTCTTAAGCCGTTTATCGCCCGAGCAGGATTAACACCCTATAACGTTGCGCGTAAACGCGGGGAACTGAAATATTTGCTGTTAACGGAAAGCCGGTTCGATGTCGGCATGATGCTGCGTTTTGTCCTGCGTTCTGAAGCAAAACTGGCACAGCTGCGCGCGGCGCTGCCCTGGTTGCAGGCACAGTTCCCACAGTTAAAAGTGATCACTGCCAATATTCAGCCGGTGCATATGGCGATTATGGAAGGGGAGACAGAGATCTTCCTGACGGAACAACAGGCGCTGGCGGAACGCTTTAACGATGTACCGTTGTGGATCCGCCCACAGAGCTTTTTCCAGACTAACCCGGTGGTGGCGGGGCAGTTGTATGCCACGGCGCGCGACTGGGTGCGACAGCTTCCGGTTAATCACATGTGGGATCTGTTTTGCGGCGTTGGGGGTTTTGGTCTGCACTGCGCTACACCGCAAATGAAACTGACGGGGATTGAAATCGCGCCAGAGGCGATTACCTGCGCGAAGCAGTCGGCGCAGGAACTTGGGCTGCAGAATCTGCATTTTCAGGCGTTGGATTCAACTCAGTTTGCTACCGCTCAGGGCGAAGTTCCGGATCTGGTGCTGGTGAATCCGCCGCGTCGCGGGATTGGGAAACCGCTGTGCGATTTTCTTTCCCGCATGGCACCGCGTTTTATTGTTTATTCCAGCTGTAATGCGCAAACCATGGCGAAGGATATTCGTGAGTTGCCTGGGTATCGAATTGAACGCGTTCAGCTTTTCGATATGTTCCCGCACACCTCGCATTATGAAGTGTTAACGCTACTCAGCCGACAATAATTGCTATGCCTGATGGCGCTTCGCTTATCAGGCCTACAGGTTGTTCGTCATTCGTAGGCCGGATAAGGTGCTTGCACCGCATCCGGCAAATCAATATGCGAAAAAAAAGCCCGTACTTGCGTACGAGCTCTTCTTAAAATATGGCGGTGAGGCGGGGATTGACTCGCTTCGCTCGCCCTGCGGGCA
>NZ_KQ089848.1:0-733545 GCF_001037575.1 Citrobacter sp. BIDMC107 | reverse complement strand
ATTGACTCGCTTCGCTCGCCCTGCGGGCAGCCTGTTCGCTGCGCTCTCAGTCTGTCCAACTGGCTGCGCCAGTAGTCGAACCCCGGTCCGGGCTTCTCATCCCCGCCAGGCTATGCAATATGCGAAAAAAAAGCCCGTACTTGCGTACGAGCTCTTCTTAAAATATGGCGGTGAGGCGGGGATTCGAACCCCGGATACGTTGCCGTATACACACTTTCCAGGCGTGCTCCTTCAGCCACTCGGACACCTCACCATATTGTATTGCTGCCTGACCGCTTGGGGGGCAACGGGGCGCTACTATAGGGAGTTGCGCTAAAACGGTCAAGCAGAATTTACGTGTTAACTCTCGTTTGGTTACGCAATATACATATTCCTCCGTCCAGGCAGGCGCGGAGGATAGGATTAGCGCTGAGAGTCCAGTTTTTCGCCGTTGGTCACGACTTCCTGGGCTTTACTGTAGCTCTCGATCAGCAACTGATAAGCCGGGAAGACTTTGGTATACACTTCCGCCCATTCGGCGGCGTCTTCACGGTTCCATGTGCCCTGAATTTCAGAAGCGACGGCGGCGGTATCCATCGGCACGACGCCAGCCTGAACAACGCGAGCCAGGGTGATTTCCTGCGCCATTTTGCTGTAAGTACCGGAAGCGTCAATCACTGCGAAGACCTTATAGCCTTCCGCAACCGCGCTGATAGCAGGGAAAGCCATGCACACGCTGGTAATCGTACCGGCGATAATCAGCGTCTTACGACCTGTTGCTTTGACCGCCTTCACGAAGTCTTCGTTATCCCAGGCGTTGATTTCGCCTTTACGCGCCACGTATTGGGCATGCGGCGCATTGGCGTGGATCTCAGGGATCAGCGGGCCGTTAGGTCCCTGCGGTACGGATGCCGTGGTAATCACCGGTATCTTCGCCAGGGTCGCCATTTTAGCCAGTGCGGCGGCACGCGCACGTAGTTCTGGCATTGGCATGTCGCCGACGGTCTGGAACAACCCGCTCTGATGATCGATAAGCAGCATGACGGAATCATTTACATCGATGACCGGACGTGAACCATTAAAGTTTGCAGGACTGGACATATTCTTCTCCTTCGATTCAGATTTGGCCAAAGCGGCCGGAGTTAAAATCGCGTACGGCTTCAGCGATTTCTTGTTTCGTGTTCATTACAAACGGACCGTAACCTACAATCGGCTCGTTCAACGGTTCTCCAGAAAGCAGCAGCACGCTGGCGTCGCTGGAGGCTTCAATATGCAGCGTTTTCCCTTGCTGGCTCAGCACCACCAGTTGCGCTTCGCTGGCAGACGTAGTGCCGTTTACGGTGATATTCCCTTTCAATACCACCAGCGCAGTGCTCCATCCTTCCGGCTGGGACAACGTGAGCTGATGATTACGTTGTAAACGCATATCCCAAACGTTCAGCGGCGAGAAGGTATGTGCCGGGCCTTTTGTATCCTGATAGCTGCCCGCAATCACCCGAACGCTTCCTGCTTCATCAGGCAGGGCGACAGAGGGGATCACATCGCTGCTGATGCCCTGGTAACCCGGAACGGCCATTTTGTCTTTTGCTGGCAGATTGACCCACAGCTGTACCATTTCCAGTTCGCCGCCCTGACGGGTAAATTCTGGTGAATGGAACTCTTCGTGTAATATTCCTGCACCCGCAGTCATCCACTGCACGTCGCCGGGGCCGATAATGCCGCCGCGACCGGTTGAATCACGGTGTTCAACTTCGCCGCTGTAAACGATGGTCACCGTCTCAAAACCACGGTGAGGGTGCTCGCCTACGCCGCGTTTTTCGTTACCCGGCGTAAACGTATGTGGACCGGCGTAATCCAGCAGCAGGAACGGACTTAGTTGCTCAGCATGAGACTGGTAAGAAAACATCGAGCGAACCGGAAATCCATCGCCAACCCAGTGCGGGCGAGGTGCGGTGTAGACGCCTGTTACGTGTTTCATTTGTGTCTCCTCAGTGGCGTTATCTTGATGTGAATAAGCTTATATTCATGACAGCGAGCTGAGTAGTAGCTAAAATAGTTCTCACTGTCTCATAAATAGGACAATTAGATGACGAAGCCAGATCTCAATGATTTTGCATGGTTTGTGCATGTTGTAGAGGAAGGAGGATTCGCGGCGGCGGGTCGGGCGCTTGATGAACCGAAATCAAAACTAAGCCGACGGATAGCGCAACTGGAAGAGAGGCTGGGAGTTCGACTGATTCAGCGAACCACCCGCCAGTTTAACGTGACGGAAGTGGGGCAAACCTTTTACGAACACTGTAAGGCGATGCTGGTGGAAGCGCAGGCGGCGCAGGATGCCATTGCCGCGTTACAGGTTGAACCGCGTGGCGTGGTGAAGTTGACGTGCCCGGTCACGTTGCTGCATGTGCATATCGGGCCGATGCTTGCTCGTTTTATGGCGCGTTATCCTGACGTATCAGTGCAACTGGAGGCGACAAATCGTCGTGTTGACGTCGTTGGAGAAGGTCTGGACGTGGCGATTCGCGTCAGGCCCAGACCATTTGAGGATAGCGACCTGGTGATGCGTGTGCTGGCGGACAGGGGGCATCGTTTGTATGCCAGCCCGCAGTTAATCGAGCAAATGGGGGCGCTACACTCTCCGGCGGAGCTGACTCGCTGGCCTGGTTTGAGTCTCGCCTCGGGCAAACATGTACATCGTTGGGAGTTATTTGGCCCGCAGGGCGCGCGGGCAGAGGTGCATTTCACGCCGCGAATGATTACCACCGATATGCTGGCGCTACGTGAAGCCGCAGTTGCCGGTGTGGGGGTAGTGCAGCTTCCGCAACTGATGGTAAAAGATCAATTAGCCGCGGGTGAACTGGTGGCGTTGCTCGACGGTTGGGAACCGAAGCGAGAAATTATTCACGCAGTCTTTCCATCACGCAGGGGATTATTGCCGTCAGTGCGCGCTTTAGTAGATTTCTTAACGGAAGAATATGCGCGGATGATTGAGGATTAAATACATATCCTCAGCCCACAAAAAAGGCCGGTTAAACCGACCTTTTATTATCTGGACGCCATTCGGGCGTTAAAAACAATCAGCGACTACGGAAGACAATGCGGCCTTTGCTCAGGTCGTACGGGGTCAGCTCAACAGTCACTTTGTCGCCCGTCAGGATGCGGATATAGTTTTTGCGCATTTTACCGGAGATGTGTGCAGTAACCACGTGACCGTTTTCTAACTCTACGCGGAACATGGTATTAGGTAACGTATCGAGAACGGTACCCTGCATTTCAATATTGTCTTCTTTGGCCATCTAATCCTCTGGGGTATCACTACCGTAATTTGAACCGGCAAGATAATGCCGAAGTTCTTTTAATAAGTAAAGATTTGTGCGTTTAAAACACAGCAAATCGGGTTTGGCGCATTACTCTAACCACACACGGCAAAGCCGCACTTAAAGCGCAACGTGTAAGGGAACGAGGAGATAAACGATAGGCGTTGCCTGACGCGAACTGTTCCTTAACGGCGGCGGGGTAATGGGCTAAACCAACTCTGCGCGACAATTATAACACCCCGACAAAAAATGTGCCGAAAACATTCACCCCTGAGGCGAAAATAACGTCCTGGGAACCCAGAAATGGCTCGGTAGCCGCTGCTGACGCAGTCTGCTCAGGTGTTCAAGGTACTCCCGACGAGGGGTTTCGACGGCGCCCAGCGAAGCTGTGTGGCTATTTAATACCTGGCAGTCGATTAATTTTCCGCCCTGACGGATAAATTCAGCGCAAAAAACAAGCAGTGCTGTTTTGGACGCATTTTCCTGACGGCTGAACATTGATTCGCCACAAAATAGTGTACCTTGCGCTACGCCATACATACCGCCCACTAATTCATTTTTTCGCCACACTTCAATGGAGTGCGCATGGCCCAGTTCGTGCAGGCGATGGTAGGCGTCCACTACATCATGCGTTATCCAGGTGCCTTCTTCCCGGTCGTTCGCGCAGCCTTCAATCACCTGACCGAACGCGTAATTGAGCGTCACGCGATAAGGCGAGCTTTTATGAAAGCGTTTCATGCTGCGGCTGAGATGAAATTTCTCGGGCCAAAGAATGGCGCGTGGATCGGGCGACCACCAAAGGATGGGGTCGCCAGGTGAAAACCACGGGAAAATTCCGCGCTGATAGGCCATTAACAGTCGGGCTGGGCTGAGATCGCCGCCAAGCGCCAACAAACCGTTAGGCTCGCGTAAAGCGCCTTCCGGTGAAGGGAAGGCTATAGAATGGCGGGACAATTGCACCAGGCGCATGACAGCGAAACTCCACTACGCGAGTTTGATCGTTCAATAATAGCTTACAGACGTTGCTTAAACTGGTAATAACGTCCCTGCCGGGCTAACAAATCTGCGTGATTACCTTGCTCAATAATGTGTCCGTTGTCCATCACTATTATTTGATCAAAACGTGACAAGCCGCGCAGACGATGTGTCACCATCAATACGGTTTTATCACGCATGGCATCGCCAATTAATTCAAGCATTTGGCTTTCTGTTGTTGCATCAAGCCCTTCGGTCGGTTCGTCCAGCAGCATCAGTGGGGCATCGTGCAATAAGGCACGAGCGATAGCCAGACGACGAAGTTCGCCACCAGAAAGCTGTCGACCCCCTTCGCCTAACCAGGCGTTGAGTCCATCACCCTCAAGCAGTTTGTCCAGACCGACGCGGCACAGCATCGCGGATAATGTGTCATCACTGGCGTGCGGTGCCGCCAGTAGAAGATTGTCGCGAAGCGTCGCGCTGAACAGGTGCACGCGCTGTGGCACGACGCTGATGCTCTGGCGCAGCGTGGTTTCACTGAGGGCTGAAATCGGCTGCTCATTAATCAGAATTTCGCCGTGCTGCGGATCCCATGCACGGGTAAGCAATTGCAGTAACGTTGACTTACCGCATCCGGTGCGACCGAGAATCGCAATATGCTCACCGGGCTGAGCCTGCAGGGAAAGGGTGTCGAGCGCTTTTTGTGCTTGTCCCGGATAACTGAATGATACATCGCGTAGTGTGAGAGTGACCTGCTCAGAAACCGGGAAACCGGCATCCGGGAAGGTGACTTCTGGCTGCTGTTCAGTCAGTTCGGTGATGCGCAGCGCAGAGGCAATAACCTGTCCGAGATGCTGAAACGCGCCGGTGACGGGTGCTAATGCTTCAAATGCGGCCAGCGCACAGAAGACAAACAGCGCGATCAGCGCACCAGGCTGGGTATTGCCACCTACGCCACCTGAGGCCATCCATAACATCACAACCACTGCCAGTGCGCCGACTAACAGCATGACCGCCTGTGATAGCGCCGTTAATTCAGACTGACGTCGTTGAGCTTCATGCCACTGCAACTCGGTGGCTTCCATTTGGGCGCGGTAACGTTCACTGGCACCAAAGATGGTCAGTTCAGCCTGGCCCTGCAGCCAGGATGTTAACTGCTGACGATACTGCCCACGTAAATGCGTCAAGCTTTGCCCGGTGCTTTTACCTGCCTGATAAAAGAGTGGGGGCAAGATAAATAAGGTCAGCAGCATAATACCGCCGAGAGTAATAGCTAGCGTGAAATCGAGAACGCTTAGCCCCAGCGTGACCACCATGATGACGACAAAAGCGCCTACAAGCGGGGAGAGCACGCGTAAATAGAGATGATCGAGCGTGTCGACATCCGCCACCACGCGATTAAGCAATTCACCTTGTCCATAACGGGACAGGCCAGCAGGAGAGAGCGGCAGCAGTTTGCTGAAGGTATATATACGCAAATGTTGCAGCACGCGGAACGTCGCGTCGTGGCTGACCAGTCGCTCGAAATAGCGGCCCGCGGTGCGGGTGATTGCCGCACCGCGTACCCCGGCGGCAGGGAGCATATAGTTAAAACTGTAAATCCCGGTGACACCCACCACAGCAGAAGCCGACAGGAACCAACCGGAAAGCGTCAGCAAACCAATACTTGCCAACAGTGTGACGATCGCCAGAACGATCCCCAGGGTTAACATCCATTTGTGACGTTTATACAGCGTCAGATAAGGTAGCAAAGCGCGCATTTAGATGTCCTCCTGACGATGAGCCAGTAATGTCGCAAACGCCCCGTTGGCTGCGCTAAGTTCGGCATAAGTGCCTTGTTCAACGATCTGTCCTTCCTGCATCACCCAGATAGCATCCCAGTCGGCAAGGTCTTCAAGTTGGTGTGTCACCATCAGCGTAGTCTGGCGGCGTGACGCTGCGTTCAACGCTTGCATCACGCGTTGTTCGCTGTGTGCATCCAGGCTGGCGGCGGGTTCATCCAGCAGCAGCAACTGACACGGATTGAGTAAGGCGCGAGCCACGGCAACGCGCTGCGCTTGTCCGACAGAAAGTCGAGCCGCCTGATCGCCTACTGGTGTATCTACACCCTGCGGCAGTAGCGGTAAAAACTCACTGACCCAGGCGCTGTCGAGTGCGGCCTGCAGCTGTTCTTCGCTGGCATCGGGGCGAGCAAGCAGCACGTTATCGCGTAACGTGGCGGCAGGGAGCTGCGGATTTTGTCCAACCCAGGACAGCTGTTTGCGCCAGCAATCAGGCGACAGGTCGCGTAGTTCAAAGCCGTTAATTCGCAGCGATCCCTGATAAGAGAGAAATCCGGACAGGACATTGAGCAACGAACTTTTGCCGGAGCCGCTGCGGCCAACCAGCACCGCGCGTTGGCCCGCTGGCAGGGTAAAGTTGAGCGGGCCTGCAAGCACTTTACCTTCCGGCGAGGTGATGACCAGATCTCGTGCTTCAATTGAAACAGCTTCTTTTGTTGTCAGCTCAATGTCGCCACGCTCAGGATGTGCAAGCGGGGTTTCCATGAAGGTTTTCAGACTGTCTGCTGCACCAACGGCTTGTGCTTTGGCGTGATAAAACGTGCCCAGATCGCGCAGGGGCTGGAAAAATTCCGGCGCCAGAATGAGCGCGAGGAAGCCGGCAGCTAATGTGACACCTGTGCCGTAGTGTCCAAAATCGAGTTCGCCAAGGTAGGAAAAACCGAAGTAAACCGCGACCAGTGCGATGGACAGGGAGGTAAAGAACTCAAGGACACCGGATGACAGGAAAGCCAGGCGCAGGACTTCCATAGTGCGCTGGCGGAAATCCTGTGACGCAGCGCGGATGCTTTCCGTTTCGGCTTCACCGCGACCAAAGATTCTTAGCGTCTCCATGCCACGCAGGCGGTCGAGGAAATGGCCGCTGAGGCGAGCAAGAGCCTGAAAATTGCGGCGGTTAGCGTCGGCAGCACCCATACCAACCATCGCCATAAACAACGGGATCAGCGGGGCAGTTCCAAGCAGAATAAGGGCGGCCACCCAGTTTGACGGGAATACCGCCGCCACGATCAATAAGGGGACGCATACGGCCAACGCCATTTGCGGCAGATAACGTGCATAGTAATCATGCATATCGTCAATCTGCTCCAGGATCAACGTGGCCCAACTCCCGGCCGGTTTGCCTTGTATCCAGGCTGGACCTGCCTGTTGCAGACGGTCAAGCACCTGGCGGCGAATTTCAAAGCGAATATGCTGTCCTGCGTGAAACCCGACCCGTTCGCGTAACCAGACGACCCATGCCCGCAGGATGAAAATCAATACCAGCACGATGAAAGGAAGCAGAAGCGCCTCTCGGGGAATATTGGCCATGATCATATGGTCCAGAATTCGGGCCATGAGCCAGGCCTGAGCGACAATTAACAGGCCGCTCACGAACCCCAACAGGCGCGAAATGTTCAGCCATCGTTGGGAAATTACACTTTGCTGTTTTAACCAGCGGATCAGCTCTTTTTGACGGGTTTTATTCATTGCACGCTTAGCAGGTGAGTTATTGGAATTTTTGGGCAGGGCAATGTTACAACGAGGCAAAAATAAAGGCGACTTATAGTCGCCTTTTTTACTTTTGTTACTGATTTGTAAAACTTATTTGCAAGCGTCCGCCAGACCGTCGAGATAACGTTCTGCATCAAGCGCGGCCATACAGCCCGTGCCCGCAGAGGTAATCGCCTGGCGATAAATATGGTCCATCACGTCACCGGCTGCGAAGACACCCGGAATGCTGGTTTGAGTGGCATTGCCGTGAATACCGGACTGAACTTTGATGTAGCCGTTTTCCAGTTCAAGCTGACCGTCGAAAATAGCGGTATTCGGGCTGTGACCGATAGCGACAAATAACCCGGCAACGTCCAGTGATTCCACGTTGTCAGTGTTTTGCGTATCGCGCAGACGCAGTCCGGTTACGCCCATTTGATCGCCGGTCACTTCTTCCAGCGTGCGGTGGGTGTGAAGCACGATGTTGCCGTTTTCAACTTTATCCATCAAACGTTTGATGAGAATTTTCTCCGCGCGGAAGCTGTCGCGACGGTGAATCAAATGCACTTCAGATGCGATATTCGCCAGATATAGCGCTTCTTCAACAGCGGTGTTGCCGCCGCCGATCACCGCAACTTTTTGGTTACGGTAGAAGAAACCGTCGCAGGTCGCGCAGGCGGAAACGCCACGGCCTTTGAATGCTTCTTCTGAAGGCAGACCCAGGTAACGTGCTGAAGCGCCGGTGGCGATGATCAGTGCGTCACAGGTGTATTCACCGCTGTCGCCGGTCAGACGGAAAGGACGGTTTTGCAGATCAACTTTGCTGATGTGATCAAAAATGATTTCAGTGTCAAATTTGGACGCATGTTCGTGCATACGCTCCATCAGCAGCGGGCCAGTAAGATCGTGCGGATCGCCAGGCCAGTTTTCCACTTCTGTTGTTGTGGTCAACTGACCACCTTTTTCCATACCGGTAATCAGTACCGGTTGCAGGTTCGCGCGTGCAGCGTAGACCGCAGCGGTATATCCCGCAGGGCCAGAGCCCAGAATAAGAAGTTTACTGTGTTTGGTTGCGCCCATGAGATCCCCATAGTTGTTGGCAGGCAATGAGCAGGATTGTAGGGAATTTACAGACGTAAAAAAAGAGTATGGCGATTTTGTTAACAATATGTGTAATAGCAGAAACCGATGAACGGGGTGATCAGCCGTAATACTATAACGATTTCTACTTAAAATCGGTCAGTTATAAGGTGATAAAATGACGATTTTCCATCACTGCGAATGAATAACTGGCATGTTGTACTAAAAATCGATGTTTTGCTTTGACAATCCCCTGCTGTTTTGCGAAAACATTCAAGGAAGAAAAAAACTGTGTCATGTATGTGCTGCATAATCATGCATGTAGATACCATGTTTACCGTGTTAGCGAAATCTACGCATGGTGTGGACAGATGCCATTCGTGATGTCGATAGCCGCCGACAGGCAACGGTCTTCTCACCATAAACCCAGACATTGCGAACCGAAAATCCCTCTGGGTTGCGGTTTATTTTGATGGGTAGCGACTCTGAACAGTGATGTTGGTAGAGTCAGGCAGGAGTAGGGAAGGAATACAGAGAGACAATAATAATGGTAGATAGTAAGAAGCGCCCTGGCAAAGATCTCGACCGTATCGATCGTAACATTCTTAATGAGCTGCAAAAGGATGGGCGTATTTCTAACGTCGAGCTTTCTAAACGTGTGGGACTTTCACCAACGCCCTGCCTTGAGCGTGTGCGTCGGTTGGAAAGACAGGGTTTTATTCAGGGCTATACAGCGCTGTTAAACCCGCATTATCTGGATGCATCACTTCTGGTTTTTGTTGAGATTACTCTGAATCGTGGCGCCCCGGATGTGTTTGAACAATTCAACTCTGCAGTACAAAAACTTGAAGAAATTCAAGAGTGTCATTTGGTTTCCGGTGATTTCGACTATTTGCTGAAAACACGCGTACCGGATATGTCGGCATACCGTAAGCTGTTGGGGGAAACCCTGCTGCGTCTGCCTGGCGTGAATGACACACGTACTTATGTAGTCATGGAAGAAGTCAAACAGAGCAATCGTCTGGTAATTAAGACGCGCTAACACGGAACAGGTGCAAAATCGACGCAGTTTGATTACACTCCTGTTAATCCATACAGCAACAGTGCCGGGGTAACCCGGTGCTGTTGTCCGTTTTAGCATCGGGCAGGAAAAGCCTGAAACCTGGAGAGCCGTTTTTGAGCCAGGAATACACTGAAGACAAAGACGTCACATTGACGAAGTTAAGCAGCGGGCGCCGACTTCTGGAAGCGCTACTGATCCTTATTGCCCTTTTTGCCGTCTGGTTGATGGCTGCCTTACTCAGCTTTAACCCTTCGGATCCCAGTTGGTCACAAACCGCATGGCATGAACCTATCCATAATCTGGGGGGAATACCCGGAGCATGGTTGGCGGACACGCTGTTCTTTATTTTTGGCGTCATGGCCTACACCATTCCCGTCATCATTGTTGGCGGTTGTTGGTTTGCCTGGCGACACCAGGCCAGCGACGAATACGTCGATTATTTTGCCGTCTCGCTGCGCATTATTGGCGTTCTGGCGCTGATTCTCACTTCCTGCGGGCTGGCCGCAATTAACGCCGATGACATCTGGTATTTCGCCTCTGGCGGCGTGATCGGCAGTCTGCTCAGCACTACGCTACAACCTTTACTGCACAGCAGCGGCGGCACGCTGACGTTGTTGTGCATTTGGGCGGCGGGATTAACGCTGTTCACCGGTTGGTCATGGGTGAGCATTGCGGAAAAACTGGGCGGCTGGTTACTCAATATCCTGACGTTTGCCAGCAACCGTACCCGCCGCGACGATACCTGGGTCGATGACGAAGAATATGAAGATGAAGAAGAGTCTGTCGATGCCGCTGATGGCAAACCCCATGAATCGCGTCGGGCTCGTATTCTGCGCGGTGCGTTAGCGCGCCGTAAGCGTCTGGCAGAGAAATTTACCAACCCGCTTGGTCGTCACACCGATGCGGCGCTGTTCTCCGGCAAACGCATGGATGATGAAGACGAAATTGAATACAGCGCCCGTGGCGTGGTTGCCGATCCTAACGATGTGCTGTTTTCCGGCAATCGCGCGACGCTGCCTGAATATGACGAGCTTGACCCACTGCTTAACGGCCACTCGGTGACCGAGCCTGTGGCTGCAGCAGCTGCAGCTACAACGGCCGCTCAGGCCTGGAGCGCGCCGGTAGATCCGTTGCTGCAAACCTCGCCCGTGACCAACACTGTTATGGAGCAACCGGCCCCAGCCGTAGCCTGGCAATCCGCACCAGGCCCGCAAACCGGTGATGCCGCGATTGCACCAACGCCTGAAGGTTATCCGCAACCAGCCCAGTACGCGCAACCTCCGGTGCAGCAGCCGTATGAGCCATGGCAACAGCCGGTTGTGGAGGAGAGTCCGCAGCCGCAATATTACGCACCGCAGCCGGAACCTGTTTATGCGCAGCCAGTCGCACCGCAGCCGGAACCTGTTTATCAGCCAGAGCCTGTGCTGCAGCCTGTCTATCAACAGGATCCGACCTCTCAACAGAACGCCACATTCCAGCAGCCTACTTATCAGCCGGAGCCTGCGCCGCAACCTGTTTATCAGCAGGAATCAATCCCTCAACAGAGCACTACGTTTCAGCAGCCAGTGGTTGAACAACCGCTTGTGGTGGAACCTGAGCCCGTGGTTGAAGAAGTTAAACCGACTCGTCCGCCGCTCTATTACTTTGAAGAAGTCGAAGAGAAACGTGCGCGTGAGCGTGAGCAACTGGCCGCATGGTATCAGCCGATTCCAGAACCTGCTCAGGAGCCTGAGCGTATTAAACCGTCTACGCCATCTATGCCGACGACTGCATCCATACCGCCCGTTGAGTCTGTTGCTGCTGTTGCACCGCTGGCTGCCGGTGTAAAAAGCGCCGCGTTAGGGGCGGGGGCAGCGGCAGCTGCACCTGTCTTTAGCCTTGCGGGCAGCGGTGCGCCGCGTCCGCAGGTGAAAGAGGGGATTGGCCCGCAGTTACCGCGCCCAAATCGTGTGCGCGTGCCTACTCGCCGGGAATTGGCGTCGTATGGCATCAAACTGCCGTCACAGCGTATGGCTGAAGAGAAAGCGCGCGAAGAGCAGCTTGATACAGATGCGTACAATGACGATGAAATGGATGCAATGCAGCAGGACGAGCTGGCACGCCAGTTCGCTCAGTCGCAGCAGCATCGTTATGGCGAAGAGTATCAGGACGATACCCACCAGACTGATGACGAAGATTCAGCCGCAGAAGCGGAACTGGCTCGCCAGTTTGCTTCTTCTCAGCAGCAGCGTTATTCCGGTGAACAGCCTGCCGGAGCGAATCCGTTCTCGCTCGATGACTTTGAATTTTCGCCAATGAAAACGCTGGTAGATGAGGGGCCGCATGAGCCACTGTTTACGCCTGGCGTGATGCCGGAGCCTGCGCCGCAGTACCAGGAACCTGTTGCACCGCAGCAGCATTATCAGCAACCGGCGCAGCCTGTTGCACCGCAGCAGCATTATCAGCAACCGGCGCAGCCTGTCGCACCGCAGCAGCATTATCAGCAACCGGCGCAGCCTGTCGCACCGCAGCAGCATTATCAGCAGCCGGCGCAGCCTGTTGCACCGCAGCAGCATTATCAGCAGCCAGCGCAGCCTGTTACACCGCCGCCGCAGGATAGTCTGATCCATCCGCTGCTGATGCGTAATGGCGACAGCCGTCCGGCGCACCGTCCAAGCACGCCGCTGCCATCGTTAGATCTGCTTACACCGCCGCCGAGCGAGGTTGAGCCGATAGATACGTTCGCGCTGGAGCAAATGGCACGTCTGGTGGAAGCGCGTCTGGCGGATTTCCGCATTAAAGCCGATGTGGTGAACTACTCTCCAGGCCCGGTGATTACCCGCTTTGAGCTTAATCTGGCTCCTGGGGTTAAAGCGGCGCGTATTTCCAATCTGTCGCGAGATCTGGCGCGTTCATTGTCGACCGCAGCGGTACGTGTGGTCGAGGTTATTCCAGGCAAACCGTATGTCGGACTGGAGTTACCGAATAAAAAACGTCAAACCGTTTATCTGCGTGAAGTACTGGATAACGCTAAATTCCGTGATAACTCATCTCCGCTGACTGTGGTGCTGGGTAAAGATATTGCGGGCGAACCGGTGGTGGCCGATCTGGCAAAAATGCCGCACCTGCTGGTAGCAGGGACAACCGGATCCGGTAAGTCTGTTGGGGTGAACGCCATGATCCTCAGCATGCTCTACAAGGCGCAGCCGGAAGACGTTCGCTTTATCATGATTGACCCGAAAATGCTGGAACTGTCGGTTTATGAAGGCATTCCGCATCTGCTGACCGAAGTCGTGACCGACATGAAAGATGCTGCTAACGCCTTGCGCTGGAGCGTCAATGAAATGGAACGTCGCTACAAGCTGATGTCGGCGCTTGGCGTGCGTAACCTTGCCGGTTATAACGAGAAAATCGCCGAAGCCGCCCGCATGGGGCGTCCGATTCCGGACCCTTACTGGAAGCCGGGTGACAGTATGGATGTTCAGCATCCGGTGCTGGAAAAACTGCCGTATATTGTTGTGCTGGTGGATGAATTCGCCGACCTGATGATGACGGTTGGCAAAAAGGTGGAAGAACTGATTGCTCGTCTGGCGCAAAAAGCGCGTGCGGCGGGGATCCACCTGGTGCTGGCAACCCAGCGACCGTCGGTTGACGTTATCACCGGACTGATTAAAGCGAACATTCCAACGCGTATCGCCTTTACCGTGTCCAGTAAAATTGACTCGCGTACCATCCTTGACCAGGGCGGAGCGGAATCGCTGTTAGGTATGGGTGACATGCTCTATTCCGCACCGAACTCGACGATCCCTGTGCGTGTTCACGGCGCCTTTGTCCGCGACGAAGAAGTTCACGCAGTGGTACAGGACTGGAAAGCGCGCGGTCGTCCACAATACGTCGACGGCATTACTTCTGACAGCGAAAGCGAAGGAGGCGGTGGCGGTTTTGATGGTGGCGAAGAGTTGGATCCGCTGTTCGATCAGGCGGTAAACTTTGTGACCCAGAAACGCAAAGCCTCAATCTCCGGCGTCCAGCGTCAGTTCCGCATCGGCTACAACCGAGCGGCGCGCATCATCGAGCAGATGGAAGCGCAGGGTATTGTCAGCGAACAAGGGCATAATGGTAATCGTGAAGTGCTGGCTCCGCCGCCCTTCGAATGATTGCAAAGTTAAGTAATTCAGTATTTTCTACTTTCCTCATGCTGATTTTTGGCCTGAAATGGATAGCAGAGGGATCTCCCCGTTGGGAGTGACGTATTTTGAGGAATAACGATGAAAAGAATCGCAATCACCTGTGCATTACTGTCGAGCTTTGTGGTGAGCAGCGTCTGGGCTGACGCTGCCAGCGACCTGAAAAGCCGTCTGGATAAAGTCAGTAGCTTCCATGCCAGCTTTACTCAGAAGGTCACGGACGGCAGCGGCGCATCGGTGCAGGAAGGTCAGGGTGATTTATGGGTTAAACGTCCTAATCTGTTTAACTGGCATATGACTCAGCCTGATGAGAGCATCCTGGTTTCCGATGGGAAAACGCTGTGGTTCTTTAACCCGTTTGTTGAACAGGCGACCGCGACCTGGCTGAAAGACGCCACGGGCAATACGCCGTTCATGCTGATCGCGCGTAACCAGGCCAGTGACTGGCAGCAGTACAACATTAAGCAAAACGGCGATGATTTCGTGCTGACGCCAAAAACCAGCAGCGGTAACCTGAAGCAGTTTACGATCAATGTTGGGCGTGACGGGACGATCCATCAGTTTAGCGCCGTTGAGCAAGACGATCAGCGCAGCAGCTATCAGCTGAAATCTCAGCAGAATGGTGCGATTGAACCTTCCAAATTCACCTTTACCCCGCCGCAAGGTGTAACGGTTGACGATCAACGTAAGTAGAGGCGTGTGAGTGAGCAATCTGTCGCTCGACTTTTCTGATAATACCTTTCAGCCACTGGCCGCACGTATGCGGCCAGAAAATTTAGCGCAGTATATCGGCCAGCAGCATTTGCTGGCTGCGGGTAAACCCTTGCCGCGCGCTATCGAGGCGGGGCACCTGCACTCCATGATTTTATGGGGGCCGCCGGGGACGGGAAAAACTACGCTTGCCGAAGTCATTGCCCGTTACGCCAACGCCGATGTCGAACGCATTTCGGCGGTTACGTCTGGTGTAAAAGAGATTCGTGAAGCGATTGAGCGTGCGCGTCAGAACCGTAACGCTGGTCGGCGTACGATCCTGTTTGTTGACGAAGTTCACCGTTTTAATAAAAGCCAGCAGGATGCGTTTTTACCGCATATTGAAGACGGTACCATCACGTTTATTGGCGCCACCACCGAAAACCCCTCGTTTGAACTGAACTCGGCGCTGCTGTCACGCGCACGCGTTTACTTACTGAAATCGTTAACCACCGACGATATTGAACAGGTGCTGGACCAGGCGATGTCAGATAAAGCGCGGGGTTACGGCGGCCAGGATATCGTACTGCCGCCAGAGACGCGTCGGGCTATTGCCGAACTGGTTAATGGTGACGCGCGCCGGGCGCTGAATACGCTGGAAATGATGGCCGATATGGCCGAAGTTGATGATTCTGGCAAGCGTGTATTGAAACCAGAATTGCTCACTGAAATTGCCGGTGAGCGCAGCGCACGCTTCGATAATAAAGGCGATCGTTTTTACGATCTCATCTCCGCATTACATAAGTCGGTTCGCGGCAGTGCACCGGATGCAGCGCTTTATTGGTATGCGCGCATCATTAGTGCAGGCGGTGACCCGCTGTATGTTGCTCGTCGCTGCCTGGCAATTGCCTCTGAAGATGTGGGCAATGCCGATCCTCGCGCCATGCAGGTGGCAATTTCCGCATGGGACTGCTTTACCCGTGTGGGACCAGCGGAAGGCGAACGTGCGATTGCTCAGGCGATTGTTTATCTGGCCTGCGCGCCGAAAAGTAATGCAGTTTACACCGCCTTCAAAGCTGCGCTGGCTGATGCACGTGAACGTCCGGATTACGACGTGCCGGTTCACCTGCGCAATGCGCCGACGAAGCTGATGAAGGAGATGGGCTACGGTCAGGAGTATCGTTACGCCCATGATGAACCAAATGCCTATGCCGCCGGAGAAGAGTACTTCCCGCAGGAAATGGCACAAACGCGCTATTATCACCCCACAAACAGAGGTCTTGAAGGCAAGATTGGCGAAAAGCTCGCCTGGCTCGCCGGACAGGATCAAAATAGCCCTATAAAACGCTACCGTTAGTGTTATCGTTGCGGTAATGTTGTCTCTGTATCTCTGTGACCGCAGGCTGTGGTCACTTTCTCCTATTTTAATTCGATAAGCACAGGATAAGCATGCTCGATCCCAATCTGCTGCGTAATGAGCCAGACGCAGTCGCAGAAAAACTGGCAAGCCGGGGCTTTAAGCTGGATGTAGATAAGCTGCGCGCTCTTGAAGAGCGTCGTAAAGTTCTGCAGGTACAAACTGAAAACCTGCAGGCAGAGCGTAACTCTCGATCGAAATCCATCGGCCAGGCAAAAGCGCGCGGGGAAGATATCGAGTCTTTACGTCTGGAAGTGAACAAACTGGGCGAAGAGCTGGATGCCGCGAAAGCTGAACTTGATACCTTACAGGCCGAGATCCGCGATATTGCGCTGACCATTCCTAACCTGCCAGCGGACGAAGTTCCGGTGGGTAAAGATGAAAATGACAACGTCGAAGTCAGCCGCTGGGGTACACCACGTGAGTTTGATTTCGAAGTGCGCGATCACGTTACTCTGGGTGAAATGCACACGGGTCTTGATTTCGCCGCGGCGGTTAAGCTGACTGGCTCTCGTTTCGTTGTTATGAAAGGCCAGATCGCACGCATGCACCGTGCGCTGTCTCAGTTTATGCTGGATCTGCATACCGAACAGCATGGTTACAGCGAAAACTACGTTCCGTATCTGGTTAACCATGACACGCTGTACGGAACAGGCCAACTGCCGAAATTTGCTGGCGATCTGTTCCACACCCGTCCGCTGGATGAAGAAGCTGACAGCAGCAACTATGCGCTGATCCCAACTGCAGAAGTGCCGCTGACCAACCTGGTGCGTGACGAAATCATCGACGAAGATGCGCTGCCGATCAAAATGACTGCGCATACGCCGTGCTTCCGTTCTGAAGCAGGTTCTTACGGTCGTGATACCCGTGGTCTGATCCGTATG
The DNA here is from genome assembly GCF_001037575.1 of Citrobacter sp. BIDMC107. Classification (NCBI taxonomy): domain Bacteria; kingdom Pseudomonadati; phylum Pseudomonadota; class Gammaproteobacteria; order Enterobacterales; family Enterobacteriaceae; genus Citrobacter; species Citrobacter sp. BIDMC107. The sequence goes on along the minus strand of NZ_KQ089848.1, from coordinate 716,444 downwards.
CACCAGTTCGATAAAGTTGAGATGGTGCAGATCGTTCGCCCGGAAGATTCGATGGATGCGCTGGAAGAGATGACCGGTCATGCTGAGAAGGTCCTGCAACTGTTGGGTCTGCCGTATCGCAAGATCATCCTGTGCACTGGCGACATGGGCTTCGGCGCATGCAAAACCTACGATCTGGAAGTGTGGATCCCGGCGCAGAACACCTATCGTGAAATCTCCTCTTGCTCCAACGTGTGGGATTTTCAGGCTCGTCGTATGCAGGCGCGTTGCCGCAGTAAATCCGACAAAAAGACCCGTTTAGTACATACGCTGAATGGTTCTGGTCTGGCGGTAGGACGTACGCTGGTTGCGGTAATGGAAAACTATCAGCAGGCTGATGGCCGCATTCAGGTTCCGGAAGTGTTGCGTCCGTACATGAATGGCCTGGAATTCATCGGCTAAGCTACCTTTCCCTGCTAAAAAAGCGCCTCCGGGCGCTTTTTTTATGCCTGTTTGACGCTGGACAATAACATCTACCTCCATAGGAGTAATACTGCCTTCAAATGAAAGTCAGTATTTATCTCTGTCTTTTCGCAAATTCAGTATCTACCAGTCTTTATATCGATAGTAACGTTATATAAAAATCTATACAACGGATATTTGCCTTTTGTTTATTGTGAGCAGCAGAGTGAGCCACTATGAAAACTAAGATCCCCGATGCCATGCTGGCAGCTGAGGTTAGTCGCCGAGGTTTGGTGAAAACGACGGCGATAGGCGGACTGGCGGTGGCCAGTAGCGCGTTTACCCTGCCATTTACCCGTATTGCAAATGCTGCAGAAGCCCTTAATCCAACACAGGCCAGTGAGAAAGTCATCTGGAGCGCGTGTACGGTGAACTGTGGTAGCCGCTGTCCTCTGCGTATGCACGTGGTAGATGGTGAAATAAAGTATGTTGAAACCGACAACACCGGTGATGACAACTACGACGGTTTGCATCAGGTACGCGCCTGTCTGCGAGGTCGCTCCATGCGTCGTCGCGTCTATAATCCCGATCGTCTGAAATACCCGATGAAACGCGTCGGCAAGCGTGGCGAAGGTAAATTTGAGCGTATCAGCTGGGATGAAGCCTACGACATCATTGCCAGCAATATGCAGCGTCTTATCAAAGACTACGGCAACGAGTCTATCTACCTGAACTACGGCACAGGTACGCTGGGCGGCACCCTGACACGCTCCTGGCCACCGGGCAAAACGCTGGTAGCACGTCTGATGAACTGCTGCGGTGGCTACCTGAACCACTACGGTGACTACTCTTCAGCGCAAATCGCTGCCGGGTTGAACTACACCTACGGCGGCTGGGCAGACGGTAACAGCCCGTCAGACATTGAAAACAGCAAGCTGGTGGTTCTGTTCGGGAATAACCCAGGTGAAACCCGTATGAGCGGGGGTGGGGTAACCTATTACCTTGAACAGGCGCGACAGAAATCCAATGCCCGCATGATCATTATCGATCCTCGCTACACGGATACTGGTGCGGGTCGTGAAGATGAGTGGATCCCCATCCGTCCTGGTACGGATGCCGCGCTGGTAAATGGGCTGGCGTATGTTCTGATCACCGAAAACATGGTTGATCAACCGTTCCTTGACAAATATTGCGTAGGTTACGACGAGAAAACCTTACCGGCAGATGCACCGAAAAACGGTCACTATAAGGCGTATATTCTTGGGCAGGGCAAAGACGGTATTGCCAAGACCCCGGAATGGGCAGCGCAAATTACCGGGATTCCTGCTGAACGAATCGTCAAACTGGCACGTGAAATCGGTAGCGCTAAACCGGCATACATCAGCCAGGGGTGGGGACCGCAGCGTCATGCTAATGGTGAAATAGCGACCCGCGCCATTTCTATGCTGGCTATTCTGACCGGTAACGTTGGGATTAACGGCGGCAACAGCGGGGCGCGTGAGGGCTCATACAGTTTGCCGTTTGAACGTATGCCTACGCTGGAAAACCCTGTAGAAACCAGTATCTCGATGTTTATGTGGACGGACGCCATTGAGCGAGGTCCGGAGATGACGGCGCTGCGTGACGGTGTTCGTGGTAAAGATAAACTCGATGTTCCGATTAAGATGATCTGGAACTATGCGGGTAACTGCCTGATTAACCAGCACTCCGACATCAACCGCACACACGAAATCCTACAGGATGATAAGAAGTGCGAGATGATCGTTGTCATCGACTGCCATATGACCTCCTCGGCGAAATACGCGGATATTTTGCTGCCGGACTGTACCGCTTCGGAGCAGATGGACTTCGCACTGGATGCCTCCTGCGGGAATATGTCGTATGTGATTTTCACCGATCAGGCGATCAAACCACGCTTCGAATGCAAGACTATCTACCAGATGACCAGCGAGCTTGCGAAACGCCTTGGCGTTGAGCAGCAGTTTACAGAAGGTCGCACTCAGGAAGAGTGGATGCGTCATCTGTACGAGCAGTCGCGCAAAGCGATTCCTGAACTGCCAACGTTTGAAGAATTCCGCAAGCAGGGGATCTTTAAACAGCGCGACCCACAAGGGCATCACGTGGCGTACAAGGCGTTCCGTGAGGATCCTGACGCCAATCCGCTGACTACTCCGTCAGGTAAGATCGAAATTTATTCGCAGCAACTTGCCGAGATCGCGGCGACCTGGGAACTGCCGGAAGGTGATGTGATTGATCCACTGCCGATTTATACCCCAGGATTTGAAAGCCTGAACGATCCGCTGGTGGAGAAATTCCCTCTGCAACTGACCGGTTTCCATTACAAGTCTCGTGTCCACTCGACCTATGGCAACGTGGATGTTCTGAAAGCATCCTGCCGTCAGGAAATGTGGATCAACCCGATGGATGCGCAGAGACGCGGCATTAACAACGGCGACAAGGTGCGCATCTTTAACGATCGTGGTGAAGTGCACATCGAGGCTAAAGTAACGCCGCGTATGATGCCTGGCGTGGTGGCACTAGGCGAAGGGGCGTGGTATGACCCGGACGCAAAACGCGTGGACCAGGGCGGTTGTATTAACGTCCTGACGACCCAGCGTCCGTCTCCTCTCGCGAAGGGGAACCCATCACACACGAACCTTGTTCAGGTTGAAAAGGTGTAAGGAGTAACCGATGACAACCCAGTATGGATTTTTTATTGATTCCAGCCGTTGCACCGGTTGCAAAACCTGCGAACTGGCCTGCAAAGACTTCAAAAATTTAACCCCGGAAGTCAGCTTCCGCCGCATTTATGAATACGCGGGCGGTGACTGGCAGTAGGATAACGGCGTCTGGCATCAGAACGTCTTTGCCTATTACCTCTCCATTGCGTGTAACCACTGCGAAGACCCAGCCTGTACCAAGGTGTGTCCGAGTGGCGCCATGCACAAACGTGAAGATGGCTTTGTCGTTGTCGATGAGGATGTGTGCATTGGCTGTCGGTATTGCCACATGGCCTGTCCTTACGGCGCGCCGCAGTACAATGCTGAAAAAGGGCATATGACTAAATGCGATGGCTGCCATGAGCGCGTCGCTGAAGGTAAGAAACCTATCTGCGTCGAGTCCTGTCCACTGCGTGCGCTGGATTTTGGCCCAATTGATGAACTGCGCAAAAAACACGGTGCTTTGGCTGCGGTTGCACCACTACCGGGCGCGCACTTTACCAAACCGAGTATTGTCATCAAACCTAACGCCAATAGCCGCCCGACCGGGGATACCACAGGTTATCTGGCCAATCCGAAGGAGGTGTAAGATGGGAAGTGGATGGCATGAATGGCCGCTGATGATCTTCACGGTCTTCGGACAGTGTGTGGTTGGTGGCTTTATCGTTCTGGCGCTGGCGTTGATGAAAGGTGACTTACGTCCAGAATCGCAGCAGCGCGTGATTGCCTGCATGTTTGGGCTGTGGGTATTAATGGGCATTGGCTTCATTGCTTCTATGCTCCACCTGGGCTCACCGATGCGCGCCTTTAACTCGCTCAATCGCGTAGGGTCTTCGGCGTTGAGTAACGAAATTGCCAGCGGTTCAATCTTCTTTGCCGTTGGTGGTATCGGCTGGCTGCTGGCCACGTTGAAAAAAATGTCGCCCGCATTACGCAATCTGTGGTTAGTTGTCACCATGGTGCTGGGTGTGATTTTTGTCTGGATGATGGTACGAGTTTATAACACCATTGATACTGTGCCGACCTGGTACAGCGTCTGGACTCCGCTGGGCTTCTTCCTGACGATGTTTATGGGCGGTCCGCTGCTGGGGTATCTGTTACTGAGAATTGCTGGCGTGGATGGTTGGGCGATGCGCCTGCTGCCGGCAATTTCAGTGCTTGCTCTGGTCGTAATCGCCATCATGTCTGTCATGCAGGGGGCTGAACTGGCGACGATCCACAGTTCTGTTCAACAGGCTTCTGCGCTGGTTCCGGATTACGGCTCGCTGATGGCGTGGCGGATTGTGGCGCTGGCATTAGCGTTGTGCTGCTGGATTGTACCGCAAGTGAAGGGCTACCAGCCTGCTGTTCCGCTGCTTTCCGTGGCGTTTATTTTGCTGTTAGTCGGCGAGCTGATTGGTCGTGGCGTGTTCTACGGGCTGCATATGACAGTCGGTATGGCGGTGGCGAGTTAATCCAAACTATGCCGGATGGCGGTTTGCGTCTTATCAGGCCTACAGATCTGTAGGTCTTAAAGCTGCGCGTCATCAGGCAATATGCCAGGCCAGGGCTTTCGCCCTGGTTTTACTTCTGCTTAGTTAACGTGTCGTAGCTGGTCATCAGATTGCGGTAGTCCGGAATGTGATTCGAGAACAGCGTTGCCAGACCTTCGATATCGTTGCGCCAGTCGCGGTGCAGCTCGCACGCTACTCCGAACCATGTCATCAACTGAGCGCCTGCTTGAGACATCCGATCCCAAGCTGAATGACGGGTAATTTCATTAAATGTGCCTGAAGCATCGGTTACCACAAAGACGTCAAAGCCTTCTTCAATAGCTGAGAGCGCAGGGAAGGCGACGCAAACTTCCGTCACGACACCAGCGATAATCAGCTGCTTTTTGCCGGTCGCTTTCACTGCCTTCACGAAATCTTCGTTATCCCATGCGTTAATGTTTCCTGGGCGAGCAATATAGGGCGCATCGGGAAATTGCGCTTTCAGTTCCGGTACCAGCGGCCCGTTTGGTCCTGTCTCAAAACTGGTTGTCAGAATGGTTGGGAGGTTGAAGTATTTTGCTAAGTCACCCAGGGCTAGCACGTTGTTTTTAAATTTATCGGGATCGATATCCCGAACCAGAGAGAGCAGGCCTGCCTGATGGTCGACCAGCAGTACTGCCGCATTATCTTTATCAAGTCTTACGTAAGGTTTAGTCATGATATTTCTCCTGTTCAGCTCAGTGGGGGAAATTTGATGAGTTTAAGTCTACGAAAAGAACGATATCTGGAGTAGATGCCTAAATAAGAACTCACTGTTCTATTTTGAAGACAATGCAGCTCAGCATCCCGCATTGAGTTTAGTAAGAAATAAAAGTAAGGGTAATCCATGAAATTTTTCGACTGAACGTAACGCGAGATTTTTGTTTTAGATCAATAAAAACAAGCAGATGTGATTTTGTATTTTTTATCTATTCACATTAAGAATCAGTAATGCAAATCGATCGACCAGAAAGCGCCTCAGCCCTCTGATTACGCCGATTGACAATGTTTTTAGCAGTGGCATGATGCGCATGAAATTTGAACTTCCTCACGGTTTTTATTCATGTCCACCTATACCCGTCCCGTCATGCTATTGCTGTGCGGGCTACTTCTGTTGACCCTGGCGATCGCCGTGTTAAACACGCTCGTCCCGCTTTGGCTCGCCCATGAAAATCTGCCCACCTGGCAGGTAGGCGTGGTGAGCTCGTCCTACTTTACCGGTAATCTGGTAGGGACGTTGTTGACAGGGTATTTAATAAAACACCTTGGTTTTAACCGCAGCTATTATATCGCCTCGCTTATTTTTGCCGCGGGCTGTGTCGGGCTGGGGATTATGGTGGGATTCTGGAGCTGGATGACCTGGCGTTTTATCGCTGGTGTTGGCTGCGCCATGATTTGGGTGGTGGTGGAAAGCGCGCTGATGTGCAGCGGGACTTCGCGTAATCGCGGACGTTTGCTTGCCGCCTATATGATGATCTATTACGTGGGGACGTTTTTAGGCCAACTGCTGGTGAGTAAAGTATCCACGGAATTGATGAATGTCCTGCCGTGGGTGACGGGTACTATCCTGGCGGGTGTTTTGCCACTGCTGTTTACGCGCATTGCCAATCAGCAGGGTGATGAGCAGCAGTCTACGCCTATTGTTTCCATGCTGAAACTCCGCCAGGCGCGTCTGGGCGTGAATGGCTGTATTATTTCCGGGATTGTGCTGGGGTCTTTGTATGGCCTGATGCCGCTGTATCTCAATCATCAGGGGGTGAGTAACGCCAGCATTGGTTTCTGGATGGCGGTCCTGGTAAGTGCAGGTATTCTGGGGCAATGGCCGATTGGCCGTCTGGCGGACAAGCTGGGACGTCTGTTGGTTTTACGCGTCCAGGTCTTCGTGGTGATCGTCGGGAGTATCGCCATGCTGAATCAGGCGGCGATGGCGCCAGCGTTGTTTATGTTGGGTGCGGCAGGCTTTACCCTCTACCCGGTCGCGATGGCCTGGGCCTGTGAAAAGGTGGAGCATCATCAGCTGGTCGCCATGAATCAGGCATTGTTATTGAGCTATACCGTGGGCAGTCTGCTGGGTCCTTCATTTACAGCGATGCTGATGCAGAATTATTCAGATAGCTTGCTGTTTATCATGATCGCCAGCGTATCGTTTATTTATTTACTGATGCTGTTGCGTAAAACGGGCCATACACCCAATTCTATTGCGCACATTTGACCTGATTTAACAGCATATGAACAGGTTCCCATACATACTGTTTATGTATGCTTTATGGGAACCTGCATTATTTAATCACACACTTCTTTCCTGAAAATAAAGTGTGCAGAAGGTTATAGTTTTACATCCTGCCGTTTCCGCTCGCTCATTTTACCGCGCATAATCCCACGCCTCATTTATTTATAATCATAAAGCTTCCACGAAGGATTGCGTATGGCTGGTGTGCAGGAAAAACAATTGCGATGGTACAACATTGCATTGATGTCTTTTATTACCGTTTGGGGTTTTGGCAACGTCGTTAACAACTATGCCAATCAGGGATTAGTTGTTGTCTCCTCTTGGATCTTTATTTTCGCGCTCTATTTTATACCTTATGCGTTGATCGTCGGGCAGCTTGGCTCAACTTTTAAAGAGGGTAAAGGCGGCGTCAGTACCTGGATTAAACATACCATGGGGCCAGGGCTGGCTTATCTTGCTGCATGGACCTATTGGGTTGTGCATATTCCTTATCTGGCGCAAAAACCGCAGGCTATTCTGATTGCGCTGGGATGGGCGCTGAAGGGCGATGGTTCGTTGATTAAAGAGTACACCGTCGTGGCGTTGCAGGGGCTGACACTGGCGCTGTTTGTCTTTTTCATGTGGGTTGCGTCCCGTGGCATGAAGTCGCTGAAAATTGTTGGGTCAGTTGCAGGCATCGCGATGTTTGTGATGTCCATTTTGTATGTCGTGATGGCGGTAACTGCGCCTGCAATTACGGATGTGCAGATAGCGACAACTAATATCACCTGGGAATCGTTTATCCCGCACATTGATTTTACCTACATTACCACGATCTCCATGCTGGTCTTTGCCGTGGGCGGCGCGGAGAAAATTTCGCCATACGTTAATCAGACACGTAATCCGGGCAAAGAATTTCCGAAAGGGATGCTCGTTCTGGCTGTTATGGTGGCGGTATGTGCGATTCTCGGATCGCTGGCTATGGGAATGATGTTTGACTCCCGGCATATTCCAGATGATCTGATGACGAATGGTCAATATTACGCCTTCCAGAAACTGGGTGAGTATTATGGTATGGGTAATTCGCTGATGGTTATTTACGCGATTGCCAATACGCTGGGACAGATTGCGGCATTGGTATTTTCTATTGATGCACCGCTTAAAGTTCTGCTGGGTGATGCTGATCGTAAATATATTCCCGAGAGCCTGTGTAAAACCAACGCTTCCGGTACGCCGGTAAATGGTTATATTCTGACGCTGGTGCTGGTAGCGATTCTGATTATGTTGCCAACACTGGGAATTGGCGACATGAACAATCTGTATAAATGGCTATTGAATCTTAACTCTGTCGTGATGCCATTGCGTTATTTATGGGTGTTTGTGGCATTCATTGCCGTTATTCGTCTGTCGCAAAAATATAAATCAGAATATGTCTTTATTCGCAACCGATCGCTTGCGATGACCGTGGGGATCTGGTGCTTTGCCTTTACCGCATTTGCCTGTCTGACCGGGATTTTCCCGAAAATGGAAGCCTTCACCCCTGAGTGGACATTCCAGCTCACGCTGAATATTGTGACGCCATTTGTGCTGGTTGGACTGGGATTGATTTTCCCGTTACTGGCGAGAAGAGGGCGTTAAGGCAGAGTCAGGTGGGTAACGTATCTGTTACCCACCATAAAACTCAATACATCACTTTATGTCCATATTGCTCGAGAATACCCTTCACGCGCTCCATGGTCTCTTTCTTCGGCGGTTTGACGCCATCCAGTTTGTACTCTTCGCCCATTGCCACCCATTTGTGTTTGCCTAGCTCGTGGTAAGGCAGCAGCTCGATTTTTTCAACGTTGCCCATATCGCGGGTAAATTCGCCAAGGCGGTGTGCGGAGTCGTCATCGTCAGACCAGCCAGGTACGACAACATAGCGGATCCACACTTTGATGTCTTTGTTGGACAGGTAACGCGCGAACTCGAGTGTACGATGGTTAGACACACCCACCAGATTCTGATGGATTTCATCGTTCATTTGTTTGAGATCGAGCATGACCAGGTCGGTGACTTCCAGCAACTCATCGATCACCGGATCGTAGCGGCGAACAAAACCGTTAGTATCCAGACAAGTATGAATACCTTCTTTTTTACAGGCCCGGAACCAGTCACGTACGAATTCAGCTTGCAAGATAGCTTCGCCGCCAGACGCTGTCACGCCGCCTCCGGAGGCGTTCATAAAGTGGCGGTAGGTCACCACCTCTTTCATTAATTCGTCAACGGTAACTTCTTTACCGCCGTGCGTATCCCACGTGTCGCGGTTATGGCAATACAGGCAGCGCATCAGGCAGCCCTGAAAGAAGGTAATAAAACGGATGCCCGGGCCATCAACAGTGCCACAGGATTCAAAGGAGTGAATGCGACCAATAACTGACATTGCGGTGTTTCTCCAGGTGTGGCCCATCCGGGGCCAGTGTTAGTGCACAGTTATTAACTGTGTCGAGTCTGTTTTGGCTGCTATCCATAAGTATAGATGGCTGACAAAGCAGGCTATTAAAAAGGCCCCACTTACGTGGAGCCTTTATTGTACGCTTTTTAAAGTACGATTTCAGTCAAAACCAATTACATGGTCTGAGTGAAGGTACGAGTGATAACGTCCTGCTGCTGTTCTTTAGTCAGGGAGTTAAAACGTACTGCGTAGCCAGAAACGCGGATGGTCAGCTGCGGATATTTTTCCGGATGTTCCATCGCATCCAGCAGCATTTCACGGTTCATGACGTTCACGTTCAGGTGCTGACCACCTTCGATGGACGCTTCGTGGTGGAAGTAACCATCCATCAGACCCGCCAGGTTGGTCTTACGAACTTCGTCGTCTTTACCCAGAGCGTTCGGAACGATAGAGAAGGTGTAAGAGATACCATCTTTAGCGTAAGCAAACGGCAGTTTAGCAACGGAGGTCAGAGAGGCAACAGCACCTTTCTGGTCACGGCCGTGCATTGGGTTAGCACCCGGTCCGAACGGCGCGCCAGCACGACGACCATCTGGGGTGTTACCAGTTTTCTTACCATAAACCACGTTAGAGGTGATGGTCAGAACAGACTGAGTCGGGATAGCGTTACGATAAGTAGTCAGTTTCTGAATTTTCTTCATGAAACGTTCTACCAGGTCAACCGCCATGTCATCAACGCGAGAGTCGTTGTTACCAAACTGCGGGTATTCGCCTTCGATTTCGAAGTCGATAGCCAGACCGTCTTCGTCACGAATCGGTTTAACTTTCGCATATTTGATTGCAGACAGGGAGTCAGCAGCAACGGACAGACCAGCGATACCACACGCCATGGTGCGGATAACGTCACGGTCGTGCAGCGCCATCAGAGAGGCTTCGTAGCTGTACTTGTCGTGCATGTAGTGGATAACGTTCAGTGCAGTGACGTACTGTTTAGCCAGCCAATCCATGAAGTGATCCATGCGGTCCATAACTTCGTCGAAGTTCAGAACGTCGCCTTTGATCGGTTCAGATTTAGGACCAACCTGCATTTTCAGTTTTTCATCAACGCCACCGTTGATTGCGTACAGCATGGTTTTCGCCAGGTTTGCACGCGCACCGAAGAACTGCATTTGTTTACCAACAACCATCGGGCTTACGCAGCAAGCGATAGCGTAGTCGTCGTTGTTGAAGTCCGGACGCATCAGGTCATCGTTCTCGTACTGCAGAGAAGAGGTGTCGATGGACACTTTAGCGGCGAATTTCTTGAAGTTCAGAGGCAGTTTTTCAGACCACAGAACAGTGATGTTCGGCTCCGGAGAAGGCCCCATGGTGTACAGGGTGTTCAGGAAGCGGAAGCTGTTTTTGGTAACCAGAGTACGGCCATCAACGCCCATACCACCGATAGATTCAGTTGCCCAAATCGGGTCACCGGAGAACAGTTCATCATATTCAGGAGTACGCAGGAAGCGAACCATACGCAGTTTCATGACCAGGTGGTCGATCATTTCCTGTGCGTCTTGCTCGGTGATTTTGCCTGCTTTCAGGTCACGTTCGATGTAAGCATCCAGGAAGGTGGATACGCGACCGAAGGACATTGCTGCACCGTTCTGAGATTTAACAGCGGCCAGGTAGCCGAAGTAAGTCCACTGGATAGCTTCCTGAGCGTTGGTAGCCGGACCAGAGATATCGCAGCCATATTTAGCAGCCATTTCTTTGATCTGACCCAGAGCGCGGTGCTGTTCAGCAATCTCTTCACGCAGACGGATAGTTGCTTCCAGGTTTACGCCGTTTTCCAGATCGGACTGCAGAGAGACGAACTGAGCGTATTTGTCTTTCATCAGGTAGTCGATACCGTACAGCGCAACGCGACGGTAGTCACCGATGATACGGCCACGGCCATACGCATCTGGCAGACCAGTCAGAACACCGGATTTACGGCAGTTCAGAATGTCTTTGGTGTAAACATCGAATACGCCCTGGTTGTGGGTTTTGCGGTATTCGGTGAAGATTTTTTTCAGCATCGGGTCCAGTTCGCGATTGTACGCTTTGCAGGAACCTTCAACCATTTTGATGCCGCCAAACGGAATGATCGCACGTTTCAGCGGAGCTTCAGTCTGCAGACCAACAATCTTCTCGAGCGCTTTGTTGATGTAGCCAGCGTCGTGAGAAGTGATGGTAGAAGCAACGGAGGTGTCAAAGTCAACAGGCGCGTGAGTGCGGTTTTCCTGTTTAACGCCTTCCATCACGCTGTCCCACAGTGCAGTGGTCGCATCAGTTGCGCCAGCCAGGAAGGACTCGTCACCCTCATATGGAGTGTAGTTTTTCTGAATGAAGTCACGTACGTTTACTTCATTCTGCCAGTCACCTTTGGTAAAACCTTCCCAGGCTGTGGCTAACTTTTCATTAAGCTCGGACATGTAACACCTACCTTCTTAAGTGGATTTTTTATTTACTGCGTGTAATGGGCATCATCAGATTAATGATGATCGTTACCACGCAGATAAATGACCCAGTATGTCAACCCGACCAACAAACCGCCGCCGATAATGTTACCGATCGTAACCGGAATCAGGTTATCGGTGATGAAATTCATCACGGTCAGGTGAGAAAAATTCTCCGGAGAAGACCCAACTGCGGTCCAGAATTCCGGGGTGGCGAAATCGCGTATTACAATACCCATAGGGATCATAAACATGTTTGCGATACTGTGCTCAAAACCGCTGGCAACAAACATTGCGACCGGTAATACCATGATAAACGCTTTGTCCATTAGGCTGCGGCCCGAGTAGCTCATCCATACGGCCAGACACACCATCAGGTTAGCCAGGATGCCAAGACTTACCGCCTCAACAAAAGTATGGTGCACTTTGTGGTCGGCTGTTTGTAGGACGTTGAGCCCCCACGCGCCGTTGGCGGTCATGTATTCGCCGGAAAGCCACATCAATAGCACGAAGAGCAAGCAACCCACCAGGTTACCGACATAAACGTTAAGCCAGTTTTTAGCCAATTGGCCCCAGGTAATACGACCACTGGCTTTTGCTACGACAATCAATACGGTTGAGGTGAAGAGGTCTGCGCCGCAGACAACACAAAGAATCAGCCCCAGGGAAAAGCAGATACCACCTACTAATTTTGCCATGCCGAAAGGCATAGTTCCGGTACCGGTTGTGGCGGTGATATAGAAAACAAAGGCAATTGAAATGAATACACCGGCAGTAATTGCCAGATAGAACGTCTTAAGCGGATGTTTCGTTGCTTTATAGACGCCTGCTTCTTCGGCAACTTTGGCCATTGCAGCAGGTAGAATAAGATCAAAAGGGTTGTCAGCTTTCACACTAACTCTCTCTTTATTAAGTCGGCGACGAGATACTAACAAAGCATTATAGATGAGAATTTGATATAGATCATATCTCGCCTGGCTTATAGGCCCGCAAGACGCATGGTTTTTATGCGATTACGGAGTAACTTGTTGATTATCCATATAAAAATAAATTTTAAAAATTATAAAGTGAGTTGAATTTTTTCTTTTTGTCTCCTGTCAGACGGTTAATTAAAATGGAGTAATTGAGATAAAAAACCACATTAATATGCTAATTTTTTTAATATCAACTACTAATATTTAACCTTGTTTTTACATTTATTTTCCGATTTGACCAAAATAAAAAAACAGGGCGCTTAAAGCGCCCCGTAATATATCCCAGACAATACTTTTAGCCTACTTAGCGCAGGCTGACTGTCATTATTTTGACCAATGTGCCGCTTTCGCGCGCTGCAGTTTTTCATAGGCTTTCAGCAGAGACTGATGCGCCGGGAAAGCTTGCAGATCGTTATCAACGGTTTGCAACCCGTAGAATGGCGCTTCGCCACTCAATGCCGCACTTGCCGCTTCAACCGCCTCTGCGCCGTACATGCGGACAAATGCGTTCAGATATTGCAGCGGCTGACGGTCCTCTTCCTGAGACAGCAGCAACAATGTTTGCAGGCAGCGATAGTAGTTTGCACGTTCCGCGCTAAAGACGGAGGCGTTAAATTCCATCGTCCATTCTGTCCACACCAGCGCCTGCTCCAGATCGCCACCGGCCAGCGCCAGCATCACTTTAAGCTCGCCAATACGCAGGGTGTACCAACCGTTATCCGCACCGGTCGCCAGACCGAGTAGCTCGCGTACGCGGGTGAAGTCGTCAAACCCTTCTTCATCCAGTTGTTCGATCAGATTGAGATAGTCTTCTTTATCCCATTCGCTGCCCGGCAGAGAGAGAATGGTGTCACGCAGATGGGCGCCCATAGCGTTGTTAGCTAACCACAGATCTTCTGCCGGATAGATGTCAGACATTCCCGGCACAATAATGCGGCACGCGTAAACGCTCAGGTGCTCATAGTCAGCGATATACACTTCTTTATCTTCAGCATTGAAGATGGCCATCAGAGTGGCGAACTCTTCTTCCGTGGTGCCAGAGAAATTCCAGTCAACGAACGGATAGTCGGCATCCTGCTTGAACAGATCCCATGAGATCAAACCGCTGGAATCGATGAAGTGAGTTTCAAGGTTGGTATGTTCTGCCACTTCCTCATCGTCGAAGGTCGGTGGGGTGAAGACATCAAGATCTTTCAGACCACGGCCCTGCAGCAGTTCAGTGACGGTACGCTCCAGCGCCACGCCGAAATCCGGGTGTGCGCCGAAGGAAGCGAAGCAGGTACCGTTGGTCGGGTTGAACAGGACAACGCAAATCACCGGATACTTGCCGCCCAGCGAGCCATCGTAGGCGAAAATTGGGAAACCTTCCGCTTCCAGTGTGGCGATGGACTCCACCACTGCCGGATAGCGCGCCATCACCTCGGCCGGGATTTCCGGCAGGCTGATGCTTTCGGCGATAATACGGTTCTTCACATGACGTTCAAAGACTTCAGACAGGCCCTGAACGCGCGCTTCGTTAGGCGTGTTACCCGCGGACATGCCGTTAGAAACATACAGGTTGCCGATAATATTCATCGGAATATAGACAGTCTGGTTATCCGACTGACGGGTAAACGGCAGGCCGCAGACGCCACGTTCTTCATTACCAGACTGCAGATCGATAAGCATGCTGCCAGTCAGTTCGTTATCTGGATCGTAAAACGCACGCAGACGTGCATCCAGTAAACCTTCTGGTACATCGTCTTCTTCTGTCAGCGGGAACCATTTTTCGTTCGGATAATGCACGAACGGGCCATTGGCGATAGTTTCGCCCAACCAGAAATCCGCAAAGAAATAGTTAGTCGACAGACGCTCAAAATATTCGCCCAGCGCGGAAGCCAACGCCGCTTTTTTCGTCGCGCCTTTACCGTTGGTGAAGCACAGCGCGCATTCTTTGTCGCGAATATGTACAGACCAGACGTTAGGGACGGGATTCAACCACGAGGCTTCTTCAATTTGAAAACCGAGGTCGAGCAATTTTTGCTGGAAGCGAGCGATGGAGTCTTCCAGAGCGGCATCTTTGCCGGGGATAAATGTTTGCGTCATGAAAATCACTTTTGTCGTACGGAAAGCGCGCAATGATACGGGTTTTCAATGAACGGCGCTATCGCCGCCGGAGCTCAGGCGTAAATAAAAGCATTGGCTATGCTTTCTTACAGCCAACTACGTTTAGAGCATATTAATGAAAGCTTTCGATTTGCACCGTATGGCGCTTGATAAGGTGCCCATGGATTTTCTGGGGGAAGTTGCGTTACGCAGCCTCTACACCTTTATATTGGTTTTTCTGTTTTTAAAAATCACCGGACGTCGCGGCGTACGCCAGATGTCGCTTTTTGAAGTGCTGATCATCCTTACGCTGGGTTCTGCAGCGGGAGACGTGGCATTCTATGACGATGTCCCGATGCTGCCAGTGCTGGTGGTTTTTATTACTCTTGCTGTGCTGTATCGGTTGGTGATGTGGCTAATGGCGCATAGTGAAAAAATGGAGGACCTGCTGGAGGGCAAACCCGTCGTGATCATTGAAGACGGCGAGCTGGCATGGTCAAAGCTCAATAGTGCCAATATGACGGAATTTGAATTCTTTATGGAACTGCGTTTGAACGGCGTGGAGCAATTGGGACAGGTGAAACTGGCTATTCTGGAGACGAATGGACAAATCAGCGTCTACTTCTTTGCCGATGAAGACGTAAAGCCGGGGCTCAGTATTTTACCTAAGCACTGTACGCAACGATTTAAAGTAATGCCTGAAGCAGGAGACTATGCCTGTATACGTTGTAGCGAAGTGGTGCAAATGAACGCCGGAGATCATCAATTATGTCCACGCTGTGCAAATCCAGAATGGTCGAAGGCCAGTCGGGCAAAACGGGTTACCTGACAGCAAAAATCTCGGTTTTTACCCGTCAATCCGATAGATTCTGTTGTGTGACCAATGACACATTTTTACCCTGGTCAGTTTTACCCATTGCGGCGCGTGTCACTGAATGATAAAACCGATATCCACAGGAATAACTTATACCAATGTCTGTCACCGGATTATCGTCAATGACAGGATGTTGATTGGACAACAACACAACGTGGTGAGGGGAAATGGCTCAGGTCTTTAATTTTAGTTCAGGTCCGGCAATGCTACCGGCAGAAGTACTTAAACTGGCTCAACAGGATCTTCGCGACTGGAACGGTCTTGGCACGTCGGTGATGGAAATTAGCCACCGTGGCAAAGAATTCATCCAGGTCGCCGAGGAAGCGGAGCAGGATTTTCGCGATCTTCTTAGCATCCCCTCCAACTATAAAGTGTTGTTCTGCCATGGCGGTGGTCGTGGGCAGTTCGCGGGTATCCCGTTAAATATTCTGGGTGATAAAACCACCGCGGATTACGTCGATGCCGGTTATTGGGCCGCCAGTGCAATTAAAGAAGCGAAAAAATACTGCACACCAAACGTTATTGATGCCAAAGTCACCGTGGACGGCCTGCGTGCTGTTAAGCCGATGAGTGAATGGCAGCTTTCTGATAACGCGGCGTACCTGCACTATTGTCCGAACGAAACTATCGATGGCATTGCGATCGATGAAACGCCGAATTTTGCCAGCAACGTTGTGGTCACGGCGGATCTGTCCTCTACCATTCTTTCCGCACCGCTTGACGTTAGCCGTTATGGCGTAATTTATGCCGGTGCACAGAAAAACATCGGCCCGGCCGGCCTGACGATTGTCATCGTCCGTGAAGATTTGCTGGGTAAAGCTCATGTATCATGCCCGTCAATCCTCGACTATACCGTGCTGAATGACAACGATTCCATGTTCAATACGCCGCCAACCTTTGCCTGGTATCTGTCTGGCCTGGTCTTTAAATGGCTGAAAAAGCAGGGCGGTGTTAATGCAATGGATAAGATTAACCAGCAAAAAGCGGAACTGCTGTACGGCGTAATTGATAACAGCGATTTCTACCGTAACGATGTGGCGAAATCCAACCGTTCACGCATGAACGTACCGTTCCAGCTGGCTGACAGCGCACTGGATAAACTGTTCCTGGAAGAGTCTTTTGCTGCGGGCCTGCATGCGCTGAAAGGGCATCGTGTGGTCGGCGGTATGCGTGCGTCCATCTACAATGCAATGCCGCTTGAAGGTGTAAAAGCACTGACCGATTTCATGGTCGATTTTGAACGCCGTCGCGGCTAATCTGCTGTACTTTTCATCCCCACAGCCCGTCTGTGGGGTTTTTATGTCTGTTTTTGAGAGTCGAGTTTCATGGAATCCCTGACGTTACAACCCATTGCGCGGGTGGATGGCACAATCAATCTGCCTGGATCCAAAAGTGTTTCTAACCGCGCTTTGCTGCTGGCCGCATTAGCCAATGGCACCACTGTCCTGACCAACCTGCTGGACAGCGATGATGTTCGCCATATGCTTAATGCTCTGAATGTGTTAGGGATTAGCTATACCCTTTCTGCTGATCGTACCCGCTGCGAGATTATTGGCAATGGTGGTGCATTACATGCGCAAGGCTCAGTGGAACTGTTCCTTGGTAATGCCGGAACCGCAATGCGCCCGCTGGCCGCAGCGCTATGTCTGGGCAGCAATGACATCGTGCTGACGGGCGAACCGCGCATGAAAGAGCGCCCGATTGGTCATCTGGTTGATGCGCTGCGCCAGGGCGGAGCCAAAATTGACTATCTGGAGCAGGAAAACTATCCACCTTTACGTCTGCGCGGTGGCTTTACCGGTGGCCAGGTTGAGGTAGACGGTAGCGTTTCCAGCCAGTTCCTCACTGCGCTGCTGATGACTGCGCCGCTTGCGCCGCAGGATACGACGATTGCAATTAAAGGTGACCTGGTATCCAAACCTTACATTGATATCACACTGAACCTGATGAAAACGTTTGGTGTTGAAATTGAAAATCAAAACTACCAGCGCTTTGTCGTGAAGGGGCAGCAGCAGTACCAGTCACCGGGTGCATACCTGGTTGAAGGCGATGCTTCTTCCGCTTCCTATTTCCTCGCGGCGGGTGCCATTAAAGGCGGTACGGTAAAAGTTACCGGGATTGGCCGTAACAGCATGCAGGGTGATATTCGTTTTGCCGATGTACTGGAAAAAATGGGTGCTACCATTACATGGGGCGACGATTTTATTGCCTGTACTCGCGGCGAGTTGAACGCAGTGGATATGGATATGAACCATATTCCTGATGCGGCGATGACCATTGCAACGGCGGCGCTGTTTGCGAAAGGCACCACAACATTACGTAATATCTACAACTGGCGCGTCAAAGAGACCGATCGTCTGTTCGCGATGGCGACGGAGTTACGCAAAGTGGGCGCGGAAGTGGAAGAGGGGCATGACTTTATCCGCATCACCCCGCCTGCAACATTGCAATTTGCGGACATCGCGACCTACAACGATCACCGCATGGCGATGTGTTTCTCGCTGGTGGCGCTGTCTGACACGCCTGTGACCATTCTTGATCCAAAATGTACCGCCAAAACTTTCCCGGATTATTTCGAACAGCTGGCGCGTATTAGTACTCCTGCCTGATTTCATTGCCGCACTTTCGGGTGCGGCACATTCTGACATCTCCGATTGCCTATTTATTCTACACTCAGCTTCAATGATTCTGCATTTTTCACACAAAGATAACGATCATTAGCGTTGGCGCGTATAATGCGCGGCGTTCACGTTAATGTACGTCCGTTTAAGGAGAAAAAGATGACGGCAATTGCCCCGGTTATTACCATTGATGGCCCAAGCGGTGCAGGAAAAGGCACCTTGTGCAAGGCAATGGCGGAAGCATTGCAGTGGCATCTGTTAGATTCAGGCGCGATCTACCGCGTACTGGCGCTCGCAGCGTTACATCACCATGTTGATGTCACTTCTGAAGATGCTCTGGTACCGCTTGCCTCACACCTGGATGTGCGTTTTATCTCAACAGACGGCAACCTTGAAGTCATTCTTGAAGGTGAGGATGTCAGCGGTGAAATCCGTACCCAGGAAGTGGCGAATGCCGCCTCTCAGGTCGCGGCGTTTCCTCGCGTGCGTGAAGCGCTTTTACGTCGTCAACGCGCATTTCGCGAAACCCCAGGTCTGATTGCTGATGGACGTGATATGGGGACCGTGGTGTTCCCGGATGCGCCGGTGAAAATTTTTCTGGACGCCTCCTCGCAAGAACGTGCGCATAGACGTATGCTACAGTTGCAGGAGAAGGGCTTTAGTGTTAACTTTGAACGCCTTTTGGCCGAGATCGAAGAACGCGATTATCGCGATCGTAACCGTGCTGTAGCGCCGCTGGTTCCTGCTGCTGATGCTTTAGTTTTGGATTCAACCCGATTAAGCATTGAGCAAGTGATTGAAAAAGCGTTACAATACGCGCGCCAAAAACTGGCTCTCGCTTAAGTGCGACCGAATTTGCAGTACCCCCGTTGCAATGGATTGACAGCGGGTATGTTAAACAACCCCATCCGGCATGGAGCCAGGTGGACGTTAAATATGAAACCTGAAGATTAAACATGACTGAATCTTTTGCTCAACTGTTTGAAGAATCCTTAAAAGAAATCGAAACCCGTCCGGGTTCCATCGTTCGTGGTGTTGTTGTTGCTATCGACAAAGACGTAGTACTGGTTGACGCTGGTCTGAAATCTGAGTCCGCCATTCCGGCAGAGCAGTTCAAAAACGCCCAGGGCGAGCTGGAAATCCAGGTTGGTGACGAAGTTGACGTTGCTCTGGATGCAGTAGAAGACGGCTTCGGTGAAACCCTGCTGTCCCGTGAAAAAGCTAAACGTCACGAAGCTTGGATCACGCTGGAAAAAGCTTACGAAGAAGCTGCAACCGTTACTGGTGTTATCAATGGCAAAGTCAAGGGTGGCTTCACTGTTGAGCTGAATGGTATTCGCGCGTTCCTGCCGGGTTCCCTGGTAGACGTTCGTCCGGTCCGCGACACGCTGCACCTGGAAGGCAAAGAGCTTGAATTCAAAGTAATCAAGCTGGATCAGAAGCGTAACAACGTTGTTGTTTCCCGTCGTGCCGTTATCGAATCCGAAAACAGCGCAGAACGCGATCAGCTGCTGGAAAACCTGCAGGAAGGCATGGAAGTTAAAGGTATCGTTAAGAACCTCACTGACTACGGTGCATTCGTTGATCTGGGTGGCGTTGACGGCCTGCTGCACATCACCGACATGGCATGGAAACGCGTTAAGCATCCGAGCGAAATCGTAAACGTTGGCGACGAAATCACTGTTAAAGTGCTGAAGTTCGACCGCGAGCGTACTCGTGTATCTCTGGGCCTGAAACAGCTGGGCGAAGATCCATGGGTAGCTATCGCTAAGCGTTATCCAGAAGGTACCAAACTGACTGGTCGCGTGACCAACCTGACCGACTACGGCTGCTTCGTTGAAATCGAAGAAGGCGTTGAAGGCCTGGTTCACGTTTCCGAAATGGATTGGACCAACAAAAACATCCACCCGTCCAAAGTTGTTAACGTTGGCGACGTAGTGGAAGTTATGGTTCTGGATATCGACGAAGAACGTCGTCGTATCTCCCTGGGTCTGAAGCAGTGCAAAAACAACCCATGGCAGCAGTTCGCGGAAACCCACAACAAGGGCGACCGTGTTGAAGGTAAAATCAAGTCTATCACTGACTTCGGTATCTTCATCGGCCTGGACGGCGGCATCGACGGCCTGGTTCACCTGTCTGACATCTCCTGGAACGTTGCAGGCGAAGAAGCAGTTCGTGAATACAAAAAAGGCGACGAAATCGCAGCAGTTGTTCTGCAGGTTGACGCAGAGCGTGAGCGTATCTCTCTGGGCGTTAAACAGCTCGCAGAAGATCCGTTCAACAACTGGGTTGCACTGAACAAGAAAGGCGCAATCGTAAACGGTAAAGTCACTGCAGTTGACGCTAAAGGCGCAACCGTAGAACTGGCTGACGGCGTTGAAGGTTACCTGCGCGCTTCTGAAGCTTCACGTGACCGCGTTGAAGATGCAACTCTGGTTCTGAGCGTAGGCGACGACGTTGAAGCTAAATTCACCGGCGTTGATCGTAAGAACCGTGCAATCAGCCTGTCTGTTCGTGCTAAAGACGAAGCTGATGAGAAAGATGCAATCGCAACTGTTAACAAACAGGAAGATGCTAACTTCTCTAACAACGCAATGGCTGAAGCTTTCAAAGCAGCTAAAGGCGAGTAATATCGAGTGCTCTAAATCCTTTGTGCTGTTAACGGCACAAAGGATGACGAGTAGCTTGACAGATTACAGGATTCGTCCTGTAATCAATGACAAAGGGCGGCTACGGCCGCCCTTAATCAATGCAGCAGCTAATTATGCCTTTAAGGAACCGGAGGAATCATGACCAAGTCAGAATTGATTGAAAGACTTGCAACCCAGCAACCTCATATTCCCGCGAAAGCGGTTGAAGATGCAGTTAAAGAGATGCTGGAACATATGGCCTCGACTCTTGCGCAGGGCGAGCGTATTGAAATCCGCGGTTTCGGCAGCTTCTCTTTGCATTACCGCGCACCACGCACCGGACGTAATCCGAAGACCGGCGATAAAGTGGATCTGGAAGGGAAATACGTTCCGCACTTTAAACCAGGTAAAGAACTGCGCGACCGCGCCAATATTTACGGTTAAGTTTTTAGCGAGACTTAACGCCGAGAAAAGCACCCACATGGGTGCTTTTTTCATTTCTGTGCGCCTATCCTGGAATCCTCATCCCAGTTAATTTGTACGTTACAACCCCCACTAAATGTCTGCGGAACTCAGGTCGTATAACGATAAATTGATGCCAGACAATCGTCGAAGAGTACTGCACACTCCCTGTAACAGGGAGGTTATTGATGAAAATAACAACGGTGAGTACGTGTGCATTATTCGGCATTCTCCCACTCATGCTATTACCTACGCTGCCAGGCATGTTGTGTATCAGCATTGTATTTTGTCTGGCATGTCTGCTCTGTTTTCTCTCCCACAAATATATACGTTCCGCCGGACTAACCCTGCTGTTTTTTCTTTGGGGAATCCTGGCTGCGAAAGAGGCTCTGTGGGCCGGTAATACGCTGCCTGAGAAAAACCAGCAAGCCATTGTGCGGATAACCGGAACTGACAATATGACAACGCACTACGGCCAAATCACTCACCTTCAGGGGAGACGAATCTTTCCTGCACAAGGAATCGTCTTGTACGGACAGTATTTACCCGGTGATGTTTGTGCGGGTCAGACATGGGCGATGACGTTGAAAGTCCGCGCCGTACACGGTCAATTAAACGAAGGCGGATTTGATAGCCAGCGTTACGCATTGGCGCAGCATCAACCGTTGACGGGGCGATTCTTACAGGCTTCGGTTATCACACCACAATGCAGTTTGCGTTCGCGATTTCTCGACTCGTTGAAAACGGTACTCGCCGATTATCCCTGGCAGCAGGTCATACTGGGTCTGGGAATGGGTGAGCGCTTGTCCGTGTCACAAGAGGTGAAAACGATTATGCGTGATACCGGCACGGCTCATTTGATGGCTATCTCCGGGCTGCATATTGCGTTTGCTGCACTTCTGGCTGGCGGAATAATTCGCGCGGGACAATTTTTTATGCCCGCCAGATGGATTTGCTGGCAGGTTCCATTAGTGGGTGGGATTGTCTGCGCCACATTATATGCCTGGCTGACAGGGCTGCAACCCCCGGCATTACGAACGGTTGTTGCGCTGCTAGTCTGGGGGGCGCTAAGACTTAGCAGCAGGCAGTGGAGCGGATGGTCGGTATGGATCTGCTGTCTGGCAGCCATTCTGGTGGTGGATCCTGTTGCCGTTCTTTCGCAAAGTCTATGGTTGTCTGCATCCGCCGTTGCGGCACTGCTGTTCTGGTACCAATGGGTACCGCTCCCGGACTGGCCGCTGTCGCGTGCTGGTCGTCAATTTCTGGCGCTGGCTCATCTGCAATTGGGTATTACGCTTCTGCTTCTTCCCGTACAAATCGCAATGTTTCACGGTTTTAGTCTGACCTCGTTTCCGGCTAATTTGTTTGCCGTCCCTTTGGTCACGTTTGTTTCCGTACCCTTGATATTAGCAGGCATGATCGTGCATTTAGCCGGACTGGTGATGATTGAATCGAATCTGTGGTATTTAGCGGATCGCTCTCTGGCGCTACTATTTTGGGGGCTCAGGAGCCTGCCTGAAGGGTGGATCAATATTGATGCACGCTGGCAATGGCTCGCATTTTTACCCGGAATGATGATTATCGCATGGCGACTAAATATCTTGCTTACGCTACCGGTGGTCTGTTTCTCTGCGCTACTTTTGCTGAGTGGGCCGCTTTGGCGTGCACCGCGTACAGATGTGTGGCAAGTGCATATGCTGGATGTCGGGCAGGGGTTGGCGATGGTGATTGTGCGTAATGGAAAAGCGCTGCTTTACGATACCGGTCTGGCATGGCCTGAAGGCGATAGCGCGCAACAGCTGATTATTCCCTGGTTGCGTTGGCATAATCTGGAGCCGGAAGGGGTCATTTTAAGCCATGAACATATGGATCACCGGGGCGGGTTGCACTCCTTACAACAAGCCTGGCCATCACTATGGATAAGAAGTCCGCTAGGCTGGAAAGGACACCTCCCGTGTTTTCGCGGAGAACGTTGGCAATGGCAAGGGTTAACCTTCAGTGCGCACTGGCCTGTGCTTGGAAATACAGGGCAGGGAAATAACCACTCCTGCGTGGTTAAAGTTGATGATGGGTATCAGAGTGTTCTGCTGACCGGCGATATTGAGTCTCCCGCTGAACAAAAAATGCTAAGTCACTACTGGCAGCATCTGCAGTCTACGGTGATGCAGGTTCCGCATCATGGCAGCAATACTTCATCATCACTGGCACTCATTCAGAGAGTTGACGGGCAGGCCGCACTAGCCTCTGCATCCCGTTACAACGCCTGGCGTCTGCCATCCTGGAAAGTGAAGCAACGTTATCGGAAACAAAATTATCAATGGCTGGATACACCACATCAGGGGCAGATTACGCTGGATTTTTACCAAAAAAACTGGCGAATACACAGCTTGCGGGATCAGATTTTACCTCGTTGGTATCATCAGTGGTTTGGCGTGTCGGAGGATAACGGGTAGAATATGCGGCTATTCTAACAAATGCTGGTTTTTTGAATGCATAACGATAAAGATCTCTCTACGTGGCAGACGTTTCGCCGACTATGGCCAACCATAGCGCCTTTTAAATCGGGTCTGATCGTGGCGGGTATAGCGTTAGTCCTTAACGCGGCCAGCGATACCTTCATGTTATCGCTCCTTAAACCATTACTGGATGATGGTTTTGGTAAAACGGATCGTTCGGTGCTGCTGTGGATGCCGCTGGTGGTCATTGGGCTGATGATAGTTCGTGGCTTAACCAGTTATGTCTCCAGCTACTGTATCTCATGGGTGTCAGGCAAAGTGGTCATGACCATGCGTCGCCGCCTGTTTGGTCATATGATGGGCATGCCAGTCTCCTTTTTTGATAAACAGTCTACAGGTACGCTGTTGTCACGTATTACCTATGATTCAGAGCAGGTCGCGTCATCGTCTTCCGGCGCGCTGATCACCGTGGTACGTGAAGGGGCATCAATCATTGGTCTGTTTATCATGATGTTCTATTACAGCTGGCAGCTGTCACTGATCCTGATTGTACTGGCGCCAATTGTGTCAGTGGCGATCCGTGTGGTTTCCAAGCGCTTTCGTAGCATCAGTAAAAACATGCAAAACACTATGGGGCAGGTTACGACCAGTGCGGAGCAGATGCTGAAAGGCCACAAAGAAGTTCTGATTTTTGGTGGTCAGGAAGTCGAAACCAAGCGCTTTGATAAGGTCAGCAACAAGATGCGTTTGCAGGGTATGAAGATGGTTTCCGCTTCTTCTATCTCCGACCCTATCATCCAGTTGATTGCGTCCCTGGCTCTGGCCTTCGTGTTATATGCGGCCAGCTTCCCAAGCGTAATGGAAAACCTGACGGCAGGGACAATTACGGTTGTCTTCTCCTCAATGATCGCGCTGATGCGTCCGTTGAAATCGCTGACCAACGTCAACGCGCAGTTCCAGCGCGGTATGGCGGCATGCCAGACCTTATTTACGATTCTGGATAGCGAACAGGAGAAAGATGAAGGTAAACGTGTTATCGAGCGTGCTACCGGCGATCTCGAGTTCCGCAACGTGACTTTCACTTATCCGGGACGTGAAGTACCGGCTCTGCGCAACATCAACCTGAATATTCCCGCGGGTAAAACCGTTGCTCTGGTTGGCCGTTCGGGCTCAGGAAAATCCACCATCGCCAGCCTGATTACGCGCTTCTACGATATTGATGAAGGGCAGATTCTGATGGACGGACACGATCTGCGCGAATATACCCTGGCATCCCTGCGCGATCAGGTTGCGTTGGTTTCGCAGAATGTGCACCTGTTTAACGATACGGTTGCCAACAACATCGCCTACGCGCGTACCGATATGTACAGCCGTGAGCAGATCGAAAAAGCGGCACAGATGGCCTACGCCATGGATTTCATCAACAAGATGGATAATGGCCTGGATACGGTGATTGGTGAAAACGGCGTCCTGCTTTCCGGCGGACAACGTCAGCGTATCGCTATCGCCCGTGCCTTGTTGCGTGACAGCCCAATTCTGATCCTTGATGAAGCAACATCAGCTCTTGATACCGAATCTGAACGTGCGATTCAGTCTGCGCTGGATGAGCTACAGAAAAACCGTACTTCTCTGGTCATTGCTCACCGTCTTTCAACCATTGAACAAGCCGACGAAATCATCGTGGTGGAGGATGGTCTGATTGTCGAACGCGGAACCCATAGCGACCTGATTGAGCAGCGCGGGGTCTATGCGCAATTACACAAAATGCAATTCGGTCAATGATCTCACGTATCTGGTCTGGTGAATCGCCGCTGTGGCGATTGTTACTTCCACTCTCCTGGCTTTATGGCCTGGTGAGTGGCGGGATCCGCCTATGCTACAAGCTTGGGCTTAAACGCGCTTGGCGCGCGCCAGTACCGGTTGTGGTGGTCGGAAACCTTACTGCCGGCGGCAATGGCAAAACACCGGTGGTGATTTGGCTGGTTGAACAACTGCAGCAACGCGGGATTCGCGTGGGCGTGGTGTCGCGTGGTTACGGCGGGAAAGCGGCTGCTTACCCGTTGCTATTGACCGCAGAGACCACTACCGCAGAAGCGGGTGATGAACCTGTGCTGATCGCCCAACGTACCGGCGTGCCGGTAGCGGTATCCCCGGTAAGATCGGATGCGGTAAAAGCCATTTTGGCCCAACATGACGTGCAGATTATTGTGACCGACGATGGGCTACAGCACTATCGTCTGGCGCGAGATGTTGAAATCGTGGTTATTGACGGCGAACGTCGGTTTGGCAACGGCTGGTGGCTTCCCGCTGGTCCAATGCGGGAACGCGCAGGTCGCCTAAAATCGGTGGATGCGACTATTGTTAACGGTGGCGTTGCGCAACCAGGGGAAATCCCTATGCGACTTGAACCGGGGCTGGCCGTTAATTTACGTACAGGTGAACGCCGTAATGTAGCGCAATTGCCCAATATTGTCGCCATGGCGGGCATTGGTCACCCACCGCGTTTTTTTGCCACGCTGAAAGCATGCGGTGCCAGCGTGCAAAAAAGCATTGCGCTGGCAGACCATCAGTCTCTGACCTACAGTGACGTCAGTGCGTTTGTAAACGCCGGGCAAACGCTGGTGATGACGGAAAAAGATGCGGTTAAGTGCCGGGCATTTGCCGATGAAAACTGGTGGTATTTACCTGTTGACGCACATTTGTCAGGCGATCGGCCTGACATGTTGCTGGATAGCTTAATCTCGCTGACTCGCTAACTGATTCACGCTGCGGCAGCGAATCATTTATGAGGCCATAGATGTCGTTGCCGCACCTTTCTCTGACGGATGCCCGTCATCTTCACCTTGCCGCTCAAGGTCTGCTGAAAAAAACACGCCGTCGGGCAACCCCGGCAGATATTCTCGCGACTATTTCGCGCATGTCGTTACTGCAAATCGATACCATCAATATTGTGGCGCGAAGTCCTTACCTGGTGCTGTTTAGTCGTTTAGGCGATTATTCACCCCAATGGCTGGACGACTCGTTACAGCAGGGCGAACTGATGGAATACTGGGCGCACGAGGCCTGCTTTTTGCCGCGCAGCGATTTTATGCTGATACGTCACCGCATGCTGGCCCCGGAGAATATGGGCTGGAAGTATAAAGCGGCGTGGATGAAAGAACATGCTCATGAAATTGAGCAACTGCTCCAGCACATCCAGCATAACGGACCGGTACGATCTGCTGATTTTGAGCATCCACGCAAGGGGAGCAGCGGCTGGTGGGAATGGAAACCGCAAAAGCGTCATCTTGAAGGGCTGTTCACTGCCGGGAAAGTGATGGTGGTGGAACGGCGTAATTTCCAGCGCGTGTATGATTTAACCCATCGCGTCATGCCACACTGGGACGATGAACGCGACCCACTTTCACAGGAAGATGCTGAAAGCGTCATGCTGGATAACAGCGCCCGTAGTCTGGGGATTTTCCGCGAACAATGGCTGGCAGACTACTATCGCCTGAAGCGCCCGGCGCTAAAAAACTGGTGCAACGAACGGGCGGAACAGCAACAGATTATTCCTGTCGACGTTGAAGGGCTGGGAACGCTGTGGCTGCATAGCCACCTTCAGCCGCTACTCGAACAGGCGCTGGCGGGCAAATTAACGGCGACCCACAGCGCAGTGTTATCGCCTTTTGATCCGGTGGTTTGGGATCGTAAACGGGCAGAGCAGCTATTCGATTTTAGCTACCGGCTGGAGTGTTACACGCCAGCACCAAAACGTCAGTACGGTTATTTCGTCTTGCCGTTGCTGCACCGCGGGCAGTTGGTTGGGCGAATGGATGCCAAAATGCACCGTAAAACGGGCGTGCTGGACGTGATTTCGCTGTGGTTACAGGATGGGGTTAAGCCTGGGGTGACTTTGCAAAAAGGATTGTTTCAGGCGATTGACGATTTTGCCCGCTGGCAACTGGCAACACGCGTGACGCTGGGACGTTATCCTGAAGGTTTATTTGCTGATGCACGCCGTGGTTGGGAAATAGACCCAGCCCATTAAGCGATTATGTTAATATTTACGGATTCACAATCCGGTCCATCTGGAGGAACTATGGATCATCGTCTGCTTGAAATCATTGCCTGCCCGGTATGCAATGGCAAACTCTGGTTTAACCAGGAAAAACAGGAACTGATTTGTAAACTGGATAACCTTGCTTTCCCACTGCGTGATGGCATTCCTGTGTTACTGGAAACCGAAGCCCGCGTTCTGACTGCTGATGAGAGTAAATCATGAGTTTTGTGGTCATTATTCCTGCGCGTTATGCGTCCACTCGTCTGCCGGGCAAGCCGCTACTGGATATCAACGGCAAGCCTATGATCGTGCATGTCCTGGAGCGTGCGCGTGAATCTGGCGCTGAACGTATCATCGTGGCCACCGATCACGAGGATGTTGCTCGCGCGGTAGAAGCGGTGGGGGGGGAAGTGTGCATGACCCGCGCCGATCACCAGTCTGGTACGGAGCGCCTGGCGGAAGTCGTCGAGAAATGTGGTTTTAGCGATGATACCGTTATTGTGAACGTACAGGGTGATGAGCCGATGATTCCGGCGGTCATTATTCGCCAGGTGGCTGAGAATCTGGCGCAACGTCAGGTCGGCATGGCGACTCTTGCGGCTCCGATTCACAGTGCGGAAGAGGCATTTAATCCGAATGCGGTAAAAGTCGTTTTGGACGCTGAAGGATATGCGCTCTATTTTTCACGCGCGACCATCCCATGGGATCGCGATCGTTTCGCCAAAAGTCTGGAAACGGTGGGGGACACCTTCCTGCGCCATCTGGGCATTTACGGCTATCGCGCCGGTTTTATTCGCCGCTATGTTAACTGGCAGCCTAGCCCGCTTGAGCATATCGAAATGCTGGAGCAGCTGCGAGTGCTGTGGTACGGCGAAAAAATTCACGTTGCCGTCGCAAAAGAAGTCCCGGGTACCGGCGTAGACACTACCGAAGATCTCGAGCGCGTTCGCGCCGAAATGCCTTAGTTTTTCTCACGGCGCTCCCCCATATTGATGCGTATTTTTGGGAGGAGTGTCGTATCGTTGCGCTTTCCCTCCACTTTTCTTTTCATCAATTGATCTCATCCGGGTGACATCTGTCTGCCCGACGCTCATTATGAAAGCAGTAGCATTTATGAGGGCAATCTGAAATGGAACAGTTGCGTGCCGAACTCAGCCACCTGCTGGGCGAAAAACTCAGTCGTATAGAATGCGTGAATGAAAAAGTGGATACGGCCCTGTGGTCACTGTACGACAGCCAGGGAAATCCGATGCCGCTGATGGCGAGAAGTTTCACCACGCCAGGTATGGCGCAGCAACTGGCATGGAAAACCTCCATGTTAGCGCGCAGCGGTACGGTGCGTATGCCCGTCATTTACGGGGTCTTAACCCACGAAGAGCATCCCGGCCCCGATGTGTTACTGCTTGAGCGTTTACGGGGTGTGCCGGTGGAAGCGCCAGCCCGAACGCCCGAACGCTGGGAACATTTAAAAGATCAGATCGTAGAAGGTCTGCTGTCATGGCATCGGCAGGATAGCCGTGGCTGCGTGGGCATGGTGGATAACACGCAAGAGAATATCTGGCCATCCTGGTATCGCCAGCGTGTTGAGGTGCTGTGGACCACGTTAAATCAGTTCAACAATACTGGCTTGACGATGCAGGATAAGCGGATCCTGTTTCGTACCCGTGAGTGTTTACCCGCTTTATTTGAAGGATTCAATGATAACTGCGTACTAATCCACGGTAATTTCAGTTTGCGTAGCATGCTCAAAGACGCCCGTAGCGATCAGCTACTGGCCATGGTGGGACCGGGGTTGATGCTGTGGGCGCCCAGAGAGTATGAATTGTTCCGTTTAATGGATAACGCGCTGGCGGAAAGTCTGCTTTGGCAATACCTGCAACGCGCGCCCGTGGCGGAGTCCTTCATCTGGCGGCGCTGGCTGTATGTGTTATGGGATGAGGTGGCGCAACTGGTCAACACCGGACGTTTTAATCGCACCAACTTTGACCTGGCAACGAAATCACTGCTGCCGTGGCTCGCCTGACTATCCCGTTACGGCATTGCCGGATGGCGGCGTGAGCGCCTTATCCGGCCTACAATTCTGCGCTGAACGCCTGGGGCTGATAAGCCGCGTTAGCGTCGCCGTCAGGCAATATTTCTGTCAGTGCTCCGATCCCTTTAACCACTGCCAGATGCGACCCAATGTTTCGTAACCAACACGATCGCTATGCATCAACCAGACGGGAGAGGGGATCGCGCGTTCCCACGGATTTAGCGGTGAATCAATTGCTAACTGATTAGCCGGCGCGGGCAACGGGTGTAGTCCAGCCTGTTGGAAGAAAATCATTGCTCGTGGTAAGTGCGATGCGGAGGTCACCAGCAGGAACGGCGCGCTGCCGATGGCCTGCTTAACTGCAGCGGCTTCTTCTTCAGTATCTTTAGGTTTATCCAGCGTGATGATATCACCGGGTGGCACACCCAGTGACTGCGCTACGCGGGCTCCCGCTTCTGCAGTACTGACGTTATTGCTCTTTGCCGCAGCACCGGTAAAGATAAGCTTCGATCCCGGATTAGCACGCCAGAGGCGAATACCTTCATTCAGACGCGGAAGACTGTTGCTGATTAGGTTTGAACTTGGTGCCCACTGAGGATTCCAGGTATACCCTCCGCCCAGCACCACAATGTATTCCACTTTTTGTGTATCCTGCCAGGTTGGATAGCTGTCCTCAATCGGTTTCAGTAGGCTATCAGCGACGGGTTGCAAGCTAAGAAGTAACAGCGCCAGCCAACTCAGGCTAATGCACACTTTCCCTGTTTTTTGAAAGCGACTAAACCAGAGCAGCACCAGGCCTGTACCCATGATAATGAGCATTAGCGGAAGTGGCAGCATCATACCGCCAATCACTTTCTTCAGCGTAAAAAGCATCCTTTTTGGTTCCTTTTTTAACCATACAGCAGGGGATCTGCAGCGATATTACACCAGGAAGGTTCATTCTCGGCGTGGGTGTGACAAAATAGCGGTTTTACTTAGTCACCCTAAAGCCAGCATGTGGAGAGCCTGATGCGGGATCGCAATTTTGATGACATTGCAGAGAAGTTTTCCCGTAACATTTACGGCACCACTAAAGGTCAGCTTCGCCAGACGATCCTCTGGCAGGATCTGGACAAACTTCTTGCCGACTACGCGGGCCAGACATTGCGTGTGCTTGATGCGGGAGGCGGAGAAGGGCAGACAGCCATTCTGATGGCGCAGCGGGGCCATCACGTTACCTTGTGCGATCTTTCTGCTGAGATGGTGGCGCGAGCGCAACGGGCGGCAGAAGAGCAAGGTGTGAGCGACAACATGCATTTTATACATTGTGCCGCTCAGGACATCCCACAGCATTTGGATTCTCAGGTTGATCTGATATTGTTTCATGCTGTGCTGGAATGGGTGGCCGATCCGCAAGCCGTCTTAAAAACATTGTGGTCGATGTTACGCCCGGGCGGTGCTTTATCGCTGATGTTCTACAATGCAAATGGCCTGTTGATGCGTAATGTGTTGGTCGGTAATTTCGGCTATGTACAGCAGGGAATGTATAAAAAGAAACGGCGCACGTTGTCTCCCGATTTCCCGCGCGACCCTCAGCAGGTCTATGGCTGGCTGGAGGAGATTGGCTGGGAGATAACCGGTAAAACGGGCGTGAGGGTGTTTCATGATTATCTGCGTGATAAACAAAAACAGCATGACTGTTTTGATGCTTTAACAGAAATAGAAACGCGCTATTGCCGCCAGGAACCGTATATCAGCCTTGGGCGCTATATTCATGTCACCGCGATTAAACGTCCGGCCCGAGCCGCAGATGCAAGGATAACCTATGAGTGAATTTTCCCAGACAGTCCCCGAACTGGTTGCCTGGGCCAGAAAAAATGACTTCTCCATCTCTCTGCCGGTAGACAGACTTTCGTTCCTGCTGGCGGTCGCCACATTGAACGGTGAGCGACTTGACGGTGAGATGAGTGAAGGTGAACTGGTGGATGCGTTCCGCCATGTGAGTGATGCGTTTGAGCAAACCAGCGAAACCATCGGCGTCCGCGCCAACAACGCGATCAACGACATGGTGCGTCAACGTCTGCTGAACCGCTTTACCAGCGAGCAGGCTGAAGGCAACGCCATTTACCGTTTAACGCCGCTCGGGATTGGCATCACAGATTACTATATTCGTCAGCGCGAGTTCTCTACGCTGCGTCTTTCCATGCAACTGTCGATTGTTGCAGGCGAACTGAAGCGCGCGGCGGATGCGGCAGCGGAAGGTGGCGATGAGTTCCACTGGCACCGCAACGTCTATGCGCCATTGAAATACTCGGTGGCGGAGATTTTCGACAGTATCGATCTGACCCAGCGCATCATGGATGAACAGCAGCAGCAGGTAAAAGACGACATCGCACAGTTGCTAAACAAAGACTGGCGGGCGGCGATTTCCAGCTGTGAACTGTTGCTTTCTGAAACGTCTGGTACGCTGCGTGAACTGCAGGATACGCTGGAAGCGGCGGGGGATAAGCTGCAGGCTAACCTGTTACGCATCCAGGACGCCACAATGACGCATGATGATTTGCATTTTGTTGATCGGCTGGTGTTTGATTTACAAAGCAAGCTCGACCGCATTATTAGCTGGGGTCAGCAGTCCATTGACTTGTGGATCGGCTACGATCGTCATGTGCATAAATTTATCCGTACCGCGATCGATATGGATAAAAACCGCGTCTTCGCCCAGCGTCTGCGTCAGTCCGTGCAGACCTACTTTGACGACCCATGGGCGCTGACCTATGCCAACGCCGATCGTCTGTTGGATATGCGTGACGAGGAGATGGTGCTGCGTGACGAAGAGGTCACCGGTGAACTTCCGGAAGATCTGGAATATGAAGAATTTAACGAGATCCGTGAACAACTGGCGGCGATCATCGAAGAACAGCTGGCTATCTACAAATCCAGACAAACACCACTGGATCTCGGTTTGGTAGTGCGCGAGTATCTGGCGCAATACCCACGTGCGCGTCATTTCGACGTCGCGCGTATTGTTATCGATCAGGCGGTACGCCTTGGCGTAGCGCAAGCAGACTTCACCGGACTGCCAGCCAAATGGCAGCCGATTAATGATTACGGAGCCAAGGTACAGGCGCATGTCATTGACAAATATTGAACAAGTGATGCCGGTAAAGCTGGCGCAGGCGCTGGCGAATCCGTTATTTCCGGCGCTGGATAGCGCCTTACGTTCGGGCCGCCATATCGGTCTGGATGAACTGGATAATCATGCCTTCCTGATGGATTTTCAGGAATATTTTGAAGAGTTTTACAGCCGCTATAACGTGGAATTGATCCGTGCGCCGGAAGGGTTCTTTTACCTTCGTCCGCGTTCAACGACGCTCATTCCGCGTTCGGTCCTGTCTGAACTGGACATGATGGTGGGTAAAATTCTTTGCTATCTCTATCTCAGCCCGGAACGCCTGGCGAACGAAGGGATTTTTACCCAGCAAGAGCTGTATGACGAGCTGTTAACGCTGGCGGATGAAGCCAAACTGCTGAAGCTGGTGAACAACCGTTCAACCGGTTCTGACGTTGACCGCCAGAAGCTACAGGAAAAAGTGCGTTCTTCGCTCAACCGTTTGCGCCGCTTAGGCATGGTGTGGTTTCTGGGCCACGACAGCAGCAAATTCCGTATTACAGAATCTGTCTTCCGCTTTGGCGCGGATGTGCGTAGCGGTGACGATCCGCGTGAAGCACAACGTCGCTTAATTCGTGATGGTGAAGCGATGGCGGTCGAGAACCGTCTGCAGCTCAACGATGAGCCCGAAGAGAATCAGCCGGACAGTGGAGAAGAAGAATAATGATTGAACGCGGTAAATTTCGCTCACTTACGCTGATTAACTGGAATGGTTTTTTTGCCCGTACGTTTGATCTCGATGAGCTGGTCACCACGCTGTCCGGTGGTAACGGTGCGGGTAAATCCACCACCATGGCGGCATTTGTTACGGCGCTCATTCCGGACTTAACCCTGCTGCATTTCCGTAACACCACCGAAGCTGGTGCAACCAGCGGTTCACGTGATAAAGGTCTGCACGGTAAGCTGAAAGCAGGGGTCTGTTACTCAATGCTCGACGTCCTCAACTCGCGTCATCAGCGCGTGGTCGTGGGTGTGCGTCTGCAACAGGTTGCGGGTCGTGATCGCAAAGTGGATATCAAACCGTTTGCCATTCAGGGGCTGCCGATGTCGGTACAGCCAACCCAACTGGTGACGGAAACGCTGAACGAACGCCAGGCGCGCGTACTGTCTCTACCTGAGCTGAAAGAGAAGCTTGATGAGATGGAAGGTGTGCAGTTTAAGCAGTTCAACTCAATAACCGATTATCATTCGCTGATGTTCGATCTGGGCATCATTGCTCGCCGTCTGCGCTCCGCGTCTGAT
This sequence comes from Citrobacter sp. BIDMC107, assembly GCF_001037575.1. NCBI lineage: Bacteria > Pseudomonadati > Pseudomonadota > Gammaproteobacteria > Enterobacterales > Enterobacteriaceae > Citrobacter > Citrobacter sp. BIDMC107. The sequence continues at coordinate 682,083 of NZ_KQ089848.1, read as the reverse complement.
CGTAGTAAATTCTACCGTTTGATTGAAGCCTCGCTGTACGGCGGGATCTCCAGCGCCATTACCCGTTCACTGCGTGACTACCTGCTGCCGGAAAACGGCGGCGTCCGTAAAGCGTTCCAGGATATGGAAGCCGCGCTGCGTGAAAACCGCATGACGCTTGAAGCGATTCGCGTAACCCAGTCTGACCGCGACCTGTTTAAGCATTTGATCAGCGAAGCGACCAACTATGTGGCTGCGGATTATATGCGCCATGCCAACGAACGTCGTATCCATCTGGATAAAGCACTGGAATATCGTCGTGAACTGTATACCTCACGTAAGCAGCTGGCGGCAGAGCAGTACAAGCACGTGGATATGGCGCGTGAACTGGCCGAGCATAACGGCGCCGAAGGCGATCTGGAAGCCGATTATCAGGCCGCGAGCGATCACCTGAATCTGGTGCAAACCGCGCTGCGTCAGCAGGAAAAAATTGAACGCTACGAAGCGGATCTCGAAGAACTGCAGATCCGTCTTGAAGAACAAAATGAGGTGGTTGCGGAAGCCGTTGACCGCCAGGATGAAAACGAAGCCCGCGCGGAAGCCGCCGAACTGGAAGTGGATGAGCTGAAAAGCCAGCTTGCCGATTACCAGCAGGCGCTGGACGTCCAGCAGACGCGAGCCATCCAGTATACCCAGGCGATTCAGGCCCTAAATCGGGCGAAAGAGCTCTGCCACCTACCGGATCTGACAGCCGACAGCGCCGCAGAATGGCTGGAGACTTTCCAGGCCAAAGAGCAGGAAGCCACTGAAAAGCTGCTAACGCTTGAACAAAAAATGAGCGTGGCGCAAACCGCGCATAGCCAGTTCGAACAGGCTTATCAGCTGGTGGCGACTATCAACGGCCCGCTGGCACGTAGTGAAGCCTGGAGCGTGGCGCGTGAACTGCTGCGCGAAGGCGTTGAACAGCGCCACCTGGCGGAACAGGTTCAGCCATTGCGTATGCGACTGAGCGAACTGGAGCAGCGTCTGCGCGAACAGCAGGATGCCGAGCGTCTGCTGGCCGAATTCTGCAAGCGTCAGGGTAAACAGTTTGATATCGATGAGCTGGAAGCGCTGCACCAGGAACTGGAAGCGCGCATCGCCGCCTTGTCGGACAGCGTCTCGTCTGCCAGCGAACAGCGTATGACGCTGCGTCAGGAACAGGAACAGCTACAATCCCGTATTCAGCATTTAATGAAGCGGGCACCTGTCTGGCTGGCTGCGCAAAATAGCCTGAATCAGCTTAGCGAGCAGTGTGGCGAAGAGTTTACCTCCAGCCAGGATGTGACCGAGTATCTGCAACAATTGCTGGAGCGCGAGCGTGAGGCCATTGTTGAGCGTGATGAAGTCGGTGCACGTAAAAATGCGGTTGATGAAGAGATTGAACGTTTAAGTCAGCCGGGCGGTGCGGAAGATCAGCGTCTGAACGCGCTGGCTGAACGCTTTGGCGGCGTGCTGCTGTCAGAAATTTATGATGACGTTAGCCTTGAAGATGCCCCGTACTTCTCTGCGCTGTACGGTCCTTCGCGCCATGCCATCGTGGTACCAGATCTATCACTAATTACCGAACAGCTTGAAGGGCTGACGGATTGCCCGGAAGATCTCTATTTCATCGAAGGGGATCCGCAGTCGTTTGATGATAGCGTCTTCAGCGTTGATGAACTGGAAAATGCGGTGGTGGTGAAAACCGCCGAGCGTCAATGGCGTTATTCCCGCTTCCCGAAGGTGCCTATTTTTGGTCGTGCCGCGCGTGAAAGCCGTATCGAAACCCTGCATGCCGAGCGTGAAGGGCTGTCTGAACGTTTCGCCACGCTCTCCTTTGATGTCCAGAAAACCCAGCGTCTGCATCAGGCGTTCAGCCGCTTTATCGGCAGCCATCTGTCGGTGGCGTTTGAAGCCGATCCAGAAGCGGAAATTCGCCAACTGAATAGCCGTCGCGTTGAACTGGAACGTGCGCTGACTAATCATGAAAATGATAATCAGCAAAGCCGTATGCAGTTTGAACAGGCGAAAGAGGGCGTCTCCGCGCTGAACCGCCTGCTGCCGCGCTTGAATCTGCTGGCCGATGACACGCTGGCCGATCGCGTGGACGAAATTCGCGAGCGTCTGGATGAAGCTCAGGAAGCCGCGCGTTTTGTACAGCAACATGGCAATCAGTTAGCGAAACTGGAACCTATCGTTTCAGTTCTGCAAAATGACCCTGAGCAGTTTGAACAACTGAAGGAAGACTATACGTATTCCCAGCAGATGCAGCGCGACGCACGTCAGCAGGCTTTTGCGCTGACTGAAGTCGTACAGCGTCGGGCGCACTTTAGTTATTCCGACTCAGCCGAAATGCTGAGCGGTAATAGCGATCTGAACGAAAAATTGCGTGAACGCCTGGAACAGGCGGAAGCCGAACGTACCCGCGCTCGTGAGGCGCTGCGCAGTCATGCTGCACAGTTAAGCCAGTACAACCAGGTCATGGCATCGCTAAAAAGCTCTTATGACACCAAAAAAGAGCTGCTTAACGATTTACAACGTGAACTGCAGGATATTGGTGTCCGTGCGGACAGCGGTGCCGAAGAGCGCGCGCGTATCCGTCGTGACGAACTGCATGCGCAGCTCAGCAACAACCGTGCACGGCGCAACCAACTTGAGAAAGCACTGACCTTCTGCGAAGCGGAGATGGAAAACCTGACCCGCAGACTGCGCAAGCTGGAACGTGATTATCATGAAATGCGTGAGCAGGTAGTCACCGCCAAAGCCGGCTGGTGTGCAGTCATGCGGATGGTGAAAGATAACGGTGTGGAACGTCGTCTGCACCGTCGCGAGTTGGCCTATCTTTCCGGTGACGAACTGCGTTCGATGTCGGATAAGGCGCTCGGTGCGCTACGTCTGGCGGTTGCGGATAACGAACACCTGCGCGATGTGTTGCGTATGTCTGAAGATCCAAAACGCCCAGAGCGCAAAATCCAGTTCTTCGTCGCGGTTTACCAGCATCTGCGTGAACGTATTCGCCAGGATATTATCCGTACCGACGATCCGGTTGAAGCCATCGAACAGATGGAGATTGAGCTGAGCCGTCTGACGGAAGAGCTAACCTCTCGTGAACAGAAACTGGCGATCAGCTCACGCAGCGTGGCGAACATTATTCGTAAGACCATTCAGCGTGAACAGAACCGTATTCGCATGCTGAACCAGGGGCTGCAAAGTGTGTCGTTTGGCCAGGTTAACAGCGTTCGCCTGAACGTCAATGTGCGTGAAACGCATGCGACCTTGCTGGACGTACTTTCAGAGCAGCATGAGCAGCATCAGGATCTGTTTAACAGCAATCGTCTGACCTTCTCTGAAGCGCTGGCGAAGCTGTATCAACGTCTGAATCCGCAGATTGACATGGGACAGCGTACGCCGCAAACCATAGGTGAAGAGCTGTTGGACTACCGTAACTATCTGGAGATGGAAGTTGAGGTAAACCGAGGTTCTGACGGCTGGCTGCGTGCTGAATCTGGCGCGCTGTCAACGGGTGAAGCGATCGGGACCGGGATGTCTATTCTGGTGATGGTGGTGCAAAGCTGGGAAGATGAAGGTCGCAGATTGCGCGGGAAAGACATCTCTCCTTGCCGCCTGCTGTTCCTTGATGAAGCAGCACGACTCGATGCGCGTTCTATTGCGACTCTGTTTGAGCTGTGTGAGCGTTTGCAGATGCAGCTGATTATCGCTGCGCCGGAAAACATCAGCCCAGAGAAAGGCACGACCTACAAACTGGTGCGTAAAGTCTTCCAGAACACCGAGCACGTTCATGTGGTGGGGCTGCGCGGATTTGCGCCTCAGTTACCGGAACCACTGCCGGGGACTGAAGATGCCTCCTCGCAGGCAAGCTAAATAGAAAGGCGGTCATTTGACCGCCTTTCTTCTTTTCCGAAAAGTCTCAATTGCAGGTGCAATTTCTTTTAACTTCTTTACATTATACCAGGTAAAACATTGGCGAAGTTTATATACTGAAGATAAGCCTGACGGGTATGCAGGCTTACTCGTCATACTTCAGTTGTATTGGCGTCTACAGGCGTTGCACACCCGATTTATGGTGCCTGGCTATAGAGTATGATAAAGAAAACAGGGGGCAAGGGATGTTGCTTAATAAAATGTGTGGTCGTCGGCTGTCGGCAATCAGTTTGTGCCTGGCCGTAACATTCGCTCCACTGTTCAATGCGCAGGCCGATGAGCCTGAAATGATCCCTGGCGATAGCTCTGCGAGCGTCAGTGAACAGCCAACAGCATTATCGCAGCCGCAGGTACAATCTTCCGCGACGGCTATTATGGCGGGGATTCAACCGTTACCGCAGGGCGTGTCAGTTGATCAAGCCCGCGCCGAATTACAATCTCAACTTCCAGCGGGCTTCACGCCAGTGTATATGAGCCAGCTGGAATTGCTGTATGCCGCACGCGAAATGAAACCGATGTGGGAAAATCGCGATGCGGTAAAAGCCTTTCAGCAACAGTTAGCCGAGGTGGCGATTGCCGGTTTTCAGCCGCAGTTTACTACCTGGGTTGCACTTCTGACTGATCCGGCAGTGTCCGGCCAGGCGCGAGATATCGTGCTCTCTGATGCGATGTTGGGATACCTGCACTTTATTGCCAATATTCCCGTTAAAGGGAATCGCTGGCTTTATAGCGATAAGCCCTATGCGCTAACAACGCCGCCGATTTCCGTCATCAACCAGTGGCAGGTCGCACTGGATAACGGTCAACTAACTTCGTTTGTTGCCAGCCTGGCACCGCAGCATCCGCAGTACGCCGCAATGCATGAATCACTACTCAAGCTGGTGAGCGATACGCGGCCCTGGCCTCAGCTCACCAGTACCGCGACGCTGCGTCCGGGAGAGTGGAGTAACGACATCCCCGCGCTGCGTGAAATTTTGCGCCGTACGGGAATGCTGGAGTCCACCGTCAGTACATCTGCTAAAGAAGGACGTAGCGCTTACGATCGTGAACTTGTCGATGCGGTAAAGCGTTTTCAGACGTGGCAAGGGCTTGGGGCTGATGGCGCGATTGGCCCTGCCACGCGTGACTGGCTGAACGTAACGCCTGCTCAGCGTGCGGGCGTGCTGGCGTTAAATATTCAGCGCTTGCGCCTGCTGCCGAGTGAGCTGTCTACCGGTATCATGGTGAACATTCCTGCCTATTCGCTGGTTTATTATCAGAATGGCAATCAGGTGCTGGCCTCGCGCGTTATTGTCGGGCGTCCAGATCGCAAAACGCCGATGATGAGTAGTGCGCTGAATAACGTGGTCGTTAACCCACCGTGGAACGTTCCGCCGACGCTGGCCCGAAAAGATATTCTGCCTAAGTTATGGAATGATCCGGGATATCTTGAACGTCACGGCTATACCGTGATGCGCGGTTGGAACAGTAAAGAGACGATAGATCCGTGGCAGGTTGACTGGGCCACCATCACTGCGTCCAATCTGCCGTTCCGCTTTCAGCAGGCTCCGGGCGCACGCAACTCGCTCGGACGCTATAAATTCAATATGCCGAGTTCGGACGCTATTTATCTGCACGATACGCCGAACCACAATCTGTTCCAGAAAGATACGCGGGCGTTAAGTTCCGGCTGTGTGCGTGTGAATAAGGCATCTGAGCTGGCGAATATGCTGCTACAGGACGCGGGTTGGAATGATACCCGCATCTCGGATGCCCTGAAGCAAGGGGATACGCGGTACGTGAATATTCGCCAGAATATTCCGGTTAACCTCTACTATCTGACCGCATTTGTTGGCCCGGATGGTCGCACGCAGTATCGTACAGATATTTACAATTACGATCTGACAGCGCGATCCAGCGCACAAATTGTGTCAAAAGCCGAGCAATTAATCAGATAAATGAAGCAGTTCGAGGAAAATGATTGTCGTAAGTTATGCTGGAAACGGGGCAAAATGGCTGTGAGCCCCGTATTTCCTGGGGTTGGGAGCCTTGACGTGGACTACTTAGCCAGATAAGGTTTCCCGCGTGCGCTAGAGCATACATACGATAACATTGACCTTGTAGACCTTAATACCATGGACAAATTTGACGCTAATCGCCGCAAACTGCTGGCGCTTGGTGGTATTGCCCTCGGCGCTGCCATCCTGCCTACGCCTGCGTTTGCAACACTCTCTACCCCACGTCCGCGTATATTGACTCTGAATAACCTGCATACCGGTGAGTCAATAAAAGCAGAGTTTTTTGATGGCAGGGGCTATATTCAGGACGAATTAGCAAAACTTAACCACTTTTTCCGTGATTTTCGGGCCAATAAAGTGAAATCCATTGACCCCGGACTGTTTGATCAACTCTTCCGTCTGCAGGGCCTGCTGGGTACGCGTAAACCCGTACAGCTGATCTCCGGTTATCGTTCCGTCGATACCAATAATGAACTACGTGCGCGCAGTCGCGGTGTGGCCAAGAAAAGCTACCACACCAAAGGCCAGGCCATGGATTTCCATATTGAAGGCATCGCATTAAGTAATATTCGCAAAGCTGCGTTATCTATGCGCGCAGGTGGTGTAGGATACTACCCCAGCAGTAACTTTGTGCATATCGACACCGGCCCTGCACGGCACTGGTGATCCATAAGCTTAATGAAACAGGAGCTGTATGAACTATCGTATTATTCCGGTCACTGCATTCGCCCAGAACTGCTCGCTAATCTGGTGTGAGCAGACTCGTCTGGCCGCGTTGGTCGATCCCGGCGGCGATGCCGAGAAAATCAAACAGGAAGTGGATGCCAGCGGTCTGACGCTAATGCAGATCCTGCTTACTCACGGTCATCTTGATCATGTTGGGGCGGCAGCTGAACTGGCACAGCATTATGGTGTACCGGTTATTGGTCCGGAAAAAGAAGATGAGTTCTGGCTACAGGGGCTCCCTGCGCAGAGCCGCATGTTTGGCCTGGGCGATTGTGAGCCGCTGACGCCCGATCGCTGGCTGAACGAAGGTGATCGGGTCAGCGTTGGCAACGTGACGTTGCAGGTGTTGCATTGTCCGGGTCATACACCGGGACATGTGGTCTTCTTTGATGAGCAATCAAAGTTACTGATTTCGGGTGACGTGATTTTCAAAGGTGGCGTAGGGCGCAGCGATTTTCCGCGCGGAGATCACAGCCAACTGATCGATTCGATTAAAGGTAAACTGTTGCCGCTGGGCGATGACGTGACGTTTATTCCGGGTCACGGCCCACTTTCTACGCTGGGTAACGAACGGCTTCATAACCCGTTCCTGCAGGACGAAATGCCTGTCTGGTAATACCGCAGATAAATAAAAAGGCCGCTATTGCGGCCTTTTTTGTACGCGATAGATTACAGTACTGCGACAATCGCTTCGCACAGCGGCGCCATGTTATCTGGCGTCATTCCAGCTACGTTTACACGTCCGGAAGCGACAGCGTAGACACCAAACTCTTCACGCAGACGCAGAACCTGCTCTTTTGTCAGGCCGCTGAATGAGAACATGCCGTTCTGTTTGATGATAAAGCTGAAGTCGCGGTTCGCACCTTTCTCCTGCAGCGTATTCACGAACAGTAAACGCATGCGCTGAATGCGTTGGCGCATATCGGTCAGTTCCTGTTCCCAGATGGCACGCAGCGCGTCATTGCTCAGAATCGTGGCAACTACGGATGCGCCGTGTGCTGGCGGGTTGGAATAGTTAGCGCGAATGGCTGATTTCATCTGACTAAACGCACGGTCGACGGTTTCAGCATCAGCAGCAACCAGCGTACAGGCACCTACGCGCTCATTGTACAGACCAAAGTTCTTGGAGTAGGAACTGGCAACGATCAGCTCTTTGTGCAGCGCGGCGAATGCGCGCAGACCTTCTGCATCTTCTTCCAGACCGCGGGCAAAGCCCTGGTATGCGAAGTCAAACAGCGGTAACCATCCTTTCTCGACAGAAAGCTGAGCCAGCGTTTGCCACTGCTCAAGCGTAGGATCGATACCGGTTGGGTTATGACAGCAGCCGTGGAACAGTACCACATCGCCAGACTGAGCTTCGCTGAGGCTTGCCAGCAGCGCATCAAAGTCTAATGAGTGGTTCGCCGCATCGTAATAGTTGTATTCACGAACTTCCAGACCGGCAGAGTTAAAGACGCTCTTATGGTTCGGCCAGCTTGGGTTGCTCACCCATACGCGTTTAGCCGACGTATTTCTTGCGAGAAAATCAGCTGCCACGCGCAGTGCGCCAGTGCCGCCAGGGGTCTGTGCTGTACGTGCGCGTTTATCGTTGATAAGCGAACTCGTTTTACCAAACAGTAATTCCTGAGTACAACGACCAAACTCTGGAATACCGTCAATGCCAAGATAGTTTTTGGTGGTTTCATTTTCCAGTATATATTGCTCGGCTTTTTTAACGCTGGTCAGCACCGGCGTTTTGCCTGTCTCATCTTTATATACACCGATCCCGAGGTTTATTTTTCCAGGGCGGTCATCGGCACGAAACAAATCAGCCAGACCCAAAATGGGGTCGGCAGGAGCGGCGGTAATGTTCTCAAACATGACGAGGTTCCATAGTGATTACAGAAGGGAAGTCCGCTATCAGGTTAACGGTAGATTTACAAAATGCCAACCGTTACTGACGAAAAGCTGAGGTGTTTTTTTAAGACGCAAGAATCCGCTGGCAGATATAAAAAAACAGGACCGAAGTCCTGTTTTTAAGGCATTTAACAAAGAGGTCTGCTATTAGAACTGGTAAACGATACCAACTGCAACGATGTCGTCAGAGTTCACGCCCAGTTTGTTGTCAGAATCGATTTGGTTAATCTTGTAGTCAACATAGGTGGACATGTTTTTGTTGAAGTAGTAGGTTGCGCCTACTTCGAAGTAATCGACCAGATCCACATCACCGATACCTTCTACGTCTTTCGCTTTAGACTTGTTGTAGGAGAGGGACGGACGCAGGCCGAAATCGAACTGGTACTGAGCAACGACGAATACGTCTTCAGTTTTGTTCGCAAAACCGCTGTTACCAGCACCTGAGATGCGGGTCGCGTTACGGGTTTCACCGTAGTTCGCTGCCAGGTAGATGTTGTTAGCATCGTATTTCACGCCGGTCGCCCACTGCTCAGCTTTTTTACCGCCATTGCCGTAGAAAGAGTTTTCCTGCGCGTTGGTGCGGTCAGCTGCGCCGTAAGCACCCACGATACCGAAACCATCCATTTCGTAGCTTACAGAACCGCCAACGCCGTCGCCGTTAGAGCGACCGGTATTGCCATCACGTTCGTTTTTACCCAGATACTGGATACCGAAGTTCAGACCGTCAACCAGACCGAAGAAGTTGGAGTTACGGTAGGTTGCAACACCACCAACACGACCAACGAAGAAGTTGTCGCTGTATGCGGTATCACCACCAAATTCTGGCAGCATATCGGTGTAACCCAGAGCATCGTAAACGATACCGTAGTTACGACCGTAGTCGAAAGAACCCAGATCGGCATATTTCAGACCAGCAAATGCCAGACGGGTTTTGTTGCCGTTCTGAGCGTCACTGCCGCCTTCAGAGTTGTTACCGGCAAAGTTGTATTCCCACTGACCGTAACCGGACAGCTCGGAATTAATCTGAGTTTCCCCTTTGAAACCAAGACGAGCATAAGTCTGATCGCCATCGTCAGCAGCGCTGTCAGAAAAATAATGCAGACCAACGGTTTTACCGTAGATATCCAGCTTGTTACCATCTTTGTTGTAAACTTCTGCAGCGTTAGCTGCCCCGGCTACCAGCAGAGCAGGGATAACCACTGCCAGAATATTGCGCTTCATCATTATTTATTACCCTCATCGGTTTTTATATGACACCTGCCACTGCCGCCAATAAATTCCGTCAATGAAAATTTACGGAACTATTGATGAGAGTTTGGTGTCTTTATGTGTCTGACAGGCATCTTTCCATTCAAACTACCGTTTCGCTACCGTCAAAGTGCTACAAATATAAAGATTTGGTTTCAAAAAGAAAAAATGTGTAACAAAATGTTATTTTTGTGCAACTTTGTGAACAGCGTCAAACTTCGGATACCCCTGAGCTGAAAATTCTCGTTTTTATTTCTATTTATATGATTTTCTTATATTTAATTTTGCTAAGGTTATTTTTTCTCCGTAATACCGGAAAGTTTGGATTTTACAGATAACGATTTTTGGACGTCTGGAGTGCCGTGCGAAAGGCTAAAAAATGTACTATTTAATCAGAAAATGCTAATCCACAATAAAATTACTGGTTATTTTTTGTGCAAATGTATTGCGATGAAATATTACGTAACAGGTGGAGGGGATTGAATGGTTGTGTTTAACGTGAGGTGGGTATCCAGATAACATGAAAAGGGTATAAAAAAGGCCAGCAATGCTGGCCTTTGAAACAATAACGCACGTTTAGAAGGTGGCGTTACGCGGAGTACGCGGGAACGGAATAACATCACGGACGTTTTGCACGCCGGTGACGTAAGCGATCAGACGCTCGAAGCCCAATCCGAAGCCGGAATGCGGAACGGTACCGTAGCGACGCAGGTCGCGATACCACCAGTAATCCTCTTTGTTCAGACCCATTTCCAGCATACGGGCATCCAGCACGTCCAGACGCTCTTCACGCTGAGAACCACCGATGATTTCGCCGATTCCTGGAGCCAGAACGTCCATTGCAGCAACGGTTTTACCGTCTTCGTTAAGGCGCATATAAAACGCTTTGATATCTTTCGGGTAGTTTTTCACCACCACCGGCGCTTTAAAGTGCTCTTCAGCAAGATAACGTTCATGCTCGGAAGACAGATCCACACCCCAGTAAACCGGGTTTTCAAACTGTTTTCCGCATTTTTCCAGAATGCTTACCGCGTCGGTGTAATCCACCTGCGCGAAGTCAGCGTCAATGAAACGTTCCAGGCGTGAAATCGCGTCCTTGTCGACACGTTCAGCGAAGAATTTCATATCATCCGCACGCTCTGCCAGTACGGCTTTGAACGCGTATTTCAGCATCGCTTCAGCCAGGCCTGCAACATCGTTCAGGTCAGCGAACGCCACTTCTGGTTCCAGCATCCAGAACTCTGCCAGGTGACGACTGGTGTTAGAGTTTTCTGCACGGAACGTCGGGCCAAAGGTATAAATTTTGGACAGAGCGCAGGCGTAGGTTTCACCGTTCAACTGACCGGAAACGGTCAGGAACGCTTCCTTACCAAAGAAGTCTTTGTCGAAATCGACTTTACCCTGATCGTTACGCGGCAGGTTTTCCAGATCCAGTGTAGAAACACGGAACATTTCACCGGCACCTTCCGTATCGGAAGCGGTGATCAGCGGAGTCGATACCCAAAAGAAACCCTGCTCGTGGAAGAAGCGATGCAGCGCTTGCGCCAGCGTATGACGTACGCGCGCTACCGCACCAATCATATTGGTGCGCGGACGCATATGCGCCACTTCACGCAGATACTCGATGCTGTGACGCTTAGCCGCCATTGGGTAGGTATCAGGATCTTCAACCCAGCCCGCGACTTCAACTTCAGTGGCCTGAATTTCAAAGCTCTGTCCTTGTCCAGGTGATGCAACGACTTTACCCGTTACGATAACTGAACAACCCGTCGTCAGGTGCAGTACGTCCTGATTGTAATTGGGCAGAGAATTATTGATGACGGCCTGTACAGGATCAAAGCAGGAACCGTCATAAACGGCGAGGAAGGAGATGCCAGCTTTTGAATCTCGGCGGGTACGCACCCATCCGCGCACGGTGACTTCGCTGTCAACGGCTACGCGGCCCTGGAGTACGTCGGCTACAGGCACAACGCTCATAATATTCTCTCTGTTAATAGTCGGATATATAAACACATGTCCACCCATAATGGGGGGGATACCTATGTTACCTGGCATCTGCAATCAGACAAGCAGAATTCGTAGCTGGAGTGAAAGATTTCGGAAATAAACGCGAATAAGGGAGCCAAAATGGCTCCCTGGAAGGATTAACTGGCTTTTTTAATATGCGGGAGATCGAAGGCTTTGCGCAGTGCACGAACAAATGCTTTATCGTGGCAGATGGTTTTACCCGGGCTGTCAGATAACTTCGCCACTGGTTTGCCGTTACATTCCACCAGCTTAATTACGATATTAAGCGGCTTAACCTGTGGAATGTCGCATGTTAGCCGTGTCCCAATACCAAAACTCAACTGTACGCGGGAAGAGAAGTGGCGGTAGAGTTCAATCGCTTTTTTCAGATCGAGGTTATCTGAAAAGACCAACGTTTTGCTCAGCGGATCAATACCCAGTTTTTCATAATGGGCGATGGCTTTTTCACCCCATTCCACCGGATCGCCTGAGTCATGGCGTAATCCCTGGTAGCGGGTCGCAAACTCAACGCCAAAGTCGCGTAAAAATGCGTCCATGGTGATGCAATCGGTCAATGCAATGCCGAGTTGATCAGGATACTCATTTAACCAGGCGGCCAGGGCTACACGTTGGCTGGTGGCAAGTTCAGGACTGATTTGCTGATGAGCCTGGAACCACTCATGCGCCTGCGTACCCATTGGGGTTAATGACAGGCGGCGGGCCAGATCGTAGTTACTGGTGCCGACAAACCAGGGCTCTTGCTGCAGGCGTTTAACGATAGCCTGCTGTACTTCGCGCGAAAAACGACGACGCGTACCGAAATCCATCAAATGGAAGCGGGACATATCGACATCTTTTGTTAAAGCAGAGAATTCTACTAGTTTGCTTTCCAGCTCATCGAGTGCCTGCGGGACGCCTGATTCAGGTGAGCGGTAACGGTGTACCAGTTCGCTAATCACCGCTAACAGCGGGACTTCCCACATGATCACTTCACGCCACGGACCGGTTAAGCGGATGTTTAGCTTACCGTTATCATTGGTGACGCAAACCTGTTCCGGGTTATAGCGGAAATCACGTAACCAGGTGAGGTAATCAGCTTTAAAGAAAGGCAGGCCGGAGAGCCACTGGTACTCATCCTCCTGCAGTCGCAGGTGCTGCATAGCATTCACCTGCTCACGAATAGAATCGGCATAAATACCGAGCAGGTCATCGCCACGGCAACGAAATTCAGCCGCTACTTGTACGTCATAGTAGTGGTGAAAAACGGCTTGCTGCATATGCAACTTATAAGCGTCTGTATCCAGCAGCGAGTGCAGAACAGGAGAAGCGAATTGTGTCATAGGTGCGCAGTAGCATCCTCTCACGGGAGCGTTTAGTACAATAAACAACTAAGAAAACCGCTGGAGTATACCCTGTTTAGCGATTTATTGAACCCCGATCACACCATAAGCTCTCTTTCTGGTCGAGGGCAATTCGTGCCACGTGTTATAAAAATGTAGCAAAAAGGGTGTTTGTGCCTGAAAAGATGAACATTCTGCGTAGCGCGATTTACGCAACAGGAATAGACTGAAGCCGAGACTCTATTAAAGATGCTAAAGGTTTTTTTATGACACAACAGCCACAAGCCAAATACCGTCACGACTATCGTGCGCCGGATTACCAGATTACTGATATTGATTTGACCTTTGACCTGGATGCTGAAAAAACCGTGGTCACCGCAGTGAGCCAGGTTGTCCGTCATGGCGCGTCCGACGCGCCCCTGCGCCTGAATGGCGAAGATCTGACCCTGGTGTCGATCCACGTAAACGACGAGCTGTGGACAGAGTATAGAGAAGAAGAGGGCGCTCTGGTCATCAATCAACTGCCGGAACGTTTTACGCTGCGTATCGTGAATGAAATTAGCCCAGCGGCGAATACCGCGCTGGAAGGGCTGTACAAGTCAGGCGATGCGCTGTGTACCCAGTGCGAAGCAGAAGGTTTCCGCCATATTACCTGGTATCTTGATCGCCCGGACGTGCTGGCGCGTTTTACTACCAAAATAATCGCCGATAAAACGCAATATCCGTTCCTGCTCTCCAACGGTAACCGCGTGGCGCAGGGTGAACTGGAAAATGGTCGCCACTGGGTTCAGTGGCAGGATCCATTCCCGAAACCGTGCTATTTATTTGCGCTGGTGGCCGGTGATTTTGACGTCCTGCGCGATACTTTTACTACCCGCTCAGGGCGTGAAGTGGCACTGGAACTGTACGTCGATCGCGGTAACCTGGACCGCGCGCCATGGGCGATGACCTCGCTGAAAAACTCCATGAAATGGGATGAAGAGCGCTTTGGCCTCGAGTATGACCTCGACATCTATATGATTGTCGCTGTGGATTTCTTCAACATGGGCGCGATGGAGAATAAAGGTCTGAACATCTTTAACTCCAAATACGTGCTGGCGCGTACCGATACCGCCACCGACAAAGATTACCTCGATATTGAGCGCGTCATCGGTCACGAATATTTCCATAACTGGACCGGCAACCGCGTGACCTGTCGCGACTGGTTCCAGTTGAGCCTGAAAGAGGGTTTAACTGTGTTCCGCGATCAGGAGTTCAGTTCCGATCTCGGCTCACGTGCGGTAAACCGCATCAGCAATGTGCGTACCATGCGCGGTCTGCAGTTTGCTGAGGACGCCAGCCCGATGGCGCATCCTATCCGCCCGGATATGGTCATCGAAATGAACAACTTCTATACCCTGACCGTGTACGAGAAGGGTGCGGAAGTGATTCGTATGATCCACACCCTGCTGGGTGAGGCTAACTTCCAGAAAGGGATGCAGCTGTACTTTGAGCGTCACGACGGTAGCGCTGCAACCTGTGATGATTTTGTGCAGGCGATGGAAGATGCGTCTAACGTTGATCTCTCCCATTTCCGCCGCTGGTACAGTCAGTCCGGTACGCCGATTCTGACCGTGCGTGATGACTATAACCCATCAACTGAACAGTACACGCTGACCATTAGCCAGCGCACGCCGGCCACGCCGGATCAGGCTGAAAAACAACCGCTGCATATTCCATTCGCTCTCGAGTTGTATGACAACGAAGGGAAAGTGATCCCGCTACAAAAAGGCGGGCACCCGGTGAATTCCGTACTCAACGTCACCCAGGCAGAGCAGACGTTTGTCTTTGATAACGTCTACTTCCAGCCGGTTCCGGCGCTGCTGTGCGAATTCTCCGCGCCGGTAAAACTGGAATATAAATGGAGCGATCAGCAACTGACCTTCCTGATGCGTCACGCGCGTAATGATTTCTCTCGTTGGGACGCGGCGCAAAGCCTGCTGGCGACCTACATTAAGCTCAACGTTGCCCGCCATCAGCAGGGACAGCCGCTGTCGCTGCCGGTACACGTGGCCGATGCATTCCGCGCAGTTTTGCTGGATGAGAAAATCGATCCGGCGCTGGCGGCAGAGATCCTGACGCTGCCTTCAGTAAATGAAATTGCCGAACTGTTCGACATCATTGATCCGGTGGCGATAACCGAAGTTCGCGAAGCGTTAACCCGCACGCTGGCGGCCGAGCTGGCGGATGAATTCCTCGCCATCTATAACGCTAATCATCTTGATGAGTACCGCGTTGAGCATGCCGATATTGGCAAGCGTACGCTGCGTAACGCCTGCCTGCGATTCCTGGCTTTTGGCGAAACCCATCTGGCTGACACGCTGGTAAGCAAGCAGTACCGTGAAGCGAACAATATGACCGATGCGCTGGCGGCGATATCCGCGGCAGTCGCTGCGCAGCTTCCTTGTCGTGACGCGTTGATGCAGGAGTATGACAATAAGTGGCACCATGACGGTCTGGTGATGGATAAATGGTTTATCCTGCAATCCACCAGCCCGGCTAGAAACGTGCTGGAAACGGTACGCGGCCTGTTGAAGCATCGCTCTTTTAGCATGAGTAACCCAAACCGCATCCGTTCGCTGATCGGTGCCTTCGCGGGCAGCAACCCGGCAGCATTCCATGCGGAAGATGGTAGCGGTTATCAGTTCCTGGTTGACATGCTGACTGAGCTCAACAGCCGTAACCCGCAGGTGGCGTCACGCCTGATTGAGCCGCTGATTCGCTTAAAACGTTATGATGCAAAACGTCAGGCGAAGATGCGTGCGGCGCTGGAACAGCTGAAAGGTCTGGAGAATCTCTCCGGCGATCTGTTCGAAAAGATCTCTAAAGCGTTAGCCTGATAATATTGCCGGATGGGTCCGGCCTACCATTCACGCGTAGGCCGGATAAGCGGTAGCGCCATCCGGCATTTTTAACCTTGCTTGCGTAGCTGAACTTCATTGTCGCTGCGCTGCATCACCCGGTTCAACACCTCGGCTTCCAGTTCTGTCAGACGCACGGAACCAATCCGGCGAGGTCGTGCAATATCCACCGTTAAATCCAGCCCGATTTTTCCGTCTTCAATCAGCAAAACGCGATCGGCCATTGCTACCGCTTCGCTGACGTCATGGGTGACCAACAGTACGGTAAAGCCGTGCTCTTGCCATAAAGAGACGATCAGCTCCTGCATTTCAAGGCGGGTTAAGGCATCCAGTGCGCCGAGGGGTTCATCCAGCAGCAGCAGACCAGGGCGATGAATTAATGCCCGGGCCAGGGCCACGCGCTGTTTTTGTCCGCCAGAAAGCGCTGCGGGCCACTCCTGAGCACGATTCTCCAGTCCAACGGCGGCCAGCGCATCTCGGGCCGCATTGTGCCAGTGACCTTTCAGACCCAGACCGACGTTATCGATAACCGTCTTCCATGGCAGCAAACGCGCATCCTGAAACATCATACGCGTATCATCCTGAATTTCCGCCAGTGGGGTGGTTCCGGCAAGTAATGCGCCTGAGGTGGGCGACTCCAACCCTGCCAGCAGACGCAGCAACGTGCTTTTACCACCACCGCTGCGGCCAACCACGGCAACGAACTGCCCGGCCTGTATATGCAAATCTAACTGATTGAGCACCGTATTGGCGGCGTATTGTTTTGTCACGGCGCTCAGCAACAGCGGCGTACCCTGGTTCAAGCGAGCGGTATTCATACGGTAGCCTCCTTTATATGGTAAGCCGGGTGCCAGCGCAGCCAGACTCGCTCCAGCAATTGGGCGCTGACGTCGGCAAGTTTGCCGAGTAAGGCGTAGAGAATAATGGCCACCACGACCACATCGGTTTGCAGAAATTCGCGGGCGTTCATCGCCAGGTAGCCAATACCGGCATTGGCTGAAATGGTTTCTGCGACGATAAGCGTCAGCCACATCAGCCCGAGAGCGAAACGCACGCCGACCATAATTGAGGGCAGGGCGCCAGGGAGGATGACATGAACAAACAGTGAAAAGCCGGACAACCCATAGCTACGCGCCATTTCTACCAGCCCACGATCGATATTACGGATCCCATGCCAGGTGTTGATGTAAATCGGGAACAGCGTGCCTAACGCAACGAGAAAGATCTTGGCGGATTCATCAATGCCGAACCACAAAATCACCAGCGGGATCAGCGCCAGATGCGGTACGTTACGCAGCATCTGCACCGAGGTATCCAGCAAGCGTTCTCCCCAACGCGAAAGACCGCTGATCAGTCCCAGCGTCAGGCCAATCGATCCACCGATGGAGAATCCGATCAGCGCGCGCCAGGAACTGATGGCCAGATGCTGCCAAAGCTCGCCGCTGGCGGAAAGCGTCCAGAAGGCTTCGATAACACCCTCCGGAGAGGGTAGTATGCGGTTGGACAGCCAGCCCATTGATGATGCGAGCTGCCAGAGCGCCACCAGACCTACCGGTAAAAACCAGGGCGCGAGGCGCAATAACCATATGTTTTTCGTCGTTGCCATTAGCCGCTCCTTAGCTTTGTGCGACTTTGCGCGGGATGAATTCGTTTGCAATCGCTTCTCCTTGCTGTTGCAGGCGCTGCGGTTGCGGAATTTCTGGTATCGCGACATCCAGATGCGGGAACAGCAGCTCACCAACCTTGTACGCTTCTTCCAGATGCGGATAGCCGGACAGCACAAAGCTGTCGATGCCCAGCGCGGCATACTCGTTAATACGTGCTGCGACCGTAGGACCGTCTCCAACCAGTGCGGTCCCTGCGCCACCGCGTACCAGTCCTACCCCTGCCCACAGGTTCGGGCTAATTTCCAGTTTGTCGCGTTTACCGTTGTGCAGTGCAGCCATTCGATGCTGACCAACCGAATCCGTTTTTGAGAAGGCGGCCTGGGCTTTGGCGATGGTGTCGTCATCCAGATGGGCTATCAGACGATCCGCTGCCTGCCATGCCTCGTGCGTTGTCTCTCGTACGATCACATGCAGACGAATACCGAAGCGAATCTTGCGCCCGAGCGCCGCTGCTTTGGCCCGCACCTGTTCAATCTTCGCTTTCACCTGTTCGGGCGGCTCGCCCCAGGTCAGGTAGAGATCAACCTGTTCTGCAGCAAGATCTTGTGCGACATCAGACGAGCCGCCGAAATAAAGCGGTGGTCGGGGTTGTTGTACGGGAGGGAAAAACAGCTTCGCGCCGCGGACGTGAATATGTTTGCCGTTGAAATCCACCGTTTCACCTTGCAGCAAGCGCCGCCAGACCTGAGTAAATTCAGCAGAGGCTTCATAGCGCTCGGTGTGATCGAGGAACACGCCGTCGCCTGCCAGTTCCTGTGGATCGCTGCCGGTCACCAGGTTAAATAACGCCCGGCCATTTGAGAGTCTGTCGAGCGTTGCAGCCTGACGTGCGGCAACCGTTGGCGAGGTAACGCTTGGACGCAGCGCGACCAGAAACTTTAATCGCTGGGTGACCGGGATCATCGAGGCGGCGACCAGCCAGGCATCTTCGCAAGAGCGACCAGTTGGGATCAGAACGCCGGTAAACCCAAGACGATCGGCCGTTTGCGCGATTTGTTGCAGATAACCGTGATCGACAGGGCGCGAACCCTCTTCCGTTCCAAGATAATGACCGTCACCATGGGTGGGTAAAAACCAAAACATGTTCAGACTCATAATTTTTCTCCTGCCTGCTGAGTGGGTTGCCAGATACGCTGGCGAATATCGATTTTTTTCGGCACCAGACGGTTGTCATAAAACAGATCGGCGGTTTGTTGTTGCAGGGCTGCAACAGAGGCGTTGACTGGCACAATGGTGGTTGGCGGACGGTGATCCAGATAAGACGCAATCACCGGTTCTGATAGTCCCATGGTTTTGGCCAGCAGGGTAATACTTTGCTGGCGCTGGCTGAGGGTTAACGCATCGGCCTGGCTAAAGGTATCCAGTACGCCAATAACAAATGCGCCATTTTTCTCGGCATAGGGACGGGCGGCGAGATAAAACGAACCGGTTTGCTTGAGGTCTGAGCCGTCTTTTAGCACGCGTACATCACCTTGCAGTAACGCGGCGGAATAATAGGGGTCCCAGATAGCCCATGCATCAACGTTTCCTTGCTGAAAGGCTGCTCGCGCGTCGGCGGGAGTCAGATAGGTCGGTTGAATATCGGTGAATTTCAGTCCAGCCTGTTGCAGCGCCCGGAGTAGTAAATTGTGGGCGCTGGAACCTTTCTGGAAAGCGACTTTATGTCCTTTAAGCTGCGCGACGCTCTGGATCGGGCTATTTTTCGGCACCAGAATCACTTCGGCTTTCGGCTTGGGCGGCTCGACGCCCACGTAAACCAGATCGGCTCCGGCAGCCTGGGCGAAAATTGGCGGAATATCACCGGTGCTGCCGAGATCGATACTGCCGATGTTGAGCGCTTCCAGCATTTGCGGCCCAGCCGGGAATTCAATCCACGAGATTTTAGTCTGCGGATAGCGTTTCTCCAGTAGCTGATGGCTTTTGGCCAGTACCATACTGACGCTTCCTTTCTGGTAACCAATACGCAAGGCATCGGGGGCCGATTCTGCGGCATGCCCCAGAGTTGATAGCGACAACAACCCACTCAGTGCCAGCCATGACGTGTGACGCTTGAGAAGATCAAGCATGGGCGGCACCTCGCAGGGTGTTCAGTTGAGGAAGTTGGACATCGCGACGATGCAACGCCAGCCAGAAGGTATCGAGCGCACTGTCCAGACGCTGCTGAAGGTTGGGCGTAAACTGAGGTTTATGTTGATAATCAATTACCTGCGAATCATCGGCAAACACACCGTGCAGGATCTCCTGGGCCTTTAATACGCTCAGTACCGGTTTCAGCGCGTAATCGACGGCAAGCAAATGCGCCACGCTGCCGCCGGTAGCCAACGGCAAAACTACTTTCCCTTCCAGCGCTCGCTCGGGGAGCAGATCGAGCAGGGTTTTCAGGGCGCCAGAGTAAGCGGCTTTGTAGACCGGCGTGGCGACAATCAGCCCGTCTGCATCCTGCAATTGTTCGCTAAATGTCTTCAGCGCCGGACTGTCGAAACGGGCATAGATCAGGTCTTCTGGGGCAAAGTTGTGCAGATTCCAGTGAAAAACTTCCACATCCTGACCGTTTAGTTTTTCTCGAGCATATTCCAGTAACGCGCTGGAGCGAGAGGGAAAGCGTGGGCTTCCCGCCAGAGTAATGACGCGCATAATTTTAATCTCCCCTTATAACTAATTGTTTGCTTTTGCTTAACATTGATAACAATTTATGCAGTCTGGCAGAGAGATTTTGTTTATCGAAATGATTTATACGGGATAGAAAAGTCGAAAAATAAATATACCTGTCATACTTCAAGTTGCATGTGCGTTGGCTTTCCTCGCTCACCCCAGTCACGTACTGGTGTACGTTCCTGGGGATTTGCTGCGTCGCCGCCTTCCTGCAACTCGAATTATTTAGGGTGTAAAAAGCAGGGGCGAGGAAAACGATTGCTATTTATTGCCGCAGGTCAATTCCCTTTTTACTCGCGATCGCACATAATACGCCCCCGGTTTGCACACCGGGAATCCAGGAGAGTTCATGTACTACCCCTTCGTTCGTAAAGCCCTTTTTCAGCTCGATCCAGAGCGCGCTCATGAATTGACATTCCAGCAATTACGTCGCATTACCGGCACACCGCTTGAAGCGCTTGAAGCGCTTGTGCGCCAGAAAGTACCGGCAAAACCGGTTACCTGTATGGGGTTGACGTTTAAAAATCCGCTCGGGCTTGCTGCCGGACTGGATAAAGACGGGGAGTGCATTGATGCGCTCGGCGCGATGGGATTTGGTTCCATTGAGATTGGTACCGTGACGCCACGCCCTCAGCCGGGTAACGATAAACCGCGTCTGTTCCGTCTGGTCGATGCAGAAGGTTTGATCAACCGTATGGGGTTTAATAACCACGGGGTTGATAACCTGGTTGAGAATGTTAAAAAATCGCATTTTGACGGTATTCTGGGGATTAATATTGGTAAGAATAAAGATACCCCAGTAGAGAACGGCAAAGATGACTATCTGATTTGTATGGAAAAAGTCTATGCTTATGCGGGTTATATCGCTATTAATATCTCTTCACCGAATACGCCGGGATTACGTACGCTGCAATACGGCGAGGCGCTAGACGATCTCCTGACGGCAATTAAAAATAAGCAAAATGATCTGCAAACGATCCACCATAAATATGTTCCAGTGGCGGTAAAGATCGCGCCGGATCTTTCTGTGGAAGAACTGATCCAGGTTGCTGACAGTTTAGTTCGTCATAATATTGATGGCGTAATTGCGACTAACACCACGCTCGATCGTTCTCTCGTTCAAGGAATGAAAAATTGCGATCAAATGGGTGGCCTGAGCGGTCGACCGTTACAATTAAAAAGTACAGAAATTATTCGCCAGTTGTCTCAGGAATTAAAAGGCCAACTGCCGATTATTGGTGTTGGTGGTATCGACTCGGTGATTGCTGCACGTGAGAAAATAGCTGCTGGTGCAACCCTCGTACAGATTTATTCGGGCTTTATTTTTAAAGGTCCGCCGTTGATAAAAGAAATCGTCAGCAATATCTGAATGCTACCTTAATCACAAACCAGGGCTTTATTTCTAGCCCTGGTTGTTTTATATTCCTTTACTGTTGCTTATTTAAACATTCTGAGCTTTTATTATTAGGGCAATAAACGAAGCGGCAAAAGGATACTGTCGTAACGGTGATGATTAAGGAAAGGAGAGAAACTGATGCGAATTAAACCCGACGATAACTGGCGCTGGTATTATGATGAAGAGCATGATCGTATGATGCTCGATTTAGCCAATGGCATGTTATTCCGCTCGCGTTTTGCTCGTAAAATGCTCACTCCTGATGCATTTTCTCCGTCAGGTTTTTGTGTTGATGACGCCGCGCTTTATTTTTCCTTTGAAGAAAAATGTCGCTACCTGGATTTAGCCAAAGAACAAAAAGCGGAACTGGTGCTCAATGCGCTGGTGGCGATTCGTTATCTCAAACCGCAAATGCCGAAAAGCTGGCACTTTGTTGCGCACGGTATTAACTGGTCGCCGGTCGTGGGTGACGCTGCCTGTGTTGATTTAAGCGATACCGATGAACAGGTAAACCTGTTAGTGGTTGAGCCGGGTGAAAACGCCGCGCTTTGTCTGCTTGCGCAACCTGGTGTGGTTATCGCCGGGCGCACGATGCAGCTTGGCGATGCGATTAAAATAATGAATGACAGACTGAAACCGCAAGCAGTAGTTGACAGTTTCAGCCTTGAGCAGGCGGTTTAGCTCTCCAGCCTGATTGCCGTTTTGGGAATACAGCTGCAGCACAGAATCGTTCCGTCGTCCCCTATCGCTGATTTCTTCAACGGGCTAACTTCGCCATCTACCAGTCGAATTCGACAGCATCCGCAAATGCCTGCCCGGCATGAATAGGGAACCCGGATACCCTGGTTTTCCAGCTGCTCAAGCAATACCTGCTGATTATTTCCGCGAAAGGTCTGTCCCTGCCAGTCAATAAGCACCGTGGCATCAGGTTGTTGTTCGGGTGCAGTGTCGTCTAATTCCGCTGCGCCGTACGCCCTGGCGGGGCCGGTTGCCAAAATCTCTACCTCATCGCCGACGCGAATAACGCCACTGTTGCGTGCGATAAGATTCTGGCCGAAATCGACATCGCCATTATCTACCGCAGTACGGAAGGTTTGCAGTGTTGCGAGCGGTTCGCCGGATGGATGTTTCTGGCCTTTTTCCGGGCTAACGGTAGTGAAAATACAGCGGCTACAGGGTTTTGCAACATCAAAAATGACGTCGCCAATACGAATCACTTTCCAGGTATCTTCTTCCCAGGCGCCAGCTCCCGAAACCACCAGATTGGGGCGGAACTGTTCCATTTTGACGCTTGCCGGACAGCGCTGTTGCACATCGCGCAGGGATGCTTCGTTGGCCAGCAGATAGGGATAACCATCAGCGAAGGATAAAGGAACATCAACATGTCGTTTTACACGGCGCGTCAGCTGCGGACCGACCCAGCGTAGCTGCACGTCACGGGAGAAAAAACTGCTAAGCCACTGGTTAATAGCCACTGGCGCAATGCGCGCGGTAAAATGATTTCCCCATACTTCAGTTGGCGCATCCTGGGTGGCGAAGTCGGCAAATCGTACGAGCGCACTGCTGCCGTCTGGAGCCGTAAGATGCAGCCCATCGTGGAATGGGGAAGGCGTAAAACGGACCATTTGTGGGAACTGGCGGGCGGTTATGAACGTTCCGTCAGGTTCAGTGATCATAAATATGCGATCAAAGGCGAGACCGCTAATATCTGCCAGGGCATGCGTAAGCCCAATGCCGCGCATTGATTTAACCGGATGAATAAAAAGTCGGGTTAACGTGACCACTGTACAGCCCCTCGAATGAAAATAAGCCTTCAACTTTATGACATACAGCCCATATTAGCTATAATGCGCAGCAATTTTCTCGGAGTAAAAGTGACATTATGAATTCTCTGTTTGCCAGTACGGCCCGCGGGCTGGAAGAGCTGTTAAAAACTGAACTGGAAAACCTCGGCGCGCTGGAGTGTCAGGTCGTTCAGGGTGGGGTCCATTTTAAGGGCGACACGCGGCTTGTTTACCAGAGCCTGATGTGGAGTCGCCTGGCCTCGCGCATTATCCTGCCGATGGGAGAGTGCAAGGTCTACAGCGATCTTGATCTGTACCTCGGCGTTCAGGCAATCGACTGGACAGAGATATTTAACCCTGGTGCTACGTTTGCCGTTCATTTTAGCGGCCTGAACGAAACCATTCGTAACAGCCAGTACGGCGCGCTAAAGGTCAAGGATGCGATTGTCGATGCATTTACCCGTAAAAATATGCCGCGTCCGAATGTGGATCGTGAATCTCCGGATCTGCGCATCAACGTCTGGTTGAATAAAGATACCGCCAGCATTGCGCTCGATCTGAGCGGTGATGGTTTGCACCAGCGTGGCTATCGCGATCGCGCGGGTCAGGCACCGATTAAAGAAACGCTGGCCGCCGCTATTGTTATGCGTTCTGGCTGGCAACCGGGAACCCCGTTACTCGATCCGATGTGTGGTTCCGGCACACTGCTGATTGAAGCGGCGATGTGGGCAACCGATCGCGCGCCGGGTCTGCACCGCGGGTACTGGGGCTTCAGCGGTTGGGCGCAGCACGACGAAGCCGTCTGGCAAGAAGTTAAAGCCGAAGCGCAGGTGCGTGCGCGTAAGGGACTGGCTGACTATACCTCGCATTTTTATGGATCCGACAGCGATGCGCGAGTGATTGAAAAAGCGCGCAGTAACGCTCGCCGCGCCGGTATCGCCGATCTGATGACGTTTGACGTTAAAGATGTCGCCAAACTGAGCAATCCGTTGCCGAAAGGACCGTATGGGACAGTTATCAGTAACCCGCCTTACGGCGAACGTCTGGATAGCGAACCGGCGCTGATTGCCCTGCACAGCCTGCTGGGCCGTACGATGAAAAACCAGTTTGGCGGCTGGAATTTGTCGCTGTTCAGCGCCTCTCCGGATCTGCTCAGCAGCCTGCAATTACGTGCCGACAAGCAGTTCAAGGCGAAAAACGGCCCGCTGGATTGTGTGCAGAAAAACTATCACGTTGCAGAGACCACCGCGGACAGCAAGCCTGCCACGGTCGCGGAAGATTATGCTAACCGCCTGCGCAAGAACATCAAGAAACTGGAAAAATGGGCGCGTCAGGAAGGCATTGAATGTTATCGCCTGTATGACGCTGACCTGCCGGAATACAACGTTGCTGTGGATCGTTACGGTGAGTGGGTCGTGGTTCAGGAATATGCTCCACCGAAGACAGTTGATGCACAAAAAGCGCGTCAACGCCTGTTTGACATTATTGCCGCAACGCTGTCAGTACTGGAAATCGCGCCCAATAAACTGGTGCTGAAAACCCGTGAACGCCAGAAAGGCAAGAATCAGTATCAGAAGATGAATGAGAAGGGTGAATTCATTGAGGTAAGCGAGTACAACGCGCGCCTGTGGGTGAACCTGACTGACTACCTTGATACGGGTTTATTCCTCGATCACCGTATTGCGCGCCGTATGCTGGGGCAGATGAGTAAAGGTAAGGACTTCCTTAACCTGTTCTCCTACACCGGCAGCGCCAGCGTACATGCAGGATTGGGCGGTGCGCGTAGCACCACGACGGTTGATATGTCGCGTACCTATCTGGAATGGGCGGAACGCAACCTGCGTCTGAACGGCCTGAGCGGTCGCGCTCACCGTTTAATTCAGGCCGATTGCCTGGGCTGGTTGCGTGATGCCAATGAACAGTTTGATCTGATTTTCATCGATCCACCGACGTTCTCTAACTCAAAACGTATGGAAGACTCGTTTGATGTGCAGCGCGATCATCTGGCGCTGATGAAAGATCTGAAACGTCTGCTGCGTAAAGACGGCACGATCATGTTCTCCAACAACAAACGTGGGTTCCGTATGGATCTCGACGGTTTGGCTGAACTGGGATTGAAAGCACAAGAAATCACCCAAAAAACGCTTTCCCAGGACTTTGCCCGTAACCGTCAGATCCACAATTGCTGGCTGATTACCGCAGCCTGAAAGGAAAATTAAATGTCATTAATCAGTATGCATGGTGCATGGCTGTCGTTCAGCGATGCGCCGCTTCTTGATAATGCTGAACTGCATATCGAAGATAACGAGCGGGTCTGTCTGGTTGGCCGTAATGGCGCGGGCAAATCGACGCTGATGAAGATCCTGAACCGTGAACAGGGTCTTGACGATGGGCGTATTATTTATGAGCAGGATCTGGTTGTGGCGCGTCTGCAGCAGGATCCGCCGCGCAACGTGCAGGGTAGCGTCTACGATTTTGTCGCCGAAGGGATTGCAGAACAGGCGGTTTACCTCAAGCGTTATCACGATATCTCGCATCTGGTGATCGCCGATCCGAGTGATAAAAACCTCCAGGAACTGGCGAAGGTTCAGGAACAGCTGGATCACCACAATCTGTGGCAGCTGGAAAACCGTATTAATGAAGTACTGGAACAGCTTGGCCTGGAAGCAGACATGGAGCTGGCATCGCTTTCCGGCGGCTGGCTACGTAAGGCGGCGCTGGGCCGCGCGTTAGTGAGCAACCCGCGCGTGCTGCTGTTGGATGAACCGACGAACCACCTGGATATTGAAACCATCGACTGGCTGGAAGGGTTCCTGAAAACCTTCAATGGGACAATTATTTTCATTTCCCATGACCGTTCATTTATCCGCAATATGGCAACGCGTATTGTCGATCTTGACCGCGGCAAGCTGGTGACCTATCCGGGGAGTTACGATCAGTATCTGCTGGATAAAGAAGAAGCGTTGCGCGTAGAAGAGTTACAAAACGCGGAATTTGACCGCAAGTTGGCGCAGGAAGAAGTCTGGATCCGTCAGGGTATCAAAGCGCGTCGTACGCGTAACGAAGGTCGCGTGCGCGCACTGAAAGCCATGCGTCGCGAGCGTGGCGAACGTCGCGAAGTGATGGGCACAGCGAAGATGCAAGTCGAAGAGGCTAGCCGTTCAGGCAAGATTGTTTTCGAAATGGAGAATGTGGATTACCAGGTTGACGGAAAGCAGCTGGTGAAAGATTTCTCCGCGCAGGTGCAGCGTAGCGACAAGATCGCGCTAATCGGACCTAACGGCTGCGGCAAAACAACGCTGCTGAAGTTGATGTTAGGTCAGCTTCAGGCTGACAGCGGACGCATTCACGTCGGTACCAAACTGGAAGTGGCCTATTTCGATCAGCACCGCGCCGAACTGGATCCCGATAAAACCGTGATGGACAACCTGGCTGAAGGTAAGCAAGAGGTGATGGTTAACGGTAAACCTCGCCATGTGTTGGGTTACCTGCAGGACTTCCTGTTCCATCCGAAACGTGCGATGACGCCAGTACGTGCGCTCTCTGGCGGGGAACGTAATCGCCTGTTATTGGCGCGTTTGTTCCTGAAACCCAGCAATCTGTTGATTCTCGATGAACCAACTAACGATCTTGACGTCGAAACGCTGGAACTGCTCGAAGAATTGATTGATAGCTACCAGGGCACCGTGCTGCTGGTGAGCCACGACCGTCAGTTTGTCGATAATACCGTGACCGAATGCTGGATCTTCGAAGGCGGCGGTAAAATTGGTCGTTATGTCGGCGGTTATCATGATGCGCGCAGTCAGCAATCGCAGTATGTGGCGTTTAAGCAGCCAGTTGCGAAAAAAACAGAGGAGCCAGCCGCTCCTAAAGCAGAAATTGTCAAACGCGGCACCAGCAAACTAAGCTATAAACTGCAGCGCGAACTGGAGCAGCTCCCCGCGTTGCTTGAAGAACTGGAAGCTAAGCTGGAAGCCTTACAGGCTCAGGTTGCTGACGCCGCGTTTTTCAGTCAGCCTCACGAGCAAACGCAACAGGTGTTAGCTAATTTGAACGAAGCGGAACAAGAACTTGAGCAAGCCTTTGAGCGCTGGGAGTATCTTGAGTCTTTGAAGAATGGCGCATAATTAAAGGAGCACCTATGTGCGAACATCACCATGCCGCGAAGCATATTTTGTGCTCGCAGTGTGACATGCTGGTGGCGTTACCTCGCCTTGAGCATGGTCAGAAAGCGGCATGTCCACGATGTGGCACTACGTTAACCGTTGAGTGGGACGCGCCCCGGCAGCGTCCCACTGCCTATGTTTTAGCCGCACTATTTATGCTGCTGCTGTCAAACCTCTTTCCCTTTGTGAATATGAACGTCGCAGGGGTGAGTAGTGAAGTGACGTTGCTGCAAATTCCCAGCGTGCTCTTTTCTGAAGATTACGCCAGTCTCGGCACCTTCTTTATCTTATTCGTTCAGCTGGTTCCGGCCTTTTGCCTGCTGACGATCCTGCTACTGGTAAACCGGGTTCAGATGCCCGAGCGGCTTAAAGCATGGCTGGCGCGCATTTTGTTTCAGTTAAAAAGCTGGGGAATGGCAGAAATCTTCCTCGCCGGCGTGCTGGTGAGCTTTGTTAAGCTGATGGCCTACGGCGATATCGGCGTGGGCAGCAGCTTTATTCCGTGGTGCTTCTTTTGCGTTTTACAGTTGCGTGCATTTCAGTGCGTTGACCGTCGCTGGCTATGGGATGATATTGCGCCAATGCCTGTCATAAAGCAGGCCTTAAAACCTGGCGTGCCTGGTATTCGACAGGGACTGCGTTCCTGCTCTTGCTGCACTGCAATACTTCCCGCTGATGAACGGGTGTGCCCACGCTGTCAGACGAAAGGCTATGTGCGGCGTAAAAACAGTCTGCAATGGACGTTGGCATTACTGTTTACGTCGATCATGCTTTATCTTCCTGCCAATATTCTGCCGATTATGATTACCGATTTGCTCGGGTCAAAGCTGCCGTCAACGATACTTGAGGGGGTGGTTTTAATCTGGAGCGAAGGCTCGTATCCGGTGGCTGCGGTTATCTTTATCGCCAGTATTATGGTGCCGACGTTGAAAATGATCGCCATTGCCTGGCTATGCTGGGACGCCAAAGGGCACGGCAAACGCGACAGTGAACGTATGCACCTGATTTATGAAGTTGTGGAATTTGTCGGTCGCTGGTCAATGATCGACGTCTTTGTGATTGCGGTACTCTCTGCGCTGGTGCGCATGGGAGGGTTAATGAACATTTATCCTGCAATGGGTGCTTTGATGTTTGCTTTAGTCGTCATTATGACAATGTTTTCTGCGCTGACATTTGATCCGCGTCTGTCGTGGGATCGTGAACCAGAACCAGGCCATGAGGAGTCCTGACAGCATGGAATCTAAAAGTGGGGAAGCCAAAGTGCAAAAGGTAAAAAACTGGTCGCCCGTGTGGATATTTCCTATCGTCACTGCACTCATTGGCGCGTGGGTTCTGTTTTATCACTACAGTCATCAGGGGCCACAGGTCACGCTTATTACCACCAATGCCGAAGGTATTGAAGGGGGCAAAACGACGATTAAGAGCCGCAGTGTGGACGTCGGCATCGTTGAGAGCGCAACCCTGACGGATGATCTGACCCATGTGGAGATTAAAGCGCGTCTTAACTCCGGAATGGAAAAGCTGCTGCATAAAGATTCTGTCTTTTGGGTGGTGAAGCCGCAGGTTGGACGTGAAGGTATAAGTGGGCTCGGCACGCTATTGTCCGGGGCTTATATTGAACTGCAGCCTGGCAATAAAGGCAGTAAGCTGGAAAATTACCAACTGCTGGATTCACCGCCGCTGGCCCCGCCAGATGCAAAAGGGATCCGTGTGATTCTGGACAGCAAAAAAGCCGGTCAGTTGAGTCCGGGCGATCCGGTGCTTTTTCGCGGCTATCGTGTAGGTTCGGTTGAAACCAGCACATTTGATGCGCAAAAGCGTACGATCAGCTATCAGCTTTTCATTAATGCGCCTAACGATCGTCTGGTGACCAGTAATGTGCGTTTCTGGAAAGACAGCGGGATCGCCGTAGATCTTACCTCAGCAGGTATGCGCGTAGAAATGGGTTCGCTCTCCACGCTGTTTGGCGGTGGTGTAAGTTTTGATGTGCCAGAAGGTTTAGAGCAGGGCGAGCCGGTCGCACAACAGTCAGCGTTTAATCTTTATGACGATCAAAAAAGTATTCAGGATTCACTGTATACCGATCATATCGATTATCTGATGTTCTTTAAAGATTCGATTCGTGGCCTGCAGCCTGGTGCGCCGCTGGAATTCCGTGGCATCCGCTTGGGTACGGTGAGTAAAGTACCTTTCTTCTCACCGAATATGCGCCAGGTATTCAACAATGATTACCGCATTCCGGTGCTGGTACGCATCGAACCAGAACGTCTGAAGGCGCAGCTGGGCGAAGATACTGATGTTGGTGCTCATCTGGCGGAATTGCTTAAACGCGGATTACGGGCATCGCTCAAAACCGGGAACCTGGTGACCGGCGCGCTGTATGTCGATCTCGACTTCTACCCGAAAGAGCCGCCGATTACTGGTGTGCGTGAATTTAATGGTTATCAAATTATTCCGACCGTGAGCGGTGGTCTGGCGCAGATCCAACAGCGTCTGATGGAAGCGTTGGATAAGATAAATAATCTGCCGTTGAACCCGATGATTGAGCAGGCAACCAATACGCTGTCGGAAAGCCAGCGCACGATGAAGCATCTGCAAACCACGCTGGATAACATGAACAAGATCACGTCCAGCCAGTCGATGCAGGATCTTCCGGCGGATATGCAGAACACGCTGCGTGAACTAAATCGTAGCATGCAGGGCTTCCAGCCTGGTTCTGCGGCCTACAACAAGATGGTGGCAGATATGCAGCGTCTTGATCAGGTGCTACGTGAACTGCAACCGGTACTGAAAACGCTGAACGATAAGAGTAATGCGCTGGTATTTGAAGCGAAGGACAAGAAAGATCCAGAGCCGAAGAGGGCGAAACAATGAAAAAGTGGCTAGTGGTGATGATGGCGGTCTGGTTGACGTCATGCAGCTCCAGCGGAGAGAATAAAAGCTATTACCAGCTCCCTATCGCACAAGGCGGTGTGCAGAGCTCCGCCAATCAGGGAAACCGTCTGCTGTGGGTTGAACAGATTGCGGTACCTGATTATCTGGCCGGTAATGGGGTGGTTTACCAGACCAGCGATGTGCAATATGTTATAGCCAATAATAATCTCTGGGCCAGCCCATTAGATCAGCAATTGCGCAATACGCTGGTTGCTAACCTCAGCATGCAGTTGCCTGGCTGGGTTGTTGCTTCGCAGCCGCTGGGAAGCACTCAGGACACGCTGAACGTCACCGTAACCGGCTTCCACGGTCGTTACGATGGTAAGGTTATCGTGAGTGGAGAATGGTTGCTGAATCATCAGGGACAACTGATCAAACGTCCATTCCACATCGAAGCTGTACAGACTAAAGACGGCTACGATGAGATGGTGAAGGTTCTTGCTAACGCCTGGAGTCAGGAAGCGGCGGCTATTGCTCAAGAGCTGAAACGCATCCCATAAGCTTAAATAATTGTAAATTATGCCGCCCCTGGCTCACCGCCCGGGGCGGTTTTTTTTATTTTTTTAGCCGTGGAGATAGCTGTTCTGACTGACTATTTTTGTACAAATGATTTAGAGGCTAGCTCACAAATATGACACTGGCGTGAATTTTGCGCATTGACGAGCCTAATGTTTAGGGGTATTCGTTTAGTGTGATTGCACACTTAGTAATCACTGTTTTCTTTTCCACCAGACCAAAAAATGAGGGAAACGAGGCATGAAGAGACAAAAACGAGATCGCCTGGAACGGGCACATCAACGTGGATATCAGGCCGGCATTGCCGGACGCTCAAAAGAAATGTGTCCCTATCAGACGCTGAATCAGAGGTCATACTGGCTGGGAGGCTGGCGAGAAGCCATGGGGGATAGGGTTTTAATGGCCTGATTCTGTCTCTTTAGATAAAAGAAACCTCCGCAGAGCGGAGGTTTCGCCTTTTTGCACACCAGATAAAACGGAGAAACGTTAATGTCTGGCTGCTACGCAGTCCTGGATTAGAACGCGGAAGTGTCCTGGAACAGACCCACTTTCAGATCGTTTGCGGTGTAGATCAGACGACCATCAACCAGCACTTCACCATCAGCCAGGCCCATGATCAGGCGACGGTTAACGATACGTTTGAAGTGAATGCGGTAAGTGACTTTCTTCGCAGTCGGCAGAACCTGGCCGGTGAATTTAACTTCACCTACGCCCAGCGCACGGCCTTTACCTTCGCCGCCCAGCCAGCCGAGATAGAATCCAACCAGCTGCCACATGGCGTCGAGACCCAGGCAGCCCGGCATCACCGGATCGCCGATAAAGTGACAACCGAAGAACCACAGGTCTGGGTTGATATCCAGTTCAGCTTCAACATAACCTTTGTCAAAGTTGCCACCGGTTTCGGTCATCTTGATGACACGGTCCATCATCAGCATGCTTGGTGCTGGCAGTTGTGGCCCTTTTGCGCCAAACAGTTCACCGCGACCAGAGGCAAGAAGGTCTTCTTTCGTATAGGATTCGCGTTTATCTACCATGTTCTCTGTAAGCCTTATTTTATTGAAGCACGCAGGATAGCTAACACGTGTACGCTGAACAAGTCCGATCAGTTCGGAATAATCCAGTTCAGCCAACGTAGCGGCCATGGAAAACGGTGACGACCTTCCTGTTGCGTAGCCGTGGCAATACGCTCCTGAATGGTTTGCATCAGCGTTGTCTGGCCTTCGCCATCCCACACCAGATTTAACAACAGTGGCAGCGCATCAGTTACGTCGTCCACCGCCCAGATAGTGAATTTTTCTTCTTCTATGGCCTGCAGCAGCGCGGGATGCAGGCTGAGGTGTCTGACGTTAGCCGAAGGAATGATAACGCCCTGCGTGCCCGTCAGCTCACGCTGCTGGCAGATGGCGAAGAAACCTTCAATTTTCTCATTCAGACCACCGACAGGTTGCGCCCGACCAAACTGATCGACAGAACCGGTAATGGCGATACTTTGATTAACAGGCACGTCGGCGAGGGCGCTGATCAATGCGCACAGTTCTGCCATAGACGCGCTGTCACCGTCCACTTCGCTGTAAGATTGCTCAAAGGTCAGCGAGGCAGAGAAGGGGATTTGCTGCTCAAGCTGGAGTTCCGACATCAGGAACGCCTGCATAATCATCATACCCTTGGCATGAATATTTCCGCCGAGCTCGGCTTTGCGCTCAATGTCCGTAAACTCGCCGTCGCCAATATGCACGACGCAACTGATACGAGAAGGCTCGCCAAATGCGCGTGGGTGGCCTGGAAACTCAATCACCGACAAGGCGTTGATCTGGCCAATACGCTCGCCTTCTGTCTCGATAAGGATCTGCTCTTGCAGAATTTCGTCCTGCATGCGTTCGGCCAGGAATCCCTCACGCCATTCACGCTGAGCCAGCATCAGGCTGAACTGCTCAGCGTTGCAGGTTTCGCTCTCGCATAACGGGGCCACCTCTTTGAACTGTCTGGTGATCCACAGCGGGTTAAGAGGCAATGTATCCTGTTCACCGGTATAGCGAACGGCTTCACGGATCAAAACCTGCCAGGCATCAGGAGCGGGGTAAGGCAAATTATTGCGCATGGCAGTATGCGTGACCCACTGACACCACTGCGTCATGGTTTCGGCATCCACGATCTGCAGATTATCTTCAAATTCGCTGTAAATGGCCTGTTCAGCCAACTCTGGTTCCATGTCCTGGAAATCCGCCAGCGATTCACGCTCACCCACCAAAATCACTTTCAGTTTAAGCGGCATAGGCGGAACAGAGACAGGCAGCGGGCGAGACTCATCAAAAGCCACCCAATCAAAACGCTCGTGGCTGACAATGGCTTTCAGACGCATCCACAACAGAGGTTGGGCCAACAGCGTGCGCAATGAGATAACCAGCACACCCCCATTGGCCTGATGTACCAGACCTGGCTGCAGCGTAATTTCGCCATTGAACTGACGTAGACAGCCAAACAGTTGTTCAGCTTCGGCCCAGTCAGCGCTGACCACCTGCGTCAACGTCGCAAAATTGTCTTCCGCTTTTTCAGCTGTACGATAACGAATAGTGTGACTGGAGATGTCGTAATGGCCGCCAGTCAGGCTTCCTGCATCCGTGTGCAGGGGACGTGCAGCCTTTGCAATAAGGTTGAGATACTCAAGCTCCTCCGGTGCTTTCACCAACATGAACGAGGATGTTGTCCAGTGCTGAAGAAGCTGCTCTAGCGCGAATTGTAAACGTGGCTGAGTATCACTAAGTAAGGTGTCGGTGTCGTCAGTGACGTGAGGCTGTGCAAATACTTCCTGATAACTGTCGGTATCAGGAACCAGATCACGCCATGCAAGTTTCGTAATGGTCAAAGTTGATGTTTTTTAGTCTGTTGTAAAAAACGAGATTATACCGTAACCCTCACCACTAAACACCTGGAAAGCGCCGCGAAACGGTTGTGATGACGCGCGGCAGTTCACAGGCTGGATATTCTTTTCTTCAGATGCCGAAAAAGCTGATATTCTGATAAGAGTTACACGGTAACATTGAGATCGCAATGAAATATCAACAACTTGAAAATCTTGAAAGCGGATGGAAATGGAAGTACCTGGTGAAGAAGCATCGCGAGGGGGAGTTGATTACCCGCTATGTGGAAGCCAGCGCTGCCAAAGAAGCCGTTGATTTGTTGCTAACCCTCGAAAATGAACCGGTTCGGGTCAACGCCTGGATTGAAGAATACATGAACCCTGCACTGCTCAATCGTATGAAGCAAACGATCCGGGCGAGGCGTAAGCGGCACTTTAATGCAGAACATCAACATACGCGTAAGAAATCGATCGATCTGGAGTTTATGGTCTGGCAGCGTCTGGCTGGTCTTGCGCAGCGGCGTGGAAAAACGCTTTCTGAAACTATAGTGCAGCTGATTGAAGACGCAGAGCATAAAGAGAAGTACGCGAACAAAATGTCGACATTGAAGCAGGATTTACAGGCGTTGCTGGGAAAAGACTAGCGGTTGGCTGGTGTAACAAGAGGCTTGTTTTGAGTGGAAACAGATGAAAAAAAACCCCGCATAGCGCGGGGTTTTTTTATAAGACGATAACTTAAGCCTGAGGCTGAGTTACAACGTCTTTGATGCCTTTAACTTCGATCTCAACACGACGATCCGGAGCCAGGCAGTCGATCAGTGCAGCGCGAGCTTTCACGTTGTCACAGGTGTTGCCAGTAACTGGGTTGGATTCACCCATGCCACGTGCAGAGATTTTGTCAGAAGGAATACCTTTAGAGATCAGGTAATCAACAACGGACTGAGCACGTTTCTCGGACAGACCCTGGTTGTAAGCGTCAGAACCGATGCGGTCAGTGAAGCCCAGAACCACTACGGAACCGTCTTTCGGATCCAGGTTGCTCAGCTGGCTGTACATCTGGTCCAGAGCCTGCTGGCCTTCTGGTTTCAGAGTTGCTTTGTTGAAGTTGAACAGAACGTCAGACTTCAGAGTGAAGTGCTTGGTCTGTACTTCTGGAGCCGGAGCCGGAGCAACAACTACTGGAGCTGCTTCTTCCTGCTGGCCGAAACGGTAAGAAACACCAACGCTCAACAGGCCGTTATCCGGACGACCACCAACGGTGTTCGCGTCACCGATGTTGTTGGTCCACTGGTATTCCAGACGGGTAGCGATTTCAGGAGTAATTGCATACTCTACGCCACCAGCGAATACTGGGGATACACCAGTGTCGTGGTCTTTGAAGCCTTCGTTGTTTTTAGCGTCTGCACGCCAAACCATACCACCCAGACGGGTATAAACGTCCAGATCGTCAGTGATTGGGTAACCCAGTTTAGCGGTCAGCTGAACGCCCTGAGCTTTGAAAGCGCCGTTTTGATGAGTCTGGTCGGTGTAGCCTTTGTACGGCATACGGCCTAACCAGTCGTAACCCATTTCAAAACCAACGTACGGGTTAACCTGATAACCACCGAACGCACCGGCACCCAGTTGGCTTTCGTGGGTCGGACCGGCGTTGTTGATCTGGTTGTTGCCAATATCATGGTACTGAGACCAGCCCATTTTAGCACCAGCGTACCAGGTGTTATCTTTCGGAGCGGCCTGCGCCACGGTAGCGAAACCAGCCAGTGCCACTGCAATTGCGATAGCTGTCTTTTTCATTTTTTGCGCCTCGTTATCATCCAAAATTCGCCATGAATATCTCCGAAGAGAGATAACACGGTTAAATCCTTCACCCGGGGACCAGTTCAATAGTTGCTCTACCGATATCTGCGGCTTACGCCGAGCACCCCTGGCGATGTAAAGTCTACAACGTAGTTGAAAACTTACAAGTGTGAAGTCCGTCAGGCATATGAAAAAAAAAGGCTTGTATACATAATATTTAACATTTATTGATGACTAAATGCACTGAGGATTTCCTGAAAACCGCTTGAGACAGGCGTTCGGACGAAAAACGCGTTAAAGCTCAAAGGCAAATTGAAGCATGAAAAAAAATTCCAGGATAAATCCTAATTTTACTCAATGATACAAATTCGAGTGAATTTTTAGCCCGGAATGCTGTCTCCCCGCAAGTGACTGTGCGCAAACAGGACGCATGATAAAACCCATCGCATTTCCTTCATCAGCCGCTTTGACTAGTTCGGCATGTTCATCTTCCGTTAATTCTTCCGCCAGCCAGCCAATGACAACACTGTAATTACCTGTGCGCAGCGCACGGATCATCGATTCCAGCGTATTGCAGGGGGAGAGTTGACTAATCTGCATTACTTTTGTCAATGGAAGTCCGGCTGACTGCACCCACTCCCGGCTTAATTTTTGCTGAGGCGTCAGCCACAGCTGCCAGCGTGATTGCTGCCCTAACTGTTGCAGCAGAGGAAGCAGCAGTAGTTGCGTCATCATGGGCTGGTCCTCGCGATAGACTACTTCACTGATAAGCCCAGCGGTTGCGTTCTCTGATGAAACGCGCGCAATGTTGCTTGATGCGGAAGAGAACGACGAAGAACGATTTGCATAGCCTGAAGTGTACATAATCAATCCAGCCCTGTGAGTTACTGTATGAATATACAGTAACCCTGCCATCAACAAAGATCAACCTTATTTTCGGAAACAGGTTCGCAATTTTTAGTTGTCGTCACGGGAAAAATAAAATTCATCTTGCCCCATACGCATAAGTTGCCTATTTTCGTCATTAACGGATCCGCTATTGAAAATCATTTGCTTACGTTATGATTTAAAAAGGATTTTTATGAAAGAGCTTTCTTATGCAAGGATCTATAAATCGCAGGAATATCTGGCTTCTCTGGGGACAATTCACTATCGCTCACTGTTTGGTGGCTACAGTCTGACGGTTGGCGATACGGTCTTTGCCATGGTCGCCAATGGTGAGTTGTATCTTCGCGCCTGTGAACAGAGCGCCCAGTATTGTGTACAAAATTCTCCTGTCTGGCTGACATTTATTAAGCGGGGACGTCCTCTTGTACTTAATTATTACCAGGTGAACGATGCCCTGTGGCAAAACCAGCAGCAACTGGTGTCGTTATCGCGATATTCGTTGGATGCAGCGGTTAAGGAAAAACAGAGTCGCTTTACCCAGCATCGTCTGCGGGAATTGCCAAATATGACGTTTCATCTGGAGACTCTGCTGAATGAAGTTGGAATTAAAGATGAGGGGACCATGCGGTCGTTGGGAGCACAAATGTGCTGGCTGAAACTTCGGCAAAATAACCCGGCTCTGACGGTAAAAGTACTCTATGCCCTTGAAGGCGCGGTAGGGGGGATACATGAAGCCGCGCTCCCGGCGACGCGTCGCCAGGAGCTGGTGGAGTGGGTAAGTTCTCTTACGCCGGAATCGGGGTATTAGAAGGTAGTACGGCAATTTGCTGCTGTAATCGCCGGATTTCCGGGAGCAGAGCGATCAATAACCCAACTTGCTGAACGACCAGAGGCTCTTTACTGTCCGGGCGTGGTTCCAGGTGCTGAATTCGCTGCTTCAGCCCTTCTAACGCCTGGTATACGCGTTGCTCGTCAGCGGGTTGATGGTGAAGGGCATCATCAACATAGCAAACAGCGTCATCCAGCAATGCCAGAACGTCTGGATTGGTCAACTGTTCGCGATGTGCGCCAAGCGCAGAAATATAGCTGGTAAACGTATGGTTGAGACACAGTAAACGGAACGCCGTTTCGCGGGTTTGGGTCGTCACATCCGGCTCGCTCGACATGTTTGACACCACGGAGGCGAGTTCAGCATCACGGTTATGCGCGTCACGGCGAGCGATACGGTAGGCCAGACGATTATCACGACCCTGATGGTATTGTTCGAGAATTGCATCAAGGTAGCGGCAGTTAGCGTCAGTCGCCCGCTCAATTACCCGTGGTAGATTACGAAAACGCCAGTCTGGCCAGATGAAACTGACAGCCGCCCAGGCGATAGCACAGCCAATTAGCGTATCGATGACACGCGGCAGTGCAACCTCAAAACCTTCGCCGAGCAGGTTAAAGCACAGTAATACCAGCAGCGTGATAAACATGGTGGCGTGCGCATACTGGACGTTGCGAAAGGCAAAAAACAGTACACCAGTGATCACTAAAAGTATTAGCTGCCCTTCTAAAGAGGGCACAAACCACAGGATCGGTAAACCGATGGCAATACCAACCAACGTGCCGATAATCCTGAGCGCCAGGCGATGTCGGGTGGCATTGTAGTTTGGTTGACAGACAAACAGGCTGGTCAGCAAGATCCAGTATCCGTGATTCATGCCAGTTACCTGGATAATGGCATAACCAACACAGAGCACTAACGACATGCGGACGGCATGGCGAAACAGTGCGGACTCTGGGGTGAAATTACGGCTCAGGCGTAACCAGATATCACTGAATCCATGGGGACTGTCATCAGCAAGCTGATTTTCAGACTCATTGCGCGAGAGTACCTGAGCCTGTTCAGACTCAATGGTGGCCAGTTGCGCATCGATAGCCCGCAGGTTCGATAGTAAGAATCCCAGCGTATTGAGCAGATCTGCAGGCTCACCACTGGCACGCATGCGCTCAAGTGCGGCATCTATATGGGTGAAGACGCGCTCAAAGTGCGGATCGTGCTGGTAAGGCGTGCGCAATAAAATACAACGAGACAATTGTGAACAGGCTTGTCCTTGCATCGACATCAACCGCTGGAAGCGGAACATCACATCGCTATGACGGAAATGATCGCGTAGCGTTTGATATTGAATATGTGAGGAGCTTGCGCGTTCATGAATATCCTGCGCCACAAAATAGTAATGTAGCGTGCGACGTGTTCCCCGTTGTCCACGGTCACCGCGCAGGCGAGTCAGCAGCGACACTTTGGTCTGGTTTAGCGTTGCCATCAGTTGCCCATTAGCGAGGGCTAAATCATACAACGGCGCCTGGCTTTCATCTTCGATGTCGGGATCAAAAAGACGCGACTTCAGTTCCAGGTAGTGCGCTAATTGTTCGTAGCTGCGGGCCAGATTGTCCTGTAAGGGGCGGATGGGGAACAGAAGATGTCCGGTGAGCGTCAGCAGGTTATACCAGATAGCGCCAGCGAGCAGCAGGATTGGTTGTTGATACCACTGATCGTAAAGCGAGGTGCCCAGCATCGTGTAAATGGCGATGAGCAACGCGCCAAAAGCGATGGTTGCATAGCGCTGGCCTAATCCCCCCAGCAGAATAAAACCGCTGGTGGAAAGCGTTAACCCAATAGCAAACAGCCAGGGCCATGGGAAGAGCAGTTCAACGGAGGCTGAGGCAATAAAAAAGCACACCAGCGTGATGATTAAATTGCGCAGTCGGCCCGCGAGACGATCATCGAGATCGGTAAGTGCGGCAGCGACCATACCTAGCGTGAGAGGGATGGTCAGCTTGACGTCACCCAGCCACCAGGGCAGCGCCGTTGTACCGCATAGCGCGATAAAAATCCGCACGTAGTACAGCCAGGTGCTGTTCCAGGTATAGCGTTTGAGCAGAGGACTTAACATAAAGGCCATTGGTCCTGATTATTCAAAGCGACGACGTGCATTGGCTTCACGCGCTGCACGGGCAACTTCTACTGAAACTACCCGGCGACCCACCGGCCAGAGCGCAATGGCAGCGATTTTAAAGTTCGCAATGCCAACCGGAATACCAATAATCGTTATGCACTGAGCAATACCAGAGACAATGTGCATCAGACACAACCACCAGCCGAAGAAAATTAGCCAGAAAATATTGAGCACGGTGCCGCCGGTATTCAACAGGACGCTTTTACCGGCAGGATTCAGTTCATCGACATGTATCGCTTCGTTGCCATAGGGAAACAGTGAAAGTCGGGTTATCTCCCAGCATGAACGGGTCAAGGGTAAAGTAAAAATAAGCACGATACTGACCAGCGTTGCCAGTAACCAGGCCAGGGTGGTGGCGAACCCCCCAAGCACAAAATTTAAAATATTCAGAACAGTACGCATAAACCCTCGGTTAACTCTGGTTTTCTGTGAATTCGGCAATTGTAACGTTTTTTTGGGCTGGAGCACGTTTTCTCTGGCGGTTACACTGATAAGCAAACCTCTTCGTGTGGATCCGCTTGAGTCTTATGGAACTGAAAGCTACTTCTCTTGGAAAACGTCTGGCACAACACCCTTACGATCGGGCCGTTATTCTCAATGCCGGGATTAAAGTTTCCGGCGATCGTCACGAGTATCTTATTCCCTTCAATCAGTTACTGGCTATTCATTGCAAACGTGGTCTGGTGTGGGGCGAGCTGGAGTTTGTACTCCCGGATGAGAAGGTGGTTCGTCTTCACGGTACAGAGTGGGCGGAAACCCAGCGCTTCCATCATCATTTGAATGCACTCTGGCAGCAGTGGAGCCAGGAAATGAGTGACGTTGCTGCGGGGGTTTTACAGCAGCAGTTGGATGCGATAGCGGCGCGTACTAGTGAAAGTAAATGGCTGACGCGCGAACAAACGTCAGGGCTGCAGCAGCAGATTCGCCGTGCCTTTGCCGCGTTACCGCTCCCGGTTAATCGGCTGGAAGAATTTGAAAATTGCCGGGAGGCGTTACGTCAATGCCAGGCGTGGTTGAAGGACATTGAAGCCTGCCGCTTACAGCACAATCAGGCGTACACCGAGGCAATGCTGGAAGAGTATGCTGAGTTTTTCCAGCATATTGAATCTTCGCCGTTGAACCCTGCTCAGGCGCGCGCGGTAGTGAACGGTGAGCAATCATTGTTGGTACTTGCAGGGGCTGGAAGCGGTAAAACATCCGTATTGGTCGCCCGTGCGGGCTGGCTGCTTGCACGAGGAGAAGCCGCGCCAGAACAGATCCTGTTGCTGGCGTTTGGACGCAAAGCAGCCCAGGAGATGGATGACCGCATTCGTGAGCGTCTGCATACGGACGAGGTCACTGCACGGACGTTCCATTCACTGGCGTTGTACATTATTTCGCAAGGTAGCAAAAAAGTTCCAACAGTGAGCAAGCTGGAAAATGATGCCGCCGCTCGCAGTAAACTCTTTATAACGACCTGGCGTCAGCAGTGCAGTGAGAAAAAGGCTCAGGCTAAAGGCTGGCGACAATGGTTAGAAGAAGAAATGCAGTGGTCTGTACCCGAAGGTAACTTCTGGGATGACGAAAAATTACAGCACCGTCTGGCCTCCCGGTTGGATCGCTGGGTTAGTTTGATGCGGATGCATGGTGGAGCACAGGCGGAGATGATTGCTAATGCTCCGGAGGAGATCCGCGATCTGTTCAGTAAACGCATAAAGCTAATGGCGCCGCTGCTCAAGGTCTGGAAGAGTGCCCTGAAGGATGAGAATGCCGTCGATTTCTCCGGGTTGATCCATCAGGCTATTGTCATTCTGGAGAAGGGGCGGTTTATCAGTCCGTGGAAACATATTCTGGTCGATGAATTTCAGGATATTTCCCCTCAGCGCGCCGCCCTGTTAGCCGCCTTGCGAAAGCAAAACTCGCAGACCACACTGTTTGCCGTGGGAGATGACTGGCAGGCCATTTACCGGTTCAGCGGAGCACAGCTTTCTCTGACGACCGCATTCCAGCAAAATTTTGGTGAGGGCGATAGCTGTAATCTGGATACGACTTACCGTTTTAATAGCCGGATTGGCGAAGTCGCAAACCAGTTTATCCAGCAAAACCCACATCAGCTCACGAAACCGCTGAACAGTCTGACGACCGGTGATAAAAAAGCAGTCACGTTGCTCGATGAAAGTCAGTTAGATCTGTTGCTGGATAAGTTGTCGGGTTTTGTGAAAGCTGAAGAGAGAATTCTGGTGCTGGCGCGGTACCATCATCTGAAGCCAGCCAGCCTGGACAAAGCGGCCACCCGCTGGCCCAAGCTGCAGTTGGATTTTATGACTATTCATGCCAGCAAAGGGCAGCAGGCGGATTACGTCATTGTTATGGGGCTTCATGACGGGAATGACGGTTTTCCGGCTCCGGCTCGTGAGTCGATTATGGAAGAGGCGTTACTCCCGGCTGTTGAAGATTTTCCTGATGCTGAAGAGCGGCGGTTGCTGTATGTGGCGCTAACGCGTGCACGACATCGGGTATGGCTACTGTTTAGCAAAGACGCGCCATCATGTTTTGTTGATGAGCTTAAGCAATTAGACGTTCCGGTGACCCGGAAACCCTGAAAAGCAGGCGGCAGTTGCCGCCTGCTTAGCGTTTATTTGAGGCGTTCTGCAAGATAACGGGCGTAATCCGGGATCAAGATATCCGTTGCGTCGTTGAAGTTTGGCGACTGGATAATAAAATCAGCCGTTGACACGTTGGTGGCGACCGGAATGTTCCAGACTGTGGCCAGGCGTAGCAGGGCTTTGACATCAGGATCGTGGGGAACGGCGTTGAGCGGATCCCAGAAGAAAATCAGCACATCAATTTTCCCTTCTGAAATTAGCGCACCCACCTGCTGGTCACCCCCCATCGGGCCGCTCAGCATGGCGTTGACATCCATTCCTGTCGCGCGTTGAATTAGATTTCCTGTTGTTCCTGTAGCATACAGAACGTGTTTTTCCAGTAATGGCTGGTGGCGTTCAACCCAGCTCATCAACATCTTTTTGCAGTGATCGTGTGCGACCAACGCAATATGTTTCTGCGCTGGTAATGTGCGAGTCGTTAATTCCATAGTACAGCTCCCAAGTTAACCTTGTTACAGAGTACTGGAAGCACTTGACGCTGCAAGAGAAAGACAAAAAAAATGCGTATACGAACATAAATGTCACGATGGGGGCTGTTTCTCAGCCCATTGTAAGAAGTTACTTCGCGTTTGTGCGTCGGCCTGTTGAAACCAATATTTTAAGCGCTGCTCGGTCAGCGTTTGCGACTGAGGCGGCACGCGATCCAGTTCAGATACCCCGGAAAGCAGCGAACTGTCATCGGCCATCATCGTGGCAAATTGCGGTAAAGACGCATGCTTAGCCGCTTTGTTATAGCGCTCTGTTTCCATTTCATAATCTACGATTTTTGCGGTGGATGTGATTGACAGAATATCCAGCTTAACCGGTATAGGCATGGAATCCCCATCCAGCAGTTCTACGCGTGGTGCATCATCAAAATGCGTTGCATCTCGCTCGTTGCTCAGACGTGGCAGGTGAAAATTAACCTGACTGACGAGTTGGGTATCAAAGCTGATGACCAGCGGGGGCGAAATATACAGACGTTCTTCGTGGCTGGACAGGCGAATGGTTTTTTCTACGCGAAACACGAGCTGGTGCCGACCATTTTCCAGCTCAATACTTTCGGCACCACGCAGTAATGAGCTGGAGACTTTTTTTCCGTCCAGCACCAGAAGGTCAATATCATTAGACAGACGTAGAGAGGTAGCAAAAACGGTTACCGGCAAACACAGGGCAATTAAGGCTGTCACAATGCCGGCTTTCATAAGTTTCTCCTGTCCAGAAAAAATCTGTATAAGATGTATCTAAATTTTTCGATAATCATGTTTACTAACATATAGACATATTTTTGAGTTTAGCTCTCATGCGCCAGTATGGGATGAATGGTCGCAAAGTCAGGTTTGTCGTAAACTTTGCTAAACAGCCTGGAGGAAAACGATGAAAGAGACCGATATTGCTGGCATTTTGACAACGACCCGCACGATTGCACTGGTGGGTGCAAGCGATAAACCCGATCGCCCAAGCTATCGGGTTATGAAATATTTACTCGATCAGGGCTATCACGTTATTCCTGTTTCACCGAAAGTTGCCGGAAAAACACTGCTGGGGCAGCAGGGCTATGCGACGCTGGCAGATGTACCAGAGAAAGTGGATATGGTAGATGTCTTCCGTAATTCCGAAGCGGCGTGGGGTGTTGCTCAGGAGGCAATTGCCATCGGCGCGAAGACCCT
The DNA here is from genome assembly GCF_001037575.1 of Citrobacter sp. BIDMC107. Lineage (NCBI taxonomy): Bacteria > Pseudomonadati > Pseudomonadota > Gammaproteobacteria > Enterobacterales > Enterobacteriaceae > Citrobacter > Citrobacter sp. BIDMC107. The sequence continues at coordinate 638,074 of NZ_KQ089848.1, read as the reverse complement.
ATGGATGCAGCTCGGCGTGATTAACGAGCAAGCAGCCGTACTGGCTCGTGATGCAGGGTTGACGGTGGTGATGGATCGTTGCCCGGCGATTGAGATCCCGCGGCTGGGACTGGCTAAGTAAGGTTGATCTGTAGCCGAACAAAACGCACAGACCCGATTAGCTAATCGGGTCTGTGTTTGCATCAATTGCGCAGGCGCGGGGCCTGAAGCTGTTTTCGAATTGTTCGCGCCAGTTCATCCATCGACGGTTGCTCCGGATGTTCTTCCTGTAGCTCGCTACTCAGTTGTGCTTCGGCCAGATACGTATGTACTGGCAGACCATTATCGTCTTCCATCACCACGTGATACCAGGGAGCGGCGCGAAGTTCGTCGTTAACCGCCAACTCATCGGCTGACGGTTGATCAAGCGAATATTCCGGGTCGATATCCACGACCACTCCGAGGTAACCTAACAGAGAATGGCGGACCTGCTGGCCGATACCGAATTTGCTGGCAATCATAGTCACCTCCCGGGAAATAGATACCCTCTATGTAAGGGTAATATTCCACTTTTCAAGTTACATGATGCGACAGGCAAACCCTTTCAGATACAGCCCTTCCGGGTAGGTAGCGATCACCGGGTGATCGGCGGCCTGACGGAACTGCTCTATAAATTGTACATCACGACCAGCATCTATTGCGGCATCAGCGATGATTTTCTGAAATAAATCGGTGGTCATAAGCCCAGAGCAGGAGAAAGTCAGCAGTACGCCGCCCGGATTGAGTAACTGAATAGCCAGCATATTGATGTCCTTATAGCCGCGGCAGGCGCCCATCAACTGGCTTTTGTTTTCGACAAATTTCGGCGGATCCATCACGATGACGTCGAATTTCTCACCACGATCGCGATAAGCTCGCAGAAGTTTGAACACATCATCACGCACGAACTCAGCTTTGCTCAGATCCAGCTTGTTCAGTTCCACGTTCTGGCGGGCAATATCGAGCGCTTCCTGAGAGGTGTCAACGCTGACGACCTGACGGCATCCACCCATTAATGCTGAAACCGCAAATCCACCGGTATAAGAGAAACAGTTCAGCACACGCTGATTTTCCACATAACGACGCGTGGCCAGGCGGCTATCGCGTTGATCGAGGTAGTAACCGGTTTTGTGACCATGCTGAATATCAACCAGTAGCTTCATGCCGTGCTCTTCAATTGGCAGCAGTGCTGGCGGAAGCTCGCCCGTTACTGGCCCTTGAGTCAGCTCCATACCTTCTTTTTTACGCACCGCAACATCGCTACGGTCATAAATGGCGCAGTCCGGGAAAACAATTTGCAAAGCGCTAATCAGCGCTGCGCGTTGGTATTCAGCCCCCGCACTAAGCAACTGCAACACCAGGAAGTTGCCGAAGCGGTCAATGGTGACACCCGGCAGACCATCGGATTCGCCGGCGATCAGACGGTAGCTGTCCAGACCGTCTTTTTTCGCCAGCCAGTCACGCCATGTCTGCGCCTGCTGCAGACGACGGGTGAAGAAATCAATATCGATGGACTCAGACTTGTCAAATGTCCAGACGCGTGCACGGATCTGCGACGCGGGTGAGTACGCGCCGCGTGCTAACCATTTACCCTGATGATCAACAATATCGATGGTTTCACCGAGGTTGGCTTTACCTTCCATACGTGCGACAGCACCGGAAAATACCCACGGATGGCGGCGCAGTAATGATTTTTCGCGCCCTTTGGCTAACACTAAACGTACACTCATAATTTACTATTCTGTCAATTCAAAGAAATGGGCGCCATTGTCCTGAGTTTTACGCATATTTGCAACGCGCGCTGTGATGATAAGGAGAACCGCAATGTCGAAAGTCTGCATAATCGCCTGGGTCTATGGCCGGGTTCAGGGGGTAGGATTTCGCTACACCACCCAGCATGAAGCACAACGGCTGGGATTGACCGGATACGCGAAGAATATGGATGACGGCAGCGTAGAGGTTGTCGCCTGCGGTGAAGGTGACCGGGTGGAACAACTGATGAAGTGGTTGAAAGCCGGGGGGCCGCGAAGCGCCAGGGTAGACAGAGTTCTCAGCGAACCCCATCGTCCTGGCGACGAACTAAAGGGATTTAGTATCCGTTATTAAATACATTTCACCGGTTTCGGCAGGCCGGCAATTTTAGTCGCCTGCTTGGCCGGACCTTTTGGGAACAGGCGGTAGAGATAACGGCTGTTGCCTTTCTCTTCGCCAAACTTGTTGGCCATCGCTTTTACCAGCATGCGGATAGCGGGGGAGGTATTAAATTCCAGATAAAAATCGCGGACAAAACGCACCACTTCCCAGTGTTCTGCGGAGAGCGTAATGCCTTCGTTTTCGGCGATTTTCTCGGCCAGCGGCTCGCTCCACAGCGTGGTATCTTTCAGATAGCCTTCGCTATCGGTACTGATTTCTTTACCTTCAAAGATCAACATAATTTGTCACTACGTTAGTCAAACTGGCGGCAGTTTACCAAAAAAGAAAGCCCCGCATAAGCGGGGCTGGATAGTGCGAGTTGACAACTTAGTCGCGGCTGGCGAAGCCCAGAATGCTCAGCAGGCTGACGAAGATGTTGTACAGCGAAACATACAGGCTGACCGTTGCACGGATGTAGTTGGTTTCACCGCCACGGATGATATTGCTGGTTTCAAACAGGATAGCGCCTGAAGAAATCAGAATAAACACCGCGCTGATGGCCAGATGCAGAGCTGGCAGTTGCAGGAAGATATTCGCAACCATACCAATCAGCACCACCACGATACCTGCCATCAGCATACCGCCGAGGAAGGACATGTCTTTACGGGTGGTCAGCACATAGGCAGAACAGCTGAAGAAGACCAGAGCAGTGCCGCCCAGCGCCATACCGATAACATCACCCATGCCTGCAGACAGGTAGGTGTTCAGAATCGGTCCCAGAATGTAGCCCAGGAAGCCGGTGAATGCGAAAGCAGACAGAATTCCGACCGGCTTATCCGCAGTTTTATATGTCAGGAACATCAGACCATACATTCCCACCAGCGTCAGGATTAGACCCGGGGATGGCAGCATCAGCACGGTGCTTGCCGTTGCGGTGATGGCAGAAAACGCCAGCGTCAGGCTGAGCAGAAAATAGGTATTGCGCAGCACTTTATGCGTGCTGAGTAGCGATGTACGGTCGCGCGAAGAACTAATAATACGATCCATGAGTCACTCTCTTATGACAGATGTAATTAATGATGGAGGATAATGAAATCAAGGGGAATGACACAGCGGTTTTACCCATCTTTACGCATTTTAACCCGCCAGACTTAAGCATATTATTTCAGCAAAAGTGTCTAAATTAGATGTTACCACTTATTGTTTGAAAATGTCAGATCGACATCTTATAGGTCACTGAAAAATATTGCGTTATTCCTGAATCTCTCTGACAGTGAAAGCGGTGTCTACATAAAACAGAACAATAAGGTGCAGGGAATGACTCAACACAAATCGAAGGTATTTACGTTTACGCTGTTGGCCGCCTGTATGATATCAATAAACGGCGCGGCATGGGCAGCTCATGTTCCCGCAGGAACAGCATTGGCTGAAAAGCAGGAACTGGTGAGAAATAACGGCAGTGAGCCGGCATCGCTGGATCCGCATAAAGTCGAAAGCAACGTTGAGTTTAATTTAATCAGCGATATGTTCGACGGTCTGGTTGCTGTCAAGCAGGATGGGTCTATCGAGCCCCGCCTTGCGGCATCCTGGGAGAATAAAGACAATACTATCTGGACCTTTCATTTACGTCCGGGCATTACCTGGTCTGATGGCTCTGCGATTACCGCACAGGATGTTGTCTGGAGTTGGCAGCGTCTGGTCTCGCCGCAAACGGCTTCACCTTATGCTTCGTATCTGGGCAATATGCATGTTGCGAACGCGGTTGATATTGCCCAAGGGAATAAAGATCCCGCTACACTAGGGGTCAAAGCCCTGGATGATACCACGCTGGAAATTACCCTGACGCAACCGACGGCGGCGTTTCTGGCGATGCTGGCGCATCCATCGCTGGTGCCGCTGGATAAAGTTCTGATTGGGCGTTTTGGCGACAAGTGGACCCGACCAGAACATTTTGTCAGCAGTGGGCCGTACAAACTATCGCAATGGGTGGTCAATGAGCGCATCGTTGCCGAGCGTAACCCACATTACTGGGACGATCGGCATACGGTTATTAATAAAGTTACTTATTTGCCCATCAGCTCAGAGTCGGCTGACGTAAACCGCTATAAGGCCGGTGAAATCGACATTGTTTATAGCGTACCGGTCAATCAGTTCGCCCAACTGAAAAAAACGATGGGCGATGAACTGCATGTCTCTCCCCAGCTTTCAACGTATTACTATCAGTTCAATACAACCCGCGCGCCGTTTAATGATCCGCGCGTGCGCCGGGCGCTGAATATGGCGCTGGATAAAGACATCATTGCGCAAAAGGTGATGGGGCAGGGGCAGCGAGCAGCGTGGGTTATCAGCCAGCCGGAAATAGGTGGGGTGAAACTGCATGCACCGGAGTATGCGTCATGGCCGCTCGAAAAACGTATTGCTGAAGCCAAAAAACTGCTTGCTGAAGCCGGTTTTGGTCCTGAGCATCCGCTTAGCTTGAATTTGCTCTACAACACCTTCGAAACGCACCAGCGTATTGCGATTGCCGCATCGTCGATGTGGAAGAAAAACCTTGGCGTCGAGGCGAAGCTGCAAAACCAGGAATGGAAAACCATGCTGGACACTATGCACACCGGTAATTTTGACGTCGTGCGCTATGCGTGGATAGCCGATTATGATGATGCTTCAAGTTTCCTCAATATTTTCCGTACCGGTGATAGCGAGAATACTACCAAGTACAGCAACCCCGCCTTTGATGAAGCGATGCGTAATGCGGCGAAAGCAAATTCACTGGAAGAACGAGGCAAATACTATCAGCAGGCTGAAGATCTTTTAGGTGATGATGTCCCTGCGATTCCGGTTTACCACTATGTCCGCACGCATCTGGTGAAGCCGTGGGTGGGGGGATTTGCGCCGGATAACCGGGGAAATTACTACACCAAAGATATGTACATCAAAAAACATTAAGCGTTGTAGCTGGTATTTGTGCTGATTAAATGGTCAATCTGTTGTTATTTCAGTCGATTAACAACATTTTGGCTGTTTTTCAGGCAAACGAACACATTGGTGCTTTACAGGTCCGTTCGGGATGTTTATAGTGCGCCTCATTGGAAGCGTGGCCGAGCGGTTGAAGGCACCGGTCTTGAAAACCGGCGACCCGAAAGGGTTCTAGAGTTCGAATCTCTACGCTTCCGCCAAACATGAACCCCAAGCTATCAAATAGCTTGGGGTTTTTTCATTTTGCTTGATTTATATTTTTCCTTCCTTTACTTGTCTTAGTCGCGCGAGGGCAACAGCGCAGCTGACCGGTTGAATGCTGGTGAACTGAGTAATCCCCCGCCTCGCAAGACCTACATGAGCGAACGTCTCTTCATTCGTCGTAATATCCATAGCAGCCCCAGCATAATAGCCAGATAGCCCATAACGTAATTCCCTTGCTGTTTTCGTTCAGAGAGCGCCGGATCGGCTGCCCATGCCAGAAAGGCGGTAACATCCCTGGCGTATTGCTCCTCAGTTTCAGCTTTCTGTGACGCCGGACTCCATTGGATCTCTCCGCTATTCAGCGGTTTCGGCATGTTAATCACGCCGCCCGGAAAATAGCGGTTAGCCTTCAGTTCGGGATCGTCAGGCAGATAGCCGGTGAGTAGTGCGTAGACGTAATCAGCTCCCTGGTCCGTGTAGGGCAGAAAAGCATCTAACAGGAATTGCGGAAATCCACGATCGTATGAGCGGGCGCGGACGATATAGCTCAGGTCAACAGGTTCTGCGCCATTATTAAGGTATCGAGCTTCCCGCTCGTTTAAATATGGCGATATAAAGCTGTCATTTAGCGTCCCGTCCCGCTCACCCATCTGGCCGTCATCCTGAATCTCAGGAAACTGATAGCCGTTAGCGATACTTCTTGCTTCTTCTTCCGTGAGTTCCGGGCCGCCGGATCTGGTCAAGGTTCGAAAGGTAAGGTGCTTCATGCCGTGACAAGCGCGACACTTCTCTTCATAAACCTGCAGACCACGCCGAAGCTGCTCTTTATCATACTGGCCATTGATGCCGCTGAAACTCCATTCCTGTCGTTCAGGCGTGGTTTCTTGCGCATAGGTGGAGCCCAGTCCCAATAGAGAAAAACACAGAACACTGAATTTCAATAGTCGTTTCATTATCAGTCCTGTTTTTCCAGAAAACGACGGCAAGGTAATACGATTAAAAACCAGGCAAACCAAATCAGCGTCGAAAGCTGGGACGCGGCACGTATCCAACCTTCTTCGTTACGAAAACCGTCAAGAAGGTCGGGGCCAACCAGCGCTTTCGATCCTAACCAGCCTAAAAAGCAGGCATTGATGACCCACAGCCAGAATCCGCATTTGACCAGCTTGCTGTAATGGCGAAAACGAGCCCGGGAGGTATCAAGCCAGGGAAGAAAATAGAAAATCAGTATCGAACCGCACATCGCGGCTAGTCCCACGAATTCATTCGGGAAACAGCGCAAGATGGAGAAGAAGGGAAGGAAATACCATTCTGGCGCAACAATCGCCGGTGTAATCGTTGGGTCTGCGGGAATAAAGTTATCGGCGCTGCTCAGATAGTGCGGAGCAAAGAATAAAAACCAGGCGAAGAGCATCAAAAAAAGGGTGATTTTGATGGCATCGAGATCGGTAATTTTGTAATCGAACAACAGGCTCCTGGACTCTTTCTCGCTGAACTTCTTTTTCATCGCCTGGGCAAACGCTGACTGTACGGTTCGAATATGAAAAACCGTTGCCACGACAATCACAAAAGGAAGAATAAAGTGGATAACAAAAAAGCGGCCAAGCATCGGTGTTCCCGGCGTATGGCTACCGACTAAATATGCGTATAACGTATCACCCACTAGCGGAATGGCCTGGGCAAAGCGAGTAATGACCGTTGCCGCCCAGTAGCTTTTTTGCCCCCAAATAAGACTATAACCAAGAAATGCGGTTATCATCAGGAGGATATACAGCGTGACGCTAATTAACCACATTGTTGTCCAGGGCTTGCGGTACACGTTGTAGTACATACCGCGAAAAATATGCAGATAACAGGCAAAGAAAAAGAGCGATGCGCCAATAGCATGCATATTACGTATCAGTTCTCCGTGGCGAACCGCACGCATAATATGAATAATGGAGTCAAATGCCAGCCCGGCTGTCGGCACGTAAAACATCGCCAGTACGATACCTGTCAGGATCTGCACGCCGAGCATAACCAGCAGGATTGCGCCGATAGCGAACAGCCAGAGTCCGGCAATCGAACGAGGAAAAGGAATTCGCCAGCGAAGCGAATAGACGCGCTCACTCATCATGTCAGGCTTCCTTAGTGCCGATACGCACGATCTGACCATCAGAATGAAAGGCGTAATCCGGGATTGCCAGGTTGGCCGTTGCGGGGCCGCGCGTCACGCGCCCGGAGGTATCAAATTCCGAGCCGTGGCACGGACAAATCCAGCCCAGCCCTCCCGGCTGGGCGTTGGGGACACATCCGGCATGTGGACAGTACCCTTGAACCACCAGCCATTGGGGATGAACCGCAGAGACCCTCTCGCTGTCAGACTGTGGGTCAATAAGCGTATGCCAGTCGGTATTTCTGGCGGCGACAATCTCTTCCTGCGTGCGGTGGTGAATAAGAATCAGCTTTCCCTGCCATATGCGCCTGATGGTTTGTCCAGCAGCAACACCCGCAAGAGAAACATCAATCGGTTCATTTTCCCCTAGCGTTTTCTCATCCGGGCTTAAGGCCGAAACCAGCGGCCACACGGCAGCCGCGACGCCCGCCGCGCCGACGAATTTCGTCAGTTTACACAGGCATTCCCGACGCTGTTCCTGGATTTCGCCATCTGCAAGTTTTTTATCTGCCACCTTGTATTTCTCCCAGAGTAATGCGGATTATTGTTTGTCGATACGCGCGTAAATTTCCTGAAAGCGCTTATCAGCAATACCTGGCGCTTTGAATGCCCGATAGCTGTCCGGTAACGTGGTATCGCCAACCTTAATCATCATCACCATGCCCTGAGCGTAATGCGGTGAACATTTGATGCCGTAAAATCCAGGATTGTCATAAGTCACCTCGATCTCTTCATCTATTTTTCCCATGAAACCGGGATAGTCAGCTGGAGACAATTCTGCAATTGAAGCCGCGTTGTGGCTTTTATGCTTACGGATAAACTTCACCGTATCACCGGGTTGGATCTCCAGATAATCCGGCTCGTAGACCATCGGCCCCGCAGACCCACGATTCTTCATCAACACTTCGTGAGTTTGCGCGAAGGCTGAAGAGGCGAGGGCGAGTAAACACAAAACTTTCAGACTCTGTTTGAGGTATTTCATCGATTCTTCCTTAAAATTCATCAGGTCTTTGATAACGAATAAAACAGTTTTCACTACCCGCTTCATTTTCGACAACGGCGTCGATACCAAACCAGGCATGGAGATTTTCGCGGGTAAAAACGGTGCAAGGTTTACCCTGCATCGCCATATGTCCGGAGGTCATTACGATGATGCGATCGCAGAACATTGCGGCATGATTAAGGTCGTGCAGAGCAGCAATCACCGTGAGCTTTTCACGTTTAACCAGACTCAGCAGGCCAATCTGATGTTGAATGTCGAGATGGTTGGTGGGTTCATCCATCAGCAACAATTGCGGCTGCTGCGCCAGCGCCCGTGCAATATGCAGGCGCTGTTTTTCTCCCCCGGAAAAGGTATGCCAGCAGCGGTGCTGTAATTCACTGAGATCGACCTTCTCCAGCATCGTTTGTACGATATCGTCATCTTTGGCAGACCAGGGGGTGAGCAGGCTAAGCCAGGGGGTCCGTCCCAGAGAAACGGCTTGTAAAGCGGTAAGCCGCTCGCTGGTTTCAGCCTGTTGTTCGACCAGCGCCACCTGTTGCGCAAGATGACGCCGCGAATAGTGCTGGAGCGCTTTTTGCCGCAGAGTGATGTGCCCGGAAGTCGGCTTCAGCAAACCGGCCAGCAGTGAAATCAGTGACGTTTTGCCCGAGCCGTTGGGACCGATGATACCGACAAACTCGCCGGGAGTTACGCGGAGAGAAATATCATCAACAATCGTCTTACCCTTTACCTTCCAACGCAGATTGCAGGCTTCAATAACGGCTTGCGCAGAGGTAACAAGTGGCTGTACGAGGTTTACCGTCATTTGTTCTGGTTTCCTCTTATCAGAATGATTGAAAACGCAGGCGCGCCGACCAAAGCCGTGATTACCCCAATGGGCAGTACCTGGCCGGGTAGTAACGTGCGGGAAATAACATCGGCGACAATGAGGAAAATGGCGCCGGTAAGCGCACTAACCGGCAGCAGTCGATGATGCTGGTTGCCGACCAGCAAACGAGCGGCATGAGGGATCACCAGACCGACAAAGCCGATCGCACCAACAATGGAGACCATAATCGCTGTCATACCGGTGACAGCAGCAATCAGTACTGCGCGGGTACGTTTGACCGGAATGCCCAACGATGCCGCGGATTCAGCGCCAAAGGAGAACGCATCAAGGTGGCGGGCATAACAGAAGCACAGCGCAATACCGACCAGAGCGGTAGGAATAGCTAAGACAACATCGGGCCAGCGTACACCGCTCAAATTGCCTAACAACCAGAACATAATTCCGCGTGCTTGCTCGGCGTTTGCTGAGCGGGTGATGATAAGCGACGTAATCGCATTGAACAGTTGCGAACTGGCGATCCCGGCAAGAATGATTTGGGTTGTAATCCCGCCGCCTTGTTTACCGCCAGCGGCCATCGCCAATAGCGCAACGAACAGAAATGCCGTCAGCGCACCAATGAACGCCCCTAAAGACATACTGATGATGCCAGCCCCCAGTCCCGTGAGCGCAATCAGCACCGCACCGGTAGATGCTCCGGCAGAAATCCCCAGTAGATAAGGTTCGGCGAGCGCATTGCGCAGCAACGACTGCAACACTACGCCGGAAACAGCCAGGCAGGCGCCGCAGCTGGCTGAGACCAGTGCTCGGGTCAGGCGGTAGTTCCAGACGATCCCGGCATCCAGTGCATCGACAGGATAGTGGGTATCGAAAAGATGATTTGCCAACGTGCTGAGTACGTGCCGCCAGGGGATAAACGTTTCGCCGATGGAAATCCCCGCCAGCAGTACGCAACACATCAGCGCACTGACCCAAACGGCATGACCACCGACTCTCACCGCAAGCTGACCAACAGCGCGACGCATCCTGCGAGAATCACTCATGATTATCTGCGTTCCTGAGTAACGGAGATGCGCTATACCGTGCCGTGATATAGCGCAAAATGTAGATTAATGAGCAGCCTGCGGATGCGCTAAGCCATATTCAACCAGAGCGTCAGCCAGTTTTTCCACCCCATCAATAGTTCTGATCCCGGCATTCATTGTCTGTACGTCAATGGCCGGCAGATGGTTTTCTTTGACGGCAGGAATCAGTTTGGTGACAGGATCGGACTGGAGGTATTCCATCTTGATCTTCCAGTCATCTGCCGGGAAGCGTCGGCGGCTCATCTCACCGAGCACAATGACAGAAGGGTTAGCTTTAGCGATGGTTTCCCAGCCCACCGTTGGCCACTCTTCAGCAGAATCAATGACATTTTTCACACCCAGCGTTTGGGCTATCCATGCTGCTGGGCCAAACTTCCCGGCAACGTAAGGATCGAGCTGTAAATTGGCGCTTGAGAACCAGAACACGGCAGAAACATTCTTATCCATGCCGGTAATTTTATTTTTTGCTGCTGATTCACGCGCTTTAAGGCTGGCAATCAGCGCTTCGCCTTTATCCTGAACATCAAAAATTTTTGCCAGATCGGCGACTTCCTGATACACCATAGCAATATCAAACATGCCCTTACGAACACCATCACCCCCATCTTCGTTATCCTTAGCACAGTCAGCTGGCGCGGTGTAAACGGGCACCTTCAGTTCACTAAACTGTTCGTATGAGGCAACTGTGCCAGCAGGGCCGATTTGCCATTCAAACTGGCTGGCGACCAGATCTGGTTTTTTAGCCACAATTCCTTCAAAGCTGGGAATATTTTGCGCAATGACGGCAACTTTTTCATTTGCTGCTTTGTAAGCATCCAGTACCGGGCCAAACCACAACGAAGTACCCACGACGCGATCGGCCAGCCCCAGTGAATAGAGAATCTCGGTACTGTTCTGACCCACGGTTGCCACGCGCGTTGGTGCCTGATTAAAGGTAATATCGCGTCCACAGTTTTTAATCGTCAGAGGATATTCGGTTTTTGCCGCGTTAGAAAAACCGGAAGTCAACAGTACAGTGGTTCCAACAATAGCCAGAAGCGTTTTTTTAGAAGAGAAAAATGTAGAATTAGCGTGCATTATCATCGTCCCGTTGATGCCAGAATCTTAAAGTCTGGTCATGGCTCATTTCATTCCATATATCGGGAGGAGACATGAAGATAGATGACATTAAATCGTGAATTTTAAGAATGAAGATATGCAACAAATGCAAATAAGCCTTACTTAGCCAAAATCTTATTCATAAATACACTACTGCTTACGTCAAATAATTCATCCCATGGACCATCCCGTCCACTTAATGGTATACATCGTTGACAGCAGGTCTCCTGACTCACGGTAATCAGAATATCGGCCTTCCCATAAAGACGAGCTTTACAGTGACCTGTGGCTTATTAACCACACAAGGATATTCTGCATCCGCCTACAGTTGCGGGGGCAGTTATGGAATTGAATTGAATAATTCTCACCATATTCCTATTCATATACAAAAATGTAATGAAATGCTGTCAAAAGCGACTCTAACGGCAATTGTTAACGAGGTCAACCGTATGAATAAACAGGGAAAACCTCACACCTTTGGTAAAATTGTTATGTTTTACAGTTGGTTATGCTTAAATCCTTTATCTCGGATGTATACATGAAAATAACAATAAAAAGCTAAATGAGAATTGATTGATATTGATCAAACTATAAACACGGTTTTATTTTTTCAATTTAATCATATTGATCGTTATCAATAACGCAGTTAATTAGCGTTGGGTTAATTTAATAATGTGATCTCTGCATATGTACCAATTGCCATTCATCCTGCATATCCATAACGACGCTAAAATCTTTACGCAACCAAAAATGATACCCTCCAGGCAAGAAATGATGAGTATGCAGATATAAGGTTTTATATTTTTGCTGCTGGCAGAAAATTTGAGCTAAAGCAAACAACCGGCTTCCAATTCCCCGTCTGCGATAGCGCGCATCCACGTAGCAACGACAAATCTCCGCCGTTTCAGGCAAATTATAGCGCCCACGCAGCTCAGTAATACGATCGTCATATTGACATACTGCAAGTGTAGCGATGAGTTCTTGCTTTTCACTCCACGCGCAAAGCAATAAATTTTTTTCTTGCAAAATATACTGCTGCCTGAGATCGAAGATATCTTCTTCGGCAGTAGGCATGACTCTCCCGGCATTGAAGAACAAATTAAGATGCTTAATAAGGAACGACTGAACAGCAGGTATATCGGCGTGAGCCATCTCACTAAACCTTAATCGGGTCATGGCAGGCATCCAAGCTTAGAGTGGAATACGATAATAACAATAAGACCACTTTCAAAACAATATTGACGCTGCTAAGGCTACTCGCGCCAACGCGGTAGTCACCAGCGATTTGGGGGCTAATCTGTTCTTTTATTGTTCTGGGTCTTGCTTTTCCTAACTGTTGCCGGGGCATAGTTTTCCTCTGCATCCTAAGCCTGCAACTCTAACTCTCAGAAATGAGAGGCCGATCCTTTGAGCAGGACTTTTGTCCTCAATCCTCTGCAAACGTCTGGTTACAATCCCTGCATATCTCCAATACCCATAATTCAGGAATTGTTATGACTGCACATATTAATGCTAAAACGGGTGATTTTGCGCCAACTGTGATTATGCCGGGCGATCCGCTGCGCGCAAAATTTATTGCCGAAAATTATCTCATGGATTACCGCGAAGTTACCAACGTGCGTAATATGCTGGGCTATACCGGTCTTTATTTTGGTCAACCTGTTTCGGTGATGGGACACGGTATGGGTATTCCGTCTATGACGCTATACGCCCATGAGCTGGTACATGATTTTAATGTGAAGAGAATTATTCGCGTCGGTAGTCTGGGGGCAACACAACCGCATGTCAAAATGCGCGACATTATTCTGGCTCTCGCTGCCGGTACTGACTCTGTCACAAATTTAAAACGTAGCGCGGGCTACACGATGGCGACGTCCGCTCACTTCCCATTACTACAACAGGCGTGGATGCTGGCACAGAAGGCCGGAATCGACATTAAGGTCGGTAATGTTTTCAGTGGCGATCTTTATTACGATCCTGACGAAAACCTCATTCCTGCACTGGAAAAGTTTGGTGTACTGGGTGTGGATATGGAGGTGGCCGGCTTATACGCCTTAGCACACCAATTTAATATTGAAGCACTGGCTATTTTAACGGTGTCCGATCATTGCCTGACAGGCGAAGAAACCACGGCAGAGGAACGACAATTAACTTTTAAAAATATGATTGAGCTGGCGCTAAATACAGCCGTTACGGCTTAGCATTGGCTTTTAATTGAACCAATCAGGGATGTCATTATATGAAGAATAAAATAGCACTTACACTGATTAGTTTTCTGGCAAATTTTATTATGGCGGGGTTTGCCAGTCAGTTTGGAATGCTGATTGAACCGATTGCGGTACGTTACAGTGCTGATGTGAATACCGTTGCCTCGATATTTTCGCTGCTTAACGGTGGGGCATTAGCGGGGACCATCGCCGCCTTTTCCCTGATAGAAAAAATTGGCGTCAAGCGAATGACGTTTATTATCTATTCGATAGTGTTCCTCTGTTCGCTGGCAATGCACTTAAGCCCCGGCTTATGGCCAGTGATGGTTGCTATGACTTTGGTGGGCTTTTGCGGTGGGATTGGTCTGTGTGTGGCAGGAACGATTGTCGTTTCGGTATGGCAGGATCGCATTCAAAGTACAATGTTGGTGGTACAAGACGCCACCTTTAACGTCGCAGGCGTGGTTTTCCCGCTGATCACCACCTACGCCCTGACGCACAATATGTCATGGAGTTACAGCTATCTAAGTGTTGGCATGGTGGCCTTACTTACGTTAGGTGTGGTGGCGCTCACTCGTTTTACTGCCTGTGAAAACGCGTCTGCGGAGGAGCGGACAGACGCGGTGAAGTCTGAGTGGAACCCAGGGATTATTAGCGGAGGTATTGGTCTGTTCTTAGGTATGCTGGCGCTGTATACCTTCCTGACCTGGGCACCATTATTTGTGAAGAACAAATTTGGCATTCCTTTTGAAGAAGCCGGTAATATTATTACGCAATACTGGGGAGCGGCGTTGGTTGGGGCGCTAGTATCAACTGTCATTGTTTCTCGAGTGAGGATACATTATTTCCTGTTGAGTATTATTTTGCTCGCTTGCGTTATTACGACCATTATTGTAACGAAAGAAAACATCTCGGGGCTTGATTATCTGGCTTATAGCTACGGATTCGTCTGTGCGGCGCTGTATAACTCCTTTATTGCCTACGGAGTTTCATTTGTGAAGCGCGCAAGTAGTCAGAATGTTTCATATATTTTAATTAGCGGTAGCGCCGGGGCTATGTTTAGTCCAGCGATCAGTGCGCTAATGGAAAAAACAATGGGCTTGCAGAAAATTATGTACGCAATACCAGTATTATATTTAATAATCTTTATCATGTTGATGGGTACATTAAAACTTAAACGTAACAAAGCACAGTAATAACACTTACCTCTCTAATTAGATAGTCAGTCGCCACACCATTTATTTGGTGGGGCGACACTCAACCTTGCTCAAAGGAATTGAAAATGATGAAGAATAAATCAATGATTAAAAAAACAGTTCTGGGCGCAATCGTTGCAATGAGCTGTACGCAAGCGCTTGCTGCTGATTATACCGATGGCAACGTCCGTAAAAATGATTTTAACTGGATGCAGATGAACTTAATGCAAAGTGTGGATGCGAAAGTGCCTTATGGTATTCGTAATGACACTTATCTGGAACTGGAGTTTGGGGCGCGTTCCGGAATTATCGATCTGTATGGTTATGTCGATTTCTTTGATATTTTTGACCGCAAGCAGGATGACCGCCATGGTGGCGATAACTTTTTCGCCAAGATATCCCCACGGTTTTCCCTGGATGCTATTTTTAATAAAGATTTATCCGTTGGGCCATTTAACGAATTCTATATCGCAACGGTAAATAACATTGGCGACCGGGAATTATTTGAACATTATGTCGGTCTGGGCACAGATGTTAAGGTTCCGTGGTTTGGTCTGGTGGGAATGAACATCTATGCGCATTATGTGCGTGAAAACTACGGTGCGGATAACGAAGGCAAGTGGGATGGCTACATGTTCTCGACCAACTGGTCGACGCCGTTCTATACCTTTGCCAACGGCAGCTACCTGAACTATCAGGGTTACTTTGACTATCAGTTCGCCGCTAACAAGATTGCTAATCAACCGTTATACAGCAATGACGCGATTGAATGGTATAACGGTATCTACTGGCATTCAGAGCATTATGCGGTGGGTTATGGCCTGAAGTATTTCCGCAATATGGCATTGATGGAAAATCACGGCGGAGCAGGGCGCACCACCGGACTCGGTCACTACTTCAACCTTACCTATAAATTCTGATTGCGCTGAACTGACACACCAACCTTCTCTACGGAGAAGGTTGGTGTGTCAGTCAATGATGTCATTGCCGAGGAATTTACGCAGCCCATCCAGATCCTTAATTTCTAGTCCTTGCTTCGTGCGCGTTACCAGTCCGGCATCCGTCAGGGCTTTAACCGCCCGCCGATAGACCCGATCGGTGGTGCCGAACCGTTCTGCTTCCTGGTAATTTTTATGGAAACCATCCATCGGCTGTTTGTTTTGATGCTGGCGATACAGATCATACGCCACGTTATGAACGATAGGGTAGAGCATCCGGTGCAGGAAGATTTCCAGCATATCCTGATAATCAATCGCCATCGCACTGGCAAAAAATATCGCCAGTCTCGGGTGCTGGTTTAGCGCTTCTTCAAGACGATCACAGCTGCACACCGCCACGGTCAACGGCTCTTCGGCCACGATATCAAGCTGGCAGCGATACCCGGTAAAAAACTCCATTTCACCAAATAGTTGCTCATCACATTCCATTGCGCCCAACTGAAAACGGCGACCATTTTCCGCGCTGTAACGCAGGGAAATTCTGCCTGATTGCACCATGATAAGTCGATCGACTACCTGTCCCTGGCGATAGAGATACTCATCTTCGTGGATCATCTGCGTTTCAGAGAGCAGTTCCTGGAATATCTTCTCAATTAAGGCATCATCTTGCTGCCAGATATTGTGAAAACGACCTTTTGTGAGGGGCTTAAGCTGCATGGCTCAACGTCTTATTGTTTGAGATAATTCTTATCGCTGACTGTATGCCATCTACTGCTTAATGTCATTAAGAGCAGGTTTCGGGACAATAAAAGGGCCAGCACCATGCTGGCCCTGACGCACTAAGGATGGCTGATAAAACGGGACAGCCGCTGGCGCAACAGGCGGTTTTCCTGACGCAGCTGCGCGTTCTCTTCCAGCAACGTCAATGCAACGGCAATCCCTGGCCAGTCAAGTTCCAGCTCCTGACGCAGGCGCATCGCGCGACGCATTACGGTCAGCGCATGATCGTCAAACGTCTCGTCTTCATGGGGTGCTATCACCCCTAAGCCGACAACCTCATGCAGTTCTTCTTCTGACACACCGGTGTACAGACAAAATTCGGTAATGGTAAAAGTGACGGTAACGTTAGCCATTATGCTTTCCCCCACTCTTTGCGCGGATCAAAGGTCTTTTGTGCATCCGCCAGTTGTTGCCACAGGGCGGCACTGGTGTCGTTAGGTTTCGGTGGCATGACGATCTTGATCACCGCATACAAATCGCCGGTATGTTTTTTACTTACCAGACCTTTGCCTTTAATGCGTAGCCGCTGACCGGCCTGGCTGCCTGCAGGAATGGTCAGCAGGATGCTCTCTTTCAGCGTCGGAACGGTTACTTTCGCACCCAGCGCAGCTTCCCACGGCGCCAGAGGAACGACAACTTCCAGATCCTGATTAACGATATCGAACAGCGGATGCGGCGCAATATGAATCACCAGCCACAAATCACCGTTCGGCCCACCGTTTTCGCCGGGCGTGCCCTGACCTTTCAGGCGGATACGCTGACCGTTACCGACGCCAGCCGGAATTTTCACGTTCAGTGTTTTAGGAATTTCTCGTTCTACCATGCCGAATGCGTTGTAGACCGGCAGGTTGTAACTGATTGTGCGGCTATGCTCAGTAAGCGTTTCTTCGAGGAAGACGGCAACTTCTATTTCGATGTCGTGCCCGCGGCTGGCAGGGCGCTGGCGCGACTGGTGCGCACGCTGACCAAAAATGGAGGAGAAGATATCGTCGAAATCTTCGGCGCTGTAGCTTTGCCCCTCTCCTTGCTGGAATTGACGGCTGAACTGAGGGTCGTTGCGATGCTGCCACAGTTGGTCGTACTCGGCACGTCGCTGTTCATCACTCAGGACTTCCCAGGCTTCAGCAACCTCTTTAAACCGGGCCTCAGCGTCAGTCTCTTTGCTGACATCAGGATGGTATTTACGGGCGAGTCGACGATAGGCGGTCTTGATTGTCTTGAGATCGTCTGTCGGTTTCACGCCCATAATGGCGTAATAATCCTTTAATTCCATAGCGTTCTCTCGTGTAAATCAACACTTGAAGAAGGTGTACCCCGACAACAGGTAACACCGCTAAGTTTAGGGTAATCCTGATAACGGCGAATGCCAACCGGGAAGAAAGGATATTGGTCTAAATGATGTGATTGCGCACCACCAACAGCGCTTTTGACTGTTGTGTGGTGCGAAAAGTGAGATTAGCGAAATGTCAGGATTTGGTGATCAGATAGCGAACCGTATCCGCGTAGCTCTTCACAAAAGAGTTTAGGTCGTCAGATTTCAGTCCTTTTGGATTGATCATATATTTACCGTTGATAAAAATGGCGGGCACACCGGTTAAATCTACCGCTTTAGCCATTTCTTGTTGTTTTGCGGTCAGGGATTTCACGGCAAAACTGTTCCAGGCGGCATCATAATCACTGGCGCTGACGCCCGCGCTGATAAATACGTTACGAATATCATCCGCTGTTTTAACGGTTTGTTTTTTCTGAACGGCATCAAAAAGCAACGGTTTAACTTTATCTTGTACGTTTAACAGCATGGCGACGGACCAGGCGTGCGTCATGTCTTGCCCCAGCGGACCTAAAAAGTCGACGTGGTATTCGGTGAGTTTGACATCAGCAGGCAGTACTTTTTTCACGTTATCCGTGATTTCAAAAACTTCATCGTACTGATAACAGGAAGGACAGTAAAATGAGAAAAACTTCAGCGCAGCTGGGGCGGAAGCGACGGGTTTTTCCAGGGTGATATACTCTTTACCGTCGGTAAATGATGCTGCCTGAGCGCTAACTGTAAAAAGTAACCCAATCAGGGGTAATAAATATTTTTTCATTTTCATATACTCTAAATAACATTTGATAAACAAATTATCTGCTAATGAATACGTTATTCATTGCGTCTGGATATAATAAGGAAATCCCCTGAAAATGCGCTGACCCTTACTTTCATTTACGCATCAGTACGTAGCGGGCATTATTTGTGTGCTGACATTGAAATATTCTCTGGCATTCTTCGTAAATAGTGAATGATAACTTCCGTGATATTTTCGGTGGTGTTTTTAGCAATGTTATAGTGTAATAAACAAAGACGAAAATATGATTAATTATCATTTCGCCTTAAAGCGTGAATGGCATGGTATTGCGCTAAGTATTTGCAAATACCCCTGTAGATTGTCTTTTTCTTGTCGCGCGTGAATGAATAGGGTAAGTGTCAGAGATGAGCAACCCAAATGGATATCACTATGATCGACCACCTGGATCACCTGGTACTAACCACCAATCATGAAGAGGCTTGCGTTCGTTTTTATGTCGAGCTTTTAGGCATGAGGTTGGAAACTTTCGCACAAGGTCGGAAAGCCTTCGTCTTTGGCAATCAGAAAATCAATCTCCATATTCGGGGAAAAGAGTTTGAACCTAAAGCCTACGCGCCAACGCCGGGGGCGCTGGATTTGTGTTTTATCACCACGCGTACACTGGAAGAGGTGACAGAGACGTTTCAAACCCACGGAGTCGAGATTATTGAAGGGCCCGTTGCACGAACCGGTGCGACAGGACCGATTCGCTCGGTTTATGTCAGGGATCCCGATCTCAATCTGATTGAAATCGCGGTATATCCAGCAGATGCCAGGACATAACTTTACAGCGCAAAGGTTGCCAAAAACCGGCGAGTGGTTAAGATAACTCGCATCAATGAGTGAGGGTATAATGGCGAAACGTCAACGGATGGGATGGTGGTTCCTCTGTCTGGCATGTGTTGTGGTGATGGTTTGCACCGCACAACGCATGGCGAGTCTGCACGCGTTGCAGATGGATACCGCCGTTACAAGCGTTGTCGCCAGCGCACAAGTGCAGGCCGATGAGGCCTCACCCGTTACCCCTTGTGAACTGAGCGCGAAGTCATTACTGGCTGCGCCACCCGTACTGTTTGAAGGTGCTATTCTGGTGCTGTGCCTGCTGCTGTCGTTGCTGGCGCCAGTGCGGGCGTTTCGTCTACCTTTTTTCCCACCGCGAGCCATCTCGCCGCCCACTCTCCGGGTGCATCTCCGATTTTGCGTCTTCCGTGAATGACAGAACAGCCGTTGCTGACTGTTAGATAATTATTCACGGAGAAAAACTATGATGACTGTTTTCAGGCAGACACTGCTCTGTCTGTTATTGCTATGGCTGCCCGTATCCTGGGCGGCTGAACCCGGCTGGCTGCGTTCACCCGATAACGATCACGCCAGCGTGCGGTTACGCGCTGATACGTCCGCTGGCGGTGAAACCCGTCTGTTGTTGGATGTCAAACTGGAGGACGGCTGGAAAACCTACTGGCGTTCTCCGGGCGAGGGGGGCGTTGCGCCTGCTATCGCCTGGAAAGAGGAAATGCCTGCGGTCGACTGGTTCTGGCCAACCCCAGCTCGTTTTGAGGTCGCCAATATCACTACCCAGGGGTATCACGATAAGGTGACGTTCCCGATGGTGGTGCGAGGTAGAGCGCCCGCCACGCTCAGCGGCGTTTTGACGCTATCCACCTGTAGCAACGTTTGCCTGTTAACGGATTTTCCTTTTTCCGTAACGCCCACAGCCCAGGACCCGACTTTTGCACATGACTATGCTCAGGCGATGGGACAGATCCCACTTGCCAGCGGCCTGACCGATGCTCTGAGCGCCGGCGCACGGGCGGGAGAGTTAGTCGTCGAGGCTCACCGTGCGGGAGGCTGGACTGCACCAGGGCTGTATCTGGATGCTGTTGATGATGCGGATTTTGGCATGCCGCAAATCCATGTTGAGGGGGAGACATTACGCGCCACGGTACCTGTACATGACGGTTGGGGAGAAGGCGCGCCGGATCTGCGTGGTAAGTCAGTCACCCTGGTGCTGGCAGATAACGGTGTTGCCCAGGAAAGTCGTCTTGCGATTGGCGAAGCCCCGGTTGTTGAGAACGCCTCACTCCCACTGTGGCAAGTGGTGCTAATGGCGCTGCTGGGCGGTTTGATCCTCAATCTGATGCCCTGTGTGTTACCGGTTCTGGGCATGAAGCTGGGCTCGATTTTGCTGGTCGAGGAAAAAAGTCGTCGCCAGGTCCGTCGTCAGTTCCTCGCATCGGTAGCCGGAATACTTGTCTCATTTATGGCTCTGGCTCTATTGATGACGGTGCTGCGTTTAACCAATCAGGCGCTTGGCTGGGGGATCCAGTTTCAGAATCCATGGTTCATTGGCGTGATGGTACTGGTGATGCTGACGTTCAGCGCCAGCCTGTTCGGGTGGTTTGAATTCCGACTCCCTTCTGCGATGACTACCACGCTGGCGACTCACGGCGGCAACGGTCTGTCGGGACATTTCTGGCAAGGTGCATTTGCGACGCTGCTTGCTACGCCGTGCAGTGCCCCGTTCCTTGGAACGGCGGTGGCGGTGGCATTGACCGCTTCGCTGCCGACATTGTGGGGATTGTTTATCGCACTTGGGCTGGGAATGAGCTTACCGTGGCTGCTGGTGGCTCTGCGTCCCGGTCTGGCGCTGCGTTTGCCGCGGCCAGGACGCTGGATGAATATGTTGCGGCGTCTGCTCGGCGTGATGATGCTGGGTTCCGCTATCTGGCTTGCGACGTTGCTGCTCCCGCATTTCGGGTTCGTAGGGCAAAGCACCGGCAAAGAGAGCGTGAACTGGCAACCGCTAAGCGAGCAAGCTATTGAGGATGCGCTGGCGCAACATAAGCGCGTGTTCATTGACGTCACAGCAGACTGGTGCATCACCTGTAAGGTAAACAAGTTCAACGTCTTGCATAAAGATGACGTACAGGCCGCATTGCAACAGCCGGATGTGGTGGCGCTGCGCGGCGACTGGACACTCCCTTCTGAAGTCATTACCGAATTTCTAAAAAAACGCGGCCAGGTTGCTGTGCCGTATAACCAAATTTATGGCCCCGGTCTGCCGGAAGGCCAGGTGTTACCCACGTTGTTAACCCGCGATGCGGTACTGCAAACGTTGAACGATGCCAAAGGAGTTACCCCATGAAGATGATGATTGTTCTGCTGTTAACCCTGTTTTCTGCCGTCAGTATCGCGAAAGAGCCTGCACCGTTTACCCCGGAACAGGAAAAGCAAATTGAAGCATTAATTCAGGAAGCCCTGTTTAACGATCCCAACAGCCCGCGGATTGGCGCAAAGCAGGCAAAACTGACCCTGATAAACTTCACCGATTACAACTGCCCATACTGCAAGCAGTTGGATCCAATGCTGGAAAAAATTGTGCAGAAATATCCTGACGTGGCGGTAGTGATCAAACCGTTGCCGTTTAAAGGTGAAAGCTCGGAACTGGCGGCGCGGACCGTGCTGACGACATGGCATCAGCATCCGCAGCAGTTTCTGGCGCTACATGAAAAACTGATGCAGAAGAAGGGCTACCATACCGATGTCAGTATCAAACAGGCGCAGGAAAAAGCGGGGGCCAGTCCGGTGACGCTGGACGCCCAAAGTGCTGAAACGCTGAGCACTAACCTGCAACTGGCGCGACTGGTGGGTGTACAGGGAACCCCCGCAACGATCATTGGCGATGAACTTATTCCCGGTGCGGTGCCGTGGGAAACGCTTGAGGAAGTGGTAAAAGAAAAACTGGCGGCGGCCAATGCTCAGTAAACTGCGCCGCTGGCTGCGCGAAGGGCTGATCTTACTGGCTCTGTTGGCGGGGGCGATGCTGCTGATGGATGCCTGGCGCGCGCCGCAGCTCCCTGCCTCTTTTGACAGTACGCCTTTACAAACGTTGGATGGTGAAACCGTCACGCTGGCGGCGCTCAGCAAAGACGAGCCAGTGTTGCTTTATTTCTGGGCTAGCTGGTGCGGCGTATGCCGCTTCACAACGCCGGAAGTCGCCAGGCTGCGCTCGGAAGGGGAAAATGTGATGACCATTGCGTTACGCTCCGGAAATGAAGCTGAGGTATCTCGCTGGCTGTTGCGTAAAGGCGTGGAATTTCCGGTCATCAATGATGCGAATGGGGCTATTTCCCACAGTTGGGCGATTAGCGTCACGCCCACGTTGGTGGTGATGTCAGAAGGTCGGGTGGTATCAACCACCAGCGGCTGGACCAGCTACTGGGGCATGAAACTTCGGCTGTGGTGGGCGAAAATATTCTGATATTTGTGCCGGGGGAACCCGGCATTTTTTTACGATAAAAAGGTAAGAAAAACATGTTGTTCTGATATTTGATCCTAAAGCTACACACTAATAGTTATATATTTTTGATTTTTTTCTGTAGTTGCAAATTCACAAGGATAATGGCATATCTGATGATGTTTTAAATATCTTATTTCTCGCAGGGATTATAGAATAATGCGCAAGGGTAAAGTTATTGTTATATCAATGATGTTTTTTTGTATCCTTATTTTTATTGCTGCTATTGTCTGGTTTATGATGTATCAGGGGGAACTCACTGAACCTACCAGTGAAGAGAAATATGCCGCCATTCTGCATGCTTCAGGCCTGTTGAAATCAGATGAGCACGATAAAAAAACAATTAAAAATTTGTATCAACGTTATATTTTAGCGCGTAAGGTTAATCTGGATTCCGGTGAATGGGTAGCTGATGACGTCCAGACGCAGGGATGTAAAAAACTCGCTCCGGAACATGATCCCGCGAAGATCCATCAGCGCTGTACTATTGCAGATGTATATCTTGTAAAAGATAAAAGTAATAAAATTCAACAAATTATACTCCCTGTTTTCGGTGAGGGTGCGAAGTCAATGATGTATGCCTTTCTGGCTCTTGACCCAGACGGACGTACGGTTAAAAACCTGTATTACTATCAGCAGCGGGAAACTCCTTTTTTGGGAGCCAGAGTGGAAGATGAAAGTTGGCGCAAGCAATGGCCGGGTAAAAAAGTGGTTGATAATAACTTGATGCCAGCGCTAAGAATAACTCAGGAGAAACCAGAGAATATCGATGAATATACAGTGGATGGTATTTCTGGCGCGACCCTGACATCGAATGGGGTTGAGAGAAGCATCAACTACTGGACAGGCGAACAGGGTTACGGCCGTTTTTTGCAACGGATTACTCGTGGTCCTGATATAATAGTTCCCTGATCACTTTTGTCTTAAATAACGTTTATCTTCATACTCACTGTTGGCCTCATTTGCGTCAGTGAGTATGGGGCAACTCTATTCCATATCACCGATAAATTCTCCTGTATTGACGGCATCACTAATCAATCCCAAATGTCTCAGTTTCGTATTCATCACATTTTCATGAGATAAATTTACATAACTTGTTACCCGTTGACATTTTTATGATCCAGGTCATGTACAACGCAAGCTAAAATCGATAATGATAATAATTATCATTTGTATTTTACGGGATGCGTACCGTGCGTAAGTTCTGTGTTTTCCTGCTGACCACTTTGTGTAGCTTGCTTGTAAGCCTTCATGTATGGGCCGCAACAAACTATGCTCCATTCATTGAGGATATTGAGCAACGTCTTGATAAAACAGCAGAACTTTACTCTCAGCAACAAACTGATGAAGCGCGGCGAACGGTGCAAATGGCCTACTTTGAGGTATTTGAAAACCTTGAAGGTCCTATTCGAATCAACATTTCCGCCAGCAAAAGTTATGAGATGGAAAGCGCTTTTGGTGAGATCCGTCGCATGATTGGCGCAAAAAAATCGCTCTCTGACGTGCAGTCTAAAATCGACTGGCTCAAAGCCTCGCTGCGCGAAGTTGAACCTGTGTTAGATGGCGGACATCGCCTGGTTGCCGAAGAGCAGCACAATGCGTTTTCCAGGACAGATATCGCCGTACACTGGCAAGAGAGTTTTCGTGTTATCGACGATTTGTTGGCCCAGGCAGTAAATAACTATCAGGCCGGGAATTTAAGCGTAGCCAGCCAAAACGTTCAACAAGCGCACTATCAGGGTTTTAAAAACTCAGAGATGGAAATGTCGGTCAGACAGAATCGATCGGCAAAAGACGCTGCTGCGATTAACCAGCAATTTTCTGCGTTGATTGCGCTCACCGCAGAGCCAGATCGCCTTAATGATGTCTCTTATCAGGTCACTACGTTGTTACAGGATATTGAGGATCTTCTGCCTGGTTTGCCTACTACCCGTGACGAACAGCAGGTCACGGCGGTGCAAAATACGGGGAATACGCCCACGGCACAGGATGATATAGCCCGCGCAGACTGGGCTGCCGTCTCGTTGGGTATCCATCAAAGTATTCAGAAAGCGATTGCCCGTTACCAGGAGGGCGATGCGAAGAATGCCATTCTGGATGTGCAAGACAGTTATTTTGACCGCTTTGAAGCTAGCGGTATGGAAAACAAAATCGGTTCTCGCGATTCGGCGTTTAAAACCTCGCTGGAGGCTTACTTCACGCGTCTGGTTAGTCTGATGAAAGCGGGTCAGCCAGTGGAAAGACTCAACGCCGAAGCCAGCGCACTGGAGCAGGATTTACAAAAAGCGGTGGTGATGTTGGGAGAAGGAGTAGAAACCCAGTGGAGCCTGCTGCTCTACAGCCTGATGATCATTGTCCGCGAAGGACTGGAGGCCCTGCTTATTGTGGCGGCCATCGTGGCTTATATGGTGAAAAACAATCACCAGGATAAGCTTCCGTTAATTCGCCAGTCGGTGATTGTTGCATTATTCGCCAGCGTCATTACCGCTGTGATATTCCAACTCCTGTTCACGAATTCCGGCGCCAGCCGAGAACTGCTGGAAGGCGTAACGATGCTGATTGCCGTCGTCATGCTGTTCTTCATGAGCTACTGGTTACTGTCTAAAGTCGAGGCTCGCCACTGGAAAGCATGGCTGGAAGGGAAACTGTCCCACTCACTTTCCCGTGGTTCACTGGTTGGACTGTGGCTTACCAGTTTCCTGGCGGTTTACCGCGAAGGGGCGGAGACCGTGCTGTTTTACTACGCCCTGATCGGGGATGCGAATGATATTTCTGGGCATATGGCGATTGCGGCAGGTTTTGTTATCGGCTGTGTTGTTCTGCTGGTCGCCTGGCTCATTATGCGCTACTCGGTTGTACGCCTGCCTTTGAAGCCGTTCTTTATGTTTACCGGCAGTTTTATGTACCTGATGGCCTTTGTATTTGCGGGCAAAGGGGTTCTGGAACTGGTGGAAGGTAAGCTGTTCCAGCCAACGTTGATTAACGGCTTCCCCGAAATCAGTTGGTTGGGAATTTATCCCTACGTGGAAACGTTATTACCGCAGGCCATATTGCTACTTGCGGCGCTGGCGGCGCTGTGGGTGATGCGGAGGAAAAGCACTGTTCCTGGGGAAACGATAAAAACTAATCTATAGCTGTTATTTGAGACGAGAGGATATGTCTGATGACCATGAAGAAAACCCTGATTGCCAGTGCAGTGATGGCCGGTATTTTCACTGCTCCGGCAGCGTTTGCCTTTAAGGAGTATCCGGCAGGTGAGCCTGTCACCATGAATGAGATGGAACTGGCCGCTGTTTACCTGCAGCCAATCGATATGGAACCGCGTGGCATGGGATTACCGGCAGCAAAAGCCGATATTCACCTTGAGGCGGATATTCATGCCGTGGAAGGCAGTAAAAATGGTTTTGGCGCAGGCGAGTGGATCCCTTATCTGACTATCAGTTACACCTTGATTAACAGTGATACGGGTGAAAAACAAGAAGGTACGTTCATGCCGATGGTTGCCAGCGATGGCCCTCATTACGGTGCGAACATCAAAATGATGGGGGTGGGTAACTATAAAGTGACCTATCACATCGAACCGCCGTCAAAAGCAGGTATGCACCGTCATACAGACAGTGAGACCGGCGTTGGTCGTTGGTGGAAACCATTTGACGTGAGTTATGAATTTAAATACGTCGGCCTGAACTAAGCGCTTTTCCATCAGGCTGCTTGATTTGCCATTTTGGACCGGGCAGTGCTCACAATCTTACGTACGAAGTGTACCCACGATTTGTTTTGCGCTGCTCATGTCTTAACTGACCGCGAACTTATCCCCCTGATGGGCTGGCTCTAAATTATCGATGTACCTGGATAGTTACATCATTCAATCCGCCGTACAGAGTCGATGTTATGAGTTATTTTTTTGTCACGACGCTACAGGTTTTTTTCTGCATTGCGCTGCTCTCCGGGGTTCTCTGGAGTCGCATCGATCCCCCTTCTTTGCGCCCACTCGTCTGGACCTTACTCACAGGTTTAATCGTTGGCGTGCTGGTGGGACTGACCCTCCGTGGCTCGCAGCCAGTGCAATTGTTGCTGGTTGGCACAGAAGTGATGATTACGCTGCTGTTTGTGTTGAGCTTCTGGTGGGTATCAAAGCGCATTCGCTACCTGTGGCAGGGGATTTTGGTGTTTGGCGCAGCCCGACATTGGGCTTTGGATCCCAATCTCGGCGGATTAACCAGCACCCATGTGCTAAATACCGATCTGCTGTTGAATCTGACGGCAATGCTATTGGCATTTGCGATCCTCTGCCTGGTTGGGGTACTGAGCGCCATGCTGTTGCGTCGTATTCGTGGACTCTACTGGCCGTTGACGCTGATTCTGATGGTCATGATTTGGCTGCCATTAAGCGGTAATTTGTTGCTACTGCTAATGAAACTGCAGGTGCTACCGCTGGCGAAATCGCTATTGAGTTTCGTGGCCAAAGTGACAAACAACGCGGCGATGTATAACTGGTTGGGGGCCGCCCTATTACTTGCTCTGGCACTGTGCTGGGTACCGGCGTTGTTATGCGCGTTCCGCCAGACGCGTAAAGCCGATGAGCCGATTGCTTATCGACTGGCGCTGGCGCATCGTCGAAATGCGTTTCGTCTTTGGCTGGTCACGCTAGGTTGTGCGGTGGTGGTGATCGCCGGACAACTGTGGTGGGAAAAAGTCGCCTCTCAACCGCCGCAGTTGTCAGAAGCCATTCCGGTACAACTTGCCAGTGATGGCATGGTTCATCTGCCAATAGAACGACTCCGTGATGGCAAGCTGCACCGCTTTGTTTGGGTGGCTGATGATGGTAAAGCGGTACGTTTTTTCGTGATTAACCGTTATCCCGATAAGTTGCGTTTGGGGGTAGTTTTTGATGCCTGTCTACTGTGCGGCGATCAGGGTTACGTGATGGAAGGTAATCAGGTTATCTGCGTGGCATGCGGGGTACACATTTTCATTCCTTCGATTGGTAAACCTGGTGGTTGCAATCCTGTGCCAATTGAAAACTGGCGTAATGATGAGAAAGAGCTGGTGATCCCAGGTAAAGAGCTGGCTGCTGGCGTGAATTACTTCTCGACGGTCATGACCATCAAGGTGACCGACCCGGTTGATGGTTCCACATTGACCAATACTTCTGCTGACTACAAATACAGCTATGGTGGCAAAACCTGGTTTTTCTCGTCCGAGGCCAATTACGATCGCTTCCGTAAAACCCCGGAACAGTTCGTCCCTGCTGAATTGAGGGAGGAGTAACAATGCTGTGGAGAATGTTACGACAATCCTGGGGGCGTAATCTCCGACGCAAGGGGCTGGCTATTATGACCGTCTTTCTTGCGTCCAGCCTTATCTCCGCCCTGCTGGCGGTGTCGATTGATATTGGCGATAAAATGTCCAGAGAATTGAAGTCCTATGGTGCCAATATTTTGATTGAACCTGCCGGACAGGCGGCGCTTCCTGCACTTTTCAGTGAAAACAGTAATCCACTATCAGGACAGGATTTCCTTGATGAAGCGGAACTCCCCAACATTAAGGATATCTTCTGGCGCAACAACATTGTCGGCTTTGCCCCTATGCTTGGCGGTGATGTCGACGTTAACGGCAAAGAAGTACGTATTCTCGGCACCTTCTTCAGCCAACCGGTAGATATTCCAGATGAAGAAGGGTTTGAGACGGGGCAAAAAACGGTAAGCCCGTTCTGGCAAGTGACAGGCCACTGGCCGCAAGAGCCTGCTGGTGATGCTCCTCAAACACTGGTAGGGCATGCGTTGGCACGACAAACGGGCTGGAAGCCAGGCGATAAACTGGTGATCCGTACCAGCAATACAACGTTGAATGTGGCCGTCAGCGGCATTCTCTCCAGCGGCGGGGACGAGGATAACCAACTGGTTATGCCGTTGAGCACGGCGCAAACGCTGCTGGATTTACCCGGCAAAGTACAGGCCATTCGTGTCTCAGCGCTGACGGTGCCGGAAAATGAATTGTCGCGTCGGGCGCGTGAAAATCTCGATGCACTGAATGCTGAAGAGTACGACCTTTGGTACTGCACTGCCTATGTCTCGTCCATTGCTCATCAACTGGAGGAGGCTATTTCCGGTGCAGAAGTTCGCCCTGTGTGGCAGGTTGCTGCATCTGAGGGGGTTGTAATCGATAAAATTCAGTTGCTGATGGCCGTAGTGACCGTCGCAGCACTGGCAGCTTCGGCTATGGGAATTGCGTCACTTATGACCAGCACCATTATGGAACGCGCTAAAGAGATCGGCCTGATGAAGGCGCTTGGCGCGCATCAGTGGCAAATCATGCTGTTGTTCTATCTTGAAGCCGCGTCCAGTGGACTGGCCGGAGGGGCATTGGGATGTGTTGCTGGATGGGGAATGGCGAAAGCGATTGGCCTGATGCTATTTGATGCGCCATTGAATTTTGCCTGGATTGTGGTGCCATGTGTATTGGTTATTGCGGTCCTGATTGCCCTGATTGGCACCTGGTTCCCGGCCCGCCGTATTGCCCGCCTGTATCCTGTGGAGGTGCTGTATGGCCGCTAAACGTACGATGCTCTGGTTGCTGGTATGGCGGGCACTGCGTCTGCGTTTTCAGCGAGTTAGCGTAGTATTTGCCGCATTGATGGTCGGGGCGACCATTGTGACCGCGCTATCTGCGGTGTGGTTCGACATCAATACCAAAATGAGTGAAGAATTGCGGACCTTTGGCGCAAATTTCTACATCGGGCCAGGCCATGGCTCCGGCATGCCGCAGCAAGCGTTGCAGACTATTTTAGATCAGGCACCGCAAGGCCTGGTTCACGGAGCCAGTCCTTGGCTTTACGGTATGGCGCGTACCGAGCTGGAGAAGGTGGTGATTGTCGGCGTGTGGTTTGAATCCTTGCAAAAGCTGGTGCCGTACTGGCAGGTTCAGGGGAATTGGATTGGTGTCAGCTTTGACGATCGCAATGCGATGATTGGCATCAAATTGGCTGAGCGTCTTAACGTCCAACCGGGCGATAACATCATCCTGGTGGATCACAATCAGCGCAAAAACTTACAGATAAAAGGCATTGTTGAAGCCGGTGATGCGACAGATAACATGCTAATTGTGAGTCTTGAAGTGGCGCAGGCGTGGTTGCATCAGCCCGATAAAATCAGCCATGGGCTGCTGAGTGTCAGTAACGATGTCGGTCAGGTGGAAAACTATGCCAGCCGATTGCAGGCTCAATACCCGGATCTGGAGATCCGTCCAATACGGAAAGTCTCCGCATCAGAAGGACAGGTACTGGATAAAATAAAAGGGTTAATGGGGCTGGTATCGGTTGTGATCCTTGCGCTGTCATCTTTGTGTGTGAATACCACGTTGATGGCCATTGTGGGTGAGCGGGCAAGGGAATTTGCGCTGCAAAAAGCGTTGGGGGCCAGCAACGGTGATATTGTCCGGCAAATTCTCCTTGAAACCTGCATTATCGCGCTGGCTGCAGTGGTTTGTGGGTGGATCTTAGGGTACATGTTGGCCCAACTACTGGGACTGACTGTATTCAATGCCGCAATATCGCTACGCTGGCCAGTGCTGCCCATCACCCTGACATTATCTTTACTGGTCGCCATTCTGGCGGCGATTGTTCCGGTCCGTCGCGCGGTTAGCATCGAACCCGCAAAAGTGTTGAAAGGAGAGTAACGCCATGTCCGTTGTGCAGACCCCATCAATGGCGATTGAAACCCGCCATTTATATAAACGGTTCGGCGATGTTACCGCCTTAGATGACATCAACCTGCAAATAGTGCAGGGGGAGTTTGTCGCGATTATGGGCGCTTCTGGTTCGGGTAAAACGACACTGATGAATATTCTGACCTGCCTGGACACCGCGACAGAAGGTCAGGTGTTTTTAGATGGGATTGATGCTGCCGCACTGGATGAAGAGGGGCGTCGCCGTTTTCGCGCTGAGAAAATAGGGTTGGTATTCCAGCAGTTTCATCTGATCCCGTTTTTAACCGCGCTGGAGAATATCATGCTGGCGCAACACTACCATAGCGTGGTAGATGAAGCGGCGGCCAGGAAGGTTCTGGAACAAGTCGGTCTTGGGCATCGAGTAACGCACCTGCCGAGTCAACTTTCTGGGGGAGAGCAGCAACGGGTGTGCATTGCCCGGGCGCTGGTCAATGAGCCGCCGGTGATTTTTGCCGATGAACCTACGGGTAACCTCGATGAAGAGAATGAACAGCGGGTGTTGGATCTACTCACTGACCTGCATCGGCAGGGGCGCACGATTGTGATGGTGACGCATAATCCGGCGCTGGGGTTATTTGCCGATCGTATTATCCGTTTGCAGCATGGCAAATATCACGGTGAGGAGGCTAATCAACATGCGCTGGATTAACGTATTAACTTTCGCCATTTTGGTTCTGATTAGTGGATGTAAAGAAGAGAAGTTGGTGGTTGGGCAGCAAGCCCCGGCGCTGGCAACATTCGACCTGCAGGGGGGGAAGGCTGGGCTTGAGCGCTGGCGTGGAAAGGCTATTTATCTAAACTTTTGGTCGGCGGGATGCGGTGGCTGTCTTGCCGAAATGGACGCGCTGGAAGCGCTAAGTAAAAAGTGGGGCGATAACGTTGTGGTCGTGGCTGTGAATACCGATCCGGCAACGGTTAACATAGATGACTTACTGGCGAAACATCAGGTTTCTTACCCGGTACTCCGCGATCAGCTTAAGATTTCCCAGGAACGCTATCAGGTCATCGGCACGCCAACCTCTGTGTTAATTGACAGGGATGGTCGTGTACTGGAATTACACCAGGGGATGCGGAAACCGCCTGAGTTAGATGCAACGTTTGCGCGACTGGCCGCCCGATGAACGCGATACAAAGAGAAACACTATATGGCATTCAGGTGGAATAAAGAGAGTCTGGCCGTCCTGCGTGAAAACGCAGGCGTTCTCACGACGGAGCAGATTGCGGGGATGCTTCACACTAATATTACGGTTGTGCGCAATATGGCGTATCGACTGAAACTCAGCCTGCGGGTATCCGCCTACAATCAAAAACGTATTGAACAGGTACAAACACTCTATACGTCTTCTGAACCACTAAATCTGAAAGAGATTGCTGCAAAAACTGGACTGACATTCAGTACGGTGCAATACATTGTGTATGTGAAATTAAAAAGTAAACCATATACCAAACGGGAATACGTTTCCTTTGAAACTGATGATGCGGTTCATTATCGGATACAACGAGAGTTCATTGATACTGAGCGTTCCCTTTTACACAACATCCCAGATAACACGCGCTTTCATCAATTGTATTTGACAGATGGAACCTTATATTGAGCACGCAATATCCGCAGCGAAGTGATTATCTGCGAATAATTGAATGGCATATTTCGTCAACCGACGAAGCAAGTATTCATAGTTGCGTTTAATCTGGCTTATCTTTTTTTGTGGGAAAATAAAGAATGGCCAATGTATACGCATTTGAATCCTCCCTGGTGATGATGATTGCCGCCACATTTGTCCTCGCCGGGATGGTGAAAGGCGTTACGGGTATGGGGTTACCTACCGTGGCAATGGGGATCCTCGGATCGCTTATTTCACCGGTTGCGGCGGCGGCCATGCTGCTGTTGCCTTCGCTGATCAGTAATCTGTTTCAGTTTGGCGCAGGCGGAAATACGCGTCAATTGCTCAAACGACTGTGGTCAATGCTGCTGACAGTGGTAGTGGCGACTCTGCTTGCCAGCGCCTGGATTACCGGGGATGACACCACCCGAACTCAGTTTGCGCTCGGCGTGGCGCTGGTGGCCTACGCTATCTGGACGCTGGCGGGAAAGAAAATCACGGTGGCCCCGCAGCGTGAAAAACCGTACTCCCTCGTTATTGGATTTGTGACCGGCTTATTGACCGGCGGAACCGGGGTGTTTGTGATACCCGCCGTACCCTGGATCCAGTCCCTGGGCTTTGAGAAAGATGAACTGGTACAGGCGCTCGGGATCTCTTTTACCTTTTCGACCCTGGCATTGGCGCTGGGTCTGTGGTGGCACAACGCGCTGCCCGTACAATCTTTAAGCTTGTCGGCTTTGGCCATTGTTCCTGCACTTATTGGTCAGTGGATAGGAACCCGTGTGCGAAGGGTTATTTCTCCGCTCGTGTTTAAACGCTGTTTTCTGTTTTGTCTGGTCGGGTTGGGTACAGAGATGATGCTGCGTGCTGTGTGACCGGTTCGGTGACTTTGCGCGACTTTCATGGCATCGTTAATTCAAAGATTCAGGGGCAATGAGGTCGTTATGGCATCCGTGATGTTACATGAAGAAGAGGGCGATCTGGAGTCGAAAATGGCACTCTCTGCGGCAGTGATGGCCGATAAATCGCGCTCGCGTATGCTGTGCGCCCTGATGGATGGCCGCGCCTGGACTGCAACTGAGCTCAGCGCGGTGGCGGATATATCCGCGTCGACCGCCAGCGCGCATCTGGCGCGTCTGTGCGAACAACGCTTTGTTGTGGCGCTTGCGCAGGGCAGACATCGTTATTTTCGCCTTGCAGGTTCCGATATCGCTGAACTGCTGGAACGCCTGATGGGCGTTGCGTGGGCGACATCAACGCCCCGGAGAATCACAACGCCGCCAGGTTTGCGGCATGCCCGCACCTGCTACGACCATCTCGCCGGAGAGGTCGCGGTGAGGTTGTTTGATACGTTGGTTTCCCGTCAGTGGTTAACGCCGGATGGTGAAACGCTGACTCCTCCTGGCCAGGAAAAGCTGGCCCAGATGGGGATTGTCCTGG
Source organism: Citrobacter sp. BIDMC107 (assembly GCF_001037575.1). Lineage (NCBI taxonomy): Bacteria > Pseudomonadati > Pseudomonadota > Gammaproteobacteria > Enterobacterales > Enterobacteriaceae > Citrobacter > Citrobacter sp. BIDMC107. The sequence continues at coordinate 604,281 of NZ_KQ089848.1, read as the reverse complement.
CGGCGGGTTCATCCCGGCGGAAGTTAACCTGCGGTTGTCTGGACTGGAGCGAGCGACGTTATCATCCTGGTGGTGTGCTTGGCGCAACGCTGCTGCGCTGGTTCAGTGAACAGCGATGGATAAAAACCGAACAGGGCAGCCGCCACGTCATCTTCACACCTCTTGGCATTCGTAAACTCGAAACCGAGTTTGGTGTTAAAACGACACGCTAGATGGTCTGTTTTGCGAAAGCGTTCCCGGAAATATGTCATATTTCTGTCACACTCTGTTGTGATTGATAACAACAAGAGGTCGTAGGGATGAATAAATCGTTAATCGCCGCAGCCGTGGCAGGGGCTGTATTATTGTCAACCGCCGCGCAGGCGCAGACCGCGCCGGAAGGGTATCAGCTTCAACAAGTATTGATGATGAGTCGGCATAACTTACGTGCACCTTTAGCCAATAATGGCAGCGTTCTTGAACAGTCCACCCCCAAGCAATGGCCAGAGTGGGATGTCCCCGGCGGACAACTCACCACCAAAGGCGGTGTGCTGGAAATCTATATGGGTCACTACATGCGAGAGTGGCTGGCAGAGCAGGGGATGGTGAAATCGGGCGAATGTCCGGCACCGGATACGGTTTATACCTATGCTAACAGCCTGCAGCGCACTGTTGCTACGGCGCAGTTCTTTGTCACCGGCGCTTTCCCTGGTTGCGATGTTCCGGTCCATCATCAGGAAAAAATGGGCACCATGGATCCCACCTTTAATCCGGTGATCACCGATGATTCCGCCACCTTCAGCCAGCAGGCCGTTCAGGCCATGGAGAAAGAGCGTAGTAAAATGCAGCTCAACGATAGCTATCAGTTGCTTGAGCAAATGACCGACTACAAAGACTCTCCATCCTGTAAAGAAAAACAGCAGTGTTCCCTGACCGATGCCAAAGATACGTTCAGCGCGAAATACCAGCAGGAGCCAGGCGTATCGGGGCCGCTGAAGGTGGGGAATTCGCTGGTCGATGCCTTCACGCTGCAGTATTACGAAGGCTTCCCGATGGACAAGGTTGCCTGGGGGGAGATTAAATCGGATCAGCAGTGGAAGGTTCTGTCGAAGCTAAAAAATGGCTATCAGGACAGCCTGTTCACCTCCCCGGAAGTGGCGCAGAACGTCGCCAAACCTCTGGTGAAATATATTGATAATGCGCTGGTTACGGAACGCGCGAAAGCACCGAAAATAACCGTGCTGGTGGGACATGACTCAAACATCGCTTCGCTGCTCACCGCGCTGGATTTCAAACCATACCAGCTTCACGATCAGAACGAGCGTACGCCGATTGGCGGGAAGATTGTCTTCCAGCGCTGGCATGACAGCAACGCAAATCGTGATCTGATGAAAATCGAGTATGTATATCAGAGCTCGCTGCAGTTGCGTAATGCAGACGTTCTGACGCTGAAATCCCCAGCGCAGCGCGTAACGCTTGAGCTGAAAGGATGTCCGATAGATGCGGATGGTTTTTGCCCGATAGATAAGTTCGACAGCGTGCTGAATGAGGCGGCTAAATAAAAGAAAACTCCCCCGTGTTCGCGGGGGAGTCTGAGCGCTAGACGTTTTTACGTTCGATAGTCTGTTCACCCCAAAAGAGCGAATCTTTGTCTGTTTTTTCAAAGGCTTTGATGAGTACCTCATCGCTACCTTCTTCCCAAATTTTTTCCGCCAGTTTCTCGTCATAATGTGCGACTTCAAAAATGGCTTCGGCTATTTCCGGCGATGTATTGCGCAGACTTGCCCATTCGCCGACGCGATGGGCTTTCGCTTCTTGAGTTGGCATTCGAATCCTCCTGTTGAAGATTAGCCGTTGAGTTTTACTGCCAGACCTGCGACATATTCACCCTGATAGCGGGCGATAGATAATTCTTCCTGACTTGGCTGGCGGGAGCCGTCGCCTCCGGCAATGGTGGTTGCACCGTAAGGGGTACCGCCGCGAACTTGAGAGACATCAAACAGCTCTTGCGCCGCGTAACCGATAGGCACAATCACCATCCCATGGTGGGCAAGCGTAGTCCAGGTTGAGGTAATGGTTTGTTCCTGACCGCCGCCGGTTCCCGTTGAGCTGAATACGCTGGCGAGTTTGCCGTACAGACCACCAGAGGCCCACAACCCGCCAGTCTGGTCGAGGAAGGTACGCATCTGACCGGACATATTGCCAAAGCGCGTGGGGGTTCCAAAAATGATGGCGTCGTAATCAGCCAGTTCTTGCGGGGTTGCGACTGGTGCGTTTTGTGTTTTGCCGCCAGCCTTAAGGAAAATCTCAGGCTGCATGGTCTCTGGTACGCGCTTAATAATCACTTCCGCGCCATCTACCTTATTTGCGCCTTCTGCGACTGCATGGGCCATAGTTTCAATGTGTCCGTACATGGAATAATAAAGCACCAGAACTTTTGCCATTTTACACTACTCCTCGAGTTAACCGTGTCCGTAGCGACTCGCTACCTACCTTTAAAGATATGACGTACTGTCAGGAGTGCAAATTTCACAATCACTTCTTTGATTTATAACAATTTTTATAACAACCTGCTTTGTAGCAAAATGATACATATTTAACTGGGTTGAATTCGGTAGTCATAAGAAAGACTTATTGATTTCTTAAGGTGATTATTTCTTTGGCACTCCTGATCCTGTTGCAGGATATTACAGTTAGCGTCTGCCCAGTCCACGCTTCACTATGCTTAATCCCACGCAGTTATTTTCAGGGCCTCGCCCGTAACGCTGCGTGAGGTATCACTCCTCAGTACCTATGCAATATGATGTCTAATCAATGACGGAGGTCAGTAATGGCAAACCATCGGGGCGGTTCCGGCAACTTTGCGGAAGACCGCGAAAGAGCATCAGAAGCAGGTCGAAAAGGTGGCCAGCACAGCGGGGGCAACTTTAAGAATGACCCGCAACGCGCTTCAGAGGCAGGCAAAAAAGGGGGCAAAAATAGCCACGGCAACAACAAATCGTAATTGTCGGGCTATCTGTCAGATATGTCGTGACGCCTGAGCGTCAGAGACAGACGTTACGTAGCCACCGCCGCCGGATCCTTCCGGCGGTTTTTTTTGTCTGCAAGGTTGAACTGTAACAAAACGCAACGCAGACTAATGACATTCAGTTAATCGGGTGTCTCATGTCATTACTCTCTCGTTATTCCTTTTCTGTTAAACCTCAGGAAGCGATCCTCATTGTGATCACCATGTTCTGGGGTGGCACGTTTCTGGCGGTGCAATATGCCGTTACCCTGAGCGGGCCTTTTTTCTTTGTCGGTGTGCGTTTTGCCACTGCCGCGCTGGCGGTCGCGCTTTTGTCGTTACACACACTGCATAAGCTGACATGGCTGGAAGTCAAAGCAGGGGTTGCAATCGGTATCGCCATTGCGCTGGGTTATAGCCTGCAAACCTGGGGGCTACAGTTTATTCCCAGCAGTAAATCGGCGTTTATTACCGCGATGTACGTTCCGTTGGTACCGCTTTTACAATGGCTGTGTCTGGGGCGCATGCCTGGACTGATGCCGTGCGTCGGTATTGTACTGGCCTTTATCGGATTGATTTTTCTTGCCGGACCGGGAGGCAATTTACTGGCTTTAGGCGAAGGTGAGTGGATCACGCTCGCCGGTGCGGTGGCGATTGCAGCAGAAATTATCCTGATTAGCGCGTGGGCGGGAAAAGTGGATGTACGGCGGGTAACGGTAGTGCAACTGGCAACGGCTTCAATAGTGGCGTTTATTGCGATGGGACCAGCCGGAGAGACCGTACCGCCAATGTCTACCGGATTGCTGGTGGTGGCGCTGGGGCTGGGGATTTTCAGCGCGATTATTCAGGTCACCATGAACTGGGCGCAGCGTAGCGTTTCGCCGACGCGCGCGACGGTTATTTATACCGGTGAGCCAGTGTGGGCGGGAATCTTTGGCCGTCTGGCGGGTGAACGCTTACCGCTACTTGCATTGCTTGGTGCGGCATTCATTATTGTTGGCGTGCTGGTCAGCGAGCTGAAGTTCAAAAAGAAAAAAGCGCAGCCGCAAGAGGCGCCTCCGGAATCGCTTTAATTTAACCATTCACCGCGTGATTTGGTATGCTGACGCCCTCACAAGAAGGAGAGGGCGCATGGTCCAACGCGCAGAGAAAAAAACAGGTAAGCGTTCGCAGGCCGTCAGTGCAAAACGCCAGGCCATATTAACCGCGGCATTAAATATCTTCTCCCAATATGGGATCCACGGCACGCGCCTGGAACAGGTGGCAGAACAGGCTGGCGTGTCAAAAACCAATTTACTTTATTACTACCCGTCAAAAGAGGTGCTTTATATTGCCGTTTTACGGCAGATCCTCGACATCTGGCTGGCTCCATTGAAAGCTTTTCGCGAAGACTTTGCGCCGCTGGTGGCCATTAAAGAATACATTCGCCTTAAGCTGGAAGTGTCGCGCGATTACCCTCAGGCATCACGGCTGTTTTGTATGGAGATGCTGGCCGGAGCGCCTTTATTGATGGCAGAATTGGAGGGGGATCTCAAAACGCTAATTGATGAGAAATCCGCGCTGATTGCCGGTTGGATCAAAAGCGAAAAACTGGCTCCGGTCGATCCGCATCATCTGATTTTTATGATTTGGGCTTCAACTCAGCACTACGCCGACTTTGCCCCACAGGTAGAGGCGGTGACAGGCGCAACGCTGCGTGATGAAGCCTTTTTTAACCAAACGGTCGAGAGCGTACAGCGGATGATTATTGAAGGGATCCGCGTGCGTTAACTGGCCGGTGGTAGTGGGCAGCTTAAATCGCCTTCTTCACACTGCAAGAGCGAGGCGAGAAACGCCTCGCGCTCGTTGGTCTTATCCGTCAGGCACTGGCTGGAAATCATCGCCTGAACGCTGCCGCCTTCGGTGCCGGAACTGATTAACGCACAGTCTGCATCGCGCAAAGTTATCCAGGATATTTGCGCTTTTTTCAGTAAATCGCGCTGGGTTGGAGCGGCGCGCTTCAGCGCATTCTGATAAGTTTCATTAAGTTTGGCGTCGGCCGCCTTATACTGCTCTGCCGCACAGGTGTTCATCTCAATCTGTGTGTTCGCGTTGGCGCAGTCATCCGCCAGCGCCTGGCCGCTCAGCAGCAGCGCTGCACATGTCAGTACGATTCGTTTCATGCTTCCCTCTGGCTTCATAAAAAAAGGCCCCGTTACCGGAGCCTTAATTAACCACAACCTTAGCCGATTGTCATCAGGCTGGCATTCCCCCCGGCTGCGGCGGTATTGACGCTCAGGGAGCGTTCAATGTACAGCCTCTCCAGCAGAATATTGCTCTCGCCACGGGCAAAGCCCTGGACCGACACAATCGCCCCTTCGCGGGCCGCCACTGCTTCACACAGTGCGCGAAGCTGATCGGAATCGCCGTGGAAAATAACGGCATCAAACGGCTGCGTGGCGATGTTGTCCGCTTTGGCAAACTGAATGCGCCCGGAGACCGTTGCTGGCAGGCGTTTTGCCAGGTCGCGATGGAACGTATCATCTGGCCACAGGATTAAGCTACCAACGGAAGTTACAGCGGCAACCTGTACCAGTGCGTCCTGTTCATCATCGGCGATACATAGAACGCGTTCGCGCGGCAACAGCGTCCAGGTATTGCGCTCGCCGGTGGGTCCTGGCAGCAGGCGTTGCGTTCCGGCCTGCGCCAGTTCGCCAAACTGCTGGCAGAGCGCACGCAGTGCTGGACGGTCGGTTGCCCATTCGCTGAGCGCTTCCAGCGGTTGAACCAGTGCGGCTTTAAGCTGCGCATCGACCGGGTAGTCTGCATCCTGGCGGGCAAGGGTAATGCCTAACGCATTTTCCGGACGGTTTGCCAGCAGGCGGTACAGATACAGCGGCCCACCCGCTTTTGGCCCGGTTCCTGACAAGCCTTCGCCACCGAATGGCTGCACTCCGACGACGGCGCCGACCATATTGCGGTTAACATACAGGTTCCCCACATGTGCTGAGCCCGTGACCTGGGCGATGGTTTCATCGATACGGGTGTGTACGCCCAGCGTCAGACCGTAGCCGGAGGCATTAATTTGCTCAATCAGGCTGCCCAGATTATTACGGGTGTAACGCACGACGTGCAGTACCGGACCAAACACCTCTTTTTGTAATTCATCGAAGCTTTCCAGCTCAATAAGCGTCGGGGCGATAAAGGTACCGGTTTGCCATTCCCGCGCATCGTCGCTATTTTCGCGCACGGCCTGGAACACCGGACGCCCTTTGGCGCGCATGGCCTGAATATGGCGCTCAATATTGGCTTTGGCTTCTTCATCGATAACCGGTCCAATATCGGTGGTCAGGCGGCCCGGGTTACCCATGCGGCATTCCGCCATCGCGCCGCGCAGCATTTTCAGCGTATGGTCGGCTACATCGTCCTGCAGACACAGGACGCGAAGCGCAGAGCAGCGCTGCCCGGCGCTGTCAAAGGCAGAAGCCAGGACGTCGACCACCACCTGTTCCGTCAGTGCGGAGGAGTCGACGATCATGGCGTTCATCCCGCCGGTTTCGGCGATAAGCGGGATTGGACGTCCCTGAGTATCCAGGCGGGTCGCGATATTGCGTTGCAACAGCGTGGCAACTTCCGTTGAGCCAGTAAACATGACGCCGCGTACGCGCTCATCGGAAGTGAGATGCGCCCCGACCGTTTCGCCCTGACCAGGCAACAGTTGCACCACGCCTGGCGGTACACCTGCTTCGAGTAAAATGGCAATACCCTGGGCGGCAATCAGCGGGGTTTGTTCCGCGGGTTTTGCCAGCACGCTGTTGCCCGCCGCCAGCGCGGCGGCAATCTGCCCTGAGAAAATAGCCAGCGGGAAGTTCCAGGGGCTGATACAGACTACCGGCCCTAACGGACGATGGGTTTCATTATCGAAGTCATCGCGGACCTGACCGGCATAATAGTGCAGGAAATCTACCGCTTCGCGCACTTCCGCAATGGCGTTACTGAAGGTTTTACCTGCTTCGCGCACCAGAATGCCAATCAATTGCTGCATCTGGCCTTCCATTAGAACGGCGGCGCGATGCAAAATAGCGGCGCGCTCTTGTGGCGGTGTGGCGAACCAGATCGGCGCGTTATTTACTGCGTTCTGCAATGCCTGTTCCACTTCGCTGTGAGTCGCTTCACGCACGTAACCGACAATGTCTTTCGGTTCGGCCGGGTTGACGACTGGCGTCATTTCACCGTCAGCAACCGGATGTTCGAGTATTGGCTTAGCGTGCCATTTTTGCAGCGCGCTGTTGAGCAGGGCGGAGGACAGCGAGGCCAGACGATGTTCGTTAGCTAAATCCAGTCCGCCTGAGTTTTCGCGGTCTTTACCGTACAGGTCACGCGGCAGGGCAATCTTCGGATGTGGCAGACCAGCCTGGCCTTCCTGCTGCGCCAGTTTTTCAACGGCTTCGACCGGGCAGGCTACCAGTTCATCCAGCGGCAGGGTAGTGTCTGCAATGCGGTTGACGAATGAAGTGTTGGCGCCGTTTTCCAGCAGACGACGCACCAGATACGCAAGCAGCGTTTCATGCGTGCCTACCGGTGCATAAATGCGGCATGGACGGTTCAGTTTGCCATCGGCAACTTTACCGGTGACCTGCTCATATAGCGGTTCGCCCATACCGTGCAGGCACTGGAACTCGTACTGACCCGGATAGTAGTTTTGACCGGCTAACTGATAAATCGCCGCCAACGTATGGGCGTTGTGGGTGGCGAACTGCGGGTAGATCAGATTCGGTACCGCAAGCAGTTTTTTCGCACAGGCCAGATAGGAAACGTCGGTGTACACCTTACGGGTATAGACCGGATAACCTTCCAGACCGTCCATTTGCGCACGTTTGATTTCGCTATCCCAGTAGGCGCCCTTAACCAGGCGGATCATCAGGCGACGGCGGCTGCGCGTGGCGAGGTCAATCAGGTAGTCGATAACATACGGGCAGCGCTTCTGGTAGGCTTGAATAACAAAGCCGATACCGTTCCAGCCCGCCAGTTCAGGTTCAAAACACAGTTTTTCCAGCAGATCGAGGGAGATCTCCAGTCGGTCTGCCTCTTCAGCATCGATATTGATACCGATGTCGTACTGGCGGGCCAGCAGAGTAAGCGACTTCAGACGCGGATAGAGTTCATCCATCACGCGGTCATACTGCGCGCGGCTATAACGCGGATGCAACGCCGACAGCTTGATAGAAATGCCCGGCCCTTCATAGATGCCGCGACCATTTGAGGCTTTACCAATGGCGTGGATTGCCTGTTGGTACGAAACCATATAAGCCTGGGCATCAGCGGCGGTTAGAGCCGCTTCGCCCAGCATGTCATAAGAGTAGCGGAAACCTTTTTCTTCCAGTTTACGCGCGTTAGCCAGCGCTTCGGCGATAGTCTCTCCGGTGACGAACTGCTCGCCCATCAAGCGCATTGCCATGTCGACGCCTTTACGCACCAGTGGTTCACCGCTCTTGCCGATAATACGGTTGAGTGAGCGTGAAAGGCTGGCTTCATTATGCGTAGAAACCAGACGACCGGTAAACAACAGCCCCCAGGTCGCTGCGTTGACGAAAAGTGACGGACTGCGTCCAATGTGCGACTGCCAGTTGCCGTTGCTGATTTTGTCGCGGATTAACGCATCGCGGGTTGCCTTATCAGGAATACGCAGCAAGGCTTCCGCCAGACACATCAGCGCGACGCCTTCCTGTGAAGAAAGGGAGAATTCCTGCAATAAACCTTGTACCATCCCGGCGCGGCCGCTGGCGGTCTTCTGGTTACGCAGTTTGTCGGCCAGGCTGTACGCCAGCTTGTGCGCTTGCTCAGCGATGGGTTGCGGCAGACGAGCCTGCTCCATCAGCATCGGCACTGCGTCGGTTTCGGCGCGGCGGTACGCGGCGGTGATTGCTGCGCGGGAAACTGACTGCGGCAGGATCTGTTCGGCAAATTCCAGGAAAGGCTGATGCGCTTCATTCTGCGGCGTGGTTGACTCCTCACCCTCATTCGCGGCACCCGCCAGCAGGGACGGTAGTTCAGGAAGCGCGTCGTCGTTTTCCAGTCTTTCGAGATAATTAAAGATGGCTTGTTTGATCAGCCAATGTGGCGTGCGATCGATTCGTGATGCTGCTGTTTTAATACGCTCGCGAGTGGCGTCATCCAGCTTAACCCCCATCGTGGTGGTTCCCATGCCGTTTACTCCTGTTGTACTGAAATACGGGTCTGATAGTTACCGGGAAATATCCACTATGTTGCAACTTTGTGCAACCGTGTTAAATGTGACTTGGTTTGCAAGCTTGGAAATGAATGAAATGTTAATAAATATGAGCGTTATGAAAGAGGCTGTAATAATTGCCGAATCTTTTTCTCTGCGGTAGTTAACACTTTTAAAAGGTGCAACCGTAAAAAGTGTGAGAGAGTGCAACCTACAGAAAAATGCTATCTACTCTGGATCAAATTTGATGTAAATGATGTGTTAAATCGATTGTGAATAACCATCGCTTCCGGCAGGATACGGTCGCCCTGGTAAACATAGATATCTTTGCCACGTTCCGGCAGGGTAATAAAACGGCAAGCCACGGCATTGCTGATACATAATTTTGGAGAGTTTTGATGGCTATTAGCACACCGATGTTAGTGACATTCTGTGTCTATATTTTCGGCATGATATTGATAGGGTTTATTGCATGGCGTTCAACCAAAAACTTTGACGATTACATTCTTGGTGGACGCAGTCTGGGTCCATTCGTGACCGCGTTATCCGCCGGGGCATCTGACATGAGCGGCTGGTTGCTGATGGGTTTGCCTGGCGCGATTTTCCTGTCGGGCATTTCAGAAAGCTGGATCGCCATCGGCCTTATTTTGGGCGCATGGATCAACTGGAAGTTGGTGGCCGGACGTTTACGCGTACATACCGAATACAATAACAATGCGCTGACGTTACCGGATTACTTTACCGGTCGCTTTGAAGATAAAAGCCGAATTCTGCGTATTATCTCCGCGTTGGTTATTCTGCTGTTTTTCACCATCTATTGTGCTTCAGGGATTGTGGCAGGGGCGCGTCTGTTTGAAAGCACCTTTGGCATGAGCTACGAAACAGCGCTGTGGGCGGGCGCGGCCGCGACGATCATTTATACCTTTATTGGTGGTTTTCTGGCGGTAAGCTGGACGGATACCGTCCAGGCCAGCCTGATGATCTTTGCTCTCATCCTGACGCCGGTAATGGTCATTATTGGCGTAGGTGGATTTGAAGATTCGCTGGAAGTGATTAAACAAAAGAGCATTGAGAACGTGGACATGTTCAAAGGGTTGAATTTTGTTGCCATCATTTCCCTGATGGGCTGGGGTCTGGGTTACTTTGGCCAGCCGCATATTCTGGCGCGCTTTATGGCGGCAGATTCCCACCATAGCATCGTTCATGCTCGCCGTATCAGCATGACCTGGATGATCCTGTGTCTGGCAGGTGCCGTGGCCGTAGGCTTCTTTGGTATTGCTTACTTTAACAACAACCCACAGCTTGCCGGTGCCGTTAACCAGAACGCCGAGCGTGTGTTTATTGAACTGGCGCAAATACTGTTTAACCCATGGATTGCCGGTATTCTGCTGTCTGCGATCCTCGCTGCGGTTATGTCGACTCTGAGCTGCCAGTTGCTGGTGTGCTCCAGCGCAATCACCGAAGATTTGTACAAAGCGTTCCTGCGTAAAAATGCCAGCCAGAAAGAGCTGGTATGGATTGGCCGCATCATGGTGCTGGTCGTGGCGTTGGTGTCCATCGCGCTGGCGGCGAATCCGGAGAACCGCGTACTTGGTCTGGTAAGCTATGCCTGGGCCGGCTTCGGCGCGGCGTTTGGTCCGGTAGTCCTGTTCTCCGTAATGTGGTCGCGTATGACCCGCAACGGCGCGCTGGCAGGGATGATCATCGGTGCGGTGACGGTAATCGTCTGGAAGCAGTTCGCCTGGCTGGGTCTGTATGAAATTATCCCGGGCTTTGTTTTCGGCAGCATCGGTATTGTGGTCTTCAGCCTGTTGGGTAAAGCACCTTCAACTGCTATGCAGCAACGTTTTGCCGAGGCTGACGCGCATTATCACTCAGCTCCGCCATCGCGTTTACAGGCAGAATAATTTATCACCTGTCCCTGAAGCCCGCCGTGCGCGGGCTTTTTATTGCGCCCCCGCAAACCTGCATAACCATTACCCGCCTAACTGTTTACATTAAGTCATCATTCTCAAAACATTCTGCTTGAGTTTTTCTTTGCTGTAATGATAATCACTATCACTGTAATTTACTTTTCTTTTCATCAATTGACCGAGAATAACGTTTAAGGGTTCTTCGCATGTTTGTTCCATTTCTAATTATGTTGCGCGAAGGGTTAGAGGCCGCGCTGATTGTCAGCCTGATTGCCAGCTACCTGAAACGGACTCAGCGTGGTCGATGGATTGGTGTGATGTGGATTGGTGTTCTGCTGGCGGCGGCGTTATGCCTGGCGTTAGGGATTTTCATCAACGAAACCACCGGTGAATTTCCGCAAAAAGAACAGGAGCTGTTTGAAGGCATCGTGGCGGTCATTGCCGTGGTGATCCTCACCTGGATGGTGTTCTGGATGCGTAAAGTTTCCCGCAACGTCAAAGTCCAGCTTGAACAGGCTGTCGATAACGCGTTGCAACGCGGTAATCATCACGGTTGGGCGCTGGTGATGATGGTCTTTTTTGCTGTTGCGCGAGAAGGGCTGGAATCGGTGTTCTTCCTGCTGGCGGCATTCCAGCAGGATGTAGGCATCTGGCCGCCGTTAGGCGCGATGCTGGGACTGGCTACCGCAGTGGTACTGGGATACCTGATTTACCTCGGCGGCATTCGCCTCAACCTCGGGGCGTTCTTTAAATGGACCAGCCTGTTCATTTTGCTGGTAGCAGCCGGTCTTGCCGCTGGGGCGATCCGCGCTTTCCACGAAGCCGGGTTGTGGAATCATTTTCAGGATATGGCGTTTGACCTGAGCAGTGTGCTGTCGACGCATTCGCTGTTTGGCACATTGATGGAAGGCATTTTCGGCTATCAGGAAGCGCCAAGCGTCAGTGAAGTCGCTGTCTGGTTTATCTACCTGATTCCGGCGTTGATTATGTTTGCACTACCGCCGCGTTCAGGCACTACGGCATCGCGTACCGCACCTTGATAAAAACGCGATGCAGAATACTTATTAGTTACAACATACTTATTTATAGGGATAGGTTATGACGTTTAATTTTCGCCGTAGTGCGCTGCAGTTGGGTATTGCCGCGCTGTTTGCATCCGCTTTTTCTGCACAAGCCGCCGATATTCCGCAGGTGAAAGTCACGGTTAACGACAAACAGTGTGAACCGATGACGATCACGGTTAACGCCGGGAAAACGCAGTTCATCATCCAGAACCACAGCCAGAAAGCGCTGGAGTGGGAAATTCTTAAAGGCGTTATGGTGGTTGAAGAGCGCGAAAACATTGCACCAGGTTTTAGCCAGAAAATGACCGCTAACCTGCAGCCTGGCGAATATGATATGACCTGCGGTCTGTTGACTAACCCGAAAGGCAAACTGATCGTAAAAGGCAGCGCAACGGCGGATGCCGCACAGAGCGATGCTCTGCTGAGTCTGAGCGGCGCGATTACCGAATATAAAGCTTATGTGACAGCTGAAACCGCGCAGTTGGTTGCGGGCACTAAAGCCTTCACCGATGCAATTAAAGCCGGTGATGTGGAAAAAGCGAAATCCCTGTATGCGCCAACCCGTCAGCATTATGAGCGTATTGAACCGATTGCTGAACTGTTCTCCGATCTCGACGGCAGCATCGATGCGCGTGAAGATGATTATGAGCAAAAAGCCGCCGATCCTAAATTCACCGGCTTCCACCGCCTGGAGAAAGCGCTGTTTGGCGACAATACCACCAAAGGAATGGATAAATACGCCGACCAATTAAATAGTGATGTTCTTGACCTGCAAACGCGTATTAGCGAGCTGGCCTTCCCACCGTCTAAAGTGGTGGGTGGCGCGGCTGGGCTGATCGAAGAAGTCGCAGCCAGCAAAATCAGTGGAGAAGAAGATCGCTACAGCCATACCGATCTGTGGGATTTCCAGGCTAACGTCGATGGCGCGCAGAAAATTGTCGATCTCCTGCGTCCTCAGTTACAAAAATCCAATGCTGAACTGCTGGCAAAGGTGGATGCGAACTTCAAAAAAGTCGATACCATCCTGAGCAAGTATCGTACCAAAGACGGTTTTGAAACCTATGACAAACTGACCGATGCCGATCGCAATGCGCTGAAAGGGCCAATCACGACGCTGGCGGAAGACTTGTCACAATTACGCGGTGTTCTGGGTCTGGATTAAGCACTATGCAGCAAGAAAATGAAAACGGCGTGAGCGAACCGTCACGCCGACGTTTACTGAAAGGGATGGGCGCCCTGGGTGGGGCGCTGGCGCTGGCGTGTGGGTGTCCGGTTGCCCATGCGCAAAAACCAAAAAGCGCGCCGGGAACGCTGTCTCCGGATGCGCGTAGTGAAACGCAGCCGTTTTATGGTCAGCATCAGGCGGGGATCCTGACGCCGCAGCAGGCATCAATGATGCTGGTGGCATTCGATGTTCTCGCCAGCGATAAGGCCGATCTTGAGCGTTTATTCCGGTTGTTGACTAGCCGATTTGCGTTTCTGACCACCGGTGGACCGGCACCGGATACGCCCAATCCGCGTCTCCCTCCTATGGATTCAGGTATCCTCGGCGCTTACATTGCGCCAGACAACCTGACGATGACGTTGTCGGTTGGTTCATCGCTGTTCGATGAACGTTATGGCCTGAAACCGCAGATGCCGAAAAAGCTGCAAAAAATGACCCGCTTCCCGAATGATTCGCTGGATGCGGCGCTGTGCCATGGCGATCTGCTGCTGCAGATTTGTGCCAACACCCAGGACACTGTCATCCACGCGTTGCGCGATATCATTAAACATACGCCCGATCTCCTCAGCGTGCGCTGGAAACGTGAAGGGTTTATTTCTGACCACGCCGCGCGCAGCAAAGGCAAAGAGACCCCGGTCAACCTGCTTGGCTTTAAAGACGGCACCGCGAATCCGGACGCTACGGATGCGAAGTTGATGCAAGACGTGGTGTGGGTGACGGATGGGCAGGGCGAACCTGCCTGGGCGCAAGGTGGCAGTTATCAGGCCGTCAGGCTCATTCAGTTCCGCGTTGAGTTCTGGGATCGTACGCCGCTGAAAGAGCAGCAAACGATTTTTGGTCGTGATAAACACACCGGCGCGCCGCTGGGTATGCAGCATGAGCATGATGTGCCTGACTATGCCAGTGATCCTGAAGGTGAGGTGATTGCGCTCGATAGTCATATCCGCCTGGCAAACCCGCGCACGAAAGAGACCGACTCGAGCCTGATGATGCGTCGTGGCTACAGTTATTCGCTTGGTGTGACTAATTCCGGTCAACTGGATATGGGGCTGTTGTTTGTTTGCTATCAACACGATCTGGAAAAAGGATTTTTGGCGGTGCAGAAACGTCTGAATGGTGAAGCGCTCGAAGAGTATGTCAAACCGATTGGTGGGGGATATTTCTTTGCTTTGCCGGGTGTTAAAACTGCAGACAATTATCTGGGACAGTCTCTGCTCGAAGCCTGATGATTATGCCCCGCAGTACAGCGGGGCTTTTCCTGACAGCTTGATGAAGGAACAAACTATTTTTTATGATCGGTATGCGACTGAAATAATTCTGTCATCTCTCTGCAAGAGACTGTCTCTGGTGATAAGATAGAATTTAAGTTAACAATAAGTAAAAATATTGTTGCGTTAGCGAAAGGTTATGATGTAATTATAAGTAATAGCGGTAGTTCCCGGCGGTGATAGTCTTTCACTATGGAGATCGCGAATGGAAAAGTCCTGTACTGGACACCTTTTTCACAGTAACAGCAGTACCTTACGCGGACGTTTCTCTTCCGGTAGCCTCCTCGTCACCGCTAAATCTCTCTCTCATTCACTTCTTATCCTTGTTACTGACGCCCTGTACGGTGCGCGTAGCCGTGTGTGGCATCTTATCCGAAAGCAAGCAATGGCTTACAAGGAAGCCAACCCTCAGATGTTCGTGCGCATAATCGTGCCGCCAACGGCGCGTGTGATGTATACCTACAACTCAAGGTGCTATCCATGGGAAGACAAAAAGCAGTGATCAAAGCTCGTCGTGAAGCAAAACGTGTGCTGAGGCGGGATTCGCGTAGTCATAAGCAACGTGAAGATGAATCGGTCACCTCGCTTGTGCAGATGGGCGGCGTAGAAGCGATCGGTATGGCGCGTGATAGTCGCGATGCCACGCCAATCACGGCGCGAAATGAGGCTCAGGCGCACTACCTGAATGCTATCGAGAGTAAACAGCTGATCTTCGCCACCGGTGAAGCCGGGTGTGGTAAAACCTGGATCAGCGCGGCAAAAGCAGCAGAGGCCCTGATCCATAAAGATGTGGACAGGATCATTGTAACCCGCCCAGTTCTGCAAGCTGATGAAGACCTCGGCTTCTTACCTGGGGATGTTTCGGAGAAGTTCGCTCCCTATTTTCGCCCCGTGTATGACGTGCTGGTGAAACGGCTGGGAGCCTCCTTCATGCAATATTGCCTGCGACCTGAGATTGGTAAGGTGGAAATCGCACCGTTCGCCTATATGCGTGGACGTACATTTGAAAATGCAGTGGTCATTCTTGACGAGGCTCAGAACGTCACTGCTGCGCAAATGAAGATGTTTTTAACCCGCCTCGGGGAGAATGTGACGGTGATTGTGAATGGGGATGTGACCCAGTGCGATCTACCTGCGCACGTTCGCTCAGGGCTAAGCGATGCGCTGGCCCGTTTCGAAGAAGATGATATGGTTGGGATCGTTCGTTTCAATAAAGACGATTGCGTCCGCTCGGCGCTCTGTCAGCGGACGCTCAACGCTTACAACTGATAAGTACTCCGTCTTCAAGGCCCGGGAAACCGGGCTTTGTTATTTGTGTGTTGTTAAGTAAATTTTAGAAATTGAAATAGTATGCTCTGATGAAATAGAACATCGAAAACGAGTAGAAACCAGGATATCTGAAGTCGAGGGGGAACCTTGCCTGACTTGAGATATGTCAAAAGTTTGATTTATGAACTGTGGAATAAAGAACACCTTATTTTAGACTCATGCGTTTATCCAGTGATGAATGCGTCTCGCGGATCAGCGACCCGTTGAGCTCACAGCACTCAGCGGACGTTCGTGTAATGGTTCGCCAACGCGGAACGATAGCTACGCTTTTATCGAGATGTCGCATTCATCAGCCAGTTTCTGAGCTGAGTTACGACATTATGTTACATCTGATTTTGCAGAAGAATCATGATTTCCTCATTAATATGATCCAACAGGTCATACCGTCTCCGGTATTCCGCGCGTTTTTTACTGGCAAGCTCATTAAATGACTTACGCTCTACATAAATTGGCAACTTATACCAATTACCGTATGGACGACCAGCAACTGATTCCCAAAAATCACTGTACAGGGCAACAAAGTATTTACGTTTCTTGTACCGGTATCGCCATTGCCTGAAAACATGGCTCTGTTCACTAACTGCTAAAATATTAGTGATATCACAGCAACGCATCAATGAACAAAGAACCTCAAAAACGATCCGCTTAGGGAATAGTCCATAGCAGGCTTTAGTAGCGTCACGAATAATGTCTGGGCCAATATTTTTTGGTGCCCCCTGCAGACCGCCAATAAATGCACAATGTCCTTTTTTTGACGGGATAACCGAGAAGGACAATCGGGCCACCGGGGTGTTGTTAAAACTCAGAGATAACATCAGTTCTCCTTCACGATCAAAACCGCCTGAAGAACAGTGAATATCAAAATCCTCACCATTTTTTCCGATGAAATGGACCAATAGCACATCTCTGTCGGGTAATAATAACGCCTGGTGTTTCACTGGTAAACTCTGGACAAAACGGTAGTGACCAATAATGTTTTTCCTTCGATTCCATGCCAGCCCTCCTTTATGTAAATAGGGACGATGAATTTTGGCTGGTAACGTAGGTTGCATCTCCAGAATCTTATCAATTGATTTAAGGGAATGTAATTCTTGATAATACCGAATACTGGAGACAGGACTTATCATAGATCGTAAAAGATACATGAGTCGAAATTTTTTGTTCTTCCATTTGCTATGCAAAGGGCCACGTGCCAATAGAATTTGGTTAAAGAAACTTAGATATGATGTATTTTTCATAAGTATTCATTATTAATTCAGGGTGTTTAAATTTATTTACGTGCAAGGTGTAAATACTGGAATCTCTGACGCTGTTTTGTTAATGCGAAACATTTTGAAAATAAATTCATGTCTGACATGCCAGTTTTGTTGATAATCATTAGGCGCTCTCTCGTTTGCATATCCTGATGAAAACAAATTTTTTTTCATTCTACAGAGAAGAACATATATATTTGTTAAACAAAGTATACTTTACAAACATACCGATGTTCATTGAGTAAACTGGTAGGTTGACTTGTCAACCACATAACGAAGTAAATCATGTGATTCAGCGAGCCATGGGTGTTTGGAAAACGCACGACTTTGAACGTCAGGACAAATTTTGAACGATGACAGCTATCACAATTGGCTGTATTCCCGCGCAATACGCCGGTTTTCGTGGATTATTGTCAAATTGAATAACTTAAATTGGGATATACACATTCCTGACTTTCTTTCCAGATATAATGCCCAGTATATTTTTGGTAACCTTTTGTACTGAAAAGGAGTTTGCATTGTATGGTTATGAAACAGGCCCGCAAAACAATACCAAGGGGAACCTGATTCGCTGGCTGACGCACGAATAGGGTACTGCCGTTAAGAATATTTCCGGATACAGAGACTTTACCGATCGGCCGCAACATTCTCTGGTCACTCACGTTCTCAGAGAAATGCACTAGCTCGATGCCTGGTTGCAGTGCGGCAGTGTTCCGGGGGATTCACCGGTGATGAACAGTGCCAATCTGTATAAAGGTATCGGAAAAATTTTTTTGTCCGGCTTTAACCATGAACATGCAGTCAACTGTCCTATGTACCTAAATGACGTGGTAATCTTGAATAAACAAACTCGAGTTGTTTACTCATTCATACCTGAGCGCGTGTTCCAGGGAAACGAATAAGCGTACTGAGTTTTATATTCTGCATGTACATCACCGTAAAGTGCCTGCAGGATGATTACTTTCAGACCGTGGAGGATTACGTCGGTAATGATAGTAAAGACTCTCAAATATACATAGCAACAATCCAAACCATACCGCTGAAAAACAAAATAGCTCGGAGTAATTAATAACTTCTCCAAATATAAGTATGGCAATGAGAAATTGCAAAGATGGTTCTATATACTGAGCAAGACCTGTCACAATAAGAGATGTACGATTTAGCGCTACTGCAAATAACACTAACGGAATTACTGTAACGGGAGCGGTTAATATATAAAGGAACAGAGAGATGTCAGATGATGTAGTTATACTCGAGCCAGTATAGATAAAGATGAAAAGAGCAACAGGTAGAGCCCAGAATGTTTCAAGCGTGATTGAGGTTATTGCATCGTAATGGATAAATTTTCGCGCCAGTCCGTACAATGCAAATGAAAACCCCATGATTAACGCTAGTGAAGGAAAACTGTTTGCGGAAATAATCTGATAGCCAAGACCACATACGCCGGATATTACTGCTATAAGTTGAAATAATGATGGTTTTTCTTTAAGAAAAATACAGCCAAGGCAAATGACAATAAGTGGGTTGATAAAATATCCCAGACTGGCGTCGAGTACCTTATGATTTGTTAATGCATAAATAAAAGCTGACCACGAAATTACCATTAGCAAGCCTGCTATCATGCAGGATATGAAGGAGGTTTTATCTTTCAGTAAATCGCGAAAAAACGTTCTCTTACGAAATAATAATCTTATTGGCAGTAATAGAGGTATAGACCAGAAAACTCTGTACATCAAAATTTCAGCGAGGGCTCCGCCAGATAGATATTGATAAAACAATGGGATCAGGCCCCATAATATAAATGCCAGAACAACAACTGCGGGTCCATTTCGCAGAAACTTTACCATTTATGTGTATCCTTGCTTGCCATACTGACATGTTCTTCTGAAGAGCATTGTCAACCCTTCACTCTGGCATGTACCTGCTCTTAAGAGAAACGTGTGCTGTTACAGTACTCAATCTCATTTACAGTCAGGGTGATATAAAAAACAAGGTGAAATTTATCATGATCGTATCTATAAAATGATGATAAAAATCAACGGGAAGACTTCCGATTTGTATTGCGGGCTGGATCATCTTTCAGACGTCTGACGGGGAGTATTTGCCTTTCCCTGATTTCCTCGTCAATATCAAATAAGCACTCGTCGCAGAATTCTGTATCGAGTGAGAGCCCCTGTTCAAAGACGCTCCTTTTCTTATTACACCGTGCGCATCTCTTCATCACATCATCCTTTATGCTATTTCCCTGCCGAGCTTCCAGGACAAAAGGTGCTCGCTCCTAAATAAGACAGGAATTAGATTTATAAACAATCAGTTAAATTCGTTTTAGAGATTGTGGCACAGGGACAATCATGCGGGATAATTCATTTTGCAGATCAATTTTTACGTAATCGATCGACGAAATCGATCGATGCTTACACCCCTGTATTACACACCATTCATGATGCTGCCGGACTCACAACACCTGGCCAGCATTCCTTGCTTAAGCGTATCATTACCGGGTGCAATGCCGCGCTGGAATAAATTAAAGCGATGCTCCACCAGCTTGCTGATATCTCAGCACAACCGGGAGTATTGGCGGGCAAACTGCGCAGGACTGGGCAATGGGTGATGGCTTCCGCTGCTGGTCGCTTGAGAAAGAGTAAACCGCTATGAAGGTCATTACCTGCAATCTGGACCGGAGGATCTGGCGTGATTTGATGAAGAAATCCGGCATGATAAGTCTCATGCATGCCGCTACCAGCGATAAGTAGAGCAGAAACCTTGAGCGGGGCGATATCCCCGCCATGCTGTGCAACATACGAAAAAAAAGCCCGTACTTGCGTACGAGCTCTTCTTTAAATATGGCGGTGAGGCGGGGATTGACTCGCTTCGCTCGCCCTGCGGGCAGCCTGTTCGCTGTGCTCACAGTCTGTCCAACTGGCTGCGCCAGTAGTCGAACCCCGGTCCGGGCTTCTCATCCCCGCCAGGCTGTGCAACATACGAAAAAAAAGCCCGTACTTGCGTACGAGCTCTTCTTAAGATATGGCGGTGAGGCGGGGATTGACTCGCTTCGCTCGCCCTGCGGGCAGCCTGTTCGCTATGTTCTCAGTCTGTCCAACTGGCTGCGCCGCTACTCGGCCCATCCCTGGGCCTCGCCCCTACGGGGCCAGCGCAGGCGCTGTTCAAAATTGCTCCTGGCAATTTTGTGTCGAACCCGGTCCGGGCTTCTCATCCCCGCCAGACTGTGCAACATACGAAAAAAAAGCCCGTACTTGCGTACGAGCTCTTCTTAAGATATGGCGGTGAGGCGGGGATTCGAACCCCGGATACGTTGCCGTATACACACTTTCCAGGCGTGCTCCTTCAGCCACTCGGACACCTCACCATATTGTTGTTCCTGTGCTACCGGAACGGGCGCTAATGTAGGGGAAACACCGCCCCGTCGTCAATCAACTTTTTGAAAAAAATGTGCATTTACACAAACTTCAAGCAACATGGAGCATAAATAAGCGGGAATTGTTTTTTTTGCCAGCATCCTAAAATTTGCTACTCTGATGTTCCCTCGAAAAATGATGATTATAAGTGCGAGAAAGTTCCGCATAACAATGTTCAGGAGACACTATGGATATAATTTTCTATCACCCAACATTCGATACGACCTGGTGGATTAATGCGTTGGCAAAGGCAATACCTGGTGCAAACGTACGTGAGTGGAAAGCGGGTGATAATGCACATGCTGACTATGCGCTGGTCTGGCATCCGCCGGTTGAAATGCTCGCAGGACGAAAATTAAAAGCCGTATTTGCGCTGGGCGCGGGCGTCGATTCTATTCTCAGTAAACTCAATGCTCATCCGGAAATGTTGGATGCGTCGATCCCGCTTTTCCGTCTGGAAGATACGGGTATGGGCCTGCAAATGCAGGAATATGCGGTCAGTCAGGTGCTGCACTGGTTTCGTCGCTTTGATGATTATCAGGCATTGAAAAATCAGGCAAAATGGCAACCGTTGCCAGAATATACTCGTGAGGAGTTTACCGTCGGGATCATGGGGGCAGGTGTATTGGGCGCAAAAGTTGCCGAAAGCCTGCAAGCATGGGGATTCCCACTGCGCTGCTGGAGCCGTTCGCGTAAATCCTGGTCTGGCGTGGAAAGCTTCGCCGGTACTGAGGAACTGGGCGCGTTTTTGAGCCAAACTCGTGTGCTTATCAACCTCCTGCCTAATACGGCAGAAACCGTAGGTATTATTAACGCTGATTTACTTAGCCAATTGCTGGATGGCGCCTACGTGCTGAACCTGGCGCGTGGTGTTCATCTCAATGAAGACGATCTTCTGGCATCGCTGGACAGCGGCAAGGTGAAAGGTGCCATGCTGGATGTCTATAGCCGTGAACCGCTGCCGGAAACCAGTCCTCTGTGGAAACATCCGCGTGTGGCAATGACGCCGCATATTGCCGCGGTAACGCGCCCGGCGGAGGCGGTGGACTATATCTCCCGCACGATTTTGGATCTTGAGAGCGGGAAATCCGTTACGGGTCAGGTCGATCGCGTACGGGGATACTAATGCTAACCCGGCGGATGCCGGGTTTCAGCTAATAAATAGCGGCGATACCTGCTATCCTTGACGAAAAATGACTACAGGAGAGAGTTATGTATCCCGTTGACCTGCATATGCATACCGTCGCCAGCACCCACGCCTACAGCACCTTAAGTGATTACATCGCTGAAGCCCGTCGCAAAGGCATCAAGCTGTTTGCCATTACCGATCATGGACCGGACATGGCGGACGCGCCTCACCACTGGCACTTTATCAATATGCGTATTTGGCCACGTGTTGTAGATGGCGTAGGGATCCTGCGCGGCATTGAGGCGAATATTAAGAATATTGAAGGCGAAATTGACTGTTCAGGTCCGATGTTTACCTCTCTGGACCTCATTATTGCGGGCTTCCATGAGCCAGTTTTTGCACCTCACGATAAAGAAACCAATACCCAGGCAATGATAGCCACGATGGCCAGCGGTAATGTGCACATCATTAGCCATCCGGGAAATCCCAAGTATCCGGTTGATATTACTGCAATTGCCCAGGCGGCGGCAAAGTACCAGGTTGCACTGGAAATCAATAACTCTTCGTTTTTGCATTCGCGTAAGGGCAGTGAGGATAATTGTCGTGCGGTTGCTGCGGCTGTGCGCGATGCTGGCGGCTGGGTGGCATTAGGGTCGGATTCACATACTGCTTTCACGCTGGGAGAATTTGGCGAATGCCGTAAAATCCTGGATGATGTTAATTTCCCTGAAGACAGAATTTTAAACGTCACACCTAAACGCCTGTTGGCGTTTCTGGAATCGCGAGGCATGGAGCCAATCGCGGAATTTGCTGAACTGTAATTGTTACTAACTGGAATATATCAATGAACGAGTTTTCTATCCTGTGTCGTGTACTGGGCTCGCTGTTTTATCGCCAACCGCAGGACCCTTTACTGGTTCCCCTGTTTACCTTAATTAGTGAAGGTAAACTGTCCGCCAACTGGCCGCTGGAACAGGACGAACTGCTCACTCGTCTGCAGAAGAACTGCGATATGCCCCAACTGGCTGCAGATTACAACGCGCTGTTTGTCGGTGAAGAGTGTGCTGTGCCGCCTTATCGTAGCGCCTGGGTAGAAGGGGCGAAAGAATCGGATGTTCGTGCATTTCTTTCTGCCCGCGGTATGCCGCTGGCAGATACGCCGGCAGATCACATTGGTACGCTGTTGCTGGCGGCTTCATGGCTTGAAGACCAGTCTGCGGAAGATGAAAGTGAGGCGCTTGAAACCTTGTTTGTAGACTACCTGCTGCCCTGGTGTGGTACGTTCCTTGGCAAAGTTGAGGCGCACGCAAACACGCCGTTCTGGCGTACCATGGCGCCGCTAACACGTGATGCTATTAGTGCAATGTGGGATGAGTTGCAGGAAGATACTGACGAATAAATGTGATTTAAATCACTTTAATCTGCAACGCAAATTACATGCTTGCATAAATTGTGTGCACGATCTCATTCCTATGCCGTTTTTCTGCTAAGATACGCGGCATGAACATACTTCTCTCAATTGCAATCACAACGGGCATTCTCTCTGGGATCTGGGGATGGGTGGCCGTTTCTCTTGGCTTACTCAGTTGGGCTGGCTTTCTGGGTTGCACGGCCTATTTCGCCTGCCCGCAAGGTGGGCTAAAAGGACTGTGGATCTCGGCGTGTACGCTGCTAAGCGGTGTGGTGTGGGCGTTGGTGATTATTAACGGTAGCGCGCTTGCCCCGCATATGGACATTATTGGTTATGTCATGACGGGAATTGTCGCGTTTCTGATGTGTATCCAGGCAAAGCAATGGTTGCTTTCATTTGTACCGGGCACGTTTATTGGCGCATGTGCAACATTTGCAGGGCAGGGCGACTGGCGACTGGTTGTACCTTCACTGGTACTGGGCCTGGTATTCGGCTATGCGATGAAAAACAGTGGTCTGTGGCTGGCGTCTCGCCGTGAAAATCGAATATCGCCGACGCTGACCAGTAAATAAAAAAGCGTGAGGGTTTTCCTCACGCTTTTTATGCAGTAAAGATCCATCAGGATTCTGGCGGTACCGACATATGGCGGTATTTAACCAGAATGTCATTATCAACTTGTTTCTTATCCTGCAAATCCCACAATCCGCGATCGATGCCGTCATTAATTAAGAAGATAACGCCTGTTTCAATCGCTGACATCAGACAAAGCATAACCGGTTCGTTAGAGGTGTAGCCAATTTCACCTTCCAACAGACGCTGGTAGTCAATAAAGCGGAACACTCCAGCCTGTACTTCATAAGACAAAATGGTTTTACTGGTGTTCACTGACGACAGGATCTCACCGGTGCTGACGTTAACTACGCGCAGGTTTACCGCTATCTGGTCGAGCTGGTATTGCGTATCGGCGCCAATACCGAAATAACGCGCACCGACACCACCCGATTTAACGTTGCTTTCATAACCGATAATTGACCCTTCCACCATGACGTTTGCCGCGGTCAGGGACTGTAGCGGGATCCGGTTATTAATCGCAACCGTACCGTTTTCCTGAGCCGCACGAATGATTTTACGTTCGTTCAGCAAGTTCTGTAGCCCCTGACGTTCCAGAGGGACGAACCAACGAGAATCTTTCAATGCGGTGACAAGCATAGCCGTGGCGCTTTGCGGGACGGCGGTAGAGAAGTTACTTGCCGGGTAAGGTTTAAATTGGCCAGTCTCATCCTGAATGTTGTATACCGACACAAAGATCTTACCTGTAGGCATAGGCAGATGCGTCAAATCTTTATAGCTTTGGGCCCGGGGCATTAATGTCGGCTTAGCGGCTTCTTGAGGCGGAGCTGTTAAACATCCGCTGAGTAAAATTACTGCCACCATGATAAGTAAGCGCTGCATGATTTTTTCCTTTCGTGGCTATAATTTAGAAATCGGTCGACTGATTTTGTAAACCCGACACTTCAATAGTCGACGTTCTCCCCGTTTTCCTGTCCGTGACATTCAGTTGCAGTTGCCCATCCCGGTTGGCGATATCAACGATAAAATCGCTGGTTACCATCCTCCCCGGTTTACCGGTATTGATATTGGTGAGCAAGCCACCGAGTATTTGCGACTGTATTGCCTGGGTAAAGTTATCCAGTGCTGATGGGGTTTCAATCCCGTAATCGCCAGCACTCGGATCCTTATACGAGTTTTGCGCCTGAGCGCTGTTCAGTAAAAAAGAGCCGTTGTTTGGGTTGCCACCAAAGTTAGGGTTGCGGAACTGGAACGTCATATTTCCGGCCCAACTTAATGGTGAAATCAGCATGAGCAAAACCACTGCATGTTTGACACGCATGAAAGCCTCCGGACTAAATCATGTTTTAGAATTCATCGCGCGCTAAATCGCTCGTACTTAATAGCGTTTGATCTATTTGCCGACGATTTAATGCTTCCTCAGTTTCTGCCAATGCGAAGACCACAATTTTGTCGAAGTCTCTTTTCGTCGGGAATAAAAAAGTCTGGAAGATAACGTCCTGATTGACAGTTATGGTGATCCAACTTCCCCAACGTGCACTGGGCCTTTCATTAATGGTTAAGTTTCCTGTGTACTTACTTTCCCACTTGTCACTAAAGGCACGATAAAAATCATGGCCAATGGAAGAGACAGTGTGGTCAGTCAACAGTCCGGGAACCTCCACCTCTACAGCAGCGTGTAGATTCCCGGCAGCAAGGAACAAATTTGCTGCCACAATCCAGGATAAATAGCTTTTCATGGCTTTATCGCCTGAGGTTATCATTGGCCCACGAGACCGCCTGCGTACGATTTTTGACAGCTATCTTTTTGAAAAGATTATAAAGATGTGTTTTAACCGTATTTTCACTAATAAATAGTGAACGCGCGATTTCAATATTTGAGGCGCCAATACGCAGTTTATTAAGGATCTCTTTTTCACGGTGCGTAAGTAATGCCGACTCCGTGCTGTTATAGCGGTAGTTCCCGGAATGCGTGATCAGGTAGCTGGCGAGCTTTTGTGAAAAGTAGCATTCGCCACGCAACACACCTTGTAATCCGCTGACGACACGCTGCTCATCTTCCGTTGCGTAGAATACGCCATTGATATGCGGCCAGTTTTCAATATCCCGATAAGGATAATCATCTGGGGTATTCAACAATAACGTCTTTATATTGTTGTTTTTTCTGCTCAAATTATCTTGCCAGTAATGGATCAGTTTTTTGTCTGCCTCCATCATGTCCAGTAGAACAATGCAGCTGGAGGAAATATCATCCAGAGAACGTTGAATATTATGTAGTTTTCCGGTTAACGCCAGCGATTGTTTTAAATGCTGTAATAACGCAGTTGCCTGCAGGGATGGTTTAGTGATCAACAATAATGTATGACCATGAATACTATGGACTTCATTAAACATGATGAAACTCCACTTTTTTAGTCGCACACCTGACAGCTGTCTCTACTAAAATAGAGGCACCAGAAGTACTGACAGATGTTGCACTGCTGTGTAGAAATAAAATATCGACCCAACGGGGTGAAAATATTAAAACAAATGGACTTCAACTGATTTCAATCTAGCTATTACAAATCTTAAAGCAAGTGTTAAACATGTTACAGAATGTAAATTTATATATTAAAATGTGATTTTAGGGTTTTTTAGAAGTTTAGATTTGATAGTAAAGTTGTACATTTTGGCGATACTGCATAGATTTAAAAAATCATACAAATTATAACATGGTATTGATTATTAAGAATTAAATTTATGCTTAGATGGTTTTTGATTTCTAATGAATTCCGATCTTTTTGTCTTACTTTAAGTTGAACAATTTTAGATAGAAAAAAATGACGCTTGTCACGACTTGTACTGCTAACTATCGAAGTACCTCGCTACGAGGCCCAGAAAACGCGGAAAACGCGTTTTTTTTGTTACTGCATAGAAATTCATTCACCGGGTTAAAAAAGAAATGAAATCCAGAGCTGTAACGGTATTGTTCGCTGTTAATTAGTACTTTGGGGTGAATCTGAATATAAAAATACAACTGGCGGGTGAGTTATTTAAAATGTTTCCGCAGACATACTCTTCATCGTAACGTGGCGTTAACAAATGTAAGTCATGTTAACAACAATTTGAGTGGTAATTAATTTAACTTCATGTACGACCAGGTCCAGGGTGACAACATGAAAAACAAGTTGTTATTTATGATGTTTACAATGCTGGGTGTGCCTGGGATTGCAGCCGCGACTACAAGTTATGATTTAGCTAATTCAGAATATAACTTTGCGGTAAATGAATTAAGTAAGTCTTCATTTAATCAGGCAGCCATTATTGGTCAGGTTGGCACTGCGAACAGTGCAAATACCCGCCAGGGGGGCTCGAAGTTATTGTCAGTCATTTCGCAAGAAGGTTCTGGTAATCGAGCGAAAACAGACCAGACGGGATCATATAACTTTGCATATATTGATCAAACGGGTAGTTCCAATGATGCGAGTATTAAACAAGGTTCATACGGTAATACGGCGGTAATTATCCAGAAAGGCTCTGGTAATAAAGCCAATAT
Organism: Citrobacter sp. BIDMC107; assembly: GCF_001037575.1. NCBI lineage: Bacteria > Pseudomonadati > Pseudomonadota > Gammaproteobacteria > Enterobacterales > Enterobacteriaceae > Citrobacter > Citrobacter sp. BIDMC107. The sequence goes on along the minus strand of NZ_KQ089848.1, from coordinate 576,974 downwards.
TACCCAGTACGGTACACAAAAAACAGCAGTTGTGGTGCAGAGACAGTCGCAAATGGCAATTCGCGTGACTCAACGCTAATCCATTAACGACGTTTAAATCAATCCGATGGGGGTTTACCATGAAACTTTTAAAAGTGGCAGCATTCGCAGCAATCGTAGTTTCTGGCAGTGCTCTGGCTGGTGTTGTTCCGCAATGGGGCGGCAATCATCATGGTGGTGGCAGTAATTATGGCCCAGACTCTTCACTGAGTATCTACCAATATGGGTCAAACAACTCTGCAAATGCTCTGCAAAGTGATGCGCGTAAATCAGATGTCACCATCACACAACACGGGCGTGGCAACGGAGCTGTTGTTGGCCAGGGTGCTGATGACAGTACCATTAGCCTGAAACAGACCGGCTTCCAGAACAGTGCCACTATCGATCAGTGGAATGCAAAAAATGCTGATATTAGCGTGACCCAGTTCGGTGGCCGCAACGGTGCGTTGGTTAATCAGACAGCCTCTGACTCCAATGTGCTGATTCAGCAGGTTGGCTTTGGTAACAACGCTACAGCTAACCAACACTAATTCAGTTTTCTGACTGATAATAAACAGGGCGTGAGCCCTGTTTTTTTTTCGGGAGAATATGATGCATACGCTATTACTCATTGCCGCGCTGGCAAATCAAATAACATTCAATACAACTCAGCAAGGTGATATGTACACCATTATTCCTCAGGTGACGTTAACTCAACCGTGCGTATGTGAGGTACAAGTCCTTGCCATACGTAAAGGGTCCGGGGGACAAAGCCAATCGCAGCAGAAAACAAGCCTTTCGGTCCCCGCTAATCGGCCGATTGAATTAACTAAACTGAGTTTTAATATTTCACCTGAGGATTCGGTCAAAATTATCGTTACCGTTTCGGATGGGCAGTCTCTGCATCTGTCTCAGCAATGGCCAGATTCAAACGGTCACCCGTGATTTTTTTGATGTATTTGCATTAAGGGTGTGGCTGGGAATGCACTGCTGTTCTATGAATATAGAGACGTTTGAACGTTTTAATTTGATCGTTAATCACAGCGGCGAAGGATCATTTCGATCCCTCAAGGATGGCTAATCATTGAGGAACCCTTATGTGTACATTATTAAAGCGTTTTTTTAGTATCAGCTTGTGCAGCATTTCTCTTTTTACCCTCCCCGCAATGGCGCAACAAATCTCAACCGCCGGGGTTATTCATTTTCGCGGTGCAATAGTTGAATCACCTTGCGATGTTAACGCTCGGCAGCAGCAAATTGAATTGTCATGTATGCGCGACGGCACCACCCGTAATAGTCTCTACAGTCAGCAACAGGTCGCGACTGTCCCTCAAAATGTGCAGCAAATTGCCACAGTCAAAATGCACTATCTCAATGAACAGAAAAACATGGCAATTCTTAACATTGAATATAAATGAATCATTCCGGCGTACATATGCACACGTTTGGTTAAAAAGTGAGATTTCCGGGAAAACCCTGCTGTACACTTAACAAATAGTGTTTGGTCAGGGGGAACTTATGCAATCACGTGTTCATGTGTTACATGGCGATATTACGACGATCGCTGTTGATGTGATTGTCAACGCGGCGAATCCATCGCTATTGGGCGGAGGTGGCGTCGATGGAGCGATTCATCGCGCTGCAGGGCCTGCGTTGCTGGCGGCCTGCAAACAGGTTATCCAGCAACAGGGCGAATGCCCAACCGGTCATGCGGTTATCACCCTGGCGGGAAACTTGCCCGCCAGAGCAGTGATCCACACCGTGGGGCCCGTATGGCAGGGTGGCGATCATCATGAAGCTGAACGCCTCGAAGAGGCTTACTTTAATAGCTTGCAACTGGCCTTAGCCAATGGTTATCAATCCATTGCTTTTCCAGCAATAAGCACCGGTGCTTATGGTTACCCCCGCGCTGCAGCGGCAGAGATCGCGGTGAAAACGGTGTTGAAATTTATCACCCGACGTACGCTTCCCGATCAAATATACTTCGTGTGCTTTGATGAAGAAAACGCTCGGCTATACAAGAGATTACTTACCCAGCAAGGCGATGAACGCACGGACTGATATGACGCGACTTGAGCGTGCCATCACGCCACTTTGTGAAAACCACCCGGGAGAATGCGGCATTCTGACGTTGGATGACAGCCTGGATGCATTTGCTGCTCGCTATCGGTTGACGGAAATGGCGGAACGTACCCTGGATGTTCAGTATTACATCTGGGAAAGCGACATGTCCGGGCTATTACTATTTTCCGTTTTGCTGGCCGCGGCGAAGCGGGGCGTCCGGGTGCGTTTGTTGCTGGATGATAACAACACGCCAGGTCTGGATGACACGCTGCGTTTGCTGGACAATCACCCTAATATAGAAATCCGTCTGTTTAATCCCTTTTCCTTTCGTATCCTGCGTGCACTAGGCTATTTAACCGATTTTGCCCGGTTGAATCGACGTATGCACAATAAAAGTTATACCGCTGACGGCGTCGTAACTCTCGTGGGCGGGCGAAATATCGGCGATGCCTATTTTGGCACAGGCGAACAACCGCTGTTTTCCGATCTGGATGTTATGGCTATCGGGCCGGTGGTCCAGGATGTTGCTGACGACTTTGAGCGTTACTGGCACTGCCGCTCGGTTTCAACATTGCAAAATGTACTTGAGGTGGCTGAGCCAGCTTCAACGCAAAAAATCGAACTTCCAGAATCCTGGTATAACGATGACATCACGCGTCGCTATCTACATAAGCTGGAAACCAGCCAGTTTATGACCCACCTCGATCAGAGGTCGCTACCGCTGATTTGGGCGAGAACGCGCTTGCTGAGTGATGATCCCGCAAAAGGAGAGGGGAAAGCGCCGCGCCACTCACTATTACCGCAGCGTTTGTTTGACGTGATGGGATCTCCCACCGAGCGTATTGATATTATTTCCGCCTACTTTGTACCAACTCGCGCCGGTGTGGCGCAGCTCCTGAGACTGGTGAGAAAAGGCGTTAAGATCGCGATTTTAACTAATTCTCTGGCGGCGAATGATGTCGCAGTCGTTCACGCAGGCTATGCACGCTGGCGAAAAAAACTCTTGCGCTACGGTGTGGAGTTATACGAGCTCAAACCAACCCGCGATCGCGTTTCAGCAGTACATGACCGGGGATTAACCGGTAATTCAGGCTCCAGCCTGCATGCGAAAACTTTCAGTATTGACGGTCGTAAAGTGTTTATCGGATCGCTTAATTTTGATCCCCGTTCAACGCTGCTCAATACGGAAATGGGGTTTGTGATTGAGAGTGAAGTACTGGCCGAGTTGATTCATAAACGTTTTATGCAAAGCCAGCGTGAAATGGCCTGGCAACTACGTCTTGATCGGTGGGGAAGAATCAATTGGGTCGACAGACATTCTGGCAGTGAACAGGTACTGAAAAAAGAACCCGCCACAGGATTCTGGAAGCGGGTGCTGGTAAAGTTGGCCTCCGTGTTGCCCATTGAATGGTTGCTCTGAACCATTCAATGCAAGAAAACTAACCGGCCACGGCCTTGTTTTTATCCTGCCTGACGGGTGGTTTACCCGAAAAGAGAAACTTCAGCACCGGGATCCGTAAATGGATTTCGTACAGTATTACTGCAATCCCGACCACAAACAGCAGACCGCAGAGAAAACCCAGCAGATTCGACTTGATATGCGGTGTGATGTAAGCGCCAAAAAACAGCGTTAACGGATGATGCACCAGATAGATAAACAGAGATGCGTTGACAAAATAGGTTACGCGGGCTGACTGGAAATTCAGCAAACGGTGACCAAGTGAAAAGACGACGTTCACCATCCACAGGCCCATGACCATGGTAATAACATATTCGGTTTCATACATCCAGGCATCGCCGTTGCCGTAACGTTGATTGAGCAGATAGGCGACAAATGCGCATGCGGCGCCCAGCGTGCAGCCGCGCGATGGCGTGGTAAACAGGGCTTTCAAATTAGGATTGATAAACGCCAGCGCACCGAGCATAAAGAAAGGCACATAGAACAGCGTTTGCATAACGACAAAATTGAACATACCGTCGCTTAGAATCGAAGGATAAAGGATAAAAATCGTCCTTCTGACGGCGGCATAACCGAAACCCAGCACTGCAAAAATCAGCGTTAACTTCGTCATTGACACCGCAGGCGCGCTGCCGACGTCACTTTGCGTCAATCTGTGTTTCATCTGGGTAAACACCCACATGCTCAGGGTTGTTAACACCACGAGAACCAGTAAAAACCACAGATGGGAAATCAGCTCCCAGGCCAGCGCGTTGTATTTATCGTAGCCGCTGAGGGTATGCCAGCTGTCTGCTTTGCCTTTCACGTATTGCAGCATGATAAATTGCGGCAGTGTAAGCAGCGGAATCGCAGTCAGCATAGGGATCCCCACGCGTTCTACACGCACTTTCCACCAGCGCTTTATCGGATAGCGTAGAAATAGCATGTAGGAAAAATAACCCGAAATGACAAAGAAGACTTGCATGCGAAAAGCATGGATAAAGTCATTGAACAAGGTCAACCACCACGATGGTTCTGCGCTGTTCACGTGCCATGTGTGGGTGGAGTAGATCAATGAAATATGAAACGGGATCCCTAACAACATTAGCCAGGCACGGATGGAGTCAAGAAAATATTCGCGTGGTGGTGATACAGAGCTCATAGACAGTTATGTATTCTCAGACTTTTCGTCTTATCCCTAAGACGAATAATGGTTACATTCGAGGGCAACCCTACACGAAGTCTAACAACCTGTCTCCAGGATAAGCACGCAAAGTGAAAACAGGCAGACGAACCTGCTTAAACCATGAGCCAGCGCGCGAACAATACAGGGATTCAGTTGTCGGAATACCCGATTATCCATTAAAATGGATCGGATCAATATAAGCACACAAAGGGGGAAGTGCTTACTAATTATGAAACATAAACTACAAATGATGAAAATGCGTTGGTTGGGTGCAGCAGTCATGTTAACGCTGTACACATCATCAAGCTGGGCATTCAGCATTGATGATGTTGCAAAACAAGCTCAATCCTTAGCCGATAAAGGCTATGAGGCGCCAAAAAGTAACTTGCCCTCCGTTTTCCGCGACATGAAATATGCGGATTATCAGCAGATCCAGTTTAATCGCGATAAAGCCTACTGGAGCAATCTCAAGACCCCATTTAAGCTCGAGTTCTACCACCAGGGTATGTACTTCGACACGCCGGTCAAAATCAACGAAGTGACCGCTACTGCGGTGAAAAGAATCAAATACAGCCCGGATTACTTTAATTTCGGCGATGTTCAGCATGATAAAGACACGGTAAAAGATCTCGGTTTCGCCGGGTTCAAAGTGCTGTATCCGATCAACAGCAAAGATAAAAACGACGAAATCGTCAGCATGCTCGGTGCCAGCTATTTCCGTGTTCTGGGTGCAGGCCAGGTCTACGGCCTTTCTGCGCGCGGTCTCGCGATTGATACCGCTCTGCCTTCTGGTGAAGAATTTCCCCGCTTTCGTGAGTTTTGGATCGAGCGTCCGAAACCAACTGATAAACGTTTAACCATTTATGCCTTACTGGATTCTCCGCGTGCAACCGGAGCGTATCGCTTTGTCATCATTCCAGGTCGTGACACGGTAGTCGATGTTCAGTCCAAAGTTTATCTGCGCGACAAAGTGGGCAAACTTGGCGTGGCACCGTTAACCAGTATGTTCCTGTATGGACCGAACCAGCCTTCTCCGACGACTAACTATCGTCCAGAACTGCATGACTCTAACGGTTTGTCCATCCACGCTGGCAACGGCGAATGGATTTGGCGTCCGCTGAATAACCCGAAACATCTCGCGGTGAGCAGCTTTGCTATGGAAAATCCGCAAGGTTTCGGTCTGTTGCAGCGTGGCCGTCAGTTCTCGCGTTTTGAAGACATCGACGATCGTTACGATCTGCGCCCGAGCGCCTGGATCACGCCAAAAGGCGATTGGGGCAAAGGTAAGATTGAGTTAGTTGAAATTCCAACTAACGATGAAACGAACGATAACATCGTTGCGTACTGGACCCCGGATCAGCTGCCTGAAGCCGGTAAAGAAATGAACTTTAAATATACCCTGACGTTCACGCGTGATGAAGACAAGCTTCATGCGCCTGATAACGCTTGGGTACAGCAGACACGTCGTTCTACCGGTGATGTTAAACAGTCCAATCTCATTCGTCAGCCTGACGGTACCATCGCGTTTGTGGTGGACTTTTCCGGCACCGATATGAAAAAGCTGCCGCAGGATACGCCGGTTACTGCACAAACCAGTATTGGTGACAACGGTGAAATCGTTGAAAACACCGTGCGCTACAACCCGGTCACTAAAGGTTGGCGTTTGGTATTGCGCGTGAAAGTGAAAGACGTGAAGAAAACCACTGAAATGCGTGCTGCCCTGGTCAATGCAGATCAGACGCTGAGTGAAACCTGGAGCTACCAGTTACCTGCCAATGAATAAGACAACTGAGTATATTGACGCAATGCCGCTTTCGGATATCGAAAAAGCGGCACTGCCGAAAACTGACATCCGCGCCGTTCATCAGGCGCTGGATGCTGAGCATCGTACGTACTCGCGCGAAGATGATTCACCGCAGGGTTCTGTAAAAGCTCGTCTTGAGCAAGCATGGCCGGATTCTCTGGCTAAAGAGCAGTTGGTTAAGGACGATGAGGGGCGCGATCAGCTACAGGCGATGCCAAAAGCAACGCGTACCTCTATGTTCCCCGATCCCTGGCGTACCAACCCGGTTGGGCGTTTTTGGGATCGTCTGCGTGGGCGTGATGTGACGCCGCGTTATCTTTCGCGTTTGACGAAAGAAGAACAAGAGAGCGAGCAAAAATGGCGTACCGTAGGCACCATCCGCCGCTATACGCTGTTGATCTTAACGCTGGCGCAAACGGTCGTTGCAACCTGGTATATGAAGACGATCCTTCCTTATCAGGGGTGGGCATTCATTAATCCTGCAGACATGATGGGGCAGGATTTGTGGGTCTCCTTTATGCAACTGCTGCCCTACATGCTCCAGACCGGCATTCTTATTTTGTTTGCCGTACTTTTCTGTTGGGTATCAGCGGGGTTCTGGACCGCGCTGATGGGCTTTCTGCAATTGCTGATTGGACGGGATAAGTACAGTATCTCGGCCTCAACGGTCGGGGATGAACCGTTGAATCCTGAACACCGTACGGCGTTGATTATGCCAATCTGTAACGAGGACGTTGATCGCGTATTCGCGGGACTTCGCGCCACGTGGGAGTCGGTCAAAGCAACGGGCAACGCTGAGCATTTCGATGTTTACATTCTGAGCGACAGCTACAATCCAGATATCTGCGTGGCAGAACAAAAAGCGTGGATGGAGCTGATTGCCGAAGTGCAGGGCGAAGGACAGATTTTCTACCGTCGTCGTCGTCGTCGCGTGAAGCGTAAAAGCGGCAACATTGATGACTTCTGCCGTCGCTGGGGAAATCAGTACAGCTACATGGTTGTGCTGGATGCGGACTCAGTGATGAGCGGTGACTGTCTGAGCGGCCTGGTGCGCCTGATGGAAGCGAATCCGAATGCCGGGATTATCCAGTCTTCACCGAAGGCTTCCGGTATGGATACGCTGTATGCGCGCTGCCAACAGTTTGCGACCCGTGTTTATGGGCCGCTGTTTACCGCCGGGCTTCACTTCTGGCAGTTAGGCGAATCACACTACTGGGGCCACAACGCAATTATCCGCGTGAAGCCGTTTATCGAGCACTGTGCGCTCGCGCCGTTACCGGGCGAAGGTTCGTTTGCGGGATCGATTCTCTCCCATGACTTCGTGGAAGCGGCCTTGATGCGTCGCGCTGGCTGGGGCGTGTGGATTGCCTACGATCTGCCGGGCTCTTATGAAGAGCTACCGCCGAACCTGCTGGATGAACTCAAGCGTGACCGTCGCTGGTGCCACGGCAACCTGATGAACTTCCGTCTGTTCCTGGTTAAGGGGATGCACCCGGTTCACCGTGCGGTGTTTCTGACTGGTGTGATGTCCTATCTGTCCGCGCCGCTGTGGTTTATGTTCCTCGCGCTCTCTACCGCATTGCAGGTGGTGCATGCGTTGACGGAACCGCAGTACTTCCTGCAACCGCGTCAGCTATTCCCGGTATGGCCGCAATGGCGACCTGAACTGGCGATCGCGCTGTTTGCTTCAACGATGGTGCTGTTGTTCCTGCCGAAGTTGCTGAGTATTTTGCTCATCTGGTGTAAAGGGACGAAAGAGTACGGCGGGTTTATCCGCGTTACGCTGTCGCTGCTGCTGGAGGTTCTGTTCTCCGTGCTGCTGGCACCGGTGCGCATGCTGTTCCATACCGTCTTCGTCGTGAGCGCTTTCCTCGGTTGGGAAGTGGTGTGGAATTCGCCGCAGCGCGATGACGATTCCACCCCATGGGGTGAAGCGTTTATGCGTCATGGTTCTCAGTTACTGTTGGGGCTGGTGTGGGCTGTGGGTATGGCCTGGCTGGATCTGCGTTTCCTGTTCTGGCTGGCACCGATTGTCTTCTCGCTGATCCTGTCGCCGTTTGTTTCCGTGATTTCCAGTCGTTCCACGGTGGGGTTACGTACCAAGCGCTGGAAGCTGTTCCTGATCCCGGAAGAGTATTCCCCGCCGCAGGTGCTGGTGGATACCGATACTTATCTGGTGATGAACCGTAAACGTACGCTGGACGATGGCTTTATGCATGCGGTGTTTAACCCGTCGTTTAACGCACTGGCCACGGCCATGGCGACTGCTCGCCACCGCGCCAGCAACGTGCTGGAGATTGCACGCGATCGCCATGTGGAGCAGGCGCTGAACGAAACGCCGGAGAAACTGAATCGCGATCGCCGACTTGTATTGTTGAGCGATCCGGTGACCATGGCACGTTTACATTATCGCGTCTGGAATTCACCTGATAAGTATTCTTCGTGGGTGAACTACTATCAGGGATTGACTCTGAACCCGTTGGCGCTCAGGAAAAAATAAGCGTTCTGTAACGTGAAAATACCGGCCTGGTGCCGGTATTTTTTTATATTGAATAGAATGAGTCGTGAGGTAGCAGGTGCGAATATTGGCTGTAGGAATAATGATCTTCTTCCTGAGCGGATGCGGCAGCATTATTAGTCGTACCATCCCAGGGCAAGGACACGGAAATCAATACTATCCTGGCGTGCAATGGGATGTTCGGGACTCGGCATGGCGCTACGTCACGATCCTCGATCTGCCATTTTCGCTGGTGTTTGATACGTTGCTGCTGCCGCTCGACATACATCATGGACCTTACGAGTAATTATCGCTCATCCCATTCATCGGCTGCGGTCTGCCCCTCTTCGGTATCAAGGGGAGGTTCCAGCTGGAATTCACCTTCATCCCATTCGTGAAGCGTATTTTCTTCCTGCCACTCCTGGCGAATTTCAATTTCATCATAGTCGCCATCAAAAACGCTCTGAGCCGCTTCTCCGCTCAGCATTGGTAGACATTCACCATCTACATCATCCTCGTCAGCAAAGAATTCCGCCTGCCACATAATGTCGCCATCCTGTAGCACGTATTTTTGGATGCTTAGCTGTTGAACGCTGGCGTCATCTGACTCGAGGTCAGGGTTATCAGCCAGAAACACTTCACGAGCCGCATCAATAGCCTCTTCCAACGTGGCATAAAAATTCATGTCATTCTTTGCCATATTTCTTCTCCTAAGGCGAACAATAAAGGGGGATGATTCAATCTATAGACGGCGATCCGCAGAGCGTCAAACCCGTTAGCTTCGTGGCTAACTCAATCAGATGATTACTGCCTGCAATGCCAATGAGAGCAGGTGAAAGTAACTTCGGTAGTTTATGAAAAAATTTACATTGGCAGATACTGAAGCCGACGTAATATCAGGAAAAAAATTCAAGAAAAAAGAGTAATGTATGTGGTTTGCAATGCAGTAATGAAAATCAAATAAATAAAATCTGGCGTTATATTAGAAAATCTTCAGTTTTAAACACCATTTTTTATGTGTTTTAGAGGGGGAATGCGAGCGCTTATGAATTAATATTGCATAACTCAATCAAAGTAAAGGAGAAAATTAATGCCCAATACGGAAGTGTTGCAGAGGTAATCAATGAAAGTGGCTAAACTTAGTGGTGTCTCTGGAAGTGACAAAGTGTCTTTTGTGTATAGAGGTTGTGAATGGTGCGAGTGATACTAAAATATTATACATAATAAAAGATTATTAATGACAAAGGTTATAAATCTATAAGAAACCATTAAATAAGAAATGAATTAATGTTATTGAAATTGTGCGGGTATAATAGTTTGCAAAATCTTATGCTTTATTATATAAAATGCAAAATTAAGAATTACCTTAAGGTTGTTATGGATAACTATAATTCAAATAATGGAAGGTTAATGGCTTTCTATATAATCTGTTTGGCTAGCTATGTTCTTGGCGGTTTGTGTCTTACACAATTTAAATTAACGATGCAAAGTGTCCCGCAAACAGTATATCTGATTATAATTGTAGGGTTGTTCTTTTTATATGGAATAATTTTCCTGTTTATGTTATTTCAGTATCTTTGTAGAAAAGATCTCACCTGCCTCATGGTATTAGGCATGGCGTTTCTTGGCAATAATATATTTTTCGTCGAGACTATCTACATCGTTCAGGACTTGATTAATGATCATGCATCAATCGAGAAAAGAACTAACGATATAGCTATATTTTATTACTTTCGGCAGATTAGTTTCATCGCTCTGCTATTTGTTTCATTGAAATCTTATAAAATATCCTCGACAGTTATTGAAACCAAAGAAAGAGAACCTTGCTATATCGTTCTGTCTTTTTTAATCATGCTTGTTATCGCGGTGATGGCACACACTCTGGCCAGTTACAACCCTAACTTTACACTCGAGATAACAAGCCTGAAGCCTGATAATGTCACGGTGCACTGGCATATTGGGTACATTTATTCGCTTATTGTATCCTGGGGACTGGTCCTGTTGTATTTAATCATTAAAACCAAAACGCACAACATCTTGTGGAAAAGTATAGGGCTACTGTGTTGCTCAGCAATATTGACCAATGTACTACTTCTGAGCCTGGATGAATATAGCATGTATATTTGGTATGTTAGCCGGGGGATTGAGGTGATAAGTGCCCTGTGTATAATCTCAATACTGATGTACAACACCTTCATCATCTTAAAAAAAGAAAGGGACTCAGCTATTAAAGACGCAATGACTAAAATATATAATCGTAAATTATTCTATAAGTCATTAAAAGCATCATTAGCAAAAGGTGCAGTTTGTGTAATGGTTCTGGATATTGATAAATTCAAGCGGATTAACGATACCTACGGTCATCAGGAAGGTGACAGAGTAATAATCAGCATTGTCGATATTATCAATAAATCAATCAGAGATACGGATATTTTTGCCAGAGTAGGTGGCGAAGAATTTGCGATCCTTCTTAAGTGTAACGATCAAGATGAGGCAATTGTTGTTGCAGAACGAATTAGGCGAAATGTCGAGAATGGTACGACAATACCAAATTCATATGATTTAAAAGAAAAAATGACGATAAGTATCGGTGTATATTGCAGTAAAATTGATGATGAATCAGCGGATAAAGTTGTTTCATATGCTGATGCCGCTTTGTATGAAGCCAAAAATTCTGGCAGAAATAAAGTGTGTTACTATTATCATTAAGACTGAAATATATGTCATGTGAGATAAGTTTTTATTCTGAAGCTGCGAATATAAATATATAAATCATCCCACGACCTCTGTACTCCGACGACGGCGCAGGCTATTCCACGAGTACAGGGCGTTGAACAGTACGACTCCTGCGGTCACACAGAATACAGCACGAAAACCGTAGTTGGCGGATATCGCTGCCCCCATTAGAGGTCCTGTTACGTTACCAATGTCGCGAAATGACTGGTTATAACTGAAAATACGTCCAGCTATTTGATTAGTCGAGTTATAGACCAGCAGCGTTTGTACCGCCGGGAGCAGAGCGCCGTCGGCCGCCCCCAATAAAAAGCGCAGAATACCAAGCTGCCAGGGCGTCTGGACAAATGACATTGGAATTAGCAGTAACACGGAAACGATCAGCGCGACGATCAGGATCTTCTCCGGGCCAATCCGATCGCCTAATTTGCCAAGTTTAGGGGCGCTGATTAATGCCGCAACGCCGGGGACAGAGGCTATCATCCCACTGATAAACGCAATATTGCTGACGTTGCCAGCCAACTCTCGAACGTACAGTGTCAGTATTGGCGCGATAGAACCGGTGGCTACCTGAATGATCAAAGTGGTGACAAACAGGCTCAGCACCAGTTTGGGGTTCCTTAAAGAGGCCACGACTTCACGAATGTGCAGCATTTCCTTCTTGCTCACCGGCTGAAAACGCTCGCGGATAAAAAATAGCGTCAGGATGAAGCAGACCAACAGCACGCTGGCGGTGATGAAAAATACGGGACGCAGTCCGTACTGATCCGCGAGGAGGCCGCCCGCTAGCGGCCCGAGCAGTGCGCCACTAACGCCACCGGTGGAAAGCGTTCCCAGTGCCCAGCCGCTTTTATTGCGTGGAACCTGGGTGGCGATCAGTGCATTCGCATTGGGGATGAATCCACCAAGCAGCCCCAACAAGGCGCGCAGGATCAAGAACTGCCAGATATTTTGCGCCAGTCCCATCAGCATCATCACAACAGCCATACCCAACGCAGATCGTAGCAGCATGATTTTTCGCCCCTTGCGATCGGCAAGGCCACCCCAGAAAGGAGAGGCGATGGCGGAAAAAAGAAAGGTGATGCTGAAGACCAGGCCTGACCACATATTCAGTGCGCTATGTCCCGTGACGCCGAGGCTCTCGACGTAAAGTGGCAAAAAGGGCATGACCAGGCTAAATGCTGCGCCGGTTAAAAAACAACCTAACCAGGCAACGGTGAGGTTGCGTTTCCAGTTTATGGGATCATCTGAGGGTGACATAGCGTTCCGCAGTGTGGCGCGCTGTTTGCGCTATCGATTGAATATAAGTAAGCAGGCTAATTATGCGCCTGGTTGATAGTTGCTGCAATGCGGATAGCAGTTAAACCTAAAGCAGGCAGGGAAGGTGTTGCAGCCCACAGGACTGCAACAGTGTTTTAGTACAGGGAAGGAGAACCTTCAGGGCGCGTCTTGAAGCGACGATGCAGCCACATATACTGCTCTGGCGCCATCATGATGCATTGCTCAACAATTTTGTTCATCCACGCGGCAGTGGTCTCTGCGTCGTCCAAAGGCGGTGAACACTCCGGAGGCAGCATAATCAATTGATACCCTTTACCGTCAGGTTTGCGGCGAGGAACAAACGGTACCAGGCAGGCATTGGACATGCGCGAAAGCATCCAGGTCCCAGAGGTTGTTGCGGCTTGTTCAACGGCAAAAAGTGGTACAAACACACTGGCACGAGGGCCGTAATCGTGATCCGGCGCGTACCAGACCACTTCGCCCTTTTTCAACGCTTTAATCATCCCTTTCAGGTCTTTACGATCGAGCATTGATTTATTCGAGCGCATACGGCCCCAGGTTTGTAGCCAGTCGAGAAGCGGGTTGTCGTTAGGGCGATACACACCAATACCCGGCTCCTGCAAACCAAACTGACGCGCACCCAGTTCCAGAGTCAGAAAGTGCAGACCCACTAATAGGATCCCGCGTTTTTGCGCCTGAACGTCACGGATATGTTCCATCCCGATCACTTCAGTCCAGCGTGAAATACGCTTATCGGACCAAAACCAGGCCATCCCGGTTTCCATTACGCCCATGCCCACGGATTCGAAGTTCTTGACGACCATCTGCTGGCGTTCCTGCTCACTCATCTGCGGGAAGCACAGTTCCAGATTTCGGGAAACAATTTTTGCCCGACGTTTCATCAAACGTAGCGCCAGTCGACCTAATGCACAGCCCAACTTAAAGAGGATGGGGTAGGGTAACTGCACGATTAACCAAAGGATGCCAATACCCAGCCAGGTTAACCAATAACGTGGATGCAGTAACGCAGCCGAAAACTTGGGTAAATTCGTCATGTCTATCCTGTCTTCAAACGACCAATTCCCTGTATTGTCGCATTTTTTCGCGCGTATCAAAAATTTGTGACGGGAGAACGGTGATTAATTCCGCAATTGTTGTTGCAACTTTATAGTGAAGTATGAAATGTAGCGTAAAATGTGTGGATGTAAATTGGCGATGTTTGCTTTATTATGCCGCCGATTTTCATTTATTCCCTATTTGCAGGATACGTACACCATGCCAGTGTTACACAACCGCATTTCGAACGACGCCCTCAAAGCCAAAATGCTGGCCGAGACCGAGCCGCGTACGACGATCTCATTCTATAAATATTTCACCATTGCCAATCCTCAGCACACGCGTGATGCACTGTACCAGATGTTCACCGCATTGAACGTCTTCGGGCGAGTATATCTTGCCCATGAAGGAATTAACGCGCAAATCAGCGTACCGCAAAGCAACGTCGAGGCATTTCGCCAGCAACTCTATGCGTTTGACCCTGCATTGAACGATTTACGTCTGAATATTGCGCTGGATGATGACGGTAAATCGTTCTGGGTACTGCGTATGAAAGTCCGTGAACGTATCGTGGCGGATGGTATTGACGATCCAGACTTTGACGCCAGCAACGTGGGGGATTATCTCAAGGCAGCAGAGGTGAATGCCATGCTTGACGATCCTGAAGCGGTATTCATTGATATGCGCAACCATTATGAATATGAGGTGGGTCACTTCGAGAATGCGCTGGAGATCCCGGCAGACACGTTTCGCGATCAGTTGCCGAAAGCGGTTGAAATGATGCAGGCGCATAAAGATAAAAAAATCGTGATGTACTGCACGGGTGGGATCCGCTGTGAGAAAGCTAGCGCCTGGATGAAACACAATGGATTTAGCAAAGTCTGGCACATTGAGGGCGGTATTATTGAGTATGCCCGCAAGGCGCGTGAGCAGGGACTTCCGGTGCGTTTTGTCGGTAAAAACTTTGTCTTTGATGAGCGCATGGGCGAAAGGATCTCTGAAGATGTTATCGCACATTGTCATCAGTGCGGCACGGCGTGCGATAGCCATACTAATTGCAAAAATGATGGCTGCCATCTGTTGTTTATTCAGTGCCCGGCTTGTGCGCAGAAATATAAAGGCTGCTGTAGCGAGCTGTGTAGCGAAGAGAGTGAGTTGCCGGAAGAGGAACAACGGCGTCGTCGCGCTGGGCGTGAAAATGGCAATAAAATCTTTAATAAATCACGTGGTCACCTGAATACCAAACTGGGTATTCCAGACCCTGCGCAATAGTCGCTATGCCGGATGGTGGCTTGAGCCCCATCCGGCCATTCATGCGTTACTTCTGTTGCACACCTTCCACTGAGATGATCAAATCGACTTCCTGCGACGCCGGACCGAGATCGGTGGTGATGTTGAAATCCTTCAGCTTAATCTTACCTTGCGCTTCAAAACCAGCGCGCGTACCGCCCCAAGGATCGCCACCCTGACCGATGAGCTTCGCGTCCAGCGTAACCGGTTTAGTAACGCCGTTCAGGGTCAAATTACCGGTGATATCCAGGTCATTACCTTCTTTCTTCACGCTGGTGGAGCTGAAGGTCGCCTGCGGGAATTTTGCTACGTTAAGGAAATCTGCGCTGCGCAGATGTTTGTCACGTTCGGCGTGATTAGTGTCAACACTGTTGGTGTTGATGGTTACGTTAACCTTATCGGCTGCGGGATTTTTCTCATCAAAGGTAAACGTACCGTCGAAATCTTTAAATGTGCCGTACAGCCAGCTGTAACCCAGATGCTGAATACGGAAATTAACAAAGGCATGCTGTCCTTCCTTGTCAATTTTGTAATCTGCCGCCACGGCCGACCCGGTGGTGAATAACAGAGAGGCGAGTGTAAGTCCCAGCAGGTTTTTTTTCATTTTAAGCTCCATAGTCAGATGACGATTTTCCCAACATGCGATTGAGGGTATCGTCGTTATCAATAAAGTGATGTTTCAGGGCCATCAGTCCGTGCAGTAGGGATAAAATCACCACGGTCCACGCAAGCCACAGGTGCAAGCTACCGGCGAGGTCGGCCTGAGCACCTGCGTTGGCAACGGTGGCTGGAATGTCGAACCAACCAAAGACGCTTATCGCTTTGCCATCTGCGGTGGAAATTAGATATCCGCTGATGACAATTGAAAAGAGCAGCAAATAAAGTACGAGGTGACCCATTGCCGCTGCGATGCGGGTTAAACGGGAGTAGCTTGCCAACGCAGCAGGCGGAGGGGAGAACAACCGCCAGATAACGCGGATAACCAGTCCCATCATGAGTAGGATGCCGATGCTTTTATGCAGTTCAGGGGCCTGGTGATACCAGCCGTCATAGTAGCTAAGCGTGACCATCCATAAGCCCAAGGCGAACATGCCATATACAGCAATTGCAACCAGCCAATGTAATGTGGCTGACACTACGCCATAGCGCTGTGGACTATTTTTGAATTGCATAAGCACACCGATTTATATTTCAGAAGTGAATGAAAATGGCGTGTAAAAGACATTAATGCAACTAATAAATAACAATGGTGATGATATTTATTTTTTGTTCAGTAAAGTTGACTGATTATTGAATTAATCATCAAGGGATTAGTGTGAGAATAGGTGGGAGTGCTTGGTTTATGGGTGGTTATGATTTTTGTTATTGTTCAGTTTATTGCAATGAAATTAAGCTAATTTCAATTTTTGTCAATTATTGTCAGCGCGCAGGAATCAGAAAAACATAATATATATTACATCCATAATGGCCAGCAGCGACCATAAAATAATGTAGAGCATAAGATGCTCGCGAATATTATTAACCAGATAGTGAAAGATACGACGCATTGACGTTATTCCTGTCATTAAAAATGGCCTCACCATCGAGGCCATTCATTTATTATCACTTAAAACGGCTTAGCCTGAAGGGGGTCAGGTCAAAGTCAGACGGTTTGTCCTGAGCGAAGTTTGCCGCAATCTCTCCCAGAACAGAGGCAAACTTAAAGCCATGTCCGCTTAGCCCGGTAATGATTAGCGTGTTGTCGTGCGCTGGCAGAGTATCGATAATAAAGTCTTCATCCGGTGAATTATCGTATGTGCAGGACGCGCCGTGCAGGCAGCAGCCAACGCCCGGCAGAATTGTGCGCAGGAATGGGAAGGCTTCAGAACCATCGCTGGCTACAGCGGCAAATGGCTTACGCTCATCAGCAGAGTGAATGACTTGTCCGCCGTTGTGCTTACCAATTTTCAGCTCGTCGTTTTCTGCCGGGAAACCGTAGTATTGATCACCATTTGGCAGCTCGCCGGTAAAGGCTGGGAAGTTATTCTTAACGCTGTAGCGCCCATCGGCCTGATACCAGGCGAACACTTTGCGCACCGGTTGGATCGGTAGTTCAGGGACTAAAGCCTGCACCCAGGTGCCGGCGCTGATCACTGCTTTTTTCGCGTGGTAGTCACCGTCAGCCGTTTCTACCGTGATGCCATCATCACCGTGATGAATTGCGCTGACCGGGCATTTAAACAGTTGCGCACAGCCTGCTTCTTCCGCCAGACGGATCCAGGTTTTAATTGCTAACTCACTGCGTAAAAAACCGGACTCCGCTTCAAACAGACCGATATAGTTGTCAGGTACACGAATCTCCGGCCAGCGCGCCATGATGGCTGCCGCATCCAGTTGTTCAACGTTGAGTTGCCACTGTTTGGCGCTTTGCGCTGCAGTCGCTAAGAAGGTGGACTCTGCCGGACCGAGGTTGATAACACCGGAGCGAACAAAAATCGGTTCTTCATTATGGGTGGACAGTTCATCCCACAATGTTTGCGCACGTAGCACCAGCGGAACGTATTTTTCGCCTTCGCCATAAGCATGACGAATTAATCGAGTGTCGCCGTGGTGGCTGCCCTGCTGATGAGGAGGCATATGTGCATCGATCATCAGAACCTTCAGACCGGCACGAGTGGCATAGTATCCAGCTGCGGCGCCTACAGAACCGCTGCCAATAATGATTAAGTCGTATTTCATCCGCTTCTCTCTGCAATCGCGATAGTAGCAGGTTAAATAACTGACCCGGAATATTCAACCTGGAAATAAGAAAGGCACCGTTAAGGTGCCTTTTGATGGCTGGATGTATCAGGTTTAATGTCGCTGATACTCATTTACCTGGTAATCGCCAGATTCAATTTTGGCGATTCCTGCTTCTAATATCGAAATAAATTGCCTGGCAACATCAGTGGTTAACCAGAGCGTTTGACCAACTTCAGTCCCATCCGGGTCAGGGCGATTCGGGGTCTGGTAGTGCAAACGCAGCATCAGCGCATCGTAGCTATCAACAGTGCTGATGTCCCACCCTACAAGCGGATGAGTCTGAATGACTTCATTATTCTTTTCCATCATGCCCCCTAATTCGTGTTACTAGACAACGGTTTTCGAGGTTCAATGCGTTTTTTTCTGAAGCAACTTCAGTATATCAATAAATAAGGGTATTCATTGAAAATTTAAAGAGGGAAGGGCATAAATTTTTTGTTTTCAGCGTTATCTGACTAAGAAACCAACATGTTATTCATTTTTTTTTAGTATGTTGCACAATTATTTTGTTGTTTTGGTTAAAAGATAATCGGTGGGTTAATATTAAATTAAATACTCGTCAGAAGAAATGCGCGATTGATTACAGGATAGTGTGTATAAAAAAGCCGGGGCGACCCGGCAAACAAACATCACTGCATATCATTATTTATTCGTTGATGAACCAGTCATCCGCGCTTTCCTAGGTTTCCTGTAGGATCTCGCTGATGCGTTCTTTGTCCTCTTTAGTCGCGCCAATAACCGACAAATTGTTTGCGCCGGCATAACGGACGGTAACGTTACCTTCGTTATCCGGAAAATGGTGCTGAATACGGCGGGAGAGTTCACCAGCCAGTGCGTCAATTGCACCGGCAGGTAAAGGTGAAGTTTTGGCAATAGTGACTTCAATACGCATAGTAGCCCCCTGTGGAATATACTGTTTATTTATACAGTTATTCGCATCAGTTGGCTACACTTTTTTTAGCTTTTTACTGACCAGCGTACCGTTTCGCCACCCAGGAAAGGCACCAGCGTATCGTCTTCCAGTGCAATGTTCTCTGGAACCAGGTGCTCCACGCGTTCCAGCTCAATAAAGGTCTCATTTACCGGCAAGCCATAGAACTGTGGGCCGTTGAGTGAGCAGAAGGCTTCGAAATGGTCGAGCGCATTCATCTCTTCAAACACGGTGGCATAGCTGCCCAGCGCGGTCGGTGCATTAAAACAGCCCGCACAGCCACAGCTTGATTCTTTGCGATGACGAGCGTGTGGCGCTGAGTCGGTACCGAGGAATGCGCGCTTAAACCCGCTGGCAACCAGTTCACGCAGCGCCTGTTGGTGGACGTTACGTTTGAGGATTGGCAGGCAATACAGGTGAGGGCGAATCCCACCAACCAGCATGTGGTTGCGGTTAAACATCAGGTGCTGTGGCGTAATGGTCGCAGCCAAAAGTTCGTTACCGTCGCGAACGTATTCGGCAGCATCTTTGGTGGTGATATGCTCGAACACCACTTTCAGCGAGGTCAAACGCTGACGCAGCGGTTCCATCACCGTTTCAATAAAGCGTGCTTCGCGATCGAAAATATCGATATCTGCATGCGTGACTTCGCCGTGCACCAGCAGTGGCATACCCAATTTTTCCATCCGCTCCAGCACCGGCATGATGGCGTCAATAGAGGTTACACCATGCGTCGAGTTGGTGGTGGCATTGGCTGGATAGAGTTTTGCCGCGGTGAATACGCCTTCGTTAAATCCACGTTCCAGCTCGTTGGGATCCAGCGTATCCGTTAAGTAGCAGGTCATTAATGGCGTGAAGTCGTGTCCGGCAGGTACCGCGTCAAGAATGCGCTGGCGATAAGTGATAGCCGCGTCAACCGTGGTGACGGGCGGTGCCAGGTTCGGCATGACAATGGCGCGGCCATAAACCTCACTGGTATAGGGCACGACAGTTTTTAACATGTCGCCATCGCGAAAGTGAAGATGCCAGTCGTCTGGGCGGCGGATCTTTAAAACCTGGGATGGTGCAGTCATCAATATGCTCCGGCTGAGGATGGTCTTTTTTGCCGGAAACAAAGGATAAGCGGAAACGTTTTCGTTTGCACGAAAAAAAAGGGCGCATCAGCACCCTCAGTTTTATTAGTCGGTGAACGGGATGATGATTTCACCCGGTTTGACCTCAATACCTTTCGCCAGTTTTTTCGCCAGCGCTTCACCCTGGCTGCTGTCATCCTTCAGAATGTACGCTGGTTGCTGGTTGAAATAGTTACGCAGCGATTGATTTAAATACGGCATCAGCGTTTGCAGTACTGACTGCATTTTTTCTGGCGTGACGGTGGCGTCGACGACTTCCATCTCTTGCAGATAAATCGCTCCTTTTTCTTTATTGAAAACCGGTAAGGCTTTCAGCTTCAGCTTCATGGTCGCTTTCTGACTGCCAAACAGGGAGTTCATGTCCAGGTTGGCATCGCCGGTCAGGGTTACTTTGTTTGGCTCTTCACGACCAATCTGGCTGGCGAGATTATTCAGTACGATATGTGCTTCAGCAACGCCGGGCAAACCGATGTCTTTTGAAAAGTTATTATGCTTTGCCAGGGCTTGATTAATTTCTTGCTCGCTAACCGTGTATTGCGTGAGTTGATTACAACCAACCAACAGGCCGCTGACAATCAGTGCAGCGGCAAAAAAAAACTTTTTCATGGGGTTCCTCAACATGATGCATGTGGTGTAATCGTGACACAAAGCATCATCGAGTACCAGCGCCCCGGACGCCAGCAGAAAAAACTGAAAAGTGCCCGGACGCAGGTTCGGCTATCAGGCGTCTGGCTCCAGCATACCTCGCGTTGGGCGTTTGAGACTGAATTGCCAGCCCAGCGCCAGGAAGGTGATGAAGCCAATAATACCGAGCATCATCCAGGGCAGCTCAGGCTGTGCCAGGGCCTTGCCCATGTCAAACAGCCAGCCGCCGCCGACATAGCCAATTGCGCCGCCGATGGCGAGTCCCAGTCGGCTGAAGCCCATATAGCTTCCTCTGGCCCGCGCATTCGCCAGCGAGGCGCTCAGAGTTTCACGCGCCGGTTCGGCGATGATCGAGCCAATATAGAACGTGCAGATCAGGGTGAACAACTGCTGTAAATTCCCGACCAGGCCAATGGGCATCATGCTCAGAGACATCACCAGCAGGCCCGCCATCAGACGATGTTCAAGGCGAAAGCGTTTTTCACTCCAGCGGGCAATCGGGTACAGCAGCGTTAAAGAGAGACATGCCTCAATGGCATACATCCATTTCACGGCGGCTGGTGAGCCAGCGATGTCGTTCACCATGATGGGCAGCATCAGCATCACCTGTACCGCCAGCATGTAATAGCCCGCCAGCGTCAGCACATAGGTGACAAAGCGCTTGTCATGCATCACGTGGCTCATCCCTTCGCGCACCGGAATTTTCACCGTCGACAGCTTCCATGCCGGGAGCAGCCAGGCGTTAAACGCCGCGCACAGAACGAACAAAATTGCGCCGGTGGCACATACCAGACGGAAATCGTATTGCAATAACCAACTGCCGAGTAACGCGCCGACCACGGCCCCGGCGCTATCCTGCATCATCAGAATAGAGAAAAAACGCCCGCGCTTTTCCGGGCGGATCAGCTTGACTACCAGCGCCGAACGGGGAGGGTCGAACAGCGTGCCACCTAGCCCGGAAAGAAAGCAGGAAAACCACAGCAGCCACGGTTCATGCGCAATGCCCATGGTGGCGAACCCAGCTGCGCGCATCAGCATGCCGGTGACGATCATCGGTTTGGCGCCGAAACGGTCAGCAATAGCACCGCCGAAAATACCCAACCCCTGCTGGATAAATTGACGTAATCCAAGCGCGATACCGACCATCACGGCGGCCCAGCCCATTTGGTCGACGAAACGAATTGAGATCAGCGGGAAAACGACGAAGAAACCCAGCACGACCAGCATATTATCGATGAGAAGGAAGTATTTACCCAGGTTCCTTGCCTGCGAGACTTGCGACATTTCCCCTCCAGGGAAAAACTCGTCACTCTGGATAGAGTTTAAAAGATAAGCACCTCCTATTCTGCGGTGTCGTCATCGCTTTTCCCACCCTTCGCGGGACAATATTTTTTTATCAAAAGTCCGTCTTGATAGAGAGTTTTCATCAAAATGTGTGAATAATTCAAAAAATGGCATTTTGCTCTTTTCACAGGGTGTATTCGCACAGGTATAGTAATGCGAATAGCGTATTGAAGACGTTACGGGAAGGAGTAGGTATAGAATGTTTGGCTATCGCAGTAACGTGCCAAAAGTGCGCTTAACCACGGACCGCCTGGTCGTGCGTTTAGTGCATGAGCGTGATGCCTGGCGTCTGGCAGATTATTACGCAGAAAATCGTCATTTCTTAAAACCCTGGGAACCTATTCGCGATGAAAGCCACTGCTATCCGTCCGGCTGGCAGGCGCGTCTCGGCATGATCTCTGAGTTTCATAAACAGGGCACTGCCTATTATTTTGCGCTGCTCGATCCGGACGAAAAAGAGATTATCGGCGTTGCGAACTTCTCAAACGTGGTGCGGGGATCCTTCCATGCCTGTTATCTCGGCTACTCCATTGCGCAGAAATGGCAGGGGCAGGGGCTAATGTATGAAGCCTTAACTTCGGCCATCCGTTATATGCAGCGCACTCAGCATATTCACCGCATTATGGCTAACTACATGCCACATAATAAGCGCAGCGGTGACCTGTTGGCGCGACTGGGTTTTGAAAAAGAAGGGTATGCCAAAGACTACCTGCTGATTGACGGGCAGTGGCGCGATCACGTGCTGACGGCGTTGACCACATCAGAATGGACCCCCGGCCGCTAAGTTTCAGATGCAGCCATGATTAATGGAGAAGACGATGAAATACGAATTAACCGCCACCGAAGCACGAGTGATTGGCTGTTTATTAGAAAAACAAGTGACAACGCCGGAACAGTACCCACTCTCCGTTAATGGAGTCGTAACAGCCTGCAATCAAAAAACGAATCGTGAACCGGTGATGAACCTGTCGGAATCGGACGTGCAAGAGCAGTTGGATAACCTGGTTAAGCGACATTTTCTGCGCACGGTGAGCGGCTTTGGCAATCGTGTCACGAAATATGAGCAGCGTTTCTGCAACTCTGAATTTGGCAATCTGAAGCTTAGTGCCGCAGAGGTGGCCGTAATCACTACACTGCTGCTGAGGGGCGCTCAGACGCCTGGTGAATTGCGTAGTCGCGCATCCCGTATGTACGAATTCAGCGATATGGCCGAAGTGGAATCGACACTGGAAAATCTGGCAACCCGGGAAGATGGGCCTTATGTGATCCGCCTGGCGCGCGAGCCGGGCAAACGTGAAAGTCGCTATATGCACCTGTTTTGCGGTGAGGTTGATGAAGCCGTTGCCGCGGCAGAACAACTCCCTGCAGCCTCCGGTGATCTGCAGGCACGCGTGGAAATGCTGGAAACGGAGGTCGCAGAACTTAAGCAGCGACTTGATTCATTGCTGGCGCACTTGGGAGACTAACGTGAATAAATTACGTATCGGCGTTGTCGGCCTTGGCGGTATTGCGCAAAAGGCCTGGCTACCCGTGCTGGGCACCTCCGCAGACTGGACGCTGCAAGGCGCCTTTTCACCTTCGCGCGATAAAGCACAGCGTATCTGTGATACCTGGCGGATACCCTACGTGGATTCACTGATGAATCTGGCGCAAACCAGCGACGCGGTTTTCGTCCATTCCAGCACCGCGACTCACTATGCGGTCGTCAGTGAATTGCTGAATGCCGGAGTTCACGTGTGTGTGGATAAGCCGCTGGCGGAAAACCTGCGTGAGGCTGAGCAACTGGTGGAACTGGCCGCGCGGAAAAAACTCACGCTGATGGTCGGGTTTAACCGCCGGTTTGCACCGCTGTACCAGGATCTCAAAACCCAGTTGAGCACCGCAGCGTCTGTACGTATGGATAAGCACCGTACGGATAGCGTTGGGCCGCACGATCTGCGTTTCACTTTGCTGGACGACTATCTGCACGTAGTCGATACCGCATTGTGGCTGGCGGGAGGGCAGGCGCAGTTAAATAACGGCACGCTGCTGACCAATGAATCTGGTGCGATGCTTTACGCCGAGCACCATTTTTCTACCGGTCAAATGCAGATAACGACCAGTATGCATCGCCGTGCCGGTAGCCAGCGTGAGAGCGTGCAGGCGGTGACGGACGGTGGCCTGATTGACGTAACTGATATGCGGGAATGGCGGGAAGAGCGTGGGCAAGGTGTTGTTCATAAGCCGATAGCGGGCTGGCAAACGACCTTAGAACAGCGTGGTTTTGCCGGATGTGCGCGTCATTTCATTGAGTGCGTGCAAAATCAGACGGTTCCCCAGACGGCAGGCGAGCAGGCGCTACTGGCCCAGCGTGTTGTTGAAAAGCTGTGGCGGGAGGCGATGGCTGAATAACCCCCTGTAACATCTGGCGGTAGTAATTCATTGTAATCCAGGTACTATATGCCCACTCAAAATAACACCTCTTTTCAACCATAGGCTGATTTGTCGGCCTGATAAGGCGCTACGGTGTCGCCATCAGGCGCAGCAAAAGTGTCGGATGGCGGCGAGAATGCCTTATCCGACCTACGGGCAGGTTTGTCGGGGTTTTGCCTCAGAGTCTGGAATACAACATAGATGAATTTATTAAAGTCGCTGGCAGCCGTCAGCTCGATGACGATGTTTTCACGAGTGCTGGGTTTTGCGCGTGATGCGATTGTCGCCAGAATCTTTGGTGCAGGGATGGCGACAGATGCCTTTTTTGTGGCATTCAAACTTCCTAACCTGCTACGCCGAATTTTTGCCGAAGGCGCATTTTCGCAGGCGTTTGTGCCGATTCTTGCTGAGTACAAAAGCAAGCAGGGGGAAGATGCTACCCGCGTGTTTGTTGCCTACGTTTCCGGACTGTTGACGCTGGCGCTGGCTGTGGTGACGGTAGCCGGGATGTTGGCTGCGCCATGGGTGATTTTAGTTACCGCGCCGGGGTTTGCCGACACAGCGGATAAATTTGCGCTGACAACTCAACTGCTGCGGATCACTTTTCCCTATATTCTACTGATTTCACTGGCCTCACTGGTTGGTGCGATCCTTAACACCTGGAACCGCTTTTCTATTCCTGCGTTTGCCCCGACTTTTCTGAATATCAGCATGATCGGTTTCGCGCTGTTTGCGGCCCCTTATTTTCATCCGCCAGTGCTGGCGCTGGCGTGGGCCGTTACCGTGGGTGGCGTGCTACAGCTGATTTATCAGCTTCCGCATCTGAAGAAAATTGGCATGCTGGTACTGCCGCGTGTGAACTTCCGCGATGCGGGGGCGATGCGCGTCGTCAAGCAGATGGGCCCGGCGATCCTTGGGGTATCAGTCAGCCAGATTTCACTGATCATCAATACGATTTTCGCCTCGTTTCTGGCCTCTGGCTCAGTTTCGTGGATGTACTATGCCGACCGTCTGATGGAGTTTCCGTCCGGTGTGCTTGGCGTAGCGCTGGGGACTATCCTGCTGCCATCGCTGTCAAAAAGTTTTTCCAGCGGTAATCATGATGAGTATTGTCGCCTGATGGACTGGGGCCTGCGCTTGTGTTTCCTGTTGGCATTACCGAGTGCCGTAGCGTTGGGTATTCTGGCCAAACCGCTGACGGTGTCTCTGTTCCAGTACGGTAAATTTACTGCCTTTGATGCTGCGATGACCCAGCGTGCGCTGGTGGCGTATTCGGTAGGTTTGATTGGCTTGATCGTAGTGAAAGTGTTGGCTCCGGGCTTTTACTCGCGCCAGGATATAAAAACGCCAGTGAAGATTGCCATTGTGACGCTGATTATGACCCAGGTGATGAACCTGGCCTTTATCGGGCCGTTAAAGCATGCCGGGCTGTCGCTGTCGATTGGTCTGGCGGCGTGTCTGAACGCTTCACTGCTGTACTGGCAATTGCGTAAGCAGAAAATCTTTACTCCACAGCCGGGTTGGGCCTGGTTCCTGGCGCGACTGGTGATTTCCGTGCTGGTGATGTCGGCGGCACTGGTAGGGATGCTTTACATCATGCCAGATTGGTCGCAGGGAACGATGTTGTGGCGCCTGCTGCGTCTGATGGCGGTCGTGGTGGCAGGTATTGCTGCTTACTTCGCAGCACTCGCTGTGCTGGGCTTTAAAGTAAAAGAGTTTGTGCGCCGGACGGCATAAAGAATCAATGCCGGATGGCGGCATAACGCCGTATCCGGCCTACAAAAAGTGTAGGCCTGATAAGCAAAACGTTATCAGGCTTGCATCAGATAGAGAATTTTTTCCCGCCGCGGTGCGCAGCTGAAGTTTGACCGTTTGCGCCATACAACGCCGGTTCCTGGTGCGGTTTCAGCACTTGTATTGCTTGTTGATTACGCTCGATCTGCCCTTCCAGCAGCCAACCATTGTGCTGGTTGAGGTCGCGTAAGTGCTGTGTTTTCTTGGTGATAGTCTGCCAGCGTTCAGCAATCTCATCATTGGCGCTGCGCGTGGCGTCATGCTCCAGGCGGCGCTGTTGCTCAAGATAATCAAGGGTTGCCAGCAGCGAGCTTTTTTCTTCTGTAATACGCTGTAGCTGGCTGCCATTGATATGCCCTGCGGAAAGCTGCTGCTGTTCAGCATCCATTACCGTTTTCAGGTCATTGAGGACAGTCGTCATCTGGTCAAGTATTTCTGACAAACGAGTCATACTTTATTTACTCTGTAGGTAGCTCTGCGCCTCGCGAATCAGCGAGTCGGCAATTTTTCCGGTATCCATTTTCAATTCACCGTTACGGATTGCGGTTTTCAGTGCTTCCACGCGTTCCATATTGATGTCATTGGTGCCGGGCTGCATCAGTTTGGCTTGGGCGTCGCTCAGCATGACGCTGGTGCTGGTGGTCGCGGTGGTTTTTTCCTTCTGCGCTTTTTGTACCGGCGCATCGCTGGTTTCACGCGGCTGAACGGTGCTTACTGGCTTCAATGGTGAGGTACGATCAATGCTCATTTTATTTTTCCTCATCGAGGGGTTACGCTATAGCGGCCCGCTGTAATCATTGGTTGTTTATCTATCGGCACACGCTAAAAAATCTTTAACCTATTATAGGTTAATAAGAATATTCCCATCAGAATCGACGACGCCGCTCACCACCTGGCCTGAAATCATCCGCACTCGCGCATTCTGTGCGACAGCGGCGTTGTTCAGCGCTTTACCTTCGGCGTTAACCCGAAAGCCATCTCCGTTGGCAATAACCAGCACGCGCTGACCGGCCTTGATCCGCCATGCCTGGCGCAACATCGAAAGCTGTATCGGTTGACCAGGGACCAGATCGCGCAGGCTCACAGCATCCTGCACCTGACTCATATCCAGCACCGCGCGCGGCGGTAGTTGGTCCAGTCGACCACGTTTCAGCGTTACGCTGGCTGGGGTCAGGGTGCTACCTCGCGCTACAGGCGCGGCGGCTACTACGTAGTTTCCCGTCGCCTGGACGTTCACCTGCAGATAACGTTTTTCGTTGGCACAGCGAGCCAGCACATTCACATTACCCCACAGTTTCGCGCTACCTGACACGCTTAATGCCGGTTGCTCACAGCTCGGCAATAAGTTTGGCGACGTTCGGATAGTGACCACCACCTCATCGCTAAATCCGGTCAGGCGCTGGGAAAACCATGCCGTTAGCTGCGAATTCAGGTCTTGCGCCAGCGTCATAGGGCTGAACAGCAGTGCTGCCACGACTATTCCACGTTTAAACGTTTGCATCAAAACCTCGCGCTTTTTCAGGTAGTGGCAGGATTTTACCTGTGTGACGCAGTCATCAACGCAACAAATAGCGACGCATTTTGCGTTTATTCCGGCGATAACGCGCGCGTAATGGGATTTAAGCTGTCGGCTGAATTTTGTCATTTGCGGAGGAGATATGCTCGATAAGCTCGACGCCGCCTTACGTTTTCAACAGGAAGCGCTGAATTTGCGCGCCGAACGCCAGGAAATTTTGGCGGCCAACATTGCCAATGCCGACACGCCGGGGTACCAGGCGCGCGACCTGGATTTCGCCAGTGAATTAAAAAAAGTCATGGTGCGAGGACGGGAACAAACCGGTGGCGTTTCGTTGACGCTGACCTCTGCACAACACATTCCGGCCCAGACCGTTTCTTCGCCGTCTACGGAGCTGCTCTACCGTATTCCTGACCAGCCATCTCTTGATGGCAACACGGTGGATATGGACCGGGAGCGCACGCAATTTGCAGACAACAGCCTCAAGTATCAAATGGGGCTGACCGCGTTGGGTGGGCAAATCAAAGGCATGATGAACGTGCTGCAAGGAGGGAACTAATTCGTGGCGCTGTTAAATATTTTTGATATCGCAGGTTCTGCGCTGACGGCTCAGTCTAAACGCCTGAACGTCGCGGCCAGTAACATGGCGAATGCGGATAGCGTCAGCGGGCCCGACGGTCAGCCGTATCGCGCGAAACAGGTTGTTTTTCAGGTAGATGCTGCGCCAGGTGCGGCAACTGGTGGCGTAAAAGTTGCTGACGTCATTGAAAGTCAGGCACCGGATAAGCTGGTTTATGAACCCGGTAATCCGCTGGCCGATGCGAATGGCTACGTAAAAATGCCGAATGTGGACGTCGTTGGTGAGATGGTCAACACCATGTCAGCCTCGCGTAGCTACCAGGCAAACGTCGAAGTGCTCAACACCGTGAAAAGCCTGATGCTCAAAACGCTTACGTTAGGCCAGTAAAGGAGGCGCATATGTCTATTGCTGTAACCATGAATGACCCGAGCAATGCAGGCGTTAAAGCTGCCACCGGGAATAGCTCCCTGACGGGCAGCAATGCCGCTGACCTGCAAAGCAGTTTTCTGACGCTGCTGGTCGCACAACTGAAAAACCAGGATCCTACCAACCCGCTGCAAAACAACGAACTGACTACCCAGTTGGCGCAAATCAGTACCGTGAGCGGGATTGAGAAACTGAACACCACGTTAGGGTCGATCTCCGGGCAGATCGACAACAGTCAGTCGCTGCAGGCCAGTACGCTGATTGGCCACGGGGTCATGATCCCGGGTACCACCATCCTGACCGGTAAAGGGACGGAAGAGGGTGCCAAAACCACGACAACACCATTTGGCGTTGAGCTGCAGCAACCGGCAGATAAGGTTACCGCAACCATTACCGATAAAGACGGCAAAGTGGTACGCACCATTGACATTGGTGGATTGAAAGCGGGCGTTCATACCTTTACCTGGGACGGCACCATGACCGATGGCACGGATGCACCAAGCGGTTCTTACAACGTGTCAATTGCTGCCAGCAATGGTGGAACGCAACTGGTGGCACAGCCGCTTCAGTTTGCGCTGGTGCAGGGCGTTATTCGCAGTAACGGCGGTAATACGCTGGATCTTGGCACCTATGGAACCACCACCCTCGACGAAGTACGGCAGATAATTTAAGCCTTCACACTTATCAGGAGTAAGTCATGGCCTTTTCTCAAGCGGTCAGCGGTCTGAACGCTGCAGCGACCAACCTCGATGTCATTGGTAACAACATCGCCAACTCCGCCACCTACGGTTTTAAATCCGGTACGGCATCTTTTGCCGATATGTTTGCCGGTTCGAAAGTCGGTTTGGGCGTTAAAGTTGCGGGTATTACTCAGGACTTTACCGACGGTACTACCACCAACACCGGACGTGGTCTGGATGTTGCTATCAGCCAGAACGGTTTTTTCCGCATGGTAGACAGTAACGGTTCCGTTTTCTACAGCCGTAACGGTCAGTTCAAGCTCGATGAAAATCGCAATATCGTTAATATGCAGGGGCTGCAGTTGACGGGCTATCCGGCTACCGGTACACCACCGACAGTTCAGCAGGGTGCAAACCCGGCACCGATCACTATCCCGAATACGCTGATGGCGGCTAAATCCACCACTACCGCGTCAATGCAGGTCAACCTGAACTCCACTGACAAATTGCCAACGAAGACCCCGTTTAACCCAAGCGATGCGGACTCCTACAACAAAAAAGGCAGTGTTACCGTTTTCGATAGCCAGGGTAATGCCCATGACATGAACATTTTTTATGTCAAAACAGGCCCTAACAAATGGGATGTCTACACCCAGGACGCCAGCGTTACGGGTTCAGTTGCCACCAAGAATGCGGTGATGAACTTTAGTGCTAACGGTACGCTGACTTCTGTGAATAATTATGTTGAAGAGCCAGTAGACCCCTTAGATCCAACCGGACCAAAACATCTGGTTGAAGGTCCGGTTAATGCCCAACCGCAAATTCAGATCTCCACCGGTACGATCAATGGTGCAGTTCCGGCGAACTTCTCCCTGAGCTTCCTGAACTCCATGCAGCAAAACACCGGTGCCAACAACATCGTCGCCACGAGTCAGAACGGCTATAAGCCGGGCGATCTGGTGAGCTACCAGATTAACAATGACGGTACGGTGGTTGGTAACTACTCCAACGAACAGCAACAGGTTCTGGGGCAGATCGTGCTGGCAAACTTTGCCAACAACGAAGGTCTGGCGTCTCAGGGCGACAACGTCTGGGCGGCCACTCAGGCCTCCGGTGTGGCGCTGCTGGGTACCGCGGGTACGGGTAACTTCGGCAAGCTGACCAACGGGGCGCTTGAAGCGTCAAACGTGGATTTGAGTAAAGAACTGGTGAATATGATTGTCGCCCAGCGTAACTATCAGTCGAACGCGCAGACCATCAAAACCCAGGATCAGATCCTCAACACGCTGGTCAACCTGCGCTAAGCGCCTGACGGGATGGCTTAATGGATCACGCAATTTATACCGCCATGGGCGCGGCCAGTCAGACGCTGAATCAACAGGCGGTGACGGCCAGCAACCTGGCAAACGCCTCCACGCCAGGGTTTCGTGCGCAGCTCAATGCACTGCGCGCGGTTCCTGTAGAAGGATTGTCTTTACCGACGCGTACGCTGGTCGTGGCCTCCACACCGGGGGCCGACATGACGCCGGGTCAGATGGACTATACCTCCCGTCCGCTGGATGTGGCGCTGCAACAGGATGGCTGGTTGGCTGTGCAGACCGCGGATGGTAGCGAAGGATATACCCGTAACGGCGCTATTCAGGTAAGCCCAACGGGTGAACTGACAATTCAGGGACACCCGGTAATTGGCGAAGCCGGACCGATAGCCGTACCGGAAGGTTCAGAAGTCACCATTGCGGCGGACGGGACAATTTCTGCACTTAACCCTGGCGATCCGGCGAATACCGTAGCGCCAGTGGGGCGGCTGAAGCTGGTGAAGGCTACAGGGATCGAAGTGCAACGTGGCGATGACGGTATGTTCCGTCTGACCCAGGCCGCACAGGCTACCCGTGGTGCGACGTTACAGGCCGACCCCAGTATCCGTGTGATGTCGGGCGTGCTGGAAGGCAGTAACGTTAAACCGGTTGCTGCGATGAGCGACATGATCGCCAACGCCCGCCGCTTTGAAATGCAGATGAAAATTATCAGTAGCGTGAATGATAACGCGGGCCGCGCCAACCAACTGCTGTCGATGAGTTAATACAGGACATTTTATGATCAGTTCATTATGGATCGCCAAAACCGGCCTGGATGCGCAGCAAACCAACATGGATGTGATTGCCAACAACCTGGCAAACGTCAGCACCAACGGATTTAAGCGCCAGCGCGCCGTGTTCGAAGATCTGTTGTACCAGACGATTCGTCAGCCTGGCGCACAGTCTTCTGAACAAACCACGCTGCCGTCTGGTTTGCAGATTGGTACCGGTGTACGTCCGGTTGCAACCGAGCGTTTACACAGCCAGGGTAACCTGTCGCAGACCAACAACAGTAAAGATGTGGCGATTAAAGGCCAGGGCTTTTTCCAGGTCATGTTGCCCGATGGTACGTCCGCTTATACCCGCGACGGTTCTTTCCAGGTGGATCAGAACGGTCAGTTGGTGACGGCGGGTGGTTTTCAGGTTCAGCCTGCCATCACCATTCCGGCTAACTCGCTCAGTATCACCATTGGACGCGACGGGATTGTCAGCGTGACCCAACAGGGACAGGCGGCGCCTGTTCAGGTCGGGCAGCTTAACCTGACAACCTTTATGAACGATACCGGTCTGGAAAGCATTGGTGAGAATCTGTACACCGAAACGCAGTCATCCGGTGCGCCGAACGAGAGCACGCCGGGGCTGAACGGCGCGGGTCTGCTGTATCAGGGCTATGTTGAAACCTCTAACGTCAACGTGGCGGAAGAGCTGGTAAACATGATCCAGGTTCAGCGCGCTTACGAAATCAACAGTAAAGCGGTATCGACCACCGATCAGATGCTGCAAAAACTGACGCAACTCTAAAGTGGAGTCCGGTGGGGTGAAAACCTCACCGGCACACTGATTTTGAAGATGACCGCAATGCGAAAATACGCGCTTCACCCATACCCTATTTTAGCCCTGCTGGTGGTTTCACTAACAGGATGTGCCTGGATCCCGGCCACGCCCCTCGTGCAGGGCGCGACGACTGCCCAGCCCGTTCCAGGTCCAACGCCGGTGGCGAATGGCTCAATCTTCCAGTCGGCACAACCGATTAACTATGGTTATCAGCCACTCTTTGAAGACCGTCGTCCACGCAATATTGGCGATACGCTGACCATCGTGTTGCAGGAAAACGTCAGCGCGAGCAAAAGCTCTTCGGCGAACGCCAGCCGCGACGGCAAGACAAACTTTGGCTTTGATACCGTACCGCGCTATCTGCAAGGTCTGTTCGGTAACGAACGTGCTGACGTAGAAGCCTCAGGCGGTAACTCCTTTAACGGTAAAGGCGGCGCGAACGCCAGAAATACCTTCAGCGGTACGCTGACCGTAACGGTCGATCAGGTACTGGTGAATGGCAACTTACATGTCGTGGGTGAAAAACAGATCGCCATAAATCAGGGCACTGAATTCATTCGCTTCTCCGGGGTCGTTAACCCGCGCACCATCAGTGGCAGCAACTCCGTACCGTCAACCCAGGTTGCGGATGCGCGTATTGAGTACGTCGGCAACGGCTACATCAATGAAGCGCAAAATATGGGCTGGTTGCAGCGTTTCTTCCTTAACTTGTCGCCGATGTAAGCGAGGTACCCCGTGTTTAAATTTTTTGTTGGAATGGCACTGGTGCTGGTAACCGGCTTCGCGCATGCCGACCGTATTCGTGACCTGACCAGCGTGCAGGGCGTGCGGGAAAACTCGCTGATTGGTTATGGGTTGGTGGTAGGTCTGGATGGCACAGGTGACCAGACCACCCAGACGCCGTTTACCACGCAAACGCTCAACAACATGCTGTCGCAGTTGGGGATCACCGTGCCCACCGGCACCAATATGCAGTTGAAAAACGTGGCAGCGGTAATGGTCACCGCGCAGTTCCCGGCCTTTGGTCGTCAGGGGCAAACTATTGACGTTGTAGTCTCTTCCATGGGTAACGCTAAAAGCCTGCGCGGCGGAACGCTGCTGATGACCCCGCTGAAAGGGGTCGATAGTCAGGTATATGCGTTGGCGCAGGGGAATATTCTGGTTGGCGGTGCCGGCGCGGCTGCGGGTGGCAGCAGCGTGCAGGTAAACCAGCTCAATGGCGGACGCATTACCAACGGCGCGACCATCGAACGTGAATTACCCAGCCAGTTCGGCGGCGGTAACACCATTAATCTGCAACTGAATAATGAAGATTTCACGATGGCGCAGCAGATTACCGACACCATTAACCGCTCGCGTGGCTTTGGCAGCGCAACGGCGTTGGATGCCCGCACTATTCAGGTGCGTGTGCCAAGCGGCAACAGCTCGCAGGTGCGTTTCCTTGCTGATATCCAGAATATGGAGGTGAACGTCACGCCGCAGGATGCGAAAGTGATTATCAACTCGCGCACCGGATCTGTCGTCATGAACCGCGAAGTAACGCTGGATAGCTGTGCCGTGGCACAAGGCAACTTGTCGATCACGGTGAACCGCCAGGCGAACGTCAGCCAGCCGGACACTCCGTTTGGCGGTGGACAAACCGTAGTGACGCCACAAACCCAGATTGACCTGCGCCAAAGCGGTGGTTCGCTGCAAAGCGTACGTTCCAGCGCCAACCTGAACAACGTTGTGCGTGCGCTGAATGCGCTGGGAGCAACGCCGATGGATCTGATGTCCATTCTGCAATCGATGCAGAGCGCGGGTTGCTTACGCGCCAAACTGGAAATCATCTAATGATTGGTGACAGCAAACTGCTGACCAGTGCCGCCTGGGATGCGCAATCTCTGAACGAACTGAAAGCGAAAGCGGGTCAGGACCCGGCGGCGAATATCCGCCCGGTCGCCCGTCAGGTTGAAGGGATGTTCGTGCAAATGATGTTGAAAAGCATGCGTGAAGCGTTACCGAAAGATGGCGTGTTTAGCAGCGATTCAACGCGCTTGTATACCAGCATGTATGACCAACAAATTGCGCAGCAGATGACCGCAGGCAAAGGTCTGGGGCTGGCTGAAATGATGGTCAAGCAGATGACTGAAGGGCAAGCGCAACCTGCGGATGACGCGCCGCAGGTGCCGATGAAGTTTTCACTGGAAACGGTGACCAGCTATCAAAATCAGGCACTGACGCAACTAGTCCGCAAAGCCATCCCCCGGGCGACAGAAAGCAATGATGAGCCGCTGTCAGGTGACAGCAAAGACTTCCTCGCCCAGCTGTCACTGCCGGCTAAGCTGGCCAGTCAGCAGAGCGGGGTCCCGCATCATCTGATTTTGGCGCAGGCGGCGCTGGAGTCTGGATGGGGGCAGCGACAAATTCGTCGCGAGAATGGCGAACCGAGTTTCAACATTTTTGGCGTGAAGGCTTCGGGAAGCTGGAAAGGTCCAACCACTGAAATCACCACCACTGAATATGAGAACGGTGAGGCGAAAAAGGTGAAAGCCAGATTCCGTGTCTATAGCTCTTACCTTGAGGCGTTGTCGGATTATGTCGGTCTGATATCCCGTAACCCGCGCTATGCGGCGGTGACCGCTGCTGCGACCGCCGAACAGGGGGCGCAGGCATTGCAAAATGCGGGTTACGCCACAGACCCTAACTATGCACGTAAATTAACCAGCATGATCCAGCAGTTGAAATCGATGAGCGAAAAGGTGAGTAAAACCTACAGCACGAATCTCGATAATCTCTTTTAAATAGCTCAAGTCTACCGACCTGCTGCCGATAATAACGAGTATTGAAGGATTACAAGGAACCTCCATGTCCAGCTTGATTAATAACGCGATGAGTGGACTCAGCGCAGCGCAGGCCGCGTTGAATACTGCCAGTAATAACATCTCCAGCTATAACGTTGCCGGATATACCCGACAAACAACAATTATGGCGCAAGCGAACAGCACGCTGGGTGCGGGGGGCTGGGTAGGCAATGGCGTCTATGTTTCTGGTGTACAACGTGAATATGACTCCTTTATCACTAACCAGTTGCGAGCAGCGCAGAACCAGAGCAGCGGTCTGACAACGCGTTATGAGCAAATGTCAAAGATAGACAATTTGCTCTCCAGCAAAACCAGTTCTATTTCGACCTCAATGCAGGACTTTTTTACCAGCCTGCAAACGCTGGTCAGCAACGCCGAAGATCCGGCAGCACGCCAGGCGCTGATCGGTAAAGCTGATGGGTTGGTAAATCAGTTTAAAACGACCGACCAGTATCTGCGCGATCAGGATAAGCAGGTTAATACCGCGATTAAAGCCAGCGTTGATCAGATCAACAACTATTCGAAACAAATTGCCAGCCTTAACGACCAGATTTCTCGTATGACAGGCGTCGGCGCAGGTGCATCTCCTAACGACCTGCTTGACCAACGCGATCAGCTGGTCAGTGAACTGAATCAGATTGTCGGTGTTGAAGTTAGCGTTCAGGATGGTGGTACCTACAACCTGACAATGGCCAACGGCTATTCGCTGGTGCAGGGCAGCAATGCACGTCAACTGGCGGCAGTGCCTTCCAGAGATGATCCTAATCGTACAACGGTGGCCTATGTTGATGGCGTTGCCGGAGCTGTTGAAATTCCTGAGAAACTGTTGAATACCGGTTCACTGGGCGGACTGCTCACCTTCCGTTCTCAGGAGCTGGATCAGACGCGTAATACCCTAGGCCAACTGGCGCTTGCATTTGCCAGTGCATTTAACGCCCAGCATAAAGAAGGTTTTGATGCCAACGGCGATAAGGGTGAGAATTTCTTCGATATCGGCAGCCCGTCTGTACTGAGTAATGCTAAAAATATTGGCAAAGCGGAATTAACTGCAGAAGTTGGTGACAGTTCGAAAGTACAGGCTACCGACTATAAGGTTGTGTTCAGTGGCGGTAAGTGGCAGGTGACGCGTCTGGCAGATAACACAACGTTTGAAGCTACACCAGGTGCGGATGGAAAACTGGATATTGATGGTCTGAAAGTGACAGTGACTGTTAATCCCCCCAATCCCGGGCCTCAAGAGAATGACAGTTTTATTCTGAAACCGGTAGAAAACGTTATCGTTGATATGAAAGTCAAGGTGACCGACGAGTCGAAAATCGCCATGGCGTCAGAGAAAAACACTGATCCTGCTGCGGATACAGGTGCAAGCGATAACCGTAACGGTCAGAAACTGCTGGATCTGCAAACCAAAGCAACTGTCGGCAATAAGACCTTCAACGATGCATATGCCACCCTGGTAAGCGATGTCGGGAACAAAACCGCTACGCTGAAGACCAGCAGTACCACGCAAAACAATGTGGTCAAGCAGCTTTATAACCAACAGCAGTCTATTTCCGGCGTTAACCTCGACGAAGAGTACGGTAATTTACAGCGTTTTCAGCAGTATTACCTGGCTAACGCTCAAGTGCTGCAGACCGCGAATGCGTTGTTTGATGCACTGATTAATATCCGCTAAGGGAGAGGGACACAATGCGTATCAGCACCCAGATGATGTACCAGCAGAATATGCGTGGCATCACTAACTCTCAGGCTGAATGGATGAAGTTCGGCGAGCAAATGTCAACGGGCAAACGCGTGATCAACCCATCAGACGATCCGATTGCCGCCTCGCAGGCCGTGGTACTTTCTCAGGCTCAGGCGCAGAACAGCCAGTATACGCTGGCACGCTCGTTCGCGACGCAGAAAGTCTCTCTGGAAGAGAACGTACTGAGCCAGGTGACGACGGCAATTCAGGCTGCGCAGGAAAAAATTGTTTATGCCGGGAACGGAACGTTAAGTGATGACGACCGTGCATCGCTGGCCACCGACCTGCAAGGGATCCGCGATCAACTGATGAACCTGGCAAACAGTACCGACGGTAATGGTCGCTATATTTTCGGTGGATATAAAACAGAATCCGCACCGTTTGCGCAGGCTGATGGTTCTTACAGTGGCGGTACCACAAATGTGACCCAGCAGGTTGATGCTTCCCGTACCATGGTTATTGGCCATACGGGCGATAAAATCTTCGCCAACCTGACCAGCAACGCCGTACCGGAACCAGGTGGCGGTACTCAGGAAAAGAACCTGTTCAAAATGCTGGATAGCGCGATTGAAGAGCTAAAAATTCCTATTGCAGGTGATGATGTGGCAAAGGATAAAGCCGCAGCAGCTATCGATAAAACCAATCGTGGTCTTAAAAACTCGCTGAATAATGTGCTGTCCGTGCGTGCAGAATTAGGCACGCAGCTTAGCGAATTGAGCTCGCTGGATTCACTGGGCGCCGATCGTGCATTGGGGCAAACTCAGCAGATGAGTAATCTGGTGGATGTCGACTGGAACGCCGCGATTTCGTCTTACGTGATGCAACAAGCCGCACTACAAGCATCATATAAAACGTTTACTGATATGCAGGGAATGTCGCTGTTCCAGCTTAACCGGTAACGATCCATTTTGAACATATCATGAAACTGGGTATGTTTGTCTGCCCGCTCCTTTAACACCCCGGAGCGGGCATTTTTTTAGGCAACCGACGCCTTACTAAGCGACGGGTTCCCCGTCAGTCTTATGACCAACGCGATCGCACTGCTGAAGGTTGCCAGCGTCACCACACCTTCCCAATTGGCAAGCGCATAGACCTGACTCCCGAGAACGGAACCCAGCGCCATACCGATAAACACCATCGTAAACAGCAGAGCGTTCAATCGTCCTCGTGCCTGAGGCTCCAGGCTATAGACCAGGTTTTGGTGGGCAACCAGGCTGGATTGCAATCCGAGATCAAAACCTACCGCCGAAAGGGCGATAAGCAGCCACTGCCCCTGAACGGGCAGGGCGGGTAACAAAAACATCAGTGCGAAAGATACCGTTACCAGCAAAGCACCCAATTGCGTCACTTTTGCTGCACCCACTTTATCAGCAAGATGGCCCGCCATCGGTGCAGCAAGCGCTCCGGCTGCTCCCGCGATACCAAAAGCACCCGCTATAGCGCTACCCAGGTGGTAATGCTCAGATAACATCACCGCCAGCGTAGACCAGAAGGCGCTAAAAGCAATGGACAGAAAGCCTTGTGCCAGTGCTGCGCGGCGCAAGGTGGAATATCGTTGCCAAAGTTGCACCATCGAGAGCATTAATGATGGATAGCTCAACGTGGAATGGACCGTAAAACGAGGCAGTGCTTTCCACATAATCGTGGTAATTACGGCAATACTGACGGCAGCAAGTTGGTACATCTCACGCCAGCCAAACGCCTCACCGACCAGCCCACTGACGGTACGTGAGAGTAAAATTCCCAGCAGAAGGCCCGTCATTACGGTGCCCACCGTTTTTCCCTGTTTGCCTTCGGGCGCCAGTATTGCCGCCGCAGGCACAATATCTTGTGCCATGGTTGCCGCCATGCCCATCAACAGGCTCACTATTAACAGTGAATGCAACTGCCCGGTAAAGCTGCATGCCAGAAGCAGCACAGCAAGAGAGATACTTTTCAGCAGGATTAATGTCCTGCGGTCATAACGATCGCCCAATGGCAATAAAAACAAAATACCCAGCGCGTATCCCGCCTGGGTCAGTGTCGGGACCAACCCCATGCCGGTAATACTTAAGTTCAGATCCTGACCCATTAAAGGCAGAAGGGGTTGAGCATAGTAGATAGCAGCGACACTGAATCCGGCACCTACTGCCAGAACGAAAGTGACCCAACGGGAAAGTGCGGTATATGTGTTCACAGATGATTCCTCAATCACAGGATGTGCGGCTATTTTTATCCTTCAGCGAGTGGCGTGGTAGCGAGCGCAGTGGTAAAACAGTTATACGTCAGACGTATGATGAAACTGAAAATGATAAAAAATGAGCGTATAGACAGGGTGGAGCTGATGCGTACGTTTGTACGTATTGTCGAAGCAGGATCGCTTTCGGCAGCGGCATAACAGATGGGGACAACGCAAGCGACCGTAAGCCGACGGTTGCAATCCCTGGAAACCCTGCTGGGTGTGAAACTGATCATGCGTACCACGCATGCGATGAAATTGACCGACGACGGCGAAAGAGGCTACCAGCATGCCAAGAAGATTATTGATGCCTGGCTGGCGCTGGAAGATGGACTTAATGTCACAGAAGATGAACCGGTGGGGACGTTGCGAGTCCGTGCACCGCATGCGTTCGGGCAACAACAACTGCTTGAGCCGCTTTTGCAGTTTCTTTCGCGCTATCCCCAGGTGGCGGTAGAGTGGATGCTCAACGATAAAACCGTTGATTTTCTGAGCGATAATATTGACTGCGCTATCAGGGTTGGTGCCGAGGTGGATCCGGCCACGGTTTCCGTTTTACTGGCTGAAGTTCCCCGTAGTATGGTGGCGAGCCCTGGGCTGCTGGAGCAATACGGCGAGCTTTCTCATCCTGAGCAGTTATCAGCGCTGCCCTGGATTGCCGTGAACACGTTTTATCAACATAGCGTTTCGTTGTTGCACCAATTGCGTAATGAGCCAGTCACGTTGAATATTTCACCCAGATTAAGTACCGACAGTATTTATGTTGCAAGGAATGCCGCGCTGGCGGGGTTGGGAGTGACTATTGTTTCAAGTTGGATGGTGGCGGAGGATATTGCCAACGGACGTCTGGTTGCGTTGCTACCTGAGTGGCATGCGGCGCCGTTGCCTGTACATTTGGTTTATCCGTGGGCGCGTTACTATCCGACTCGCTTACGCAAGTTTCTGGCCTTAATGAAGGAGGTTATGCCGCAGCTGACGGGGATGAAAGGCGTAGATCAGATAAAAAAAAGCCGACCCGAAGGCCGGCTTTGATATTGATTATGGCTTACTCGACAGGCTGAGGACGTGTTGCTGGCGCAGTCGCTTGATGCGTTGCGCTGTGTCCACCTGCGGCACCTTTGCCTTCAAAGGCGAATGCCGGACGCTGCCAGTCGCTATGACGCGGCGCTTCTGGCACATATTCCGGTGCCGGGGCGCGGGTCATCGGTGCGGTCGCATGGCTGTGAAGGTGTTCAGCATCAACACTGGCTGCGACAACTTCAGGCTTAACGACAGTCGCTTCTACAATTGGCGCTGCAACAACTTCCTGCGGTGCAGCAACCTCTTCAACAACTGGCGCTGTTTCCACAACTTCGGCAATCTCTTCAACCACTTCTGGCTGGGAAATAACAACCTCTGCAGGCTCTTCAACAACCGGCGCAGTCACAACGTCAGCCACAGGTTCGGCTTCAGCGGCGATTTCTTCTGCAACGGGCGCATCAGATGCAGCGATAATTTGTGGTTGTTCCTCGACCGGGGTCGCAATGACTTCCGGATGCGTGGTTTCAACCTGTGTGATTTCAACAACGGCGGCCTGAGGCTCAGCTACGACAATCTCTGGCTGCACGGCTTCAACTGGCGCAGGGGCATCCACAATGTGTTCCACGGCAGCTGCAGCAACCTGAGGCTCTACGGCGACAGGTGCGGCTTGCTGCTGGACCATTTCTTGTTCGCGCTGTTCTTCAACCTGCTGATCCTGAGGACGTGCGACAGGGTAGCGGATCCAAACTTTACCGGACGCTAATTCAGGAGATGCACAGGCGACCGTTAACGGCATTGGTGACTGAACCGGATAACGCTCGTCACGGTAACGACGACGACGCTGTCCACTGACGCGCAGATGGCGAGGGGAGCGACGGGAACGACGCGGCATACCATTGGAGTCACGCGCGTCGCTGTTGTCTTCCTGCTCAGTCGCAACGACGGCTGGCAGATCAACTTTCGCCAGTTCGGTGCGTTGTGCTGGTGCAGGCTGTTCTGTTGGCTGAGCGGCAGAGGTTTCAGCAACTACTGCGGCAGTTGCCACTTCGGTTTCAACCGCCGGGCTGTCAGTGAAACGCACTTTCTGAGTCAATTGACGCTGTTTACGGCGAGTCTGAGGCTGACGTACGCGCTCTTCCTGCTCGGCATCCTGCACAGGTTGTTCAGCCTGGTTCAGCTCTTTAACTTCCTGCTGAGCCTGACGCTTGTCATCGTTACGACGGCGGTTGCGTTCGCGACGCGGAGCCTGCTGCTCATCGCCAGATTTCGCTTTGTCTGCAACGTCAGTCGTTTGCTGGCGGTTATCGCGAGCTTCCGCATTTTGCTGCTGTGACTGACGACGGTTACGGCGGTTATCTTCACGGTTTTCGCCGTTTTCTGAACGTTCGTTACGGTTGTCACGGTCACCGCGATTATCACGGTTATCACGACGATCGTTACGGTCGCGACGATTGTTCTGACGCGGTTTACGACGATCCTGCTGGCGTTCGGTTTTCTCTTCAGCTTTCGGCGCAGGTTGTTCAACCGGTTTCACTTCTTCGCTACCACCGAAGATGGACTTCAGTGCGCCAAAGAAACGGCTAATCAAACCGGGCTGTGCGGCAACGGCTGCGGTCGCTGCCGCTGCTTTAGGCGCGGCGGCTTTCGCGGCAGGTTCCTGCAGAGCAGGGGCTGGCGGAACGTCTGGCATGGCGAAGGTGGCCAGCGCCGGTTGCTCAGGCTGTTTACGCTCGACGTACTCTTCTTCCGTCGGCAATGCCATTGCCTCTTCATGCAGTTTCGGCAGTAGATAGCTCAGGGTCGGCGTTTCTTCCCCTTTACGTACGCGTAGCACAGAATAGTGCGGGGTTTCCATCTGATCGTTTGGCACGATCACACAGCGCACGCCATTCTGACGCGTCTCGATTGCATTTACCGCGGTACGCTTTTCGTTGAGCAGGTAGGAAGCGATCGGCACAGGAACAATAGCGTGTACTTCCTGCGTATTTTCTTTCAGTGCTTCTTCTTCGATCAGACGCAGAATAGACAGCGACAGTGATTCGTTATCACGTACGGTACCAGTACCGGAGCAGCGCGGGCACACGTGATGGCTGGATTCACCCAGTGACGGGCTCAGACGCTGACGGGACATTTCCAGCAGACCGAAGCGAGAAATATGGCTGATCTGAATACGCGCTCTGTCCTGGCGTACGGCCTCGCGCAGACGGTTTTCAACCGCGCGCTGGTGACGAACCGGCGTCATATCAATGAAGTCGATTACAATCAGACCGCCGAGGTCGCGCAGACGCAGCTGACGTGCAATTTCATCGGCTGCTTCAAGGTTGGTGTTGAACGCTGTTTCTTCGATGTCGCCGCCGCGGGTTGCGCGTGCGGAGTTGATATCGATAGCGGTCAGTGCTTCAGTGCTGTCGATAACGATTGAGCCGCCGGACGGCAGACGCACTTCGCGTTGGAACGCGGACTCAATCTGAGACTCGATCTGATAGTGGCTGAACAGCGGGATTTCGCCGGTGTACAGTTTGATTTTGCTGCTGAAATCCGGACGACCCAGCGCGGCGATGTGCTGACGCGCCATCTCCATGACTTTTGGGTTGTCGATGAGGATTTCGCCGATGTCCTGGCGCAGATAGTCGCGGAAGGCACGCACGATAACGTTGCTTTCCTGATGGATCAGGAACGGAGCAGGGCGGCTGTCAGCGGCTTTTTGAATCGCTTCCCAGTGCTTCAGGCGGAAGCTCAGGTCCCACTGCAGCGCTTCGGCGGATTTGCCTACCCCTGCGGTACGCACGATAAGCCCCATGCCATCAGGCAGTTCCAGGCTTGCCAGCGCTTCTTTTAATTCGGTACGGTCGTCGCCTTCAATGCGACGGGAGATGCCGCCCGCGCGCGGGTTGTTCGGCATCAGAACCAGATAACTACCCGCCAGGCTGATAAAGGTAGTCAGCGCAGCGCCTTTGTTGCCTCGTTCTTCTTTA
This sequence comes from Citrobacter sp. BIDMC107, assembly GCF_001037575.1. Lineage (NCBI taxonomy): Bacteria > Pseudomonadati > Pseudomonadota > Gammaproteobacteria > Enterobacterales > Enterobacteriaceae > Citrobacter > Citrobacter sp. BIDMC107. The sequence goes on along the minus strand of NZ_KQ089848.1, from coordinate 533,656 downwards.
TCGATCTGAACGATGACTTCCTGACCTTCACGCAACACGTCTTTAATGTTGGGACGACCATGGGAGTTGTAGTTAGCGGGAAAGTATTCGCGGGCAATTTCTTTTAACGGGAGGAAACCGTGACGTTCAGCGCCGTAATCAACAAAAGCAGCTTCCAGACTCGGTTCAATACGGGTAATTTTGCCTTTATAGATGTTGGCTTTTTTCTGTTCGTGTCCAGGACTTTCGATATCCAGATCGTACAGACGTTGCCCATCTACAAGGGCGACACGCAACTCTTCCTGCTGAGTCGCGTTAATTAACATTCTTTTCATCGTAACTTACTCATTATTCTTACATTGACGACTAAGCTGCGGGCAGAGTAATGCCTTTCCGGGTGTGAACCGATGGCCTCGTGTCTATTCGCGTCGCCAACCTCACGGTTATCGTCAGCTCAAAGAGGCGCAGAGTGTCGGTTGCCTGTATTTCATACGGAAACACAGCGCAATTATCAGGGGAACAGTCTGGGTGTTACTCTCCAGAGAAGCTTCCATTGTGCTTGTCGTCTTTCACGCTGTCGGTGCGTTGGCTTTATCTTCTCACCCTGGTCACTTACAGGAGTAAGAACCTGGGGGTATCCAGACTTGCCGCCTTCCTACAATGTGAAATCCATAGAGCACTTACCGGTAAGGACTGCAACCCGCAGCCCGCTAACTGCCTGAAAGATCAATACGTCTTACGCCATTGCTGCGTTGATGATCGGTCGGGCAAAATTGGGTCATTCCGGAAAAGTTCTTGTTTTAACAAGATTCAACACGGAAACAACCGCATTATTCCACTGCTAACCTTGTTATAGCAAGATGACTTTTGCCATTTATCACCCGGTTACTCACAGTTTTTTCACTTCCGCGTAGTGATTGCTTTAATAACCACCAAATCGGCTATGTCAAACTTAAGTAATAAGGTATAGCAGTTAATATAAGCATAGAAAAATGTGTGGCGCGAATCTTGATGGCTATTTAAAATCGGCCCCCATGAAAACAGAGACTCCAGCCGTAAAAACAGTTGCCATTACTGCCGACGAAGCAGGGCAACGCATCGACAACTTTTTGCGCACCCAGCTTAAGGGTGTGCCGAAAAGTATGATTTATCGCATTTTGCGTAAAGGCGAAGTGCGGGTGAATAAAAAACGCATTAAACCCGAGTACAAACTCGAAGATGGGGATATTGTGCGTATTCCACCTGTGCGTGTCGCTGAACGTGAAGAAGAGGCCATTTCGCCAAACCTGCAGAAGGTTGCGGCGCTGACCGATGTCATTTTATATGAAGATGACCACATTCTGGTGCTTAACAAACCTTCAGGTACGGCCGTGCATGGCGGAAGCGGGTTAAGCTTTGGCGTCATTGAAGGATTACGTGCGTTGCGTCCGGAAGCGCGTTTCCTTGAGCTGGTGCATCGCCTCGACCGGGATACCTCCGGTGTGCTGCTGGTTGCCAAAAAACGCTCAGCCTTGCGTTCATTGCATGAACAACTGCGTGAAAAAGGCATGCAGAAAGATTACCTCGCGCTGGTTCGAGGCCAATGGCAGTCGCATGTCAAAACCGTGCAGGCGCCGCTGTTAAAGAACATTCTGCAAAGCGGCGAGCGTATCGTGCGGGTGAATCAGGAAGGCAAACCGTCAGAAACACGTTTTAAAGTGGAAGAGCGCTATGCGTTTGCCACGCTTGTGCGCTGTAGCCCGGTGACCGGACGTACGCACCAGATCCGTGTGCATACCCAGTATGCCGGTCATCCAATTGCTTTTGACGATCGCTACGGTGACCGTGAGTTCGATAAGCAACTGGCGGATACGGGGTTGAACCGACTTTTCCTGCATGCCGCAGCGTTGAAGTTTACTCATCCGGGTACGGGGGAAGTGATGCGTATTGAAGCGCCAATGGATAAACAGTTGAAGCGCTGCCTCGAGGTATTACGCAGCAAAGCCTGATGCGCGTTGCTTATCAGGCCTACAATCGTGTGATGGACCGTAGGCCTGATAAGACGCATCGCGTCGACATCAGGCAGATTAATCAGGCGTTCAACGGGTTCATTTCTTCCCGCCGCAGCATTTGACACAACGCGATCAGCGGCAAACCTACCAAGGTATTTGGGTCACGACCCTCCAGGCGTTCAAAGAGTGCAATACCTAACCCTTCACTTTTGAAACTACCTGCACAATGGAGCGGACGCTCTTTGCGCAGATAATCATCAATTTCCGCCTCGCTTAAATGACGGAAATGGACGTCAAAAGGTTCTACTTCAGTTTGTAAATGTCCGGTCGCAGAATTATACAGCGCCAGTCCGGTGTAAAATGTCACAATATTGCCACGGGCTTTGAGTAATTGCTGGCGCGCATTTTCTTCTGTTAATGGTTTGCCGGTTATTTCACCATCAAGAACACAAATTTGATCGGAGCCAATAATCAGATGCGAGGGATAACGGTGGGCGAGTGATTGCGCTTTTTGCTGCGCCAGTCGCAACACCAGATGACGTGGCGCCTCGCCTGGTAATGGTGTTTCATCAACCTCTGGTGCTGCGCATTCGAACGGAATTGCCAGTTTTTCGAGTAAAGCGCGACGCCAGGGAGAGGTGGAAGCAAGAATAAGTTGAGGCATATTTTTTCCCTCGCATATAGCGTATTGATGAGAGCCATTTTAAACTATGGACTTCGACCTACAAGCTGGCTGTAGTGGCTTGTCTTGAGCGATTTTAAGTCGATGACCCGCAATGTGTGCGAATTATTGGCAAAAGGCAACCACAGGCTGCCTTTTTCTTTGACTATATGACGTTACAAAGTTAATATGCGCGCCCTATGCAAAAGGTAAAATTACCCCTGACTCTTGATCCGGTTCGTACGGCTCAAAAACGCCTCGATTATGAAGGTATCTATACTTCTGATCTGGTTGAGCGCGTCGCCGATTCTGTAGTCAGTGTGGACAGTGATGTGGAATGCTCCATGTCGTTCGCTATCGATAACCAGCGTCTCGCCGTTATAACCGGTGATGCGAAGGTATCGGTTACGCTCGAATGTCAGCGTTGCGGGAAACCGTTCCCACTTCATGTTCACACAACATATTGTTTTAGTCCTGTCCGTTCTGACGAGCAGGCTGAAGCACTCCCGGAAGCGTATGAGCCGATTGAGGTTAACGAATTCGGTGAAATCGATCTGCTTGCAATGGTTGAAGATGAGATTATCCTCTCCTTGCCGGTAGTTCCGGTGCATGATTCTGAACACTGTGAAGTGTCCGAGGCGGACATGGTCTTTGGCGAATTGCCTGATGAAGCGCAAAAACCAAACCCATTTGCCGTATTAGCCAGCTTAAAGCGTAAGTAATTGAGGAGTAAGGTCCATGGCCGTACAACAGAATAAACCAACCCGTTCCAAACGTGGCATGCGTCGTTCTCATGACGCTCTGACCGCAGTCACCAGCCTGTCTGTAGACAAAACTTCTGGTGAACAACACCTGCGTCACCACATCACTGCCGACGGTTTCTACCGTGGCCGTAAGGTAATCGCTAAGTAATCACGCATGACTCAATGGCTTTCCACCCCTGGTGAGAAAGACAAAGAGTGAACGCGTGATGAAGCTTAGTGAGGCTTTCCCCGGGTAACTGGGGAAATACCTAACCGGGCAGCGACGATACCTTGACACGTCTAACCCTGGCGTTAGATGTCATGGGGGGAGATTTTGGCCCTACCGTGACAGTGCCTGCAGCATTGCAGGCACTGAATTCTAATTCGCAACTCACACTTCTTTTAGTCGGGGATCCCGATACAATCACGCCATTACTTGCCAAAGCTGACTTCGAACAACGTTCGCGTCTGCAGATTATCCCTGCTCAGTCAGTTATTGCCAGTGATGCCCGGCCCTCGCAAGCTATTCGCGCCAGTCGTGGAAGCTCAATGCGTGTTGCCCTGGAGCTCGTGAAAGAAGGTCAGGCACAAGCTTGTGTCAGCGCCGGTAATACGGGCGCACTTATGGGACTTGCGAAGTTATTGCTCAAACCCCTTGATGGGATTGAGCGTCCGGCGTTGGTGACGGTTTTACCGCATCAGCAAAAGGGCAAAACGGTGGTGTTGGATTTGGGCGCCAACGTAGATTGTGATAGCACGATGTTGGTGCAATTTGCCGTCATGGGTTCCGTGCTGGCAGAAGAGGTTGTTGGCATTGCCAATCCTCGCGTAGCGTTACTCAACATCGGCGAAGAAGAAACGAAAGGTCTCGACAGTATTCGAGATGCTTCAGCTGTGCTAAAAACAATCCCTTCCATTAATTATATCGGCTATCTTGAAGCCAATGAGTTACTGACTGGCAAAACCGATGTGTTGGTCTGTGACGGCTTTACAGGTAATGTCACATTAAAGACGATGGAAGGTGTTGTCAGAATGTTCCTTTCACTGCTGAAATCTCAGGGTGAGGGCAAAAAACGGTCGTGGTGGCTTCTGTTATTAAAACGTTGGTTACAAAAAAGCCTGACAAGGCGATTTAGTCACCTCAACCCCGACCAGTATAATGGCGCCTGTCTGTTAGGATTGCGCGGCACGGTGATTAAGAGTCATGGTGCGGCCAATCAGCGAGCATTTGAAGTCGCGATTGAACAGGCAGTGCAGGCGGTGCAGCGACAAGTTCCTCAGCGAATTGCCGCTCGCCTGGAATCTGTATACCCAGCTGGATTCGAACTGCTGGACGGTGGCGAAAGCGCAACCTCACGAGCACACAGATAACGGTGCGTTTGTGAATGTGGCCAACGTATCAGCGATTTGCTCGTGGCGGTATATAACCAAAAAGTGACTGAGCGTACATGTATACGAAGATTATTGGTACTGGCAGCTATCTGCCTGAACAAGTGCGTACTAACGCCGATTTGGAAAAAATGGTTGAGACATCTGATGAGTGGATCGTCACTCGTACAGGTATCCGTGAACGCCATATTGCAGCGCCAAATGAAACAGTTGCGACGATGGGCTTTGCCGCCGCAAACCGTGCGATTGAAATGGCGGGCATCGACAAAGAGCAAATTGGTCTGATTGTGGTTGCTACCACATCATCCACTCACGCATTTCCAAGCGCGGCGTGCCAGATCCAAAGTATGCTGGAGATCAAAGGCTGTCCGGCGTTTGACGTTGCAGCAGCTTGCGCTGGTTTCACTTACGCCCTGAGCGTTGCCGACCAGTATGTTAAATCTGGCGCAGTTAAGCATGCTCTGGTCGTTGGCTCTGATGTTCTGGCGCGCACCTGTGATCCAACCGATCGCGGAACGATCATCATTTTCGGTGATGGGGCGGGCGCGGTTGTACTGAGCGCATCGGAAGAGCCAGGCATTCTCTCCACGCATCTGCACGCCGACGGTCGCTATGGCGAACTGTTGACGCTGCCTAACGCCGATCGCGTGAACCCAGAAAACCCGATTCATCTGACGATGGCGGGTAACGAAGTATTTAAAGTCGCGGTGACCGAGCTTGCGCACATCGTTGATGAAACGCTGGAAGCCAATAATCTCGACCGTTCTGCGCTGGACTGGCTGGTACCGCATCAGGCTAACCTGCGCATTATCAGCGCGACGGCGAAAAAGCTGGGTATGTCGATGGATAATGTTGTCGTGACGCTCGACAGACATGGTAATACCTCTGCTGCCTCCGTACCGTGCGCGCTGGACGAAGCCGTCCGCGACGGGCGTATTAAAGCTGGGCAGTTGATATTGCTTGAAGCCTTCGGGGGTGGATTCACCTGGGGCTCCGCGCTGGTTCGTTTCTAGTATAAGGATTTAAACATGACGCAATTTGCATTTGTGTTTCCGGGGCAGGGTTCCCAGACCGTTGGGATGTTGTCTGAAATGGCAGCAAGCTACCCGATTGTTGAAGAAACATTTGCTGAAGCATCAGCTGCGCTGGGCTATGATCTGTGGGCGTTGACTCAGCAGGGTCCGGCCGAAGAACTGAATAAAACCTGGCAGACGCAGCCAGCGCTGTTGACCGCATCTGTCGCGCTTTATCGCGTATGGCAGCAGCAGGGTGGTAAAACACCTGCGCTGATGGCGGGTCACAGCCTGGGCGAATATTCTGCGCTGGTCTGCGCAGGCGTGATCGCATTTGCTGATGCCGTACGTCTGGTAGAACTGCGCGGTAAGTTCATGCAGGAAGCTGTACCAGAAGGCACAGGCGGTATGTCTGCGATTATCGGTCTTGATGATGCGTCTATCGCTAAAGCATGTGAAGAGTCAGCAGAAGGTCAGGTCGTTTCTCCGGTCAACTTCAACTCGCCAGGCCAGGTGGTTATCGCGGGTCATAAAGAAGCGGTTGAACGTGCGGGCGCTGCCTGTAAAGCTGCGGGTGCGAAACGTGCTCTGCCACTGCCAGTTAGCGTGCCGTCTCACTGTGCTCTGATGAAGCCTGCTGCTGAGAAACTGGCCGTTGAGCTGCAGAAAATCACCTTTAACGCACCGACGGTTCCGGTCGTGAACAATGTCGATGTGAAGTGTGAAACCACGGCAGACGCTATTCGCGATGCGTTGGTTCGTCAGCTGTATAGCCCGGTTCAGTGGACTAAAACTGTTGAATTTATGGCATCCCAGGGCGTAGAGCACCTGTATGAAGTCGGTCCGGGTAAAGTTCTGACCGGTTTGACGAAACGTATTGTTGACACCCTGACTGCTTCGGCACTGAATGAGCCGGCGGCACTGTCTGCGGCGCTAGAGCAATAAAAGAGGAAGACCATGAGTTTTGAAGGAAAAATCGCGCTGGTTACCGGTGCAAGCCGTGGCATTGGCCGCGCAATTGCTGAGACACTCGTTGCCCGTGGCGCGAAAGTTATCGGTACTGCTACCAGCGAAAGCGGCGCGCAGGCCATTAGCGATTATTTAGGTGCAAATGGTAAAGGTCTGATGTTGAATGTGACCGATCCTGCATCTATCGAATCTGTTCTGGAAAATATTCGCGCAGAATTTGGTGAAGTCGATATCCTGGTCAATAATGCCGGGATTACTCGTGATAACCTGTTAATGCGCATGAAAGATGACGAATGGAACGATATCATCGAAACCAACCTGTCATCTGTTTTCCGTCTGTCAAAAGCGGTAATGCGAGCTATGATGAAAAAGCGTCATGGGCGTATTATCACTATCGGTTCTGTGGTTGGTACCATGGGAAATGCGGGTCAGGCTAACTACGCTGCGGCGAAAGCGGGTCTGATCGGCTTCAGTAAATCACTGGCGCGCGAAGTTGCGTCTCGTGGCATTACTGTAAACGTTGTTGCTCCGGGCTTTATTGAAACGGACATGACGCGTGCGCTGTCTGATGATCAGCGTGCGGGTATTCTGGCGCAGGTTCCTGCGGGTCGCCTTGGCGGCGCTCAGGAAATCGCCAGTGCGGTTGCATTTTTAGCTTCTGACGAAGCAAGTTACATCACAGGTGAGACTTTGCACGTCAACGGCGGGATGTACATGGTTTAACCACGATTGAAAAATATTTGCGTTATTAGGGTGAATGGCCTCAAAATAGCGCAAAATCGTGGTAAGACCTGCCGGGATTTAGTTGCAAATTTTTCAACATTTTATACACTACGAAAACCATCGCGAAAGCGAGTTTTGATAGGAAATTTAAGAGTATGAGCACTATCGAAGAACGCGTTAAGAAAATTATCGGCGAACAGCTGGGCGTTAAGCAGGAAGAAGTAACCAACAATGCTTCCTTCGTTGAAGACCTGGGCGCAGATTCTCTTGACACCGTTGAGCTGGTAATGGCTCTGGAAGAAGAGTTTGATACTGAGATTCCGGACGAAGAAGCTGAGAAAATCACTACCGTTCAGGCTGCCATTGATTACATCAACGGCCACCAGGCGTAAGTGAACATCTCCAGGCGGTCATTCGACCGCCTGAGTTTTATCTTTTTATCCCACTTGAATTATTTTCCCTCCCTGGAGGACAACCGTGTCTAAGCGTCGTGTAGTTGTGACCGGACTGGGCATGTTGTCTCCTGTCGGCAATACCGTAGAGTCTACCTGGAAAGCTCTCCTTGCCGGTCAGAGTGGCATCAGCCTGATCGACCATTTCGATACTAGCGCCTATGCAACGAAATTTGCTGGCTTAGTAAAGGATTTTAACTGTGAAGACATTATCTCGCGCAAAGAACAGCGCAAGATGGATGCTTTCATTCAATATGGAATTGTCGCTGGCGTTCAGGCCATGCAGGATTCTGGCCTCGAAATAACGGAAGAGAACGCCCACCGTATTGGCGCCGCTATCGGCTCTGGTATTGGCGGTCTCGGTCTTATCGAAGAAAACCATACCTCTCTGGTAAATGGTGGACCGCGTAAGATCAGCCCGTTCTTCGTTCCGTCGACGATTGTTAACATGGTGGCAGGTCACCTGACCATCATGTACGGCCTGCAAGGGCCAAGCATCTCCATCGCAACCGCCTGTACTTCAGGCGTGCATAACATCGGTCATGCTGCACGTATCATTGCATACGGCGATGCGGACGCGATGGTTGCGGGTGGTGCAGAAAAAGCCAGTACGCCGCTGGGCGTGGGTGGTTTTGGCGCGGCACGTGCGCTGTCTACACGTAATGATAACCCGCAAGCGGCAAGCCGTCCGTGGGACAAAGAACGTGATGGCTTTGTGCTGGGCGACGGCGCAGGCATGGTTGTACTGGAAGAGTACGAACATGCGAAAGCTCGCGGTGCAAAAATCTATGCTGAAGTCGTTGGCTTCGGTATGAGCAGTGATGCTTACCACATGACGTCACCACCGGAAAACGGTGCAGGCGCTGCGCTGGCAATGGTCAACGCGCTGCGTGATGCGGCTATCGAAGCGGGTCAGATTGGCTATGTCAACGCGCATGGTACGTCTACGCCTGCAGGCGATAAAGCAGAAACCCAGGCAGTGAAATCTGTCTTTGGTGATGCGGCAAGCCGTGTAATGGTAAGCTCCACCAAATCTATGACCGGACACCTGTTGGGTGCGGCGGGCGCGGTAGAGTCTATTTTCTCTATCCTGGCGCTGCGCGATCAGGCTATTCCGCCAACCATCAACCTGGATAACCCGGATGAAGGTTGTGACCTGGACTTCGTACCTCACGAAGCGCGTCAGGTTAGTGGTCTGGAGTATGCGCTGTGTAACTCCTTTGGCTTCGGTGGTACCAACGGCTCTTTGATCTTTAAAAAGATTTAAGCCCGTTAGGTGATGCGCTAGCATCGATAGCAAATTGAAAAGGTCCGCTTGTCGGGCCTTTTTTTATTCGGTTTTCCGCCCTTGTCCTGTGTTACTCATCCTGCCAAACTAGCGGACCAGAAATAAGGAGCCACCATGTTCTTAATTAATGGCTGCGAGCAAAATATGCTGTTAGCAAGCGATCGAGCGACCCAATTTGGTGATGGCTGTTTTACCACTGCCTGTATTATCGACGGCGAAATCCCTCTCTTTGCAGCGCATCTTGAGCGTTTACAAGACGCTTGCCAAAAACTGCTGATCTCTTTTGAAAATTGGTCCGAGCTGCAAAATGAAATGAAAATGCTGGCGAAAGGGCACGTACGCGGGGTGTTGAAAGTGATTATCAGCCGTGGCAGTGGAGGCCGGGGCTACAGTGGCAAAAGTTGTCACAGCGCCACACGCATCCTCTCCGTTTCAGCCTGGCCCGTTCATTACGATCGTTGGCGGCAAGATGGCATTGTGCTGGCGCTAAGCCCAGTACGTCTGGGACGTAATCCACTGCTTGCCGGACTTAAGCATCTGAATCGACTGGAGCAGGTGTTGATTCGCTCTCATCTTGAGCAGACGGACGCAGATGAAGCACTGGTTCTTGACAGCGAGGGATGGGTTACGGAATGCTGTGCGGCTAATTTGTTCTGGCGTAAAGGTGATGTGGTTTACACGCCCCGCCTGGATCAGGCCGGAGTAAACGGCATTATGCGACAATTCTGTATCCGGATGCTGGCACAATCGCCATTCAGTATTGTCGAAGTGTATGCCGGGTTGGAGGAGGTTATGCAGGCTGATGAAATCGTCGTCTGTAACGCGTTAATGCCCATTATTCCCGTGCGTGCCTGTGGCGACACATTGCTGTCTTCACGTTTGTTATTCGATTTTTTAGCCCCACTTTGTGAGCACCCGAATTAGTCATGAAAAAACTGTTACTCGTTGTCCTGTTATTGCTGGTTGTGCTGGGCATTGCCGCGGGAGTGGGAATGTGGAAAGTTCGCCATCTGGCGGACAGTAAATTATTGATTAAAGAAGAGACGATTTTTACGCTGAAAGCGGGGACGGGCCGCCTGGCCCTTGGCGAACAGCTGTATGCGGACAAGGTTATTAACCGTCCGCGCGTGTTCCAATGGCTGCTGCGTGTGGAACCCGAACTGTCGCATTTTAAGGCCGGAACCTACCGTTTTACACCCGACATGACGGTTCGGGATATGCTGCAACTGCTGGAAAGCGGAAAAGAGGCGCAGTTCCCGTTACGTCTGGTTGAAGGGATGCGCCTAAGCGATTACCTGAAACAGCTGCGCGATGCCCCGTATATCAAACATACGTTAAGCGACGATAGCTACGAGACCGTTGCCGAGGCGCTGAAGCTGGAAAATCCGCAATGGGTGGAAGGCTGGTTCTGGCCAGATACCTGGATGTATACCGCCAATACAACCGACGTGGCGTTGCTAAAACGTGCGCATCAGAAGATGGTTAAAGCGGTGGATACCGTCTGGGAAGGGCGCGCTGAAGGCCTGCCTTATCAGGACAAAAATCAGCTGGTAACCATGGCCTCTATTATTGAAAAAGAGACTGCGGTTGCTAGCGAGCGTGACCAGGTGGCTTCGGTGTTTATTAACCGTTTACGTATCGGTATGCGTTTACAAACCGATCCGACGGTGATTTACGGTATGGGGTCACGGTATAATGGCAAATTGTCGCGCGTGGATTTAGACACCCCGACCGCTTATAACACCTATACCATTACAGGACTGCCACCTGGCCCGATTGCCATGCCGGGAGAGGCATCGTTGCAGGCCGCGGCACATCCGGCAAAAACGCCGTATCTTTATTTTGTGGCTGACGGTAAAGGTGGCCACACGTTTAACACCAATCTTGCCAGCCACAACCGGTCCGTGCAGGATTACCTGAAAGTGCTTAAGGAAAAAAATGGGCAGTAACTATATCGTCATCGAGGGCCTGGAAGGCGCCGGAAAAACCACCGCGCGTAACGTAGTGGTAGAGACACTTGAGCAACTCGGTATTCGTGACATGGTTTTCACCCGCGAACCTGGCGGCACGCAACTGGCTGAGAAACTAAGAAGCCTGGTGCTGGACATTAAGTCGGTGGGTGACGAGGTTATCACCGACAAAGCCGAAGTTCTGATGTTTTACGCCGCGCGCGTACAACTGGTCGAGACCGTTATTAAACCTGCGCTGGCGAAAGGCGCGTGGGTAATTGGCGATCGTCACGATCTGTCTACCCAGGCGTATCAGGGTGGTGGACGTGGTATCGATCAAAACATGCTGGCAACCCTGCGCGATGCAGTGCTCGGCGATTTTCGCCCGGATCTGACTATCTATCTGGATGTGACGCCAGAAGTCGGGTTGAAGCGTGCCCGTGCACGCGGCGAGCTGGATCGTATTGAGCAGGAATCTTTCGATTTCTTTAATCGTACCCGCGCGCGCTATCTTGAGCTGGCTGCCAAAGACGCCAGCATTCGCACTATAGACGCTACGCAGCCGCTGGAGGATGTGATGGCTGATATTCGCAATACCATCACCCAGTGGGTGAAGGAGCAGGGCGCATGAAATGGTACCCATGGTTACGACCGGATTTTGAAAAACTGGTGGCCAGCTACCAGGCGAGTCGTGGTCACCATGCGTTACTGATTCAGGCGTTACCCGGAATGGGCGACGAGGCGCTTATTTACGCCCTCAGCCGCTATTTAATGTGCCAGCAGCCGGAAGGACATAAAAGCTGCGGACAGTGCCGTGGCTGTCAGCTGATGCAGGCGGGGACGCACCCTGACTACTATTCGCTGCTGCCAGAAAAAGGCAAAAGCACGCTGGGGGTTGATGCTGTACGCGAAGTCAGTGAAAAGCTGTACGAGCATTCGCGTCTCGGCGGTGCGAAGGTCGTGTGGATCCCTGATGCCGCCCAGTTAACCGATGCTGCCGCCAATGCCCTGTTGAAAACGCTGGAAGAACCCCCGGCACAGACCTGGTTTTTCCTCGCCAGCACAGAGCCTGCTCGTTTGCTGGCGACATTACGCAGCCGTTGTCGGTTACATCATCTTGCGCCACCTCCGGAGTCGTATGCTATCTCCTGGCTTGCTCGTGAAGTGACTGCGTCGTCAGAAGCGCTGCTTAGCGCGTTACGTCTAAGTGCCGGTTCGCCAGGCGCGGCACTCACGCTGTTACAGGCTGAAAGCTGGGCACACCGTACAGATTTTTGTGCGGCACTGGTGAATACATTAAACGCCGGTGATTGGTATATCTTGCTCGCGGCGTTAAACCACGATCAGGCTGCCGCCCGTTTACACTGGCTGGCAACGTTGTTTACGGATGCGTTGAAACGTCCGTATGGGATTGCCCATTTAACCAATCCCGATGCCCTGGACCTGATATCTTCCATCGCAGAACGGTTATCCGTTGCCCAGATACAGGCGATACTCGGTGACGTTTGTCATTGCCGTCAGCAGTTGCTGAACGTGACGGGCGTAAATCGCGAGCTGGTATTAACCGATCTTATTCTTCGTATTGAGCATTACCTGCAACCAGGCACCGTACTGCCTGTTCCCCATCTTTGAGAGAGACATTATGTTTTTAGTCGACTCACACTGCCATCTTGATGGCCTGGATTATCAATCTCTGCATAAGGACGTGGACGACGTGCTGGCGAAAGCGGCCGCACGCGATGTGAAATTCTGTCTTGCCGTTGCAACCACCTTGCCAGGATACCGCAGTATGCGTGAACTGGTTGGTGAGCGTGACAATGTGGTTTTTTCCTGCGGCGTGCATCCGTTAAATCAGGATGAAACCTATGATGTTGAGGAGCTGCGTCGTTTTGCCGCCGAAGAGGGGGTTGTGGCGATGGGAGAAACCGGACTGGACTATTTTTACACTCCGGAAACAAAGGTGCGCCAGCAGGAATCTTTTATCCACCATATTCAGATCGGCCGTGAGTTACAGAAGCCAGTTATCGTGCATACCCGCGATGCGCGAGCCGACACGCTGTCTATTCTGCGCGAAGAAAAAGTGACGGATTGTGGCGGCGTACTACACTGTTTTACAGAGGACAGAGAAACGGCGGGCAAATTACTGGACCTTGGATTCTATATCTCGTTTTCCGGCATCGTCACGTTCCGAAATGCAGAGCAGCTCCGTGATGCTGCCCGCTATGTTCCTCTGGACCGGTTATTGGTCGAGACGGATTCTCCTTACCTTGCGCCTGTACCGCATCGTGGAAAAGAGAACCAGCCCGCCATGACTCGTGACGTTGCAGAGTACATGGCCGTAGTGAAAGGTGTTGCCGTTGAAGAACTGGCGCAGGCAACCACTGATAACTTTGCCCGCCTGTTTCACATCGACGCTTCTCGCCTGCAATCTGTTCGTTAACTGACTTTTTTTAAAGCTCGTAATTAATCACTAATGCGAGTAAAGTTCACCGCCACAAAATGGGCGGTGAATAACCAGCTTGACACATTCAGAAACGCATTTTATCGGAATGTGCGGATTTTGCGGCCATTCACGACTGAACTGTGATAGCCGTCAAACAAAAACAAACTGAATTATTTTACTCTGTGTAATAAATAAAGGGTACTTAGATGCCCTGTACACGGCGAGGTTCTCCCCCCTCGCTAATGCGTGAGAACGTAGAAAAGCACAAATACTCAGGAGCACTCCTAATTATGTTTAAGAATGCATTTGCTAACCTGCAAAAGGTCGGTAAATCGCTGATGCTGCCGGTATCCGTACTCCCAATTGCAGGTATCCTGCTGGGCGTCGGTTCCGCTAACTTCAGCTGGCTGCCAGCCGTTGTATCGCACGTAATGGCAGAAGCGGGCGGTTCTGTTTTTGCGAACATGCCGCTGATTTTTGCTATCGGTGTTGCGTTAGGCTTCACTAATAATGACGGTGTATCTGCACTGGCATCCGTTGTTGCTTACGGCATCATGGTTAAGACCATGGCTGTTGTTGCGCCGCTGGTTCTGCATTTACCTGCTGAAGAGATCGCAGCTAAACACCTTGCTGATACGGGTGTTCTCGGAGGGATTATCTCCGGTGCGATTGCAGCGTATATGTTCAACCGCTTCTACCGTATTAAATTGCCTGAGTATCTTGGCTTCTTTGCGGGTAAGCGCTTCGTTCCTATCATTTCTGGTCTGGCTGCTATCTTCACCGGTGTGGTTCTGTCCTTCATTTGGCCGCCAATCGGTACTGCTATTCAGACGTTCTCCCAGTGGGCTGCATACCAGAACCCTGTCGTGGCGTTCGGTATCTATGGCTTCATTGAACGCTGCCTGGTGCCGTTTGGTCTGCACCATATCTGGAACGTTCCATTCCAGATGCAGATCGGTGAATACACCAACGCTGCAGGTCAGGTGTTCCACGGCGACATCCCTCGCTATATGGCGGGTGACCCGACTGCGGGCAAACTGTCCGGTGGCTTCCTGTTCAAAATGTACGGTCTGCCGGCTGCTGCTATCGCTATCTGGCACTCTGCTAAACCAGAAAACCGCGCGAAAGTGGGCGGTATCATGATCTCCGCGGCGCTGACCTCGTTCCTGACCGGTATTACCGAGCCGATCGAGTTCTCCTTCATGTTCGTGGCGCCGATCCTGTACATCATCCACGCGATTCTGGCTGGTCTGGCATTCCCGATCTGTATCCTGCTGGGTATGCGTGACGGTACGTCGTTCTCCCACGGTCTGATCGACTTTATCGTTCTTTCCGGTAACAGCAGCAAACTGTGGCTGTTCCCGATTGTCGGTATCGGTTATGCGATTGTTTACTACACCATCTTCCGTGTGCTGATCAAAGCGCTGGACCTGAAAACTCCGGGTCGTGAAGATGCTACTGAAGACAGCAAAGCAGGTGCGACCGGTGAAATGGCTCCGGCTCTGGTTGCTGCATTCGGCGGTAAAGAAAACATCACTAACCTCGATGCGTGCATCACTCGTCTGCGTGTCAGCGTGGCTGACGTTGCTAAAGTGGATCAGGCTGGCCTGAAGAAACTGGGTGCGGCGGGCGTTGTGGTAGCTGGTTCCGGTGTTCAGGCGATTTTCGGTACTAAGTCCGATAACCTGAAAACTGAAATGGATGAGTACATCCGTAACAGCTAAGCAGTAAGAAATTGGGGAGAACTAAGGCAGCCTACGGGCTGCCTTTTTTATTGCATTAATTAGCCTGAACGCGAATCGGCGCGGTGACGGCGAACAGCCACGGACGAGCCTCTGCATTCACGCGAGGGGATAACGTCTCTCTGACCTGCTGGTGGTAATCATCAATCCATTGCTTTTCAGCTTCACTCAACAGATGCAGTTCAACCAGGTTCAAATCAATCGGCACCAGCGTCAGCGTTGAGAAACGACAGAAGCCAGGGCGGCTGTTGATTATTTCCACCTGGTTCTCAATACGGATCCCATATTGCCCGGCCAGATAGTAACCCGGTTCGATAGTGATGATATTGCCCGCGACCAGAGGCCAGGGGTTTACTTTCTTGGCAATGCGATGGGGTTGTTCATGGATAAGCAACTGGTGGCCTACGCCGTGTCCTGTTCCATGATCAAAATCCAGGCCTAAATCCCACAACGCCCGACGGCTAAAGGCATCCAGTTGATGGCCCTGAGTGCCGCTGGGAAACTGCAGTGAAATAAGCGACAAAAAGCCTTTCAGCACGGCGGTGTAATGCAGACGACGTTGCGGATCCTGTGGACCAAACGCGAAGGTACGCGTCGTATCCGTCGTACCATTGCGGTACTGGCCGCCGGAATCATTCAGATACATGGCCTGCGAGGTAATTGGCGTATTGGTTTTTTCACTGGAGTGGTAATGACACATCGCCGCATTGCTGGCAGAGGCCGATATCGTGCTGAAGCTTTGCTCAATAAATCCCGGCTGCTGCTGGCGAAATTCCAGTTGCTTCGCCTGGGCTTCCAGTTCGGTGACCGGATTGCCAGCCGCTTCGCGCAAAGGGACTTCATGGGCCAGCCAGGCAAGGAAATTAACCCAGGCAGCGCCATCTTGTTCATGGCATTCCCGATAGCCCGCCAGTTCAACGTCATTTTTGTGGGCTTTCATCAAGGTGATGGGATCAGGGGCCCATAAGACGTTGCCACCGTGTTCTTCAATGGCAAAACGCAACGCAACCGGGGCGTAGTCTTTATCGACCAGGAAGCGTTTCCCACTGGCCAGTTGCTGGCAACGTACCAGGAAACTCTCTTGCGGGGCCAGCGTGAGCGTGTTTAGCAGTGATACGGGGAGTTGCTGCGTTTTGTTGCTATCCACAAACCATTCCAGCTCACCGCTGCGATGGAGCAGGGCAAACGAAAACGGTACTGGCACCATAGCCAGATCTGAACCGCGTACATTCAACAGCCAGGCAATGTTATCCGGCAGGGTAATTGCCAGTACGTCAGTCTCATGTTGAGCGAGTTGTTCCACGACGCGGGCACGCTTTTGCGTGCTGCTTTCCCCGCTGATTTCAATGGGCATTTCACGAATGATGCCGCAGGGGGCTGCCGGTCGGTCAAGCCACACCTGGTCAAAAGGATCTTGCTCAAGAGGTACCAGCTCGCAATGAGTTGCCGACAAGGCTTCAAACTGGCTGTTGACCATCAGCAGTGGTTCAAAGCCGATACGTGTACCCGCTGCAACGTGAGACTGCAAATAGTCGGCCAGCGGTTCATCGTGTAAATGATGAATTTCAAAATCATCCAGCGAGACTTCATTGCGTACCTGGACCTGATAGCGTCCATCGACAAACATTAACGCGCGATCCCGAAGGACCAACGCGAGGCCGGCAGAACCGCTAAATCCGGTCAGCCAGGCCAGTTTATTGTCATGCGGCGTACAATCTTCGCTTTGATGAGCGTCGGCGCGCGGAACAATCATGCCATCCAGCCCCTGCGCTATCAGCAGGTTGCGCAGGGCGGAAAGAGGAGTTGAGATGTGCATAGTTAACCTTCAGGTCTTAACGGAACGGCGGTTCGTTGAATGTACGTAATTTACGGGAGTGCAGTCGGTCGCCTTCAGCACGCAGACGATCGATAGCCCGGATACCTATTTGCAGATGCTCAGAAATAGCACCTTCATAAAAACGGTTGGCCTGACCAGGTAGTTTGATCTCACCGTGCAGCGGCTTGTCGGAAACGCACAGCAGCGTGCCGTACGGAACGCGGAAACGGTATCCCTGAGCGGCGATGGTGGCGCTTTCCATATCGATAGCCACCGCGCGACTGAGGTTGAAACGCAGCGCAGAAGCGGAATAGCGTAGCTCCCAGTTACGATCGTCGGTGGTGACGACAGTACCGGTACGCAAGCGCTGTTTAACTTCTTCACCGGGCATACCGCTGACTTCTTTGGTGGCGTCATACAGGGCGCGTTGTACTTCCGCAATGCTCGGAATCGGAATATCCGGCGGTAGTACGGCATCCAACACGTGGTCGTCACGCAGATAAGCATGGGCCAGAACATAGTCGCCAATCGCCTGACTTTCACGCAGACCACCGCAGTGACCAATCATCAGCCAGACGTCAGGACGCAGTACGGCCAGATGATCGCAAATGGTTTTGGCGTTAGACGGGCCAACGCCGATATTGACCAGCGTGATCCCCTGACCGTCAGCCGTGATTAAATGCCAGGCGGGCATCTGGTGTTTCTTCCAGGCGAGATCGGAGATGGCTTCTTCTGGCGCTTCGGTTTCGGCGGTGATCCAGATCCCGCCCGCACAAGAGAGCGCGATATATGGGCTGTCCGGGTCGAGGATCTGGCTGCAACCCCAACGCACAAACTCATCGACGTAGCGGGTGTAGTTGGTGAACAGCACAAAAGGTTGAAAATGTTCAACCGGCGTTCCCGTGTAATGACGTAGTCGCGCCAGCGAAAAATCCACGCGTCGGGCATCGAAGTGAGACAGCGGAGAAAATTCCGCCGGATGAAAAATCCCGTCTGCCGTTTCGTCACCAATCTGCGACAATTCAGTGGTGGGGAAATGGCGCGTTAATCCGGCGCTCATCGAGCGATCCAGCGTCAGTTCTGAACCGTCAATCACATAGGGATAGGGGATTTCATGCTGCGACGGCTCGACGGAGATATGCGCATCATAATCCTGATACAGCAGCGTGAGCTGTTCTTCAAGATACGGACGAAAAAGCGACGGACGGGTAATCGTAGTGGTATAGCTGCCCGCATGGGTAAAACGCCCATAGGCTCGGGTTTTCGGGGGATTGGTGGCGATGCCATCCCAGGTGACACACAGTGATGGGTAAACAAAAAGACCGTTATGGCGGGCGATTACATCAGGGAGCGTCCCTGTTTCAATATACTTACCAATGGCGCTACGCAGTGCTTTAACCGACTGCTCGTACAGCGCGTCCAGTTTATCCAGTGCCTGAGTTGGGGTCAGGCTGGAGCCCTTATTGTTCATGTCTGTCTCCTTGTTCCACAGATGTACTGCTCTCCCGATAGTATGTCACAGGAATGTGAAACAAAAGTCAGACGTTGAGGAAGATTGCGCGAAGACCGGACGGCCTCCGCACCCGGGCTTAACCGTGCTGCTTATCCCGCATCAGCAATGCTGTAGTCGCGGAAATAAGACAACCCGCCATCAGATAAATGGCTACACTGTGCCAGTCTCCGCCGGAGAATGTTACCAGTGCAGCAGCAATGAAGGGGGTAAAACCGCCGCCAACTACGCTTGCTACCTGATAACCAACGCCTGCGCCGCTGTAGCGATAGCTTGCGCCAAACAAACCGGTAAACATAGGCTGCTGTACGCAGACCACCATATCGTGTGCAATGTTGGCCAACATAATCGCGAAGAACACGATCCAGAAAATGGATTGCGCTTCTAACGCCATAAAGAACGGGAATGCGCTAAGCGTCCCGACCAGTGCGCCAGTAATGTAAACGCGCCGGCGACCAAAGCGGTCGGCGAGCCAGGCAAAGCAGGGGATGGTCAGACAGCTCAGTCCACCAACTAACAACCCGATATTCAGAAACAGTTCGCGAGGTAAGCCCAGATTCTGCGTGGAGTAATTAAGGGCAAACGCGGTGACGATATACATCGTCAGCAGTTCACACAGGCGCAGAGCTATAATTTTCAAAAACGCCCCTGGATGACGGATTAATGCCTCGACTACCGGTAGTCTCTTTTTCTCTGGTTGCGGTGCCTGCTGCTGCTGTTCGAATTCGGCCGATTCATCCATTCGGTTACGCATCCACAACGCGCCCAATACCAGCACGATGCTGAACAGGAATGGAATACGCCAGCCCCAACTCAGGAACTGCTCATCGGTGGTTTGCGAGCTAATCAGCGAGACCAGACCGGTAGAAAGTAACAGTCCGACGCCGTAACCAACCTGAACGCCGCTGCTGTAGAAGGCTTTTTTATTTTTCGGCGCGCTTTCGACCGAGAGCAACGCTGCGCCGCCCCATTCACCGCCAACGGCGAATCCCTGAATAGCACGCAGCGTCACCAGCAGAACGGGAGCCCACCAGCCAATGGTGTCAAAAGAGGGAATAATCCCTATCAGCGCAGTGGCAATACCCATCATCCAGACGGTAAGCATCAGCATACGTTTACGGCCCAGACGATCGCCGAAGTGGCCGAAGATCACCCCGCCTAACGGACGGAACAAAAATCCGACGCCAAAGGTAGCAAATGCGGCAAGTGTCCCCATCGCTGGGCTGACTTGCGGGAAGAACTCGTGGTTAAAGACCAGTGCGGCAGTAATGCCATAAAGCAGAAAATCATACCAGTCGACCACGGCACCCGCGAAGCTGCCAAGCGCAGCGCGTCGGGCGCGGTTAAGCGAAGAGGCGTCCTGTTGGGGACCCGTGGAGGTGAGGGTGGAATCCATAGTTATCCTGTCTGTACTGTTTTTTAGTTATTAGTATTTGAGTTGGGTTACACACATTGCAGTCGCAATATTAACGACCGTTATGAGATTACCGCGACAGACGGGAAGTGAAAACGATTATCTCCCTCATCTGATGGCAACATGAAAAATAAGATGAATGAAAAATCTGAATCAGGTGGAATCGTGGCCTGTCAGGAGTGTTCTGATTTCAGGCGGAGCATTAGGAGTACTGTATTTGGGGAAGCTATAAATCCACTTTCATAATGGTATACGGAGATTCAGTGAAACCACATCGCTCATAAGCACGAATCGCAAGCCCGTTATCTCCGTGGACATATAAGCGAAGCTCCAGTACCTTTTGTTCAAAATGTGCGCGGTAGATGCGGTAGCCCAGCGCATTAAGCAACATCGCGTCGGCCGGTGTGGCGTCACGGATTTGTAATGTCATGAATGATTCCCGTCCTGGTAATAAATTGACGATTACTGAATGATATCAAAACTGTAGGTGATACAGTGGGATGCGAATATTTCAGAGGCTTGTCAGTATGAGGATTGTTTTTATCCCTGCGTTGATCGTAGTCCTGATTGATAAAGAACAGGACATAGGACGGGAATTGACCCGCGATGAGGTTGAGTCCATTCGCGATGGTGCTACAGCCATCCGCCTGCCGGCCGAAGCAGCCGAGGATATAATCAGAGAGCGTGGCTACCGCGATATTGATCCTGAGAATGTCTGGCGCGAGTGGCAGGCGTATAAAGCTGACTGAATGTCGATGGGAACACACTGCTTTAGTGGCACATGAAAATTGTGCACTTACACGGATGCGTTTACTCAACACCTGGTGTGGAGCTGAGGGGCAACTTTGAGCGAGGGGCTGACATTGTGCTTAAATAATAATGATGGCTCTGGCAGGATGGGTGTTCAATGATTGCAAGGTGACCACTAATTCAGGTGACGTAAATGTGTAGCAATCCCCCACTTTAGGCCGATACATTTTCCATTAATCAGGTCGATAACAGAATAACTTGCATTGGGGTGAGCATAGCGAGGGAAACTATTGACAGTCCCTTCTTTAAGAATTGCCAGAGTGCCCTGACTGACATGCCCGTGAGACACAATACATATTGTTTGTTGATGTGATGAAGTATCTTCCAGGTTTTGTAAAAAACGCATAACTCGCTGAGAAGCATGCGCCAGTGACTCCCCCCCAGGTGGACAATACTCTGCATCAAGCCTGAATAATGCATTTGAATCGTTCGGATGTTTTTGTCTGAGTAGTTCTAACGGCATACCTTCAAACTGACCAAAGGCCTGCTCTTTAAGGGCCGGTTCAGCCGTCAGTGAACAGCGAAAGTGTTCAGCCAGGCTTTGCCCCATTTGCCAGGCACGTCCAAGCGGAGAAGCGTAAACACGCTCTATTTGATATTCACTTGCACTAAACGCTGCTAGTAGGACGGATGTTTCACGCAAACCCCGACAGGTCAAGGAGCTATCGCTGTGCCCCTGAATAATTCCGTCCAAATTCCACTCTGTTTCTGCGTGTCGAACAAGTATCAATTTCATCGTTAGCGGGCCATGCTCGTTGTTGTTCAAAATGCCCCAACAGCGCGATGTCAAATACACACCGTTGAAGCAGCAGAAGGCTTTCCGGTTTTGGAAATAATGAACAAGTGTAGCTTATTGCCGTTATGCAGCGGCTCTGGGTGTGAGGCGCTGAATTTTATCCGTAGTTAACTTCCGCTTTTGGCACTCAGCGGACGTTGGCATGAAGCAACCCGGCGCCCGTTAATATTAAGCGGAAAGATGAATTAACGCGTCTCCCCGTTTCTCCATCCTCTTCGCTTTTCCTTTATCCTGCCTCTCTTGCTGTGCATACAGCGACGTGTTATCACTCGTTAAATGCAAAAATTACCGAAGTTACGAGAACTTGCATTAGCCACGGATAATCAGCGTACCGAAACCTGCATTTCACGGGTTGCTATGGTGTTGAGGGTAATCCCTGAACACCGCCTGTCTGCAATTTATGAACCGATGATTAACATGGTTTTGACTGGTCCTAAACGCATGATGATTGATGACAGAACGCTGCAATATTATTCAGCTCAGAACAGTTGAAATGTTACCTGGGCAGGGTGAAGTCATCACAGCGCAAGTGATATGACAGGCGACCTGTTGAGACCATGGTACCATTACAGCT
Source organism: Citrobacter sp. BIDMC107 (assembly GCF_001037575.1). Classification (NCBI taxonomy): domain Bacteria; kingdom Pseudomonadati; phylum Pseudomonadota; class Gammaproteobacteria; order Enterobacterales; family Enterobacteriaceae; genus Citrobacter; species Citrobacter sp. BIDMC107. The sequence goes on along the minus strand of NZ_KQ089848.1, from coordinate 511,394 downwards.
TGTGTCATTTACCTCACTACACACATCGGCCTACCAGATACTGGTTCGGGGTGTATTTCCGTATCCACATTGAATACGGTTCTCAGCAATCCAGGGTTCATCACCGCTTCTGGTGTGCCTTGCGCCATAATATGTCCGTTCGCCATTACCACCAGATGATCGCAGTACCGGCTGGCCTGATTAAGGTCGTGCAGCACTGCGACCACCGTTTTCCCCTGAGCCCGGAGTTCGCCCATTAACCGCATCAGTTCCACCTGGTGATTGATATCGAGATAGGTGGTTGGCTCATCGAGTAGTATGACGGGTGTATTCTGGGCCAGGACCATCGCCAGAAAGGCGCGCTGGCGCTGACCGCCGGAAAGATCGGTTAATCGTCGGTCGGCAAGATGTTGGATCCGGGTCTGGTGCATAGCATCTTGGACCCGCGCATTGTCTTCAACGGAGAGGCGCCCCCAGAGTGACAACCACGGGTTGCGACCGTACGAAACAAGCTCCTGGACGGTGATCCCCTCTGGCGTTAAATGGTGCTGGGGCAGCAGCGCCAGCCTGCGGGCTAGCTGGCGTGATGAGAGCGTGTTGATGGCATTATCGCCGAGAAATACGCCACCGGATTGCGGCGCTAACAGCCGTGAAAAACAGTTTAGCAACGTCGATTTCCCGCAGCCGTTAGGGCCGAGCAGGGCGGTTGTCTTCCCCGCTGGTAGGGCGAGTGAAACGCCATCAAGGATCTTGTTTGTACCGTAACAGACCGTCAGATTTTCAGTTCGTAATGTCATTTATCGCATTCTCACAAGCAGCCAGACAAACCACGGTGCACCGATAATGGCGGTCAGTACGCCAGCCGGAAGCTCCAGCGGGGGATGAGTAATTCGCGCCAGCAGGTCGGCAACCACCAGCAGCAACGCACCTGTCATGGCCGATATGGGCAGCAGCCAGCGGTGACGCCCACCGGTAATACTGCGCACCATATGCGGCACCACAAGACCAATAAAACTAATTGGGCCGCAGACGGCCACGCCGGTAGATGTCATGGCGACGGCCAGTAGCAAAGCCAGGAGCCGGATACGCGGCACCGACACACCGAGCGTGGTGGCGCGGGCATCGCCCAGTGCCAGAAGGTCGAGATCGCGGCAAAAACCCAGGCTCAGCGGCAGAAACAACATTAGCAGCGGGACGGCAATCTTCACAAAGCTCCAGTCACGGCCCCATAAGCTGCCGGTCAGCCACAGCAGGGCGCCGTTCACATCCTGCGGGCGCGAAAGCATCAGCCAGTCCGTCAGGCTGGCCCAGCAGGCAGACAGCGCGATACCCGTGAGTGCCAGCTTCATCGGCTGGCTGGTGTTCGCCAGCATTCTCAGCAGTATCAGGCCCACCATGCCACCGGCAAAGGCCAGCAGCGGCAGAGCAATCACCGGCAGTGACGGTACGAGAAGCAGTGCGCCCACAGAGGCAAGGCTGGCGGCATGGTTTACGCCGAGAATATCCGGCGACGCCAGAGGGTTACGAACGATCCCTTGTACCAGAACGCCTGCAACCGCGAGGGCTGCTCCGACAAACAACGCCAGCAGCAGTCGCGGCAGGCGGTACGCCGTTAACACGTAATGATACTCACGCCCGGCCTGCCAGTTGGTCAGCAGGGCGCGCCAGGGAACGGCGATCCCCCCCATTTGCAGAGACAGCAGCGAAAATCCTGCCAGTGCGAGGGCGATAAAAATGACTAACACAATTTTCAACCACGCCTCCTGACCAGCCAGACAAAGCAGGGCGCACCAATCAGAGCAACCACAGCCCCCGCGGGTAATTCGCCAGGAAAAGCCAGCGCGCGGGCCAGAACATCCGCCACTAGCATCAGTGTGGCGCCCATCAGTATGCTCATCGGCAGGACCTTGCGCTGGTCAAATCCTACCCAGAAGCGAGCCAGATGCGGCATCAACAGACCGATAAAAGCCACCGGGCCGGCCACGCTGACGCAGGTACCGACCAGAAGCAGCACCAGAATGTTGATGATTAAACGCAGCTTCGGCAGATTCACCCCCAGCGTACGGGCGGTGCTGTCGCTGACGTTAAGCAGATTCAGTTGATTGGCCAGCAGCAACACCACCGGTATAGCAACTGCCACCACCGGGAAAAGCTGCCAGAACTCCTGCCAGCGTACGTGGGATACGCCTCCCGCGAGCCAGTAAAAAATGCCGTAGGCGTGATCTTCCGTCAGCAGCAGGGTGATGCGGGTCAGGGCCATGCAAAACGCCGAGAACGCGATACCCGCGAGGATCAGTTTGTTTCTGTCCTGGGTATGGCGAAATCCGCCGCCTGCGGTCATCACCAGCAGCCAGCTTACGCCGCCGCCACAGGCGGCGATAAAGGAGATGGAGTAACCCGAAACGGGCACGGGGCTGAGCGCGCTGGTCAGTGCCATAGCCAGCGCCGCGCCGCTGTTAATGCCGAGCAGTGAAGGAGATGCCATTGAATTATGCGTCAGGGTTTGCAGCAGCGTTCCCGCGAGAGCCAGGCTTGCGCCGATCAGAATGGCGACCAGGCTTCGCGGCAAACGAAGGTTTTGCACCAGCGCTTGTGCAAGCGTCGGCGTATGGCCCGGCAGCAGAGCGTGAATGGCGTCAACGCCAGAAACAGGAATGGCCGAGTAGCAAAACAGACTCAGCCAGAAGAGAGTGATAAGCGCGGCAAGGGGAAGACCCCATTGCAACGCCGGATGTCTGAGAACTGTCATTTCACATCGGATAAAGGCTGGTGATGGAAGATTTTTACCGTGTCGCTGGCAATACGTTCGGCCGCAAAAATGCCGCGCATCCGCGCCCAGGCGTTACTGTCGACCGACGCCGTCTGCTGTTTTTGCGCAGCCGTTAACATCTGCCACAGCGGGTCTTGCTGCCAGCGTTTGACGATGCTCTCTTTGCGGTAGTGGGCGACCAGCAGCCATGCAGGATTGAGCGCCAGCAGCTGTTCCAGGCCGATGGACGGCATAGACGCACCCGCCATCGCCGCAGGTACCTTCAGCCCCAGAGAGGTCAGGACGCCCCCGGTCCAGGTCCCCTGCGTATGCAGGTTGAACTGCTGCTCCCGGGACGTACCAAACAACACCAGCGTGCCTTTTGGCAACTGGCTGGCCCACGCTGACATCTGTTGTTTGTGTTGCGCCAGACGTGACTGCATCTGTGCCTTTTTGCCCACAATCTCGCCGATGATGGCCGCAGACTGAAGATTTTCAGCGTAGGTTTCATTGCGAGATTTCAGCAGCAGAACCGGTGCTATTTGCTGTAAGGCGCTGAAAATACCCGCATGACGGCTGCTGTCGGCAATGATCAGATCCGGTTTCAACGCGCTAATGGCTTCTAAACTCGGCTGCGCGCGCGTGCCGACAGACTGCCAGGGTTTCAGATGGGCGCGAACTTCAGGAAGAATGCGCGTGGCATCGTTATCGTCGGCAATGCCGACAGGACTGACATCGACGGCAGCCAGCGCGTCCGCGAATGACAACTCCAGTACCACTATCCGCTGTGGCGTTTTATCAAGCGTAAAGGTGCCATGTTCGTCCTGAACCGTGGCTGCAAAAGCGTGGCTGGTGACCAGCAGCAGAGCGGCGAAAAGTGTGCGGATAAATGTGAACATCGGTGCTCCTGAAAGCCGGGTGGCGCTGCGCTTACCCGGCCTACGAAATCGGTGTGAATTAGAACTTCAACGACCCCTGCATATACAGCGTGCGCGGCTGGCCTGCGTAGATGCCTTTGTTGTTGTCGTCGTAAGAGCGGGTGAAGTACGCCTGGTCGAAGATATTTTTCACGCCGAACGCAAGGTTCAGGTCTGCCATCTGCGGACCAAAGTCATAGGCGACGCGTGCGCCCCAGAGCATGAAGCCCGGGATGCGGCCGGTGCTGCCGTCGGCACTCTCTTTAACGGTGTTGGCGTTATCCGCAAACTGGCTGGACTGGAAATCGCTGTTCAGGTTTAACGTCCAGCTACCCGGTTTATAGTCCACGCCCAATGTGCCTTTGTGTTTCGGCGAGAACGGTACCTGGTTGCCGTAGGTGTCGCCTTTCTCGCGGATCTCGGCGTTCACATACGCATAGCTTGCGTAGACCGAAACGTTGTCCAGCGTGGGTGTCAGCGTGCCAAGGTCATAGCGGGCCTGGGTTTCCAGCCCGGTATGGCGCGTTTTACCCCGTGCGGTTACGGTGTCGTTGGTCTGGTTTGAGTCATACTGATTATTAAAGTTAATCAGGAACAACCCCATTTCTGCCGTCAGCGCGCCATCGTCGTATCGGGTTCCGAGCTCCCAGGTTCGCGCTTTTTCCGGTTCCACATTGCCGCTTTGCACAGCCTTGCCAATTTGGCTGTACTGTACGGTGCCGAACGAGCCTTCGGTGTTTGCATAAAGATTCCAGCTGTCAGTAAGGTGATAGAGCACGTTGAGCGCCGGAAGTGGGGCGTTGTAGCTCACTTCCTCATGCGTGCCTTTGATGGCGTTGTTCTGGTATGACTCGATATGTTCAAAGCGCATACCCGGAGTGATCGTCCAGTTGCCTACGTCGATTTTGTCATCCAGATACCAGGCGTGCGCTTCGGTACCGGAACGGGTGTCGCGATCGTAAGGGCTGGAGTTGGACGGCAACTGCCCGCTGCTGGTGGCGGTGTAATAACGCATTTCATGCGTCGACTCGCTCACATAGCGATATCCCACGCCGACTTCGTGCGCGGAAGAGCCAAGCATAAAGCTCTGGCTGTAGCGCGGTTCAATGCCGCGTACCCAGTAGTTACGCGGTGAAAGGGTGATGCGTTTGCCCTGTTCCAGGTAGCCGCTACGCAGGGTTTCGGTGTAGAAGCCCTGAATATTGAATTTGTGCTGAGTGTCCGGCTGGAACTGATAGCCGAGGCTTGCCAGCTTGCGACGCCCCCAGAAGCGGTCGTAAGGGCGCGTGGACTGCCAGCGGTCGGCGTTGTAATCCGCGCGCGACAGGCCGCCGGGCATGTCGGCTTCACCGTCGTAGTATTGCAGCAGGCTGTTGAAAGTATGCACGTCGTTCGGCGCATATTTGCTTTTCAGCATCAGGTCGTCGATGCGCGTCGCGCTGTGCTCGCGCCAGTCGCTGCCGCGGGTGCCGGAGTAAAGCAGGGCGGTACCAAAACCGTTATCCGCCGTGCCGCCCACCATCAGATTGTGTGTCTCTTTTGGGTTATTTTGTGAGGACGTTGGGCTGAGCTGGCCTTCCATGCCGGCTTCGATACCGAAGTCTTGCGGAATGGCGCGGGTGACAAAGTTCACCACGCCGCCCACGCTCTGAGGTCCGTAACGTACGGCACCGCCGCCGCGTACCACATCGATGGCGTCCATATTTCCGAGCGAAACGGGTGCCAGGGAAAGCTGCGGCTGGCCGTAAGGGGCAAACGGCACCGGAATACCGTCCATCAGTACCGTTGAACGGCTGGCAAGGCGCGGGTTCAGGCCGCGAATACCAAAGTTCATCGCCAGATCGTGGCTACCGGTACCGTTGTTCTCCGGGGCGGTAACGCCAGGAATGCGGTTCAGCACCTCGCGCATGGTCGTCGCGCCGGTTTTGGCGAAATCTTCACGGCGGATAACGTCACGCGCGCCGGCATGTTCGAATACGTCGTTTTCGCGCGCATCGCCCAGCCAGTCGCCCACAACCGTGAGCGCATCTTCCTGCGGCGCAGGAACGTGTTCGAGCGTCCAGCTGTTATTCCCCAGTGGTTTCACCTGCAGGCCGCTACCGTTCAGCAGGTGTTGCAGACCGGTTTCGACGTCGTAGTCACCGTGAAGACCGTTACTCTGTTTGCCGCGCGTCAGGCTGGCGTCAACAGACAGGGTAATTCCGCTGCGTGCGGCATATTGGTTTAGCGCTTTATCGAGTGAGCCTGGTGCAATATCAATCTGCGCTGCGAAAGCGGATAACGAGAGCCCAGCCAGCGGCAGCAGGCTCAGGCGAATGGCGTTAACCAAAGGTGTTGTTTTGCTAAAAACGCGTAAAGGCGTCATACCTTCTCCATCATCATTTTTGTTGTGTTCAGCTATGAGTCGAATGAGAAGGGGAAAAAGGACAATGAAAATGAGAATTATTTTTCTTACAGTGCCAAGATATTGACCCAGTATCGCGTAATAGTCTGAATTTTCACTGGAAGTGTCTGGGCAATAATATCCAGAATCGCATCGGTATTTTTCAGCGGGAAAGTGCCACTCAGGCGCAGCCCGGCCACCGCCGGATCGCAACGCAGCACGCCGTTGCGATAACGGCTCAGCGTGGCAATCACTTCACCCAGCGGTTTATCGCTAAAGCTCAGAATGCCCTGCGTCCAGGCGGCGCTTTCATCATCCGCTGAGGTAATTGCACTAAATTCAGACGCGCTAAACTGCAGACTCTCGCCAGCGCTGACGATGCGTTTTTCCTGCGGACGGTTTGCCAGTAAGACTTCAACCGCGTGTTGTTGAACGGTAACGCGTGTGACGTTGTCCTGCTGGTAGACGGTAAATTCTGTGCCTAACGCGGTGAGAAGGCCCTGGCGGGTCACAACGTGGAAAGGTCTCTGCTGCGCGTCTTTTGCGGTAGTAATAGCAATTTCGCCGTACCAGAGATGGACAGCGCGTTGACGCGTATCAAAACGAACGTCCGCGGCGCTTTGTGTGTTGAGCGTCAGCAGCGAGCCATCGTCCAGCCGCTGATGGCTGACAGCCCCTTTGGCGGTGCGGTAGTCTGCGCGCAGACCTTCTCCGGCTTCAGATTGCCAGAGCTGCCAGCCTCCGCCTACGCCGAGCAGCAGCAGTAGCCCTTTCATGACATGACGACGGGTAAGACGCGTATCGTGCAGCGCCCGGCTGGCGATATCGCCCGGAACGCTTCTGAGCTGGCTGCGCAGGTTTTCAACCTGTTGCCAGGCCCACTGATGATCTTTGTCCTCTTCATACCATTGTTGCCAGCGCGCTTCCTGCTGTGGGCTGACACGCTCGCCGCTCAATACGGCATACCAGTGTGATGCCGAGCGCAAAGCCTGACGGCGAGAATCGGTGATAGAGGCGTTCACAGACCGTGCTCCAGACGAAACAGCAGACAATGTTCGATAGCCTTTGCCATATATTTTTTCACTGAACTGACCGAAACACCGAGCTTTAGCGCTATTTCGCTGTAAGTCAGACCATCCAACTGCGAAAGGAGAAACGCTTCGCGTGTTTTTCCGCTCAGCCCGTCAAGCATGCTGTCGATGAGTTGCAGGGTTTCGAGCTGACTCTCGCGTTCCTCGGGCGAAGGCGCGAGCGCCTCCGGCATCAGCGCCAGCATCTCCAGATAGGCTTTTTCCAGCGCGTTTCGACGAAACAGGTCGACCATTACCCGTTTGGCGAGAGTGCACAGGAAGGAGCGCGGATCGCGGATCGTCGAGAGCGACCCGCTGCCCATTACCCGTAGAAAAGTGTCCTGGGCAATGTCATCTGCATCAAAGGCGGACTGGAGTTTGCGCGTCAGCCAGCTTTTCAGCCAGCCGTGATGTGCATCATAAAGCGACTCGAGCGTAAAGGAAGCAGTGGTAGTGGCGTGGTCAGACATGCGGAATGTATCAAAAGTTAATTATCACGCGATTATAGTAATATGAGAATGGTTATCATTACAATTGGAAATATAATTGTATTATGTTGAACGTCTTAAAATATTGTTTTTTATAGAAATCTTATGATGTGGATATTGGATGGGAAAAGGAGTCTGCTTTTGGCATGTGCTGGTTGGAATGACATCTGACCATGTCTGTTGTGAGTGAGAATCGGACACCTCACTTCCTGTCACCAGTGGCGGAAACCTTGCTCATGCTGCTGGTGTTAGCGTTTATCTGGATGATGCGGGCACTAAAACGACGGGCGTTATTCGTCGTGATCAGCCCAGAACTATTGATATGGAACCTCGGAACGGCAAGCGCCTGGAACAAATACCTGCGGTCATTATGAATGAAGTGTTGGCCAGACTGAGCTGTGGCTTTGATATGCGCAATGAGCAATAGCATAAAAGCAAAAAGCCTGCTTAGTTTCCTGAGCAGGCTTCTTAAATATGGCTCCTCTGACTGGACTCGAACCAGTGACATACGGATTAACAGTCCGCCGTTCTACCGACTGAACTACAGAGGAATCGTTTGAACGAGGCGCATATTAGCGAGGGTGGTGAGGCTTGTCAAAGGGGTAAATACATTTGTGTGTTCGTTTGCTGACAAAATCAGCAAAGCGGCGATCTTTCCGTCTTTTTATGCTTTTGCCCCATTCTGGTGCGTGTCTACCTCTTCCAGGGCAGCCTGAATGAGATATTTCGGTGTGCAGAATGATCTTCCTTCGCTTTTACTCCTGACTTTGTGCGGCTTTAACCATAAAACACCGTTTTAGACGAAAGTGGCAAGTATCTTGCAATCCTGAATTCAATGACTGCCAGCACGGGTTCTGGTATTCCGACAGGAGGCAAAATGAACTTTAGACGACTGAAATATTTCGTGAAAATCGTCGATATTGGTAGCCTGACCCAGGCAGCGGAAGTATTGCACATTGCGCAACCCGCGCTGAGCCAGCAGGTCGCTACGCTGGAAGGTGAGCTTGATCAGCAATTGCTGATTCGTACCAAGCGTGGCGTCACGCCGACGGAAGCAGGAAAAGTGTTATATACCCACGCCCGGACGATTTTACGTCAGTGTGAACAGGCGCAACTTGCGGTTAATAACGTGGGACAGACCTTGACAGGCCAGGTCTCTATCGGCCTTGCGCCGGGGACAGCAGCGTCATCCATTACCATGCCGTTATTACAGACGCTACGTGCCGAACTGCCCGATGTGCAGGTCTATCTGCATGAAAACAGTGGGGCAGTGCTGAATGACAAGCTGCTCAGCGGGCAATTAGATATGGCAGTGCTCTATGAGCGTTCACCCGTGGCGGGCATCAGCAGTCAACCGTTGCTTAAAGAGGATCTGTATCTGGTCGGCACGCGTGAGTGCCCGGGGCAAAGCGTCGATTTAGCCGCGGTGGCGCAGATGAATTTATTCTTGCCACGGGATTACAGCGCGGTTCGCCTGCGCGTGGATGAAGCTTTTTCGCTACGTCGCTTAACGGCTAAAGTGATTGGCGAAATTGAGTCTATCTCCACCCTGACGGCCGCCATTGCCAGTGGTATGGGCGTCACAGTGTTGCCCGAGTCGGCCGCCCGTTCATTATGCAATGCAGCGAACGGCTGGATGGCGCGCATCACAACCCCATCGATGAATCTGCCATTATCGTTGAACGTATCAGCCAGAGGGAGCTTATCGCCCCAGGCGCAGGCAGTGAAGGAGATCCTGCTATCGCTGGTTAGCCGTCCGGCGCTGGAAAATCGCGAACTGCAGCTGGTCAGCTAAACCTTATTCCCGCGAGGAATAAGATGCAGGTTTTTATTATTTGTTATGCCGGGCATCAGACTTTAACAATAGCGTAATGTCTGATGTGCCCGGAGTGAAACGTGAATTTCCAGCAACTCAAAATAATCCGCGAGGCGGCCCGTCAGGATTACAACCTGACGGAGGTCGCGAATATACTGTACACCTCGCAGTCGGGCGTCAGCCGACACATTCGTGAACTTGAAGATGAACTTGGCATCGAAATTTTTATCCGTCGCGGTAAACGCCTGTTGGGCATGACTGAACCGGGTAAAGCCTTGCTGATCATTGCCGAACGTATTCTGAATGAGGCCAGCAATGTTCGTCGACTGGCGGATCTGTTTACCAATGATACGTCCGGCGTTTTGACGATTGCCACCACGCATACGCAGGCACGCTATAGCTTGCCTGCGGTGATAAAAGCCTTTCGTGAGCTGTTCCCTGAGGTGCGTCTGGAACTTATTCAGGGCACACCACAGGAGATTGATGTCCTGCTACAAAATGGCGGGGCAGATATCGGAATTGCCAGTGAGCGGCTGAGCAGCGATCCATTGTTGGTGGCTTTTCCCTGGTTTCGTTGGCACCACAGCCTGCTTGTTCCTCAGGACCATCCATTAGTGAAGGCTTCTCCGCTAACGCTGGAGTCCATCGCTCACTGGCCGTTAATTACCTATCGTCAGGGGATTACAGGGCGTTCCCGTATTGATGAGGCGTTTGCTCGCAAGGGGCTGATACCTGATATTATTCTCAGCGCCCAGGACTCGGATGTGATTAAAACTTACGTGTCACTGGGATTGGGGATTGGGCTGGTGGCAGAGCAATCCAGCGGCGAGCAGGAAGAGGGGACGTTAACCCGTCTGGATACCCGGCATTTGTTTGATGCAAATACCGTTTGGCTAGGGCTTAAACGCGGACAACTGCAGCGCAACTACGTCTGGCGATTCATCGAGCTATGCAACGCAGGGTTATCCGTCGATGAAATTAAGCGTCAGGCGATGGAGCCAGATGAAGCGGTGATTGATTATCAGATTTAACAATAAAAGCCCGTGAGAAACGGGCTTCTATCGTCGCCAGTATGGAAAAGCCTGGGTGTGAAGTGAAGCGCTCTACCTGGCTAATGGGATCGCAGAAAAGCAAAAAGCCTGCTTAGTTTCCTGAGCAGGCTTCTTAAATATGGCTCCTCTGACTGGACTCGAACCAGTGACATACGGATTAACAGTCCGCCGTTCTACCGACTGAACTACAGAGGAATCGTTTGAACGAGGCGAATATTAGCGATGCCGCTCAGCGTTGTCAAAGCCTGAATGGATAAATGCGATCGTTTGCTGAAATATTCCTCATTTCGCCGATTATTCAGACGCAACCGGTTGTTTTATGCACTTTTCGCGTTCGGGGCGTGGGTATTTCCACAACCAGCGGCCTGTGACCATACGCCAGTAAAATAACGCGGCGCGCACGGCCCAGTCGAAGAACATACCTAACCAAACGCCGACAACTCCCCATCCTAATACGATACCCAGAGTGTAGCCCGCGACTACGCGGCAGCCCCACATGCCCAGCATCGATACCCACATAGCAAAACGTGCATCTCGCGCACCTTTAAAGCCCGCTGGTAACACCCAGGAGGCTGCCCATATCGGCATAAATGCTGCGTTGAGCCAAATCAGGATGACTATGACCTCTTTTACATCCTGATCGTGGGTATAAAATGAGGCCATCACCCCGGCGAAAGGTGCGGTTAGCCAGGCAATTGCCGTTAGCCCAATCGTCGACAGCCAGAACACATGCCGTAGCTGGATTTCAGCCTGGGCAATCTGGCCATTTCCCAGACGCCTGCCGGTAATGATTGTCGACGCGGAACCTAAAGCATTCCCCGGTAAATTGATAAGCGCGGCGATAGAAAATGCAATAAAGTTCCCGGCGATAACGCTGGTTCCCATGCCTGAAACAAACATCTGCGTCAAAAGTTTACCGCCGTTGAACAGCACCGACTCGATACTTGCCGGAATGCCGATCCCCATCACTTCCCATATAATGGCGAGATTGAGTGGCTTAAAATAGCTTTTGAAGGGAATTCGCAGCGCGGGGTTAAAACCAATCATCAGTACCCAGATGATGGCAATCGCCCCGATGTAGCGCGAAATGGTCAGTCCCAGGCCTGCTCCCACAAATCCCAGACCTTGCCAGGAAAAGATCCCGTAAATCAGGATGCTACTGATGATGATATTCAGGATGTTCATACCGCCGTTTATCAACAACGGTATTTTAGTATTTCCGGCTCCACGTAGTGCGCCACTGCCGATCAGCGCAATGGCTGCCGCCGGGTAGCTGAGCACCGTCAGCTCCAGATAGGTAAGTGCCAAAGCTTTAACGTCTGGCGTTGCTTCACCTGCAACAACGTCAATAATCTGTTGACCAAAATAGTGAATGACCGCTGCCAGCACGGTAGCAAAAATTGTCATGATCACCAGCGATTGTCTGGCTGCGGCTCTGGCCCGTCGACGATCTCGTTTCCCGAGGCTAAATGCTACAACTACGGTGGTACCCAGATCGATGGCGGCGAAAAATGCCATGATGACCATATTAAAACTGTCGGCGAGTCCGACACCGGCCATTGCTTCTTTTCCCAACCAACTTACCAGGAAGGTACTCAGAACACCCATCAATAGCACACAGGTGTTTTCCAGGAAAATGGGGACAGCCAGCGGAGTGATTTCGCGCCAAAAGAGAACCTTATAACTCTTGCGTTTGGCATACCAGGGCGTGCGGGAAGCGACCTGGCGTAAGGCAGCGGAGACGTTCAAAGTGGACCTTAACGAAGAAAGTTGAAACCTCATTTCAAATGATGAGGGAGAATCATAAAAGCTGCAAAGTTTTTTCTATTTAAAATGTCTGTAAATGCAACAAACTGTCGAGATAAGCATCAATTGATTCGCATTCGAAGAAATGAGGTTTGACAAAATTTTTTTCGCCGCTAAGATAAGCCTCCACAACGATTCCTCTGTAGTTCAGTCGGTAGAACGGCGGACTGTTAATCCGTATGTCACTGGTTCGAGTCCAGTCAGAGGAGCCATATTTAAGAAGCCTGCTCAGGAAACTAAGCAGGCTTTTTGTTTTCAACGCGTCAAATTGGCATCAAATTTGACGCTGGCCTTTACCCTAATCAGGGGAGCAAGCAGCATAATCATGCCCAACATGGCGGCCATCCCGGTATATACAGCAGGAAAACCTGTGATTTCAGCCACCAGGCCTATAGGTGCAGGGGCCAGTAGCGTACCCAGATAACCGATCGTGGTGACGATGCTCATTCCCGTGTTGGTCGAGATATCAGGCTGGTTTCCCGCAGCGGAAAAAGCAATCGGTACCAGATTGGCTATGCCAATACCGGCAATAGCGAAGGCAACGGTGGCTTGCCAGGGATGACTAGCCATTGCGGCTGCCAGCAGCCCAATCCCAGCTAACAGACTGGATGAGCGCATCACGAGAATGGCATTAAAGCGGTTACGAGTGAAGTCTCCCATGAAGCGAAAGATTGCCATTGTTCCCGCAAAGCAGGCAAAGGAAAGGCTTGCCGTTTCTGTAGTCGCATTGAGATTTTTCAATAAATAACGTGACGACCAGTCCACAACAGCACATTCCGGGATCATGGCGAGCAGGGCAATAACGCCTATAAAGTAGATCGTGCATGAGCGATGTGGCTGCTTTCCTTTGATTAACCGTTTTATTTTTATCGATTTATCTTTGATGATATGTGGATATACCGACAGCGTGATCGCTAAGGAAATAGCACTAATTAAAAACAGGTGCATGAGAAAGCCGAATTGCTTAACCAGATACCCCCCAATAAGACCTGAAATGAAAAGCCCAATGCTCCAGAAACAGTGACATGAAGATAACACCGTGCGTGACAGTGCTTTTTCGACTGCCACGGCATTCGAGTTCATTGCGACGTTCATTGCTCCAATCATAGCACCCAGCAAAAATAGCACTGGTGCTAACCAGTAGATATCAGGTGCGAATCCAACAGGAATAAGGGCGACGGATGCCGCAATGGAAAAAATGCGCACGACACGCTGTGAGCCGTATTTTTCCATGGCCATGCCGGACATCGGCATCATAAATAATGCGCCAAGCCCGAAAATCAATATCAGGTGGCCAATTACTTTATCAGTAATGTGAAAGCGTGAAACCAGTTGGGCAATTTGTACTGCCCAGGCACCGGTTACAAACCCATTCACTGAAAATAATGTTGTAACAGCCCAGCGCCCTTTTTGCGCGACTTCCATTAGTGATCCTTTTAATTCTACTCTGATGCCTGAGACATATCTTTTTTATCGATGATCAAAATGTGGTCCGGACAAAATGAAATCGCGGTGTTTCCGTCCAGTCGTGATATGACCTCAACACCGGTAAAGTCTGGAATAGCAAGTCTGGCACCACATGGAATCAATTCAACGCCACCGATGCCAATGCAAAACGCGCCAGCGGCAACTGCGGACGTTACGCCACTTTTAGAATCTTCAAAGACGATTGTTTTCTCCGCAGGAAGATCAAGACGTTCGGCTGCGAGAAGATACGGGTCAGGGAAGGGTTTTCCCCGGGAGACGTCATCGCGTTCAACAATAACGGAAATGCAAGACTGAACCTGAAGCATCGCCGTCACACGGTCGATTTTCTCGCGCCAGCCACTGGTTACAATACCAACCCGGACGCCTGCTGCATCCAGCGCAGTGATAAGCTCAGAGACACCGGGAATAGGGTTGTAGGAAGCCGTGTTTTCGACATGAATAATATGAGCCTGAACTTTTTGCTGATCCACGAGCGGTAGGTCACTGAACAGTGCCCGAATAGTATGTGGACCAGGTTGCCCGTGGATATGTTTGATAATCTCGTCTTCAGATATTGTCTTACCATACATATCTGCTGCTTCGCGCCAGGCTCTTTCTATAACCTCATTTGAATCAATAAGCACACCATCCATGTCAAATAACACGGCGGCAGCTCTGTTGGTGATATTATGCATACTCGGTTTCCTTATTATTAGTTTGACTCGTTTGACTTAGTCTGGACGCGACGGCAATTTGTCCTAAAGAGATCCCTCCATCATTAGTGGGTACAAGTTGATGGCAGTAAGCTTCAAATCCTGCCGCGTGTAATCGGTCAAGAGCATTGATGAGAAGAAACTCATTACAAAAAACCCCGCCGCTTAATACCACTTGCCGTGTTTTTGCGTGCACAGACAAACGGATACAGACCGCGGTAATAATCTCTACGATGGTCGAATGAAAGCGTCGGCTTAACTCAGGTAAATCGAGAGGCCGTGTTGTCAGTGCTGAAATCAGTTCGTGGACCAACGGGCGATAATCCACTTCGAGATGGCCTTCTGATTCCACAATCGAGAAGGCAAAAGGTTGTGCCATATGAAGATCGCATTGCAACAACGCTTCTAATTCAATGGCGGCCTGCGCTTCGTATTCAATATGCGTACAAATACCCATTAATGCGGAGATGCCATCGAAAAGTCGACCGATGCTGCTGGTTACAGGCGTGTTGATCCTGCGCATAGCCATTTTGGCGAAGACGTCACGCTGTTGAGCCGGCAACGTGCTTAGACCTGGAATTGAGGATTCAGGAATATGCTCGCCGAAAATTTCTGTTAATAGCGAAATAGCGATCCGGATGGGTTCTTTAACTGCGCTGTCACCGCCTGGCAAAGCGATGTGGCGCAGATGTGCTGCACGTTCAACGCTTCTGGTATCCCCCACAAGAAATTCGCCACCCCAGATTGTGCCATCAGTGCCGTAACCCGTACCGTCGAATACTACGCCAATTGTTTTTCCTCTGAGTCCGTTCTCGGCCATACACGCAGCCATATGCGCATGATGATGCTGTACCTGAATAACCCGCAGCTGCGATTGCTCCAGCGCATTGCGCGTTGAGCGAAATGCCGGATGAAGGTCACAGGCCACAATCGTTGGCTCAATATCGAGGAGCTTTTGCAGGTGATTGACGCACGCAAGGTGTGATTTAAACGTAAGGTCATTTTTGAGATCGCCAATGTGTTGACTCATAAACACCTTATTACCTTTAGCAATGCTAACGGTGGTTTTCAGTTCCGCCCCGAGAGCGATGATCGGATCAACGTTGAAAGGTAGGTGGACAGGATAGGGGGCATAACCTCGTGAACGTCGCAGGAATGAAAGGTGGTTACGATGAGCCATAACGCGAACCACTGAATCATCGATACGCGTGTGAATATCACGATCGTTAAGAATAAAATAGTCCGCGATTTCGCCCAACTGCGCAATTGCACTCACATTATCAAATACGATAGGGTGGCCTGAAAGATTGCCGCTGGTCATCACCAGCGCTGGCATTGTGGCATCTTCTAGCATTAAATACTGAAGCGGCGTTGATGGCAGCATGACGCCAATATTCGGATTATGCGGTGCGATGATTTCCGGCATCGTACTGCGGCGTTTACGCAGCAGTACGATGGGGCGCTCTACACTTTCCAGGTGTTTTCTTTCCTGAGCGTTGACGTGGACTATTTGTGCCGCGTTGTCCGCGTCCCTTACCATAATGGCAAAAGGTTTTGCATCTCTACGTTTGCGCTGCCTCAGTTGCGAAACCGCATCTTCATTACTCGCATCAACAACCAGATGAAAACCGCCAAGGCTTTTAATCGCAATAATCGCCCCTTCGTGTAGCCTTGCTATGGCAAATTTGACGATATCATCTGTTATTACGGTCTCGCCATTACGCGACCTCAGATCCAGTTTTGGTCCGCATGCGGGGCAGGCATTGGGTTGCGCGTGATAACGACGATTATCGAGATCGTCATACTCATGCTGACAGGCCGGGCACATTGCAAAGGCTTGCATTGTTGTTTGTGAACGGTCATAGGGCATTGCCTGGATAATTGAATATCGCGGCCCGCAGTTTGTGCAATTAATAAAAGCGTACCGATAGCGCGGGTTCTGCGGATCAAACATTTCGTTCAGGCAATCCTGACAGACGTTTGAGTCTGGCGGGATAATGGTATCCATCTTCGCAAGCTGGCGGCTTTTACGGATACTAAACTCTGCGTAACGTTGATCCGAATTTTCTCGCGGTACCTCTACAATACCATTGATGCGGGCCATTGGCGGCGGGTTAGATGCCAGCTCATCAATAAGCTGCGCGATATTGTCTGATGTAGCCTGTAGTTCCAGTAGCACGCCTTCGGAATCATTGAGAACCCAGCCGGTCGCGGCAAAGGTGCGAGCCAGTCGATGGACAAAAGGACGAAACCCGACTCCCTGGACAATTCCGCAAATGCGGTAACGTCGGGTTTCCAGAGCGCCGCCTTGCTCAGCAGAGTCGTGGCAATTCTGCACCATAGAGCTCCTCTATTGTCGATACGGTTCCATCCTGCTCAAGCATGCTGACTCTCACTTCTGGCGTTGCTAATACCTCGCCAATAATGGCGGCTTTTTGGCCAAGTGGGTGCGTCTTTAATAGTCTGAGCACGTCTTCTGCGCTGTCTGGTTCGACAAACAGGCAAAGGCATCCCTCGTTTGCAAGATTGATGACATCGACGCCCAGCATATTTGCCGCCATCGCCGTTTCAGGCTGGATGGGTAAAGATTGCCGTTCGCAGCGCATTTCATGCTTTGCTGCACGGGCATGTTCATGGAGTACCGCGGAAAGTCCACCGCGAGTGACATCTCTCATCGAGGCAATTTTCCCGGCAGGAACGGCATCGATAAGCTGGTGAATCATCGCGTTGAGAGGGGCGCAGTCGCTGAGAATATTTCGTTCAAACCCCAGACCTTCACGCAGAGATAACAAATGAATGGAGTGATTCCCAATAAAACCACTGAGGATGATTTTTTGTCCTGGGCGCACGTTTTTGATTGAGACGGGGGCGCGCTCAATAACGCCGACGCCTGCTGTATTGATGAACAAGCGATCTGCCTCACCCTTGCCGACAACTTTCGTGTCTCCGGCAACAATTTTGACGTCTGCAGCAATGGCTGTATCGCGAACTGACTCAATAATGGCGCTCAGTTCAGATATGGGCATACCGTCTTCAATAATGAGACTCAGCGTCAGATACAGCGGACGTGCGCCACTTACCGCAAGATCGTTAACGGTACCGCATACGGCAATTTTACCGATATCCCCATTGCCAAAGATCAGCGGAGTGACAACAAAAGAATCTGTAGTAAATGCAATTTGTCGGGACGGTAACTCCAGTAACGCGCTGTCTTCCATGGTTCCCAGATAAGTATCGCCCAAAATTTCCGCAATTAATTCGACCAGTTCCCTGCTCAGGCGAGCGCCCGTGCCATGGTCCAGAACGACGGTATCTGTTGGTTTCATTGCTTGTGTTAATGGACTTTTCATGCGGTTTTCCTTTCGTTGCGCTCAGGAAGATCGTTATGTTTTGCTAGCAGCGATAAAATCTCAGCCGAGGGGGCAACGGTTGCGCAATAGCTGGCAAGCCACTCTAAGGCGCGAGTGGTATCATCGGCAGAAGGGGCAAATACGCAATCTTCCGGCACCCAAACATTGTATCCGCGGAAAAATGCATCTGCGGCCGTGGTTTGTACGCAAACATGCGTTTGTAAGCCGGTCACGATGACCGTTTTTACACCCAGTTTTTGCAGTGTTTCATCAAGATTATTATTAAAGAAACCGCTATCTCTGCCTTTTACTACGATGAGATCGGAGGGGGCGCAAATACTGTCGATTATTCGGTTTTCAGGTCGTCCTGCGAGGGCGGGAATACCTGCATCGCGATTTTTATAGCGCCGTTGTACTGCGGGATCGGCAGGATCATTTATTAACTGCAAATGGATGACTGCCTGGTTTTGATTTCTGATGCCGTCAAGAAACTGATTAAATGCAGTCAATTTTTGTTCTAATTCCTGAGTCGAATGGGTTATTTTATATGTAAATTCATATTGCAGATCATTTGTTAACACAGCTACATTTGGCATATTTATATTCTTTTATCATTAAAATAATGGGCGTAATTTTTTTTGCGATTTCTCTATGGAGAGTTATGTTTATTTATTGCCATGCTTTGCTATCATGTGCTTATTATAGGTATTTGTATAATTCCATTTTTTTCAAGGTTCGATAAATGAAAGGAATAGATATGAAATTGCTGCGTGCCTTTGTTACGTTGGCGATAAAAGGAAGTTATAGCAATGCTGCAAAGGAACTTTTCCTGACTCAGCCAGCACTGTCAAAGCAGATACAAACGCTAGAGCATTTGACCGGTGGTGAGCTTTTTTTGCGCGGACGCCATGGCGCGAGTTTGACAGTATTTGGTCAACAGATTTTTTCAAAAGCCAATGAACTTTTACAATCCCATATTGAATTTCTAAACTATGCGAAAGAAATAAATACCAGAAATCGTGAAAAGTTATTTATGGGATTTGGTCTTTCCTCTTTTCAGCAAGTACCTAAGTGGATAAATCAATTCCATCAGCAATTTTCCGAGTGTGAAGTGGTTATTAATCATCTTCCCTCCAGCGCTCAGATGAAAATGTTGTTGGAAGGACGCTTGCATATCGGTTTTGTCCGGATGCCGGTCAGTAAAGGCCTGGCTTCATATATTTTTTATGAGGAAACGCTGGCTCTTGCTGTTCCGATGGAGGGTTATATGGAAAGCATGACTATTCAGAGTGCGCTATCGGCATATCCCTTACTCCAGTTGGATCCATCAACCAGCCCATGTCTTGCGGAACAAACCTCACTCTTTCTACAAAGCATCCAACTTAGCGCTGAACCGGTCTCTGTAACAAATGACATGACTACGCTATTGGCATTGGTTGCCGGGGGGAACGGAGTCGCCTTTTTACCCACAAGTGTCCGGCATTTTTTGCCTGCCGAAGCGAGACTATTGATGCTCGCTGAAAAACAAATTCGCTGGAACATTGGTGTGGCATGGAACCCCAAAATTAAAAACCATCGGCGGGACGATTTCTTGCGCCTGGTGGTGGCCGGGGAGGCTGATATCGTCATGTAGCCGTTATACGCCCTGACGAGAGGGTAACGGCCACGCATTGATGCCTGACGTGTAAACCGCTTTGGGCATAAATGAAATAGGATTTCAGTACTATGCTTAAGCAATAGCGCTGGGAAATGGTTATAAGAGCAGCACTGACTGGGGTTTTCGCTTAAAAAATCGAGGGTTAAAGTTGAAAGAGCGTGAGTAACTCGCTCATACTCTATACTCGCAGAGTTACCCGGCGTAGCATGGCAAAACGCTTGGGCTGTTAATGAAAAAGGAAAACGTCGTGGCAGAAGAAACTATATTCAGCAAAATTATCCGTCGTGAAATTCCGTCGGATATCGTATACCAGGATGAACTGGTCACTGCGTTTCGTGATATTTCCCCTCAGGCACCTACGCATATTCTGATCATTCCTAACATCCTGATCCCAACCGTCAACGATGTGACGGCTGAACATGAACAGGCATTGGGCCGCATGATTACCGTTGCAGCGAAAATTGCTGAGCAGGAAGGCATTGCTGCAGATGGGTACCGCTTAATCATGAACACCAACCGCCACGGGGGTCAGGAGGTGTATCACATTCATATGCATCTGCTGGGTGGCCGTGCGCTTGGCCCAATGCTCGCGCATAAAGGTCTGTAGGCATGATCAGAGGATGCATTGCACTTTCACTGGGCTTGCTGCTACTGGCGGGTTGTCGAACACACCCAGAAATTCCGGTAAGTGATGAACAGTCGCTGGTGATGGAGTCAACGATTCTGGCGGCAGGTATAACAGCAGAACAGCCCACGTTAACCACGTCTGATATTCAGGCCTCGGCATCCTCGCGACTCTATAACGAAAGACAAGAACCCGTCATCGTTCATTATCGGTTTTACTGGTATGACGCCAGAGGACTGGAAATGCATCCTCTGGAAGCGCCGCGCAGCGTGACTATCCCGGCTCATTCGTCGGTGACGCTGTACGGCAGCGCCAATTTTCTGGGGGCGCACAAGGTTAGACTTTATCTTTATTTGTAAGGGGTGAATCTTGATGATCAAAATGAATCGCTACGCACTGATTGCCGCGCTGGCGATGTTTCTCTCTGGCTGTGTGGTGCAACGAGAGCCCGCACCGGTAGAGGAAGTCAAGCCGGTGCCGGAACAGCCTGTGCAGCCGCAACAGCCGGTGCCGGTAGTGCCAACGGTGCCAACCATACCGCAGCAGCCGGGTCCGATTGAGCATGAGGACCAAACGGCGCAGCCGACGCCACGTCAACGTCATTATGACTGGAACGGGGCTATGCAGCCGATGGTCGGAAAAATGCTGCAGGCTGACGGCGTAAAAGCGGGCGGCGTTCTGCTGGTTGATAGCGTGAATAACCGCACCAACGGCTCGCTGAACGCGGGTGAAGCCACCGAAACCTTACGTAATGCTCTGGCGAATAACGGTAAGTTTACTCTGGTTTCCGCTCAGCAACTGGCAGTCGCCAAGCAGCAGTTAGGTCTGTCGCCGAACGATAGCCTGGGAACGCGCAGTAAAGCGATTGGTATCGCCCGTAACGTTGGCGCGCAGTATGTGCTTTATTCCAGCGCATCCGGCAACGTCAATTCGCCTGCGCTGCAAATGCAATTAATGCTGGTACAAACTGGCGAGATAATCTGGTCAGGTAAAGGTGCCGTTCAGCAACAATAACAGACTCACGCGCGGCGAAGTGTTGTCGCGCTATTTCCCGCAGTATCATCCCGTCGCAGCCAGCCAAACTGGCCTGAGCGGCGGGAGCTGCATCATTGAGCATCATTCTCACCGGCTGGTACTGCGTTGTCATCACGACCCTGATGCGCCGGAATCGTATTTCTTACGCCAATATCATGCGTTAAAACACCTGCCAGAAAACCTTGCGCCACGTCCTTATTTTTATACGCGTGGGTGGATGGCCGTTGAGTTTTTTCACGGTAAGGTAGAATCCAGATTACCGGACGCCGACGAACTCGCAGGCTTACTGTATCATCTGCACCAGCAACCCCGATTGGGCTGGCGAATCAGCCTGCTGCCGCTACTTGAACAGTACTGGCAGTGTGGCGATCCGGCGCGTCGTACACCATGCTGGCTGCGCGCGCTGAAGCGGCTGAGGAAACGAGGTGAGCCTCGACCTTTGCGTCTGGGGCCGCTGCATATGGATGTTCACGGTGACAACATCGTACGCACAGCCTCAGGGCTGCGGCTGATTGATTGGGAATACGCCGGAGACGGTGATATTGCCCTGGAGCTGGCGGCGGTATGGGTCAGCGATGAATCCCAGCACCAACAGCTGGTTAGCACCTACGCTCAACGAGCGCACATTGAGCCAGACGTTTTGTGGCGACAAGTCAGACAATGGCAACCCTGGATAATGATGCTGAAGGCGGGGTGGTTTGAGTATCGCTGGCGGCAAACCGGTGATAGACAATTTATCAGGCTGGCCGATGAAACCTGGCGGCAGCTAACAATGAAAGGATAAGGAGAGCAGTGTGGGCCCAGTAATGTTGGATGTCGAAGGGTATGAGCTGGACGCAGAAGAGCGTGAGATTCTGGCGCATCCGCTGGTAGGTGGGTTGATCCTCTTTACCCGAAATTATCATGACCCGGAACAGCTGCGTGAATTAGTGCGACAAATCCGGACTGCGTCACGTAACCATCTGGTGGTGGCGGTAGATCAGGAAGGCGGACGCGTACAGCGCTTTCGAGAAGGCTTTACTCGCCTGCCTGCGGCTCAATCGTTTGCCGCGCTGCACGGTCTGGAAGAGGGCGGCAAACTGGCTCAGGACGCCGGATGGTTGATGGCCAGCGAAATGATCGCGATGGACATTGATATCAGCTTTGCACCGGTACTGGATGTGGGCCATATCAGCGCCGCAATCGGCGAGCGTTCTTACCACGCCGATCCGCTAAAAGCATTGGCGATGGCGACCCGCTTCATTGACGGTATGCATGCCGCAGGCATGAAAACGACCGGTAAACATTTCCCTGGTCATGGGGCCGTGACGGCGGATTCACACAAAGAAACCCCAACCGATCCTCGCTCAGAAGCCGAGATTCGTGCGAAAGATATGTCCGTGTTCCAGACGTTGATTACTGAGAACAAACTGGATGCCATTATGCCTGCGCACGTTATCTACAGTGATGTAGATCCGCGTCCGGCGAGTGGCTCATCTCACTGGCTGAAAACGGTGCTGCGCCAGGAGCTTGGCTTCGATGGTGTCATTTTCTCCGACGATTTGTCGATGGAAGGGGCGGCGATTATGGGAAGCTATGCCCAGCGTGGACAGGCATCGCTGGATGCAGGTTGCGATATGATCCTGGTCTGCAATAATCGTAAGGGAGCGGTCAGTGTGTTAGATAATCTGTCGCCGATCAATGCAGAACGTGTTACACGTTTGTATCATAAAGGTTCATTTTCACGTCAGGAACTGATGGATTCGGCACGCTGGAAGACGGTAAGCGCTCAGCTAAACCAGCTTCATGAGCGCTGGCAGGAAGAGAAAGCAGGTCATTAACGCAAGTTTGGCGAGGATGCGATGATTATCTATTTACACGGTTTTGACTCTAACAGCCCGGGCAACCATGAGAAGGTGTTGCAGCTGCAATTCATCGACCCGGATGTCAGGCTGATTAGCTACAGTACGCGGCATCCTAAACATGATATGCAGCATCTGCTGAAAGAAGTGGACAAAATGCTGCAGCTGAATGTGGATGACCGTCCGCTGATTTGTGGTGTGGGGCTCGGGGGATATTGGGCTGAACGGATTGGTTTTCTGTGTGATATTCGTCAGGTCGTGTTTAATCCTAACCTGTTCCCGTATGAGAACATGGAAGGCAAAATTGACCGGCCTGAGGAGTATGCAGACATCGCAACAAAATGCGTGACTAATTTCCGCGAAAAGAATCGCGATCGCTGTCTGGTTATCCTGTCGCGTCATGATGAAGCGCTCAATAGCCAGCGTTCGTCGGAAGAGCTGCATCACTTTTACGAGATAGTCTGGGACGAAGAGCAGACGCATAAGTTTAAGAATATCTCTCCGCATTTGCAGCGCATCAAAGCGTTCAAGACGTTAGGTTAATCCTTATTGAGTGCGTAAAAAACCAGCCATCGGGCTGGTTTTTTTGTTCTTAAAGTTCCGGTTGTCTATCTTTTCAGCATCAAAACTTGATACACATCAATTTTGGTATGACCAATGCACCGTTCGTGTTATTCTCACTCTCGAAGAACATTTTCATTACTGTAACTTGTTGTTAATTAAGAGCTATATTAATAACTTTTAATTAACAATTGGTTAATAAATTTGAGGGGGTCACGTTGACTACACCATTGAAAAGGATCGTGATTGTCGGCGGCGGTGCTGGCGGACTGGAAATGGCGACGCAGTTGGGTAAAAAACTCGGGCGTAAGAAAAAGGCCAAAATCACACTGGTAGACAGAAACCACAGTCATTTGTGGAAACCGTTACTGCATGAAGTGGCTACGGGTTCACTGGATGAAGGCGTGGATGCGCTGAGCTATCTGGCACATGCCCGTAACCATGGCTTCCAGTTTCAGTTAGGTTCGGTGATAGATATCGATCGTGAAGCGAAGACCATTACTCTCGCTGAGCTGCGCGATGAGAAGGGGGATCTGCTGGTTCCTGAGCGTAAAGTGCCGTATGACACGCTGGTGATGGCGTTGGGCAGTACCTCCAACGATTTCAACACCCCTGGCGTGAAAGAAAACTGCATTTTCCTCGATAACCCGCATCAGGCGCGTCGTTTCCACCAGGAGATGCTGAATCTGTTCCTGAAGTATTCCGCGAATCTGGGCGCTAACGGAAAAGTGAATATCGCCATTGTGGGCGGTGGTGCGACGGGGGTTGAGCTCTCCGCTGAGCTGCACAATGCGGTAAAACAGCTGCACAGCTATGGTTACAAAGGACTGACCAACGACGCGCTGAACGTTACGCTGGTGGAAGCTGGCGAGCGCATTCTGCCTGCGTTGCCGCCGCGTATTTCCGGTGCTGCGCATAATGAGTTAATCAAACTGGGCGTACGCGTACTGACCCAGACTATGGTCACCAGCGCTGACGAAGGCGGACTGCACACCAAAGATGGCGAATACATTAAAGCCGACCTGATGGTGTGGGCGGCGGGTATCAAAGCGCCAGACTTTATGAAAGACATTGGCGGTCTGGAAACGAACCGTATTAACCAACTGGTGGTTGAGCCAACTCTGCAGACCACGCGCGATCCTGACGTGTACGCGATTGGCGACTGCGCTTCCTGCGCTCGCCCGGAAGGGGGTTTTGTGCCTCCACGCGCTCAGGCAGCACACCAGATGGCGACCTGTGCGATGAACAATATTCTGGCACAGATGAACGGCAAGCCACTGAAAGCGTATCAGTACAAAGATCATGGCTCTCTGGTCTCGCTCTCTAACTTTTCTACCGTGGGTAGCCTGATGGGCAACCTGACTCGTGGTTCGATGATGGTGGAAGGGCGTATTGCGCGCTTTGTATACATCTCACTGTACCGCATGCACCAGATTGCTTTACACGGCTACTTCAAAACCGGCCTGATGATGCTGGTCGGCAGTATCAACCGGGTGATTCGCCCGCGTCTGAAACTGCATTAATATCGACTTGTGGCGCCGGATGATTTTACGCATCCGGCGCCTTCCTTCAGAGTTCTCCGAATCATCCTGCGTTCATGCCTCATCCTGCTATTTTCATCCGTAATCTGATTGGCATTCCTTACCTTCTGTTGCAAAGTTGTTGCTAATAGCAAAAAAGGAGGAAGTCCCGTGAATAAATCAATGTTGGCGGGTATAGGGATTGGCGTAGCTGCTGCGCTGGGTGTTGCAGCAGTGGCCAGTCTGAACGTTTTCGAGCGTGGCCCACAGTATGCGCAAGTTGTCTCTGCAACACCGATTAAAGAGTCGGTAAAAACACCGCGTCAGGAGTGCCGGAACGTAACTGTCACGCACCGTAAGCCGGTACAAGATGAAAACCGTATTGCGGGTTCCGTATTGGGTGCGGTTGCGGGTGGCGTTATTGGCCACCAGTTTGGCGGCGGACGTGGTAAAGATATTGCCACCGTGGCCGGGGCTTTAGGCGGCGGCTATGCAGGTAATCAGATTCAGGGTTCGATGCAGGAAAACGATACTTACACCACCACGCAGCAGCGTTGTAAAACGGTGTATGACAAATCTGAAAAGATGCTGGGCTACGACGTGACGTACAAAATTGGCGATCAGCAGGGGAAAATCCGTATGGATAAGGACCCCGGCGCGCAAATTCCGTTGGATAACAACGGACAGTTGGTACTGAATAACAAAGCGTAAAATAGCATTATCCTGAACATTAGCCCCCCATTCGCTCAGGCTGGGGGGCTTTTTTTATCAGAAGGTTAAGGCATAGTTCAGACCAAAGGTGCGGCCCCGGCCCTTGTATTCATACAGTGACGGACTGCCGTAGGTTGGGCTGTACAGCAGTGGCGCACGTTGTCCCCACAGCGTGGTATACTCTTCATTCAGCAGGTTTTCCACGCTAAAGGTCAGCTTACCCAACGGGAGCTGATAGCTGCCGATAAAGTCCATGGTGTTATAGCCATCCAGCTTATTGCCGCTGGCGTCGGTCAGATCAAATGTTTGCTGGCTCTGTACGCGCAAGGTCCACGGTTCTGGTGCCCAGCCGACCCACGCGGTTGCTTTCGACGGTGAGGCCAGAGTCACATCCCATTTTTGCCATTTACCGTTCTGTTTCACTTCCGATTTAATAACATTGAAGTTGCCGCCCAGGCTCCAGTCCGTATCCGCAATGAAATAATCCACCGCGCCTTCAAGGCCATAAATGCGGCGATCGTCGGGTTGAACGTTAATGGTCATATCGCTGCGGTTGATAACGATCGATTTATCCGAAGTCGAGTAGTAAGCGGCCAGTTGCGTGCGCAGACTATCGCCGGTGTAGCGCCATCCCAGTTCGTACGAGTTAACTTTAATCCCTTCCAGACGTGAATCCGCCACGTTGACGCTGCGCTGGAGCTGGTAATGATCGCCAACCAGCGAATAGGTGCCGTTACCGTAATATTTCCCTGGATCCGGAAGCTCCACGCCCTGAGAGAAATTAAACCACGTTTGCTGACGGTCAGTCAGATGGGCGAGGATACCGGCGTTGAACAGGAAATTATCGTAATCGGTTTTGCCACCCGGAATGGTATCGGCAGAGTTCGCAAGCCCGGTCGCGATTCCCTGCTGTTGAGCATAGCCAACGAAATCATCAACCCTGTTTTCGGTCCATTGATAGCGCACGCCGCCGCTGAGGGTAAAGATGTCGTTAATGTCATAGCTGTTTTGCAGGAAAGGCGCGAAGTTGGTGATGCTGTAACCGGGGTAACGCCCGGTGGTATAAGCGGTGCGGTTATCCATGCCGCCGGAGGGCAGGGACCAGGCCAGATCGAAGAATTTCTGATTGGAATCGAAGGTCTCGTGATCGGCATCGATACCCCACGTCAGCTCCCAGTTATCCATCAACTGGCTGTTGAGGGTAATTTTGGCGCCAAACTGGTCTGTGTCCTGCTGTGATGCGGAGAAACTGGTGACCTTACCTTTGCTGAGCGTCGGGAAAGGATAGAATTTCAGCGATTCGTCGCGGTAATAGATTTGGCTGACCAGGTTCTGGCCGAAAAAATCCGCATCTGAATATTGCAGGCTGATCAGATGACGTTCGGTGCCGGGAATACGATCGGAATTCAGTCCGCTGCTGGTATAAGCTTTACCGTTTCCGGTCACGGCGGACATGTTCTCGCCGAGATCCAGCCCGTAATCATCATCCCCCTGGCTCTTGTAATACTGTGTAACCAGTTGCAACTGACGGTTGTCGTCAAGTTCAATCGTCCCGGTGCCCATCACGTCCAGACGATCGGAGTGCTGTAGCCCGGTTTGGGTGTTATCCAGCAGCAGGGCATCGTGATTACCGTCATACCAGCCGCCAAATCGTTGATACGCGACGGACATACGCCCGGAAGCGCGATCGGTTCCTCCACTCACCGCCGCGGCAACGCGTTCATCATGATCGTTACTGTTGTTGAAGCCGCTTTTGCTCCCCAGTTCGAGTTCTACTTCACGCTCCGGCTGGCCTTTTTTGGTGACGATGTTGATTAATCCGCCGGTACTGCCACCGCCATAAAGTGAGGTTGCGCCTGAAATGACTTCAATGTGCGCAATGTTAAACGGGTCAATGGAGTCAAGTTGACGGCTGTCGGTTCGCGAGGAGTTCAGACGGACACCGTCAATGAGCACGACAATGGCGCGACCACGCATGTTCATGCCGTAGTTTGTACGCCCCTGGCTACTGACATCGATTCCTGGGATTAACTGAGCAAGAACATCCTTGAACTCTTTCCCCCCCTGAACCTGTTGTTCAATCTCGCTTCCTTCAATAACCCAGGTCGTTTGCGCCATTTCTGCCACGGTGCGTTGGCTACGGTTGGCGCTGACGATGAGGTTCTCTTCCTCAGCCGCAATGGCCGGGAGGGTTAAAGACAACAGGAGAGGATTGAGCACCCAGAGACGCTTATTCATTTGTATTCCTTTTAAAAAGAGTCGATCTGTTTTTGTTATGGCGGTAGAGAAACCGATGGTTACATTGTGAAACAGGCATTAAAACAAATGCGAATATTGCTGATAACAATTGTCGTTATCAATACCTTTTACAAAAAATGATCGGATAACACGATGAAAACAATGAGAAATGTAGGGACAATGGAACGGGAATCTAACCGGGGGCTTTATCAGCTCCCGGGGGGGTTAGTACAGCGGGGGAATTGCGGGAAAGGGTTAAGCTTTGACGAGTTCGGGCCACAGTCGCAGGGTGGTACGTGCGATCTGCATCAGTTTTTCAAACGTTGCACCTTCACGGGCGCTGATCGACATACCTTGTAAAATACAGTTCAGGTATTCAGCCAGTTTTTGCACGTCACAGTAGGCGGGGATTTCACCTCGTTGCTGACGCTGATGAAGAAACTGAGTAAGCGTCTGTTCCTGCATTGCATGGCGGGATTTCACCGTGTGCGCAATATCGCGGGAAGAGGCTGCCAGCGTCGCAGAAGTGTTAATCATGAAACATCCCGCCGGGGTGTCCTTGCTGGTAAAGCAGGTCGCTACGGCGGTGAAATAGTCTTCCAGTGCGGACTCAAGGCTTTTTTCTTCACAAAACAGCTGAGCTTCGTGTTTCGCCGCAAAGCGGGTGATGTAGCGGTCCAGCACGGCACGGAACAACCCTTCTTTATTGGTGAACTCCGCATACAGCGTGGGCGCTTTTGCGCCTGTAGCTTCTACGAGATCGGCGAGCGAGGTCGCTTCATATCCGTGCTGCCAGAAGAGTGTCATGGCCTTATCAAGCGCGGCTTCCCTGTCGAACACTTTTGGTCGGCCACGGCTTTTTTTTGCACAACCTGTCGTTTCAGTTGTCATGGCGCCGATGTACCTTTGTTGGGTTTATTGAATAACCATTATAAAAATATTCGACTGCACACTCCAGCGGATTCACGATAAAAATAAATTATATCTATTGTCATGAAAAATAAGACCTTTATATTTTATATAACGATCATTATAAAAAAGTATTGACGTGTGACCTGGATCACATCTATGATTTACCTATCGATCGTTAAGTTAATCTTTCCGGCACCCATTCATCTGCTAAAGGTCACTATCATGAAAAACGTAAAAACCCTGTTTGTTGCTGCTGTTCTTAGCTCACTGTCATTTGCAAGCTTCGCCGCTGTTGAAGTTCAGTCCACACCTGCGGGTCAAGAGAAAGTCGGTACTATTTCTGCGAATGCGGGGACTAACTTAGGTTCACTGGAAGATCAACTGGCGCAGAAAGCCGATGAGATGGGTGCGAAGTCTTTCCGTATTACTTCCGTTACCGGCCCTAACACCCTTCATGGGACTGCTGTTATCTACAAATAAGATTTAACCCATCGCAATGCCACTGCGAGTTAAATAAAAACCCCCGCGGAATAAAATCCAGCGGGGGTTTTTTATGTGCGGAGTTTACATCGGCTGTTGAGCAACGTCGTGATGACGGGTCACATCGACCGGCATGCCTGAGCGAATCTCCATCGCATGATCCATGACGGCGGCATCTGTTTGCGCCGCATTTTTAAATGTCTGCATGGACGCGTTCAGCACGATTGGCAACAGTTGCGGGTCGTCATTGATTTTTTCGGACAGCGGCTGATGCACTTCTACCAGCCGCACGCCGTTAGGCTCAACGGATGCTTTGATCGGCGTATTGATAATATTGACCTTAGTTCCGGGCGTTACCTGACGGAATAGGGTTTCGATATCACCGTCGCGCAGACGAATACAGCCGGAACTGACGCGCATGCCGATGCCAAAGTCAGCATTGGTGCCGTGCAGCAGATAGACGCCGCCGTATGCCGCTAAGCGAATTGCATGATGGCCCATCGGGTTATCCGGACCGGCAGGTACAACGGCAGGCAGGTCAATTCCGTTTGCTTTGTATCGCGCGCGGATATTTGCCGTCGGCGTCCAGGTGGGGTTGGCGCGTTTATCAGAAATGGTGGTTACCATCGTAGGCGTCAGCGTGTCACCACCTAACTGGCCAATACCAATAGGATAAACGGTCACCGAATTGGTCCCCGGCTGGTAATAATAAAGACGCAGTTCGGCGAGGTTGATAACAATACCTTCGCGCGGGGCGTCAGGTAGCAGAGTTTGTAACGGTATAGTCAGCACGCTGCCCGGACGTGGTACGTAAGGGTCAACGCCGGGGTTGGCCTGCAGCAGCGCTAAAAAGCCGACATTATATTTTTTCGCAATCGCCTCCAGAGAACCGCCATTGTCTTCAACAACGTGAACGGTATTCTGGCCCACCAGACGGCTTCCCGGCGGTGGCAGCGGCCAGGTGTTTGCCTGAGCCGGAAGTGCTAACGCGAAGGTCGCTGCCAGCGTAAAAAACGCGAGCCAGCGAGAGAGTCGTTTATTGTTTAACATCACCATAAATCCATTGTTTTTACGTGGTTTTTATTATGTAAAAGTAAACGAGAATTATGGCGGTTTGCTGTGTCTGGAAGTGCAGGGAAGTGCAAAGAGTTTGTAAATTCATCAGGCCGGGTGAGTGGTGTGCTCACCCGGTCTGTTCACTATGCTACGGCGTTTTCTTCAAGCTGACGCATAAACTGGCGGACCCAGTCGATCCGCGTTTTACGCTCGCCCAGATCCTGCATAAATTTCAGTCGGGTTGGGCCGTCCAGACGGAAGTGTTGCGGTTGTTTTTGCAGTAAACCAATCAGCCAGACCGGGTTGACGTGGTTTTTCTCGGCAAATTCAATGGTACCGCCTTTGTCATGACCTTCGAGCTTTCTGATCCCCAGTTTCTGCGCCTGCTGGCGTAAACGAGCGATATCCAGCAACGTACGAGCCGGGTCGGGCAGCAGGCCAAAACGATCTATAAGCTCGACCTTAATCTCTTCCAGTTCGTTTTCGCCTTTCGCGCTGGCAATGCGCTTGTAGAACGATAGTCGGGTGTTAACATCCGGTATATAGTCATCCGGCAGCAGAGACGGCATACGCAATTCAACTTCGGTTTGCTGGCTGGTGAGATCTTCCAGTGACGGCTCACGCCCTTCTTTGAGCGCATCGACCGCATTTTCCAGCAACTCCATATACAGTGAGAAGCCGATGCTTTCCATGGAACCACTTTGATCTTCACCCAGCAGTTCCCCGGCGCCGCGAATTTCAAGGTCGTGGGTCGCCAGCGCAAATCCTGCACCCAAATCTTCCAGCGAAGCGATGGCTTCCAGACGCTTTTGCGCGTCGGTGGTCATTGCTTTTGGATGCGGCGTCAGCAGCCAGGCGTACGCCTGATGGTGTGAGCGTCCCACACGACCGCGTAGCTGGTGCAATTGCGCTAAACCAAAGTGATCGGCGCGTTCGATGATAATGGTGTTGGCGGTCGGAATGTCGATCCCGGTTTCGATAATGGTGGTACACACCAGCACGTTAAAACGCTGATGGTGGAAATCGTTCATCACGCGTTCCAGCTCGCGCTCGCGCATTTGCCCGTGGCCGATACCAATACGCGCTTCCGGCACCAGTTCTGCTAATCTGTCAGCGGTTTTCTGGATATTTTCGACGTCGTTAAACAGATAATAAACTTGTCCCCCGCGCAGAACTTCACGCAGGATCGCCTCGCGTACCACCAGGCTGTCGTATTCGCGCACGAAGGTTTTGACCGCCAGACGACGAGCAGGCGGCGTGGCGATGATCGACAGATCGCGCATGCCGCTCATCGCCATATTGAGCGTACGCGGAATAGGCGTTGCCGTCAGGGTCAGAATATCGACATCCGCACGCATCGCCTTGATGCGTTCTTTGTGGCGAACGCCGAAACGGTGCTCTTCATCGACAATCAGCAGACCCAGATCTTTTAACTTCACATCCGCTTGCAGCAGTTTGTGCGTGCCGATGAGAATATCAATTTTCCCCTCGGCAACCTGTTCCAGAATCTGCGCTTGCTCTTTGGCGCTACGGAAACGGGACAACATCTCAATGCGTACCGGCCAGTTGGCAAAACGATCGCGGAAGTTGTCGAAGTGCTGCTGTGCGAGCAGGGTAGTCGGAACCAGCACGGCAACCTGTTTGTGGTTCTCTACGGCAAGGAAAGCGGCGCGCATCGCGACTTCGGTTTTACCAAAACCGACGTCACCGCACACCAGGCGGTCCATGGCCAGAGGTTGGCACATATCGCTGAGTACAGCGTTGATCGCCTGCGCCTGGTCAGGCGTGGTTTCAAACGGGAAGCTGTCGCAAAACAGCTGATACTGTTCACGGTCATGCTTAAAGGCAAAGCCTTCTTTCGCCGCGCGCTGGGCATAAATATCCAGCAGCTCTGCCGCGACATCGCGCACCTTCTCAGCGGCTTTCTGTCGGGCGCGTGACCAGGCATCGCCACCCAGTTTATGCAGCGGTGCATTCTCTTCTGCACCGCCTGCATAGCGGCTGATCAGATGCAGTGACGACACCGGCACGTACAGTTTGGCATCGTTGGCATAGGTGAGCATCAGATATTCACCGGTGATACCGCCCGCTTCCAGCGTGGTCATCCCGGCATAGCGACCCACGCCGTGTTCCAGATGCACTACCGGCTGACCGGGATGCAGCTCTGCAAGGTTACGAATTAATGTATCCGGGTTGATGGTGCGACGCGAATCCTGGCGGCGACGCGCCACGCGTTCCCCAAGCAGATCGCTTTCACAAATCAGTGCCAGATTGCGTTTGCTATCGATGAAGCCGTGCTCAGCTGCGCCAATCATCAGATAACGACCGTTATCTACGGCTTCATCGAGTCGCAATATCCGCTTCGGTGCCACTTTGATACGAGCGAGCAACTCGCCAAGCGCTTCACGTCGGCCTTCACTTTCGACCGAGAAAATCACCGGGCCGGTAAAGCCCTCAAGGAATTTACGTAACGCATCTAACGGTGATTTTTGCTGTGCCTGCACGGCGATGTCCGGCAGCTTCTGGAACCCGAGGTTGGTATTCGCAGCTTTGTTCGCCAGACTCTCGGTTTTCAGTTGAACGCGCGGCCAGCGTTTAAGTTCAGAAAACAGCTCATCAACCCGCAGCCACAGCGATTCCGGCGGCAGAAGCGGGCGCATTGGATCAACACCGCGATTTTCAAAGCGTGACAGGGTATCGGCCTGGAAGCGTTCTGCGCTGGTCTCGATATCACCGGTATTGACCAATAACGTATTGGCAGGGAAGTAGCTGAACAGCGGCGGCAGCGGCTCGCTGAAAAATAGCGGTTGCCAGTATTCAATACCCGCAGGTAACGTGCCTTTGCTGACCTGCTGATAAATATGTTCGGCGTCGCGTTTAACCTCAAAGGTATCGCGCCACTGACTACGGAATAGCTCGATGGCCGTTTTGTCAGTCGGGAATTCGTGCGCGGGAAGCAAATTAATGGCATCGACTTCTTCCAGCGTGCGCTGGGTGTCGGTATCAAACAGACGCAGGCTGTCGATTTCGTCATCAAAGAAATCCAGACGATAAGGCAACTCGCTGCCCATCGGGAACAGATCCAACAACGCGCCGCGCGTGGCGTATTCGCCGTGTTCCATGACCTGATCAACATGGCGATAGCCAGCGCTATCCAGCTGTTCGCGCAGGGCGTCGCGCGAAAGCCGCTGACCTTTTTTCATGACCAGCGCATGCCCGTGCAGATAGCTGTGCGGACAGACACGCTGCATCAGAGTATTTACCGGAACGATCAGCACGCCTCGCTGCATGGCAGGCAGTTGATACAGCGTAGAGAGACGCGAAGAGATAATCTCCTGATGGGGAGAAAAACTGTCATAGGGCAGCGTTTCCCAGTCGGCCAGGTTCATCACCATCTGGTCGGTGAACTGACGAATTTCATCATGCAGGCGCAAAGCATTTTGCATGTCCGGCGCGATCAGCACCACTGGACCGGCGTGATGTTCGGCGATTTCGGCGACCAGCGTTGCGCAGGCGGCACCGGTAAGCTCACCCAACTGGCGCTGATCGCCAGCTTTCGCTGGGAGCGTGTAACGATGTTGTTCAGGCATTCGGTTGTCAGGTTCTCGTTTAGATATACATCTGATAAGCAATGTTCTTTATTATCCGTGATCGTTTCTCATAAGCAAATTGATTCGCCCCCTGATGGGGGCAAAAAGCGCGTTGAGGTTAGCGCGAAACGACCGATAAAGAAGGCGGGGAAAAGAGCAGGTCGGCCACTGTTTTTTGTGAAATTTTACGCACCAACAGGCCAAACAAGGTGCACAGCAGCAGGCAGGCGAATGGATACACCAGCAGCAGGGCCAGCTCTGCATATGCAGGCCAGGCGGCATGATTAATGTTTGGGATTAGCGTTAAGCTGAACAGCTCAACCAGAATACGGTGGGTGGTGTAGATGGCGATGGTATTGGCACCAATTACGCTTAACGGGCCGGACTCACGCATACCAAAGCGCAGCTCAAATTGATAAAACAGCTTCATGATCAGCACAATGGAAAGAAGAGAAAGTAATAGTGAGACATTTGCCAGCCACGCGACGATGGCGGCGATTGCGCTAACCAGAACAATGAGCGCATGGCGGCGCAGGGGCACCTCCTTAATCCATACCATCAGCGTTGCGCCAAACCATGCACCGAGGCTGTACCAGGGCAGATTGCGAATCACGCTGTTCATTCCCCACCACGGCGTCGGGACAAAGTTGATCGTCACGCTCAGCGCCACAAATAACGCCAACAGCGGCACCGCCCAACGGCTGAAAATTTTACACAGAACAAAATAGACAATCAGCGCGTACAGATACCACAAGCTGGTGCTGGCCGTCAGCATCCCGTGGGTAAAACCTGCGATCGAACCAGCATAAGCGGCGTTGGCAGCATGGCTCAGATCGCGCTGTGGGGCCAGCCAGTTATTGAGCGCCACTAACGCCAGCCATTGCACCACACCCCAGAGAATCAGCACCCAGGCAATACTCCAGATCCGTTTATCCACGCAGGTGGTCCACGGGACGCTATCAATGTAGCGACGGATCAGATATCCCGAAATAAAGAAAAAGACCGGCATGCGAAACGGCGCCAGGTACAAATTGAGGTAAATCCAGCATTTGCTCAGCAGCTCTGAAAGCGGATGCTGAAAAGTAGTGAGGTGCGGGTAAAATGTGATTACCGAGTGGTAAATCACCACCAGACAAATACATAACCCTTTGATTTGATTAATCCATAGTTCTTTTTTATTCATCGAGACGGCGTATCCATATTGTTGGTTATAGCCTGCCATCCTGCGCAACCCGCTGTGCGCTGTAATGCGTAACTGTCTGCATTTTGATTTTTTAAGATAAAGATCAGGGTCCAGGATGGAAGGGAAGAGGGACAGCTTTAGCGAATTGATTTATTTATACTTTTAGGAATAGTGCTGACGAACACTTACGGTTCAGTCATTTACCCATTCCGCTTTCGCTTATATACTCGTGACTTTGCTAACAGCAACCAGACGGATTTCATGTACCAACCTGTCGCTCTATTCATCGGCCTGCGTTATATGCGTGGGCGTGCAGCAGATCGCTTCGGTCGCTTCGTTTCCTGGCTCTCCACCATTGGCATTACCCTCGGGGTAATGGCGCTGGTCACGGTGTTGTCGGTGATGAACGGTTTTGAGCGCGAGCTGCAAAACAATATTCTTGGCCTGATGCCTCAGGCCGTTCTCTCGTCTGAACAGGGTTCCCTCAACCCGCAACAACTGCCGGAAAAAGCGGTGGTGTTGAACGGCGTCAACCGAGTTGCACCCATAACTACGGGAGATGTGGTGCTGCAAAGCGCGCGTAGCGTGGCGGTCGGCGTGATGCTCGGTATCGATCCGGCGCAAAAAGATCCGTTAACGCCGTATCTGGTCAATGTGAAACAAACAGATCTGCAACCGGGTAAGTATAATGTCATCCTCGGCGAGCAGCTTGCCGGGCAGTTGGGCGTGAACCGTGGCGATCAAATTCGCGTGATGGTGCCTTCGGCCAGCCAGTTTACGCCAATGGGGCGTTTGCCGAGCCAGCGTCTGTTTACGGTGATTGGCACCTTCGCCGCCAACAGCGAAGTAGACGGTTACCAGATGCTGACCAACATTCAGGATGCTTCCCGCCTGATGCGCTATCCGGTGGGCAATATTACCGGCTGGCGTCTGTGGCTGAACGAACCGTTAAAAGTTGATACGCTGAGCCAGCAAACGCTGCCGCAGGGCACCAAATGGCAGGACTGGCGCGAGCGCAAAGGGGAACTGTTCCAGGCCGTGCGCATGGAGAAGAACATGATGGGGCTACTGCTTAGCCTGATCGTGGCTGTGGCGGCTTTTAATATTATTACCTCGCTGGGTCTGATGGTAATGGAGAAGCAAGGGGAAGTGGCGATTCTACAAACGCAGGGGCTAACGCCGCGGCAGATAATGATGGTGTTTATGGTTCAGGGGGCCAGTGCCGGGATTATCGGCGCGCTGCTTGGCGCGGTGCTGGGCGCATTGCTCGCCAGTCAACTGAACAATTTAATGCCAATTATTGGTGTGCTGCTGGATGGCGCGGCGCTGCCGGTCGCTATCGAGCCGCTGCAGGTTATCGTCATTGCGCTGGTGGCGATGGCCATCGCGCTGCTGTCTACGCTTTATCCTTCCTGGCGCGCTGCCGCCACTCAACCCGCTGAGGCTTTACGTTATGAATAAGATCCTGTTGCAATGCGACAACCTGTGCAAACGCTATCAGGAAGGCACTGTGCAGACCGATGTCCTGCACGATGTCAGTTTTAGCGTCGGCGAAGGTGAGATGATGGCGATTGTCGGCAGCTCTGGCTCCGGCAAGAGTACGCTGCTGCATCTGCTGGGCGGATTGGATACGCCGACTTCCGGCGACGTGATTTTTAGCGGTCAGCCAATGAGCAAGCTCTCGTCGGCGGCGAAAGCGGAACTGCGCAATCAGAAGCTGGGCTTTATTTACCAGTTCCACCATTTACTGCCGGACTTTACCGCGCTGGAAAACGTAGCGATGCCGCTGCTGATAGGCAAGAAAAAACCGGCTGAAATAACCGAGCGCGCACGGGATATGCTGAAAGCCGTAGGACTGGATCATCGTGCCAGTCATCGCCCGTCTGAACTGTCTGGCGGCGAACGCCAGCGTGTGGCCATCGCTCGTGCGCTGGTGAATAACCCGCGTCTGGTCCTGGCGGATGAGCCAACGGGTAACCTGGATGCGCGTAACGCGGACAGCATTTTCGAGCTTCTGGGCGAGCTGAACCGTTCTCAGGGCACGGCATTTCTGGTGGTGACGCACGATCTGCAACTGGCGAAGCGGATGAGCCGCCAGCTGGAGATGCGCGATGGTCGCCTGACGGCTGAACTGAGCCTGATGGGAGCTGAGTAATGGCTTCGCCTTTATCATTATTGATTGGTCTGCGCTTTAGCCGTGGTCGGCGGCGCGGCGGTATGGTTTCGCTGATATCAGTGATTTCCACCGTTGGCATCGCGTTGGGTGTGGCGGTGTTGATCGTTGGTTTAAGTGCCATGAACGGATTTGAGCGTGAGCTGAACAACCGTATTCTGGCCGTAGTCCCACACGGAGAGATTGAAGCCGTAAATCAGCCGTGGAATAACTGGCAGGAAGCGCTCGACAAAGTACAAAAAGTGCCGGGTATTGTCGCCGCGGCGCCTTATATCAACTTTACCGGACTGGTAGAGAGCGGGGCGAACTTACGCGCGGTGCAGGTGAAGGGCGTTGACCCGAAACAGGAACAGCGTTTAAGCGCACTTCCATCCTTCGTGCAAAACCATGCCTGGGATAATTTTAAAGCCGGTGAACAACAAATCATCATTGGTAAGGGTATTGCCGATGCGCTGAAGGTGAAGCAGGGCGACTGGGTGTCGATTATGATCCCTAACGCCAGCGCGGATCATAAATTACAGCAGCCTAAACGCGTGCGTTTGCACGTAACGGGAATTCTGCAGCTGAGCGGTCAGCTCGATCACAGCTTTGCCATGATCCCAATGGAAGATGCGCAGCAATATCTGGATATGGGAACCAGCGTTTCCGGGATTGCGCTGAAGGTTAACGACGTGTTTAACGCCAATAAGCTGGTGCGGGACGCGGGCGAAGTGACCAATAACTATGTTTATATTAAGAGCTGGATCGGTACTTACGGCTATATGTATCGCGATATCCAGATGATTCGCGCCATTATGTATCTGGCGATGGTGCTGGTGATTGGTGTGGCCTGCTTTAATATCGTTTCCACGTTAGTGATGGCGGTAAAAGACAAAAGCGGCGATATTGCGGTATTAAGAACCCTCGGGGCGAAAGATGGGTTGATCCGTGCCATTTTTGTCTGGTACGGCCTGCTGGCGGGTCTGTTTGGTAGCCTGATAGGCGTCGTCATCGGGGTGGTTGTCTCGTTGCAACTGACGCCGATCATCAACGGAATCGAGGCGCTTATCGGTCATCAGTTCCTGTCCGGCGATATCTATTTCATTGACTTCCTGCCATCGGAATTACACTGGCTGGATGTGATTTACGTGCTGGTGACAGCACTCGTGCTGAGTCTTTTGGCAAGTTGGTATCCGGCGCGTCGCGCCAGTAATATTGATCCTGCGAGAGTACTTAGCGGCCAATAACAACAATAATACACGACAGCATTCATGCTGCATCAAGGCGTAGCCAACGCAGAGGCATCTTGAAGGATGACGTGTATCAAGGAGCGGTGATGTATTACGGATTTGACATCGGCGGGACCAAAATTGCGCTGGGCGTGTTTGATAAGCAACGTCGTCTGCAATGGGAAACTCGCGTCCCTACACCTCGCGACAGCTACGACGCTTTCCTTGATGCGGTCTGCAATCTGGTGACGGAAGCTGACCAGCGTTTTGGTATCAAAGGTTCGGTCGGTATCGGGATTCCTGGCATGCCGGAAACGGAAGACGGCACGTTGTACGCGGCCAACGTTCCTGCCGCCAGTGGCAAACCGCTCCGCGCCGATCTTAGCGCTCGCCTTGACCGCGATGTTCGTCTGGATAACGATGCGAACTGTTTTGCTCTCTCCGAAGCCTGGGATGACGAGTTTACCCAATATCCGCTGGTGATGGGGTTGATCCTCGGTACGGGCGTTGGCGGCGGCCTGGTGCTTGACGGGAAATCCATCACCGGACGCAGCTATATCACCGGCGAGTTTGGTCATATTCGTTTGCCGGTTGATGCGCTGACGCTGATGGGCTTTGATTTCCCGCTGCGCCGCTGCGGATGCGGCCAACTGGGATGCATCGAAAGCTATCTTTCCGGCGGTGGATTTGCGTGGTTGTATCAGCATTACTACCATCAACCGCTGGATGCCCGTGAAATTATCGCGTTGTGGGAGCAGGGCGATGAACATGCGCGTGCACACGTTGAACGCTATCTGGATTTGCTGGCGGTGTGTCTTGGGAATATCCTGACTATCGTCGATCCTGATTTGGTGGTGATTGGCGGAGGCTTGTCGAATTTTACCGCTATTACGACGCAACTGACGGACCGACTGCCACGTCATCTGTTGCCGGTTGCCCGGGTACCGCGTATTGAGCAGGCACGGCACGGTGATGCCGGCGGGATGCGCGGGGCTGCTTTCCTACATCTTACCGATTAATACAAAGAGGTTGTTATGCTGTCGCGTCGGGGTCATCGGTTAAGCCGCTTTCGTAAAAATAAACGCCATTTGCGCGATCGCCTGCGTCAACGAATCTTTTTCAGAGACAGAGTGGTGCCGGAATTGATGGAAAAACCAAGAGTGCTGGTACTGACGGGAGCGGGAATCTCCGCTGAGTCAGGAATTCGAACCTTCCGCGCGGCGGATGGTCTCTGGGAAGAACATCGGGTTGAGGACGTTGCGACTCCGGAAGGATTTAGTCGAAACCCGGAACTGGTTCAGTCGTTTTATAACGCCCGTCGCCATCAATTGCAACAGCCAGAAATCCAGCCCAACGCGGCGCATATCGCACTGGCAAAACTCGAAGCCGAACTGGGCGACCGTTTTTTACTGGTGACGCAGAACATTGATAACCTGCATGAGCGTGCGGGCAGCCAGAACGTTATCCATATGCACGGCGAACTGCTCAAGGTTCGCTGCTCGCAAAGCGGGCAGATTCTGGAATGGAAGGACGATGTGACCCCGGAAGATAAATGTCACTGCTGTCAATTTCCGGCACCGCTGCGACCACACGTGGTGTGGTTTGGTGAAATGCCGCTGGGCATGGATGAAATTTACATGGCGCTGGCAATGGCGGATGTATTCATTGCGATTGGCACATCGGGACATGTTTATCCGGCTGCGGGTTTTGTGCATGAGGCGCGACTGCATGGGGCACATACGGTAGAACTAAATCTCGAACCGAGCCAGGTTGGCAGCGAGTTTGAAGAGAAGTATTACGGTCCGGCAAGCCAGGTGGTGCCAGAGTTTGTTGAGAAGTTATTGAAAGGTCTGTGAACACGGATGGCGTAGGCCCGATAAGCGCAGCGCCATCGGGCAGTGATGATGCGCCGGATGCGACGCTGGCGCGTCTTATCCGGCCTAAGAGGAGGGCAATTAGCGTCCTGCTTTCAGCTTCTGATAATACTCTTCATAGATAGCGCTGGCGGAACCGACGTCGTTCTGCCATTCCCCTTTGTTGATGGTTTCTGCGTCAGGGTACAGGGTTTTATCATTTGCGACTTCAGGGCTTAACAGCTTACGTGCTGCCAGGTTTGGCGTCGGATAACCAATAGTTTCCGCAACTTCTTTCGCCACGTCCGGGCGCAGCAGGAAGTTAATCAGCTTCAGCGCACCTTCTTTGTTTTTCGCGTTAGCCGGAATAGACAGGCTATCCATCCAGAAAATGCCACCTTCTTTAGGCCATACCACTTCCAGCGGTGTACCTGCCTGACGCGCAACATACGCGGAGCCATTCCATACCATCCCCAGATTGACTTCACCTTCCATATACGGGTTGGCCGGGTTGTCAGAGTTAAACGCCGCGACGTTAGGCATCAGCTTCTTCAGTTCGTTATAGGCGGCTTCAATCTCTTTCGGGTCGGTGGTATTGCCGGAGTATCCCAGCTTGCGCAGCGCCATCTGGAACACTTCACGCGCATCATCCGTTAACAGCAGACTGCCTTTGTACTCCGGTTTCCATAGATCGGCCCAACTGGTGACGGTTTTCGGATCGATAGCATCGCTGTTTACGCCAATGGCCGTCGCACCCCAGATATACGGGATGGAGTAGTCATTGTTCGGGTCAAACGGCTTGTTGAGCATTTCCGGATCGAGGTTGTGGAAGTTGGTCAACGTCGACTTGTCGATCTTCTGGATCATGCCTTCTTTACGCATTTTATCGACATAATAGGTGGACGGAACCACCAGATCGTATGCGCCGTCTTTATAGGTTTTGAGCTTGGCGTACATGGTTTCGTTCGACTCGTAGGTCGAATAGATAACCTTAATGCCGGTCTCTTTGGTGAATTGTTCCAGCAGCCCTGGCGGGACATACTCGGTCCAGTTATAGAAATAGAGCGTGTTGTTGTCATTCGCGTGAGCGGCGCTCATGCCCAGTGCCAGAGCACCCGCCGCGAGCAGGTGGCGTGACCATTTTTTCATCATTTAACGTCCCCTGAATTAAGGGCCTCAGCGGCCCTTGGTTTTATCACGTGCAATAAGCTGGCTGGCGATCACCATAACCAGCGACAGAACCAACAAAATGGTCGCCAGCGCGTTCACCTCTGGTGATACACCGACTTTGACCATTGAGTAGATTTTTAATGGCAGAATTTCATAACCCGGTCCGGTAACGAAGGACGAAACGACGACATCATCCATCGACAGCGTAAAGCTCAGCAACCAACCTGCAGCCACCGCAGGCATAGCCAGTGGCAGTATAATCTTGCGCAGAATAGTTACTTCGCTGGCACCCAAATCTTTAGCAGCCTCAAGCATGCGTACATCAAAACCTTTCAGGCGTGAGTAAACTGTCACCACCACAAAAGGCAGACAAAAAGTGATATGTGAGAACAACAGCGACCAGAAACCCAGTTGAATGCCGATCAGCATAAACAGCACCAGCAGAGATATTGCCATCACAATATCTGGCGACATCATCACCACGAACAGCATACCACTGACGAACGGTTTACCGCGAAAACGGTAGCGGTACAGCGCAACCGCAGTGAGTGAGCCGATCAAGGTGGCAAACGTGGCGGATAGCACAGCCATCGTCAGCGAGTGCTGCGCCGCCTGCAACAGGCTGTCGTTATTCATCAGCAGGCCGTACCATTTGGTAGTAAAACCCTGCCAGTTGATGCCGAAGCGCGAGCTGTTAAAGGAGTTCACAATCAGAATGATGATTGGAATATACAGATACGCGTAGATAGCGGTCATAAAACCGCCGCGGAGCAGTCGACCGATCATTCGAGTTCCACCTTCTTGTTCAGCAAGCGCGAGGCACGCCAGTAGATCAGCAGCATCAGACCCATCACGATGGTCAGCGTAATGCTGGTGGCTGCACCAAACGGCCAGTCACGGATGTTCAGGAACTGAACTTTAATCACGTTGCCAATCAGCAGGTTTTTCGCGCCGCCCATTAAGTCGGAAACGTAAAACAGCCCCATTGCGGGCAGCATGACCAGCAGGCATCCGGCGATAATCCCCGGCATCGTCAACGGAATAATGATGCGGGTGAAGGTCTGAAGTTTACTGGCACCTAAATCGCGTGCGGCTTCCAGCAGCGGTTTATCGAGTTTTTCAATGCTGGAATAGAGCGGCATCACCATAAACGGTAGCAGGATGTATACCAGCCCGATAATCACCGCGCTGGGGGTAAACATGATGCGAATGGGTGTATCGATAACCCCGAGCCATAACAGAAACTCGTTGAGATAGCCTTTGGTACTGAGGAAAATTTTGAGTCCGTAGATACGAATAAGTGAATTGGTCCAGAACGGAACAATCAGCAGGAACAGCAGCAGCGGGCGCACTTTTTCCGGCAGTTTCACCAAAAACCAGGCAAACGGGTAGCCGAGTACCAGACAGGCGAGCGTGGCAATCAGCGCCATATTGAGGGAGTGAACCAACACCTCAAAATAGAGCGGATCGAGCAGGCGCGTATAGTTCTCCAGCGTAAAGACCATTTTGACGAAATTGGCGTCGTCGCGGGTCAAAAAGCTGGTACCGATGATCATCAGGTTGGGCAGAAAGACAAATAACACAAGCCAACCGACAATGGTGACGATCACCACACTCTGGAATTTACTTGTGTTCTTCATCAGCCAGTACTACCTCCCAGCTTTCTACCCAGTTAATCGCCATTTTCTGGTCGAGAGAGTGGTCAAAGTCAGGATCGTCTTCATTGAAGAATTCGCTGACCATCACCATCTTGCCATTTTCCAGTTCCACAACCGACTCCAGCGTCATGCCTTTGTAGTTGCGTTCGCGCACGTAGCCGATCAGGCCTTCGATATGATTATCATCGTTGATTTCATCTACGCGCAAATCTTCAGGACGTAACAGGACGTGCAGCTTTTGTCCGGGAACCACCGCGAAGTTGACATAAATATTGCACTCGCGGCCTTCAACATTAGCACGAACACGCTGTTCATCCAGACGTTCAATCACCGTGGCGTTAAACATATTGATCTCGCCGATAAACCCGGCGACGAACAGATTCTTGGGCTCTTCGTAGATTTCGCGCGGCGTACCGTCCTGCTCAATCTTACCATCGCGCATCACCACGATGCGGTCGGACATAGTCAGCGCTTCTTCCTGATCGTGTGTGACAAAGACAAAAGTGATACCAAGCTTACGCTGCAGCGCTTTCAGTTCATTCTGCATCTGCTTACGCAGTTTGTAGTCCAGCGCAGAGAGGGATTCATCTAACAAGAGTAAGCGGGGTTTGTTGACCACAGCTCGGGCAATCGCTACGCGCTGCTGCTGGCCGCCGGAAAGTTGATGCGGTTTTCGCTGGGCGAACTCTTCCAGTTGCACCATGCGCAGGGCTTCGGTAACGCGGGGAGAAATGTCGGCTGCGGGCGTTTTTTGCATGCGTAAACCAAAGGCCACATTCTCAAATACGGTCATGTGGGGGAATAACGCATAGCTTTGGAAGACGGTATTCACGTAGCGGTTTTCCGCTGGAACGTGAGTAATGTCCTCGTTGTCCAACATAATATGACCGGAATCAACCGTTTCCAGACCGGCAATCAGGCGAAGAACGGTTGTTTTACCGCAGCCAGAGGGGCCAAGCAGCGTAAGAAACTCGCCATTATTGATGGTCAAATCCAGGCTGGAAATCACCTCTTTGCCATCGAAACTTTTGCGAATTCCCGCTAATTGCACCAGTGGAGAAAGCGAACGCGGTTGTTTATTCAATTTTTTACTCTGTCCCATGTAAACGCAACGGATGGCTGACCGATGCGGGGTTTGTGGTTAACCACCTTGATGACTCTTAATGAGGGCCGTTATTCTACGGCAAACCATTGTAATCGCCAATCCTTGTTGCGAATTACTGACTTAGCCCTATAGTCAGAGGGGATGTCAGGGCGAAATATTCTCACTTGCGGGGATAAAAGTGACCTGACGCAATATTTGTCTTTTGTTGCTTATTGATAATGTTGTCACAAAAAGTGAGGGTGACTGCATGGATAAACTACTTGAGCGTTTTTTACACTACGTGTCGCTGGACACCCAATCAAAATCGGGCGTGCGGCAGGTACCCAGCACCGAAGGACAGTGGAAATTATTACAACTGCTCAAACAACAGCTCGAAGAGATGGGGCTGGTTAATATTTCACTGAGCGAAAAAGGCACGCTGATGGCAAC
This sequence comes from Citrobacter sp. BIDMC107, assembly GCF_001037575.1. Taxonomy (NCBI): domain Bacteria; kingdom Pseudomonadati; phylum Pseudomonadota; class Gammaproteobacteria; order Enterobacterales; family Enterobacteriaceae; genus Citrobacter; species Citrobacter sp. BIDMC107. The sequence continues at coordinate 466,599 of NZ_KQ089848.1, read as the reverse complement.
GTTACCCGCTAACGTTGCTGGCAATATTCCTGCGATCGGCTTTATTTCCCATGTGGATACCTCACCGGATTTCAGTGGTAAAAATGTCAATCCGCAAATTGTTGAAAACTATCGCGGTGGCGATATTGCGTTAGGCATCGGTGATGAAGTTTTATCGCCAGTGATGTTCCCGGTGCTGCATCAACTTCTGGGTCAGACGCTGATCACCACAGATGGTAAAACGTTGCTGGGCGCGGATGATAAAGCAGGCGTGGCGGAAATCATGACCGCACTGGCTGTGCTTATCCAAAAAGATATTCCGCACGGTGATATCCGCGTGGCCTTTACGCCAGACGAAGAGGTGGGTAAAGGGGCGAAGCATTTTGACGTTTCGACATTCGATGCGCAGTGGGCCTATACCGTTGACGGTGGTGGCGTAGGTGAGTTGGAGTTTGAAAACTTCAACGCTGCGTCGGTTAATATTAAAATTGTTGGCAACAATGTGCATCCCGGCACCGCAAAAGGGGTGATGGTGAATGCGCTGTCGCTGGCGGCGCGTATTCATGCAGAGGTTCCGGCAGATGAAAGCCCGGAAAAGACGGAAGGCTACGAAGGCTTTTATCATCTGGCGAGTATGAAAGGGACGGTCGATCGGGCGGATATGCACTACATTATTCGTGATTTTGACCGTAAGCAGTTTGAAGCGCGTAAACGCAAGATCATGGATATCGCCAAGAAGGTGGGTAAAGGGTTACACCCCGACTGCTACATCGAACTGGTGATTGAAGACAGTTACTACAATATGCGCGAAAAAGTGATTGAGCATCCGCACGTACTGGATATCGCCCAGCAGGCGATGCGCGATTGCGATATTGAGCCGGTGCTAAAACCGATCCGTGGCGGCACTGACGGCGCGCAGCTGTCGTTTATGGGATTACCATGTCCGAATCTGTTCACCGGCGGCTACAACTATCATGGTAAACATGAGTTTGTAACCCTGGAAGGAATGGAAAAAGCGGTGCAGGTGATTGTGCGTATTGCTGAACTGGCCGCGCAACAAAAATAAAGTATGTGTAGTTGCCGGATGGCGCTTCGCTTATCCGGCCTACATTATTACACTCCAGTAGGCCTGATAAGACGCGTAGCGTCGCATCAGGCACACTTCGCATTATCCTTCGAAGAACCAGTACCCGCTATTGACCAGCGCGGCAAGCATGGCAAGGAAAGAAGGATCTTCCAGCGCATCCTCAAAGTTCTCAGCCGTCAACACAATATGACTGGCCAGCGCTTCCAGGGCAGGACGATGCGGTGAATCAATTTTCTCACCGTTAGCGTAGACGTCGTCGCCAATACGCAATACACGCAATCCGCCCAGACGCACTAACACATCACCTTGCTTCAGGGCATCGTAAATTTCGTCTGGCTGATATGGTGGCTCCGGCGGGGCAATATCCAGTTCATGACGAGACTGAGAAATAAACTCGCCAAACCACTGCTGGAAATGTTCTGGTTGATTAATCAGCCCGAGCATCATTTCGCGCAGCTTATCCATCTCCTGCGGCAGAACGTCGGCCGGATGATCGCGCGGCGGCAGGTCCGGATCGCTGTAATAGGTGCTACCCAGTTCGCGTTGTAAAACGTAATCGGCGAACCCGCTGATCAGCTCGCGAGTGTTTGGCGCACGGAAACCGACCGAATAGTTCATCGCGTTTTCCAGCGCATAACCTTCGTGCGGGAATCCCGGTGGAATGTACAGGATATCGCCGGGTTCCAGCTCTTCATCGATAATAGCTTCGAACGGGTCGACCTGAAGGAGATCCGGGTGAGGGCAGTGTTGTTTCAACTGCAGTTTTTCACCTACGCGCCAGCGACGACGACCTGTTCCCTGAATGATAAATACATCGTACTGATCCAGGTGCGGGCCAACGCCGCCGCCGGGGACAGAGAAAGAAATCATCAGGTCGTCGATGCGCCAGTCCGGTAATTCACGGAACGGGCGCATCAGCGCGGCAGTTGGCTCGTGCCAGTGGTTGACCGCCTGCACCAGCAAAGACCAGTTGTTCTCGCCAAGATGGTCGTAGCTTTCGAAGGGACCGTGGCTAACCTGCCATTTTCCGTCCTGGTGGCTGACGAGTCGGCTGTCGACTTCGCTTTCCATTGCCAGTCCAGCCAGTTCGTCAGGAGAGAGAGGATCAATAAAATTGTTAAACCCGCGTTTTAAGACCACCGGGCGTTTCTGCCAGTGGCGTTCAAGAAAATCGGGCCAGTTAAGTGTGAGTTGGTATTCCATAATGAGCATCCCGCAGGCTGGTATCTGCAACCGATTATAACGGATACTTAACCTCAAGCGTGAAGTCAGTACATATTTATTACATGCGACGATTACTCGTCTTTCTGACCCGGCTGCTGGCGACCAAAAATAACCTCCATGCGCGCACCACCCAGCAGGCTATCACCGGCAATAATCTGCCCGTCATACTGTTCGGTGATTTCTCGCGCCACCGCCAGACCGACGCCTTGTCCTGGACGTAGCGTATCTACGCGCTGTCCACGGTCAAACACCACTTCCCGTTTGCTTTGCGGAATACCAGGACCATCATCTTCAACCAGAATATGCAGCTGATCCTCAGACAGTTGCGCTGAAATCTCGACAAACTCCAGACAATATTTACAGGCGTTATCCAGTACGTTGCCCAACACCTCGACAAAATCATTCTGTTCGCCCACAAAGCTGATTTCAGGTGAGATATCGAGATTAATGTTGACGCCTTTACGCTGATACACCTTATTCAGTGCCGAGGTCAGTTTATCCAGCAACGGCGCGATCGGGTGCAGTTCGCGGCTGAGTAGGGCACTGCTGCCACGCATGCTCGCGCGATGCAGGTAATAGCCTATCTGTTGGGAAATACGGCTGATTTGTTCCAGCATGACAGGCTCTGCGTCGCTGACGCTCATCTTTTCATTACGCATTGAGCGCAGAGTACTCTGCAATACCGCCAGTGGTGTTTTCAGGCTATGGGTGAGGTCTGTTAACGTGGTGCGGTATTTGTCATAACGCTCACGTTCGCTTTTTAACAGCCGATTGAGATTACGAACCAGGCTGGTCAATTCGCGTGTGGTGGCGGGGTTTAGCATCTCACGATGATGTTCCTCAAGCTCACGAACTTCACGCGCCAGCGATTCAATCGGCCGCAGGCTCCACCACGCGGCCACCCATAACAGCGGAATGACCAGCAACAGATTGGCGACCAGCACATAAATAAACCAGCTCCAGACCATATACGAGCGCTTTAGCTCTATCGGAATGGTATCGACAACCACAATGGTCAGTTGCGGCATTCTGGCAGTAGCAGGATAGACGTTTACCGCCACGGAGTGGGTCATTTCGGCGTCGTCGTCATCTTCTCTGACTTCTTTTAACTGTTGCTGAGCGGAGTGATCTTCGCCCAGTAAGGTGCTGGTGGCGTCTACATTGGCTTCAATTTCATGAAAACCGTTCGTTTTTAGCCAGTCCGGTTGAATACTTTGCGTCAACCAGGGAACATTGCGCTGTGCCCACAACAACTCACCGCTTTCGTTATAGATCAGCGACATTGTTGGGCTTTGCATATCGAGATTTTCAGGCAACTCGACGTTTATCTTGCCGTTTTCCCACTTTGCCAGGGTATAGAATAGATTACTTTCACCCCGCAGCAGGCGGAACGTTGTCTTATCAAAGCTGACACTGTAACCCACAAGGGCAACCATGCCGTAGGCCAGCGACAGCACCAACACCACGCCTGCAGTTGCCAGTAAAAAGCGTAACCGCAGCGATAACGGGAAAAAATGATGCAATAGTTTATTCATTAGCGCAGTTCAAAAAGATATCCCTGGCCACGCACGGTAGTGATCACCTCATGCGGATATTGCGCCTGAATTTTTTTACGTAGACGCCCCATCAGGACATCAATAGTGTGACTTTCGCGCAGCTCGGCATCCGGATAAAGCTGCAACATGAGCGAATCTTTACTGACCACTTTGCCATTATTACGGATGAGAGTTTCCATAATGGTATATTCAAACGCCGTGAGCTTGATAACCTCATCATTGACGGATAACTCGCGTCGGGAGAGGTCCACCTGAAAAGGCGGAAGGGAGATAATTTGCGATGCCAGACCGCTGTTTCGACGCATCAGTGCCTGCATGCGTGCAGCCACTTCTTCGATGTGAAACGGTTTGGTGACATAATCGTCAGCGCCTGCACTGAGGACTTCCACTTTGTCCTGCCAGCCTTCGCGCGCGGTTAATACCAGAATTGGCAGCGAAACCTCATTACTGCGCCAGCGGCGGATTAGCGACAAACCATCTTCATCGGGGAGCCCTAAATCAACGATCGCGATATCCGGCAGATGCTCATTCAGATAATAGTCCGCTTCCTTCGCATCTTCTGCATCATCCACCTGATGCCCTAAATCCTGTAACTGAACCTTGAGGTGGTGGCGTAATAAAGCATTATCCTCGACAACCAGTACGCGCATCATCGTTTCTCCCTAAAATAATGGTATGAATAGTTTAACGCTGATTATGTGGATTGAAAGCAGCGCTATGAAATTAAATAACTTTTCTCATGCTCCCCTGCCCGTGGGGGCGCCCTGGGGACAGTGCCGTTGGCATCTGATTGTTCAGCATGTTGACCTGATCCTGGTTCATGTCGCCAATCCACTTGGAGTAAACCTCGTACACCATGCGCGCATCTTCATGTCCCATCTGACTCGCTATGAATGACGGGTTCGCTCCGGCCATCAACGTCCAGCATGCGTAGGTATGCCGTGACTGATAAGGATTCCTTTCGCGGATATTTGCAAGTTTAGTGCCTCGCTTCCAGCCATAGGCAATCGAGTTCTTGGAGAAGTAACTGCCTTTTTTTGACGAATATGCTGTCGGTGAAAAAACGAAGCGAAGAGATTGCTGCTCAGTTTTTCCGATCTCCCGATGGTGAAATCGAATTTCTTGCTTCGGATTAGCGCCGGTGACTTCGTATTGTTCCTTCAGTGCATCCAGAGCAGGTTTAAGCAACGTTATCGTCCTTATTCCGACATCTGTCTTAGGGGGTACAAATACTCGCTTATTCGTCAAACTTCTGGATACGTGGATTTCACCTTTTACCAAATCAATGTCTTCCCATGCCAGGGCGCATATCTCGCCCGGCCTCATCCCCGTATGTACAGCAACAATAATGATTAATGCCTGGCTACGGGGAAGGGCGGCTATCAGAGCCTGGTACTCATGAAGTAAAAGTGGGTCGGGATCATTTTTAGATAACTTGAGTCGCGACACTCCTTCATAAGGAGCATGCAATATAAACTGGCTTCGGTTTGCGAGCTTAAGCATTTCTGATAAAACTGCCATCTGTTTATTGACTGTTGAGGGCGCGCGGCCCTGCCTGGTCAGATTCGGCATCGCCGGGTTAATAATTGTCCCGGTCAATAACTCCTTTCGGTAATGCAAAATGTCGGCATGCTCAATATCTACCAGACGGGTATTTTCTCCGATTACACGCAGTAACGTATTTACGACCGAAGTAAGCGATAGCAGTGTTGCGCCAGATACCTCTAAGGCTTTGGTGTCTGTAAAAAAATCACTCAGTTCTTTAAACGTGGTGATTTTTTTGGTTGTGATGTACTTCTTAAGCGCTTTGGATTCCGGGAAACGTTCTGCATAGTCGAACTTACCGAGCTGTATTTCGCTTGTGATGAGCGCGAAGATTGCCTGAATACACCCTAAAACCATATGGGATGGGTATGGGGGGACTGAAATGCCCTTATGATCATTACCGAGTAAATCATCACGGAGAGTTCGCCAATTGAGGAAAGGTGACACGGATTTACAGATCAACAACCCCTGGCGTTATAACAACGCAGGGGTTGAATATTTTACTGAATACTTTCCAGGTCTTTTGCTATATCGCGATGGCGTCCCTGGTCGGCAATCTCACGCCCCTGGCGAGCCGGTGCTTTAAGAGCCTTTTCCAGATAGCGTTTCCCTTCGCCAGTCTTTTTCTCTTTCAGCAAAAAGTCACCATAAAAATAGTTTGGATCGATGCCATCAGGATTTATCGCCAGTGCTTTTTTCAGCATTTCTTCGGCTTTGTTTTTATCACCAAACCCAATCGGCCAGCCGGGAACCTGATAATATAGCGCCCCAAGGCTGGTCCAGGCTGATCCTTGTAAAGCATTGGGGTCGATGCTGATCGCTTTTTCCAGATCGCTACGGGCCTGTTTGACCAGACTCAATGCACCCAGCCCTCCTTTAGCCCCCGCCCAGCTACTGTCGATAATCGCCGACCAAATAAGCAATGCTGCGTCAGCATTATTTTTTGCCTGACTCGCACTATGGGCCCGCTGACTTAGTGTGGTAAAACAGCTCTCTTTTTTTGCTTCAAGGGTCTGATACTGACAAACGGACCAGTCGTGCTGGAGGTTTTCCAGCGTGGTAGTCGCCATGGCAGAGGCGGGAAAAGCTGCTGTCAGGAGCAACGTTTTCATAATTTTCATTTGTCTTCACCTTTGAATGTGCCCTGGGTATAGGACTGGATCACTGCTAATTTTTTACCCAGCGCTTTGTCTACCATACCGGGAAACCAGGCATTGATTTTAACGAACAAACGTTCCATCGCGCCGAAGCGGTAGCGTTTCTGCTCTGTCTCAAGGAGATGTACCAGACGTACGGCGACAAATTGTGGGGAGTCACTGCTGTTGCCCAGTTTGCGGTTAAGCGCGTAAACCTCGTCACTGTTGAGCGCCGTTTCGGTAGCACGCGGCGCGGCATACAGTACGCTGATACCATTCCCCTTTAATTCGCGCCCCAGCGCTTCCGACAAACGGTGCGTGGCCGCTTTGGTGGCGCTATACACGCTCCAGGCAGGGTGGCCAATCTCACCAAATATCGAACCAATGTTTAGGATGATGCCCTGTGGATTAAACTTATCCAGCATGGCGCGGGTCAACAGAGTGGGGATTTCGATATTGGTTCTAATCTGTTCCCGAATATCGTCAAAAGACTGTTGTTCAAACAGTGCAAAACGGCTGGTTCCGGCATTGTTGATCAGGATATCCAGTTTGTTCTCATCTTTGAATCTGCTGGCCAGCGCGACGATTTCGTCATCAGTATAACTGCTCATTAGCACAATATGATGCCGTTCCGGATAGGGAAGCATCTCTTTCAGAAGCGTCATCGCCTGTGCATTTCGTCCAACCAGGCAGAGTCTGGTTCCTTTGTGCGCCAGCCTGTGCGCCAGCTCTTGTCCGATACCACCGCTGGCGCCAGTCAGCAGAACGGTTTTATCATGCAGGTTCATACGTGGTCTGCCCCAGTTGGTTAAGCATCTCTGTGTACAGGTGATAGACGCGACGAGCGGCATAGATAATGGCTGCCTGATCGGCCTCGTCAGTCACGGTATCCATAAGTGAGGCGAAAAATTTAAGATGTCCTTGATCAAGTTCACCGTGTGAACGCAGGTAGGTTGTCGCCTGTTCTGGCAACCCCAGTGTCCGTTCCACCTGGGCTGCAATCGCGGTAGCAATAGATACGCTGGTTCCCTCCAGAACCTGTACCATGCCAAAAATACTCATAGGGTTGACCCGTTCAATGCGGTAGTAGAGCCAGGCCACCATCATTTCTATCGGTATCCCTGGGGTGCCATTGCGAACGCTTTCCGCATCACCGCTGCAAGCCTGAATATCGTTCAGGATCCATTCCTGATGCCCGTACTCTTCGTCAATATATTCAGCAATTGCGCCCCGAATGGCTTCATGTGAGGCTGGCAAACGGCTGCCAGCACTCATCAACAGGGGGACGGTATGGCTGACGTGATAGTAAGCCTGTGTCAGAAAAGCGATATACAGGTCGCGCGAGATGTCACCAGTCTGGCAGCGCGCGATGACAGGCGAGGAGAGTAAACTCCGGCGTTCGGCCTCAGTCTGTTGTTGTAATTTGTTATAAAAGCTCATGATGACTCCTCTTCACTACAGGTGAGAATTTGTTGCCAGAGGGATTGCCGGATGAGTTCCCGGCGTGGGCGGCCATTTGCAGTGAGCATGCCAGGCTCTGATATAGCTGAAGTGAATAACAGGCGATGGAACTGCGCATAATCAGGCAGGCGAGCTGAAAGGGCCAGCAGCTGCTCGCGGGCCTGCATCTGTTGCCCGTCGAAGACATCGACGAGTGCAACGTTATGCCTTAATCCTTCTCCAAAAATCACTATCCGGCGTACAGCTGGACAGATCATGGCCTCTGCCTCAGGCCATTCAGGTGAAAAATTACGACCAAAAGCGTTTATCTGGACATTCTTCAGGCGCCCCTGAATACGAACAAACCCGTGTTCATCAACACTGCCAAGATCGCCGGTGGCAACTGTTGGGGAGGCTGGTGCGGATCCCAGATATCCCAAAGCGTTAGCCGGGCTGGTGACACACAATTGTTGCTGGTCATCAACATTGATCTGGATACCTGGCAATGGCTGACCGACGCTGTTCTCTTTTATAGCGTCGGGCAGATTGAGGGCAACGACAGAGCCACATTCTGAGAGACCGTATCCTTCATATACAGGTAAGCCACTCTTTATCGCCATTGTCAGCAATGAAGCCGGAACCTTGCCACCGCCTGCGGCGACAAACCGTAAAGATTGCGTACTGCCTGGTACCTGCTTGTGTAGATGCAGTAACACACGTAGCAACTCTGGTACCAGCACCAGACTTTGTGGGCACCAGGTGGTCAGCGCCTGAAGAAACTGGGCTGGATTAAAGCGGCTGGAACCTTCAAACCCAATCCGGGAGGGTGGGAGAATCACCGTCTCAGCGCCAAGTAGCAGAGGGATGTAAACGCCGCACAGATTTTCCAGCAGAATACTGAGGGGCAGTGTCACCAGGTGTTTTTCCAGTTTCAGGGGGTGCAATGCGGCCGCTAACGTTTGAGCCATCCATACCATACCATCCAGACTCAGACAGACGCCTTTTGGCTCTCCGGTTGTACCGGAGGTATACGTTATCTTTGCCGTTCCTGCCGGCAGAGTCACGGGGTCCTCTACTGCACGGATTTGCAGTCTCCCGAGTACAAAATCGTGTTCCTGCCAATCCGCCAGGATTTCTCCACCGATTTGTGCATCCACAGAGGCTGATGATCGTACCCAGGCTTTCTGTTGCCCGCTGAAAAAGGAGGGGACAGGGATGATCACCACTCCACTTATCAGGCATGCGAGATCGATGATGGCCCATTCAGGGCTGTTATCCATTTCAAGTGCCAGCCGTATTACCTTGAGGGCAGATAATTGTTCGGCCACTGCTTTAACGGCATCATGGTATTGCTGCCAGCTCCACGAGCGAGAATCGCCCTGCAGGACGATGGCATTTGGCTGAAGCGCAGCCTGTTTCTCAAGCGTGTTCAGAAGCATAAGATCCTCCGGAAGGGGTTATCCAGGGAGCAGAAGGCGGATCAGCAAACATTCTCAGCAACAGGCTGGTCTGACTCAGTGTGGTTTGCCCACCATGTAACTCCCCCGCCATAATTTGCGGGTCATGTTCGTAATAGCTCCCCCATTCACGCGCAGCTTCGCCAAGCCTTGTCGAGTCAGCAGGCATCAATGTGACTGGTTGCAGATTCAGGCGGAAAAAGGTATTGCGTATTTTTTTAGTTCCGGTAAAGACAATCCACGAATAGCAGTATTGATTGAGAAGCAGGCATAGAGCCGCATACATTATTCGGGCGCTTGCCCCATCGCTCGCGGCAAAATTACCAATTTCAACAATCGAGTCGCGTGAAACGGGATGTGACAATCGTGCAGACAGCACGACTTCAACCGGGACATTAAGATAGTGTTCGAGGTATATCTTGCCCATTGAGGCCGGCTGGACGCCACAGGCTGCTTTTAATTCTCCGTTGGCATCGAACATTCCAAGTAACCATGGCATGCAGCGAGGAAGAGAAGCATGATAAAACTGAGAATAACTTTCACGAATAAACTCTGAAATATCATTTTGCTCACGTTCACCTGGAAGCCAGCGCAACGTATAAGGAGATAAGATTCGCATAGGAAGACCTCTTTTAGCGTCTTATCAGTATGGCGAGTCAACATTATGTCAACATTAAGTTGAGCATGAGCCAGGTAATTTAAATCCAATGTCGCGACAAAAATGTGTAGGACCCGAAAAAACGGAATATCTGATGTGTAAATACATTACGTAAAAAAATTAATAAGTTGCGCTCTTAAATCGTTGAACATTTCTGCTTACAGGGGTGCTGTATAAAAAACAGTGTATACATCGGAGGTAATTATGAGAGTTGAATTAGCCATTGATCGCACTAAAGAACTACCAAAAGGCGCGATACCAATTCTCCAGGATTACAGCAGGCATTCACTGAGTGCCTGCTGTAATGCTAAACATTAAAATTTGTATTTATTTCTTATCGTTACAGTCAGGGATCATTCTCAAAAGAGTGTTATCTTTCTGGACGTAGTGATGAAATAACGCTGCACCTGCATGCGCTGCGATTAAAAAGTATCCGACGTTTGCCAGTGTTTCGTGAATATCTTTAATAAGTGATTTTGTTTCCCCGTCAGGAGTAACGAAAGGTGAAATGTTAAAACTTAAGAAGCTCCAGTCCTTCCCACCGTAAGCCATAATTGCAATACCTAATAATGGCAGAGCCAAAAAAGAAATGTATAGCAGGATATGCATTATTTTAGCAGCCATCATCTGCCAGGTCGGTGGGGGCGGAGTGATGGCTGGGTCATGATACTTATGTTTAATAATTAATCGTATTATCATTAAAAACCAGACAAATACCCCGGCATTGTAATGTGTTTCTTTCATGAGCAGGTAGGTGTTGCTGCCTTTAGGAAACCAGCCGCGTAGCTCCATAGCTGCATAGGTTATCGCTATTAACATCAGAGCCAGCCAGTGTAAGCGAATCTGAAGTTTTGAGAATTTCATCATTATTGTTTCCTCAAAGGGTGTGTTGCATCGACCATAAAGTATGAAGCTTAACAAATCCTTATTTTCGTTGAGAGATTAAGAAATTGTTATTCCAATGACCGCACGTGAATGTTTTGATAATTATTATCACTTACGGGTCCTTTCCGGCAGTCCGGGCTGTTTCTTGTTGCCTTCATTTTTCCATTCGTAGCAACCATCAGCAAAGAAAATTGCGCGGCCATGCTGCCAGAGTGGTTTAAACATTCTGCGGGTGGCTGCAGTTTCAGATCGTGCATAAATTAGTAGCAGCTTAGACCACCATAGATTGTTACTTATTTGGGGGCAAATGTGGTGGGGGGGAAGGGATAATGTAGCGGGTGATAAAAAGCCGGAATCGCTTACGCTTATCCGGCTTCTGTTCAGCATCTGGGGAGTTGCTGATTACTTCAGTTCATCAACCATGGTGATGGCGCGACCAATATAATTGGCAGGCGTCATTGCTTTCAGGCGAGTTTTCTCTTCTTCCGGCAGTGCCAGACCATCGATAAACTGCTTCATACCTTCGGCGTCAACGCGCTTGCCGCGGGTCAGTTCTTTCAACTTCTCGTACGGCTTCTCAATACCGTAGCGACGCATCACGGTCTGAATCGGCTCTGCCAGAACTTCCCAGTTATGATCCAGTTCATCCAGCAGATGATCGCGGTTCACTTCCAGTTTGCTCACACCCTTCAGCGTGGACTGATAGGCGATCAGCGCATAGCCGATACCCACACCCAGGTTACGCAGAACGGTAGAGTCTGTCAGATCACGCTGCCAGCGGGAAACCGGCAGTTTACTCGCCAGGTGCTGCAGAACCGCATTGGACAGACCCAGATTACCTTCGGAGTTTTCGAAGTCGATGGGGTTAACTTTATGCGGCATGGTGGAAGAACCGATTTCACCCGCGACAGTTTTCTGCTTGAAGTGACCCAATGCAATGTAACCCCAGACGTCGCGATCGAAATCGATCAGAATGGTGTTAAAGCGGGCGATGCAATCAAACAGCTCGGCAATGTAGTCGTGCGGCTCAATCTGCGTGGTGTAGGGGTTCCACTGGATACCCAGCGAGGTGACGAACTCTTCGCTAAACTGATGCCAGTCTACTTCCGGGTAAGCGGCAATGTGGGCGTTATAGTTACCCACGGCACCGTTGATTTTACCAAGAATTTCAACCTGGTTGAGCTGGCGATACTGACGCTCCATGCGGTACGCCACGTTTGCCATCTCTTTGCCCATTGTTGATGGGGTGGCAGGTTGGCCGTGAGTACGGGAGAGCAGAGGAATATCGCGATATTCAACTGAAAGCGCGGTGATGCCATCAATCAGTTGACGCCAGTACGGCAGAACCACTTCGTCGCGTGCGGTTTTCAGCATCAGCGCGTGAGACAGGTTGTTGATGTCTTCTGAGGTGCATGCGAAGTGGATAAACTCGGAAACGGCGTGCAGTTCCGGGATATCCGCCACTTTTTCTTTCAGGAAATACTCAACTGCCTTCACGTCATGGTTGGTCGTACGCTCAATGGTTTTGATACGCGCAGCATCTTCTTCATTGAAGTTAGCGACGATCGCATCAAGGTAACCGATTGCGTCGGCAGCAAAAGCAGGAACTTCCTTGATCGCTGCGTGCGCGGCCAATTTTTGCAGCCAGCGTACTTCAACCTGTACGCGGAATTTCAGCAAACCGTATTCGCTGAAAATCCCGCGCAGCGCGCTGACTTTATCGCCGTAGCGTCCATCGACAGGGGAAACGGCGGTCAGTGAGGATAATTCCATAGATCACAACTCCGGGGTTAAATGAGCAAGAATTTGTTTTGCCTGAGTCGTCAGGCGATTACGAGAAAACATGAGTTGCAGACGGCCTCCACCAACCTGATGCCAGAGCACGGCAGCACGGATGCCAGCCAGCAGCGAAGCGCGTACTTTAGCCTGAACCTGCGGGCTCTGGAGGATGGCCGGGGAACCCGTGACCTGAATACGCGGGCCGAGTGGGCTGATGACGTCAACATAAATGCCAGCCATCGCACTCATCAACGTTTCTGACTGCAAATCAAAATGGTCCAGCTGGCGCTGCAAGCCGCTGATACGATCTCCCAGCGTGTCCATAGCGCCCTTGGCCGCTGACAGCTTACGCTCCAGCACCATCAGGCTTAGCGTGTAACGAGTGAGTTCAGCGTTCAGTCCCTGGCGACTGCTGGCGTTCAGTACGCCGAGCATTGTTTCCAGCCCCAAACGCAGGTTGGCCTCGCTGCCGCCAAACACGCCCAGCGTAGAGCTGGGATTCATGTCGATGACACTGTTCAGTGAAACGTGTAATGCATCGGCATCACAATGCCCCTGGTGCGCCAGTTCCTGCACCAGGCGTGCCGACTGGCAAATGCCTGCCAGGGCGAGGGTGATGTCATAATAATTCTTTGCCACGTTCACTGCTTCCTTGTATCAAATGTGTAAGTAATTATACCGGCAGAGGCAATCGTTGTTCGATAATGCCGCCGCCGAGGCACACTTCGCCATTGTAAAAGACAGCCGACTGACCCGGCGTAACCGCCGCGACTGGCTCGTCGAAAATGACTTCAATACGCTCAGCATCCAGTGCCTTAACGGTGCACGGAATGTCGGTCTGACGATAGCGGGTTTTCACCGTACAGCGCATGGTACCAGTGAACGGTTCGCGATCGACCCAATGCAGCTGTTGCGCCACCAGGCCAACAGACATCAGACGTGGATGTTCATGACCCTGAGCGACAACCAGAATGTTGTTCTCTACGTCTTTATCCACTACATACCATGGATCTTCTGTCCCTTCTTTCGTTCCGCCAATACCCAGACCTTTACGCTGACCCAGAGTGTGGTACATCAGCCCCTGATGCTGGCCAATCTCTTCACCATCAACGGTGATGATTTTGCCTGGCTGAGCCGGCAGGTAGCGACCAAGAAATTCGCGGAACTTACGTTCGCCAATGAAGCAGATGCCGGTGGAGTCTTTTTTCTTGGCCGTAATCAGACCAAGGTCTTCGGCAATTTTACGCACCTGCGGTTTTTCCAGTTCACCGACCGGGAACAGGCTTTGCGCGATTTGCTCATGGCCGAGCGTATAGAGGAAATAACTTTGGTCTTTATTACCATCGAGCCCACGCAGCAGGCGACTTTTGCCGTCGACATCTGCGCGACGCACATAGTGACCGGTGGCGATGTAATCGGCACCTAAATCTTCGGCGGCAAACTCAAGGAAGGCTTTAAACTTAATTTCTTTATTACACAGAATATCCGGGTTCGGCGTACGGCCCGCTTTGTACTCTTCAAGGAACAGTTCAAAGACGTTGTCCCAGTATTCTGCGGCAAAGTTGACGGTATGCAGTTCAATGCCGAGTTTGTCACAGACAGCCTGTGCATCCGCAAGGTCGGCTGCCGCTGTGCAGTATTCCTCGCCATCGTCCTCTTCCCAGTTCTTCATGAACAGGCCTTCTACCTGATAGCCCTGTTGTTGTAACAGCCAGGCAGAAACGGAGGAATCGACACCGCCGGACATGCCGACGATCACTTTTTTTGGGCTTTCAGACATAGGAATACTCACAACATTGAACTTCAAGGCGGCATATTCTAGCACGCAGCCCTTTACTTGACACCCTCTGTAAACGGCCAGTTAAATTCACCGATCATGGCCAGCGGGTAGCGCTGGCCGCTCTGATAACAGCGAATACTCTCTGCAACCAACGGCGAACGCAGGTTTGGCGCAGAGAAAATCTCTTCTGCGCTGACCCAACGACAGCAATCAATATCGCTGTCATGGGGTTCAGTAGCGCACATATTGGCAAGTTCGATAGAGAAAAGAAAACGCAAGAAGGGCGTTCTGTCCGGTGCAATCCATTGATGCATACGAACAAAATGCTGTGGCTGTGCTTTAATGCCCGTTTCTTCCCATAGTTCGCGTGCTGCGGCTTGTACCAGCGTTTCGTCGGCTTCCAGGTGTCCTGCGGGTTGATTCCACAAGGCCTTGCCATTGATCGTTTCTTCAACGACTAAGAATTTATCTTCTGCATGCACAATGCAGGCAACGGTGACGTGCGGTTTAAACATGTTTCCCCCTTATTCCTCAGCAAAACCTTCGGCAACATCTGGCCAACTAATTTCACCGCTGGTCTTGTCGATACTGATATAAGCCACAGGAGGCGATGTTTGTGGGTCGGCTCCTCCGCGACACAATGCAGTTTGATGATCCTCGCGTACGATAATCTCAATGGCCTTTTTAGCATTCCAGCTTTCATAAAAAATGCATTGATAGTCCGGGCGAAGGCTGAGGGTCGCGACTCGTGTAGCTTCGTCTGTCGATAATGGATTGATATCATAGCGGTAGTTATCACCGCTGTTTAAAGGCTGGAGTTGTGACTTTTTCAACCAGCCGCGTACGATATGGCGATCGGCGGTGTAATAAACCGCTTCAATAAAGTCATCTTTTGACTGCTCTTGTGTGGAAATAATGTCGCCGGGAACCAAAAAAACGGACTGGCTGCGGCACTGTTCCGTTGGCATGGTATAAAACCAGGCGCGATCGTTGCCTGTAACCTGATAATGATTATCAGCAACGGGGGGCATTCTTTCGCGTTGCGGCATCTCTTTGTGCGCCCATTTCTTACAGGCCGGATTTACGGATAAGGGAGTCGTCAGAGGTACCAGACCTTCAGCCGCGACCCAGCCTGTGGCGAACATGCCTTTGGCATCACGGTATCGAACATAGCGAAAAGTATGAACGGGAGCGTCTGCTGATTGGGCCGATCGCGCTTCTCTTAACACCTCTACCGTATTGCCGTTGACCAGGAAAGCAGGGAGCTGACATTCAACATCTGGTGCGGAGTTGAAGTGTAGTCGGGAGGTTGTTTTTACCTGAGCGGTTTCATAGAGATAATCAGCCGCACCTGCCGCGATACCTGCTGTCGCTTCACAATTCTGCGCGGCATAACCCAATGGCGATACGGCACACAGAATGAGTGGCGCGATGAGTCGTTTGTCCATTTCTTTCATTCTTCCTTGTTAATGGCGCTGTAAAGGCCTGATGCTAGAGCTCCCGCCACTCGCCGTTGGCGAGATTATCCAGCGTGTAATCCCCCATAGCATAGCGAATGAGACGCAGCGTAGGATATCCAACATGTGCTGTCATACGGCGAACCTGGCGGTTGCGGCCTTCATATAAGGTGACTTTCAGCCAGGTGGTGGGGATATTTTTCCGCTCCCGAATCGGCGGATTTCTCGGCCACAGCCATACAGGTTCCTCTACTACCTCAATGCCAGCGGGTAGCGTGGGGCCATCATTGAGCGTTACTCCGGTACGCAGGGCGTCCAGCGCTTCTGCTGTCGGCTCGCCTTCAACCTGGACGTAATAAATTTTCCCGGTACGCTTTCCGGGTTGCGTTAACCGCGCCTGCAGCGCGCCGTCATTGGTCAGCACCAAAAGCCCTTCGCTGTCCCGGTCGAGTCGGCCCGCCGCATAAATTCCCGGCAAGGGAATAAAATCTTTTAACGTGCTTCTGCCTGCCTCGTCAGTAAATTGTGGCAAAACATCGTAGGGTTTATTGAACAAAACCACGCGTTTTGGCTGGTTTTCTTTACGCTGCTTAGTGACTTGTCGTGAGCTGAATCGCTCAACCCGGTGATTTCTAAAAGAAGTTTTTTGCATGGTATTTTCAGATTATATCAATTGCCGCATTATAGCCTAAGAACGAGTGTCTTTCATGGCGACGAACATTAGGGTAGTATTGACATGCTCATTACAAAACATTAACAAAAAATTGCTCTAACGCATTCGTGCAGCAGGACGCAAACGCACATGCAGCGCGATGACAGACGAGCAGAACCAGAAGCGCTCGAAGGAGAGGTGAATGGAAAGCAAAGTAGTTGTTCCGGCGGAAGGTAAGAAGATCACCCTGCAAAACGGCAAACTCAACGTTCCTGAAAATCCGATTATCCCGTTCATTGAAGGCGACGGTATCGGCGTTGATGTAACCCCACCGATGATCAAAGTTGTCGATGCTGCTGTCGAGAAAGCCTATAAAGGCGAGCGTAAAATCTCCTGGATGGAAATCTACACCGGTGAGAAATCCACTCAGGTTTATGGCCAGGACGTCTGGCTGCCTGCTGAAACCTTAGATCTGATTCGTGAATATCGTGTTGCCATTAAAGGCCCTCTGACCACTCCTGTTGGCGGCGGTATTCGCTCTCTGAACGTAGCTCTGCGTCAGGAACTTGACCTGTATGTCTGCCTGCGTCCGGTGCGTTATTATCAGGGTACACCAAGCCCGGTTAAACACCCTGAACTGACCGATATGGTCATCTTCCGTGAAAACTCCGAAGATATCTACGCGGGTATCGAGTGGAAAGCTGACTCTGCCGATGCTGAGAAAGTGATTAAATTCCTGCGCGAAGAGATGGGTGTGAAGAAAATACGCTTCCCGGAACATTGCGGTATTGGTATCAAACCTTGTTCTGAAGAAGGGACTAAACGTCTGGTACGTGCAGCGATTGAATACGCCATCGCCAACGATCGTGATTCAGTTACCCTGGTACACAAAGGCAACATCATGAAGTTCACCGAAGGCGCGTTCAAAGATTGGGGTTACCAGTTAGCGCGTGAAGAATTTGGTGGCGAACTGATCGATGGCGGTCCATGGGTGAAAATCAAGAACCCGAAAACCGGTAAAGAGATCGTGGTTAAGGACGTCATTGCCGATGCGTTCCTACAACAGATCCTGCTGCGCCCGGCTGAGTATGACGTGATTGCCTGTATGAACCTGAACGGTGACTACATCTCCGATGCGCTGGCCGCACAGGTTGGTGGTATTGGTATCGCGCCGGGTGCAAACATTGGTGACGAATGCGCACTGTTCGAAGCAACTCACGGTACTGCACCGAAGTATGCAGGTCAGGATAAAGTGAACCCAGGTTCTATCATTCTGTCTGCAGAAATGATGCTGCGCCACATGGGTTGGATCGAAGCGGCTGATTTAATTGTTAAAGGTATGAGCGGTGCGATCAATGCCAAGACCGTAACCTATGACTTCGAACGTCTGATGGACGGCGCTAAGCTGCTGAAATGTTCAGAGTTTGGCGACGCAATCATCGAAAACATGTAATACGGTAATTTGTTAAATTCATTAACGGGAGCGTAACGCTCCCGTTGTTTTTTATTAGGCTGCTAACGGTTATCAAAATTTTATCAAAATAAGTTATCAAAACCCCCTAGTAGTTTGACGCACAGTGGTGGGGTGGCAGAAGATGTCACTATGCAGAGTTGTATTTTGCACCCTTATGTTGTTCGCAGTTATTTTGTAATGTGCGCCATAATATTTATGACTAGTATGTGTCTGAGACATACATTTCTATTTTATGTTTTAAGCACGAAGTAATAGGTTGTCAGTCAACAAAAAATGAACCAGCATGGTTTATGGGATACGATTAAACTTTTTATCTGATGTGAATTCTAGACGAAGCGACATGTTAGACTATTAAAACATGAGAGTGGTACGGGACTAATTTTTAATGGAGAAAATGTATCCGCATGAGCGTTAATCAAAATACCACCATTGGTGAATCTTGGGGGCTCGTATCGCTTACTCCGGAGTATATTGAGGCAGAACATGTTGGTTACGTTGCGGCTATTGAAGAAGCCCTTTCTGATGAACAAATCCGCAATATTGCGTTATCCGGAAATTACGGTGTTGGAAAGAGCAGCATCTTGCAAGAGGTTGCTAGGCGGCAAGATGGTAGGGTAGTTGAGATTTCTCTGTCAACGCTATCGCCGATCGAGGTATCAAAGCTTGATGATTCAGTGCCAAAGCAAGCAACTACTCCGACAAACCGTATACAGCAGGAAATAGTAAAACAGCTGCTCTATCGTGAGGAGCCGAGTAAAACCCCCGGTTCCCGCTTTCGGCGGATTGAACGCTTTCGATGGGAAAGGGAAATTTGGTTAGCTGCATTGATGGGATTTGTAGTTTGTATCATTTTCTTGTTGACTGGGTGGACAGCTAAAATTGTTTCGTCGATTCCTCCCCTGAAAGACATAGGCGCTTGGAAGCATGCACTCATTTTTGCAGCGGCGACAGGGAGTGCATTTTTTGTTCGCTGGCGTTTTTATGGGAAGCTTCATATCAAGCAGTTTTCAGCGGGCTCGGCTACGGTTACCTTAGACGACAACTCTGTAACATACTTCGATCAGTATCTTGATGAGATAGTCTATTTCTTTGAGGTATCAGAGCGTAATATTGTTATTTTTGAAGATATTGATCGCTTCAATGACTCACATATTTTTGAGACGCTTCGCGCTTTGAATACTTTGCTTAATGCGTCGCCACAGATTACAAAACCTATCCGTTTTATCTATGCCATTAAAGACAGTATTTTCGATTATATTACCTTGAAAGATGAAGGGCGTAGACTTGAAGAGGACATCCTTGCTATTGACGATCCTGCATTAGTTGAGGTAGTACGCGCCAACCGAACTAAATTCTTTGACTTGATTATTCCGGTGGTTCCTTTCATTACACACCGGAGCGCTAGAAATCTAGCAGTGCAGCAACTTGGCCAAATGGAATATGAAGTAGCAACTGAACTTATAGACTTAGCGGCTCAATATGTCCCAGATATGCGGTTGCTTAAGAATGTTCGTAACGAGTTTGTTATATTCCGTGACAGAATTTTTTCTGGTGATGGCGAAGAGCTTAACCTTAATAAAACAGATTTATTCGCGATGGTGCTCTATAAAAACACTCATCTTACGGACTTTGAGTCGATTAGACTTGGTAAGAGTAAGCTGGATATTCTATACAAAGTTAGTCGCGAGATGGTGAGCGAGAATATCAAGAAGCTAGAAGATGAACGCACAGTACTTCGTCAACAGCTTGAGAAAATAAATGGAGCGGTCCTACGCAGCGAACAATTGGGTGTGCGACTAATTGCTCATATTGAGCGAACAGCAAATGCAGTTAATTACCAATTCTATAATGCATCGTATTCGTTTGAGGGGGTTGCATTATCTAAAGATGAACTCAGCGGAGTGCGGTTCTGGACAGATTTTGTATCAGCCAAAGATAACCCTATTCTTCACTTTCGTAACCGCCAGCATCAAGTGATGGATTTTACCCGTGATAACCTTGCATTCGCCCTTGGTGACCCACTAGATTCAAAACTATGGGATGCAAAAGAACGAGAGAGCATTATTGACGAAATTGAAGAAAAAAATGCGGATATTAAATTTTTACGCAGTGCAGATCTCGGTGATTTAGTTAAACATCCAGAATTTTTGGTTACATATAAAGAAATTAAACAGCCCCTCGAAACAATAGCATTGCTGTTGCTGAAACCGGGATTAGCTTACCAGCTCGTGCGTGCTGGATACATCAATAGAAACTTCACCTTATATACATCAACGTTCCATGGTGATCGGGTGAGCCCTGCTGCCACTAACTTTATTATTCATCATGTTGAAAGTGATCTGATGGATGTGTACTTCGAGCTTACTCCAGAAGATGTTGATGCAGTTGTACGCGAGAGAGGCAAGGAGGCCCTGAAAGAATCAGCTATGTATAATATTGCTATTCTTGATCACTTGTTGGCGTGTGACATAGGCTTGGCTGACATTATGATCCGTTCTTTGTTAGATTTTCGGGAGAACTCTGAGCGGTTTATAAAGGCATATCTCGCGACAGGAGAACAGTGCCAGCGATTCATTGAGCGCTTTACGATTGTCTATTCGAGAATAATATCCTATCTTGTGAACCATACTGATCTAGATGACGTTTCTCGCCTGCAGTTTGTGAATATTGCATTAAACTCATTACCCCCCCTAAAACAGCGCACAGATTCAGCAGCATCACAATATCTAAAGGTTCACTATACCGAGTTCGACGTGCTTACTTCTGAAGCAACTACGCAACTCAAGGCTGAGCGCATTGGAATGCTTTTCGCGGAATCACATATTATTGTTCCCCATCTTCAGCCGTTGAATCGACAGATTCGTTTGTCATTTGTTTCGCATAATTTGTATGAAGTCTCGTATGAGAACCTTGTAATTGCCATTAATAACACAAAAACTGTAGCGCTTGACGTTATCAATACGAGAAATAAGACCGTATACGGTTATGTGCTTGGGCATTTGAGTAAATATTTGGAGGCAATTGCTGGAGTTTCGGTGACAATCGATGCAACTGAGAACTTTATTGCTGTAATCGAAGATGTGCTCGAACAGGAACCATCTCTTCTTAATATCGTGATCGAGCATGCAGCTTCAAGTTGTGAGATTGTGGATCTCGTTGAGATCTCCAAGGAAGCATGGAATGCATTGGCCGACCATTGCCGTTTCCCAGCAACATTCAGTAATGTTAGCCGTTACGTCGAGTCATTTGGTTGCGTAGACGTTCAACTGGCGAAAGTACTGGCTACATCAGGAAAGATTGCTGAGGTTAATACAGCTGAAGATGAGTCAAAATCTATATTAGCCGTAGCAATTTTATCGGCTAAAGAGCAACTTCCGAGCGCAACTCTGCGTGTAGAATTAGTTACGAGTTTGGATTTGCATTATTTCCTCGATACTAGAGATGTAATGGCTGAAGTCGGCGCTCTCTTCTCGCTACTGCTCAAGTACAACATCATTGCGGATGAAGCTGAATCATATGAGCTTCTTTCTGCAACTGATTGGCCGACGCGAAGGGATTACATTCTTGAGTCGAAGAAGTTTGCAGAGTATATGACACCTCAGTTGGTGCACACCGACTTGGCTGAGCTTTTGGAAGATCATGCAATTGACATAGCAATTAAAAATCTAATTGTTGAACAAGCTGCAGAATACATAGAAGATGCAAATCTTGAAGGTATTAAAAAACTTGCTCGATTCGCTTCGTTGCATGGAAAGGTTTGCCAACCATCTATTGTGTATAAAATGGCGCAAGAGGGAGTTTCAGCACAACTGATTATATTGCTGTTGGAACCTCATTTGGGATCGATTAGCCGTGAACAGCTTTTTTCAATCTTAAAGTTACTTGGCGGTGATTATGCAAGGCTGACTGAGGTTGGTTACGACAAACCGCGCATCCCAAATACTCCTGCCGATCTTTCACTGCTTGAGCGTCTCAGACAGGACGGAATTGTTGGAAAATATGATGAGAATGAATCACTGATTAAGGTGAACAAAAAATACAAATAGTATCGTTTTATTCAAAAATGAATTCTAATTCTATTAGAGCTGTTTCCGAACAGAGCCAGATTGTTTGTCCTCCTCAGCCACGGCATTACAATATGTGTACGTGGCTTGAAACACGATGATATTTTCAGCCCAGTAAGTTGGGGAATAAATTTGCCATGCTAGAGATTACAATTTTATAACGCCACCTTTACCCAGCTTTTACCTCGATTGTCATGATAGCGGTCAGTTTGCTGTTGTGTTTTATGACCAAGCAGTTTTTGAGTATCTAATCCCTGTTCTTTATAAAGACGCTCAGATAGAGAGCGTTGTTCATGAAACGTAGCGGGGGTACCTTCACCCCAGTCGATCCCAGCCAGATCTCTTGCCTTACTAAAATTCATTGTTAATGTATTCGATTTAACTTGAGCACCGCGTTCTGCCTGTGAAGTTGACCGGAAAAAATGCACTAAGTATGGGCTGATTGCATAGTCACGGCATCGGGCTACTACATCGCGTAAACTCCAGTTAATCGCATTGAGACGAAGAGAAAGCGGGATGGCGATTTTGCTCCCGGTTTTTTCCTGGATGATGTGAAGATGATCATCCCAAATATCGCTAAATTTCATACGTGAGATATCACCTAATCGCTGACCGGTAACCAGTGCTAACAGCATGGCATTCCCCATATAACGATGACTCGCATCTGCGATATCAAAGATTTTTTGCCATTCTTCAAGACTTAACCGTTGTCGGGTAATTTTTCTTCTGGGCTGTTTGGTGGCTAATGCAGGGTTATAACCAGGGGGGACTTCCCCGTAGTGTTGTGCCTCTTTGAATACATCAATTAGAACGGAGCGGACTACTTGCGCCATTCTCGGTTGCCCGGCAGCGATATACTCGTCAAGCAATTGTGCGATATCCCTTACATCAACGGCTGAAATCAACTTCATTCCTGCTCGTTCCCTGAGCAAGGATACTGGTTTGGCTTTCTGCTTATAGGTGTTGAGTCTTATATCACCACTTTTCAGCCTGTCATCCTGGATCGCTTGGTAGCGATCTAACCAAGTTGACGTTGTGATCGCTTTTCCTTTGCTGGTTGCGATCCTGTCACTGATAGCAAGAATCTGCCGAGTCCTTTGCTCGGCAAGGCGCGTGTTAGCTTCAGTAGCTATAGCGATGGCTTCTGCTTCGTTCGTTCCCAGCGCATGAAATTTTCCTGTTACTGGATGCTTATATCGCCAATAGACTTTATTTACCTTTCTGCTGTAAAGGGGATATAAGTTTGGGACTGAAACATTATTCTTACGCGGTCTGGCTGCCATCACTCAAAATCCGTTGCAAAAGTAATGAGTCATTTTTCTTGATTACTGGTGTTACCAACTCCCCAACTAACTCGGCGTCCTCGCGTACTCGCCATAACCGACCTTGTTTCATTGCCGGTGGACAAAACAAATTCTGCTTAGCATAACGGCGCAACGTGGAAACGCTTGGAGGATTGCTTCTGTATTTTTCAGTAGCCCATTCTTCAAGAGTTAACATTTGAAGCATATGCGATCACCTTATTACTTCACTAACTGCTTAGTCTCAGCATATCGACCCTGCACGGTCGGTTAGTTTCTCCACAAAACAGAGAAGAGCATCAGTGGCCACACCTATCAGGAGGGATCGGGTTATGACCCCGTCATCCGGGGATACTCTTCTCTGTTTTGTAAAAAGGGCGGTACCAGAAAGGACTAAGGGAAAAACTGGCACCGCCAAAGCAATAGCACTACCTTCGCAGACATGCTAACCGGGCGAGGGCGGCTTCATCTCCAGTAATGCTCTCATCGTTGCATCCTGGTCTCTTTCCAGGCGTCAAACCGAATCATGTGCCATACGCCGTGTTACAACCAAAGTTTCTTTGGTGTTTCACCTGTTCGTTTGTATGTGGGGAAAGATAAAATGAAATTGCATAGTATGCAAGTATTTTTATTGCGAGATAAGCAATTTATAGGGTAAAAAAAAGCCACCTAGTGGTGGCCGAGGAAGAGTATGCTGGCTTAATTGTGTCGCTTAAGGGTTTGCGACTGACTGATTAAGACCTTTCCAAAGACCATGAATCGGTGTTCGTTTTCGCTGGTGATTCCCCATTCACGGTAAATCTGGTTATCAGAAATTACCAACAGTTTGTCTGGGATCATTTGCAGTCGTTTAACGTATATTTTGTCGTCAAAACCAAAGACATAGATACCATCACCATCGAACTGATTGATGCTGATATCAACGAAGATTAGATCTCCAGGCTCAATGGTTGGACACATACTGTCCCCACGAACGTTGATGACTTTTATGTGATTGGCAGGTCGGCCGCCAAACATCGATAAAGCATTATCAGTTCTGTATTCGATAGCATGAATCACATCAATGACATCACCACCTTGGATAAGGCCATTTCCCGCACTGGCACTGACATCCAGCATTTCAATACGGAATACATCCTTCACCTGCACATCACCCTCACTAATACTGTTTTTATATACAGTATTATTTTTGAGCTCAGAGGTAAAGAGATCAGCAATTTCAACGTCTAAGCTCTTGGCTATATTGCCCAGGGCTTGCTCGGTAAATTGCTTCTGCTTACCTGTTTCAAGGCGTGAGATATTCGCCGAATCCACACCAATGGCTTCAGCTAGGTCGGCAATTTTCATGTTCTTCGCTTGGCGAAGTTGTCTAACTCGGTTTCCTATGCTCATGCGTTTATTACATTTCTTTATTGCGAGTTAAGCAAATCAACTTGCGCAATTCACTTGCGTAAAATAACATGCACATGGCGCAATAATTGGAGGGTGTATGCAATCACCATTACGAAATGTGCGTAAGGCGCATGGTTTTACATTACAGCATGTAGCTGAGTGTGTTCAGGTCAATCAGGCGACGTTAAGCCGTATTGAGAGACTGGAGCAGGTCCCATCCATCGATCTCGCGGAACGTCTTGCCAAATTTTTCAAGGGTGAAATTAGCGAAATGCAGATTCTCTACCCGGCTCGTTTTCAATCTAGTCAAAACCCGAGCGAGCTGAAACCACAGGAACAGGAGGTGAGCCGTGGGTAAACATCACTGGAAAGTAGAAAAACAGCCTGAGTGGTATGTGAAGGCTGTCAGGAAAACTATCGCAGCATTGCCGGGTGGGTACGCAGAAGCTGCTGACTGGCTGGATGTAACAGAGAACGCGCTATTCAACCGTCTTCGCGCTGATGGCGATCAGATTTTCCCGCTTGGCTGGGCAATGGTGTTACAGCGAGCCAGCGGCACTCACTACATCGCTGATGCTGTCGCACAGTCTGCTAATGGGGTGTTTGTATCACTTCCGGAAATTGAGGAGGTGGAGAACGCTGATATTAACCAACGTCTGCTGGAAGCCATCGAACAGGTTGGAAGCTACTCAAAGCAAATTCGTTTAGCAATCGAAGATGGGGTGGTGGAGCTTCATGAACGGATAGCCATCAACGATGAGCTTTTCCGGGCTATTACGAAGCTGCAGGAACACGCCACGCTGGTCTACAAGATTTTTTGTGCCCCAGAAAGTAATGACGCCCACGAGTGTGCAGCTCTGGGCGCCGTGGCGTGTCGTGACTGTGGAGAAACTAACGCATGAACAGTTTAACGGCAAATAACTTTGTGTCGCAACAGCTGGTGGTCGGCATGGCTGTACACCAGCTATTACGGCATGAATGCAGATTATCAAATGGCCAGGTCATTAGTAACCACAGAGGACGCGGCCAGGCTGTGGGCCAGAATCATCTCTATGGCCGCATCAATGACGCTGCGGCGCGTGCCCGTCTCATCAATCTATTACTGAACCCTTCCGAGGTAAGGGGACGCAAATGATCAGGAAGATTATTAACCGTTTCACCAGCCAGTATCGTGATTACCCTTGTGAAGGACAGTGGTATGCCTCCAGCCGTGGTCACATTCTGCGCGTCAGTCTTGTTGATACAGAGAGTCAGAAGGTGGTCTGTGAACTGTTGGGGCGTAATTACACCCTCAGCTATCCGCTCATTGCGTTTCTTTCCGGGAGGAACTTTAAACGTATTGGAGGTGCGGCATGAGCATGGAGCTGATGGTCAAAGCGATGAAAATTCGTGTGGGTAACCCATTGCGGAAACTTGTCCTGATTAAGCTGGCTGATAACGCCAGCGATCAGGGAGAGTGCTGGCCTAGCTACCAGCATATTGCCGATCAGTGTGAGATCAGCAAACGCTCGGTGATGAATCATATTGCGGCGCTTTGTGAGTCCGGGCTGGTAAAAAAGGTCACCCGGAAAGGTGACAAAGGTAACTCAAGTAATATCTATCGTCTGCATCTGGATGGTGCAGGAAATTCACTAGGGGGGAGTGCTAATAATTCACTACCTAGTGAAGCAAATTCACCAGGTAGTGCAGGACATTCACCAGGGGGTAGTGCAGGAGATTCACCCAGAATCAGTCACTCTTTTGAACCAGTCAATGAACCAGTCAATGAACCAAAAACTATTGGCGCATCTGCTGAGGCGTCTGCTCGGGCACGTTCAACACGGCTGGACTACTCGCCAGAGTTTGAGCTGGCATGGCAGTCATATCCCGCGCGTGCTGGTGGCAATTCAAAATGCGCAGCCTTCAAAGCCTGGAAAGCCCGCCTGAATGAAGGGGTAAATCCTGAAACCATGCTGGAAGGTGTGAAGCGTTACGCTGGCTGGGTATCTGCGACGGGTAGCAGCGGCACGCAATTCGTGAAACAGGCTGCCACGTTCTTTGGCCCTGACCGCCATTTTGAAGAGTCCTGGGTAGTTCCATCGGTGTCTGGTGCCAGAAGTGAAGATCTGTTTTTCAAATCCAGTTACGACAGCGTGGATTACAGCCAGGTCCCGGCAGGGTTCAGGGGGTGAGTATGAGTCTAATGGCAGATGTTCAAAAATTTATTGAGGAAAATCCGGGCTGCACTTCCAGCGACATCGCAAACGCTTTTGAAAGTTATCCGCGGCGGTGCATTTTGCAGACCGCAAGCAAGCTACGCCAGAGCGGGCGAGTGTCTCATAAGTGCCAGGGGGATATTCACAGGCATTTTGCTCTGGGGGAAGAGCCAGAGTTGGAACCCGCTGTTGAGACTAAACGCGGACGAGATTGCTATACCGGCACTAATGACCCACGGGTGATTTTGCGCCTGACCCGTAAGGCCGAAGAGCTTGAGTCGAAGGGGCTCTACCGACGCGCAGCAACGGTCTGGATGGAGGCATTCTGCGAGAGCCATTCTCAGCCGGAGCGAAATAAATTCCTGCAACGCCGTGAGCGGTGTTTACGTAAAAGCGAAAGATTCGCTGTGTCAGGTGAGGGATGGTATTTGTCGGGGAAGTATGTGGGGGCTGAATGACTGTGTTAACCCAACGCCAGAAGCAGGTGCTGGATATGCTGATTTCTTACCAGAAAGAGCGTGGCTTTCCACCAACCAATCAGGAACTCGCCACCATGCTGGGTTGCCGCTCGGTGAATGCTGCCGTGGAACAGCTCCGCGCACTGGAGAAAAAAGGCGTCATCACGATAAAGCGTGGTGTGGCGCGGAGAATAACGCTTCACACAACAGTGAAGGACAACGAAGCTGCCGGGATTATCCGCGCATTACTTGCCAACGAAGAGAACGCGAAATTACGTGCGATCCATTGGCTACATGAACGGGGAGTGACGGTATGAAACTGACTTTGCCATTTCCTCCCAGCGTGAACACTTACTGGCGGCATCCCAATAAAGGGCCGCTTGCAGGGAAAAGCCTGATCAGTGCGGCGGGGCGTAGATTTCAGAGCGAGGTGTGTGCAGCAATTATTGAACAGCTACGACGACTGCCGAAACCAACGGCGGTGCCAGCATCAGTAGAGATTGTATTGTTTCCTCCGGACAACCGAATCCGTGATTTGGACAACTATAACAAGGCGCTGTTTGACGCATTGACCCATGCAGGCGTGTGGGAAGACGACAGCCAGGTGAAAAGGATGCTGGTGGAGTGGGGGCCGGTTATCCCGAAGGGGAAAGTTGAGATCACCATCAACAAGTACGAAATAAAGGCGGGTGCAGCCGCCTGAGTAAGAGGAGAAACGAAGCATGAATCATTTGATGGTCATTGATGGTATTGAAGTTCGCCGCGATGTTCATGGACGCTATTGCCTGAATGATTTACATCGGGCTGGTGGTGGTGAAGAACGCCATAAACCGTCCAACTTCCTGCGGATGGATTCCACCCGAGAGCTTTGTATGGAAATTGACCGTTGCTCAGATATGAGCATCGGTTGTGTGGAAACTATCCGTGGTGGTTTTGGACAGGGGACTTATGTTTCCCGTGAATTGGTTTTTGCTTATGCAATGTGGATCAGTCCGTCTTTCCATTTGAAAGTTATCCGTACATTTGACCAGGTAACCCGCACACCAGACAAATTATCGGGTATGGCTGCCGATAAGATACAGGCGGGAGTAATTCTGCTGGGATTCATGCGCAAAGAATTAAACCTGTCCAACTCTTCGGTGCTGGGGGCGTGTCAGAAACTCCAGGAAGCAGTTGGCTTACCGAACCTGGCGCCTCAGTACGCCATTGATGCCCCAACAGGCGCGCTGGATGGCTCCAGCCGTCCAACCTTATCTTTGAGTGCATTGCTGAAACTGTATGGCATCCGAATGACGGCTAATCAGGCATATCACCAGTTGGCGAAGCTGGGGATCGTTGAACACCGCGAGCGTAGCAGCCGCACAGGAATCAACGGTATTAAAAAATTCTGGTCACTGACGGCGAAGGGCTGCATGTTCGGCAAGAACATCACCAGTCCGGTAAACCCGCGCGAGACGCAGCCGCATTTCTTCGAATCCAGATTCCCTGAGCTGCTGAAGCTAATCGATACCGTTCATTGAGGTGATTGTGAGAGCGTTACTGACCCCTGAAATTGCCCCTCGAATGGGGATCGTATTGTTCAGGCCGGGTTCAGAACTGATGTCCTTGTTTATGCAGGGGCGTGTCCTGCTTGAGCCTGAGCCGGAACGCTATTCATCCTTTGCCAGCGGTGCCGTTCCTGCGGTATCGCAACCGTTAGCGGATGATCCTGTTGTTGGCGATGTTTTCCGTAATGAGTCGGTAATTCGTCGTGCTGGTGGCATGGAAAGTCTTGAGAGCTGGCTACTTCGAGACAAGACATGTCAGTGGCAGCACTCTGACTGGCATAGTGAGCATCTGACAACGATGCGACATGCACCTGGTGCAATCCGCTTGTGCTGGCATTGTGACAACCTTTTACGCGAGCAGTACACGGAAAGGCTGGCGGCAATCGCTTCGGGTAATTGCGCTCGTTGGGTGCTGTCCGTTGTACGCCAGGATCTTGGTTTTGATGACCACCATGCCGTTACGTTTCCGGAGCTGTGCTGGTGGCTGGTTCGTAATGACCTGACTGATGCTTTGCCAGAAAGCGCTGCCCGTAAGGCGCTGAGAATGCCAACACCGGTGATTCAGTCGGTCACCCGTGAAAGCGACATAGTGCCATCAGTTCCGGCCACCAACATTATCCAGGATAAAGCCAGCAGGGTACTGGCATTGAAAGTTGATCCGGAGTCGCCTGAATCATTCATGTTACGTCCAAAACGTCACCGTTGGGTTAATGAGAAATACACTCGCTGGGTTAAGACGCAGCCGTGTGCATGTTGTGGAAAACCCGCCGATGATCCTCACCACCTGATAGGCCACGGTCAGGGAGGTATGGGAACAAAAGCGCATGATCTCTTTGTGTTGCCTTTGTGCAGAAAGCATCACGACGAGCTACATGCGGATACCGTGGCGTTTGAAGAGAAGTATGGCTCCCAACTGGAGCTGATATTTCGTTTTATCGATCGTGCGCTGGCAATTGGCGTGCTGGCGTAAGTGGGGAAGAATAATGCGTGATATACAGAAGGTTTTAGATTTATGGGGAGCCTGGGCTGCGAGTGATTCAAATCGCATTGACTATTCCTCAATTGCAGCTGGCTTTAAAGGTCTATTGCCTTATACAAGCAAAGCTCGCCCTCAATGTTGTGATGATGATGGACTGATTATTGAAAGTTGCCTGGCTAGGCTTCGTAAGAGGAGTCATTACGATTATGAACTGTTAGTGGCTCATTACGTTCTCAGAGTGTCCAAGAGGGGTATGGCGAAGCGACATAAAAAATGTGAAAAACAGATCCGAATAGAAATGCAATTAGCGGAAGGATTCATCGAGGGGTGTTTGTCTATGCTGGATCTCCGGCTGGAGATGGATCCGATTGTTTGTGTAGACAACCATAAAAAAAGCACTAGTGCGGTCCGCATTTTTTGATGTAAGGTGTTAAGAGTAGTTGTTATGCAGCTATTCTTAATCATTGAAAACAATTGCTTACAGCGAATGTGAGATGTTGGCAAAGGTCGCGCTGTTGTATAGGGGATGACGGAACGTAATTCCTGATTCTGGCATTCAGGATAAGCGTTCATATCAATATTCTGGATGCAAAAGCAATGCGTTGAGTCTTTTATATTTTGCCCCTGTTATCAGATAGGGGCCTCAGTACGCGATGATCTTTAGGCTAAATAAATAGCAGTATGGTCATTGCTATAGTACTGCATAAGCTCTTAAGACCAGTCAGCCAGTCGCTGAGATAGACAGTCTGATTCATGTAAACTCTCCTTGTTCTGAAGCTCTGCCTTATGATTACCAAAAGTAAAGGCGACATTTCAAGTCATGAGAGATAAACGTTCGCTGCCGAAGGACCTCTAAGGCCATTTATTCGACAAAACTCAACGCGTAACCCGGGAATGAGTGCTTCTGAATCGCGGAGGCTTAGTGCTGAAATGTGAAGCTGTACGTCTATGCGGCCATCGGAGGGGGTGATAAGACCTTTACCGCTTTTGCAGTCAAAGGTTTTGACAATTCCTGTCATTTTACGGGACAAACAAATTCCTTAATGTTGAAAACACGGTGCACTATACACGTGCTTAAAAATAACGCCAGAAATACTTCCTGGCTGTAAGGGGACCTGGACGGCTAAAATAAACATTGATTAATATGTATGCCCATGCGTTAATGATTGCGTCGGTTTGAAGAACAGACGTGTACAAGGTAGTTTATTAAAGCAGTTCTCATTTCAGGTATTATATATTTATCCCTTCTTTGAGTCTCTCCACTAAGCACGAAGTAGTTTCTGTAATAAAACCATCTATGCCGAAAGGCTCAAATTAAGGAATAAAAATATGTCTAATAAGATGACTGGTTTAGTAAAATGGTTTAATGCTGATAAGGGTTTCGGATTTATCTCTCCTGTTGATGGCAGCAAAGATGTGTTTGTTCATTTCTCTGCTATCCAGAGTGATAATTATCGCACCCTGTTTGAAGGACAAAAAGTAACATTCTCTATTGAAAATGGTGCTAAAGGTCCGGTTGCTGCCAACGTAGTCACCACAGAGTAAAAATCCAAAAATTTGTCTCTATGCGATAACGAAGAAGGCTAATGCCTGAGTAGTCATATTGACAGAAATAATGGATGTATTGTTGGGTCAGTTGAATCAAATTCTTACTGACCCGGCATTTCATGATAACGGTGAGCATATTTCAGCATATCTCCTGAAGGAGAAAGTATGCTGACCGTTGTTGTGACGTGCAACTTACTGCTCGATATAGTCGAACCAGCAGAAGCTGGCGGCTGGCCTTACAAAACGAGCGTAAGGGAGCGACTGTTCCGAAAAGTCACAATTGAAATTAATTAAATATGAAAACATTAAACCCGCATTCAGCGGGTTTTTTATTATCTTTAACAAGATAATCTCACATAATAGTTGTGGCTATTATGTGCGGGATAAAAACGTTAAATTTTATTATGCAGCGCTGAGGGTTGTCTGGAATACTTTATTACAATGAGGGCAGATTAACAGAGCACCTTTTTGTACTCTCGAAAAACTGTGTTCAGAATGTTGGGTGCAGTTCGGGCAGGCGCATTTGACAAGATAATTACGGCGTGATTTAGAGTCTTTACGTTCTGACATAGGCTTTTTCCTGAGTTAATGAACGTTCACATTACACTAATTTGTCGAAAATATCTTTAATTTATTGTTTGATTGATACAGATATCAGTTATTGGATTGAGATTGTACCCGTAAAATCGCCCTTTGGGCGTGTTTGTGAAGAGCCTCTCTAAGTATAGGTAATAGCGTCTGGGAGGATGTTGCAATGCGCCTGGATTGTGATGATTTGTGCGCTGAGGACTCAGACAACATACCTTGATTTTACTGGCATAAAAGACTTTTCTGACCCGCTTACTCGAGCGGGTTTTTTATTTCAGGCACCGGGATTCAACTCCAAACTTATTTTTTCCAAAAGAGCCCGGATGCCTGCTCCCCTTCAGTTACACAGCGCCATCCGAACGATCGGAGGTGAGGCTATGACCAGAATGAGCATCATATGCAGCGGGGTTTGAGTTGTGGCTTCTTGCACCGCAGTTTTTTTTGCTTCGATTTATACTATCGGTTTAGCCTTTTGGAGGTTTGTATGAAGGAAGGGTATTACTGGATTCAGCATGTAGGTGTTGTACAGGTAGCGTATTACACGAATGACACTGTAGATGACCTTGAAACGGGGAAAACGATCACAGGCGTCTGGCATCTGACCAGAGGCGATGACATTTGCCATAACGGTGAGGCTGAGGTTCTCGAAGGTCCTCTTACTCCACCAATGTAAACAACCTTATTCATTTTGAGGCTGCCATATGGCGGCCTTTTTTATTTCAGGCTCACGGGAATCATCCACTACGTGCTTTGTTGATAAATCCATCCCGTGAAGCTTGACCTCCTTCAATCACAGCGCCATCCGAACAATCGGAGGTGAGGCTATGGCCAGAATGAGCACTATATACAGCAGACTTTCATATGGAACAGGAACCACTCTAACAGGATGCGGTGTCTCGTCGAAGGCATACGCTGTTACAACAAAAGAGGTGTCCGGGATGTTGGCAGACAGAATAACGGATTTAAGCCTGAGTGATTGGGCGATTATCGTTGGTATTGCCTGCACTGTTATCACCTGCGTTGTGAACTGGTATTACCGACGCAAAGAAAGGGAGGATCGTCTCAATGGTTATGTCCCCGGCGCTGAGAAATAAGTTAAGCGCAGCTGTTGTTGGCCTCATCCTCGCAGGGGCATCGGCACAACAAATTCTCGATCAGTTCCTTGATGAGAAAGAAGGTAACAGCCTGACGGCTTACAAAGACGGCTCTGGTATCTGGACTATTTGCCGTGGTGCAACGATGGTAGACGGCAAGCCGGTAGTGCAGGGAATGAAACTGACTCAGGCTAAATGTGACCAGATAAATGCTATAGAACGAAACAAGGCGCTGGCATGGGTGGAGCGAAATATTAAAGTTCCACTGACCGAACCGCAGAAAGCAGGGATCGCATCATTCTGTCCGTACAATATTGGACCCGGTAAATGTTTTCCTTCCACATTCTACAAGCGCATCAATGCTGGCGACCGTAGAGGTGCATGCGAGGCGATCCGCTGGTGGATTAAAGATGGTGGTCGTGATTGCAGGTTAACCAAAGGCCAGAAAAATGGCTGTTATGGTCAGGTAATTCGTCGGGATCAGGAAAGCGCGCTGACGTGCTGGGGGATAGACCAGTGAATAAATTCGTTGCCGTTCTGTTGCTGGTAGTCGGTGCGTTTATCGCTGGAAACACATGGAGTGATCGGTTCTGGCAAAAGAAATGGGCTGACCGTGATAAAGAGGAATACTCCCGCGTGGCCAACGTGCAAACTGCCGTCCGCATGATTGAGCAGGGGCGGGTTATCGCCCGTGATGAGGTTGTAAAAGATGCACAAGAAAAAGCAGCGAGGGCTGCTGCCACTGCTGCTAGCTTGTCTGCCACTGTTAGTCAGCTGCGCACTGAAGCCACAAAACTTGCCACCCGCCTGGACGCCGCAAAACACACCGCAGATCTTGCCACTACCGTCAGAAGCAAAACAACCGACGCCACCGCCGGAATGTTTGCCGACATGCTCGGAGATATTGCAGCAGAAGCTAAACGGTATGCTGGAATCGCTGATGAACGCTACACAGCAGGAATGGCGTGCGAATTGATTTACGATTCAGTGAGAGAGTCAAACAACAATTTTCATGAAAAATAAGTATGGCTCGAGTTTTAAGATAATTTGCGGGAGCTCCTGACAAGCTAATAAAAAAAAGATATTGTGTCGTTGTTCTTTAAAGGAGTGAGGGAAACGATATGAAAAAGAAACTAGCGATTACCGCCTTGGCTTTGCTGCCTCTGATTGCCAGTGCAGAAGGTAATCCATATCTTTTCGATTTTGTGCAAGGCAAAGAAACCGGAAAAGCTTATCACGATCTGATTGGCAAAAGAAATCTACCTTCATGGGTAAAGAATGGCGGCACTAGCAGCCCGGCAAATGAAATAACAATTGGCGGGGTTAAGTATCTTGCCTTATCTGGTTGTAAGCCTCATAGCTGCTCTGAGCAATCAATAGCGATTCTATACTCCTTAGATAAGGGCGATATTCATGGTGTGTTCTCTGAATATGATATTACAACCAGTCGTCAAAGCCTTACCTGGATGAACCTTGATCCGATTGATTCGGGTGAAATGAGAAACATACTATTCAACAGGTTGAACGGCGACGTATCAACTACTAAGTAATTATCACTGTAAACCGCCCATCATTAGGAGTCAGTTCATGTGGGCGGTTTTATGTACTAATACATGGCACAGCACTATAGTGGCGTAACAACTACAGGCCGCTATCAGTGTAAGGGTAATAAAACCTCAACTCGCCATAGCGATTATAAATATGATCAAAGCCAGCAGAACAGCAACTGTAGATATTACATCTGATGTTTTTGCGGATGACTTTCGTTGATGTCGGGCTGTTTGCTGCACCAGGCGCTGGCCTTTACTACCTCTGGGCATCCATTTCATTTACTTTGTCCTCATAGCTATACATGACACTCATCTACGAACATCACTTAATTTGCCAATATTGAATATGATTGTGAACAACTCTTTGTACAAAATAGAAGAGGATAAGGCTGCTCTTATCAAAGAACTGCATGGGGCTATTACAGCACAACTTACAGGAGAAATGGACTGGGTGAGGACTCGGGCATTTTGGGCTGCGCGATTGCCAGGTATTCCATCAGAGTTGTTGGCTGAAGCCCTCGCTTCTGCAATAAACAAAGGTGCTGGGCTTTTGGCTTCTAAATAATAGTTCACCTTGTTTGTGTGGGTCCTCCCGGGAATTTGAAACACCGAGGGGACGTGGACACGCGGAAAACGGCTGGTTTTTTGTATTTTATCGGCATCATCATCTTTCTATTAACTTGTTGATATTTCAAATGTGAAATTATTCATGATGTCGATTTGGTTAAATATTGTTCATCATCATGGATAACGAACTGAAAAATCTTCGCCTCAACATTAATCAACTGGCAGCACTGACCGATCTGCATCGTCAGACCATCGCCAGCAGACTGAACAATATTGAGCCTGCCCCCGGAAGTAACTCCCGCCTAAAGCTTTATTCGGTTCTGGATATTCTCAGGGAATTACTGGGCAGAACGCCGACGCTGGAGCCGGTTGCCGTTGACAAAATGACGCCGCCGGATCGTAAGGCGTGGTTTCAGTCTGAGCGTGAGCGCCTCAAGTTTCAGCAGGAGACCGGAGAGCTTATCCCGGCCTCAGAAGTCAGTCGGGAATTTGCCTCGATGGCAAAAGCGGTTGTTCAGGTGTTGGAAACTCTGCCGGATATTCTTGAGCGTGACTGCGCAATGACACCATCAGCCGTCGTCAGGGTTCAAAAGGTTATTGATGACCTGCGGGATCAGATAGCCCTGAAGGTTGAGCAGGCAGATACGCCGGAACAGGAGGACAGTTCGACAGAAGAGGAGTAAGCCATGCGACAGGCCACGGCGGCAGAGGTCAGAAAGAATACCGCCGGGATCATAAAGGCACCGCGTCGGATGCCTGTTGCCGAGGCCGTGCATAAATATATGCGCGTTCCGGTGGGTGTCGGTAACTCCGTTGAATGGGATCCGCATCTTGCCCCCTATGTTGTGGAGCCGATGAACTGCCTGGCGTCACGCGAATATGATGCTGTCATATTTGTTGGTCCAGCGCGAACGGGTAAGACGATTGGCCTGATTGATGGCTGGGTGGTGTACAACGTGGTGTGTGATCCGTCGGATATGCTTATCGTCCAGATGACGGAAGAAAAAGCGCGTGAACACTCCAAAAAACGTCTGGCCAGGACATTTCGCGTCAGCCCGGAAGTGGCATGCAGGCTGAGCCCGTCGCGTAACGATAACAACGTCCATGACCGGACGTTTCTTGCAGGGAACTACCTCAAGATTGGCTGGCCCTCCGTCAACATCATGTCATCCTCGGATTTTAAATGCGTGGCGCTGACGGATTACGACAGATTTCCGGAAGATATTGACGGGGAAGGCGATGGCTTCTCGCTGGCCTCAAAACGCACCACCACCTTTATGTCTGCGGGCATGACGCTGGTGGAGAGTTCGCCAGGCCGGGAAATCACCAATACCAAATGGCGGCGAAAATCACCTCATGAAGCGCCACCCACCACCGGAATCCTGGCTTTATATAATCGCGGCGATCGCCGTCGCTGGTACTGGCCATGTCCGCATTGTGGGGATTACTTTCAACCAGCTATGGAGGCGATGACAGGTTACCGGGAGATTGCCGATCCGGTTAAAGCCAGTGAAGCTGCGCATATCGTCTGCCCGCACTGTAACGGGGTGATCACCGCCGATAAAAAACGGGAGCTTAACGGACGTGGTGTCTGGCTTCGTGAAGGTCAGCTAATTGATAAAACAGGGAGTATTACGGGTGATGCCCGACGCTCCCGAATTGCGTCATTTTGGATGGAGGGGCCCGCTGCGGCTTACCAGACCTGGGCGCAACTGGTTTACAAGTTACTGACGGCAGAACAGGACTATGAAACCACGGGCAGTGAAGAAACACTGAAAACGGTGATCAACACTGACTGGGGCCTGCCTTATCTTCCGCGTGCAGCAACCGAACAGCGACGGGCCGATGTGCTGATGCAGCGGGCGGAGGACTACGGTAAACGCCTGGTGCCGCCAAAGGTGCGTTTTCTGCTGGCATCGGTGGATGTGCAGGGCGGGAAGAAACGCCGTTTTGTAGTACAGATAATCGGTTACGGTGAGAACGGCGAACGCTGGTTAGTGGATCGCTATAACATTCGTCAGTCCCTGCGCTGTGATGAAAATGGCGAGGCGCTTCCGGTTCACCCTGGCTCTTACCCTGAGGACTGGCAGCTGTTGATCATGGATGTGCTGGAAAAAACGTATCCTCTCCAGTCAAATCCATTCCGGCGAATGCCTGTGCTGGCTATGGCAGTCGACAGCGGTGGTGAGGATGGCGTGACGGATAACGCGTATAAATTCTGGCGCAAATGCCGCCGCGATGGCCTGGGGAAACGGGTTTATCTGATAAAGGGGGACAGCACCCGACGCCAGAAACTGATCACCAGAACACACCCTGACAATACCGGACGAAGCGATCGCCGGGCTGATGCCCGTGGCGAAGTGCCGGTATATCTGTTGCAGACTGACCTGCTCAAAGATCAACTCAGCAATAACCTGGAGCGTGAAACACCGGGAGCCGGGTATATCCATTTTCCCGACTGGCTCGGGGAGTGGTTTTACGAGGAGTTGACGTATGAGGAGCGGGGAAGCGACGGAAAATGGCGCAAGCCAGGTAAAGGGAACAACGAAGCATTCGACCTGTTCTGCTATGCCCACGCCGTTGCCATTCTGCGCGGTTACGAAAAAATCCGTGACTGGGAGCAACCGCCAGCCTGGGCGGCATCTCAGGACACGAATCCGGACATTATTGACGGGGAACGCCCCGGGGAGATGGTAGTGAAAAAAACGATACCCGCTCGTTCATCTCCGGTTGCCGTCACTGAGCAGGCCAGCCCACTTTCTGGCGGCTGGCTGGGTGTCAGTGGCAACGGAGGCTGGCTATGACGAAATCTGAAATCCAGCAAATGTTGGTTACGGTTCGACAGGCTTACCGTGATTCTCTTGACGGGAAAAGCGTGTCTTTTACAGGCGTGAATGGTCGCGCCATTACCAATCATGATCCCGTCGCACTTCGTAAAGAGCTTGAATACTGGGAAAAACGCTGGCAGGCCGTCAATGGTCGCAGCAACACCTTCAAACTCGCTAACTTTTTGTAAGGTCATCCATGGGCATTTTCGACAGGGCACTTGGTGCTATTGCGCCAGGGTGGGCTGTTTCGCGCGCCAGAAACAAGATGCTTCTTCGGGCGTATGAGGCAGCGCACCCCTCCAGAGTGAACAAAACAAAACGTGAGAGTCGCTCGGCAGATACTGCGGTGGGTGTTGCTGGCGTGTCTCTGCGAGAGCAGGCGCGGGCACTGGATCAAGACCATGACATTGTGATCGGCCTGCTGGATAAGCTGGAAGAACGGGTCATTGGTGCCCAGGGAATCCAGGTGGAACCGCAACCGCTCGGCCTGGACGGTAAGCTGCATGAAGAATTTGCGGCAAAAATATCAGCACTTTGGTCCGAATGGTCGGTTCGTCCGGAGGTGACGGGGATGCTGACCCGTCCGGAAGCCGAGCGACTGGCGCTGCGTTCAGCACTGCGTGACGGGGAGATTTTCGCGCAGCTGGTGCGTGGCCCCGTTGCCGGACTGACATACGCAAGCAGTGTTCCGTTTTCACTGGAACTGCTGGAGGCTGATTTTGTACCGCTTAATCTGAACAGCACATCGGGACAGCAGATCCGCCAGGGGATTATCGTCAACGACTGGGGCCGCCCTGTTGGTTACCGGGTTTACAAATATCATCCGGCCAATATGACTCGCTTCAGCGCTGAATTGAAAACTGTTTCGGCAGAGAACATGTTGCACATTGCCCTGCGTAAGCGCCTTCACCAGTTACGCGGTGTAAGCCTGCTTCATGGGGTGATCCGTCGTCTGGGCGATATAAAGGATTACGAGGAGAGCGAACGTGTAGCGGCCCGTATTGCTGCTGCGCTGGGCTTCTATATTAAACGCGGTGATGCCGCCAGTTTTCCGGCGTATGAAGACTGGAAACCCTCAGAGAAAAAGTACCGTCACTTTGATATTGCGCCGGGCATGATTTTTGATGACCTGGGGCCGGGTGAAGATCTTGGCATGGTTGAGTCAAACCGCCCGAACGTTCATCTCCATGAGTTTCGCAATGGGCAGTTGCGGGCGGTCGCTGCCGGGAGTCGCGGCAGCTATTCCAGTATTGCCCGTGACTATAACGGGACCTACAGCGCACAGCGCCAGGAACTGGTGGAAAGTTACGAAGGCTATAACGTCTTGCAGCAATGGTTTGTGGGGCAGTTCAGCCGTCCGGTGTATCGCGCCTGGCTGGCGATGGCGCTGCTTAATATGGATATCCCTCCTGATATAGACAAAACCACACTTTTTAATGCGACCTATCTTGGTCCGGTAATGCCGTGGATTGATCCCGTCAAAGAGGCCGCAGCATGGCGGGCCATTTTGCGTGGTGGTGCCGGAACGGAAGCTGAGTGGATCCGTGCCCGTGGGCAGTCGCCGCAGGAGGTCAAACGCCAGCGTATGCGTGAAACCGAATTTAACCGACAAAACGGGCTGGTGTTCGATTCCGACGCCGCCAACGATAAAGGAGTGCTCCCTGATGCAGCAAATGATAAGCCCGCCCCGTCGCGGGATGATGATTAATCCCCGCGCCAGCCTTGCGGGTGTCGATGCCGCAAACGGTCAGTGCTGGTACGAAATCCGTGCGCAGGCGACCGGGCGGGTGGAAATTTTCCTCTATGACGTGATTGGTGGGTGGGGTATCACTGCGCAGCAGTTTGTTGCCGACTGTAAGGATGCGGGGGTGTTTGAGGCCAGCGCCATTGATCTGCATATCCACAGTCCGGGCGGTGATGTGATGCAGGGCTTTGCCATTTTTAACACGTTGGCACGCCTGAAAGCGAAGGTGGATATCTGGGTGGATGGTGTTGCCGCCAGCATGGCTTCAATGATTGTCTGCCTTCCGGGGGCAACGGTACATATGCCGGAAAACGCCTGGATCATGGTGCACAAGCCTTGGGGCGGGATCTCCGGAGATTCCGATGATATGCGTGATTATGCAGACTGGCTGGATCGCAATGAGGCACTGATGCTGTCGGCCTACATGAACAAAACTGGGCTGGGACAAGAGGAGCTGGAAGCAATGCTGAAAGCGGAAACCTGGCTCAGCGGCGCTGAGGCCGTGGAAAAAGGCTTTGCAGATTCCCTTGAACCTGAATTACAGGCTGCGGCTTGTGTGAATCAAAATAAACTGAAGGATTACCAGAATATGCCAAAACAGGTTAACGCTCTTTTTGCTCCGCGTGCAGAAACACCGGCCACTCCACAGCTGGATATCCAGCCTCCGGCACCGCAGATGCCTCAGGCCGCATCGCAGCCTGGTTCAGTCGATATTGCGGCACTAGCCACTCAGTTGCAGCAGCAGATGCAGGTCGCCAATGCGGAGCGTGTAAGTGCTGTCTCTGCCGTGTTTGACGCATTTCCGACATTTGCCTCGCTGAAAGCGGAGTGTCTGAGCGATTTCACCTGCTCGGCTGAAAAGGCGCGTGACCGACTGCTGCAGGCGCTGGCGGCGGGCACCACGCCCTGTGCAGGGCCGGGAGCAGCATACATTTATGCGGGCAATGGCAATCTGGTGGGCGATTCCATCCGTGCGTCAGTGATGGCCCGGGCCGGGTATGTCGAAGCAGAGAAAGACAATGCTTATAACGGCTATACGTTGCGCGAACTGGCACGTGCATCATTGGTTGATCGCGGCATCGGTATTTCCGGGCATTCCGCGCCGATGGCAATGGTGGGGCTGGCATTCACCCACAGTAGCAGTGATTTTGGCAATATCTTGATGGATGTGGCCCATAAAGCGGCGCTGCAGGGCTGGGACAGCGCCAGTGAAACCTTTGATCAATGGACCCGCAAAGGTACGCTGTCAGATTTTAAAACTGCGCATCGTGTGGGGCTGGAAGCCTTTCCGACACTGCGACAGGTGCATCCGGGTGCTGAATATAAGTATGTGACCCTTAAAGATCGCGGTGAACCCATCGCGCTGGCCACGTATGGCGAGCTGTTCAGTATTGACCGCCAGACCATCATCAACGATGACCTGGATATGCTGACCCGTATTCCGATGGCTATGGGGGCCGCAGCGCGTACTACGGTGGGCGATCTTGTCTGGGCCGTGCTGACCAGCAACCCGAAAATGGCCGACGGTAAGCCGCTTTTCCATGCCGATCACGGCAACCTTGTGACCGCAGACCTGTCCGTTGAAGGGCTGGATGCGGGGCGCAAGGCCATGTTGCTGCAAAAGTCTGGTAGCCGCCGCCTGAACATTCGTCCGGCCTTTATGCTGACACCTGTCGCCATTGAATCGCGAGCGAATCAGTTAATTAAGTCTGCCAGCGTGCCGGGGGCAGATGCCAACAGTGGGATCGTCAACCCGATCCAGAACTTTGCCACCGTTCTGTCAGAAGCTCGTCTGGATGACAGCAGCCCGACCGATTATTACCTGGTGGCAGAACAAGGCCGTGACACGATCGAAGTGGCTTACCTTGACGGTATTGATACCCCGTATCTGGAACAGCAGCAGGGCTTTACCGTTGATGGGGCGGCATTCAAGGTTCGCATCGATGCCGGGGTGGCGCCGCTTGACTGGCGCGGCATGGTCAAAGTTAAAAAACAGTAATTCACCGCCGCATCAGGCGGTTTTTTTATTCAGGTGACACCGCCGGGTGTCGCCTATACCGGAGGTGAAAATGTCAAAAAACTATGTTCAGGACGGAACGACCGTTGAGTGGGTGAACGACAGCGGAAAAACCGTCGTATCCGGGGAACTGGTCGTCAAAGACAATCTGGTCGGGGTGGCTCATGCGGATATTTCGCAGGGGAGCACTGGTGCTCTGCATACCACGGGGATTTTTGCATTACCCAAAGAGGCCGAGGAACTGACGCAGGGTAAACGAGTATATCTCAAGTCTGATACTGCCACGTTAACAGCAACAGAATCAGGTAATGCGCTGGTGGGCACCGTATGGGCAGCCGCAGAGACCAGCGACGCCACCGTGTGTGTTCGCCTGGGTTACTGATGCGCAACTTTCATGAACGGCTGATGCGGGCAGATGCCCGCATAACGAGACTCTTTGCTGAAGCATGTCCGGCAGTGCTTCACATCGGTAATGAATGCCGTCCGGTGAATGTAATTTTTGAAACGCCGGATGCACCGGTCAACGTACCGGGCGGTGGGGAAATCAGCAATCACGCCCCGGCCTTCAGTGCCATGACGGCGGATATTGCCGGGTTGTCAAAGCATGATGAGGTTGTGGTGAACAATGTTCGTTACCGGGTGACACATGTCGGTGTGAACGAAGCCGGACGTACCCGTGTCACGTTGGCCTATGGCGCACCGGGAAACGTCCAGCCGTCGATTGAACAATGGAGCTGATATGGCGCGAGGATCCAGACTGCGACGGGATTTACCTGTCGATATTGATGTGGATGCTATCTGGCAGATTGCGGACAGTATCGGTGCCACACAAAAACAGTTTCGGGCGGCTTACTCCCGGGCGCTCAGGCGAACCGCTGCGACACTGCGCAAAAAAACGCTGGCTGATCTGAAAGACGGGCTGGCCCCGCGAAGTATCGGACTGGTGCGTCGTCGTCTGCTCTTTTTTCGCCTCGACAGAGGTTCCCGACTGGATAACTTCAGGCTCTGGTTCGGTCTCAACGCCATTAAGGTGAAAGACCTGAAAGGGCGCATTAACGGACGGTTACGTCCGCACCATACCCTGCGGGATAAATCTACGGGGCGCTTTATCAAAGCGCGGCGACAGACGAAAAATGCCGGGTTTACGCCTAAAGGTAGCCTGCTTTCGGCACTGATCTTCGAAAACGGGGAAGTCGCCCGCTCAAAACGTGAGAACCGACGAACGGTGGTCATTCGTGATCCGCATACCCGCCGTACCCGGGAAGCGGAGGTGGATATTTACGAACCGATGCTGAATTACATAGAAGACAACGCCTTTGCCGAGGCGATGGAAATTTTCATGCACCATTTTGAAATGGATATCCGAGGGCGTGTGAAAGCCCGGGTATCTGTATGAGGTCGTCACAATGGCTGAACCTTTATCTCTGGCGCGATACCACGAGGCGGTTATCAGTACGCTGAAAAAGATAACGTGGGTACGTGACGCTGGAGCTTATCCTGAAAAAAATATCCCTCGTTTCACCGGGCTGGTGACACCCGCCGTGTATTTCACCATTAACAGCTGGGAGCAGAACGGCGGCAACGAGGGGCAACTCAATGTTGAACTTTCGTGTGATCTTTTTGTGGTGGTCGATGCAGCGTCCGGTCTCAGTTGCCCGGAAATCTTCCTGCGAACAGCGGCGGCAGATATTACACAGTGGATTGACGGGCAGCAGTTTGGCCTGACACACATTTCACCCGCCGTATTCACGGCTGCCGAGCGTGATGAATTTGATCCACGTATGGATGACTATCTGGTGTGGCGGGTGTCGTTTACCCAGAGTGCGGCTTTCGGCGTGGATCCGTTCGCCAGAACCGGTATGCCGCTGAATCAGGTGTGGCTGGGCGCTGTACCGGATACGGGGCGTCAGCATGTGGATGACTACCACCTTATCTGGGAGGTGAGTACTGATGAATGATATTGCGGGGGATTTACAGCGCAGGCTGGCGAATCTGGTACGGCGCGGTGTGATTCATTCTGTTCGGCATGACGGCATCCCCAAATGCCGGGTTGATCTCGGGGATATCGTCACCACCTGGCTGCCGTTATGTCAGGGCTTTTCCGGAGCAAACCGAGCTGACTCAAATCCTTATGCCGTCGGTGATGCTGTGACGGTGTTGTCGGAGGCCGGTGAGTTAAATAACGGGCGTGTTTTCCCCGGCTGGAACACGGGAAAACTGCCCGTACCGGAAGGCACTGACAGTGAGCACATCACCCGATACAGCGACGGAACAGAGATTCGTTATGACAGGGAGGCGCATGCTCTGACGATCACGTTGACGGGTGGTGGCTCTTACAAAATTGTGGGGAAAGGAACACTGGATGGTCCGGTTGAAGTCACGGACACCCTGACAGTACAGGGGAAAACCCAAATTAATGCTGACACAATCGTGAAGGGCAACATTGGTGCCTCGCAGGAGATCACGGATAAAACCGGCAGCATGAGTGGGATCCGGCAAACATTTAATACCCACGACCACCCCGGAGACAGTGGCGGGACCACGAAGAAACCTAATCAGAAAATGTGACCTGCTGCGGCAGGTTTTTTTATGCCTGGAGAAAAACATGTCTCAGTTACATGGTGTTGAAACAATCGAACTGACCTCGGGAAGCGTGGCGGTTACAACGATCCAGACCGCCATTATTGGTCTGGTGGGGACTGCGCCGGATGCCTCTGCCGGGAGTGCAGCAACTGTCACTACCGGGACACCGATTCTGGATAATGTCCTGAATTTCAGAGCAAAGGTCGCGGGCAAGGCTGGCAATATTATCCAAGTGGATGCAGTGGCAGCGGTACCGGAAACGGAGAGTCCGCAGGCCGTTAACACATCGGCCTCTTGGGATGATTCTGAGCGGAAACTAACAGTGATTCTGGGGTGTGATGAACATGGCGTGATAACGGCCCGACCCACTGATGTGGCCAGTGTCGTCAATGTGCTGGA
The DNA here is from genome assembly GCF_001037575.1 of Citrobacter sp. BIDMC107. NCBI lineage: Bacteria > Pseudomonadati > Pseudomonadota > Gammaproteobacteria > Enterobacterales > Enterobacteriaceae > Citrobacter > Citrobacter sp. BIDMC107. Next base: position 421,636 of record NZ_KQ089848.1, on the reverse strand, counting down.
TGGGGGCAAAGTGGAGATCGAAGGTAGTGGTGACGGTCTGGTGGCCCCGTTCAGTGTAAAACTGGAAGGGGGCGAAGATGAGCCTTTTCCGTTGAATACGCCAGTGGCTGTGGCTGGCACCGCATTGATTAACCGACTGGGTGATAGTGGGACACTCAAACAGGCACTAACGGACATCAACGATCAACGTAATGCGCTGACGGTAGTGGTGCGGGTGGCTGATGAAACTGACGAAGCGAAAAAACGCGCCGCAGTTTTGAAAGGAATTGGGCTTCTGTCATCAGCAAAATCCGTTACCACGTATCAGCCGCGTATCGTGATTGCACCGGGATTCAGTGAAGATGATGCGGTTGGTAAGGCACTGGAAACTGTGGCCGGAAAATTACGCGCTGTGGCTTATGTTGATTGTGCTTCCGGTGCTTCGCTTCAGGATGTGGTCCAGCGCCGTCAGTCCTATGGTGCCCGCACCGAACTGTTGCGTCCGCGTGTTCAGGTCAGTAATGCCGAAGGGCAGTTGGTTTATCGTCCGTACTCCGCGTTTGCTGCCGGTCTGCGGGCCCGGATTGACTATGAAAAAGGCTGGTGGTGGAGTAAATCGAATCAGGATATCAACAATATCCTCGGTGTGGAGCAGATCGACGAGTTTATTCTCGGGGATGAAAACTGCGATGCAAACCTGCTCAATATGCAGAACGTGTCCACCATCATCCGTCGTGCGGGCTTTAAACACTGGGGAAACCGTCTGTGTGCAACAGATCCGCAGTGGCGCTTTGAATCCGTGCGACGCACGGCAGATGTTATCGAGGATAGTATCCAGGAAACCATGCTGGAGTATGTTGACCGTCCACTGGATCGGGAAAATGCCGATGACATTATCGGCACCATTAATGCCTACATGCGACAACTGGTTGGGCTGGGTGCCATCTTCGGCGGTCGTGCCTGGCTGGACGAAGAACTGAATTCAGCAGAGAGCATGGCGGCAGGTGCCCTGTATATCAACTATGACTTTGGGCCGAAATCGCCGACAGAACTTATCAGCCTGCGCGTTCGGGTGAATAACAAATATGCGATTGAGGAGATGCTGGCAGCATGAGCGATAAAAATACACTACGCGCCTGGACCTTCTTTCGGCAAGGGATCCGTATTCAGGGGGCGCATGAGTTTACGCCGCCGTCGCTGACTGTCGTGAAAACAGACCTGCGAACGGGTGCCCAGGATGCGCCAACACCCGTTGATGACGGGATGGAAGCGCTGACCTGTCAGGTGAAATTTTACGGTCTGGATACGGATATGCTGGCCAGCTTCGGTTTTGTCAGTGGAAGCCGTTCCCGCTTTACGGCCTATCAGGGATATCTCGGTAACGGCACTGCACGCGGCACCGTTGAGGAGATTGAGGGATTTGTTCAGGCCGTTACACCGGATGCACGGGGCAAGGACAATCTTTCTGAAAATGCCATCACGGTCGATATTGCTGTCAGTTATTACCGACAGACGCTGGAAGGGCGCGAGCTGTTTGCCATTGATACCGAGCGTTTTTCCCGCCGCGTGAATGGAGTCGATTTGCTTTCCGGACTGGCAGCAAAAGTTCGTCTCTGATTTTCCCTTTTCTTCGACTGACTGACGGCCTGCGGGCCGTTTTTTCATGGAGGTGATTATGCCTTTTCCCGGTGAAACCCGTGTTATCAGACTATTTTCCCCTGTCACCCTCGACGGTGGCGTTGTCCTTGACGAAGTAACGATGCGTGAGCCGCTGGTGCGTGACCGTATTGCTCATGCAAAAGATCGTGGCAACGAAGAAGAAAAAGAAGCCCGGATGATTGCGCTGTTGTGCAACCTCAGTGAAAAGGATGTCTGGCAACTGACGGCTGCAGACTATGCGCAATTACTGGATGCCTTCAATGTTTTTATGCTTCCGCCCGCGAAACGTCCGAAAGACATCTCCTCCGGGCGATAAGACTCCTGGGACGGCGACTGCATTTTCCGATGTCGGACTATCTGGATATGCCGTTCAGTACTTTCTCTGATTTTCTCACTGATGAACTGGAGATGATGAATCGTGGGCGGAATAGGCCAGAATCTTAAAGCCGTTATCACGTTTGGCGGCAACCTGGACAGTTCATGGAAGCGTTCGGCTGAGGGCTTGCAACAGTGCCTGAAAGATGTCGGGAAACGCTCAGAACGGCTGACAAAGGACCAGACTAAACTGGCTGCCGAAATTAAACGTGCGAAACTGGCGGGCGAAAGTCTGGGGGATTTGAAACGCCGTTATAGCGAAGTCTCCAGGGAGATCCGGAAGACCGGGGCGGAACAGCAGAAACTGAATGCCCAGATACAAAAAACGCAGCGGATTGAGGCATTCAAAGGAGCCGGAAAGGGATTATTCCGGCGAGGGATGGGGATTGCTGGACAGGTCGGTGGCATGTTTGGCACTGGGCTGGCGTTCGGTGGTGGTGGGGTGGTTGCCTCAGCGCTCGGTACGCTTATCGCGCCAGCGGCAACGAATGCCGAAACCGCCACCCGCGCCAGTGTGGCGAAAAGCTATGGCGTGGATGTAGCCACTTTTAATGCCTGGGATTCGCTGGCTCGACAGTACGATATGAATGCCGAAAACATCGGTGACCTTTTTGAAGAGTATCTGCACAAAGCGGGTGAGTATAAACAGAACGGGAAACAGGGTTCACTTCAGGATGCCTTTGAAACGCTCGGTTTTAAGACGGGTGATTTTGCCGGGCTCAGTGATATGGCTCAGTTCGATAAAATCGTTGAGCGTGCACTCAGCCTCCAGGATGAGGCGAAAGCGTCTTTTGCGCTGGATTCTCTTTTTGGGGGGGAAGCCAGTAAGTTACTGATGTTGATCAAACAGTCAGGTAGAAGCTACCGGGAACTAATGGATGAGCAACGGCGTTATAACCTTGTGACCCGTGAGGGCGCCGAGGGAGCCATTGCCGGTAATCAGGCCATCAGCAATCTGCGAACGGTGTTCTCTTCGGCGGTTGCGGAAATTTCCGGGCAACTGGGTAATGAACTGGCTCCCGATATCCGGCGGTTAACGGACGATCTGTCTGACTGGTTCAAAGGTGGTGGCGTCAAACGTATAGTCACTTTCCTGCGTAACGATCTTTATCCAGGGGTGTTGTCCTTCGGCCAGGGCGTAGTTTTTGTCGGCAAAATTGTGTATGCGCTGGCTAAAAAACTGGCCTGGCTGTTGCCGGATGAACGGGAAGATCAGCGCGATGTCCTGCAGGCGCTAGCCAGAAATGGTTCCGTCGACATCGCCAGATTGACAGCGCAGCGAAACGGACAGGGTGAATGGTTTGAACAGCAGTTAAAAGCACATCCAGAATTACCGGAAAAAGTTAAGCAGTCCTGGACATCGACTCGTGGTTATTTTGGTTTTGACTCGGATGATGAAGCCTTTAACCAGTCTGTTGAACAATATCTGACCCCGAAAAGTAACGAAACGTTATTAAACTGGAACGCCACTTTGCAGCAAAACCGTGAAGGCATCACAGAGCATGATTCGGCAACAAAAAACAGCGCAGGGGCATGGGGCAATTATGCGTTGTTAGTATCGCCTGATGCAGTTTATCCAGAGATTACGCTTCCTTCACCGCAACAGAAAGTCACGGCTCCGCGTTCTGTCAAACCACAAGAAGATAATACAGGCGGTTACTGGGAAACCCTGCTGCAGAAAATGGACGAACTGGATAAACAGTTCCCTTCCAGGCAGATTATCGATAATAGGAAGTTTGATTATCACTTCGAAATTAATGCTGCACCTGGGCAGGATGAGAAAGCCATTGCAGATAAGCTGACCTCTGTAACCAGAAACCATTCTGCTTTTAACGGTGATAACAGTCTAACCGATGGGGGGCTTGTCTGGTGAATGACTTCACGCCTTTGATTGATGAGTTCGGCCTGCAAAAAGCAGGCGCCTTGCGTTCGGTCGAAACGGTCCGAGTCATGATGATGCTGGGCAATTTTGCTTTTTCGATTGATACAACGGCCTATAACCAGTTAACCCGCGAAGCGACCTGGCGCTGGAGCGAACAGGAGCGCATTGGTAAACAGGATCTTCTCCAGTACACCGGAAAGCCAGGGCGCACTGTCAGGCTTGAAGGTCAGTCGCATGCCTTTTTTCGTAAAGGTGTGGACCCCGTCAATGACTTGTTTGTGCTTGCCGACCAAGCGAAGCCGCAGCAACTGGTCAGCGGGGAAGGGGATGTTCTGGGATGGTGGGTAGTGATTGATTTTACCGACACAACGAACCGTTTCCTGCCGGGTGGCGGTCATCGCAATAAAAACTGGACCATGACGCTGAAACACTATGCCGACGATATATCAAACCCGTGATGGTGATGTGCTGGACGCCATTTGCGCTACTCATTATGGAACTGAATCACTCTCTTATTCTGTAATACAGGTTCTGGAGGCAAATCAGGGGCTGGCGGATTACGGGGCAGTTTATCCTTCAGGTCTGCTTATCACCCTGCCTGATCTGGCACCGCCCGTTGAGGACTCACCTTTTAGTTTGTGGGATTAATATGGCTAATCAGATTACATCGCCTGAATATGGACCGGCATTCAGCATAAAGGCAGAAGGTAAGGATATTACCCGGACGCTGCAACAGTGCCTTTCTGAGCTGATACTGACGGATTATGGAGGGGCGATGGCGAAAGCCGATGAACTGAAAATCACACTGATTTCTGAAACGCTGGCACTTCCTTCAAAAGGAGCCAGGCTTCAGGTCGCTCTGGGGTTTAATGATCAACTTGTAGATAAAGGCTGGTTTGTTGTCAGCGGAGTTGCCAGTAGTGGACCGCCAAGACGCATTGAGATTTATGCTACTGCTGCGCCGATGAATGCCCAGAAGCAACCTGGTGACGTTACAAGCCAGAAAACGAGAAGCTGGGATAATCTTCGCCTTGAGGATCTTGTCAAGACAGTGGCCGTAGATAACGGGCTTATTCCTCGAGTGGCTGATGTACTGAAAGATATTCACATCAGCCATGTCGATCAGGTGGCAGAATCTGATGCCAATCTGCTCTCGAGGCTGGCCCGGACCTATAATGCTGTGAGTAAACCGTCAGGTGGTTACTGGCTCTTTTTACAGCAGGGGGCTACTACAACGGCTTCTGGGAAACAGACTCGCAGGATCACCATTACACCGGAAGATGTCTCTGAGTGGTCATACAGTGAGGGGCAACGTGGCAGCTCCACGGGCAAAGCTACCGGAAGAGAAGGCAAGTCAAAAGAGAAAATAGGTGTTCGTTATTACGACGAAATGGATGGAAAGACAAAAACCGCCTCCGTCGAACACGATGGCCCGGCAATGACGAATCCATACACTCAGTCTGAGAAAAATACTGCTGAACAGCAGGCAAAAGCCAGAAAGACACTGGCAAAGCGGAACGAACAGAAAATGACGGTTACAGGGCCATGCCGACCGAAGCATGTTCTGCTGACTGCTGAATCGGGTGTTACCACCTCTGGTTTTGGTTCCCGTGAGGACAGGACCTGGGTGGTTGAATCTCTGGCTTTTTCCCTGACACCTTCCGGATTCAGTTATACCTACAATCTGGTAGTCGATGTCCGTAAGCCCGTAACATCTTTAAAAAAATCGGAAAAGCAGGATAAAACGGGGCCTGCTTACTTCGGTTAACCCTTCCTCCATCCAGCGATTTAGCAACGGAAGTTATCATGAACGGTGTAAACAACCGGACTGGCAAATGCCTGTCTGGCGTAGACCATTTGCGCCAGTCCGTAAGCGACATTCTTAGCACCCCCGTCGGAAGCCGTGTTCTCGTGCGTGATTATGGCAGTGAACTGTTTTCGCTGTTGGACAACCCCAGGGATGAGTCTACCCGCCTGCGGATGATTGCCGCGTCAGCGACAGCACTGGCCCGTTGGGAACCCCGGCTGAAAGTGACGCGCGTGCTTGTCTCTTTTCCGGAAGGAGAGTCTGGCTGTGTTGTGAATATCGAGGGGATCAACAAGGAAACCAATTTACCTGTTAAAACGGGGGACATAACGATTTATGGCAAGTAGCTATGACGTAATTAACCTGTCCGAACTCGCTGTGCCGGATGCCATTGTGGTACCTGATGCGGCAGAGATTTTCTCCCGCTGGCTGGCGCGTTTGCGTGAGTTGGATAAGCAGTTTGATGCGCTGGTGGAGTCTGATCCGACATTTAAACAGGGGGAGGTGAATGCCTACCAGCTGACGCTGGCTTTTCAGCGGGTTAATGATGCAGTACGAGCGGTATTTCTGGCGAGCGCCAGAGACGCTGACCTTGATCAGATAGGCGCGGCGTTCAACGTTAGGCGACAGATTATTAAACCCGGTGAGCCAGATGCGGTCCCACCAATAGAGCCGCTACTGGAAGATGATGACGCATTTCGTGAGCGTATCCAGCTTTCGTGGGCACAGCTGAATACCGCTGGCGCACGAAACTCTTACCGCTTTCATGCCAAACCAGCTGATACCGATGTGTTGGATGCGGATGCTTATGGGCCGGAAACGCACAATCGACCGGGTTATGTTGATGTGTATGTTCTCTCCCGGACGGGGGACGGAACGGCAGGGCAGCAGTTGCTGGGTAAGGTAAACAGCACACTGAATGCCGATGAGATTCGTCCGCTAACTGATTTTGTGACAGTGAAAAGCGCCACAATTGCAAATTATGCTGTAACAGCAGAGCTGGAAATCCCAGAGGGGCCGGATGCGCAGGCGGTTCTGAACAACGCAATTAATGCTTTACGTGCATATACCCTGCTGTCCCATCGGATTAAAGCTGTAGTGCCGTTATCCGCAATTTATGCCTCGTTACAGCAAGCTGGAGTGGTTCGGGTAAGGCTCATTTCCCCGGTAGCGGATATTGAAGCGGAAGCTGGTAAGGCGCCGTGGTGTACCGCCATAAATGTCACACGCAGGGGGGTAAGCAGCAATGGTGGGTAAATTTAGATCCCTGCTGCCTCCAGGCGCATTCCCCGAAGAGCGAGCTCAGGAGCAGGCCGGTGCGGAGCAAATCGAGACCCTTGATACCAACATGGTGCGCAAAGCAAGAAATCCGGACACTTGTCCGGCACACCTTCTCCCGTGGCTTGCCTGGGAGCATGCCGTTGATTTCTGGGATGACAACTGGACAGAGACGCAAAAGAGGCAGGTGATAAAAGATGCTGCATATGTTCATCAACACAGGGGCACTGCCGGGGCAGTAAGGCGTTCGCTGGCCTCCGTAAACCTTCCCACAACAGTTGTGGAGTGGTGGGAGGAAACACCGCATGCAGCGCCGTATACCTTTCGGATAGAGGTGCAAAGTAGCCAGGGCGTGAGTGACGCCCTCTATCATCAGATCCGTCAACTTACTGACCGGGCAAAAAATCTGCGCAGCTATCTGAGTAAAATTGATGTGCTGGCGAATGTCGGGATGGACGGAGCTATTTATATTGCGGGGGCGACCACAGCGCATATAGACGTGGACATATTTACCGGGGAATCTCATGGCTGATTATTATTCTATTATCACCAACCGGGGCAAGGAACTGGAGGCTGAAGCCATTGCCAGTGGTCGCTGGATTGTACTTACGCAGTTTGTGGTCGGTGACAGTAATGGTAAACAGGTGCAACCCGATCCGGCACAAATACGGCTGATTAATGAAACATATCGGGGGGATATTGCGGATCTGGTTGTGTCCCCCGAACAGTCCACACAGTTGATGGCGAAAATAGTTTTGCCGACAGATGTGGGCGGTTTTACTGTCCGTGAAGTTGGCCTGATGACTGATGCCGGGGAGCTTTATGCAGTGGCAAACTGCCCGGCGATCGATAAGCCTGTTGGTGGCGTCAGCGTTAATATGCAGTTCCGCCTCGCGGTATCTGATACCTCAAATATTACGCTGAATGTTGCAACAGGCGATGGGTTATTCCTGCGCATTGACCAAAACCTGAAAGAGATAAAAGCGCGGGGCGCGGAAGCACAAAAAACATCGCGTGAATCCATTGGTGTCCTCGATGGCACGACACAACAAAGGGGGCTGGTTCAACTTAACAGCGCTGTGAACAGCACCAGTGAAACGCAGGCTGCAACCCCTGCGGCAGTTAAGATCGCAATGGATAATGCGAATGCGCGACTGGCTAAAGACCGGAACGGCGCTGATATCCCAAACCCTCCTTTGTTTGTTCAGAATATCGGTTTACAGCAAACGGTTAATAAGGCAGCTGGCGCGTTGCAAAAAGACCAGAATGGTGCGGATATTCCCGACAAAATATCATTTTTACGCAATGTCGGAGCTATACCATTAAATCCCCATGGGACAATTGGTAACAATGGTAGGATGGCATCCGCCGCGACGCCGGGATGGTGGGTGGTCTCTGTTTCAGATACTGCCACTGTAGCCGATTTCCCCATGACTCCTGATGGTAGCAAACTGTATGGCTACGGTTTCTTGTTCGTAGGGCGAACAGGGGATGCATGGGTACAGCAATATTTCTCACATAACGGAACGAGCGCTACCCGTCAAACATGGAATGGCGATATGTCTGAAAGTGTGTCGTGGGTGATTGACTACACCACAGCATATAAGCCGACTGCCGGTGATGTAGGAGCGCTGCCTATTGCTGGTGGCACGATCAATGGCAGTCTGGGTATCGGAACACCGAATGCCCTCGGCGGCCACTCAATTGTTTTGGGCGATAACGACACTGGTCTTAAGCAGAACGGTGACGGTATTTTGGATGTGTATACCAACAATGCCCATGTTTTCCGTTTCGCCAATGGAGTGAATAACAGTATCCAGCCTTTAAGGTCTGAGTCGTACATCAGTGCCAAAGGTGGTGTGTATGAGTTTAATGGTAGCCAGGATGTCAGAGTTTACTCGCCGCATAACCCACCACCGGCTACTGACTTATCAGCTTACGCGACCATGAGCTGGGTGTTGCAGAACTTTGTCCAGAATATTGATCTGACCGCGCCTACTGAATTTCAGTTTTGGGACGGGCGAGGTTATATGCGACCGACTGATGGTGCTGCTATGTACAACTTTTCAATGGTGGGTGGTTCCAGCAACGTCGGCTGGATTCAGATCCGCTATACAAGAAAATTGGTTAATAACACCTGGTATGTACTTAATTAAGGCCATAAGGAATAAGCATGCAGAGTTTCGGTAAATTTACCCCTTATATACCTGACGATCCCAATAAGCCTAAAAATATAGACGGTCAGAGCGTCATGTATTTGCAGGATGAAAAAGGTAATGACTGGTATGAAATTAGAGGGTTATTTGACGAATCAACCACACTGAAAATTGGCTATGACGATGATGGCCGGGTGAGAACCTTTACGACAGATGTTAATGCGTTTTTTCCGGTTAATCTGAGTGCGGTTGAAGTTCCTGCTACAGAAGAGAACCTCCGTGTGACCTTGGGCGATGACTGGTTTTATAAAGACGGAAAATTACAGCAAATTCGGGATTACCAGTCTATCGCAGCTGCGGAACGTGACAGACGTATGGCTGAAGCAACAACACGTATTAATTGGCTGGAAGCTGCACAGCAGGACGGTGATATTTCTGCTGATGAAGAAGCTGAACTGACGGCATTACGCGCATATCGCACCACGTTACGTCGTCTTGATTTGTCAGTTGCGCCTGATATTAACTGGCCTGTACGTCCGGGAGCGTAGGCTATTCGGGTTTTTCTGTATCAACAGGCGTAACGTTCACTCTGCATTTCTTACATTCCGAAAGTGCGGCGGTTTTTTCCGTCGCCATTCCTTCATCGCGGCGTCCTGTCGCAGTGCAATTGTGACAGTTAGCTCATATTTTTTGGACTGTTCGGTTTATCTGTTCCTTCTCGTGCTCGCTGGCGTCAGTATTGATCGCGGGCTGTGTCATCATCGGTTTAACCCGAACATCAGTATCCGGGAACATCCGGTGAACCCTCTCTTACTGAATTACGTCATCAAGGATGCCAGGACCGCAGAGTTTGATGACTGTACGGCGATGTGAGCATGTCTTATTAAGCGATGTATAGTGATCGCCAGTGAAGAGGTCAATTATCATTTCGGTCTGGATTGTTAGACAAACCAATCCCTACTTTTACCGCAGCGAACAACATGATGCACAGAGTGGTAATTACGGCAAACACTAATGAAAGGCTGGTAATCATAACGTTTCTTTAAGTCAGATGGATTCTATTTTTAGACTACTGCACAGGGAAAAGGTTCCTGACAGCTACCATGCTGGCTCTTCAAGAAGATATTACCGCAACCTGGCGTATGCAGGAGTGGAACGCAGCTTACTGGTGATCTGTCGAGGGTTTCATCCCAGTAATTCCCCAAAGTTTTCACGTGCAAAAGATAGGCATAAAAAAGACGTAATTTTTTATTTTTAAACAGTTTTTTAATCTAAAGCTCGATTTGGTTGAGAGTATCATCCCAAAAATCGCAAGAGTCACTTTTGTCATCGCGGAAAGTGAAGCAGTATGCAAGGCGTCAATTCATTTTCAACCAGTATGATTCCTGGCAAACGTTATGAAATTGCTTTTTCATTGGTCTGATATCCTGTCCAGCCGCATCGATTACTTCCCAACAGATCCAGCATTCAGGACAAGCATTAGCGGAGCTTTTCATTGCTTCAAGCTCATTAGTGTAGCCGATTACCACACCACTCTCATGAAGCCATACCTTAGAGACAGACTCAACTTCTGCCAAGTCATCTTTTTCCCAACTCTCTTGAATGCAATTTACTTCCTTTCCGTTTTTAATAGCATTCACATAATACCTTAAGTCGATCATCACCTGATTCGTCGCAACAAATAATTGTGGTAAAGCATATATTATCTTATTGCTTCTCCCGCAACATCACTGTCGTAAAAAAACGACCAATCCCACGCTGTCAACCTTTGGCATCGATTCACTTATTTAGGTATACACACCTGATTGACCCTGACCCAAAGTCCTTCCCCATTCAGAAGCAGAATTTAGGTACGATGAACACTCCCCCCTGAGCGTCACCTGCGTGCCAAAAGCGGACATGGTTAACATCACGATGTATTAATCAACGGGGAGCCAGTCAAGGATTATCTGTATCGTTCTGTACCACTATCAAGAGTACAAACACTACTTTAAGCTATATTGGTTTATGAGGCTATTTCCTTTGTTAACTCCAAAGGTTATCATAATGGAAATATCCTCTAGGGTTTATAAAATGAAATGGATAAAACAATATAGTAAAGAGTTTGAAAGGGATGCTTTAAGGAAATTAATTTCAAAAGTCAATTGGAAACACTTCAAACCATCTATCAAAGCTAGCCTTATAGGTATAGCTGAAGAATTGAATAAAAATGGTATAGAGGTAAGTGTTTATGACCAGCAAGATGAACCAGATGGATTTGGCTTTGATTCGTTGAGTTTGCAGTTTAATTCTAAATTTACTGGAAATATGCGGCAGGTCATAGAAACAGATAAAATAACTTTTAATCACCATATGCAATCTGGTGGGGTGTTATCCATTACATATAGTGCTGTTGGTCATATTCATATTCTTGTTGAACCTCCTAAAACTGAAGACTCTGTCGCAGTTCATAGTTATCTTATCCTTTACCAAACTTATGATGCAAAAAATATCACAAGTAAACGTATTGAGAAAAGTGTTAAAAACTTCATCCATTACCAAAGGTACTCAGGTGTTCTTTATAGAAAGACATTTAAAGATAGATGGGTAGTCAGATGGCTTAAAGCAAAGATGTACTTTATTCAATATCTAGAACCCAAAAATAAATTTATAAGATATTCAGCTTTATATATTCCGCTTATTAGTATGATTGTTGCAACAATTGCGGCAGTCGCAAGCCTGATAGCAGTATATCTGACCTATTTGAGTTTAAATCATTAAATAAAAAGGCACCCATTAAGGTTGAACGGCTCCCTGACGACTAACACATGGCTACGTTAGAATTTTTTCAGCTACTGCAGAACGATTTTCAATGCCCGTTCTTCGCTCATGAGGGACAGCCATACTCAGATCACCCACATTTCAGGAGATTTGAGTATGAACACATCACCGTGGAACAAAGACCGTATCATCGGCCAAAAAAGACCACTTCAGATATCTCATATCTGGGGGATCCGAATCAGGCTTGAACTGGAAGGTAAAACGCGCGATTTGGCTCTGTTCAATATGGCCCTGGATAGTAAGCTTCGAGGCTGTGATCTGGTAAAACTCAAAGTATCTGATGTTGCATATGGTAGCTCTGTTTCAAGCAGAGCTACGGTGCTACAACAGAAAACCGGCAGCCCTGTCCAATTTGAGATAACCAAAGGGACAAGAGAGGCTGTTTCTGCATTGATAAAGCTTGGCAATTTACGCAGTAAAGACTACCTGTTCCGATCTCGGGTCGGTACTAACCAACACATATCACCCCGGCAATACAACCGAATTTTTCATGGGTGGGTAGCAAAAATTGGTCTCGAAGATTCTCTTTACAGTACACATTCCATGAGAAGAACAAAACCTTACCTGATCTACAAGAAAACTAAGAATCTTCGTGTGATTCAACTCCTGTTAGGTCATAAGAAACTGGAAAGCACGGTCCGTTATCTGGGCATTGAAGTCGATGATGCGTTAGAGATTTCTGAATCGATTGAAGTCTAAGGTTGTCAGGGCTGCAACAGCAGCCCTGTGCCAGGAGCGGACATCCAGATCATTTCAGAGGGTTAAGTGCACGGGAAGTCTTCAAGTATGTTAATTATCAAATCGAGTGGGAAGATGATTTCATTGGTCTGTCTGAGCTCTTCTAAGCTCCACCAGTAGTGATCGCTAATGACTTCTTTTTCGTTGTTACTCCAACCTGAGCGGTCAATTTCTGATTTATCCGTAGTTATAATAAAGAAACGTTCTTCAGCAAGAACGTTCTCACCACTTGGTAGCACCATAGGGAAGGTTCTGGAGGCTATTTGTGGTCCCATAGTTCTTCTTGTCAGACCCGTTTCTTCAAATAATTCACGTAACGCCGCCTGCTCAAAAGACTCGTTGTGCTCGAGTCCTCCCCCTGGCGTTGCCCAGTATGTTTTTCCTTCCAGAGCATCATCTTTATGGCAGAATCTAAAGAGCAGAACGTGATTTTCAGGTGAAAGGACTATCAATCGAGAGGCTGGACGAGTACGCATGTAATCCCTCTTAAATAAAATTTAAACCCTCATTTCGGATTTTCCAATAAACATAGATTGCAGCACTACAAGTGCACATTGAGGATACCTTTTCTTACCACGTCAACTGCGCTTATCGTCCGCTCCTCGCTCATAGCCGACCTGACAAGTCGCTTGGCCTGTCCGCTCCGTGCCAAAAGCGGACGATTCAGAAGCTAGCTCTTAATAAAAGCTGACGCATTATCGAACCGGATAACCATGCGTAAAGGCTGTGGATGGCCATATCGAGATGTGTTTCAGCGCTGGAAACAGAATGACAGCAATCAACAACCTGTTTGACTGCTGCGATTTTAAACTCTTCGGTATAACGCTAACCACTCATGGTAACCTCTCTTTAAGTCATCTTAATTGACTCTGAGGTATCTGTTAAACCCGTGGCGATTCAGGGGATTCAGTTAGTCCGCTCCATAGCAGGAGCGGACGTGGAGAACAACAGTCTTAGTTGAGCAACGGGGAGCTGGTTAGCATTTTTACTCATCACTTTCGCAGACCAACCCTTATAAGATCATGAGGGAATAAAGGCTTAATCATTATCTTATCGTTAAAAATAAATAGTTTAGGTGACAGGGCGATGACATCGTAGATATTATCGACAATGAGTTGTAGATGGGTTCTGAACACGGGCACATTCGCATCATCCGCTACGACAAATACAGTTTCATTGCCTAAGTCGCTCACGTTAAACATCTCATGACTAGGTTCATAATCGCTAAAGTCCATTTCCGACCATTTGAGATCACCGCTATACCATGGATATTGAAGAAAAATATCCATTACCGCACTCAAATCATCCCCTTCCATAACATTAAAATCTGTCTTGAGAAGGTCCTTACATTCCTCAAACAATGTCATGTCCATTCCCTTTAGGCTTTATAGCTGAATATTTTTATCATATCCTCCCTGGATGATTGTTTAAAGGAATTAGGAACGTCCTCTGATCGCTCATAGCGGACCGTTAGGACTGTATAAGCTTCATCATTGAGGTTTGCAGTCAGCGGTAACTTATTGATTATGGGTATAATGCGCACGATCAAAATCCCTATTCTGAATAGCTCTGATTGTTGTTTTAACGCTAAAAGTGGTTATCAAAACCTAAAAAAATATATTTATAATCAGTGGGTTAGGGAACGCCCAATAGTCAGTAGAACATATGTGAATTGATGAAATTATGCTTTTATATCAGATGGTTGCGGCTGAATGATCTAACTAATGCTGCGCCACATGGGTTGGACCGAAGCGGCTGATTTAATTGTTAAAGGTATGGAAGGCGCTATCAACGCGAAAACCGTAACTTATGACTTCGAACGTCTGATGGATGGCGCTAAGCTGCTGAAATGTTCAGAGTTTGGTGACGCGATCATCGAAAATATGTAATCCACATTCTGGGTTGTATGAGAACGGGAGCCGGTTGGTTCCCGTTTTTTTGTGCCTGATAAATTCTTTCCCTGTCATTTTATCCGCCCAGTACCTAGGGGGATCAGGGCTTGTTGTGGTCTATTTATGTTTGGTTTAGCTAAAAAAAGGCAAAACGAGACTAAAGCCTCCGACATAAAGCGCTGACCAGGTCGCCGCAGAGATCAGACTGACTGCATACACTTTCATTGGATGAAGATGCAACATTCCAGCAACTAATGGCACAATGTAACGCAGCACGGCAATAAAGCGCGAAGTAAAAAGTATCGGTACAGAACTGTTTTGCAACCGGCGTCGAACCCGTACTACTGTATCGGCATGACGCGACATGATGCGTGCCAGCCAGGGTAGGTGTCCCATCATCATTCCAAGGTGATAATTAACAATTGTCCCGCACCATGCGCCAATCATTACAGCAATTCCCGCTTCCCATGGCGCAATAGTCGCCTTGCCGACGGAAATTACAGCAACCAACATAACAGATGCTGGCGGTAATACAGCTGAAATGAGGAACGTAGATTTTGCGAATGCTATTCCAAAAAGCAGGCCCCACAGGCTGAAAGGATGAAGCGCGAAATGGCTCATCAACGCGTTTACCCACTCCATCAATGCTTCTCCAGTTAAGGTTCCTTGGCTATTTAACCGCGATACGGCTTAATCAGGCCTCAACACAGATGAATTACTGACTGCTGCACTTAATCCCGGCTGTGACAGCTGTCTGCGTATAGCAGCAGAATACAGTTGAGCGGGATAGGGTAAAGGAAGATGAATCGAACGCACTTAATCTGAAACCAGCCACATATCAGCCTCTTCAAACATTTCCTGGACAGTACGGCTTATCTGTTCCTTCTCGTGCTTGCTGGCGTCAGTGTTGATCGCCGGCAATGTCATCATCGGTTTAACCCGGACATCAGCGTCGGGGAAAATTCGGTGAACCCTCTTGGTCAATTCGCCCAGAATGATATCTTTTGCACCGGGCAGCCCATCAAAATTCCTTTTGTCATAAACGAGTTCCACGAACATTGCTTATCGTCTCTTTGCTGGATAGATATACAGTATTTATACTGTGTTTTTATCCGGTATTCAAGAGAGGGCATAAACATGGGCTTTCCTTCACTTGCGGCAGATTATGTTGAAACACGAATCTCCCTCGATCAGCAACTAATCAGCCAGCCCGCAGCGACTTATTTCATGCGGGCATCGCGTTCACATTTCAGGGAAGGAATACTTCAGGGGGGCTGCTTGTTGTGGATGCGTCACTTACTGCCTGCGATGGCTCATTGCTGATATGTGCAATTGTAAGTAGCCCGCATAATCGTGCCATTCACACTTAGAGATCATCCGGCATAATCAATCTGCCAAAGCGGACATTGGTAAGCTCATGCAGTATGGATTCACGAAGAACATACGTTATATTTTGTCCTGATTGACACGGGATGAAAGCTCCTGATGGCTCTCTTTTCGCTCGCTGTAACGATCTGCAAGATAACTGGTTTGTCCCTTAAGCAGCAGCGTGATTTTAAACAGCTCCTCGGCTACATCGACGATGCGGTCATACCATGAAGAAGGTTTCATTCGTCCGTTTTCGTCGAACTCTTGCCATGCCTTGGCTACAGAGGACTGGTTGGGGATCGTAAACATCCGCATCCAGCGACCAAGTATACGCATCTGGTTCACGGCATTGAAGGACTGTGAACCGCCGCAGACCTGCATTACCGCAAGTGTTTTGCCCTGCGAAGGACGAATCGCTCCTTCACTTAAGGGTATCCAGTCAATCTGCGCCTTCATGACTGCGCTCATAGCACCGTGCCGTTCCGGAGAACTCCACACCATCCCATCACACCATCTGACCAGACCGCGCAGCTCGGTGACTTTGGGATGCGTGTCCGGCGCATCATCCGGCAGGGGTAAACCGGAGGGGTTAAACAGTTTCACTTCCGCGCCCATCGCCGTCAGCAGGCGACCGGCTTCCTCCGCGGCAAAGCGGCTGTAGGAGCGGAACCATACAGGATCAGAATCCGTGGTGGCTCCTGCACGTTCAGGCGTTCAGCGATGTGTTGATCAAAGCATGCAGTATTCAGGGCAGGAAATTGTTCCATTTTTCTCCTCCAGAGAGAGCAGATGATTTCAAAGTTAATACATATGATTTACCATATGTGTATTCTAAAGGGAGCGGAGAGAAAAATGCTACAACCTGTTCAGCTTTTCAAAATTCTGTCAGATGAAACACGGCTCGCCATTGTTATGCTTCTGCGGGAGTCCGGAGAACTGTGCGTGTGCGATATCTGTGCAGCTACCGCCGAATCACAGCCCAAAATATCACGACATATGGCCGTCCTGCGCGAGGCAAAGCTTGTTCTTGATCGTCGGGAAGGGAAATGGATCCACTATCGTCTGTCACCTCATATTCCGGCGTGGGCCGCTGAGACAATCACGACATCCTGGCTGTGCCTTCGGGAGGATGTGCGGGAATGGTTGGCAAAGTCGGCCTGTACCTCCTGCTGAGGCAGGAGAACATATTTACATAATCATATATAACGGAGTCTGAAATGTTTTTGGCAGGGAGTATATTTTTACTGACGCTGGTACTGGTTATCTGGCAACCCAGAGGCCTGAGTATTGGCTGGAGCGCGAGTATTGGAGCTGCGCTGGCGCTGGGAACCGGAGTCATCCATATCGCAGATGTTCCCGTTGTCTGGAATATCGTCTGGAACGCGACAGCGGCATTTATTGCGGTCATTATCATCAGCCTGTTGCTTGATGAGTCCGGCTTCTTTGAATGGGCCGCACTGCACGTCTCCAGCTGGGGTAACGGACGTGGTCGCCTTTTGTTTACCTGGATAGTCTTGCTTGGTGCCGCTGTTGCTGCGTTGTTTGCCAATGACGGCGCTGCGCTGATCCTGACGCCGATTGTAATTGCGATGCTGCTCGCACTGGGATTCAGCCAGGGCACGACATTGGCGTTTGTCATGGCCGCAGGATTTATTGCAGATACGGCCAGCCTGCCGCTAATTGTTTCTAACCTGGTGAATATCGTCTCGGCGGACTTTTTCGGTCTGGGCTTTACGCAGTATGCCTCCGTTATGATCCCCGTAGATGTGGCAGCGATTGCGGCCACTCTGGTCATGCTGCATCTCTTCTTTCGCAGGGACATTCCGGCGACGTATGACGTTTCGCTGCTGAAGACGCCTGCCAGTGTGATAAAGGATCCGGCAACGTTCAGGGCGGGCTGGATTGTCCTGTTATTGCTGCTTGTCGGTTTCTTTGTTCTGGAGCCACTGGGGATCCCGGTCAGTGCGATAGCGGCTACTGGCGCAGCAATACTGTTTATAGTGGCGAAAAGAGGTCATGCCATCAACACCGGAAAAGTCCTCCGCGGTGCGCCATGGCAGATCGTTATTTTTTCGTTGGGTATGTACCTGGTGGTCTACGGCCTGCGCAATGCAGGGCTTACGGAGTATCTGTCTGACGTGCTGAACTTACTGGCAGAAAAGGGGTTATGGGCAGCAACGTTCGGCACCGGCTTCCTGACCGCGTTCCTGTCGTCGGTGATGAACAATATGCCGACGGTGCTGATTGGTGCACTGGCGATTGACGGGAGCACGGCAACTGGCATCGTCAAAGAGGCAATGATTTATGCCAACGTGATTGGCTGCGATTTAGGTCCGAAAATCACCCCGATTGGCAGTCTGGCAACCCTGCTTTGGCTGCATGTGCTTGCCCAGAAAAATATAACGATTACCTGGGGATATTACTTCCGTACGGGTATTATCATGATTCTGCCCGTGCTGTTTGTCACTCTGGCCGCGCTGGCGTTGCGGCTCTCCATCACTTTGTAATGAGATACAGATATGAGCAACATTACCATCTATCACAACCCTGCCTGCGGCACTTCTCGCAACACGCTGGAGATGATCCGTAACAGCGGCAACGAACCAACGATAATTTATTATCTCGATACGCCACCGACCCGTGATGAGCTGATTCAACTTATTTCAGATATGGGAATTACGGTGCGTGCATTACTGCGTAAGAATGTTGAGCCTTATGAACACCTGGGTCTTGATGAAGAGAAATTTAGTGATGAGCAGTTGATTGATTTCATGCTTCAACATCCGATCCTGATTAATCGGCCGGTAGTCGTTACGCCGCTTGGCACTCGTCTTTGCCGCCCTTCAGAAATAGTGTTGGATATTCTACCGGAAGGTCAGAAAGGAGCGTTTACCAAAGAGGATGGCGAGAAGGTCATTGACGAAACGGGTAAGCAGATTAAGTAATCTGCCACTTCAAAATACCGGATGTCTGTTCACGCTATGCGGGTATCCGGTTTTCGCTCAAATCGGACCTCTGCGGCAGCAACAGCTTTACCATCGAGGCTTGCCATTAGTGGTAGTGTGTTGAATGCGCTGGCGTGAAAAACTTGGATTCTTGGCGAAAACTCTTCCCCAAAACTAAAACCAAAGTTTAGATAATCAATGAGTTTAAAATGGTAGCTACTGGCTGATTTGAAAGTAGAGAGGATGATAATTTCGACTTTATCAAATGGTTGCTATGATTTTAGCAATGAAATGTTGCGCCACATGGGGGGGACCGAAGCGACTGACTTAATTGTTAAAGGTATGAAAGGTGCGATCAACGCCAGGACCGTAACCTATGATTTCGAACGTCTGATGGACGGCGCTAAGTTGCTGAAATGTTCAGAGTTTGGTGACGCGATCATCGAAAACATGTAATCCAGATTCTGGGTTGTATAAGAATGGGAGCCGATTGGTTCCCGTTTTTTTACCTGCAAAGTGCTTTCCTGGAACTTAGACTATTAAACTCATTTTAATAGCACTAAAGATTAAATTTTTATCTTTGTCATTACAATTCTATTTATTGATAAAAGATATCCATATCTTTCAATATTTATTTAATTCTATCCGGGTATGAGAACTAACTATAATTGAGTGGTGTTGGTATATTATTGATTGTTAGATGCAAAACAGTCGTTTTAAAAACAAGAAAATATTGGGAGTATATTAAAGGTGGTGGCGTTTTAATGTTGTTTTACTCTAATTTTAAGTCCATTTTTATCAGCATGCTATGATAATTTGTTATTCTGAATGCTAATAATGTCCAAAAAAGAACATTTTTCCCGATTGATTTTTTATTACCTTTCTGTTTTTATCTTGGCGACATGCTTGAGACATAAAATTCAAAGCATGACTCCTTATTATGTGTGTAACTTACTATTAGTTGATGATGAAAATGGTTATTAAAATGCTAAGTTTAAAAACGGGTTTAGTGGCTGTTACATTTTGTTTTGCTATGACAGTTTATGCAGGAGAAAGCGTAGTCACCGGCGGTTATGTACATACCCGGACAGATGGACAGAACCTTAACGGTCTTAACGCTAAATATGGTTATACCCCAGATGAAAGTGATTTAGGCGTTATAACATCCTTAACTATTTCGGCAAATGACGATAATGATATAGATCGTGGTTATGGTTCTGCATTAGCCGGTGCAAGTTATAAAGTAAATGATGTGATAAAACCTTATGTAATGGTGGGTATTGGGAGAGGTGCGATCAAAGCTAATGGTGAAACTGATACTTCTACAGGTTTTGCCTATGGTGCTGGTATTCAGTTTACCCTCATTGCAGCTTTCACTGTTGATGCAGGCTATGAAGGTTCTAAGGTCTCTGGCGCGCAAGCTAATAGTATTGTAGTCGGCGCCGGCTGGAAATTCTAAGGTTATTTATATGAATAAATTAATGATAATACTGGTTGCATTTTCTACTGTTTCTTTGATGTCTGGTTGCGTATCAGAAGAACAACGCTTAGCTAAGTGCGAAGCGAAGGGAATTAGCCGTGATGTTTGTTATCACGAAGAAAAAGAATATTGGAATAATTACAGTGCTAACATGAGTCGACTGCAGGCTGCTAATACACAAGCAGATGCTTTTAAAGAGTCTATGAGTGATCGCAAGAAGCATAAGCATTATGATGACGATTAATATTTTAGACCACGTACTTACTGTCTTGAGCGCTTATGCTCTTAACATTATAATCATTTATTAATTATTCAAATGCTTATGCTCAGGAATCACTCTCAAAAGCGTATTTTTTTCTGTATATAGTGATGAAATAATGCAGCGCCAGCATGGACTGCAATCAGAAGTAACAGATATTGGCGAGTTGACTCCCCCCAAGGCCAGAGGTATTTATGATAACAATGGCCTTACTTTGATTTCAGAAAAACGCTTCGCCTGCTGTATGCAATCATTCTTTTGATGAAAGTTTGTACGGGAATACGTGCAGGGCATTGGCTGCAATGGGGTAAACACCAAGGCCTTCTGTTCGAGCTTTAATTTCCTCGAATGAGAGTGAAGGGGAAGGTTCTCGTCCTCCCCACAGATTAATACCTTCAGGAACATCGTCCCGACTGTACTCCTCGGCGATCTCAATAGTTCCGCCGCTATTCAATTCGATCACGACGCTTTTTCCGTCAACAGGAATTAGATTCCCTTCATTGTCAGTGATAAAGATTTTCATTTGCTTACCTCTTATTAGTACATTCATATGATAGCAAAATTGGAAGGAGGGATGTCATTATCGTTATGATCTTTCCAGGGATTATTTTTTATAAAAATCAATTTCTTATGTTGTAGCTTTGGAAGTGTGACTGGGCGCATGGCGACTTTTGATTCTATCTACCATGCTCTGTAGAGATAAATTAGAACACGTCAATGCTCATCGCAACGACTGATCAGTTTTCACCACGGGACATGAGAATGCGCAAAGTACTTTTACCGGTAACCGCAGCGGTGTGTCTTTTTTTGATAGGTGTTTTTATTCTTAATATGCAGCTGTGGTATTCCTCTTCGACAGAAATCCTTGGAGGAGCCAGATATGCCGCGAAAAATATGGATAACATACTGGATGAAGCTTTCCAGGCAACTCGAACCGCTATGCACATCGCCGAAAAAAAATGCGATCTGGAGGGTCAATACCAACTTGGAACTGAAGCTGCACTTCGCCCTCATTTGCGAACGCTGATCATTATCCGACAGGGGAAGCTTTGGTGTACGTCACTGCCAGGTAATCGGATCTTGCTTAAGCAAATTCCGGTGATTACTGATACAAATTTGCTGCTTACTCCCGCAAGAAATACGGAAAATGAGATACCCGTTCTGCTGTATCAAACTCGTTTTCAAACCAACCACATCATTGTCACTATTAGCGGGGTGCATATCCGTGGAGCATTGAATGTTCCGTTAAAGGGGGTGACATATTCACTACTCGTAGGTGACGAAGTGCTTGGTTTATTGGGTGATGTGAAAACCGTTACAGCAAGCTCACAGATGTCTGGTCAGGTGAATTCCGCAAAGTATCCGTTCAGCATTATTTATAATGAACCGCCATTGTTTAGTGCAAAAAGGCTGGTTACACAAGGTTCAGGGATTCTGGTTTTTATCCTGTTAATATCTTTCGCAGCCGCTTATGCCATTGATAAATATCTAAATAAGAACGATACCCCAGAAGAAACGTTGCGCAGAGCGATAGTAAAAGGAGAGATCGTGCCTTTTTATCAACCTATCGTAAATGGTCGTGAGGGGACGTTACGCGGTGTTGAAGTGCTGGCCCGATGGAAACATCCAAAAGCCGGATATATCTCTCCTGCCTCCTTCATTCCCGTCGCCGAAAAATCAGGCCTGATAGTGCCACTAACTCAAAGTCTGATGAGGCAGGTTGCGGCGAATATGAACGCCATTGCCAGCAAACTGCCATCTGGATTCCATGTCGGTATTAACTTCAGCGCATCCCATATCACTTCCCCTACATTTGTTGAAGAGTGTCTGAAATTCAAAGATAGCTTCAGCCGCCATGATCTCAACCTTGTGATTGAAGTTACTGAGCGTGAGCCATTACATGTAGATGAAGAACTTGTGCAGAGGCTCAATATCCTGCATGAAAATGGCTTTGTGATTGCGCTTGATGATTTTGGTACGGGCTATTCTGGGCTTTCTTATTTGCATGACCTGCACATTGATTACATTAAAATCGATCAGAGCTTTGTGGGAAGGGTTAATGAGCTTCCCGATTCAACCCGAATTTTGGATTGTGTTCTCGATCTAGCGCGCAAGCTATCTTTAAGCATCGTTGCGGAAGGAGTTGAAACGAAGGCCCAGCTCGATTATCTCAACAAAAACAACATTGTTTTCCTGCAAGGGTACTATTTCTATAAACCAGTAACCTTCACAGAGTTCGTCATGATTCTGCTGGCAAAGCCTAAAGTGAAGGTTTTTGTCGAATAAGTACATGACAACCTTATTGATGAAAAGGGATCATGAAATCTGCTTCGGGAGTAAAAATCCGATGATTATCTTTATCGTGAGACAAATCTCAGATTCTGTTATTTAAAATCTATACCCTTATCGATGTGGTGGTTATTTGTGTTTTCATATACAGCAACTGGATAATGGCATGGCAGATATAACATTCGCGATGGAGCGTGATTCAAGTCACAGTGCAGCGAAAAAAGAGTTGGATGTGCGAAACAATACGAAGTACACAAACCGCAACCAGCTTGCGATTGCCGCAGTACTGTTATTAGGTGGTATCGTCGGGGTTATTGTTTTGGCATTGTATCTAATGGCACAAGAAGGGGTGTTTCTGTATTAATTATTTAAATATTCTTATGTGTTAAATTAAGTTGCTGATTATATATTATGTCGTCTGTTAATAATATCCGACTGGTCGGGGTATTAGTGTGCCCAGACCAGCAGGATTGATAAAATTAGAACTGATAGTTTAACGATACCCAGTAGTTACGGCCCGGGTTTACGTATCCGGTAGTGGATTGTGCAGTCTGATAATAATCACCTGCGTAGGTGCTATTACGGCCCACCTGGTAAAGTTTAACCTCGCTAAAGTCTTTATCCAGCACGTTATTAACTGCCGTATTAAGTGTCAGATCTTTGGTCAGTTTGTAAGACATTCCCATGTCCAGGACGGTCCAGGCTTTTAAATTAGCACCTTTATCGTCATAGACGGCTTTTTGTACTGCGCTGAGATTGTCGTAATTTTCCGTGAAGCGTGGGGCCTTACCGCGATAACGTGCGCTCAGCCAGGCGTTCATATCTTCCGTTGCCTGCCAGTTCAGACGGGCGTTAGCCATATGCTTTGGTGTATAGCTTAACGGCGCGCCTTTATTGTCACCATCTTTTTGCTTGCTCTGAGTGTAGGTGTAGTTGAGAGATAAGGTCAGCACATCCGACCATAGAGGGAAGGTGCTGGCAAATTCAACGCCATCGGTCCTCGCCTTGCCGCTGTTGGTATAACTGTTGGTATTATCATCGATAGAATACGAGACAATTTTATTTTTGTATTCAGTATAGAAGCCGGTAATGTTGGCGTTAAGCCCGGCGTTGTTCTCGTAATACAGCCCGGTTTCGTAGCTGATGCTTTCCTCAGGTTTGAGGTCCGGGTTACCGACTGTATTCACCGTTCCCTGCGCGGTTACACCGCTGATCCCGTTATGTAACTGGCTCAGTGATGGTGCTTTATAACCTGTCGTTACGCCGCCTTTGAGGGTCCATTCATCAGATACGTCCCAGACCATATACGCACGTGGGCTGAGATGACCGCCAAAGACATCGTTATGCTCATAGCGTGTTCCTGCTGTTAAGGCCAGCGAATCGAGAATATGCCATTCATCTTCGGCATAGGCTGCCCACGTTTTTTGGTGGAACGTCTCGCCGGTATTGGCCAGCACCACACCATCTTTCATCCGTGCATCCCAATATTCCCCGCCGAGGGTTAACAGATGCGAATCACCTAGTGGTGTCAGCAGCACGGAGTCCAGAATGACGTTGGTGTTCTTCAGTTCACGCGCGTCACCGGCCCGACCTGCGTTCTCTGGCGTGAGTGCGGAGGAGACCAGTTGTCGGCCCTTGTTCTCGGTTTCATTCCAGCCGAGGGAGGATTTCCAGGTGCCGAACGTTAAGGCGGTATCGTGGCCGAGGGTCACTTTGTTACGCTCATAGCGCAGCGTTTTATCATAACCTCCCGTCAGGTTACCCAACTGACCGTCATCGTTGTCATAACGCTGTCTGGCGGAGTCGAGATCCAGCCACAGCGTATTGCTTTCATTGGCTTTCCAGTCGAATCGCGTGCCAATATTGTAGTTTTCCGACTCGGTTGGATAAGGTACGCGGGTGGAAGAGGTATCGCTCAGCGAAGTGACGCTGGAACCCTGACGCTGGGTTGTGCTCCCCCGAACCTGCATATCCAGTACGCCCGCGATTAACGGGCCGCTTGACCAAAAGTTGGCGACCGTACTGTTACCCCATTTATTGCTCTCTTGCAGGTTAACGCCGGTATTGATGGAAGTGCTCCATTTATCGGTGCTTTTTTTGGTGATGATATTCACCACGCCACCGATTGCGTCGGAGCCATAAAGCGTCGACATCGGGCCGCGGATAACCTCAATATGATCGATTGCCGCCAGCGGGGGCATAAAGCTGGTATTCATGGCAGAGAAGCCGTTTGGCGTCACGTCGCTGCTGCCGTTTTGACGAATACCGTCAATCAGGATCAAGGTATAGCTGGCGGGCATGCCACGGATGCTGATCTCCAGACCGCCAGTTTTACCGGTGCTGCTTTCAACATCTACCCCTTCAACAGAACGCAGGGCTTCACCTAAGTCATTATATTTATTGGTTTGTAACTCTTGCTGCGAAATAACAGAGACGCTGGCGGCGGCATTGGTGATTTTCTTTTCGTAACCGGAAGCGGTTACCACCATGACATCTTCAGCAAATACCAGGGGGCTGGAAAATCCTAAACAGGACAGAACGACAGAGGCAACGGGTTTTAAACGCATAGTCAAACTTCCTTTGTTAAAAATCAAAGGCAGTAAGATAAGTGATCGTAATGATAATACAAATAATTATCATTACAAATTTACATAACTTGTCACTTCTGGTGTTTTTTTTGAATAAATATACATAAATTGTCATTAATTTTAGATAAGGAAATGGCAGGAAGGGTAAATAGTCAGCATGAGTAATTATTAGATAGGGATTAATATTCCTTTGAATAAATGGCGAGGGATTAATCTATATTTTGAGATTCACATCGTACTCATAACGGAGTATCAGAAAAAAGTATGATAATTTTAGAAAATCGTCATACTTTTCTGCGCCGCATCATTTTTTTCGTCATTTCTGTCCGCCATAATCCCTTCCCCAGGAGACTGCTTAACGACTGTAAATCGTTATGCAGCATAAAAATAACGTAAATCTGGATAACATAATGATCAAAGGCAAGCTGGCACTGCTTACGTGCGCATTGACTCTCGCATTAACCTCACCACTTCTCGCCGCGCAAAATGCGAGCGAAGGGCAGACGTTAAAACTGGCAATTGGACCGGAGCCAACGGAAGGTTTTGACCCGATGTTGGGCTGGAGTCATGGCAGCTATCTGCTTTTGCATGCACCATTATTAAAACAAAATGCAGATATGAGCTGGGGAAACCTGCTGACGGAAAAAGTAGAGACCAGCGCAGACGGCAAAACCTGGACGTTGACGTTAAAACCTGACCTTAAATTCTCTGATGGTTCGCCGCTAACCGCTGAAGATGTGGTGTTCACCTATAACAAAGCAGCAAAAAGCGGCGGCAAAATCGACATGGGAAACTTCACCCATGCCAGTCTGAAAGATAACCGCACGGTAGAAATTACGTTGCGTAGCCCGCAAAGTACCTTTGTGAACGTGCTGGGTTCATTAGGAATTGTTCCGCAAAAACGGTATGACGAAAAAACATTCGCTAAAAATCCGATTGGCGCGGGTCCGTATCGACTGGTGAGTTTTCAGCCGGGGCAGCAGTTGATCGTTGAGGCTAATCCCTGGTATGCCGGTAAGAAAAATGATTTCACTAAGCTGGTGTTTGTCTTCCTTGATGAAGATAACGCTTATGCCGCAGCGCGTAGCGGCCAACTGGGACTCGTACGTATCGCGCCGTCGATGGCGGTCGCTCCTCAGCAGAAAAATTTGAAACTTTGGGTACGCGACAGCGTGGAAAACCGGGGCATTGTGTTCCCGATGGTTCCTGCAGGTAAAAAAGACGCCAATGGCTATCCGATTGGGAACGATATCACTGCCGATGTTGCCATCAGGCGCGCCATCAACTACGCCATCGACCGTAAGCAGCTTGCCGATCAGGTCATGGAAGGTCATGCGATTCCGGCGTATAGCGCGGTTCAGGGTCTGCCATGGCAGGGACAATCAGTTGCGTTCAAAGATGGCGATAGCGAAAAAGCGCGAACGATTCTGGAAGAAGCCGGCTGGAAGGTGGGTAAAGATGGCGTACGTGTGAAGGACGGTAAAGATGCTCGCTTAACGTTGTGGTACGCCAGCGGTGACAGTACACGCCGGGATTTAGCCGAAGCCGTACGTGCGATGCTGGAGCCAGTGGGTATTCAGATTTCTCTGCAATCCGGGAGCTGGGAAACTGTTGAGCGGCATATGCATGCCAACCCGACGCTGTTTGGCTGGGGAAGTCTGGATCCGATGGAGCTTTTCCATCACTACAGTAATCAGGCTGCGGGCGTGGAATATTACAATCCAGGCTATTACAGCAATCCTGTCGTTGAGCAGCATCTTAAACAGGCAATTGACGCTCCGGACTGGCAAAAAGCGTTGCCGTTCTGGCAGCAAGTTGAGTGGGATGGCAAGCAAGGGGCTGGCGTGCAGGGCGATGCTGCCTGGGCATGGTTGCTGAATATTCAGCATACCTACCTGGCAAATCCGTGTATTGACTTAGGTAAAGGCGCACCGGAGATTCACGGTAGCTGGTCACTGCTCAATAATCTGGATGAATGGACCTGGACCTGCCGTTGATGAAGTCTGTTGTGGGCCATTTTCTACGGCTGATAGTGTTATTAGTGCTGGTTGCGGCTGGCACTTTTGTGCTGCTCAGCTTTTCTCCGGTCGATCCGATTCGGGCTTATATCGGCAACGATCTCCTGCATGTGCCGCCGGAGCAATATGCGCGTATCGCGGCTCGCTGGGGATTGGACCAACCGCTATGGGAGCGTTTTGGTCACTGGTTTGGCCGTGTATTACAGGGCGATCTCGGCTACTCAATGTTGTTTAACGCGCCGGTTGCCAGCGTGATCAAGGAGCGCTTTGCGACTTCGTTTGCGCTGCTTGGTGGCGCGTGGCTACTCTCTGGCATATTGGGAACGGCAATGGGGTTTGTCGCGGGTCGCTACCTGAATCGCTGGCCGGATAAAGCAATCTGTCGCCTCAGTTATCTGCTTTCTTCGCTGCCGACCTTCTGGATTGGCATGCTGTTGCTGGCATTATTTGCCGTGCGCTGGCCGGTATTTCCGGTCTGCTGCGCGTGGGAGCCGGGCAATAGCGGCGATATGGCGACGCTGACTGAGCGTCTGCGCCATCTGGTGCTTCCCGTTTGCGCGCTCAGTTTGCTGGGACTGGGACAAATTACGCTTCATACGAGGGAAAGCATCGCCAGCGTGATGAAAAGCGATTTTGTCCGTTTTGCGCGTTCTCAGGGAGATAAGGGCTGGTCACTGTTACGCCATCAGGTTCTGCGTCATGCAATTACGCCTGCGCTGTGTTTGCAGTTTGCCTCGCTGGGGGAGCTGTTGGGAGGCGCATTATTGGCCGAAAAAGTCTTTGCTTACCCGGGACTGGGGCAGGCCACTATTGATGCCGGATTACGTGGTGATCTGCCGTTACTGATGGGAATTGTATTGTTCAGTACCGTATTGGTGTTTATTGGTAACTCGCTGTCTACCTGGCTTGTCCGTATGTTGAACCGTGCTCTGGAACGACCTGATGCTCTATAACCCGACGCCGACGCTGATTCGTCTTTTGCTCTCTTTTAGCTGCCTGTTATTCATTGCAGTGTATGGTGCCGCAATGCTGGATAACCCGTTGAGCGTTAATCTGCTTGCCCGGCATTTACCGCCTGATGCGCTGTACTGGTTTGGCACCGACAACCTTGGTCGCGACCTGTGGATCCGTTGTTTTCAGGGTGCACTAACCAGTCTGCAAATTGGTATTGGTGCGGCGTTGTGTAGCGGTTTCATCGCGTTAGTGATGGCGGCGGTTTCGCGCATACATCCGCGTCTGGATGTGCTTATGCGCCTGATTACCGATGCCATGCTGTCGATGCCGCATCTGCTGTTGCTCATTTTGATCTGTTTTACGCTGGGCGGTGGGAAAAACGGCGTGATTATGGCGGTTGCGCTGACCCACTGGCCGCGTTTGGCGCTAATCCTGCGTGCTGAAGCGCAGCGCGTGGCCCACAGTGACTACTTGACGCTGACCTGGCGTCTGGGGCACGGCCATTTTTACTGCTGGCGACATCACTATCTACCCGCCTTATTACCTCAATGGCTAACGGGAACACTACTGATGTTTCCCCACGCGGTGTTGCACAGTGCGGCGTTAAGCTTCCTCGGTTTTGGGCTGGCACCGCATGAACCGTCACTGGGACTGCTGCTGGCGGATGCGCTGAGATTTATCAGTCATGGCGATTGGTGGTTGGTGCTGTTTCCGGGACTGATGCTGTTCAGTCTGGTGATGTTATTCGATCAGCTCGCAAGGGCGGTACATCGTTTATGGTTACGAGGTGACGCATGTTGAGTTTAAGACAGGTCTCGCTGGAGGTGGCGCGTTATCGCTGGTACGGCGCGAGAAACTGGTCTTCGCTGTTGCAGGATATCTCTTTCGACGTGGCACCGGGTCAAATGGTGGCGTTAGTGGGAGGAAGCGGGGAGGGTAAGAGCCTGCTGCTGCAATGCCTGCTCGATCTCTTACCGGAGAATTTGCGCTTCCAGGGCACTATCACACTGGAGGGCAAAACGCTGAACAGCGATGATATTCGCAAATGTCGTGGCGATACCTTCAGCTATGTCCCGCAAGGCGTTCAGGCGCTTAACCCGCTGCTCTCGATTGAAAAGCATCTGCGCAGGGCATGCCAGCTTTCTGGCCAACAATGGAATGCCGGAAAAATTGAACGATTGCTCCAGCGTAGCCGACTGGAAAGTCGCGTATTAGATGCTTTTCCGCGCCAGCTTTCAGGCGGTATGGCGAAACGTGTCCTGGCCTGTCATGCGTCTCTGAGTCAGGCTCGCTATATTCTGGCGGATGAAATTACCGCCTGGCTTGATGCACCTCTGGCTAATCAACTCCTTGAACAGTTGCGTGAGCAATGTGAGCAAGGGGCTGGCGTTTTATGGGTAACGCATGACCTCACGCTGGCGGCCCGCCATGCGGATCGTATTGTCGCGTTGCATCAGGGAAGGGTGTCGGATAACGTCAGCCGGGAACAGCTGTTACGCGGAGAGATTAGCGAACATCTGCAACGACAATGGCGGGCGCTGCCTGAAAGAAATCAACTTTTTGGAGAGCGCGATGTTGTGCTGTCGTGATGTAACAATCCGTCAGGGAGAAAAGGTTCTGTGGCAAAATCTGACCTTCTCTCTACACCCTGGAGAACGTATTGGGATTTGTGCGCCAAGTGGGACGGGCAAAACGACGCTGGGACGCGTGCTGGCGGGCTGGCAGAAACCAACTTCGGGTGACATTCTGGTTGATGAACAACCGTTACCGATGCACCAGTATTGCCCGGTGCAACTGGTGCCACAGCATCCGGAATTAACTTTTAACCCCCGACGCAGCACCGGTGATGCGGTTCATGATGCCTGGCGACCGGATGCTGAAATGCTTACCCGTCTTCACATCAACCCAGAGTGGTTAACTCGCCGCCCCGGACAACTTTCTGGCGGTGAACTGGCGCGAATTGCTTTACTTCGTGCGCTGGACCCGCGGACACGTTTTCTTATTGCTGATGAAATTACCGCCCAGCTCGATCCTTCCATTCAACGGGATATCTGGGCGCTGCTGCTTGAAGAATGCCAGCGTCGGCCATTGGCTATGCTGATTATCAGCCATCAACAGGCCCTGCTTGAGCAGCTTTGTTCCAGCAAACTCCTTGTAACGTGAAATGAGATAAGGCTTGTAGCTGATCTATTGATTAAATTGATATGTTATATTATAACATTCACTCGCAAATGATTTGAGGGTGAAATTTTGGCTATTTGTATTAAAAAACTGACAATTGCTCTGGGGATGCTTGTAGTCAGTGGTTCGGTTATGGCGCACGGTCATCATTCCCATGGTGCGCCGATGAGCGAAGCAGAACAAAAGGCGTCGGAAGGGGTTTTTGATGATAACCAGGTGCAAAATAGGGCGCTGACCGACTGGGATGGCATGTGGCAATCTGTCTATCCGTATCTGGTCAGCGGCGAGCTTGATCCGGTCTTCAAAAAGAAAGCGGAGAAAGACAAAAGCAAAACGGCAGAACAAATTAAAGATTACTACCGTAAAGGTTATGCAACCAACGTAGACACCATCGGCATCGAAAATGACGTAATGGAATTTCACACCGGTAATCAGGTTGCATCATGTAAATACGACTACGCCGGTTATAAAATTCTGCACTATAAGTCAGGCAAGAAAGGTGTACGTTATCTGTTTGAGTGTAAAGACGCTAACAGCAAAGCACCTAAATACGTGCAATTCAGCGATCATATTATCGCGCCGCGTAAATCGAGCCACTTCCATATCTTTATGGGAAATACCTCGCAGGCAGCCTTGCTTGAAGAGATGGAAAACTGGCCTACCTACTACCCTTACCAGTTGAAGGGAGAAGAGGTTGTGGATGAGATGCTGCACCATTAATCCGGGCTAACCTTATCTGTACACACCCGTCACCAGTGGCGGGTTTTTTAATTCATAACCTTCTCTTTCCATCACCCGATGCATTCGTTAGCATATTGTCTCGCAGCAAGTGCATGTGTTTTTTCAGGAAGAGGTTAACGTGTTCGCAGAGTATGGAGTTCTGAATTACTGGACGTATCTGGTGGGGGCTATTTTTATCGTGCTGGTACCGGGGCCAAATACGATATTTGTGTTGAAGAACAGCGTTGGTCGGGGAGTGAAGGGCGGTTATCTCGCCGCAAGCGGTGTGTTTATCGGCGATGCCGTGTTAATGTTTTTGGCCTATGCCGGAGTTGCCGCATTGATCAAAACAACGCCCGTTTTGTTCAACATCGTTCGCTATCTTGGCGCGTTTTATCTGCTGTACCTCGGTGCGAAGATCCTGTATGCAACACTGAAATCGAAAGCTGGCGATGCCGCGCCTGAAGAAGTCCCGTTTGGCGCTATTTTTAAACGTGCGTTAATTCTGAGCCTGACGAATCCTAAAGCTATTTTGTTTTATGTGTCGTTCTTCGTGCAGTTTATTGATGTCAATGCGCCGCACTCAGGGCTGTCATTCTTTATTTTGGCTATTACGCTTGAGATAGTGAGCTTTTTCTATCTGAGCTTTCTTATTTTCTCCGGCGCGTTCGTGACGCAGTATATCCGTACGAAGAAAAAACTGGCCAAAGTGGGTAATTCCCTTATTGGTCTGATTTTTGTTGGTTTTGCCGCTCGTCTGGCCACGCTTCAGTCGTGACGCCATTGGCCCGTTGGTTACGGCGGGCCTTCAATATTACACCCTGCAATTCATTTATAATTGTATTGTTATAACCAATAAATGGTATTTCAAATGAATATTATGAGGCGTACCCTGTGTACAGCAGCGGTTCAGTAAGAACTCGCTGGTTGTCGACTGGAAAAGGGAAGAAAAATGCTTCAAATTCCACAGAACCATATCCATACACGCTCTACCCCATTCTGGAACAAAGAAACGGCACCTGCCGGAATTTTCGAACGCCACCTTGATAAAGGAACCCGTGCCGGGGTTTATCCTCGACTTTCGGTTATGCAGGGGGCGGTCAAATATCTCGGATACGCAGATGAACATAGCCCGGAGCCCGTAGAGGTGATGGTTATTGAAGCCGGTCAGTTTGGCGTTTTTCCACCGGAAAAATGGCATAACATCGAAGTGATGACCGACGACACTTACTTTAATATCGATTTTTTCGTTGCCCCGGAAGTTCTGATGGAGAGCGCGAATCAACGAAAAGTCGTGCGTACCGGCAAGGAGTAAATCATGGGCAAAGCAACCTATACCGTAACAGTGACCAATAACAGCAACGGCGTGTCAGTCGATTATGAAACTGAAGCGCCGATGACGCTGTTGATTCCGGATGTGGCCGCTGAAGTGGTTAAAGACCTGGTCAATACGGTACGTTCATACGATACCGAGAATGAGCACGACGTCTGCGGCTGGTAGATGTTAGCCTCTGCCTCTGATTGCATATTTTCGTTTTTGATTTATAAACCGCACTGCGTTTCTCTGGCGCAGAGCGGTTTTTTTATCCGTGTTAAACCTGGAAATATCCGGAAAAAGATTTCTTAAGAATACCTTAAGAAATCCGCATTGATTGCTAATGTTGGATCATTCACAGGGGTTATGATCGTGAAACAGTCACAATACAGAACCTCGCTTATGAAACTGAATACCCGACTAACATTACCCACTTTCATTCTTGGGCTGATCATCGTAGCGATCCCGTTCACTGCGAACTGGAATCTACCTTTGCTCAACGGTACTGTCGTCAGATGGATTGAGAATGGCCAGGCGTTATGGCTGCTGTTTGGAGCGCTTTTTACTCTCAGCTACATCCGGCCTTTATCACGTCCTGAAGGCGAGAAACAATTTTGGCTTTGGGCGGCTGTGTGGTGGTTGGTGTTGCTGGGTCGCAGTACCAGTTGGGGCCGTGATTATTTCCCCGAGCACCCTAAACTTCTGTTCAGAGTTATCTCAGTGGTATTGATTGCAATGATTATTCTGCCTGTCCTGATATCAAAACGCTTACGCCAGGATATTGCCCGTCGCTTACGCAATGAACCGCTGCCGCTATGGCTGTTAGCGATCACCACCTGTGCATTTTTGATCTCCGATACGGTAGAGCATCATCGTCTGCTGGCCCCTGTCTTTTTGCACAACGCGCAGTACGGCGATCTCATTGAAGAGCTGTATGAACTCCCGTTTATGGTAGGATTGTTCCTGATGAACCTCGGTTTTATGCAGCGGGATAAGCAGGAAGAATCTGCTGCCATTCGCTTTAGTGAACCACAGCTGGCGAAGTAACGAGAAAATACCTGAGTCTGGATGACCAGACTCAGGCGGTTAGCGAGGTGACTTACGCAATGGCCTCGCACAAGCGTGATTTCATGTCGCTATACGTCTGTGCGGCATACTTTTCAGCCCATCCCTGATCGCTAATGTGCTCAATACTTACGGCGCAATATTTGGTTTCCGGCGTTTTCGAAATAGGATCGAGGTTATCCTGGGTTAACTCGTTACACGCACCAATCCACCATTGATAGGTCATATACACCGTTCCGGTATTGATACGCTCGGATACATCCGCGCGGCTGATGACCTTACCACGACGCGAGCTGACCCATACCAGGTCACGATGACGAATACCCAGTTTTTCTGCATCATGAGTATTGATTTGCACATACCCAGGCTCATCTGCCAGGGCTTGCAGCGCTGCGCAGTTGCCGGTCATTGAACGACAGGAGTAGTGCCCAACTTCACGCACGGTACACAGGACCAGCGGATACTTTTCATCAGGAACTTCTGCGGGCGCTCGCCATTGTGCGGCAAACAGTTTGCCTTTGCCATTGGCGGTATCAAACTGGCTGTTCGCGTAAAGGTAAGGTGTGCCGGGGTGATCGAGCTCCGGACATGGCCACTGAACATGCCCCATTTCACCCATTTTCTCATAGGTTACGCCGTAGAACAGCGGGCACAGCTCGCGCATCTCATCCCAGATTTGCTGGTTACTTTGATACCGCATGGGATAGCCCATTTCACTGGCCAGCAGGCTGATGATCTCCCAGTCACGCTTGACATCACCTGAGGGTTCAATCGCTTTTTCAAAACGCTGGAATCCACGATCGGCGCAGGTAAAGACGCCGCCGTGTTCGCCCCAGGAGGTAGCCGGCAGGAGGACGTCGGCCATTTCCGCTGTCTTGGTCATGAAGATATCCTGCACGACAATAAAATCGAGCGCGTTAAACCCTTCGCGGACCAGACCTAAATCGGCCTCGGTTTGCAACGGATCTTCCCCCATGATGTAGTAGGCTTTAATTTTGCCTTCAATAGCCAGATGCGGAACTTCGGTGATGCGCGTCCCAACCTTGTCATCCATCTGATTAACGTCAATGCCCCAGGCGTTGGCGAATTTCTCCCTGACGGTGAAATCGGTCACGTCCTGATACCCAGGGAACTGGTTAGGCAGTACCCCCATATCGCACGCGCCTTGCACGTTATTCTGCCCACGCACCGGCCCAACGCCGACGTTAGGACGTCCCAGATTGCCGGTCAGCAACGCCAGGCTCGACAAACCACGAACCACGTCAACGGCCTGGCCAAACTGGGTGACGCCCATTCCCCACATCACGGTTGCCGATGGCGCTGCGGCAAATGTACGCATCGCCTGACGAACCTGCTGTGCGGGAACACCCGTTAAATGTTCAACGGCTTCAGGCGCATAGTCCTTCACGGTTTCCCAGTATGTTTCCAGTCCTTCCGCATGCTTTTGTACATACTCGCGATCGTAGAGTTGCTCTTCGATGAGGACATGGCCAAAGGCGTTAACCAGTGCCATATTACAACCGTTTTTTAACTGCAAATGTTGGTCAGCGATACGAGCAGTTTCAATACGACGTGGGTCGCAGACAATGATTTTTGCGCCGTTCTGGCGAGCTTTAATTACCCGGCGGGCCACGATCGGGTGCGAGTCGGCGCAGTTATAGCCAAAGATCAGCAAGCATTTTGAGTTTTCAATGTCGCTGATGGAATTGCTCATGGCGCCATTGCCTAATGTTTCCTGTAACCCGGCAACGGAAGGGCCGTGACAGACACGGGCGCAGCAATCGACATTATTGGTATGGAGAACGCCACGTGCGAATTTTTGCATCACGTAGTTGGTTTCATTCCCTGTTCCACGTGAAGACCCGGTGGTCATAATGGCGCGGGGGCCATAGGTATTTTTGATTTCAGATAAGCGTTTTGCGGTGTAACGAATGGCTTCATCCCAGCTAACGGGAGTGAATTTTCCACCTTTTTCATAACGGATCATCGGGCGAGTCAGACGGGGAGTCAGAAGGCGAGTGTCGTTAAGAAAATCCCAACCATAGTAGCCTTTCAGGCATAACTGATTTTGGTTCGTTACACCCTCTGCGGCCTCGGCGCGGATGATTTTGTTATTCTCAACAACAAGCTTGAGCTTGCACCCGGCCCCACAGTATGGGCATACACTGGTGATTTTTTTCATCAATAACAGACCTGTTAAATGCTGAAATAGCGCGAATTGTAAACGGAGCCGCGCGATACGCATCGCGGACTACGATTTGTCATAGTGACCGGCTGTTTAAGCATAAATCGTGCCAGAAGTGAAAACCCAGTAATTGCAGGGACTGAGGGCGAATGAGTAAAGCAGAATGACTGACGATTCGACATTAATGACGAGCTACGTCAGGGAAAATGTCGCATCGAATGGTTTAACCTTATGAAAGATCAGAAAAAGATGAAAATAGCAGGTGATACCGATCACAAATTTTAATTTTTCAGCGCTATGCTATGCTTTTATACAACGAGCGAATCGTTAACTTAAAAACATAAGTGAGGGATATTATGGGCATTATTTCATGGGTGATTTTCGGTCTTATCGCTGGGATTTTGGCAAAATGGATTATGCCGGGTAAAGATGGCGGCGGATTCTTTATGACCATCATCTTAGGGGTTGTCGGTGCGGTAGTGGGTGGCTGGATCAGTACCTTCTTTGGTTTTGGTAAAGTTGATGGTTTCAACTTTGGCAGTTTTGTCGTAGCGGTTATCGGTGCGATTGTGGTGTTGTTTATCTATAGAAAAGTCAAAAGTTAAGTAAACATGCAGACAATAGAGGCCACTGATAAGTGGCCTTTTTCTTTGGTTACCACCACCCCAGTTCCGTGCCCAGAACCACGATGATAGCCACGCCAATCATAATAAGCGTTGTTTTTTTCATCGTTATGCTCCAGGCGCAGCGTAACCGCCAATAAAAAACCAGGATAAGAAAACGACAGCGGAAATGAAAATAATGACAGGGAAAATAATACCGAGTCGCATACGATTATCTACCAGAGTTATTTAAAGACGAGTCAGCATAGCAGGGGTTAATGTACGACAAAAGCGGTTTTATCCTGACGCTTTTTATCCTTGTACATTGCGCTGTCTGCGAGATGAAGCGCACAGTTTACATCAGTCTCCAGCGGATCAATTTCCACCACGCCCAGACTGGCACCAGGATAAAACAGATGAATATCGCCCAGGTGATAGTCGCCGCAAATTTGCTGCTGCAACTGATGTTTCACCTGCTGCAGACGAACACGTTGCTCCCTGTCATCTTCCGGCGACAGGCGAGCGACTAAAAATTCGTCACCGCCCAGTCGACCGAGAATGTCATTATCACTACATTTACGCAGCAGGCGGTGGCCAATCTGGATCAGGAACTGGTCGCCAACCTCGTGGCCAAAGCGGTCATTGATCAATTTGAAATCATCCAAATCGATATAGGCGACAACTATCTTCTGCCTGAGGTGGCGGGCGAGCGAAAAAAGGGTCTCTACATTTTCAAAAATTGCGCGCCGATTCGGTAATCCGGTCAGGGCATCGGTGTAGGAGTGAGCAATCAGCGCAGCGTTCGCTTCACGTAACTGAGCAACCAGCGACTCTTTTTGAATAGACTGGGCGATTAGTCCGGCAAACAGATGCAACACCTGTTCACCACGTTCGCTTAACGCATGCTGGCGGCGACTGGTGGCGCAGAGCGTACCGTAAAACGTTCCGTCCGGAAGATGAACGGGAGTACTCAGAAAAGTGGTGATGTCCAGTGCGCGAGCGGTGGTACATTCCGGCCATCGTACGGGCACGTTGTCGCTGTACAGACAGTTTTCCTCAATAGCGCGTTTGCAC
This sequence comes from Citrobacter sp. BIDMC107, assembly GCF_001037575.1. Taxonomy (NCBI): domain Bacteria; kingdom Pseudomonadati; phylum Pseudomonadota; class Gammaproteobacteria; order Enterobacterales; family Enterobacteriaceae; genus Citrobacter; species Citrobacter sp. BIDMC107. Next base: position 384,007 of record NZ_KQ089848.1, on the reverse strand, counting down.
AGCGTCTCATCCCACGGTACGGACAGCCCTTCGGGGATCTGCATTTGGCAGCTATTACGCGCATACAGAATATGCTGCAGACGGGCATCCAGATCGACCTTGGTCAAGTATGTAGATTCCATCTCAGTCACTACTTCCAGCATTTCCAGAAGTTGGCGTACCAGACTCTCAACTGACTGCTCCGTGGCTAAGGATTGTGAGACTCTGGCAAGGATCATGTCCGACATGAGGTGTAAATACTCCTGAGTGATGACAAGGCTGGCGTGGGCGCATGATAGAACATCAGGGAGCAAGATGAAACACGTGTTTCTGGCTGAAATGTAATCATAAAATTGAAATTAGAACGTAAAACATGGAGATAGAAGGGAAGTCGGGGTAACCTGCCGGAATAATACTTTTAAACAGGAGTAGAGATGAAACTAGCGTCTATTATTTTGCCCGGCTTGCTGGTGCTGGCGGGGTGTACAACGCAGCCTGATGCCCCTAAACCACCAAAAATCGGCATGGCGAATCCGGCATCGGTGTATTGCGAACAAAAGGGCGGTACGCTGGTTGCGGTGCAGACTCCGCAAGGCGTAAGGTCAGACTGCAAACTACCCGGAGGGGAAGTGATTGATGAATGGGCGCTCTGGCGTAGAGATCATCCGACAGCGGGCAAGTGATACGCGGTCAGCATTGACGTAGCCACTCAGCGAGCACCAGCGCGTGGTTTTGCTGGGTATTTTTCGCCGCATACAGTAGCGTTAAGGTTTGCTGTCGGGCAATCTCTGCGAGGCGCTTTCCTTCTTGCTGCTGTTGAGCCAGTTCAGCGCGATATTGCTCAGAAAAATGCGAGAAATCAATCAACTCTGCGTGGAATGCCTTACGTAAATCAGATGACGGGGTAAGTGCTTTATTCCATTCGTTGAAAATAAGATCGCTCTTTTTCACCCCGCGAGGCCATAACCGGTCGACCAACACGCGGTAACCATCGCTTTTTTCTGCCGGGTCATACACACGTTTGCACTGAATATTCATCTCTTCATCCGCTCCATTAAGCTATCGCTATTACGGTTAAATAAGATCGTAAAACGTGACCATTATAGCATTCCGCCAGCCCTGACTCCCAATTTAAGGGATTGTGATACCAACAAAAAATCGGTAGGCTGAGGCTCCTTATAGTGTCCCTCATTGTCTGGACATAAGGAACGTTTAATGGAAATTTCCCCGATTAAAGATACGCTTCGCATTGCGCTGGTGGGCGATTACAACCCCGATATTGTGGCGCATCAGGCTATTCCTCTTGCCATTGATGATGCCGCTGCCGTCCTGGAATTAGTGGCTGATTATGACTGGCTAACCACATCTGATATCAGCAGCAGTGAGGACCTGGTAGGTTATGATGCCATTTGGGTCGTTCCAGGCAGTCCTTATCGCCACCTGGAAGGGGCGCTGATCGCGATACGCTATGCGCGTGAAAACAGCATCCCATTCCTGGGTACCTGTGGCGGCTTTCAACATGCCATTCTGGAGTATGCCCGCAACGTGCTGGGCTGGATCGACGCCGCCCACGCGGAGACGGACACCACGGGTCGGATGGTGATAGCACCGTTGACCTGCTCGCTGGTAGAAAAAACGGATGATATTGAGCTTCGGGCCAATACGCTGATTGCCAAAGCCTACGGACGGGATGTTATCTCGGAGGGATATCACTGCAACTACGGCGTATCGGAAGATTTTGCCGCTGAGCTGGAGCGTGGCGATCTCCGTGTGACCGGTTGGGATGAGGCTGGTGATATTCGTGCCATTGAGCTGGTGACACATCCATTTTATGTCGGCACGCTCTTTCAGCATGAACGCGGAGCGCTGGCGGGAAAACCCGTACCTCTGGTTCAGGCGATGCTGCGCGCCGCGCGCGGATAAATATTGGGCAGGTTGTCCGCGAACCTGCCCTCTGCATTATGCGCTCGCGATCTCCCGATTGCGCCCCGCGCACAAACCAAACACCGCCATCAGCATCGCTAACACGGCGACACCCGTTAATGGAATCAGCCAACTACCGTTGAGGTCGTGAATTTTCCCCATCAGCGGTGGCCCGCAGGCGGCCAGTAAATATCCGACAGACTGCGCCATGCCGGAGAGCGCTGCAGCCTGATGCGCTGAGCTTGCGCGCAGGCCAATAAAGGTTAAGCCGAGGATCATCGTCGCGCCTGAGCCAAAGCCAAACAGGATGGTCCATAGCAATGCCTGTTCGGGCATTATGGCGAATCCCGCCGCGCCGACGGCGCACATTAACGAAACCAGAGCGGCGATGGCGCGCTGATCCTTAAATCTGTTCAGGACGAGAGGGATCAATATTCCCGGCGCGGCAGTCGCCAGCTGCAGTAAACCATGCAACGAACCGGCCTGAGATTCACTGTAGCCATGGCTAATTAAAATGGCGGGTAGCCAGCCAATGATGACGTAATAGACAAGGGAGTTGATCCCCAGAAACAGCGTCACTTGCCAGGCTAGGCCAGAGCGCCAGATCGCGCGGGAATGCAAGGCGCGCGAGTTACTCAGGCTGGCATGAGCAGTCTGGCGGCATTGGGGCAACCAGATAATCAGCGCCAGCAGCGGGAAGGCCATCAGCACCATCAACGCACCGCGCCAGTCAAATCCATTTAGTGCCAATGGAACCACAATTGCCGAGCCCAGTGCCGCCGCCGCGCCCATGGTCAGCGAGTATGCGCCAGTGAGTTTCGCCACATGCTGGGAAAAATCACGCTTAATCAATCCGGGTAACAGCACATTTCCCAACGCGATTCCGCAACCAATGATGGCGGTACCGCTAAACAGGAACCCTGAGGAAGGCAGCGAACGAATCGCAATACCTACGCAAATCAACAGCATCGCGGCAAACAGGCTACGTTCGATGCCCCAGCGGCGCGCAACGGCGGCAGCCAGGGGTGATACCAGCGCGAAGGCCAGCAGCGGCAGGGTAGTCAGAAGCCCAGTCTGGGCGGTACTCAAGCCGTAGTCGGCGCGAATGGCATCCAGCAACGGGGCTGCGCCGGTAAAGGTGACGCGCAGTGTGGTGGCAATCATCAGGATCCCCGCGATCAGCAACGCTGCATTTTTGCCACGGGAGGAAGGTGTAGTAATCATTTTTTTCTCATATCGTCAGGCGAGGCGATACTTTAGCGTTTTTACACTATGGATGAATCAAGCTAAAATGACAGATTATCGCTAAAATAGGACATTCTTATGTTGGGACTGAGACTGGATGGATATGAGCCCGATTTGCACCACGATGCGGCGGTAGCATTTTGTATTCAGGCTCGGGAAGATGAACTTTTCAGTCCGCTGCATCAGCATCGTAAGGGACAGTTGATCCTGGCGCTGCATGGCGCGATCACCTGTGAAGTTGAAAACGCTATGTGGATGGTGCCTCCGCAATATGCGGTGTGGATCCCTGGCGAAATTCCACACAGCAACCACGTTACCGTGGGCGCGCAATTGTGTTTTCTATTTATTGAGCCGCAGGCTGTCGTGATGCCTGAACGTTGCTGCACGCTGAAAATCGCCCCGTTATGTCGGGAACTCATTCTGGCGCTGGCGTCCAAATCGGATGCTCAGCGACTGGAACCGGCAACTCAGCGGCTGACGCAAGTGTTGTTTGATGAACTCCCGCAGCAACCCCAGGAGCAGATGCAGTTACCGGTTTCCGATCACCCGAAAATTCGCAGAATGGTCGCAACGATGGCGAAAGAGCCTGCACAATGGCAGACGTTGGGACAATGGGCCAGCGTATTTGCGATGAGTGAACGTAACCTTGCTCGTCTGGTCGTCAAAGAAACGGGGTTGAGTTTTCGCCGCTGGCGTCACCAGCTCCAGCTGATTCTGGCGTTGCAGGCGTTGATCGATGGCCGCAATGTACAACAGGTCGCGCAAATGCTCGGGTACGATTCGACCACGGCATTTATCACTATGTTCAAAAAAGGCCTGGGGCAGACGCCAGGCCGTTATCTGAACGGGCTGGCTACTGCTTCCCAACAATCAACGAGACCAGGCCTGCCGCAATAAGCGGCCCCACCGGCACACCGCGAAACAGCGCCACGCCCAGTACCGTGCCCACCAGTAATCCGGCAACAAGCTGGGGCTGACTGCCCATTAGCGTAACGCCGCGTCCGCCGAGCCATGAGACAAATACCCCGACGGCAATAGCGACCAGTGATTTCCAGTTTACAAAGGAGTGGATGAGCGTGGAGGGCGGTAGCGTTCCGCTGGCGATCGGTGCCATGACGCCAATGGTCAGAATGATAATCCCGACGGTCAGGCCCTGTTTTTCAATCCAGGGGAAGAAAGTATTCAGAGGGGTAACACGGACAATGATCAGCACCAGAATTGAAACAGCGACAGTGGTGTTGTGGCTGACAAAGCCCAGAGCTGCCAGTCCGAGGAGGATCAGCAGAGTGACATCAAACATCGTAGTTTCCTTGCCAAAAGAAAAAATAAGCCTGCTTACTGTACGCGTAAATGCGTGACGGAACAGGCTTTTTTTAATGATTATGATTTTTTTTGGGCTAACGCACGATGCGACGTTTTTTACTGCTAACGCAGACTATTATTGTTCGCGGCGGAAAGGGATTAATTCAGGTTGCGCGATACGCAGGTAATCTGCGGTATCCATGATCACGGATTTTTCCAGCAACCCGGCATTAAACGCAATTTCATGAAAACGCTCAAACAATAGCGGATCAGCGACCAGCTTGAGATTAGGATGAAAACTGAACGGTGGGATAGCGCCAAATACGCAGCCAGTCAGTTCATCTACCTCCGCCGGGCTGGCAAGAGACGCTCTCAACCCGCCAATATGGCTGGCTAACCGGCTCAGGTCGGCCTGCTGATCGGCAGAGAGGATCGCCAGAACATGCTGATTGACGCCGTTGCCTTTTACTTTGCAGACCAGCGCTTTTGCTCCCTGGCCCAGTGCGGTACCACGAATTTCAGAAACTGCCTCACATTTGCCGACGGCTTCATGGCTTACCACGCGGTACGTTGCGCCTTGCTCTGACAACAGCGAGATTAAACGCTGATGCGTTGCGTTACCTTTGTTCACTTCCGTCATGACTTACTCCTGGTACAACAATGAAAATCCTGCAGAAAAATAATCACGCACCGGCGTGTTTTTTCTGTTTGTTCAGATAGAGCTGTGCATCAGATGCTTTGTAAGCATCATCAATAGTGTCGTTCGGCTGCATATTATAAACCCCGGCGGAGAAGCTGATGGATATATCATGCGCAATAATTTGTAAGTTATAGCGAATTCTCTCCAGCAGGCGGGGCGTTAAATCACTGGGGTGGTCGATGAGGATAATACAAAACTCATCGCCGCCGAGGCGGATGGCGTAGTCGCTTTTGCGAATAGAGCTTTGAATGGCTTTGGCCAGATGAGTGATAATCCGATCGCCTTCTTTATGCCCTAACGTGTCATTGATGACTTTCAGTTTATCGCAGTCGATGGCGATAAAGGTGACGAGCGTTCCCGTGTTCACCAACTGTTGCAAACGCTGCTCAAGCGCCGGCGTTAAAATTTTACGGTTGTAGAGCCCGGTCATCGCATCACTAACATTTTCCCGCGTGACGTTGTGATACAGCCGAAAATGCGTTCTGACCATATTCAGCAGTAATATCGTTGCCAGTAAATAGAATGCGAATATCTTCCAGGACGAGACAATAAAATACATAACATCGAGTGAGAGTGTGATGCGTATACCACCGGGTATGTCCTTCTCATAGTGAACATAGCGGAACAGATCGGTTTCACTTTTATGAACGAGAATCTCTTTACCGGAGCTGGTATCCGAGACCGTTACGTTAAGATAGCGCCAGACGAGAGGGCGGTCGCTGGTATAGAAAATATTCTGTAAATTCTCTTTATTAATATCTACCATCACCACACCTTTTAACTTACCGGTGTAGTAGACCGGTGTTAAAAAGCTCATCACTTTTTTCTCGGTCAGGTTATCTTCATAAATACTGGAAATCACCGTGCGGCCGGTGAAAATACCATCAATATCATTTTGGTCGATTCCCAGCGTACCTTTTTGCAAAAACGACCAGTTGTGTATCGCAAATTTCCGCGAGTCGATCAAATCATAGAAATAGACGTAGTTATTTTTGAGATCGACGTAATATCGAAATTTATACTCTAACGTCCCTAATCCCTGACCGTAATCTTTCTGCTGACGATTAACATTGACCGCCCGGTCAAAAGAAGGCAGCAGAAAAATGTCATCAAGCTGTTCACTACATTTTGTTGAGGTGGTCTGCAACGTACCGTGCAATGGCAGATAGTTGTGCTTAGTAAGGTTGAGCCCATGAGCGCCGTTAACGCTGTCGAAAGCGGTGCAAAGTGCTTTTTGCTGTTCGAGAGAGGCTGGCTCCTGGGGGGACGAAAATGTGCGCATCAGATGGGCTGCGATGCTTTGATTTGTGTACTTATCATAGAGAAACGATGAGTCGGCTTTCTCATTGATATAGCGCATGTACGCATTCATTGCTTTATCGCTGGCAATGAGCTCATAAACCAAAAAAGAAGACGTCAAAACAATTACGCTGACGGAGATAAAGAGCCTGAGCGCTTTATGATGCAATTTCATAATGATTTACAGCCCTGTAAGTCTGATAGTTCAGTCTATCACACGGCATACATCCGCTCTAACGCTACGGGCAAGGACATTTTGTAATAAAAATCATTCGCGCGCTTCACCTTTAACTCTTAATGTTGTATTTATAATGCATCTTATAAAAGGAGACAGGCCAATGAGCGCGACTGAAAAAGCGGGTCATACATTTTTAGCCAGCCTGGGCAAAACACGTCTGCGTCCGGGCGGCGTTGAAGCAACAGAATGGTTGTTTAGCCAGTCACAACTGACGCCCGGCAGCCAGGTTCTGGAAGTGGCCTGTAATATGGCCACCACGGCAATAGAGATAGTTCAACGCTTTGGTTGTACGGTCTACGCTATCGATATGGATAAAACCGCGCTGTCTAATGCCAGAAATAATGTGGCAGCAAATGGTCTGGAAAATCACATCCATGTGATGGCTGCGAATGCCAGTACCCTGCCTTTTGCGGATAACAGTTTTGATGTTGTGATTAACGAAGCCATGCTGACAATGTATGCCGATAAAGCGAAGGCGAAGTTAATTGCCGAATATTATCGCGTGTTGAAGCCCGGTGGGCGCCTGCTCACCCACGATATTATGTTCACCGTCCAAAAACTGGGCGCGGGCGAACAGGGCCAGCTTGTCGATGTGGTGAAATCAAACGTTAGCCCAATGACCAGACAAGGCTGGCGTGATTTGTTTCTTAACTGCGGGTTCGAACAGGTCTTGCAGCAGAATGGCAACATGTCGCTGATGTCACCGCGCGGATTAATTCGTGATGAAGGGCTTACAGGGGCAGTTAAAATTGTGTTTAACGGCTTACGCACGAGCGAAAATCGTCGTCGGTTCCTGAAAATGTTTCGCTTCTTCCGTTCGCAACGTCATCAGCTAAACTACATTGCCTGCTGCTCTGTTAAGGGAAAATAAAAACAGGATGGGGCACTATTTATAAAATCAGTCAGCACATCTACGCGCTGACTGATTTGTTTAGATTAATTGTTACTGGTCGTACTTTGCTTATGAAACAGTTCGCGAAATACCGGGTAAATATCATCCTGGTCGCGGATATGCTGCATCGCAAAGTTATCAAAGGTTGATTGCAGATGTTCGTATTCACGCCATAAGGTTTGGTGGGCGCGGCGAGTGATTTCGATATAGCTGTAATAGCGTACCACTGGCAGTAGCTTTTTCGCCAAAATCTCATGACACAGCGGTGAATCATCTGCCCAGTTATCACCGTCCGATGCCTGTGCAGCATAGATGTTCCACTGGGCAGGGTTGTAGCGATCTTTCACCACTTCATCCATTAACTTCAGCGCACTGGAGACAATGGTTCCCCCGGTTTCCTGAGAGTAGAAGAACTCATGTTCATCCACTTCTTTCGCCTGGGTATGGTGGCGAATATAAACCACCTCCACGTTCTTATAGGTCCGGCTTAAGAACAGATACAGCAGGATATAAAAACGTTTAGCCATATCTTTGGTCGACTGATCCATCGAACCAGAGACGTCCATCAGGCAGAACATCACCGCCTGGCTGGAAGGGTCGGGGCGTTTTTCATAATTTTTGTAGCGTAAATCAAAGGTGTCGATAAATGGCACGCGTTCGATTTTTGCCCGCAGTTCGGCAATCTCTTTGCGTAACCGTTCCTCTTCCAGCAACTGCGCTGGTTCGCTTTTCGCGATGGTTTCCAGATCCGCTTCGAGAGCATGCAGTTCGCGACGCTTACCCGCTGTCATCGCCGTACGGCGCGCCAGTGAGTTTTGCAGGGATCGCACCACGCTAATGTTGGCAGGCACACCGTTAGAGGTAAAACCTGCCCGGTGTGTTTTATACTCCGTTAACTGACGCTGCTGATTCTGCTTCAGGTTAGGAAGTGCTAAATCTTCGAACAACAGATCAAGATATTCATCTTTAGAGATCTGAAAGACGAACTCATCCTGACCCTCACCATCCTGGCTGGCCTGGCCTTGTCCACTTCCTGAGCCGCCACCGCCGCCCTGTGGGCGTTCAATGCGGTCATTCTGCACAAAATGGTCGTTACCCGGATGTACGCGATGGCGCAGGCCACCACGTCCCTGATGAAACATTGGTTCGCTAATATCATCAGTCGGAATAGAGACAGATTCGCCGCTATCCACATCAGTCACCGAACGCTTGTTAATGGCCTCGGAGATCGACTGTTTAATTTGCGATTTATAACGGCGTAAGAAGCGCTGGCGGTTTACCGTGCTCTTGTTTTTGCCGTTAAGACGCCGGTCAATAAACCAGGTCATAAGCCCCCCGTACTGCCAACTGTTCGCCATGTCTGTAAGTGCCGGATGGCGCTGTCGCTATCCGGCCTACGGAACATTGTTTTGCAAGCCCGGTAAGCGCATGCGCCACCGGGCACTTATGTTAAGACGATTTACGTACGCGCAAATACCATTCGCACAGTAAACGCACCTGTTTACGCGTGTAGCCTTTTTCCATCATACGGTCGACAAAATCGTCGTGTTTTTTCTGCTCGTCAGTCGAGGTTTTAGCATTGAACGAAATGACCGGCAGCAGCTCCTCGGTATTGGAGAACATTTTCTTCTCAATAACCGTGCGTAGTTTTTCGTAACTGGTCCAGTTTGGATTGCGACCGCTGTTATTCGCTCTGGCACGCAGAACAAAGTTGACGATCTCGTTACGGAAATCTTTCGGGTTACTGATACCCGCCGGCTTCTCAATTTTCTCCAGTTCTGAGTTCAGTGACTCGCGATCAAACAGCTGACCGGTATCTGGATCGCGATACTCCTGATCCTGAATCCAGAAATCCGCATAAGTGACATAACGGTCGAAAATGTTCTGTCCGTATTCGGAATAGGATTCGAGATAAGCTGTCTGGATCTCCTTGCCGATGAATTCAGCATATTTCGGGATCAGATAGCCTTTCAGGAACTCAAGATAACGCTCAGCTTGCTCCTGCGGGAACTGTTCACGCTCGATTTGCTGCTCCAGTACGTAGAACAGATGAACCGGGTTAGCTGCCACTTCGGCATGGTCAAAGTTAAAGACGCGAGAGAGGATCTTAAACGCGAAACGCGTGGACAGACCGTTCATTCCCTCATCAACCCCGGCGTAATCCCGATACTCCTGATAGGATTTCGCTTTTGGATCGGTATCTTTCAGGCTTTCGCCATCGTAAACGCGCATCTTCGAGTAAATGCTCGAGTTCTCAGGTTCTTTCAGGCGAGAAAGAATGGTAAAGCGAGAGAGCGTTTCCAACGTGCCCGGTGCGCAAGGCGCATGGGTCAGCTCACTGTGGTTAAGCAGTTTTTCGTAAATTTTGATCTCTTCAGAGATCCGCAGGCAATAAGGCACTTTGACGATGTAAACACGGTCAAGGAACGCCTCATTGTTTTTGTTATTACGGAACGTTACCCATTCAGACTCGTTCGAGTGGGCAAGAATAATCCCGTTAAACGGCAGGGCGGAGATACCTTCTGTCCCGTTGTAGTTTCCTTCCTGGGTGGCGGTCAGCAGAGGATGCAGCACTTTAATCGGTGCTTTAAACATCTCAACGAACTCCATAATCCCTTGGTTTGAGCGGCACAGTGCGCCCGAATAACCGTAGGCATCAGGATCGTTCTGGGCGTGGTGTTCGAGTTTACGAATATCCACTTTCCCGACCAGCGCAGAAATATCCTGGTTGTTTTCATCACCAGGCTCCGTTTTAGCGATAGCGATCTGCTCCAGAATAGACGGCCAGACTTTTACGACGCGGAATTTTGTAATGTCCCCGCCAAAATCATGCAGACGTTTAGCAGCCCACGGCGACATGATCGTACCGAGATAACGACGCGGGATCCCATACTCTTTTTCCAGGATCTGCGCGTCTTCCTGCGGATTAAACAGGCATAACGGATGATCGTTGACTGGGCTACGTTCGCCATTCGCGCTCAGGACATAAATCGGTACTCGTTGCATCAGCGACTTCAGCCGCTCAGCAAGAGATGATTTCCCCCCTCCCACAGGCCCCAGCAGATACAGAATCTGCTTCTTCTCTTCCAGACCTTGAGCCGCATGCTTCAAATAAGAAACAATCTGCTCAATGGCGTCTTCCATGCCGTAAAACTCTTCAAAAGCGGGATAGCGTGCAATTACCCGATTCGAAAAGAGTCGAGAAAGTCGAGGTTCATGGGCAGTGTCAACCATGACAGGCTCACCAATAGCCATTAATAGCCGCTCTGCCGCGTTGGCATAAGCACTGCGATCTTGCCGACAAGTGGTAAGAAACTCCTGCAGCGTGAACTCTTCGTCCTTGGCAGCTTCATAACGCTGGCGATAGTGATCGAATATATTCATGGTATGCCGTCCTTTCGTTTTTTAGCACATGTTAAGAGCCGTTCATATGAATAGTAGAGGCCCCTGAAGAGGTAAACTGAACGACGTCGCTGCTGAAGAAATAAGCAACTCTCATGCCATTTTAGTGGTCAGGAGATCAACGTATTCGGTGATACACCTTCTAAAATTAAGCGTAGATGGCATTTGCAAAACTTGCCTGTGTGCGCAAATGAATTTCAATGGCATATCAATAACTCATCAGCAAAAAAAGCACATCTTATGTAAAGAATTGGAGCGGGATTCATGCGGTGTTCACCGTGCTGCAAGCAAAATGTCATCACTCGCTGAGAAATTAGGGGGTTACATTCTGGGGTGAATACGTAAAATAGTTGGGCTGAAGCGTATTGGCGGTTACACTTTGACCGCTACACATTTGAATAAGGAATTATGGATTGTGACCAAACTCAAACTTCTGGCACTTGGCGTCCTTGCCGCAACCGCAGTTAGCACCGCACAGGCGGAAAGTCAGTGGACTGTTGGCGCGGGTGTTGGTGTGATTAACAGCCCGTACAAACAGTATGACCGCGATGTTTACCCTGTTCCGGTTGTCACCTATGAAGGCGATAATGTGTGGTTCCGCGGCTTGGGTGGCGGTTACTATTTGTGGAATGATACGGCAGATAAGCTTTCCATCATGGCGTACTATGATCCGACGCATTTCAAGCCGGGTGATAGCGATAGCCATGCTTTACGCCAACTCGACAAGCGTAAAAGCAGCTTGATGGCTGGTCTATCATATGTACATAACACCCAGTATGGTTTCCTGCGTACCGCACTGGCGGGTGATACCCTGGATAACAGCAACGGCTTTATCTGGGATCTGGCCTGGCTCTACCGTTACACCAATGGTGGTCTGACCCTGACGCCGGGTATCGGTGTGCAGTACAGCAGCGAAAACTACAACGACTACTATTATGGTGTGTCCAATCACGAGTCTCGCCGCAGTGGTCTGAATAGCTACAACGCTGACGATGGATGGGACCCGTACCTGGAGTTGACCGCGAGCTATAACTTCCTTGGCAACTGGAACGTGTACGGCACTGGCCGTTATGTGCGTTTGAGTGATGAAGTGAAAGACAGCCCGATGGTCGATAAGTCCTGGTCTGGCATCTTCTCGGTAGGTGTGACCTACAAGTTCTGATACTACTCGGTGTCAAACTCAAGCCCGCGCGATATGCGGGCTTTTTTACGTCATTAAAATTAAGACAACCCCCAGATCATGATGGTGCAATTTGTGCACCCTAACAGGACACATGCACGTTGTTTTGCTTTACTGTGGTGCATTAACACAGGAGGGTGCGATGACAGCGAAACAGGTGACGTTTACAGACCAGGTATCGCTTCCTGCTATTGGGCAGGGAACATGGTACATGGGCGAGGATCCAAGCCGACGCCGGGATGAAGTGTCTGCGCTGCAGGCCGGACTGGATCTCGGTCTGCGATTGATTGATACCGCAGAAATGTACGCTGATGGTGCAGCGGAAGAGGTGGTGGGTGAAGCATTAATGGGACGGCGTGATAGCGCTTTTTTAGTCTCGAAAGTTTACCCATGGAATGCCGGTGGACAGAAAGCCATTGCCGCCTGCGAAGCCAGCCTGCGTCGACTGAAAACTGATTATCTGGATCTCTATTTGCTGCACTGGATGGGCGATTTTTCATTTGCAGAGACCGTCGATGCCATGGAAACACTGATTACGCAGGGGAAAATCCGCCGTTGGGGCGTCTCAAATCTCGATTATGATGATATGCAGGCGTTATGGCAGGTACCCGGTGGACGGGAGTGTGCAACTAACCAGGTGCTTTATCATTTAGCCTCGCGCGGTATTGAATATGATTTACTGCCGTGGTGCCAGCAGCAGCAGATGCCGGTCATGGCATACAGTCCGCTGGCCCAGGCGGGACGGCTGCGTGGCGATTTGCTTTCTAATTCCGTGGTGAATGACATTGCGCGCGTGCACAATGTTAGTGCTGCACAGATTTTGCTGGCGTGGGTGATTCGTCAGTCGGGTGTAATAGCAATTCCAAAAGCCGCAAGCGTAGCGCATGTCGAACAAAATGCCGCCGCGCTGGAGATAACGCTCTCTGTAGATGAGCTGAAGCAGTTAGATAAGGCGTATCCGGCGCCAAAAGGTAAAACAGCGCTGGATATGGCCTGATTTGCCAAATGACGCTGCTCACGCAGCTTATCAGGCCAACGGCTGCGTGTGGTTTGCATGCCGCATCCGGCATGTTGCACTGATTTGCCTGATGGCGCTGCGCTTATCAGGCCTACGACTGCGTGTGTTTGTAGGCCGGATAAGGCGTTAGCCGCATCCGGCATGATGAGCAGAGTTATCTTAGCGTTTAGCAACACGAATAGTCTGCGCGAGGCGAGATGGTTTTTCTTCGGTGGTTTTCTGCGGAGCGGTCGCGTAAGCCGTTTCTACACAAACAAACGTTTTGTAGCCATCATCCGGCATGTCGCCCATACTGACGGACAGCGCCGGGCCAGGGTTCCAGCCCACGACATTCAGGTGGTGGTGGTGGACAACGTCGATATTGCGATTCAACGCATTATCATGAATCACGCTGCACGCTTCCGGATTCAGATAGACACGATCGGTGCGGTCCGGGAAGGTCTGGATACCATCAGCCAGCACATCTTCTTTAGCATCATTCACTTTATCGATCAGGCGATCGCCGAGACCACTAACTTTCACTGCCGCAATGTCACCAACGTTGAAATAGGTATGCAGTGCCGAGGTGGTTTCAAACTCACCGTGAGCTTCCAGCACCATCTCACAGGTGGCTCCCACTTTGAAACGGGCCAGCAGGCAAAACTCGTGCGGCCAAAGCTGACGCGTTTCGGCATTACTCTGCAGTTCAAACGTCAACACCACGCCATTGTCGTCTTCGTTGTGCGCTTTCAGCGTCCATGGCAAGTTACGGGCAAAACCATGCGAAGGCAGGCCCTGCTGAGCAGCCGGACCAAACCACGGCCAGCAAATTGGTACGCCGCCACGCAGCGCTACGCCGGTTTTAAACGGGGTATTGTTGCTTAACCACAGGACTTCCTCTTCGCCGTTTGGTTTCCAGGAAAGAAGATGTGCGCCCTGTAGCGCGAAAGACGCTTTAACCTGGGGGTGATCGACAACAAGAACCTCAAGCTCATCAAGCTGACGGCGGGAGAGGACAGGGGTAAGCTGTTCAATGACCGGGAGAGCGAAAATTTTGTTAATCATGATGCAATCCTTGGTATGTGAATATTTTGGTCATAAAAAAAGGCGACCGAAGTCGCCTTTTTGGATCAGATACTCATCTCAACTTATTTGGAGATGTGAGCAATCAGGTCCAGAACTTTGTTGGAGTAACCGGTTTCGTTGTCGTACCAGGATACCAGTTTCACGAAGTTGTCGTTCAGTGCGATACCAGCTTTAGCATCGAACACGGAAGTGCAAACTTCACCGTTGAAATCGGTAGATACTACGTCGTCTTCGGTGTAACCCAGAACGCCTTTCATCGGGCCTTCGGAAGCAGCTTTGATTGCTTTCTTAATTTCTTCGTAAGAAGCAGCTTTTTCCAGACGAACGGTCAGGTCAACAACGGATACGTTCGGGGTAGGAACGCGGAACGCCATACCAGTCAGTTTGCCGTTCAGTTCTGGCAGTACTTTACCTACAGCTTTAGCTGCACCGGTAGAGGACGGGATGATGTTCTGGGATGCGCCGCGGCCGCCGCGCCAGTCTTTGTGAGACGGGCCATCAACGGTTTTCTGAGTAGCGGTGGTCGCGTGAACAGTAGTCATCAGACCTTCGATGATGCCGAAGTTGTCGTTGATAACTTTAGCCAGCGGAGCCAGGCAGTTAGTGGTGCAGGAAGCGTTAGAAACGATGTCCTGACCTTCGTATTTGTCAAAGTTAGCGCCTTTAACAAACATCGGAGTGTTATCTTTGGACGGACCAGTCAGAACCACTTTTTTCGCGCCAGCAGTGATGTGCTTACGAGCGGTTTCATCTGTCAGGAACAGGCCAGTAGCTTCAGCTACTACGTCAACACCAACTTCGTCCCATTTCAGGTTAGCCGGATCACGTTCAGCGGTAACACGGATTTTTTTACCGTTTACGATCAGATGACCGTCTTTCACTTCAACGGTACCGTTGAAACGGCCGTGAGTGGAGTCATATTTCAGCATGTAAGCCATGTAGTCAGCGTCTAACAGGTCGTTGATTGCAACGATCTCGATGTCAGAACGTTCTTGAGCAGCACGGAAAACAATGCGACCGATACGGCCAAAACCGTTGATACCTACTTTGATAGTCATATATTCCACCAGCTATTTGTTAGTGAATAAAAGGTTGCCTGTAAAATTACAAAAACCTTACGCAGCGTCAAGCGGAATCGTGTCAATCATTGCGACAAATCAATCTGCTGCCTAAGCTTTGCGCAACTGACTCGCCTCACTCTTCCTTTGGGCTTGAAACCACATGGGGTCGGCGGCCCGAATTTTAAAGGGCAATCAAGATAAAAACGTGATTCTGATCACGAATTGCAGGCTGCCATTTCGCAAGGATCAAGTTTAGAACAAAAGTTCGCACTCCGGTGTTAATGTTTTGTTAGAATCTGTCTCGCGATGTGAGTTTAGATAAAGCGAGATGTGAGCAAATGGCTAATCAACCTTCTCCAGAAGAACTGAAAAAAAATTTAACCGAAATGCAGTTCTACGTGACGCAGAATCACGGGACAGAACCGCCATTTACCGGGCGTTTGCTGCATAACAAGCGAGACGGCATCTACCACTGTCTGATCTGCGATAAACCGCTATTTCGTTCCGAGACAAAATATGACTCTGGCTGCGGCTGGCCCAGCTTTTACGAGCCTGTCAGCGATGAGGCTATCCATTACATAAAAGATACGTCACACGGCATGCAGCGCATAGAAATCCGCTGCGGAAACTGTGATGCGCACCTGGGACACGTCTTCCCGGATGGGCCGAAACCTACCGGTGAACGGTACTGCGTTAACTCAGCGTCTTTGAACTTCACTGATAGTGAAAACGGTGAGCAAACCAAGGGTTGAAGAAACGATTCAGCAAATTATTCTACGGAGAGTGGATTTAACATGAATCTTGATGAGATGATCAACAGTATGACGCCGGAAGTTTATCAGCGCTTATCGACTGCCGTTGAGCTCGGAAAATGGCCGGATGGGGTAGCGCTAACAGCAGAACAAAAAGAGAATAGCTTACAGTTGGTGATGTTATGGCAGGCGCGTAACAATATTGACGCGCAGCATATGACGATTGATACCAACGGTGAGATGGTGATGAAGAGCAAGCAGCAGTTGAAGGTTGAGTTTGGTATTACGCCCGAACCGATTGCGACGTTTAAATCCTGATTACCCAGGCCCGGCAGACATCGATGTCGGGCCTGCAGTTGATGTTATTTCTTATTCATCATCGCTTTCAGATCGGCGAACGGGTTGTATTTCGCTTCGCCTACGGCCTTTTGCGCATCTTCTCCTGCAACCACCGTTGAACCATACTGGTCCGCTTCCGTATATTTGGAATGCTCGTGATCGTGGCAGTACAGGCACAACATTTCCCAGTTGCTACCATCTTCTGGGTTATTCGAGTGATCGTGATCGATATGGTGTACCGTCAACTCGCGCAAATTTGAATACACGAACTCACGGGAACAGCGTCCACAGACCCAGGGAAAGAGTTTAAGCGCCTTTTCCCGGTAACCGACTTCCAGACGGGCGTAATTTTTAGGGATAAAAGCCATAAAGCTCATGCCTCCAGTAGAAAATGAAGAGCTGCGCCAAAAGCTGGCGCAGCAGAATGCGCTAATCATAACCTATTGTGTCAGGCGTTGGGATCAGTGTTTGATGCCTAATGAATCGGCTAACTGCTTCGCCAATTGATTATTGTCATCTGCGCCGTACTCCCAGAACATGGCGCCTCCCAACCCTTTGCTTTTGATGTAGTCGGCTTTGATCGCCACCGAACGCGGATTTTCATAGGAGAGGGCAAAGAGTGTTTTTCCATCCGCAGACTGCACCGACAGCCACGGCACTTTCGCTTCATCATCCCAATGTTGGCTAAAGCGTTTTTGCGGATCGTTGATCAACTTCGCCACGATATCGTTGTACTTCACGTAGGTATCTTTGCTCAGGTCGACGCCCAGTGATTTGAACAACTCAATTTGAGCTGACTCGAAATAGGGCTGGGTAGCCGGTTTTTTCTGCGCGTCAGGTTTGCTCCAGTCAATACCTGGCTCAACGGCGCGTTTTGGTACGCGTCCATAAAAGCCAATGCCCAGATTCATTTGGCTCGGTTTCAGACCGGCTGCGAGATAGTTACTGACCACAAAATCGGCGCTGTATTTATCCGCCGCGGCGACCGTCGGCCATTGCGTCGAATCATACAGGTTCGAGTTAAAATACTGGGTGCCGTAAGCCATGTCATAGGTCATCAGGTTGATGTAGTCGAGCGATGGTGCAATGGCTTTTACATCCACCCAGCTTTTCGGACTTTCTGCATTTGCGCCCACGGCGATGGTCAGCAGTTTTTTATGCCCCAATGCGGTCCGCAGTTCTGTTAGCAGCGCGGTAAAGTTAGCGCGGTCAGCCGGTTGGCTTTCGACCAGTCCCCAGGCTCCGTTAACCGGATATTCCCAGTCGAGGTCGATGCCATCCAGACCATATTTCGCAATTATCTCTTGCGCAGACTGAATAAACACTGCGCGCGTATCCTTCGTTGCCGCCGCACCAGAGAATCCACGCGCTTCCCAACCGCCGACGGAAAGTAACACTTTCAGGTTTGGATTTTGTTTACGCAGCTGTGGAATTTTCAGCAAATCATCCTGCACTTTCTGTGAAAGCCAAATTTGATGCAGTTTGCTGGCGTCTTTTAAGGCGTCATTGGTCTCGTCTTTTTCGTTGTTGTAGACAAGGCCAAACGAATAGTTGAGATGAGTTATCTGGCGAACATCCAGTTTATTGATGTCGCCGCCAGGACCGGCAGTGACGTCGCCACCGCCATTAAAGTAGCCAACTGACATCAGTGAATTGGCGGAAACAACGCTGGCGCAGAGCAAGGGTAATGCTGCCAACAAAGGCAATAGTTTCATCGGTGTTCCTCTTTGACATTTAAACAAGTAAACACGCCACGGAAATGGCGTGGCGAAAAAAACAGCACCCGCAGGTTAACAGTTTCATAACAGGAAAAATGCGAAGGGGTTCACGCCATTTTAGCGAAGCGGCTGCCAGGTTCACTTGGTTTTCAATTCATCTTTGCACTTATTTGTGATCTTGGTTGTGAAATGCAGATAATAATCTGTGTTTTAAAGATTTTGTGTTGACCTCAAAAATTATATGGATAAGTATGATTGTCACTGATGCAAAACTGAACACAAAGGAAAATTCAATGAAAGCACTGGCAAGATTTGGCAAGGCCTTTGGCGGCTATAAGATGATTGATGTACCGGAACCAGTTTGTGGCCCGGATGACATCGTGATTGAAATCAAAGCGGCGGCTATCTGCGGCGCGGACATGAAACACTACAATGTTGATAGCGGATCTGATCAATTTAACTCCATCCGCGGCCATGAGTTCGCCGGTAAAATTGTCCGCGTTGGCGACAAAGTTAAGGACTGGAAAGTCGGTCAGCGGGTGGTTTCTGACAATAGTGGACATGTCTGCGGTGTTTGCCCGGCCTGCGAACAAGGCGATTTTCTGTGTTGTACAGAAAAAGTGAACTTAGGTCTCGACAACAACACATGGGGCGGAGGGTTCTCTAAATATTGCCTGGTGCCGGGAGAAATCCTCAAAATTCACCGCCATGCGCTGTGGGAAATCCCACAAGGCGTTGATTATGAAGAAGCGGCGGTGCTGGATCCTATCTGTAACGCCTACAAATCTATTGCTCAGCAATCCAAATTCCTTCCCGGCCAGGATGTCGTGGTTTTCGGCACCGGCCCATTAGGGCTCTTTTCCGTGCAAATGGCGCGCATTATGGGGGCCGTTAATATTGTGATGGTCGGGCTGGAAGAGGATGTTGCCGTACGCTTCCCCATCGCCAAAGACCTGGGCGCGACAGCTGTCGTTAACGGTTCGACCGAAGATGTGGTTGCACGTTGCCAGGAAATCTGCGGTAAAGACAATCTGGGGCTAGTCATTGAATGCTCTGGTGCCAATATAGCTCTGAAACAATCGATCGAAATGCTGCGCCCGAATGGTGAAGTCGTTCGCGTCGGCATGGGCTTTAAACCTCTCGATTTCTCCATCAACGACATCACCGCGTGGAACAAAAGCATCATTGGCCATATGGCCTACGATTCTACATCCTGGCGCAACGCCATACGCCTGCTGGCCAGCGGAGCGATCAAGGTCAAACCGATGATCACTCACCGTATCGGCCTATCGCAATGGCGCGAAGGATTTGACGCCATGGTCAATAAAACCGCGATTAAAGTCATCATGACTTACGACTTTGATGAATAACATGTTTATTAAAAGGACGTTATCGCATGGAACAAATAGCAAAACCGCACTGCGGCGCCAGACTGGACAGGCTACCTGACTGTCGCTGGCATACGTCAATGTTTGCGATGGTTGCCTTCGGATTACTGGTTTGCTGGAGTAATGCCGTCGGCGGATTAATTCTCGCGCAGTTAAAAGAACTTGGCTGGACTGATAATTCCACCACCGCCACGTTCTCTGCCATTACGACGGCAGGAATGTTTCTCGGCGCGCTCGGTGGGGGAATTATTGGCGATAAAATCGGGCGTAAAAACGCATTTATTCTATATGAAGCGATTCATATTATTTCTATGATCGTGGGTGCGTTTTCACCCAATATGACCTTTCTGATCGCCTGCCGTTTTGTAATGGGAGTTGGATTAGGCGCGCTGTTAGTGACCTTATTTGCCGGGTTTACCGAATATATGCCTGGTAGAAATCGTGGTACATGGTCGAGTCGGGTCTCGTTTATCGGCAACTGGTCTTATCCACTCTGTTCGCTGATTGCGATGGGGCTGACGCCACTTATCAGCACGGAATGGAACTGGCGCGTACAGTTGTTGATTCCTGCGGTGCTGTCGCTCATAGCAACGGTTATTGCCTGGCGCAGTTTCCCTGAGTCGCCTCGCTGGCTGGAGTCTCGCGGGCGCTACCAGGAAGCCGAAAAGGTGATGCGGGCAATTGAGGAAGGTGTCATTCGACAGACCGGTAAGCCGCTGCCTCCAGTCGTAATAGATGATGATGGCAAACAACCGTGTTCTGTTCCGTACTCCGCATTATTAACAGGGGTGTTACTGAAGCGGGTTATTTTGGGTTCCTTTGTTCTGATTGCCATGAACGTCGTCCAGTACACCTTAATTAATTGGCTACCGACAATATTTATGACACAGGGCATTAATCTGAAAGACTCCATTGTCTTAAATACCATGAGTATGTTCGGCGCGCCGTTTGGGATTTTTATCGCCATGCTGGTAATGGATAAAATTCCGAGAAAGACCATGGGTGTGGGGTTATTAGTGTTAATTGCCGTGCTGGGATATATCTATTCACTGCAAACCAGCATGCTGCTGATTACGCTAATTGGTTTCTTCCTGATTACTTTTGTCTATATGTACGTTTGCTACGCCTCGGCAGTCTATGTTCCGGAAATATGGCCAACCGAAGCGAAACTCCGCGGTTCTGGTCTGGCGAATGCGGTAGGACGTATCAGTGGTATCGCTGCGCCTTATGCGGTCGCGGTATTGCTTAATGGTTATGGAGTGACGGGTGTATTTGTACTGCTGGGTGCGGTCTCCATTATTGTCGCTGTCGCCATTGCTACCATCGGAATTGAAACCAAAGGCGTCTCTGTCGAAAGTCTCGGTATTGATGCAGTTACCAGCAAATAATATTGATGGGAAATAAAATGAAAAATTCAAAAGCGATATTAAAAACGCCGGGCACGATGAAAATCATTGCCGCCGATATCCCGGTGCCAAAAGAGCACGAAGTGCTGATTAAAGTGGAATACGTTGGAATTTGTGGATCAG
The DNA here is from genome assembly GCF_001037575.1 of Citrobacter sp. BIDMC107. Classification (NCBI taxonomy): domain Bacteria; kingdom Pseudomonadati; phylum Pseudomonadota; class Gammaproteobacteria; order Enterobacterales; family Enterobacteriaceae; genus Citrobacter; species Citrobacter sp. BIDMC107. The sequence goes on along the minus strand of NZ_KQ089848.1, from coordinate 362,977 downwards.
ATGTTCATGGTTTTGAATCAGGTCCTTTTATTCCGCCGAAAGATCCCAATCAGGAAATTGGTCTGGGGCATGAATGCGCCGGTACGGTGGTGGCAGTAGGGAACCGTGTGACTAAATTTAAACCCGGCGACCAGGTGAATATCGAACCGGGCGTGCCGTGCGGTCACTGCCGCTACTGTCTGGAAGGGAAATACAACATCTGCCCTGATGTTGACTTTATGGCCACGCAACCTAATTATCGCGGCGCGCTAACCCACTATCTGTGCCATCCGGAGAGCTTCACTTACAAGTTGCCCGATAATATGGACACCATGGAAGGCGCGCTGGTAGAGCCCGCGGCGGTAGGGATGCATGCCGCAATGCTGGCGGACGTTAAACCGGGCAAGAAAATCGTCATTCTGGGGGCGGGCTGTATTGGTTTAATGACCCTGCAAGCCTGTAAATGTTTGGGTGCTACCGACATTGCGGTGGTTGATGTCCTGGAAAAGCGTCTGACCATGGCCGAGCAACTTGGCGCGACGACCGTGATCAACGGGGCGAAAGAGGACACCGTTGTCCGCTGCCAGCAGTTCTCCGGAGATATGGGGGCCGATATTGTTTTTGAAACCGCAGGTTCAGCGATCACTGTTAAGCAGGCTCCATATCTGGTAATGCGCGGCGGGAAAATCATGATCGTGGGTACTGTACCTGGTGATTCAGCGATTAATTTCCTCAAAATTAACCGTGAAGTGTCTATTCAGACCGTTTTCCGTTATGCCAACCGCTACCCGGTCACGATTGAAGCCATCTCCTCAGGGCGTTTTGATGTGAAGTCGATGGTGACGCATATTTACGATTATGAAGATGTTCAGCGCGCGTTTGATGAATCCGTTAATAACAAATGTGAAATTATCAAAGGCGTTATTAAAGTAAATTATTAATCTATTGAAAAGGGAGAAATAACCATGCTGGCAGATATTAAATATTGGGAAAATGATGCTCAAAATAAACATTATGCAATTGCCCACTTTAACGTGTGGAATGCGGAAATGTTAATGGGAGTGATTGATGCGGCGGAAGAATCTAAATCGCCGGTAATTATCTCCTTCGGTACCGGCTTTGTGGGTAATACCTCGTTTGAAGATTTTTCGCATATGATGGTTTCTATGGCGAAAAAAGCCTCGGTGCCGGTTATTACCCACTGGGATCACGGACGCAGCATGGAGATAATCCATAACGCATGGGCCCACGGCATGAATTCACTGATGCGTGATGCTTCCGCTTTTGATTTCGAGGAGAATATTCGCCTGACCAAAGAGGCGGTCGATTTCTTCCACCCGCTGGGTATTCCGGTCGAAGCAGAGCTGGGCCATGTGGGTAATGAAACGGTCTACGAAGAGGCGCTGGCGGGTTATCACTACACTGACCCAAGCCAGGCGGCTGAGTTTGTCGAGCGTACCGGCTGTGACTCGCTGGCGGTAGCGATTGGTAACCAGCACGGCGTCTACACCTCCGAACCGAAACTGAACTTTGACGTGGTTAAACGAGTGCGTCAGGCGGTATCCGTTCCGCTGGTGCTGCACGGCGCGTCCGGCATTAGCGACGCGGATATCAAAAAAGCCATTTCATTAGGCATTTCGAAAATCAATATTCACACCGAACTGTGCCAGGCCGCAATGGTGGCGGTGCAGGAGAACCAGGACCAGCCGTTCCTGCACGTTGAACGTGAAGTACGTAAAGCCGTAAAAGCGCGCGCGCTGGAGAAAATCAAATTGTTTGGTTCAGACGGTAAAGCGGAATGACAATATGGATAATATCGAGGTTATTTGTATAGGGGCGGCAATTGTTGATATTCCCTTGCAACCAGTGAGTAAAAATATCTTTGATGTTGAATCTTATCCATTAGAACGAATAGCTATGACCACGGGAGGTGACGCTATTAATGAGGCGACGATTATTTCTCGCCTCGGCCATCGCACGGCGTTAATTGGCCGGGTAGGTGACGATGCTGCGGGGCATTTTATTGTCGACCACTGCCGTCAGGAGAATATTGATATTAAAAGCCTGAAGCAGGATGCTGATATTGATACTTCCATTAACGTGGGTTTAGTCACCGCTGATGGTGAACGCACCTTTGTGACTAACCGTAACGGCAGCTTATGGAAACTGAATATAAACGATGTTGATTTTGACCGTTTCTCTCAAGCAAAGCTGCTGTCGCTGGCGAGTATTTTTAATAGCCCGTTGTTGGATGGCGATGCACTGACGGCAATTTTCACGCAGGCGAAAGCGCATAAGCTCATTATCTGCGCGGATATGATTAAACCGCGACTGAATGAAACGCTGGACGATATCCGTGAAGCGCTGAGCTACGTGGATTATCTGTTTCCCAATTTTGAAGAGGCAAAACTGCTCACTGGGAAAGAGACGCTGGATGAGATTGCCGACAGTTTTCTGAACTGTGGCGTGAAAACCGTCGTGATTAAGACCGGCAAGAGAGGCTGTTTTATAAAGCGTGTTGACATGAAAATGGAGGTCCCGGCGGTGTCAGGAATTACCGCCATCGACACCATCGGCGCGGGGGATAACTTTGCTTCAGGATTTATCTCCGCGCTGCTAGAAGGCAAACCGCTTCGCGACTGCGCGCTGTTTGCTAATGCAACGGCGGCAATATCGGTACTGAGCGTGGGTGCCACGACGGGTGTGAAGAACAGAAAGCTGGTTGAACAACTTCTTGACGAATACGAAGGGTAATAGCGGCAGATGAAAATGATTCCTTTAGGAAGTACGGATATTACGCTTTCCCGCATGGGATTAGGCACATGGGCTATTGGCGGTGGTCCGGCATGGAATGGCGATCTCGATCTGCAGATTTGTATCGATACCATTGTTGAGGCGTATCGCTGCGGTATCAATCTGATTGATACCGCGCCAGGCTACAACTTTGGCAACAGTGAAGTGATTGTCGGTCAGGCGCTGAAAAAGCTGCCGCGCAGCGAGGTAGTGGTTGAAACCAAATGCGGCATCGTCTGGGAGCGAACAGGCAGCCTGTTTAACAAAGTGGGCGATCGCCAGCTGTATAAAAACCTTACGCCTGAGTCTATTCGCGAAGAGGTTGATGCCAGCCTGCAAAGATTGGGTATCGACAGTATTGATATCTATATGACCCACTGGCAGTCGGTCGAACCCTGTTTTACGCCGATTGCGGAAACCGTAGACACGCTGAACGCACTGAAAAAAGAGGGGAAAATCCGTTCGATTGGTGCGGCGAACGTCAATGCCGGGCATATCAGGGAGTATCTCAAACACGGTGAGCTGGATATTATCCAGGCCAAGTACAGCATTCTTGACCGGGCGCTGGAAGCTGAACTGCTGCCGCTATGTCAGCAGAATGGCATCATCGTGCAGGTATATTCACCGCTTGAGCAGGGGTTGTTGACCGGTACTATCGCCCGAGATTATGTTCCTGGCGGCGCGCGGGCTAACAAGGTCTGGTTTCAGCGGGAAAATATGTTGCGGGTGATTGATATGCTTGGGCAGTGGCAGCCGCTTTGTGAAAAATACCGCTGCACAATTCCCGCACTAGCTCTGGCGTGGATTTTAAAGCAAAGCGATTTGATCACCTTACTGAGTGGCGCAACCGCACCTGAACAGGTTCGCGAGAATGTCGAGGCGTTAACCATTCCCCTGACAGATGATGATTCATTATTGATGAGGCGAATGGCGGAAGCGTTGGATATAAATTAATTCAGATAGGATTGACCTCTGTTTCTGTGTAAAAGAGTATTAAAATCTGTGATTCAGACATGTTCTTTTGAAAATAAATATAGCCTGTGAGATACTAGGGTCTTATTATTACTTTGCAGGAAACAGAGGTATCATCGTGGCGGCAAAAGACAGGATTCAGGCCATTAAGCAAATGGTGGCTAACGATAAGAAAGTGGTGGTATCTAATTTAAGTTCAATCTTTCAGGTGACTGAGGAAACGATTCGCCGCGATCTTGAAAAACTGGAAGATGAAGGTTTTTTGACCCGAACATATGGCGGTGCAGTGCTCAATACCACTGCGTTGTCCGACAATATTCATTTTTATAAGCGTGCGAAATCTTTCTTCGAAGAAAAGCAGATCATTGCACGTAATGCATTACCGTTTATTAAAAATAAGACCACAATGGCTGCCGACTCCAGCAGTACCGCGATGGAATTATTAAAGCTGTTGAAGGAAAGAAACGATCTGACGTTGCTTACCAATTCGGCTGAAGCATTTCATGAGCTGGCGCAGTCAGAAATTAACGTGGTCTCTACTGGCGGTGAGCTGAATAAGAATACGCTGTCGCTGCAGGGAAGAATCACCAAGGAGATTATCAGCCGCTATCATGTTGATATCATGGTGATGAGCTGCAAAGGTTTGGATATGCAGAGTGGGGCGCTTGATTCTAATGAAGCGGAAGCGGAAATCAAAAAAACCATGATCCGCCAGGCGACTGAGGTGGCCCTGTTAGTTGATCACTCAAAGTTTGATCGTAAAGCTTTCGTTCAGCTAGTGGACTTTAGCCATATTAATTACCTAATAACCAATAAGGCACCGGGTGCAGAGTGGATTGCATTTTGCAAAGAGAATAATATTCAACTCGTTTATTAACTATAGCGAGGGTTGTGTCGATATTATTTTAGTTTGCACCTGGGAAATGCCATAAGAATCTAATGATGATGGATGGCGCGGCAAAATTGCTTCTGCCGCGATCGCCATACTTTCTATTTAGCTGAATTTGAGGCATCCAGATGGAACAATGTGACCCTATCGGCGCAAGATTAGATCGCTTACCTTTATCTCGATTTCATTTTCGTATTTTCGGCATTATTAGTTTTAGTTTGTTAATAACCGGTTTTCTCAGCTATTCCGGGAATGTGGTATTAGCAAAATTAGTCAACACTGGCTGGTCAAACAATTATCTAAATGCCGCGTTTACCTCAGCGCTGATGTTCGGCTACTTTATCGGTTCACTAGCCGGCGGCTTTATTGGTGATTATCTCGGTCGACGCAAAGCGTTCCGCATCAATTTGTTAATCGTCGGGGCCTCAGCCTGCGCTGCAACGTTTGTGCCCAACATGTACTGGCTTATCTTCTTCCGCTGTCTGATGGGGATTGGAATGGGGGCGCTAATTATGGTGGGCTATGCCTCATTTACAGAATTCATTCCACCCGCGGTACGTGGGAAATGGTCTGCCCGTCTGTCATTTGTCGGCAACTGGGCACCAATGCTATCTGCGGCAATTGGCGTCGTGATCATTGCACTTTTAAGCTGGCGGGTGATGTTTCTGCTCGGTGGCATGGCAATGCTGTTGGCCTGGTATCTGTCGGGAAAATACTATATTGAATCCCCACGTTGGCTGGCTGGTAAAGGGAAGAGAAGCGAAGCTGAAAAACATCTTATGCAGGTTGAATCGCAAATTGAGCTAGAAAAAAACATCACTTTACCATCCTGCCGGAACGAATGCCCGTCGGCGGATTTAAGCACGGCAAGTGGTTCATTTTGGCTATTGTTTAAGGGGCCAATGTTGCGCTGTACACTGGTGGCGATCACGGTGCTTATCGCAATGAATATTTCGCTCTACACCATTACGGTATGGATCCCGACTATATTTGTTAATTCGGGAATCGATGTAACGAAATCCATATTTATGACCGCGATAATTATGATTGGCGCGCCAGTTGGGATATTTATTGCCGCGTTAATTATCGATCGCTTTCCACGGCGATTGTTTGGCTCATTCTTGTTGATTATTATCGCATTGCTCGGGTATTTCTATTCACTTCAAACTGAAGAGTGGGCCATTCTGAGCTACGGGCTGGTGATGATTTTTTTTCTGTATATGTATGTCTGCTTTGCCTCTGCAGTTTATGTCCCAGAACTATGGCCCACGCACCTAAGATTGAGAGGATCAGGTTTTGTTAATGCGGTGGGAAGGATTGTCGCTGTGTTTACGCCCTATGGCGTCGCTATTTTGTTGACCCGCTATGGCTCCGTTACGGTCTTTATCGTGTTAGGGAAGGTGCGAACAAGTTCCTGATATGAGATCATCATATTCATCCGGAGCGCATCCCAGAGGGACATCATGAGCCATCAACTCACCTTCGCCGATAGTGAATTCAGCACTAAGCGCCGTCAGACCCGAAAAGAGATTTTCCTCTCCCGCATGGAGCAGATTCTGCCATGGCAGAATATGACCGCTGTCATCGAGCCGTTTTATCCCAAGGCGGGCAATGGCCGACGGCCCTATCCGCTGGAGACCATGCTGCGTATTCACTGCATGCAGCATTGGTACAACCTGAGCGACGGTGCCATGGAAGATGCCCTGTACGAAATCGCCTCCATGCGCCTGTTTGCCCGATTATCCCTGGATAGCGCCCTGCCGGATCGCACCACCATCATGAATTTCCGCCACCTGCTCGAGCAGCATCAACTGGCCCGTCAATTGTTCAAGACCATCAATCGCTGGCTGGCCGAAGCAGGCGTCATGATGACCCAAGGCACTTTGGTGGATGCCACCATCATTGAGGCACCCAGCTCTACCAGGAACAAAGAGCAGCAACGCGATCCGGAGATGCATCAGACCAAGAAAGGCAATCAGTGGCACTTTGGCATGAAGGCCCACATTGGTGTCGATGCCAAAAGTGGCCTGACCCACAGCCTGGTCACCACCGCGGCCAACGAGCATGACCTCAATCAGCTGGGTAATCTGCTTCATGGAGAGGAGCAATTTGTCTCAGCCGATGCCGGCTACCAAGGAGCGCCACAGCGCGAGGAGCTGGCCGAGGTGGATGTGGACTGGCTGATCGCCGAGCGTCCCGGCAAGGTAAAAACCTTGAAGCAGCATCCGCGCAAGAACAAAACGGCCATCAACATCGAATACATGAAAGCCAGCATCCGTGCCAGGGTGGAGCACCCGTTTCGCATCATCAAGCGGCAGTTCGGCTTCGTGAAAGCCAGATACAAGGGGCTGCTGAAAAACGATAACCAACTGGCGATGTTATTCACCCTGGCCAACCTGTTTCGGGTGGACCAAATGATACGTCAGTGGGAGAGATCTCAGTAAAAACCGGAAATAACGCCAGAAATGGTGGAAAAAATAGCCTAAATAGGCTGATTCGATGTGTTTGCGGGAAAAAAATCGGCCCAGATCCGCGAAATTTTAATCAGCGAGTCAGCTTGGGAAGAAATGACCTGCTTATTCGCACCTTCCTTAGGAGTAATGTTGGTTCTATGCGCGCTGATTCTTTTTTGTTTTGGCATCGAAACACGCAAAGTATCGCTGGAAGAGATTTCAGCGCTGGCCTGAGATAACGCGCCGACAGGAGTGACCCTGTCGGCATCGCTTACGGTTGGGTTTCCAGCCAGTCGTCCAACGTATACAGCGTTGCACCCGCCGCCGCCATTTCTATAAAGGCGTTTGCACTGTCCTGGGGTTGAATATTAACCCCACGGCAGCCGTCGGTAATAACGCTGACGGTGTAGCCAAGATCGAGCGCATCCAGTACGGTGAATTTAACGCAATAGTCGGTTGCCAGACCCATGATGATGAGCTCGGCAATGCGGCGTTCGAGTAGCCATGCATTCAGCGCGGTAGCCTGACGACGACCGTTATCAAAAAACGCACTATAGCTGTCGACCAGCGGGTTCTCACCTTTAGTGAACGTTTGAGTTATCGCACGCTGGTTCAGCAGCGGATGCAGGGCTGCACCTGCGCTGTTTTGTACGCAATGATCGGGCCAGAATGTCTGCGCCAGTCCATCGAGTTGTCCCTGGCTGTAGGGCTCGACCTGATGCTGGCTGGCAAAACTACTGTGATTAGCCGGGTGCCAGTCCAGACTGGCAACGACCATGTCGCCGCGTAAGGCACACCAGTCAATCAGACGGTTGGCAATATCGATTGTGCTGTCACCTTGTGGGACCGCGAGGGCACCACCGGCACAAAAGTCATTTTGTAAATCGACCAACAGTAAGGCTTGGGCCATGGGCATAGACTCCTTTAATCGTCAGGCGTGAGCTCACCACGCAGATTTTGCGTCATCGCTTCACGGATCGTCTGCGTATCCAGTCCCTGACTCAGCAAATAGTGCAGTTTGGTGAGTGTGGCTTCGACGGTCATATCCGCGCCGCCAATCACGCCAGCATGCGCCAGCGCATTGCCTGTCGCGTAGCCCCCCATGTTCACCTTGCCGGACATACACTGCGTAAGGTTCACCACCACAATGCCACGCGAACTCGCATCTTCAAGTTCTTTCAGGAACTCTTTATTCTGCGGCGCATTCCCCACGCCGTAGGAGCGCAAAATTAATGCTTTTACAGGTTGGCGCAGGAAGTTGCGTACTACATCAGCGGAGATCCCCGGATAAATGGTGACCACGCCAATCGGTTGCGGAGTGATAGGATGCACAATCAACTCACCTGTACCGTGAGGTGCGGGCGGAGTTCCCAGCCGACGAATGTGGATCCCGGCTTCCAGCAGTGGTGCAAGGTTGGGTGAGGCAAACGCGTCAAAACCATCAGCATGCGCTTTAGTGGTCCGATTGCCGCGAAACAATCGATTGTTGAAAAACAGGGTAACTTCATTGATCGGGTAATTTGCTGCAACGTACAACGCATTCAGCAAATTGATTTGTCCGTCAGAACGTAGCTCTGCCAATGGGATTTGTGACCCTGTCACAATGACCGGCTTGCCCAGATTCTCCAGCATAAAAGAGAGCGCCGAAGCCGTAAACGCCATGGTGTCAGTGCCGTGCAGAATGACAAAACCATCGTAATCGTCGTAGTGCGCTTTAATGTCTTCCGCAATATGCTGCCAGTCTTCCGGCGTCATATCGGAGGAATCCATCAGCGGGGCGTATTCGTGGATGGTGAAATCTGGCATCTCCGGACGGTGGAATTCAGGCATCAATGCCAGCTGGCGCTGCAGATGACCGGAAACGGGAATATAACCCTGTTCTGAGCGCTGCATACCAATGGTACCGCCGGTATAGGCAACGTAAATTGATTTTTTCTGCATGACTTTTCTTCTGTCTCAAAGAAAACCCCTCTTCATCCCGAAGAGGGGTCAATAGTTAGCGAACGTTGGCGCAGGTCAGGCAAAACGCATAGCGGTTTTGCGGATCGTTGAATGCGGCCAGCTTATCGCTTTCGGCTTTTACTGCACTGGCCGCAGAGGCCAGCGGTGGTGGGAGCATAGCCTGAATGGCGTCAGGCAGCATGGCGCGAACGGAGCCTGACATGCTGTCCATCACCATATCAACGAATGTCGGTTCGTCCTGATAATACGCAATGTGCCATTGTTTCAGTTTGGCCAGCTCAGCCGCTTTCGCCACGGCGTCATCAAAATCACCCAGACTGTCTACCAGACCGTTGGCTTTTGCATCCTGTCCGGTCCAGACGTGGCCCTGCGCGATTTTGTCAATCTGCTCAGGTGTTGTTTTACGCGCATCTGCGACCAGCGTGATAAAGCGCTTATAGCCGTTCTCGATGCTAAGTTGCATCATTTGCTGCACTTCTGGTGGTAACGCTTTGGTGATGGAGATATCCGCCAGTGGGGATGTCGCCACGCCGTCGGTGTGTACGCCAATGGAATCCAGACTGTTTTCCACGGTGTTGATCACGCCAAAGATGCCGATTGAACCGGTCAGCGTGCTGGGGTTCGCCACAATGTAGCTTGCTGGGGTGGAGATCCAGTACCCACCGGATGCCGCCATGCCGCCCATGGACACCACAACCGGTTTACCCGCCGTTTTTGCCGCAGCCAGCTCAGCACGAATGACTTCGGAGGCACTGACGCTGCCGCCAGGGCTGTTCACGCGCAGAACAATTGCTTTCACTTTCGGATCAAGACGGGCTTCGCGGATCTGCGCGGCAGTCGTGTCACCGCCCACATTCCCAGGGGTTTCTTCACCGTCCATAATCGCGCCATTGGCGAAGATAACGCCAATGCTGTCTCCAGTATCCGCTGGCGTTTTCAGTGAGTAATCGTAATAGCTGACAGCGCGATAATTTTTATCCGCTTTGCTCCAGCCAAACTGTTTGGTCAGCATTTTTTCGACTTCAGCGCTGGAGGCCAGTGCATCTACCAGTTTGTTGTCGAGCGCATATTTCGCGGTATCACCATCGACTTTTGTCAAACCGTCCAGCATGGCCTGTGCGCCAGGGAACACCTGCTGAGCAGGGATCTGGCGATTGGCAGCAACCGTGTCGAGATAGTTCTGCCACAGCTCGCCGATCCAGCGGCTGTCAGCTTCACGCGCGGCAGGAGACATATCATCACGGATAAACGGTTCTACGGCAGACTTATAAGTTCCGACACGGAACACGTGTGTGGAAACTTTCAGCTTGTCGAGCAGGGACTTGTAGTACAAACCGTTGGTGGCAAAGCCGTGCAGATCAACGGAACCCTGTGGAGAAAGATAAATTTTATTGGCGAAACTGGCGAGGTAGTACTGCCCCTGGCTGAAGTTATCGCCTACGGCAAAGACCGGTTTGCCGCTGTCGCGGAATTCCCGCAGCGCTTTACCGATATACTGCATGGAAGGCTGGTCGGCCCCGGCAAAATTTTTCAGATCCATCACAATGCCGGTGATGTTGCGATCTTCTTTTGCCTGGCGAATAGTATTCACGATATCGAACAGGGAGTTTTCCTGCAGGCGATCGGAACTGGCACCAAACAGCTGACGACCAATAACGCTTAAGCGACTGGTGCTCGACGGCTTATCGACAATGACCCCCGAGATATCCAGCAGCAGTGCGCCTCGCTCAGCGTGTTCACTGGTATTGCTGCTGCTGACCTGCATCCAGATACCCACGCCCACCAGCACCAAGAAGATGAAGAACAGGTTAAGCACAAATTCACGGACGAAATTAAGTAATCGCCACGTCCATTTAAAAAATCCGGCAATAAATCGCCACAGGGTTCGCATGTATTCTCCCTACCGATTAACAACACGCCATCCCGAAATCCCGGAGAAAGGCGATAAGATGAGGCTATCGTAATGACCAGACAGGCACTTGTCAGCAGGAATCACCGCCTGTGCTGTAACAAAATCCGCTCACGTGTTAATTTTGTGAACAAATCTCATTGTTGGAGTTAAGCAAATGGATGCACTCGAATTACTTATCACCCGTCGTAGCGCTTCTCGTCTTGTCGAGCCGGCCCCGGCCGGAGAGCAACTGCAAAACATTCTGCGGGCGGGAATGCGCGCACCGGACCACAAAACGCTGCAACCGTGGCAATTCTATGTCATTGAGGGTGAAGGGCGTGAACGCTTTAGCACCGTACTTGAGAAAGGCGCGATTGCCGCAGGTAGCGATGAGAAAGCTCAGGAAAAAGCGCGCAACGCACCGTTTCGCGCGCCGCTGATTATTACCGTGGTGGCGAAATGTGAAGAAAACGACAAGGTTCCTCTGTGGGAACAAGAAATGTCTGCCGGTTGTGCGGTGATGGCTATGCAGATGGCCGCAATTGCCCAGGGCTTTGGCGGTATCTGGCGCAGTGGTGCATTAACCGAAAGTGCGGTCGTTCGTGAAGCATTCGACTGTCGCCCGCAAGATAAAATCGTCGGTTTCCTCTATCTGGGTACACCGCAGCTAAAAGCATCCACGACGATCAACCTTGCCGATCCGAGCGCATTCGTCCGTTATTTCTGATATCAACGGCAAAACTGTCTGGATTCTGAGCAAAGACACTCGAATTCAGACAGTCACTCTTACCACATCATGGAATGAGCGCTACCATATCCGGATTGCAATGACAGGAGATGTCCATGAGCGAGCAAGCTATTCGTTTAACGCAATACAGCCACGGAGCCGGTTGCGGTTGTAAAATTTCCCCAAAAGTGCTGGAAACCATCCTGCACAGCGAGCAGGCGAAGTTTGTTGATCCGAACTTACTGGTGGGTAATGAAACTCGCGACGACGCGGCCGTATACGATTTGGGAAACGGCACCAGTGTTATCAGCACCACCGATTTCTTTATGCCGATTGTCGATAATCCGTTTGATTTTGGCCGCATCGCCGCCACTAACGCCATCAGCGATATTTTCGCCATGGGCGGCAAACCGATTATGGCAATTGCTATTCTGGGCTGGCCGCTGGATAAGCTGGCACCGGAAATCGCCCGCGAAGTCACCGAAGGCGGACGTTTTGCCTGCCGTCAGGCGGGTATTGCGCTGGCGGGCGGCCACTCTATCGATGCCCCAGAGCCTATCTTTGGCCTTGCGGTAACTGGCGTTGTGCCGACCGAACGCGTGAAGAAAAACAGCACCGCAGAGGCAGGGTGTAAGTTATTCCTGACCAAGCCTCTGGGGATTGGCGTTCTGACGACAGCAGAGAAAAAATCACTACTGAAGGAAGAACACAAAGGACTGGCGACAGAAGTGATGTGTCGGATGAACATTGCCGGTGCGGCATTCGCCGATATCGACGGCGTGAAAGCCATGACCGACGTTACCGGTTTTGGTCTGCTGGGGCATCTGAGTGAAATGTGTCAGGGCGCAGGCGTTCAGGCGCAAATTATCTACCAGGATATTCCTAAGCTGCCTGGCGTTGAAGAATACATCGCGCAAGGTGCGGTACCCGGCGGTACCCAACGTAACTTTGCCAGCTACGGACACCTGATGGGTGAAATGCCGCAATCGGTACGCGATCTGTTGTGCGATCCGCAAACTTCCGGTGGCCTACTGCTGGCGGTAACGCCGGAAGCTGAAGCCGAAGTGAAAGCGGCAGCGGCGCAGTTCGGTATCGATCTCACCGCCATTGGTGAGTTAGTGGAAGCTCGTGGCGGTCGCGCCATGGTTGAGATTCGTTAACTCGATGCGGTTGTTTATTGCCGAAAAACCAAGTCTGGCGCGTGCTATCGCCGATGTGCTGCCAAAGCCGCATCGCAAAGGCGATGGTTTTATCGAATGCGGAAATGGACAAGTGGTGACCTGGTGTATTGGTCACCTGCTTGAACAGGCGCAGCCGGATGCCTACGACAGTCGTTATGCTCGCTGGAGTCTGGTCGATCTGCCGATTGTCCCGGAAAAGTGGCAACTGCAACCGCGCCCCTCGGTGACCAAACAGCTCAACGTCATTAAGCGCTTTTTGCATGAGGCCAGCGAAGTTATTCACGCCGGTGACCCCGATCGTGAAGGGCAACTGCTGGTGGATGAAGTGCTGGATTACCTGCAACTGGCGCCTGAAAAGCGCCAGAAGGTGCAGCGTTGCCTGATTAACGACCTCAACCCGCAGGCCGTTGAGCGGGCTATTGAGCGGCTGCGCGCCAACAGTGAGTTTATTCCGCTGTGCGTGTCGGCACTGGCGCGAGCGCGTGCGGACTGGTTGTACGGTATCAATATGACGCGCGCTTACACCATTCTCGGACGTAACGCGGGCTATCAGGGCGTACTTTCGGTCGGGCGCGTACAAACGCCGGTGCTCGGGCTGGTTGTGCGTCGTGATGAAGAGATTGAGAACTTCGTCGCCAAAGACTTCTTTGAAGTGAAAGCGCATATCGTAACGCCCGCCGATGAGCGGTTTACCGCTATCTGGCAGCCGAGTGAAGCGTGTGAGCCGTATCAGGATGAAGAAGGGCGCTTGCTGAATCGCACGCTGGCTGAACACGTGGTGAACCGAATTAACGGTCAACCGGCGATAGTCACCAGCTATAACGATAAACGGGAATCAGAATCCGCGCCGTTACCGTTCTCGCTGTCGGCGTTGCAGATTGAAGCGGCGAAGCGCTTCGGTTTAAGTGCGCAAAACGTTCTGGATATCTGCCAGAAGTTGTATGAAACCCATAAGTTGATTACCTATCCGCGTTCGGATAGCCGTTATCTGCCGGAAGAGCACTTTGCCGGACGTCATGCGGTACTGAACGCGATTAGCGTCCATGCACCGGATCTGCTCCCGCAACCGGCGGTCAATCCCGATACGCGAAATCGCTGTTGGGACGACAAAAAAGTGGATGCGCACCATGCCATCATTCCTACCGCGCGCAGTTCATCCATTAACCTGAACGACAACGAAGCGAAAATCTACAACCTGATTGCCCGTCAGTATCTGATGCAGTTTTGCGCGGATGCGGTATTCAGAAAGTGCGTGATTGAGCTGGACATCGCCAAAGGCAAGTTTGTCGCCAAAGCGCGCTTTCTGGCGGAAGCCGGATGGCGCACGCTGCTTGGCAACAAAGAGCGCGACGAAGACAACGACGGAACGCCGTTGCCGGTGGTGGCAAAAGATGACGAACTGCTGTGCGAAAAAGGCGAAGTGGTTGAACGTCAGACTCAACCACCACGTCACTTTACCGATGCCACGCTGCTGTCAGCGATGACCGGGATTGCGCGATTCGTGCAGGATAAAGATCTGAAAAAGATCCTGCGTGCAACGGATGGTTTAGGTACAGAAGCGACGCGCGCCGGAATTATCGAACTGCTGTTTAAGCGCGGGTTCCTGGTGAAAAAAGGACGGTATATCCATTCTACCGACGCGGGAAAAGCGCTGTTCCACTCGTTGCCAGAAATGGCGACGCGTCCGGACATGACCGCGCACTGGGAATCTATCCTGACCCAAATCAGCGAAAAGCAATGTCGCTATCAGGATTTCATGCAGCCGCTGGTGGGGACGCTGTATCAGCTTATCGATCAGGCGCGCAGCACACCGGTACGACGCTTTCGTGGAATTGCTGCACCTGGCGGTAGTGGTGGCGATAAGAAAAAGAGTGCGCCGCGTAAACGTCCGGCGAAAAAAAACCCGCCATCTGAAGAGGCGGGCCTGTAAGTTTGTAGGCCTGATAAGCGTAGCGCCATCAGGCTTTGCCGGATGCGGCACCTGTGCCTTATCCGGCCTACGGGTCTACAGAGAAGATATTAAATCACACCCTGGCCCAGCATCGCGTCGGCTACCTTCACGAAACCCGCGATGTTGGCGCCACGTACGTAGTTGGTCTGTTTGCTTTCGCCGCCGTATTCAACACAGGCATGGTGAATATCCAGCATGATGTGGTGCAGACGCGCATCCACTTTCTCCGCTTTCCAGCCCAGACGTGCGGCGTTTTGCGCCATTTCCAGACCGGATGTCGCCACACCACCGGCGTTGGCGGCTTTACCCGGTGCGAACAGTACACCTGCCTCGAGGAACAGATCGGTGGCCTCGATAGTGGTCGGCATGTTTGCCCCTTCGGCGACAGCTTTCACGCCGTTGGCGATCAATACGCGTGCTGCATCGACATCCAGCTCGTTCTGCGTGGCACACGGCAGGGCGATATCGACCGGAACCGACCACGGCTGTTTGCCTTCCAGATAGGTCAGGCCAAACTCACGGGCATAATCTGCTACGCGACCGTCGCGGCTGTCTTTGATTGCGCACAGCCGCGCCAGTTTTTCTTTGGTAAATCCACTTTCGTCAACTACGGTACCGCTGGAATCGGAGGCGGTAACAACCCGCGCGCCAAACTCCATGGCTTTCTCAATGGCGAATTGCGCCACGTTACCGGAGCCAGAAACCGCTACGCGCATGCCTTCAAAGCCCAGACCATGGCGTTTGAGCATCGCTTCGGTGAAATACACCAGACCGTAGCCGGTGGCTTCCGGGCGAATCAGGCTGCCGCCGAAAGAGAGACCTTTACCGGTAAAGACGCAGGCGCTGTTGTTGGAGAGTTTTTTCATCATCCCGGCCATAAAGCCGACTTCACGGCCGCCCACACCGATATCGCCCGCCGGAACGTCGGTATCGGGACCTAAATGGCGGAACAGTTCGGTCATCAGCGCCTGGCAGAAACGCATGATTTCGCCTTCGCTTTTCCCTTTTGGATCGAAATCGCTCCCGCCTTTACCCCCGCCCATTGGTAGCGTGGTGAGGGCATTCTTAAACGTCTGCTCGAAGCCAAGGAATTTCAGGATCGACAGGTTCACGGAAGGGTGGAAACGCATACCGCCTTTGTATGGGCCAATGGCAGAGCTAAACTGCACGCGCCATGCGCGGTTGACCTGCACCTGATTGCGGTCGTCCAGCCAGACTACGCGGAACTGGATCACGCGCTCCGGTTCAACCAGACGTTCCAGCAATGACATCTGGCGATAACGCGGGTTTTGCTCAAGGAAAGGCCACAGCGTGGTCATTACCTCACGAACGGCTTGCGCGAACTCGGTTTGATTCGGGTCGCGCTTTTGCACATGGTTAAGGAATGACTCCAGAGAACATGTCTGATCCATAGATATAAGAACCTCTTATGTATTGATATGGTTATATTTTTGATTTTTGTGTTAAGTGTTGTGCAGTTTTTGACTATACCATCAGCACTGTGACGCGACGCAAGAAAAAATTAACCCCGCTAAGTAAATTAATATTGCGTGGTGGGTCATAACCAAAAACGATGATCGAAGAGGCTAAAGTTTCTGCCGATTTATACCGTTATACTGAGCATAATTGTCAGTTAAAAAGGAAAGAATATGCGCCGTTTAATCGTGGCAGGCGTGTTGGCCCTGGTGTCCGGCGCGACGCTGGCAAATCAGCCTTATCGCCCGGATGTGCAGGTTAACGTACCGCCGGAAGTGTTCAGTTCCAGCGGTCAGCGGGCGCAGCCCTGTAGCCAGTGCTGTATTTATCAGGATCAAAACTATTCAGAAGGGGCAGTGATTAAAGCTGACGGCGTCTTGCTTCAGTGCCAACGCGATGAGAAAACGATCAGCACAAATCCGCTGGTCTGGCGTCGCGTAAAAGAATAAACGCTTCCAGTAGTGGGATATCGGCAGGCGCCAGCGGATAACGCAGCGCCTCTTCGGGTGAACACCAGACGATATCCTGATGTTCATACGCCTTCAGTTCCCCCTGATATGACGGTACATGCCAGGCATGTAAGTGAATCAGTCGGCCCGAAATCTCGCGTTGATGGCTGGCAATGTAGCGCCCCACGACTGCCTCAATGCCCAACTCTTCACGCAGTTCACGGAACAGCGCCTCGGGCTGACTTTCGCCCGATTCAACCTTACCGCCGGCAAACTCCCACATGCCTGACTGATCCGCATGTAGCGGACGCTGAGCCAGTAAAATTTTGCCATCACGTTCAATGATAGCGGCGACCACGTCGAGGGTTTTCATTATATTCATCAAGATCTAACAGCAGAAAATGACATACTATCGTTATCTTTGTTTTATCTAAAGTATTCAGGAGCCACCGTTGAACGAACCTCAGTCGTGGGTAAAGCCGTTAACGCGTATCCCTTCCAGTCTAAAACCGCTCGTTGCTACGCAGAAAAAACATTATGGCGATGTGCTGCATCCCACGCGCTGGTGGGGGCGGATGCCGTTTCTGTTCTGGCTGGTGGCGCTGTTTGTCGGGTTTCTGGAGCGTAAAAAGGCGCGTTTAACGCCGGTGATGCGCGCGCTGTTGATGACCCGCGTTTCTCAGGTGTGCCACTGCGCTTTCTGCGTTGATGCCAACAGTTTACGGTTGGCTGAACGCTGTGGCGCGCTGGATAAAGTCTTACAGGTTGCCAACTGGCAAGAATCGGCGCTATTTAGCGCAGAAGAGCAAGTAGCTCTGGCCTATGCCGATGCGGTGACCGCAACGCCTCCACAGGTTGATGATGCGCTGAAAGCGCAGATGAAGCAGCATTTTACCGATGATGCCATTACGGAAATGACCGCGCTGATTGCGTTTCAAAATCTCTCTGCGCGTTTTAATGCTGCTCTCGATATTCCTTCCCAGGGGCTGTGCGACAGCTTTAAAGGACGCCCGCATGCTTGATCGTCATATTCATCCGCGATTAAAACCGCTTTTGCATCGCTGCGTAAGCATTATTGATAAACCGGCGATTACCCCGGACGGGCTTACGCTGGTCGGTTTTGCCATTGGCGTGTTGGCCTTGCCATTTTTGGCGTTAGGCTGGTATCTGGCAGCGCTGGCGGTCATTGTGCTCAATCGGCTTTTTGATGGGCTGGATGGGGCTCTGGCGCGGCGCAGAGGGCTAACCGACGCAGGCGGATTTCTTGATATCACGCTCGATTTTCTGTTTTACGCCTTAGTGCCATTCGGTTTTATGCTCGCCGATCCGGCGGCTAACTCGCTGGCTGGCGGCTGGCTGCTGTTCGCCTTTATGGGAACCGGCAGCAGCTTTCTGGCCTTTGCCGCGCTGGCGGCGAAACATCAAATTGATAACCCGGGCTACGCGCATAAATCGTTTTATTATCTGGGGGGACTGACCGAAGGTACTGAGACGATTTTGCTATTTGTGTTGGGTTGTCTGTTCCCGGAATATTTTGCCGTGATGGCGTGGGTCTTTGGCGCGCTGTGCTGGATGACGACATTTACCCGGATCTGGAGCGGATACCTGACACTGAAAGCGGTTCAGCGTCAGGCGTAGCGTATTGCGTTGCCGGATACGCTTATCCGGCAATAATGACAATCTTACTTACTGGCGTCCGGGCCCCGTTCACCGCTGGCAACCGGATTTTTTGGATTGCTGCTCCACTCATACCAGCCGCCGTCGTAGACGGAGACGTTTTTCCAGCCCATCGCGCGGGCATACATAAACGTTTCTGAAGCGCGCCAGCCGGTACCGCAATAGAAAGAGACCTGTTGATTCGGCAGGATATTCCATTGCTGCCACATGGCGGCGATGTCATCCGCGCTGCGCATGGTGCCATCCGGGTTATGAAAATCTTCCATATGCGTGGAGTCGCTGCCTGCGTGGCCCCAACGTGCACCTGCAATCTCACCTTTTGGCTTAATGTAGCTATAGCCGCTGGTGGTACCGACAAATTCTGGCCATGAACGAATGCTCACCAAAGACGCATCCTGGCGATGCAGCAGACCGCGAGCCTGTTCCATATCGAGCATCAGCTGCGGCTGGGCAGGGATTTTCACGCCGAAATCAGGTTCTGGTTTCACCGTTGGCGGAGTTCCGCGTTCGACCGGTAAACCTGAGTCGGACCAGGTTTGCCAACCGCCGTCGAGAAGACGAACATCTTTCACGCCTGCGTACAGCATAATTTGCGCCACGCGAGCAGCGGCATAGACATCGCGACCGTATAAAATCACCGTGGTGTCGTGGCGGATACCGTGTTTCGCCAGCATCGCTTTGAGCTGCGCGTCGGAAACTTTATTCCACAGCGGTTCGCTTTCAACTTCGTTGGTATCAATGTAGCCCGCACCAGGGATGTGGCTGAGCAGATACAACTTCGGCGCGCCCCAGGCGGCCTCAATCACTTTCCAGTCACCCGCCGGTTTAGCGGTTACGTTTTTACCCTGCTGCAGGTCGTGCAGCCACTGCGGGTACACCAGCTGTTCGAAGTGCGGCAGACGTTGCAGGCGGGCTGGGTCCGTAAGCGCATCGCTGAGGGTGGAGATATGGTTAAAGCCAACTTTTTGCAGGCGGGCTTTGACAGCCTGTATGTCGTTATCGCTACCATACAGCGCTACTGGCGCATCAGTTTTCAACTGATGTGACTGAATCCAGGCGCTGAGTTGTTCATCATTCATCTTGTCGAGCCAGGCGGCAGACAGGTTCAGTGCGGAAGGTTCGTGTCCTGAAGGACCATTAAGCGACTGCGGCCAGCCGTTGTAAAAAGCGCTCTGACGGGTATCGATCGCCGCGCCTTGCTTTTGCTGTAACTGGTCGAGGGTGAGCGTCTGTGCTGTTTCAGCTGCCCAGGAAGAAGCGCAAGCGAGCCCTAAAGCCAGTGCCAGCGCGGTCATTTGAGAAACACGTTTCATCGAATAGCCCGACGTTGAAAAAAAGAGGACGACATTCTGTGCCGCCGGTTAAGTAAAAACCTTGCGTTAACGCAGCATATCGCCACATTCACGCCCAGTTTTCCATCTGAAGTACGCGGCCTGCTGGTGGAACGTCCTGCGCGTCATGGGTCACCTGTACCACCGGGATCCCCAACTTACGCACCTCGGTGAAGACCCATTGGCGAAAGGTGTCGCGTAGCGACGCATCCAGCCGACTAAAGGGTTCATCAAGTAACAGTGCCTGGGGCTGAGCCAGTAGCGCGCGGAGCAGGGCGACACGCGAGCGTTGTCCGCCGGAGAGCGACGCCGGATCGCGCGAATAAAAATCGGTCAGGTCAGCGCGCGCGAGAGCACTTTCCACCGCATGTCGTCTGGCGGAACCCTGCAGGCTGGCAGGTAGGGCCAGCAGTAAATTCTGCCCAACGCTGAAATGGTCAAACAACAACGCATCCTGGAACAGAATGCCAATCTGGCGCTGCGCCGTAGGCAGCGAGTCAACGCGTCGTTCGTTGAGCCACAGCTCGCCTGATGCCTGAAACTGAGGCGACAACGCCCCGACCATCCACGAAAACAACGAGGACTTTCCGCTGCCGGAAGAACCCATAATCGTGACAATGTCACTTTTATCAACCTGAAAGGTAACGTTCTTCAACAGCGCAGTCGCACCCTGGTACAACGAAACGTTATGCACAATGAGCATTAGCGGAGTCCTTGTCGAAAGCGGCCAATCCACGCGGCGAGAAAGGCTGCGAGTGCGAAAACGAGCAGTGGTAGAAGAAGCTGCCACAACGCTTGTGTTGCCAGAATCTCGCTGCTACCGCCGCTGCTTAATGCCACCGCTTCGGTGGTCAGCGTGGAATAGCGTCCGGCACCTAGCCATAGCGTCGGCATATACTGGGCGATACTGACCGAGAAGCCAACTGCGAAGGCAATCAATGCCGGACGCACCAGCTGCGGGCATTTCACCAGCCAGAATATCCGCCCCTGCGACCAGCCCAGCGTTTGTGCAATCAAAATTAATCGCGGGTCAATGCGCTGCCAGGCCGGTTTAAGCACAAATAGCATCCAGGGCATCACCCACAGCAGGTGGCCCCAGATAATGGTCGTCATCAGTCCATCCTGTCCGGCATATAACGCCAGCAGATATTGTCCGGTTACCAGTGGTAGCGCAGGCAAAATGAGCGGTAGCCAGACCCAGCGGTGCCCGGTTTGTGGACCCCATTCCAGCCAGACAAAAAGTATCAGTAGCGCTAACACGCTGGAAAGGAGCCCTAGCTGCAGGCTATTGCTGAGCGCCTCGTGGTTTAGTGAGGAATAGCTGGCGATAAGCGCCAGTACAAGCGCGCATACCACACCGCTGACGGGCAAGATCTGTACCAGCGGGCGTGCGATTGTTATAGGTGAAAAATGCAGGCGTTCACCATTTACTGCCGGGATAGTACGTCGCCAGGCGCGCCACAACAGATAACTCACCAGCGCGATAATGAGGAGTAACAGCACCAGCAACAGGCTGGCGAGTGCGCCTTTCGCCTGCTGTTCGACATCGCCCTGACTGAGCCATTGCCAGCTCAATACGGCCAGTGTTGGCGGATTTCCGGGGCCGAGGACGATTGCCACATCCACAACGGAGAGTGACCAGGCAACAATCGCCAGCATAGCTTTGCCTAATGCCGGGCCGATAGCGGGCAGTACCAGCCAGTTCAGGCATTGCAGTCGGCTGTAACCCAGCGAATCCAGCACGATAACCTGCTGCGAAAGTTGTTTTTCACTCAGTAGAGCCGAGAGGATCCATAACAAAAAAGCGCTCTCTTTCACCGCCAGCGTCACGCCAAGCCCAATGCCGTAACGGTCTGGTTGTGGGCTGAGGAACGGTAGCCATTGCCAGATTTTACCGCCTTCGGCAAAAACCAACAGCACGCTGGTGGCGAAGGCAACATGCGGGATCGCCAGCAGCCACGGAAGACGGGTGCTTAGTCGCGCCCAGCCTGCACCGGGCCATAAAGCGAGGATCGCCAGCAGCGCGATGATTAGCGCGCCGCCGGCAGCCAGTCCTGTGGAAACAAGTGTCGCCAGTAACGCCTGCGGAAGTTGAGGGTCGGCAAAGAGAGCCAGCCAATGGGGTAGGCTAAGGGCTGGCGCTATCAGAGAGAAAGCCGCTGGCACCAACGGCAGATAAACTGCCGCCATGATGGCCCAGAGTAGCAAAATTAATGCGTACCGTAGCGGCGTAGCCATTCTTGTTCCAGAGCGTTTACCCAGGCAGCATGCGGTTCCGGCAGAACGGCAGGGAGTCCTTGTGGGATCCGTGCCAGCAGCGCATCACGCTGTTCGACAGGTAATTTTTGTGGATCAAGCACCGAAGGATCTCCCCAGACAGTTGAGTCGGCTTTACGCAGTTGTGCTTCGGGCGAAAGCAGGAAGTTTGCCACGACTTTTGCTGCGGCACTGGCGCGGGCATTCGCCGGAATGGCAACAAAGTGCACGTTGCCGAGCATGCCCTGTGAGAAACCAAAACTGTAGCTGCTTTTAGGCAATTCGCCGCTGGCTACTTTTTGCTGCGCGTGGGCTGGGTTAAAGGTCAATGACAAACGCAGGGTGCCGCTATTGAGCAGTACATCCATTCGTGCTGGCGTGGGCGGAAAATCTTTGCCTTCACGCCAAAGTACAGGGTGCAAGGTATCAAGATAATGCCACAATGGCGCGGTAACGTCGGCGAATGTCGCTGCATCTGGCGCAACTTTCAATGCTTGTGGTTTGGTGGTGAGCGAAATTAACAACTGCTCCAGAAACGCCGTGCCGGTAAAGTCTGGCGGGCGCGGATAGGTCACCGTGCCAGGGTGCGCCTGCGCAAATTCAAGCAGTGCCTGCGGAGATTGCGGCGGCTGTGCGGTGAGATCGCGCCGGGCAATAAAGGTGAGTTGGGCACCGCCCCACGGTGATTCAGCCCCCTCCGTTGGAACGGAGAAATCTTCGGTCACCGGTTTCTGGGTATCAACATAGCGCCAGTTAGGCAGCGTTTGCGCCCACTGAGTTTGCAGAAGCCCGGCTTCTTTCAGGGTGCGGAAGTTTTCGCCGTTAACCCACAATAAATCGACAGAACCCCCGGTTTTTCGCCCGGATGCTGCTTCTGTCTGGATACGTTTTACCGCGTCGGCGGCATCTGCGAGACGTACGATTTTCAGGTTAATTGCATAGTGCGTTTTCATCTCGCCGCTAACCCAATCGAGATACTGGTTAACTGCATTGTCGCCACCCCAGGCGTTGAACCACACCGTCTGACCGCGGGCATCATTTTTGATTTGTTGCCAGCCGTCGTCCTGGGCAAACGTCGCCAGCGGACAGAGCATTAAACTCAGGCACAATAAGCAGTAACGCATAGTATCTCCATGGCTAAAAATGGGGGAAGTCTCAGGTTTTTTTTCGCTGATGTTCAAGATAAAGGCTTCTCGCCACTGAAATTATTATGCTCAGAGCGAACAGGATGAACAGGCCGGTTACAAACCAAAATGTACCGCCGGTTAACAGGCTACCCGCCCATGAATAGACGATAGTGGCGGGTAACTGACCGATGCCGGTGGCGATGAAAAAATGGCGAAACCGAATCGAGGTCAGGCCTGCTGCGTAGCTTACCGGATCGAACGGTACAAAAGGTAACAGGCGACAGACCAGAATGGTGTGCTTGCCATAGCGCTCGAAAAAAGCGTCCATGTTGTTCAACACCGTTTTTCCGGTCAGTTTCTCCACCGCGCCACGGCCTAAAACGCGGGCAATAAAAAAGCACAGCGCCGCGCCTGCCATTGCGCTGCACCAGGACAATATGCCGCCCCAAAATGCACCAAACAGCGAGGCGTTGGCAAAGGTGATCACAAAAGCGGGAAGCGGGGCGACGATGGCCTGCAAGATCATCAGGAAGAATGAAACGACCGCCGCCTGAGTTCCGTAAGAACGAATAAAATTCTCAATTGCATGCTGATCGAGCGTGGCAAATGCCGCCAGGCTGCTGTGGAGAAAATCGCTCACGCCAGGTATCCACGCCCACGCCATCAGCGCGAGCAGCAGCAGGATTATCACTCCGGCGCGGTAGTAATGGATGCGTCGTTTTATCATTTATCTGCGCACTCGTGAGGAACTGATGGATCGACATGCTTATAACGGGCCCAGGCTTTGGTTGCCTGCACGAGGGCGAATAACGCCAGCCCCGCCACGCTGAGTTTACCGATAAATGCCCAGCTAATTCCTTCGCTGGCCAGTTCGTGCGACATCAGCGTATAAATAAAAATGCCTGGTAAAGTGGTTGCCGCAGATATCACGGTAAATGACCAGAACGGAATGGCCGTCAGCCCATAGGCGTAATTTTGAATATTATAAGGGAACAGCGGCACGAGCCGGGTGAGAATCAGAAAGTCAACTCCGCTATGGGCAATGCCTTTTTCGATAGTCTGAAACATTGTCGTATGCCCAACGTATTTCAGGAGCAGATCCCGTCCAAGCCAGCGAGCCAGCAAAAACGACAGCGCCGAGGCCACGGTTGCTGCCACTAACGAGATAAGCGTCCCTGCCACGGGGCCAAACAGCACACCGCCGACGATCACCAGGATGCTGCCGGGGATCAGACACAGCGCAGCAACAATAAACAGCAGGATATAAAGCGTATAGCCGAACATACCGCTTTGGCGGATGACGTCTTGTAAATGATGGAAATTGGTTATCAGGTCGGTCAGACCATAATGATGGAAAACTCCCGCCAGAACGCAGAACAGGACCGCGACAATCAGCAGCCGGTATTCTGCTTTATGCGAACTTCTTTTTCATGGGGGTTCTCCTGTAAAACCGAGTGCAATGGAGCATTTTCGTCAGCGAAAAGTGCGCGCGAAGATATAATAAATTCCCGGCCGCAACAATGTATTACCGTCGCTTTATTGATTTTGCACAGAATAACAGACTCTCCAGGCCGGGCCCGGAGAGTAAAAAAACATAGAAGGTCAGACGCGGAATTTAGCCCATACCGGCGCATGGTCGGACGGTTTTTCCATACTGCGAATTTCATAGTCGATGCCGGTTTCTTCGCAGCGTTCCGCCAATGGGTTGCTCGCCAGCAGCAGATCGATACGCAGGCCACGGTTATCGTCAAAGCCTTTTGAGCGGTAATCAAACCACGAGAACTGGTCATTCTTTTCAGGATTTGCGTGACGGTAGGTATCCACCAGACCCCAGCCCAGCAGGCGTTCCATCCACTCACGCTCCTCCGGCAGGAAGGAACATTTTCCGGTACGCAGCCAGCGTTTACGGTTCTCTTCGCCAATGCCGATATCGAGATCGGTTGGGCTAATATTCATATCGCCCATGATCAATACCGGATTGTCGCGCTTCAACTCTGTCTCAAGATAGTTTTGCAGGTTCTGGTAAAACGCGGCTTTGGCCGGGAATTTAGCTTCATGGTCGCGGCTTTCGCCCTGCGGGAAATAGCCGTTGATCACAGTGATGCTGCCCAGAGGGGACGGAATCTCTGCCATGATAATACGACGCTGCGCTTCTTCGTCATCGCCCGGGAAGCCACGACGTACCGCAATTGGCGTTTCTTTCGTTAACAACGCGACGCCGTAATGGCCTTTCTGGCCGTGATAAAAGACGTTGTAACCGAGCTTTGCTACCTCTTCGAGAGGGAACATATCGTCGTGGACTTTTGTCTCCTGTAAGCCAATAACATCCGGTTGATGTTTTTCGACAATGGCTGCCAGTTGATGGGGACGGGCACGCAGGCCGTTGATATTAAAAGAGACAAATTTCATAGTCACTGCCACTTTGCAAGATGAATAGTGCAAGGATGGTAGCAGAATTTCTGCAGACTGACTGCTTCTTGTCACCTGATTCCAACAATGATTGCTAATGGTGTTAACGATGGAGCAAAAACTGCACCGTTTTGGCGCGAAGCGCGCCGGAATGGAGCAATAATTTCCGAAAAATTTCGTATACGATCACAATTCCAGAATTATATTTGGCGACTGAATAAAACTGCGTTTTTTCCTCTGTTTAGTCACCTGATGCGCAAACATATTCACTTTATATGCACGTATAGTGAATATCGTCACGTTGTAACCTGTTGATATTCCGTCCTCGACCTCCGTTTATGCACTTTTTTCGCTGGCTGGCACGAACCCTGCAATCTACATTTACACCGCAAACACTATATTTATTAACATATAAATAACCTTTTATTTACCGTTGAGGTCGCTATGTCTCTGTCAATTACGCGTGAAAATTTTGATGAATGGATGATGCCTGTATACGCTCCGGCCCCTTTTATTCCGGTGCGGGGTGAAGGTTCACGTCTGTGGGATCAGCAGGGTAAAGAGTATATCGATTTCGCGGGAGGCATTGCGGTTAACGCGCTGGGTCACGCCCATCCGGCATTGCGCGAGGCATTAAACGACCAGGCGAGCAAATTCTGGCATACCGGAAATGGCTACACCAACGAGCCGGTATTGCGTCTGGCGAAAAAGCTGATTGACGCCACCTTCGCCGAGCGCATTTTCTTCTGTAACTCCGGCGCAGAAGCCAACGAAGCGGCACTAAAACTGGCGCGTAAATATGCCCACGATCGTTTTGGCAGCCAGAAGAGCGGGATTGTGGCGTTTAAAAATGCCTTCCATGGCCGCACGCTGTTTACCGTCAGCGCCGGTGGTCAGCCCGCCTATTCGCAGGATTTCGCGCCGCTGCCGCCGGATATCCGCCATGCCGTGTATAACGATCTCGATTCTGCCAGCCAACTGATTGATGACACGACCTGTGCGGTCATCGTCGAGCCTGTCCAGGGCGAAGGCGGCGTGGTGCCGGCAACAAACGCGTTTTTGCAGGGGTTGCGTGAATTATGCGATCGCCATAATGCGCTGCTGATTTTTGATGAGGTTCAGACCGGGGTTGGCCGTACTGGCGAGCTGTATGCCTATATGCATTACGGCGTTACGCCGGACCTGCTGACGACAGCTAAAGCGCTGGGCGGTGGTTTCCCCATCGGCGCACTGCTGGCGACAGAGCATTGCGCCAGTGTGATGACGGTGGGTACGCACGGTACAACGTACGGCGGCAACCCGCTGGCGACGGCGGTGGCGGGTAAACTGCTGGAAATTGTTAACACGCCGGAAGTTCTCAACGGAGTAAAACAGCGCCACGACTGGTTTGTGGAGCGTATTAACGCCATTAACGAACGTTTTGGACTGTTTAGTGAAATTCGAGGACTCGGGCTGCTGATCGGCTGCGTGCTGAACGCGGAATTTGCCGGGAAAGCGAAACTCATCTCGCAAGAAGCGGCTGTTGCCGGGGTGATGGTACTGATTGCTGGCGCTAACGTGGTGCGTTTTGCGCCAGCGCTCAATGTCAGCGAAGAAGAAGTTGCCACCGGACTGGATCGCTTTGCGCTGGCCTGCGAACGCATTAAAGCAGGAGGTTCATCATGATGGTGATTCGTCCCATTGAACGTGCTGATATCACCGCGTTGATGCAGCTTGCCGGTAAGACCGGCGGCGGATTGACCTCGCTACCGGCGAATGAAGCGACGCTAATGGCGCGTATCGAACGTTCGCTACAAACCTGGCGCGGTGAGTTGCCCAAAAGTGAACAGGGATATGTGTTTGTGCTGGAAGACAGCGCCAGCGGAACTGTGGCCGGGATTTGCGCCATTGAGGTGGCGGTAGGACTTAACGATCCCTGGTACAACTATCGGGTCGGCACACTGGTCCACGCCTCGAAAGAGCTGAATGTGTATAACGCGCTGCCGACGCTGTTTCTGAGTAACGATCACACGGGTAGCAGCGAGCTTTGTACGCTGTTTCTCGATCCGGACTGGCGAAAAGAAGGCAACGGCTATTTGTTGTCAAAATCGCGCTTTATGTTTATGGCCGCGTTTCGTGACAAGTTTAATGAGAAGGTCGTGGCTGAGATGCGCGGCGTGATCGATGAACACGGTTACTCGCCGTTTTGGCAAAGCCTCGGCAAACGTTTTTTTTCAATGGAATTCAGCCGGGCGGATTTTCTCTGCGGAACAGGGCAAAAAGCGTTTATTGCTGAATTAATGCCCAAGCATCCTATTTACACCGATTTCCTGTCTGATGAAGCACAAAGCGTGATTGGTCAGGTTCATCCGCAAACGGCGCCCGCGCGGGCGGTGCTGGAGAAAGAGGGCTTTCGCTATCGCAACTATGTCGATATTTTCGACGGCGGGCCGACGCTGGAATGCGATATTGACCGGGTGCGGGCGATTCGTAAAAGCAGGCTGGTGGAAGTGGCGGAAGGTCAGCCAGCAACCGGCGATTATCCGGCCTGTCTGGTTGCCAATGAAAACTATCAAAACTTCCGCGTCATGCTGGTTCGCGCAGACCCGGATACCCAACGTCTGGTACTGACGGCGGCACAACTGGATGCCCTGAAATGCCACGCGGGCGACCATGTACGTTTTGTGCGTCTTTGTGCAGAGGAGAAAACAGCATGACACTATGGATAAACGGTGACTGGGTGACGGGACTGGGCGAGCGTCGGGTGAAAACCAACCCAGTAGGTGGTGATGTGCTGTGGCACGGCAATGATGCCGATGCCACGCAGGTGACGCAAGCGTGCCAGGCTGCGCGTGCAGCTTTTGCCGGTTGGGCTAAACAGCCCTTCAGTGAACGCCAGGCGATTGTTGAAAAGTTTGCTTCATTGCTGGAAAGCAATAAGTCCGAGCTAACCCAGATTATCGCCAGGGAAACCGGCAAACCACGCTGGGAAGCCGCGACTGAACTGACGGCGATGATCAATAAAATCGCCATCTCCGTCAAATCTTACCATGCCCGTACCGGAGAGCAGCACAGCGAACTACCGGATGGCGCGGCAACGTTGCGCCATCGCCCACACGGCGTGCTGGCGGTTTTTGGTCCGTATAACTTCCCTGGTCATTTACCCAATGGCCATATTGTTCCGGCATTACTGGCAGGCAATACGTTGATTTTCAAACCCAGCGAGTTGACGCCGTGGACCGGTGAAGCAGTAACAAAGCTGTGGGAACAGGCGGGATTGCCGCCGGGCGTGCTGAACCTGGTGCAGGGCGGACGTGAAACAGGGCAGGCGCTGAGTGCGCTGGAAGACCTCGATGGTCTGCTGTTTACCGGCAGTGCCAATACCGGTTATCAGTTGCATCGGCAGTTATCCGGTCAACCGGAAAAAATCCTCGCCCTCGAGATGGGGGGTAATAACCCGCTGATTATTGAGAATCCGGAGGATATTGATGCCGCGGTACATCTGACCATTCAGTCCGCATTTGTCACCGCCGGACAGCGCTGTACCTGTGCCCGCCGCCTGCTGGTAAAAAAAGGCGTACAGGGTGATGCGTTCCTGACGCGTCTGGTGGAGGTTAGTCAGCGTTTAATGCCCGGCAACTGGGATGCGGAACCGCAGCCGTTTATGGGCGGACTGATTTCCGAACAGGCCGCGCAGCATGTCTATGATGCCTGGCAGCGTCTGGCGTCGTTGGGGGGACGTACGCTGTTGGCGCCACGTCTGGTGAAAGCGGGAACGTCACTGCTGACCCCTGGAATCATTGAACTGACCGGGGCGGCGAACGTACCTGATGAAGAGGTTTTTGGGCCGCTGCTTGGCGTATGGCGTTATGACAGTTTTGATGAGGCGATTCGTGTGGCGAACAACACCCGCTTTGGACTGTCGTGTGGGTTAGTTTCGCCCGATCGCGGCCAGTTTGAACAGCTACTGCTGGAGGCACGAGCAGGGATCGTCAACTGGAATAAGCCGTTAACCGGCGCTGCGAGTACCGCACCGTTTGGCGGCGTTGGCGCTTCCGGGAACCATCGCGCCAGCGCGTGGTATGCCGCAGATTATTGCGCCTGGCCGATGGCAAGTCTGGAATCACCGGCCTTAACGCTGCCAACGGCGCTTAGCCCCGGGCTGGATTTTTCTCGCGAGGATAATCTATGAAAGCCCGTGAGGTAAATTTTGATGGTCTGGTGGGATTGACTCACCACTATGCAGGATTGTCATTTGGTAATGAGGCCTCAACCAAACATCGATTTCAGGTGTCGAACCCGCGTCTGGCGGCGAAGCAAGGTCTGCTAAAGATGAAAGCGTTGGCGGATGCGGGTTTTCCTCAGGCGGTGATCCCCCCCCACGAGCGGCCTTTTATTCCGGTTCTGCGTCAGTTGGGTTTTAGCGGCAGTGACGAACAGGTGCTGGAGAAAGTGGCGCGTCAGGCACCTCACTGGCTCTCCAGTGCCAGCTCCGCATCGCCTATGTGGGTAGCGAATGCGGCAACGGTTTGCCCTTCAGCAGATTCGCTGGACGGGAAAGTGCATCTGACGGTGGCGAATCTGAATAATAAGTTCCACCGTTCGCTGGAAGCGCCTACTACCGAAGCGTTGCTACGGGCGATTTTCCGTGATGAGAATAGTTTTGCTGTCCACGGTGCGTTACCCCAGGTTGCGCTTTTCGGTGATGAAGGGGCGGCAAACCATAACCGCCTCGGTGGAGATTACGGCGATCCCGGTGTACAGCTATTTATTTACGGTCGTGAAGAAGGCAATGCATCCCAGCCGAAGCGCTATCCGGCAAGGCAATCCCGTGAGGCCAGTGAGGCGGTCGCACGACTGAATCAGGTTAACCCGCATCAGTGTATTTTTGCTCAGCAAAACCCGGATGTCATCGATCTTGGTGTGTTTCATAACGATGTGATTGCGGTGTCGAATCGCCAGGTGTTGTTTTGTCATCAGCAGGCGTTTGTTAGACAGCAGGCGTTATTAGAGCAGTTGCGTAGTCAGGTGGCAGGTTTTACCCCGCTGGAAGTCCCGACTGCGGAAGTTTCGGTGCAGGATGCGGTGACTACCTATCTGTTTAACAGTCAGTTGCTGAGTCGTGACGACGGTTCGATGATGCTGGTCCTGCCGCAGGAGTGCCGGGAGCATACTGGCGTGTGGCGGTATCTGAACCGTCTTGTCGAGGAAGACAATCCGATCGATGACCTGCGGGTATTCGATCTGCGTGAAAGTATGTCCAACGGCGGCGGTCCGGCATGCTTGCGCCTGAGAGTGGTGCTCACCTTGCAGGAACAGCAGGCGGTGAATCCGGCGGTTATCATGAACGATATGCTGTTTAACACGTTGAATAACTGGGTTGACCGTTACTATCGCGATCGTCTTACCGCTGCCGACCTTGCCGACCCACAGCTGTTGCGCGAGGGGCGTGAAGCGCTGGATACGCTGACGCAATTG
The DNA here is from genome assembly GCF_001037575.1 of Citrobacter sp. BIDMC107. NCBI lineage: Bacteria > Pseudomonadati > Pseudomonadota > Gammaproteobacteria > Enterobacterales > Enterobacteriaceae > Citrobacter > Citrobacter sp. BIDMC107. Next base: position 331,997 of record NZ_KQ089848.1, on the reverse strand, counting down.
CTTAAACTCGGCTCTGTGTATCCTTTCCAGTTGGAGGGGATGCGCCATGGATAACTTTCTGGCTATCACGCTCGCAGGCGCCACTCCAGAGAAAACGCAAGGAACCATTCATGGTTTTGACTGGCAGTGGATCGGTCACGGAATTCTGGAATTGACGCCGCTTGCACCCGTTGAACATTCTCTGGTGCTGTCTGCGGGGATCCATGGCAATGAAACCGCGCCGGTAGAGATACTCGACTCATTGTTGTCCCGGTTATTTAGCGGCGAGCTGGCACTAACATGGCGGCTACTGGTGATTCTGGGAAACCCGCAGGCGCTTGCTGCGGGAAAACGGTATTGTCATAGCGACCTGAATCGTATGTTTGGCGGCCGGTGGCAGATTTTTACCGCGAGTGAAGAAACGCGCCGAGCCCATGAGCTTGAGCTGTGTCTGGAGGATTTTTATTCGCGGGCGAAAGAGCCAGCACGCTGGCATCTGGATCTACACACCGCGATTCGCGGTTCACAGCATCTGCGCTTTGGCGTGTTGCCACAACGCAACGTTGCCTGGGATGAGGGTTTTCTTGAATGGCTGGGATATGCGGGACTGGAGGCGCTGGTCTTTCATCAGACGCCTGGCGGCACGTTCACCCATTTTAGCGGGGAACATTTTGGCGCACTGGCCTGTACGCTGGAACTCGGTAAAGCGCTGCCGTTTGGACAAAACGATCTGTCCCAGTTTGCGCAAACGGCAGACGCACTGGCGCAGTTGCTGCGAGGCGAGCGAGTATCGACGGGAGAAACATCTCCGCTGCGCTACCGCGTAGTGTCGCAAATCACGCGACGTAGCGACGATTTCATTCTTCATATGGATAACCAGACGCTCAACTTTACCCCTTTTAAAGAGGGAACCTTGCTGGCGCAGGACGGTGATGAACGTTTTATTGTCACCCATGATGTTGAATACGTTCTCTTTCCGAATCCCAACGTGGCCTGTGGTTTACGTGCCGGGCTGATGCTCCAAAAAATGTGATAAATATATATGCCTTGCAGGTTTATCCTTCAGGGCTTATTTTTGCGTGCTGTTTTTATTTATTACGGATTATTCCTGGTGAATTGCTTTCTTAATAAGCAGGGTTCAGGTATAGTTCTTCATAATCCTTTCAAAATCATCCTGTTGTAATTTTTTATTGCAACTCTGCGCAATTTATTCTTTTTTTCTTCATAATTGATGAAAATTTGTTTTTTATACTTTCACTGTTTTACCGTTGCTCTGATTAATTGACGCTTAAGCCGGTAAAGTTAATCTCGTCAACACGACATCACATTGCATAAGAGTCGCATGAGTGTCGTAAAAATAACTGAAAGAAAGGATAGAAATTATGCGTAAACTGACTGCTCTGTTTGTTGCCTCTACTCTGGCCCTGGGTGCTGCCAACCTGGCTCACGCCGCTGACACGACAACAGCTGCGCCAGCTGATGCCAAACCGATGATGCACCACAACGGTAAATTCGCCCCGCATCACGACATGATGTTCAAAGACCTGAACCTGACCGATGCTCAGAAACAGCAGATTCGCGAGATCATGAAAGGTCAACGCGACCAGATGAAACGTCCGCCGCTGGAAGAGCGTCGCGCGATGCACGACATTATTGCCAGCGACAGTTTCGATAAAGCGAAAGCCGAAGCGCAGATTGCGAAGATGGAAGAACAGCGCAAAGCCAACATGTTGGCGCATATGGAAACTCAGAACAAGATTTACAACATTCTGACCCCGGAACAGAAAAAGCAGTTTAATGCCAATTTTGAGAAGCGTCTGACAGAACGTGCAGCGCAGAAAGGTAAAATGCCACAAGCTGCCGAGTAATCGATCAGCGTCTACACTAAATCATTCATGCTGTGTTGCACTGATTGCCGCACAGCGTGAAACCAAACTCAAGACCGCCGCTCTTGTCCACAACACGTTTAACGATGTGGGCAGGATCGGCGGTTTTTTCTTTCCTGCCTATTGCACCGGACACACGACACGCTATTCTCCTGAAGCCCGTGAAAATTCTACCTGGATCAGCGCGTTATTCTTTTTTGCAAAACACCGGGTTCATCGCTAAGGCAAATCAACTCTGCTGCCGATAACAATAATCTGCAGGGTGAACATACCAATGATGATTTATGGCTGCCTGTTTACGGCGGGTTGCCGTGCTGCGTCTTTCTGGAGGGATGATGGAATACTTTGATATCCGCAAAATGCCGGTCAATCTGTGGCGAAATGGTGCGGGAGAAACCCGTGAGATTTGCTGTTTTCCGCCAGCAACACGAGATTTTCACTGGCGGGCGAGTATCGCCTCCATTGCAGCCAACGGAGAGTTTTCTCTCTTTCCCGGCGTAGAACGCGTGATTACTCTACTGGAAGGTGGAGAAGTGACCCTGGAAGAGTCAAACACCTTCACACATACTCTGAAACAGCATCAGCCTTTTACCTTTGCCGGTGACAAGGTGGTAAAAGCGAAGCTGACAGAAGGGCAGATGTCGATGGATTTCAATATCATGACCCGACGGGATGTCTGCCAGGCGAAAGTCAGAGTTGCCGACCGTACGTTTACGACTTTTGGTTCGCGCGGCGGCGTGGTATTTGTTATCAGCGGTGCCTGGCAACTGGGCGATAAGCTACTGACTGCCGATCAGGGTGCAAGCTGGCACGACGGTAAACACACCTTACGACTGCTGGAGCGCGAGGGAAAACTGCTGTTCAGCGAGATTAACTGGATGCCGGGCCATTCTCCGGACGCAGTTCAATAATGTCATATTGACCAGACAGAACAGGCCGACAGAGAATTTTGTAGCCATCATGGTCAAAGCCGGCCGGCATACGCGCCAGGGTAGCCGCTTCATCCAGCGTTGAAACGGCTCCCAACCACAGCCAGTTGTTGATGATATGGTACTGTGTCATTTCAGCGCGGGTTTCCTGCAGCGCAATGGCATTGCTCCATGGCCAGCAAATCACTCTCACTCTTTCCAGCGCCTCTAACAGACGCAAATGATGGGCTTCATGACTCTCTTTCCCGCAGCACGCTCCGGCGCATCGCTTAAGCGCGGAGCGAAAACAGGCGCGCCCGCGACTCAGGGGTTCCAGCCCCAACAGGCCGTAGCACAGCTGCTGTTCATCCGCGAGGCTTTGCAACGCTTGTAGCGCTGCGCGACGATTGGCAAACAGGCCAAACAGATTGGGGGCATGGGAGAAATCAATATCTCGTGCGTAGACAACCTGAACAGTTCGGTCGGTAAGCTGCAAGGCGCAAAGCTGACGATTGCGCCGCAGTCGTTTATTAAACAACGGCTGTTGTTCTTTGATCAATCGCGCTTCCAGCAGCAGGGCACCAATTTCTCCCGCGGTACAAATCCAGCTAATGCGTTTGGCCTGACGCAGCATTGCTGCTTCGTTTGCGGTACGCAGATGTGCCATCACGCGGCTGCGAATATTGACGCTTTTACCAATATAGAGCGGCATAGTGTCGCTTTCACTGTGAAACAGATAGACGCCTGGCACGGCGGGAAGCGCACTCAAAAATGGACGCAGGTGCTCAGGATATTCATAGATTGCCGCTGCCTCAAATGTCAGGCGCGGGGCTGATTGACGCCGTACCACTTCTCACTCCGGATGCTGGTTATTCATCCAGTGTAGCAGTTTGGAACCGATTAAAAAAGCGGCATCAGATCAGGAAAAGGGACCGGACAGCGGTGATCTCAGTGCTATCCGGCAATATGTGACTAAAAGAATTACGCTTTTTTCCAGAAGTCATCAAACACCGTAATCGGTGTGCGACGTTTGTGCTCGGTCTTCAGATACCAGCCTTCAATTTTTTTCACGACGTCGGCAGCCAGCGTTTTTCCTTCCAGATAATCGTCGATGTTGTCATAGGTGACGCCTAATGCGGCTTCATCCGGCAGAGAAGGACGATCGTCTTCGAGATCGGCGGTTGGTGCTTTCTTATATAAATGTTCCGGGCAACCCAGCGCGGCAAGCAGTTGCTTACCCTGACGCTTGTTCAAACGGAAAATAGGGTTAATGTCAGTACCGCCATCGCCGTATTTGGTGAAAAATCCGGTGATGGCTTCTGCTGCATGATCGGTTCCCACGACAACGCCGCTGGTCATGCCGGCGATACTGTACTGAGCCTTCATACGTTCACGGGCTTTTTCATTGCCACGGACAAAATCGCTCAGTTCAATACCCGCTTCACGCAGGGCCTGTTCACTGGCCAGTACCGCACCCTTAATATTGACGGTGAGTACGCGGTCCGGTTGGATAAAGGCGATGGCATCCTGACAGTCCTGTTCATCAGCCTGAACGCCATATGGCAGACGTACGGCAATAAACTGCAGCGCGTCATTCCCCGTTTCTTCGCGAAGCTCGGAAATAGCCATCTGGCATAGTTTTCCCACGAGCGTTGAGTCCTGCCCGCCGCTAATCCCTAATACCAGTGATTTCAGAAAGGGGTAGGTCTGCAGATAAGATTTAAGGAAATCCACGCTGCGGCGAATTTCTTCTTCTGCATTGATGTGCGGTTTTGCGCCAAGCGCCTGGATTATCTCTTGCTGCAGAGTCATTTAACCCCCTATGGAAAATGAAATGATCAAAAAAATGATGTGTTAAAATTATCGCGTTGAGGCCCAAACGACAAGGGATGCGAGCATCATTTTGTTTTAATAGAATTTTCCGAAACTGCCTAAGTATCATCTGATTGCTTGAAAAATGCGTTGTTGTGCTCCAGGCTTATATAACACGCTGAAATACAAGAGGACGGAATATGAACAAGAACCTAACAGGAATTCTGAGTGCAGCGGCTGTTTTGACTATGCTGGCAGGGTGTACGGCTTACGATCGTACCAAAGACCAATTTGTTCAGCCCGTGGTGAAAGATGTGAAGAAAGGGATGAGCCGGGCGCAGGTGGCGCAGATTGCCGGTAAACCTTCTTCTGAAGTCAGCATGATTCATGCGCGAGGGACATGCCAGACCTACATCCTGGGTCAACGAGATGGTAAAGCTGAAACCTATTTTGTTGCTTTAGATGACACCGGACATGTGATTAACTCCGGTTACCAGACCTGCGCAGAGTACGACACCGACCCGCAGGCGGCGAAGAAGTAACAACTGCTTATTGCCTGAGCATTCAGACGAACCGGCCATCGTGCCGGTTTTTTTGTGCCGAACGATCTTATTTATTGCCGCGAATTATTTGCCCGAAATGTGAGGGGGGTCATAACGACAGGTCAAGGAGAGACAATTTAGTTGGTCAAGGAAATACCATCCACTGGTGCAATCCCGTATACTCATTTCAGCCACCTAAAAAAGTAATTTAGCTGACGCAAGTTACCCAGAGCATGGATGCAGGTTATGGCTTGCGGAGTGTCTGGTTGACAGATAATCGCATATGAGGATCGTTTTAATGGAAAAGAAACACATTTATCTGTTTTGTTCTGCGGGCATGTCGACTTCATTGTTGGTTTCGAAGATGCGTGCTCAGGCCGAAAAATACGAAGTGCCGGTTATTATTGAAGCGTTTCCTGAAACGCTGGCCGGAGAAAAAGGTCCAACGGCCGATGTCGTGTTATTAGGTCCACAAATTGCTTATATGTTGCCCGAAATTCAGCGTTTGTTACCCAACAAGCCTGTGGAAGTGATTGACTCGCTGCTGTATGGCAAAGTCGATGGTTTAGGCGTGCTTAAGGCTGCTGTTGCAGCAATTAAAAAAGCCGCAGCAAATTAATTATTTTATTTTAATTTTTCCCGTCAAAGAGTTATTTCATTAACATTCACCGCAATTTTTAATTGCGGTATTTAAGGGTATTTTTCTATGAGTAACGCTATTGCTTCACTTGAAAAGGTACTCCTTCCTTTTGCTGTAAAAATTGGAAAGCAGCCACACGTTAATGCAATCAAGAACGGTTTTATTCGTTTAATGCCGTTAACCCTCGCAGGGGCCATGTTTGTATTAATCAATAACGTTTTCCTGAGCTTTGGGGAGGGGTCGTTTTTTTATTCAATGGGCATTCGACTTGATGCTTCAACTATTGAAACGCTGAATAGCTTGAAAGGCATTGGTGGAAACGTCTATAACGGTACGCTGGGTATCATGTCATTGATGGCACCGTTCTTTATCGGCATGGCGCTGGCAGAAGAACGTAAAGTCGACTCACTGGCTGCCGGGCTGTTATCTGTCGCCGCGTTTATGACCGTAACGCCTTATAGCGTGGGTGAAGCCTATGCCGTTGGTGCGAACTGGCTCGGCGGTGCCAATATTATTTCCGGTATCATTATCGGCCTCGCGGTCGCGGAAATGTTCACCTTTGTGGTTCGTCGCAATTGGGTCATTAAATTACCTGATAGCGTACCGACATCTGTATCGCGCTCTTTCTCTGCGCTGATTCCTGGCTTCCTTATCCTCTCCATTATGGGGATCATCGCCTGGGCATTGAACACCTGGGGTACGAACTTCCACCAGATCATTATGGATTCCATTTCAACTCCGCTGGCGTCGTTGGGCAGCGTGGTGGGCTGGGCCTACGTGATTTTTGTTCCGCTGCTGTGGTTCTTTGGTATTCACGGTTCACTGGCGCTGACTGCGCTGGACAGCGGTATCATGACGCCATGGGCGCTGGAAAACATCTCTATCTACCAACAGTTTGGTTCCGTAGATGCCGCGCTGGAAGCCGGTAAGACGTTCCACGTCTGGGCGAAACCGATGCTCGACTCCTATATTTTCCTTGGAGGTAGCGGGGCAACGCTGGGTCTGATTATCGCTATCTTCCTGGCATCGCGTCGTCCTGACTATCGTCAGGTTGCTAAACTGGCACTGCCATCAGGTCTGTTCCAGATTAACGAACCCATCCTGTTCGGTCTGCCGATCATCATGAACCCGGTGATGTTTATCCCGTTCATCCTGGTTCAGCCGATTCTGGCGGCGATTACGCTGGCAGCTTATTACTCAGGCATTATTCCACCGATTACCAACATTGCACCGTGGACCATGCCAACCGGTTTGGGCGCGTTCTTTAACACCAACGGTAGTGTCGCTGCTCTGCTGGTCGCGCTGTTCAACCTCGGTATCGCAACGCTGGTTTACCTGCCGTTCGTGGTGGTAGCCAACAAAGCGCAGAACGTTATTGACCAAGAAGAAAGCGAAGAAGATATCGCTAACGCATTGAAATTCTAAATTTAATCCGGCATGGCTTCACGGTCATGCCGGACTGAACCAGAGGAAAAAAGTATGTTGGATATCGAGAATATCGTCGACACGCAGTCCGAAGCAGAAGAACTTGAAGAAGTGGTGATGGGCCTCATCATCAACTCCGGTCAGGCGCGTAGCCTGGCGTACGGTGCACTTAAAATGGCTAAGCAAGGCGATTTCGAGTCGGCCAAGGCGATGATGGACCAGTCTCGTCTGGCGCTGAACGAAGCGCACCTCGTGCAAACGAAACTGATTGAAGGCGATCAGGGCGAAGGTAAAATGAAAGTTAGCCTGGTGCTGGTCCACGCGCAGGACCACCTGATGACATCAATGCTGGCGCGTGAGCTGGTGACTGAACTGATTGAACTTCACGAAAAGCTGAAATAGCGAGGAGTGCATAATGCAGCTACAGATTAACGCACCGGAAATCAAAACTGTTTATGAACAGCAACTGTTTAATGGCAAAAATTTCCATGTGTTCATCTATAACAAAACTGAGAGCATCAGCGGGCTGCATCAGCATGACTACTATGAATTTACCCTGGTTTTAACCGGGCGCTATTATCAGGAAATCAACGGTAAACGCGTACTACTCGAACGTGGAGACTTTGTCTTTATCCCGTTGGGATCGCACCACCAAAGTTTTTATGATTTTGGTGCGACAAGGATCCTTAACGTCGGCATCAGTAAACGTTTTTTTGAACAGCACTATCACCCGCTACTGCCATTTTGTTTCGTTGCATCGCAGGTCTATCGGGCGAATAACTCGTTTCTTACCTATATTGAAACGGTTATTGCATCACTTAACTTTCGCGAGAGCGGACTGGATGAATTTGTAGAAGTGGTCACCTTCTATATTATTAATCGGTTACGTCATCACCGCGAAGAGCAGGTGTTGGATGATATTCCGCAGTGGCTTAAAACCACCGTTGAGACCATGCATGACAAACGGCAGTTTAGCGAGAATGCGCTGGAAAATATGGTACAACTGTCCGCGAAATCCCAGGAGTACCTGACCCGCGCAACCCAGCGTTATTACAGCAAAACGCCGATGCAGATTATTAATGAAATCCGCATTAACTTTGCTAAAAAACAGCTGGAAATGACGAACTATTCTGTAACGGATATTGCTTACGAGTCTGGCTACAGTAGTCCAAGCCTGTTTATTAAAACGTTTAAAAAGCTGACGTCGTTTACACCGAATAGCTACCGTAAGAAATTAACTGAATTTAATCAGTAGATATTATTTGCCAATAACCCATTTTTTATAGCTTGCCCAAAATAGCGTCGGGACAGCCACGCTATACCTGACATACGGGTTGAGCATAATACACGTCAGTGTTTTGACACTGAAGGGAGAAAGTATGAGCCAGAAATTAAAAGTCGTCACTATCGGTGGCGGGAGCAGCTACACCCCTGAATTACTTGAAGGCTTTATTAAGCGCTATCATGAATTACCGGTTTCTGAGTTGTGGCTGGTTGATGTCGACGGTGGAAAAGAGAAACTGGACATTATTTTTGACCTATGCCAGCGCATGATCGATAAAGCCGGCGTGCCGATGAAGTTGTTTAAAACGCTGGATCGCCGTGAAGCACTGAAAGATGCTGATTTCGTTACCACCCAGCTGCGTGTAGGGCAACTGCAAGCCCGTGAAAAGGATGAACGCATTCCGCTGAGCCACGGGTATCTGGGGCAGGAAACCAACGGCGCTGGCGGGCTGTTCAAAGGCCTGCGTACCATTCCGGTTATCTTTGATATTGTTAAAGATGTGGAAGAATTGTGCCCGAATGCGTGGGTGATCAACTTCACTAACCCAGCCGGGATGGTGACTGAGGCGGTTTATCGCCATACGAATTTCAAGAAATTCATCGGCGTATGTAATATTCCGATCGGCATGAAAATGTTCATCAGCGACGTGCTGGCGCTGAAAGAGAGTGATGACTTATCTATCGACCTGTTTGGTCTGAATCATATGGTCTTCATTAAGGATGTTCTGGTCAACGGTGTGTCACGCTTTGATGAACTGCTGGACGGCGTTGCTTCGGGTCAGTTGAAAGCCTCTGGCGTGAAGAACATCTTCGACCTGCCGTTCAGCGAAGGGTTGATTCGTTCGCTGAAGCTGCTGCCGTGCTCGTATCTGCTGTACTACTTCAAGCCAAAAGAGATGCTGGCGATCGAAATGGGCGAGTACTATAAGGGTGGCGCACGTGCTCAGGTAGTACAAAAAGTAGAAAAACAACTGTTTGATCTCTATAAAAATCCTGAGCTAAACGTTAAACCGAAAGAGCTGGAGCAGCGCGGCGGGGCCTATTACTCCGATGCGGCCTGTGAAGTGATCAATGCCATCTACAACGACAAACAGACTGAGCACTATGTCAACATTCCACATCATGGGCATGTTGATAATATTCCTGCGGACTGGGCGGTTGAGATGACCTGTACGCTGGGGCGTAACGGTGCTACGCCGCATCCGCGAATTACCCATTTTGATGAGAAAGTGCTCGGCCTTATCTATACCATTAAAGGTTTTGAAGTGGCGGCGAGCAACGCAGCGTTGAGCGGTGAGTTGAATGATGTGCTGCTGGCGCTGAACCTGAGCCCGCTGGTGCATTCTGACAGCGATGCCGAAATTCTGGCGCGTGAGCTGATTCTGGCGCATGAAAAATGGCTGCCAAACTTCGCCGGGTGCATTGAGAAACTCAAAAGCGAACAACACTAACCGAGGTCGGCTATGGAACGCGTACTGATTGTAAATGCGGATGATTTTGGCCTGAGTAAAGGACAAAACTACGGCATTGTTGAAGCTTGTCGCAATGGTGTTGTCACCTCGACCACGGCGCTGGTTAACGGTGCGGCAATTGACCATGCGGTACAGCTGAGTCGCGACATACCTGAACTTGCCGTCGGAATGCACTTTGTTCTGACGCTGGGCAGGCCGTTGACGGCAATGCCAGGCCTTACTCGTGACGGTGTACTGGGGAAATGGATCTGGCAGATGGCGGAGGAAGACACTCTGCCGCTGGATGAAATTTCTCAGGAACTGGCCGCACAGTATCAGCGTTTTATTGACCTGTTCGGGCGGGAGCCGACGCATCTGGATAGCCATCACCATGTGCATATGTTCCCGCAAATTTTCCCTATCGTAGCAGGGTTTGCTGCCCAGAAGGGGATTGCGTTGCGTATCGATCGTCAGGCGGTATTCCAGGCGTCTGACTTACCGGAAACCTTACGGACTTCCCAGGGATTCAGCAGCGAGTTTTACGGTGAGGCGATTTCTGAAGCTCTGTTTTTGCAGATGCTTGATGCGTCAGCCGATCGCGGAGAATCCTCGCTGGAAGTGATGTGTCATCCGGCTTTTATCGATGACATTATTCGTCAAAGTGCCTACTGTTACCCCCGCTTAACTGAGCTCGACGTGCTGACGTCTTCGTCACTGAAATATGCTATTGCGGAGCGCGGTTATCGTCTTGGCAGTTTTCTAAACGTGTAATTCCTGAGTTTGCGGCGCTTGATGCGCCGCATTTTTTTAGGCCGGAATCGTGTCTATTTTTCCGGCGCGTGACCAGACGCGGTGCGCGGTCATCAGCGTCAGCAGGGTATCCATGAACTGTGTGTCTGCACTGTCCGCTTCCACCACGCCTTCTTCTCCTTCCTTTTTGATATTCAACGTTGCTTTAAACCGACGAGCATCGCCAGCCAGGGCGATAGGTTTTAAGTGTTTATACGCTTCGAGTAAGTAATATCGGGCATCTCCGTTCATTGCGATATCCGCAATATTCCCACATGGAACAATGACTGCATCGACCGTCAGGGATGGCGAACCCGCAAAGGTACCGGCGATTGTCAGAACGGAGCCATCGTCGGCAACCACATTCCCCATTCGGGAATAGAGCAGTTTGGCATGAACACCTTCGGCCTGTAGGGCTTGCATGATGGCGAGCAGATCGGCCGATTTCACCTGGTCATTAAGTAAAATGGCGACCACACGGCCCTTAATCTCACCTTGCGCACCTGCATATAAACTGAGTGACGGCGCATTTTTCAAACCGTTGACGTTGGCCGGCGGTATAATTTTGGTTTGTTCCTCAGTGAGTTCAAAACCGAGATTCCCGGCAACCGCCGTGGCGAGGGCAGTATCAATATGAGCTAACTGTTCGACCACTCTTTCTCTGATATAGGGGCGCGTAACTTTGCTAAGTTCGAAACTGAATCCGCCTATAATATGCTGCTGTTCAATTGGCGTCTGACTTAGCCAGAACAGACGAGGCTGCGCATAGTATTCGCCGAAAGAGGGGCTGCGTTCGCGGATTTTGTTTCCTTCAATCCGTTCCTGGTACGACTCAAATCCACCGCGTTTTGGCCCCGGAGGTGTTTCACGCGGCCAGTTATCATTGATGGAATTCGGTTCATAGTTGGCCGGGTTAGTATCGATGTCCATGCGATGCATGCCGTCACGCTGGAAATTATGATACGGACAGGTTGGGCGATTAATTGGGATTTCATGGAAGTTGGGCCCGCCCAGACGACTGATCTGGGTATCGGTATAGGAGAACAAGCGGCCCTGCAACAAGGGATCGTTAGTAAAATCGATGCCCGGGACGATGTGTCCGGGATGAAAAGCTACTTGCTCATTTTCGGCGAAAAAATTGTCCGGATTGCGGTTTAGCACCATTTTACCGACGAGTTGTACCGGAACCAGTTCTTCAGGTATCAATTTCGTTGGATCGAGCAGGTCAAAATCGAACTTGAATTCGTCCTCTTCAGGAATGAGCTGTAGCCCCAGTTCATATTCCGGATAATCGCCCGCTTCAATCGCCTCCCACAGATCGCGGCGATGAAAGTCGGGATCCCGACCGGTAAGTTTTTGCGCTTCATCCCATACCAGCGAAGCTTTGCCTGCCAGCGGTTTCCAGTGGAAACGGGCAAAGGTGGCTTTCCCTTGCGCATTAATCAACCGAAATGTGTGAATACCAAAGCCTTCCATCGTGCGATAGCTGCGCGGAATACCCCGATCGGACATTGCCCATATGACGTTGTGCAACGTTTCAGGCTGTAATGAGACATAATCCCAGAAGGTGTCATGGGCGCTTTGGCCCTGCGGGATGGCCCAATGCGGCTCCGGTTTAACTGCATGGACGAAATCTGGGAATTTATGGGCATCCTGAATAAAGAAGATGGGAGTATTGTTTCCCACCAGGTCGAAAATGCCCTCTTCAGTGTAAAACTTGGTCGCAAATCCCCGTATATCTCTGACCGTATCCGCAGAGCCTGCGCCGCCCTGAACCGTAGAGAATCGGACAAAAACCGGGGTGATTTTATTTTCATCACTCAGAAAGTCCGCTTTCGTCGTCGCGCTGAGACTGGCATAGGGCTGAAAGTAACCGTGAGCGGCAGAACCTCGGGCATGTACGATCCTCTCCGGGATGCGTTCATGATCAAAATGGGTGATTTTTTCCCGCAGGATGAAGTCTTCCAGCAGAGTTGGCCCACGGTTTCCGGCGCGCAGAGAGTTTTGATCGTCCGCAATGCGCACGCCCTGATTGGTGGTCAGGGCAAAATCCTCGCTTCCTTTGCGAAAACTGTCCAGCGCGTTGAGTTTGTCACTTGTGACGTCAGGCGCTTTTAAGCTGCCGGATGTGGTGGGTTGCATGCCTGGTGGTGTGGGTTCAGGTGCTGGCTGATGTGAACCGTCTGCTGGCGCCAGTGAGTCAAGTCCTGGCTGGGATTCGCTGGCATCATGAACCGGCGCTGAGTGATGGAGTGGGTGCTTATCGTTCTGTGACATTAAACTCGTCTCCTGTTTTCATCGCTGAAAGGGTCGTTGTTGCTGTCAAAAACTTTAACTATAGACCACTCATTCAGCGGCGCAGGTACAGGTCGATGACGTAAAGCGCGATGAACCAGGCAAACAGCGCACGCAAGGCAGGACGTCAGGAGGCAAAATCGGCTAAGATAGCAGTTTTCTGATTTTTAGAATTTGTCTTTAGTGAAGCAACTGATTATGAAACCTCTTCGCCAACAAAATCGTCCGGTTATCAGCTATGTTCCTCGCGTGGAGCCCGCTCCACCAGAGCATGCGATTAAAATGGATGCGTTTCGTGACGTATGGATACTGCGCGGAAAATATGTCGCTTTTGTCTTAATGGGGGAGTCGTTTCAACGTTCGCCTGCATTTACGGTCCCGGAATCAGCGCAGCGCTGGGCTAATCAGGTTCGTCAGGAAAATGAACTGAGCGATTAATGGATATAAAAAAACCGCCGGATCATGATACTCCGGCGGTTTTTTGTTTTTTAGCTGACAGACTTAGCGATGCGCCAGTTCGGCGTTATCGTCGCTGTCCAGAATTGTTTTATCGGTCTGCTTCAGCCATTGACTGGTCAGCGTACCGGCAGTCATGGAACCGCTTACGTTCAACGCAGTACGCCCCATATCGATCAGCGGTTCAACGGAGATCAACAGCGCAACCAGCGTGACCGGCAGACCCATAGCAGGCAGAACGATCAGCGCGGCAAACGTTGCACCGCCACCGACACCCGCAACCCCTGCGGAACTCACGGTCACGATACCAACCAGCGTGGCAATCCACATTGGGTCCAGCGGGTTGATTCCAACGGTCGGCGCGACCATTACTGCCAGCATTGCCGGGTACAGACCCGCACAACCATTCTGGCCAATCGTGGCGCCAAAAGAGGCGGCGAAAGAGGCGATGGATTCAGGCACGCCCAGACGACGGGTTTGCGCTTCAACGTTCAGCGGAATTGAGGCTGCGCTGGAACGGCTGGTGAAGGCGAAAGTCAGCACCGGCCACACCTTACGGAAGTATTTCAGCGGGCTAACGCCGTTAATACCCAAGAGGATCCCGTGAACCACGAACATAATGCCCAGACCGAGATAAGAGGCCACGACGAAGCTACCCAGCTTAATGATGTCCTGAAGGTTGGAACCGGCAACCACTTTGGTCATCAGCGCCAGAACACCGTACGGCGTCAACTGCATCACCAGACGAACCAGCTTCATCACCCAGCTTTGCAGGGTATCGATAGCCACCAGAACGCGCTCGCCTTTTGGTGCATCATCTTTTAGCAGTTTCAGTGCGGCTACACCCAGGAATGCTGCGAAGATAACTACGCTGATAATCGACGTCGGGTTGGCGCCAGTCAGATCGGCAAACGGGTTTTTCGGAATAAACGACAGCACCAGTTGCGGAACGCTGAGGTCAGCCACTTTGCCAACATAGTTGGTTTCAATCGCGTTCAGACGGGCCGTCTCGGCACCACCTTGCACCAGACCTTCGGCGGTCAGGCCGAACAGGTTGGTCACCAGAACCCCAACCAGTGCGGCAATCAGCGTGGTAAACAGTAGCGTTCCGATGGTCAGGAAGCTGATTTTACCTAACTGAGAGGCATTGTGCAGACGCGCAACGGCGCTGAGAATAGATGCAAATACCAGCGGCATAACAATCATCTGCAGCAACTGGACATAACCGTTGCCGACAATGTTGAACCACTGTACGGAATCTTTAAGAACCTGGCTGTCGGAACCATAAATGGTGTGCAGGGCAAGGCCGAACACGACACCCATGACCAGACCGACCAGTACTTTTTTGGCCAGACTCCACTGTTTGTGCCGGGCTTGCGCCAGCACGAACAGCAGCACTATGAACACGATAATGTTCGCGATTAAAGGAAAGTTCATCCCCGTTCTCCTGATCTTATTATGCGTATCACCGTTTAAAGGTGATTCTGTTGGCGCAAGATTAGCAGAACTGTGACATGCCTCTTATATTCAAATGGAATTGTTTATACCGAAAATGACTTTTTGGCTGATTTATTAGTCAATCTGATGCGTTATGAAACGATTGAACTGCATTTGTAGCGTATTAATCATCTGCGAAGACCAGCGTACAGCGCTGTTCTCTTGTACGGTCTGCGGCATCCAGATTGCCCATGCGAACAGTGCCATGCACAGAAACCGCTCCAGTTGGTTGCCTTTTTGCGGCACGAGAATGGGCAGACGAAAACGCCAGCGGCAGGGCCAAAGCAGGGGAACGCCCGCTGGGGTCAGCATATCGGCCAGAATATGGCTGAGATAACCGAGAACCATACCTTGTAAGGCATCAGCCGGTATTATCCAGGTGTCCGGGACTTTCAGGTAAAACGTGGTCAGCAGGGCAAAGACTGCAAGCAGGCTATGCGTAAACCCGCGATGACCAAATGCCCGGGCAATGGGTTTTGATATCCACTTCAGACGCTGCCCCAGCAGGGATTTGGGATGATCAATATCCGGCAGCAGGCACGTTAAAATGGCGGAAGGAACAATATGCCACCAGTCACCCTGCGCAAGAATGGGCGTTAGCTCGGCATTCTTGGCAAATACCGCACAGGCAATAGAAAAAAGAAGGTGGCCTTCCGCCGTCATGATAAAACCCAATAAACTGTCGATTCATACAGTATAGGGGTTTTATACAGTAGGCGGAAGAGGTGACGTTGTAACCCTTTGTCACAAGTGCGCCATTACCGCGCCAGCCAACCGCCATCCACGGCTAGCGTATAGCCATGAATATAGTCAGAGGCGGAACTTGCGAGGAATACGACCGGGCCTTTCAGATCATTTGGCGTGCCCCAGCGCCCTGCGGGAATACGATCGATAATCTCCTGATTGCGCTCGCTGTCTGCGCGCAGCTGCTGGGTATTATTGGTCGCCATATAGCCGGGTGCGATAGCATTGACATTAATTCCTTTGGCCGCCCATTCATTGGCGAGCAGGCGAGTGATGCCCAGTACGCCGCTTTTTGATGCTGTATAGGAAGGGACGCGGATTCCGCCCTGAAAAGAGAGCATCGAGGCAATGTTAATAATTTTTCCGCCATTGCCCTGAGCCAGAAACTGGCGCGCCACGGCCTGTGACAGAAAGAAAACAGATTTGAGATTCAGATTCATCACGTCATCCCAATCCTTTTCACTGAAGTCCAGCGCATCCTGACGGCGTATGGTTCCCGCATTGTTGACCAGAATATCGATCCGGCCAAACGCTGACACCGATTGTGTCACGATGCTGGTGAGAGCATCTTGTTGGCTGAGGTCGGCCTGAATAGCCATAAAACGTCGACCGAGGGCGTTAATTTTCTCTGCGGTTTCATGTGGTATTTTACGATTCACGCCGACTACATCGCAGCCCGCTTCAGCCAGCGCCACTGCCATACCCTGCCCAAGGCCGGTGTCACATCCAGTGACGATGGCTACTTTACCTTCGAGACGAAAAGCTTCCTGAATCATGTTTACCTCAACTATTTATGTCATTAACGCTTGCTCTATAGGGCAAGGATAGGAGAGGTTAAACAGAAACACAATTAAAAATGAAACGATGTTTTAAAAATAAAAAATCTGAGAGAGCGGGCAATACGATCATTGCCCGTTATAGGATTAGCCGCGCAGATGAACGGCAGTAAGTTCGGTGAGCGAGGTTAGTTTGACGTCGGCAAGAACGAAGCGGGGATCTTCCTGATTCTCATGCGCTGGTACGACGATGGAACGCATACGGGCGGCTTTCGAAGCAATCATGCCGTTTACCGAATCTTCCAGTGCTACGCAGTTTAACGGGTCAATGCCCAGTTTTGTGGCGCAATCGAGATAAACCTGCGGGTGCGGTTTGCTGTAGGGCAGTTTTTCTGCAGAAGCCAACGCGTCGAAGCTGCTGCGCAGATCAAACATGGTCAGCACTTTTTCCAGCATATGCAGCGGCGAGGCGGATGCCAGTCCTACTTTGATTCCCTGAGATTTGCACAACGCCACGGCTTCACGCACACCCGGCAGCAGTGGTTTTGTTTCTTCCACTAACGCAATGGCCCGGGTGATGATGCGCTCGGTGACCTCCTGACGTGAGGGACCGTTCCACGGTTGCTGCGCAAACCACAAATCGACCACCATATCGATGCGTAAGCCAAGGGTGTCGGGAAGTTCATGGCGGCGGGAGATATCAACGCCTAAACTTGCTATCACATCCAGTTCAGCCTGATCCCAAAGCGGTTCAGAATCGACCAGTAATCCATCCATATCGAAAATTGCAGCAAGAATTTGACGCGGGGTTGACATTACAACCTCTCCTTTACGGTGATAAAAGGGATTAAGAGCCAGTCAAAACAGGCTCTGAGCGTTCATTATGACTAATTCAGCAGTATACCGCCTTTAAAGATCAGGCGAAAACGGTTATCAACGGGTAAACTTAGGCCAAAATGACACGTCTTTATCAAGGGGAACTCATGACGTATCAACAAGCTGGACGCATTGCCGTCTTGAAAAGGCTGGCGGGATGGGTAATTTTCATTCCCGCGCTGATTTCAACACTGGTTTCTGTACTGAAGTTTATGTATGCGCACAGCGAAAAGCAGGAGGGAATTAACGCGGTCATGCTCGATTTTGCTCACGTGATGATCGATATGATGCGGGTTAATACACCTTTTCTTAACGTGTTCTGGTATAACTCGCCAACGCCCGATTTTCAAAGTGGACTGAATCTCGTTTTTTGGCTGATATTCATCCTGATTTTTATCGGTCTGGCGTTGCAAGATTCAGGCGCCAGAATGAGCCGCCAGGCACGTTTCTTACGCGAAGGCGTTGAGGATCAGCTGATTCTGGAACAGGCAAAAGGCAGTGAAGGATTATCCCGCGAGCAACTTGAGTCGCGAATTGTGGTACCGCACCATACGATCTTCTTACAAATTTTCCCGCTTTATATTTTGCCGGTGATCGTTATCGTGATCGGCTACTTCTTCTTCTCATTGCTGGGCTTTTTGTAAGTGCCGCTCTATCGGGCCTGCCACGTTGCGAAACGGCAGGCCTGATAAGCAACGCGGTACGTAGTTAAGCAGCGAGTAATCTATCCAGCGCTTTCTGCGCCACAACCAGATGCTGTCCTCCGAACAGAATTGCTCGATTCAGCAGCGTATAGAGCTGGTAGATTGGCTGCCTGTCAAGAAAGTCCAGCGGTAGTGGTGAGACAGACTGGTAACCGTCATAAATTTGCGGCGGCTGATCGATATGTAACGGCAGCATTGCCAGGTCGCACTCTCTGTCCCCCCAGTAGCAGGCAGGGTCAAAGATGTACGGACCGTTAGGACCGAGGGCGCAGTTCCCGGACCACAAATCACCGTGCAGGAGAGACGGCTGCGGCTGATGAGAAGAGAGACGTTGCTGGACATGTTCGACGATGGCATCAATATTGCCAAACGCAATGCCTTTTTCAGCGGCGAGTTCCAGTTGCCAGCCTATACGCTGCTCGGCGAAAAAGGTTGACCAGCGACGTTGCCAGGTATTGGGCTGCGGCGTGGTAGAGAGCGCGTTATCAAAGTCGAGACCAAACTGAGGCTGGTCGCTCCATTCGTGCAAATGCGCAAGCTGTTGACCGAGGATAAACGCGTTATGCGCATCAAGCGGACGGGGAGGGAGGAAATCCATCACCAGAAAGCTGTAATCTCTGTCTGCGCCTACTGCCCAGACTTTCGGTACCGATACAGTTTGACTGCGGGAAAGTAGCTCCAGCTGATCGGCTTCTGCCGTAAAGCCGGTTAACAGCTCTCTTTCATCGCATTTGACGAAAAAATCTCGCCCCGCATAGCGTAAATGCCATGCGGCGTGAATCTCTCCGCCGGGCAGTTCATTACGCAGTTCGATTTCGCCTTCACCTAATTGCTCGCTTAAAAGACGACTGATAGCCTGCCACATGATGTCTCTCCCCATGTTGTCTGCCAGATCATAAGGTTAGCGCAAGAATGCGGTTAAAAAACACGAACTGACGCACACCACGGACGCGTCATCGCTGGAAAGGCACTTAATGTTTGTCGCTCTTTTTCACCCCGTACCGTTGTGGAGACGTCTGACTACACATGATTCACTTCTTTGTAATCACGTGATTTTTTATCATAGTCGCATAACACCCATGCTGACAGTTTTACGCGAGAATCCCCCTTTCTCTTCAAAAGAGGGACGGTGTCATTACTGAGTGAGATACGAATAAATTTTTTGCGTGTCGTCCAAAGAGCACAGGCGCGTACCCTGATTTAGCGTTGCAGCGCTACCTGCGGCGACGCCGTAACGAACAATATCCTCAAAAGGTGCATTCTCAGCCAGTTTAAGCGTCATGGCCCCGACCATACTGTCGCCCGCGCCTACGGTGCTTTGACTTTTCACCGGTGGCGGAACCACCTGAACGCAGGTATCTCGATCTACGCCCAGCGCCCCTTGCGGCCCAAGCGAGACCACAACGCGGTGCGCTTTTCCACTATGTACGATTTCCTGTGCGGCCTTGCGCACATCATCGGGCTGTGTCAGTTCTCGATTTACCAGCGCACTCAGTTCTTTGAGGTTAGGTTTGACCAGTTCGATATTGCCGATGGCTAACGCCGCCGTCAGTGCTTCACCTGAACTGTCGACAATACAGCGGATCCCCTGTTTTTGTGCGGTGGTAATCAGTCGGGTCAACTTCTCAAGCTGTACGCCGGGCGGCAAACTACCGCTGATGACCAGCAATGCACCAGCTTCAATTTCCAGCACCTGATCCTGAAGTTGGTAGAACTCGTCATCGGTCAGCGCAGCGCCAGGCATGACAAAACGATACTGTTCGCCGCTGGACTCAACGTGGACATGAAGATTTTGTCGGGTCCAATCTTTGGCTTCGACGGTGGATACGGGAACATTTTCGTCGGCGAGCAATGCAACAAGATGCTCTCCGGTTGCACCCCCCGCGGGGAAAATCGCCGTTGCGGTTCCGCCAAGATGGGCAATTGCGCGAGCAACGTTGATGCCGCCACCGCCGGGTTCAAAAACTGGCGAGGTACAACGAAGCTTACCTTCCGGGTAAATTTGCGGGGTGATTGTTGCGCTATCGAGAGAGGGCGCAAGTGTTAACGTATAGATACGTACCATCTTTACCTCCTGTTAGGCTGTCCTCAGTCTGGCACTTAACCTCCCGAAAGTGAAGTAATTAACAACATGATTTTTCATATCTTTATTTAAAATTATCGTCATAAAGTTATATAAATAAAATAAAGGTTTAGGAACGCTCTTATTCAAAAAATGAAATAAGAATTTATTGCTATGTTATTCGAGTCTTTTTATAATTTGTTACCTTTCAAGGGTCTTTTGTCATTGATCCATATGAAAGTTTCCGAGACCGTAATGGTCTCTTTTTTTGTTGTACGGACTCTTAATAAATGAAGCTTTTGAAGACAGTGCCCGCAGCATTGCTGCTGACGGGAGGCCTGCTTGCGTCAATGCATGCTGCCGCCGATGATTCCGTTTTTACTGTCATGGATGACCCTTCCAGCGCGAAAAAACCCTTTGAAGGTAACCTGAACGCGGGATATCTCGCCCAGTCAGGCAACACAAAAAGTTCTTCTTTAACCGCAGATACCACCATGACCTGGTACGGCCAAACGACCGCATGGTCTCTGTGGGGAAATGCCAGTAATACCTCCTCAAATGATGAGCGTTCATCGGAGAAATATGCCGTAGGTGGCCGTAGTCGTTACAACATGACCGACTATGACTATCTCTTTGGACAGGCAAGCTGGTTGACCGACCGCTACAACGGCTACCGCGAGCGTGACGTGCTGACCGCGGGTTATGGTCGTCAGTTCCTCAACGGGCCTGTGCACAGCTTCCGTTTCGAATTCGGTCCTGGCGTGCGCTATGACGAGCACACGGATGGCACCACCGAAACACAGCCGCTGGGCTATGCGTCCGGGGCCTATGCATGGCAGATGACGGACAATACCAAGTTTACTCAGGGTGTGTCGGTATTCGGCGCTGACGATACCACACTCAACTCTGAAACTGCCCTGAACGTTGCTATCAACGAACACTTTGGGTTAAAGGTGGCTTACAACGTGACCTGGAACTCTGAACCACCGGCAACAGCGCCGGAGCATACCGATCGCCGCACGACAGTTTCCCTCGGCTATCGGATGTAGTGACAAGCCGGGTCAAATAAATGACCTGGCTTTTCTAAATTAAAGTTAAGTTTATTTAACATTTAATTTGCGTTTTATTTTTCTACTTGGCCATAACGCGTTATTTTCAGACGAATTCGATTAATCGATAAATAAACGAAATCGGAACAGCGGGTGAGCGTCATTTAGCCCCAGATCATCGCAGCCCAGCGCAGCATCAACATGGCCGCACAAATAACGAGCAGAATCACAACCATCTTCCAGTGTTTCTTCGCAAAGCGATTTGTGGGCATTGTTTTTTTCCTGCTCAGGTTAGATGACTTTGTGCAAGTGTAACAAAGATGGTTGGGTGTCAGTGAATTGATTTACATCATAGAGCGCGCGTTGATTGCTGCTTTGATCGACCCGTAATGCCGTGTACACTGTCAAACGGTGTTATCAAAAAGCGGGTGTAGGTCCAGTGTGGTCTTTAAGGCGACCAGTGACATATTTCGCAGAGTGAAGCGGGAATCAGCCCACACCTTTTTGATAATTTTAAATATTGAATCTTTGTATGTGATCTTACGTGTGGGTCACCACTGCAAATAAGGATATAACATGCCTGTTATTACTCTTCCTGATGGCAGCCAACGCCATTACGACCACGCTGTAAGCCCCATGGATGTTGCGCTGGACATCGGTCCAGGTCTGGCGAAAGCCACTATTGCTGGCCGTGTTGACGGTGAGCTGGTAGATGCTTCCGATCTGATTGAGCATGATGCGAAGCTCTCCATCATCACCGCGAAGGATGAAGAAGGTCTGGAGATCATTCGTCACTCCTGTGCGCACCTGTTAGGGCACGCGATCAAACAACTCTGGCCGCACACCAAAATGGCGATCGGACCGGTTGTTGATAACGGTTTTTACTACGATATCGATCTTGACCGTACGTTAACCCAGGAAGACGTCGACGCGCTTGAGAAGCGGATGCACGAGCTCGCTGAGAAAAACTACGATGTCATTAAGAAGAAAGTCAGCTGGTACGAAGCGCGTGAAACCTTCGTGAAGCGTGGCGAGACCTATAAAGTCTCCATTCTTGATGAAAACATTGCCCATGATGACAAGCCTGGCTTGTACCATCATGAAGAATATGTCGATATGTGCCGTGGCCCGCACGTGCCGAATATGCGTTTCTGCCATCACTTCAAACTGATGAAGACCGCTGGGGCATACTGGCGTGGCGACAGCAATAACAAGATGCTGCAGCGTATTTATGGTACTGCATGGGCAGATAAAAAAGCCCTGAATGCCTACCTGCAACGTCTGGAAGAAGCGGCCAAACGCGACCACCGTAAAATCGGCAAGCAGCTTGACCTGTATCACATGCAGGAAGAAGCGCCGGGTATGGTGTTCTGGCACAACGATGGCTGGACTATCTTCCGTGAACTGGAAGTCTTTGTTCGCTCAAAACTGAAAGAATACCAGTATCAGGAAGTGAAAGGTCCGTTCATGATGGACCGCGTGCTGTGGGAAAAAACAGGTCACTGGGACAACTACAAAGATGCGATGTTCACCACCTCTTCTGAGAACCGTGAATACTGCATTAAGCCAATGAACTGCCCTGGCCACGTACAGATCTTTAATCAGGGTCTGAAATCCTATCGAGATCTGCCGCTGCGTATGGCTGAGTTTGGTAGCTGCCACCGTAATGAACCGTCAGGTGCGCTGCATGGCCTGATGCGTGTTCGTGGCTTCACTCAAGATGATGCGCATATCTTCTGTACTGAAGAGCAGATTCGTGATGAAGTTAACGCGTGCATTCGTATGGTCTACGATATGTACAGCACCTTTGGCTTCGAGAAAATCGTCGTCAAACTGTCCACTCGCCCCGAAAAACGTATCGGTAGCGATGAAATGTGGGACCGTGCTGAAGCTGACCTGGCCGTTGCGCTGGAAGAAAACAACATCCCGTTTGAGTTCCAACTGGGTGAGGGCGCGTTCTACGGTCCGAAAATTGAATTTACCCTGTATGACTGCCTCGATCGTGCATGGCAGTGCGGTACTGTACAGCTGGACTTCTCCCTGCCGTCCCGTTTAAGCGCCTCTTACGTTGGCGAAAACAACGAACGTCAGGTGCCGGTTATGATTCACCGTGCAATTCTTGGGTCGATGGAACGTTTCATCGGTATCCTGACTGAAGAGTTCGCTGGCTTCTTCCCGACCTGGCTTGCGCCGGTTCAGGTTGTGGTCATGAACATCACCGATTCTCAGTCTGAATACGTTAACGAATTAACGCAGAAACTACAAAATGCGGGTATTCGTGTAAAAGCAGACTTGAGAAATGAGAAGATTGGCTTTAAAATCCGCGAGCACACTTTACGTCGTGTCCCTTACATGTTGGTCTGTGGCGACAAAGAGGTAGAAGCAGGCAAAGTTGCCGTGCGTACCCGTCGTGGCAAAGACTTGGGCAGCCTGGACGTAAATGAAGTGATTGAGAAGCTGCAACAAGAGATTCGCAGCCGCAGTCTTCAACAACTGGAGGAATAAGGTATTAAAGGCGGAAAACGAGTTCAAACGGCACGTCCGAATCGTATCAATGGCGAGATTCGCGCCCTGGAAGTTCGCTTAACAGGTCTGGAAGGCGAAGCTTTGGGTATTGTGAGTCTGAGAGAAGCGATCGAAAAAGCTGAAGAAGCTGGAGTAGATTTAGTTGAAATCAGCCCTAACGCCGAACCGCCAGTTTGTCGTATTATGGACTACGGCAAGTTCCTTTATGAAAAGAGTAAGTCTTCTAAGGAACAGAAGAAAAAGCAAAAAGTTATCCAGGTTAAGGAAATTAAATTCCGTCCTGGCACCGACGATGGCGATTACCAGGTAAAACTCCGCAGCCTGGTACGCTTTCTGGAAGATGGCGATAAGGCTAAGATCACGCTGCGTTTTCGCGGTCGTGAGATGGCCCACCAACAGATCGGTATGGAAGTGCTCAACCGCGTCCGTGACGATCTGAGTGAACTGGCAGTAGTCGAATCCTTCCCTACGAAGATCGAAGGCCGCCAGATGATCATGGTGCTCGCTCCTAAGAAGAAACAGTAAGGCCTTCAAGTAGCAATGTCTGTGGAGCCTACGGGTTCCACAGCTGTTGTTCGCCTACGTTTCGTTTATTAACAATGCGAAGTGGAAGTTATTAAAATGCCAAAAATTAAGACCGTACGCGGTGCTGCTAAGCGTTTCAAAAAAACCGGTGGTGGTGGATTTAAGCGTAAGCACGCAAACCTGCGTCATATTCTGACCAAAAAATCTACTAAGCGTAAACGTCACCTGCGTCCAAAAGGCCTCGTGTCTAAAGGCGATCTGGGTCTGGTTATCGCGTGCCTGCCGTACGCATAAGCCGTTAACGTTTAATTCATTTTTTTACTAAGAATATAGATACAGGAGAGCACATATGGCTCGCGTAAAACGTGGTGTAGTTGCCCGTGCACGTCACAAGAAAATTTTGAAACAAGCTAAAGGCTACTACGGTGCGCGTTCTCGCGTATACCGCGTTGCCTTCCAGGCTGTTATCAAAGCTGGTCAGTACGCTTATCGTGACCGTCGTCAGAAAAAGCGTCAGTTCCGTCAACTGTGGATTGCGCGTATCAACGCAGCAGCACGTCAGAACGGTATTTCTTACAGCAAATTCATCAACGGCCTGAAAAAAGCCTCTGTTGAAATCGACCGTAAGATCCTGGCTGACATCGCAGTATTCGACAAAGTAGCGTTCACCGCTCTGGTCGAAAAAGCGAAAGCAGCTCTGGCATAAGCCGGTGAAAAGAGGGAGCCTGGCTCCCTCTCTTTTATTTGCAGTACAATCAATTAGTTGACAATTTATCCGTAAGCCTTTTCAATAAAGGTTGTCCGGTTTTTACCACACAAGGTAACGCAAGCATGAATGCTGCTATTTTCCGCTTCTTCTTTTACTTTAGCACCTGAAATCAGGAGGCTTGCGCGTGAAAGAAGAAACGGAAAACAGCGCCTAAAAGCCTCCCTGGTGGAGGCTTTTTTTATACGCGTCATCCTTCAAGTTGTCTCTGTATTGGCTGCATTCGCTCTTTTGCTGCGTTGATACAACTTGAATGATTTTGCGTATATATGAGCGACTAGTGAATATCGCAACATAACGAGGAAAACCATGTCACATCTCGCAGAGCTGGTTGCCAGTGCAACGGCCGCCATTAACCAGGCTTCAGATGTTGCCGCGTTAGACAATGTCCGCGTCGAATATTTGGGCAAGAAAGGGCACTTGACCCTTCAGATGACAACCCTGCGCGAACTGCCGCCAGAAGAGCGCCCGGCAGCAGGTGCGGTGATAAACGAAGCCAAAGAGCAGGTGCAGCAAGCGCTGAACGCGCGTAAGGCCGAATTAGAAAGTGCTGCTCTGAATGCTCGTCTGGCTGAAGAAACTATGGATATCTCCCTGCCAGGGCGTCGTATCGAAAACGGCGGTCTGCATCCTGTAACGCGTACAATTGACAGGATTGAAAGTTTCTTTGGTGAGCTGGGCTTTACCGTGGCGACTGGTCCGGAAATCGAAGATGACTATCATAACTTCGATGCGCTGAACATTCCTGGCCATCATCCGGCGCGCGCTGACCACGACACTTTCTGGTTTGACGCGACGCGTTTGCTGCGTACGCAGACTTCCGGCGTGCAGATCCGCACCATGAAGGAAAAACAGCCGCCGATCCGTATTATCGCCCCGGGCCGTGTATATCGTAACGATTACGATCAGACTCACACCCCGATGTTCCATCAGATGGAAGGGCTGATTGTTGATACCAACATCAACTTCACCAACCTGAAAGGCACGCTGCACGATTTCCTGCGCAACTTCTTTGAAGAAGACCTGCAGGTTCGTTTCCGTCCTTCCTACTTCCCGTTCACTGAACCTTCTGCGGAAGTAGATGTGATGGGCAAAAACGGTAAGTGGCTGGAAGTACTGGGTTGCGGGATGGTTCACCCGAACGTGCTGCGTAATGTTGGCATCGATCCGGAAATCTACTCGGGCTTTGCATTTGGTATGGGGATGGAGCGTCTGACCATGCTGCGTTACGGTGTTACCGATCTGCGTTCTTTCTTCGAAAACGATCTGCGTTTCCTCAAACAGTTTAAATAAAGGCAGGATAAAACAATGAAATTCAGTGAACTGTGGTTACGCGAATGGGTAAACCCGGCGATTGATAGCGATGCTCTGTCAAACCAAATCACAATGGCGGGTCTGGAAGTTGACGGTGTGGAACCTGTTTCCGGTGCGTTCAACGGCGTTGTGGTGGGTGAAGTGGTTGAATGTGGCCAGCACCCGAACGCTGACAAACTGCGTGTCACCAAAGTGAATGTAGGCGGCGACCGTCTGCTGGACATCGTCTGCGGTGCGCCAAACTGCCGTCAGGGGTTGAAAGTGGCTGTGGCAACCGTTGGTGCCGTTCTGCCGGGCGATTTCAAAATCAAAGCCGCGAAACTGCGCGGTGAGCCGTCTGAAGGTATGCTGTGCTCATTCTCTGAGCTGGGTATTTCCGACGATCATAACGGGATTATCGAACTGCCGGCCGATGCGCCAATTGGCACCGATATCCGTGAATACCTGAAGCTTGACGACAACACTATCGAAATCAGCGTCACGCCGAACCGCGCCGACTGCTTAGGCATTATCGGTGTCGCACGTGATGTTGCTGTGCTGAACAAAGCTCCGCTGGTTGAGCCGGAAATCGCGCCTGTAGCGGCAACCATTAGCGACGTCCTGCCGATTCAGGTTGAAGCCGTGGAAGCCTGTCCACGCTATCTGGGCCGCGTGGTTAAAGGCATCAATGTTAAAGCGCCGACCCCGCTGTGGATGAAAGAAAAACTGCGTCGTTGCGGTATTCGTTCAATCGATGCCGTGGTTGACGTGACTAACTATGTGCTGCTCGAACTGGGCCAGCCGATGCACGCATTCGACAAAGACCGCATTGAAGGCGGAATTGTTGTCCGTATGGCAAAAGAGGGTGAGACCCTGGTATTGCTGGATGGCAGCGAAGCGAAGCTGAATGCGGATACGCTGGTGATTGCGGACCATAACAAAGCGCTGGCGATGGGCGGCATCTTTGGTGGCGAACATTCCGGCGTGAATGATGAAACGCAAAACGTCCTGCTGGAATGTGCATTCTTCAGCCCGCTGTCTATTACCGGTCGCGCACGTCGTCACGGTCTGCACACCGATGCTTCTCACCGCTATGAGCGTGGTGTTGATCCGGCTCTGCAACATAAGGCCATGGAACGTGCAACGCGCCTGCTGATCGATATCTGCGGCGGCGAAGCGGGTCCAGTCATTGACGTGACGAACGAAGACACGCTGCCAAAACGCGCAACCATTACGCTTCGTCGTAGCAAACTGGATCGTCTGATCGGACACCATATTGCGGATGAGCAGGTGAGCGACATTCTGCGTCGTCTGGGTTGTGACGTGACGGAAGGGCAGGATGAGTGGAAAGCGGTCGCGCCGAGCTGGCGTTTCGATATGGAAATCGAAGAAGACCTGGTCGAAGAAGTCGCCCGCGTATACGGTTATGACAATATCCCGAACACGCCGATCCAGGCGGGTCTTATCATGGGTACGCATCGTGAAGCGGATTTGTCGCTGAAACGTGTAAAAACCATGCTGAATGACAAAGGCTACCAGGAAGTAATTACCTACAGCTTCGTCGACCCGAAAGTCCAGTCGCTGCTGCACCCGGGTGAAGAAGCGCTGCTGCTGCCAAGCCCAATTTCTATTGATATGTCGGCTATGCGTTTGTCCCTGTGGACCGGCTTGCTGTCTACGGTAGTGTATAACCAGAACCGTCAGCAGAACCGCGTACGTATTTTTGAAACGGGTTTACGTTTCGTACCGGATACACAGGCCAATCTCGGGATCCGTCAGGATCTGATGCTGGCGGGCGTGATCTGCGGTAACCGTCATGATGAACACTGGAATCTGGCAAAAGAGACCGTTGATTTCTATGATCTGAAAGGCGATCTGGAAGCGGTTCTCGACCTGACCGGCAAACTGGCAGACATTCAGTTCAAAGCTGAAGCGAATCCAGCACTGCATCCGGGTCAGTCTGCGGCGATTTATCTGAAAGGTGAACGTATTGGTTTCATTGGGGTTGTTCATCCTGAACTGGAACGTAAACTGGATCTGAACGGTCGCACTCTGGTGTTTGAACTGGAGTGGAATAAGCTCGCAGACCGCGTGGTGCCTCAGGCGCGTGAAGTTTCTCGCTTCCCGGCGAACCGTCGCGACATCGCGGTTGTTGTGGCCGAAAACGTTCCCGCTGCGGATATTTTATCCGAGTGTAAGAAAGTTGGCGTAAATCAGGTAGTTGGCGTAAACTTATTTGACGTGTACCGCGGTAAGGGTGTTGCGGAGGGTTATAAGAGCCTCGCTATCAGCCTGATCCTTCAGGATACCAGCCGTACACTTGAAGAAGAGGAGATTGCCGCTACCGTCGCCAAATGTGTAGAGGCATTAAAAGAGCGATTCCAGGCATCATTGAGGGATTGAACCTATGGCGCTTACAAAAGCTGAAATGTCAGAATATCTGTTTGATAAGCTTGGGCTTAGCAAGCGGGATGCCAAAGAACTGGTCGAGCTGTTTTTCGAAGAGATCCGTCGTGCTCTGGAAAATGGTGAGCAGGTAAAACTCTCTGGTTTTGGTAACTTCGATCTGCGTGATAAGAATCAACGTCCGGGCCGTAACCCGAAAACGGGCGAAGATATTCCCATTACAGCACGGCGCGTGGTGACCTTCAGACCCGGACAGAAGTTAAAAAGCCGGGTCGAAAACGCAACGCCCAAAGAAGAGTGATTTAACGATCCGTTAAGTCACTTGCTCTGCCATCAAAGCGGCAGCGCAAACCATGATATATAACTAAAAAGGCCGCTCTGCGGCCTTTTTCCTTTTCACTACCGAATCAGCACCGTAGAATCACCTTCATCTCTTTTCAGCAGAATGGAAAACATGCTGACTTTCGCCCATCAACAGCAGCGTCGAAATGTGCGCTGGATACTGTCACTGTCAGTACTTATGCTACTGGCAACGATTCTAAGCTTGTGCGCAGGAGAACAATGGATCGCTCCCGGCGACTGGTTCAGCGCCCGCGGCGATCTGTTCGTCTGGCAAATCCGACTTCCCCGTACCCTTGCCGTTTTGCTGGTAGGCGCTGCGTTGGCCTTATCAGGCGCAGTGATGCAAGCTCTCTTTGAAAATCCGCTCGCCGAGCCGGGATTATTAGGCGTGTCTAACGGCGCGGGAGTCGGGCTTATCGCGGCGGTGCTGCTGGGGCAGGGGCAACTTCCCGGCTGGGCATTGGGCCTTTGCGCCATTGCCGGGGCGCTGATTATCACGCTCATACTGCTACGTTTCGCCCGCCGTCATTTGTCTACCAGTCGTCTGCTGCTGGCAGGGGTGGCGCTGGGGATTATCTGTAGCGCGCTGATGACATGGGCCATCTACTTCTCCACATCATTTGACTTACGACAGCTGATGTACTGGATGATGGGGGGCTTCGGTGGCGTAGACTGGCATCAGGCCTGGCTCATGGTGGCGTTGATTCCGGTACTGGTGTGGATCTGCTGTCAGTCGCAGCCGATGAATATGCTGGCATTAGGAGAGACGTCTGCTCGTCAGCTGGGGCTGCCCCTATGGTTCTGGCGCAACCTGCTGGTGGTCGCCACGGGCTGGATGGTCGGCGTGAGCGTGGCTCTGGCAGGGGCGATTGGTTTTATTGGGCTTGTGATACCGCATATTTTGCGACTGTGCGGCCTCACCGATCACCGTGTTTTATTGCCAGGTTGTGCGTTGGCTGGTGCAATCGCATTACTGTTTGCTGATGTTGTCGCGCGTCTGGTGCTGGCCTCGGCTGAGTTACCTATCGGCGTGGTGACGGCCACCATGGGCGCACCGGTATTTATCTGGTTATTGTTAAAAGCCGCGCGCTAGAACGCGTTGGTTCGGTCTATGATTAAAAACTGAAAATCCACCTGTTGTTCTGGAGATGCTATGCAAAACACTATCCTCGATACAGAAGTGACGACCATCGACGGCGAGGTTACCTCACTGCAGCCGTATTCCGGAAATGTGCTGTTAATCGTCAACGTTGCTTCAAAATGTGGACTGACGCCGCAGTACGAGCAACTGGAGAATCTGCAGAAAACCTGGCACCAACAGGGCTTCAGCGTTCTTGGTTTCCCTTGCAATCAGTTTCTGGGCCAGGAGCCGGGCAGCGAAGAGGAAATAAAAACGTACTGCAGTACCACCTGGGGCGTAACTTTCCCGATGTTCAGCAAAATTGACGTCAACGGCGAGGGACGCCATCCGCTGTATCAGAAGCTGATTGATGCCGCGCCAACGGCCGTTGCACCTGCGGATAGTGGGTTCTATGAGCGAATGGCGAGCAAAGGTCGTGCGCCGCTCTACCCGGACGATATTCTGTGGAATTTCGAGAAGTTTTTAGTGGGTCGCGATGGAAAAGTGCTGCAACGATTCTCACCGGATATGACGCCTGAGGATCCCATTCTGGTGCAAACCATCAAGCAGGCGCTGGCAAACTAATGTCTCGATTGATGCAGCTACAGGACGTCGCGGAATCGACCCGTCTTGGCCCGCTTTCTGGTGAGATAAAAGCAGGAGAGATCCTGCATTTAGTGGGACCAAACGGTGCCGGAAAAAGTACGCTGTTGGCGCGTATGGCGGGTCTGACGAACGGAGAGGGCAGCATCACTTTTGGTGATATGCCGTTGGAGGAATGGCCGGCTGCCAGGCTGGCGCAATATCGTGCCTATCTTGCGCAACAGCAAAATCCGCCGTTTGCGATGCCGGTCTGGCATTTTCTGACGCTGCATCAACCCGACAAAGCACGTACCGATCTGTTACAGGAGGTCGCCGATGCGCTCGGCCTGGGAGATAAACTGGGGCGCGGCGTGAACCAACTCTCCGGCGGTGAGTGGCAGCGTGTGCGCCTGGCTGCGGTTATTCTGCAGATTTGCCCACAAGCGAATCCATTAGGTCAGCTTTTACTCCTGGATGAGCCGATGAACAGTCTGGACGTCGCGCAACAAAACGCACTGGATCGATTGTTGAGTCAGCTGTGTTTGCAGGGCATAGCGATTGTGATGAGTAGTCACGACCTTAATCACACCTTACGCCATGCGCATAAAGCCTGGCTACTCAAACGTGGGAAACTGCTTGCCAGTGGTTCTCGAGATGCGGTACTGACGCCGGCCAATCTGTCTGCGGCCTATGGTGTCAACTTCCGACGTTTGGATATTGAAGGGCATAGAATGCTCATATCAACCACTTAAGTTAAATGGGTTCTTGAAAATCATATAATTTCCACGCTAAATTGGTATAAAAATAAAATTCAGAGGATTCGTACTGAATGCGCTTTTGGCTCCTTTTAATCACAGCATTGTTTTTGGCGGGCTGCAGCAGCCATCGTGCGCCTGCGCCAAATGCCCGCTTGTCGGATTCAATCGCCGTTATTGCCGGTCTTAATGATCAGCTACAAACCTGGCATGGCACACCCTATCGTTATGGTGGTATGAGTCGTAGCGGGGTGGATTGTTCTGGATTTGTTTTGATGACGATGCGCGATAAATTCGATCTGCAACTCCCACGCGATACGCGTACGCAATCAAAGATTGGTACCGAAATTGATAAAGACGATTTGCTGCCCGGTGATCTGGTTTTCTTTAAAACCGGGTCTGGGGAAAGCGGTCTGCATGTCGGTATTTACGATACCAATAATCAATTTATTCATGCTTCAACCAGCCGTGGAGTGATGCGCTCGTCTCTGGATAACGTTTACTGGCGTAAAAACTTTTGGCAGGCGCGACGTATTTAATCCTCACAACTCCGAGGCTGCCATCGAGTGGCAGCCTCGACATCACCGTTTGAAAGTTAACTTTTATTTCTGCTTTTGGTTAGACAATACCCATGAACATTAAGAGCGTATCTTGCTAAAAATATGATTTATTCCGAGATATTAAAAAGTGCAAAGCTGGATATTCGCTTATAATCAGGATAAGCTAAAAAAAAGGATTCGATTTACCGGCTAAAAAGGGAAAAATGAAAGGGCCTCTACTTGCATCAGCAGTAACGTATTTCTTCATCCTTTGCTACAGGATGCCGGATAACACCCATGCAGCGGGGCTGGCACGATGATTGTTTCACTGGATAATCTTTACCATTCTGAGTTCTCTTTTCTTCCTGCGAGAAGCGAAAAAGGCGATCTTGAATTCGTCGACATCATCACCAATTTCGCCAGTGCACATGGGGATGTGCGTATACCCACCGAGCTGGTCCTACCTCGGATGTCAGACGACGAACAATGTCGTTTATTTGTAGAAAAACTAGAATTAATCGAAACGTGCCAACATTTTTTTATTCAGCGAAAAGTATTTGCCTGGATTAATTTAACGCCAGCAATTGCTAATACTTTATTATCAGATACTGAACTTGCTTCACAAGTTGAACGATTTTCATTTCTGGAACTGACTATTAATGAAAGCTATCCGGAGTTAAACAAAGGTAAAGATAATCCAACATTGGCCGCACTTGCTGCGCGATTTCCATTAGTCCTGACAAACTATGGTGCTGGCGGTATATCAACCCGGGCAATTTTTGACGGCCTGTTCAAACGCGTCGTTCTGGATAAAAACTTTGTTCAACAAAGGATTGCACATATTTCGTTTGAGCCGTTTATGCGGGCTATTCTGGCGCAACTATCTCCCAGCTGTGAGTCAATAATCATTAGCGGAATTGATACACAAGAGATGCTGGAGCGCGTTTTGCCTGTAGGATTCAGTGCCATGCAGGGAGGATTGTGGCCTGCAGTGCCTCCTGCGCAGATAATTTCGCTTGCTAAGATATAACCCTTTTATTTGCTGGTGTTTAACAGGCTATTAACAGTCTACACTAGAGGCAGGAGGCCCTATGACCCTGTCTTTTACCACTCGCTGGCGTGATGAACTACCAGCAACTTATACCGCGCTTTCACCCACCCCTTTGAAAAATGCGCGCCTTATCTGGCATAACGATGCGCTGGCGGAGCAATTAGCTATTCCTGCGGCGCTATTTGATATTTCAACTGGTGCGGGCGTTTGGGGAGGCGAATCGCTGCTTCCCGGAATGTCGCCTTTAGCCCAGGTTTATAGTGGGCATCAGTTCGGCGTCTGGGCTGGTCAGCTTGGCGACGGACGTGGGATCCTGCTGGGCGAACAACAGCTTGCGGATGGTTCAACGTTTGACTGGCACCTGAAAGGCGCCGGACTCACGCCGTATTCCCGCATGGGTGATGGGCGCGCCGTGCTGCGCTCGACCATTCGCGAAAGCCTTGCTAGCGAAGCGATGCACTACCTGGGAATACCGACCACGCGGGCATTGTCGATTGTCACCAGCGACACGCCGGTGTATCGCGAAACGGTCGAAGCGGGGGCGATGCTTATCCGCGTGGCGCAAAGCCATATGCGGTTTGGCCATTTTGAGCATTTTTACTATCGCCGGGAGCCGGAAAAAGTGCGTCAGTTGGCTGACTTTGCGATTCGCCATTACTGGCCGCAATGGCAGGAAGACGCCGATAAATATCAGCTGTGGTTTAACGATGTTGTCACGCGTACTGCGACGTTAATCGCTGACTGGCAGGCGGTAGGGTTTGCGCATGGTGTTATGAATACGGACAACATGTCGATTCTGGGTCTGACGATGGATTACGGTCCATTCGGTTTTCTTGATGATTACGTGCCCGATTATATCTGCAACCACTCTGACAACCAGGGGCGATACAGTTTCGATAATCAACCGGCCGCCGCGTTGTGGAACCTGCAACGTCTGGCGCAAACCCTGTCGCCGTTTATCCCGGTCGAGGCGCTCAATGATGCGCTGGACAGTTACCAACTGGCGCTGTTAACTCGCTACGGTCAGCGGATGCGGCAAAAGCTCGGCTTCTTTAGCGAGCAGAAAGACGATAACGAACTGCTTAGCGAGCTGTTTAGTCTGATGTCGCGGGAAAGAAGCGACTATACGCGAACGTTTCGCATGCTCAGCCAAACGGAACAACACAGTGCGCAATCTCCGTTGCGCGATGAGTTTATCGACCGCGCAGCGTTTGACGACTGGTTCACGCGGTATCGCTCGCGCCTTCAGCAAGACAATATTGCCGATGCTGTCAGACAAACCCAGATGAAGGCGGCTAACCCGGCGATGGTATTACGTAACTGGCTGGCGCAACGGGCGATTAGTCAGGCAGAACAGGGGGATTACGCCGAGCTGCATCGGTTGCACCAGGCGTTGCGTACCCCGTTTGCTGATCGTGATGATGACTATGTCAGCCGTCCACCTGACTGGGGCAAACGGCTGGAAGTGAGTTGTTCAAGCTAAGGGGCCAGAAATACCTGCGGGGAGGCGTTGGCCGGATGCTGGCCAACGTGTACCTGAGCACCGTACCAGCGCTTCAGGTCATCGGCCTGTAACACAGTTTCCGGTGTTCCCTGCGATACCAGCCTGCCGTTGTGCAGCAGCACTATTCTGTCTGCCCACAGTGCGGCGAGGTTCAGATCGTGAAGCACAATGCACACATGCAGCTCTCCCGAAGAGGTAAGCGTTTTTAGCATGCGCAACAGATGCTGCTGGTGGTAAAGATCCAGCGCGGAGGTCGGTTCATCAAGGAATAACCAACCGCGAGGCGCACCGTCGCACCAGAGTTGTGCCAGCGCACGGGCTAACTGTACTCGCTGTTGCTCGCCGCCGGAAAGCGCGGCGTATTGCCGACCCGCCAACGGTGTGCATCCGGTCATTTCCATCACCTGAGCGATAAGCCGGGGCTCCTGCTGTTGGGTCCACGGCGCGCGGCCCATCGCGATGACGGCCTCTACCGGCCAGTCGAATCCCAACTGTGTTTGCTGGCGCATTACTGCCCGATGCCGCGACAGGGTCTGGGTAGGCCATTCCTCCAGCGGTTTGTCTGCCAGCACGCAGCGCCCGGTTGCTGGTTTGAGAAAACCGGTCAGCAGGCGCAGCAGGGTGGATTTCCCCGCACCGTTTGGGCCGATGAGCGCAACCAGTTCACCTTTTGTAAGGGTGAGCGATACGTCGTCAATCACCGCTCTGCCAGCTACGTGATAGTGAAGCCCTTCAGCGATGAAATGTTCAGCCATGCGCTCCTCGCTGACGAAAAATAAGCCATAAAAACCACGGAGCGCCGAGAAGACTGGTCAACAGACCGACTGGCATCTCCGCAGGCGCAGCCGCAGTACGGGCCAGGGTGTCGGCAATCAGCAATAAAAACGCGCCCGCCAGCACGGAACCCGGAATAACGGCCCGATGGTCTGAGCCGAGCCACATACGTATTAAATGTGGGATTACCAACCCGATAAAGCCAATCACGCCGCTTACCGCCACGGCTGAGGCAACCAGTAATGCGCTACAAAGCAGCAAAATACGCTGTATTGTACGTACATCAACGCCGAGATAATGCGCCTCTTCCTCACCCAGTTGCAGAAGATTCAGCGCCGGAGCAAGTCGCCAGATGATCAGCACTGTCGGGATTGTCAGCGAAGTGACAGCCAACAGCGTGGACCACTGTGCGGCCCCCAGACTTCCCATTCCCCATAGCGACAGCTGGCGCAGTTGCGAATCATTACTGACCCACGACAGTACGCCAACCGCCGCCCCGCAGAGCGCGTTGATGGCAATGCCGACCAGCAGCAGGCGGGAGAGCGAACCGTCGCGCTGTTGGCTGAGGATAAAAATCACTACTGTTGCCGCTAGCGCGCCGAAAAAAGCGGCCAGCATTGGAGCATACAACATCATCAGCGCGGGCAAAGAGACAGGCAGCACCACCCACAGTGCCACAGCGCAGGCGGCGCCGCTGCTTATTCCCAGTAATCCAGGGTCTGCAAGCGGATTGCGAAACAGTCCCTGCATCACGCAGCCAGCGAGCGCCAGAGAACCGCCAATCACCAGCGCCAGCAGGACGCGGGGAAGGCGAATCGTGATCCAGATTTGACGCAGTGCCTCATCGCCATCACGCCAGAGCAGACTTACCGGCAGGCGCAACGCGCCAAAACCGGTAGCCAGAACCGTCATTGCAACCAGCATCAATGCCAACATCCACAACGAACAGGTGATCCGCCGGAACATCAGGGCAATTGCTCCGCTTTAGCACGAAGCTGCAAAATAGCCTGTGGCGTGCGAACGCTGAAGCCCAACAGCGCCATATCGTCAACCTGCAATACCTGTTTATTCCTTCCGGCAGGTGTTTGCGCAAGTCCCGGTAGCGCCCACAGGTTATCTTCGCCACCCATCGCCTTAACGCCGTCCTGCGAAATCACCACCAGATCGGGTTGGCTGGCAATGACGCCTTCTTGTGACAGCGGCTGATAGCGATTAACGCCCTGCATGGCGTTGCGTAGACCTGCGGCACGAATCGCCGCATCGGCTCCGGTTTGCTGGCCCGCCGCCATTGCGGTCATCCCGCCATGATTGAGAATAAACAGCACACGTTTATTAAGTTCAGACGACGGGAGCGTCGCCAGTTCCTGACGTAACGTTGCGCGCAGCGTTTCGCCGTCGGCCTCCCGATGAGTAGCCTCAGCGATAACCCGAACTTTTTCATCAATCGCGTTAAGATCGTTGCTTGCTGGGATCGTGACAACCCTGACGTTGCTCTGCTCAAGCTGTTTTAGCGCTAAAGAGGGCTGTGCCTGCGCGCTGGCAAGGACCAGCGTAGGGCGGGTAGCCAGGATCCCTTCGGCGTTGAGCTGGCGCAAATAACCAACATCAGGTAACGCGGTTGCCGCAACAGGCCACTGGCTTGTGCTGTCTCTCGCCACAAGGGAGGGTTGTGCTCCCAGTGCGTAGACAATCTCGGTGACATCGCCACCGAGCGCAACAACCCGTTCCTCGGGCGCAGCCAGCGCCTCGAAGGGCAGCAGCGCGATCAGGGCCAGCAGTTTTTTCATGCGGCCAGTCCTTTCGGCGTCAGTGCGTCAATCTGTGCGCGCCATTGTGTCTGCTCCGGCTCGCCTTCCGTACGTTGACCATACAGCTGGGCGATTTGCGTGCCGTCGGCAGCAAACAGCTCCAGACTGGTGACGTGACCATCGGCGGTCGGTTTACGCGTCACCCACGTTTCCGCCACGCTCTCTTCCAGTAGATGCAGGGTAAATGTTGGGTTGAAGATGTTCAGCCAGCCTTTCATCGGCACCAGTTTTTCTATTACGCCGGTAAATATCTGTACACAGCCGCGATTACCCACAAAAACCATAATTTCGTTGCCATCCTGACGCGCGGTGTCGAGCAATTGCGCCAGTGCGCTATTAGAAACCTTACAGGCCAGGTCGTCGCCAACCAGATTAAACGCCTGTTGGCGGGTGAGATCGTGGCGTTTCAGCAGACCGAAGAACTGATGGACATCGGTCATCGCTCGCCACTCTTGATCAACAGTCTGTGCGTCGACAGTGACGGCGGCAGGCACAGAATTGTTGACGGGTTGCAGCACCAGCGGCGGGTTTTCTGCAAAGATGAAACGGGTCAGCAACGCCGCCCATTCCTCAACGAAGGTATTTTGTGTGGTATAGACCTTCAGCAGTGCGTCTCCCTGATGGTCAAAGAATTGAATGCTCTGACGCTCGCCGTGGGCGGTAGTCTCACTGATATGAAAAGCGCTTGCCCACTGATTGAGGAACAGGCGCAGGTCGAGGGCACGCGGATTAAGAACTAGCCCGGCATGGCCGTTCAGGTGCTGATTGGTAAAAGCGCCAACCTGTTCATGCACCGCATATTCGTTGCGGCAAATGCATTTGGTTTCACCTACGGCTTCCAGTGCGCCGAGGATTTCGCGGACTTCGCCACGTAAGCGCCAGGCGTCATGGCCGACGCGCGCAAAGGTCAGTTCGGCTTCGCTAATATTCATCAATCCTGCAATGTCACGTGCGTATTTTCCGGGATTTTCTTTCTTCAGTTCCAGCCAGCGTGTGTAATGATTCATTGTCTCTTCCTTCCAGATTGCGGCCCCGGCGAACCGGGGAAAAGTGATTACCACTGATAACTCACGAAAATTTTGCCATTACGACCATCCTGCGGAATGCCTTGCGGCGACCAGTACTCTTTGTCAAAGGCGTTGCCCAGTACCAGCGTGGTGGTCATGCCTTTCAGCGCTTGTTGGCCCTGATAGCTCACGTAAAAATCGTTTACCGCATAGCCAGGCTGTTTAGCGTAGGTGCTGCTGATATGCGTTGAACGGTCAGCAAATGTCCCAATCCAGCCTACGGAGAAACCGCTGTGCGCAACCGGCACATTCAGTTTGCTGGTGACGGTGTCGGGGTTAATGCTGGAAATGTATTCACCTGTGTCAGTATCTTTGCCGCGTGTGCGGTTATAGGCCATGTCGAGGCTGAACAGGTCGGCGGTATATTTCGCCATCACGTCCCAGCCCCAGATTTTGGCATTGGGAACGTTATAGGACATGGTTGTCGCAGCGGCGAAGTCAACACTGGTGGAGATGTAATCTTTTGCTTTGGTGTCGAAATAGCTGGCTTTAAATTCGAGCGCATCGCTCGCCATCAGCAGATCGTCAAAGCGCAGGCCAAATCCGTATTCCTGCGTTTCGTTGGTTTCCGGGCGCAGGTTAGGGTTTGGAACCCAGTAGTTAGTGTAGAAACGACCAATCGAGAAGTGTTTCGCATCGTTATACATTTCGCCCATGGTTGGCGCACGGAAGGCCTGAGCGTATGAACCGAACAGCATCAGCCAGTCGGCTGGCGTAACGGTGAGTCCGGCGCGGGACGACCATTTGTCAGCATCAACATCTTCATAGCCGTCGCTGCTGCCGCGATAAGAGTCATAACGGGTACCGCCCAGCAGCGTAACCGGCAGGTCGCGCAGGGTGATTTCATCCTGTAGCCAACCGGAGCTGAAATCGATCTTTGCCTCCGGGAAACCGGTGGTTGAACCACCCGGTTGTTGTTCCTGGCGATAGTACTCACCGCCGTAGGTCAGCAGGTGAGATGCAAAAGAGTCGGTAAACAGGCGGCTGCGGTTGTCGATCTTCCCGCCTTTGGTGGTTTGCTTGCGAAATTCGCCAGTGTTATCTGCGTTCTGAGCATTAATGCGCGCTTCGGACCAGTAGATACGGGCATCCGCGTTCAGCCAGTCATTGTCCGCAGGAGCAAGCGAGTAGGTCAGTTGCGCATCACGCTGGATCGTTGAACGGTTGGTCATCGGGTTGCTGGCATCCGCCGCACTGGTCTGCGGGTTTTTAGGTTCCCGGGCGTCATTGTTGTAGTATCGCAGCGAGCCGGCCAACGTCTGGGCGCTGTCAATTTTCCAGCTACCTTTCGCCAGCATATTGTTGATCGCTTCATCGTTTGGCGCTGTAGTACCGTCGCTTTGGCGCAAATCACCGCGATCGCGACTCGACCATGCAAGCAGTCCGTCCAGCGTATCGGTGCGCCCAAATGCGCTGGCGCCCATACCGAGGCTGTGATCGCCGGTTGCCGCGGTACCGAACACGCGGTAACCGCTGTTTTGTCCGGCTTCCAGCAGATCTTTGGCATCCGCAGTGTCATAGGCGATCACGCCGCCCAGCGCGCCGCTACCGTACAGTAGTGCGGAAGGGCCACGAACGACTTCGATACGTTTGATAAGCGCCGGGTCGAGGAAGGTGCTGTTCAGGTGTCCGGTGTCAGTTCCCTGACGAACGCCGTCAACCAGTACCAGAACGCCACGTCGATCGTAGCCGCGCAGATTCACGTCCTGGCCGTTGGTACGACCCGTTCCATCGAGGGTTAGACCCGGAACCGTCCGCAACAGATCGGCTGCCGAACTGGCG
Source organism: Citrobacter sp. BIDMC107 (assembly GCF_001037575.1). Classification (NCBI taxonomy): domain Bacteria; kingdom Pseudomonadati; phylum Pseudomonadota; class Gammaproteobacteria; order Enterobacterales; family Enterobacteriaceae; genus Citrobacter; species Citrobacter sp. BIDMC107. Next base: position 291,982 of record NZ_KQ089848.1, on the reverse strand, counting down.
GTCTGGTTTTCCGGGGCGGTGGCATCAATCACGCTGACCATCATCGGCGCTTCAAAGGCACTACGGGCATTGCCGGTGGCGGTGACGGTCATATCCTCGACCGCCGCATAGGCTACGGTGGGCAGGTTACTGACAATCGCCAGCGCCAACAGCGATGGGCGCAGGGAAGCGGTGTGCAGGTAAGGCATAGCAACTCTCCATTAGGAAATCGAAAAGCGCTGGCTGCCTGGGTATGACCTGGGTGGCTGGCGAAATGTGTTGTTTATTTAGTCAGAATGAGTTTTCCGGCTTGCGTCTGGCGCAGCAGGTAGTGCTGACCATCATGTTCTATGATCACGCGTCCTTCGTTACCCAGCAGGGTTTTACTGTCAATTCGTCGCTCGTTTGGCGCGACGGAAGGCGGTGTTGTGTCTTTTGTAGGCGTAGCCGTTGTGTTATCCATACGTGACATAGTGTTTAAAAATAACAATCAATGTAACAATGATAATCATTATCATCAAACTGCAAATTTGCGGCAAGCGTTTTTGTGAAATAATTGTGACGAGAACGTTTTTTGCACAACAAGCGGGGAAAAACAAAGGATTAGCACCGGGCAAAGTGATATTGCCCGGCGAACAGCATTAAAAACGGCTATCAACCGCAGAGGCGAGTTTTTCAACCAACAGTTCAGTATCTTCCCAGTTCAGGCACGGGTCGGTAATGGACTGACCGTAAACCAACGGCTGGCCGCTAACGATTTTTTGAGTACCTTCACGCAGGAAACTCTCCGCCATGATCCCGGCAATTGCCGTCGAACCGTTACGAATTTGCTGGCACACGTCGTCACAAACGTCCAACTGACGACGATGCTGCTTCTGGCAATTGCCGTGGCTAAAATCGACCACCAGATGCTCAGGCAGGGAAAATTCGTGCAGGGTATCGCAGGCGGCGGCAATATCTTCAGCATAATAATTCGGCTTTTTACCGCCACGCATGATGATATGCCCGTAAGGGTTACCGCTGGTCTGATAAATGGTCATCTGACCGGTTTTATCCGGCGAGAGGAACATGTGACTGGCGCGGGAGGCGCGAATCGCATCGACGGCGATGCGCGTGTTGCCATCCGTTCCGTTCTTAAAACCGACCGGGCAGGAGAGCGCGGAGGCCATTTCACGATGGATCTGACTTTCGGTGGTGCGCGCGCCAATAGCTCCCCAACTGATTAAATCGGCAATAAACTGGCCGGTCACCATGTCGAGGAATTCAGTCGCCGTGGGGACGCCCAGTTCGTTGACCTGCAACAGCAGTTTTCGCGCCAGTTCAATACCGTGGTTTACACGATAACTGCCGTTCAAATCCGGGTCGGAAATCAGGCCTTTCCAACCCACGACGGTGCGTGGCTTTTCAAAATAGGTACGCATCACGATTTCCAGACGCGCCTGGTGCTTTGTGCGCAGCGCCTGTAATCGTGTCGCGTATTCCATCGCGGCATCAAGATCGTGAATCGAGCAGGGACCTACGATCACCAGTAAACGGGGATCTTCACCATTTAAAATTTTTTCTATCCGACGTCGGGAGTCCGTAACATGACGGGCGACGGAGGATGAAACAGGATGCCGTTGCGCAAGCTCTGCTGGAGTGACCAGGTTGTCAATACGCGCAGTACGGAGTTCATCGGTTCTGTTCATTACTTGTCTCAGAAATTTGTTGCTTCAACGGCAGGACTACCGGGAAGTGATGTACATCACAATATCACACTCATCCTGCCTGGTGGCGAGCATAATAACAAAAAAACGAACCAATGCACTAGCATTCTAGTACATGCGGCGATTCAGTCCCATGATATCGAGGATCTTGGTAGCAATCTCTTCTACCGAATAATTGGTACTGTTCAGCCAGGGGATCTGGTTTTTCCGGTACAGCGCTTCTACCTCAGCAACTTCCATTCGGCATTGGCGCAGCGAAGCGTACCGGCTGTTCTCACGGCGCTCTTCGCGGATGGCCGCCAGGCGCTCAGGGTCGATAGTCAGACCGAACAGCTTATGCTGCAACGGCTTCAGGGAGGCGGGCAGCACCAAATTATCCATATCATCGGCAATAAAGGGGTAGTTGGCGGCGCGGATACCAAACTGCATGGCCAGATACAAACTGGTCGGGGTTTTGCCGCAACGAGAAACACCAAGCAGGATCACCTGGGCCTGATCAAGGTTGCGCAACGAAATACCGTCGTCGTGGGCGAGGGTGTAGTCAATGGCGGCAATGCGCGCGTCGTACTTGTTGAGGTTACCGGGATTCAGACCGTGCGTGCGATGGGCGATAGGTGTAGGGTCGAGCTTCATCTCGTGTTGTAGTGGGGCAACCAGCGCCTGTACTATATCCTGACAAAATCCCTCGCTTTGCAGAATGATTGAGCGAATTTCGGGCAGGACGATGGAGTAAAACACCAAAGGGCGCACGCCAGTTTGTTGGTAGATCGCGTCAATCTGGTCTTTAACCGCGCGCGCACGACTCTCATTTTCCACAAACGGCAGCGTAATGCTGCTGATCGTGACCGGAAATTGCGACATCACCGCGTGACCCAAGACCTCGGCGGTGATGGCCGTACCATCAGAAATATAAAATACGTGACGATCAACAGCATTATCCATTTTGCTCATCCTGGGCAGACATAATTCTCTGAAAGCATAAATTAAAATTCGCCAGAAGCGAATATTGCTGCATCTTTTTTATAAAATGAAACGGTATTTTTATAATTAATGAAAAGTACATTTCATTTTTCGGAACAAATGTTTATACCGGTAGTTTTTGTGGAGATCCCCTGTGGCTCGCGGGTTTGCGCAAATGCGGAAACAATCTGAAAAAATAAAAAATAAAGTTGCTTGAACGATTCACCGTTTTTTTCGCTGGAGTAAATATGCAAAGATAATTACGCAAAATTGAGTTTCCTAACCTCGTTCAAATATAAGGATTGTTCGATGTCCAACAATGGCTCGTCACCGCTGGTGCTTTGGTATAACCAACTCGGCATGAATGATGTAGACAGAGTTGGGGGCAAAAATGCCTCCCTGGGTGAAATGATTACTAACCTTTCAGGTATGGGTGTTTCCGTACCGAATGGTTTTGCAACGACCGCCGACGCGTTTAACCAGTTTCTGGACCAGAGCGGTGTAAACCAGCGCATTTATGAGCTGCTGGATAAAACGGATATTGACGATGTCACCGAGCTTGCAAAAGCCGGCGCGCAGATCCGCCAGTGGATTATCGACACTCCTTTCCAGCCGGAGCTGGAAAATGCCGTCCGCGATGCCTACGCGCAGCTGTCAGCGGACGATGCCAATGCCTCTTTTGCTGTGCGATCTTCCGCTACCGCAGAAGATATGCCAGATGCGTCATTTGCCGGTCAGCAGGAAACCTTCCTCAACGTCCAGGGATTTGATGCCGTGCTGGTTGCCATCAAACACGTATTTGCCTCGCTGTTTAACGACCGCGCGATCTCTTATCGTGTCCACCAGGGTTATGACCATCGTGGCGTAGCGCTCTCTGCGGGTGTGCAGCGGATGGTGCGTTCTGACCTCGCGTCTTCCGGCGTCATGTTCTCCATCGATACCGAATCCGGTTTCGATCAGGTGGTGTTTATCACGTCTGCATGGGGCCTGGGCGAGATGGTCGTGCAGGGGGCCGTTAACCCGGATGAATTCTACGTGCATAAACCGACGCTGGCGGCTAACCGTCCGGCTATCGTTCGTCGCACCATGGGTTCGAAAAAAATCCGCATGATCTACGCGCCGACTCAGGAACACGGTAAGCAGGTAACGATCGAAGATGTGCCGCAGGAACAACGCGACATTTTCTCCCTGACTAACGAAGAAGTGCAGGAACTGGCCAAGCAGGCGGTGCAGATCGAGAAGCACTACGGTCGTCCGATGGATATCGAATGGGCGAAAGACGGTCATACCGGTAAGCTGTTCATTGTTCAGGCGCGCCCGGAAACCGTGCGTTCTCGTGGCCAGGTGATGGAGCGTTATACGCTGCATGCGCAGGGTAAAATTATTGCTGAAGGTCGTGCCATCGGTCACCGCATTGGCGCGGGTCCGGTCAAAGTCATCCAGGACATCAGCGAAATGAACCGTATCGAACCAGGCGACGTACTGGTTACCGACATGACCGACCCGGACTGGGAACCGATCATGAAGAAAGCAGCGGCGATTGTCACCAACCGTGGCGGTCGTACCTGTCACGCGGCAATCATTGCCCGTGAGCTGGGGATCCCAGCCGTGGTGGGCTGTGGCGATGCGACCGAGCGCATGAAAGATGGTGAGAAGGTTACTGTCTCTTGTGCCGAAGGCGACACCGGTTATGTTTACGCTGACATGCTCGACTTTAGCGTGAAGAGTTCCAGCGTGGAGACCATGCCGGATCTGCCGTTGAAGGTGATGATGAACGTCGGTAACCCGGACCGCGCTTTCGACTTCGCCTGCCTGCCAAACGAAGGTGTTGGTCTGGCGCGTCTGGAATTTATCATCAACCGTATGATTGGCGTACACCCGCGTGCACTGCTGGAGTTTGATGACCAGACGCCTGAGCTACAAAATGAAATCCGCGCCATGATGAAAGGTTTCGATTCTCCGCGTGAATTCTACGTTGGTCGTCTGACGGAAGGGATCGCGACGCTGGGAGCGGCGTTTTATCCTAAACGCGTCATCGTGCGTATGTCTGACTTTAAGTCCAACGAATATGCCAACCTGGTCGGCGGTGAGCGTTATGAACCGCATGAAGAGAACCCGATGCTGGGCTTCCGTGGGGCGGGCCGTTATGTTGCCGATAGCTTCCGCGACTGCTTCGCGCTGGAATGTGACGCAGTAAAACGTGTCCGTAACGACATGGGCCTGACTAACGTTGAAGTGATGGTACCGTTTGTACGTACCGTTGCCCAGGCGAAAGCGGTGGTGGAAGAGCTGGCACGCCAGGGGCTGAAACGCGGTGAGAACGGACTGAAGATCATCATGATGTGTGAGATCCCGTCTAACGCCTTGCTGGCCGAGCAGTTCCTCGAGTACTTCGACGGCTTCTCCATCGGCTCAAACGACATGACGCAGTTGGCGCTGGGTCTGGATCGTGACTCTGGTGTAGTTTCTGAACTGTTTGATGAGCGTAACGACGCGGTGAAAGCGCTGCTGTCGATGGCGATTCGTGCAGCCAAGAAACAGGGCAAATACGTGGGTATTTGCGGTCAGGGCCCATCTGACCATGAAGACTTTGCGGCCTGGCTGATGGAAGAGGGGATCGACAGCCTGTCGCTGAACCCGGACACTGTCGTACAGACCTGGCTAAGTCTGGCTGAACTGAACAAGTAACATCATGCCTTATCCGGCCTATTCAACGTAGGCCGGATAAGATACGCTAGCGTCGCCATCCGGCACTTTATCCTGCAACACTCTCCACGCTCAAACGCTGAATAATATCCTGACGCAGTTGGTATTTTTGTACTTTACCGGACGCTGTGCGTGGTAATTTCTCCACGATCACAATGTGCTCAGGGTATTTGTACTTTGCCACCCGCTTGCGACTAAAAAAGGCTACCACTGACTCCAGTGACAGCGAATGATGCGGCGGTTTTAGCACCACATAAGCACATGACCTTTCACCTAAGCGTTCGTCCGGCATCGCGACAACGCAGGCATCGTGAATGCGGGGGTGCTGCAATAAAATATCCTCAACTTCGCGGCTGCTGATGTTTTCTCCACCGCGGACAATGATATCTTTTTTCCGTCCGGTGATTTTGATGTACCCCGCATCGTCCATTCGGCATAAGTCGCCGCTGTAATACCAGCCGTCTTGATCCAGCGCACGGGCGGTGAGTTCGGGTTCATCGAGATAGCCCATAAACACATTGGGACCGCGTGAGGCTTCTTCGCCTTCTACACCCGCAGGCAACGTATTGCGTGCTTCATCGACCACTTTAATTTCGACGCCTGCAGCAGCATATCCGTCGGTATCCATCATGCGAGAAAGCGAATCATCGAGATTGACCAGCGCATGCGGGGAACTCTCTGTCGAGCCATAAATGCTTAATAATTTTATGCCGAGCTGCTGGCAGTCACGGGCAATCTTCTGTGGAATGGTTGTGCCCCCACATAAGAAAAAGCGTAGCGATGAGAGATCGCTTGGCCGTTTGTCCATGCTACACAACATGTCGTAGACGAAGGGCGTTGCGCCGAGCACACAGGTACAGCGTTGTTGTTCCAGCAGTTCAAGACAGGCGGCTGGGGTGAAAATATCTAACAATACGCTGCGTGCGCCGATTAAAAACGGTGCGGTAACGCCATGCATAAAACCGGTAGCGTGTCCCAGTGGTGCTGGCATTAAAAACACATCCTGCCAGGTGAGATTAAGACGGGCACAGTAGGCGCGCTCGCTGGCAAGGATGTTGTTGTGGGTCAGCATTACGCCTTTTGGCATTCCCTCGGTACCGGAGGTAAACAACACCGCCGCCAGTTCATCGGCGTGAACATTAATCGTTTGGGTTAATGGCGGAGCTAAAAGCAGTTGGCTGAGCGCTAGCGAGGTCGTTGCCGGAGCCAGTTTATCCACGGCAACGATCTGTTGCAGATGTGGCAACTGGTTTTGTAAGGGCAGGATCAGATCGACCGGTCGGGTCTGTTTAAACAGCGTCGGTGCGAAAAAAATCTTCGCCTTGCACTTATTCAACACCCATACCATCTCTGCTTCACGCCACGCTGGCAGCAGCGGTACGGAAACGGCCCCGGTTTTGAGGCAGGCCAGGTAGATAATCGTAAACTCGCACCAGCCCGGTAGCTGGAAGGCAATGCGATCGCCAGGTTGAATACCGCAGGCTAAAAACCAGGTTGCCAGACTGCTGGCCGCGCTATCGAGTGCAGCATAGGTGTATGAAGCGCCATGGTTATCAACCACCGCGATTTTATCTGGCATGGCTCTGGCAGTTTGGTTCCAGTAATCGCCAAGCGAAGCATCTCCCCATAAACCCTGTTGCCGCCAGACTTCGCGACGTTCGGCGTTAAACGTTAGTGTGATACTCATGAAGTTATTCCCTGGATGATTTCGGCATACATCTGACCGGATGGCCGGCGTGGCCGAACCGGTGTACTACAGGCAAAATCCGTTAGCCGTAGCGAAAATCAATGCCAAATGTTCCGACCGGATATTCCCATTGGTCGAGGATCGTGTCGCCGCACAGTACTCGACACGTTCCGCACTCCAGGCAACCAGCAGAATCAAAATGAATGTTTCCACTCTCGTCCTGCTTATACAGCCCGGCGGGGCAGGCTTTCAGCAGCTTGCGAAATTCATTAAGGTCTGGATGTTCGGCCAGGATGATGTGCGGGTGGCCTTCATCGACATTGAATTTATTGACGCCCAGTTTGACGTCAACGTTAACAGTATTGTCCTGACTCATAGTGCAGTTGCCCCCTTGATACCGTCTTTCAGTAAGTTCATCAGTCCGATTTGTTTGGCATGGGACATAATCATCTTGCGAACCGGTTGATTTGGACGTCCGTCAACGGTGAACATATCGCTCATGATGTCGGCCACCATACGCGGATACTGGGTGAACAGACGTGGGTTTTCCATCAACGCCGGGATCTTGCGAAAATGTTGTAAATCACGCATCACACAGCCTTGTTCAAGCGCGCGTTTGTAGGCCATCAGGCTGCTGGCAGAGAAATCCTGTCGTTCTTTTGCTGCAATGGCTGTTTGGGCAGCGGCTTCTGCGGAAGCGATGGCCAAATCCATACCTCGCACCGTGAAACCCAGGTTCAAACAGAAACCGGCGGCATCACCGACGATCATCACACCGTCATCGACCAGCTTTGGAACCATTGCCAGACCGCCTTCCGGCACCATATGCGCGGAATATTCCAGTAATTCACCACCGGCAATCAATGGTCGAATAGTTGGATGTTGCTTAAAGTCTTCCAGCATTTGTGGAATACTTTTTGTGGCATGGGCAATATCCCCCAGACCACACACCAGCCCCAGAGAGATGGAGTCCTGGTTGGTATACAAAAAACCTCCGCCCATCAATCCATCAGACGGTGAGCCTGCAAACAGCCAGGCCGCGCCCTCATTACCTGAAAGGTTGAAGCGATCTGCAATGACCGCTGGAGGTAAGCCGATCAGCTCTTTTACGCCAACGGCATAGTGATGTGCAGAAGAGGGAGGAACCATCCCCAGGGACCGCCCCAACATAGAGTTGACGCCATCGGCCAGGATGACAATATTGGCTTCCAGGATATCGTCACCGGCCTGGACTCCGGTGACCTTATTACCTTCGCGGATCAGAGCATCGACGCGCACACCGGGGATGAACTGCACGCCAGCTTGTTCCGCTTTTTCCATTAGCCATGGGTCGAGTCTGTTGCGCAAAACGGTATACGAATCCTGCGTTGGTGCGTCAGCTTTTTCACGATGGAAATCGAGAGTGACGGCGCTTTCTTCGGTCAGAAAGGAGATTTTTTCGCGGGTGACTTTACGCTCGAGCGGCGCCTCCTGCGCGAACCCTGGCATGATGCGCTCAAGGCTATGCGCGTAGAGTCTTCCGCCGGTCATATTTTTACTGCCTGCACTGTTTCCGCGCTCAATGACCAGCACGTCCAGTCCGGCCTGAGCCATAACGTAGCCTGCAACCGTACCCGCCACGCCAGCACCGACCACAATGGCATCAAATTTTTCATCTGACATGCTTTATGCTCCTTTCCCGCTGCAAGGGCAGCGGGAGATGTGCGTTAAATGGGGGGATTAGCGGCTGAGATGTTCGATAAGGGCCGGAACAACTTTGTAGATGTCGCCTACCAGGCCGTAATCGGCATAATTGAAAATAGGGGCTTTCTTGTCTTTGTTGATAGCAACAATGACTTTCGCGCCGTTACCACCGACCATATGCTGAATTTGTCCTGAAATGCCCAACGTCAGATAAAGGTCTGACTTCAGTAACACACCAGAAACGCCAATGTAGCGTTCGCGCTCCATCCAGTTTTCGCCTTCGGCGATCGGGCGCGAGCAGCCCACTTCTGCCCCCAGTACCGATGCCAACTGGTGCACCATCTCCAGATCGTGTTGCGCAACCAGGCCGCGACCCACGCCAACCACACGTTTGGCTTTACTGAGGTCCACGCTGCTCACGGATTTAGCGCGACGTTCCTGGCACATAATTTCATGAAGCGGTGCGATGTAAGCTACTGGGACAACAGGGCAGTTGTACGAGGCGTTTTCCGCTACAGGTTCAAGCAGGCCAGGGGCAAGAGTGATAATTGCCAGCGCGCTTTTGATTTTTTCTTTGCCGAATGCCAGCCCACCATACATTCGGTGCTCTGCGAACACTGTGCCATCCTCAAGAGTCACCGATATTGCGTCGTTCACCATCGCGGCATTGAGTTGGATGCTTAACCGTGCCCCAAGTGATTTCGCGCGCTTTGTGGCTGACATCAACAGCATTCCGGCGTGTTCTTGCATCAGCGCCGCGATGGTTTCGGCGTAATTTTCTACACGCTGTAAACCGGAGGGGGCTTCGAGCACGATTATTTCATCGGCACCCAGAGGTTTAACCTGATTAGCCTGTTCGCTGCCTTGTACAATAAGATGGACATGCTCACCCCACTGACGTGCGCCGGTCATTAATTCTGCGTAGCGTTCTACGTTATCGCTGAACACCCATACGTTAGCTAATTTACTCATGACAATTTCTCTCCGTTGAGCTTAGTTCAGGGCTTTTTTAAGGTGTTCAGCCAGTTCGGCAATGGCTTCAGCCGAGTCATTTTCCAGAATGATGTGCTTACGTTCTGTTTGTGGCGGTACAGTGAGGCTTACCAGTTCCGCTAACGGTGACGCAGGCGTCCAGCCAATATCGCTGGCTTGCCATGGTGTGACGGGCTTTTTACCCGCGCCGAGAATGGCTTTCATTGAGGGAATACGCGGCGTGTTGATATCCGAGGTTACGCAGAGTACGGCGGGGAGCGGCAGGTCGATCACTTCAACCTCGTCTTCCAGCACGCGCTCAACCACAATGCGGTCGCCGTTACGTTGGATGTTGCTGACGGCGTTAATCACCGGGAGTTGCAACAGTTCGCCAACCAGTAAGCCAACCTGTTGGGCATAGATATCCCCCGATCCTTCTCCGAACAGCATCAGGTCGAAATTCATATTTTTGGCCGCGCAGGCCAGCGCCTGAGCGGTGTCGCGGGGCAATGAATGCTCCAATTGCGGATCCTGCACCATGAACAAACTGTCCGGTCCACGTGACAGCACGTCTTTACGCACTTTGGAATTTTGCAGTAGCGATCCGCCCACGGTTAAAGCGACGATTTCATCACCCTCCGCACTCAGTTGCGCCGCGGCCTCAATCGCATTCAGATCAAACTGGCTGATTTTGGCATCGGCCCGGTCAAAGTTAAGCGAATGCTGTGGGGTAACAACAATGTCCTGTTCTTCAGGCACCAACTTAAAGCAGGTTATTATTTTCATGGCATCTCCAGTCATCCACAGTAGGGAAAATTAACTGAAAATAGTTTGCGGCAGAGAGGGGACAGTTTTCGACGGGGCAATCTGTTTTCATTCCCAACAATCTTGCAAAAAAAAGTGCTGCGGGAATGCTTGTTTTATAAACGAGAGCTCGGCCTTGTGTACTGAAGAGAAAAAAGAGCAAACAAACCAGGGAAGGATAATTGCGAAATGCATCATGTTTTTTATCGTTTTTACGCTTAATTTGTTTCTGATATGTAAATTGTTAATGTTGAATTAATAACATTTATTCTTTTCGTTTTTTATCAAACGGAAATAAACGTGGAAAACAACGCAATGAGGCAGGAGGTATCATCTTGCAGTCGACGCAAATAATTTTGTTTCGCCAGCAAGGAATAACGTTGTATAACGTTATTATCGTTTTCACTTTTCGATATTCATTATTCACAAAATTACTGCCTTTAGGTGGAGGTTGTCATGTATCAACGCTGCTTTGATAATGCCATTGAGACCCTTTTTGAGCAGGGGAAAACGCCGAGATTTTCCCGATTCGTCATTAGCGATGATCCTAACTGGGAGTCCGGACATCATGTTCATGATAATGAAACGGAGCTTATCTATGTTAAAAAGGGGGTTGCAAGATTAATCATCGACTCTTCGCTGTATGTCGCGCATGCCGGGGACATTGTGGTGATTGAGCAAGGGCGATTGCATGCGGTTGCATCTGATAGCAGCGCACCTGCTACCACTTACACCTGCGCACTCTACGGTTTCCGGTTTAACAGTTGGCAGGACAATCAGCTATTGCAGATGCACTCGTGTCCGGTCATTAGCGTCAGCCAGGGTAAAGAGGTTATTAAGAGTATTTTTAATGAGCTGGGGGTGATGCTCCCGCAGAGCAAGAACAACCTGACGTCTTCCGCTTATGACGCATTCGCGTATGCATTAACCGTGTTATATTACGAAAACTTTAAAAATGCTTACCGCTCTGAACAGGGATATATTAAAAAAGATGTCTTAATTAAAGATGTATTGGTCTATTTAAATAACAACTTCCGCGAAAAAATTACTCTCGAACAGTTATCTAAAAAATTCCGCGCCAGCGTGAGCTATATCTGCCATGAATTTACCCGCGAGTATCGTATATCACCCATCAATTATGTTATTCAACGGCGAATGACAGAAGCGAAATTTTCCCTGACCAATACGGAGGCCTCGTTGGCGGAAATTTCGTGGCGGGTAGGGTATGAAAACGTCGATCATTTTGCCAAACTTTTTCAGCGGCATGTGGGGTGTACTCCCAGCGATTATCGTAAGCAGTTTAAAAATAACCTTGCTGAGCAGGAATGCTTGATGCCTGAAGTTTGATTCTCCCGCACCGTCCCGGATAGCGTATCTGCGCTATCCGGTCAGTTATACCGCTTACTTATTCTGATAATCCTTTAGGATTTGGCGACCCGCGACGTAAATCATGATTTCATCGGTACCACCGCCAATGCGCTCACAGCGGACATCGCGCCAGAATCGGGATACGCGTGCTTCATCGGTGTAACCCAGTCCGCCCATGATCTGAATTGCGTCGTCAATCACTTCCATTGCCGTACGTGCACAATACAGTTTTGCCAGTGCCGCACTGGTTCGCAGCGACTGTTCCTGATCGGCCTGCCAGGCGACCTTCAGCACCATATTGCGCATGTTTTCAATTTTGATTGCCATCAGCGCCAGTTTTTCCTGGATCATCTGGTTATGACCGATCGGCTTACCAAATGCGATGCGCTGGTTAGCGTAGCGGGCGGCATCTTCGAAGGCGCATTCGGCAAAACCCGTGCTGCGCGCGGCGTTGATCAGGCGTTCCATTTCGAAGTTGTACATTACGTTGAGGAAGCCCATGCCTTCTTCGCCGACCATATCGCTTTCGTCCACTTCAACGTCATCAAGATAGACTTCGCAGGTGCTTAACATGTGCCAGCCGATTTTATGCAGTGGGTTAACCTTAATGCCCGGCTTCTTAGAATCCACCCACCACAGCGTAAAGGCTTTCTTCGGATCTTTCGGCTCCGGGTCGCGAGCCAGCACCAGCATGTACGGATACTCTTTAGCGCCGGTGATAAATGTTTTTTGCCCGTTGAGATACACCTTGCCATTTTTGCGGGTGTAGCTGGTGGTGGCACTATTATTATCGGAGCCTGCTCCTGGCTCGGTTAATGCCAGCGCATACGCCGGATCGCCCGTTTCCATGGTGCTTTCTGCTGTTTTACGCAGCTGCTCGGCGGAGCCAAAACGTCGCATGCTGTGGATGCACTGACCGTTAGTGATCAAAAAAGCGGGCGCGCCACATTTTGACACTTCCATCAGCGCCAGCATCTGGGTGACGTAATCAGCCGGGATGCCGCCAAACTCTTCCGGAACGCCCAGCATCGAAATGCCGTTGTCCGCAAGGGCTCGCATAAATTCCTTCGGATAAGTCGCCGTCTGATCGCAGGTACGGAAATACTCCTCCGGGAAATTGCTGGTAATCAGCTCACGAATGCTGGCAAGCAACAGTTCTTGTTCTTCAGTTAATGAAAAGTCCATCAGGGTACTCCTTTTAATTGGCTGCGTCGGGTAATACAAAGCCCATCGAGGCATCGATAAATAATCTTTCGTCCATCAATTTCAGGTCTGGGGAAATAATCGGTGTGAAATCCATTTTGTCCAGGATGTCTTCCTGTAAAGAGACTCCCGGTGCAATTTCGATTAAATGAAGACCATCTGCTTTTAACGTAAATACAGCGCGTTCAGTGATGTAACGCACATCAAGTCCACGTTCGAGGGCAATTTTTCCGCTGAAAGTCACTTCAGGTAATTCATTAACGAATTTTTTCACCCGACCTTCCTGCACGATATTTAACTTACCGTCCGCAACTTCCGTTTTCAGACTTCCGGCTGTTAACGTGCCGCAGAAAATAATTTTTTTGGAAGTGGCGCTAATATCGATAAAACCGCCGGTACCCATGATTTTGCCATTGAATTTGTGTACGCCGACGTTGCCGTGGCGATCCACTTCGGCAAAACTTAAATAGCACACATCCAGCCCGCCACCGTGATAGAAGTCAAACTGGGACGTCATATCCAGAATGGCGCGAGTGTTGACGTTGGCACCGAAAGCAATGCCTTGAGAGGTGATGCCGCCAATCGGACCCGTTTCGACTGTCAGAATAAAATCGTCAGCACAGCCTTCTTCGCGCGCGACGAGACCAATGCCATCGGCAATACCTACGCCAACGTTGCCGACCGCACCTTTGCGCATTTCAAACAGGGCGCGTCGGGCCACCAGTTTACGCTGATTGAGCGGCAGGGCAGTTTGTTGGCTGTCATCGAGCACAAAATCGCCAGAGATAAAGCGGTTAACCGGCGCACCACCGTACAGTTGCGTTTGGTCGGGGTCGATGACCACAATATCGACCAGATAGCCGGGAATACGTACCGACTTCGGATGCAAAGTGGCTTTCTTCACCATTTTTTGCACCTGCATCATAACGATGCCGCCGTTATTGTGTACGGCCTGGGCAATCACCAGCGCATCAAGATACATAACTTCATCTTCAAAGGTGGCATAGCCTTCGCTGTCACAGGTGGTGGCGCGAATAAAGGCGATGTTTGGCGCAATGGCTTTGTAATACAGGTACTCTTTGTTATCAATTTCCACCAATTTGATCAGATCTTCGGTGGTCACTTCATTCAGCTTACCGCCCTGTTGGCGAGGGTCAACAAATGTACCGATGCCGATATCACTGAGGATCCCAGGCTGGTGGGCTGCCGATGCACGCAGGGTTTGGGTTAATACGCCCTGAGGATAGTTATAGGCGGCAATTTTATTTTGTTCCGCCAGGTCGGAGATTCGTGGTGATTGTCCCCAGTGTCCGCATAATGCCCATTTGACTAAGCCTTCCTGTGCCAGCGGGCTAATTCCCCGGTCGGCACGGTCACCCAGACCTGTAGGGCTAATCAACGCTAGATTTCGTGGTGACTGAGAGTTTTTATATTTTTCAGCCAGCGCGTTAATTAATGTTGTTGCTTCGAGAATACCGCCACCTGCACCTAATACACAAAGAGTTGCTTCATCAGGAATATAATTAACTGCATCTGCTGCGGATAATACGGGTACCCGACCATCTATACGATTTGGTCTTGAAAATTTCATGTGAACTCCAGATTATATGCGTGCGACTACCTGTCGCTATATTCGACAATAATATTGTGAGTTATTTAATAAAGTTTAATTATCGGCCAGATATCCGTGGTTAGACGAATATCTGGGGTAGGGCATTACTGATATTAATATGGATATATCTGTAATTAAGCCTGATGCAATATTGTCAATACAGTACGCAGGTCGGTGACCGAAATTTGTCCTGGGGCGGAGGCTTTTTTTACTGCCCCAAAGGTTGCCGCTGAACCGAAAACTTCACCAGACAGACGTGAAATCACCCCTGTTTTAGCCATCGACATGGTGATTATCGGGCGATCGGCATAGCGTTCTTGCATTTCCAGCGTGGCGCTAAGCAGCGTCAGAACATCCGCTTTATTTTGCGGCATCAAGGCAATTTTGGGGATGTCTGCGCCTAGTTCCTGCATTTTACGCAGGCGCTGGACAATCTCTTCTGCAGCTGGTGTCTTATGAAAATCGTGATTGGACATAATCACAAAGACATTTTTCGCGTGCGCATGCTCGACGGTCGCTTTGACCAGTTCGTCTCCGGTAAACAGTTCCAGATCGATCATATCCACCAGACCGCTGTCTACCGCCGCGCGGTTAAGTGCAATATAGTTTTCGACAGACAGTGCCTGTTCACCGCCTTCTTTGGCGCTGCGGAAGGTGAAAAGTAGCGGTTTGTCCGCTATCACATCGCGGATGGCGCGAGCCGCTTCCAGCACGGCATCTGTGGAAGAGACATCGCCGAAATGGTCAACGCGCCATTCCAGAATGTCGAAATCCGCTTCGCGATAGGCCAGCGCTTCGCTTTTTACCGTTGCGATGTCTATACCCATCAGCGACACAATGATCTTCGGCGCACCATCGCCAATAACGAGATTTCTTACGGTTACGGTTTTCATTGATTACCCTTTAACTATTCTACAAATGCTTGCCCGTCAGGCGGCAAAACCCATAACCTGTTTCACATACTCCAGCGGGAAATCTTTCCCGGTCCAGAGCTTGAACTGTTCAGCCCCTTGCCATAACAACATGCCGTAACCATCAATTGTTTTGCAACCAGCACTTTGTGCCTGCTGCAATAATTTGGTCATATGCGGGTTGTAGACGCATTCGGTTACCAGCAGTTCCGGACGTAGCAGGGAAGCGTCGGTCACGAGAGATTCATTTTCCAGCGGCTTCATGCCGACTTTTGTTCCGTTGGTTAAAATATCCGCGCTGGCAAGTGCGTCAGCAAAAGCCTGGCGATCTGCGAGATCGATAACAGTGACCACGCAGTCGGTGTTTTCATTGACGCGTTTGGCAAACTCCTGCGCTTTGGCAAAAAACTCATCCTGGCGGTTAAAGAGTTTAATTTCTTTGATGCCTTCAATCGCTGCCTGTGCACCAATGGCTGTCGACGCACCGCCTGCGCCCAACAGTACCATGGTTTTACCTTTGATATCGAAACCACTTTCCTTAATTGCACGAATATGACCCGTGCCATCGGTATTGTAACCACGCAGGTAACCATCATCATTGACGATAGTATTAATTGCACCGACCAGTTTGGCGGCAGGTGTTAATTCATCAACATATTCACATGCTAGCTGCTTGTTGGGCATTGAGACCCCTGTACCACGCATCTTTAAGGCCTTCAGCCCGGCAATTGCATTAGCAAACGTTGAGTTATCGACTTCAAATGCCATATAAGTGAATGGCAATCCCGCTTTTTCTAATGCCTTATTTTGCATTTCAGGCGACAGACTGTGTCTGATAGGGTAGGCCATCAATCCAATTAGTTCATATTTAGCTGTTACGTCCATTTGATACTCCTTCTAAACAATTTATTGAAAATAACGTTCGCCCAACCGCACATCATTTTGGGGGATATCAAATACGCGGTAGTAACGAATAAAGACGATGATGGCGGTGATGAAGGCCAGCAGAGCAAATGCAAAGTCCAGCAAAATGATGTACTGCAGACCAATGTTAGAGAGGTATCCGGTGATTAATGGGATAATAAAGTTGGCTACGCCACCCATCATCATATAAATACTGGTGACTTTGGCTTTGCTCTTGGGAAAGAATTCAGACATCACCGAGACACCGAGCTGTAAAATACCGCCAGCGGCAGAGAATCCAATGAGAAATGAACCGACGTTACACACCAGCGGAGAGGGATATAAGTAGATGACGGCTGCGGTGATGGTTGCCAGCCCGGCGTTAAACACATTTGCCCAAATAGGCCGAACCCATTTTTTTAACAGAGCGGCAAAAATAAATACGCAGACTAATGATCCCATACTGTAGTAAGAGATTGTCTTCAGTGCGTCAGATTCTGCCATGCCGGCAAAGGCCATCGCATATTTGGGCATCCAGACTACGATGACGTAAAAAGTCGAAAAGGCAGCAACACCAAACATGACGGATGCCACACCTTCCAGCCAGACCAACGGTTTACTGTTCATCTGTGGCAGATCTTTCGCGATGCCAGCATCCACCATCTGGCCAGGGAAGCGACTTCTTAGCAGCATCAAGGTAATGACGACAAACAACGCACCCGGGATAATGACCGCATAGCCGTACCAGACATGGTTGAGCAACATGGTGCTGACGACGATGGGGTAGATCATCTGCCCAAACGAGACCATAGCTTTCACCAGGATAACGGCTGAGCCAGAGGCTTTAGGGAAGCATTCCATTAACGCCGGGTACCCGCCGGTATCCAGTGCCGAGTTTGCCACGCCAACGCAAACGGCCAGAATAAAGGCAATCATCAGATTAGGGCTGGCGGGAATACCGAAGAAGAACAGTATATAAAGAATAGCGCCTAACAGAATGATAGCCCGACGACCAAATTTATCTGAGAGCACGCCAAAGAATAAGATGCTCACCAGTCGCCCCAGACCAATGCCTGAAATCAAATAGGCAATTCCTGCATTGTCGGTGGAAAACTTTTCTGCAAGAGAGGTCATATTTTGCGCCAGTGTAATGACGCTAATGCCGTGTAGGAAATAACTTAAATAAATACAGATTATCGCCAAAAGAAATGGCGTATTAAAGGTCTTGCTTTGAGACATTTTCACAACTCCTTGCGGATTTTAAAATTGTTCTGTGCTCGTCGATATTGTTTAAATTGCGGCGACCTTGTAATTAATATACTGGGCGGCAGCCACAGAACCTACATAGCATGGCGTTTAAGTTACCAGGTATATTGCATAACACACTGTGAAATCGAACTCTGCCAGCCAGTGTTTTGCTGATGTTTTAAAACTGAAGTCAATTATTTTGCAGAAGAGGGGAACAATATTGCATCCACGCTTATTTTACGGCTTGTATCATCTTTAGCTGATGTTTTGACGTGATGTGGCTGCGATAACCAATAAACAACGCCAACAGGAATCCAACAGCGGCTATGCCAGTATCAAACCACATGATGTGAGCAATACTGGTTTCAGAGAGTTTTGCTGTTATCAATGGAATGGTGAAGGTCGCAATGCTGCCGGCGCTGTAGTAAATACCGGTCGCTTTGCCCTTCGCATGCGGAAAGCGTGCGGCCATCAGCGTTAAACCGATTTGCACAACGCCCCCTGCGGAAGAAAAACCGATGACAAACGCAAAGATAATGACAACGATAGGTGTCGGATGCAGACAAACCATCAGCAGTGCGACAAATGAGATAAACGTATACAGCATCAGCATCGATGTCGCGCGTTCTGCTTTTCGCGCCAGCGGGGCGGTGATCAGCACGCACAGTAGAGAGCCGCAGGTATAAATGCTTAACAGTTTGATAGATAACGTATAGGGCATTCCGGCGACAAACTGTCCGTATTGCGCCAGCCACTGGCTTACCAGGTAAAATGTCGCCATTGCGATGTAGCCGTACAGGGTGTAACTGGCAAGGTCGAGCAGGGAGCAA
This sequence comes from Citrobacter sp. BIDMC107, assembly GCF_001037575.1. Lineage (NCBI taxonomy): Bacteria > Pseudomonadati > Pseudomonadota > Gammaproteobacteria > Enterobacterales > Enterobacteriaceae > Citrobacter > Citrobacter sp. BIDMC107. The sequence continues at coordinate 273,410 of NZ_KQ089848.1, read as the reverse complement.
CGATGTTCAGGTTGTCCGGTTTCCCGTTCAGCCGGTTGAGCCCGGATGACGGTATGAGGCCCGGGATGTGGCGGAAACCGACAGCGAAATAAAAACACACCGTTGAGTATCATAACGGTTGCCGCCAGCAGGAAGGACCAGCCAAACCAGATTTCGGCCCATACCAGCAGACTGATAATCATTGGCAGCAGGAACTGACCGCTGGAGACGAAGGCTTTTATCAAAATATTGGCCGTGCTGGGTGAACGGGGGAATGCCTCCATCAGGCTGGGATAGGTTCCGGCATCGAGAAAACTGTTTGCCATTCCCGCTAAAAAACCAAAAGCATAGGCAAGAAAAATACTGTGAGTATTTATGATGCCAATAAAGAAAATCAGGTAGCAGGTCATACCAAGGATAATAAATGGTCTGCGACCATAGCGATCGGAAAGCATCCCTGCTACTAATAAAACGCTTAAGCGGCCGATACCGAGTGAGGAAATAACAATCGAGACGCCCGCGGTATTGGTTTGCCACTGTTGTTCCAGTGAAGACATATTGAGGCTCATCAGAATGACCCCCATGCCGTGCACCAGGTAATTTAGGTACAGCCCTATCGCAGTGGAGAAATAGGTGTTTTTCATAATGTGTTACTCAGCGAAGAGGCTAAATAGGTATGGCGTTGCGATCTCTTAACACATACGCTCGAGATCGTGAGCATAGAGTTCAACAGCTGCCGACTGATAGATTTTCCAGTCGAGAAAACCATCGTGGTGATAAACCGCCTGAAAAGCGTTCAGATCGGGGAAAAAACGCATGGTGTTATTACCAATGCGGTTATTTATTTTGTCGATAATTGCATTAATTCTTAACTTCCTCTTGGCTTTCATTTCTGAACAAATGCGGACAATGTCGTCTGGAATTTCTCTTTCACCCTTTTCCCATTGTTGCCAGGCGACAACATTGTCATCGCGCGCGATATACCTGGCGCTTTCTTCCACCGTCATAGCAAAAATATGGCGGATCGCCTGTAGCTCTAATGCGTTCATTATTTGGTCGCTTCATAAAAGACGGTGGAATAGTAATAACATTGCTGTGGATATTTCGGCTTGAAGAGAGTCACAGTATTTTGTGCAATATTATTTGGTCCTTGACGGGGAAGATAATGTGTTGGTGCGTTAAGGTTGGTGGAGTGGCGTGCGAAGGACAAAAAAAAGCCCATCGTGGGAGATGGGCAAAGACTACACACAGCAATTCGTTGTTTCACTCAGGGGATTTCCATGCTTATAAATCAATGTGTTGATCTAAAGCCATGGGCTAATAGTAGGCATACTGATTTTTTACGTCGATCAGATTCATCTCAATAGTTTAAAAACTGTAAAGAATTTGCGACACAAATGAGTATTGAAAGAGGGATGAAGTTGGTTCTAATCCCGTAAGAGGGAGGGATTGATTAGTATTGTTAAACAATCAGGCGGCGTTGCCGCCTGATGTTGGATTACTTATTGCGTTCGATTTCAGCAATTTCTTCGAGGATTTCATCCGGATTGGTACCTGGCGCAGGGGCTTCGTTTACCCAGGCGGAGAACAGACGCCAGGAAACGGCCAGTACTACTGGACCGATAAACAGACCAATCATGCCGAAGGCAATCAATCCGCCGATGACTCCGGAGAGAATCAGGAGCAGTGGCAAATCGGCACCCATGCGAATCAGCATCGGTCGAATCACGTTATCCAGTGTTCCGACCACGCCGCTCCACACCAGCAACACGGTGCCCCAGGTTGAATCCCCCGTCCAGTATAGCCAGATAATGGCCGGAATCAGTACCGGTAGCGGCCCCAGTTGCACCAGACATGACAGGATCATCAATACCGCCAGCAGTGTGGCATACGGCACACCGGTTACCGCCAGACCAATACCCCCGAGCACTGCCTGTACCAGAGCGGTGACCACAACGCCTAATGCGACGGCGCGAATGGCTTGTGCTGCCAGCAGAATGGCAGCATCTCCACGTTTTGAGGCAAGACGGCAGGCGAAGTGACGAATACCTAATGCGACTTGTTCACCGCGCCAGTACAACAGGGCACTGAACAGCAGCATCAGGCCACAGTGCATCATAAAGCGGCCGATATGCGCGGCCTGACCGACGAACCAGGTGGTGGTGGTGCCGATATAAGGACGAACCTTGGCCATAATCGCCGAACCGCCCATATCCAGTAAGCTGTGCCATGCGCCATACATTTTGGCACCCACCAGTGGAATGCTGTTCAACCATGCCAGATCCGGTAGTGTCATATCACCTGCGGTTACGGCATGGATCAGCGGCCCACTGCCATCGACGATACTGTTAACCAGCAGCGCGATGGGGATGATGAACAACAGCACCAGCAACAGCGTCATCACCAGTACGGCAAGTGAACGGCGTCCCCAGAGCAATTTTTGTAAGCGTAGCAGGATAGGCCAGGTTGCAATGACAATCGTTCCTGCCCAGGCAAAACCGAGGATAAAGGGCTGAACAATCCAGAGACAGGCCACAATCAGGATGGCTAAAAACAGCACCGATAGCAGCACTTGTGCAATATCCCTGGGCTGACGGAAATTTACCATAAATACTTTTCACCTTTGTCTTTGCGCCAGAACGTTGACGCGACGTGAATACTTAAATGACACCCTGTAATGATGAGCAATTTCAGCGGTTTTGAACAGGCGGATTCTGCCTGTAAATCTGCTGAGCGTATTAGAAAAAAATGTGATACAACAAACAAAGCAACACGCAAACGATTAAATTCACAACACAGACCGCAGGAAAGGGTCACTATAATGATTCCACAAATTTCTCAGGCACCAGGTGTCGTTCAACTGGTGCTCAACTTTTTGCAGGCACTGGAGCAGCAAGGATTTACGGGCGATACGGCAACGAGCTATGCCGATCGTCTAACAATGTCGACGGATAACAGTATTTATCAGCTGCTACCTGATGCTGTCGTTTTCCCTCGTTCAACCGCAGATGTGGCGCTAATCGCCCGTCTGGCGGCAGAACCGCTTTTCTCGTCGTTGATTTTTACCCCGCGCGGCGGCGGCACCGGGACCAACGGTCAGGCGCTGAACCAGGGCATTATTGTTGATATGTCCCGCTATATGAGTCGCATTATTGAAATCAACCCGCAAGAAGGTTGGGTGCGGGTAGAAGCCGGGGTGATAAAAGATCAGCTCAACCAGTTTCTGAAGCCTTACGGCTATTTCTTTGCCCCGGAATTATCCACCAGTAACCGGGCAACGCTCGGCGGGATGATCAACACCGATGCGTCCGGGCAAGGATCGTTGGTTTACGGTAAAACTTCCGATCATGTGTTGGGCATCCGTGCGGTGCTGATGGGCGGTGATATTCTTGATACTCAGCCAATGCCGATCGAGCTTGCCGAAATGCTGGGGAAAAGCAATACCACCATTGGCCGCATCTATAAGACCGTTTATGAACGTTGTCGCGATAACCGACAGCTGATCATGGATAAATTCCCGAAACTTAATCGCTTCCTGACCGGGTACGATCTACGGCACGTCTTTAACGATGAGATGACCGAATTTGATTTAACCCGCATTCTCACCGGCTCTGAAGGTACGCTCGCGTTTATCACCGAAGCCCGTCTGGATATCACCCCGCTACCAAAAGTTAGACAACTGGTTAACGTCAAGTACGACTCTTTCGACTCGGCGTTGCGTAATGCCCCGGTGATGGTGGAAGCACGCGCATTGTCGGTAGAAACTGTTGACTCCAAAGTACTCAATCTGGCGCGGGAAGATATCGTCTGGCACTCGGTAAGTGAATTGATTACCGATGTACCTGATAAAGAGATGCTGGGTCTGAACATTGTAGAGTTTGCCGGTGACGACGAAGTATTGATTAATTCGCAGGTCAGCGCACTGTGTGAACGTCTGGATGGCTTAATCGCTCGTCAGGAAGCGGGTGTCATTGGCTGGCAGCTGTGTACCGAACTGGCGGGAGTCGAACGAATTTACGCCATGCGCAAAAAGGCAGTCGGTCTGCTGGGCAATGCAAAAGGTTCCGCGAAGCCAATTCCGTTTGCCGAGGATACCTGCGTTCCGCCGGAGCATCTGGCGGACTATATTGCCGAGTTCCGCGCGCTACTCGACAGCCACGCCCTGAGTTACGGCATGTTTGGTCACGTAGACGCAGGCGTGCTGCATGTCAGACCGGCGTTGGATATGTGTGACCCGCAGCAGGAAGTGCTGATGAAACGCATTTCTGATGATGTTGTGGCGCTGACGGCGAAATATGGCGGTTTGCTGTGGGGCGAGCATGGGAAAGGTTTTCGTGCAGAATATAGCCCGGCGTTCTTCGGCGAGGAGCTGTATCGCGAACTGCGCAAAGTGAAATCGGTGTTTGATCCGCAAAACCGGCTGAATCCTGGGAAAATCTGTCCACCGGAAGACGTAGATGCGCCGATGATGAAAGTGGACGCGGTGAAACGCGGAACGTATGACCGTCAGATCCCTCTGGCCGTACGCCAGGAGTGGCGCGGGGCAATGGAGTGTAACGGCAACGGGTTATGCTTTAACTTCGATGCGAAAAGCCCTATGTGTCCGTCGATGAAAATCAGCCTCAACCGTATTCATTCGCCAAAAGGGCGAGCTACGTTAGTGCGTGAATGGCTGCGTTTGTTAGCGGATCGCGGGATTGACCCAATACAGCTGGAAAAAGAGCTACCGGAAAAACGCGCCAGTTTACGTTCGCTGATTGCCCGTACCCGCAACAGCTGGCATGCGCGCAAGGGTGAATACGATTTCTCACACGAAGTAAAAGAGGCGATGTCAGGTTGCCTGGCGTGTAAAGCCTGTTCCACCCAGTGTCCAATTAAAATTGATGTACCGGAGTTCCGTTCGCGCTTCCTCCAGCTGTACCACACGCGTTATCTGCGCCCGTTGCGCGATCACATGGTGGCGACCGTTGAGAGCTATGCGCCGTTAATGGCACGAGTGCCCAAAACGTTTAACTTCTTCATCAACCAGCCGCTGGTGCGAAACCTGGCTAAAAAGCACATTGGAATGGTTGATTTACCTCTGTTGTCTGCACCGTCGCTGCAACGCCAACTGGTGGGGCATCGCTCCGCCAATATGACGTTGGAACAGCTCGAATTACTCAGTCTTGAGCAAAAAGCCCGTACGGTGCTGGTGGTGCAGGACCCTTTCACCAGCTATTACGATGCGCAGGTGGTTGCTGACTTTATACGTCTGGTAGAGAAGCTGGGCATGCAGCCGGTACTGCTGCCGTTTTCGCCAAACGGCAAGGCGCAGCACATTAAAGGCTTCTTAAACCGTTTTGCCAAAACGGCGAAAAAGACATCCGAGTTTCTTAACCGGGTAGCGAAGCTGAATATTCCGATGGTGGGTGTTGATCCGGCGCTGGTGCTTTGTTATCGCGATGAATACAAGATGGTGCTGGGTGAACAACGGGGGGATTTCCATGTGTTGCTAGCCAACGAATGGTTATCGAAAGCTGTGGAAGCACAGCAGCCAGTCGCTGTTGGCGGTGAACCGTGGTATTTCTTTGGCCACTGTACCGAAGTGACGGCCTTGCCGGGCGCGCCTGCACAGTGGGCGGCTATTTTTGCTCGCTTTGGCGCAAAGCTGGAGAACGTCAGCGTGGGATGCTGTGGTATGGCTGGCACCTACGGCCACGAAGTGAAGAATCACCAAAACTCATTGGGGATCTATGAGTTATCATGGCACCAGGCAATGCAACGATTGCCACGTAACCGTTGTCTGGCTACCGGGTACTCCTGTCGCAGTCAGGTTAAACGCGTTGAAGGTACGGGCGTTCGCCACCCATTACAGGCACTGCTGGAGATTATAGGATGATCTGGAAACGTGAAGTCACACTCGAGGCGCTCAATGCCATGGGTGAAGGAAATATGGTTGGGTTGCTCGATATTCGTTTTGTGCACATTGGTGACGATACGCTGGAAGCTACAATGCCGGTGGACCATCGCACCAAACAACCCTTTGGGTTGCTGCACGGCGGCGCATCCGTGGTGCTCGCGGAAAGTATTGGTTCGGTAGCGGGATACCTGTGTACTCAGGGTGAGCAAAAAGTGGTGGGCCTGGAGATCAACGCCAACCATATCCGTTCTGCGCGGGAAGGGCACGTCAGGGGTGTATGTCGCGCGTTACATACCGGCTCTCGTCACCAGGTTTGGCAAATAGAGATCTTCGATGAGCAGGGACGATTGTGCTGTACGTCGCGTCTGACGACCGCAATTTTGTGATGCATATTGCTTTTGGTCATTATCTGCACAGGGAATGGTGTTATACTGTGCAGGTTTTGAACACAAGCGAGGATGATATGTCTACCCAATTAGACCCTGCCCAACTGGCAATAGAATTTTTACGTCGTGATAAAACCGATCTTTCACCGGCTCAGTACCTGAAAAGGCTAAAACAGCTTGAGCTGGAGTTTGCAGATCTGTTGGCGCTCTCTTCAACTGAACTGAAAGAAGAGATCTATTTTGCCTGGCGCATGGGCGTTCATTGATTCCGGTATGCTTATCGTAACGAAACCCCGACACGTGTTCGGGGTTATTTTGGCCTTAAATCTTCATTACCACTTCATCTCACCGCTGTTAACCTTCGCACTTAGTTCCAGCGAGCTTGCGTCTGCCAGACCTGGCCATGCTGCCGTCATGGTTTTAATCACATAATCCGATCCTTTCTTCGCCCCTAACACCTGCTCAAACGACTGCAAATAGTCCTGGGTGAAGCGAATAGCTTTATCGCCGGTTGGGCGTTCGCCAATGTAATGACCCGGGACCACTTGAGTGGGCTGTAAGCTCTGCATTTCGCTCAGTACGTTACGCCATGTACTACGCTGTTCTTCAGACTGTGTATCCGCCGTCCAGACGTGAATACCTGAAGCCACGCCTGTGCCGCCAATAATGGCCCGATTCGCCGGGATCCAGATATACGCTGCATAATCGTTGGAGTGACGCAGTTCCAGCGGTTCACCATCAACCGTGAACTGCGTTTGCGTCGTCGCCTGCGGAACGGTGAGCGATGTTGGCGCGCCGTCCTTCATTTGCGGGCCCCAGAATTGCAGTTTGGCCTCTTTGGTGGCGCGGATATGGTCTACCACCTGCGGTGTTGCCAGAACTTTTACCTGTGGGAAAGCGTTGACGATAGGTTGCAGACCGAAATAGAAATCCGGATCGCCGGAAGTGATCACGATAGCCTTCAGCGTTTTACCGCTGGCGCGAATCATCTGCACCAGCTGTTCGCCATCTTTGGTGCTGAACTGGGCGTCAAACAGAATCGCCTCTTTGGGACCAGACACCAGCGTCGAAGAGACCGGGAAAATACCCTTCTCCTGCGGATTATAGACGTCCAGCTGTAGCGGTGCGGCGAAAGCTGAAGACGCAAACAGAGGTAACAGCAGGGCCAGAGATTTAACTTTCATACCAGGTAACCTTATGCAGGGAATTGTCTTTTGATAGTTCCCGTATTTTAAGCATATTCGTATCTGTTAGAATTCCCTCATTAGGACATGCTGAGTTTCATAAAACGATCGGATGGGATGCAATGGACAGAGTGATGGCGGCAACGGTATTTAACCATATCTGTGATTTGGGCAGTCTGAGCGCCGCTGCACGTGCATTGGGGCTTTCCCGTCCGATGGTCAGTCGTTACCTCGACGAGATGGAGAAATGGGCAGGCGCAAGGCTTATCCATCGCTCATCGCGTCGCTTAACGATCACGCCAGCGGGTGAAGAGGCATTACTGAAAACGCGTTCTCTGGCGCAACTTTCGCTGGATATTGGTGCCGCCAGTGGCGCGCAAATTCCCTCAGGCACGCTACGTGTGGCCTGCGCCCATTTTACCGCCATGCATATTCTTGCTCCGGTTCTGCCGGCGTTTATGGAGCAATATCCGCAATTACGTATTGAGGTGGAGATCAATAATCAACCGGTAAGCCTTGTGGGGGAACGCATCGATGTGGCGATCCGCATAACGGATAATCCCGAGCCAGGAACCATCGCCCGTCGGTTGGGCGACTGTAAATCGGTACTTTGCGCGTCCGCAGATTATCTGCATCAACATGGCACGCCTGAGACAGTCGACGATCTCACTCGGCACAATTGCCTGTACTACAGCGGTTTTGCCGGACAATCCTGGCACTTTTTGGATGCCCAGGGGCAGTCTGTCTCCGTTGCAATCAAAGGGAATTTGAGTGCAGGGATCTCTTCGCTGCTCTGCGAGTCGGCGGTGGCAGGAATGGGAATCGCGTTGGTGCCAGAACTGGAAGCGCAGGAAGGGCTGGCGCAGGGAGCGTTAATTCGATTACTGCCAGAACTTCAACCTAAATGCTTACCAATTTATGGCTTATACCTTTCTCGGGAGCATCAGCCTGCGGGGCTACGTTTGCTGCTGGATGCGCTTAGTGGGGCGGCGCAATGCTAAAAAGGTAGCTAAACGTGCTCACAAAATAGTCAAACCGCAAGTTGTGTTAAAAAAAACTTAACGGTGTATGAGATTATTCTTATCGCCCCTTCAAGAGCTAAGCCATCGTGAGTGCCGGAGATAAGCGCCGGATGGGGCCGGAACCCTTAAGCCTGCCAGCAAGCAGACTTAAGGGTTTTTTGTCATTAGCATATTATTTGAATAGTTGTTTTCCCTGTTTTTATCCCTACCTATCCCTTAAATAGACATTATCTATACATCTTTTAATCTTTGACCTGCCTGAACGATTGGATTTCTATAATCCATTATTAATCAATGCATTGAACAAATAATTCCATTCCTGTAAACCCTCGCTGCAGGGTCTATGCTTAGTAAAAGTAGTCAAAAAGGGCGGTTAACCCGAATGCCCCTGCTGTTGAGGGGTTGAAGTGATAATCATTATCACTAACATGTTGTTATAGCTTAAAAGCTAGTGACTCGAGGTAACCCTATGGAATTGCATTCAGGAACATTTAACCCGGACGATTTTGCCTGGCGTGGACTGACGTTAACACCTGCGGCTGCGGCGCATATCCGTGAACTGGTGGCAAAGCAACCCGACATGTTGGGCGTGCGCCTGGGCGTGAAGCAAACGGGATGCGCGGGATTCGGCTACGTGCTGGATACCGTGCGCGAGGCCCAAAAAGACGATCTCCTGTTTGAAACGGATGGCGCCAGACTGTATGTGCCTTTACAGGCGATGCCGTTCATCGACGGCACAGAAGTCGATTTCGTTCGCGAAGGATTAAATCAGTTATTTAAATTTCATAACCCGAAAGCCCAGAACGAATGCGGCTGTGGCGAAAGTTTTGGGGTATAGGCGGTACTATGTCTCGTAATACTGAAGCAACTGACGATGTCAACACCTGGGCTGGCGGGCACCTTAATTACAAAGAGGGTTTCTTCACCCAACTGCAAACCGATGAGCTGGCGAAAGGGATCAACGAAGAGGTCGTGCGCGCGATTTCGGCAAAACGTAATGAACCCGACTGGATGCTGGAATTCCGCCTGAATGCCTTTCGGGCATGGCTGACCATGGAAGAGCCGCACTGGCTAAAAGCGCACTACGACAAGCTGAATTATCAGGAGTACAGCTATTATTCCGCACCGTCCTGCGGTAACTGCGATGAAACCTGCGCATCTGAGCCGGGAGCCGTGCAGCAAACAGGGGCGAATGCGTTTTTAAGCAAAGAGGTTGAGGATGCCTTTGAACAGCTTGGCGTACCGGTCCGTGAAGGCAAAGAGGTGGCGGTTGATGCTATTTTTGACTCGGTATCGGTGGCGACCACCTATCGCGACAAATTGGCGGAACAGGGCATTATTTTCTGTTCGTTCGGTGAGGCGATTCACGATCATCCTGAGCTGGTAAAACAATATCTGGGCACCGTGGTTCCAGGTAATGACAACTTCTTTGCCGCGCTGAATGCAGCGGTGGCATCTGACGGCACGTTTATTTATGTACCGAAAGGTGTGCGTTGCCCCATGGAACTGTCGACCTATTTCCGTATCAATGCGGAAAAAACCGGGCAGTTTGAACGCACTATTCTGGTCGCGGATGAGGGCAGCTACGTCAGCTATATCGAAGGCTGTTCGGCTCCGGTGCGCGACAGCTACCAGCTGCATGCCGCGGTGGTAGAAGTCATCATCCACAAAGATGCCGAAGTGAAATACTCGACGGTGCAAAACTGGTTCCCCGGGGATGGTAACACCGGCGGCATTTTGAACTTCGTCACCAAGCGCGCTCTGTGCGAAGGTGAAAACAGCAAAATGTCGTGGACGCAGTCGGAAACCGGCTCGGCCATTACCTGGAAATACCCAAGTTGCATTTTGCGTGGCGACAACTCTATCGGCGAATTCTACTCCGTGGCCCTGACCAGTGGTCATCAGCAGGCCGATACAGGCACCAAGATGATCCACATCGGTAAAAACACCAAATCGACCATTATCTCGAAAGGGATCTCCGCCGGACACAGCCAGAACAGCTATCGCGGTTTAGTGAAAATCATGCCGACCGCCACCAACGCCCGCAACTATACCCAATGTGACTCGATGCTGATCGGGGCGGATTGCGGAGCGCACACATTCCCATATGTGGAGTGTCGTAACAACAGCGCCCAGCTCGAGCACGAAGCCACGACGTCGCGCATTGGCGAAGATCAGCTGTTTTACTGCCTGCAGCGCGGTATCAGCGAAGAGGATGCCATTTCGATGATCGTGAATGGTTTCTGTAAAGACGTGTTCTCTGAACTGCCGCTGGAATTTGCCGTGGAAGCGCAAAAACTTCTCGCCATAAGTCTTGAACACAGCGTCGGTTAAAATTTAAGGAAAGCACATGTTAAGCATCAAAGATTTACAGGTCAGTGTGGAAGATAAGGCGATCCTGCGTGGGCTGAGTCTTGAAATTCGCCCCGGAGAAGTGCACGCCATTATGGGGCCAAATGGTTCCGGGAAAAGTACGCTTTCCGCCACCCTGGCCGGACGTGATGACTATGAAGTCACCGGCGGGACGGTAGAATTCAACGGTAAGGATTTACTGGAACTGTCACCGGAAGACCGGGCCGGCGAAGGGATCTTTATGGCATTCCAGTATCCGGTGGAAATCCCCGGCGTCAGTAATCAGTTTTTCCTGCAAACGGCACTGAATGCGGTGCGCACCTACCGTGGTGAAGAGTCGCTGGACAGGTTTGACTTCCAGGATCTGATGGAAGAAAAAATTGCGTTGCTGAAGATGCCGGAAGATTTGCTCACGCGTTCGGTCAACGTTGGTTTCTCCGGCGGTGAGAAAAAGCGTAATGACATATTGCAAATGGCGGTGCTGGAGCCTCAGTTGTGCATTCTGGATGAGTCGGACTCCGGGCTGGATATCGATGCGCTGAAAATCGTCGCAGACGGCGTGAACTCACTACGCGACGGGCAACGCTCATTCATTATCGTCACCCATTATCAACGCATTCTGGACTATATCAAACCCGATTATGTTCACGTTCTCTACCAGGGGCGAATAGTGAAGTCCGGTGATTTTACGCTGGTCAAACAACTTGAGGAGCAAGGTTATGGCTGGCTTAGCGAACAGCAGTAACGTGCTGCAACAGTGGCACCATCTGTTTGAAACGCAAGGTGAGACGCGCTCGCAACATGCCCAGCAGCATCTGCAGCAGATGCTGCGTCTGGGGCTGCCAACGCGTAAGCATGAGGACTGGAAATACACGCCGCTGGAGGGGTTAACCAATAGCCAGTTTGTCAGTCATGTCACTGAGATAACGTCAGCCCAGTGTGAAGCGTTAGCGCCGGCAATTGATGCCATACGACTGGTATTTGTCGACGGGCAATTCTCTCCAACGCTGAGCGACAGAGCGGAAGGTAGTGGTTTTGACATTACCATTGACGATGCGCGCCAGATGCTGCCAGCGGCTATCCAACCGGAAGTGTTTCTGCACCTGACCGAAAGCCTGTCGCGTAGCGTCACTCACATTCAGGTGAAGCGTAACCAGCGCCCAGCGAAACCGCTGCTGCTACTGCACATTACCCAAGGGCTGGCGGGCGATGAGGTGAACACGGCGCACTATCGCCACCATCTGGAGCTGGCGGAAGGCGCAGAAGCCACCGTTATTGAACACTATGTCAGCCTCAGCGAGCTTCGCCATTTCACTGGCGCACGTTTAACCATGAATGTCGCGGCGAATGCGCACTTGCGCCACATCAAACTGGCGTTTGAGAACCCACAGAGCCACCATTTCGCGCACAATGACATTCAATTGGGGGCGGATGCCACGGCCGCCAGCCACAGTTTTTTACTCGGTGATGCGGTGCTGCGTCATAACACCAGCACCCAGCTTAACGGCGAAAACACCACGCTTCGGCTCAACAGCCTGGCAATGCCGGTGAAAAATGAAGTCTGCGACACCCGCACCTGGCTTGAGCATAACAAAGGATATTGCAACAGCCGCCAGCTGCATAAAACGATCGTCAGCGATAAGGGGCGGGCGGTATTCAATGGCCTAATCAACGTCGCTCAGCACGCTATTAAAACTGATGGCCAGATGACCAACAATAATTTGCTGCTCGGTAAACTGGCGGAAGTGGATACCAAGCCGCAGCTTGAAATCTATGCCGACGACGTGAAATGCAGTCACGGGGCGACGGTAGGGCGGATCGACGACGAGCAGATGTTCTATTTGCGTTCGCGCGGGATCGGCCAGCAAGATGCCCAACAAATGATTCTCTATGCGTTTGCCGCTGAGCTAACGGAAGCCCTGGGCGAGGAAACGCTGAAACAACAGGTACTGGCACGGATCGCCCAACGCTTGCCGGGAGGCGTAGCATGACATTTCCCATTGAAAAAGTGCGGGCCGATTTTCCTGTTCTGACGCGTGAAGTGAATGGTTTACCGTTGGCGTATCTGGATAGCGCGGCCAGCGCGCAAAAGCCGAACCAGGTGATTGATGCCGAAGCCGAGTTCTACCGTCACGGCTATGCGGCGGTCCACCGCGGTATCCATACGCTGAGCGCTCAGGCTACGGAAAAAATGGAGAATGTGCGCAAGCTCGTTTCGCTGTTTATTAACGCCCGCTCCGCCGAAGAGCTGGTGTTTGTTCGCGGTACGACGGAGGGCATCAATCTGGTGGCGAACAGCTGGGGCAGCAGCAATGTGCGGGCGGGCGATAACATTATCATCAGCGAAATGGAGCACCATGCCAATATTGTGCCCTGGCAGATGCTGTGTGCCCGCGTAGGTGCAGAACTGCGCGTTATCCCGCTCAATGACGATGGTACGTTGCAGCTGGAAACGCTGCCGACGCTGTTTGACGATCGCACGAAGCTGCTGGCGATTACCCACGTATCTAACGTGCTGGGCACGGAAAACCCGTTGGGTGAGATGATCGCGCTGGCGCATCAATACGGCGCGAAAGTGCTGGTAGATGGTGCGCAGGCGGTGATGCATCATCAGGTGGATGTGCAGGCGCTGGATTGCGATTTTTATGTTTTCTCCGGGCATAAACTTTACGGTCCAACCGGTATTGGCGTTCTGTATGCCAGAGAGTCGCTGCTGCAGGAGATGCCGCCGTGGGAAGGCGGTGGTTCAATGATTGCGACGGTGAGTTTGAGTCAGGGAACGACGTGGGCCAAAGCGCCCTGGCGGTTTGAAGCCGGAACGCCAAACACCGGGGGCATTATCGGACTCGGCGCGGCTATTGAATATGTTTCAGCGCTGGGGCTGACTGAAATCAGCGAATATGAACAGTTCATGATGTGCTATGCGTTGGAACAGCTGGCGGATGTGCCGGATTTAACAATCTACGGACCGGATAACCGTCTGGGTGTGATTGCGTTTAACCTCGGCAAGCATCACGCCTATGACGTCGGGAGTTTTCTCGATAACTATGGCATCGCCGTGCGGACGGGGCATCACTGCGCAATGCCGCTGATGGCCTTTTATAACGTTCCTGCGATGTGCCGGGCGTCGATTGCAATGTATAACACCCATGAAGAAGTGGATCGCCTGGTAACGGGCCTCAAGCGTATTCACCATTTACTGGGCTAACAGGGAGGCGTTATGGCTGCGCTACCGGATAAAGAAAAGTTGTTGCGTAATTTTCTGCGTTGCGCTAATTGGGAAGAGAAATACCTGTACATTATTGAACTGGGTCAGCGTTTGCCGGAACTAAACGATGACTTACGCTGCCCGGAAAATAGCATTCAGGGATGCCAAAGCCAGGTATGGATTGTTATGCGTCAGAATGGCGAAGGGATTATTGAATTACAGGGCGACAGTGATGCGGCAATTGTGAAAGGGCTTATTGCCGTGGTATTCATTTTGTATGATCGCATGACGGCTCAGGATATTGTGAATTTTGATGTGCGCCCGTGGTTTGAAAAAATGGCGCTCGCACAGCATCTCACACCGTCTCGTTCACAAGGGCTGGAGGCGATGATTCGGGCTATTCGCGCCAAAGCCGCAACTCTTAGCTAAACTGATAAAACACGTCAACTTTCAGACCGACTTGAAAGCGTTCGTGTAAGGCAACGCAGTGACTCGTAGGCCGGATCGGGCGCTCGCCGCCGTCCGACAAGAACGCCAGGGGGGTGAGTGAGTATGAAACGCGCGTCTGTTATTACGTTAATGCTAATCGGCGCCTACAGCGCTATTCAGGCCGCATGGGCGGTCGATTATCCTTTGCCCCAGGCGAACAGCCGCCTTGTTGGGCAAAACCAAACCTACACCGTGCAGGAAGGCGATAAAAACCTACAGGCGATAGCCCGTAAGTTTGATACCGCTGCAATGCTGATCCTTGAAGCCAACAATACTATTGCCCCCGTACCTAAACCCGGAACGCTGATCACTATTCCCTCACAATTACTGCTGCCGGATGCACCACGCGAAGGCATTATTGTGAATCTGGCGGAACTGCGTCTGTATTACTTCCCGCCGGGAGAGAATATTGTTCAGGTATTCCCGATTGGTATCGGTTTGCAGGGGCTGGAAACGCCGGTAATGGAAACCCGGGTTGGGCAGAAAATCCCGAATCCAACCTGGACCCCTACACCAGGCATCCGTAAACGCTCTCTGGAGCGTGGCATCACATTACCGCCTGTTGTACCTGCCGGACCAAATAACCCGTTAGGACGCTTTGCACTGCGTCTGGCGCATGGAAACGGTGAATATCTGATCCACGGCACCAGCGCGCCGGACAGCGTGGGCCTGCGAGTGAGTTCTGGGTGTATTCGCATGAACGCGCCGGATATCAAAGCGTTGTTTGCTCAGGTCCGCACAGGCACGCCGGTCAGGGTGATTAATGAGCCGATAAAATATTCGATAGAGCCGAACGGCATGAGGTATGTCGAAGTGCATCGACCGCTGTCGCCTGAAGAGGAACAAAACGTCCAGACCATGCCGTATGTGTTACCAGCCGGCTTTACCCAGTTTAAAGACAATAAAGCGGTGGATAACAGTCTGGTGGAAAGGGCGTTGTATCGTCGTGCAGGTTATCCGGTCACCGTCACTGCCGGGCAAGCATCGGTCGCGAGCAATAGGCCAGAAGTGAAGTCTGCGCAAAATGGTGTGCCGGGAGAAGATGCTGAGGTGCGCGCTACGCAATAACAGGGAAGGGGAATTCAGAGCAAAAAAATGGCGCACAATGTGCGCCATTTTTATTACACAGATACTATTACTTGCGGTATTTAGTAGCTGCGTTGTCCAGACGCTGGTTAGCGCGAGCTGCGTCATCTTTAGCAGCCTGAACGTCGGAACGCATTGCGTTCACGTCGTTGCTCAGCTGGTCAACTTTAGCGTTCAGAGTCTGAACGTCAGAAGACAGCTGATCGATTTTAGCGTTGCTGGAGCAACCTGCCAGCAGAGTAGAACCCAGGATTACCGCGCCCAGTACCAGTTTAGTACGATTCATTATTAATACCCTCTAGATTGAGTTAATCTCCATGTAGCGTTACAAGTATTACACAAAGTTTTTTATGTTGAGAATATTTTTTTGATGGGAATGCACTTATTTTTGATCGTTCGCTCAAAGAAGCATCGAATTGTGCAAAAACGGCTAAAAAACCGAGTGAAAACAGAAAGCTTCCATCGGATTCATCTTAGATAATCACGGATTAGATAGTGAAATCCGATTTGATTTTTTATTAATTGTGGCTATCGATTAAATAAAAAAAGCGCCACTAGGGCGCTTTTTTAAGCAAATTAATTCGCGATGGAATTATTACAGCACGTGAACGGATGCAGTGTTGGTGGTGCCGCTCGGAACCAGTGCACCAGAAACCATAACCACAACGTCACCTTTCTGAGCCAGACCGCTTTCCAGAGCGACTTCTTTACCCAGGCGATAGAAATCATCGGTAGAGCTGATTTCTTTAACCACCTGTGCAACAACGCCTTTGCTCAGCACCAGCTGACGCGCGGTAGTTTCGTTGGTGGTCAGCGCCAGGATGGTAGCATCCGGGAAGTATTTACGTACTGCACGAGCAGATTTACCACCCTGGGTTGCGACGACGATCAGCGGCGCGTCCAGTTTTTCAGCAGTTTCAACCGCGCCACGGCACACGGCTTCGGTGATGCGCAGTTTGCGGCTGTCATTGTTGAAGTCCAGACGGCTGGTCATCACACGGTCAGTACGCTCACAGATGGTCGCCATGATGGTAACGGCTTCCAGCGGGTATTTACCTTTTGCTGACTCGCCAGACAGCATTACTGCGTCGGTACCGTCGAGGATGGCGTTCGCTACGTCACCGGCTTCTGCACGGGTCGGACGCGGGTTTTTGATCATGGAGTCCAGCATCTGGGTCGCAGTGATAACGACTTTACGTGCACGGATACATTTTTCGATGATCATCTTCTGCGCGAAGATAACTTCTTCAACCGGGATTTCAACGCCCATATCGCCACGCGCAACCATGATGCCGTCAGACGCTTCGAGGATTTCGTCGAAGTTGTTCAGGCCTTCCTGGTTTTCGATTTTGGAGATGATCTGGATGTTTTCGCCGCCGTGCGCTTTCAGGTGCTCACGGATTTCAACGACGTCAGAACGTTTACGGATAAAGGACGCTGCAACGAAGTCAACGCCTTGCTCGCAACCGAAGATAAGGTCTTGTTTGTCTTTTTCAGCCAGTGCAGGCAGTGCGATGGAAACGCCCGGCAGGTTAACACCTTTGTTTTCGCCCAGGTCGCCGTTGTTCAGCACTTTACAGATAACTTTGTTACCTTCGATGGCGGTAACTTCCATGCCGATCAGACCATCGTCAACCAAAACGGTGTTGCCGACGGACAGATCTTTCGTGAAGCCTTCATAAGTAACAGCAACGATTTCGTTGTTACCTACGACAGATTTGTCGGTGGTGAAGGTGAAGGTCTGGCCCGCTTTCAGGGAAACGTCGTTACCGCCTTCCAGTTTGATGGTACGGATTTCCGGACCTTTGGTGTCGAGCAGGATTGCTGCTTTCTTGCCGGTTTTGCTCATGACGTTGCGCAAATTCTTGATGCGCTGACCGTGTTCTGCATAGTCGCCGTGAGAGAAGTTCAGACGCATGACGTTCATGCCCGCGTCCAGCATTTTGGTTAACATCTCTTCAGATTCGGTTTTCGGACCGATGGTGCAAACAATTTTCGTCTTTTTCATGACAGTCTTAGTCTTTAAGTTGAGAAGGATATGGAAATCTGGCTCCCGCCGCGCACGGACGGGAAGCTAAACCTGAGTTACGAAAGTTGTGATGCCTCGCTCTAAGGATAGGTGACATCGAAAGAGCGTGCAGAGGAATGTGTGCTTGTGTTTCAGCCCAACGGGATGGTGAGTTTTGTAGTCGTTGAGTTTTACAGGTCAATGTGCTGAAACCATTCAAGAGACAATTGGCGCGCATTATACGCTGAAAATTATCAAAAAGGAAAATGGAAACAGCGTTTCAAAACACTTCTGTGCAGTTTTACAAAGAATCAGCATTAAATTGTTTCGGGTTGGTTAACAAAACACCGCCCAACTTCAGACGGTGTTGCGCAACAAGAAAAAAATAACGTGTTGCAAACTCAGGATTCAGCCTTAGTCGAGCAGCTTTCGCCCCTCAAGATCGATATGGATGTCCTGCTTATGCGCTTTCCGATACCACAAAACCGCCAGACCGATTACAGACCAGATAACCCCGAGCGTCAGCGCGTGAATGTTCATATTCAGACAGACATAACCAATGACGACCATCCCCAGCACAGGAGAAATCACATGAGGGACAAAACGACGATGCTGTTTCATCTTTACGTTGTAGAGCACGAAGACACTCAGGTTCACCATAAAGAATGCGAAAAGCGCACCGAAGTTGACAAGGGTGGATATGGATTCAATTTTCCCGGAAAACAAGTAACTAAGGAATAGTGTCACAGCCCCGGTGAACAGAATTGCATAGTCAGGTGTTTTTCTTTTACTGTGCACATGCGCCAGAAATGTGGGTAACATTTTATCTCGCCCCATAGAGAACAGGACGCGCGATACGGCGGTTTGCGCCGTAATGATATTCCCGACTGCGCAAACGAACGCTACGATGATAGAAAATGCAACTTTAAGCCAGATGCCGCCAACATCGCCTGCAATCGTGAAAAAAGCCTCGTTAGTTTCTGTACCTTCCGCAAAACTGTCGATTTTACCCGTAGCGAATGCGGCAAAGGTCACCACAATAATAAACAGCACGGTGGCCAGGATAAGGGCGAGAAGGGTTGCCTTACTGACTGCTTTCCCGCCGCCTTCGCTTTCTTCACTTAGGGTACTAATGGCATCAAATCCGAGGAAATTGAGCGCCGCAACAGAGATCGCGGTAGCAATTAAGCCAGGGGTAAACCACTGAGAATCAAAAAAAGGTTTGAAAGAAAATGACACGTGGCTGCTATCAAGCATCAGCAGTCGCAAAATCAGCACCACAAAAATGGCCAGAATACCGAGTTGAATAAAGACCAGCAGTTTGTCGAATTTAGCCGTTTGTTGTATTCCCAAATAATTTATGCCCGTTCCGATAGCCACATAAATTAACGGCCATACCCAAATCGGTATTTGCGGAAGTATTGCATGAACAGCAACACCGCCCAGGACGGCAACCAGCGTAGGGAATAACAGATAATCCAGCAACAAAATCCATCCGGTGAGAAAACCCACAGCGGGGTTGATGCACACGCCTGCATAGGTATAAGCCGACCCGGAGGATGAGATGTGCTTTGATAATGTTGAATAGCTGTGGGCGGTAAAAAACATCGCGATAGCGCCAATAATATACACGAGCGCGACCATGCCATGAGATAAATTATATACGACGCCATAGAGAGAAACCGGCGCGATCGGCACCATAAATACCAGCCCGTACAGCACCAAATCTGTGAGAGATAACTTTTTTATTTTACTCATAGTAAACACCTCAATTCGTGTTAATCAAGGCCTCGTAAAAACTCACGGACAGCAGTGAGGCAAGGCTCGGTATTTTCTTCATGTGGGTTATGGCTGCTGTCAGGAATCGTGACACCCCGACAGTGGGTTATATGGGTAATAAGCGGTTGAACGACCTGTGATGTCGCCTGATCATACTCACCATGAAGGACTAATCCTGGGCATCGAATCTTGTGCAATGAACGGGTGATGTCCCACTGCGCCAGCAAGCCATTCACCGCAAGTTCATTCGCGCCCCATAGCACATGGTAGGCGGTGGGATCGGCGGCAAATTGCGCATCAGAACGCTGAATATGCAGCGGTTCTTGCGCCAGGGAATAAACATGTTTTTTGTAGTAGGCAATAAGTTGTTCAGGCGGATGCTGATAGATTTTTGCCTGCATAATGGCATCGTCTGACATTGCATCAGCGCCAGTCGTGAGTTCTTTAAACAATCGCAGTACTTCGCTTTGCCAAAGTGGGATGCTGGCGGGAGCGCTGGCATATATCACACCACTCAACCCTTCCGGTTGCGTGCAGGCGTGCTCTGCTGCCAGCATACCTCCCCAGGAATGTCCGAGTAATGAATATCGCTGACCAATATTCAGATGACTGATTAATTGGCGAAGTTGCTGAAGATAACGTTCTATTGTCCAGAATGAGGCATCCGCCAGCGGAAAATGCGTCGAACGACCACAACCATATTGATCGTAAAATATCACCATGCGTCCATCATCAGACAGCTCATGATAATTTAATAGATAATCAAAACCGCCTGCTGGACCGCCGTGTAAGATGATTAATGGCATTAATTGAGATGCCGGGTCGCCATAAATACGATAGCTGGTTAATATGCTATCGCAAAACATTTCACCATATTTGTAGTGACTTTGCATATTTTTAACCGATACGGAGGGAAAAGGGCAGGTGATTCAATAATCACCTGCAGATTGGCGTTTATTTTTTAATTGCTTGCAGAACGTTACACCAGAATGACTTGTAATGTTCCCATTGCATAAATTGCGGACTTCCCCAGTGCGGTGCGCAATCACTGGCAAAACAGCCGACTTTACCTTTATTGTACTCACCGAGAACTAATAGTGGGTCGTCATTTATTTTGACCAACGTGATGCTGTTTACCTTGGCACGCAATTTGTTATAACCGAGCAAGGGGGGCCACTGTGTCAGGTCCTGCGTAATGACATGCTGTTCCTCCGTGTTGATTGGGCAGCATCCTTCCGGAATTTCAACGCGATCATCATGCTCCAGCATTTCGACAGGCAAAACTTCGGCCAGCAGGGTGTTTTTATAATTTGCTTTCGCTTCAATGCCGGTGAAGGAAAGGTATCCGCCAATCATTAACAGACCGCCGCCATTTGAGACATATTCTTTAATCAGCGCTAACGCATTCGGGATGATATTCATCTGATAAAAAGTTTTGTTTTGCAACAAAAAGGTATTGCTGCCTATATCGCTAATCACGATAGCATCGTATATATCAAGTTCCTCTACCGTCTGCGGGAAGCGGGTTTGTACAATATGCGCTGGCATGTAGTCGATAGTGATATTTTGCTGGCGCAGACAGGATAAGAGATAGTCAGCGCCTTCTTCGTATTTACTGGATGTGAAGCTGTCATATCCCTTAGAATGAATCATATGAATATGCCATGACTCACCGATAAATAAAATTTTCATACTGAGATCCTATTATTTGATATTAATAATATCATGCGATTGAGTGCGCATCCGGTGTAGTACCAGCTCATGCTGCGGCATGCTCGATGCGCCTTCTTGTTCAACTGCCAGTGAAGCAAAGGCAGAGGCATACTGAATGGCTGATACAAGGTCTGATTTACGGGCAAGTGAGGCGGCCAGTGCGCCATTAAATGCATCACCCGCGCCCGCAGCATCTTTGACGACGGCACTCCAGGCTGGGATAAACAAAGTACGGTGGCGTTCGCACAGTAATGATCCTTGTGCGCCGAGAGTGATAATGACCTTCTCAACGCCTGATTGAAGAATGATATTCCCTGCTTTTTGAGCATCATCAATATTTAATATTGTAATACCCGATAAAAATGATGCTTCTGTTTCGTTAGGTGTTAAAATATCTATTGAAGGTAATAAACGGCTAACATTTTTGGTATAAGGTGCCGGATTCAAAATAATTGTCTTGTTTGCTAATTTACCCAAGCGAACAAATTCTTCAATAGCATCGATATTAGTCTCCAGCTGCATTAGCAAAACGTTAGCTTCAGATATATGACCCTGCTGTTCATTAATTTCGTGCCTGGTTAGCATCATATTGGCACCAGGATAGATAGCAATGATATTATCACCATCCTGCTCTGAAACATAAATTAATGCACTTCCGGTGGGGGCATCATCAGTCTGATAAGCACAATATGAATTTATACCAGATTGGATAATATGATTGAGGGCAAAAGAGCTAAACTGATCTTTACCTACTTTAAAAATAAAGTGGACGTCGGTGCCAGCATTATTTGCGGCCAATGCCTGATTAGCACCTTTACCTCCTGGATAAAAACCGAACTGGCTTGCGAGGATTGATTCACCGCTTTGCGGAAGCCAGGGGACGGTAGCCGATACATCAATATTAAATGAACCTAATATACAAACTTTTCCCGACATTTTCGTGCCTTCTCTATGTAATCGAAAATCTTTGTTTGCCGGAGTTGAAATTGTGCCGGAGATATCAATTTTATTTTCTGTTATCAACTTGCTTAATGCCTGGCGGTTAACAATACCACCACCGTAACAACGCAAAAGCATTCCTGTTTTCTGAAAACAACAAAGATCTGAACGTATAGTCTCCTGGCTAACATTAAAAAGAACGGCGAGTTTTCTCACGCTGACACTATGATCTTTGATGAGTAAGTTAAGAATAGATGTACGCCTTTCTTCTTTAAACATTAAAGCCTCCGTGTATTTTGCTGAATTGTATTTATAGTAATGTTGCCATGTGGTGAAATGAATCACAGATCATGCTGTAAACCGGAAGCAAAACCAAATTATTGAGAATAATAAAAAGTGGATTACACGTTCTTTATTTTTATATGTTTACAATTAACGCAAGATATCTTGTGAGCACAGTCATGTATTAGTTTTGCAATTTCCTATGTCTCATTTAAAAGATGCTGGCTTGCTCGATTCAGTTATAAATTGAGATGGGTTGAGATAAAAAAAACAGTGAACAAAAATGTCAGGAGTTTTTCCATCATCGTGGCTGGGATAGAACGGATATCTGTTCAGTGTTCGCGACATATATATCTAAATGTTATATCAAATACTTTTTAATTCATTTTAAAAGACAATTCCGCTGATTACACTCGTTTGGACATCCATACTGCTAAACAGCCAAAAGCGATAGCAGAAGAACAATAAGCAGCAGCGGATACCCAAACGACATGATTGTCCTGAAAAATATTTCGAAAGTGTTTACGCCAGGAAGGCTTGCCATCACCGCTGTCGATAACGTCAACCTGACGGTTGAACAGGGACAGATTTACGGCATTATTGGTTACAGCGGGGCAGGTAAAAGCACCTTAATTCGTTTGCTCAATGGGCTGGAAAAACCGACCTCCGGCAGCGTGATGATTAACGGCCACGATATCTCTGCCGCCCGTGGGGAATCGTTACGCCAGGCACGACTGAAAATCAGCATGGTGTTTCAACACTTCAATTTGCTGTGGTCACGGACCGTTAGCGAAAATATTGCTTTCTCTATGCAAATCGCTGGAGCGTCCAAAGCGTCAATCAAACAGCGGGTTGCTGAACTGATTACGCTGGTTGGGCTGAGCGGTCGTGAAAATGCGTATCCGTCACAGCTCAGCGGCGGGCAAAAACAGCGTGTAGGAATTGCCCGCGCGCTGGCGAACAATCCGGATGTCCTGCTGTGTGACGAAGCCACCTCGGCGCTGGATCCGCAAACTACCGATCAGATCCTCGATTTACTCCTCGATATTAATCGTCGCTTCAAATTGACCATTGTGCTGATCACTCATGAAATGCACGTGGTACGCAAAATCTGCGATCGCGTGGCGGTAATGGAAAATGGCAAAGTTGTTGAGGAAGGCGACGTACTCAGCGTCTTTACCCATCCACAGCAGCCGATCACCCGACAGTTCGTTCGTCAGGTGAGCCAGTACACCGAGGAAGACGAGTTTAATCCGCAGTTGGCAAGTGAGCTTGGCGGCGTAGTTATCAAGCTTACGTTTACCGGGCAACGCACGCACCGGCCTGTGGTTGGCGAGTTGACCCTGCGCTATGGCCTGCCATTCAACATCTTGCACGGCAAAATGGCGCAAACCGCACACGGTGTGTTTGGTCAACTTTGGGTGCACGTGGTGGCCTCTGAGGAACAATTGAACAATATTTTGGCCGACCTGCGCCAGAGCGACATTGAAGGCGAGGTGATTCAACATGGCTGAAGAACTGTTTCCCCATCTGAAGTGGGAGCAACTGTTAGCGGCAACCCAGGAAACGCTGTATATGACAGCTCTTTCGGGTGCTGCGACCTTTATTCTGGGCATCGCGCTTGGTCTGGCATTGTTCCTGACCGCGCGCGGCGGATTGTTCCCCAACCGAGCGGTATATAGCGCTATTTCGCTGGTGGTGAATATCTTTCGTTCAATCCCATTCATCATTTTGATCGTGCTGCTGATCCCGTTTACCAAAGCGATGGTAGGCACCATTCTCGGCGCCAATGCCGCGTTGCCTGCGCTGATCGTCGGTGCAGCGCCGTTTTATGCACGTCTGGTCGAAATCGCTCTGCGTGAAGTGGATAAAGGCGTTATTGAAGCGACACGTTCGATGGGCGCACGGCTGAGCACGCTTATTTTTCGGGTTTTACTGCCGGAATCCTCTCCTGCTCTGGTGTCCGGGATCACCGTGACGCTAATTGCGCTGGTTAGCTACAGCGCGATGGCAGGGGTAATTGGTGCCGGTGGTTTAGGGAATTTGGCCTATCTGGAAGGATTCCAGCGCAACCACAGCGACGTCACGCTGGTGGCGACGGTGACGATTTTGCTCATTGTCTTCATCATCCAGCTTTGCGGCGATGTGATCACCTCTCTGTTAGATAAACGCTAATAAAATACGGAAACCATTATCATGAAAAAATCACTGACGTTACTCGCCGCAGCAACCTTAAGCGCTCTGAGCTTTGCCTCCTGGGCAGACACTCTGACCGTTGGTGCATCTAACGTGCCGCACGCGGAGATCCTTGAACAGGCCAAACCGATTCTGGCGAAACAGGGGATCGATCTGGAGATTAAACCGTTCCAGGATTACATTCTGCCGAACACCGCGCTGGCTGGTCGTGAGATTGACGCTAACTACTTCCAGCATATTCCGTACCTGAACAGTGTGATTAAAGATCATGCGGGCGATAAAACGTATGACTTCGTCAGCGCCGGAGCAATTCACATTGAGCCAATTGGTATCTATTCGAAAAAAGTGAAATCGCTTAAAGAACTACCGGAAGGCGGCAAAGTCATCATGCGCGATGCGGTATCTGAGGAAGGCCGTATTCTGTCGATTTTCGAAAAAGAGGGTGTTATTAAGCTGAAGCCGGGCGTGGATAAAGTAACCGCGCGCATTAGCGATATCGTCGAAAACCCGAAAAAGCTGAAGTTCCTGCCAAACGTGGAAGCCGCGCTGTTACCGCAGATGTATAACAACGACGAAGGCGATGCGGTGGTGATTAACGCCAACTACGCCATCGATGCCGGGCTGGATCCGGTGAAAGATCCGATTGCCGTTGAAAGCGGTGAAAACAACCCGTACGCCAACATCATTACCGTGCATCGTGGCGACGAGAAGAAGAAGGATATCGTCGCATTGGTCGATGTCCTGCACTCCAAAGAAATCCAGGACTGGATCCGTACTAAATATAAAGGCGCGGTGATCCCGGTTAATAACTGATCCGCTTTTTGCTGAGTGGCGGCAGTGCCTTATCCGGCCTACGACGTCTTGTAGGCCGGGTAAAACGCGTTCACGCAGAACTACACTCGCTCAATTCTCGCTGGCAACCCCTGACGCACCGACGCACCCGACACCCAGTCAAGCCAGGTATTGGCAACCTGCCGGGTAGGATCCGCAAAGCCCAAATCATTGAGATTAATCCCTGACTTTATCTGTGCATCAAATGCCATTGGCTTGCCGTCGAGCGTATGCTGAGCTGCGCCCATCTCTTTATGCCCGTAACCGTGTTCAATGGCGATGACACCCGGCATGACGCCATGCAGCAGACTTATCTGCGCTTGCGCCTGACCGCCAGGGGTGGTGATACGCACGATATCGCCATGTGCTAAACCATACCGCTGACCATCCTGCGGATTGAGCGCCACCAGATTAACCGGTTTCAGATGATGAAGGCGCGGGATAACCGCCGTGGCGCTGGACATGGTATTGGATTTAAAGGAAATCAGTTTCAACGGCCACTCTTGTTCCGGGAACAACTCCTCGACCGCACGTCCATCAGACAGACGTGAAGGATACCAGGCCGGGCAGCCGCTGTAGCGCTCGCCGGTAATTGCATGACGGTGCGCGGCGACGTTCGCATTCCAGATTTGGAGCGGTTTTTCCCAGGCATTGCCGACGCGGTTATCAACTCGCCCGCTGATGTCCGGCGCAAAGCGCCCGCCGCGGGAGTAGATAAACGCAACTCGGCTGATTTCATCGGGTTTCAGCGTTTGGGTCATCACAGGCATGATCCGCTGTACTCCGGTCAGCGCTATGTCTTCCGGCTGTGCCTCTGCAACCGGGGCTTTGCCCATAAACGCAATATTGGCGGCGAGGCGCAGGTAGTAATCTTCCGCACGATTCAACGGATAGTGATTACCTTGCGGATCGGTAATCGCATTGTCGCCGAATCCGGGTAGCCCAATGCGCTTTGCCACTGCGATACAGAAAGATTCCATCGAGGCCGATTGACCGTCAGCCGTGAGGCTGGTCGCAGGTCTGACGACAGGCCAACGCGCGGTGGTGGCTTTGCTGGCCACGCCTGCCCACGGAGCGCTAAATCCCCAGCTTTCGAAGTTGTGGGTATCCGGCACGATGTAATCTGCCAGCGCCGTGGTTTCGTTCATAAAGGCGTCAATCGCGATAAACAGCGGCAAGCGAGCAGGATCCTTGAGCTTTTCTTCCGCCACGCCACGTAATCCCGCAATGCCGTAAAACGGGTTGGTCATGTTTGAGATCCATGCTTTCAGCGGATAAGGGTAACCTTCAAGCGCTGAGACGAGGAGTTCGGTAAGCTGACCTGCGACAAACGGATACCACGGGGCCTTAGCCGGGAAGGGGGATTGTCCGGCAGCTACCTTATTGCGGTACTCTTCGGAAGACTCATAAGCGGTTTTACTGCGCGCGATGCTTAACCCTTTCGGCTTTACCTTCCCGGCGAAGCTGTCCATGTTGTAGCGCGGACCGTCGGTGGCACCATTGAATTTGCCGCCACCAACAAACACACCGCCTTCAAGACTGAGGTTGCCAATCAGCGCATTGAGCATCATTACCGACCAGGCGTTATAAAATCCATTGCCTGCCATCATTCCGCCGTGCGTAATTACTGCCGCTTTACGTCCGTGGCGGGTGAATGCGTCGGCCAGAGCGCCAATGTCTGCTTCTGACACCCCACACTGCTGGCTGTACTGCGTTAGCGACAGTTTCTCTGCGGACTCTCGCAGACACTGGAAGCTGCTTTTTACCGTTACCGTCTGCCCGTCAGCCAGCGTCACCTCGCGGGTAACAAACAGTTGCGCACGCGGGCAACTGTTGGCGGCGACAATCTCACCGGCCTCGTTGACGACCACCGGCTCCTGGGCGGCGTTTGTGCTCAGATGGGCGAGGGTCAGGTGTTGTCCGGCAAGCGTTGGAATTTCATCGGTAATCACAAGATGAGTGGCGTTAGTCCAGCTTTTTTCTCCTGCCTGCTGCATGGCCTGCACGCCGGGAATGGCGAGATAATCAGCGTTATAGCGTTGTTTATCGATAATCCATCTTATCATCCCCATCGCCAGCGCGGAGTCGCTTCCCGGTCGTACGGGCTGCCAGTGGCCGCGATCGTCAGCCAGCACCGTGGTTAATGGCAGGGCGGGCGCTACCACAACATAGCGGAAGTCGTCACGTAAACGGGCGCTGGCCAACTGGCGGGCCTGGCGCTTAAACGGGTTGCCGGATTGCGCCGGAGAGGTGCCCATAAACAGCGCGAATTCGACGTTATCCCAGTCGGGTTTCACGTGGGTATTTTTATCCAGATCGCCCATTAACGCGCCGGAACCGGCCCGATAGGCCAGACCGCAGTAAGCGCCATGAGCACCGAAATTTTTACTGCCGAAACTGTTCAGTGCGAAGCGACGTAGAAAGGTATCACGTCCTTCATCGCTGGTATTAGTGACCAGCAGTTGATTGGATTTTGGGCCAAAGCCGGGATGTTTCGCATCAAGCGGTGTAGCGGGATCGTAGATGGCTCTCAGACCATCAACGTGGCCTTCACCAAACAGATCTCCGCCTTCCACCACCTCTTTGATCAGCTGTTCGAAGCTGATGCGCTGCCATTTTCCCTCACCGCGCTTACCGACGCGCTTCATGGGCTCCAGAATACGTAACGGGCTGTACAGACCTTCGAGTAAAGTTGCACCACGGGCGCAGGCGGTGGAACGTGCGTCAAGACCTGACTCCCCGGCCAACTGTTCCATTGCCATGGTAAAGGGGACGGAGGCGTCTATATGGTGCTCGTGCGACAACGGATGATAAGGGTTGCCCGCAATGCGCAGCACCTTGCCTTGCTCAGTGTCAACGCGAACCCGCACGCCACACTGCGTCCAGCAACCAAAACACTGTGTCATGGAGATCACCTGCTGCGGGTTTTGCTGCCAGTGCGGCCGGGCGTTGGCTTCAGGGATGAGCGCGTTTGCAAAGATGCGGTCACGGGTAATTTTGCCCGAGGTTCCGTCCAGCAAACCGTCTATCGCGCGCTTTGCCACATCCCGATAACTCAGGCCAAAAGTCACCATGCCACCTACGGCAAGGCCCACTTTAAGCCACTGACGACGGGTTAAATTAGCCATGTTGCATTCTCCTTCCGATCGCGTTCAGGGCTTCACGAACAATAATAATCAGTGCTATCCACAGGCCGAAAGTACCCACAATGGCCAGCCAGCCATCGGTGCCGCCGGGCAGGGTGTAGGGATTAAACTGCGCGTTAAATTTCGGTACGGTCTGCACCTGGATGAGTAACGTCCAGCGCATTAGCCAGCACAGCGCCATGGCGCTAAAAGCGAGTAATATGCGCAGCGGTAGCGACAAGGGGTAACGTACAACCAACCCGCAAAGAACAAGTGAAACAAGCCATAACGCAACCCAACCGATAGCGTAGTGTTGTGCTGAAGAAGCCACATCCAGCCATTGGCGGATAGCCGAACCGGAAAGCGTATTACCGCTCGCCCAGATCAACACCACGATAGCCAGTGCGATCAACGTGACCATTTGCCCCCACGCTAGCTTACGCGGCAGTACGTCCTTGTTATTTGTCGTGGCAATAAGCAGGACAAGAAACGTTTGCAGCGCGCTGAGGAACATCGCAACCGGAAATGCGTAACTGAACCAGATGGGACGCGCCTGCACCACCGACACTTCACGGCCGGTGTAAACCAGCAATCCGATGGCGGACAGTGCGCTACCAAGTGCTAACCATTTTGTGACGTTGTAACTTTTTAGCGTTAGCCGTTTAACGTGCTGCGCCAGAAACCACAGACCTAAAAAACCGGTAAACAGCGGTAAGAACAGTGCGCCCCACGGCATCCAGGACCACGGCGTCGGATACGCATAGAAATGCCAGACGCGGGCGGTTTGGTGTAGATCAGCGGTCAGCGCCAGCGGTGCGGTAATCGCGCAGGTCAGGGCGATTAAC
This sequence comes from Citrobacter sp. BIDMC107, assembly GCF_001037575.1. NCBI lineage: Bacteria > Pseudomonadati > Pseudomonadota > Gammaproteobacteria > Enterobacterales > Enterobacteriaceae > Citrobacter > Citrobacter sp. BIDMC107. The sequence goes on along the minus strand of NZ_KQ089848.1, from coordinate 244,087 downwards.
AGCGTCAGATTCTCCAGATCTGCCGTTTCTTTTTTGCGCCAGTGGAGAACGCAGGCGAACAGTGCGGCGCAGGCGGCAATGCCGATGAAAAAGAAATATTGTACGGCCCAGGGTAACCAGCTTACGTCCTGGGGATGGGCCAGAACCTCGTCGATAATTAGTGAATGGTTCATTTAAACCTCCTGCCAGAGAGCGGGTTGAGCACGTCCAATCAATGGGGTGACAAACGCCTCATCCAGTCCCAGATAGAACACGTGAGGAGACGTACCGCTTTCCGGCTTCAGGACTTTGATGGTGTCATGGTGTTCATGCAGCATTTGTGAAATGCGGCTGTGTGGATCTTTAATATCGCCAATGATGCGCGCGCCGCCGACGCAGGATTCTACACAGGCCGGGAGCAGCCCCGCTTCGAGGCGGTGAACACAGAAGGTACATTTATCGGCGGTTTGCGTTTCATGGTTGATGAATCGCGCATCATAAGGGCAGGCCTGCACGCAATAGGCGCAGCCAACGCAGCGTGTGTTGTCGACCACCACGATGCCGTCTTCGCGTTGGAAAGTGGCCTGTACCGGGCAAACAGGCACGCAAGGGGGATTATCACAATGGTTGCACAGTCGCGGCAGCAGGACGTTGGTGACGCTTTGCTGACCTTCAATCTGTACTTGATACTGGTTGACGAGGGTACGAAATTCGCCCTGTGGCGTCTGGTTTTCAATGGCGCAACTGACGGTACAGGCCTGGCAGCCAATACAGCGTCGCAGGTCAACCAGCATGGCGTAGCGATGCTGAAGTGAGCCTTCATGGCGTTCAGGCGAAAAGGGAAATTTCGCCTGAGCCAGCGGAACCAGTGATGCGCCAGCGGTCAGGACGCCCAGTTGCTGGAGAAACTGCCGTTTACTGCTGTCCATATTTTCTCCCGTCACGATGCAACAACGAAACATTGGTCACGCCGTTGATTTGCGTGTGATGAATAAAGAATCTCAATGATTTACAGTGTAAAAATCGTGACGGGGTATACTCTATTGTGGTTAACCACATACCCGGCTTGTTGTTGATCTAAAACAACATAATTGACAGGGACAATTGAGTGGGACGCAACGTAGTAAGATGTCTGACAGTGCTGGCGTCGCTGTGGATGCTAAGCGGCGCGGTCAGGGCGCAGACATGGAACATTGGCGTTTTGGCGATGCGCGGGGAGGTTTCTACACGTAATCACTGGCAGCCGCTGGAAACATTGTTGAATCAGCAAATCCCCGGCGAACAGTTTCATATTCAACCGCTGGATCTGCACCAGATGCAGGAGGCGGTGAATCGTGGAACGGTGCAGTTTGTTGTTACTAATCCGGCGCAGTTTGTTCAGCTAAACAGCCGTTCTGCGCTGCGCTGGCTGGCTTCGCTACGCTCCACCCGTGGTGGGAAAGCCACCAGTAACGTGATCGGCAGCGCGATCCTCGTCAGACGCGACAGCGGGATAACCTCCCCACACGATCTGATCGGCAAAGCGGTTGGCGCCATTGATGCTCAGGCTTTTGGCGGCTATTTGCTGGGATATAAAGCGCTCAGTGATGCCGGTCTGCGCCCTGAACGCGATTTACGTCTGACGTTTACCGGATTTCCCGCCGATGCTTTACTCTATTTATTACGTGAAAAAGCCGTGCAGGCGGTGATCGTGCCGGTGTGCCTGCTGGAAAAAATGGATGAAGAAGGCCTCATTCGTAAAACCGATTTTATGACCGTGTTGAACCATCCGACCTCAATTCCCTGTCTGACCAGTACACCGCTCTATCCTGACTGGTCATTTGCCGCACTACCTGCAGTGAGTGACGAGCTGGCCGATCGCGTCACGCGGGTGCTGTTCAATGCACCGCAAAACGCGACATTTCGCTGGGGAGCGCCCGCCTCGACCCGCGAGGTGGAAGCGTTGTTGCGCGATGTCCGCCAGCATCCGCAGCAGCGTCAGCTGTGGCTGGATGTCAAAAGCTGGTTTATTCAACACCGACTGGCAATGGGGGGCGTGGCCATCGTGTTGCTGTTGCTGACGCTCAATTACATCTGGGTAATGCTGTTGGTTCGCCGACGCGGCAGGCAGCTAGAGCGGAACAATGTGTTGTTGCACAAACAGGAACAGGCGCTGGAGACTGCCCGACAAATGAGCGTGCTGGGGGAGATGACCTCCGGTTTTGCCCATGAGCTCAATCAGCCGTTGTCGGCTATCCGCCATTATGCCCAAGGCTGTCTGATTCGCCTGCGCGGTCAGGATGAGCAGCATCCGTTGCTGCCCGTGCTTGAGCACATCGACACCCAGGCACAAAGGGGGGCCGATACGCTGCGCAATCTCCGGCAGTGGGTCAGCCAGGCACAGGGCAATCCGGTACTTCCCGATGACTGGCAAGCCATCAACGTTCACGATGCTATCCATCACGTCTGGCAATTACTACGCATGCCCCAGCAATTCCCGGCGGTAACGCTGCACACACAGGTCAGCAAGGCGTTAACATTGACGTTGCCAAGCGTTCTTCTTGAGCAGGTGCTGGCCAATCTGGTACTCAATGCCGCCCAGGCAGGGGCTACCACAGTTTGGTTTAGCGCCCTGCATAAGGATGGTGGTGTGAGTATTCAGGTGCAGGATAATGCCGGAGGCATTGACGAGACGCAGTTGTATCAGGCGTTTCAGCCGTTTATGACCACGCGTAAAGAAGGCATGGGACTAGGACTGGTCATTTGTCAGCGACTGGTGCGCTACGCAAACGGAGATATTGAGATCAACAATCAGCAGGCCCCGGACGGAAAAGCGGGGGCGAGAGTGACATTATATTTTAAACCAAATCGGGAAGGAGGCCGTAGTGGCGATAATTCATCTGCTGGATGACGACATTGCCGTAACCCAGGCCTGCGCGTTTTTATTGGAAAGTCTGGGATATGAAGTGTCTTGCTGGGAGCAAGGTGAGAAATTCCTCGCTGAGGCAAATCTGCACCAGGTGGGTGTACTACTGCTGGATATGCGTATGCCGGTACTGGATGGGCACGCGGTGCATGAAATCATGCGTCAGAAAGCAAGCACCCTGGCGGTGGTCTTTCTCACCGGGCATGGCGATGTGCCGATGGCGGTTGAGCAAATGAAACGTGGCGCGGTCGATTTTTTGCAAAAACCGGTGTCAGCCGTGCCGCTTCAGGCAGCATTAGAACATGCCTTGCAGGTCTCGGCAGCGGCGTTCTCGCGACAAGAGATCATCTGCTGCTATCAACAACTTACGCCAAAAGAACGGGAACTGGCGCATCTGGTAGCAAAAGGATTAATGAATCGGGAAATTGCTGATGCCATGAATATTGCCGTGCGTACGGTTGAAGTGCACCGGGCGCGGGTGATGGAAAAAATGCAGGCGGGAAGTCTTGCTGAGCTTGTAAATCGACTTCAGAGAGTTCAGTAGAATGATGACATTTCTTTGATTTTCATTGAATTTTGTCTAAATCCTCAGAGTGATATATGCTGTTGCTTTGAGTTAATGACGAGCGGGCAAAAATGGGAAATCAGACGAAAGACGACGAGTTGTACCGTGAAATGTGCAGAGTAGTCGGTAAAGTAGTGCTGGAAATGCGCGATCTGGGACAAGAGCCTAAGCATATCGTCATTGCGGGAGTACTGAGAACCACCCTTGCTAACCAGCGTGTGAAGCGCAGTGAGTTAGAAAAACAGGCTATTGAGACCGTAATTAAAGCATTGACCGGATAATCCGCAAAAAGAGGGCGGTAGTTTCTCTCTCCGTCCTCTTATTCTCATTACGTTAATCTATCAATAATTATAATTTAGTGTTGCAATTAACGCTATCCAACTCGCTATATATTTAATTGTATACCGGATGATATATAAAAATATATATGAGAGTGGAGTCACAAATATTTGCAAGACATATGAAGTGCTATTTCAATTTATCTTAATGATAATAAATCTCACTCCGCATTAATTATATCCCTTCCGTTTTTTAATTGATGACGATCAAGACTAAGCATGCTGAATAACCACATTATTTCTGTGCCTAACCCTAAAGGATTAGATTCATTCAGTTTAACCACCGTCATTTATGCGATCAGGTTAGGGCAAAAATTTACGTGTTGTTGGCAACTTTAACCGCCCGATATGGCTTGAGCTGCGCTGGTTTAAATTAGCCTGAAGGTGTTGCTACCACAGCATTTGCGAAGAGGATGCGAAATAAATGAACCAGGTTGATCGTCCATTTTTAGATTGTGGTTTAACGCGACTAGAATTTCTGCGGATATCAGGAAAAGGACTGGCGGGATTAACGATTGCTCCCGCGCTGTTATCCCTTTTTGGTTGTAAGCAGGAAGATGTCGATAGTGGGACTGTTGGGCTTATCAATACGCCTAAAGGGGTTCTGGTGACCCAGCGAGCTCGCTGTACGGGCTGTCACCGCTGTGAAATTTCCTGTACCAATTATAACGATGGTGCGGTGGGTACCTTCTTTTCCCGGATAAAAATCCATCGCAATTTCTTCTTTGGCGATGATGGTGTCGGGTCCGGTGGTGGGCTGTATGGCGATTTAAACTATACCGCAGATACCTGCCGGCAATGCAAAGATCCGCAGTGTATGAAGGTTTGCCCAATAGGTGCAATTACCTGGAAACAGGAAGACGGTTGTATTGCGGTGGACCACAAACGCTGTATTGGCTGTAGCGCGTGTACCACAGCCTGTCCGTGGATGATGGCGACCGTAAATACCGAAACGAAAAAGTCCTCAAAATGTGTGTTATGCGGGGAATGCGCCAATGCTTGTCCGACTGGGGCATTAAAAATTATCGAGTGGAAAGATATTACTGTTTGATAGATAGCAGGCATACCTGATTCGCGCCATTAATTGCCAAAAATACCGCAGTTTTGGATAAAAAAGCTGCCTGAAGAATGGCGGGTATATCTATTAAACCTTCTTGCAAAGGAAAACATGATGGCTAATGGTTGGACAGGTACTATTTTACGGGTCAATCTCACCACGGGTAATATCACCCTTGAAGATTCCAGTAAATTTAAAAAATTTGTCGGTGGGATGGGCTTTGGTTATAAAATTATGTACGACGAAGTCCCGCCAGGCACCATGCCTTTTGATGAAGGGAATAAGTTGGTTTTTGCCACCGGACCATTAACGGGTTCTGGCGCTCCCTGTAGCTCCCGCGTCAATATCACCTCCTTATCGACATTTACCAAAGGCAATTTAGTCGTGGATGCTCATATGGGCGGTTTCTTTGCTGCACAAATGAAATTCGCCGGTTACGACGCCATTATTATTGAAGGCAAGTCCGAATCGCCGGTCTGGATCAACATTAAAGACGATAAGGTTAGCATCGAAAAAGCCGATTTCCTGTGGGGTAAGGGGACGCGCGCCACAACTGAAGAAATTTGTCGCATCACCAGCCCGGAAACCTGCGTCGCCGCGATTGGCCAGGCGGGGGAAAATCTGGTGCCGCTCTCCTGCATGATCAACAGTCGCAACCACAGCGGCGGAGCTGGTACTGGCGCAGTAATGGGCTCGAAAAACCTGAAGGCTATTGCGGTAGAAGGGACCAAAGGCGTCAATATTGCCGATCGCAAAGAGATGAAGCGGCTCAATGACTACATGATGACCGAGCTCATCGGCGCTAACAACAACCACGTTGTGCCAAGCACCCCGCAGGCCTGGGCAGAATACTCTTCGCCAAACTCGCGCTGGACGGCGCGTAAAGGGCTGTTCTGGGGCGCAGCAGAAGGCGGACCAATCGAAACCGGGGAAATCCCGCCGGGCAACCAAAATACGGTAGGTTTCCGTACCTATAAATCGGTGTTCGATCTGGGGCCAGCCGCAGAAAAATACACGGTCAAAATGAGCGGCTGTCATTCATGCCCTATTCGTTGTATGTCGCAGCTCAATGTTCCGCGGGTGAAAGATTTTGGCGTGCCGAGTACCGGCGGCAACACTTGTGTGGCGAACTTTGTACACACCACCATTTTCCCCAATGGCCCGAAAGATTTTGACGATAAAGACGATGGGCGCGTGGTGGGAAACCTGATTGGTCTGAACCTGTTTGACGATTACGGTATCTGGTGTAACTACGGCCAGTTGCACCGTGATTTTACTTATTGCTATTCGAAAGGCGTCTTTAAGCGCGTACTGCCGGCTGAAGAGTATGCGGAAATCCGCTGGGATCAGTTGGAAGCGGGTGATCCTAATTTTATTAAAGACTTCTACTATCGGTTGGCGCATCGCGTGGGGGAACTCAGTCACCTTGCGGACGGCTCGTATGCCATTGCTGAACGCTGGGATTTGGGCGAAGAGTACTGGGGTTATGCCAAAAATAAACTGTGGTCGCCGTTCGGTTTTCCTGTTCACCATGCGAACGAGGCTTCAGCGCAGGTGGGGGCGATCACCAACTGTATGTTTAACCGTGACTGCATGGCGCACACCCATATCAACTTCATCGGCTCCGGTTTGCCGTTGAAATTGCAGCGCGAAGTGGCGGGCGAGCTGTTTGGTTCACAGGATGCCTACGATGAAACCAAAAACTACACCCCGATCAATGCTGCCAAGATCAAATATGCCAAATGGACGCTGCTGAAAGTCTGTCTGCATAACGCGGTTACGTTGTGTAACTGGGTTTGGCCGATGACGGTTTCACCACTCAAGAGCCGTAACTATCGCGGAGACTTGGATCTGGAAGCGAAGTTCTTCCAGGCAGTCACCGGTGATGAAACCACGCAGGCGAGTCTGGACCTGGCCGCTGAACGCATCTTTACTTTGCATCGTGCTTATACGGTCAAACTGATGCAAACCCAGGATATGCGCAATGAGCACGATCTCATCTGCTCCTGGGTATTCGATAAAGATCCGAAGATCCCGGTCTTCACTGAAGGAACCGACAAGATGGACAGGGAGGATATGCGTCAGTCATTGACGATGTTCTATCAGGAAATGGGCTGGGATCCAGAGCTGGGTTGCCCAACGCGTGAAACCCTGAACCGACTCGGACTTGAAGACGTGGCAGCTGATTTGGCGGCGCAAGATCTGTTGCCAGCGTAAGGAACGTGAGATGACTAACGTGAGCAACGTTCTGGCACCCGTAGAGGCGCTTCCTGACGAGGTTGATAGTCAAAAGAGACACTGGCTACAGGCGTTTCACCCGCCGGTAGAACAGGTGACTGCGCCGCAGGTTCAGGATCCTGCCAGCCCGGAGTCGATTGTGGCAGATTTTATCCGCCAGCATTCGGCATCGGGGCAATTGGTGGGGCGCAGCGTGTTTCTGCAGCCACCTTATTCGGTCCCTGAAACCGATCTATCCGCGCTGCTGGATGCGCTGTGTCAGGACGCAATTAACGCGGATATCACCCGTGTGCAGGGCGCGGAAGATGTCTATTTCTACTCAACGCAAACCATGACGGCAAACTACGCCGACATGTGCGTGCAGGTGGTGGAAAACGACATCTGCCGTGCGATTGCCGAGGCGGTACGCTTCGACGGCCGCACGTATCCTCGCCCCTATAAGGTCGCCATGTTGACGCAACCGCCGTATAGCTTTGAATCTCAGCAGATTACAGCGGCGCTAACGGCTATGGAAACGCATCCCGATTACGCAGATATACGTACTGTGGAATCGTCAAATGCGGAACCTTATCTGTTTAGCGAACGTTTTATGAGTTATGGCAAAGCGTACGGCCTGTGTGAATGGCTTGAGGTTGAGCAGTATCAGAACCCCTGAATTATTCAGGTTGATGTCATGGAACGTGTGGACGACCACTGTCACAGTTTAGAGGATAACCCGATGTCCTTCACCCGACGAAAATTTGTCATTGGCATGGGGACGGTGATTTTTTTCACCGGCCCAGGTCAAAATCTGTTAGCGAGTACCAGGAGCCCTAAAGCCGTTCGTTACGTCATGATTCACGACGAATCACTGTGTAACGGATGTAATATCTGCGCGCGGGCCTGCAGGAAAACCAACCATGTTCCTGCCCAGGGCAGCCGTTTGTCGATAGCGCATATTCCAGTCTCGGACAACGACAACGAAACGCTGTATCACTACTTCCGTCAATCCTGCCAGCATTGTGATGATGCGCCTTGTATTGAGGTGTGCCCGACCGGTGCCTCCTGGCGGGATGAGAACGGTATTGTGCGAGTAGATACGTCTTCCTGTATCGGCTGCAGTTACTGTATTGGTGCGTGTCCTTATCAGGTTCGTTATCTCAACCCGCATACCAAAGTGGCGGATAAATGCGACTTTTGCGCTGAATCACGCCTGGCGAAAGGTTTTCCACCGATCTGTGTTAACGCTTGCCCGGAACATGCGCTGATTTTTGGCCGTGAAGATAGCCCGGAAATTCAGACCTGGTTGCGAGAAAACAAGTATTACGAATATCAACTTGCAGGCGCCGGGAAACCCCATCTGTATCGTCGGTTCGGTCAACATTTGATTAAAAAGGAAAATGTATGAACGCGTCGCAAAATGCCGAACAGTTTCACGCCCAGCTTGCGCAGTATGTTCCCCTGTTTTCACCGGACTACTGGCCCGTGTGGTTAGTCGTTGCCGGGTTAATGCTGGTGGGAATGTGGCTGGTGCTGGCGCTTCACGCCATGCTGCGCTTTCGGGCGGCACATAAAACGTCGGCAGGGCACGGTGAGAAGGTCTATTTATATTCGAAGGCTGTTCGTTTGTGGCACTGGTCGAATGCGCTGCTGTTTTTGCTACTTCTGGTCAGTGGCCTGGTCAATCACTTCTCTGCCGTCAGCGCACCGGTCATGAAAAGTCTGCTTACCGTTCATGAGGTTTGCGGCTTTTTGCTACTCGCTTGCTGGGTTGGTTTTGTGCTGATCAACCTGATTGGCGGCAACGGACATCACTATATTATTCAACGTCAGGGCTGGATCGCTCGCGCGCAAAGACAAACACGTTTTTACCTGTTTGGCATTATGCAGGGCGAGTCACACCCATTCCCGGCATCACCGCGTTCTAAATTCAATCCGCTACAGCAGGCGGCCTACGTTGGCGTGATGTATGGGTTGCTGCCACTACTGCTGATTTCTGGGTTGTTATCGCTTTACCCGACGGTCGTCGGAGATCTGTTTCCTGGTGTGCGTTACTGGCTGCTTCAGGCGCACTTTGCGCTGGCAATTGTCAGTCTGTTTTTCATTTTTGGGCATCTTTATCTTTGCACTACGGGCCGCACGCCGGGCGAAACCTTCAAGTGTATGGTGGATGGCTACCACCGGCATTAAGCGATGATGATTACACGAAGTGACTTACGGGCCTGGCGTGTTGGGCCCGTCATGTATCGCTGGTTTCTACGCGCGTTTCCCGCAGGAGGAAGCTATGCCGATGTTCATCGCGCGCTCCAGCGGGAAGGGTATACTGATTGGGCAAATAGCCTGGTGGAATACGGCTGGTCGAAATGGCGGGAAGAGGCGAGTTTTGCTCAGCAGGATATTGACGCAATGGGGAATATTTCCTGTGAGCAAGCCGCGGAGGAAACCAGTCGTCCGTTGGCGAGTGCGGAAGATTATGCCCGATTTAGCAGTGCGGGTGACAACGTTAAAATTGCCAGCGCCGGGTATGCCGCACAGATCGCCAGTGCCGGTTACAGCGCACGGATTGGCAGTGTAGGCTATAACACGCATATCGGCAGTTCAGGCGATCGTGGGCGAATAGCGATTGCGGGAAATTCGGCGCGTATCAGCAGTGTGGGCGACGGAACGCGTATCGCCAGTACCGGCATGCGCGTACGCATCAGTTCGCTTGGCGACCGAAACCGGGTTGCCAGTAGCGGTGATTTAACCCAGGTAGCCTGTTTTGGCGCAGAGGCAAAAATCGCTAACTGCGCGGACAATATCCACATTATTGCCAGCGGAGAGAACGCCGTTGTTGCCAGTACCGGTACTGTAGATTCGATAACGCTCGGTCCCGGCGGATGTGCGGCGCTGGCTTATCACGATGGCGAGAGAATGCGCTTTGCGCTTGCCGTTGAAGGGGAAAAAAACATTCGGGCGGGCGTGAAATATCGGCTCAACGAAGACCATCAGTTTGTGGAATGTTGAGCCGAGAGGTCATTTTAGTGCGAAGCGGCGCTGGGTGATTTTCTCCAGGCTAAAGCACAGCAGGTAATAGACCAGTCCGGTAAAGATAAAAATGGCTGTCGGGTAGATTTGCACCCGGCTGTTAACCTGACCGGCAACCGTCGTGAGTTCCGGTACGTTAACGATAAATGCCAGTGACGTGTCCTTCAGTAGCCCAATGAAAATCCCCGTCAACGACGGCAGTACGTTACGCAGCACCTGCGGCAGCAAGATAAGCCACAGGGCCTGATCCCGGCGAAACCCCTGAACGACTGCCGCTTCATATTGCCCACCAGGCAGTGCGCTAATTCCAGCATACACCGAGTGCATCACCGAAGCGGTGGTGAACCATGCCAGCGCCAGCGTCACGGTAACGGCACCGGGTAGATCGCTTCCGGTCAGCATGGGTAGCAAATACCACATCCAGAAAATCACAAAGATGAGCGGAATGCCGCGAATAAATTCCGCCCAGATAAACAACCCGTTGCGAACCGCGCCAGGAAATCGCCAGGCGCAGCAGGCAAGAACGATCCCGCCAGGCAGCGCCAGCAAAGCCGCACCGATAGCCATCAGCAAAGTGAGCAGTACACCGCCGGGTTGCCCCTCAGCCACACGTCCCCACAGGAGATAGTCAAGATTGTCGGTAATGACCGAAATATTAGCGATCATGCAGTATGCTCCTGACGCTGAAGATGCGCATTCTTACCTTTGACGATTTACCCGCCGCCGGCCGCGGGCCAAGACGCGTAAGCAACATACCCAGCACGATGCCGGTAAACAGATAGAGTGCGGTGCCAACGGCAAAGGCTTCCAGCGCGTGCGCGTTGTAGCTCTCAATTTGCCGTACCTGGTAGGTGAGCTCAGCAAATCCAATACCGCTGGCAAGCGAGGAAAGCTTCATCAGGTTGAGATATTGCCCAACAATGGGTTGCCAGGCGTTTGCCAGTCCCTGAGGCAGTAGAATGTGACGAAATATCGCCCAGGATGAAAACCCCTGCGCCACGGCAGCCTCGCGTTGTCCGGCAGAAACTGCCTGTAAACCTGAGGCGATCTCTTCGACCAAAAATGCTGAGGTAAATACGCCCAGTCCCCATGCTGAACAGATAAACTCCGGCGTTAACCACCAGACATCACCCGGCAGAATTGACCATGGATGATCAGCATTGATGAAGCTAATGACGTCACGGGGAAGCCAGTTCCATGCGGCAAAATACCAGAACATCAGTTGCACCAGTAAAGGTGTATTGCGAAACACCGAGACCCACACCCCGACCATCGTTTTAGCGAGACGATTGCCCGTCAGTCGCAGGCTGAGCAGTGAGATGGCAATGAGCGTGGCGAGCACGATACCTGCCAGCGTCACCCAAAGCATGGTAAGAAAACCAGAAATTATCCATTGCAGGGGGTGCCCGCTCAGCACTCCCTGCCAGTCCATTGCATGCATTATGATGATGACTCCTGGTGTAACGGGTCGAGCACTTTTTTCAGGAAACGCTGGGTTCTCGGGTGCTGTGGTTGGACGAAAAAATCCTCCGGCGGGGCCACTTCAAGAATATCGCCACCATCGATGAAAACCACACGATCGGCAATCTCGCGGGCGAAATGCATTTCGTGGGTCACGACGATCATGGTGATACCGCTGTGGGCGAGATTTTTCATCACCTGCAATACCTCGCCGATCATTTCAGGATCCAGCGCGGAGGTGGGCTCATCAAACAGAATAATTTGCGGTGATGAAGCCAGCGCGCGGGCGATGGCCACGCGCTGCTGCTGTCCACCGGACAACTGTGCGGCATAGGCATTGGCTTTTTCCGCCAGTCCCACCTTTTCCAGCAACTCAAGTGCCCGGCGATCCGCTTCCGTCTTATTCCAGCCGTGAACATATTCCAGCGCCAGCGCGATGTTTTGCAGCGCAGTCAGATGCGAATAGAGATTGAATTGCTGAAATACGAAACCGATACGGCTGCGTAGCTGGCGTAATGCCGCCCCGCGCAACTGACTAATTGGTTTACCATCAATGAAGATTTCGCCATCGCTGAGCGACTCCAACTGGTTGATAAGACGTATAAGAGTGGACTTTCCAGAACCGGAAGGTCCCAGAATGGTCACCACTTCACCGGGCTCAACTGCCAGGTTGACGCCGTTAAGTACAGTTTGAGCGCCATACTCTTTAACCACATTGCGTAGCTCGACGCTCGCCTGACGCAAATGGGTAAAATCCGCAGCCGAAGCTGCGGATCGATGAAAAAGGGCTGAGAGCATATTATTTGGCTTCTATTTTAAAGGCGCGGGCTTGTGGACTTTTGGTTTCAGGACCAAACCAGACATCATAAATTTTGGCCGCCTGCCCGGTAGATTCCAGCTTCAAAAGTTCATCGTTGACGGCTTTTAACAACGCTGGCTCACCTTTTTTCACCCCCACCCCAATCTCTTCTTTGCTCAGCAGGTCCGGTAGAATTTTGAAATCTGCTTTATCCGGCGCACCGCCTAATAAACCGGCCAGAATCGTACTGTCCTGGGTGATGGCCTGAACATTGCCGTTGCGCAGTGCGGTTAACGCCAGCGGGATATCGTCATAGGCCAGTACGCGCGACTGCGGGAAGCGCTGATGCAGTGCCTGTTCACCAGTAGTGCCTTTTACCGCGCCGATGCGTGCTTTGCTGTATTGATCGAGCTTATCCGGAGATTTTGCTGGCACAAGGAACTGCTGGCCGGTAACAAAATAGGGGACGGAGAAATCTATTACCTGCGACCGCTCAGGCGTGATCGTGATATCCGCAACGATTAAATCGGCTTTACCAGATTGTAATAACGGAATTCGGTTTGCCGGATTGGTCGCCACCAGTTCCAGTTTTACACCAAGAGATTTAGCCAGCGCTTCGGCAAAATCGACGTCGTAGCCGACAATCTTATGCGTTTTGGCATCGATGGAGCCAAACGGCGGGTTCGCGTCAAATGTTGCGACTTTTACTACGCCTGCGGCTTTGATATCGGCCAGTTGGTCGGCCTGAGCCAGTGAGACGCTAATGCCTGATGCCAGCAGGATGCCGAGTGCCAGCAGTGTTTTTTTCGCGCTGTGAGTTTTTGTTACCATCATTTTGTAAGTCCCTGTCGTTTTTTTTGGTTTGTGCTTTTTACGCTCCCATAACTCAGGTTCAGGACAAAATAAGAAAAAATTCTTATCTATTTACAAAATGTTATTAGTGAAAAAGGTGTTAACAATGGGTAAACGCAATGCGATATGTAGCCAGGCGAGAGGGCATAGCCAGGAGGTAAAAAAAAACCGGCATTGCGCCGGTTCGGAAATCAGATTTTGCAGGCGTCACCGCAATCATTATCAGCAATAATTTCTTGCGCTTTCTTGTCTGCATCTTCCAGACGTTCAGCGTTACGCTCTTGCGCTTCTTCTAGTCCATCAAAGACCAGATTATCGAGATCAATTTCCATCATTCACCTGCTCAGGTTCAGCGTTTAACATCACGTTATTATATTGCAAAAATGTTGCTTAACAGCAGCGATTCTTGCTACTTAGCATCGAACGCAATCCGCTGTGCGTATTTATCCGCCAAAGTGGCCCACGGTTCGCAATTGCTAAAGAATTGTTGGTTGTAAATACCGCAAAATTCTCGCTCTCTCTACCGTTTTATTCCCACTTTTTCATTAACGTGATGCGCGATCATTTTTAACAAATCTGCGACAAAATCACTATACATATAACTTAATATCTTTTATACATTAATTGTTCAACCCTGCGACTATTCCACAAAAGAGAAAGCTATATGGAACAGACACCTGATAAGAAAAACGATAATTTTCAAAAAGATGGCAAAGAACAGTTCAATAGATCGATCGGTTTAATTTCAAACTTTGCGTTGGGTTTTACCTACCTGTCGCCGCTTACCGCCGTCTACTCGCTGTTTGCGCTGGCCGTAACGCTGGCGGGGCCGCCTGCAGTATGGTGGATTTTAATCGTCGCATGTGGGCAACTTTTGGTGGCGCTGGTGTTTGGTGAGGTCGCTTCCCAGTATCCGATAACCGGCGGGCTTTACCCTTGGGCCAGAAGGTTGTGGGGCAAGAAATATGCGTGGATCGCCGCCTGGATCTACCTGTGGGCACTGGTGGTCACCATTACGTCGATCGCGGAATATACATCAACGTTTGTTGAATCACTCTTCCATTATGGTCAGACTCCAGCCACGATGTTGGTGACTTCCGTTCTGCTGCTGCTGTTGATGATGGCGGTTAATTTGTCCGGGACTAAAAATCTGGCCCGGGTGGCGAAAATTGGTTTCTGGTGTGAAATTGTCAGCGTGATCGCGCTGGGGATTTATCTGCTGATTTTCCACCGTTCGCAGCCGTTCTCTGTAATTTTTGACTCGATGGGTGTGCTGGCTCATGACGGCAGCTATTCCACCGCATTTATGTCTGCTGCGCTGATGGGACTGTTTATGTTCTTTGGCTTTGAGGCCTGCGGTAACGTTGCGGAAGAGGTGCAGAATCCCAGTAAAAAGATCCCAGTGGCGATGATTTTAAGCATCGTATTCGGCGCGATTTCCGCCATTATTTCTGTTATGGGTTATCTGTTGGCTTCACCGAATCTGGTCAGCATCGTGAATGGCAAAACGTCCGATCCGATCCCGGCAATCCTTAATGAAGCTCTGGGTGAAACCGGCGCGACTGTCTTTATCGTCGTCGCGATTATCGCCATGTTGTCGTGCATTTTGTCTCTCCAGGCTGCGTTAAGCCGTCTTATCTTTTCTTTCTCCCGCGACAGAATGCTGCCGGGAAGTGAATGGATGGCCAAAATCTCTAAAAATGGTGTTCCGGATAATGCCATGGTCGTCAGTTGCCTACTGCCAGTGATCATCTGTGTTTGGGTTTATTTCCAGCCAGATAACCTGTCGCGTATCACCGCGTTTGCTGTTATCGGGATTTACATCTCGTTCCAGATGGTTGTGCTGGCCGCGCTGCGTCAGCGCCTGAAAGGCTGGAAACCGGCGGGGGAGTGGACCATTGGCGGTTGGGGCGTAATCGTGAATGTGTTGGCGTTAGCTTACGGATTGTGCGGGATCTGGTTACTGGCGCAACCGGCGGACAGCAGCGACTTCATTGACCGTTGGACGGTCCTGTTCGGCCTGGCGATTGTCGTTGGCTCGGGACTTATTTATATGTTCCTGACCCGTCCGTTTGGTCGTTCAGCGGCACCGGAAAACGACGCCATTGCGTACGCCAGTAAGCTCAATATGGGGCAGGATAACTAAAAACTAAGGGCCTTCGGGCCCTTAGTTTTGATAGTGATAAAGGATAAAGTAGTCGCTCTGATACATCACGGTACTATTTGCAGGTGACAGCAATTCACCCACGCGAAAACGTGGCCAACTGGAGAAAATGATCCTGTTTTCCAGATTGGTCAGAATCACATAATTAGGATGAGCGCAGGAGAGCAGTTCGGCTTCTATCTGACTGACCAGCAAATCGACCGCGGCAACACCGAGAAACTGGTCGTTGTAGTAGACCGGGACGGCTGACGTTAGGGTATAGGAGATATTGCAAATATAGTCGACGTAGGGACCGTGGATATAGGCTTTGCCAGCCGGAGGAGAATGCTTAAACCACTCAAAGGTTCTGAAATCCAGTCGTTGTTGCGTGGCCTGATCCAAATCCAGATGCGCCTGGCTCAAACCGTTATCTTTCTTATACCACCACTCCAGCAACCAGTACTCTTTTGTGTTTGCGGTGCTCTCAATATGGCTGGCGAATCCCGCCCCTGAACAGTAATGGTTGTCACTGAGCGTGCGCTTGATGTGCTGTTGAACGGTGGATCTTACTGATGGGTCGAGAACGACCTCGGCTGAGGCCTTTTGTACCCCTGAAATCGCCTCATGGATGCTCCTCGCTAGCGCAACGGTAGAATCTACGGTAGAAACAGTTATGTCATCAATTTTACGGATTAATGCGCTTAGGGATGTCGAAGAGCTCATTGTCTGTCCTGCCTTCACTGATTGTCAGTTCGAGTTATATTTCAGCTTTTTTTCAATAAGGTAGTAGGTAAACGTGTCGATGATCCGTGTAGCAAACTGTACTGACTCTGCCTCGTTGTGAGCAGCCAGTGCATCGGCCAGCGCTGAATAAAGCGCGATAATTTCCGCATGAATACTGTCTGTGCGATAAAGTATCGCCACAAGTGATGCCCATTCAGCCTGAACTTGCAGCTCCTGATTGGCCAGTCGCGCTGAATGCGAACTGGCGGCAATCGCCAGCAGACAACGCATATCGGCCTGGGTCATCAGCTCAGGTGAGTTTGCCTTTCTGAGTACCTCGACAAACTCGCGAAATTTGGCGATATCCGCACCGGTCATCCGTCGGGAAGCCAGCCTCGCGCTATGGCTAATAATGGCACAATGCATTTCACCCAGATCAGACAGATAATCCGTACTGATCGCTTTGAACGGGTGCAGGGCGCTATTTTTGCCATCGATATTTTCGCAAACGAAGCTCCCGCCATTACGACCACGAACCGTATGGATAAGATTATTAGCCCGAAGCGTGTTTAGCGCTTCTCTGATAGTGATATGTGAGACACCCATCATTTTTGCCAAATCAGTTTCGTTGGGAAGCTGTTCTTTTGGCTCCAGCAACCCTGTGATAATGGCATTTGAAAGGCGCTGGACTATCTGGTCTGAACGACTGACCTGCCCGATAGGCGCAAATATGACCGCGTGAGTAATCATAATCTTTTCTGTACTCAATTCCCTGAAACAACGACCATTTTTAACACATGCCCGTCGGGCAAGGAAGGTAAGAATGGCCGAGTTATTTTACATGCCTGGGCGCAACGTCACTGCACAAGCGGATGTGTGTCCCGATAACCTCATGATGAGCTGAGCATAACGCGTCAACTGGCAATGAAAAGCCTTACCTTGCAAATGTGAAAATTAAGTTAAAAATGCGAGGCTTATCATAGTGTCAATGTTGCGCATTTGAAAAAAATTTACAATATATATAATACATAAGATTCTTTATGTATTAATTGGCAGGAGACAAGCATGAAAACCCTGAAGCATTTTATTAATGGGCACTATGTAGCAGGCAGCAGCGAAGATAGCTTCGAACTGGTGAGTCCGGTTGACGGTGAAACATACGCAATTTCTCCCAACGCTAACGAGGTGGAGGTAGAGCAAGCCTACTCAGCAGCGGAGGCGGCGTTTAGAATCTGGAGAAAATCGACGCCAGCACAGCGGCAAAAGGCGTTATTGCTGCTGGCTGATGAGATTGAACGCAACGTTGAGCGACTGATAACCGCGCAGAGTCAGGAAACCGGTCAGCTTCGCCATTTTATTGAGAAAGAGGAGATTGCGGCATCCTGCGATGCCATCCGCTTTTTTGCCGGCGCGGCGCGCTGTCTTGAAGGGAAGGCGGCCGGAGAATATTCCGCCGGGTTTACATCGACCATCCGTCGTGAACCGTTGGGTATCGTTGGGCAAGTTACGCCGTGGAACTACCCGTTCATGATGGCGGTGTGGAAGATTGCACCAGCGCTGGCGGCAGGCAACACGGTCGTGTTAAAGCCAAGCGACACCACACCAGTGAGTACGCTGCTGTTGGCTGAACTGGCAGCACCATTGTTCCCGAGAGGGGCGTTTAACGTCGTGTTGGGCAAAGCCAGCACTGGTTCGCTGGTGGTTTCAAATCCGAAGGCTTCACTGGTTTCGATTACCGGTTCGGTCCGCGCGGGCTTGCAGGTTGCGGCATCAGCAGCGGCGAATCTGACTAAAGCACATCTGGAATTGGGCGGGAAAGCGCCTGCAGTCGTGTTCGCCGATGCGGATATGGACAAGGCGATTGCGACAATCACTACGGCAGGCTTTTTCAATGCCGGGCAGGATTGCACAGCGGCTACGCGGATCCTGGTAGAGCAATCCATCTATGCTGAGTTTCTGGAAAAACTGATCCAGAAAACAAAAAGTATCAAATTTGGGCCGCCAGAAGATCAGAATGCGCTGTACGGCGCATTGAATAGCCGGAATCAACTGGAGCAGGTGAAAGGTTTTATTGAGCGTTTACCGGCACATGCAAAAATTGAAACCGGTGGGCGCGCCGGGCCAGGTCCGGGCTTCTATTTTGAGCCGACGATTGTCTCCGGATTGCATCAAAATGATGAAGCTATTCAGCATGAAGTATTTGGTCCGGTAATGACCATTCAGTCGTTTTCTACTGACGAAGAGGCACTACACAAAGCGAATGATGTGGAGTATGGTCTTGCCGCCAGCGTCTGGACCCGTAACCATGGTCGCGCGCAGCGCTTCAGCATTGACCTCGATTTTGGCACGGTGTGGATTAACAATCACATTCCTCTGTGTGCCGAAATGCCGCACGGCGGGTTCAAAAAATCGGGTTATGGCAAAGATCTCTCATCCTATTCACTCGAAGAATATACTCGGGTGAAACATATCATGTGTGACATTTCTGAATAGAGAGGATTACGATGAAAACAGTAAAAATTGCGGTGCTTTCATTAGTGATGCTCTCGGGCTATAGCCTTGCAGAAAGTACATCGCTGAATACCGTAAAAGAATATATGGCGGCGTGGAATGCGCATGATGCTTCAAGAGCCGCTCAATATCTTGCGGATGATGCTGTTTATTATGATGCCGCCGCGGGCGAACCGATAAACGGCAGAGAAAAAGCGGAAAAAGAGGTTATCGGCGCTTTTATTAAGGCGGTGCCAGATCTGAACTGGAAAATGGTTGGCAAACCCGTCTACGACGAAGACACCGTGGCCTTTCGTTGGGAATTTTCAGGCAAAAATAGTGGTGAATGGGCAGGGAGTCCGCCGACAAATAATCCGATCAAATTTGAAGGCGTAAGCTATATTCATGTTAAAGCAGGAAAAATCACCTGGCAGGGTGATTATTATGATTCTAAAAAACTGGATGAAGAGTTAAAGCCAGTGAAGTAGTCGGTTGTACCCCTTTATAAATAAGAAGGGGGTATTTCTCTTATTTGTGTCGTATTAAAGGCAGTGTGTAGCAATAAGGAAAAAAGTTAATGGCAATTACCAGACGTGATTTTCTCAACGGCGTCGCGGTGACTATTGCGGCGGGACTTACCCCGCTGGAGTGGGTCAGGGCGACAGGAAAGGGAAACGCATTTATAGATGGAAATTATTATCCTCCTGCGCTGACAGGGCTGCGGGGTAATCATCCTGGATCATTTGAAATGGCGCATGCGCTAGGCCGCGAGCAGAAGCATTTTGATTTAAACGCTCTGCCCGTTGAGGAAGAATACGATCTAGTGATTGTTGGGGGCGGGATTAGCGGGTTAGCTGCCGGTTGTTTTTGGCGTCAAGTTGCCGGGCAAAATAGCCGGGTCCTGATCCTCGATAACCATGACGATTTTGGCGGACACGCCAAACGTAATGAATTTACCAGCTCGGGCAAGAAATTACTCGGTTATGGCGGCAGCGAAGCATTCCAGTCACCCGCGCATAATTTCAGCCCTGAAGTACAAAAACTGATGGAAACCGTGGGCGTCAGCGTCACGCGGTTAAAAGAGAGTTTTGACGTAAACTTCTACCCCGACTGGCAGCTCAGTCGCGGGGTTTTTTTCGACAAGAAGAATTTTGGCGTAACAAAAATCGTCAGCGGCGATCCGGGCCGCGCGGTATCTGATGATATTCCGCCGGACAGGCTCAATGGCCGTAAAATTGAAGACTTTATCAATGATTTTCCGCTAGGTGAGAACGACAGAAAAGCGCTGATCGACCTGCATGTGCGCCCTGGCGATTACCTTCCGGGGATGACGGTTGATGAGAAAATGGAATGGCTGGATACCCACAGCTACAGTGAATTTTTAGCAACAAAAGTGGGTTTGAGCAAAATGGCGCTGCTCTATTTTCAGCAGCGTTCCAATGACTTCTTTGCCATCGGCATTGAAGGCATCTCCTGCAGCGATGCCAGGGCGTGCGCCTTACCCGGCATGGAAGGGATGGGGTTACCGCCGTTGGACGGAGAGTCGCTGGCCGACCTCGAAGAGCCGTATGTTTACCATTTCCCGGACGGTAACGCCGGTCTGGCCCGACTGTTAGTCAGGTATATGCTGCCGGATGCGCTACCGGGTAACACGATGGAAGACTCTGTTCTCGCCAGATTACATTATGAAAAGCTGGATCTACCAGAAAACACCACGCGCCTGCGCCTGAACAGCACAGTGATTAATGCGGCTAACGTGCAGGATGGCGTTGTGGTGACCTATCTGCGTGACGGTAAAATGCACCGTGTGCGCGGTAAGAACACCATCATGGCAGGCTATAACATGATGATCCCGTATCTGGTGCCTGAGATGCCGGAACAGCAGCAGGCGGATCTCAAACTGAACGTCAAGGCTCCGCTGGTGTACACCAACGTGGTGGTAAAAAACTGGCAGGCGTTCAAACAGCTTGGCGTACATGAATTTTATTCTCCAGCGGCACCTTACAGCCGGGTTAAGCTCGACTATCCGGTCAGTATTGGTGGGTATCAGCATCCGGCCTCCCCGGACGATCCGATGGTCATTCACATGGTCTATGTGCCGACCTACCCGGGCAGTAACCTATCGGCCAGAGAGCAGTTCCGCCTGGGACGAGCCTATTTGCTGGGGACCACTTTTGCGGCGCATGAGGAGATGATTCGCTCCCAGTTGCAGGAGATGTTTGGCTCAACAGGCTTTGATAATCAACGCGATATCTCCGCCATTACCGTTAACCGCTGGGCGCATGGCTATGCGTACTACGCCAATTCACTGTTCGATGATATGGATAAAATGCCAGAAATTATCGAGCGGGCGCGTCAGCCAGTCGGTCGCATTGCCATCGCTAACTCCGATTCTGACTGGAGTGCTTATGCCCACACAGCAATCGATCAGGCATGGCGTGCGGTTAATGAACTCAAGGATATGGGGTGATCTATGCGTAACGTAACCATTCTCGCCGCCTGTTTATTTACCGCTTCGGTAAGCGCTGCTGAATCTAACGGTGAATACATCGCGCGAATTTCAGACTGCGTCGCCTGTCATACCGCTGAAGGTGGTGCAGCGATGGCGGGGGGCAAAAAGTTTCCTACTCCGGTGGGGGATATTTATTCGACCAACATTACCCCGGACAAGGCACAGGGTATTGGTAATTACTCATACGAGGATTTTGAAAAGGCGGTACGCCAGGGAATTGCCAAAGACGGTCATCCGCTCTATCCGGCCATGCCTTATCCCTCTTATGCAAAACTTTCTGACGAGGATGTTCAGGCGCTGTATCGCTATTTTATGCATGATGTCACACCGTCTGCGCAACCCAATAAAGAGAATGCCATTCCGTGGCTACTCTCCGCCCGCTGGCCACTGCATATCTGGAACTGGCTGTTTACCGACGCGCCAGCGACGACAGTAGATAGCGCGAAACCAGATGACAACACAGCTCTGATAAAACGGGGCGCTTATCTGGTGGAAGGTCCCGGGCACTGCGGTTCTTGCCATACACCGAGAGGCATGGCGATGAATGAAAAAGCCTATACTCATGCAGATGCCGAGTACCTGAGCGGAGCGATGATTGACGGCTGGTATGCACCTTCGCTGCGGGGCAGCGGAATGTCTGAGCAGGCGTTAAAATCGCTGTTGCTGACCGGTAAGAGCAAGCATGCTGCGGTTTCAGGTTCGATGGCTGAAGTCGTCACGCAGAGCACACAGTATCTGACCGACGAAGATGCCACGGCGATCGCCCAATATCTGCTGAGTCTGAAAAGCGCGAAGCCTGAAACGGTGCGTGCTGCTGCGACTACAGCATCCTGGTCGAATTCACCTGAGGCGGGAAAAGTGACCTATAACCGTTACTGTTCAACTTGTCACGGTCTGGAAGGGAAAGGTACGGATGATAACGCACCTTCTTTGGTCAACAATCCGCTGGTCATGGTTGATGACCCGACGCCGCTGTTCAGAGTGATTGCCCACGGCGCAGAAACACCGACAACGCGTGGCAGCGTCTCCTTCAAGATGCCCGCTTACGGAGGCATGTTAAGTGACAACGAAATGCGCGACGTGATTAATTACGTGCGTAAGACCTGGGGTGAAGGGAATGGCGAAGTAAGCCATGAAGATCTGGCTGGGATTAAAAAAGCATCACATTAAACAGTATGCCGGATAAGGTGCTTGCACCACCATCCGGCAGTGCTTACACGGTGTTTACCCTGATAATATCCGCGAGTCGGGTAAACGCCGCCGACATTTCATGCTCTTCAATACTTGCAAACCCCAGCAACAGGCCGCTGCGTTTCTCTTCATTCACGTAATAGCGTGATAACGGGCGCACCAACAACCCTTGCGCATTCGCTTGTTGGGCAATGACCGCGTCATCGCTCCCTGCGGGTAACTGTAAGATCATATGCAGCCCGGCGTTGCTGCTGAAGGAACCAAGATAATGTTCACCAAGCTGGCGGCTGATAAGCTCTACCAGCATCTGGCGACGACGACTGTATAGTTGGCGCATTTTCCGAATGTGCGCTGCGTAATAACCCTCGCGAATAAACTCCGCCAGCGCGGCCTGAATCAACAGATGTCCACCACGATAGAGGTCGTTATGAACCTTTTTCAGCGGAGCGGCTAACGATTTAGGTAGCACGACATACCCGAGTCGCAGTGCGGGATAGAGTGTTTTACTGAATGTCCCGATGTAGATGACCGGTGTCTCTTCTTCCAGCCCCTGCAAAGAGGGGATCGGCTGGCCGGAAAAGCGGAACTCACTGTCGTAATCATCTTCCACTATCCAACTTCGCGTTTCACGTGCGCGAAAGATAAGTTGCCGGCGGCGACTGAGGCTCATCACCGAACCGAGAGGGTATTGATGTGACGGTGTCACAAAAATCAGTTTTGGCGGTGTTTCGCCTGCATCCGGCGGGACCATACCTTGTTCATCAACAGGAATAGCCGAAAAATTTACCGCATTGATACGCAGAATATTTTTGATTCCCCAGTAGCCCGGCTCCTCAATCCAGGCGTGATCGCCCGGGTTGCATAACGTTCGGGTCACCAGATCCAGCGCCTGGTGAATACCTTCGGTAATCAGAATTTGCTCCGGCGAACACCGCACGCCGCGAGCGGTGCGCAGATAGTCCGCCAGCGCTTCTTTCAGCTCATTCACACCGCCTGCGGCATCGTAAGTGAGAAACTCCGGGCGCAATCGTCTTGCCAGCCTGTCCTGAATTTTTTTGAGCACCCGGTGTGGGAAATGCTCTACATCAGGTACGCCTGGAATAAACGCGCCCCACTGACGGGGACTGGCGCTGGCATTACCTAACAGCTCAAGGCAGCGGGCAGATAAGCGGGTGTGATCCTCCAGAGCCGCAGCAACAGGTTCTTTATTGGGACGCAGGTTGAGATTGTCCAGCACGCTGTCAGTGACAAATGTGCCGCTACTGGTACGCGCAGAAATATAACCTTCGGCCTGCAACTGCTCGTAAACCCGCAGGACGGTATTGCGCGATAGCATCAGCTCTCCTGCCAGGTCACGCGACGGAGGCATTCGGGTAGCCGGTTTCAGGCTACCTTCGAGGATGCAACTACAAATGGCGGCATACAGGCGGCGATGTAGTTTTTCGTCAGTCTGCTGACTAAATGCATGCTTGATCACATCTCCGGCAAGTGAACGCATTTGGATCCTTAAAATAAAACGATTTGGCTCTCGATTAAAGTACCAGACGGCGTCTAAATTTAAAGGGTAATTCAACCGAAATGTATTAATGGACAAGGTGTAGAGAATGAACAATAAAAACCTGCAACAACGTCGTCTGGATGCCACCCCGCGTGGCGTGGGTGTGATGTGTGATTTTTATGCCCAGTCGGCAGAAAACAGCACGATTACCGATATCGAAGGCAATCAGTACATTGATTTTGCCGCCGGGATTGCTGTGCTGAACACCGGACACCGCCATCCTCGCCTGGTGCAGGCAGTCGAAGCGCAACTTCAGGCTTTTACCCATACGGCTTATCAGATTGTCCCGTACGAAAGCTATGTGTCTTTGGCTGAGAAAATCAACGCCGTCGCGCCAATCGATGGCAAGCGTAAAACCACATTCTTCACCACCGGGGCTGAAGCGGTAGAAAACGCGGTGAAAATTGCGCGCGCACATACCGGGCGTCCTGGCGTTATCGCATTTGGCGGTGGTTTTCATGGTCGTACTTACATGACGATGGCGTTAACTGGCAAGGTGGCACCTTATAAAAAAGGTTTCGGTCCGTTCCCTGGCTCTGTTTACCATGCTCCGTATCCTTCTGAATTGCAGGGTATTTCCACGGCGGATTCCCTAAAAGCGATTGAGCGTCTGTTTAAAGCCGATATCGATCCAACCCAGGTTGCGGCGATTATCTTCGAACCCGTCCAGGGCGAAGGGGGCTTCGTGGTGGCACCGCCGGAATTTGTGGCTGCCATCCGCCGTATTTGCGACGAGCATGGCATCGTGATGATCGCCGATGAAGTACAAAGCGGGTTTGCCCGTACGGGCCAGCTGTTTGCGATGGATCATTACGCCGATAAAGCGGACCTGATGACCATGGCGAAAAGCCTCGCGGGCGGTATGCCGCTATCTGGCGTCGTGGGCAAAGCCGAAATCATGGATGCACCTGCGCCGGGTGGTCTGGGTGGAACTTACGCCGGGAACCCGCTGTCGATCGCGGCGGCCCATGCAGTACTGGACATTATTCATGATGAACAGCTGTGCCAGCGTGCGGCGGCCCTCGGCGAACAGCTGCGCGCCGCTCTGACAGATGCGCAAGCAGGGTGTCCTGAACTGGCCGAAGTGCGTGGTTTAGGTTCTATGATTGCTGCTGAATTCTGTGATCCAGCGACAGGGGAACCCAACGCTTCCGCCGCACAACGCGTGCAGAAGAAAGCCCTTGAGCAAGGACTGCTGCTGCTGACCTGCGGTCAGTATGGCAACGTTATTCGTTTCCTTTACCCGCTGACGATTCCGCAGGATCAGTTCGCCAAAGCGCTTCAGATCATCAAAGCGGCGACGAAATAGTCCCGTATACCGCAGAAAAGACATAAAGCCGACGGTTGTCATCACCGTCGGCTTTATTATTGCCGGCATAAATTGATCTTCCTCGTGTGTAGCGCGGTATTTATCGCGAATGGGTTGCCAGTCATTACGTTATATAATTTAATGCATATCGTTTTTACTCCTCTATTCAGATGGTATCCCATGTTAACTTTCCGCTCTTTTGTGCTGGTATGCGCCAGCATGTTGTTTGCGTTTTCTGCGCAGGCCGACCGTACGATCACCGATCAGCTTGGTCGTCAGGTCACGATTCCTGACCATGTGGACAAAGTGGTCGTGCTGCAACACCAGACGTTGAATATTCTGGTCCAGCTCAATGCGCAGCAGGACATTGTTGGCGTGATGTCGAGCTGGAAAAAACAGCTCGGGCCTGAATTTGCGCGCTTTATGCCGACGATTACTACATTGCCGACGCCGGGTGATCTCACCAGCGTGAACATCGAAAGCCTGCTGGCAATTCATCCACAGGTGGTGTTTGTCGCCAACTATGCGCCCGCGGAGATGATCCAGCAGATTCAGAACGCCGGTATTCCGGTCGTGGCTATCTCATTGCGCAAAGATGCCGACGGGCAACAGAATAAAATGAACCCGACTATGGCCGATGAAGAGCAGGTCTACAACGAAGGGTTAAAGCAGGGTATTCGCCTGATTGCGGATGTCGTGGGGCGCAAACCGCAGGCTGAAACGTTAATCGACTACGTTTTTGCGGCACGAGCAAAATTCAATGCGCCGGTTGCAAACATCCCGGATGCGCAAAAAGTCCGTATTTATATGGCTAACCCCGACCTGATGACTTACGGCTCCGGTAAGTACACCGGACTGATGATGCAGCACGCGGGGGGATTGAACGTGGCGGCTGCCAGTGTGAAAGGGGCCCGTCAGGTTGCGCTGGAACAGGTATTAGCGTGGAACCCGCAGGTGATTTTTGTCCAGGATCGCTATCCGCAGGTGGTAACTCAGATCCAAAACGATCCGAACTGGCAGGGGATTGATGCGGTGAAAAATCATCGTGTCTGGTTGATGCCTGAATACGCCAAAGCCTGGGGCTATCCGATGCCGGAGGCGTTGGCGATCGGTGAACTGTGGATGGCCAAAAAACTGTATCCGGATGCCTATAAAGATGTGGACGTTGATGCGCAGGCGCAAGATTACTATCAGCGTTTTTATCGTGTGAACTGGCAGTCTGATGCAGCTAAGTAACCGTTTTTTGCCCCAGCAACCGCTCTTAATCGTTGTGGTCCTGTTGCTGGGCGTCAGTTCGCTATGCCTCGGACAATATCCGCTGTCGTTAAGCGAGGTGTTTTACCACCTGACGCACTATAGCGACGCTGAGGGAATAGCCAGCCAGGTGATCTGGACGGTCAGATTACCGCGTATTCTGATGGCGCTGCTGGCGGGGGGCGCGCTGGGGTTATGCGGGGCGACGTTGCAAGGAGTATTTCATAATCCGCTGGTCGACCCGCATATTATCGGTGTGACGTCGGGGGCGGCCTTTGGAGGAACGCTGGCCATCCTGCTCGGTCTTTCGCCCTTGCTGATGATGGGGTCAACGTTTTTCTTCGGTCTGACGGCATTGATCCTGGTGTATGCCATTGTTGCGTTACAGGGGCTGGAGAATACGCTGGTGTTGATCCTGTCAGGTATCATTTTGAGCGGCTTTTTTGCCGCGCTGGTGAGCCTGATCCAATATCAGGCTGATACCGAAGAGACGTTACCTAATATTGTGTTCTGGCTGCTGGGGAGCTTCGCGACGGCCAACTGGCATAAAGTACTGCTATTGGCGGTTCCAGTCGGTATCGCCGCGACGGTTTTGTTCCAGCTACGCTGGCGGATAAACCTGTTATCGCTCAATGACAAAGATGCCAGAGCACTGGGGGTGGCGGTGGTTCCTCTGCGACGCAGCGTTTTGGTGTGCTGCGCATTTTTGGTCGCCGCTCAGGTGGCGGTCAGCGGCAGTATTGCCTGGGTTGGGTTGGTTATTCCGCATCTGGCGCGTTTGCTGGTGGGCGTTGATCATCGTCGTCTACTGCCGTGTGCCTTCTGGTTGGGGGGCGGTTTTATGATTGTCGTGGATGATATTGCCCGCACCCTGATGCACGCGGAGATACCGCTGGGGATCATCACCGCATTGTTCGGTGCGCCGTTGTTTGCTTTCTTGCTCATTCGTACCAGCCGTCGGGAGAAATCATGATACCTGCCGCACTGCGCGTAAATCAGCTTTCTTATGGGTATCGCGCGCCGCTATTTGAGCCGCTAACGTTCTGTTGCCAGAAAGGTGATATCTGGGCCGTGCTTGGACGTAACGGTCTGGGTAAAAGTACGCTGCTTGATACGCTAACCGGCACGCTGCCTGCTTTAGGCGGGAGTATTGAAAATAACGGTGGGATAGGAATTGTGGCACAGCATAGCCATCTACCGTTTCCTTATACGGTCAGCGATGTGGTGCTGATGGGGCGAGCACAGCACGTGAAGCTTTTTGCGCAACCCAGCCAGCAGGATCAACAAAGAGCAATGCAGGCATTAGAGCAGTTGAGTATTGCGCATCTTGCCTCCAGCTCATTTGGCTCACTTTCTGGCGGGCAGCAACAGTTAGTGATGATTGCCCGGGCTCTGGTGACTGAGTGTCAAACGTTGTTACTTGATGAACCGTGTTCCGCGCTGGATCTCGCCAATCAGCAGGTGGTGCTCCAGCTCATCAGCGATTTGGCCCATCAACAGGGATGCAGCATTCTCTTTTCGACCCACGATCCGCTTCATGCGTTGCAGGTTGCTTCCCATACTTTGCTGCTACTCCCTGAAGGTAAATGGCGGGCAGGGCCAACGGACAGCATTGTGACCGAAGAGAATCTGTTTCTGGCCTATGGCTTACCGCTGCGAAAACTTAGCGTGGAGAATCACCCTACGCCGTTTATCGCACCGTTGTTTTCTATTCGGCGTTAAGCGGTAAGAATCCTGCGGCGGTAAGGAACGCCTGACCGCTGCGGGAAAGTATGAATTCAACCAGCGCCATGACTTCTTTGGATGCATCAAGCACCGCCAGTTGGTATTCGCAGCAAATATTGTGCTCGTCCGGAATAGCCACGTAATGTACGTCGGTCATCGCGTGCAGCGCGTGTGCGTAATGCGCGTAACCGATAAACAGATCGGCCAGCCCCTGGCGCAGGATCCAGGCGCTCGCCAGTTCTCCTTGCGGGATTTTTACCGTATCACGGCCACCAACCAGTGGGATAGCGCGCGCCCGAAGTTGCCGCCCGAGTCCTGGTTCCAGTACATCCATATTGTCGAAAAATGCCCAGGTATAGTCTCCGGAAGGGTCGCAGCCGGGCGTTGATGTCCCTGGTCGCAGCGTTGGGTCGCGGAGTAAATCCAGCCAAGTTCCGATTCGGTTGCTGACAAGGCTCAGTTTGTTCCAGCAAAAGGTGTGCGTTGAGACGGCTTTATTACGTACCAGCAGGTTTTGCGGATGTTCCCGGTTGGCGGAGGCAAAGAGCGCACACGGTTCACCCGTTTCAATACGCTCGCGCAGTAAACCGGCCGGACCATATTCAATCTTGACGTCTATTCCACTCATGCGCGTGAACTGGCTTATCAGCGGGGTAAATGCTGGGCGTAAACTGCCCGCGGCGAACAGGAGAATGGAAGAGGGCATGGTATCCGGGCTCTGACGAAAGACATTATACGAAGAAGATGAATGATACGCGTTGAGCATGGAATTTAGAATGATTTAACGCATTGCTATTGTAGCAACGTAGGAAATGATAAAACTGAAGATAAACGATAGTTTTGAGGGGAAATAGCACCAAATCGAAGAGATGATTTGGTGCGTCCGAGTGGACTCGAACCACCGACCCCCACCATGTCAAGGTGGTGCTCTAACCAACTGAGCTACGGACGCAAGATGGTGCGTTCAATTGGACTCGAACCAACGACCCCCACCATGTCAAGGTGGTGCTCTAACCAACTGAGCTATGAACGCAACGTTGTAGGTGACAACGGGGACGAATATTAGCGGCACAGACCGAATGAGGCAAGAGGGAAATGGCATTTTTCTTCCTGATCTCACGCGATTGCAGAGTAATTAAGCAAGTTGATTATATTTTGTTGATTTTGCAGCGTGTTTTTTATTCAGGCAGCAGGCAGGGGCATAATGGGAACGGTTTGAATGACATGAGCACTCAGTCTTTTAGCGTTGCAAGGATCGTGGCTTCTATTTTCTCTTGAGTCGTGTAGGGGGCAAAACGCTTAAGCGGCTTACCGTCGCGCCCGATCAGGAATTTAGTGAAGTTCCACTTGATCCACCCAGCACGCCGGGTAATTCATCTTTCAGGAAACGAAACACCGGATGCGTCCCAGCGCCGTTGACGTCCACTTTCTCAAACATCGGGAAGCTCACACCGTAGTTGATGTGACAGGTTTGTGCGATTTCATCGGCTCCACCAGGTTCCTGTTTACCGAACTGGTTGCAGGTGAAACCCAGCACCGCCAGACCCTGTGCGGCGTACTTCTTATAGAGCACTTTGAGGCCTGCTATTGTGGCGTGAATCCACAATGACTGGCGGTATTAACCACCAGCACCAGTTTGCCAGCGTAATCGGCCATCGTGATGGGTTGGCCATTGAGACTGGTGGCAGTAAGTTGATGAAAGGTGGTCATACCGGAATCCTCAATTAAGTTCACATTACTCATATTGCCTGCGGGTTATAGGCTTCGCTTAGTGACTTTTTATTATGGTAGCAACCGTAAGATTAATAAAATGACTAAGTTGAGAGGAATTGCTCCGCCATCAAACTCACATTTAATCTGCCGTGGCAGAGTTAAAAAATCCACGCCAGGCGTGGATTTTAAGAGGGCGTGGGAAGCAGGAGTTAGCGCTCGTTTTTTGCCATTAACAGCGCCAGGTCGACGAGCCGATTGGAGAATCCCCATTCGTTATCGTACCAGGCGAGAATTTTGACCATATTGCCACCAATTACCAACGTTGACAGGCCGTCGATAATGGATGAACGCGGGTCACCCTGGTAGTCGCTTGAAACGAGCGGTTCATCGCTATAGCCCAGGATCCCTTTCAGCGGCCCCGTCGCGGCGGCGTTACGAAATGCATTATTGACTTCTTCTTCCGTTACATCCCGCTCAAGCGTGACGGTCAGGTCGACAATTGACACTACCGGAACTGGTACGCGCAGCGAATAACCGGTTAAGCGACCATCCAGCTCAGGGATGACTTTGCCAAGCGCCTTTGCAGCACCGCTTGAGTAGGGCACTATCGACAATGCAGCGGCGCGGGCGCCACGAAGATCTTTTTCCGGTTGGTCGTGCAGCGCCTGGCTGTTGGTGTAGGCATGGGTGGTGTTCATCAGACCATGCTTAATACCGAAATGTTGGTGCAAAACCTGCGCGGCAGGTGCCAGACCGTTGGTGGTGCAGCTACCGTTGCTGACGACAAAGTGTTTATCCGCCGAGTAGAGATGATCGTTAACGCCCATCACGATGGTTAAATCATCGTTTTTACCTGGAGCAGAGATAATTACGCGCTTTGCGCCACCGCTGTGGATATGTACTGCCGCCTTGTCTCGTTCAGTGAAGAAGCCGGTTGCTTCAATGACAATATCGACTTCACGTTGACGCCAGGGGATTTTGGCTGGGTCGCGTTCGCTAAAAACAGTAATGGAATTACCGTTAACGACCAGTTGCCCCTCACTGGCGGCGACGTCGGCATCGAGTTTACCCAGCAGCGAATCGTATTTCAGCAGGTGCGCCAATGTTTTACTGTCAGTCAGATCGTTGATTGCCACAATCTGAATATCCGAGTTACCCAGTGCAGCACGCAGTACGTTACGTCCGATACGGCCAAAACCGTTAATACCGACCTTTACCATGATCAACTCCTTATCTGTTGTCTCTGGCATAAATTTAGGCCGATCACTGCTTGGCGTAAACGACAAAAAATGATCACTTTAGGCCATTTTACGACAATGAAAACGCTGGCGATATTCGCCCGGGGTCAGGTGAAGCTGTTTTTCGAATAGTCGTCGCAGGTTGATGCTGCTGCCGAATCCCGTTTGTTCGGCAATACGCTCCAGCGTCTCGTTGGTCTGCTCCAGACGCTGCCGGGCGGCGGCCAGACGAGCTTCAGCTACATAGCGCGCCGGTGAAGCTCCTGTTTCCCGGGTAAACACGCGGGTGAAGTTACGTGGACTCATGGCGACTTTTTCCGCCAGTTTATCCACGCTGAGGTCGGCGGTGAGGTTCTCAAGCAGCCAGACCAGCAGATCGTTAATCGGGCCCAGAGTACTGGTATGCTGAAGGTTGTAGCGGCTAAACTGCAGCTGGCCCCCAGGACGGCGCAGGTACATGACGAAGTCTTGAGCGACGTCGCGCGCCAGACTGAAACCATAATCCTCTTCAACCAGCGCTAGCGTTAGATCAAAGCCGGAGCTCACGCCACCCGATGTCCAGATGTGTTCGTCCTGAATATAAAGCGGACCGCTTTCGACGCGCACCTGAGGGAATTCTGCCTGCATGGTTTCAAGTAGTTTCCAGTGGGTGGTGGCTCGTCTGCCGTCCAGCAGCCCGGTTTGTGCCAGCAGCATCGCACCGCCGCAAATGGATGCAATGCGGCGGGCGTGGGGAGCGGCAAGGCGCAGCCAGTCAACCACAGCAATTCCTTCCTGCGGATTTTGACCTCTGCCGGTGATAATGATGGTATCGAGAGGTTCGCGAGGATCTATCTCATGCAGGCGATGATCTGCCAGTAGGTTCAGGCCGGACTGACCATGGATCACCTGATGTGGTTGCGTTGTGGCTAACTGAACCTGATAACAGGTTTCCGTAGCGCTTTTGGGATGCAGGCGGTTGGCCTGCATCATGATGTCGGCAATACCGGCGGATTCAAACAGCATGCCGCCATCGGGAACAATGATGAGTATCTTCTTCATGTCCTGAAAAGTAGTCTTTTTACAAAATAAGTCAACAGACATGTGTTGCGGGATACTATTCTTGTCCCAATATTACAAATAAATCAGGCTGATTGTGGCCTCGCCCTGTAACTCAGTCTCATCCTGTAAGCTCAGGCCATCGGAGGCAATGGCGGCAGAGATCCTGAGGGGGATTGTCAACTGACGAATTGCCACGGGATTATTTTTCGCATCCACCGGAGTCAGTCTCATGATGCCTGAAATCAGTGTTAGTGCTGTCCCGGCTGATTGCCACATGCTCCGTTCTTGTTCCCCCGTCTGATACCCCCATGACGCGATATCGCCTTCCACGGCGCTCTCCCCGGCTAATGCGGTTATCAGGTAACCACCAATCGGTTTTTGACCTGAGGTAACACCCAGTCCAAAGAGGGTGTCAGATGAATGCCGACCAGATGTCTTATCATCGTGAGAGTCAATTATCAGGTTACGGACCCGGGTTTCCGCTTTTTCATCATTGACCATCCATGCCACCTGTCGCAGGCTCTCGCACTGTATATGCAAGCCGATAACACGTGGCGTCAACAGATAGGGAGATGAAGAACGGATCGATGAGAGACTCAGCGTACCGTAATCCACAGTGCCGCCATTATCCAGCGATACCCGGCATGCCGCCGGGATCATTTCAGCTGAAAAGCTCACATCCACCGTATTTTCCGCATACGCCTTCGTAATCAACAGGCAAAATATCCCCCCGGCACAACAAAGCCACCGATGTATCCGGCTTTTAATAAGCGAAATCAGGCGCATCTTTCCTGTAACACTTGACTGGTGGTATATAACACGCTGAAAAATTTCCTTGAACCAAAATGAAATCATCGAGTTATTCTCTCTCTGGTACGGTCATACGTAATGACAATGTTGACGCCTGCTGATCTGAAACCTGAAAGCTGCGGGCCTGTACACGGGGAATAACCGTAAGCAGGAAAGTGGCCGACATCCCGTTCACGGGCTGATGATGCTGCTGGAGCTCAACTGTGTCTCCGTTGAGAACAGCAATAGGGGTCTGCGACCGTGATTCAGACGATTTATTAAGCTCGTGGTGAACAACGAACTGGCTGCTCTTATTATCGACAAACGCTTCACTGAACATCACCGTTGCCCGTCCCTCCTCACCGAAACTGAAGTCGAGTCCTCGACGGTCATTGTCATCAAACCGGATATGTATGGGTTGAGGAACATCACACCGCACCTGTACCTGTACCTGACGGGCGGGCAACTGCTGCCATTGTACCTGCCCGGTGGGCTCAGTATCCTGAAACCGGACTTTGCCGTATTCGTGGCGCAACTGGCTGGCAATAATATTGCACTGCGCTTGAACGACCGGACTGACAATAAAATAGATGCCGCAACATAATGATATTAAACGAATCATTCGCATACTCCCGTTAACTCTTCATATAAACCATCCTGAGGTGGTGTTGGGGGCAGGGAATACTGTAGCTGGCACATGGGGCTACCGTTGTCATCCCCCACAAAGAACGACTCACCGGGCTGCAGGTTGCTAAAGAAAACCAGGCCTTTTTCCAGAGAATTCGTCACGTACTGCCCATCGCTGTCTACGATCCCTTTTCCTTTAGACAGAAGCTTTCCGTCAATACGTCTGACTGTCATGAGTACCCTGCGGGTGTCTGATACCCTGAATTGTGTGAATGCGACGGCTCCTCGCGAAACGGTAAGCTCCGCGGCACCATTGGTTAAGTCGACATGTCTGGGCAACGTTTTAACATCAATATTGAGACGAGAGGGCTGCCACGGTGTTAAGCCGGGAACCAGCGCTTTGCCGCGATAATCAGTCCAGACGGGGCCCTGCGGGGTAGATACTTTGATCCCGGAAAGCGGAGAATTTAATGAAAGCGCGCCGTATGATTCCTGAATCGCATAAGGTGAAAAAAGTATCCCTTCCTGATTAACGGAAATCCCACCGCTTAGCGAACCGCCATACCCCCAATAATTGGCGGTCTGGCTGGCATACCCACTCATCTGGGCATAATGCAAATTCTGCCCAAAACTGCCGCTGATGGTATTTTGTGCATTTTGCCAGTCCCGTCCTGCCGATAGCGAATATGACATATCGTCCCATTGTCCGCTGGTCTGAACATCGTTATAAGTCCGGGAGCCCTGTCGACGAAGGGACAGATTTACGCGATCGTGTCCCAGAGGCAGCCCAAGTCGGATGTAAAAAACATCATCGTCACGTTGCGTACTCGTCCGGGAGCCAGAAACACGTTGCCATGTGGCCGAAAGGTTAATCTGACCATGTCCAGCCCAGCGCCAGTTTTTTGACCATGAGGCATACCATGATTTCGGTGTGGCGGCATGGTCACGCGCGGAGGAGGTCGAGTAACTCAGCGAAAACAGACCTAAATGTTCATGAGCCCAGTTACCTCCCACATTGTAGTAACTGTTCGCTGTGGAAGTCGTATGATTTACAGCGTCGCTGAGCTCACGAAATCCCGCAGATGTTGTGGTCCAGGCCGCCTGAATACTGGCGGAAGGGTTAAGCTGGTAGCGGAGACTGAGGCTTTCCTTGCTGCCCGCATGATGCGTGTACTGTTCCTGTGCCATCGTGGTTTGCAGCGACAGTGACCATGCCGGTATCGGAATAAAACTCAGGGATGCCGCCGCGGATTGATACTGTGCTGAGGCCAGAGCGCTACCGCTTAGCGTTGCCTGTCGGGAAATCCGCATTCCCTGACTTCCGGTAATGAGCCAGGGGGCCGATTCATCGCTGGCAACTGTCTCGCGCACTTTACCGAGTGCCACAGAACCATAAAGGGGAGCGTCGGCCGGAGTTTGTAAGGCCGTGACAGGTACTGAAAACGTTGTTAACTGACCATCCTGTTCCGTCACTTTCACATCCAGCGGAAACTGCGCGCTGAGCATGGAAATGTTATCTAATGAAAACGGTCCTTCAGGAACCTGTGTTGCCTCGATTAACTGTCCGTTTTGATAAACCTCAACACGAGCTTGCGCGGAACGCGCTATTCCCTGAACAGAAACGCCGCTACGAGCAGGACGCAGTGCACTATCAGGAAACAGTTGAAGCCCCGTTAATCCAGGAATGGCGAGTAGCGTCTGACGAGCGTATATCTCTCCTGCCTGAAAGGTCTGTTGTAGCGACTGAAACGTCTTCTGGACATAAGTATATAGTCGCTGAGAACGACGTGTTCCGTCACTGTACGATACCGTATGACGACTGCGAAGCAGCCAGTCATTCAGATTCAGTCCCGATTCAAATAGTCCCAGTTGATAAGTTTCGTGCTTTCCGGACTGAACTGTGGTTGACGACTGCAGATTATAATTAAGCAGCCCCGATGTGCCTCCCTGAATAATATCCTTCCGTAATAAGATGCTTTCTGGCGTCAGCGCAGATGTCGGAACTGTAATACTAATCTGATTTTTATACGGGTCTGCCGTTAACTGTGCTGCGGGATAAAGCGTCTGATAATCCAGACATCCTTGATTAAACTCATACGCAAGTCCGAGATTTCGGGATGTTTCAGGGGTTATACAGGGTTCGCCCTGCGCATTAAATCGCGTCATAAGCTGACGTTTATTGCGCCCGTTAATCATCCAACTAACAGGATATTCGCCTGGTGAAAAACGTGCGGCGTGAGAAAAATAATGACTCAGACCAGCATCCAGTCCGCGGTTTTTTAATCTTCCGTCATCAAATAGTAAAGGTTCGGCGGATAACATCATACTGTAACTACCAAGTAGACCGAGAAATAAATAATATGCATACCTGTGAACAGGCAATGTTCTGATTAAATTAAAGGGCATTTATTAACCTTATAGCTATCCTTGCAGGAGCTCGGATATAAATCGTTCTGATGCGAAATAGGTTTTTATAATAAATATTCAGCGTTGAAACCTGACATCCGGTCTGGCGCTAAAGTTTCTTTCAATTTAGCGAAGCAATAAACTCCGACACCTGAACACCGTAACGGCTGACTGGAACAAAACGTACTTCGTTATCAGCCGTAAGCGAGGATGCTGATGATAAGGTTATATGCTGGCCCGGCAGTAAATACGTTCTCCCGAGGTCAAATTGTGTCTTCGACGGTAGTGTGACAAACTGCTGGGCCAGGCGGACGACATAGGG
This sequence comes from Citrobacter sp. BIDMC107, assembly GCF_001037575.1. Classification (NCBI taxonomy): domain Bacteria; kingdom Pseudomonadati; phylum Pseudomonadota; class Gammaproteobacteria; order Enterobacterales; family Enterobacteriaceae; genus Citrobacter; species Citrobacter sp. BIDMC107. The sequence continues at coordinate 207,846 of NZ_KQ089848.1, read as the reverse complement.
GCCTGGATTAGTAACTTTCAGCTGATTGCCTTCTTTATGCCATGTAAGTAACGTCCAGGGATCTTTTCGTTCCGGTAATCCTTCTGGATGAATAAGTACGGGTAAATTCTGACGTATGGTAATACCAATTTTGTTACTACCGGGAATTTTTGGGGGGATACCTTCGAAAATGACACGTTTAAGATGCTCAGTAATTAGCGGCTTTTCCGTTTTAAGAATAAATCGAACTTGCTGAGTCTTACCTCCTTCAACCCGGACTACCGGCTGAGTCGGCAGGAGTTTAATCGTGTCATCCTCACCGTCAACATTAATGACCTGTGTGTAAAGCAGGGAAGGGATATTGTCTGTATTGGTGACATTCATGCTGCCTCCGCTTTCCTTTTCCTGGATCAGTAAAAGGGAACTGTCAGGCTGCATTCCGGTGGCCATACTAACCTGTGGGACGCATATCAGGAAAAGTGAAAGAATGAAAAGAACTTTCCAGAAGAAAAATGGCTGACGCATTGTAGTTATTCCAGTATATTTACCGGGCCATTAGAACATGGCCCGGTAATAAACAGAGTCGATAAAATTGATTTTATCGTATTAATTTACGGGATATTATTAAAGATAAACCAGAGAAATCGTTGCCTCACCGTCGAGATTCGTTTCATCCGTAATCTTAAGGTCTTCCCCTTTGCGAAGAACTCCTTTAATAGATAATGGAATTTTCAATTCAGAGAAAGCTGCCGGGGTTAATGTATCAGGATTTCCTAAGGTGTGTAATCTGGCCGCAACATCCACGCCGTTTACGGTGCTGCCAGAAGTCGTGCGTGACCAGTCGTCGCTGTTACCTTTACTTCCGATAAACACCAGATTGTCAGCGCTACCCGAGTAAGTCATATCAGGGAACCAGTTAATAACAGTATATGCCCCCAGTCTTGCTTCACCGTCGTTCGTAAGCCCCAGACCAAATTGATTGCTGCTCGCGGGTATATCGCCGCCATCAACGGTGGCATTTTTAATCACACCATTATAGAGAGAATCTCTACGTTCATCATGAAGGGTATACGCAACGAGTCGATCGGAATTGCATTTAATACCCATATTAATACGTTTTTCCGGCAGTTGATTGTCTTCAGTTGCAGACAGGTTCGTCATTAACATTGTTCCGTAGTCAACAACACCGGCGTTATCCAAATTGACGGTACATGCGCCAGGCACTAATTTGCCGGTGACTTTAAGCGTGGCCGTGTCTCCACCTGCCGCAAGGGCTGAGCCGGAAATAAAAGTAAGTGATAAAGCAACCAGTAGTTTATTTAATTTCATTTAAGTAATATTCCTAATTATGGATTTAAAAATACAACGCCTGTGCAGCGCCATGTTCACTTTATTCAAGTAAACATGGCGATGCGGAGCATGACTTTCTTCACGTAGCAGGTTTTAGATATTCACACCCGGTAAAAATTAGAGAAATACAAAAGCAATATGTTGTATTTAGTTTCTCTTGAAGAATATTGTCCAGTAAATGCTGTTTTTAAAAAATCAAGCTCGTTAATTAATGGTCTTAGTCATTGAATTGTTTTGGATAATGTTTCTGGCCTTGCTAAATACCTGTGAATCCTCATAGAAAACTTCACTGACAAGATGACTCAGTCTTATGTTAAAAACGTTCAGAATTCGCAGAATAAACTCTAACGTAAAAGCGCACTGCCCCCGTTCAAACCGTGATACATGCTGCTGACATATATTTAACTCAACAGCTAACTCTTCTGCGCTCATATTCATTCTTTGTCGGTTGCTACGAACGAATCGACCGATTCTGGCGTTAACGTTAGATATATTGTATTTCAAGTGCATTAGCGACTCCGTTTACTATTTGTTTATGTTGATTTATTTGTTGACATATATTTCGGCCATAAAAGTATTGCAAACATCCTTTACTCTTAAAACAAGTTAATATCGATCGGTCAGTAAATCATCAATAGAATAAAGCTATCAAAACAGGTTAAACGATTGTTTCAATAAATTAAATGAATTTGAGGTTTGGTTGTATATTCATGAAAAATAAAGATAATATATGATAACGATCTACTTATCTCACAGTCATGAATACACTAATAGTTTCACGAGCAATCATAATTACTATTATTTGGTTACTCCGTGAAATATATAGTTACACGTTACACCAATAAGGAGTAAATTACAGATGTGTTCTATAAATATCAGCGGGTATCTGGTGCTGAAAATTAGAAATAAAGCCTGTAATGACCATTGTCAGGCCTCAACAATAATGTTGGCGAGTAAACAGGAACTCGTAATTTATAGTTCAGAGTAAAAGTTGCGGTGATATCTGCCCGTTGCCTGAATTCACTCACACCCACAGCACGATATACTATCCGAACAGCTTTACGAATGTTTTGTAATGACGCCTTGCGGTTCCATGTCCATATCGCGTGATGCGTAAGGATATCCATTGTTGGCTCCAGTGTACCGCGCCTGAGTGGACACAGGACGGGCTGCTTTTCCGCTTCTTTCCGGATCGTGCCGTTGATTTCATCCCCCACAGATCCCCCGCAGTTGGTCGGAGTCCGTGGCCTTTCCGACACAGCATTGCCGGCGACAAAAGCGATGAATGGCTACAACCCACCTGCAATGAGATGAAATGTGTCCTCAAAACAGACGCACTGATGAACGCATTACGAACTTAGCGCGGTATCAGACCTTGGGGCAGTTCAACTTAGCCATCTACACTTGCTTTGTACTAAGATGCTTATCTAATAGATGCTTTAAGAAATCGTCTCAGGATCATGATGGATTTATCACTATGACTAGAACAGAAAGGCTTCTCGAATTACTACAGATATTAAGGGCACAAAGATATCCGATCACTGCATCCACACTCTCAGAAAGATTAGGGATAAGTGTGCGTTCCCTTTACAGAGATATAAAAACGCTGCAGCATCAAGGGGTATGCATTGAAGGTGGTGCTGGAATTGGTTATATCGTTAAATCTGATTTTCATTTGCCACCCTTAAACCTGTCTCATGAAGAAGTCAATGCTATTACGCTTGGATTGAATTGGGTCTCTCATAATACGGACCATGATTTCAAAATTATCGCTAAGAATGCACTTGCCAAAATACATACCGTCATTTCCGGTGAGTTGAAAAATCTTATTGAAAGCCAATCCTATCTGATTGGTCCTTCAGAAAAAAATGAGATGTTTTTTGAAGATATTCGCAATGCTATTAAAAAGCGAAAGAGAATCAAAATAAAGTATTGTGATAAGAAAGACTCTTACTCTTCTCGAGTCATATGGCCCATTGGGTTGGTATACATGGAGTCATGTTGGCTTTTGGTTGCATGGTGTGAGATGAGAAATGATTTTCGCCACTTTAGGACTGACAAAATTAAGGAAATTGAGCAACTGGATTCCTTTTATAGTGAAAGCAGGGCGGTTTTATTGAAAAAATGGAGAGTAAAAGAAGGGATTAGCGAGGAGAAAGAGTACTGACAAAAACTGTCACAGCTCATTTGTATACTAACCCAGATGAAAGGTTCAATTCTACATCTTTGGGGGGAGTATGAATTTCCAAAATAAAATTGCTGTGATAACAGGAAGCACTACAGGAATAGGTGAGGCCGTCGCAAAGCAATTACACATACATGGTGCTAAGGTCATTATTGTCGCCCGTTCGTCAGAGCAGGCTAAACAAAAAGCGAAACAATTATCTTCACAGGGTCAACAAGCGATGGGGATCGGATGTGATGTATCACAGCCCGAACAAGTACGACAAATGATCGATGAGGTTATCGAACGCTTCGGCAGACCTGATTATGCTGTAAATAATGCAGGCTTAACAGGTGATCATGGTAAAAACATAACAGAGCAAACAGTTGAGAACTGGGATAAGGTTATTGCCACCTCATTGAGCGGAGTTTTTTACTGCCTAAAATATGAAATACCTCAGATGATGAAGTTTGGTGGCTCAATAGTGAATTTATCTGCCGTAAATGGCCTGGTTGGCATTCCTGGATTAGCGCCTTACACCGTGGCTAAGCATGGTATAATTGGTTTAACCCAAACCGCAGCGCTAGAATTTGCATGTCAAGGAATTCGAGTAAATGCAGTCGCTCCTGGTTATGTCCAGACCCCGCGAATGAGTGCACTTCCTGAAAATATCGTACATAGTTTCGCCAATAGCCACCCTATGAAAAGGATGGCAAAAATGCAAGAAATAGCAGACTTCATATTGTTTTTGCTATCAGACAAATCCGCATTCTGTACCGGAGGAGTTTATCCAATTGATGGTGGATATTTAGCCGAGTAAATTTCTCTAACGTTTTAAACTATAAGCATTACCTAACCAAAGCGGTAGGTTCAATAGGAGCGTTATAATATATTTAATGCTCCTATTATAGGGGTAATGATAACAGCATCTCCAGTTTGAACTAATATGAGAATAAATGATCGACTTTCCATTGGTTTAACTCACATTGAAAAACGGGCATCTTTGTCTGTAGATACAGATGAAATGCTTCCTTTTGCCACTCGTTGAGTAGCATAGTCTCTTCGGCGACAATCCATGCCTTTTCTCAGAGGGGCCATCGCCTGAAATGAGGTTTTGATTTCGAAATAAAACATTAGTGCATTTTGCTGATAAAACGTGGGGAAGATTCTGAAAGCTCCCGGCGAAGGTAACTCGTTGGGAGCTGTCTTTATTTATTGGGCCGACTGTAATAGGTCGAGTTCAGAACACCGGCAAACCCAGCCCTTGCTTCACTTCTCTTAATGTCTGCTGCGTGATCTCGTGCGCCTGTTCACTGCCTTTTTTGAGCATTGCCATCAGCATGCCTTTATCCTGAATGTAGGTTGCCCGCAGCTCGCGCATTGGGGCGATGAGTTCCTGCAAGCACACCTCCAGCTCGTTTTTGCATGTCCGGTCACCCAGTCCACCCCGTTGGTAATGCGCTTTCATTTCCGCCACTTTTGCTTTATCCGGATGAAAAGCGTCGAGGTAAATGAATACCATATTGCCGTCGATTTGCCCCGGGTCGGATACTTTCAGATGGTTGGGGTCGGTGTACATTGCACTGACCGCGTGATGAATGGTTTCTTCGCTGGCTGACAGGAGCAATGTGTTACCAAGCGATTTTGACATTTTGGCATTCCCGTCGATCCCTGGTAGGCGGCTGGTTTCACTCAGCAGCGCTTTGCAGTGCGATAAGACGGGGGCCGGTAACAGGCTATTCATCTTGTGCACGATTTCATTAGTCTGCTCAATCATTGGCAACTGATCGTCGCCGACGGGAACCACTTCGGCTTTGAAGGCCGTAATATCTGCCGCCTGACTGATGGGATAAACCAGAAAACCAACCGGTAACGAGCGGGCAAACCCTTTCTGCGCAATTTCGTTTTTAACCGTAGGATTACGCTCTACGCGAGCCACGGTGACGATATTCATATAAAGCGCGGTCAATTCCGCAAGGGCAGGCAGGGCCGATTGCAAACAAATAGTGGTCAGTGAAGGATCTATTCCTGCGGCAAGATAGTCGGCAAGTACCTCCGGAATATTGTCGCGGATCTTTTGCGGTGTGCTGCCGTTATCGGTTAGCCCTTGCAGGTCAGCCACCAATATAAACTGCCGATAATCATGTTGCAGTGCGGCGCGCTGGCGCAATGACCCCACATAATGGCCAAGATGCAGCGGGCCGGTGGGACGATCGCCAGTGAGGATGATGGTTTTATTGTTCATGTAAGACTCCTTAGTCATAAAACCGAAAGGGGTCTCTAAATGCAAATAACCGCCTTTCGGCGGTTATCTAAAAATGGGAAAAACACATTCTGACCGCCTTTAAGAAGGCAGCCACCACAAGTTGTAATTAAAAGCGGTGATATCGTGTTTTGTGTTCATTGAATTAACATATCACCGCCTGGCGTTGAGGTAAAGCCATGTTCAACTGGCCTCCAGCATGCCAAAGCTCACGATGCGCGAACGTCCCAGCTCTTTAGCGCGATACAGCGCCACGTCTGCAGCACGCAGCAGGTTGTCGCTCTGGGCGTGCTGCGGATAGCTGGCTACGCCAATAGAGACATCGACGTGACCAATTTCAGAGACGCCAAAGCGCAGCGACAGTTCGCGTACGCCGTTATAAATATCCGTCGCAAGGCGGTTGGCAGCCTGTTCATCCGTATTGGCCAGCAGCACCAGAAACTCCTCACCGCCATAGCGGAAGGCCATGCCGCTGTCGTGAACCACGCGCTGAATGGTGGCGGCGATACTTTTTATCACGCTGTCTCCCGCCTCGTGACCAAAGCGATCATTAATATTTTTAAAATGGTCAATATCGATCATCAGGCAACTGATCGGCTCCTTGTTGCGTACGGCCTGGCTCATCTGAGTGCGTAAGGTATCTTCCAGATGATGACGGTTGCGTAGACCAGTTAGCGGATCGTAGAGCGCTTTCTCCAGCAGGGCGTCACGCAGACGCTGGTTGGCTAATGCGAGGCCGAGTGCTTCTGCCATTAGCTCCAGATACGCACGAGAGGGGGCGGAATCATCGCTAAGGTTCTGGAATGAGAGCAGACCGATGGCTTCTCCCTGGGCAATCAGCGGAACGCACAGGGTATGCTGCTGGCATGAATCCGGCAGATGGTAGCAGGCGATATCGGGTTCACCTTGTACCGGAGGGTGGCTCTGGCCGCGGCGCACAGCCCAGCATTCGTCCGGGTGGAACGCATCCGCTTTACCCTGCGGTGAGAGCCATTGTGCAACGCAGCGCATTTGCCAGGGTTCCCGGTCCAGTATGTAAAGCCGCCCGGCAATACCTGGGGCAATATTCGGTGCAAACAGTTCCGCCACATTGATGACATCGGCAAAATTCTCGCAACCCTGCAGGCGCTGCGTCATACGTGCCAGCAGATCGCGGATTGCCCAGTCGGCATCTCGCTCCTTCTCCAGTCTCTGACGAGCCAGACCGTTCTCGCGGAATATCCGGATCGCCTGTGCCATGTCGCCTATTTCGTCTATCTGGTTAAAGCTGGGCGTCTCAACGGCATAATCCTGCGATGCGAGACGGTTTACGACATCGCTCAAACGCACGACGGGGCGCAGAACACGACGCTTTAAAATGAAACCGAGAACGAATAAAAACAGCAGCGCCGTCAGACCGACCATCACTTCAGAGGCCGTCCGCAGCATGCGGGATGACTGGGTTGCATCTTCAATCGTGTTGCGTACGCGGCTATCGAGTAACTGGCGGAAATGATCTATACGGTCCTGGGCTCGCTCCAGTTCCTGTTCATAGGCTTTTCCGTACAGCAGGGCGATGGCCTGCGACTCTTCTCCACGCGCGACGCTGGCAAGCGCCTCGGCCTGCTCATCCTGCAGAGCATCCACAATCTGCAGCCCTTCGTGCAATAGCGCCAGCTCTTCATCCGTTGCACCAAGGTCTTTGAGCTTCGACAGACGATGCTCAACGGCTTTCAGCGACGCTTCTTTCTGGCGGTAGGCGTTGAGCACCTCAGGATCTTTTGCAATAACATAGTCGCGCGCCAGGTCGGACAGCGACCAGGCATCGAGTTCGACTTCTTCGGTAAGTTGATCGAACTGATAACGCTGTTCTACCACCTGGCGTTCTGTGTTATCGGCGCTGGATGCCATCAGCATGACAACGCCTGAAGCGATGGTCAGACATACCGTCGCGCTATAGGCCCAGTTGGTGATTGTGGCTATTCGCACTGATTAGTTCCTTCTGCGACGATTAATGAATACGCATGATTGAAATTATAGGAAACGTATGATTTTGCGTGAAAATAAAAAAGGCGGTCCTTAAACCGCCTTCTGTTATCGTCCTGCAATCAAAAATCTGGAGGATTTTTTCCTTCTTCCATAAAGGCTTCGTCGATTCCTTCTACGTTACCTTCATGGTCACGCCCGGAAAACAGGTTCCAGCAGGTAATGAATAGTGCGGCAACCAGGGGGCCAATCACAAAGCCGTTAATACCGTAGATCTCCATGCCGCCGAGAGTGGTAATCAAAATCAGATAGTCCGGCATTTTGGTGTCTTTACCTACCAGCAGCGGGCGCAGGATATTGTCCACTAGCCCAACGATAATCACAAAGAAGCCAACGATAAACAGCCCTTGCCATAGCTGATGGGTGGCGAACAGAAATATTGCTGCAGGTACCCAGACGATCGCTGAACCGACGGCGGGCACGAGGGAGAGAAACGCCATCAACGCGCCCCACAGAACGCTACCGTCGATATCTACAATCGCAAACGCGATGCCGCCAAGAATACCCTGAACCAAAGCGACGACCGCCGTGCCCTTGACGGTTGCCCGCGTCACGCCGACGAATTTTGCAAACAGGTGCTGTTTGGCAAAATCAGAAAGCGGTAATGAGTCCAGAATCTGGCGCACCAGGTACGGTCCGTCCTTCAGTAAGAAGAACAGTAGATACAGCATGATGCCGAAGCTAATAGCAAAGCCGAATGTTCCTTTACCAATCAGGAACGCGCTGCCGGCGAGGTACTGTCCACCCTGCAGCACGACATCGGACAGTTTTTTCTGGATCTGCGCGACATCATCCAGATTGTGTTCTGCCAGAAAACCTCTGGCCCAGTCAGGAAGATACGAAAGAACAGAAGCGACGACCTCCGGGAACTGCGTGTCATTCTGTTGCAGTTTGGTGTACACCACGTTCAGTTCAATGGCCAGCGATGACAGGATTACCATCAGCGGGATAAAGACAATCAGACAGATAATGACGATGGTAATCAACGATGCCAGTCCGTTGCGTTCGCCAAGCGCGCTGCGCAGTCTGTTTTTTACCGGGTTAAAGATAGTCGTTAATATCGCGGCCCACAAAATGGCGGAAAAGTAGGGGGACAGCACATCGAAGAACGCCCAGGTCACGAGGGCAAGTATGAAAATGAAGAAACCTTTAGTCAGTCCGTTAAATCGCATTAGTGAACCCTGTAATGAAAAGCAGTCCAGACTATAGAACCGTTCAGGGGATTTACCAACTTTAGCTGAAGATTGCCGCTTATTTTGGCTAAAACGGTGACTTACTGAAGATAAAAACCAATGAATATCCACAGTATTAATGTGATATTCGAATGACAGCAACCATTAGATTTTTAGTGCATCAAGGATGACGGTTTCTATTTTTTCTGGAGTGGTGAAGGGGGCAAAACGCTTAAGCGGTTTTCCGTCGCGTCCGACCAGAAATTTAGTGAAGTTCCACTTGATCCTCCCACCCAGTATGCCGGGTAATTCATCTTTCAGGTAACGAAATACCGGGTGTGTAGCGGCACCGTTAACCTCCACTTTCTCAAACATTGGAAAACTCACGCCGTAGTTGACGTAGCAGGTCTGCGCGATTTCGTCGGCCCCACCGGGTTCCTGCTTACCAAACTGGTTGCAGGGGAAACCAAGCACCACCAGGCCCTGTGTGTCGTATTTCTTATACAGTGCTTCAAGGCCCTCATATTGTGGCGTAAAGCCACAATGGCTGGCGGTATTAACCACCAGTACCAGTTTGCCTGCATAGTCGGCCATTGAAATAAGCTGACCATTCAGGCTGGTGGCGGTAAGTTGATGAAAGGTGCTCATTTTTTAAGCCTCAGGTCAGGGTGAGTTTAGCGTCGACATTGCCGCTCAACGCGTTACGGGCAGTTGAAGCCTGATAGAAAATCTTCATGGCATCGTTTTTCTGTTGTTTATTGGCACAACTTGACCATTTCTGATTTCCTCATTGACACAAGGTTGAGGTTTACCAAACAGATATCCTTGGGCGAAATCGCAGCCCAGCGCCTGAAGGCTTTTTAGTTGCTCCTGCGTTTCAACACCTTCAGCAACAGCCTTCATATTGAGGGATTTCGCCATGCCCGTGATCAGTTTGATGATATTAAGCGCATCTTCATGTGTGGATATTGAATGCACAAAAGACTTGTCTATTTTAATTTTATCGAAGGCAAGCTTGCTCAGGCGCGAAAGAGAAGAATATCCGGTACCAAAATCATCGATGGAAATTTTTACGCCCAGGGCTCTGAGCTTATTAAGCGTATTCATCGGCGTCGTACTCTCAGTGAAGAGAGAGGACTCTGTTACTTCCAGTTCAAGACGATCGGCTGGGAGTCCAGTTTCTTTCAGAATAGACAGTACGATACCGACAAAGGCTTTGCTGCTTAGCTGTACAGGAGAGACATTTACTGAAATTTTAGCAGGAACCGCCCAACAAGCCGCTTCCCTGCAGGCAATTTCAAGCACTGCTTTCCCCATCTCATTAATCATTCCGGTTTTTTCAGCAACAGGAATAAAGCTATCCGGCGACAGGAGGCCCTTTAGAGGATGGAGCCAACGAATTAGGGCTTCATAGCTATAAATTTCCTGGCTGAAGGAGTCAACAATCGGCTGGTAATAAACCACGAACTCTTTGTTCACTATTGCCAATGCCATATCATGCTCAAGCGTTCTGCTTTCTTGTAGCTTTTCTAACATTCGTTGTCGGAAGACTTTTATCTTACCTGAGCCTTCACCTTTGGCTTCATAAAGGGCCAGATCGGCAAATTTATAAAGATAGTCGGAACGACGTTCAGTGTCTGAGATAACAATGCCAACACAGGTGGTTATGTTGATAATCGTGTTATAAATAGTGTAGGGCTGGCTGATAAATTCACATATTTTCTGGGCCCGCGAAACGGCGTGGCTTTCTGTCAGGCCGCTTGAGAGAAACGCAAATTCATCTCCACCCAGGCGATACAGCGTATCCGAAGTAAGACTCATTGAAACCAGTCGGTCTGATATCTGGCGTAGCAACATATCACCGGCATCATGACCATACGTATCATTTACCTCTTTGAATCGATCTAAATCAAACAACATCACAGTCACAGAATCGTGATTTTTTTCTGCTATCTCAATTGTTTTATTTAAATCGCTCCAGAATAGTTGACGATTATTCATCTCGGTAAGAGAGTCATGGTAGACGTCATATTCCAGTTTAGCATTCTGGATTTGCAGCTTTTCTTTAGATTTCTGCAGTTCTTCACCTGCAGGTGCGCCCGCAGAATATTTCTGTTTTGATAGAAAATGAGCACTCCCAGAATCGCACTCAGTATTATCAGCAGCACCGAGGTTGCTGAGTAAATATAGTACAGCGTTTGAATTTTTTGGTTGGCGTTATTGATCGAGTTAACATCTTTGTTTAACGCACCAGATGAAAGACGACCCAGTGGCGCATCCAGAGTATGCATTTTTTTCAGATAAGCCTGGAGTGCTGAACGGTTCATTTTCTCTAGATTAACATCCAGAAAACTAAGGGTGTTTTCAAGTTTTACCGCCAACTCACGGTGGGCTATATTGCTTTCTATGTAGCGCCCCAGGTCACCTTCTTTTATTAAATCACTCTGGCTGAGCATAATGTCGAGGCGCATGCGTACATCATCGAGATTCATCGTATCATCGATAGTGTAAAGACCCAGCAATGACTCGAATCGGTAATATTGTGATACCAGCTGAGCAGCAGACCAGGAATCGGTGTAATGAGTCAGTTTCTGTAACTCTTGTTGCCGTTCATGCACGAGGAAAGAGATATATCCGGTAGATATAAAAAGAAAAAAGATGATGCCAGCCAGTATTCTGTTCATGATGTTCCTCTGAACGCTTACTCAATATCCATACTACTGACCTGCCATGCAGACCTTGAATAATAAATCTGATTATTCAGTTCCGGCATGCTGTCATAGGGGTACACAATGAATAAAGGACCTTTATCACGGATGCGCATATATTTTCCGTTGATTTTTAACGCAAGGATGGCATTGTATTTTTTGAAATCACTGAGAGGGATTACGGTGGTGTAGTCATTGAGCGCAGTGACCTTTACAACCGAGCCGCTCGCGCCGACGTAATCCATGAGCTTTTGTAGTGGAATACCCGTAAAAGTAGTGCGTCCATTATACCAGGGGGAGGTGGTCTGGAAACTGACCATGCCCAGCTTCTCAAGGCTGGCGGTATCAAAAACGGCTTTCCCGTCTGCATTTGTATTTTCAATATTACCGGACAGCGTTAAAAGAACTGTACCGGAAGGCTGGGGAAGTTCACCCGCCCAGAGCTGGGTGGTGAGCACAAAGCTTACTAACATGACGATTAACCGCATTCTTACCTCACCAATCAGCCGGATGTAAAAGAATTATAATTTAGATATCACTCTATTTATATATATTGCATAGGTATTATTGACGCAATAAATTCAGCTGTATTTTTATTCCTCTAAATCAATGAGTTAGGTTTTGTTTGTTTTATTATGATGTTTAATCAATGCTGATGGAGTTATTAGAGGAAAACGTAATCTCACTATGTATGTACAAAAATAAATCATTTATTGACCCAGTGCCAATAAATACCTACGAAAATAAAGGTTTATTTTTTTCCCAGCGGCGGGCGTTGTTTACTGGTTGATGGCTATATAGGATACGAAGCGGGCCAAAGTATAGCGGGAGCGCTTCGTGTCGGTAATCAAGAACAGACTTTTTATACTGCGGCTGGTGCGGTTCAACAGAACCCGTTTATTCACCCGCCTGAACTGACTGGCGGGCATACAGGTAGGCGGTGGCCCTCGATACGCCCAGATGCTGCGCCACCGTATCCATAGATTTGCGTACGTTCAGCAAACCGTCCTGGCGTAATTGTTGAATCAGCAGCTTACGGTCTTGAGGTTTAAGGGCTCGGGCCGTCGTAGCGCGTTTAGCGGCAAAGTCATCAATACGCTGGCGGATGACTTCGTTACTGCCGGGATCGATATGTTCCTTAATGGGGGAGTTTTCGGTTTCAGTAAAACGCGCAAGAGCACTCTGCATACCACGAAACAGCGTCATATCTACATTCAGACAGAGAGCTGCTACGTATCTGCCTTCTTCGTCCTTGATGCCAATTGAGGTACTTTTCACCGGGCGACCATCGGCAAACTGATTACTGTAGTTCGCAATGATGCTGGGAAAGTCAGGCGATGCGATTCTCGCCAGGCCAAGCTCTGTTGCTGGCTGGCCGGGTTGACGTCCGGACAGATTGTTATGGATGGATAAAATGGCATGTTCAGGATTTTTGAGGTCATGAACCACCACTTCGCAAAACGGAGAGAAGGTCTCACTCAATCCCCTGGCGATAGTATCAATTTGGCTGAGAAGCGAGTTATTGTCGGTTTTTGGCATGCCAGTCTCCTGCGGTGATGCCTGTTGCCATGATTGCGAGCAGTTTACAGTGACCTGGGATCGTTTTTCCAGACGGCAATGTACAGACAGTAACATTAGGGTATCTGCATGACAGATACCCTGTTTATCATCCGGCCAGAAATTCACTGTAGCGGCTGATATCCACGTTTCCGCCGCTGATGATAATGCCGACTTTCTTGCCGCGAAGTTCAGCTTTGCGCGCTCTGGCCGCAGCAAAACCCAGACACCCGGTCGGCTCAACGACGATTTTCATGCGTTCAGCGATAAATTTCATTGAGGTGATTAACTCAGCGTCTGAAACCGTCAGAATATCGTTCACGTTTTGCTGGATAATCTGAAACGTATAGTTCCCGAGATGTTGGGTCTGAGCACCGTCAGCAATGGTTTTGGGCGTATCGATATAAACAATTTTTCCGCTACGAAACGACTGTTGACCATCGTTACCCGCCTCAGGTTCAACACCATAGACGATGCAGTCAGGAGACAGATGTCTGGCCGCCAGAGCGGATCCTGAGAGCAGGCCGCCACCGCCCAGACAAACGAAAAGGGCGTCTAACTGACCCACTTCTTCAATCAGCTCTTTTGTAGCGGTGCCCTGACCTGCAATCACATGCGGATGGTCGTAAGGGGGGATCAGCGTTAACCCCTGTTTCTCTGCCAGGTCCCGACCAATTTTTTCACGATCTTCAGTGTAGCGATCGTAAGTTACCACTTTTCCGCCATAGCCTTTTGTTGCGGCAACTTTGGCCGTCGGGGCATCATGCGGCATGATAATCGTCGCCGGAATCCCCAATAATTTTGCCGACAGTGCAATGGCCTGCGCATGGTTACCGGAAGAAAACGTCACGACGCCCGCAGCACGTTGTTGTGGTGTGAACTGGCGTAGCGCATTCATAGCGCCGCGAAATTTGAAGGCGCCCATTCTCTGGAAGTTTTCGCACTTAAAGAAGACTTCCGCGCCAAATTCTTCGTTAACCGTTCGGGATGTCATCACCGGCGTTTTGTTAGCATAATCTGCGATGCGCTCTGCCGCAGCGGCAACATCGTTATAATCAGGCAGTGTCATTTCAGTCATTGTTGTTCACCTGTATGTTGTTAAACGTCACGCTTGCGGGGCCAGCGCCATAGCTTCAACTTCCAGCGCAAAACCATAATGAAGTTCCGCAACACCGGCTACTGCACGGGATGGACGGAAATCGCCGATCCACTCCCCATAGATTTTGTTAAACGTCGGCCACTGATTCATATCCGTCACATAGACGCGAACTGACACCAGATGCTGGCGGGAAACTCCAGCACCTGCCAGACAAGCATCAATATTCTGTAGCACCAGCCGGGTTTGATCTTCAAAAGAGGCATCCGCTTTTTTCTCACCGTCGAAAGTGACCGGCAATTGCCCGGAAATGAAGACGAAACCGCCAGCCGTTGTACTGTGCGAGTAATGACCTGCTGGCGGGAAGCTTCCAGCAGATGAGTTCAGTGTAATGTCCGCGGACATAATAAACCTCCAGTAGCTGATGATTCATTTTGTATAAAATAATACGATTTGTATTATTTTATACGCCTTTATGCCACATTCGGCTAGAGATAATTTTCGCGGGTGATGATTTTGTGAACTATTGCAAATGTGGCTAACGTAAATAGCTAACCTGGGTAGGAACGAAGAGGGGAAGGCAGGAGAGTGAAGAAACGCCCCGGGCGGGGCGTCTAAGGCAAAATACTAGCCGATGTGACCGTGGTTAATTTTAGTTAACGGTTCATTGATATCGAAGATTTTGAACGTCACGTCTTCCACACCCAGATGCTTCAGACGGGCGGTATGCTTTTTGATATAGGCCTGAGCGGTGTCTTCGTCCCGGAACAGGTAGATGCCACCCGCTTCGTGATTTGCTTCGTTCTCGGTCCAGATTTTCCAGATGAACCCCGGCTCCTGGTTGATTGATTCGGCCAGTTCAACGAGCTGACTCGACATCTCAGCCCCAAACGGACCATGAAAATCAAAGTGTATCTGCACGAGTTTGTTCGACATAAATCCTCCATGGATTGGTTATTTCGGGTAAGGCTGCTAGCGCAGCAGCACTTTACCGGTCAGATAAGTTATTGCCTGTCCACTGATATAAACACGCGTTCCTGCTAACTGACAGCGTAAATCCCCGCCGCGCTCAGAGACCTGGCGCGCCAGCATCTGTGTTTTATTCAGTTTTGCAGCCCAGTAAGGGATCAGCATGCTATGTGCCGAGCCTGTGACCGGGTCTTCCGCGACGGCTTCACCCGGGCAGAAGAAACGGCTGACAAAATCGTATTCCCCGTCACCCGGCGCGGTGATGCACACCATTTTCCCCAGCGGAAGCATGGCGTGGATGTTTGGGCGAACAGCCTCAACCTGCTGTTGATTTTCCAACACCACCATGTAATCGCGTGCCACGCGCATCTCTTTGTATTCGGTGATGCCTAATGTTTCCAGCAGTAAAGCGGGCGGCACGGCAGATTCGCTTTGCCAGGCAGGAAAATCGAGCGTCAGCCATTCACCGCTGCGCGTGACCGTCAGCGGTCCCACAAAGCGGGTAGCAAAATGGATTTTTGTATCCGGGTAATCCAGATGTTCAAAGATGACATGCGCGGTGGCAAGCGTGGCATGCCCACACAGATTGATTTCACCCTGAGTGGTAAACCAACGCAGCTCAAAACCATTCTCATTGGCGATAAAAAAAGCGGTTTCTGACTGGTTATGCTGCTGTGCCATCTTTAATAATGTTTCATCGGGCAACCAGTCCGTGAGCGGACAGACTGCTGCGGCATTACCGCCAAACGTCGTGGTGGTAAAGGCATCCACCATGTAAAAATCGATTTGTTGCACAGAATAACCCTCTCATCGCACTCAGGATAAATCACACTCTACCATGCCAGCCATTGGGTCAGCGCTCCGATTCGCCACTGCGGTGAAAATTCGTTATCATCCGTCCCCACACCTCATTCTGGCCGCCTGATGTCTACGATCCTCGATACCTTTATTGCCCCGCCTTGTCATGACGAGATAGAGACCCTCTATCGGGACGAGCATCTGGTGCTAATCAATAAACCCAGCGGGTTACTTAGCTTGTCGGGCAAAAATCCGCAGAATCTCGATTCGGTACATCATCGGCTGGTACAGATTTACCCTGGCTGCACGCTGGTACATCGGCTTGATTTCGGCACTTCTGGACTGATGGTGGTCGCCCGTAACAAGGCTATCAACGCTGCGCTTTGCCAGCAGTTCAGCCAGCGTACGGTCACTAAGGTGTACAGCGCACTGTTATGCGGGCATCTGGAAAACGACGAAGGAGTTATCGATGCAGCGATTGCCAAAGACCCGTCGCTGTTTCCATTAATGTCAATTTGTGCTCTCAACGGCAAACCCGCACGTTCGCGCTATCAGGTTGTCGAGCGCTTTTATCATCGTCAGGAAAAAGGGGCATTGCTCCCCTTGACGCGGGTACAACTAATGCCTGAAACCGGGCGGACCCACCAACTGCGGATCCACTGTCAGCTGTTGGGACATCCGATTTTAGGCTGTGATTTGTATGGCGGGCGTCTGCTGCCTAGCACTGAAAGGGTGCCGCGACTGATGCTGCATGCCAGTGAACTGCATTTCAGGCATCCCATTAGTGAAGCGTGGATGAACGCCCAAAACGCCAGCCCGTTCTGAGGATGTAAAAAAAGCCGCCAGACGGCGGCTATTTGGGCATTATCGTGCAGCTCGTTGCAATATAACCGCTGACGGCTGGCGTTGCAGAAAGCGCATCCGCAGCATCATCAGCACCGCCGCAGAGGTCAGGCCGATAATAAAGCCCATCCAGAATCCTGCTGGCCCCATTCGGTCAACTACCAAATCGGTCAGCGCCAGAATATAGCCACTCGGCAGACCCAGCACCCAGTATGCCGTAAAGGTAATAAAGAAAATGGAACGCGTATCTTTATAACCACGCAGGATCCCGCTGCCAATAACCTGGATAGAGTCCGATATTTGATACACCGCGGCCAGTAACATGAGCTGCGCGGCCAGGGTGACGACTTCCGGATTATTGTTGTAGAGCAGGGCAATATGCTCGCGGAATGTCACGGTGAAAAGCGCCGTTACGACCGCCATGCAGACACCGACACCCAGACCCGTTCTGGCTGCAGTTTGTGCATCCAGCGTGGAGCCCTGGCCCAGACGATAACCGACACGAATGGTGACGGCAGCAGCCAGAGACATCGGCAGGACGAACATTAACGAACTGAAGTTCAGTGCGATCTGGTGTCCGGCCACGTCGATAATCCCCAGCGGGGATACCAGCAGAGCGACCACCGCAAATAGCGTTACCTCGAAAAATAACGCCAGCGCGATAGGTAAACCCAGTTGCACCAGACGCTTCATTACTGCGGTGTCAGGTTTCTGGAAACCACGCTCATTACGGATATCGCGCATCGAGCGCGCACGTTTGATGTAAGAGAGCATGGCGATAAACATCACCCAGTAAACAGCCGCCGTAGCCACGCCGCAGCCTACGCCACCCAGTTCCGGCATGCCTAAATGTCCATAAATGAAAACGTAGTTAACCGGAATGTTCACCAGCAGGCCGAGAAAGCCCATCACCATCGCTGGTTTAGTTTTGGCTAATCCTTCGCACTGGTTACGGGCTACCTGGAAGAACAAATACCCCGGTGCGCCCCACAGTAAGGCACGCAGGTAGCCAACGGCTTTATCCGCCAGCGCCGGGTCAATGTTATGCATGGAGCGAATAATGTACCCAGCGTTCCATAGCACAACCATAATCAGCACGGAGACGCTGCCCGCCAGCCAGAATCCCTGACGTATTTGATGGGCGATACGGTCGCGGCGTCCGGAACCATTGAGTTGCGCAATGACCGGCGTCAAAGCCAGCAGTAGTCCATGACCAAACAGAATGGCAGGTAACCAGATAGAGGTACCAATGGCGACTGCCGCCATATCAGTAGCGCTGTATCCGCCCGCCATGACGGTATCAACGAATCCCATTGCGGTTTGAGCGATTTGCGCAAGAATCACCGGTATTGCCAGAGCTAATAACTGACGCGCTTCACTTACATACTTTTGCACGTGTACACCACTATATTGTTGTTATTTGAGAGACTAAAAAAGCCGCCTTATATGGCAGCAAGGAGAAAAAGCAGGGGAAATTTCAGTCTATTGTAGCGAGGAATACGTAATTCTCCAGTGAAAAAACAGGCGCTGGTGGCGCATTGCTGGCAACCTGAATTTCCACCTGCTATTGTGCTGTGCAGAGATGTCTTAATTGAGTTCAGGAGTAGGAAGTATGTTTACGGGTATTGTGCAGGGCACCGCAAAATTGGTGTCCATTGATGAAAAACCAAATTTTCGTACGCATGTTGTGGAGTTGCCTGAATATATGCTGGATGCGCTGGAGACCGGCGCATCGGTTGCCCACAATGGGTGCTGCCTGACGGTCACCGAAATTAACGGTAACCAGATAAGCTTTGACCTGATGAAAGAAACGCTGCGTATCACCAATCTGGGCGATCTGAAGGTCGGTGATTTGGTTAACGTTGAGCGTGCGGCAAAATTCAGTGATGAGATTGGCGGACATTTAATGTCGGGCCATATTATGACCACTGCCGAAGTGTCGAAAATTCTGACCTCGGAGAATAACCGTCAGGTGTGGTTTAAAGTCCAGGACCCGTCGCTGATGAAATATATCCTGTACAAAGGATTTATTGGTATTGACGGTATCAGTCTGACGGTCGGTGAAGTGACGCCGACGCGTTTCTGTGTGCACTTGATCCCGGAAACGCTGGAGCGTACGACGCTTGGCAAGAAAAAGCTGGGCGCAAGGGTCAATATCGAAATCGATCCCCAAACGCAGGCGGTGGTTGATACTGTTGAGCGTGTACTGGCGGCGCGTGAAAGCGCCATCAGCAACATAACGGGCGAAGCGGGAGCCTAAGCCTGAGAGTTAAGCCCTCGTTGATACGGGGGCGATAACGATTAACGGGGAACGCGCAGGCCGTGTTCAACGCCGCGAGAAAATACCACCTGCCATAACTGAATATCGCGAGCTCGAAACGCTCCGGCACAAGCGTTCAGATAATAGCTGAACATCCGCTTGAAACGTTCGGTATAGTTATCGGCGATTTCAGGCCAGGAGTTAATGAAACGTTCGTGCCAGGCCATCAGCGTCGTGTCGTAATCCGCGCCAAAATTATGCCAGTCTTCCATTACAAAATGTGGCTCGCTGGCGTTGGCAATCTGGCGAACTGATGGTAAACAGCCGTTCGGGAAGATATATTTATTGATCCACGGATCAACGTTATTGTCGGTCTTTTTGGAGCCGATGCTATGCAATAAAAAGAGACCATCCGGTTTTAAATTGCGATCGACCACGTCAAAATAGGTGGCGTAGTTTTTCGGCCCTACATGCTCAAACATGCCGACGGAAACAATACGATCGAATTTGTCATTCAGGTCACGATAATCCTGCAGCAAAATCGTGACATCAAGCCCCGCACACCGTGACTGCGCCATTTTCTGCTGTTCTGCCGAAATGGTTACACCCACCACGCTTACGCCATATTGCGATGCCATAAACTGGGATAAGCCGCCCCAGCCGCAGCCTATATCGAGCACCCGCATCCCTGGCTTCAACTGCAGCTTTTCAGCAATCATTTTTAGCTTCGCCTGCTGGGCAGATTCCAGGGTGTAGGCATCTTTCCAGTAGGCGCAGGAATACTGCATATAGGGGTCCAGCATGCGAGTAAAGAGATCGTTGCCTAAATCGTAATGTTCTTTGCCGACAACCCATGCACGCTTTTTGGTCTGCAAATTGAACAAGCGAGCAGCGGCAATTCGTAACGTATCTTTGAAGTGGCGGGGGAGTTGGTTTTCAAGACCGGCGCGTAGGACTTTACTAAAAAACATATCCAGCCGGTCGCATTCCCACCAGCCATCCATATAACTTTCACCCAACCCTAACGATCCTTCCTGCAATACTCGTTTGAAAAAATCGGGGTTCTTTACGCGAATATCCGCCGGTGCCGGACCATTAATGGTAATGCCTGCACGGCTCAATAATTCATTGGTGATGCGGTACCAGTCATCATCCGGTACGCTGACGTCTTCTATACACGATGAACTCATAGCTTCTCCATCACTGGTCGGTGATCAGAACCTTAAAACAGCGTAGACGCTTTTTTGGGCTTTGTGAGAAATCTCACGGAATTAATCCGTGAATCTATAATCCGACGTAGCACAGAGGAAGGGAGGAACCCTTGCCGAAAAGACCATCCGTGGGAATACGGGAACATTCTTGTCCCCGTTAACACATAAAAATTATCGTTTTTTTAACATCCGGAAATCAGTATAGGCCTGAACTTTTGACGATTCAACCGATAATTCTTAGCGGGCTAATTAATTGCCCGCGACAATTATTAGTGAGACTCTCCATGGGCAATTTGCGCGCGGTCATCTGTTTGCGGGGCGTCAGTTTTCTGCGATTGCATTTTGTAACCTACAGCAGCCAGCAATACCGTGGTCAGCATAACGCTGGTAGTGGTGAGCAGCGGGGTAGCAATCAACCAGGAAACGACAAGGCTTGCCAGGAAGCATAAACCCAGTTGCAGCGTATTCTGCAATGCGGCAGCGCGTCCAGTGGCCTGTGGGAAAGGGCGTAATGCCTGCGCGACAACGATAGGGTAGATTGCGCCGTTCGCAATCGCCATAACGCAGAATGGGATCAGGATTTCAGCCAATGCGACATGATGAATAAAGCCGGTCGCCCAGGTGCCCACAACGCTGAAGGCATACAGAATGAGTAACCAGGGCAGCAGCTGACGACCCTGCCATTTTTGCAGCGCAGCACGACAGCCGTAACCACCGATTAAAAAGGCGATAGTTTGCGGAACATAGCTCAGACCAATTACCGCTGGGCTATAACCCATTTCGCTAAGGATGAACGGGGAACCCGTCAGCCATGCAAAAAAGCTCGCGGAACAGGCGGCATAAATCAGCACGTTTCCACGGTAAGTTTTCGAGCGCAGCAAGGTGGTGAAAGTCAGTTTATCCTGGCTGTCATCGCGTGCTTTAGCTGTAGGCTTTAAACGCAGCGCCGGAAGCATCAGAATCAGAGTAATGGCGAACAGGGTGGCAAAAATGGCCTGCCAGGAAAAATGTACCAGGATCCAACTACCTAATAACGGGGCGAGGGCAGGTGATAACCCGACCAGCGGCATAATGGTGGCAAAGATGCGGTTTACTTTTTGTGAAGGATAATAGTCGGTAACCAGCGCTTGCCAGATAACCGATGCTGCACAGACGCCAACGGCCTGAACAAATCGCAGTACCAGCAGGCCTGTGGCGTTTTCAACCCACAGCATGCCCAGACTGCCCAGTGCGAAGATAGATAAACCCAGCAGCAAAATAGGCTTGCGACCATAGTGGTCAGAGAGCGGTCCCCACAGCAGTTGTGCGACGGCAAAACCGGCTAAGAACAAGCTCAGGCTAGCGCTGACGGCAGATGCAGGCGTTTGCAGATCGGACTGAATTGCGGCGAAGGCGGGCAGATACATATCTGTTGCCAGAAAGCCGAGCACGCTAAGGCCCGCCAGCCAGACTAAAAACCCTTTCCCAGGTTGCATCATCATTTCTCTTTTTTTAGCAGTAGAACAATGCCGCTGAGTGTAGTGAGTGTAATTCTCGCTGTGAAACGCTAATATTTGCTTACTGATTTCAAAATTTTTGCAGGCAGAATATGTGGTCGGAATATTCACTTGAAGTGGTTGATGCGGTTGCGCGTAACGGTAGCTTTAGTTCGGCCGCGCAGGAGTTACACCGTGTACCTTCGGCGGTAAGCTACACTGTGCGCCAACTGGAAGAGTGGCTGGCGGTACCACTTTTTGAGCGACGCCATCGGGATGTGGAATTAACGCCTGCCGGGGCATGGTTTTTAAAAGAAGGTCGCTCTGTTATCAAAAAAATGCAGATCACGCGCCAGCAATGCCAGCAAATTGCCAACGGCTGGCGCGGACAGCTGGCGATCGCAGTCGATAACATTGTCCGCCCGGATCGTACCCGACAGATGATCGTGGATTTTTACCGTCACTTTGATGATGTGGAGTTGTTAGTTTTTCAGGAAGTGTTTAACGGCGTATGGGACGCGCTGTCCGATGGACGCGTGGAGCTGGCCATCGGTGCCACACAGGCGATTCCGGTAGGGGGGCGCTATACCTTCCGCGATATGGGAATGCTGAGCTGGAGCTGCGTGGTAGCCAGCCATCATCCACTGGCGTCAATGCCCGGACCGCTAAGTGATGATACGTTGCGCAACTGGCCATCACTGGTACGTGAAGATACCTCCCGTACGCTGCCAAAGCGTATTACCTGGCTGCTGGATAACCAAAAACGCGTCGTCGTGCCCGACTGGGAATCATCCGCTACCTGCTTATCAGCAGGGCTGTGTGTTGGCATGGTACCGACGCATTTTGCCAAGCCGTGGATCGATAGCGGCAAGTGGGTTGCGCTGCAACTGGAGAACCCCTTTCCTGATGCCGCATGCTGTCTGACATGGCAGCAGAACGATACGTCACCGGCATTGAGTTGGCTGCTGGACTATTTAGGGGATAGTGAAACGTTGAACAAGGAATGGCTGCGGGAGCCAGATGAGACTCCCGCACAACAGGCTTAACGGCGGTAATCTCGGAACGGACCGTCGGCAACGGAGCGACGCTCAACCAGACGTGGATGCACCTCGATAGACTGTGACTCTTCACGTTTATTCACGATACGGTCTAACAGCATGTTGAAGGCCGTTTCACCTAGTGAATCCTTCGGCTGGTGAATGGTCGTTAAGGCCGGCGTGAAGAAGCGGGCGTTGCGCACGTTGTCGTAGCCGATGAGTGAAACATCCTGTGGTACGCGCAGACCCATTTCGTCAGCGGCGCACAGCGCACCCATCGCCATAATATCGCCACCGCAGAAGACAGCGGTCGGACGATGCGATTGCGACAGAATTTGCTGCATGGCGCGATAGCCGGACTCAGGCTCGAAATCGCCCTGGACAATCCAGTTATCAGGCACTTTAATCAGCGCTTCTTCCATCGCTTTCATAAAGCCCGCCAGACGCCCGGCCCCGGTGTTACGTTCCATTGGACCTGGGATCACGCCAATTTCACGATGACCGCGTTCTACCAGATACCGACCCGCCATGTAACCGCCTTCGAAGGCGTTATCAATGACCGTATCGGTAAAGTCGGCTTTAGCTTCGCCCCAGTCCATGACGACCATCGGAATATGGCGATACTCTTCGAGCATCGAAAGCAGCGACTCCGGATACTCAGAACACATCACCAGCAGACCATCAACGCGCTTTTGCGCCATCATCGACAGATAGGCCTGCTGCTTTTCGAGACTGTTCCATGCGTTACCCAGAATCAGCGTATAGCCTTTCTGGAAACAGTTTTTCTCCACGGCTTCGATAATTTCTGCGAAATAGGCCGCTTCGCTGCTGGTCGCCAGTAAGCCAATAGACTTGGTGTGATTCACCTTCAGGCTGCGGGCAACTGCGCTCGGAGAATAGTGCAGTTCTTTGATCGCTGCCCAGACAGCATTACGCGTTTCTTCCGCGACAAAGCGCGTCTTGTTAATTACGTGTGATACGGTTGTAGTGGAAACGTTTGCTCGCTTCGCTACATCTTTAATTGTTGCCATTACATCTCACTCCAGACCATATCCTAAGCTCCTGAGAATACTCCAGGTAAACGTTTGCCTTTACACACCCTTAGCGCAACGTAAGGGTTGCGGCACGCCGGGAAAACGACACGGAACGTCAGGAAGGGGTCAATGGCCGGTACGCTAATCAAGTAAGCGTGGAATTTTGTCTGATCTTAACGAAAAGGGGAAGAGTTAAAAGCAGTTATCAATATAAATCGTGAGAGATTTTTGCTTTCAAGTGTGTAAAAATGCGCAATATCACTTTTTGTGTGGGAATAAAAAGGAGAAAACTTGATGAGCACCGATCTGAAATTTTCGTTAGTGACTACCATTATTGTTCTGGGTTTGATCGTCGCGGGTGGCCTGACCGCAGCGCTGCATTGATTTCCCCCGAGGGAGTTAGCTCTCCCTCACTCTTTCCGCTCGTCTATCTCTTCTATTGTTTGCGAATTAGCAAAAGTCTTTTGCAATTTTGTTAACTTTATTAATTTTGCGATCAATGTCATGCTTTTGACTCTTATTTTATGTCGCGCCACGGCTCGACGTTACGGAGTCGCAATATGAAACTCAATTATCCTTTACTGGCGCTGGCGATCGGAGCGTTTGGCATTGGCACCACCGAATTTTCGCCAATGGGATTATTGCCCGTCATAGCCAAAGGTGTGGATGTCTCGATTCCGGCGGCCGGCATGCTGATCAGCGCCTATGCGGTAGGTGTGATGGTAGGTGCACCGCTGATGACATTGCTGCTGTCTCATCGCGCGCGACGTAATGCTTTGATATTCCTGATGGCAATTTTCACGCTGGGTAATGTGCTTTCGGCTATCTCGCCGGATTACACCACGCTAATGCTATCGCGTATTTTGACCAGTCTTAACCATGGGGCCTTTTTTGGTCTCGGTTCAGTGGTTGCTGCCAGTGTTGTACCCAAACATAAGCAGGCCAGCGCCGTAGCAACGATGTTTATGGGGTTAACCATCGCCAATATTGGCGGCGTTCCGGCGGCGACATGGCTTGGTGAAACCATCGGTTGGCGAATGTCATTTATGGCCACTGCGGGTCTGGGCGTCATTGCTATGGTCAGCCTGTTCTTCTCCTTACCCAAGGGTGGAGCCGGAGAGCGCCCGGATGTTCGCAGCGAACTGGCGGTACTTATGCGCCCACAGGTGTTGTCGGCGTTACTGACTACCGTACTGGGTGCTGGGGCGATGTTCACGCTTTATACCTACATCTCGCCAGTTCTGCATACTATCACTCATGCCACTCCGGCATTTGTTACCGGGATGCTGGTGTTGATAGGCATTGGTTTCTCGATCGGTAACTACTTTGGTGGCAAGTTTGCTGACCGTTCAGTCAACGGTACGTTGAAAGGCTTTTTACTGCTGCTGATGGTTATTATGCTGGCCATTCCTTTCCTTGCGAGTAATGAGCTGGGGGCGGCGATCAGTATGGTGGTCTGGGGCGCGGCGACGTTCGCGGTCGTTCCACCGTTGCAGATGCGTGTGATGCGCGTTGCCAGTGAAGCGCCTGGATTATCATCGTCAGTCAATATTGGCGCGTTTAATCTGGGGAACGCTCTGGGTGCAGCGGCCGGTGGGGCGGTGATATCAGGCGGCCTGGGCTACAGTTTTGTGCCAGTGATGGGGGCGATTGTGGCGGGTCTTGCGCTGCTGCTGGTGTTTATTTCCGCAAGAAGACAGCCAGAAGAGGCTTTCACGACCGCGAATTAATGCAAAAACGCAGAAGGAAGCCCTTCTGCGTTATCTTTTTTATGCTGCGAAGTTCTTCGCAACAAATTCCCAGTTCACCAGCGCCCAGAAATGTTCCAGGTAGCCAGGACGGGCATTGCGATAGTCGATGTAGTAGGCGTGTTCCCATACGTCAACGGTCATCAGCGGCGTCGCGTCGGTAGTCAGCGGAGTACCTGCGTTGGAGGTGGAGACGATAGCCAGTTTGCCATCAGTTCCTTTAACCAGCCAGGTCCAGCCAGAACCGAAGTTTTTGATAGCGGCATCGGTGAACTGCGCTTTGAAATCTGCAAAGCTGCCAAAGGAGGCGGCAATAGCATCGGCCAGTTTACCGGTTGGTTCGCCACCTGCGTTCGGTGCCAGGCAGTTCCAGTAGAACGTGTGGTTCCATACTTGTGCTGCGTTATTGAATACACCGCCTTCAGAGCTACGAACGATCTCTTCCAGTGATTTGCCTTCAAACGCCGTGCCTTTAATCAGATTGTTCAGATTGGTCACGTAGGTTTGATGGTGTTTGCCATAGTGATATTCCAGCGTTTCGGCAGAAATGTGCGGTGCCAGAGCATCTTTGGCATACGGTAATGCAGGTAATTCAAACGACATTGCTTCTCTCCTTATTATTTATATTGAGTACACACAATAGCCTCATTGTGAGTAAGGATAGGGTAGCAAATTGAAAGGTTATGCAAAAGAAGAACTTACCCTACAGCATGTTCTGTAGGGTAAGTTTTTAGCGAATTGTTTTTGGCGTCATTACCCGACGAGCGCCCACATAGTGGCGCTGCCAGTAATCTTCGCTCAGAGAGGTGATTTGAATTTCCTGCCCGCTACGCGGTGACTGAATAAACTTACCGTTTCCGACGTAGACGCCGACGTGATCGGCTGTTCCGCGACCCTGGGTACGAAAGAAGACCAGATCGCCATTTTTCAGTTCGCCACGTTCAATCGGTGCGGCATCACGCAGATGATACATTTCGTTCGCGGTACGCGGAATGCGGAACTTCACCAGATCTTTATAGGCGTAATAAACCAGACCGCTGCAGTCAAACCCGGTTCTTGGCGAGGAGCCGCCCCAACGATAAGGTTTACCGATTTGGTTCATCAAGGTGGACATAGCGGTTTTAGTCGCTTTCTGGACTTTCACTTTATGGGCGTCAGCAAGCGTAGTTGGTGCAGTGGTTTTCACCTTCACGCAGCGTGGTTTATGACCTTTGCGCGGTGTGCATTTTTCAGTCCAGGTAACGGCTGCGGTGTGTGCTACGGCAGTTTTACCACGACGATTTGCAGTTTTAGTCGACTTTGCCGGAGTGGCAGTGCGTTTTTTAGAAGAGGAAGCGGTTTTGGTGCTGATTTTACTGGCGGTTTTTGTCGCCGTTTTCTTGCTGGTCTTTGTTGTTTTTTGGCTGGTTGTTGCGCTTTTCTTTTTATCTACCGTTTTGATGGTGTGAGAATTGGTAGGTGTCGCCCTGGCCTGCTTGGAAGCATGAGCCATAGGCGTAAAAGGCAGTGTGGTAAAAAGTAAAGCACAGAGCGTGATCGAGATTCGGTTTATCCGCGCCACTGAGCAGTCCTCTGGTAAGGCAGGTCTATCGTGCCTGCGTGTGATTTTCAAAACTTGACGATTCTAATCTATAGAAAGAGGGAAAGTTAATAGCTTTTTTTGTTTAAAACTATGTTTCGTAACCGACCGCAAAAAAAAACATCAATTAACGTTGGAGTTGGTGAACAGATAATCAAATCCACATGTTTGAAGGGGATAAATGAGATTATGAATGCAACTTTTAGCGTCAGGGGATAAAATAATAACGCGTAATGAAAATGTTATTTTCCGTTGCCTGTCTGACCCGTTACAATGTCAGACTACTGCCGTAAAAGAAGTTTAAGGAAGCAAGATAATGAGCACCACTATCGAAAAAATCCAGCGCCAGATCGCTGAAAACCCGATTCTCCTGTACATGAAAGGTTCTCCTAAACTGCCAAGCTGCGGTTTCTCCGCTCAGGCTGTGCAGGCGCTGTCAGCCTGTGGTGAACGCTTTGCTTACGTTGATATTCTGCAGAACCCGGATATTCGCGCCGAACTGCCGAAATACGCAAACTGGCCAACTTTCCCACAACTGTGGGTTGATGGTGAGCTGGTTGGCGGTTGTGACATTTTGATCGAAATGTACCAGCGCGGTGAGTTGCAGCAGCTGATTAAAGAAACAGCTGCGAAATACAAAACCGAAGAGCCGGACGCTGAGTAATATCAACAGAAGTAAAAAAGCGACCTGAAATGGTCGCTTTTTTTATGTCGCCGTTATGCTTCTTCAGGCACGGGAAGAGGCCAACCACCGAGACGTTTCCAGCGGTTAACGATTTCGCAAAACAGCACGGCCGTACGTTCGGTGTCATACAGTGCCGAGTGTGCCTGATTCCCGTCAAACTCCATTCCCGCCGCCAGGCACGCTTTTGACAACACCGTTTGCCCCAATGACAGACCGCTTAATGCCGCCGTATCAAAGGTGACAAACGGATGAAACGGATTCCGTTTCAGCGAGGCGCGTTCTGCTGCTGCCATCATGAAACTGTGGTCGAACGTAGCGTTATGCGCCACCATGATTGCCCGATTGCAGCAGCTGTCTTTAATGCCTTTACGCACCATTTTGAAGATGGCATGCAGAGCGTCATATTCGCTGACCGCGCCGCGTAGCGGATTGTTCGGATCAATACCGTTAAAGGCGAGGGCCTCCGGCTGCAGATTCGCGCCTTCAAACGGCTCTACGTGGAAATGTAACGTCGTGTCCGGCATCAGCCAGCCTTGTTCATCCATTTTCAGTGTGATGGCTGCAATCTCAAGCAGCGCATCGGTTTTGGCATTGAACCCTGCGGTTTCGACATCAATGACGACAGGATAAAAACCACGAAAACGGTCACACAGACCGGAAAGTTGAGCGTTATCGGACATCTGGGTCTCTTAATACGGGAAAATTGCAGCGCGTATTATGGCAAAATGATGAGTATAAAACTACGGGCACAGACGATCTGCGCCCGAGGGGGAAGTTAGTCGCCCAGGCCTCGCCCGGCGTCTTTCTCTTCGATCAGCTCAATTTTATAGCCGTCCGGATCTTCAACGAACGCAATCACTGTGGTGCCGCCTTTTACCGGACCCGCTTCACGCGTTACGTTACCGCCATTCTGGCGAATACGTTCACAGGCTTCAGCCGCGTTGTCTACGCTCAGGGCAATATGGCCATAGGCAGTACCCAGCTCATACTTGTCGACACCCCAGTTATAGGTCAGTTCGATTACGGCTTCACTGGTTTCAGGACCGTAGCCGACAAAAGCCAGAGAGTACTTGTATTCAGGGTTTTCGCTGGTACGCAGCAGCTTCATGCCCAGCACGTTGGTATAAAACTCGATGGAACGCTGCAGGTCACCCACGCGCAGCATGGTATGGAGTAAACGCATCTTTTTCCCCTTCGAAAATGGCTAATACATTCAAAATGTTGTTTTAGTATAGCGGCGTTGTTACGCCGCTATCAATGGCAGAACGGAGATTGTGACGTTAGAGGGTAGGATAGTCGGTGTAACCTTCCGCGCCGCCGCCGTAGAAGCTCTCGGCACGTTGCGGATTCAGCTCCGCTTTGCGTTGCAGACGCGCCACCAGATCCGGGTTAGCAATATAGGCGCGACCAAAAGCAACGGCGTCGATCAGACCTTTCTCGATCAGCGCTTCTGCCTTTTCAGGGGTGTAGGCACCAGCACCAATGATAGGACCGTGGAAGCGCGCGCGAACTTTTTCGCGGAACGCATCGGAATACGGCTCACCACCGGCCCAATCCGGCTCAGACATGTGCAGGTAAGCGATTCCACGCTTGCCCAATTGTTCAATCAGATACAGCGCATCGGCTTCTTCGTTCGGACCGTTGTCAACGTTCTGGAATGAGCCAATCGGGGAGACGCGAATACCAATACGATCGGCACCCCATTCTTTAATACCGGCATCAACCACTTCCAGCACAAGACGCGCACGATTTTCGACGCTACCGCCGTATTGATCGGTACGCTGATTAGAGGTTGGCGACAGGAACTGGTGCAGCAGGTAGCCGTGGGCAGAGTGCAGTTCAACCATGTCGAAACCCGCTTCGCGCGCGTTGGCTATCGCCTGACGGAAGTCATTAACGATGCCCGGAATCTCTTCGGTTTCCAGCGCACGTGGCATTGAGGTATCGGCACGCGTTGCCAGGCCGTTTTCATCGCGCAGCGAGGTGCGGGTTCCAGCACTAATCGCGGAAGGTGCAACTGGAGCTTGACCATTTGGTTGCAGACTGGCGTGAGAGATGCGTCCGGTGTGCCACAACTGGACAGCAATATGACCTTGCTCAGCGTGTACGGCAGCGGTGATTTTCTTCCATGCGGCAATTTGCGCTTCGCTGTGTAAGCCGGGTGCTCCGGCATAGCCTTTCGCCTGTGCGGAAATCTGCGTCGCTTCGCTGATAATAAGACCCGCGCTGGCGCGTTGACGGTAATACTCGGCCATCAGCGGAGTAGGGATGTCGCCAGGCTCAATACTGCGCAGACGCGTCAGTGGCGCCATGAATACGCGGTTTGCTGCCGTAATGGCACCCACTTTCAGTGGGGAAAACAGTTTTTCAGATGACATGTGGTACTCCTGAATAGACCGGTCGTCTAGTAATAAAGGAAATAAAAACGCCTGTTAAACGGCAGGCGTTGTGATGATGTTTTTAACGTGCGCCAGCGCATTTTCCAGCGGAGTAGCGCTACGAGAAATCTTGGCCTGCAGGTTGGCGCCAAGCCACAGCGCATACAGTACCTGCGCCTGCTGTAACGGCTCGCCAACAAAGGACAGACAATGGCTGGCCTGACCTTTCTCCAGTGCCTGCGCTAACAGCACAATAATGTGCCGCGCGCCTTTATCCATCGCTGTGCGCATATCTTCTGACAGATCGCACACTTCGGCAGAAAGTTTTACAGTTAAACAGCCGCTAATAATGCCGTGCTGGCTAAACTGGTTCAGGGTTTCCTGATAGTAGGCCAGAATGCGGTCGCGGTAGTTTCCCGCTCCCGTATCAAAGTGTGTAGCCAGTCGCTGATGATAGGCCGCGTAGTGGCGTTCCAGCATCGCGACACCGAACGCTTCTTTAGAGCGAAAATAATGATAAAACGAACCTTTGGGCACTTCAGCGGTTTTCAATAGTTCGCTTAAACCCATGCCGGTGAAGCCGCGCTGCATACACAGCAGTTCGCCAGTCGCCAGCAGATGTTCGCGTGTGTCGTGTTCAGTGATTTTGTTCATGAAAAGGAGTGTAATAGACCAGTCGGTCTAATGCAATAGCGCTTGCGAGAAATTCAGTTAACGTCTTCAATAAGTATATCAATCTTACTAAAGGAGGGGATGTGGCCGAACAGCTGGAGTTTTTCCCCGTCCAGAGCCCATGCCGTGGAATATGTCAGTCTGACGAACGCGGATTTTGCCGTGGCTGTTTTCGCAGTCGGGATGAGCGTTTTAACTGGCAAAAGATGAGCGATGCCCAAAAGCAGGAAGTGCTACGGCTTTGTCGTCAGCGCCTGATGCGTAAATTACGTGCGAACAAAGCCAACCCTTCGGAAGAACCGCAACAACCTTCACTCTTTTAAAAGCGTAATTGCGTATACTCGAGGCACATTCACTTAAAAGGAAGCTGCTATGGTTCAGCGTATTACTATTGCGCCGCAAGGCCCGGAATTTTCTCGCTTTGTGATGGGGTACTGGCGCCTGATGGACTGGAATATGTCCGCGCGCCAGCTAGTCAGCTTTATTGAAGAGCATCTGGATCTGGGCGTGACCACCGTCGATCACGCCGATATCTACGGTGGATACCAGTGTGAAGCGGCGTTTGGTGAGGCTATGAAACTGGCTCCCCATTTGCGTGAAAAAATGCAGATTGTGACCAAATGCGGGATCGCGACGACGGCGCGCGCGGAAAATGCGCTGGGCCATTACATTACCGACAGCGCGCATATTATTGCCAGTGCGGAAGAATCGCTGAAGCTGCTGGCGACCGATCATATTGATCTGTTGCTGATCCACCGCCCCGATCCGCTTATGGATGCTGACGACGTCGCCGACGCTTTCAAAAAATTGCACCACAGTGGCAAAGTGCGTCACTTTGGTGTCTCTAATTTCACCCCGGCACAGTTCTCATTGTTGCAATCGCGTCTGCCGTTTACGCTGGCGACCAACCAGGTTGAAATCTCTCCGGTACATCAGCCGCTCCTGCTGGATGGCACTTTAGATCAACTGCAGCAGTTGCGTATTCGTCCAATGGCCTGGTCCTGCCTCGGCGGCGGTCGCTTGTTTAATGACGATGCGTTCCAGCCATTACGAAATGAACTTGCCGCGATCGCAGAAGAGCTAAACGCGCAGTCTATTGAACAGGTGGTGTACGCCTGGATTTTACGTTTGCCGTCTCAGCCGCTGCCGATTATAGGCTCAGGAAAAATAGAGCGCGTACGCGCCGCCATTGAGTCTGAGACGCTGAACATGTCTCGCCAGCAATGGTTCCGCATTCGTAAAGCGGCACTGGGTTACGACGTACCTTAATCGCGTTTTTGGTGCATCTCCGTTCAAAATTGTGTCACTGGTTTACACTTAACAATCAGACACCTTTTGGACGGAGGTCTTATGAAGCGTTTGAGTTTGGCCATCATCACTCTACTCGCCTGTGCAGGTGCGCAGGCTGCCATTGAAGAAAAAGTGACGATGAATCTGGTCACGTCGCAAGGCGTTGGCCAGGCGATTGGTACGGTCACTATTGCTGAAACTGCAAAGGGGCTGGAGTTTTCGCCCGATCTGAAAGCGTTGCCGCCGGGAGAACATGGCTTCCATGTGCATATGAACGGCAGCTGCCAACCGGCGATTAAAGAAGGGAAAGCCTCAGCCGCGGAATCGGCTGGAGGCCATTATGATCCGCAGCAAACCGGCAAACATGAAGGCCCGGAAGGCGCAGGTCATATGGGTGACCTGCCGCTGCTGGTGGTGAATAACAACGGAAACGCCACAACACCGGTCATTGCGCCGCGCCTCAAAACGCTCGATGAGGTTAAAGGCAAAGCGCTGATGATCCATGTGGGCGGCGATAATATGTCCGATCAACCGAAACCGCTTGGCGGTGGCGGAGCGCGCTACGCCTGTGGTGTTATCAAATAATCAACTACTGAGAGTGCCCGGCGGTGGCGCCTGTTCGAGTTGTGAAAGCGAGCAGTGTAGCCGCCAGACCAATGCCGATAACTCCTGTGCAGCAGGTTGATGATGGTGGGCAAGCGTATCGCAGATGCGTTGTAGCTCACTCAGCGTGGCATTCAGTGGTCGTTGCTGGACGCCACGTTCGCTCATTACATCGCGCAGCAGAGAGATACACACGTCCCTGACGCGAGCCAGCGGATCCGAACGCGCCTCCCAGGTGCGCAGTTGCCACACCACGTGCGAGCAGTTCAGCAATACGACCCCCCAACGTAATAACCAGCGTCGCGCCAGCGCATCCTGACTGCTGCTGAGCTGGCTGACGTGATGATAGGTCAGCGATTCAAATTCGTTTTCACTGAGTGATGGGTGTCGGCTGAGCTGATCGACAAAATCCCGGCGCAGGGCGCGAATATGGCGGCGACTTTTCCGTGCATCCGATCCAGGCCGCAGAATGGCGAAGGCCAGCCATGACAGCGCCACACCAGTGATTTTCGCCATATTGTCATTCAGGAAATCAGCAAAATCATATACCGGCGGATTGGTTACCGCGATAAACGAACCCATAAATACAATCAGTTGCCCCCAAAGACCTGCCAGGGCTGGCATTTGCAGCTTTAACAGTTGCATGGTGGCGAGTAGCGGGAAGAGAAAGAGAATGAATTGCCAGAGGTCGGAAATTTGCACCATCAGGCCAAACTTAACCACAAAGCTAAACAGCGACAGCAAAACCAGCGTGCGCATCAGCAAAGAAAGCGACTTGAACGGCGTGGCAACGGCGGAATACAGCACACTGCTGATGGCGGCGAGCGTGAGGGCGCCAGAGCCTGATTCCCATTGTGCGCCAATGCTCCATGCGCCGATAAGCATCAAAGTGCAGAACGTACGTAACCCGCTCCAGATAGCTTCCGCATTATCGGTATGACGGGCAAGCCCCGGCGTGCGGACGATATTAATACGCTCGGCGGTAACGCCATTTTCCAGTAAATGCAGATAATGACTGCTGCGCAGGTAGAGCCGACAAAAATAACGCAGTCGTTGCCAGAAGGCGACGTGTCGATAGTCGCGTGCATCGACGGGTCGCAGTGGGGCAATAATACGTGCAACGGTGTAGCTATTAGCATTGGATTTTATCAGTTCGCTGAGCAACTGCTCGATAATTTCCCGGGTATTGGAAGGGGGATTAGGCCAGTTCAACAGCATCCTGCGCAGACTGGAAATCACGCTGGTCATCCTTAACTGTTGATGCAACAGCGAATTGAGCAAAGCATTTTGTCGGCGAAAACGGTAGTGGCTCCAGAACGCCTGAATACGCAGCAGGTTCATGGTAAGAATCTGACCGATAACACCTTCATGGGCTGTGCGAATGGCGTCCGTGGTTTCTGGTTGCCAGAGTAGGCTGGCATGTTCCAGTAAACGTGAATGCATGTTTTTCAATGCAGTCAGTAACGTGATGCCATCGGAGGTGCTGGGCAGGATCATCATCATCACACCGCCACACAAGATACCGACGATGACTTCACACACGCGTGCCTGCGCGATATCCCATAACTGCGTAATTTCCACGGTATTGACCATGGGAAACGCAATGATCGCCGCCGTATAACCCGCCAGTTGAAAGGCGTAGGCAACGTTATTGGTGAAATGCGCACAGGCCCAGGTACAAAAACCGATCCACACCGACATGCTCAGCAAGAACAACCACGGCTCATTAAGGGTATGACCGGCAATAATCAATGCGGCGGTGGCACCCAGTAAGCTCCCCGCCACGCGACCCAGACTTTTGCTGATAACCCCGCCAACGGTGGGAAAACTGACCACCGCCGCTGAGGTCATCGCCCAATAGGGTTCGTCCAGATTCAGATAATAAGCAAAAGTTAACGCCAGACACATCGCAATGGTGTTACGCAGCGCATAACGCCACTGTGCCGCCGTGGCTTTAAACCACGGCAAATTGGCAGGTGTCAGGCGGGGTAGTTTCATTTACGCTGGCCGATGGATACGCTGCAGGTTGTACCTGATACCAGCGTGACATCCCGCGGCAGGGCGTCGAATTCGATGCGTACCGGGATACGCTGCGCCAGACGCACCCACGGCACGTTGGGCTTGATATCTGGAATCAGGCCGGAATCACTTTCCACACTTTGATCGTAGATAGCACGACCAATACTGGAAACGTGACCCTGTAACTTTATATCACCGCTGTAGAGCGTGATGAGGGCAGGTGCACCTTCGCGAATGTGGCGCAACTTAGTTTCTTCAAAATACCCCATTACATAAAAAGAGTGACTGTCGACGAGAGCAAACAGAGGTTTCCCGGTTGAAGCGTAGTCTCCGGGACGGGTTGAAAGATTGGTGACCCAGCCCGCTACGGGGGCTTTGACCACCGTTTGCGTCAATTGCCACTGTGCCTGGCGCAGACTGGCCTCTGCTGCTTCAACACTCGCCTGCATGGCTTTCACGTTGAGATTTGCGGTATCCAGATCCTCGGCTGAGATGTAATTTTGCGATAAATGACGGCGGCGGTTGGCTTCGTTATTGGCTTTCGCCAGGTCAGACTGCGCTTTTGCAAGTTGCGCTTGCGCATTCAGTTCAGCAATGTGAAATGGTGTCTTGTCGATAATAAAAAGGACATCGCCTTTATTCACAAACTGGTTATCTTTTATATAGAGTTCGCTAATGCTACCTGACACCTGTGGCGTAATGCTGACCTGCTCAGCTCGCACTTTGCCATCACGTGTCCAGGGCGATTGCATATAGTAATTCCACATCCACCATCCGGCGAAAACTGCGATTGCAGCGACTATAATAGTGGAGAAGTATTTAACGGTTTTAAGCGACATAATCACCACGCTATCAGCATAACAAAGGCCAGACATACGCAAAGCGTAAAGAGTGACAGATCCATTAACAAGGGATGCCAGATTTCGCCAGAGTAAATCCAGTCGCGCAGTAGGCGATGAACAACCAACCAGAGAATAAAGCCTGCTACAATCGCCTTGAAAACAGGAGGGAAGTAGACAGATGCGCCGATCATTAAATCTTGTAGGGGCAATCCTGTTGCATTAAACATAAACTTCACGGGCAAAATCCTTGGCGGAAGAGAGCATTGCTATAGGTTTAGCAAAAAAGAGACAATGAGTCTCCGTAACGCATGATGTCTGAAAAAATGTCAGCCGGTAAGCAAATTTGGCAATACATTTGTTTTGGGAATACAAATGCTGCACACTATTCTAAAATCAGCACAATAACTTAGCAAGCTAATTATAAGGAGATGAAATTGGAATCGCCATTAGGTTCTGATCTGGCACGGTTGGTGCGCATTTGGCGTGCTCTGATTGACCATCGCCTGAAACCTCTGGAGTTGACGCAGACGCATTGGGTTACGCTGCACAACATTCATCAGTTGCCGCCGGATCAATCGCAGATTCAGTTGGCTAAAGCGATTGGCATCGAGCAGCCTTCGTTGGTACGTACGCTTGACCAGTTAGAGGAAAAGGGACTCATTTCACGACAGACTTGCGCCAGCGATCGTCGGGCAAAGAGAATTAAACTGACAGAAAAAGCAGAGCCGTTGATCGCTGATATGGAAGCGGTTATCAACAAGACGCGTGGAGAAATTTTGGAAGGGATTTCAGCTGAGGAAATTGATCTGCTGATTAAACTGGTCGCCAGGCTGGAACACAATATTATTGAGCTGCAGTCACAGGGCTGAAGCAACAAATGACGTGTGGCCAGAGTCTGACCACACGTGAATTTGATTAGCGTGGAGACACGGTAACCTGGCTGCCGTTGTTAGCCATAACAACGCGCTGGCCGGCTGAAAACTTGGTCGCACCCTGTTTCTGAACCACCATGATGGTATTACCATCATCCTTACGGATTTCCAGTTCCACACCCTGGGTTTTATTCATCGCACCTTGTACGCCTTGACCCGCTACGCCACCGGCAACTGCGCCTGCAGCCGTCGCTAATGAACGACCCGTACCGCCGCCGACGGTGTTACCGAGGAACCCGCCGAGTACCGCACCACCAATAGCACCAATCACGTTTGCGTCATCGCCACCCTGGATTTGCACCGGACGAACATGAACAATCGTACCGTAGGTAACGTTCTGAACTTGTTTCGCTTCGGATGCGGTATACACGTCACCTGAAAGGCTATCATTGTTAACGCAACCCGCTAAAGATACGCCCATTAATGAAACAATCAGCACACGTTTAATCATTTACAAATCTCCTTTGTCACCACGAAACGCTAATAAAGCACCCTTCATGGTTAAATTATATGGCATTTGTGAGCCTAAGATCACATGTTCTACTGGAACAATATGAAAATCTTAACCGAAATCGGATCAACCGAGTATAAACGAATCATTCATGTAATTGATGTAATTAAACGATCATTGTAATGATTAGCCACCAAAAATCATTAAGCAAGCATGGCATTAGTCGACACTTTATGGTTGAGTGTCAAGGCTAATTTGCTTAAAAGGATGACCTATGAAATCGGGCCGTTTTATCGGTGTAATGTCTGGAACCAGCCTTGATGGCGTCGATGTTGTGCTGGCGACAATAGATGAAACGATGGTTGCGCAGCAGGCGAGTCTGACCTGGCCCATCCCCATTCATGTTAAACAGGCGATTCTGGATATCTGCCAGGGGCAGCAGCTTACACTTTCTCAGTTTGGTCAGTTGGACGCGCAGCTCGGTTATTTATTTGCTGAGGCGGTGAATGCGTTATTGGCGCAAGAAAAATTGAAACCGCAGGATATCGTTGCGATTGGTTGCCACGGGCAAACCGTGTGGCATGAACCGAACGGTGCTGCGCCACACACGCTGCAAATTGGCGATAACAACCAGATTGTTGCGCGTACAGGGATAACCGTAGTCGGCGATTTTCGTCGACGTGATATTGCACTTGGCGGGCAGGGTGCACCGCTCGTTCCCGCGTTTCATCAGGCACTGCTGGCACATCCAACGGAACGGCGGATGGTGTTAAACATCGGCGGGATTGCCAATCTGTCTCTGCTTATTCCGCAACAACCCGTTCGCGGATACGACACCGGGCCGGGCAATATGCTGATGGATGCCTGGATCTGGCGGCAATGCGGTCAACCTTACGACAAAGATGCGCAGTGGGCCATTTCGGGAATGGTTATCCTGCCGTTACTGCAAAATATGCTTAGCGACCCTTATTTCTCCGCGCCTGCGCCGAAAAGCACTGGTCGTGAGTATTTCAATTATGGCTGGATAGAACGTCATCTGGTGCAGTTCCCGGGGATTAGTCCGCGGGATGTGCAGGCGACGCTTGCCGAACTGACCGCGGTGACCATTTCAGAGCAGGTCTTGCTAAGCGGCGGCTGTGAA
Source organism: Citrobacter sp. BIDMC107 (assembly GCF_001037575.1). Taxonomy (NCBI): domain Bacteria; kingdom Pseudomonadati; phylum Pseudomonadota; class Gammaproteobacteria; order Enterobacterales; family Enterobacteriaceae; genus Citrobacter; species Citrobacter sp. BIDMC107. Next base: position 169,565 of record NZ_KQ089848.1, on the reverse strand, counting down.
CGGCTCATGGTCTGCGGTGGAGGAAGCCGTAATCCGCTGCTGATGATGCGTCTGGCGGCACTATTGCCGGGAACAGAGGTCACCTCAACGGATGAAGCCGGGATCAGCGGCGATGATATGGAAGCGTTAGCCTTTGCCTGGCTGGCGTGGCGGACACTGGCCGGATTACCTGGAAATCTGCCTTCCGTGACTGGCGCATCAGAGCCGAGCGTTTTAGGGGCTATTTATCCTGCTAATCCACGAACTCAGAGTTAACTGAAATTATTCAGCACTGTATGCCGGTAAACTAGGGATATTAGGGAGGGTTCCATTACCCTCCGGGACCAGGAAAGTCTTCAGGATATGGCTATGAAAAAACTATTGTTAGTGTGTCTGCCGGTACTGCTTAGCGGGTGTAGCGTATACAACCAATTTGTTGAGCGTATGCAAACGGATACGCTCGAATACCGCTGCGACGAAAAACCGCTTACCGTCAAGCTGAACAATACCCGCCAGACGGCAAGCTTTGTTTATGATAATCAGCTATTGAACCTCAAACAGGGCGTGTCGGCATCAGGTGCGCGCTATACCGATGGAATCTACGTTTTCTGGTCTAAAGGCGACGAGGCAACGGTCTATAAACGAGACAGAATTGTGCTAAATAACTGTCAGTTACAGAACCCGAAGCGTTGAGATTTTCACCTGGGCGGCGCACAATAGCGTCACCCACTGACAATCCGTAGCCCAACATCATGTCTGATAACGACGAATTGCAGCAAATCGCGCATCTGCGCCGTGAATACACGAAAGGCGGTCTTCGCCGCCGCGATCTTCCCGCCGAACCTCTTGCGCTGTTTGAGCGCTGGCTGGGGCAAGCCTGTGACGCCAAACTGGCCGATCCCACCGCGATGGTCGTTGCGACCGTCGATGAAAATGGCCAGCCGTATCAGCGTATCGTGTTACTCAAACATTATGATGACAAAGGGCTGGTGTTCTATACCAACCTTGGCAGCCGTAAGGCGCATCAGATCGAGAAAAATCCACGCATCAGCCTTTTATTTCCCTGGCATACGCTGGAACGGCAGGTGATGGTGATCGGCAAGGCTGAGCGTCTCTCCACGTTAGAAGTAGTGAAATACTTCCACAGTCGCCCACGCGATAGCCAGATTGGCGCCTGGGTCTCTAAGCAATCCAGCCGGATCTCAGCTCGTGGTATTCTTGAAAGTAAATTTCTCGAGTTGAAGCAGAAGTTTCAGCAAGGAGAAGTTCCGCTGCCAAGTTTCTGGGGCGGCTTTCGCGTGAGTATTGAGCAAATGGAGTTCTGGCAAGGTGGTGAAAACCGCTTACACGATCGTTTTTTATACCAACGCGAAGATAACGCGTGGAAAATTGATCGCCTGGCCCCCTAAAGATGCAAATTTCTTGTTTTAAGCGCTGGTGCTGATCAATCCGGCGCTTTATTCTATGTTTCTTTCGCATCAGGCGAAAAGTCGTGTACCGGCAAAGGTGCAGTCGTTTTATACATGGAGATTTTGATGGCAAGCAGTAACTTGATTAAACAATTGCAAGAGCGGGGGCTGGTGGCCCAGGTGACGGACGAGGAAGCGTTAGCAGAGCGACTGGCGCAAGGCCCGATCGCGCTCTATTGCGGCTTCGATCCTACCGCTGACAGCTTGCATTTGGGGCATCTGGTTCCATTGTTATGCCTGAAACGCTTCCAGCAGGCAGGCCATAAGCCTGTCGCACTGGTAGGTGGCGCAACTGGTCTGATTGGTGACCCGAGCTTTAAAGCCGCCGAGCGTAAACTGAATACCGAGGACACCGTGCAGGAGTGGGTGGATAAAATCCGCAAACAGGTTGCACCGTTCCTCGATTTCGACTGTGGCGACAACTCGGCGATTGCTGCGAACAACTACGACTGGTTTGGCGGTATGAACGTACTGACTTTCCTGCGTGATATCGGCAAACACTTCTCCGTTAACCAGATGATCAACAAAGAAGCGGTTAAGCAGCGTCTGAACCGTGACGATCAGGGGATCTCCTTTACCGAGTTTTCTTACAACCTGCTGCAGGGTTATGACTTTGCCTGCCTGAATAAGCTGCACGGCGTGGCACTGCAGATTGGTGGTTCTGACCAGTGGGGTAACATTACTTCGGGTATCGATTTGACCCGTCGTCTGCATCAGAATCAGGTGTTTGGTCTGACCGTACCACTGATTACTAAAGCTGATGGCACCAAATTCGGTAAGACGGAAGGCGGCGCAGTGTGGCTGGATCCGAAGAAAACCAGTCCGTACAAATTCTACCAGTTCTGGATCAACACCGCCGATGCGGACGTTTATCGCTTCCTGAAATTCTTCACTTTCATGGATATTGAAGAGATCAATGCGCTGGAAGAAGAAGATAAAAACAGCGGTAAAGCGCCGCGTGCCCAGTATGTTCTGGCCGAACAGGTTACGCGTCTGGTTCACGGTGAAGAAGGTCTGGTCGCGGCAAAACGCATTACCGAAAGCTTGTTCAATGGCAATCTCAGCGATTTGAGTGAAGCAGATTTCGAACAGCTGGCGCAGGATGGCGTGCCGATGATCGAGATGGATAAAGGTGCCGATTTGATGCAGGCGCTGGTAGACTCCGAGCTGCAACCTTCTCGCGGTCAGGCCCGTAAGACCATTGCGTCTAACGCGGTGACCATCAACGGTGAGAAGCAGTCCGATCCGGAATATTTCTTCCAGGAGAGTGATATCCTGTTCGGGCGCTATACCTTACTGCGCCGTGGCAAGAAGAACTATTGTCTGATTTGCTGGAAGTAAGATTGCGTTAGCAGGGGCGTGGGAAACTACGCCCCTTTATTTTTTCAGGGTTGTGATAAGTAAAATGAAGAATATCCTCGCCATCCAGTCCCACGTTGTTTTTGGCCATGCGGGCAACAGTGCAGCAGAATTTCCGATGCGTCGTCTTGGCGCAAACGTCTGGCCGTTGAATACCGTCCAGTTTTCAAACCACACGCAGTATGGCAAATGGACCGGTTGCGTTATGCCGCCGAGCCATCTGACTGAAATTGTCCAGGGCATTGCTGATATTGATAAACTCCAGACCTGTGACGCAGTACTGAGCGGCTATCTTGGCTCAGCTGAACAGGGCGAGCATATTCTGGGTATTGTACGTAAAGTAAAAGCGGCCAACCCGCAGGCAAAATACTTTTGCGATCCGGTGATGGGACACCCTGAAAAGGGGTGTATCGTAGCTCCGGGTGTGGCGGAATTTCATGTACGTCATGCGCTTCCGGCTAGTGACATTATTGCCCCGAATTTGGTTGAGCTCGAAATTCTGTGCGAGCATGCGGTGAACAATGTCGATGAGGCCGTTGCGGCGGCGCGTGAACTGATCGCTCAGGGACCTGAAATTGTACTGGTGAAGCATCTGGCACGCGCAGGTATTAGCACCGACCGTTTCGAGATGCTGCTGGTCACCGCTGAGCAGGCGTGGCATATCAGTCGCCCGCTGGTCGATTTTGGCACACGTCAACCGGTTGGTGTGGGTGATGTTACCAGTGGCTTGTTGCTGGTGAAACTGTTACAGGGCGCGTCTTTACAGCAGGCGCTTGAGCATGTGACTGCGGCAGTGTACGAAGTGATGATCGCCACCAAAGAGATGCACGAGTATGAGCTGCAGGTGGTGGCTGCACAGGATCGCATTGCCAAGCCTGAACACTACTTCAGCGCAACGCAGTTGTAATCAATGCCCGATGGCGTTCACGCTTATCGGGCATATTTTTAGCTGTAGGCCGGGCAAGCGCAAGCACCACCCGGCAGCAACAATTAATTTAACCCTTCTGCTTTAAGCGCCGCGGCAACCGCCGGGCGTTCAGCCATACGCGCCATATACGCGTCAATATGGCTTAATCCTGCCATATTCAGCTTAACCGCATAGGCCCAACGCAGTACGGTAAACAGGTAGGCATCGGCGATGCTGAAGCGCGGGCCGCAGATCCATTGGTTATCTTTTAGCGAGTCGTTCACATACTGCATTTTTTTCTCCAGCAGCGCGCGAACGGTTGGCTTGAAGTCTTCCGGCGTATCGGGACGGAACAGTGGCGTAAAGCCTTTATGCAGTTCTGTCGCAATGTAGTTAAGCCATTCGATGGTTTTGTAACGGGAGAGGCTGCTGGTAGGGGCAAGGAGCTGACGGTCTGGCACGCTGTCCGCCAGGTATTGCATGATGGCGACACCTTCGGTAAGTAGCGTACCGTCATCCAGCAGCAGTGCGGGAACTTGCCCTTTTGGGTTTACCGCGAAAAAATCATTGCCATTTTCCAGACGTTTCTTCATCAGATCAACACCATCCAGCGTGAAATCTTTACCGCTCTCACGAAGTGTGATGTGGGAAGCGAGAGAACAAGCGCCCGGTTTGTAGAACAGTTTCATCGGTAACTCCTTTTGGCTGAGGTATATCGTATGGTAGTGCTACCTCATGCAAAAAAAAAGCCGCTAACAACAGTTAGCGGCCTGAAAATGAGTTTCCCTGAGAATTACGCTGTCGCGGCCTTAGCGGCTTTCTCATCGGCTTCGTCATCCTGAGTCATACGGTTCAGTTTCGGAGCCGTCAGCAGCATCAGAACAGCGATAACAGCCGTCGCAACACCAATCTGCAGGAACACACGACCGTAGACTTCAAGGGACATCAGCGGGTCAGTCACATTCTCTGGTACAGCCATCATGTTAGCGACGTAGCCACCGATGATGTTTGCACCGGCAGTGGTCAGGAACCAGCTACCCATGATGAAGCCCATCAGGCGTTGCGGAACCAGCTGTGCCACCATTGCCAGACCCAGACCGGAGATCATCAGCTCACCGATACTTTGCAGGCCATAGCAGATAATCAGCCAGTTAACGGAAACGATGCCCGCATCGGTAGCGAATTTCGCGCCCAGCGGCAGGATCAGGAATGCACCGGAACACAGCACCATACCAATCGCAAACTTGGTCGGCATCGGCAGGGTATCGCCCATCTTGTTATAGATAGCGGCGAGGATTGGGCTACCAATGATGATCCAGAACGGATTCAGCGCCTGGTACTGTTCAGGTTCGAAAGCAATGCCAAGAATAGAGTGCTCAACGTTACGAATCGCAAAGAAGTTCAGTGAGGTCGGCATCTGGCTGTACAGCACGAAGAAGATAATCGCTTCCAGCATCAGAATGAAGGCGACGATCATTTTACGACGCGCAGCACCTTTCATGGTGAAGGCTTCTTTACCGAAGATAAACACGATACCAATGGCAATTACACCCAGAACCATACGTGCGATCTGCTGGTTGTGCAGCAGCCAGGTCGCAATCGCGATCAGAACCACAACGCCAACGATAGTCAGCAGCAGGTTACGGAAGTTGATTGGTTCAAAGTCAGGTTTAGAACCGTATTGTTTAACCCAGCGCTGACAGAATGCGAAGTTAACAACGGTAATCAGCATACCCACGACGCTCAGCGCAAACGCGGTGCTCCAGCCGTAACGCGCAGCTAACCATGGCGTTGCCAGCATAGAGAAGAATGAACCGATGTTGACGGACATGTAGTACATGGTAAATGCACCATCAAGACGCGGGTCATCTTTGGCATAGCAGGTAGAGAGCAGGGAGGATGGGTTTGCTTTAAACAGGCCGTTACCGACCGCGATAGCCGCCATGCCCATATAAACGATACCCGCATCGTGACCGGACCATGCTACCAGCGCATAACCAATGGCCAGGACAACGGCACCCAGCATAATGACGCGTTTTGTACCCAGAACTTTATCACCTAACCAGCCGCCAATCGCAACCAGGCCATATACCAGGGCGCTAAAGGAGGAGAAAAGGGTGATGGAATCCGCTTCTGACATGCCCAGTTGTTTAACCAGGTAGACGGCCATGATCCCTTGCAGGCCGTAATAACCAAAACGTTCCCACAGCTCAATAGAGAAAATGAGATAGAACGCTTTTGGTTGTTTGAAGGCGTTTAAACTTACGCTTTCTGTTGGTTTATTGTTTGCAGTAGACACTTTTACCTCTTTTTTTACATCCCATATCAACGGGGGTGTTCAGGTACGTGATGAGTCAAGTTCATCCGTCCGATTGTTATAGTGGGAGGGGAAACGGCAAGTAATGTTCACTATCTTGACCATTCAGACAAGTGGTTTGTAATAATCTGTTACATATATCATGACTGGTGAAATCGTCGGGGCTGCGAAATGTTATCTAGCGTTAAATTTCTTCATTTGTAAAATAGCAGATTTTTACACTGTTTAATCACCGCTAAAACCGCAATGTGGCGATATGTTCTGCTATTTAAGGTTGAATCCAGTGATATAGGCCATTATCTGAAAAATAGGCAGTGTAATGTTTTGTTTATAAACTGTGCAGTTAGGTCATCTAATTGTCACTTTAACTAAAAAATAAAAACTTATTAACATTGTGTTAGCTGGATGATCTGGATCACGTATAGATAGAAATTTCTTTTGCTAAAAAAACGATTAACCTGCTCAGGTGTTAATTAACAAGAATATTGCATTAGATTTGAGCAATTGAATGGCATCATTGTCGGGAAAAGAAACATTGGGGAGTGCATAACTAAACGTTATGTATGGTATGGGGCAAAGAGGATGCCCCGACAGCATTAGATATCGACTTTCTCTTTGAATTCGCAGAGATCTTCGATGATACAGGAACCACAACGTGGCTTTCTGGCTATACAGGTGTAGCGGCCATGAAGAATTAACCAGTGGTGGCAATCGACTTTAAATTCACTGGGTACGACTTTCAGTAGCTTTTCTTCTACCTGCTCGACGTTTTTACCTGGGGCGAATTGTGTCCGGTTACATACCCGGAAAATGTGGGTATCTACGGCAATAGTGGGCCAGCCAAAGGCGGTATTTAACACCACATTAGCCGTCTTGCGCCCAACGCCGGGGAGAGCTTCTAACGCAGCACGGTCTTCAGGCACTTCACCATTATGTTGTTCCAGCAGAATGCGGCAGGTTTTAATTACGTTTTCCGCTTTGCTGTTAAACAAACCGATTGTCTTGATGTAGGACTTAACACCTTCAACTCCGAGCTCCAGCATCGCAGCAGGCGTATTGGCGACGGGGTATAGTTTAGCCGTCGCTTTATTGACGCTGACATCGGTGGCCTGAGCGGATAGCAAGACCGAAATCAGCAGTTCAAACGGCGATGTAAAATTAAGCTCGGTTGTCGGATGCGGGTTGTTATCCCGCAGGCGAGTCAGTATTTCCAGACGTTTTGCTTTGTTCATGAGACATTCCCTGTTTCACCAGCTGGACTGTCCGCGACAGCCGCTTCGGCACGACGTTTCTTCATTCTCTCATCAATCAGGTACTTAACTGCCAGCATCAAGCCCAGACCAATAAACGCGCCTGGTGGCAGCATGGCCAGCAGAAACGGCGTATCAGTATGGAAGATCTCAACGCGCAATACTTTGGCCCAGTTACCCAACAAACCGTCTGCGCCATCAAACAGTGTACCGTTACCAATTATTTCACGCAGCGAGCCCAGAACAAACATGGCGCCGGTCGCCCCCATACCGATGGAAAAACCATCGAGTGCGGATAATGCAGGGCCTTTTTTGGCGGCGAAGGCTTCTGCGCGGCCAACAACAATACAGTTGGTCACAATCAGCGGGATAAAGATGCCCAGAGACTGATACAGGCCAAAGGCATAGGCATTGATCAGCATCTGCACCGCACTCACCACGGAGGCGATGATCATGACATAAATTGGAATACGGATTTCAGGCGGAGTCCAGCGACGAAGGGCCGAAATCGTCAGGTTGGTCAGCGTCAGAACGAGCGTCGTCGCGAGCCCCAGCCCCAGCGCGTTAGTGGCGGTAGAGGTAACAGCCAACAGCGGACACATCCCGAGTAGCTGCACAAGCGCGGAGTTATTTTTCCATAACCCCTGGACAATAACGTCTTTAATTTCGCTCATGGTTTATTCTCCACAGGCGCTAAGTTGAGGAAGCTGCGCGGGTAGCGTCTGCGCATACAAACCGGCGCGTTTTACTGCGTTCACTACCGCCCGCGGCGTAATGGTTGCGCCAGTAAACTGGTCAAAGTCGCCGCCGTCTTTTTTCACAGCCCAGTGGGCATCGTTACCCGTAGCGATCGTTTTGCCGCTAAAGTGGGTGATCCAGTCGGACAGTCGCAGTTCGATTTTATCGCCCAGTCCCGGGGTTTCATGATGCTCGGTTACCCGCGTACCCAACACGGTACCCGTAAAATCGACACCGACCAGCAGTTGAATCGCCCCGGAATACCCATCTGGCGCCGTAGCTTCAAGAATTGCTGCAACGGGACGGTCGTCCTGGCGGGCAATATACACGCGGTGAGCACCTTTGCCCAATGCCTGCGCATTGACCAGATAACAGCTCTCAGACAAGTTATTATTGTAGCGATCGCCAGGTAGCACCTGATCGAACAGTGCTTTTTGCTGCAGCGCGGCCTGTTCATCAATGGTGGACTTGGTTAATTGATTGATTGCCGCGGTTAATCCCGTTGAACCAGCAGCAAACAGTGCCAGCGTAATACCGTGTTTACGAATCGTTTTCAGCATTGGGAGTCCTTAGCGATGTCCGTACACGCGAGGGCGGGTATAATAATCAATCAGGGGAACCGTGATATTTGCCAGTAATACAGCAAAGGCTACACCGTCAGGATAACCGCCAAAACTGCGAATCAACCATACTAACAACCCCGCAAGTGCGCCAAAAATCAGGCGGCCGCGGTTAGTTGTCGAGGCCGTAACGGGGTCGGTAAGAATAAAAAATGCACCCAGCATGGTTGCGCCGGAAAGCAGGTGTAACTGAGGAGACGCGAGTGACTCAGGTGAGAACAACCATCCCAGAGTGGCGCAAACGGCGAGCGACAGCAGGAAGCTAACCGGGATATGCCAGCGAATCGCCCCCTGCCATAACAGAACGATACCACCCGCCAGCCAGGCAAGATTAACCCACTGCCAGCCCGCGCCTGCCAGCACACCGCTGTAAATCGAGTATTGCATCACCTGTTCAACGGTATGCCCGGCATGCAGTGATGTCTTAAAGGTATCGAGAGGCGTTGCCTGGCTGATACCATCAATGCCCATACGCAGTGTATTCATATCCCCACCGCTGACGGTATGGCCGCTAAGGATAACGTTCAGCGCGTCAAAGAACCCAGGCACTGTAGCCGCAATTTCGTGCGGCGGCAGCCAACTGGTCATCTGTACTGGAAATGAGATTAGCAGCACGACGTAACCAATCATGGCAGGGTTAAACGGGTTCTGACCGAGACCGCCATACAGCTGTTTCGCAATGATAACCGCGAATACCGTGCCCAATACCACCATCCACCAGGGGGCGAGCGGGGGAATACTCACGGCCAGCAGCAACCCGGTGAGTAACGCAGAGTTGTCTTTTAAAATCGGCACAATGGGTTGTTTACGCAGTTTAAGCACGCCCGCTTCGGCAGCGATAGCGCTGATGGCGGCCAGAACTATCTGGAACAACGTACCCCAGCCGAAGAACCACAGCTGTGCGGCGATCCCCGGCAATGCCGCAAGTAACACCAACATCATGATACGTGATGTCTGGCGCTGGTTATGGGTATAAGGGGAGCTTGCTATTCTGAATACCATTTATTCCTCGTTAACAACCTGCTGCTGTGCGGCTTTCTTTGCCTGAGCGCGTGCGATAGCGGCCGCGACGGCGGCTTTGCGTGGATCAGCCGGTTCGGCTGTTTCCGGTACCACTTGCTGCTCGAGCTTGCGGGCCTTGGCGCGGGCAATGGCCGCTTCCACGGCGGCTTTACGCGGATCAACCGGTTCGGCTGTTTCCGGTACCACCTGCTGCTCGAGCTTGCGGGCTTTGGCGCGGGCGATGGCCGCTTCCACGGCGGCTTTGCGTGGATCAACCGGCTCGGCTGTTTCCGGTACCGCCTGCTGTTCGAGCTTGCGGGCTTTGGCGCGAGCAATTGCCGCTTCGACGGCAGCTTTACGCGGATCTGTACCCGTGCTGCTGCCTTCACTTTGCGGCGAATTTTCCTTACGGGAAGCACGAGCTTGTGCCTTACGCGCCTCGCGTGCGGCAATCACTGCGCTATTGTCAGGTTTTTCACCTGCCTGAATTACTACCGGCTGCAGCGCCTGAGCCTGTTTTTCTTTTACGCGAGCCAGCGCGGCGGCAATGGCATCATGGTCTTTGGCCGCCGGTTGAGCAGCGGCGCTCTTATGGCGTTCAAGACGCGCTGCTTTTTCACGTTCAAGGCGCGCCTGTCGGGCTTCAAACCGTGCTTTCGCTTCAGCGGCTCGTTTTTCTTCCTGGCTAATGGCGTAAATCTCGGCTTTTTCCTGGCGGAAATACTGCACCAACGGAATATTGCTTGGGCATACCCAGGCGCAGGCACCGCATTCAATGCAGTCGGCGATATTGTGGGCCGTTGCTTTGTCGTGCTGTTGCCCTTTACTGAACCAATAAAGCTGTTGTGGCAGGAGATCCGCCGGACAGGCATCGGCGCATGCGCTACAGCGAATGCAGCCTTTCTCTTCCGGCGTTTCACCCATTTCACTGGCAGAGGGGGCCAGAAGACAGTTGGTAATCTTCACCACCGGGACATCCAGCCATGGCAGCGTAAACCCCATCAGCGGTCCGCCCATAATCACCATCTGGTCGGCGGAAGGGCAGAAGCCCGCGTCGTTGAGCAGATGACGAACCGGCGTGCCCAAACGCGCCCAGACGTTGCCCGGACGGCTGACGGCTTCACCGGTAAGCGTCACGACACGTTCGGTGATCGGCTCACCGTCAATTACTGCACGTTTAATTGCATAGGCGGTACCGACGTTTTGCATCAATACCCCGATATCTGAGGAGCGTCCACCGTGGGGAACCTGCTTGCCAGTCAGGATTTGTGTTAACTGTTTAGCCCCGCCGGAAGGGTACTTGGTGGGGATCACGCGCAAACTGATGTCGTGTGAATCAGCCAGCACCGCGCGCAGCATAGATATTGCCTGCGGTTTGTTATCTTCTATGCCGAGGAGGATCTCGCGTGGCTGAAGAATGTGCGCCAGGATGCGGATTCCTTCGACGACCTGCGCCGCACAGTCCTGCATCAGGCGGTCATCTGCTGTAATGTACGGCTCGCATTCAGCGGCGTTAATGATCAGCGTTTCAATTTTATCTCCGCCGCCCTGCAGTTTAACGCCGGTGGGAAAACCTGCGCCACCCAGCCCGGCGACGCCGAACTGATGAATACGCGCAATCAGCTCTTCCCGGCTGTGGGAGCGGTAATCGGTCCAGCCGTCTCGCTCAATCCAGCGGTCTTCGCCATCGGCGTCTATGATAACGCTCAACTCAGCCAGTGCCGAAGGATGTGCGGTAGAGTGCGGGGCAATGGCAACCACGGTACCTGATGTTGGCGCATGGACTGGAAGCATTTTGCCACGCCCGCGGGTTAATGCCTGACCACGCAGCACGGTGTCACCCACGTTTACGCACAGTTCACCCTCCGCACCAATATGTTGTTTCAGCGGAATAACAAAACGCGGTGCCAGCGGAACCTGTCGCAACGGTGTTCCGTTTGACTGGGTTTTCATTTCTGGTGGATGAATGCCACCATCAAAGTCCCAGATTTTATTTTTTCTGAATGCAGAGAATAACTTAAACATGTTGTTCCACGGGAATGATGCGCACAGGGATGGTGTTTAAATCCCATTTCCAGCTATCGGGTGTCTCGGCTACCGGGCGTAATTCAATGCATTGCGTCGGGCACGGGTCAACACACAGGTTGCACCCAGTGCAGAGATCGCTCATTACCGTGTGCATGGCGCGGGTAGCGCCCACGATCGCATCGACCGGGCAGGCCTGAATACACTTAGTGCACCCGATACAGTTATTTTCATCAATGACCGCCAGCATACGCACCGGCGTAACGTCTTGTTCATCACCATCAATAGGCTGCGGATCGACGTTCAGCAGGGCGGCAATTTTTAACATCACCGCTTCGCCACCGGGGGCGCAACGGTTAATTTTTTCACCCTGAGAGCCGATCGCTTCAGCGTAAGGATGACAGCCCGGATAGCCGCACTGCCCACACTGGCTTTGCGGGAGAATTTCATCAATTTTCTCCACGACCGGATCATCTTCAACGGCAAAACGTCGTGAGGCGTACCCCAAAATAGCGCCGAACGCCAGACCCAGTACACTCACTGCGGCAACGGCAATCCAGATAGCATTCATTACAACTTCACCAAACCACTAAAGCCCATAAAGGCCAATGACATTAAACCAGCGGTAATCAGCGCAATCGCATTCCCGCGAAACGGCGCCGGGACGTCCGCCACGGCGAGGCGTTCGCGGATCGCGGCGAACAGTACCATCACCAGCGAGAAGCCGACGGCGGCGGAAAAACCGTATAGCGCCGACTGTAAAAAGTTATGGCCGAGGTTGATGTTCAGCAGCGCCACACCTAACACTGCGCAGTTAGTCGTGATCAGCGGTAGGAAGATCCCTAGTAGGCGGTACAGCGCAGGGCTGGTTTTGCGCACAACCATTTCGGTAAACTGCACGACGACGGCGATAACCAGAATAAAAGCCAGCGTGCGCAGATAGATGAGATTGAGCGGGATTAGGATCCAGGTATCAATCAGCCATGCGCAGATGGATGCCAGTGTCATGACAAACGTCGTGGCAAGGCCCATACCCATTGCGGTTTCCAGTTTTTTGGAAACGCCCATAAACGGGCAGAGGCCCAGAAACTTGACCAGTACAAAGTTATTGACCAGTACAGTTCCGACAAACAGCAGCAGGTAATCAGTCATTTTTCGGCCTGAAATAAAAAAGCCGCCTATTATCTGACAATCTACAACAGGCGACAACAGGTTAACTGTAGGGTTATTACGGGTTCACAAACGTCGATTTAACGCGCTGCGATCGCTTGAAGTAGGGCACCAACAGTGCTGCGGCCAGTAATGGGAACAGCAGTTGGCGCACGGCAAAAGCGTCTGGGACGGGTGAAAATGCAAACGCTTTAATCGCCAGCAACACGGAGATCAGCAGCCACAGAATGTAATGCTTGGGCACACAGGCTCTGCGTTTGAAAAACGCAATTGTCAGCCACAGTGTGTAATACCACATGGCGATCGCGGTAACAAAGGAGACGCCCCATAACAGCAAATTTGCTGTACTTTGCTCACCCAGCGTTTTGAAGGTTTGCGGTGTTGCCAGCGCAGTGACATAAAGTAATAACGCCAGCGAAGCGCTCAACAACGCGACTAACAGCCAGGCCAGTGGCCCAAGTAGCCAGCCTCCGATACGTTGTGCCGGTGTGGTAGTCATCTCTTCTCCAGTTTTACGCGCGCAATCAATCATGCCATTCATTTTGGGGCGATTATTATAAAGCTTTTAACGTTGAGCGCTACTTTCTTCTCTATTGCACGTAATGCCAGACTGATTTAGGTACCTGACCAACATCAAACAGACGGCCTCCGGATATAAGCTCCGCACGGCGATGGTCTGCGGCACGGTACATATTGATCATGTCGCTATCGTCGGTGAGCGTGTAGTTTAAATGGTCGAAAAGTTTTTCCAGACTTTCGAGTGAACTGATTTTGCGGAATTTTAATAAGTAATCCTGAACAGTCATAAATGCAGATCCATATTAATAAAATAATACCAACGGAGTAGAAAATATAAAAATAAACAACGTGCACAGGTAAAAGCGGATTTACGTGCAAATGTAAGAAGAGTGTTCATACCTGTGAAAAAGCAGGCGCTATGCGCGTCTTCGGCAAGGGTAACGCGCTTAGCGATCGCTGGCAATATGCAGCGGAGCGGGATGCGGCATAATTCGCTTTTTTTGACAGAAAGCGATCTTTTACCGGCAAACCCTGCAACTACCAATGTTAATTGCCGGGCAATAAAAGGTTGCGGATGCTTATTTCTTCTGCACTGCCGCAACGGGCTCTGGTGGCTGGTAATTGTCAATATGATTGGCAACACCCAGCAGGATCACGGAGACGGCGAGAACAATCCAACCTGTTAATTCAATAAGACGATTCATTACTGATGACATTTGCTTTGATTTATCCATAAACACAGGCTGCAAATGTTACTAATCTCTCATTAATACAGCAAGATGGTTGGGAACGATTTCTCCCTCTTTTTCGCTGCAAGTTAAGCATAAGTGGCATATGTTTGACTTAAGTTAAAAGTAACCTTTGTAGCGCAAAGGTTATTAAACTATTGAGACGTTGCAAGGTATGGTGTGAAATAGGTCAGTCCTGAATTGAGAGGCAATAACATGAATGACAACATCCGCGTTGGGCTAATTGGCTATGGTTATGCCAGTAAAACCTTCCATGCCCCCCTGATTGTGGGCACGCCGGGCCTGGAACTGGCTGCAGTTTCCAGTAGTGATGAAGCAAAAGTGAAGGCAGACTGGCCTACGGTGGCGGTTGTTGCTGAGCCTAAGCATCTTTTTAACGATCCAAATATCGACCTGATTGTGATCCCCACGCCTAATGACACACACTTTCCATTAGCGAAAGCTGCGCTGGAAGCGGGCAAACATGTGGTTGTTGATAAGCCTTTTACTGTGACACTGTCACAAGCTCGTGAGCTGGATACGCTGGCGCGCAGCCTCGGGCGCGTGCTGTCTGTGTTCCATAACCGTCGCTGGGACAGTGATTTTCTGACGCTGAAAGCTCTGCTGGCGGATGGTGTTTTGGGAGAGGTGGCGTATTTCGAATCCCATTTCGATCGTTTCCGCCCGCAGGTTCGTGACCGTTGGCGTGAACAGGGCGGTCCGGGAAGCGGTATCTGGTACGATTTAGCACCGCATCTTTTGGATCAGGCGATTAATCTGTTTGGTTTGCCCGTCAGCCTGACGGTAGACCTGGCCCAGTTGCGTCCAGGCGCGCAGGCGACGGATTACTTCCATGCCATCCTGACGTATCCGCAGCGTCGTGTGATCCTGCATGGCACCATGCTCGCTGCCGCAGAATCGGCCCGTTATATTGTGCACGGATCGCGTGGCAGCTATGTGAAGTATGGTCTTGACCCGCAGGAAGAGCGTCTGAAAAATGGCGAGCGACTACCACAGGAAGACTGGGGTTATGATATGCGCGATGGCGTTTTGACGCGAGTAGAAGGCGAAGAGCAGGTTGAAGAAACCTGGCTTACTGTACCAGGCAACTATCCGGCGTACTATGCTGGCATTCGTGATGCGCTAAACGGTAACGGTGAAAACCCGGTACCGGCGAGACAGGCTATCCAAATTATGGAGCTGATTGAGCTGGGTATCGAATCTGCGAAACATCGTTCGACGCTGTGCCTTGCTTGATTGGACTAATGCCGGATGGAGATGCTCAGGCATCTTATCCGGCCTACAATGAAAACCAACGTAGGCCGGACAAGCGTTAGCGCCATTCAGCACTTTACCCGTTACGCTGCGGCGACTTTCTCGCGCAAGGCTTGTTTTTCTTCGTTACTCAGGAATGCCATTTCCAGACCGTTGATTTGCGCCTGGCGGATCTGTTCGTGCGTTAGGCCTGCAGCTGGTGCGGTAATGGTGTACTCGTGAATAATATCCACACCCTGAACAGCCGGGTCGTCCGTATTCAAACTAGCAATAACGCCATGCTCAAGGAACGTTTTCAGCGGATGGTTCGCTAGTGAGGCAACGGTGCTGGTCTGAATGTTTGATGTCAGGCAGGATTCGATGCCGATACGATGCTCGGCGAGGTAATCCATCAACGCACGATCTTCAACGGCTTTAACGCCGTGACCAATACGCTCAGCGCCCAGCTCTTTAATGGCCTGCCAGATGCTTTCTGGTCCCGCGGCTTCGCCCGCATGCACGGTAATATGCCAGCCGGCGTCGCGTGCCTGGTTGAAATGGGACAGGAACAGACTGCCAGGGAATCCCAGTTCGTCACCGGCTAGATCCAGTGCCGTAATATGATCTCGGTGGGCTAACAGCGCATCCAGTTCCTGCAGACAGGCGGCTTCGCCAAAAGTACGGCTCATAATGCCAATTAAGCGTGCTTCGACGCCAAAGGTCTTGCAGCCCTCGCGCACGCCTGCGATGACGGCTTCAACCACACCTGCCACCGGGAGTTGATGCGCCATCGCCATATAGCCTGGTGAAAAACGTAATTCTACATAGTGCAGACCGTTACGTGCTGCATCCTCAATATTTTCAAATGCTACGCGGCGACAGGCATCCAGCGAGGCCAGTACCTTCACGCCCCAGTCGAGCTTGGATAAAAAACTCACTAAATCTGGCTCAGTGGATGTCACTTGCACATGAGGGATCAGCGTTTCCAACGTTTGTGCCGGGAGCGTTAAATTGAACTGACGACCCAGATCCAGAATCGTTTGGGCACGGATGTTACCATCAAGGTGGCGATGGACGTCGGTCAAGGGGAGGGAAGTATCAATCATGGTCGCACTCGTGTATTTAGGTAAAGTGCGTCGTATTATAAGAAAAAATCGGGATAAAAATCTATGTTGCGCAATGAATAATTTCATTGCGCAAACTTTATTAGCGTACAGAACGTATGCCGTTAATCAACCCCTGAACGCCTTTTTCAAGTTTGGATCGTGGACATCCGGCATTCAGGCGCACAAAACCGCGTCCTTCTTCGCCGTATGTGTATCCGGGCATGATGGCGACTTTCTGCTGGTGGATGAGCGCTTCCTGCAATGCGTGGTCATCAATGTTGAGCGGACGCAGGTCAATCCATGCCAGATAGGTGGATTGCGGAACCTGCCAGTTCAGTTCGGGGAATGCGGCATTAAGCTCGCGGGCGACGTAATGCAAATTGCTGGTAAGGTAATCCCGCAGCGCATCAAGCCAGCTTGCGCCCTGATGATAGGCGGCAATATGTGCGCTCAGCGCGAGCACTGCTGGTGAGGAAAGACCATCGCGACCTTTTAATGCGCAGAGATAATCGTTACGGCTTTGAGCGTCTTCAATAATTCCGTAAGCCCCGGTCAGTGCCGGAATATTAAAACTTTTTGATCCGGAAGTGAGCAGCGCCCAGCTGTCACGCGCGACGTTACTCCAGGGGATATGTGGGTGATCCCCCCATACCATATCCATATGGATCTCATCGGAAATAACTTTTACACCATGGCGCTGACACAGTTCTGCCATGGTTTCCAGCTCATCACGCGTCCACACTTTGCCCGTCGGATTTTGTGGGCTACAGAGCAGAAGAATTTTGCTCTCTGGACGAGACAGGGCATTCTCCAGCGCGGCCATGTCGCAGTACCAACCGTCAGTGCGTTTTTCCAGTTCGACAGCGCGCACCACGCGCTGATTACCTTCAATTGCTTTGTAAAACGCGTCGTACGCCGGCGTATGAATCACCACCGCATCACCCGCAGAAGACCACTGGCGGATCAGCTCCGATACCATATAGATGACCGAGGGGCCATAAACCAGCGACTGAGGATCGATTTGGGTATTATGACGCGATAGAAACCAGTGACTAATCGCCGCAAGAAATTCATCATTTTTCCAGCGACTGTAACCCAACACGCCATGTGACAGGCGCTGAGTCAGCGCCTCCAGAATACAGGGTGCGGTGGCAAAATCCATATCGGAGATGGTGAATGGCAGCAGGTCGGCTGAACCAAAACGGTCGGCAACGTAATCCCACTGAGTGCACCAGGTACCATGCCTGTCCACAACCTTTGAAAAATCAAACATATCATTGTCCTTAAGCTTGTACGGTGTTCATCAGAACTGCGATCTCGTCTTTCACTGACTGGACCTGTGGGCCAATAACGACCTGAAGATTATGCTGATTGAGTTGCACTACGCCAATGGCGCGATTGTCCTTCAGTGCCTGTACATTCACAAGAGACATATCCTTCACTGACAAACGCAGACGGGTAATGCAGTTATCCAGGCTGACGATGTTTTCCGCACCGCCAAGCGCCGCCAGAATGGCAGGGACGTTGTAACCGGATTTACCCGGCGCTCCAGCCATTACTTTTTCGATATTGCTGGCAATTTCGACGTCCCGACCTGGTGTCTTCAAATTGAAGCGTGTGATGGCGAAACGGAAGATGACGTAGTACACCGCGAACCAGATCGCCGCCACAACAGGGACCAGATACCACTTGGTAGAGAGTCCATGCAGGATGCCGAACACCACGAAGTCAATCAGGTTACCGTCGGTGTTACCGATGGTGACGCCAAGCACTGCCATCACAGTGAAGCCAAGACCGGTCAGCAGGGCGTGGATCACATACAGAACTGGGGCAACGAACAGGAATAAGAACTCAAGGGGCTCGGTGGTACCGCCGATCACACAGGCAATAAGACCGGAAATTAATAACCCTTTAATTTTATGACGATTTTCAGGGCGAGCACAGTGGTACATAGCGAGCGCTGCCCCCGGTAAACCACCGAGGAACGCAGGCATTTTGCCCTGCGACAGGAAGCGGGTTGCGCTTTCAGAGAAACCTTGTGTTGTCGGGCAGCTCAGTTGAGCCTGGAAAATAGTCAGTGCGCCGCTCACGCTGTGACCGCAGACTTCTTGCGTGCCGCCAGCCTCGGTGAAGCGAATGAGCGCCACCAGAATATGATGCAGACCAAACGGCAGCAGCAGACGTTCACCGGTACCAAACAGCATTGGGCCAAATTCTCCCGCGCTGTTGATGATGTGGCCGAGCCCGGTAATGCCCATGGCGAAAACCGGCCAGATCAGGGGAATAACCAGCCCGACCAGCCCCATCACCACCGAGGAGATGATAGGCACAAAGCGGGTGCCGCCGAAGAAAGCCAGCGCATCCGGCAGACGAATGTTGTGGAAACGTTCATGCAGCATCCAGACGATGATCCCGGCAATAACAGCACCGAGGATCCCAGTATCGATCGACTGGATCCCCAGGATATTCTGCACGTTGTTGGCCTTCAGGATCGCGGCATCCGTGGTAGGTAAGATACCTTTCGCGGTTAACCAGAAGTTGACGGCAAGGTTCATGACCGCATAACCGACAAAACCGGCAAATGCCGCTACGCCTTTGTTCTCGCGAGCAAGGCCGAGAGGTATGGCAATACAGAACATCACCGGTAAGAAACTAAACGCAAATGAGCCTACTTTGCTCATCCAGGTAAAGATGGCCTGCAGTACCGGATTACCCAATGCCGGGATCAGTGTTAAGACATCATGGCTGCTTAACGAGCTGCCGATCCCCAACATGATCCCGCAAAATGAGAGTAGCGCTACGGGGAGCATAAAGGTTTTGCCCAACTGCTGGAAAAATTCCCATAACGTTATTTTTGGTGTAGTTCTCGTCGTCATCAAACGACTCCTCGTAAAAGCTAGCTGACTAATGATGGCGAGAAGATAAAACGTTTTACCTAATTTTAGTGCGGTATAAATCACATTATCGAACGATAATAGGGCGTATAAATATAAGTGATTGATAAAACGTTTTATCCGTCACGTTATCAGGGAGTTTTCCGTTTTTATGGCTATAGCCAAAAAAATAACCATCCATGATGTTGCGCTGGCCGCGGGCGTTTCGGTCAGTACTGTCTCATTGGTGCTTAGTGGAAAAGGTCGTATTTCATCCGCGACAGGCGAACGCGTGAATGCCGCTATTGAGCAACTCGGGTTTGTGCGTAATCGCCAGGCATCGGCGCTGCGTGGCGGGCAGAGCGGGGTAATTGGTTTGATTGTGCGCGATCTTTCTACGCCGTTTTACGCCGAGTTGACGGCGGGTCTGACGGAAGCATTAGAAACGCAGGGGCGCATGGTCTTTTTATTACATGGTGGCAAAGATGGCGAACAGCTCGCGCAGCGTTTCGCTATGTTGCTAAATCAAGGGGTTGATGGTGTGGTGATCGCCGGGGCTGCCGGCAGTAGCGACGACCTACAACAACTGGCCGCCGATAAGGGGATACCGGTGGTGTTTGCTTCTCGGGCAAGCTACCTGGATGATGTCGACACCGTCAGACCTGACAACATGCAGGCTTCGCAATTGCTGGTTGAACATCTTATCCGCCACGGGCATCAGCGAATCGCGTGGTTGGGGGGGCAGAGTTCCTCATTGACTCGCGCAGAGCGTGTCGGCGGCTATTGTACGACGTTGCTAAAGTATGGTTTACCGTTTCATAGCGACTGGGTGCTGGAGTGTTCATCCAGCCAGAAGCAGGCCGCAGAGGAGGTAACCGCGCTGTTACGTCGTAACCCAACGATCAGCGCTGTGGTGTGCTACAACGAAACCATTGCCGTTGGCGCCTGGTTTGGCCTGATGAGAGCAGGGCGTCAGAGTGGTGAAATTGGCGTAGATCGCTATTTCGAACAGCAGATCTCCTTAGCGGGATTTGCCGATGTAGCGGAAAATGCACTGGACGATATCCCCATTATTTGGGCCTGCACGCCTGCGCGTGAAATGGGATATACCCTTGCTGAGCGCATGCTGCAGCGCATTGGGCACGATGATGGTCATTCGCGTAACCTGACGCTTTCCGCCCGTCTGGTGGTGGCCAAATAAAAAAGGCCCGATAAACACACGGTTATCGGGCCTGTTGTCACGCGTATTTACTGTTGCGGGATAGCCGGGGCATCCGGTTCGCCAAGAGAAGGCATACCGAACATGCCAACAAACTCATCCAGCGGCATTTTTTGTCCGTTTAACGTAACCTGTCCGTTTGCGTATTGCAGGCTGGAGCCGATGACGTTGTCCTGCATCGTTGTAATACGGAACATCTGACCCATTGCCGCCAGGCCATTCACCTGTTGCTTCGCAAGATCGGCCGCTTGCTCCTGCTGATAGCCTTCAATTTTGGCGATCTGCGTCATGAACTCAGTCGCCATATCGACCGGAATCGTCAGCTTGGCATCCAGTGATTTGACCGAACGATCCACTTCCTGAGCCAGCGTTTGTGGTTCCTCAGTATTTGCTGTCGGATCTTTTAGCAGCAGTGACAGATTAAATGCGGTTTCACCTTTCGCATTTTTCCAGCTCAGCGGGGCAATGGTGATAACCGGCTCGCCTTTCATCAGTATCGGCAGCGCATTGAAGAAAGCTTCGGTGACTTTTTGCTGATAAAGCTCAGGATTTTGTACCACATCGATCTGCGCCATCAGCGCCTTGGTTTGGGCGCTATACTGCTGACTGAACTGATGCAGGGCTTCACCGTCAATCTGGGCAACTTTCAGCGTCAGCTTACCGCTACCCATATCCTGGCCCTGCAATTTAAGGCTGTTCAGCGTGTAATCCAGCTGGCTGTTGACAGTTTTACCGTCGTTAACCAGATCGGATTTGCCATCGATACCCATGCCTTCCAGAACCGCCAACTCTTTACCCTCGACCGAGATCGACAGTTTTTCGAGTGACAATTTCTGGTCGCCGATGCGCTCACCAAAGCTGGCAATACTGCTGGAACCCTCAGTTTTCAGATTATTGAAAGTCATTTGTACTTTCTGGTCATACTCGTTGACCGCATTGACCACGCCGCTTTGCGCATTGCCTGTCAGCGAGACAGCGTTACCTTCTTTGTCTGCTGTAAACTGGAATTCCCCGCCGCTGAAGGCTACTTTTTCGTCGCCTTTCTCGTAGTTCAGTGGTTTAAGGGAAAGATCGGAACGGGTATCGCCGCTGTAGCTGATACGGGAGTTAATGACAAATGGCGACTCACCCTTGGCAATATCAAACAGCGGTTTGGTAACGTCGTTATTCACTAGCGTCGTTTTCACGGAGGCCATAGCCGGAACCAGATTCAGTGACTTCAGTTGGGCCAGTGGGAAGGGACCGTGATCCACCGTTTCATCCAGCACAATACTTTGCCCCGGTTTCAGCCAGGAATCTGCCTGCCCGGCTATTGGTTTCACCACCAATTGCAGTTGGCTATTGAACACCCCGCGCTGGTAGTTTTGATAACTCAGTTCAATACCCGCCTCAGGGGAGAAACGTTTTAACTGATCGTTTGCCTGCGTCACCATCTCGGCGAGATGCGTTTCGAGTTTCTTTCCTGTGTACCAGGCGCCGCCCGTCCAGACGATACCCAGCGCAACCACCACACCCGCAGCTACCAGCGATTTTTTCATTTTGATATCCATAAAATAAAACCAGGCGTTTTAAGACGCCTGGAGGAGTGACATGTCTTTAACTCACTACAGCTTAGCAAGAGTTGTTAAAAATATCAGTATCTTGCTAAAGCTTGTTATAAACCCGGGCTAAACGACCTGCGCCACTGATGTTAACCGGCGATTCATTCGCGCCAATAAAGGCCGATTCACCCGGTCGCAGAACCAGACGTTGCTCGCCTTTGCTCAGTACAGCTTCACCTTCGATGCAGAACAAAATGGCCGCACTTTGCTGGCTGATATCTGCGCCACTGGTAGTAAGCTCATGCAGGGAGAACGCAAAATCGTCAACCGGGATCGGGAAATCCAGTTCGCCATCAGACTTAACCGGCGTGGTCAGTAACTGGTTTGCTGGCTTGGCGACAAACTGCACGTTGGCGACCAGTTCCGGGATATCAATATATTTTGGCGTCAGTCCGGCACGCAGCACGTTGTCCGAGTTAGCCATCACCTCAAGCGCCACACCTTGCAGGTAAGCGTGCGGGGTTTCGGCAAATAAGAACATAGCTTCGCCTGGATTGAGTTTCACCACATTGAGTAGCAGCGGGGAGAAGAGCCCACTGTCGTTCGGGTAGACGTCGGCGATCAGACGGATGGTTTGCCAGGGTTCACCCTGCTGGCTGTTCAGCGCTGATTTCAGGATCGCCAACGCATGGGATTTCTCCTCATCCTGCATATTCAGCAAGCTGGCGAAAAGATAGCTCAGACGTTCTGCACTCGGCTCTTCCAGGAAATGCGCAATAGCCGGATGTGCGGCGGAGACGGGTTGTAACAATGCAACAATGTCAGAGAACTCGCGGAATGCGTTCATCGCCAGGAAAGGCGTCAAAGCAAAAACCAGTTCCGGTTTGTGGTTAGGATCTTTGTAGTTGCGCTCAGCCGCATCCATCGGGATCCCTGCGGCGTTTTCTTTGGCAAATCCAATTTCAGAGTTGTGCTTGTTAGGATGAACCTGAATCGAAAGCGGTTGTGCAGCGCAGAGCACTTTAAACAGGAAGGGCAGCTCACCAAAACGCTGCGCAACGGCATCGCCCAGCAGTGCGGATTTATCGTGCTCGATAACGTCGCGCAGAGCAACCGTCTGGCCGTCAGCGCCCAGAACCTGCGAACTGCTTTTCGGATGCGCACCCATCCACAGCTCAGCCATCGGTTGCTGAGTGGGGTTGGCAATGCCATAGAGTTCCGTTAACGCCGTTTTACTTCCCCAGGCGTAGTTTTGCACTGAGTTGATGAGTTTTTGCATTATCAAGCCCTGTTTCAATGTGGAATTTTCTACGGCTATTAAACCAAGAAACCCTGAGGGAAGTAACCTGCACATGTAAAAAGTCGTACTTGTCTCAGTTTTTGTTAAAAAAATGTGTAGGATATGGAGACTCGCTTTTAATACCCTGAGTGATTCCGGTTGCAGACAGCCCTTCCTTCTACAACCGGATCTGCGGCAGGGAAGCAGGGCAACGGAACATCTGCCCAGAGAATAACCAGACCGAGCAGTAAGTGAGAGCACAATGTCAAACAAACCCTTTCATTATCAGCATCCTTTCCCCCTCAAAAAGGATGATACCGAATACTATCTGCTGACCAGCGACTATGTCTCTGTTGCCGAATTTGAAGGGCAGGAGATTGTTAAAGTCGCGCCACAAGCTTTAACCCTGCTGGCTCGTCAGGCCTTTCATGATGCGTCGTTTATGCTGCGTCCCGCACATCAACAGCAGGTAGCCGATATTCTGCGCGACCCGGAGGCCAGCGAAAACGACAAGTATGTGGCCCTGCAATTTCTGCGTAACTCTGACATCGCGGCAAAAGGCATTTTGCCGACCTGTCAGGACACCGGAACCGCGATTATCGTGGGTAAAAAAGGTCAGCGTGTCTGGACCGGTGGTGGCGATGAGGAGGCGCTGGCTCGAGGCGTCTATAACACCTACATCGAAGACAACCTGCGCTACTCACAAAACGCAGCGCTGGATATGTATAAAGAGGTGAACACCGGCACCAACCTGCCAGCACAGATTGATTTGTATACCGTCGACGGCGATGAATA
Organism: Citrobacter sp. BIDMC107; assembly: GCF_001037575.1. NCBI lineage: Bacteria > Pseudomonadati > Pseudomonadota > Gammaproteobacteria > Enterobacterales > Enterobacteriaceae > Citrobacter > Citrobacter sp. BIDMC107. The sequence continues at coordinate 145,415 of NZ_KQ089848.1, read as the reverse complement.
CAAATTCCTGTGTATTGCCAAAGGTGGCGGTTCGGCGAACAAAACCTATCTGTACCAGGAAACCAAAGCGCTGCTCACGCCGGGCAAATTAAAAAATTACCTGGTTGAGAAGATGCGTACGCTGGGTACTGCGGCTTGTCCGCCGTATCACATTGCGTTTGTGATCGGCGGAACGTCAGCGGAAGCTACGCTGAAAACGGTGAAACTGGCTTCGGCTAAATACTACGATGAGCTGCCGACCGAAGGTAACGAGCATGGGCAGGCATTCCGTGATGTGGAGCTGGAAAAAGAGCTGCTGATTGAAGCGCAGAATTTGGGGCTGGGCGCGCAGTTTGGCGGGAAGTACTTTGCTCATGATATCCGCGTAATCCGCCTGCCGCGTCACGGCGCGTCGTGTCCGGTTGGTATGGGCGTCTCTTGCTCAGCCGATCGAAATATCAAAGCCAAGATCAACCGTGAAGGTATCTGGATCGAAAAACTGGAACATAATCCCGGTAAGTACATTCCAGAAGAGTTGCGTCAGGCGGGAGAGGGCGAAGCGGTACGCGTTGACCTCAATCGTCCGATGAAAGAGATCCTGGCTCAGCTGTCGCAGTATCCGGTCTCTACGCGTTTGTCACTCAACGGTACAATCATCGTTGGCCGAGATATTGCGCATGCGAAACTGAAAGAACGTCTGGATAACGGTGAAAGTTTGCCGCAGTATGTTAAAGATCACCCGATCTATTACGCCGGTCCGGCAAAAACGCCGGAAGGCTACGCCTCTGGTTCGCTTGGCCCAACCACGGCCGGACGTATGGACTCGTATGTTGACCAGCTTCAGGCCGCTGGTGGGAGCATGATTATGCTGGCGAAAGGCAACCGTAGCCAGCAGGTAACCGATGCTTGCCATAAACATGGCGGCTTCTATTTAGGCAGTATTGGCGGCCCTGCCGCGGTGCTGGCCCAGGGCAGTATCAAGAGTCTGGAGTGCGTGGAATACCCGGAACTCGGGATGGAAGCCATCTGGAAAATTGAAGTGGAAGATTTCCCGGCGTTTATCCTGGTGGATGACAAAGGCAATGATTTCTTCCAGCAAATTCAGACGTCGCAGTGCGCACGCTGCGTTAAGTAACGTCAACCGCCCTTCGGGGCGGTTTTTTTTACCGCACGAACCACCAAACGACAGTTTTATCCTCGTTAATACTCATAAGACCAACGCAAGTGGGCAATGTCGAAACATAACCTAATCAATTGTTAATGTAAGGAGCAGGTAATGGTAACGGTACGCCGCGAGAATGATTCAATGGGGGCGATTGATGTTCCTGCCGATAAGCTTTGGGGCGCGCAAACCCAACGTTCACTGGAACATTTTCGTATCTCTACGGAGAAAATGCCGGTCTCGTTGATCCATGCGCTGGCGCTGACGAAACGCGCCGCAGCAAAGGTTAATCAGGATCTTGGGCTGCTGGCGGAGGATAAAGCCAGGGCTATTATGCAGGCTGCAGATGAGGTGTTGGCAGATAAACACCGCGAAGAGTTCCCGCTGGCCATCTGGCAAACTGGGTCCGGCACGCAAAGCAATATGAACATGAACGAGGTGTTGGCAAACCGGGCCAGCGAGTTGCTGGGCGGCGTGCGGGGGATGGAGCGAAAAGTACATCCCAACGATGATGTCAATAAAAGCCAAAGCTCGAACGATGTCTTCCCGACCGCAATGCACGTTGCTGCACTGCTGGCGCTGCATAAATCACTGATCCCTCAATTAAATGTGTTGACCAAAACGCTCAGTGATAAGTCCCACGCTTTCGCCGATATCGTTAAAATTGGTCGTACACATCTGCAAGATGCAACTCCACTTACGCTTGGCCAGGAGATTTCCGGCTGGGTAGCAATGCTAGAACATAACCTCAGACACATTGAAAACAGCTTACCGCACGTGGCAGAGCTGGCGTTGGGGGGAACCGCGGTAGGTACCGGACTGAACACTCATCCCGAATACGCCCGCCGGGTTGCGGATGAACTGCGGGTCATCACCTGTGCGCCGTTCGTTACCGCACCGAATAAATTTGAAGCGCTCGCCACCTGCGATGCCCTGGTTCATGCTCACGGCGCGCTAAAAGGACTGGCAGCGTCGCTGATGAAAATCGCCAACGATGTACGCTGGCTGGCATCCGGTCCACGGTGTGGTATTGGGGAAATTTCAATTCCGGAAAACGAACCGGGCAGCTCGATCATGCCAGGCAAGGTCAATCCAACCCAGTGTGAAGCGCTGACTATGCTTTGCTGCCAGGTGATGGGCAACGATGTCGCCATCAACATGGGCGGGGCGTCAGGTAACTTTGAGCTCAACGTCTATCGACCGATGGTCATCCACAACTTCCTGCAGTCGGTACGCCTGCTGGCGGACGGTATGGAAAGCTTCAATGAACATTGCGCGACGGGGATTGAGCCTAATCGTGAGCGAATCGATCAACTGCTCAACGAGTCGCTAATGCTGGTGACCGCGCTCAATACCCATATCGGTTACGATAAAGCGGCTGAAATTGCCAAAAAAGCCCATAAAGAAGGGTTGACATTAAAAGCCTCCGCTCTGGCGCTGGGATATCTAACCGAAGCGGAGTTCGACAACTGGGTACGCCCGGAGCTGATGGTTGGCAGCATGCGGCCAGGCAGTTAATCCGCAACGTACAGGTGCAGCCGGGGAATAATCAATCTCAACGGCTGCGCCTGAGGTTTAAAACGATGCTGAACGTTTTCGGCATCGTAATTCAGTAACTCACCGATATCCGGTACGGTCATACCGTTGTCGTTATTAAGCAAAGCAATCAGCGGCGTCGGGCAGGCATATTGCACCTGTTTTTGCTCTCCTTTGTACCAGACGCGGGCAATAGGCTGCACTTTTACCGGTCTTTTGATCTTCAGGCGGGCCTGCTGTGGTAAGGCAGCGATATCCTGATATTCGCGTTCAAGCTTCGCCTGCCATTCTTCACGTGTCCAGGGATGTACGCTGCGCGGTGACGTCAGGCCTTTTTCCAGTTGCTGCAGTACTTCATCGCGTTTCAGGTTTTTAATGATGTGCTTATTAGCCCAGCCAAATCGTAGGGTGGCCGGATCGCGGACTACGGTTAGCGTGCGATAGGCATTCAGAGTAATCAGCCCTGGCAGATGACGATGCACCCATTCGAAACGTGCTGCCGGCGCCAGCCCTGATTCCACTGTAACAATGCGCTCGAAGGTGGTTTTCAACTGGTTTATACGCTGGATTTGTTCTTCCAGAGTACATTGCGCCGCGTTATCAACCTGATAGCACAATACACCCGGTAGGCGGACGGCTGCTTTGCTGCTGCGGTTTTCGGACTGCTGCTGAATAAACAGGTGACGGTAATGGAGCAGTGCCAGCGCTTCAGCCTCTTTGCCTAAATGCTGCTTAACATTAATGCTCTGCAGAGGGGCATGCTCTGCCTCTTTAACCACTTCCGGTAACGAGAATACGCGCGCAATCAGCAGCGTCTGCTGCAACAGGTTTTCGTTCAAAAGTGCCAGTTCTTGTTCCATCTGGCGAAAGGTGCCGTTCAGGCGGTCAACAAGATCGTAACGGGCCATAGGTTTACCATTTTAGTTACAACATACTTTTTTATAGCACAACCTCCGCCGCCTGACCACCGAGCAGAAAAGGTCAGGCAGCTGAGATTTCGGGAATGTTATGCCAGACGGGCCAACGGAAAGTAAACCGGGCGCCGCCAAGTTCACTTTCATCACAGACGACCGTCCCCCCCATAGCCAAAGCAATTGAGTGGACGATGGCTAACCCAAGCCCACAACCCCCGGTTGCCCGGTCACGGCTGGGGTCAAGGCGTACAAACGGTTCAAAAACCTGTTCGCGAGCGTCTGGTGCAATACCGGGACCGTCGTCTTCCACTACCAGCGTGGCTTGATTGCCGTTCAGCAGCAGGCTGGCTTGCACTGTAGACTGGCAATAGCGCAGGGCATTGTTCAGCAAATTATCCAGGACACGCTCCATCAGGCGCATATCCAACGCGCCGTAGTCGCCAGTTTCGAGATGACGTAAGTGCACCGTACGGCCAGGATTCACGCTTTGCACATCCTCCAGATGGGTTGTCAACCAAACAGGCAGGTCAGGTACACTGAGCTTCAGTTCATTTTGCGGGCGATCCAGGCGGGCGTAGGTCAGTAACTCTTCGATCAACGCTTCCAGTTGGCCGATATCCCGATTAAGCGCCTGAGATTCCTGCCCGGTGAGGTTATCACTCATTTCCAGCCGGTAACGTAAACGTACCAGCGGAGTACGAAGCTCATGGGCAATACCATCGATGAGCTGTTTTTTACTGGCGATCAGCGCATTGATATTGTCGGCCATTTGGTTAAACGCTACGCCCAGGCGCTCAAAGCTGGAACCGTTGTCAAAATGAAGGCGTTCACTCAGATGTCCTTCACCAAAACGTTGTGCGGCGGATTCGAGTCTTAGCATTTCTTGCCAGTGTGGACGCATCCAGATCAGTACCGGGAAGGCCAGTGAGATAGCAATAAACGCCATCAGCGCGATGTCCAGCAGGCGCATTTGATGAAGAAAATAGAGGTAAGGAACCGGGCCGACTGCCAGCACATAATGGCTGCGAGGAATGCGTTGAATAAAGGTGTATTGATCGTCAAGAGCCACAATATCGCCTTCGCGCAAACGCTGCATGGTTGGGGCATCCAGTGTGTACTTATTCAGCGGTTCAACACGCAGGTCAAATGAGAGGTTTAAGTCCATTTCCTTCAGCGTCTTACCCCAATCGCGTGGCGGGATTTCGCGTAGTTCACTGCGCATCAGGTACAACGAGCTTTTCATCAAATCGTCGAGCGATTGTCTGCCTGCGCGTTCTGCGGTGAATTTGTATACCAGGCCGACCAACAGGGTCATCACCAAAAAGCAGACAAACAGCAGGAGGTAAAACTGCACAAACAGTTTCTTCATAAAAATCACCGAACGCTCAATAAGTTAGCGAGTTCTCGTGTCCCTCAGGGGAAAAGGGGCACAGCAGTATCTGCCGATGCGTCGGATCAGAAAGGTTATCTGATCACCATCTGGCGTGTTTATCCAGGCAGAGTACACTGTATAACTCTTTTCTGCATTCTTATGGCCCCTACGGGGGCGAAATGACCTTTCGCTTGATAACGCATTGCTTTGTAAGCGGCAAGTTAATCAAAATCGGGATGGTGTTGTTCTGGCGTATGTTACGACCGCACCTAAAAGGTTACTTCGTTTCTCAACATAGATTGTGTTGTTATATTCGTAGTTACCTTCGGGATAGCAAATTCTGATGTTAGTCCCGAGATCCGGATCGTCAACATCAGCCCCCGAACAGCTTTTAGAACTTCCTGTAGAGTAGGTGTATGGAGCAGTATAGGACGAGGGGACACCTGGAATGAACCAGGTTATCGCCATAATTGTGATCACTGAAAACAGCACCATGGCAATGCTGATGCTACCAAATAATTTCAGATAAGTTTGGAAGGGACTTTTTTTCATTATCCCATTACCTACCAGAAATAGGGTGATTAAAAATGACACTGCCAGAGAAATAAGTATGAGGTATTTTGATGTGAGTGGGTAGAGAAAAGTCGCTCTGTATATCGTTACCTTCCACCAGTAAAAAAGAAAAATTGCGCCGAGAGATAATACGGTGACAAAAAACAAATATGGATATGAGTATTTTCTCATCCCTGCGACTCCAGAACAATTTCTCCATTTGGATTTAATAAATTACCATTTGTTCTGAATAATGAAAATGATTCTCTTGTTTGAATTGTTAGGTACGCCGCAGACCAGAGAATTTCCGCTATTTCTGGGGATATAGGCATAAAAATAAAAGGGGTATTCTCACCCATGGCAGGGATGACTGACCTTGCGTATAATGGGTGACGAAACTTCCTGAAAAGTGCTGTGACTGAAAATATGAATCTCAATCGCTGTTGTTATTCGCTACTCATTTTTGCAGCGATCGGCTGCATTTTCACCGCTCACCCTCTTGTCATATGGTTTCTACTCGCCAACATACTGACGTTGCTGTTATACGGCGTGGACAAAATGGCGGCACGCAAGGACTGGCGTAGAGTGCCGGAATCCACATTGCTGGTGTTTGGCGTTGTGGGCGGATGGGGTGGCGCGATAGCGGGTCAACAAATCTTTCGCCATAAAACACAAAAGCAGCCTTTCAAAACCTACTTCATTATCAGTGTGATAGTGAGTATTTCTGTGATGGGCGTGGTTTATCAGTTCTATCCATTTTTACCTTCCTGAGTCTGGTTGGTGAATAAACTGCCGGTTTATCTGAGGCAGGAAATATACTTTTCACCTGAACGCCGCACAATTTCATCGGCATTTTGCGTAATATCTTTTCCTGCAAATGCGCCGTAAAGTTGCTTAAATTTCACTGTACTCAGTCTCTGGGTAATGTTGCTGACCGTTGCAGCTGGCAACGGTAGCATATTAGGGTAGCTCCACATAAAGGAGACGGCATGCGCACCTGGCGTAACCTGGACGATGTCGCCGGAAAGCACCACGCCTTCGTCACGCGCCCAGTGCAGGACGCAGCCGCCAGCAAAGTGTCCGCCGAGACGTATCACCGTGACGTCACGGGTTAACTCAATGGTGTCGCCATCCCAGAATCTAATCCACGGGCTGTCGCGCATTACCCACCTTCTGTCGCTGGCATGAAGGTAAATCGGTGCGTTAAATTCTGCAGCCCAGTCCTGCATGGTGGTGTAGTAATGAGGATGCGATATCGCGATAGCCTTAAGCCCGCCAAGGGACGTTATTAGCGTTTTTGTGGCATCGTCGAGCGAGGCAATGCAGTCCCATAAAATATTGCCTTCAGAGGTACGCAGAATAAACGCGCGCTGATCAATTGCAAAATCAGGAACGGTGCGGATGCTGAGGAGAGTACTGTCGTGTTGCTTCCACTTATTTGTATGCGATGCACACAGGGCGGTAAAATCGACCCATTCCTGTCCGCTCGCAGGGACATACTGGCGTTCATCCTGGCAGATATCGCACTGTTCCGGATGGGCACCAGTTACCTCATAGGATGTTCCACAGGTTTTGCATAACGTGATCATCGTGTCCTCCTTATTTACCGAACACAGTCAGCATGGCACACAGATACACAAGGATGTGCCTGTTAGTGCTCAACCCGTTAAGTCAGTGATGACGGCTGTGGGAGGTTGTAGCTCAACCAAAAGAAAACAGGAATAATACCGACACGGATCCTTTTGGTTACCATCTTCCAGAGAAAAATGAGGATATTGTTTGGAAAATCGCCTGTTCAACACCTGGCTCAACCGTTGGGGACTCACTCCAGATGGTGAACCGGTTGAAACACACACATCACAGCTTTTGCCTGTAGTGGTCATCAGGGACGGTCAGAAAGCCATACTTAAAATCACCGACGATGACAGTGAACGGATCGGCTGTGAACTCATGGTCTGGTGGAACGGAAATGGCGCAGCGAAAGTACTTGCTCATGCAGCAGGGGCGATTCTGCTGGAACGTGCGACAGGGACAGGGTCTTTAGCGGACATGTCCTGGACTGGTAACGATGCGCAGGCTTGTCGCATTATTTGCCATGCTGCCAGTAGACTCCATTTCTCCCGGAATGCGTCTACGCCAGCGTTAACACCTCTGCACCATTGGTTTAGCGACCTGGCTCCCGCCGCGAAAAAGCATGGCGGTATCCTGACGCGTTGTGCAGCGGTGGCAAATGTACTGCTATCTTCACCCCAAGATGAAGTCGTATTACACGGCGACCTACACCACGGCAATATTCTTGATTTCGGAACGAGAGGATGGCTGGCTATCGATCCCAAAGGGCTGCTAGGCGAGCGTGGCTTTGATTACGCCAATATTTTTACTAACCCTGATCTTGCCGAACCCACCAGACCTGTTGCCATTGAGCCGGAAACATTCACACAACGAGTCAACATTGTGTCTGAAATCGCAAGAATTGAACGGCAACGTTTGCTGATGTGGATTGTTGCCTGGTGTGGGTTGTCGTCCGTCTGGTTTCTGCAAGAGGGGGACAGCGCAACGGTACCTCTGCGTATCGCGGAGCTAGCGATGGCGGAACTTGCTTCAGGTGATAATCAACTTTGATCTACGACACTGGGTTAGTAATTCTTAAGAGTTATCATTAGCCTGATCAACGTTATATTAATTAATCAGTGAGTGGTGGTGTGTTGTTTAGCTCAAATTTAATTGGTGGGAAACAATGAACGCATTGTTTTCATTATTTAAAAAACGCCCGAATATTCTTTTGTTGATGGTCTTACTCATTGGGGCAAACATCGTGGCGTGGCTGTGGGCTTTCACCGCGTTTAGCAACAACACGTCATTGCTTGCACTGAGTCTGATTGCGTGGTGCTACGGTTTGCGCCATGCTGTCGATGCCGATCATATCGCCGCGATAGACAGCGCTACACGTAAACTCATGCAGCAGAAAAAACGCGCCCTGACGACGGGAGCCTGGTTTTCATTGGGACACTCCACCATTGTGGTACTGGCAAGCATAGGCATTGCACTGACCACCAGCGTGTTTAAGCAACATATGGCATGGTTTCAGAATGTCGGCGGTCTGATAGGAACTTCGGTTTCTGCCGCGTTTTTGCTGATTCTGGCTACCATTAATCTCATTATTTTCTGCCAGGTCTGGAAGGCATTCCGCCATCTTAAACGCACCGGTACTTACGATGGCACCACGGAAGATATTACAGTTTCAGGTCCTCTGAACTGGCTTTTCCGCTCAGCGTTTCGGTTGGTAGGCAAAGACTGGCATATGTATTTTGTCGGTTTTCTTTTTGGTCTGGGTTTTGATACCGCCACTGAAATTTCTTTGCTGGGAATTTCTGCTTCAAGCGCGTCCAGTGGCATGTCGGTTTGGTCAATTCTCGTGTTCCCGGCGCTGTTTACCTGCGGTATGGCGTTAATTGATTGTCTCGACAGTATTCTGATGGTTGAGGCCTACGGATGGGCGTTCAATAAGCCGCAACGCAAGCTCTATTACAATATGACCATTACCGGGACTTCCGTGATTGTAGCGCTATTTATTGGCGGACTGGAGGCGCTGGGGCTTCTCTCTGACGCGTTTTCGCTCCAGGGTGGTTTGTGGGATACCGTCAGCAATTTAAGTGACCATATGGGGAATGTCGGTTTTGCGATTATTGGCGTCTTTATCGGCTGCTGGATTATCTCTGCCGTAAATTACCGTTGGAAAAAATACGACGGGCTGACGTTTAGTTGACACAAAAGAAAGCCTTCCAGCAACAGGAAGGCTTTGATCTTTTTAGGACTGACTAATTCGCGTTCACGGGTTGTGGTTTTTCAGCACTCTTTTTCAGGAGCCTGTTAGCCAGCACGCCAGACATCATCGAACCGTTCACGTTTAATGCCGTTCTGGCCATATCGACGACAGGCTCGATAGCAATGAAAATCCCCACCAGCGCGACCGGGAAGTTCAGTGTTGAAAGGACGATCAGCGCAGCAAATGTTCCGCCACCGCCTACACCCGCCACCCCAATAGAACCCAGCGCAATCGCAGGTAGCATGGCGAGCAAAAAATGTACTGATAGCGGATCAATCCCAATTGTTGGAGCAATCATCGCCACCATAATAGCCGGATAGATCCCGGCACAGCCATTTTGACCCATGCTGGAGCCGAATGAAGCCGCAATATTGGCAATGGTGTTTTGCACGCCAAATTTTTCTTGTGCGGAAATAGCTAGTGGAATAGATGCTGCACTGCTGCGTGAAACAAATGCAAAGGTTAAAACTGGCCAGACAGTTTTAAAATAGTGAACGGGATTATTACCGCTCAGAACCAGTATCAGTGCGTGGACGATAAACATCATCAGAATCGCAAGGTAACAGGCAGCAATAAAGCCTAACAGACTGGCAAATTGTTCAAATCGATACGCGGAAAATACGCCAGCCATTAATGCCATCACACCATAAGGGGTGAGAGCAATAACGATACGCACCATTTTCATCACCCAAATCTGGATAGCGTTAATGCCAGCACTTAATTTTTCACCTTCTTGCGGGGCGTCCTGTTTGACCTTTAATAATGCCACGCCGGCAAGTAGGGTGAAGATAACAATGCCAATGACGGAAACGCTTCTTGCCCCTGTTAGATCGAGGAAGATATTCGTGGGGATCAGAGATGTAACCAGTTTAGGCAGTGAAATGGCGGCTGTTTTATTTACATCGTCTGCCGTCAGCGTGGACTGCATATGAACAAACGCACTGGCGTCCAGGCCTAATACATGCGCAGTCAACAGCCCAATAAAACCGGCAACCATTACCAGACAGAGCATGCATCCGACGATGGTTAACGACATTTTCCCAATGCCAGCGCTGTTTTCGAGCTTATTAATGGCAGAGAGAATAGAGATGAAAATCAGCGGTACCGCAACCAGCTTCAGTAAATTCACATAGCCGTTGCCGATAACATTGTACCAGTCGATAACTGTTTTTCTTTCGTCAGCAGCAATGAGATGCAGGGATAAACCGATAACGGCACCCGTAAAAATAGCGATGAAGACGCTTTTTGAAAGAGAGTGACTTTTTTGGTTGATTCTGAAAATTGCCCATGAACAAACCAAAAAGAACGCGATATACGCGAGCGAAACGAACATATTGTAGCCTCTTGCCTCATTCAGCACCTGAAATGCCGGAAAGAGTTTTGTTAGTGCGAAAAAAAATGATGAACCATAAGGGTTCAGGACCGCGACGGATTATAGGGAGGGGGGAGGGTAACAGCCACACAAAAAGTGTGGAACGGCGTCGGATGGTGTTTGTATGCCTGTTCTGTAGACGATTTTAAGTGACAGTGTAACGTATTGTGAATAATCCAGCCGATCAATGAGATCGGCCCGATGGCATTACTTCTGTGGCTCGTCGTCCCAGGCGTGAGGTGCAAAGAGATAACCTTTGTTGCGCACTGTTTTGATTCGATAAGGTTCAGTCGCATTATCGAGCAGTTTTTTGCGTAACCGGGAAATCGCGACATCTACGCTGCGATCCATGCCGTCATAGCTTACGCCACGTAGGTTCTTAAGCAACGCATCGCGGTCCATAATCTGCCCGGCATGGGTTGCCAACTCCCACAGTAATTCAAAATCAGCGGTGGAAAGAGAAACTTGCTCGCCGCCGAGCAACACGGAGCGGTTGGTTGGGTCGATAGTGAGTGTGCCGAAGCGCAGCGTTGTGTGCGGTGTGATGGTCGCCGATTGAATGCCTTTAGACTGGGTTGAGTGCTCATTCTGACGCAGGTGCAGACGCAGGCGAGCCAGCAGCACCGCTGGCGGCGTGGTTTTCAGAATATAGTCACAGGCGCCCATTTCCAGTGCCAGGATATGGTTCATGTCGCTATCCAGCGAGGTGAGCAGGACAATCGGGCCTTGCCAGCGTCCGCGTAAATCTCGGCAGATAGTCATCCCGTCTTTGCCCGGCAGCATGATATCTAATAACACCAGATCGGGTTGAACGTGCAGGATTTTCTCCTCGGCCAAATCACCACGAGGTTCAAGGATAACCTCAATATCATGCCGGGCCAAATAGGCTGCAATCAGTGAGCCAACTTCGGGATCATCTTCAACAAATACGATGGTGTTCATATCATTAATTTTTGAATATAAAACGCCAACATACACCGCCCTGATTTTTCCTTCCATTAATCTTTTCTAAACAAGAACGCTTCCGTTATGCTAGGGGCTGATGTTATTGATGTGTTAAGGCAGAGTGATGGGACTCGTTATAAAAGCGGCGCTCGGTGCGCTGGTGGTGGTGTTGATTGGCTTGCTGGCGAAAACAAAGAATTACTATATTGCCGGATTAATTCCGTTGTTCCCGACGTTTGCGTTGATTGCCCACTATATCGTGGCCAGTGAACGCGGGATCGAGGCGTTACGTACAACCATCATATTCAGCATGTGGTCGATTATTCCCTATTTTGTCTACCTCGTTTCACTGTGGTATTTCACCGGATTTATGCGCTTACCCGTTGCGCTCGGCGGATCAGTGGTGTGCTGGGGCCTGAGCGCGTGGTTGCTGATCTTTTGTTGGATCAAACTGCACTAACGCAGATGACGCCCACCATCAAGGGCAAAACTACGTCCGGTGACAAAACAGCTGGTTAACAGATAGTCAATTAAATCAATGACCTCTTTTTCACCTGGCGCGGTTTTCATCAGTGATTTGTTCAGTGCCTGCTGGCGATACTCTGCATCATCACCCTCGTTAAACAGGATAAGTGAAGGGGCGATCGCGTTCACTTTCACTTCCGGTGCCAGTTTGCGCGCGAACGAGCGGGTCATATTATCCAGCGCCGCTTTGCTGGCAGCATAAGCAATGTGCTTGTCGCTGCCGCGCTCCACAACATAATCAGTAAAATGGATTATATCGCTGGCCGCGTGTCCATGACCGCGTAGCAATCCTTCCAGTGCATGGTTGAGCAGGTAGGGCGTATTGACATGAATCTGCATCATGGCTGACAGCACATCGGTCAGCGGTGTACCAGGCTTTTCTGCAAGCCAGGCACTGGCATTATGCACAATGGCGCGCAAGCCATCCGTCTGAGCTTTGACCTCATCAGCAAAGGCCAGCACACCTTCATCCGTGGAAAAGTCAGCAGGAATACAAATTGCGCCCGCTTCTCGCAGGCCGTCAATGGCAGGATAGTGCGTACGGTAGCTGACGATAACTGGCTGTTTTTGGTTCAGAAAGTGCCATGCGACGGCGAGGCCGATACGACGACCACCTCCGGTGATAAGAATTGGCAAAGGGTTTTTTTTACCCATCGTAATCTCCATATGTCGCGAACGATGGGTATAACGTTACCCCATCAGCATCCAGGTAGCCGGCACAGCAGCAACAAGCAGCAGGCCGATCAGCGCCATCTCCTGGCGTTTTAATACGTTTTCATGCGCGTGCGTTTTACGGGCATAAAGGAAAACCAGCAGTCCTGGCGCATACAGCACTACGGACAGCAGCAGGTGCATCGGACCTGACGCATACAATAACCATATGCCATAAATACTCGCCCCGATACCGACAGCTTTATGAATCGGACGGGTTGCAATTTTTAACAGAAATGCGCCGACCAGCAAATAGGGCACCAGAATCATCTCTGAGGCGATAGTCAATAACGTATTGTAGTCGGAACCAGTAAGCCAGATCAGCACCAGGCAGAGCTGTACGCAGATGTTGGTCAGCCATAGCGACGCCGATGGCGCGCCTTGCGCGTTCTGTCGCGCAAAAATGCGCGGAAACGCTTTGTGCGTGGAGGCGAGGAACGGCACTTCCGCCGCCATAATCGTCCAGCTTAGATAGGCGCCGCACACGGAAACAATCAGACCTGCGGCAATAATAATTTCGCCCCATGGTCCCATCATTTTAACCATCAGACCGGCCATTGACGGGTTACGGATCTCCGCCAGTTCGGGACGTGCGACAACGCCCAGAGATAACAGGGTGACCAGCAGGTAAACGCCCAGCGCGGCAAGTACCGCCAGCAGCGTGGCGCGTCCGACATCGCGTTTGTTTCTGGCACGGGCAGAAACCACCACCGCGCCTTCCACACCGATGAATACCCACAAGGTGATGAGCATGGTGTTTTTGACCTGCTCCCAGACGGGAACGCCCAATGCTACGCCGGTAAAATCGAGAGTAAAGGTGTCGAGCTTAAACAGCATGAATGCCAGCACGATAAACAGACCCAGCGGCAGTAATTTCGCCAGCGTCGCGACCAGGTTAATACTGGCTGCCGTTTGCACACCGCGCAGCACAAGGAAGTGTACGATCCACAGCAGCATCGATGCGCCCACAATCGACTGCCAGGTATTACCGTCGCCAAACAGACGTAACTCAGGCGTGTCGGTAAAGAAGCTGAGTGCAGAGAAGACAATGACCAGATACGAAACGTTAGCGATAACGGCACACAGCCAGTATCCCCACGCGGAGCAGAAGCCAATCAGCTCGCCAAAACCTTCACGCGCATAGGTAAAAATACCGCCATCCAGTTCAGGACGGATACGCGTCAGGATCAGCATGGCAAAGGCGAGCAAAAGAATACCCGCACCGGTAATCGCCCAACCAATCAGTAATGCAGCCGGGCTGGCTACTGCCGCCATGTTTTGTGGCAGGCTGAAAACGCCAGCGCCGAGCATTGAGCTTAAAACCAGCGCGGTCAGTGCGCTCAGACCCAATTTCTTTTCCATTTGTATCCAGTTACAAAAACGAGAGTGAGAGAATAATTATTTTGGCAAACCGCATAAAAATGGTGAAAGCCACTAAGGCGCGGGATTTTACGGAGAGAAGAGAACGCATGCAATGGGGATAGAGAGATTTGTGACTAATAGTGTGAAAAGTCGTCTTAATACTGCTGTTTTTGTTTTGTCTGGGAGCAGAACTGCGCGAAATTATCAGGTCTACAAGGACTGTAGACCTGATAATACATTGGGTATTACTTATACAGATCGGCGCTGATCGTCACGTTGTTACCACGTTCTGACCACTGGCGGGTGATGTGATAATACTTCGCGCCTTTTTTCGCAGCGCGTTTTGCTACCTGATAAGAAACTTCCGTCATGTTGCCGTAGTTACCGGTGAACTTGATGCTGTCGAACGGTACCATCATGGCGGCGGTCGCTTTGTTCAGTTCTTCAACTTTGGTTCCATCCGGTAGCGTGACAGTGTAACGTCCGCCTTTGGTGGATTGCGTTTCGAAGAAGCGACCGACTTCAGCACTCGGAGAAGCGGTAGTCGCAACGCCTGGGATCTCAACTTTCTTCGCGGCTTCGCCACCTGCTGCTAATGCGGCGCGTCCGGCATCAGAATCTGCTGGGATTGCATCAGGGCTTTGCACGACGCGTTTTTTCGCATCAGCTTTGTAGATGAATGCGGTAATACGCTGGTTGCCGCCCTGGTTGGCATCGACCTGGCGCACGATATAGAAGGAATATGCACCTTTCTCTCTCGCAGCTTTGGTGATTGCATCGTTTACTTCAGGCTGGCTACGGTAGAAACCCTGTACCGTAACGGTATCGTAAGGTTCAATCAGAACGGCCTGATCTTTAGGCAATTCCATAACGCCGTTAATGATACGGTTTTTTGACGCTTCCGCTTTTTCAGCGTCAGCTTTATAGACGTCGGCAACAACGCGCCAGTTACCGCCGCTGCCAAAATCTGAAGTATCAACAACATAAAAGGAGGCTGCACCGTCTTTATCTGCACGGCGTGATACGGCAGCAACTGCATCACCGATAGCATTAAAACGACCGGTGACCACAATGCGGTCATAGGGTTTCAGGGCAGCCGCTTGCTCCGGCGTCAATTCTGTCGCTGCATTGACAGAAAAAGCAGTCGCAGAAATAAGTGCGGACGCCAGGAGAGTGTTCTTAAGCTTCATAAAAATAATCCTTCGCCTTGCGCAAACCAGGTACTGGTATTGTTATTGACTAGAAACGTCGCTGATTATTGCATTTAAATTGCGTCAGTGTCTGCGTCATTTTTCACTCATCGTGCCACCTGGCTTAACAACATCGATAACATTTTGTGATATGCCGAAAAATTCGGCGTTTGGTGACCAAAACTGATAAAGCAGTTGAATTTCATAAGTTAATTTAATGTTAATTAATTGTTTTTGGCAGGTACGTAATCATGTTTTGCCGCTTCGCTTAAGCGAATTATCAGCCTTTGTGGGCTATTTTTAGGGCATTTTATCTGTCTGAGGTTCGATTCATCTCTATTTTGCGAATTTCATAATAAATACTGTTTTTTGGCGCTAGATCACAGGCGTCATTTTCAGTAGGTTATACAGAGTTTGTTACTGTTTTATTTTATTGAGGTAACACTGACCTCTCTCGAGAGTGCGCGCATGCCTCGTGCGAACATTGATAAACCATCATCATAATTACAGATGGAAGGGAACATTATGCGAATTGGCATACCAAGAGAACGGTTAACCAATGAAACCCGCGTTGCAGCCACGCCGAAGACGGTTGAGCAGCTGCTTAAGTTAGGTTTCAGCGTCGCGGTTGAAAGCGGTGCAGGTCAACTGGCGAGTTTTGACGATAAGGCGTTTGTACAAGCAGGCGCAGAAATTGTTGATGGAAATGCAGTCTGGCAGTCAGAGATCATCCTGAAGGTCAATGCGCCGGAGGAGGCGGAAATTCCGTTACTCAATCCGGGCACGACGCTGGTGAGCTTTCTTTGGCCCGCGCAAAACCCTGAACTGTTGCAAAAGCTTGCAGAGCGAAACGTGACAGTTATGGCGATGGACTCCGTGCCGCGTATTTCGCGCGCACAGTCGCTGGATGCTTTGAGCTCAATGGCGAACATCGCCGGGTATCGCGCTATTGTTGAAGCTGCACATGAATTCGGTCGCTTCTTCACCGGCCAGATCACCGCCGCAGGCAAGGTTCCACCTGCCAAGGTCATGGTGATTGGTGCGGGTGTGGCAGGTCTTGCGGCGATCGGTGCGGCAAACAGCCTGGGCGCTATCGTGCGTGCTTTTGATACCCGTCCGGAAGTGAAGGAACAAGTGCAGAGTATGGGCGCCGAGTTCCTTGAACTGGACTTTAAAGAAGAAGCGGGCAGCGGTGATGGCTATGCCAAAGTGATGTCCGAGGCGTTCATCAAAGCCGAAATGGAACTCTTCGCTGCACAGGCGAAAGACGTCGACATTATTGTTACCACTGCGCTGATCCCGGGCAAACCGGCCCCGAAACTGATTACCCGTGAAATGGTCGATTCGATGAAAGCGGGCAGCGTAATTGTCGATCTTGCCGCGCAAAACGGCGGTAACTGCGAATATACCGTGCCTAATCAGGTGACAACCACCGAGAACGGGGTGAAGGTTATCGGCTATACCGACCTGCCTGGCCGTTTGCCAACGCAATCTTCCCAGCTTTACGGCACCAACCTCGTCAACCTGCTCAAACTGTTGTGCAAAGAGAAAGACGGCAATATCACCGTCGATTTTGACGACGTGGTTGTTCGCGGTGTCACGGTGGTTCGCGAGGGTGAAATCACCTGGCCTGCGCCACCTATCCAGGTTTCTGCTCAGCCGCAGGCTGCGCAAAAAGCCGCACCTGCACCGAAAGAAGAGAAAAAACCTGTCTCTCCGTGGCGCAAATATGCGCTGATGGCGCTGGTGGTGATTTTGTTTGGCTGGCTCGCCGACGTTGCGCCGAAAGAGTTCCTTGGTCACTTTACGGTGTTCGCGCTTTCCTGCGTGGTGGGTTACTACGTGGTCTGGAATGTGTCACATGCGTTGCATACTCCGCTGATGTCTGTGACTAACGCTATCTCAGGGATTATCGTGGTTGGGGCGTTATTGCAAATTGGCCAGGGTGGCTGGGTGAGTTTCCTGAGCTTTATCGCGGTGCTTATTGCCAGCATTAATATTTTCGGTGGCTTCACCGTGACTCAGCGCATGCTGAAAATGTTCCGGAAAAACTAAGGGGTAACATATGTCTGGAGGATTAGTTACAGCTGCATACATTGTTGCCGCTATCCTGTTTATTTTTAGTCTGGCGGGGCTTTCGAAACACGAAACCTCTCAGCAGGGTAACAACTACGGTATCGCCGGGATGACGATTGCGCTGATTGCCACGATTTTTGGCCCGGATACCGGCAATGTTGCGTGGATCCTGGTGGCGATGATCATCGGCGGCGCGATTGGTATTCGTCTGGCGAAGAAAGTTGAGATGACCGAGATGCCGGAGCTGGTGGCAATTCTGCACAGCTTCGTTGGTCTGGCAGCGGTACTGGTGGGCTTCAACAGCTACCTGTATCACGACACGGGCCTGGAGCCGATTCTGGTGAACATTCACCTGACGGAAGTGTTCCTGGGTATCTTCATCGGTGCGGTAACCTTTACCGGTTCTGTGGTG
Organism: Citrobacter sp. BIDMC107; assembly: GCF_001037575.1. Classification (NCBI taxonomy): domain Bacteria; kingdom Pseudomonadati; phylum Pseudomonadota; class Gammaproteobacteria; order Enterobacterales; family Enterobacteriaceae; genus Citrobacter; species Citrobacter sp. BIDMC107. The sequence goes on along the minus strand of NZ_KQ089848.1, from coordinate 127,481 downwards.
GCCTTTGGCAAACTGCGCGGCAAGATCTCCTCTAAACCGCTGATGCTGCCGAATCGTCACAAAATGAATCTGGCGGCGCTGGTTGTTTCTTTCCTGCTGCTGGTGGTATTTGTCCGTACCGAAAGCGTGGGCCTGCAGGTTCTGGCGCTGCTGGTGATGACCATAATTGCACTGGCTTTTGGCTGGCATCTGGTGGCCTCCATCGGTGGTGCGGATATGCCGGTGGTCGTTTCAATGCTCAACTCCTATTCAGGATGGGCTGCGGCGGCGGCGGGCTTTATGCTGAGCAACGATCTGCTCATCGTTACCGGTGCGCTGGTCGGTTCTTCTGGTGCGATCCTGTCTTACATTATGTGTAAGGCGATGAACCGTTCATTTTTCAGCGTTATTGCAGGTGGCTTTGGTTCTGACGGTTCTTCTACCGGATCAGAAGAAGAAGTCGGTGAACACCGTGAGATTACTGCGGAAGACACAGCAGAAATGCTGAAGAACTCGCACTCCGTGATAATCACCCCGGGCTACGGCATGGCAGTGGCTCAGGCACAGTATCCGGTCGCGGAAATCACCGAGAAACTGCGCGCACGCGGCATCAAAGTGCGCTTCGGTATTCACCCGGTAGCAGGGCGTTTGCCCGGTCATATGAACGTACTGCTGGCGGAAGCCAAAGTCCCTTATGACATCGTGCTGGAAATGGACGAGATCAACGATGATTTCGCCGATACCGATACCGATACCGTGCTGGTGATTGGTGCCAACGATACGGTAAACCCGGCGGCACAGGATGACCCAAACAGCCCGATCGCCGGTATGCCGGTGCTTGAAGTATGGAAAGCGCAGAACGTCATCGTGTTCAAACGTTCGATGAACACGGGCTATGCTGGTGTGCAGAACCCGCTGTTCTTTAAAGAAAACACGCATATGCTGTTTGGCGATGCCAAAGCCAGCGTGGATGCGATTCTGAAAGCGTTGTAATCGTCAGTGAAAACTAAGACGGCCTCTGCGGAGGCCGTTTTGCATTTTACTCTTTGTTGAGATCGCTCAGTAACACCGCAATGCTTTGACCGCCATTGGTTTGCTCTAGCGCGATTTTCACAATGATGGTTAGCGGAACAGAAAGCAGCATCCCAACAGGGCCGAGCAGCCAGCCCCAGAAGATTAACGACAAAAAAACCACCAGCGTAGACAGTCCAAGTCCACGCCCCATGATCCGCGGCTCGAGGATATTCCCGAATACCAGGTTGATGACCAGATAGCCTGCCAGAACCACCAGCGCATCGTAAAGGCCGCTAAATACCAGCACCTGAGCAATAGGGGGAATGGCCGCCAATACCGAACCGATATTAGGGATGTAGTTCAGGGCGAAGGCCAGTAATCCCCAGACAAAGGCAAAGCGCACATCCAATGCAGCAAGCATGCCCCAGGCGACCAACCCGGTCACAATGCTGATTGCCGTTTTAAGCACCAGATAGTGAGATACGCTGTCGATGGCGCGTTGAATCGCCGCCATACCTTCAATGGGGCGACTCATCATTTGTTTTAGTTTGTTGGGCAGTTGCGGTACTTCCAGCAGCATAAAAACTACCGTCAGTAGCAGTAAAAAGATCGATGACATAGCATTCGAAAGCTGCGCCAGCAAATTGGTCACCAGCGTCATTGCCGCGTTTGGATCGATATATTTGACGAGCTCATCCACGGAAACGCCGATCCCTGCGCGTTGTAACCATGGTTCAAGATTTTTTAGTGGAATAACCAGTGAAGAGCGATATTGCGGTAGCGTACGCGCAAGCTCATTTAAGGATGTGCCTAAATACGCTAACAGCAGTACCATTAGCATTACAATAATAACGATGAGCAATGACACCGCAAATACGCGCGGTATGCGAAGCTTGACCATCCGCTGCACCACGGGGTTCAGCACAACGGCTATAAATAACGCCAGAATAAAGGGGACGATGATATCTGCGGCAAAGCGAATGCCGCTCAGGATGATAACCAGCATGCCCAGCATAATGACTATTTTTAGACCGTTAAGCGTGATGATCGGTTTCGCCATGTGTATTCCTGCGTTTTTGATTTTTGAATCTGAATAATAGTGTGATTTGCGTCGAGCCGTTATAACAAAAATCAAACGGGGCAGGTAAAGAAGTGAAAAGACTTTGAGTTCGTATTGAAGCTATGATACAAATCATCTGTGTTTAACTACCGAGGACAATTATCATCCGCGATGATGAGAAGCAACACTGCGGATAATTGTAATATTATGGACAATATGTTCAGGATGTTTTTGCGTTTACCTTCACTTCTTCGTACCTCTTCCACTTTCTTGCTTGCGGGTGAGCAACACTGGCGCAACGCGCTTTAGTCCCTTCTTCTGCCTGAGCTGGCGCTGTGCGCTGAGCTAACTAATTTTATTTTTTGGTTTACTGCATGCAGTAGGCCCAAAGGACTATATTCTCAAGCAGGAGAAGCATCATGTTTTACTGGATATTATTAGGTCTGGCCATCGCGGCTGAAATTACTGGTACGCTTTCAATGAAATGGGCAAGCGTCGGCCATGGTAATTCGGGCTTTATTTTAATGCTGGTAATGATCGCCTTATCGTATATTTTTCTCAGTTTTGCCGTTAAAAAAATTGCCCTTGGTGTGGCCTATGCCCTGTGGGAAGGGATCGGTATTTTATTTATTACGCTGTTTAGCGTGCTGTTATTTGACGAAACCTTGTCCACATTGAAGGTGGCAGGACTGGCTTCACTGGTGGTCGGCATTGTGCTGATTAAATCCGGCACCCGAAAGCCTGTTAAACCAGGCAAAGAGGTGACCCATGCAACAGTTTGAATGGGTTCACGGTGCCTGGCTGGGTATGGCCATTGTGCTGGAAATCGTCGCTAACGTCTTTTTGAAATTTTCCGATGGTTTTCGCCGCAAGATTTATGGCGTGCTGTCGTTAGCTGCCGTGTTAGCAGCCTTTAGCGCGCTGTCGCAAGCGGTAAAAGGTATCGATCTTTCGGTGGCTTATGCCCTGTGGGGCGGATTCGGTATTGCCGCGACGTTAGCGGCAGGTTGGGTGCTGTTTGGTCAGCGCCTGAATAACAAGGGCTGGATCGGCGTGATACTGCTGCTGGCCGGAATGATAATGATAAAACTTGCCTGATATCCATGCTGCCCGTTAATGCGGGCAGCATGTGTTATTCCTGCGCTAACGCTTCCAGCTTCTCGCGAAAACCGGTCACGGATATGGCGCGATTATCTGCCCGCCAGCGATCTTTGGCTGCTGGAGCGGAGCTTTGCACACCAATCAACTGCCAGCCAGACTCTGTCTGCAACATCAATGGCGAACCGCTGTCGCCCGGGAGCGTGTCGCACTGGTGTGACAAGACGGTATTCTGCGCCCAGCCGGTCACCACACAATCCTGATGTGTGTACAGGTCGTCCAGATGATCTTCAGGATAGCCCGACTGCGTGACTTTACGATCTGCAGTTTTTAGCGCCGCGGTTAACGCGTCCTTGTCGCCATCAAACAGTGGCAGCGGTGTGATGCCAGACGGCGGATTACGCAGCACCACCAGACCAAAATCCCACGGGGCTGCGGCAGGCGGCACTATCCAGCCATCACCATCGGCTTTTAAACGTTTGGCAAGTGAGGGCGCAACCCGGCCTTCAATGTCGTGGATTTCATAGCGCCAGAGACCCTTTTTAGACACGAAGCGCAATGCGACGGCTTTGTCCGGCTTACCTTTCGGGGGGGTGAGTAAACAGTGTCCGGCCGTCAGGGCCAGATGTGGCGAAATGAGCGTGGCGGTACACAGGTTACCGCTGGCGGTTTCCAGTTGCCCGATAGCGTCCCAAGGCGATTGTGTAGGGTCAGTCACCTTTATGCGATCGTCATGACCAAAAAACAGCGTTTTTATATTTTCTGCTTCAGCGCTGTCCGTTGCAGGCTTGTCCGCATGCGCAACGACAGGAAGTAAACAAAGTGAACCCAGTAATACAGCAATGGTTTTATGCATATCACGCTCTGGTGGGGAATTATGATTATTAACAGCAAACCCTCAGTTAATACTATAGACGGGACGACGTGAAAGTGGGAGTAAAATCAGATAACTACATTCAGGCAAGATAAAAACGCATGGCGATGATGGCGCAAATTATCAGCGTAATAAGAATTAACTCAAAGCGGTAATGTGACACCATTTTACCCTCCGAAAGGCGGCGCTACATCAGGTCGATCTAGCGCCGTATGCTATGGCGTGGGGGACGCCATAGTGACTACAAATGCGTTATGCTGCAGGTTGAGCTGCTGGTTTAGCAGTGTCGTGTTTTACTGCTTTTTTGGTGTGTTTTTTAGCGGCCTGAGCTTTCTGCTCTGGCGCTTTTTGTTCTGCAGCTGGTTTGGTTGCCGCTTTTTTGGTGTGTTTTTTAGCAGCCTGAGCTTTCTGCTCTGGTGCTTTCTGTTCTACAGCCGGTTTTGTGGTGGATTTTTTAGCGTGTTTCTTGGCAGCCTGTGCTTTCTGCGGCGCTGCTTTGTGCTGTTTTTTATGATGCGTGGTTTTTGCCGGCGCAGCTTTAGTGGTTGCTGCAGCAGCCGGAGCGGTTGTAGCAGTTGTTTCAGCAGCAAATGCAGCAGAAGACAGACCCATAGCAGCGGCAACAACCAGAGCTAATACTTTTTTCATTCTCATACCCTCGATTTGGTTTTTCATTCAACCCCACTGCGGGGCCGTTGAAATAACTATATCGCTGTAATCACAGGGCTTCCGTGAGTCATTGGTATCGGCGTGTAACGATATGTACAATGACTCACGGTATGAGATTACAAATAGCGGGCTTCCAGGTGGGCGCGGAAATAACGGCTGCTAAGCGGCTCTCCGGTGGCCTGGGTAATAAGCTGTTCAGTGGTGAAACGACTGCCATGCTGCCAGATGTTCTGACGTAACCAGTCAAACAGGGGACCAAACTCACCTTGCGCAATAGACTGATTCAAATCAGGTAATGCGCGGTTAGCGGCACTGAACAACTGCGCCGCATACATAGCGCCCAAGGTATAGGAAGGGAAGTAGCCAAAGCCGCCGTCGGTCCAGTGAATATCCTGCATACAACCGTTACGATAGTTTCCGATCGTTGACAGCCCCAGCCAGGCCTGCATTTTCTCATTCCACAATGCCGGGATATCATCCACTTCAATATCGCCATTAATGAGCGCACGTTCGATTTCATAACGCAGGATCACGTGAGCGGGATAGCTCACCTCGTCGGCATCAACACGGATAAACCCGGGTTTGACCTGCTGGTTCCAGGCGATGAAATTGCTTTCTTCAAATGCAGCCTGATCGCCAAAGTAGCGCGTTACAGCAGGAATTAACCGTGTCAGAAAGGCTTTACTGCGTCCCAGTTGCATCTCAAAGAACAGACTCTGGGACTCATGAATGGCGGTGGAACGTGCCAGAGCGATAGGTTGCCCTGACCAGTTACGCGGAAGATTTTGCTCATAGCGGGCGTGACCGGTTTCATGGATCACGCCAAACAGCGCGCTGAGCAATTCGTTTTCATCATAGCGGGTGGTAATGCGAACATCTTCTGGTACGCCGCCACAGAAGGGATGTGCACTGATATCCAGCCGACCAGCGGTAAAGTCGAAACCTAGCTGTGCCATTGTTTCAAGACCCAACTCTCGCTGTACAGCTGTTGGGAAGGGGCCTACCGGGGCGATGAGCGACTGTTGAGATTGCTTTGCCACTACCTTGTTTAGCAGGTCGGGTAGCCAGGTTTTAACGTCCGCGAAAAGGTCATCCAACTGCGCGCTGGTCATTCCCGGTTCAAAGATGTCCAGTAACGCGTCATACGGCGAACAGCCTTTAGCTTCTGCGCGCAGTCGGGCTTCTTCGCGGCTATACTTCACAACCTCTTTCAGGTTTTCGGAAAATCCTTCCCAGTCATTTGCCGGTCGCTGGCTACGCCAGGCATGCTCGCAGCGGCTTCCCGCAAGTGATTTTGCTTCTACCAACGATTCCGGCAACAAGGATGCCTGGTGATGCAGTCGCGACATTTCGCGCAGGTTCGCCTGTTCTACATCGTTGAGGTCTTCCTGTTGCGCTGCGGAGATCCACCTTGCCACTTTCGGATCGGTTAACAGTTGGTGTTCAAGCACGCTCAGCTCGGCCAGCGCTTCGCCGCAGGCTTTGCTTCCTCCTGACGGCATCATGGTAAACATGTCCCAACTGGCGATTGCCGAGAGGTGGGAGAAGCGAGAGAGCCGCTGGAACGTGCGGGTGAGTGCCTGATAAGAAAGGTTTTTCTGCATAGTTCTTCTTCTCGTTAGTTGGGTATGTTTCAAGGAGTTTACCGTGATTCATACACGATTCATGCACTTTTCATGCACCCATCTTAGCTACTCTCAGAAAGATGGCTACCTCTGGAGGAAAAAACTTAACAATCGAACATTGTCGGTAAGTCTTAGGACTCGACTACCAGAGATTGCAAAATTTAGAGCACAAAAATTGACCATTCAGTATGTAAGAATCAAAGAGCTTTCTCTTCCATTTGAGAGCTTAAGAAACGTCCTTAAGTCATATCGTGACCGTTTGGTTGATGATGCTTTGTTGATGGTCTTGGAAGGTGGTTCAGATATGTCTACGATGCCGATAACCACCGTATACGAGAAAGCTGTGCATCCTGTCAGTGAGGTTCTGGAAGAATGGTGTGAAGATAATCGTGCTGATTGGAAGTTACGGACAGAGAAGCTAAATCGACGAAGCGTTAACTTATTCATCGAATGGGCTAAAAGACATTCAATAAAAAATGTTGAAGATGTTACTAAGCAGCACATAGCAGATTTTAAGCGATTTCTTGATGAACGCTACCAAGCACCAAGAAGTCGACAGGATGCCCTGATAAAACTACAGGCGTTGTTCAATTTCTGCATTGATAAGAGGGATTACTTAACAGCAAATCCTGTTAAGGGGATGACTTACTCTAAGGTCACAAGCATTAAGCATAAGACGGAGATAACTCCTTCAGAATATGAGAAGGTGATGAATACTGATTATGTGAAAGGTTATGAAGACCTAAAGTGGCTTTTAGCCATACTATGGAATACAGGAATGAGAATAGGGGAGGCCATCCAATTACGTCCCGAAGATTTCCGTATTGTTGATGGTATCAAATGTATCAGCATCAACACAGAAGATGGGAAGCAGGTTAAAAATGAAACCTCTATTCGAGACATACCAATAAGTGAAGCACTTCTTCAGATGGGGATATGGGATACCAAACCAAGATTAGGATGGACTAAAAACAATGCAGCAGGAAGCCGTATAGCATTTGCGTTTAAGCAAATTGGTATTGAGCATAGTTCACATGATTTCCGGTATAGCCTGTCAAACAGACTCAGAGACTGTGATGTAGCTGATTCGGTACGATATAGCATTCTTGGTCATGCTCATAAAACGACCACTGACCGTGTTTACAAGACCAGACAGCCACTAAAACAGATGCTTTTGGCTTTGAACAAGGCCGCTGTAATGAGCTAGAACCAGTCAAGTATAAGGGGCTGTTAGCCCCAATCTCTAAAAGTATGTCTTGCTTTAGCCTCTTCCTCAGATAAGCCTGTATATTTGGCTAACATTTTGAAATCTGGTGCAGGGGTTGGTTTCAGACACTCTATGAACAACGGTTTATTATTTTTGTACCTTGGCAACTTCCCCCATTCTTTTATTCTTTTCATCTCAATATTGCTTTCAGCTATATCTGGGAAGTTAATTAAAAAAGAATGTAACTCTTTGATTACATGGTCGGTTAACGCAATGATGAGTTCGGTTATACTCACATACTTGGCTGTTGTTGCGACACCAATAATATTGCTTAATTCTAGAAAGCTTTTCTTATCGCTGAAATCCATTCGCGAGAGTGGTTCTTTTACGCATTCACTAATCTCATTTCTTACGCGTAGGTACATCATTACCTGATTGTAGTTCCCGAACATAGAACTTATTCTGACGGTATTACGCCATGTTAAAGAAATTGCATCTGAATCGGGTGTATTAACTTGTTTTCTAAATAGTTGATACTTTAACCACCAGTATGACTTTCCAAATAGTGATTTGTTTGCGGTAGGTTCAGCTCTGATGAAATAAAAACCTGTTGCTGTGAAAGTAACCTCTTCAAGCTTAGCTAGCATTGTTGGATATGCAATTGCTCTATAAAGTGGTTCACCCCATGTGATTTTTCCAGCGTAGTTTGATTTAATGGCTATAAGATTATTTAAGCATTCGTGAGCAAGGATGAACGCTTGGTTTGATGTTGCAAAGTTATCTTTTGCTATACGCTGAAGTTCTTGTGCTCTGCTTATGCGTATAGCAACAAGCCCGCCAAGTAAGGCAGAGCAAAACATCGTGAAAATTGGGAAAAAGTAATCCTTGAGGTAATCAGGGGTTGGTTTCAATGCGGCAATTGCATTTGCAATTATCTCAGCATCATGATTCATTTAGTGAACTCCATATCTTTTAAAAGCTTCATCCATTCAGCGTGGCATTTATCACATAGCCACCGTTCCATATCGGGCTGAAGTGCTCCGCATTTAACCGTAGAACCACGGACAGGAACACCACATCCAGAAGGCTGGAGTCGTAATTGTGCTTTTGTGTAGCTACTCATGTGACCCATTATGATTTTTCCTCCATTTTGTTTATGAGCCTACTGTACATCCAATTCTAAAAATACAAAATCTGCAACGTATTAAGAAATGGCTGGCTTTTAATTACCTGTTATTTACAGGTGTTATCAGGTGACTTCCTATTCAATTTAACGGTATTTTTCCAAGCATTTATGCAGTAACACACAGATTCTATGCAGTATCAGTACAGTCTCTTTTTCATGTAACTTATTGAAATATATGAATAACCCGTACAGCTTCTGTTTAGGGAAAACTGTGTCGTATCAGTCGTCCCTCTCTCGACTCCTAGAAAATCGCTATATACAGGTCTATATAACTCTTGCTGCCATAAATTTCACTCCCTAAATTAAGCTGTTCACTATAACATTAATCCCGATTTCAAAACTTTAAGTGGTGATTAGATGAGTGAAGATAGTGTTGTGGATTCAACCATGCAGGGACTGAAAGAGAGGCTGTCAAGCCCATTATGGGGATATATCATACTTTCGTGGATAGGGTTTAACTGGAAACACATTGCAGTGATGTGCCTTAGCAAGGCTCCGGTGGAAGTCCGTATTCACCAGATTACCGCATCTGATTTTTTCTACATTAGGTACTTAATTCTCCCATGCTTGGTTGGATTCGTGTTGTCGTCTATCTTCCCGTACATTAATCAAGCCTCTGTGTGGCTTCAGTCAAAAGCGCTTGAAATGAAGATAAAGAGAAAAGTTAAGGCTGATAAACTGGAAGAGATGGAGTTAGCAACGCAGAATCTGGAAATTGAGAGAATTGTGCAAGAGAAGGAGAGGGAAAAAATAATTACTAAAGATATGGAAGAAAGAGCGGAATCTTTACGGGAGGAGGTGATGAGCATTGAAGTAGAGGTTGCTCAATTGAAATCAGAACGTTCACAGATTCAAAGTCAGATAGAAGCATCTCTTCAGTTAATTGTCCAAATTGAGGACATTGTTAAAGGGGTGGATTCCGGCAAGTATACAGACGAAGATTTTAGGTCATTGGTCAAAGAATCAGTGAACAAAAGTCTTCTTGATGAAGCCAGAAGCACTTATCAAGCACAAAAGTTTCTTGATGAAATGGGTAAAGCATCAAGCCTTGAAAACAAATAGTTATGCTTCAGATTTAATACGCTGCACAGTTGACTTAGCAACGTTGAATTGTGCAGCAACCTTAGCAATTGAGCCACCAGCAGCAAGAGCAGCTTTAATACCTTCTCTGTCAACCGCTTTACCGTTACCCCTTCCAACTACACGACCAGCAGCTTTAGCAGCTTCATAACCTTCTCTTTGACGCTCAAGCATCATTTTACGTTCAGCTTCAGCCACTGCTGAAAAGATTGTGAGAATCATCTTGGACGTGGGGTTATCGTCACCAGTTATCAGACCCTCTTTGTGAAAGTGAACTTTGATACCTCTCTGTGAGAGTTTATCCACCAGCGTTAGTACATCCACGGTAGAACGTCCCAGACGTGACAGGTCGTGTACATGGATAGTGTCGCCTTCACGAACATAATCGAGCATAGCTTTTAGTTGTGGACGGTCTGTATTCTTTCCAGATGCCTTGTCAGTGAATACCTTATCCAGTGTGACCCCTTCAAGTTGACGGTCTGTAACCTGCTGTAATGATGAAACTCGGATATAACCAATGTTAGCCATAGCGCACTCATTTACCTTACTCATTTGATGGATTGAGTATATCGTACCGATAAAGTTTTTTACAAGGCTAATCGGTATGGGTTTTACAGAGGTCTAGCTATACCTTTTTAGTATGCTATATCGGTATGCTTAAGAGGTGAGGGTGTCTTTATAGCAGCTCAAAGAGAAAGTCAATGATATTTTAAAATTTTGCAAAGGAGGCTGCTTAGGCGTAGTGACGGGTACTTAGCAGCTATACATCTATGAGGTAGATTCTACCAAATCCACTAGGAGATATTTTTGAAGCTTCCGGTAAGGATGGAATTAAGAGAGGAGGTGTTGTAATTTTATTTTTGACTTAAAGGACTACAATCACCACGTCCACGGTAAAACCCCAAGCCATAATATAGCCGCTTTATTGCTTTAATTTTTATATCCAAATAGCCACCCTCTGTAGTTGAAAGAGTCTTGAATCCTTGTTTATCCATTTCATTGGCGACCTTCTCGAAATATTCAGCCTCAACTCTATAAAGCTTATCGGTAACTCTGTCCGTCGCTTTCTGGAATGTATCGGGGGAAATTCTGTAATAGTTTTCGCCCGCTTTTGCTGTTTCCTCGTTCAGGATTAAGCACCCAGCCATATCCAGTCCCTGAAGATTGATGCTGGGTTTAATAAAATCTTTCCCAAAAGAAGGAAGCGCAAAGAGTGTAAAAAAGAGTGGAAGAAATACTTTTCTCATTTTGAATTTGTTCTAAGTATTAACGATGATTTAATAGTGTCCGTTTAAGAACTCTTAAAAGGCTTTTAAGAAGAGAGAAGAACCCCAGAAAGATGAGTCTTTTTAACAGAGTCTTCTAAGTATCTTTCAAGAGGTAAAACCTTGTCAAGACCTTTGTCAATACCCTTTAGTTTAGTTGATTAATTTGCAGGCAAATAGTGGTTGCCTTGTGAAATAATTGTTGCAATTAATAATCACATTCATTATAGTATCAATGTGAGCTGATAAAAAAGTTCATGTCTTGAAGTGGTAACACTTGGGGGAGTGTCAGATGGTTGACGTCAACAAGACCTCTCATTCAGGGTAATTACCTCAGCGTCATAATCATCGCACTGTTTCAGGCATGGGCTTCTTTATCAATCCATCAATCCCCCAGATATTTTAATTACATCAGGCTAATCGGTTTTATCCGGTTGGCCTTTTCACGTATGAGGTTTTATGAATGAAAAAAGAAACTAATGCTTTTATTATGGTAGATAAACGAGTTGCACAATTCCCTAAAACACTAAAACCAATTGACCGTTTGGTATACTTCACTATGCTTGATGGTGCTGATTATTATGAATCCAAGTTCGGTAGATATGCCCCCAGCATTGACTATCTGATGGTTATTTCTGGCGCTACACGCAATACGGTTATTGATTCTCTGAAAAGACTAGAATCACACAGGCTTATTGAGAAGACCAATATCAAAGGGCTGCAAAGTATTTTTAAAGTATTCACGTTGGATGTGCGTCCAGAAGTCTTATCAGAGCCTACCCTTGATGAGCGTCGTAGAGCTAAATTATCAGGTCAACCAGGAATTGACAGTAACCCACCCCAAAATTGGTTACCTACCCAACCAGAATTTGGTTGCCTACCTAACCAGAAATTGGTTACATGTAAGACTAAGTATAAAGACAAAAATATAAAGACTAAAGAAGAAAGACTAAAAGCGAGCTTTGAAGAAGAGTCTATTAAGATGGGAGCTTCGCTCTGTGATTCACATGAATGTGATTCTCTTGGTATTGAAGAGGCTATTAAACAATCTGACTTAGGTGACCTTGAAGTAAGTCCTGAAGAGACTACTAAACAAGATAAAGAAAACGGTGATGTGAGTGTTATTAGTGACCAGAAAGATACACCTTGCCCCTGCACAGAATCAACTGACGATGAATTACCGGATGTTGACCTTGATGAAGAGAGTCCTGAAGAAACATTAAGATGTGAACAATATAAAGCGGAGAAGAAAAAGAAATTCGAACTTGCAAAACAAAAGAACAAGATTAATGAACTGGGTGATTTTGATGATAGTGACGATGATTTTACTTTTATTCCAAGAAAGAAAGTCCACATCGAACCAAAGAAAAAAATAGTTAAAGTCAGACGCGTTTATGCTGGAGGTATGCACTAATGAAAGAATATCACGGTGAAAAACGATACAAGGATTATCTGCTAAAGCGTTATAGCATTTCTCGTGAAGGTTACTTGATGAAAGATACTCGCGGAGAGGTTTACCAGATTCGACCGAAAAAGAAAGGGAAGGATTATTTCTTTTATGATGGTGTGACAGGTTTGAAGGTTGATGCTTTGAAGTTCGCTGTATTGCATCATTATGATTTGTGGGTTACGAAACAACTTAAACTTAAGAATGGTGACCCCTATAATTTAAAAGCAACCAATATTATTGAAAAACGCTGGTGACAAACCACCAGCAATTAATCATTTTCCACCATCACCAATCGTAATAGTAAACTCATATTTCAGAAATTTAATACTTAAGCTAAACCTTGTGCTTTTAGCAATAACCATTCTAAGCAAGTTATACCCCAGAAGCACAATCAAGACAGCAAAACCCAGAGATGCTGTAAGTATCCCGTATGAGTACTGGCCTCAAAATGGCTATTTTAAGAGGTCTGAGAGCTGTTTTTAGAGGATTTGAAAATGGATTATCTAATGACAGTATTAATTGACCAAGAAACTAGTAACGTTACGGTAAAAGCTGGTGAAAGCACCTTCACAGACTCCACTAATGCTGGAGCTACAAAGACACTTGGTAATGCTGGTACAGGTGGTGCTTTGAAGAACTACAGCGTGAACCCCAACAAGAAGGGTACATACTGATTTTCTAGCTGGATTTGATAGTTTTAAAATGTAAAATCATCTAAGTTCTACATACACGATTCATGCACTAAATTGATTAGCACATTGAAAAGTATAAAGTTTAAATAATGGTAAACATGTCCCAACTGGCGATTGCCGAGAGGTGGGAGAAGCGAGATAGCCGCTGGAACGTGCGGGTGAGCTGATGGTAATTATCATTGCTACTCATTTTTTGTTCTCGTTCTGTTTAGGTGTGGTTAAGAAGTTTACCGTGATTCACTCACTTTTCATAAACACACCTTTATACCTGGTTTTTCGTAAAAGCTTTTTATAGCGAAAAGCCAACAGAACCACAAAACAGATGCCGTAGATAATAGGGAGCGGTGATAACACTTTTACCGACCACAGGTAATGCAGCGGTAGCAATATGGCGGCCAGGTAGACGTAGTTGTGCAATGTTTGCCAGCGTTTGCCCATTTTACGCTGCGCGGCTTGCGTGGAGGTCAACGTCAACAGGAATAAGATAATCCAACCGGTCATGCCCAGGGTTAGCCATGGGCGTGAAACCAGTTCACGACCCAACAATCCCAGATTTTGTATACCCAGTTCCAGTAGAGCATAGCTGGCCATATGCAGTGTGGCCCATGCAAAGCACCATAAACCTAACAACCGCCGGGTACGAAACAACAAAGGCTGCTTTGCATAGCGTGCAAGCGGGGATACCAGCAAAGTAGCAAGCAAAAACTTTAGCGCGGTAATACCCGTAAAGTGCTGGATATCTTTTCCCGGGTCGGCACCCAACCCGCCATGCTGCGCGGCCCAAAAGAGCCATAGCAGGGGTAAAAAACCGGCGAGATGCAGCAGCACTTTCAGGCCGGTTATCTGTTTTGCGGTCAACCTCACTAAAAATACTCCCGAAGATCCATACCCCGATATAACGATGCCACCTCATCGGCATAACCATTAAAGGGTAACGTGGGCTGTCGCTGCACATTAAGAATGCCACCCGAACCGATAAACCGTTCAGTAGCCTGAGACCAACGAGGGTGATCGACCTGCGGATTTACGTTGGCGTAAAAACCGTATTCATTCGGTGCTGACATATTCCAGGTCGTCGGCGGCTGCTCACGCGTCAGCGTAATACTGACTATCGATTTAATGCCCTTGAAGCCGTACTTCCAGGGTACGGTCAGGCGTATCGGCGCCCCATTTTGCGGCGGCAATGCTTTGCCATATACGCCTACGGTCAGCAGTGTTAGCGGATGCATGGCTTCATCCAAACGCAGACCTTCAACATAGGGATATTTTAACCCACCGCCAATGAAGCGATCTTTCTGGCCGGGCATTTCATCAGGGGCGTAGCGAGTTTCAAAGGCGACGTATTTGGCGTGACTTGTTGGCTCAACCAGCGCCAATAATTTATGCAAAGGAAATCCGACCCACGGCACAACCATCGACCATGCTTCAACGCAACGCATCCGGTAAATACGCTCTTCTAACGGAAAGCGAGTGGTCAGAGCATCATGATCCAAGGTTAAAGGTTTGTTGACCTCACCGTTGATCGTCAATGTCCAGGGATCGGTTTTCAGACTACCGGCATTGGCGGCGGGATCTGCTTTATCCAGACCAAATTCATAGAAATTGTTGTAGCCCGTCACCTTCTCTTCTGGCGTCAGAGGCAGGCTGTTTTGCCAGCGCCCGGGCTTTGTAAATTCGAGCGCTTTGCCTGCGGGTGCTGGTGGACGATCGTTGCCTTTAAACCAATCCAACAAATTAGCCTGTGTAGGGGAAGACAGCGTGGCCGCCGCCGCGCCTATCCCAAGTGCTTTGAGGATTTGTCGTCGTTGCATAAAAAAAACTGATTCGGCTGTAACATCAGCTTCCCGAAGTGGACGTTTTTTCTGCATAACTTTTCCTTTTTATTTTCATGTTAAGGAAAACAAAGCGACGTTTCCCTGTTGATGCCTGGTGTGTCTATAACGACATACTGCGCGTATGCGTATCCCTGGATCCTCACGAAAAGTTAAAAATTTTGTGATAACTTCCGCCCCTTGCCTGAGGTAAGCTTTCAGCACGACGAGAGGGGGATGACACTGATGGCAGGCGCGAAAAAGATATTTTTGGTGGAAGATGACAGCGATATTGCCTCACTTTTGCAGCTTAGCCTGAAGGATGAGGGTTACGAGATAGTTCATGAAGCGGACGGCACGCGAGCGCTTGAACAACTGGAGAAACACGTTTGGGATGCCGTTATCCTCGATTTGATGCTGCCAGGTGTCGACGGGCTGGAGATTTGTCGTCGCATTCGCCAAATGAGTTTTTATTTGCCCGTTATTATTATCAGCGCCCGGACCAGCGAAACGCACCGTGTATTGGGGTTGGAAATGGGGGCCGATGATTATCTGGCCAAGCCTTTCTCGGTGCTGGAGTTGATGGCTCGGGTGAAGGCGTTGTTTCGCCGTCAGGAAGCGATGAGTCAGAACCTGCGTATGGAGGCGGGGATTATCACCGTTCATGGCGTAGAGATTGACCCTTTAGCCCGGGAAGTTCGGCTGCATGGTAAATCCCTTGATTTGACACCGCGAGAATTCGATCTGCTCTATTTTTTCGCCCGTCATCCAGGCGAGGTCTTTTCGCGCCAGGCGCTGTTAGATCAGGTGTGGGGCTACCAGCATGAAGGGTATGAGCATACGGTGAACAGTCATATTAATCGTCTGCGGACCAAAATTGAAAAGGATGCTGCGGAGCCGGAAATTATTCTCACGGTTTGGGGACGAGGCTATAAGCTTGCTGCGGTTAATGCGGAGCATCAGCCATGATTTATCGCCTGTCGCTGAGCCAGCGTCTGACTCTGGTCTTTACCGCCATTATGCTGATTTGTGCGGTTGCCGTCAGTGCTGTCCAGGTTCGCAGTAGCAAACAATATGGCGACGCGATGGTGCAAAGGCTCTCGCTGGAGCTGGCGAGCAAGATTGTCAAAAGTGAGTCGCTTATTGATGCCAGCGGGCAGGTTAATCGGCAGACCTTAAAAGGATTGTTTAATCACCTGATGACGCTCAACCCCAGCGTGGAGCTGTATCTGGTTTCACCATCAGGTGAAATACTCGCTGATGCCGCACCGCCGGGGCATGTCCAGCGGCAGAAAATTAGCGTGCAGCCGATTCAGGATTTCCTTAACTCAGAGGCGTTGCCCGTATATGGCAACGATCCGCGCAGCAGCCAGCAAAAGGTATTCAGCGCCGCGCCGGTTTTATATAACGGTGAGCTGCATGGCTATTTGTACATTATTCTGCAGGGCGAAGATCTGAATATGTTGGCGAATACCGCCTGGCAAAAAACGCTCTGGAATACCGTGGCCTGGACGTTAATACTGGTTTTATTAGCCGGCGGAATTGCAGGTTTTCTGGTGTGGCGATGGGTGACGAATCCAGTGAAAAGGTTGACTGGGCAGGTGGTCAAACTGGAACAGGACAGCATTAGCGTCATCAAACAGCTGGCGCAAAAAAATTCCGATCCGGCCCCGGCAAATGAAATTGCGTTGCTGAACAATGCGTTTATCGAGTTAGCGCAGAAAATTGCGCAGCAGTGGGATCTATTAGCGGACAGCGATCGTCAGCGCAGAGAGTTTATAGCCAATATTTCGCACGATTTACGCACGCCGCTGACTTCATTGCTGGGGTATCTGGAAATGCTGTCGCTGAAAGCCGATACGATGACGCCGGAGGAAAACCGGCATTATCTTAGTATCGCGCTGCGCCAGGGACATAAAGTTCGTCATCTGTCACAACAGCTGTTTGAGCTGGCAAGACTGGAGCATGGCGGTATAAAACCGCAGCGTGAACGTTTTGCTATTGGTGAATTGATCCAGGATGTGGCACAGAAATTTGATCTCCCTGTTGCCACGCGTCATTTGCAGTTGCACCTTGACGTAATGGGGCCGTTACCGCTGGTGAATGCCGATTTATCAATGATAGAAAGAGTTGTGACGAATCTGCTGGATAACGCTATCCGTCATACGCCTGACGGAGGTGAAGTGCGGCTAAAAGTCTGGCGTGATGCAGACCGTTTATTAGCCGAAGTGCAGGACAGCGGGCCTGGGGTAGAAGAAGCTGTGCGAGAAGTATTGTTTCAGCGCCCGACCGCGTTAGTTCCCCGTGAGCAGAGGGCTGAGCGCGGCGGCCTGGGCTTACTGATCGTGCGTAGAATGCTCGAGCTGCATGGAGGGGATATCAGCCTGGTTAGCTCAACGGCAGGGGCCTGCTTCCGTTTTTCGTTGCCGCTGGCGGATTCTCCCCTGAGTAGTTGACGGTGAAGTTCCGGAGTAAAGAGGGTTTTGGCATTGCCCCAATGGGCATTGCGTAAAAGTTGGTAGGTTGTCAGTGATAATGAGAATTTTTATCATGTATCGGTAATTCATCAACTTATCTTCGATGAGCGCAAGGAGATTGTATGTCACAGGATGCCGACAACCTGTATATCGCCAGGACCAAAGCAGTAGCTGGCTGCTTTTCAATGTTTTTACTGATGTTTGGCCTCACGTTTACCCCGTTGTTTTTCCCCGCGAGTCAGGACCTGCTTGCCAAAGGGCTACTTTTCCCGCTGTTGTTTGCATTGGAATTTGTTGTGCTGGTTCCGCTGTATTACTTCTTCTTCAGAAAAAGAGAGGGGCTGGGCAAAGGCATTTTCAACGCCAGGTGGTTTACCATTTTGTTTGCGGCGCTGCTGTTTATTCAGCTTATCCTGCCATTGATTTTGGGTCTCAGACAAACCGAAGCGTGGGTGACCAGCCAAATATCTTTAAGTAGTTACGCATTGTGGTTATCTACGTTGACTCTGATATTTATTGCGCCAGTTTATGAAGAAATTGTTTTCAGAGGCTGTTTATTCAACGCGTTCCAGTACTGGTTCAATAATAAAACCTGGCTGTCGTCAGTGGTGGTATCGGTCATTTTTGCCATCATGCATACGCAGTATGTGGATCTACGGACGTTGCTGATGTTGTTTCTTGTGTCGCAGGTTTTGATCATCGCCAGACTGAAAAGCAACGGCCTGTTGATGCCGATCATGCTGCATATAGTGATGAACGGGACGGTTATTGCTCTGCAAATGGGAGCCCAGACGTTACTACCTGATTCATAAAGGCGATGCCCGGAATCCGGGCATCGGGGATTATACGTGCAGACGATGGTGCAAACGTGCGCCGACCAGCAACGCCAGCACCAGCATCAGGGCGATAAATCCGCCCACGCCGTTCCAGCCGTAGCTGTGCCAGAATACGCCGCCGAGCGTACCGGCAATACTGGATCCCAGATAATAGCTGAACAGATACAGGGAAGAAGCCTGGCCTTTAGCGCGTTTTGCCCGTGGTCCAATCCAGCTGCTTGCAACGGAGTGCGCGGCAAAAAAACCGGCTGAAAAGAGCAGCATCCCGGCGAAGATCAGCCATAGCGATGTGAACAGGGTCATCAACAGTCCAACCAGCATCACGCCAGTTGAAAAGAGCATTACCGGGCCACGGCCATAACGAGTGGTCATAGAACCTGCTTTTGGCGAACTCCAGGTCCCGGTCAGATACGCCACAGATAACAGACCGACAACCGCCTGGCTGAGTTCCCACGGAGAGAGCATCAGGCGGTAGCCGATGTAATTAAACAGCGTGACAAATGATCCCATCAGTAAAAATCCTTCCGCAAACAGCAGCGGCAAGCCTCTGTCGCGCCAGTGCAAGCGGAAGTTGATAAACAACGTTTTCGGGCGCAGCGACGTTGGTCTGAAATGACGAGATTCCGGCAGGATTTTCCAGAACATCAGCGCAGAGGCAAGGGCAAAACAGCCGATCGCCGCCAGCGCGATACGCCAGTTAAAAAAGTCGGTAAACACGCCACTGATCAAGCGACCACTCATACCGCCAATCGAGTTACCGCTGATATACAAGCCCATTGAAAAGGCGACGAAACTGGGATGAATCTCTTCACTCAGATAGGTCATCCCTACCGCCGCGACTCCGCTCAGTGAAAGACCTATCAGCGCCCGCATGATTAAAATACCGTGCCAGCTGGTCATCATTGTTGAAAGGAGCGTACAACAAGAGGCGAGCAGCAGCGCGGTAACCATCACCGGCTTGCGGCCAATAGCATCTGAAAGTGGGCCGGTAAACAGTAACCCTATCGCCAGCATCGCCGTTGAAATGGAGAGTGAAATACTACTGCTGGCAGGAGAGACACCAAACTCGTGCGAAAGCACAGGGAGTATGGGTTGTACACAATAGAGGAGGGCAAAAGTCGCCAGTCCGGCGGAAAACAGCGCCAGCGTGACGCGCATAAATGGGGATGTTCCGCGTTTGATAAAACCATCCGGCGGGGTAACTATCTGTTCATCAATATCGCTTGTTGGCGCGGTATCGACAGTTGTTGTACGGCTCACTTGAAATCCTTGCTCATCCAATTACGTCTACAGGACCAGCCTTAAGAGTATGAAAATCACAATATTCTGTCTAATATATTAATAATCTCAAATAATACTTTAAAAATATGAATATCGAACTGCGTCATTTACGTTACTTTGTGGCCGTTGCCGAAGAGTTGCATTTTGGTCGGGCGGCAGCGCGATTAAACATTTCGCAACCGCCGCTAAGCCAGCAGATCCAGATCCTTGAACAGCAGGTTGGCGCCCGGTTACTTGCCCGAACTAACCGTAGCGTGGCGCTGACCTCTGCCGGAAAGCAGTTTCTGGCAGACAGTCGGCAGATCCTCGGGCTGGTTAATGAAGCCGCCGCCAGGGCTGAGCGTTTGCATTTGGGAGAAGCAGGGGAATTGCGTATCGGCTTTACGTCGTCGGCGCCGTTTATCAAAGCCGTTTCAGATACGTTATCTCTGTTTCGTCAAAGCTACCCGGCAGTGCATATGCAAACCCGCGAAATGAACACACGTGAGCAAATTGCCCCGCTCAATGAAGGGACGCTGGATTTGGGACTTCTGCGCAATACGCAGCTTCCGGAAACACTGGAGCGTGAAATCATTCTGCATGAACCACTGATGGCGATGATCCCACGCGCGCATCCGTTGGCGCAAAAACCTGTGGTCACGTTGGCCGAGCTGGCGAATGAGCCATTTGTCTTTTTTGACCCCCATGTGGGGACAGGGTTGTATGACGATATTCTTGGCCTGATGCGTCGCTATGGACTAAAACCGACGATTGCGCAGGAGGTTGGCGAAGCGATGACTATCATCGGGCTGGTGGCTGCAGGATTAGGGGTTTCTATACTTCCTGCTTCTTTTAAACGGGTGCAGCTATATGAAATGTGTTGGATCCCGATAGCGGAAGAAGATGCTGTCTCGGAAATGTGGTTAGTGTGGCCAAAGCATCATGAGCAAAGTCACGCCGCGCAACGCTTTCGTGAGCAGCTGCTGGCGGCCGTTCAGGCGATTAATTTAGTTTAAAAATGAGTGAAAATGTGCAGTAAATCACAAGGCTAAGTAAAAAGTTGACGGGAACCATTGAAGTGCTTCACCATAGCCCGCAGATTATTTCGGAGCGCGAAAATAAAGGGAGTAAGTGGTGGTTGCTGATAGTCAGCCTGGGCATATCGATCAAATTAAGCAGACCAATGCTGGCGCGGTTTATCGCCTGATTGATCAGCTGGGTCCGGTATCGCGTATTGATCTCTCTCGCCTGGCGCAATTGGCGCCTGCCAGTATTACTAAAATTGTCCGCGAAATGCTCGAAGCGCACCTTGTGCAAGAGCTGGAAATCAAGGAAGCGGGCAGCCGTGGGCGTCCGGCAGTTGGGCTGGTTGTTGAAACGGAAGCCTGGCACTATTTATCCATCCGTATCAGTCGCGGCGAGATCTTTCTGGCACTGCGCGATCTTAGCAGCAAACTGGTGGTAGAAGATTGTCTTGAAATGGAGCTGGTCAGTGAAACACCGCTTCTGGAACGTGTTATTACCCAGGTCGACCAGTTTTTCATCCGCCATCAACAAAAGCTGGAACGCTTAACCTCCATCGCCATCACCTTACCCGGCATTATTGATACTGAAAACGGTATCGTGCATCGCATGCCATTTTACGAAGATGTCAAAGAGATGCCGCTGGGCCAGGCGCTTGAGAACCATACTGGCGTACCGGTCTATATTCAGCATGATATTAGCGCCTGGACCATGGCTGAGGCGCTTTTCGGCGCATCGCGTGGTGCGCGCGACGTCATTCAGGTGGTGATCGATCATAACGTGGGTGCCGGGGTAATCACTGACGGTCATTTACTGCATGCAGGCAGCAGTAGCCTGGTGGAAATTGGCCATACGCAGGTGGATCCGTACGGTAAACGCTGCTACTGCGGTAACCATGGTTGTCTGGAAACGATCGCCAGCGTCGACAGCGTGCTCGAACTGGCGCAGGTGCGCTTGAAGCAGTCAATGAGTTCTTCTTTACACGGGCAACCGCTGACGGTAGACGCACTGTGTCTGGCGGCAATGCAGGGTGATTTATTGGCGAAAGATATCATTAGCGGCGTCGGGACCCACGTCGGCAGAATTCTTGCCATCATGGTGAATTTGTTCAACCCGCAAAAGATATTGATTGGGTCTCCGCTCAGTAAAGCGGCAGATATCTTGTTCCCCACCATCGCTGACAGCATTCGTCAGCAGGCACTTCCGGCTTACAGTCAGCATATAGTCGTTGAAAGTACGCAGTTTACCAATCAGGGGACGATGGCGGGGGCGGCGCTCGTTAAGGACGCGATGTATAACGGTTCTTTGTTGATTCGTCTATTACAGGGTTAACATTTTTTAACTGTTGTACGAAAAATTGCGCTATCTCAAGCTGATCCTGGTCGTCATACCTTAGACTTTCTCCACTGTTTTATTTTCCTGACTTATATTTTCAAAGCATAACGGTGGAGTTAGTGATGCTGAAGCGTTTCTTTATTACAGGTACAGACACTTCTGTTGGGAAGACCGTGGTTTCCCGCGCATTACTACAAGCGTTAGCGTCAGGGGGTAAAAGCGTTGCGGGTTACAAACCTGTAGCCAAAGGTAGCAAAGAGACGCCCGAAGGTCTGCGCAACAAAGATGCGCTGGTGCTGCAAAGCGTGTCCACTATCGAACTGCCTTACGAAGCGGTCAACCCGATTGCGCTCAGCGAAGACGAAAGTAGCGTAGCGCATAGTGGTCCGGTCAATTACACCCTGTTATCCAACGGTCTCGCAAGCCTCAGCGAAAAAGTCGATCACGTTGTCGTGGAAGGCACCGGAGGCTGGCGTAGCTTGATGAACGATCTGCGTCCGTTATCGGAATGGGTGGTGCAGGAACAACTGCCGGTGCTGATGGTTGTGGGTATCCAGGAAGGCTGTATTAATCATGCTATCCTCACCGCACAGGCGATTGCCAGCGACGGACTGCCGCTGATTGGCTGGGTCGCGAACCGAATCAACCCGGGGCTGGCGCATTATGCGGAAATCATTGATGTGCTGGGTAAAAAATTACCTGCCCCGCTTATCGGTGAACTGCCTTATCTGCCTCGTGCAGAGCAGCGTGAGCTGTCGCAGTACATCCGTCTGTCAATGCTCGGCAGCGTGCTGTCGGTAGATAGAGTCGTGGCGTAACGTACGCGACAGCACCGACGCCAGGACACAGGCAATCAGTAATCCGGGGAGCAGGCGATACTCCCCGGTCATTTCACAAACCATCAAGGTCGACATTATTGGTGCATGCGTGGTAGCAGCCAGTAGTGTGGCCATCCCCGTTAAGCCCAGCAAAATAGCAATTTCATCCGAGCCCGGAAGCCATAATCCCCATACCTGACCCAGCAGCATGCCCACCGACAAGCCGACAAACAGCGTTGGCGTAAACACGCCACCTGGCGCACCGGATCCACTGCTGGCAAGCACCGCCAGTAATTTGCAGATAAAAATCCCGCTAACTACGGCCAGCAGCGGTGGCGAAAGTAAATATGACTGCACCACGCTGTAGCCATTACCCCAGACCGCAGGCGTGAGCAATGAAAGCAGGCCAACGATCAACCCACCAAGCGCCAGTTGCCACGGCGGCGAGAGTTTTAAGCGCAAAAAACCATTATGACTGGCGGTCATCAGCCACATGAAGAGCGGTCCGCAGATGCCAGCAGCCAAACCGGTGCTGACAATCATAACGTATTCCAGAGTATGCAATTCCCGAGACAGGTGAACGGTATACAGCAGCGCATTGCTGTCGCTAAGCAGATTGGTGGTGAGTAATGCGACTACGGCGGACACCACTACCGGTCCCAGTGATGCGAGGATCAGCGTGCCAAACAACACTTCGGCAATAAATAAACTGCCCGCCAGCGGGGCATGATAGGCTCCGGCCATACCCGCTGCGGCGCCGCAGGCAATCCATAACTTCCATTCTGTACGTGGGGTAAAGCGTTGAGCAAAGCAGGAAGCCGCCAGCGCCGCCAGTAAAATCATGGCACCTTCGCGTCCGATAGCGCTCCCGCTGGCGACAACCAGTAACGAGGCCAGCGATTTCACCAGGCTTGCACTGACGTCAAATTGTCCGTCGGTTTGTAGAGCTTCCATATAATCAGTGGGAGCCTGTGGGCGTAAACGGTTAAATTTTTGCCAGCCCCACAGTAGTAATCCAGCCGCCAGACCGCCGAGTGCAGGTGTCAGCATACGCCTTAAAGGCGAAAGGTTTGTCGCAGCGTTGACCAGACTCCCCGTGTTATTGCTCAGAAACAACCATTCGAGAAGCAGCATGGCATGACGAAATCCTGCGACGGCCAGCGCAGCAAGGACGCCAATCAACGCGGCGATCAGCAGACGGCGGAACATGGCGTGCAGGTCAGGATAAGCATGTAAATGATGCATGTGTGGCCAGAGAGGAAGTTTCAGACGTTTTATTTTGCGGCTATTTGACAACAGAAGCAAAAGCTCAGCGTGCGCAACATGATGCACCACAGGCAGTATGCATCCTGCCTGTGACGAAATTAACGAAACAAAGGCTTATCGGCTACCGGGATCAATAACTGTGATTGCCACTGTGCCAGCGTCAGACGCGCCAGCTCACCCAGCGCCTGGTAGAAAGGGTGATCGGCTTTTTCGATAAACACATTAAGGAAGCGCGATGACCATGGGAACAGATGCCAGGCCAGCAGCTGTTCGCACTCGGTGTGGCGTTCGTTCTCAGCAAGCCAGGCCGTCAGCAACAGTAGTGAACCAAAGTGATCTTCCGGCTCATTTTGCTGCATAGCAAACTGGATACCGTTGTCACGCATCCACTGACGCAGAGCCAGCGTGGAGTCGCCAAACAACACGTTTTCACGATCCAGCCAGACGGATCCCCAGGGCGGAGAAGGGAGCGCATAAGGGCCAACAAACAGACGTTGCCAGGCCTGCGGGAGAGACTCATCGGCCTCAGCCTGAAACTGTGCAACTAACGGCGAAAGCGTTGTCTTTTCAAGCGGCCACTGCGCCTGCCAACCATCGTTGCTTAACGCACTGACCAGTGCCGAAGCTTCGGCACTGTCTGGGGCATAGTAAAACAGCGCGCCGAGCACACGCGCTGCGGTGGAAAAGTTGTCACGTTGTGAAAAATGGGTCATGCAAACAATCCTGAACAGTGCGGGTTGCCCCGCACCCGAAAATTAACCTGCGACAGCCATTCCGACTGTCATATGTAAACCGTAAAACAAGCCGCGGCCAATGATTTCACCGGCGAGGAGGGACACTAAGCCCAGCGCCAGTCCGCCGACGGACGGTTCTTTGCGACGGACAAGCGGGCATATCCAGCAGCCCAGCCCCGCAACCAGCAGGAGGATGCGCCAGACCTGCAGGCTTGCGTAGTCGGGCACCAGCGCGCCAGCGTTTTGTACCGAACTGTGGATTTCGCCGAGCGACAGTCCCTGCAGCACAACAACAGCCACGGTCACCAGCAGGGCCAGCACGCTGATACCGGCGAATTTGGCAGGGCTGCAGGAAACACCCGCAGCCCGCAGCAGCAGGGCGGCAAACAGCGGTCCACTGAGCAGCATCGTCATGAAAAACGCCAGTGTAGTATAGCCATTATACCAGGTTGGGACGGTGTCTATCTGGTAGACGTTGGTCATCGCATAGACAAATACCAGGCCCAGCAACATGCTCAACAGCAGCCAGATTTTACCTAACGTTGCGGGCATTTTACCGAGAAACGCCACCAGCCACCACAGGCCACCGACGGCGAAAAACAGCGAACCGCTGGCAATTTCGTTACTCAGCGCCGATGCGCCAATTCTGTTCAGCGAGTTAAATGCGCGCAGCGGCGAACCTAAATGCATGACCGAGGCGAGAAAGGCGATGCCCATCACCAGCCACAGAAAAAACATGCTGCGAACGATACGTTGTTTTACCAGCTCGTCTTTAGCGGTTAGCCAGCCGTAGCCACTTACGATCAGCGCCCCGGCTACGCACTGGCCCAGCACCGTAAACAGGACCAGCGGCCATTCATGCCATCCATTTCCCATTTTACACCTCCTTTGGATTAGCCAGAAAACCCGTGGTATCCCCGGTCGGGCGGCAATTGGCGTTTGGTTTGATCACAATACTCGGTCTGGTGAAGTGCGCACCCGGCAGCGGGGCGACGGCTACCAGATCACCATGTTTTTTGCGCAGCTCATCAATGGGACCGAAGTCCAGCGCACGCAGCGGACAGGACTCGACGCAGACAGGCTTTTTGCCGTCTGCCACGCGGTCATGACAGCCATCGCACTTGGTCATATGCCCTTTGGCGGCATTGTACTGCGGTGCGCCGTACGGACAGGCCATGTGGCAGTAACGACAGCCAATACACACATCTTCATCAACGACCACAAAACCATCATCACGTTTATGCATAGCCCCGCTGGGGCAAACCTTGGTACAGGCCGGATCTTCACAGTGGTTACAGGCAATGGAGAGGTAGTAGGCGAAAACGTTCTGTCGCCAGACGCCGTTGTCTTCCTGCCAGTCACCTCCGGCGTATTCGTAAATCCGGCGGAAACTGACGTCGGGGGTGAGATCCTTGTAGTCTTTGCAGGCCAGTTCGCAGGTTTTGCATCCGGTGCAACGACTGGAATCAATAAAAAATCCATACTGAGTTGTCATGGGTTAGTCCTTAAACCTTCTCGATCTCGACCAGATTAGTGTGCTGTGGGTTGCCTTTTGCCAGCGGTGAAGGGCGCTGTGTTGTCAGCGTATTGACGCAGGCGCCATGATCAATTTTGTCGCCTGTCATATCGGCATCGTGCCATGCACCCTGGCCCATTGCGCTGACGCCGGGCAGGATCCGCGGCGTCACTTTGGCCGCAATACGTACTTCACCGCGGTCGTTAAAGACCCGCACCATATCGCCATTTGCAATACCACGCTTTTGGGCATCGACAGGGTTGATCCACACTTCCTGACGGCAGGACGCCTGCAGAACATCGATATTGCCGTAGCTGGAGTGCGTACGGGATTTGTAATGGAAGCCAAACAACTGCAGCGGAAATGCGCTGCGTTTCGGATCATCCCACCCTTCAAACGTAGAGGCGTAGACGGGAAGCGGGCTAATTACTTCGTCCTTTTGCAACTCCCTGGTGTTGGCTATTTTCGCCAGTCGACTGGAATAAATTTCAATCTTTCCGGACGGTGTTTTGAGCGGATTGGCCTGCGGATCGTCGCGGAATTTTTTATAAGCGACAAAATGCCCGTTAGGGTCTTTACGTTTATAGATCCCCATTTTTTTCAGCTCGTCATAGGAAGGCAGCGCGGGGTCTTTGGCCAGCATTTTTGCATACAAATACTGGAGCCACTGTTCCTGAGTACGGCCTTCCGTAAAGCGTTGATAGATATCATTGCCAAGGCGTTTGGCGACTTCGCTCATTATCCAGTAGATCGGTTTACGCTCGAACTTCGGTGACGTCGCGGGTTGAATAAAAATGAGGTATCCCATGTTGCCCGCATAGTCGTTAGGAATAATGTCTTCCTGTTCGACGGTCATTAAGTCCGGCAGCAGAATATCGGCATATTTGGCCGAGGATGTCATGAAGTTTTCGATGACCACTATCATTTCGCATTTCGTATCATCCTGAAGGATCTCATGCGTTTTATTGATATCTGAGTGCTGATTAGTAATGGTGTTGCCCGCGTAGTTCCAGATAAATTTAATCGGTACATCGAGCTTATCTTTCCCGCGCACGCCATCGCGGGTTGCGGTCATTTCCGGGCCACGAGCGATGGCGTCGGTCCAGCTAAAGCAGGATATCTGGGTCTTGATGGGATTCTCCGGCAGCGGCATGCGTTCAATCGTGATGGTGTAGGTTGATTCTCGTGCACCGCTATTGCCGCCGTTGATGCCAACGTTGCCGGTCAGGATAGGCAACATCGCGATCGCCCGTGAGGTCAGTTCGCCGTTAGCCTGACGTTGCGGCCCCCAGCCCTGACAAATATATGCCGGTTTTGTGCTGCCGATTTCCCGAGCCAGTTTGATAATGCGATCGGCGGGGATCCCGGTGACATGCGAGGCCCATTGGGGCGTTTTAGCGATACCGTCATCGCCGTTGCCAAGTATATAGGCCTTGTAATGTCCGTTAGCGGGGGCGTCGGCGGGTAGGGTTTTCTCGTCATAACCGATGCAATATGTGTCGAGGAACGCCTGGTCGACAAGATTTTCGTTAATCATAACCCAGGCAAGTCCCGCCACGAGTGCGGCATCGGTTCCCGGACGGATAGGGATCCACTCATCTTCACGACCCGCAGCGGTATCGGTATAGCGCGGATCAATGACGATCATCCGGGCATTAGATCGCTCCCGGGCCTGTTCAAGGAAGTACGTTATTCCGCCGCCGCTCATGCGCGTTTCGGCAGGATTATTGCCAAACATTACTACCAGTTTCGTGTTTTCGATGTCGGATGTGCTGTTGCCGTCATTTGAGCCGTAGGTATAGGGCATTGCTGCCGCGATTTGTGCGGTGCTGTAAGTGCCGTAATGGCTCAGGAAACCGCCATAGCAGTTCATCAGGCGAGCGACCAGCGAGGCATAAGGAGAGGAGCGCGTAATGTTGCCGCCTACAATGCCTGAGGTGTAATTAATATAAACAGCTTCATTACCGTATTTCTCCACGGTATTTTTTAAACTGTCACTGATGGTATCCAGCGCTTCCTGCCAGGTTATACGTTCGAATTTTCCCTCACCACGTTTGCCTACGCGCTTCATCGGATAATTCAGGCGATCCGGATGATTGATCCGTCGGCGGATTGAACGCCCACGCAGACAGGCACGAACCTGGTGCTGACCATAAAGATCGTCTCCGGTCGTATCGGACTCCACCCATACGACTTCGTCATCTTTGACGTGGAGTTGCAGGGCACAACGGCTGCCGCAGTTTACGGAACACGCGCCCCAAACCACTTTCTCTTCAGCCGGTTGTATCGCCTGTTGTACCGCAGCGGCGGCGGTGCGCATTCCAAAAGGTAATGACAGCCCGCCTGCGGCAAGCGCCAGCGAACCGATAGCCGAGGATTTCACTAACGTCCTGCGGCTGATGCCTCCATATTGCTCAGTATCAGACATAACTCACTCCATTATAGTTATCGCTATATATTAATCTCTACAGCGAAATTAATAGCATGCTAATAATGGAGTGAGTTTACCCATTTATGAGTATGTCATCTTAATGCATATCAAACTGGAGTAACCCTCCGCGCACGGAGGGTGAGATTTATTGCGGTTCGGCGACGTGTCCGTCTTGTGCAGATGTGCTATTGGCGGGGGCGTTGCCGCTGTTGGTTCGGGTATAGAGAATTTTGTGCGTATCATTTGCACAATGTCCGACTACCAGTGAGTCAGGTTGATCGGCCTGATCGTTGGGGACAATATTCAGCGTGAAGCTGGATTCAGCAACACCATTATTGATGATGCGCTGTTCGATATCGCTTTTTACGCGTTCGCATGACGCGGGTGCCGCCAGAACCTGCGGGGAAGCGACTACCAACATGATCGCGGCAATTCCTGGTATGTATTTCATCATCAGCTCCTTTATGATCGACTTAAACTAAGATTAGCATTTCTGGTGTAAATAACTGTATTTGCTAATATGATTGAGAATTATCTTCTTATCCCGGTGAAAAATGTGAAGAAACAGACCCTGTTAGGTTTCCTGTGCGTCGTGCTGGTTGGCTGTGATAACGCCAAAGGGCTGGTTTCCTTTACGCCGGAAATGGCCAGTTTTTCCAATGAATTTGATTTCGACCCGCTGCGTGGGCCGGTGAAAGATTTCAGCCAGACGCTGCTCAATGATAAAGGTGAGGTCACTAAGCGTGTCGTTGGTACGCTGTCACAGGAAGGGTGTTTCGATACACTTGAACTGCACGATATTGAAAACAATACCGGTATGGCGCTGGTCCTGGATGCAAACTACTACCGGGATGCCGAAACGCTGGAAAAACGGATCCGTTTACAGGGCAAATGCCAACTGGCGGAACTGCCTGCGGCAGGAGTGGTGTGGGATACCGACGATAACGGTTTTGTCGTTTCTGCCACGGGGAAAGAGATGAAGGTGGAATATCGCTATGATGCGGAAGGCTACCCGCTGGGTAAAACAACCGTCAATAAGGACAATACCTTACAGGTTGATGCCAAACCGTCGGTCGACCCGTTGAAGAAGCTGGATTACACCGCGGTGAGCCTGCTCAACAATCATCCGGTAGGCCACGTCAAACAAACGTGCAAATACGATGAATACGCAAATCCGGTCAACTGCCAGCTCGTTATCGTTGACGAGAGCGTGAAGCCGGCAGTTGAACACCATTACTCAATTGAAAACACCATCGCGTACTATTAGTCAGGCTTTATTGAGCTGTAGGTTGCAGCAGGTTTGGACCTGACGTTTTATGTTCTGCCAGATACTGCTGCTGGAAGATACACATACGGATAGTGTTGCGGTATTGGCCGTTGATAAAGAATTCATGAATCAGCTCGCCTTCGACCATAAAGCCAAGTTTACGGTAGATGTGGATAGCTTTTTCGTTCTCTTTATCAACGATCAGATACAGCTTATATAAATTGAGTACGGTGAAGCCGTAATCCATCGCCAGCTTAGCAGCCCGGGAAGCCAGACCTTTGCCCTGATAATCAGGGGAAATAATGATCTGGAATTCCGCCCGTCGGTGCACATGGTTAATTTCAACCAGTTCCACGAGTCCGGCTTTTTCACCGTCGCATTCCACCACAAAGCGACGTTCGCTTTGGTCGTGAATGTGTTTGTCATACAGGTCTGACAGCTCAACAAACGCTTCGTAAGGTTCTTCAAACCAGTAACGCATTACGCTGGCGTTATTATCAAGCTGATGAACGAATCGTAAATCTTCACGCTCCAGCGGGCGCAACTTAACACTGAGGGCGCTAGTCATATCGTATCCTTTCAATATCCTTCAAAGTGCAATAATTATGGGGCAACGGTGCGGCCAGTACGGCGATCAAGGCAGCGCAGTGTGTTAGGTTCCCAGTACGCATTAATATTAGCGCTCTGTTCGCATTTATCACGGCTATCAAAGGCTGTATCGGCTTTGTCCCACTCTTTCTCTGCACGTTTGTTGACTTTCTGGCGAAGCTGACGCGTATCGTTCCATTGTTCCTTTTCCATTGCTGCTTGTTGACGACTTTGCGCACTGTCCCCGGATTCAATGACCAGTTTACTGGTTTCAGCAAATGCGGAAGAGGTGTACACAGCCGCAGCCAGCGTCAGCATAGCCGTCAGGCACAGGCGTTTGGTCAGTGTAATTTTCATGGCGAATTCCTTTTATGGGAAAGGGTAAAAACGATAAAACAGGGTTAAATTCTACACTATTCCGGTTTGCGGGCATACCCACCCGGTGGATATGGATACGCTAACGAGATTCTGTCGTATCATAGTTAAACCGAAGGTAACTGAATAACATCAATGCTTAAGACCACATTTCTTTTTTTCGTCACCGCGTTATGCGAAATCATTGGCTGCTTTTTACCCTGGCTTTGGCTTAAGCGCGGGGCTACAGCCTGGTTGCTGATACCCGCCGGGATGTCACTGGCTTTATTCGTCTGGTTGCTGACACTCCATCCGGCAGCCAGCGGGCGTGTATACGCAGCCTATGGCGGTGTTTACGTGGTGACCGCGCTGCTATGGCTACGCATTGTCGATGGTGTAAAACTCAGTTTGTATGACTGGTCTGGCGCGCTGGTGGCGTTGTGCGGCATGTTGATCATTGTGGCTGGATGGGGGCGCGCATAGCGCCTTTTTTTGTGATCAAGCAGTGCTTTTTTGATCTTTATACTTGTATGGTAGTAGCTCAGTTGAGTAAATTTCCTGCATCACAAGAACAGATGTAGGGAATAAGAAATGAAGATTGTTGGGGCTGATGTTTTTGTTACCTGTCCTGGGCGTAATTTTGTGACGTTGAAAATTACGACAGAAGATGGGATCACCGGGCTGGGAGATGCCACGTTAAATGGACGCGAGCTGTCCGTGGCGTCGTATCTGAAAGATCATGTGTGTCCGCAGCTTATTGGTCGCGATGCGCATCGTATTGAGGATATCTGGCAGTTTTTCTACAAAGGCGCGTACTGGCGTCGTGGGCCGGTCACCATGTCGGCGATTTCCGCAGTGGATATGGCATTGTGGGACATCAAAGCGAAAGCAGCCAATATGCCGTTGTACCAGTTACTCGGCGGTGCTTCTCGTGAAGGGGTTATGGTCTACTGCCACACCACAGGCCATACCGTTGATGACGTACTGGAAGATTATGCGCGTCATAAAGAAATGGGTTTTAAAGCGATTCGCGTGCAGTGTGGCGTACCGGGCATGAAAACCACTTACGGTATGTCTAAAGGCAAAGGACTGGCCTATGAACCTGCCACTAAAGGGCAATGGCCGGAAGAACAGTTATGGTCAACGGAGAAATATCTCGATTTCACGCCAAAACTGTTTGAAGCCGTGCGCGATAAATTCGGTTTCAACGAACATCTCCTGCACGACATGCATCACCGTCTGACGCCAATTGAAGCGGCCCGTTTTGGCAAAAGCATTGAGCAATATCGTCTGTTCTGGATGGAAGACCCAACCCCAGCTGAAAACCAGGAGTGCTTCCGCCTGATCCGCCAGCATACCGTCACGCCGATTGCGGTAGGGGAAGTGTTCAATAGCATCTGGGACTGCAAACAGCTGATCGAAGAACAATTGATCGACTATATCCGCACCACCATCACCCATGCGGGGGGGATCACCGGTATGCGCCGGATTGCTGATTTCGCGTCGCTGTATCAGGTACGTACCGGTTCACATGGGCCTTCCGATCTATCGCCTGTGTGCATGGCCGCCGCGCTGCATTTTGATCTGTGGGTGCCGAACTTCGGCGTACAGGAATATATGGGCTATTCCGAGCAGATGCTGGAAGTGTTCCCACATAACTGGACATTTGATAACGGCTATATGCACCCAGGAGACAAACCCGGCCTTGGGATCGAGTTTGACGAAAAACTGGCGGCGAAATATCCGTATGACCCTGCATATCTGCCTGTTGCTCGCCTGGAAGATGGCACGCTGTGGAACTGGTAAATATAAATTTTACGTACGAAAGATGTTGATTAACCCAATACCCTACAGAAGGTTAAACTTATGGTTAGTTCAGTCGATATTAAAAACAACGTAGATAATAAGCCCATTATTCGCCGAGTGGCTTCAGCATCCGCAATTGGTACTGCTGCTGAGTATTATGATTTTTTTGCATATGGCACAGCAGCTGTACTCTTTTTTGGCCATTTATTTTTCCCAAGTGATGATCCGTTAATTAGTACACTCGCGGCTTTTGCTACCTATGCTGTTGGTTTCCTCGCAAGACCATTAGGCGGAATTGTCTTTGGACATATTGGCGATAAAGTTGGACGCAAAAAAGCTCTGGTGATTACGATATTAATCGTTGGCTTAGGGACATTCTGTATTGGCTTGTTACCTACATACGAAAAAATAGGTGTATGGGCCCCAGCTTTACTTATTTTTATTCGTGTATTACAAGGCTTTGGTGTTGGAGGTGAACAAGCCGGTGCAGTACTGATGACTGCTGAATACTCTGAACCCAAGCATCGTGGTTTTTTCTCCAGTTGGGTTCAAATCGGCGCTCCGGTTGGCTTCCTTCTGCCTTTGGCACTCTTTGCGTTGTTGAATGCCACGCTTTCTCCAGAGGCAATGATGGATTATGGGTGGCGTATACCGTTCCTGTTAAGCCTGCTACTGGTTATTGTTGGGCTGTTTATCCGCTTAAAAATTGATGAGTCACCAGTCTTTGCTCAGATTAGGGAGACAAAAGCAGAAGAATCGCGACCATTAGTCGAAGTCATTCGTGATTTCCCTGGTATTGTTGTTAAGGGAGTGTGCGCTAAGCTTATTGAAGCTTGCACATTTGCTATGTTTACTGTGATTGTCCTTGCTTACGGTAAAGCAAATAATCTTGATGCAAATATCTTGATGGAGACAATGATTGTCGCAGTGATAATAGAAATTGTTGCCATACCTCTAATGGGATCGCTGTGTGACAGAATTGGGCGTAAACCCGTCTATATTATGGGTGCGCTTCTTCAGGTTGTTATGATTATTCCATTCTTCCTGGCAATTAATCAGGATAATTTCTGGCTAACACAGCTTGTGATGATTCTGGTTCTGAGTTTTGGACATAGTATGTGCTATGCGCCTCAGGCCTCTTATTTCCCGGAGCTTTTCCCTACGCACATTCGCTGTAGCGGTATTGCATTAATTTGGCAGTTAGGATCGCTGATAGGTAGTGGGATCCTGGGGCTGGTGGCTGTGAAGATTCTGCAGGTTACTGGTGGGCATTATTATGGACTGGCAACCTACGTGATTGTACTAGGCGTCATCTCAGTCATTGGTTTGCTAATGATGCCTGAAACCGCGCCGCAGAGACTAAAACGTGAATACCAGCAGTGGCAGAAACACTAATCTTCTTTGGCGGCAGTGTGCCGCCATATTCATCTTTCAGGTGGTATATAGCTTAGATATTGATGTCATACCAATCACAAAAAGCTTAATGCAAATCAAAACATACAACCATACAGGCGTTACTCTGGAACAGTCCTGATTTCATTTATAAGTAGGCCATACCATGCAAAACAAGCTCTTAGCGGCAAAGGCTGCACTTCCTGACTACGATCGTACAAAACTGGTTCCGCGTATTGTTCATCTGGGGTTTGGCGCGTTTCACCGCGCACATCAGGGGGTTTACGCTGACATTTTGGCTGCAGACCACGGCAGTGACTGGGGCTACTGCGAAGTGAATCTGATTGGCGGCGAGCAGCAGATTTTCGATCTGAAACAGCAAGATAATCTGTATACCGTTGCAGAGATGTCTGCTGATGCCTGGACTGCGAGAGTCGTGGGCGTGGTGAAAAATGCATTGCATGCACAGGTTGATGGTCTGGAAAGCGTACTGGCAGCGATGTGTGAACCACAGGTCGCGATCGTTTCCCTGACCATAACGGAGAAAGGATACTGCCATTCTCCGGCGACCGGTGAACTGATGTTAGACAATCCAATGATTGCCGCCGATCTGCAAAACCCAAAACAGCCAAAAACTGCGCCAGGCGTAGTGGTTGAGGCTTTGGCACGCCGCAAAGCGGCAGGTTTAGCCGCCTTTACTGTGATGTCCTGCGACAACATGCCTGAAAACGGTCATGTAATGCGTAATGTTGTCACCGCGTATGCCAGAGCGGTGGATGAAGAACTGGCTGCGTGGATCGAACAACATGTGACGTTCCCGTCGACTATGGTTGACCGAATTGTCCCGGCAGTTACCCCAGAGACTCTGGACAAAATTGAACACATCACTGGCGTACGCGACCCGGCAGGTGTGGCATGTGAGCCTTTCCGTCAGTGGGTTATCGAAGATAACTTTGTTTCCGGTCGCCCTGAATGGGAGAAGGCAGGAGCGGAGCTGGTGGCAGATGTCATTCCGTTTGAAGAGATGAAACTGCGTATGCTCAACGGCAGCCACTCTTTCCTGGCTTATCTTGGTTATCTGGCTGGTTATCAACACATTAATGATTGTATG
This sequence comes from Citrobacter sp. BIDMC107, assembly GCF_001037575.1. Taxonomy (NCBI): domain Bacteria; kingdom Pseudomonadati; phylum Pseudomonadota; class Gammaproteobacteria; order Enterobacterales; family Enterobacteriaceae; genus Citrobacter; species Citrobacter sp. BIDMC107. The sequence goes on along the minus strand of NZ_KQ089848.1, from coordinate 92,257 downwards.
GACGATGAAAACTATCGTCTTGCTGCTCGTGCGCTGATGTTGCAGGAACAAGCACCCACGCTGAAAGTAAAAGGTGTTGATCTACAGCGTTATGCCGATCTGTTAATTGAGCGTTACAGCAACCCGGCACTGCGTCATCGTACCTGGCAGATCGCTATGGACGGAAGCCAAAAATTGCCGCAGCGTATGCTTGATTCCGTTCGTTGGCACATTGTTAACGGCAGTCACTTTGATTTACTGGCGCTGGGCGTGGCGGGCTGGATGCGCTACGTCGGCGGTGTGGATGAGCAGGGCCAGGCGATTGAAATTAGCGATCCGCTGTTGCCCGTGATCCAGAATGCGGTGCGTAGCAGTAACGAGGGCGAAGAGCGCGTTCAGGCGCTGCTGGCGATTGATGCTATCTTTGGTCGTGAACTGCCGCAGGTTGAATTGTTCAAAAACCAGGTTACACAAGCATATCTTGCTTTACTGGCTGAAGGAGCGAAGGCGACGGTTGCGAAGTATGCAGCAAAACTGAAGTAACGAAGATTATGTTTTATGTCGCCATCTGGCTTTCAACGGGCCAGATGGCGCTGTTTTTTCTGGCATTCACACCAATTAGTTCATGCCTAAACGAATCAGCTCGAGGGGGGCATATTTGCCTTCACACCCTTCGATTTCCACTGTTTTTCCGCGGCGAATCTGCTCAGCGGTCAGGCCATCGGTATCTATCGCTGTAATGCGGCCTGTGAGCCCGGTGTCGCTGATCATGACGCGGCTGCCAGTGGTGATTGCGTTACGGTTACGATCGTATGTTTTCATGGTGTTTTCTCCTTTCCAACTTACCGTCAAAGCCCGTGGGCTTTTAGTCCCACGTAACGGGCGCAATATAAATACGCTTCTCGTTAAGGATTTTTTTTGTTTTCGATCAAAATCACAGCTTTTTTTATGCAGTTATGCAGGAGAGGGGAAAACGCAGGAGAAACTCACCCCGGTGTGAGGCGAGCGTAGTATTAATCTTCGCTGAACCAGTCGCTATTTTCCTGACGAATAAGCTGAACGGACTCACCAATTTCCTGGAGATGGAGCATCATTGCGCGCTCGACCGCATCGCCATCATGCTTCTCAAGGGCGGCAAAGATATCGTGATGCTGGCGTAACAGCATTTCAGGCGGGGAAATATGATCCAGGCTCATATAACGAACGCGGTCAATTGTAGCCTTTATATTCTCAACGGTATCCCAGGCGAGTTGGCACTCGGCGATTAAAGCCAGTTTCTGATGAAACTCATCATCAAGCTGGAAGAAATCATTGATCTGTTTTCGGTCAATTGCTATGCGCTGCTGATGCAAATTTTGTTCAAGCTGATAGCACTGTTGGTCGTTGATCAGCGATGCGGCGCGGCGTACCACGGCGCATTCAATCGCCTGGCGGACAAAACAACCATTTTGCACCTGCGACAGCGAAATCTTGTTCACATAGCTGCCACGCTGTGGGCGGATCTGAATCAGACCGTTTTCTGCCAGTTTGATGAATGCTTCTCGTACCGGCTGGCGTGACACATTAAAGCGTACGGAAACCTCTTTCTCAGACAGCGGTGTACCGGGTGCGATCAGACAATGCACGATATCACGGCGAAGAATACGGTAAATCTGTTGATTTACTGGCTGTGTAGGGTTGAGCTGCGTTTCTACGGTCATTCATTCTTACTTTTTAGAGAGTTAACCCGGATATTTTATCACTTCTTTCAGGCTATCTATACCCGGCGCAAGGCCGGGCAGATAAATTAGCTCCGATGAATACTCAGCCCGGCAAAAGACTGTGTGACAGGCATCATTTCAAGGGTGTTGATATTGACATGAGCCGGTAAAGAAGCCACCCACCATACCGCTTCTGTGACATCTTGCGGGGTCAGCGCCGTGGTATTTTCGTAGGCTTTTTCAGCTTTGGCATCATCACCTTTGAAACGGACATTAGAGAATTCCGTACCGCCAACCAGACCCGGTTCGATGTCGGTAACGCGAATGGCAGTGCCGTGTAAATCAGTACGTAAATTCAGGCTAAACTGGCGAACAAATGCTTTGGTCGCACCGTAGACGTTACCGCCAGCGTATGGCCAACTGCCCGCTGTAGAACCGATATTGATAATATGACCGCGGTTGCGTTCAACCATGCCTGGCAGAACGGCACGGGTCATATAAACCAGCCCCTTGTTGTTGGTGTCGATCATATTTTCCCAGTCTTCAACGCTGGCCTTATGGGCAGGCTCAAGGCCCAGCGCCAGACCTGCGTTGTTGACCAGAACATCAATATTGCGCCATTCAGCAGGGAGGGCGTCCAGCATCTCTTCAATTGATGCACGATTACGTACGTCCAGTTGCGCGGTATAGAGGCGGTCACCCAATTCCTCTTTCAGTTCCTGCAGGCGCTCCTGGCGGCGTCCGGTGGCAATAACTTTATGCCCATTCTCAATAAAACGACGCGTAATGCACTCACCAAAACCTGCGGTTGCTCCGGTTACTAAAACGATCATCTCACTGTTCCTCAACGCTTTTTATGTAGTACTAACATAGCACGTCATTTCCGTTCAGAGCTATTCCTGCGTAACGCGATTGCGGTTGATTCCTGGGAAGTCTACTCTGGTAAACAAATCGTTTTCAGGAGTGAAAAATGTCGTTAACGAATCCTTTTTTACGTCACAGCACGTTGCCGTATCAGGCCCCGCAGTTTGATCAGATAGAGGTGCAGCACTATCGCCCGGCGTTCGATGAAGGCGTGCGGCAAAAACGTGCAGAGATCGAGGCGATTGTGCAAAACCCGCTAGCCCCTGATTTTGCCAATACGTTGCTGGCGCTTGAACAAAGCGGCGCTTTGTTGACACGCGTAACCAGCGTTTTCTTCGCGATGACGGCGGCGCACACCAACGATGAACTACAGCACCTTGACGAAGAGTTTTCCGCGGAACTGGCGAGCCTTGCCAATGATATCTATCTCAATGAAGCACTCTTCTCGCGCGTTGACGCTGTCTGGCAACGGAGAGGTTCTCTGAGGCTGGAAAGCGAATCATTACGCTTGCTGGAGGTCATCCACCAGCGTTTTGTACTGGCCGGCGCATGTCTGAATGAGACTGATAAAGCGAACCTTAAAGCGCTCAATACAGAGTCCGCCACGCTGACCAGCCAGTTTAACCAACGGCTGCTGGCAGCGAACAAGTCTGCTGCTCTGGTGGTGGATGATGCACGTTATCTGGAGGGACTCAGCGCTGAGGAAATTGCCGTTGCCGCTGAAGCTGCAAGGGAGAAAGGGCTCGACGCGCGTTGGGTTATCCCGCTATTGAACACGACTCAGCAACCGGCGCTTGCGGCGTTACGCGATCGCCATACACGTGAAAGTCTGTTCACCCGCGCATGGAAGAGAGCAGAAAACAATGACGCTAACGATACTCGGGCTATTATTCAGCGACTGGTCGAGATCCGGATGCAGCAGGCGAAACTACTCGGTTTTGCCAATTACGCTGCATGGAAAATTGCCGACCAGATGGCAAAAACACCGGAAGCTGCACTGACTTTCATGCGGGCGATTGTTCCTGCCGCGCGAGCTCGGGCATTAGATGAACAGGCCGAAATCCAGAATGTTATCAATCACGAACAGGGGCAATTTAACGTCGAGGCTTGGGACTGGGCATTTTATGCTGAGCAGGTTCGTCGTGAGAAATATGCTCTGGATGAGGCGCAGCTCAAACCTTACTTTGCCCTTGATACGGTGCTGAACGAAGGCGTTTTCTGGACGGCCAATCAACTCTTTGGCATAAAATTTATAGAACGGTTCGACATTCCTGTTTATCACCCGGATGTTAGGGTATGGGAAATATTTGATCACGATGGCGTAGGTCTGGCGTTATTTTACGGCGATTTCTTTGCCCGGGAATCGAAAAGCGGTGGTGCCTGGATGGGCAATTTTGTTGAGCAATCGCAACTCAATGAAACCCGGCCGGTTATTTACAACGTGTGTAATTATCAAAAACCGGCAAAAGGTCAGCCTGCATTGTTATTGTGGGATGATGTTATTACGTTATTTCATGAGTTTGGGCACACGTTGCACGGTCTGTTCGCCACTCAGCGTTACGCCACGCTTTCAGGGACCAACACTCCGCGTGATTTTGTTGAATTTCCTTCGCAGATTAACGAACACTGGGCGAGTCATCCGCAGGTCTTTGCTCGTTTTGCTCGTCATGTTGTTACCGGGGAGCAAATGCCGCAGGCGTTGCGAGATAAAATGCAGCAGGCCAGCCTGTTTAACAAAGGTTACGACATGACCGAACTGCTCAGTGCTGCATTGCTGGATATGCGCTGGCACGGTCTGGAAAATAGCGCGTTATCTCTTTCGGTCGATCAATTTGAACAACAGGCGCTGGCAGCAGAAGGTTTGGATCTCAAGGCCGTGCCACCACGTTATCGCAGCAGTTATTTTGCCCATATCTTCGGCGGCGGTTATGCCGCGGGTTATTACGCCTATCTGTGGACGCAAATGCTGGCCGATGACGGCTATCAGTGGTTTGTAGAGCAGGGCGGATTAACCCGTGAAAACGGGCAGAAATTCCGCGAAGCGATTTTGTCCCGCGGAAATAGCACTGATTTAGCTGAACTCTATCGCCAGTGGAGTGGACGAGAACCACGAATGGAGTCGATGCTGGAACATCGTGGTTTGAGCGCGTAAGGTTTGTTCAGAGGGGGAAAGTCCTCAATTCAGCTTAGTTAAACATAATGATGCCGATAAATTCATCATTGTGATGAAAAGGGAATTATGCAGTAGGCCGGATAGCGAAGCGCCATCCGGCCTACTGCTTACTGTCGCTTCGCGCATCAACAACCGGATGTGATGCCCGTTTATTTGAATTATCTAAGAAAAGAACCCTGCAATTTAACGTCCTTACCGGAAAAAGTTACTTTTACTCTGTGCGACAATCATTGTTCCAAAACGTTGAACTTCATAGAGGTCTTAAACATGCCTGAACGTACAGAACTTGTTGATAAAATCGTCCTTAACAGTCTGCAAACCTACTTTGAGAATTGGCCACTGGCGACAGCAGAGGATATTGTAATTTTTATCCTGACCGTAACAACTCTGACGGTAGCATCACTGACACTGGACATTCATAGCTATAAAAAGCTTAAGGCATACACATCAGCTTTCTTATCGGTTTTTATCTATCCGCGAAAATAAAAGGCTCAATGAACCGCGACCAATTTGAGCCAGGTATGAACTGAGTCGGCGATACTCGCTATGCCGCGACCAGTGGCATAGCGCAATGCTATTGTTAATCGCGGCTTATTAATTACTATTAAAAAATTTACATAAATTTTCTTTTTTATCGTTAAGATAATTCCATCAGAAACGCTCGAACAGGGAGAGAGAACGTGATGATGAGAAATACGAAGGAAATAGATGCAATCATAAATGAGTTGAACAACTCAATTGATGCCCACTACAAATGGCTGGTAAAAATGTTCCGCTGCGCAGTGTCCTCAGATGTTACTCATCCCGATATTACGGGTGACAACGCTCATTCTGTTTGTCGATTTGGGAAATGGATAAATGATCAATCGCTGAACAATGAGGATGGTAGTAGTTATGTGAGCAAGATTTATTCTGCTCATGAAAAAATGCATGTAATAGGAAAGGAGTTGCTATTGGCAATAGTGGAGAATCGTAGCCATCCATGGCATTTCGACAGCTTCCAGGACGCGCTATTGGCATTTACGTCTGCTGTAATGGACTACAAGATATATTTATTGAATATCCGCAGTAATATCGATGTATTAACGGGTTTACCCGGGAGAAGAATGCTTGATGAGTCATTTGACCAACAACTACTCGATGCCGAACCGCTTAATCTCTATATATTGTTGTTAGATATCGATCGTTTTAAATACGTTAACGATACCTACGGCCATTTGGTTGGTGACGTTGTATTGCGGGCTCTGGCATCAAATTTATTGTCATGGACGCGATATGATGAGGTGGCGTACCGCTACGGTGGAGAAGAGTTCATTATCATCATCAGAACAAAAACGGACGAGCAGGCATGCCAGGCGGGTTTGAGACTTTGTCGTTTGATTGGTCAGAAAAAAATTCCCTACTCTGATGGAGAGATCGCTATCACGGTAACGGCTGGCATAACCCGGGTTCAACCGGGTGAAACGCTGGATACCGCGCTTGGTCGGGCTGACAGGGCGATGTATCAGGGGAAACAGACCGGCAGAAATCGCTGTATGTTTATGGATGAAAATGAGCAGATCGCGTTGGTGGACACCAATGACGGGACCTCGTATCCCCTCAGTGCGTGAGTTTTCGAAAACGCTTTGAGGTAGTTGCGTTTCGTTTAACTTTCATTGGGGTTGTTGATGATAGGTTAGCTGACTATCCGTTATCTTCGCAGGGAATTGCCAGATAGCGTATAAAAGCAAAACACAAATCTATCCATGCAAGCATTTACCGCTGGTTTATCCGGCGGTTTTTTTTATCTGTAAATCAGGAAAAAGGTACCACGAGCGCGATTTGGGAAAAAAAATGGCCCCTTGTGCAGCTACGCAACAAGGGGCCGGGTCGGTGCAGGACTATCTCCGTTCATCAATCATCCCATCTGTGGCTAAAATACGCGGCCAGGAAACCGGAAAATAAAATAATTCCCAGAACAGCCATAAAAATATTCATATTACCCAGCATAGTAAATGCTCCTTTATCTGTGAGTTTCCTCTCTTACCTTAAGTTCACCTCGCTTATGACTATAGTAGCAATTCAATCTTAAACAAAGGCTGAACTGTGTGATTATTTCGGCTGAAAAGTAAATTTTTGACATGAGCACGTCGAATAAAATAAATAATAGTGACGAGACACATTTATCTGCGCACAAATAATCCTGTTTTTAAACCCTGAGACGCTGCTATGACAGTGTGCTGCTGACACAGATTGTTGCACGTTTATAATGCAGAGTTGTCTCATGGTGGTTCAATTTTTTGTTTGATTAACCCGTTTGGCGGGAAAATGTAATACTGATTTTTGTGCGCGAGATGCTAATCTGTTGATTTTATATGATGTTTTAATATCTGGCATCGTTTTTGCCTTATCACTTCTGAACACCTTTAATTTGCACCGTTTTGTCTGCCCGGCTGCACCGGAGCTTTCAGCAAGTTTAATTTCAGGAGTGAAACTATGCAGCGTCGTACATTTTTAAAAGCTTTTGCACTTTCTGCCTCTGTTGTAGCAATGGGCGTGAGTTTTAGCGTTCAGGCAGCCGACACCATCAAAGTTGGCATCATGCATTCTTTATCCGGCACGATGGCCATATCCGAAACGCCGCTAAAAGATGTGGCGTTGATGACCATCGATGAAATTAATGCTCAGGGCGGTGTGTTGGGTAAAAAGCTGGAACCGGTGGTGGTTGACCCGGCCTCGAACTGGCCCTTATTTGCTGAAAAAGCAAGGCAGTTGCTGAGTCAGGATAAGGTAGCGGTAGTTTTTGGCTGCTGGACATCGGTTTCGCGTAAATCGGTTCTACCAGTATTTGAAGAATTGAACGGTCTGCTGTTTTACCCAGTGCAATATGAAGGTGAGGAGATGTCGCCTAACGTCTTCTATACCGGCGCAGCCCCCAACCAGCAGGCGATCCCTGCGGTTGAGTATCTGATGAGTGAGGACGGCGGCAGCGCGAAACGCTTCTTCCTGCTGGGCACGGATTATGTTTATCCACGCACGACCAACAAAATTCTACGCGCCTTTTTGCACTCAAAAGGAGTTGCCGATAAAGACATCGAAGAGGTGTACACCCCATTCGGACACAGCGATTACCAGACCATTGTCGCCAGTATTAAAAAATTCGCCGCAGGGGGGAAAACGGCGGTGGTATCAACCATCAACGGCGATTCTAACGTTCCATTCTATAAAGAGTTGGCCAACCAGGGCCTGAAAGCCACCGATGTTCCTGTGGTGGCATTCTCCGTGGGTGAGGAGGAGTTACGCGGTATTGATACCAAACCGCTGGTGGGCAACCTTGCAGCCTGGAACTACTTTGAGTCCGTCGATAACGCTGCCAACAAGAAGTTTGTCGCGGATTACCGGGCGTATGCCAAAGCGCACAAATTACCAAATGCTGAATCGGTGGTGACAAACGACCCCATGGAAGCTACGTATGTTGGCCTCCATATGTGGGCGCAGGCGGTAGAAAAAGCCGGAACGACCGATGTGGATAAAGTTCGCGCTGCAATGGCGGGGCAATCCTTCGCTGCGCCATCAGGCTTTACCCTGACCATGGATGCGACCAACCATCACCTGCATAAACCCGTCATGATTGGCGAGATTGAGGGCAATGGCCAGTTTAACGTGGTATGGCAAACCGATGAGCCGGTCCGCGCCCAGCCATGGAGTCCGTACATCGCTGGTAATGATAAAAAATCTGAACAGCCTGTGAAAACCGCCAGCAACTGATCGTGTGCCCTCCTGCGGGAGGGTACCGCTTTGGAGAACGCTCATGAAAGCTATGCGCTTTATTCGTGGTGTGTTGTTGCTGACGTGGTTTTTGCCGTGGATAGCACAGGCATCAGATGCCGATACCTTTACAGCCGCAAATCGAACTCAGCAGGCCGCCTTGCTTGAACAATGGGCGGTGAATCCCGATGTTCAGCGCATCCCGCTGCTCAGCGCGTTGCGAGATGAGAATCTGCTGACTGATAACGCGAAAAATACCTTCATCATGAACGGCTCGCACGCACAACCGTTAGGAACAGCGACAACCCCAAACGGCGAGCTAAAAAAAATTCGCCTGACTAACCGCCTGCGTAATCTGGTGGCAGGAGCGTTGGCTGTCCATCTGTTTTTAAGTGACAGTGTCACGACAAGGTTAGAGGCAGCTCGTACATTACAGCGTGAGGCACAGCCGGATATGCTGCCGTTTTTACAGCAACGACTGGCTCAGGAGTCAAATGGTGATGTGAAATCCGCGCTGGCTATTGCACTGGCAAATCTGCAGCTGAACAGTTCCTCGCCGGAGGTCAGACGTCAGGCAATCGAACTATTAGGGTCGTCAAATGATCCTGAAACTCAGGCGCGCCTGCAACCATTCACCCAGGCTGAACATGAACCCGATACCCGCGTGCGTGCTGCCGCTGGCGAAAGCCTGAATTCCATCGCGCATCGCATGAAGATTGGCGATCTTCTTGGACAGGCCTTTATGGGGCTGTCACTGGGCTCAATTTTGCTGCTGGCGGCATTGGGTCTGGCTATAACCTATGGATTACTCGGCGTCATTAATATGGCGCATGGCGAGATGTTAATGCTCGGGGCTTACTGTACCTGGATGGTACAACAGCTGATGAGCCAGTTTTTCCCGCAATGGCTAGCCTGGTATCCGGTTATTGCGCTGCCGGTTGCCTTTTTACTTACCGCGGCGGTGGGAATGCTGCTTGAGCGCGGGGTGATCCGCCATTTATACGGGCGTCCTCTCGAAACGCTGCTGGCGACCTGGGGGATCAGCCTGATGCTCATCCAGTTGGTGCGTATGTCCTTCGGCGCGCAAAACCTGGAAGTCGCCAATCCGGCATGGCTTTCAGGGGGGATTCAGGTTTATGCCAATCTGATTTTACCGTGGAACCGAATTGTGGTGCTTGGCTTTGCCATGCTGGTGCTGTTCTTTACATGGCTGCTGTTGAATAAAACGCGTCTCGGGCTGCGTGTGCGTGCCGTGACGCAAAATCGCAATATGGCGGCCTGCTGCGGCGTACCTACCGGACGAGTCGATATGCTGGCCTTTGGCCTTGGTTCAGGCATTGCCGGACTGGGAGGCGTGGCGCTCTCGCAATTAGGTAACGTAGGACCGGAGTTGGGGCAAAGCTACATTATCGATTCTTTTTTGGTGGTGGTACTGGGCGGCGTGGGACAACTCGCCGGGAGCGTGGCCGCGGCGTTTGGACTGGGGATCTTCAATAAAATTCTGGAGCCTCAGGTGGGGGCGGTTCTAGGCAAAATCATGATTCTGGTGCTGATTATTCTGTTTATTCAGAAACGTCCGCAGGGGTTGTTCGCGCTAAAAGGGAGGGTTATTGACTGATGACGATGCCAATGACATTAACGCTGGCGCGTAAAGCGCCACGCGCGACGCGCATCCTGGGGCTGGGGTTATTGCTGGCGTTGATTACTCTGCCGTTTCTTGCGCTGTTACCTGCGGACCATCCGCTGGCTATATCGGTGTGGACGCTAACGCTGGCCGGGAAAATTCTCTGTTATGCCATTGTGGCGGTCGCACTGGATCTGGTGTGGGGCTATGCCGGCATGCTCTCGCTGGGACACGGTATTTTCTTTGCGCTGGGAGGGTATGCGATGGGAATGTACCTGATGCGCCAGGCATCTGGCGAAGGATTACCGGCCTTCATGTCATTCCTGTCGTGGAGCGAGTTGCCGTGGTTTTGGTGGGGGACGCAACATTTTATCTGGGCGCTCCTGCTGGTCGTTCTGGTTCCTGGCCTGCTGGCGCTGGTATTCGGTTGGTTTGCCTTTCGGTCAAAAATCAAAGGGGTCTATTTCTCTATCATGACCCAGGCCCTGACTTTCGCAGGAATGCTGCTGTTTTTTCGCAACGAAACGGGTTTTGGGGGAAATAACGGTTTTACCGGCTTTACCACCATTCTGGGATTCCCGGTAACCGCCACCTCAACTCGTATCGCGCTGTTTCTGGCGACGGTCATGCTGCTGGTGCTGGCATTATGGCTGGGACTGGCGCTGGCCCGCAGTAAGTTCGGTCGTATTTTGACTGCCGTGCGGGATGCAGAGAACCGTCTGATGTTCTGTGGTTACGATCCGAAAGGTTTCAAGTTACTGGTGTGGACGCTTTCCGCTGTACTGTGCGGCCTGGCAGGGGCGCTGTATGTTCCGCAGGTGGGGATCATTAACCCCAGCGAAATGTCGCCGACCAACTCGATTGAAGCGGCGATTTGGGTTGCCCTCGGCGGACGTGGAACCCTGATCGGCCCGGTATTCGGCGCCGTGTTGGTGAACGGTGCGAAAAGCCTGTTTACGGTGATTATGCCGGAATACTGGCAGCTGTTTCTTGGCCTGATCTTTATTGGCGTTACGCTGTTTTTACCCCGAGGGGTAATTGGTCTGTTTCGCAAGGGAGACAAATAATGCAACCAGATGAAGGGCTATTTACTCGCCAGATGCCGGGGGATCGGTTTCGCAACCAGACTGATCCGGTGCTACAGCTGGAAAAAATTAACGTTAACTTCGATGGATTTCAGGCGCTAACCGATCTCACGCTCAATATTGGGGTTGGGGAACTGCGTTGCATCATCGGGCCCAACGGCGCCGGAAAAACGACGTTAATGGATGTCATTACCGGCAAAACCAGGCCGCAAAGTGGTCGTGCGATATACGATCAGTCGACCGACTTAACGACGCTGGATCCCATTGCCATTGCGCGTCAGGGGATTGGACGAAAATTTCAAAAGCCCACGGTATTTGAAGCATTAACGGTGGAAGAGAACCTGGAGCTGGCGCTGAAAAATGATAAATCTGTCTGGGGTTCTCTACGGGCACGACTCTCAGGCGAACAACGGGATCGTATTGATGAAGTACTGGCGCTGTTGCGGCTGGGTAATGAGCGGGCCCGCCGCGCCGGTCTGCTTTCGCATGGGCAAAAACAGTTTCTCGAAATTGGCATGCTGCTGGTACAGGAGCCGCATTTACTGCTACTGGATGAACCCGCGGCGGGGATGACGGATGCGGAAACGGAATACACGGCGGAGCTGTTTCGCCAGCTTGCCGGTAAGCACTCTCTGATGGTTGTTGAGCACGATATGGGATTTGTCGAAACCATTGCCGATCGCGTCACAGTATTACATCAAGGACGTGTCCTGGCTCAGGGGAGTCTGCGTGAAGTGCAGGCCAACGAGCAGGTTATTGAAGTTTATCTCGGGCGTTAAGGAGTGCAGATGCTGCAGGTGAAAGAACTGAATCAATATTATGGCGGCAGTCATATTCTGCGCGGGGTGAACTTTGAAGCGCGTATCGGTGAGGTGACATGTCTGCTGGGGCGTAACGGCGTGGGGAAAACAACGCTACTGAAGTGTCTGATGGGGCTTATTCCGGCCCGCAGCGGAAGCGTGCTCTGGCAGGAGAAAAATGTCACTCAATGGAAGCCGCATCAGCGGGTCAGGGCCGGTGTGGCGTATGTCCCGCAGGGGCGTGATATTTTTCCGCGTTTGACGGTAGAAGAGAATCTGCTGCTCGGCCTTTCCCGTTTTTCAGCACCGGAGGCACGACATGTGCCGGATGATATTTACGCGCTCTTTCCGGTTTTACAGGAAATGAAGCATCGGCGGGGCGGAGATTTGTCCGGCGGGCAGCAGCAGCAACTGGCGATTGGACGAGCACTGGCAAGTCGCCCACAATTGTTGATCCTTGATGAGCCTACCGAGGGGATCCAGCCGTCGGTGATTAAAGAGATTGGTCAGGTGATTTCCCAACTGGCGCATCGCGGCGATATGGCCATTTTGCTGGTGGAGCAGTTCTATGATTTTGCCGAGCAGCTCGCCGACAAATACCTGTTGATGTCGCGGGGCAGCATTATTCAAAGCGGCGACGGTAAAAATATGGAGGCCGAGGGCGTTCGGGGACTGGTTGCTATCTGAGGTATGCGACAGAGCGACTGTGGCTCTGTCGCGAATATAATAACTAGCAGACCGCCGTCTGGCCCCAGGGTTTGGCGCGCATGCCTTTTATCATTAGCGCCCAGGCAAGAACGATCGCCACTATCAGCGCCACAAACAGCGACCAGGGTGGCAATGTGGTTAAAATGACGCCGCTGACTAATGGGTTAACCGCTGCGCCAAGCCAGCCTAACGACTGGGCAGAAAAATAGCTGGCTTTCATGCCTGCTGGGGCGATGTTGTCGATAAGCATGTATTCACCCGGTGCGTAAATGACTTCGCCGATAGTGAAAAAGGCAGCAGAAATTCCCCATAACAACAGACTGTTGCCGGAGAAAGCGAAACCGACCAGGCCAACGACAAAGAAGACTGTACCCATTGTCATTAACGGGCGGATATTCGTGGCGGTGAGCCTGCGACCAAGTGCGTATTGCAGTGATACTACGATGGCGGCGTTAACGGGCAGGACCACCGCGACGACTTTCTCGGCAAAATCGCCATCGGCGACCACCATAACGTATTGCGAAATACAGGATGCAAAGGCGCCGCCAACGAATGATGCCAAAAATGCTGACAGCGTAAACCAGAATAATGCTCTGTCGCGCAGCAGTACTGAAGGGGACCAAACAGCGGCATTTACACCTTCTGCGGTTGCCGGTGAACGTTTTACCCACGTCTGGATAAACACCAGAGGTAGCGCAGAACAGGCGGCAGCCAGCCAGAACGGCAGGTTAATGCTTTGCATAACCAGCAGCGTGCCCAGCGGCGGACCAACGGTCCAGCCGATGTTCAGCACGGTATAGTTAAGTGAGAAAATTTTCGTTTTGTTGGTCGCAGACAAGTTATCGGCAAACCAGGCTTTCAGCACCGTGGCGAAGACGGAGTAGGCGCAGTTGATCAGGGCAAAGAGCAAAACCACTATCACGACATTATGCACCAGCGGAATAGCAATAAAGCCGGAGGCAAAGCCGCAGATAGCCAGCAACATATAGCGTTTTTTATCGAACTTGTCGGCCAGAATACCAAACCCAAGGCTGAAGACGACGCCTATGGTCAGTGCAACCGTCATCGCATAACCGATCAGGTCGACGCTCAGTTGATACTGTCGACTGAGGTAAATCGTCATAAATGGCAGCGTGGCGCCACGACCAATGGTTAATAACAAAGATGACGCAAGTAACGCGAGAGTGGACCTTCTCAGAGAGATATTCATTTTCCTGCCCGACAATGCATGTTGTTATGTTTTTTTTAGATATCAGAAACAAATAGCATGCTAAAAGTGTGATGTACACCCAATAAGTTGTCCGAAAATGCCCTGTGTGGCCTACCTGAATTAATGATCTGTTACGGTACAACGATTTCCGTTACTTTAACTTGTTTACAAAAATTTAATATTTGCAGGGGCGGTGGTATGTCGCGTAAAGACGGGTTATTGGCGTTACTGGTCGTTGTGGTTTGGGGACTGAACTTTGTTGTCATTAAAGTGGGTTTGCACAATATGCCGCCGTTGATGTTGGCAGGGTTACGCTTTTTGTTGGTGGCGTTCCCGGCGATTTTTTTTGTTGCCCGCCCGAAAATTCCGCTTTCGCTTTTACTCGGCTACGGCCTGACAATTAGTTTTGGACAGTTCGCGTTTCTCTTCAGCGCCATCAAATTTGGTATGCCTGCCGGGTTAGCTTCTCTGGTATTACAGGCTCAGGCGTTTTTCACCATCATTCTGGGGGCATTCGCCTTTGGTGAACGTCTGCAGGGTAAACAGCTGGTAGGAATTGCGCTGGCGGTATTTGGTGTGCTGGTACTGATTGAAGCCAGTCTGAACGGTCAGCATGTTGGCATGCTCGGTTTTATGCTGACGCTGGCGGCGGCGCTAAGCTGGGCCTGCGGCAATATCTTTAACAAAAAAATCATGCAGCATACATCGCGTCCGGCCGTGATGTCGTTGGTGGTATGGAGCGCGTTAATCCCCATTGTTCCGTTCTTCCTGGCCTCATTACTTCTCGATGGTCCAGCGCAAATTACCCAAAGTCTGGTGGCGATAGATATGACAACCATTTTGTCACTGGTGTATCTGGCGTTCGTGGCGACCATTGTGGGTTATGGCATCTGGGGTTCGTTACTCGGACGCTATGAGACCTGGCGGGTAGCGCCGCTATCGCTGTTGGTGCCGGTTGTCGGTCTGGCGAGTGCGGCCGTACTGCTGGACGAAACGCTTAGCGGATTACAGCTACTTGGCGCGCTACTGATCATGGCTGGGCTGTATATCAAAGTGTTTGGTTTTCGGTTGCGTAAAATTGCGTCGGTGAGGGGCTAAAAAAAGCCCCGCGGTTGCGGGGCAATATAATTACAGGTTGCGCAGATTGTAATAAGGCACACCTAATTCGTCGGACTTGTCGCTGCCTGCACCCATATGATTAAAATCGAACGGGGACTGATCGTGCGCAGGGGGCATAATCATCGCGTCGCGACTGTTCTGTGTGGCAGGTTGCGCGGTCTGTTCCGCCATGCTCTGACCCGAAACAACAAACAGCAGGGCCAGCATCGCATAAGACAGAAGTTTCATGATTTCCTCGGTTACGTCGTTAACTGGCGATTAGCAATTACATTGATTGAGTGGAAGCAAATAGCGCGATTCGCCATGCATATTCGTCATACGGTATTTGTGCGGCGGAACATCAAAATAGTTTTTGAATGTCCGGGTCAGCGTCTGCTGAGACTCAAAACCGTAACGCTCTGCCAGATAAAGAATGGGCTCGTTACTCTCTTTTAATTTTTGCGCTATTTCAGTCATTTTACGGCTGCGAATGTATTGACCCAGTGAATGACCGGTTTCTTTTTTAAACATCCGTTGCAGGTGCCATTTGGAGTAACCTGAACGCTCAGACACTTTTTCCAGCGAGAGCGGCGATTCAAGGTTATTTTCGATCCAGTCCAAAATGCTATGAATAGTGATTGTGTCAGTATTGCGTCTGGACATCGTCATACCTCTTTCTGTTTACGGCAGGATTCTCTTAAGCAAGTGCTCAAGTGTGGCTACTTCATCCGCCGTTAAGTTTTTTGTTAGTTCCTGGTGCAGGTCTTGCCCTACTAATTGATGACACTGCTCGCAAATTGCTGCGCCATGATCGGTGAGTTTCACCAGCACGCCACGCTTATCATGTGGATTCGGAAGCCTTTCTATCCAGCCTTTACAGGCCAGTCTGTCCAGCATCCGCGTCAGGGCGCCAAGGTCGACAGACAGCACTTTTTTCAATTCGACAGGGGTGATGCACACCGCGCAACGGATGGAGCAGAGCACCTTGAACTGCGATGCCGTGATATCCAGCGGTGACAGATAGTCGTTTAGCAAACGATCTTTTTTCTGATTAACCATATAGATCAAACGACCCAGTGGGATGATTTCGTTAAACAGATCACTGGTGTTTTTCACAATGGTTGCCCTGGCAAGTAGTTAGTCACGGCTGATATTATTGCTTAGGCAAATATAAGTCAAACGAATGGATCCGCAAATGCCACGTTTTGCTAAATCATCAGACTCAATACCTGGCAAGTGGAATTTTAACGGTTTGATAATTATGGTTTATACGTGCGGATGAAAAATGAATCCTTACATCACGAAAATGGCTTATCTCGCGGATTTCACCGTATACTTGCCGCTGACGATTAACGCACAGGAAAGATGACATTATGATGGACTTGTTTAAAGCAATAGGACTGGGGCTGGTAGTCCTGTTACCGTTGGCAAACCCGTTAACCACCGTGGCGTTGTTCCTTGGCCTAGCCGGCAATATGAACAGCGCAGAGCGTAACCGTCAGTCACTCATGGCATCTGTCTATGTATTTGCCATTATGATGGTGGCGTACTACGCCGGGCAGGTGGTAATGAATACGTTCGGGATTTCGATTCCCGGGTTACGTATTGCGGGTGGGTTAATCGTTGCGTTTATCGGCTTCCGGATGCTGTTTCCACAGCAGAAGGCGCATGATTCTCCGGAAGCGAGAAGCAAGTCTGAAGAGCTGGAAGACGAACCGACGGCCAATATCGCTTTTGTACCGCTGGCTATGCCAAGCACTGCCGGTCCGGGGACGATTGCGATGATCATCAGCTCCGCGTCAACCGTGCGTCATGGCTCCGAATTTCCGGACTGGGTGATAATGATCGCGCCGCCGATTATTTTTGCGGTTGTCGGGATTATCCTGTGGGGCTGTTTGCGCAGTTCCGGGGGGATCATGCGGCTGGTCGGTAAAGGTGGTATCGAAGCGATTTCTCGTTTGATGGGCTTCCTGCTGGTGTGTATGGGCGTGCAGTTTATTATTAACGGCGTGCTGGAAATTATCAAAACCTACGCTTAAAACACTATGCCCGGTAATATTTACCGGGCATATTTTTTATGAATGCTGAGGCTGTTCTTCCAGTGATACCGGCCATTTACGAAAGATAATCACCGACCATATCAACGCGGCAACGGCAGGCACTGCGCCGACGTAACCAATCGTAGACATCGACCAGTGCAAACTCACCTGATTGCCTACCAGCGCGCCAGCGCCAATACCGATATTAAAGATTCCTGAGAACAGCGCCATTGCGACGTCAGTCGCATCCGGAGCAAGTGCCAGCACTTTCACCTGCATACCCAGGCCTATCAGCATGATGGCGACGCCCCAGAAAATACTCAGGATGGCAAGGTGCATTTCGCTGTCAGCGGCGGGAAGTAACAGTACCAGGCATATCGTCAACAGGGCAATGGCACTGCTAATCAGTACGGACGCATGCAGATTACCCAGCTTACCGAAAATGACGCTACCGACAATTCCCGCACCACCCAGAACCAGCAACAGGACAGTAGCAAAGTTTGCGCTCAGGCCCGCGACGGTCTGCACAAACGGTTCGATATAGCTATAGGCCGTATAGTGCGCGGTGACCACAATCACCGTCAGTAGATACAGACTCATCAATGCCGGGCGATGGAATAACACGGGCAGGCTTTTTAAAGAGCCGGAGTGCTCACTGGGTAGTTTGGGCAGGAGCTTAATCAGGCAAAGCAGGGTAACTAACGCCCCCATACCGATGGCGAAGAAGGTTGTGCGCCAGCCAAAATACTGACCGACGATACGCCCGATGGGCAGCCCCAATACCATCGCCAGCGCAGTGCCAGTGGCAATCAGGCTGAGAGCCTGTGCACGTTTCCCGGCAGGAGCCAGGCGAATTGCCAGCGATGCGGTGATCGACCAGAAAATAGCGTGCGCAAAGGCAATACCAATACGGCTAATTACCAACACGGTAAAATTCCATGCCAGGAAAGAGAGCACATGGCTGGCGATAAACACAACAAACAGACAGATCAGAAGTTTTCGGCGCTCCACCTGACTGGTAAGTAACATGAAGGGGAGCGACATCAGGGCAACAACCCAGGCGTAGATCGTCAGCATGATCCCGACCTGAGCGGTCTGCATATTAAAGCTTTGTGCGATGTCGGAAAGCAAACCGACAGGGACAAACTCTGTGGTATTGAAAATAAAACCGGCAATGGCAAGCGTAACTACCCGTAGCCACGCGACCTTGCGGGAAACAGTGTCTGTTGTCATATCAAATAAGAGGATTAGCTGCGAAAAGGTAAGGCCGCGATCTTAAAACGTTTGCTGGCGAAAATACAATCATTTTGTGATGCGGATCTCATTTCATTGGCAGGGCGCTACAATTTGCTGCCGAACATTCCTCATATTTTTAAGTATTTCAATAATAATGAAATTCCGGGCGTATGACTTCACCCGGATATACAGTTATTCATGTTCTTTGAGGATAGCCAGCTACTCCGGGCTCTGTGATAACTGAGGGTTCAACACCTCTATAAACGCTTCCAGCTGCCGCGTCATTGCGCCTCTGCGCCAGACCAGCCATGTATTCAGCCAGCGCCAGTTCTCGCTTAGCGGCCAGGCGTTGACCTGATGATGCCCTGGCATGCTCTCCAGCATCGAACGCGGGATCAGTGCGATACCCGCTCCGGCAATGACGCAGGCCAACATACCGTGATATGACTCCATTTCGTGAATGGTGCCGGGCATGGCGCGATCGGCATGAAACCAGCTTTCAAAATGGCGGCGATAGGAACAGTTGGCGCGAAAGGCGTAAATACTGCAACCGTTGACGTCGCTGGCCCGCTGAATGGGGGGATGACCGTTAGGAGTGACAATCATCATCTCTTCACGGTAGACCGGCATTCCTTCAAGGCCTGGATGGGTAATTGGGCCATCGACAAAGGCAGCGTTCAATGTACCGTCGAGCACGCCGTCCAGCATTGTGCCTGAAGGACCCGTTGCTAACGCGAACTGAATTTTGGGGTAACGCTGGTTATATTCAGCCAGCGTGGCGGGGATGCGTACTGCTGCCGTACTTTCAAGCGAGCCGAGAGAGAAGAGTCCTTGCGGCTCATCCCCGGCGACGACCATCCTGGCTTCCTCAACCAGCGCGAGGATCCGCTGGCTGTAGCGCAAAAAGTTGTGCCCGGATGGGGAAAGTCGCAGACGCTGGTTTTCACGAATAAACAGATCAACGCCCAGGTCGGCTTCAAGCTGACGTATACGGGTGGTGAGATTAGATGGCACGCGATGAACCTTCGCAGCGGCCTGCGTAATACTGCCAGTCTCCGCGACGGCATTAAACATTTCCAGCTGCGTCAGATCCATTATTTTCTCTATTCGTGAATGGTATGGTTAATATTATTCATTTTTCAGAAAGAGTAAATATGCTCATGATATAACCATACCCTGCGATAAAGAGAGGCACTTAATGACTATCACAGCAGCAACACATGCGATTTCCATTGACCCTACCAGCGGTGAAAGACTGACGGCGACGCCGTGGGCCAGCGTGGAAGAGATTGATCATGCGCTGAACCTTACAGCGAATGGCTATAGCGAATGGAAACACACTTCTGTTGAGCACCGTGCGCAAATGCTGCGCCATATTGGGCAAGCTCTGCGCCATCGTGCGGAAGAGATGGCGCAGTGTATCTCACGTGAAATGGGTAAACCCATTAAGCAGGCGCGTGCTGAAGTCGCCAAGTCAGCTGCGTTGTGTGACTGGTACGCCGAGCATGGACCGGCGATGCTCAGTCCGGAACCCACGCTGGTGGAGAATAACCAGGCGGTGATTGAGTATCGTCCGGTAGGAACTATTCTGGCGATCATGCCGTGGAACTTCCCACTCTGGCAGGTAATGCGAGGTGCCGTCCCGATTCTGTTGGCCGGAAATGGTTACCTGTTAAAGCATGCGCCTAACGTAACCGGCTGTGCTGCAATTATTGCGCAGGTTTTCGCTGATGCGGGTGTACCGGCAGGGGTTTACGGTTGGGTGAATGCCGATAACGCAGGGGTCAGTCAGATGATCAATGACCCGCGTATCACGGCGGTAACGGTGACGGGTAGTGTTCGTGCTGGTGCGGCGATTGGTGCCCAGGCGGGTGCGGCGCTGAAAAAATGCGTACTTGAACTGGGTGGTTCCGATCCGTTTATTGTTCTTAATGATGCAGACCTCGATCTGGCCGTTAAGGCGGCGGTCGCCGGGCGTTATCAGAATACCGGGCAGGTTTGTGCTGCAGCCAAACGCTTTATTATCGAAGAAGGGATAGCGGCAGAATTTACTTCACGCTTTGTGGCTGCTGCGAGCGCGCTCAAAATGGGCGATCCGCTGAACGAAGAAAACGATCTGGGGCCGATGGCGCGATTTGATCTGCGTGATGAGCTGCACCAGCAGGTTGAAGCCACCCTTGCCGAAGGGGCGCGGTTACTTCTCGGCGGGGAAAAAATTGCGGGTCATGGTAATTACTATGCCGTGACGGTACTGGGCGATGTTACTCCAGAGATGACGGCGTTCCGCCAGGAGCTGTTTGGTCCGGTTGCGGCAATTACTGTGGCGAAGAATGCGGAACATGCCTTAGCGCTGGCGAATGACAGTGATTTCGGCTTATCTGCCACGGTGTTTACTGCGGATGAAGTGCTGGCGCAGAAGATGGCGTCACGCCTGGAGTGTGGTGGCGTATTCATCAATGGTTACAGTGCCAGCGATGCCCGCGTTGCGTTTGGCGGTGTGAAGAAAAGTGGTTTTGGCCGAGAGCTTTCGCACTTTGGTTTGCATGAGTTTTGTAACGTGCAGACTGTCTGGAAAAACCGCCTTTGATGGTGTAGGTGTCTCCGCTGGAGGCACCTGTCTTATTTCTGCAATTTTTCTGTCATTTACTCTCCGTACACTCGCGTCTAACGCTTTGATACAGAAGAGCAATATGAACATAACGCAAATTTTCAGTCGTCTTATACCCCGTCAGTTTGGTCTGTTAACCGGCATTTTTTGCATTATTGCGCTGTTCTCTATTTTGCAGGTCGCGTCCTCCTTAATGCTTTCGGCCTCAGTCAGCGGCGCACAGCATAATGAAGGACGTAATCAACTTGCGCTTATACAGCAGACGAAGGTTGATGAAGCGCGGGTGGCGTTATTATCTGCCAGCGATTTACTTAACCGTGCGGGAGTTTATTTTATGCAGGATGCCGCCACCGGTTCGGACGGGAGTTGGCGTCCGTTAATGGAAGAGGCGTACCGGGCGCTGGCGCAGTCAAAAAGTGCATGGGATGCCTGGCGGGATATGAAACCGCAGCCGGAACCGGATCTAACGGAGAGCTATCAGCGTTTTTATAGCGGTATTCTGGAGCAGGCGGATGGGCTGATGCAGTCAGGTTCCATTGATGCGTTTTTTGCCGTACCCGTGCAGGCCTTTCAGACGGACTTTAACGCTAATTACGCGCGCTTTCAGCAGAACAGTGGGCGAGATGCGGAAGCTGGGCGTCAGCAGCTGTTGGCCAGTCTTGAGCGTTTACAGAATCTATTTTTGTTTATTCCTCTCGTGCTGGTGGTTATTGCCTTTCTGGTCTGGCGCAGTATGTCCCGTTGGGTGATTATGCCACTGCGACGGCTGATCGATCATATCGATATTTTAGCAGCGGGTGACCTGTCTCGCCCGGCCCCGCAGGTGAGTCAGTTCAATCGGGAAGTGACGCAATTAAGTTCGCGTATTGCTGCAATGCAGCAAGGTCTCTGCGCGCTGGTGCAGCAGGTGAACGATGCCACTACTGCAATGGTAGGAAATATCAACGAACTTGCGCAGAACAATAAACAGCTATATCAGCAGTCGGCGAAACAAAGTGAAGAGTTAAGCAGCGTGACATCGCATATTTCGTTGCTGGAAATGCATGTTGAGGATAACAGTGGCTTTGCTGAACTGGCGAATCAACGCGCTGTGCAGGCGCGAGCTGTTGCGGCAGGCGGGGATCGAATGATGGCGACGGTAAATACGTCAATGCAGGCGATTGTGACACGTTCGTCTGAAATGCGAGGTATTACAACGCTTATCGATAATATTGCATTTCAGACAAATATCCTGGCTCTTAACGCGGCAATCGAGGCAGCACATGCCGGGGAGCAAGGGCGTGGGTTTGCCGTGGTTGCGAAAGAAGTTGGGCTGCTGGCGCGAAAAAGCGGTCAGTCTACGCAAAACATTCAGACACTGATTAAACACTCGTTACAGGGCATTGAAGAGGGCTTTCACGCGGTTAACGGACTGGATAAAAATTTGCAGCAGGTTATCGAACTGGTTGAGAATCTTGGCGCGTTGCTGAACGACATTTCGACTGCAACGTTAAATCAAGGGAACAATATTCACCAGTTGACTCGAAAGCTGCATGTCCTGAACGGTGAAGCCCGGCAAACCAGCGAGCTGGTGAATGCTGCATCTGACTCTTCCTTGCAGCTACACCATGAATCCCGCCAGCTTATGCAGGCCGTGGCCAGATTCCGCCTTCCGGCCTGACGCTGCGTATTCAGCTCTGTTATACTCGCAGGCCTTTCATACCTGCGAGCAAGGAGCATGTTGTGGCCAGGGCCATGGACAATTCAATTTTAGAGACCATTGTGCAGCAGGTTCGTCCGCTGATTGGTCAGGGTAAAGTCGCTGATTATATTCCGGCATTAGCCTCTGTCGACGGTTCAAAACTGGGTATTGCTATCTGTACCGTTGATGGACAGCACTATCAGGCGGGAGATGCGCAGGAGCGTTTTTCTATTCAGTCGATTTCAAAGGTGCTCAGCCTGGTCGTGGCAATGCGTCACTATCAGGAAGAGGAGATTTGGCAGCGTGTCGGTAAAGATCCTTCTGGGCATCCTTTTAACTCCCTGGTGCAGCTGGAAATGGAGCAGGGTATTCCTCGCAATCCCTTTATTAACGCCGGGGCGCTGGTGGTTTGCGATATGTTGCAAGGGCGTCTGAGCGCACCGCGTCAACGGATGCTGGAAGTGGTACGGGCGTTAAGCGGTGTTTCGGATATCGCTTATGATGCGACGGTCGCGCGATCAGAGTTTGAACACTCGGCGCGTAATGCCGCTATTGCCTGGCTGATGAAATCCTTCGGCAATTTTCACCATGACGTGACCACCGTTTTGCAAAATTACTTTCACTACTGCGCGCTGAAAATGAGCTGTGTGGAGTTGGCGCGAACTTTTGTCTTTTTGGCAAATCAAGGGCATGCCTTTCATCTTGCGGAACCCGTGGTGACGCCGATGCAGGCCAGGCAGATCAATGCGCTAATGGCGACCAGCGGCATGTATCAGAACGCAGGAGAGTTTGCCTGGCGGGTCGGGCTTCCGGCGAAATCTGGTGTGGGTGGCGGCATCGTGGCGATCGTGCCTCACGAGATGGCGATTGCTGTCTGGAGTCCGGAACTGGACCCGGCGGGAAATTCACTGGCCGGTATCGCCGTGCTGGAGCAATTAACACAACAGCTGGGGCGCTCGGTTTACTGATGAATACGCTCGATCCTCTTTTTGCCCGGTTGGCGAAATCAACGTTTCGCTCACGGTTTCGTCTTGGTCAGAAAGAAAGGCAGTATTGTCTGGATAAAGGGGCGCCGGTTATCGAACAACATGCTGCGGATTTTATTGCTAAACGACTGGCGCCTGCGTTTCCCGCCAATGATGGTAAACAGACTCCCATGCGTGGTCACCCGGTATTTATCGCTCAACATGCTACGGCAACGTGCTGTAGAGGGTGTCTGGCGAAATGGCATGATATACCTCAGGGCGTAGCGCTAAATGATGAACAAAAACGTTACGTTGTCACGGTTATTTATCACTGGTTAGTGCTTCAGATGAACAAGCCATAGATAACATTATCCTATGATATGACCCCTTGTGTTGTGTAATTGTTAAAAGCAGTATGAAGGGGTCAATCTAAGGAGAAATCATGGCTTCCGGTAAACCCTGCTTTGTGCTGAGTGCGGCACAGATTCTGTCGCGAATCGACGAGCTCAGCGATGTTCTTGAGCGGTGCGTCAATGACGGCGCCTCCATCAGTTTTATGCTGCCCTTTAATCGCGAAAAATCAGAGCCTTTCTGGATGAACGTCGCGCAAAGTGTTTCTCGCGGAGAACGGATCGTTCTTGGTACGCAGAACGCGCAGGGGGCGCTTGTCGGTACCGTCCAACTCATTATCGATCAACCTGAAAATCAACCTCATCGTGCTGATGTTGCCAAACTGCTGGTTCACCCCTCAGCGCGACGCGGTGGCCTGGCTCGTGAATTGATGACCGAACTGGAAAGTTACGCGCGTCAACAAGGTAAAACACTGCTGGTACTTGATACGGCGACGGGCAGTGGCGCGGAGTTGTTCTACCACAATTGCGGGTGGAAAAAGGTAGGGGTGATACCTGACTATGCCCAAATGCCCGATGGGACGCTGACCGGGACCACACTTTTCTATAAAACGCTCTAATTTGTCGCCGGGGATTGATCAAAACAGGGTTTCAATGTATTAAAGTTTGCTAACATATTGGACCAATTCAATCAGGTTGTATGACTAATCATAA
The DNA here is from genome assembly GCF_001037575.1 of Citrobacter sp. BIDMC107. NCBI lineage: Bacteria > Pseudomonadati > Pseudomonadota > Gammaproteobacteria > Enterobacterales > Enterobacteriaceae > Citrobacter > Citrobacter sp. BIDMC107. The sequence continues at coordinate 67,676 of NZ_KQ089848.1, read as the reverse complement.
AGGGAACCCATTGTGCAAACACTAAATCGTCGCGATTTCCCCGGTGCTCAGTATCCTGAACGCATTATTCAGTTTGGTGAAGGAAACTTCCTGCGCGCCTTTGTAGACTGGCAGGTTGATCTGCTGAACGAACATACCGATCTGAACGCTGGTGTGGTCATTGTTCGTCCTATCGAAAGTACCTTCCCGCCATCGCTGAGTACGCAGGATGGCCTCTATACTACTATCATTCGTGGTTTGAATGAGAAGGGCGAGGCTGTCAGCGATGCTCGTCTAATTCGTTCAGTTAACCGTGAAATCAGCGTCTATAGCGAATACGATGAGTTCCTGAAGCTGGCACATAATCCTGACATGCGTTTTGTGTTCTCTAACACCACGGAAGCAGGTATCAGTTACCACGCGGGCGATAAGTTTGACGACGCGCCAGCGGTAAGTTATCCGGCTAAACTGACGCGTCTGCTGTTCGAACGCTTCAGCTATTTTAACGGCGCATTGGATAAAGGCTGGATTATCATCCCGTGCGAACTGATTGATTATAACGGTGATGCGCTGCATGAACTGGTTCTGCGCTACGCTCAGGAATGGATGCTGCCGGAAGCGTTTATTCAGTGGCTGGATCAGGCCAATGCATTTTGCTCTACGCTGGTGGACCGTATTGTTACCGGCTATCCGCGTGATGAGGTAGCTAAGCTCGAAGCTGACCTGGGCTATCATGATGCTTTCCTCGACACGGCAGAACACTTCTATCTGTTTGTTATTCAGGGACCGAAGTCATTAGCCGCAGAACTACGTCTGGATAAGTATCCGCTGAATGTCCTGATTGTGGATGACATCAAACCGTACAAAGAGCGCAAAGTGGCGATTCTCAACGGTGCTCACACTGCGCTGGTTCCTGTTGCCTGGCAGGCAGGGTTGGACACCGTGGGCGAGGCGATGAATGATGCAGAAATTTGCGCCTTCGTTGAAAAAGCTATTTATGAAGAAATCATTCCGGTACTGGATTTACCGCGCGATGAGCTGGCGTCCTTTGCCAGTGCGGTGACGGGGCGTTTCTGCAACCCGTATATCAAGCATCAGCTGTTGTCGATTGCCCTGAACGGGATGACTAAATTCCGTACCCGCATATTGCCGCAACTGCTGGCCGGGCAACAGGCCAGCGGTCAATTGCCCGCACGTCTGACGTTTGCGCTGGCGGCGTTGATTGCGTTCTACCGCGGGGAGCGTAACGGTGAGTCTTATCCGGTCCAGGATGATGCGCACTGGATTGAACGTTTCCAACAACTGTGGAGCCAACATCGCGATCGCCAGATAAGTACTGAGGCGTTGGTACGTACTGTACTGGCGGTCAAAGAACATTGGGAGCAAGACCTGACCCAGGTTTCTGGGCTGGTGGAGCAAGTTTCTGCCGATCTGGATGCCATCCTGGCAAAAGGTATGCGGGAAGCCGTTAAGCCACTGTGCTAAGACGACTACCGACAACCCGGCTCAGGCCGGGTTTTTTCTGGATATAAATTAGTTACAACATACTGTATTATTTATGTCATTAACCCAGTCTGTAACTTCCGTGCGGCTTCGTTTTGAGCAGGGCAAAAGTTGTTTGGATAATGTTGCGATTAACTTGCAACATTGATCGCTATCGCGTCTAATGTGACGGATTTCACATTTTCCCGAAGATAACCATGATCGTTCGTCCCCAACAACACTGGATGCGCCTGATATTCGTCTGGCACGGTTCCGTATTATCCAAGATTTTTTCACGTCTGCTGCTGAACTTCCTGCTTTCCATCGCCGTTATTATCATGTTGCCCTGGTATACGATGCTGGGCATTAAGTTTACCCTTGCGCCGTTCAGCATTCTCGGCGTGGCGATAGCTATTTTTCTGGGGTTTCGCAATAACGCCTGCTATTCACGTTACGTTGAGGCCCGACACCTGTGGGGGCAGTTGATGATTGCTTCCCGATCGCTTCTGCGTGAGGTAAAAACCACGTTACCTGACGATGCAGAACTGGGACAGTTTGTGCGTCTGCAAATTGCATTTGCTCACTGTTTACGCATGACGTTACGTAGAAACCCACAGGCGAAGCCGTTAGCGAAATATCTTAGCGAGAAAGATTTGCAAACGGTATTTGCCGCACAATCACCGGCAAACCGCATCTTGTTGCTGATGGGCGAGTGGTTGGCCGTACGCAGACGTAATGGTCAACTGTCTGACATATTATTTCACAGTTTAAACAATAGGTTAAATGATATGTCTGCAGTACTGGCCGGTTGTGAGCGGATTGCTAATACCCCGGTGCCGTTTGCTTATACCTTGATCCTTCATCGTACTGTGTACCTGTTTTGTATCATGTTGCCATTTGCATTGGTGGTCGATCTGCACTACATGACACCGTTTATTTCAGTGCTTATTTCCTATACTTTTATTTCGCTCGACACGCTTGCAGAAGAGCTTGAAGATCCGTTTGGCACTGAGAACAACGATCTGCCGCTGGATGCGATTTGCAATGCAATCGAAATCGATTTGCTGCAAATGAATGATGAAACAAATGTGCCAGCAAAGCATATGCCGGATAAGCACTATCAACTCACTTAGCGACGTTCGTTTTGCCACCACGCGGGCTGCATATCGGAAAACGAATGAAACTCCGGTGCAAGGTCTTCATCGTTAGGATCGTCAAAAGCACCGGCTAAAAGCGCAATGACCGGGGCGTCATCGATGGCGCCCACGGAACTGCCGCACTGAGGGCAAAAGGCCCGACTGGTCGTTTCTGATGAGCGCCAGGTTTTCGGTTTTCCGGCTTTTCCCGTCCATTCTACATTTTCTGCATCAAACTCAATCCAGACGACGGTAGGCGCGCCCGTATGTTTCCGGCATATATCGCAGGAGCAGGTATGGGAATTATTAGGACTGCTGGCTGTGAAACGGATCGAGCCACACAGACACCCACCAATGTAGACTTTAGACATAACAACCCCCGTCAGAAACATATTGCAAGACACTAGCAGAAGCCAGACATAGCCACTAGATCCTTATGATAAAAAGGCGAGGGTACGCATGGCTGATAGTTTATTCCTGTGATCTGCCAGATGATAAACGCTTAACTATTGCGTCTGGCAACAATAAACAATCGCGGAAATGCCAGTAAAATTTTGCCGTTCTCCTGCAACGGATATTGTTCCTGGAGCAGTTCATGGTAGCGCGCCAGGTAATGACGTTGCTCGCTTTCGCTCAAATCCTGCAACCAGGGGCGCAGGCCCGTCGAGCTTACCCAGTCGATAATTGCCTGATGCGAATCCATAATGTGATAATACGTTGTACGCCAGATATCTACATCACAACCCGCTTCGGTCAAAATATCATAGTAGGCGTGAACGCCAGGAAGCGGAGCACGGCCACGGTCTGGGTAATCTTGTTCATAAGCCACTTCGCGCATCAATACATGCGTTGGCTCCAGCCAGTTATCTGGCATTTGCACGGCCAGAACGCCATTGTGACTCAGTTGTGAGACCAGGTGCGGGAATAATTCATAGTGATCGGGTACCCACTGTAACGATGCATTGGCATAAAGCAGATCCACGGGGTGCTCTGCCTGAAACGTACTGATATCCGCTTCAATAAAATGGCATTTTGGTAATGTGTTGCGCGCTTCATTAAGCATCGCGGGTGAGGTATCAACCCCAGTTATTTGAGCTGAAGGCCAGCGCTGATGCAGTAATGCTGTACTGTTTCCCGGACCACAGCCAAGATCGACAACTGAACGAACACTTTCTAACGCCACTCTGCTAAGTAATTCCGCTGCGGGTCTTGAACGTTCAGTTTTATATTGCAAATAAAGCGAAGGGTTCCAGTCGGCCATGTATGAATCTCCAGTATAAGAAGAAAAGGCGGAAAGGGGGTTCATTAGTCCTTGCCGATGAGCAGCTTCTTTTAGAAGATTATATGAAAATGAATGATAAGGGCAGATTTATGCTGGAAACATCGAGACTGATTCTCCGTCAGTGGGAAGCGAAAGACAGAGCGCCATTCGCCGCGTTAAATACCGATTCCGATGTGATGCGTTTTTTTCCGGCTCCATTGCTACGGACGGAAAGCGACAATCTTGCCGCAAGATTCCAGGAAGGCATTACAGAGCGCGGCTGGGGATTTTGGGCCGTTGAACTACAAGAAACACACCAGTTTGTGGGCTGCGTAGGTTTACATCCACAACCTGATAAGTTTCATTTTTCACCCTGTACTGAAATAGGCTGGCGTCTTGCGAAATCATTCTGGCATCAGGGGTTTGCATTGGAAGCTGCTGAAGCCTGCCTGACTTTTGCTTTCGAGGAACTGGCGTTAACTGAGGTGGTTTCTTTTACTTCGGTGCTGAACAAACCGTCTGAGAACCTGATGATACGCCTTGGCATGAGTAAAGCAGAAGAGTTTGTGCATCCCGCGTTGCCGCCAGATCATCGATTAGCACAACATGTTCTGTATCGTCTGATACGCAGCAGCGCCGTTTAACACTATGTTTCAGCTGCACAAGAAGGACGACCAAAAAAACACAGGTTCTTTCTTACTCCATCTAAGTGCGCATAATGTATATTATGTTAAATTGAATTTGAACTGTATTAGGCTTCTAACCCCATGGACCTGTTCAGTCTTCGCCCCTTCTGATTTCTCTGTCGAATAACCAATCATGAAGGTCTGAGCAACAAAGTTCGCTCCTGCAGTTGAAATGCTTTGAGCACAAGCACTCTGGATGCAAACGCTATACAGAGTGCAATCTCAACGGTTTAACGCTGACAAAACACCGACGGCGAACGGCTGGTATAGAACTGCCATGTACTGCTATTGAGTCGCAATATGCTGAAATAAAATGGTTCTTTGGGTTTAAGGAAAAAATCTGGCAACGTTCTCGCTAACAATGGATGAATGTTAGTGCCACCGGAACTTGAAGCGACATTTCCGGATTCCATAAAGTAATCATCATCCTTGCGGGTAAAGGTAAACCAGACATTTTGATTTACCGCCAGCTTTTCACCGTTATTATCAGTGATTTTTCCGCGTAAAATAGCCACCCCATTGCTGCCATTAAAAACGTACCTGACTGAAATATCACCACGAATATCTGGATACTCCATTACTAATTCTCCGGAGCAATCAAAATGTGACCGCTGCCAGTTTTGTAACGTCATCGTGACTGCAATTGTTAACGCTACTGCTAAGATGATGCCAACACACCATTTTATATTACGTCCCCACATGTCTGGACTCCGCGAAATAATAATGGGTCACACAATCATTATCCTGCCAGCGGCTAAATTGCTTTCGACAGGTTAATGCGGAGATCCGCGGGAAATTAGGATACAGCGTGAGATAAACCCAGGGATAACTTTGACAATCCAGCGTATTTGTTTTGATAAACTGCTGGTGCTGATCAAATTTAAGCACATCCTGATTGACGTACCAGTGGCATCCCTCCCCTACGCCTAAAGACACATAGCGACTGAGTTTGGGATCAAACTGTGCCTCCCAGGTCACTATTGCGGCTATAACGCAGCACACAACACCCGCCAGAATCCAGCACAGTGAGCGCATACGCAGTGATTTTGTCACTGTATTTACCGGCGTTACCGATGGCGTGACAGAGAGATCGCTAAGCGGTTCTTCAATCTTCTGTTCCAGCACTTCCAGTTGTGGCTCAAGGCGGATCCCGACTTTCGGTACGGTTACGATAAGTTCTTCATTCAGGCCAAGTTCTTTAAACGCGCGACGCAGCAAGGAAATATTCTGATAGAACGTATTATTGGTGACCTGCGCACCGTTAATATACCAGACATGCTCAAAGAAATAATCACGTTCAATAACCTGCCCCTGTTGTTGAATTAATAATAGTAAACAACGGGTTGCCGGATTGCTTAATGTTATACGTTTGGTCTCATCTGATTTCGCGTAAAGTACGTTCCGCTCTGGCCAGAATACAACGGTACTGTTAAGCAAAAACACGTGTGCCATTATGTTCCCTGAATATGGATTTTTGTCAATTTAGCTAGCGCGAGCACTGCCAGCGTTAATTTACGACAGTTGAAAATCCCCAACGATTTCCTTCATCGTTAATCACAGTAAAGTTTATCTTATTATTCAGCATTTCAGGAGGTGCTGACTTAAAAATTACCTGCCGGGAACGCGGTGAAACCACTATTCCAGTTATGGAATAGTCTCCTGAAGTTACATTAGCCAGAGATATGTTCCAGGAACTCTGATTAACAGCGTAAATCCCCCCACTTTCATGGTGAAAACTTAGAAGATTGATGCTTTTTTCAGTCAACACGCCTATGTTTTTCGGTCTCCATAGGACTTTTAGCTGATTTCTTAACGTTAAGCGCACTTTTTCACCAGTTGGGCTATTTTTCAACTCCGCTGGAACCTGGTACACGTTGAGCCAGAATAACGACTCATAATCGTTGGCAAGCCCCGCCCCAGTCGTCATCACCTTTATCTCGCGTTGTTCACCGGGGAGAATTTTTAGCACCGGGGGAAGCACGATAAAAGGCGAGCTGGCCTGAGATGGCCCTTTCTCTGGCGTGCCGTCATCTACCCAACTTTGAATCACCACGGGATAATTACCGTCGTTGACTAACATCACCGAGCGTTGAGTCTCTCCGTGGTTGAAGATGACCCGAGTAGTACTGATGTTAACCGCTGCCTGCACGCCAAATGCCAACATCCAGAGGCTACTGAATACGCAATAAAACTTGTACATGTGACTGGTAGCCCCCCGCCGTTAACGTATCTGCACCAAAACTTGCCAGACGAGCTTCGAAGCTTTCGCTGTAGTAATTGATGCCATCCTGGCTGCCATTTTGCTGCGTATTGCTGCCAATGACTGGCATCCAGCCGCCTTCGCTACCGCTGCCGACAGTTGACACCGCCATAAAATTCACCGGACTACCCGCACGGTAAACACGCACGCCAACGCCGCGAGCCCGCCCGGGAGCGCCATATTGCGTATCTAATAGCCAGGTTACGGTTTTACCAGTAATCAAATTAAAACCCCAGGCGCTGTTGACGCTGCTTTCCGGTGCAAGCAGCCCCATTGCGACATTGCTCTTCCCGGTCGCCACACCGGAAACCACCGTTGATTCGCAGGCAAATCCTATCTGGAAGGGCGCTGATGAATACTCCCCCTGCTTGAGCTGGGCCACGGAAATTGGCGGCAGATGCACAACGGGCGTAAAATCGGTAACCTGACACATTGCTGCACGTTTGACGAAGATCCCGTTATTGTACAGGCTAATCACTGACGGCCAGTCATTCGCCCAGCCAGTCCAATTTCCTCCACGGTGTGGCTGACCTATCTTGATACCCCACGAAGTCGTACCGGGCCCACGAAAAACCACGTAAGCATTGGGATTCACATAACTATTGTAAGTAGCAGACTGCGCCTGGTTGGCGTAGTAGCGTGTATCCAGCGTTTTAATCAACTCGGCACTTATCGTCGAGAAGTTCTTGGCCTTAATCAGGAAGTTGCCATTGGTATCAAGATCCAGGTTTTCCAGTGGGCGTTGCTGCCAGCTGTCGGTAAAGACGCTGCCTGTCGCATCGTGCGTCAAGCGTAATGCGACGTTTTTCATGATGGTCAGATACGCGCCAGGTACATCCGTTGCTTCATACCAGCCAGCCACGGTGTCATCGCCGTTAGTTGACCAGGCTTCATAGAGTTGCCCGGCTGTGTCCGGTGTACAACGGAAAAATACCTGCTCAGGATCGTAACCGCCGCCTTTATGGGCATAAGTGGTAAAAGGGATCCCGCCGCTGGAGGTCAGGATCGTCCCTGCCGGCTGAAAACTGCTATTACTGGTGATATCGACAGACTTACTCAATCCCGGCAATAGCCCGTTCCAGGCATCGTTGCCGCCACCGGAGCGCCAGTCATTGGCAATGCCGTCCGTACTTGCACTAAGCCTGTGCGTGCCTTGTGCGCCACTACTTCCTGATTTATATGGATAAATAATGTATTCACAGGCGGCCTGTATCTGACAAGAAAACAGCGCCAGCACCAGAAAAAATAGTCTCATGAGCGCCCTTTTGTTACGCAAGCGACCGTTAATGCAATTAACGGTTCTGTACGTTGTTGTTGGTTAAGTTTCCACGGCAATGAACAATCACTGCTTTCCAGCATCAATAGTCCCTCTTCGTCTTCAACGCGGGCATATACCTGGTTCGCCTGGGCAACCATCCCGACTACACGACCTCGACCGTCGGTCACTGCCGCTCCCATCGGTAACGTCACGTCACTCTTCACAGTGATGAGTAGCGGATAGCCAGAGAGCGTTGCAAAACGCAGTTTTACTGCGGCCCCTGCCATTGGCGCAATGCGCCGTTGACTCTCCTGAAGCTCTGCGTTGGAGTTCATTTCACTACCGTCGAGAGTCACATTGTTATAACGATAAGGTGTCAATGAGGGGACCAGCGCATAACCCCCGCTGTTGACGGTTGCACCCTGTCCGCCCCCGACTCTGGCTCCCGCAGCGCCTGGCGCTTCCACCAGGGCAAATGTGTCGCCAACCCACGGGCCGGCAACAATGCCATGGCGATGTACAACGAGCGCCCCGCGTACCCCTGCAGACCATTGCTGATAGTTTTGTGACTGTGAGACGCTGCCGTTTAGCGTGCCGAAAGCCGTATTTTTTTGCAGTGAACCACCCCAGTCGGTCACGCTGTTTGACTCACCTTGCCCCTGTTGCCAGCCAGTAGACAGCGCGTAATTAAGGGTTTCATCCTGATCAAGCGCACCAGACAATGCCAACTGCGCATTGCGCCCAGCCTGTTGAGCCTGACTCGCCGACAGCGCCAGCGTATGCTCACGTTCGCCTATACCCAAAGGCATTGAGACGGTAAGCGTTGCCATGTTTTCTTTTTGCACTTGTGAACGGTCGCCGTTACGCCACCAGGTGTCCTGTCGGCTGAATGACATACCTAGTGTCATTCGTCCAAAGGTGGTGTTATACCCAGCCTGCAACTGAGTGCTGCTGCCACGGTCACTGTAGTAATCCATCATTGATCCCGACAGCCATAGGTTTCCGTAGCTGCTCAACGTTTGGTTCACAGTAACGGTAAACTGGTTTTTTTGACGCAGCGTATCCGAGCGCCATTGCGTATTGCTTCCGCTGACGCTTCGCTCACCCAGAACGTCACCGTAGTCACGATACCCTTCTGTGGAATAGCGATAACCCGCCAGCGCGACGTGAGTTCCTGTCGGGGTGAACGTTTTGCTCCAGTTGGTTTGCAGCCGCCAGCCACTCATGGTTTGAGAAGCAATCCGGGCCCGCGAACCGGTAACATCGACACCAAAAGCGCCCATCGACGTTGCCAGAACGCCTCCCATCAGCAGTGCCTGATAGTCGTCGCCGATCCGCAAAGCGCCATTAGCGGTCAGGAGATTCGTCATCCCGCGCTCCAGCGTGAAATCGGTAAACAGACCATCGGCCGCGCTGTAATCCCGGGTCTTACCTGCCACCAGACCGTAGCGCCAGACGCCGGGACGCAGTGATAAAGGTACGCTGGCATATGGCACGGTATAGCTACTCTTTTTGTTATCGGCGCCGGTGATTTCAACTTGTAAATCACCGTCCCAGGCTGTATTCGGCAAATCATCGAGTACAAAAGGGCCTTGTGGTACGCTGGTTTCGTAAAGCGTTCGACCATTCTGCTTAACCACAACGCGTGAAGGTGTAGATGCCGTACCACGAATTTCTGGGGCGTAGCCGCGTCGCGACTGTGGCCACATTCGTTGATCGGTTTCCAGTTTGACACCTGTAAACGCCATGCTGCCAAGCAGATTTCCCGAGGTGTAGCTTTCGCCTACCGTCAGTAAACTTTCCAGAGATGCGACAGGGTGTTGAAGCCAGGTTTGCAGCGCATCCCAACGTTGGCTTTCTCGATCGCCATCGCGCCGCCAGTTGGCAGACGACTGTTGGCGAAATTGCCAACTCCCCATGTTGAAGCCGCTGCTCAGTCCCAGCCAACCATAATCACTTTGCTGACCGTTATTTTTATTGTGATAGGCGTGCAGATTGTAGTTACTGAACAACACGCTCTCGCCGCTTTGCCACTGCGACGGCGGTACATAATCCATGGGGGTACGTTTTAATGCCGCCTGAGGAACGCTGAGATTCAGACGCAATAAGCTCTGGTCAAAATCCCAGCGTCCACCGCTGATCCGAGCTTCAGGGGCGAAGCAATCCTGCGCTTGTTCCGACGCTGCTGTTACGCCCTGTTCATCCCAGAATTTCGCCGGAAGACAGGGTTCGGTACGCCCTGCTGTATTCTGGCGAAACAACACATCATCCCGCCCTACATACCGTCCATTGAGCCAGACATCGACGCTATAACGTCCCGCGACCACCGCATCCGGATCGTTGAGCATTGCCAGGCTTTTTTCGTAACCACTCCCAAGCAACAATGTTTCGTCAAAGGTGTAATTGCTGGCAAAAACAGGCATCGCAGCTGGCAAAAAAAGCCACCACCAGCGTGGATTAGTTTCGGACATTGTCCTGTTTCTCCAATGCCACGCGCCCGCTTAATGAGGCTCCCTGATCGTTAATCCAGCGCATTTGCGCGTCATTCACTTGCGAAATTTTTGCAGGCCACGACATTGTCGCCCACGGTGCGATCGTTTCGCTCTGAATGCGCTGTTTTTTTCCCGCACCGCTGACGTCAAGTGACGAGAGCGCAAGATAGAAACCACTATTATTGCGTAAATGCAGCTTGCCATTCTGCAGCCAGATCCGGCTGGTGTTCGCCATCTCCAGCGGCGAACCCGCCAGCCCTTTGGGTCTTACCAATACTTTTACGCGACTACGTACCAGCACCAGAAGCTGGTTATCGTTTTGCGCATCCTTATTTATGGGCGGGATCTGAATGAAGTTAAACCACCATAGCGATTCCCTGTCCTGTGCAACGGGTTTGCCGATGTAACGCAGCCGCACAGTTTGCCCCGCGTGGGCCGCCATCCGAAAGACCGGTGGAGTGGTGACAAAAGGAGCGGCCGCAGTTTGTGGTACGGATTGTGCATCGCCATCATCAAGCCAAACCTGAACGACACCAGGGACGTCGCCGCGATTAGTTAATTGCACACTGACTTCCCGGCTGTCTGCCGGATAGATTATCCGGTTGCCGGTCATCACTATGCTTGCCTGCACGCAGAAGCACATCATCATTCCAACTAAACCAATAGCCAATCCTTTCATCACGCAGATCTCGCTTACAAATAGGAAATGGCGTATTGCACAGTGCCGACAACTGTCCCGGCGGTTGCTCCACCGTTCGGGCTAAAATACTGCACGGCAAAGTCGTGCTCACCGGAGGTATTTCCGGCCGCAACGGTGATTCCTGCAACTGGAGTTCCAGTACGCAAATCAATCGGCGTAGTGCCCGCGCTATCGGTCAGCAGTTGTAATTCAACATTTTGCGCTGTACCCGTATTAGCCAGGTTTCCACGCTCGGTCATATTATTTGCAACGAAGACGGTTTTAATATCCAACGCATTAGAATCAACAGTACAACCAGTAACGCCGAGGGTGAATGTTGTCAGGCCTGCTGAAGATGCTGCTGCCGCGAGATCGCTTTTCGCAACCGACGGCAGTAATACTACCGGCCGTGCATTTACACCGTTAACCGTGACCTCGCAAGTTTGTTCGGTCACTTCGCCTTTAAAGGTGATGGTATTTGCTGAATCAGCATACGCTATCTGCGCTAACAATAACGCAAGGCCACCAGCTGCAAATATGTAACTGGTATGAGGATTATTGATTTTCATATTGTCTGTCCTTAATTAATAAATACATCGGTATCGTAATAAATAATTCAATAGTCCCTCTCCGCTGAGAGCGGAGTATTTATTGAGGGATACAGCGACGCCAGTAATGTCTTATGACTCCGTAGGATTAACCCTACGATGACTGCTAGTTTAAGAATAATCCCAGAGATTAAAACCTTTGTTTTCTCAAATCATATTAGGTCGGTCTTAAATAAGATCTAAATCTCGATGCTATCGATATAACTCATTGTTTATATTAAATTTTATCTACAGGCATGATTTCCCTAAGAAAAATTTTCTTAACCCGAATTAAACACGATAAAGACCATATTCATCACAAGTTAATGCAGCCATAGCCAACCTTGTGACCGTTTAGTCTTAAAGTTAACCTTCGTTATTACCCGTGTTCGTACTGGTGTTAACATAACTTGCCCGGGTTAATTCAACCTGGCAAAGTAGCACATAATTTTAAGATGAGAGGAATGTTTAACCGAGATAACGTTATATTTTCCTGATAAATTGAAGCGTCAATGCAGTCTACTCAGCGTTGTCTTCGGTGTAAAAATAAATTGCCACCCCCCTAATGTAAAGAAATGAAAATACAATCTTATTCATAGAAAAGTATGAGTGAAGTCGGCAAAGGAAAAACCATAGTTATGATCATCACAGAAATGTAATGTGAGAAAAAAACAACACATCTAACCCTTACTACGCTCAAACTTGCGACGCAGCAGACCTTGAATATGCCTGATAATTCAAGAGAGCAAGTGTGTCTTTTGCACACAAATAGCAAACTTTTAAACCTGCGAACACATTATTTCGCGATATGAATATCCACGAAGATGACGCTAAATACGTCATTGATAATCTGAGCATTTTATTAAATGGAGTTGTACAAGCAATAACAACCAAGCACTAAATACGACTCATTCTCACATGTTTTTTATAAACATGAGAACGAATGATGATAGCTAATACAAGTAAAGATAGGGGTAATGACTTATGGCCTCACAATATGACTTTACTGTCACCTTGCACGATCTTGCTTTTATTCTTAAGCAGATCAAAATATCCGAAGCGGCAACTAACCCAGACGGGAGCGTTAATGCTGAAATGCTTCGGGAATTAGTCTCCAGCCCACTCTTGCCCTATGGACTTCGCACGGTAGATGGCTCATGGAATAACCTTTTACCAGGTCAGGAGTTATACGGTTCTGCCGATCAGACAATGCCGAGATTAACCGCATTAAACTGGCAGGATGCGGATCAAATGACCAGTTATATCCAAATTGGTGGCACTGTTATTGATGCCGACCCACGAATAATTAGCAATTTAATTTCAGACCAGACGGCCTCAAACCCGGCCGCGCTGGAGGCTTTTAACGCATTAAAAGATGCGCCCGGCGGCGGGACTGTTACTGGGGATGGCAGCTTATCCATTCCCAATCAGTCTCCCGATATCGGTCTCTCCCCTGCTTTTAACGGCTGGATGACCTTCTTTGGCCAGTTTTTCGACCATGGTCTGGATCTGATTCCGAAAGGAGGCAACGGTATCGTTTTCATTCCGCTCCAGCCCGATGACCCTTTATATGTTGAAGGGTCGTCGACAAACTTTATGCTATTAACCCGGGCAACGGTGGATGAAAATCGAGAGACAGTAAACCTGACGACCCCCTTCATCGACCAAAACCAAACCTACACCTCCCATCCTTCACATCAAATTTTCATCCGCGAATACGTCATTATTGATGGGAAACCTGAGCCTACCGGGAATTTATTGGGTGGTGCGAACGGTGGACTGGCGACCTGGGCCGACGTTAAAAACCAGGCTGAAACCCTGCTTGGCATTAAACTTACCGATCAGGACGTGTTTAATGTTCCCCTGCTGGCAACGGATCGCTACGGTAATTTGATTTTAAGTGAAAACGGAAAGGTACAGATTGTTACCACCGGGGGGCTGGTTGAAGCCAACGGAGGCCTGTTACCCGCGGAGACGTTCCGCACCGGTCATGCGTTTCTGGATGACATCGCTCATACTGCCGTGCCAAAAGCTGGTCTGCTGGCAGATGATGACAGCGCCATCGGCGGAGAAGGACCGCAACCGGCAGGAACCTATGATAACGAACTGCTCGATCGCCACTTTATCACCGGTGACGGGCGCGGGAACGAAAATATAGGTTTAACCGCGGTGCACGCCGTTTTTCACAGCGAGCATAACCGCCTGGTTGAGCAGTATAAAACCACTCTGCTGGAAACCGGCGATATCGACCTCATTAACCAGTGGTTGATGCCCAACCACCAAATCACGGAATTACCTGCCGATACCAATACTCTGGTATGGAACGGTGAGTACTTATTCCAGGCAGGCCGCTTCTCCACGGAAATGCAATATCAGCACCTCGTATTCGAGGAGTTTGCCCGTACCGTACAACCTGCCGTCGATCCGTTTGTCTTCTCCAACACGGCGGATATTAACCCGCTGATCTTTGCAGAGTTTGCGCATGTTGTTTACCGTTTTGGGCATTCAATGCTGACAGAAACCGTGGCGCGTACCGACATTGATATGCAAAGCGGTGATATTGACCTGATTTCAGCATTCCTGAATCCGGTAGCATTTAATCAAATCAACGGGGCCACCGTCACGGACGATCAGGCTATCGGCGCAATAGTGCGTGGTATGACGCGTCAGGTGGGTAACGAAATTGATGAATTTATTACCGATGCTTTGCGTAATAATCTCATCGGCCTGCCCCTCGATTTAGGCGCGCTTAATATAGCCCGTGGCCGTGACACCGCAATGCCGACGCTGAACCAGGCCCGCGAGCAGTTTTTTGCTTTAAGCGGCGATAGCCAACTGAAGCCTTATACCAGTTGGGCTGACTTCACTACCTACCTGAAAAATCCCGCTTCAATCATTAACTTTATGGCCGCCTATGGTCAGCACGAACTGATCCTCAACGCTACCAGCCTTGAAGGTAAGCGCGCAGCGGTTAACTTCCTGTTATTTGGTGATGCTAACAATTCCCCGCCTGCGGATGTGATGGATTTCTTTAACAGTACCGGAGCGTGGGCAACCAAAGAGACCGGTCTGAATATGGTCGATTTCTGGATTGGCGGGCTGGCTGAGCGCAAAAATGAATTTGGCGGCATGCTCGGCTCAACCTTCAACTTCGTCTTTGAAACACAAATGGAAATGCTTCAGGACGGTGATCGTTTCTACTATCTGAGCCGCGTTCAGGGGCTGAACTTACTCAATGAACTGGAGGCCAACTCGTTTTCCGCGCTGGTAATGCGTAACAGCGATCTTGGTGATGAGGGTTCCTCCCACCTGCCCGCTAATCTGTTCCAGACACCGGACCATATTTTTGAAGTGAACCGCGTGCTGCAAACGGAAATCGACCCGAAATGGGGTAATCCGCTGAAAGATCTACTCTCGCCGTTGTTGGTGCGTCGCGACCCAGGGGTGGATGTTGACGGCGATAGTTTTGCCGATGGTGGGTATCTGAAATATACCGGCGATGGGCATGTGGTGCTTGGTGGGACGGCAGGCAACGATACGTTAATCGGCGGTAAAGGGATCGACAGCCTGTGGGGCGATGGCGGAGATGACCGACTGGACGGCGGTGACGAAGCAGATGTGGTCCACGGCGGTGACGGTGATGACATTATTACCGATACCGGAACGCCTGTTGGTGATGCGGACTTCCTGCATGGCGATGCCGGACATGACGTTATCTTTTCCGGTAACGGAAACGATCTGGTCTTTGGTGGCAGCGGCAGCGACTTCGTGGTGGTCGGCGAAGATGCGCAGGAGGTCTTCTCGGGTCAGGATAACGACTTTGCGCTTGGCGGCTCGGGTGGTGATTTCCTGATGGGCAACGAAGGCAATGACTGGCTGGAAGGCGGCGACGGGTTTGACACGCTGGCGGGGGACAACTCTGAGTTGTTCTTCAACAGTACCATTATCGGTCACGATGTCCTCAACGGTCAGGGTAACGACACCGACTACGATGGCGAAGCCGGTGACGACATCATGGTTCAGGGCGCGGGGATCCAGCGCAATAATGGCATGGCCGGTTTCGACTGGGCTATCCATAAAGGCGACCCAAATGGCGCTAACTCTGACCTTGGGATCCCTATTTTCGTCAACCAGCAGGAGTTTATTCTACGCGACCGTTTTGATCTTGTTGAAGGGCTGTCGGGCTGGAAACACGACGATATCCTGACCGGAACAGAACAGCCGATAGGTACTGCACCTGTTCAGGGCGTTCCCCTCTCTAACAACCTGACCCAGGAAGGTGCGGACCGGATCAACGGTCTACAGGCTATTCTCGGTGTAGAGCGTTCTACAAATCCGGACGCGGTGCTACTGAATCCTGATGATGGTAGCGATATTTTACTCGGCGGTGGTGGTAGCGACCGCATCATGGGTAAAGCTGGTAACGATATCATTGATGGTGATGCGTGGCTCAACGTCCGTATTGCCGTTACGGGTATGGCGGGACTCACCAGCGCCGAAGGTATGGCCGAACTGAAATCGTACATGCTGGCCGGCACGCTGAAACCGAATCAATTGTCGATTGTGCGCGAAATTCTGCATGAAGGTAACGGCACGGAAACTGACGTCGCGGTGTACCGTGATGTCAGCAGCAACTATGTCTTTACCCGTATGGCGGACGGTAGCCTGCGCGTCGATCACGCTACGCCGGATGCCGCGCTGAACCTGAATGATGGCATCGATCGTCTGTTGAACATCGAAAAACTGGAGTTTGGCGATGGGAAGCAGCTGTGGGTGACGGGGCAACAAGCGACGGGCGATCTGACCATCAGCAATCCTAATCCTTCGGTGGGTGACCTGCTGCGCGTCAACGTGGCGAACTTGCTGGATGGTAACGGGCTGGCGGCGGATGTGGCCATCACTATGACCTGGCAGGCATTCGTCAACGGCCAATGGCGAGATCAGGCAACAGGCGTTGAGTTCAGAGTGCCTGGCGCTATTCAGGGCGCACCGTTGCGTGTGGTCGCCAGTTTTAACGACCGCATGGGTGACGCTGAAACCCTGGTGTCGGCACAAACTCAGGCAATCCTCCCGCGCAATCAGGCCACGACCGGTGTGCCAGTAATTAACGACCTCACCCCAACTGAAAGCCTGACGCTGACCGCGGTGGTTTCAGGCATTTCTGACGCTGATGGTCTGAGCGGCGGTAATTTCACTTATCAATGGAGAATGAGTTCGCCAACCGGATTCGTCAACATTAACGGTGCGACATCCGCTACCTATACGCCGGGCCAGGCTATGGTCGGCAGAACGTTGCAGGTGGTCGTTACAGTCGTCGACGATGAAGGCAACCCCCCTGTTGTCCTGACGTCGACCACCACCCAGCCTGTGGGCGATCTGATTGTTGGTACCAACGGGGCTAACACCCTCGTCGGTACTGCCTGGAGCGATATCCTGCGCGGTGAAGGCGGTAATGACACCTTACTTGGCGGTACAGGTGACGATCTGCTCATCGGCGGTGCTGGAAACGACAGCCTCTCTGGTCAGGCGGGACAAGATATTCTGCAAGGTGATGCCGGTAACGACACGCTTGATGGCGGGCTTGGTGCCGACAGTATGACCGGCGGCGCGGGCGATGATACCTACATCGTTGATGATTTCGGTGATGTGGTTATCGAAGGTGTGAATAGCGGTACGGACGTTGTCCGAACCAGCCTCAGCAGCTACGACCTCACCGATAACGTGGAAGAACTGGTATTTACCGGCAACGGCAGTTTTATTGGTACCGGTAATGCCATTGCAAATACCATCACGGGCGGTTCTGGTAGCGACTATCTGTTTGGTATGGGCGGTAACGACCAGTTGTTTGGTGGTATCGGGAATGACTTCCTCGATGGCGGAGATGGCGTTGATAACCTGCAAGGTGGTGTTGGCAACGACGTCATGATTGGCGGTGCGGGCGCGGATACCCTCTCCGGCGGTAGTGGAGACGATATTCTCAATGGTCAGGAAGGTAACGACATTCTGGACGGTGGTACCGGGAGCGACATCTTCGCCTTTGGGGCCAACTTTGGGCAGGACCGAATTACCGGTTTTGACAGTAACCCCAACGGCGGGCAGGACTTCCTTGATCTCGTCTTGTTAGGTATCAACGCGGGTAATTTTGCCAGCAGCGTGTCTATCACCGGAAACAATGGCAACACCATTGTGACTATCGGTACAGACACCATCACATTGGTGGGCGTCAATTCGACCACCGTGAATATTGGTGACTTTTATCTGGAAATGCCCACTACCCTTGCCAGCAACAATGGCAATAGTTCATTGATCGTATAAGGAGAAGACTATGTCGCGCCAGCATACGCCAACAGAACTGAATGATGCATTAAAGGGAACGAAACCCACTTTTCTGATGCTGCTGTTTTTTAGTTGTGTGATTAATATGCTTATGCTGGCGCCGGCAATTTATATGCTACAGGTTTACGATCGTGTGCTGGTCAGTAAAAATACCACCACGCTGTTAATGTTAACCTTATTGGTAGTCGGCTTGTATATCGTTATTGCCATGATTGAATCTGCCCGCGCGCAGGTTATGGTCAGGCTTGGCAACAGGCTGGATATAAAGCTAAGTCAGTTGGTCTTTAACGCAGCCTTTAAAAGAAAGATGGTTACCGGTGATAACAACCCGGCGCAATCTTTAGCCGAACTGGATCAGATCCGTCAGTTTCTTTCCGGGAATAGTCTGTTCGCCTTACTGGATATTCCCTGGACGCCGATATATCTGTTCATCGCCTTTTTGGTCCATCCCCTGCTGGGATATCTTTCTCTCGGCGGAATAACGTTATTATTTATTCTGACGCTGGTATCTGAAATCTCTACCAAGCGCCCGATTCAGCAAGCGCACGCCTTAACCATTAACAATGCCAGTAAACTGAATAAACAGCTGCAAAACGCCGATGCCATTGAAGCGATGGGGATGCTTTCGACCCTGAATTCCAACTGGCAGGAGCAACATAACAAAGTGCTGGCGCTACAAACACAGATTGCCGACAAAACGGCCGGGTTAAGCAGTCTCAGCCGCTTTGTGCGGGTATTGCTGCAGTCGATTGCGCTGGGCGCCGGGGCTTTACTGGTGATCGGTGGCCATATTACCCCGGGCTTGATGATTGCCGCCTCGATCATTCTTGGCCGCGTCCTCAACCCGGTAGAACAAGTCATTGGCAGCTGGAAGCAGTTCGTGCAGTTTCGTAGCGCGTGGCATCAGCTCTCAACCTTGCTGAAGGAGTATCCGGCGCCGAAAGAGGTACTGACCCTGCCGCGTCCGAATGGCAACATCAGCGTCGAAAGCGTCTTCGCTGCAGCCCCCGGCCAGCCTTCTCCGCTACTGCGTAATATCTCATTCCAGCTGGAGCAAGGTGAAGTGCTGGGAATTATCGGCCCTTCAGCCTCAGGAAAAACCTCGCTGGCAAAGGTTCTGGTTGGCGTCTGGAAACCGTTATCAGGGAAAGTCAGATTAGATGGCGCAGATATATGCCAGTGGGATAAAGCGCTGCTGGGCCCGTCTATTGGCTATCTGCCGCAGGATGTGGAACTGTTTGACGGTACCATCGCACAAAACATTGCCCGCTTCGCGCAGAATGACAGTGAGCTTATCGTCGCCGCCGCATTACTGGCAGGCGTTCATGAGATGATCCTGCGCTTGCCGCAAGGTTATGACACTCTGCTGGGCGCAGGTGGATACCAGCTCTCCGGTGGGCAGCGGCAGCGCATCGGGCTGGCGCGCGCCGTGTATAACAATCCTGCGTTTATCGTGCTTGATGAACCGAATGCCAATCTTGACGACGCGGGCGAATTTGCACTCGTTAAAGCCATCAATGCTCTGCGTACCCAGGGACAAACCACAGTCATTATCTCACACCGCCCGACGCTGCTCGGCGTGGTCAATAAGGTTTTATTGCTTAACGATGGCGTTATACAGGAGTTTGGTACCCGCGATCAGGTTTTTGCCCATTTACGTCAGGCCAACGTACTGAAACCGGTGGCTACGCCTTCTCCATCCACGACTGAACAGCAACGTGAGGCTTGATGATGAAAAAGAATCCCCACAACACGGCCTCTGCTGGCGTAGATACCAATATCTGGTCACCGATTATCCGGGGCGTGATCGTCATTGTGCTTGGTGTCGGTAGTTTTATCCTCTGGGCAGTGCAAGCTCCGTTAGATGCGGGCGTGGTCGCCGATGGTACGGTAACCGTATCGAGTAACCGCAAAACCATTCAGCATCTGAGCGGCGGTCGGGTAACCGATATCTTTATCAAAGAAGGCGACTTCGTGAAGAAAAATCAGGTCCTCGTCCGGTTGGATAAAATGCAGCTTGAAATGCGTTTCAGCGCGTTGAATGCCCAGTATATTTCTGCAAAAAGTATCGAAGATCGCCTGTTAGCAGAACGCGATGACCTGGATGTGATCCGCTTTAATACTACGCTGACGCAGCAATTCTCTGGCAATAAACGGCTATCAGAAGTCAGAAATCTGCAGGCTAAACTTTTCGATACCCGTCGCAAAACGATTCAGGATGAACTGTCGATGATTCAGGAGACGCTCGATGGTCTGGTTGGACAGACGGATAATCTCAATAAAATAAAAGGCTATCGCGACCACCAGTTTTCTCTGATTAACCGGGAGTTAGGGGCTATTCGGGCGCTGAGCGAAAAAAACTATTATCCCAAAGCACAATTACTGGTGCTGGAGCGCGAGGCAGCAGAAATATCTGGCAGCGTTTCAGAAGATATTCTTAACATTGCCAAACTGAAATCGCAGCAGAACGAATTAAAAATTAAAGCCTATCAGGTGCGTCATCAATATTTACGTGAAGTTGAGTCTGAACTGACGGAAAACCAAAAAGAAGTGGCAATGCTGGAGGATGAATTGGTATCAACGCGTCATGAGCTGGATAACACCGAGATCCGCTCACCGATTAACGGTATTGTGCTGGATGTTAAAGTCAGTACCGTGGGCGGCGTCATTCAGCCCGGAGAACATTTGATGGATATCGTCGCCGCCGGACAACCGATGCAAATTGATGCCAAAATACCCGTACATGCCATTGATAAACTGGTCCCCGGTTTAACCGTTGATGTGCTGTTCCCTGCCCTTAACCATGCGCTGTTACCTTCGGTTCCGGCCCAGGTTCTGACTATCTCTGCGGACCGTTTAATTGATGAAGCCACTCAGCAGCCTTACTACCTTGCGGAAGTACAGGTTTCAGCAGAGGGCGCGCGTTTGCTGGGCGATTACAAAATTAAAGCGGGAATGCCCGCCAGCGTGACGATCAAGACCGGTGAACGAACCCTGATGAGCTACCTGTTTAAACCGTTGATTGCCCGTCTGGAACTGGCTTTTAAAGAGTATTGAATCATCCATTGCCGGTATGACGTACGGCTTGTCGCGCCATACCGCTTTCTGCCGTTGCTGGCAGCTTTGCTTTCTTGTAACCTTCTTCCCGTCTCACTACTGACAAAATCTGGAACCACTGAACTGGACTTCATATGAATGCTCATAATTCTAAAGACCCTTTACATGGCGTGACGCTAGAAATGCAGGTCAATGCCCTGGTTGATCGTTATGGTTGGGCTGAGCTGGCGCAACGCATTAATATCAACTGCTTTAAAAATGAACCGAGCGTTAAATCCAGTTTGAAGTTTCTGCGCCGTACGCCGTGGGCACGGGCAGAAGTAGAAGCACTGTACCTGGACTCTCTACATGACCAGGCCTCAAATAACACTCCCGAACCGGCCTTCGATCCCTGGGCTAACAGCCGCAATAAGAAGAAATAAGAGCAAAATCAGATGGCAGCATCCGGTTTCTTTTCAGGAAATTATCAGAAAAAACTGGCGAAGATTATCGCCCGTTTTCGTGCCAGACTACCGCTGACCAACATGAAATGGTTTGCTGTACTTGTGGGCAGTATGTTGTTACTTGGCAGCTGTTCTTCACAACCGCCCGGCTCCAGAATTACGCCACAGCCTCCGGTGAGTAAACCGCAGCAAAGCAAGGAGCCGGTGCGTGGTATCTGGCTGGCAACGGTTTCGCGTCTGGACTGGCCGCCGATTTCATCTGTCAACATCAGTTCGCCTGCCGCTCGCATTAGCCAGCAGCAAAAAGCGCTGACGGATAAGCTGGACAACCTGAAACGACTTGGTATTAACACCGTTTTTTTCCAGGTTAAGCCCGATGGGACCGCATTGTGGAAGTCAAAGATTCTGCCGTGGTCAGATACCCTGACCGGCACGATTGGCCAGGATCCGGGTTACGATCCGCTGCAGTTTATGCTCGATGAAGCGCATAAGCGCGGAATGAAAGTTCATGCCTGGCTTAACCCCTATCGCGTGTCTGTAAACACCAAACCTTCGACGGTCACTGAATTAAACAGTACGCTGTCACAAACACCGTCCAGCGTATACGTCCTGCATCGGGACTGGATCCGCACCGCGGGCGAGCGTTTTGTGTTAGACCCCGGTATTCCCGAAGTGCGTGACTGGATAACCAGCATCGTGGCGGAAGTGGTTGAGAATTACCCGGTTGACGGTGTGCAGTTTGATGATTACTTCTATACCGAGTCTCCCGGCTCTGCGCTCAATGACAGCCAGACGTTCAGAAGATACGGCCAGGGATTCGCTTCCAAAGCTGACTGGCGCCGAGATAACACGCAACGGCTGATTGCCCAGGTATCACGGACTATCAAGAAACTCAAGCCTGAGGTTGAATTCGGTGTCAGCCCTGCGGGCGTATGGCGCAACCGTTCGCACGATCCAGCGGGCTCCGACACGCGCGGTGCGGCAGCGTATGATGAGTCTTATGCCGACACCCGCCGTTGGGTGCAACAAGGCTTGCTGGATTACATCGCACCGCAACTCTACTGGCCTTTTGCCCGCGACGCAGCGCGCTACGATGTACTGGCAAAATGGTGGGCAGATGTAGTGAAATCAACCAACACTCGCCTCTACATTGGTGTAGCGCTGTATAAAGTCGGTGAACCATCGAGAAAAGAGCCAGACTGGACGGTCAAAGGCGGTGTGCCGGAACTGAAAAAGCAGCTCGATTTAAACGAGACCGAACCGTACATTAACGGCACGATCCTGTTTCGCGAAGATTACCTTAATCAACCGCAAACGCAGGAAGCTGTGACCTATATTCGCAATCGTTGGGGACGTTAATGGTTGTTCTGAGCGGGAAGCCTGAGCCAGACGCTCACGTAGCGGGTAAATTTCCCCACAAAAATTCCGGCGAACATGCCGCCAGTAATGATAGCCAGGGCGCTCATTGCGGGTTGACGTAAAACGTCGGGGGAAATGGCGTTAAGTACGCCAAGTACGTACTTAACGCCGAATGCCATCAGCATAAATGGCAATGCGGAATAATCTGCCGGACGGTGAATACTCCGTGGTGCGCTACTGCGGCTCAAACGACCGGGGTTAATTAATATGTAGCCAATGATTGCGCCGCTGAGGATACCTATCGCCCACTGAATATACGTAATGAGGGTCGGGTCGCGATAAGTGATTAAATCGTAGATATCCCAGACTAAAAAAATAGCGGGGATCAGCGCCAGCTTTTCCAGCGTGACAGTGGCAGGTGTTCTGGCTTTAATCCCTCGATACAGTAGAAAGGCAAACAGCAGATACACCCAAACTGGCGTGTTTTTCAGCATATTCACGACAAATTCAGCCATAACGTTGCCTCGCTCAGATTTAATTCTTCGCTAAGTGTAGCGGCTGTCTCTGGATCACAGGGACATTAACCTGCGGACATTTTCATTAATCTGTTTCTGTATCGTATTCAGCGTAGTTTGTGTTATCTGATCGGCGTATTTGTCTTTGGCTGTAACGCTTAGCGCTGTTGCATGGTGGCAGATCTTGTCGATTATAGCGTTCACATGCTCAGCTGATAGCTCAGCTTCCTGTATGCCAAGCTGCTGCAGGTGCTTTCTTTCGATATCCAGCGCTTCTCCCAGCACGTCCATTTGGTGATACCCGCCGGGTCCTTCGCACCAGGTCACGTCGTAAGCCGGAGCCAAAGTCCAGTTTCCTGCGGCTGACATTAAATAGGCAAAGTTTTTGGGATGGTCATCACGGTTGTTAAATGCCACGTTGAAAACCACGCGTTCGAACGCTTTCGCTTTTTCTCTGACATCATTGGTACAAATCTGTGTGGCGCGCAGAAAATCCCGGTAATCTAAAGCACCGGGTATCTGGTAATTTGCACCGGTAAATGCCGCCAGGCTCTGCATAGGAATACGGACCGACTGGTCACGGTCGAAACGGCGGGTAGCAAATGCCGCCTGCCCGTCAGGCAGATTAAAATACGCGGTATCAGGCGTAGTGATCCCACATTGCCGCAAACATTCAGCATATACCGCTTCGATGGCACATACCTCAGCATGCTCATGCCTGGCAGGAAATTTAATCAACCAGCTTTCGCTCTCCGGGAGGGGCGCAGTGGTGAACTTTGACGTGACACTGTCACGATAGAGTAACGCTTTTGGCCTGGCCCCTTGCGGTGAACCGCCCATCTGGAGCAGTTTTTGCAAGAATTCCCCGCCTTCGCCGCTCAGGACTTCCTGAACCTCAGATGCCAGTTGTTCGAGAGGAACATCCTCTTTTGAAAGCGTCTCGACATCTGACTGAACGGGCCGGAACGTCATGGCGCCCATTGCGTTATTGCCGACCCAGGTTAACCTCTCCAGAGGTCCTATGCGCGCTGCGTTGAGTCCACGGCGTTTAAATAAACGATCCATCAACAGCATACCCCAACCATCAGGTAGCGAATCGTACACGGGTCCTGGTAATCCCAACTGATGAGCCGGGAAATCCCTGCGTAAACGAGGACCGTTCAGCGGTAACCTTAACCGGGACAGCTCCAGCCCCTTACGTATAGCGTCTTCACTGTATTCAAAGGCGATCAACGGGCGTCCGGTCAGGGCTGAGGAAGACACCAGTTTTCCCCACAACCATTTTTCACCCCAGCCTTCATAAAAGACATCGACTTGCTCAGGCATCAGTATTTTTCCTTTTCACCCGCTGGCGTGCCGCGCTCTTCTCGTAACGCAAAATATCATCCAGACTGTCGATCCTGGGTTTGAACAAGCCTTCCAGCGCGTCACCATAGCCTAACACCATCGCGACTTTGACCAGATTCTCAAATCCTACATTTTTACCTGCCTCCAGATTCGAAACGGTATTCACACCGACACCTGAACGCGCGGCAACATCTGCCTGCGTCATTTGCTGCGCGAGCCGTTCCTTACGTAATCTGTCGCAAAGTAGTTTGACGATATCGGCTGCTGTATTGAGCGTTAAATCCATAATATTGGCTCTTATTGGAATAAAAACGACTTTACACCCAATATTATAGAGTTAAGCGGAGAATGATTCAAAGTTTTGTAAGACACAATAAAGAGGAGTTAAATCAATAAATCGTGGTTAAGTACCATTATACTGGAATTATCCGGGCACAAGATCTGTACCCGGATAGGATGTGGTTATCAGGCAACGGAAGGCTCAGGTAATCTGAAAGAAGAGACCAGCAATGCCAGCTGTTCCGCTTCCTCTTTCAGCGCCTGCGTCCGTGCTGCGGCATCATCAATTAACGAGGCATTCTGCTGAACGGTGCTGTCCATTTCGGTAACGGCGAGCGTAACTTCGGAAACACCTTTACGCTGTTCTTCACCCGCAACGCGTATTTCCCCCATCAACTGGCGTACCTGACGCACATTGCTGACCAGTTCTCCCAGACGTTCGCCGGCAGTGTGAATTTGCTGACTTCCGCTACCAACATGAGAAACGGATTCATCAATCAACGCTTTAATTTCCTGGGCGGCGGTGGCACTACGCTGAGCCAGCGTACGCACTTCGGAGGCCACGACGGCAAACCCTCTGCCAGCATCACCCGCTCTGGCGGCTTCAACCGCGGCATTCAGGGCGAGAATATTGGTCTGGAACGCAATGCTGTCGATGACCGCGACAATTTCCACCATTCTGCCGGATGAGGCGCTGACGTTATCCATCGTAGAGATAACGCCCTGCATCACATCACCGCAACGGTTGGCCGTTTGCGCTGTGTTATCGGATAGCTCATCCGCCAATTGTGTATTACTGGCGTTTTGATGAACGGTCGCATTTAACTGCTCCATAGCCGCTGAGCTCTCTTCCAGCGCAGCGGCCTGCTGCGTTACGCGAGATGAAAGCTCCATATTACTGTCAGCCAGGCTAACGGCGTTATTCGCCACCACTGTGCTACTGCTTCTGACGGTGATCAGGATGGCCGAGATTTTATCGACGAACAGGTTAAACGCCTCGGCGATAGCCGAAATCTCATCTTTGCCGCGAACATCCAGACGACGGGTAAGATCACCTTCTCCCTGCGCGATGTCATCAAGAGCCTGACGAGTATCATCGAGACGTGAAATTAGTCGACGAACCACCAGCCATGATCCCACCAGCAACAGCGTCATGATAGGGATCAATACCTCCAGAACGTCCTGCATCATCACTTTGGCAAGACCGACAATACGTGATTCTGGTGTCACAAGCCCTACGACCCAGCCGGTATCTGGCATCGGGAACAGCATGACCTGTGACGCTGTATTCAGGACGAGATCATTTTCCAGCGTTATGGTCTTCACCCCATCTGTCGGGCGCAAAGATTTCAGACCGTTCTGCACCGGGATAAGCCACTGCGCGCTTTGCGCCAGATCGTTAATGGTTTTATGTTTGGCCAGGTCGGCCTGCGGGAAATAGAGAATTTGTCCCTGCTTGTCTACCACAAACGCGTAACCGCCAGTACTGTTGCCCTGCTGCTGCATGAAAGTTGCGACGTTATCCAGACGGATATCGGTGGTAGCGACACCGGCAAACTTGCCCGCCTGCTGATAAGGCACGCTGCATGTCACCATGTTGACACCTGAACTGGCATCCTGGTAAACATCAGACCATAGGCAGTTGTTTTGTGATTGCCCTTTGGCGTGCTGATACCAGCTTTCATTGTGGTATCCGCTTGATCCTTCGACGTTATAATCGTTGGAATAGACAAGCTTTCCTTCGGCATTACGCGCCCAGAAAAAGCTTCTTTTCTCCACACCTGCGGTGAAGGCGTCTGGTTCTGGCCAGATGCCGCCGCCGGTAATAATCGAGTCTTTACCTTCACCAATCAGATGCGGAACGACGCTTTGATACAGAGATTCATCGTTAGGCAACACTTCAGCCAGTCGCGACATGCTGACTGTCTCACCTTCAATTCGGGACAATACGGTACTCAACTGACGGGTTAAACCTTGCCCTGTTTCTTCGATCAGGGCGGTGTTGATTTCAACGACGCGCGGCTGACCACGCCAGAGCATAATCACCACGATAACAATAGTCGTTACTGCAAGCAGCAGAATGCCGCCGATGGTTAAACGCGTTGAAATACGAGTAGGATAACAGGCCATACAAACTCCTTCTGCAAAAGGCTAACTTTTATCCAGTATCGGCACAGGCGTTTATATCTTTATAAAGATTTCTTAAGTATTGCAAAAGAAAGAAGTGACAATGTCACAAATAACAAAACCCAGCACTTTGGCTGGGTTTTAATAACGGCTTAATTTTATTTAGATAATTCTTTTTTGATTTCGTCTTTTATTTTACTTAATTCGCTCTGCGGATGTTTCTTACAAAGTTCAACGGTCAGAGGAACTGCAGTCGTAACGGTTTCGTTATAGTCTACGTAATCGCCACCTTTGAAGTCTTCGTCTTCATTGAGCACCCAGAAGGCCACCGGAGCCATAGTTTGTGGGTTCAAATCAATAAACTCTTGACAGTTCATGCCTTTCGGAGTCACTTCAGTTTTAGCGTTATCTGTTGCTGCATTGACGCTGACACTGGTTAACAGCGCTGCGACCAGAATACCTGCTGTAGAAAGGGAGAATTTATTCATTGTAGTACTCCATGTATAATATAAATAATATCTACACTTGCGCTTAACACCGTTAATGTAGCTCGCGAAAAATAATACCCCTATCGTCATAAGAATAAAGATTGGTGTTATTGATATGGCTGAAATTTATATTTTCAATTACTGATTCTTATGTCTTAGGGATAAATGTTGCCCACAATGTGATCGTTCCGACGAAATCAGCAGATTCATACCCCGCTTCCTCTGCCGTTGCACCAAAATTGAACTACGCTGCACAAATGTTGATCATTAGTTAACGAATTTGAGCTGAATTTTAACAAAAACAGCCAGCATGCTGCTGTTACTGACATGGCACGCGTCGTGCATTGTTAATTCGCTAACAGAGATACGGAATCTGACAGACAACTAACAGCGAGAAGGTAATGACAGCCAAACCAGAGTTATTTACCCGCATAGAGCAAACCTTTAGCCAGCTGACGCCCAGCGAAAAGCGCGTGGCTGGGTGGCTGTTAGCCCATGCTGTGCAGATCCCATTTGAAACCGCGGATGGCATCGCGAAAGCAACCGGAACCAGCGGCATTACCGTCGGACGTTATCTGCGTAAACTGGGCTTTCGTAACCTGGAGGATGCAAAAGCCAGTCTGCGCGAGCTGCCTGTAGTTCCGTATCAGCCCTGGGGAATGAATGAACGACTGGATTCCTGGCACCAGCAACAAAGCCTGCCAGATCGGGCGCACCAGTCGCTGTTACTGGAAATCGACGCCATTACCCACGTCTACCAACTTGCTCAGGGTGAGACGTTTCTACGCATTGCACAGCAGTTGGCGCATGCGGAAGCCGTGTACATCCTCGGGATCCAGTCCACACGCGGGATCGCTAACGCCTTTTTTAGTCACCTGGAATATCTGCGACCTAAAGTCAGCTACTCCGAAGGCCTTTCCGGCAGTTGGGTAGAGTCGCTGAACTCGGGATTCAGCCAGCCTTACGTGGTTATTACCGATATGCGCGCCTACTCCGCTATTTCGCGACAATATTGCCGTGTCGCCACTGAACGCTGCATTCCGCTGGCGCTAATTACCGATGTGTGGTGCCCATGGGCCAGGGATTATTCCATTGATTTGCTTCAGGTAAAAACCGACACCGGACATTTCTGGGACTCACTGGCACCGGTGAGCTGTCTGTTCAACTTATTACTTTCTGCGGTGGTGGCGCAACTGGGTGACGCCCTCGCAGGACGCCTGCAAACTAATCGCCAGTTACAACAACAATTTGGTCAATTCGAACAATAAACAGGAAACGTGCTATGTCAGAACTCCCAGAACTGGTCGATCTGTCGGTGATATTTCCGTCGCTGCATATCGATCTTAAATACGCTACTGCCGACAACATTACCGGCGCACCTATCTACAGGGAAGCGCGTTGCCTGTTGCACACCGAGGCGGTAACCGCGCTGGCAAAATGCATCAGCATTGCGCAACTGGCGGGCTTGTCGCTGGTGGTGTACGACGCGTATCGCCCCCAGCAGGCGCAGGCGATACTGTGGAATGCCTGTCCCGACCCGCAATATGTTGTCGAT
Organism: Citrobacter sp. BIDMC107; assembly: GCF_001037575.1. Classification (NCBI taxonomy): domain Bacteria; kingdom Pseudomonadati; phylum Pseudomonadota; class Gammaproteobacteria; order Enterobacterales; family Enterobacteriaceae; genus Citrobacter; species Citrobacter sp. BIDMC107. The sequence goes on along the minus strand of NZ_KQ089848.1, from coordinate 38,350 downwards.
GTTGCGATTGGTTCCAATCACAGTCGGGGTACGGCAATTGACGTCACGTTGATGGACGATCGCGGCCATCTCCTAGATATGGGGGCCGGTTTTGATGAAATGCACGACCGTTCCCATGCCTGGCATCCGTCTGTTCCTCCGGCAGCGCAGCGTAACCGCCTGCTGCTCAATGCCATTATGTTTGGTGGTGGTTTTGTCGGTATTAACAGCGAATGGTGGCATTTTGAATTACCTGATGCCGCCCGTTACCCGCTGCTTGACGATCAAATAGATTGTTACACTGTCACGTCTATAACAACACAACATCCCCTTTAATTCTGGAGCCTGGTTATGAAGACTACACCTGCGTTAAACGCTTTTTTCCGCCCCGCTCTGATAGCCGTTGCGTTAGCGGTAGCCCTGCCCGCCGCGCAGGCTGCTGTTCCCAAAGATATGTTAGTGATTGGTAAAGCCGCCGATCCGCAGACGCTCGATCCCGCTGTGACCATAGATAACAATGACTGGACGGTCACCTATCCCTCTTACCAGCGGTTGGTTCAGTACAAAACAGATGGTGGTAAAGGTTCCACGGAAGTTGAAGGCGATTTAGCCAGCGGCTGGAAAGCCTCGGACGACCAGAAAGAGTGGACGTTTACCCTGAAAAACGATGCCAAATTCGCCGACGGAACACCGGTGACGGCTGATGCGGTAAAGCAATCCTTCGAACGTTTGCTCAAGATTGGTCAGGGACCTGCGGAGGCTTTCCCGAAAGATCTGAAGGTTGAGGCCATTGATAACACCACGGTGAAGTTTACCCTCAGCCAGCCGTTTGCTCCGTTTCTGTATACGCTGGCAAATGACGGTGCCTCAATCATTAACCCGGCCATCTTAAAAGAGCATGCCGCAGACGATGCCCGCGGATTCCTGGCACAGAACACGGCAGGCTCTGGTCCCTTCATGCTGAAGAGTTGGCAAAAGGGACAACAACTGGTGCTGGTGCCTAACCCGCATTATGCAGGTACAAAACCGACGTTTAAGCGCGTCTCAGTCAAAATCATTGGTGAAAGCGCCTCTCGTCGCCTGCAACTGTCCCGTGGCGATATCGACATTGCCGATGCGCTTCCTGTTGACCAGCTTGCTGCTTTAAAACAGGAAGGCAAAGTGAACGTGGCGGATTATCCCTCATTGCGCGTGACTTATCTGTATCTCAACAACAGTAAGGCCCCGCTCAATCAGGTGGATTTACGCCGCGCTATCTCGTGGGCCACCGATTATAAAGGCATGGTCAACGGGATCCTGAGCGGCAATGGAAAGCAAATGCGTGGCCCAATCCCCGAAGGCATGTGGGGTTTTGACGATAAGGCCATGCAGTACAGCTTCGATGAAGCCAAAGCCAAAGCAGCGTGGGACAAAGTTGCCACCAAACCTGAAAGCCTGAGCTTCCTGTACTCAGATAATGATCCAAACTGGGAACCTATCGCGCTTGCTACCCAGGCAAGCCTTGGCAAACTGGGCATTAAGGTGAAGCTGGAAAAACTGGCGAACGCCACCATGCGTGACCGCGTGGGCAAAGGCGATTACGACATTGCCATTGGCAACTGGAGTCCGGATTTTGCCGACCCGTACATGTTTATGAACTACTGGTTTGAGTCAGATAAGAAAGGCTTGCCGGGTAACCGTTCGTTCTATGAAAACAGTGAGGTCGATAAGCTGCTACGTAGCGCGCTGGCTACGACCGATCAGGTGGCCAGAACCAATGACTACCAGCAGGCGCAAACCATCGTGATTGATGAAGCGGCCTACGTCTATTTATTCCAGAAAAACTATCAGTTGGCGATGAACAAAGACGTCAAAGGATTTGTATTCAACCCCATGCTGGAACAGGTCTTCAATATCTCCACCATGAGTAAATAAGCCACGTTTACGCGGAGCCGCTCTGGCTCCGCAAGGGGAAGCTAATGACGTTCTGGAGTATTTTGCGCCAGCGATGCTGGGGACTTATTCTGGTGGTTATCGGTGTTTGCGTAATCACCTTTATTATTTCACATCTGATACCTGGCGACCCCGCACGGCTGCTGGCGGGCGACCGCGCCAGCGATGAAATTGTCGAAAATATTCGCCAACAGCTGGGGCTGAATCAACCGCTGTATGTCCAGTTTTTTCGCTATGTCAGCGACATTTTTCACGGCGATTTAGGCACCTCCATTCGCACCGGGCGTCCGGTACTGGATGAACTGCGCATTTTCTTCCCCGCTACCCTTGAGCTGGCTTTCTGCTCTTTGTTGCTGGCGCTGGTGATAGGTATCCCGCTGGGTATTTTATCTGCGGTCTGGCGTAACCGCTGGCTTGATCACCTTGTTCGGCTAATGGCAATTACCGGTATCTCCACGCCTGCATTCTGGCTGGGGCTGGGGGTTATCGTGCTGTTTTACGGTCATCTGCAAATTTTACCCGGCGGTGGACGTTTAGACGACTGGCTGGATCCACCTGCTCACGTCACCGGGTTCTACCTGATTGATGCACTACTGGAAGGCAACGGCGAAGTCTTTTTCAATGCGCTTCAGCACCTGATTTTGCCGTCGCTGACACTGGCTTTTGTACATCTTGGGATCGTTGCCCGCCAGATTCGTTCCGCCATGCTGGAGCAACTGAGTGAAGATTACATACGTACCGCCCGCGCCAGCGGGTTACCGGGCTGGTACATCGTGCTGTGCTATGCATTGCCTAACGCTCTCATCCCATCAATCACCGTCCTCGGCCTGGCGCTGGGCGATCTGCTCTACGGTGCGGTATTGACCGAAACGGTCTTTGCCTGGCCAGGTATGGGCGCTTGGGTGGTGACCTCAATTCAGGCGCTCGATTTCCCGGCGGTAATGGGATTTGCCGTGGTGGTCTCGTTCGCCTATGTGCTGGTCAACCTGGTGGTGGATTTGCTCTATTTGTGGATAGATCCTCGAATTGGACGTGGAGGTGCTGAATGATGCTCACACAAGAAACGCCGACCGCCCCTCAGACAGCACGCCGCCGCACGGACTGGGCCAAACTGTTCTGGATGATGAAAAGTAGCCCGCTGACGCTGGTTGGCGGGGTCATCATCGTATTGATACTGCTGCTGATGGTGCTGTCGCCGTGGATAACGCCACACGATCCTAATGCCATCAATTTGAGTGCGCGCCTGCTGCCCCCGTCAGCCGCTCACTGGTTTGGTACCGATGAAGTTGGCCGCGATCTGTTCAGCCGCGTTCTGGTAGGAAGTCAGCAGTCGGTCGTTGCGGGTCTGGTGGTGGTGGGTATCGCCGGGGGATTGGGATCACTGCTGGGCTGCTTGTCGGGTGTCATGGGCGGGCGCGCCGACGCGATAATTATGCGGATGATGGACATTATGCTGTCCATTCCTTCGCTGGTGCTGACGATGGCGTTGGCCGCCGCGCTGGGCCCCAGCCTGTTTAACGCCATGCTGGCGATTGCCATCGTCCGTATCCCTTTCTATGTGCGCCTCGCCCGCGGTCAGACGTTAGTGGTGCGCCAGTTTAGCTATGTACAGGCTGCCCGGACCTACGGCGCTTCACGCTGGCATCTGATTAGCTGGCACATTTTACGCAATTCTCTGCCGCCACTCATTGTGCAGGCATCGCTGGATATCGGCAGTGCGATCCTGATGGCTGCCACGCTCGGGTTTATCGGTCTGGGTGCGCAGCAACCCAGCGCTGAGTGGGGCGCGATGGTCGCAATTGGCCGCAATTATGTGCTTGATCAGTGGTGGTATTGTGCTTTTCCCGGCGCGGCCATTCTGATTACCGCCGTGGGCTTTAATCTCTTTGGCGATGGTATTCGCGATCTGCTTGATCCGAAAGCCGGAGGAAAACAGTCATGACACAACCCGTACTGGAAATCGAAGATTTACATCTGAGTTTCCCCGGCTATAAAGCTGATGTGCATGCGCTGAACCATGTATCACTGCACATCAACCGCGGAGAAATCGTTGGTGTGGTGGGTGAATCCGGTTCCGGTAAGTCCGTGACCGCCATGCTCACCATGCGTCTGCTTCCGGAGGGAAGCTATCGTATTCACCAGGGCCGCGTTTCACTGCTGGGTGAAGATGTGCTCAACGCCAGTGAGAAACAAATGCGTCAATGGCGCGGCGCACGCGTCGCGATGATCTTTCAGGAGCCCATGACGGCACTGAATCCGACCCGGCGTATCGGCCAGCAAATGGTGGAGGTGATCCGCCATCACCAGGCGTTAAGCCGCACGGATGCCCGCCAGAAAGCCGTCGCTCTACTCGAAGAGATGCAAATCCCGGACGCGCCGGAGGTCATGAAACGATTTCCGTTTGAGCTTTCCGGCGGGATGCGCCAGCGCGTGATGATTGCGCTGGCCTTTTCGTGCGAGCCGGAGCTTATTATTGCCGATGAACCGACCACCGCGCTGGACGTCACGGTGCAACTGCAGGTGCTGCGTTTGCTGAAGTTAAAAGCACGGGCCAGCGGAACAGCCGTGTTATTTATCAGCCATGATATGGCGGTGGTTTCACAGTTATGCGACCGGTTGTACGTCATGTATGCCGGGAGCGTGATTGAGAGTGGCCCGACGCAAACCGTTATTCAACGTCCGACTCATCCCTATTCCATCGGCTTGCTGAAATGCGCGCCGGAACACGGCGAACCACGCGCATTGTTACCTGCGATCCCCGGCACCGTACCGAACCTAACCTGCTTACCTGCCGGATGCGCATTTCGTGAGCGCTGCTTTGCCGCTGGTCCTCGTTGTGAAGAAACGCCTGCGTTAAGTAGTCAGGGAGGCGTAGATCAACAATCTGCCTGCTGGTATCCACAACTGGAGACAACACATGTCTGATTTTTTACTGGCGCTGCAGGATGTTCATGTCAACTTTCCTGCGCGTAAAAACTGGCTTGGCAAGGTTACGGAACGGGTGCATGCGCTCAACGGCCTGGATTTACAGATTCGCCAGGGTGAAACGCTGGGGATTGTTGGCGAATCCGGTTGTGGAAAAAGTACGCTGGCGCAACTGCTGATGGGCATGCTGAAACCCAGCCAGGGAAGCTATTCTCGCCGTGGTGATAAACAGCATAACGGTATGCAAATGGTCTTTCAGGACCCTCTTTCATCGCTGGATCCTCGCTTACCGGTATGGCGCACGATCACTGAGCCGGTATGGATCCAAAAACGAAGTCCGGAACGTGAGCGCCGTATGCTTGCTGAAGATTTGGCCCAACAGGTAGGCATCCGTCCGGAATATCTCGACCGTCTGCCGCATGCGTTTTCCGGTGGACAACGCCAGCGTATCGCCATCGCCCGGGCACTATCGTCAGAACCGGATGTTATCGTCCTCGATGAGCCCACTTCAGCACTGGATATCTCTGTGCAGGCGCAAATTCTCAATCTTCTGGTGTCACTTCAGGCGCGCAGAAATCTGACCTACGTATTGATATCGCATAACGTGTCGGTGGTCCGCCATATGAGCGACCGTGTGGCGGTGATGTACCTCGGGCAAATTGTTGAGCTGGGCGATGCGCAGCGGGTTCTCACTCAACCTGCCCATCCTTACACGCGATTATTGCTGGACTCTGTCCCTAAAACGGGCGCGCCGCTGGCGGAAGATTTGGTGTTGCGGAAAACAGAACTCCCGGGGAATCGAACCCTGCCACAGGGCTGTTTTTTTCGTGACAGATGTCCGTTAGCGACCCGCGGTTGTGAGAAGAAACAGGCATTACTGAAAAGTGATACCGGATGTGACGTTCGCTGCTGGCGGGCGGTTACATGACCTGAGCCGTAGTGAAAAGTCAGGTGCGATACGCCTTTTTCAGTGAATCCACCAGCACCTCGGAAGCAGTAGATAATTTATGATGTGCCGAACGCAAAACCCCGATCCGACGCTGGATCACTGGAGTATCCAGATCGATACAGGTTGCGCCTAACTCTGTCATTTGCGTGCGGCATAGTGCAGGTACGGCGCTACCGCCCAGACCGTTAGCCACCAGACGGCCAACGGTTACTAATTGATGGCTCTCCAGCGCTACTTCCAGCGTATGTCCGCTTTGCACCAGTTGTTCTTCCAGCATCAGCCGCACGGCTGACGGACGTTGCAAGGTGATGAAATCCAGCGTCAGCAGTTCGCGCCATGCAATACGATCCCTGTCTGCCAGCCGACAGGTTGGCGGCACAATCGCGATAAAACGATCCACGCCGAGCGGCGTGAAATGCAGATGTCCCGAATAGTCCGGCTCGAAGGCTATGCCCATCTCGACCCGCCCTTCACTGACCATTTCAATCACGTGTTCATTGATCACATCATGAACCGTTACGTTGATACCGGAATAAGAATCACGAAACGTTTTCAGTACCGATGGCAGGACGTTAGCGGCAAATGAGGGCATGGCGGCGATCGAGATTTTACCACGCTGCAGCGTAAAGCGTTGGCGCATGGCTTCTTCCGTATTCTCCCAGTCCGCCAGCAGCTGTCTCCCCATATTCAGCAGCGTTTCTCCCTCCTGCGTCAGAGTCACTTTGCGGGTGGTTCTCAACAGTAACGCCCCGCCCAGCGAATCTTCCAGTCCTTTAATCGCCAGGCTTAATGCGGGTTGCGACATGTTCAGTCTTTCACTGGCATGAGCAAAATTCAGAGTGTGAGCTACCGCTAAAAACGCGCGTAACTGTTTGATGCTCATTCCCATTTCGCATTCCTTTAACTTGTTGAATACCTTTAATTAACATTAAATTGATAAAAAAACCCAATGAGTGAGTCACAAATTTAAAATTAACAAATCATTTTTCACCCCCAATGATGTCGGCAAGGACAACTGGGGAGGCAAGTGTATGGCTGGACTGGATAAACGTGTTGCCACTTATCAAGAGGCGCTGGAAGGACTGACCGACAACATGACGCTGCTGGCGGGCGGTTTTGGTTTATGTGGGATCCCTGAAAACCTGATTACCGAAGTACGCCGTCGAGAAGTACAGGGACTTACCGTTGTATCAAACAACTGTGGCGTGGATGGCTTTGGCCTTGGCGTACTGCTGGAAACGCGCCAGGTGCGCAAAGTGGTCGCGTCCTATGTAGGGGAAAACGCCCTGTTTGAGAAGCAGGTGCTTAGCGGCGAACTGGAAGCCATCCTGACGCCACAGGGTACGCTGGCAGAGCAGTTGCGCGCGGGCGGCGCAGGGATCCCGGCATTTTTTACCGCGACCGGATATGGAACCCCCGTGGCGGAAGGGAAAGAGGTTCGCGAGTTTGCCGGACGCCCTTACATCCTTGAACAGGCGATAACCGGTGATTTTGCATTGGTTAAAGGCTGGAAAGCCGACTGGTACGGCAACGTCATCTATCGCCACACCGCACAGAACTTTAATCCGCTGATGGCCGCCGCCGGGCGCATTACCGTCGTGGAAGTCGAAGAGATTGTCCCTCCCGGAGAACTGGACCCTGCAGCGATTCACACTCCAGGAATTTTCGTTAACCGCATTATTCAGGGGCAGTTTGAAAAACGTATTGAACAACGCACCCTGCGCCAGAAAGGAGCCTGACCATGTTAACGCGTGAACAAATGGCGATGCGCGTCGCCCGCGAGCTGCGCGACGGTTATTACGTCAACCTTGGGATCGGCATTCCCACTCTGGTGGCAAATTATATCCCTGATGGCATGGACGTGATGCTGCAATCAGAGAATGGTTTGCTGGGTATGGGGCCGTTTCCCACAGAAGACGAAATTGATGCCGACATGATTAACGCCGGGAAACAGACCGTGACGGCGCGCAAAGGCGCGGCGATTTTCGACTCTGCGCAATCCTTCGCCATGATCCGCGGCGGCCACGTTGATCTGACGGTGCTCGGTGCGTTTGAAGTCGATGTTAACGGCAATATCGCCTCATGGATGATCCCCGGGAAAATGGTGAAAGGCATGGGCGGCGCGATGGACCTGGTTGCCGGAGCCGACAACATCATCGTGGTAATGACCCATGCTTCCAAAAGCGGTGAGTCCAAACTGCTTCCCGCCTGCACCCTGCCGTTGACCGGCGTGGCCTGCATCAAACGCGTGCTGACCGACCTGGCTCTGCTGGAAATTGCCGACGGGGCGTTCATTCTGCGTGAACGCGCCCCGGGTATCAGTGTGGATGAAATCGTCGCCAGAACCGCCGGCAAGCTGATCGTGCCCGAAACTGTCCCCGAAATGCAATTTAACTGAGGAGCTGACCATGCAGGATGTTGTAATTGTCGCGGCAACGCGCACCCCGATTGGCAGTTTTCATGGTGCGCTGGCACCACTTTCCGCCGTGGAGTTAGGTACAGCGGTTGTCCGTTCGCTGCTGGAAAAAACGGCTGTGGCGCCTGAACAAATTGATGAAGTGATTTTAGGTCAGGTGCTCACGACAGGCTGCGGCCAGAATCCGGCCAGACAAACGGCGTTACGCGCAGGACTGCCGTCAACCACACCGGCGTTAACTATTAATCTGGTGTGCGGTTCTGGCCTGAAGGCGGTGCATCAGGCGGTACAGGCAATTCGCTGTGGCGATGCGCAAATCGTGATTGCCGGAGGTCAGGAGAGCATGAGCAATGCGCCCTATTTTCTCGACGGCGCGCGGGCCGGCCTGCGGCTGGGTCATGCCAGTATGAAAGACAGCGTGGTCCATGACGGCCTGTGGGATGCGTTCAACGACTATCACATGGGTATTACTGCCGAAAATCTGGCGGATAAGTTCGTAATCAGTCGTGAGCAGCAGGACGCTTTTGCCCTGCGCTCCCAGCAAAAAGCCGCTGCCGCCATTGAAGCGGGTCGTTTTAGCGCGGAAATCACGCCGGTTAGCGTTCCACAAGGCAAAAAGCCGCCACGTGTGGTGGACCGTGACGAACAGCCTCGCCCGGATACTCAGGCCGACAAGCTGGCGCAACTTAAACCAGCATTTCGGCCAGGAAACGGCACGGTGACCGCCGGAAATGCATCATCCATCAATGATGGTGCCGCCGCGGTGATGTTGATGAGCGCCGGCAAAGCCGCAGAACTCAATTTGCCAGTGCTTGCCCGGGTAACAGGCTACGCGGTTTCTGGTGTCGATCCCGCCATTATGGGCCTTGGGCCGGTAGAAGCGTCACTCCAGTGCCTGAAGCGAGCGGGCTGGACGTTGAATGATGTCGATCTCATTGAGGCCAACGAAGCCTTTGCCGCACAAGCGCTGGCGGTTGGCGAATCCCTGAACTGGGACAGCGACCGGGTGAACGTAAATGGCGGCGCGATTGCGCTGGGCCATCCCATCGGCGCATCTGGTTGCCGAATCCTGGTGACACTGTTGCACGAAATGGCCCGCAGTAACGCGACCAAAGGGCTGGCTACGCTGTGCGTAGGCGGCGGTCAGGGCGTAGCGCTGGCGGTAGAGCGTTTGCAGGAGGTCTCTCATGCAAAGTAAGCCTGTCTGCGTTCTGGGGGCGGGGTTAATGGGGGTCGGTATTGCCACCCACTTCGCCCGTTATGGTCACGATGTCTGGCTGTATGACACCGATAGCAGCCGAATTGCAGAAATTAGCGCCGTTGCCAGCGGTATTCTGGATGAGCTGATTACCGCCGAACAGTTTGCCGTAGACGAAAAAGACCAGGTTGTGAGTCGTCTGCACGGTACGACTTCGCTACCGGAGATTGCTGCGTGCGGGTTACTGATTGAAGCGATCCCGGAGCGGCTCGAGCTCAAGCACGCGTTGTATGCGCAACTGGAAGATCTGATCGCGCCTGAGGCCGTCATTGCCAGTAATACCAGCGGCCTGCCGCCGGATGCGCTGGCAGAAAAGCTCGTCCATCCTGAGCGGCTGCTCATCGCCCATTTCTGGCACCCGCCACATTTTATTCCGCTGGTCGAAATTGTCCCCGGCACCGCCACCAAAGCGGAATACCTGCGTGAGCTGCAACAGTGGCTGCTCTCGATGCAACTGGAAGCCGTCGTGCTCGATCGCGCCGCACCAGGGTTTGTCGGCAATCGACTGCAGTTTGCTTTGCTTCGTGAAGCGCTTCATATCGTTAAAAGCGGCATCGCCAGCGCAGAGGTGGTGGATCAGGTCATGCGTGCCTCGCTCGGACGTCGCTATGCGATGGTTGGTCCGCTGGAAGCGGCAGATATGACCGGACTCTCTACGGTGCAGGATATTTGTCGGCATCTGCTCCCGGAACTGGCAACCGGCAGCGAGATGATGTCGTTGGTCGCTGACAAGGTAGCCAACGGTGATACCGGTTTACGCAGCGGTCAGGGATTTTATCGCTGGGATGATTCGCGCAAGGAGTACATCCAGCAACGCAGAGAGCATCAACTGCGTTTTGCCCTGAAACCATAACGTCTCTTTCTGTACCCCAATATAATAATAAGGAGTCATGATGAGTGTATTAATCGCCCTGGCAGCGCTGGGCCTGCTGATGCTTGCAGCCTATCGCGGATACAGCGTCATTCTGTTTGCCCCCATCGCGGCATTAGGTGCTGTATTACTCACTGAACCCAGCGCCGTCGGCCCCGCTTTCACCGGCCTGTTTATGGAAAAAATGGTCGGTTTTGTGAAGCTTTACTTCCCGGTGTTCTTGCTGGGTGCAGTGTTTGGCAAGTTAATCGAGTTATCTGGATTTTCACGTTCCATTGTTGCCGCCGCTATCAACATCCTCGGTCGTCGTCACGCCATCCCGGTGATCGTGCTGGTGTGCGCGCTGTTAACCTACGGCGGGGTTTCGCTGTTCGTCGTGGCGTTTGCGGTGTATCCATTTGCGGCGGAGCTGTTCCGCCAGAGTAATATTCCTAAGCGCCTGATCCCGGCCACCGTTGCGCTGGGCGCATTCTCTTTCACTATGGATGCTCTGCCAGGCACGCCGCAGATCCAGAACATTATTCCGACCAGCTTCTTTGGGACTAACGCCTGGGCTGCGCCGTGGCTGGGGCTGATAGGCTCGCTGTTTATTATTTTCGTCGGTCTGGTTTATCTCGAACGTCAGCGTCGTAAAGCGCAGGCAAAGAATGAAGGCTATGGCACTGAACTGTTAAACGAGCCGGAAACGCCGGATAACATTAATCTGCCGAACCCGATCATCGCGATCTCTCCGCTGATCCTGGTTGGGGTATTTAACCTGCTGTTTACCCGCTGGATCCCACAGTGGTATGGCGCCACGCATCAACTTGAACTTCCGGGTCTTGCCAAACCAATTACCACCGAAGTCGGTAAAATCACCGCTATCTGGGCAGTGGAAGCGGCGCTGATTTCTGGGATTCTGCTGGTGGTGCTCTTCGGCTACCGCAACATTAAAGGTCGCCTGGCTGAAGGCAGCAGAACGGCAGTTGGTGGCGCGATCCTCGCGGCGATGAACACCGCGTCAGAGTACGGTTTTGGCGCAGTGATCGCCGCCCTGCCGGGCTTCCTCGTGCTGTCAAAAGCGCTGGCGGCTATTCCTGACCCGCTGCTCAATGAGGCTATCAGCATTACCACGCTTGCCGGGATCACCGGTTCGGCGTCTGGCGGGATGAGTATTGCCCTTGCCGCCATGTCTGACACTTTCATCGCTGCCGCACATGCCGCCAATATCCCACTTGAAGTATTCCACCGCGTGGCATCTATGGCCAGCGGCGGTATGGACACCCTACCGCATAACGGCGCGGTCATTACCTTATTGGCTATCACCGGCCTTAGTCATCGTCAGGCGTATGGCGGAATTTTCGCTATTACCATCATTAAAAGTCTGGCCGTACTGTTTGTCATCGGCGTCTTCTACACCACCGGAATTGTTTAAGGAGAATCATCATGAACTTAACGGGAAAAACCGCCCTGGTTACCGGCTCGACCAGTGGTATCGGATTAGGTATCGCACAGGTGCTGGCGCAAGCTGGCGCCACTCTGATCCTCAACGGGTTTGGTGATGTTGATGCTGCCAAAGACGCTGTTGCGCAGTATGGCAAAACGCCAGGCTATCATGGCGCGGATCTGAGCGATGAAGCGCAAATTGCCGACATGATGCGCTATGCAGAGAGCGAATTCGGCGGTGTGGATATTCTTATCAATAACGCCGGGATCCAGCATGTTTCACCGATAGAAACCTTCCCGGTTGATAAATGGAACGCGATTATCGCGATTAACCTCTCCTCCGTTTTTCACACCACGCGTCTGGCGCTTCCCGGTATGCGCGCGCGAAACTGGGGGCGCATCATTAATATCGCTTCTGTTCACGGCCTGGTGGCTTCAAAAGAGAAATCTGCCTACGTAGCAGCGAAGCACGGTGTGGTGGGATTAACCAAGACCATCGCGCTGGAAACCGCGCAGACGGAAATCACCTGCAATGCGCTGTGTCCCGGCTGGGTGCTAACGCCGCTGGTCCAGCAGCAGATCGATAAACGTATTGCCGAAGGCGCAGAGCCTGAGGCAGCCCGTGACGCCTTGCTGGCTGAAAAGCAGCCGTCGCGCGAATTCGTTACCCCAGAGCAGTTAGGGAATCTCGCGTTATTCTTATGTTCAGACGGTGCGGCGCAAGTGCGTGGCGTAGCGTGGAATATGGATGGCGGTTGGGTAGCGCAATAACATCATCAGGTGCCGGATAAGACATCGTCGCATCCGGCACGACTTTATTAAGACTTCAGTTTGTAATCCAGCGTTATTTCCGCTTTCAGAACCTGAGATACCGGGCATCCGGCTTTTGCTTTCTGGATGATGCCGTCAAACGTGGCGGCGTCTATCCCCGGCACGCTCACCTGACTATGCAACGCGACTTTAGTGATCGCAAACCCGGCATCTACCTTATCCAGAGAAACATCGGCAGTGGTATCAATGGCATCTGGGGTAAACCCTGCTTCGCCCAACATCAGTGAAAGCGCCATCGAGAAGCAGGCTGCATGGGCCGCGCCAATCAACTCTTCAGGATTGGTGCCTTTCTCACCTTCAAATCGTGTATTAAACCCATACGGTTGCTGATTTAACACGCCACTTTCGGTCGACACAGTGCCTTTGCCGCGCTTAATGTCGCCTTCCCAGTGTGCCTGACCTTTCTTATGGATAGTCATTACCGCTCTCCTGTGTTGTCGTCGGAGTTACTAGTATAGGACGCCCGGGAAAAAGCATGTTACATACGGGATAGTTCCCATTTGCCGCTTAAGCATTGACCTTTCAGATAAAATGACCGACCATCCAGAAAGCCGTTATGTTGAACATCGGCTTTATATCAGGTTGTATTTCGTCCGTTCTCATACGGGCTCGCCCTTGAAACCAGTAACAGGATTAAGGAGTTAGAATGAAATCGAACCGTCAGGCCCGTCATATTCTCGGACTGGACCACAAAATCTCAAATCAACGTAAAATCGTGACCGAAGGTGACAAAACCAACGTGGTCAACAATCCTACTGGAAGAAAGCGCCGCGCTGACGGCAAGTAGCCTTTCGCACGTCTGACTGAGTAACGAGATAAACACCATTGCAACCGCAGTGGTGTTTTTGCTTATAAAACCCCTTAACCCATTCACAATGCTTTATACTTCGCCCGTTTCCCTGGCGGACAGGCCACATACGATCATAAAGAGCGCCAGGGACGGTTATTCAAAAAAGAGTGAGTGACATGGAAAACGAAACTAAAAAACTGCGTTCCCTTTACATCCCTTACGCTGGCCCGGTACTGCTGGAATTCCCTTTACTGAATAAAGGGAGCGCCTTCAGTGTGGAAGAACGCCGTAACTTCAACCTGCTGGGGTTACTGCCGGAAGTCGTCGAAACGATTGAAGAACAGGCTGAACGCGCCTGGATCCAATATCAGGGCTTCAAAACCGAAATCGACAAACATATTTACCTGCGCAACATCCAGGACACCAACGAAACCCTGTTTTATCGACTGGTGCATAATCACCTGGATGAGATGATGCCAGTTATCTATACCCCAACGGTCGGCGCAGCCTGTGAGCGTTTCTCTGAGATTTATCGTCGTGCGCGCGGCGTGTTTATCTCTTATCAGAACCGCCACAATATGGACGATATCCTGCAAAACGTCCCTAACCACAATATCAAGGTCATCGTTGTCACCGATGGCGAACGTATTTTAGGTCTTGGCGATCAGGGGATCGGCGGGATGGGCATTCCAATCGGTAAACTGTCGCTGTATACCGCATGTGGCGGAATTAGCCCGGCCTATACACTTCCGGTGGTACTGGACGTGGGAACCAACAACCAGCAACTGCTGAACGATCCGCTGTATATGGGCTGGCGCAATCCGCGTATCACTGATGATGAATACTACGAATTCGTTGATGAATTCATCCAGGCCGTGAAGCATCGCTGGCCGGACGTGCTGTTGCAGTTTGAAGATTTCGCCCAGAAAAACGCTATGCCACTGCTGACCCGTTATCGCGATGAAATTTGCTCATTTAACGACGATATTCAGGGCACCGCGGCGGTTACCGTCGGTACGCTGATTGCGGCTAGCCGCGCGGCCGGAAGCCAGCTGAGCGAACAAAACATCGTCTTCCTCGGCGCGGGTTCCGCCGGATGCGGGATCGCCGAGCAGATCATTGCGCAAATCCAGCGAGAAGGTTTAAGCGAAGAAGCGGCGCGTCAACGCGTATTCATGGTCGATCGCTTCGGCCTGTTAACCGACAAAATGCCGAACCTGCTCTCCTTCCAGACCAAACTGGTGCAAAAACGCGAAAATCTGCAGCACTGGGATACACAAGAAGATGTCCTGTCGTTGCTCGATGTGGTCCGCAACGTTAAACCTGACATCCTGATCGGGGTTTCCGGACAGGTTGGTCTGTTTACCGAAGAGATCATCCGCGAAATGCACAAGCATTGTCCGCGTCCGATCGTCATGCCGCTGTCTAACCCGACTTCTCGTGTAGAAGCCACGCCGCAGGATATCATCGCCTGGACCGAAGGTAACGCGCTGGTTGCGACCGGTAGCCCGTTTGCACCGGTACTGTGGAAAGAGAAAACTTACCCGATCGCGCAGTGTAATAATGCGTACATCTTCCCGGGTATTGGCCTTGGCGTGATTGCTTCTGGCGCGTCGCGCATCACTGATGAAATGCTGATGTCGGCCAGTGAAACGCTGGCACAGTATTCACCGCTGGTGCTCAACGGTGAAGGACTGGTGCTACCGGAATTGAAAGATATTCAGACGGTTTCTCGTGCCATTGCCTTTGCCGTCGGTAAAATGGCCCAGCAGCAAGGTGTGGCGGTGAAAACCTCCGCTGAAGCGCTGCAACAGGCTATTGACGATAATTTCTGGCAGGCGGAATATCGCGACTACCGTCGTACTTCTATCTGACGGTTTGCCCGGCGGCACATTGCTGCCGGGCGTGCAAAGTTTGCGCGAAAGTGTAATTTGCGATTACACTTTCGCTACCGATCAACACTCTGAAAAACAAAAGGAGGATACTTATGCTGTACTGTGAACGTTTTATCGTTTCACATGCTTTTGGCGATCGCCAGTGCTCAAGCGTTATCGGTATCGTGCTGCGATAACTTCTGCTTGAGCGAAGCTAACTTCTAAACCCCCTTCTCTCGGGCTTACCGGGTTATCGTCAGCGATGTTTGACGAGGCGTTTTCACGCCTGTAACTCTTGAGTAAGCAACAATGAGCACATTACTAACCGCACAATCCTTACACGTTGATACGGCATTCGGCACGCTATTCGACGATCTTTCCTTTACCCTGAAAAAAGGCGACCGCATCGGGCTTATCGGTTACAACGGCTGCGGCAAAAGCACGCTGTTAAAACTGCTCGATGGCACGATTTCGCCCACCAGTGGAGCAATCGCGCAAGCGAATCACTGCCATCTCGCGCGTGTAGAACAACATCTACCTGACGATATATTGCCTCTTACACTGCAGGAAGCCGTTCTCGCTCAACTTCCTGAGCATGAGCGTGCGGCTCAACAATGGCGAGTTGAAGCGCTGCTTGCCGAAATGGGTTTCACGCCAGAGAATTTATCTCTGACAGCGCAAACGTTGAGCGGTGGCCAGCACACACGCTTGCTATTAGCGCGGGCATTGATGCGTAATCCTGACCTGCTGCTGCTGGATGAACCGGGTAACCATCTGGATTTGCCAACATTACTGTGGTTGGAGCAGTTCTTACAGAACTGGTCTGGCAGTTTTGTGGTGGTTTCCCACGACCCGCAGTTGCTGGACGCGGTGACCCACGGAACGTGGATCCTACGCGATCGCACTCTCCATGCCTTTGATCTGCCCTGTAGCGCCGCACGTCAGGCGCTGGCAGAAAGAGACGTCAGCGATGCTCTGCGCCACAAGGCTGAGCAAAAAGAGATAGACCGGGTTACCGCCAGCGGCAAACGGCTGGCAACCTGGGGGCGGGTCTACGACAACGAAGATCTCTCCCGCAAGGCCAAGCAGATGGAAAAACAGGTGCAGCGCCTGAAAGAGGTGCAGACAGAAGTGACGGCAGGAAGTCAGTGGACACTAACATTGCAGGGTGATTCCCTGCGAGCAGATCGTTTGCTGGAGATGACCAATCTGTCTGTAGCCCCTGCTCCCGACGCAGATACACTGTTTTCCATTGCCGGTATCCGGTTAAAAAGCGGCGATCGCGTGGCAATTGTCGGGCGTAATGGTTGCGGGAAATCATCGCTGTTAAGGCTTATCTGGCAACAGTTTCAATCACAGCTGGCATCGCCTTCACTGGTGTTGCACCCGCGCGTTACGCTGGGCTATTACGATCAGACGCTGCATCAGCTTGCCGATAACGATTCATTGTTTGACGCGCTGGAAGCGTTTGCCCCGCAGCCAGAGATTCGCAAGATGGCGCTGATTAGCGCGGGTTTTCCGTGGATTCGTCATACGCAGAGGGTCAGTACATTAAGCGGTGGTGAGCGCTCCCGGCTGCTGTTTGTGGGGCTGACGCTTGCGCGCTACAGTCTGCTGATGCTCGATGAACCGACTAACCATCTGGATATGGAAGGTAAAGAGGCGCTGGCAGAAACGCTACAAAGCTATAACGGCGGCGTGTTGCTGGTCAGCCACGACCGGCAGCTTATCAGCCAAAGCTGTAACCGGTTCTGGTTAATCGACAATGGCGAACTCAGTGAATGGCACGATCTGGAGGCGGTCAATGCGCGTATTAGGGAAACGTCCGCGGAGATAACCGTTCCCAAAACAGTGGTCGAAGCGAAAGCTGAAATAAGCTGTGACAGCGATGGATTGCTGGAACAACTCCTCGATCTGGAACAGCGTCTGGCCGACGATCTCGCCCGCAAGCCGAAACATCAAAAACCGCTGTTACAGGCGCAATGGCGTAAAGAGATTGAGCGTCTGAACTCACAACTGGAGTAATCTTTTTTGCCGGATGGCGCAAGCTTATCCGGCCTACACCAGCAAAATGCGCGTGTAGGCCTGCCATCCGGCAATTCTTGCGTGACGCTTTCCAGATATTCCCCTTCTCCCTTTTTCTTTTAGCGCATTCGCCGCACAATTTTAAAAATCGCAATCTTGGCGTTGCGCTTCACGGAACATTAATGGTAGTGTTCTTCTTGAAGGAACAAGGATGATACGGATGATCATGAACTTCAGACACAAGGGATTGCGAGATTTGTTTCTTCATGGAAGAACATCAGGCGTTATGGCGAAACATGTCCGACGATTACGACACAGGCTTGCCGTTATTGATGCGGCAAGCAAGGTTACAGATATCAATATGCCCGGTTATAAGCTACATCCTCTGGTAGGTGACCGTGATGGCATATGGGCAATAACTGTTTCAGGTAACTGGCGTATTACGTTTGAATTCGTCAATGGCGACGCGTACATACTGGACTACGAGGACTATCATTGATGAAGATGGCAAATCATCCCCGTCCTGGGGATATCATTCAGGAAGCGCTGGAAGAACTCAATGTCAGCCTGCGCGAGTTTGCCAGAGCTATGGAGATTGCACCTTCAACGGCAAGTCGACTATTAACCGGGAAAGCAGCCCTAACGCCTGAGATGGCGATTAAACTCTCTGTGGTGATTGGCAGCTCACCCGAAATGTGGTTAAACCTGCAAACTACCTGGAGTCTGGCAGAGGCCCAAAAAAGCGTGGATATTTCACGCCTGCGTAAGCTGGCAGTACAGTGATAAAAGTAAATGCCGGATAAACTTTTGCCATCCGGCATACCATTTATTGCTGCGGTTTTTTCTCTTTCCAGGCATCCCAGGCCTGTTTGATCTCTTGCTTTGCCGTAGCGGCGTCGTTGAAACCGTTTAATTCGACCTTCTTGCGCCCTTCCGGCAGATCTTTGTACACGCGGAAGAAAGATTCCAGACGTTGAACTTCAATATTGGGCAGATCGCTCAATTCTTTGATGTTGTCATAAGTGGGGTCAATTTTACTGGCCGGCACGGCGACAATTTTGTCGTCCTTTTCACCGCCGTCGATCATCTTCAGGACGCCTATTGCGCGCAGCTTAATCAACGTCCCCGGGGCCAGCGGCGCACGAGTATAAAAGATAACATCCAGCGGGTCGCCGTCACCGGCTAAAGACTGGGTTAGTGAACCGTAGTTGGCGGGATAGGCAACCGGCATTGACTGGAAGCGATCGGCAACGATAAACCCGGTTTTGGCGTCGGTTTCATATTTAATCATTCCACCTGCCGGGATTTCGGTTACGGCATAAAACTCTTCCGGGTTATTCTCCGGCTGAGGAAATTCGAGGATGTTCTGCGCCTGAGCTGAAGCACAAAGAAACACGCTGATTGCGAGTAGTTTTTTCACCAGATGCATTGTCTTTTAACTCTTCTATTATTGGAAAGACAACACCTTACGTTCAGCATATGACAGAAACATGACGTTTTTTTGGCAAAAAAATGGCGCTACCGATGTAGCGCCATTGCGTAGAGGGAACATCAGGGATTAGTTAACCCCTTCCTCGCTCTCTTTTTTCGCTTCTTGTCTTTCAACTTCGCGATACCAACGTGGGTGATGTTTCTTCGCCCAGCGACGGCTCACCTTCCCTTCAACCATGCCTTTAATCGAACCTTTCACCCAGAATGCCATATACATATGGATGAGGATGGCGTGCATCAGGATAATCCCCGCCGCCGCATGGATCAGCAGGCTATAGCGCACGACCTGCATTGGGAAGAACTGTGCAAAGTATGGACGCCAGATAATAATACCGGTAATCAGCAGCACGAAAATCATGCTCATGATCGACCAGAACATCATTTTCTGCCCGGCGTTGTACTTGCCCACATCCGCCACTTTGTGTTCATTGCCTTTCAGCACTTCCACAATGTTTTTCAGCCACGGAATATCTTTTTTATCCGGGATGTTGTGGTGCACAAAGCGCACAAACATGAACATTAGCGCGACGAAGATCAGTATGCCGAAGAACGGGTGCAAAATGCGTCCCATCTGCGGCGTACCGAAGGTTTGCGTCAGCCATTGCAGAGTCGGGAAGAAGAACGAAATCCCAGACAGCGCCACCAGGAAGAAGCAGATCACCACCGTCCAGTGACAGGCGCGGTCGATAAACTTCGTGCGCACAATCATTTTCGACTTACTCATGATGATCCTCCTCGTCGTCGTCCACTTCCTTATTCGGACCGATACCAATGTAGTGGTAAATCAGCCCGGCGAAGGTGGCGATAAATCCGGCAGCGGCCAGCGGTTTCAGCGCCCCTTTCCACAGATTGATAGAGGTATCGATCTGCGGATCTTTCGGCAGGCCGTGATACAGCTCCGGCTGGTTGGCATGATGCAGAACGTACATAACGTGCGTACCACCCACACCTTCCGGGTTGTAGAGACCGGCGTGTTCGAAACCGCGTGCTTTCAGTTTTGCCACACGCTGTTCGCCCATTTCCAGCATTTCCTGCTTGGTGCCGAAATGTATTGCCCCGGTCGGACAGGTCTTCACGCAGGCAGGTTCCTGCCCGACGCTGACCCGGTCGACACACAGCGTACATTTATACACGCGGTTATCCTCTTTATTGAGGCGCGGAATATTAAATGGACACCCGGCAATACAGTAGCCGCAGCCAATACAGTGTTCTGACTGGAAATCGACAATCCCGTTGGCGTACTGGATGATTGCCCCGGCAGACGGGCATGCCTTCAGGCAGCCCGGATCTTCACAGTGCATACAGCCGTCTTTACGAATCAGCCATTCCAGCTTGCCGTTCTGTTCGGTTTCGGTAAACCGCATCACCGTCCAGGACTTGGCGCTGAGATCGGCGGGGTTGTCATACACCCCGACGCAGTGGCCAACTTCATCGCGGATATCGTTCCACTCTGAGCATGCCACCTGACAGGCCTTGCAGCCTATACAGGTGGAAACGTCGATCAGCTTCGCGACCTCGGCTTTGTAATCACGGGCCTGAGGTGGCGGCGTGATGGAGTTTGTTGCGGACCGTTTGATGATGTCCTGCGTTTCCATAGACATATGTTCGCCTCCCTTACGCCTTCTCGATGTTAACTAAAAACGCTTTGTATTCCGGCGTTTGCGAGTTTGCATCACCGACATTCGGCGTCAGGGTGTTGGCGATAAAGCCTTTACGCGCGACTCCTTCAAAGCCCCAGTGGATTGGGATCCCAACCGTTTCAACCTGCTGACCGTTGACGTTCAGGGTACGCAGACGACGGGTCACCACGGCAACTGCGCGAATAAATCCACGTTTACTGCTAACTTTCACGTGATCGCCGTTGTTGATCCCTTTTGCTGCCGCCAGCGTTTCGCTGATTTCCACAAACTGCTCTGGCTGGGCAATCGCATTCAGCAATGCGTGCTTGGTCCAGGTATGGAAATGTTCGGTCAGACGATAGGTCGTCCCGACGTACGGGAAGTCCTGTTTCGTGCCCATACGGAGTTTATCCGCCTCGTACAGACGCGCTGCCGGGTTGGAGATCACATTCGGGTGCAGCGGGTTAGTACCCAGCGGCGTTTCCATCGGCTCGTAGTGTTCCGGGAACGGACCTTCCGCCATCTTATCGATAGCAAACAGACGCCCCAGCCCTTCCGGCTGCATGATAAATGGATTGGTGCCACTGCCCGGTGCCGCGGTATTGAAGTCCGGGATATCGTTACCCGTCCACTTCGTACCGTTCCACTGGATAAGCATGCGTTTTGGATCCCACGGTTTACCCTGTGGATCCGCCGAAGCGCGGTTATACAGCACGCGACGGTTCAGCGGCCATGCCCAGGCCCAGCCCAGCGTATTACCCAGACCTGACGGATCGGCGTTATCGCGATTGGCCATCTGGTTGCCCTGCTCGGTCCAGCTACCGGTATAAATCCAGCAGGATGATGACGTAGAACCATCATCGCGCAGCAACGCAAAGCTGTTGAGCAACTGACCTTTCTTCGCAACCAGTACACCGTTGGCATCATAGAGATCTTCCAGCGCATAGCCGTTGTTCTCTTTCGCCACTTCCTCTGAGTGCGGTTCGTCCGGCTGCTTATAGTTCCAGCTCATTTTCAGAACGGGTTCTACAGCTTTACCGCCTTCAGTGCGATACATGTCTCGCAGACGGTGGTAAATACCGGCCAGAATTTCGCCGTCGTTGCGGGCTTCGCCCGGTGCGTCCTGACCTTTCCAGTGCCACTGCAGCCAACGGCCGGAGTTGGCGATGGAGCCGTCCTCTTCCGCAAAGCAGGTAGAAGGCAAACGGAAGACTTCGGTCTGAATCGACGCAGGATCAACGTCGTTTGACTCGCCGTGGTTCTGCCAGAACGTTGAGGTTTCGGTCACCAGCGGATCGATAACCACCAGATACTTCAGTTTGCTGAGGCTCTGCACCACTTTGTTTTTGTCCGGGAAGGACGCAACAGGGTTAAAGCCCTGACAGATGTAGCCGGTGACTTTACCGCTATCCATCATGTTGAAGTATTTGATGACGTCGTAGGACTGATCCCACTTCGGCAGCCACTCAAAGCCCCAGTCGTTTTCTTTCTGTGCAGCATTGCCGTAGAAAGATTTCATCAAGCTGACGAAGAACTTCGGATAGTTGCCCCAGTAGTTAACCTGATCGGCCAATGTCGCTTTTGGCGTGTTCGCGGCCAGATAGGTTTGCAGATCTGTCTGTTTCTCTGACGGCAGCGTCAGGTAGCCCGGCAGGCTGGTAGAGAGCAGACCTAAATCGGTTAACCCCTGAATGTTGGAGTGACCGCGTAAGGCGTTGACACCGCCACCTGCCATCCCCATGTTGCCGAGCAGCAACTGGATCATCGCCATGGTGCGGATGTTCTGTGCCCCGACGGTATGCTGAGTCCAACCCAACGCATACAGGAACGTGGTGGTGCGATCGGCTGCGCTGGTGGAAGCCAGCACTTCGCAGACTTTCAGGAAGTCTTCTTTCGGCGTACCACAAATGTTTTCCACCACATCCGGCGTGTAGCGGGAAACGTGCTGTTTTAGCAGGTTCCAGACACAGCGAGGATGGCTTAACGTTTCATCGCGTTTCGCGTAGCCGTTTTCATCGAACTGGTAGTTCCAGGACGATTTATCATATTGGCGTTTGTTTGCGTCATAACCGCTGAACAGACCGTCTTCGAAAGCAAAGTCATCCCGCACCAGCAGGCTGGCGTTGGTGTAATGCTTAACGTATTCAGCGTTGATTTTGTTGTTTTCAATCAGGTACAGCAAGACGCCGGACAGGAACGTAATGTCCGTGCCGGAACGAATTGGCGCATAGATATCCGCCACCGAAGCTGTACGTGTAAAACGAGGGTCAACAACAATCAGCGTGGCATCATTGTTGTTTTTTGCTTCCATCGCCCAGCGGAATCCCACCGGATGTGCTTCAGCGGCGTTACCGCCCATCACCATCACGACGTTAGCGTTTTTAATATCAACCCAGTGGTTGGTCATCGCACCGCGACCAAATGTTGGAGCAAGACTTGCTACCGTTGGTCCGTGTCAGACGCGCGCCTGGTTGTCTACTGCCAGCATGCCGAGTGAGCGCACAAATTTTTGCGTCAGCATACCGGTTTCATTACTTGCCGCAGATGCACACAGCATCCCGGTTGAAAGCCAGCGGTTTACCGTTACGCCCTGCTCATTCTTCTCAATAAAGTTGGCGTCACGGTCAGTTTTCATCAGCTTCGCGATACGGGTGAATGCTTCATCCCAGCTGATACGCTGCCATTTGTCGGAACCAGGGGCGCGATATTCCGGGTAACGCAGACGGTTTTCACTGTGCACGTAATCCAGTAATCCAGCGCCCTTAGGACATAATGCCCCGCGGCTCACCGGATGATCCGGATCCCCTTCAATATGGTAAATCGACTCTTTGGCGTTTTTTGCTCCATCTCCCAGGCTATACATTAATAGCCCGCAACCTACGGAACAGTATGTGCAGGTGTTTCGGATCTCTTTGGCGCGTAACAGCTTATAGTTTCGCGCCTGAGCCAGTGCCATTTTGGGTGCAAAACCCAAAGCGGCCACTGTAGTTCCCGCCATACCGCCCGCGCAGATTTTAAAAAATTGTCTGCGGCTGACGTCCATTGCTTTCCTCTTTTTTGCAGGGGTTCGTACAGGAAATCTCTCAAATTGCGCCAGCGCGGCAGTCTGAAAGATGCCATGTACAACTTCGCGACGAAACTATCAGCTATATCCATATTTTTTTTGCGTCAAATCAATAACGAAACGGTTCCGCTACTAAATAGTGCACTTTGTTTAACTCTTGTACCCATAAGGGAGTATGGGAAAGGCAATTAATTAGCGCGCTACGGTATAAAAGTGCTATAAATTTCAGCTTAAATTTTTGCCAGTACCATGGACAGACAATCAGAATGACAAAACAAAAGGCAACGTTAATTGGGCTCATTGCCATCGTGCTCTGGAGCACGATGGTCGGACTCATGCGTGGGGTAAGTGAAGGACTGGGTCCTGCGGGCGGCGCAGCAATGATTTTTTCCTTAAGTGGTCTGTTGCTGATATTTACCGTCGGCTTTCCGAATATCAGAAAAATTCCTGTGCGTTATTTAATCGCTGGTAGCGTGCTTTTTGTTACCTATGAAATATGTTTAGCGCTGGCTCTCGGTTATGCGGCTACTCGTCACCAGGCTATTGAAGTCGGTATGGTCAATTATCTCTGGCCAAGTTTGACAATATTGTTTGCTATTTTATTTAATGGTCAAAAAACAACCTGGTTGGTAATCCCTGGATTAATTATCGCATTGACCGGGGTTTGTTGGGTATTGGGTGGTGAAAACGGTCTTAACCTTGATGAAATTATCAGCAATGTTGCCAGCAGTCCGCTGAGCTATTTTCTCGCCTTTCTCGGCGCTTTTATCTGGGCAACGTATTGCACGGTGACCAATAAATATGCAAAAGGCTTTAACGGCATCACCGTGTTCGTTTTACTAACAGCCGCAAGTTTGTGGATTTACTATTTTATGACTCCGCAACCAGAAATGATATTCAGCACTTCGGTGACTATTAAAATGTTCTCAGCGGCATTAACGTTAGGATTTGCCTATGCGGCGTGGAATATTGGCATTTTGCATGGCAACGTGACCATCATGGCCGTAGGATCCTATTTTACCCCTGTGCTCTCTTCTGCACTGGCTGCTGTGTTACTCAGTGCACCGCTTTCGCTATCTTTCTGGCAGGGCGCACTGATGGTCTGCGCGGGTTCGCTACTTTGTTGGCTGGCAACGCGCCGCGCCTGAAAAAAAACCGGGTTTTATCACAAACAAATAAAACCCGGCTATACTTTAGACAAATTGGTGAATAATAATTGTTCATTCTACTTGCGATTTATGTTTGTATTTGTTTAATTAAATGTTAAATATATGGTAATTAGTTAACACGCGAAAATATTATGCGGTTATCTATATCCCTTCATATGCATATATTACACATGCGGAACTAACGCCATTTAAATCATAGCCCTGACAATAGTCCCCTACGTAAATATACCCATTCAGATTTGTCACATATAAAGATTAATACAATCAACCATATTATGTAGATCTGGATCACACAACTTCAAATATTTCGCAATATTATGAAACTTATTATTGAACTTATACCACTGCGTCATTTAAAAATAGTTTGCCATTGACGAACCCCTTCGTTTAGCAATGGTTTAGGAAACACACCAAGAAAAAATTATAAGGATTATTTAGAATGAAACTTAAATTAGTTGCAGTGGCAGTGACTAGCCTGTTGGCGGCAGGTGCGGTAAACGCAGCTGAGGTATATAACAAAGACGCAAACAAACTGGATATCTACGGAAAAGTTCACGCTCAGCACTACTTCTCTGACGACAACGGCAGCGATGGCGACAAAACCTACGCGCGTCTGGGCTTCAAAGGTGAAACTCAGATCAATGACCAGCTGGTTGGTTTTGGTCAGTGGGAATATGAATTCAAAGGCAACCGTTCTGAATCCCAGGGCTCTGAAGCAGACAAAACTCGTCTGGCATTCGCTGGTCTGAAATTCGCTGAATACGGTTCTTTCGACTACGGTCGTAACTACGGCGTGGCCTACGACATCGGCGCATGGACCGACGTCCTGCCTGAGTTCGGTGGTGATACCTGGACCCAGACTGACGTATTCATGACTGGCCGTACTACTGGCGTTGCAACCTACCGTAACACCGACTTCTTCGGTCTGGTTGAAGGTCTGAACTTTGCTGCTCAGTACCAGGGCAAAAATGACCGTGACAACCTGAAAGAAGCTAACGGTGACGGCTTCGGTCTGTCTACCACTTATGAGTATGAAGGCTTTGGCGTAGGTGCTACCTATGCGAAATCTGACCGTACCGACAAACAGTCTGTCGGTAACGGCGGTTTCATGGCTTCCGGTAAAAACGCTGAAGTATGGGCCGCTGGTCTGAAATATGATGCGAACAACATCTACCTGGCAACCACCTACTCTGAAACCCGCAACATGACCACCTATGGTGGCTCCGGTGTTACTGGTATTGCAGATAAAGCACAAAACTTTGAAGTAGTTGCTCAGTACCAGTTCGACTTCGGTCTGCGTCCGTCCGTTGCTTACCTGAAATCCAAAGGTAAAGACATCAACGGTTACGGCGACCAGGATCTGGTTGAATACGTAGACCTGGGTGCTACTTACTACTTCAACAAAAACATGTCCACCTTCGTTGATTACAAAATCAACCTGCTGGATGACAACAACTTCACCAATGCAGCGAAAGTGTCAACTGACAACATCGTGGCTGTTGGTCTGAACTACCAGTTCTAATTTTGTTGTAGTCAGAATACAAAGCCAGTCCTTCAAGGGCTGGCTTTTTCTCTTGATGTAGACTCGGTCATAAGGAGTATGCCGTGCAGACATTCACTGGTCGTTGTCTTTGCGGACAGAGTCATTTTACCGTCGACGTCGAAATGCTGGATGTCTATGCCTGCCATTGTACGCTGTGTCAGAAATGGTCTGGCGGCATCGCCATGTATCTGGAAGCCAGCGCTCACCCGCTGATGTCACCAGAATCGGTAGAACCTTCGCACTTTCCTTCCTCAAATCGTGGTGAACGGTTCTTCTGTTCCGGCTGCGGATGCCCACTGTGGTTTACGTTGACGGACAGCGATCGCTACTTTATTCCGTGGACACTTCTGGAGCTTAATGAGGTAGATCGCCGCCGCCTGATATTAGCAGCAGAAATCTATACGGAAACACAGCCTGCGTTCTGGAGATTGACGGGGCAATACGCTCGACTGAGTGGGAAAGAAGTCGAAGAGATGGATTACCCCTGTCATTTAGCTCACTAGTTATTAACGTTGTACCTTTGCCAGACTGAACCACATTCCTATCGCTAATACGATAAGCATGCTGCCGGCGCTGCTTAAGGCCACGCTATGTGACCAGGTGAACGCTTCTCTGGCAGCCGTCAGCAATGCCTCACTCAGTGACGACGGGAGCGAGTGCGCCAGTTGTACCGCCTCCCCCATTGACGATGAGGCACGTTCCATTTCCTGCGGATTAAGTCCGGCTGGCGGCAGAATCGATGCAGAAAAGCTACGGCTCAACAGCAAACCAAAGATAGCGATCCCAAGTCCGGCTCCCAGTTCATAAGCCATTGTCTCGATGGCACCCGCGGCCGCGGCTTTTTCCGCAGGTGCTGCTGCCATGATAGCCGCTGTTGAAGCCAGAAGCGCACTGGCGGCGCTGAAGCCGAGCAAAGCCATCAAAATCCAGGCTTGTACCTGTTGACTACTGAAATCCGTCATCGCCAGGCCGTAAAAGCTAACAGCGCTCAGCGCCATACCCGCAGTCGCCACACAACGTAATCCCAGACGTGAAACCAACATACCGGCAATCGGTCCGCTGAAACCACTTGCCAGCATCACCGGCAGCATGAACAACCCTGCCTGATACGGTGTTAAGCCGTGGACAAACTGTAGCTCCTGAGCCATCAGTAACTCGAAACCCACCAGCGTTATCATCGCGGTCATCGCCATCACTACGCCACTTAAGATTATGCGATGCGTGAACAACCGCATATCAATCATCGGGCGGGCTGCCGCAAGCTGGATGCGGACAAACTGCCACAACAGCAAAGCGCCGGTTAACAGCGTCAGGGCGATGGCAACGGTCGCCGTATGCCCTTTCAGTGCGGTTTTGGCGCTGTAAACCAGCAGCAGAATGGCAACAATCAGCATTATCGCATGACCAAAATTTAACGATTGATCGCGACGTCCAGCCTGACGCGGCACTAAGCGTGCGGTTAAGGCCATTACCACCAGGACAATCGGTACATTAATTAAGAATACTGATCCCCAGTAGAAGTGCTCCAGTAGCATCCCGCCAACCAGTGGGCCAAACGCCGCACCGCCGGAACCAACCGCGGCCCAGACGCCGAGCGCCATATTACGATGCCGTTGCTCAGCGAACGTGGCGCGAATCCCCGCAAGCGTTGCCGGCACAATCATCGCCGCGCCAATCGCCAACACGGCCCGGGTGACAATCAGCCAACTGGCGCTATGAGCAAAAGCGGCCGCCAGTGATGCCAGACCAAACAAGCCTCCACCTAACAGCAGCAGGCGTTTAAAGCCGATGCGATCGCCCAGCGCGCCCATTGGCAATACCATACCGGCCATTACCAGGGAATAAATATCAATGATCCACAGCAGCTCGTTGCCACTGGCGCCCAGCGTCATACTCAGCGTGGGCGCGGCAACGTGCAGCACCGTTGCATCAATCGCAACAGGGATGTAGACCAGCACAATAATCACTAACGTTAACCACTGACGAAACATAAAACTCCCTTCAAAACTGAAACTGGACACACGTCCAGGTTCGGCGATCCTACGGAAATTTGAACGTATGTCCAACTTTTTGTTAGACTGCGTGCTAAACGGATATGGGAGGAACGATGAGCTATCTAAATCGGGATGAACGTCGGGAAGTGATTCTGCAGGCGGCAATGCGCGTCGCGCTTGAGGAAGGATTTACCGCCATGACGGTGCGGCGTATTGCCACGGAAGCTCAGGTGTCAACCGGCCAGGTGCATCATCACTTTACGTCTGCCGGCGAGTTAAAATCCCTCGCTTTTGTGCAACTGATCCGTACTCTTCTGGATGCCGAACTGGTCAGCGCAAACGCCAGCTTCCGTGAACGGCTGCATGCCATGCTGGGCAGCGAAGATGGCGGGTTCGAACCCTATATAAAACTATGGCGTGAAGCGCAGGTTCTGGCGGATAAAGATCCGGAAATCAAAAGCGCTTACCTGCTGACCATGCGGATGTGGCACGAAGAAACCGCCGCTATCATCTCTCAGGGACAGAATGCCGGTGAGTTTTCTCCAGGCCCGGATGCTGCCGATGTGGCGTGGCGTTTAATTGCGTTGGTATGCGGTCTGGATGGCATCTATGTATTAGGCATTGAAGAAATGGCCGATCCTGCATTCGAACGCCACCTGGATCGTATGATTACGTTAGAGTTAGTTAATTGATGTTATAGATGAATTAATAATACATCTTTTATATTTACAATTGGTAACACTTAAGCAACGTGTAATTCCCTCATCACGCCGCGTTATTGCGCTTTTTTATCTATTCTTTCAGTCAATATTCCCAAAACTTTTCAATAGTTTCTAAAAGAACTCGCGCGGCGCTGTATGCGTTTATTTCTTTTTCATGAACGGCATGTGCATGGAGAATAATATGTCAGCATCAAATGAGAAAAATAATCGTTATCTTTTAACTGACTGGAAACCCGAAAATCCTGCCTTTTGGGAAAACAAAGGTAAGCACATTGCCCGAAGAAACCTCTGGATATCAGTGAGTTGCTTGCTGCTTGCGTTTTGCGTCTGGATGTTGTTCAGCGCTGTTGCTGTCAATCTGAATAAAATTGGTTTTAATTTTACCACCGATCAACTGTTTTTATTAACGGCATTACCTTCTCTTTCTGGTGCAATATTGCGCGTTCCCTACTCCTTTATGGTACCTATATTTGGGGGGCGCCGTTGGACCATTTTTAGCACCGTCATTCTGGTTATTCCCTGCGTCTGGCTCGGTTTTGCCGTGCAAAATACCGCTACTCCGTTTGGCGTATTTATTATCATTGCGCTGATGTGTGGGTTTGCTGGCGCTAACTTTGCCTCCAGCATGGGCAATATCAGTTTTTTCTTCCCCAAAGCGAAGCAAGGCAGCGCACTAGGCATTAACGGTGGCCTCGGCAACCTCGGTGTCAGCGTGATGCAGTTGATCGCGCCGCTGGTGATCTTTCTCCCCATTTTTACCTTCCTGGGCGTGCAGGGCGTACCACAAGCTGACGGATCGTTACTGTCACTGGCCAATGCCGCATGGATTTGGGTGCCGCTACTGCTGATAGCGACCGTGGCAGCGGGCATAGGAATGAACGACATTGCCAGTTCGAAGGCCTCAATTGCCTCCCAGCTACCGGTCCTGGGGTTTGAGGTCCAATGGGGCGAAAACCTACTATAAGGGCTTCCCCGAACAGTCAACGCCGGTTTTTAATTTCTGTCTGTTCATCAATGAAGGGCAAGGGATAAGACTGCGCTACTATAAACGGTCACGTTGAATCTCTATTGATTCGGACCCTGATGAAAGACGCTCGTGAGATCCTCCTTCGCTAATCGGATAGGGATATCCAGTAGGATATGCAGATACTTCTCACGGGGGTCTAACCCTTTACCATCAACGAGTTGCAGTTCAGTTACTACACAGTTAAATTTTTCATGTTGCCGAATACAGTTTGAAGTCATCGCCGTAATGTAATGATGCCCAGCACAACCTCGCATTCTTGGCAGCGATTGCAACGACAGCACGCCAGTATCCCCGCCTGCCAATCAACGAGCAGACCCAACGGCTAAACGAGTCCGTTCTATTCTCTGCCCCTATCATCACAGAACGAGCTCCCTGTACCAGCAGCGTTCTCAGATATGAATCACCGGCTTTCGTTATTCTGCCAAGCTTTGATTTTCCACCACTGCTGTATTGCGATGGCGTTAACCCCAGCCAGGCTGCCAGTTGGCGCCCGTTTTTAAAATCATGTGCGTTGCCAATACTGGCGACCAGTGCGCTCGCTGTTGTGGGGCCAATACCTTTCAGTTCCATTAACTGCTGGCTGCGATGGTCTGTTTTGGCCACACGAGATAATACCCTGTCATATTCGGCGATTTTTTCTTCAATATTAGTTATATGAGCCAATAGATCATCAATGCAAAGCCTGACCTGTACTGGCAGAGTTTCCCTCTGGTCAGAAACAATATGACGTAGAGCATCAGTGCTTTGTGGGGCGATAATCCCAAATTCGGATACCAGACCCCGAAGACGGTTATACGTTGCCGTTCTTTCCTGGATAAATCCCTGCCTTGTCCGATGCAAGCACTGCATTGCCTGCTGACTTTCGTCTTTGACGGGTACAAAGCGCATATGCGGCCGCTGCACAGCCTCACAAATAGCTATTGCATCAGCTGCATCATTTTTCCCGGTCTTACCCGCCATGCGATAGGGTGAGACAAATTTTGGGGCCATCAACCGGACATCATGGCCATACTGCCTGAATAATCTTGCCCAATAGTGGGCACCCGAGCAGGCTTCCATTCCAATTACACAGGGAGGTAAACCTGCGATGAGTTCAGGAAGTGCTGCACGTGACACCTTGGGTTTAACCAGAACTGCTTTACCATTTTGGTCAACGCAGTGAACTGCAAACACATTTTTAGCAAGATCGATACCGACAGTAGTGATGGTCATAACGAATCTCTCTGGGTCAATATTTACCCCATGATTGCACGAAAGTTAATCAGGTGCATATCCAGGGGAAGTCCCTTCCATTCGCTAAGAGTCTACATATTCATTAACATGTTGATTTAAAGGCCTTAATTCACCATTCATCACGTTTTCAGACAAGGTGAATGAGTAATGCCCTAACATATTGATATGACCGTGCATCAGCGGTGATAATCTGGATATATCTTCTTCGTTAATTTCAGTAGGCTGGCTATCTGTATTAATATGTCCAAGGGCTTCCTGCATATACAGCGTATTCCATAAAACAACAGTATTTGTTACCAGTCCCAATGATCCAAGTTGATCCTCTTGCCCTTCGCGATAGCGTTTTCTGATTTCACCACGTTGACCATGGCAAATGGCGCGAGCCACACTGTGTCTCCCTTCACCCCGGTTTAGTTGCGTTAGTATTCGGCGACGATAATCTTCATCATCAATATAATTCAGCAGGTATAGCGTTTTATTTATTCGCCCAGCTTCAATGATGGCCTGCGCCAAACTAGACGGGCGCGTGCTCTTCAATAAACTACGGATTAGCTCTGATGCTTGTACAGTTCCCAATTTAAGAGAACCCGCAATCCGCATCATATCGTCCCAGTTAGCCTCAATCAGTGCTAGATTGATGCAACCACGGGCCAATTCATCGAGAGGGCCGTAATTCGCATTTTTATCCACTCGCCAGAAAACGGCATCTCCGGCATCCGCCAGACGTGGGGAAAACTGGTATCCCAACAACCAGAACAGACCGAATATCAAATCACTGGCACCTGCTGTATCAGTCATAATTTCCTGTGGATTTAACCCCGTTTGCTGTTCAAGTAAACCCTCCAGAACAAAGATTGAGTCTCTCAACGTACCTGGGACAACAATGCCGTGAAAACCAGAAAACTGATCGGAGATAAAGTTGTACCAGGTAATTCCACGATCAGAGCCAAAGTATTTTCTATTGGGTCCGGCGTTAATCGTTTTTACTGGCGTAACAAAACGCATACCATCAGCAGATGCGACCTCTCCACCACCCCATCGCTGAGCGAGACTGAGCGTAGCCTGGTAATCAACCAGGCGAGCATTCGCTTTGATAAGGGTTTCTGACCGAAAATAATTTTGTTTCACCCAACTAAGACGATGCCGGGTTAATGATGGAATATTGTGCTTAATTAATGGTTCAAAGCCAATGTTGCAGGCTTCTGCCAGTAATACAGCACAAATGCTGATATGCAGATCTTTCGCTCGCGCATTAGACTCGCTGACATGAGTAAATTCTTCGGCAAATCCTGTATGGGCATTGATTTCCAGTAAGAGCTCAGTCAGATCCACCAAAGGTAAAAGACCTCTGACTTGTCTGTTGAGAGCTATCAGACTTGGTGATTCATCCAGTTTCTCTAGGCTGCTGATAGTCAACGTAGGATGTTTCCCCCCGTATTCGATATGGACTGACGCATTATCATCAAAGCTATCAGCTACCGCTTTCCAGGCAAAATCTAACTGCTGAGCAAGCTTTTCTGTTGCCTGCTGAGCATTGACAGGGTGGCCTAATGCTCGACAGACAGAGACGCGTTGAGCTTGCCATTCTGTCCCTTGTAATAGCTTTGACCGTGGATCTCCCCAACGATCGCTATTCTCAAGATAAATATCCCGCCGCCTTAATGCATCCTGAAACCGCTCAAGTAGACATAGTGAATAGCCAGGCCGTCTTACTCGGCCTTCTTCGTCAAAAACCAAACGCTTCCAGGGGCCGGTAATAATATTTTTTGGAGCATCGTCAAGGATGTGCTTTCTTGAAGCGCCTAGCGACGATAAATAGTTAAAAGCTGCCAGAGTATGTTCTCCCGCCGGGGCGGCCAGAAAAGTTAATTCCCGAAGAACTCTGGGTAGAAAACGGCGAACGCGCCCATATTGTTCAATCATTTCATCTTGGAAATTATTGTCTGCCGGTCGGGCCAACTCATTGACCATTTTTACCGACTCAGCCAGTCTTTCTTTGGAAATGCAGGAAAAAATTGATTTTCGGAGGTGGGAATCATCAGTTACCTCATCCAGCAGGAGTGCACAGGCTTTTGCCAGTATCAACGAAGAGCGGTCCAAATCCTTCAACGTCCTCAACCGCTTCTTTTGCCCTGCTTTTTTAGCCTCTCCCGCAATATTAGTGATTAGCATATCCAAAACATCGATGGCTTCATCCAGCGCAATGACCTCCAATGATTTAACAAAGGCAATAAGTATCGCTGTACGTTTCTTCATGGGGATACGAACTATCTTTTTTACCGAGGTTACATTGGCATAGCGAGCAAGACTTTTTAGCTGAGCCGGTGGAAGGCCTGTAAAATCAAGTTGCTGAAAACCCAGTTGGTGCAATTTGTTATAACGATCAAGTGCATCGTTAAATGCAGGACTACTGACTGTCACAGGACCTTTTTTCAGTTGCTCGAACATGGATACTCTCTGACCTTCACTAAAGCTCAGTAATTCATCCAGTTGTCGTTTCTGTTCATCATTGGGCAATGCCAGTAATCTTTGCCAAAGACGGTTTGCTGCTCGTTCGCGGATTTCGGTGATCACTCTGGAGAGTGTTGTGGTTCCTGGTAATAAAATTTTATGCTGTACCAGCCATGCGGTGGCGAAATCGAACATCAGGCTGGGGCGTTCATTGCTAATCCAGGCTCGGGTATACAGCAACCGGTTCAATCTGAATGTCCACGGAAACTCCCCGAACTCATGATAGTGATAATATTTTTTGATTTGAGCATAATGCTCCCAGCGGGTTGGTTCTCGTTTTGCGTATTCAGCCAGAATATCAGTCCGACTGATTGAAAGCTGCGTGGCAACAAAGGTTTGTACATTGTGCGGAACCAGAGCCAAATCAGGCAGGAACGCTCCTAAAAATCGGACGGATGTTAGTTGAAGGGCTATACCAAGACGGTTTTGGTCCCCGCGCCTTTGTGCGATGAATATCAGGTCATTTTCATCCAGAATAAAATAACGGGAAAGTTGTACCTCGTTCGGCTCTGCCGCATAACGCCCATAATTTTGCTTCTGCTCTTCAGTCAAAAAATCGATAGGCATCCAGCACTCCTTGCGTAACTATGACTTAGGTCTATTTTTAACTATCTCAAATGTTATAAGTTTTGAGACCACTCAAAACGATTTCAAACATGAGTATCAAAAATCGCGATTTATACTTTATGATACTACGCAGTATCAATATCGATTTGTGAGACCAATATGGCATTACTGGGATATGCAAGAGTATCAACCAGCCATCAGAAACTGACGGTACAGATTACGGAGCTGAAATCTGTAGGTGTCAGAGATGACCGGATTTTTACTGATATGATGTCAGGAGCCACGGATGAGCGCGAAGGGTTACAACGGCTGCTTGCCCGTGCAGAAAAGGATGACATCATTATTTGTACCAAAATGGATCGGCTTGGCCGCAATACCGTAGACATGATCCACATTGTTGATGCTTGCTATAAAAAGGGAATAGCCATTCGTTTTCTGGAGAACGGACTAAGTACAGAAGGAACTATGGGGAAAATGGTGATTCAAATTTTGGCGGCTGTTGCAGAAGCAGAACGAGAACGTATTCTGGAACGCACTAATGATGGCAGAATTGTTGCTATGGCATCCGGTGTCAAATTTGGACGGAAACCGCACTCGAAAGCAGCACTTGTCAGACAACTTATCAATCAGAAGCTATCAGAAAAAATAATTCTAGAAAAGACAGGGGTTTCTCGGGCTACTTATTTTCGGTTAAAAAAATCGGAAAACAATCAGAAATCATCATAAAGATAATATTAACCATGATTTAAAAAGAATTATTCTAAGCAGAGATCAAGTCATACAACAAATTATGATAGGGAATTAAAAGCTATGGAAGAAATAAACCTACTTAAAGAAATTCGTGAGCTAAAAAGTCAACTATCCTACGCTAAAAATATTGGTTTCTTTATGGGGGCTGGTACCTCCTGTGCTTTAGGCTTGCCAAATATATCTCAATTGACTATTCAAGTCGAAAGTGCATTAACCGGATCATTGTTGGATTATTTTAATGTTATTAAAACAGACTTATCGAAGCCTGATGAAACAATTAGCATTGAAGATATTCTTAATCAGATAAGACGGATTCGCGAAATAACTGAAGAAAGGCCTGATAGAGAATTCCTCGGGGTTTCTGGCATAAGCGCGTGTGATCTGGATATTGAAATTTGCAAAAATATTTATAATCTAATCACGGAGAAAGAAGTTAGTGCTAATCTGACTGCTCCAAAGAAATTTTTTGCGTGGTTAAACATGCAAAACAGAGATTTTTCGAAAGAGATTTTTACTACAAATTATGATCTGGTAATAGAAAAATCTCTTGAAGCAATTCGTGCGCCGTATTTTGACGGTTTCGTTGGTTCTTATGAACCATTTTTTTGGCAAGAAAGTGTCGAAACACTTGTTCGTAGAAATGATCTAACTCAGAACTGGATTCGATTATGGAAGATACATGGTTCTCTTAGTTGGTTTTGGAAAAAAAGAGAGAATCTGAAGTCGCATAAAGTTATACGCCTTGGGAAAGTAGATAAAATTGAAGAAGAGAAAAATGAGATAGTCATTTACCCATCAAAAGAAAAATATGATCTATCTCGTAGACAACCTTTTTTAGTTTACTTCGACCGCCTTAAAAACTATTTACTAAATGGTGAGCTTCTATTCATTTTCACCGGATACTCATTTTTAGATCAGCATATAAATGAAATTATTTTTAATTGCTTGAGGCAAAACAACAGGCTTAGTGTTGTAGTCTTTTTTTATGCAGACAGTGAAGTTAAAAAATTGCATTCCCTTTCGGCAGGATATCTAAATCTATCTGTATTCGGACCAACAACTGCGATTATAAACGGAACATTAGGGAAATGGTCCTTTGACCAATCCGAGCTAAAAAACAAAGAAAAATGTGATAGTTTTTGGAATGCTGAAGGTGAAAAATTCTTGCTTGGTGATTTTAATTATTTGGTTGAGTTCTTAGTTGGTAATTCTGGTCGTAGTAGTGAGATTGAGGTATCTATAAATGAAGACTGATTCTACATATTTAGGAAAGGTTATTCGTGTGGATTCCAGTACTGTAGAGGTAGAAGTTTCATCAGAAATACCTTCCGCTGCGCCAATAATAAATGGACGATTGTATAAAATTGGCCAGATCGGCACATTTGTAAAAATGCCAATGGGAAATATTACTATCTACGCTATCGTTGCTGCGGTAAGTGACAGACCGTTCACAGATAGTAGCGATGATGAGTATAGAGTAAGCTCAAAATTTCTTTCAGTACAACTGATTGGCGAAAAAATAGGTGACAGTGAGTTTGAAAAAGGAGTGGGTACTTATCCTACAATAGGTGATGAAGTACACCTTGTAATCGAACACGACTTATTTGCAATTTATGGTGAAAAGGATGCCGGTTCCATTGAAATTGGAAAACATTCTTCATCTGAAAATTTAGGTGTTCATGTAGATACTCATAACTTAATTTTACGTCACTGTGGTATTTTAGGCTCAACAGGTAGCGGGAAATCCAATACTACCGTCAGTATTTTGAAATCTATTCTACATGGTTACGTTGGTTCAAGAATTATATTGGTTGACCCACACGGTGAATATGCTTCTGCATTTCCTGATGCCAAAGTACTTCGAATTAATGAAGTAGCATCCCCATTGGTGATACCATTTTGGCTTATGACCTTTGAAGAACTTGCCTATTTTCTTGTAGGTGCTGATCATCGCGATGAACAAAGAATAGAATATCGTTTACTGAGAGATCTTGTAACAAAGCTTAAGAAAGAAAACTTAAATTTAAAAGCTGGGATTGTTAATGAAAATCTTATCACAGCCGACTCACCTATTCCTTTTAGCGCTAGGCAGCTATGGTATGAGATGAATTGGTTACTTAATGCATCATTTTCTTCTGCAAAGAAAGATGAACAAACTAGAGATACAGCAAATGAACTGGCTGCTGGGGATGCAGAAACATTGACTCCGGCAACCTTTGAAGCATATGTAATGGGAAATACAGCTCCATATAAATCTCAACACGCAGAGTATTTTTCTTATGAAAAAAAATTACTTTCTCGACTCAGAGATACCCGATACGATTTTCTGTTCAATCCAGGTGATTACAAAACAGCAGATTCTGAAAAAGATTTGCATGATTTACTAGCTGACTGGATAGGCTGTGAGCAGCGATTAACAATACTAGATCTTAGCGGTGTACCATTTGAGGTGTTAGATATAACCATAGGCTTGATTACAAGATTTGTTTACGACAGCATGTTCTGGGGGCGTAAAGAGTCATATACCGGTAAGCAAAGGCCAATACTCTTAGCATTTGAGGAAGCTCATACGTATTTAGGGAAAAATGACAAGAGTAATTATTCAAAAGCCGCAGTTGAGAAAATATTTAAAGAAGGGAGAAAATTTGGCGTAGGAGCGCTAGTCATTTCTCAACGCCCCTCAGAGTTGTCAGAGACTATAATTTCCCAAATTGGCACGTTGATAGCTCTTAGGCTTACCAATTCAAGTGATCAATCCATAGTGAAATCATCAGCCCCCGATAATCTAAATAGTCTTATGGATCTTCTTTCATCTTTGCGTATAGGTGAGGCAGTTATTTCAGGTGAGGCTATAAAAATTCCATCTAGAGTTCGATTGAAATTGAATCACCCAAGACCTACAAGTGAAGATCCAAAGTTAATTGAATGTTGGACAAAAGCATTTTCTTTCGATGCTGATAATTATAAAATTGTTGTAACTAAAATACGTGAACAGAAAATATAACCAAAGGAGTGTAAAATGGAACGAAGAAGTATTTCATCAAGCATGATTCGTAGTATTGGGTACGACGAATCTATTTCTACATTAGAGATTGAATTCAATAGTGGTGCAGTATGGAATTACCATGATTTTCCTATTACATGTTGGTATGAATTTGATGGAGCAGAATCGCACGGTAAATTTTTTCATAGCTTCATAAAGAATAATTATCGAGAGTCTCAAGTGGGATAACCTATGAATGAACTGTCACCGAAGCATAATAAAGGTCGGTGGCAGTCACAATTAGCGTCTTATGGTAACA
This sequence comes from Citrobacter sp. BIDMC107, assembly GCF_001037575.1. Taxonomy (NCBI): domain Bacteria; kingdom Pseudomonadati; phylum Pseudomonadota; class Gammaproteobacteria; order Enterobacterales; family Enterobacteriaceae; genus Citrobacter; species Citrobacter sp. BIDMC107. The sequence continues at coordinate 83 of NZ_KQ089848.1, read as the reverse complement.
GCACAACTCATTGTTTAAAAAAAATTTGAATTTGGTTTCCTATCGCTTAGCGTAGGTTTTCGCCCCATTGGACCTCAAACCCC